>CAVOTL010000005.1:0-2135175 GCA_963699345.1 uncultured Acidimicrobiaceae bacterium | reverse complement strand
TGCCACAGGTCCGGGCCAACCACGGGACACCGATCCGGTCACCCGGGGCCAGGAGCGTGCACCCGGGGCCGAGGCGGTCGACCCTACCCACCACCTCGTGACCCGGCACCACACCGGGTCGCCGCGGGGTCAGATCCCCCTCCGCCAGGTGGAGGTCGGTCCGGCACACCCCACAGGTCGCCACCTCCACGCGCACCTGGCCCGGACCGGGTTCGGGCACCGGCCGTTCCACCGCCTCGAGGGGGCCACCGTCGACCGGTCCGGGTCGACCCACCGCCCAGGCCCGCAACGGACCTACCTCCCGCCCGACGGCCGCGGCCGCATCCACGGCGTGGACGCCGGCGACCGCCGAGCCTGCACGCTACGTACCGTCCGCTTCATCGCACCTCCCCGGCGACCCTGCGGCCGCAGGGTCGACGGCTGCATGGTACGGCCCTGCGTCGACCCCACCCAGGGCCGAACGTCCCGGGCCCGGTCACATGCGGGGGCGCTTCTTCTCCGGGTCGTAGATGGACAGCGGGGCCACCGTGGCCGGAGTGGTGCCCTCGGCCAGCTCGACGGTCAGCTCGGTCCCGTCGGCGGCGTGGTCGCGGTCGAGGATGGCCAGTCCGATCCGACCGAAGCGGGGGCTCTCCGTCGGGCTGGTGAGGGTGCCGACCACCTCGTCGCCCCGCCGCACCACGGCGCCGTAGTCCGGCAGTTCGTCCCCCTGGACCTCCAGGGTCTTCATCCGACGCGGCGGGTCGTCGGCCACCGCCACCAGGGCGTCCGCTCCCTGGAAGTCGACGGTGCCGAGCGCCACCATCCGGTCGAGCGACAGGTCGAAGGGCGTCACCTGGTGGGCCTCGTAGTCGTAGTCGAGGACGATGAGGCCGGCCTCGACCCGAAGCACCTCGATCAGCTCGACCCCGAACGGGACGGCCCGCATCTGCGTGACGACCACGTCCCACAGGTCGGCCGCGTGCTCGGGGCGGCAGAAGAGCTCGAAGCCCAGCTCGCCACCGAACCCGGTGCGCGACACCACGCACGGGACCCCCCCGACGGTCGTCGGCTCCGGCACGAACCGGAAGTAGCCCAGATCGGCGATGTCGACACCGCACAGCGGCGACAGTGCCCGGCGGGCCCGCGGACCCTGCAGTCCGATGTGGGGCATCTCCCGCGTCACCGGTGTGATCTGGACCCGCAGGCCGGCGGTGGCGTCGGCGAAGTATCCGGCGCGGTCGGACCCGTTGGTCATGACCCAGACCAGGTCGTCGGAGACCCGGTAGACCGTCCCGTCGTCGACCATCAGCCCGTCGGGATCGAGGAGTCCGCCGTAGCGGACCTGCCCCACCGACAGGCCCAGGATGTTGTTGGTGTGGATCCGCTGGGCGGCGGCCAGCGCGTCGGGGCCACGGAACTCCCATTTGTTGAGGGGGGAGACGTCCCACACGCCGAGATCGTCACGTACCCCGGCGTACTCGGCGGCCAGGTCACCGAACCCCTCGGTCCAGAACCACCCCGCCTCCTCCATGAACGTGGCCCCCATGGCGGCGGCCGGCTCGTAGAAGGGGCTGCGGATCGATTCGGTCTCCATCCCCCGCACGATAGGTCCCTGGCGCCGGGAATGCTGACTAACGAGTCAATCGCCGCTACCGTGGCCGGGAGCCGCCGAGCGCCGGGTGCACGTGCCCGGGCCCCCGGGAAGTGGGACCCGTCGCCCGGCGCCGCACGCCATGAGCCCGGACACCCTGTTCCCCCACCTCTTCTCCCCCTCGCGGTGGGAGCGACGACCCTCCCGAACCGGATCGTGTCCTCGGGCCACGACACCGTGATGGTCCACGACGGACGGGTCACCGACCGACTCGTGGCCTACCACCGGGCGCGGGCCGAAGGCGGGGTCGGTCTGATCATCGTGCAGGTGGCCGGCATCCACGAGACGGCCCGTTACACCAGCCACGTCCTCATGGCCACCGACGACTCGTGCATCGAGGGCTACCACCGCCTCGTCACCGCCGTGGCCCCGCACGGCACGGTCCTGTTCGGCCAGCTGTTCCATCCCGGTCGCGAGGTCATGGAGAGTCAGGACGGGTCGTTGCCGGTGGCGGTCGCCCCCTCCAGCGTCCCGAACGAGCGCTTCCACGTCATGCCCCGGGCGCTGGAGATCGACGAGATCGACGAGATCGTGGCCGGGTACGTGTCCGGGGCGCGACGCCTCCGGGAGGCGGGGCTCGACGGGGTGGAGATCGTGGCCAGCCACGGCTACCTCCCGTCGCAGTTCCTGAACCCCTCGGTCAACCTCCGCGACGACCTCTACGGTGGCTCCGACGAGAACCGGCTGCGCTTCCTGCGCGACATCCTGGCGGGGGTGCGGGACGGTACCGACCCCGGCACGGTCGTGGGCCTGCGGATCTCGATCGACGAGCAGGACCCCTCGGGCCTGCCGTCCGACGTGGCCCTCGACGCCTGCCGCGCCCTGGCCGGCCAGGGACTCGTCGACTACCTCAACGTGACCACGGGCACCTCGGCGTCGCTGGCCGGTTCGGACCACATCGTGCCGGAGATGTCGATCGCCAACGCCTACACGGGTCCCCTGGCCGGCCGGGTGCGCGATGGGGTGGGCGTGCCCGTCCTGGTGGGGGGTCGCGTGAACCAGCCCCAGGAGGCCGAGCGACTCCTGGCCGACGGGATGGCCGACGCCGTGGTGATGACCCGGGCCCTCATCTGCGATCCCGAGATGCCCGCCCGGGCCCGTGCCGGGGAGCTCGACGACATCCGCGCCTGTATCGGTTGCAACCAGGCGTGCATCGGCCACTTCCACGCCGGCTACCCGATCTCGTGCATCCAACACCCCGAGACGGGTCGGGAGATCGAGTTCGGCCGTCGCCGTCGGACCCGACGACCGCGCCGCGTGCTGGTGGCGGGCGCCGGGCCGGGGGGACTCAAGGCGGCGGCGGTGGCGGCCGGGTGCGGTCACACGGTGGAGGTCCACGAGGCCGCCCGGCGCCCCGGCGGTCAGGTCCTCCTGGCCCAGCAGCTGCCCGATCGCGCGGAATTCGGTGGGGTGGTGACCAACCTCACGCGCGAGGCGACCCGCGCCGGGTGCCGGATCGAGACGGGGAGCACCGTCGACCTCGACCTCGTGGATCGGCTCGACCCCGACCTGGTCGTGGTGGCCACCGGGGCCCGGCCCTACCTCCCGCCCCTGGAGGTGATGGGGTCGCCGTGCGTCTTCGATGCCTGGGAGGTGATCGGCGGGTCGTCACCCCCCGGGGACACGTGGTGGTCGCCGACTGGCGCAGCGACTGGACCGGCCCCGGGGTGGCCCGGCTGCTGGCCGCCCGGGGCCGGCGGGTGACCCTGGCCGTCAACGCCCCCGCCCCCGGGTCGTTGCTGCAGCAGTACGTGCGCGACGCCCTGGTGCGGTCGCTCGTCCGCGAGGGGATCGAGGTGCTGCCCTGGGTGCGGCCCGTCGGGATCTTCGACGACTCCGTCTATCTCCAGCACGTCCTGACGGGTGAGCCCGTGGTCCTCGAGGGCACCACCGGCCTCGTCCTGGCGTGCGGGCACGAGCCCGACGGCGTCCTGCTCGGCGCCGTCCGGGGGACGGGACGCCCCGTCGTCGGCGTGGGCGACGCCCTGGCGCCCCGCACCGTGGAGGAAGCCGTGCTCGAGGGGCTCCGGGCCGGCGCCGACGTGGACGGGCTGGCCCGTCACTGACCGCGTCGCCGGGACACCGGGGGGCGGCTCCTACTCGAAGACGACGGTGCGGCCCTGGTAGGCGATCACCCGGTGCTCGAGGTGGGCGCGGACGGCCCGGGAGAGCACCAGCGACTCCAGGTCCCGGCCCCGACGGGCCATGGACGCCGGAGTGTCGGCGTGGGTCACCTGGGTGACGTCCTGGGCGATGATCGGCCCCTCGTCGAGCCCCGCCGTCACGTAGTGCGATGTGGCGCCGATCAGCTTCACGCCCCGCTCCCACGCCTGTCGGTAGGCGTTGGCCCCGACGAACGCCGGCAGGAAGGAGTGATGGATGTTGATCGTCCGACCGTCGAACTCCTGTACGAAGTCCGGGGTCAGGACCCGCATGTAGCGGGCGAGGACGACGAGGTGGGGGTCGACGTCGCGCAACGCGTCGCGCACCTCGACCTCCTGGGCCGAACGGGCCGCCGGACCGTCGCCCCGGACCGGGATGTAGCGGAACGGGATGCCGAAACGGGCCGCCGCCTCGGCCAGGTCCTCGCGGTTGGACACCACCAGGTCGATGGTGGCGGGCAGGTCACCCGTGGCGCACCGGCCCAGCAGGTCGTAGAGACAGTGGCCGTCCCTGGTCACCAGGACGGCCAGCCGGCTGACCTCCTCCCTCGCGGTGATGGCCCAGGTCATCTGACGGCGCTGGCCGAGTGGGGCGAAGGAGGTCCGCAGGGCGTCGGGATCGGCGTCGTGGGTGAACTCGACACGCTGGATGAAGAGGCCGTTCTCCGCATCACGGGTCTCGCCGGCGTCGACGATGTTGCCCCCGAAGGAGCCGATCCAGGTCGCCACGTCGGCGACGATGCCCGACGAGTCCGGGCAGTAGAGGGTCAGGACCGAGGTATGGGGCGCCATGGCCTCATGCTAAACGGCGGTACAGGAGGGTGTCCGATCCAGGGTCCGGCCCGGTGGCACCCGGTCCGCAGACGACTCGTCCCCCCGACCGCCGTGGCGATCGGGGGGACGAGTGCATCTCGACGGGAGGTCCCGGCGGTCCGACCGCCGGGACCCGTCCGACTCAGCCGTGACCGTTCACGCTGAAGGCGTAGAACTTGTCGTTGCCCGTGAAGGGCAGCGCCGGCCCGAGGTGGGCGTACCCCGAACCCCAGTACACGGTCCCCCCGACGATCGCCGGAGCGGCGTTGACGCTCGACCCGGCGGCGAAGCTCCACAGGATCTGACCCGTGGCGGCGTTGAGGGCGAACATGTCCGGGTCGGTGGCACTCGGGTCCGCCGATCCACCGAACAGCACACCGCCGGCCGCACTGACCGCACCGAGGGCGGCGCCGCTGTCGGGAGTGGCCGTCTGCCACTTGATCGCCCCGGTCTCGGGGTCGAGTGCCGACCACGATCCACCGACGACCGATTGGCTCCCGTTGATCGTGTACGGGATCCCGAACGGATCGGCCTCCGCCGTATAGACGCTCTGGCCGTCGTAGGCGGCTCCCCATTCGATCCCCCCGAGTGAGGTGCCGGGGCCGACCAGCGTGTCCCAGACGATCTGGCCGTTGGCCGCATTGAACACCCAGTAGACGCCGCTCTTCTGCCCTTCACCGATGACCGTCTCGGGGCCGTTGGGGCCCTGGATGGTGAAGAGGTTCGGCGAGCCACCGCCGAAGTCGAAGTCCGGGCTGGCCGGCGACGGGCACCAGGTCTCCCCCGGAGCCTCTCCGATGGCACAGGCGACGTTCCAGGCGTCCCATCCCTCGACCTTCTGGCCCCACTCGATGCTGCCGGTCTGGAGATTGAGCGCCAGGACGCTGTCGAAGTAGTCGTCCGGAGCGGTGCAGTCGGCGTCCGACGTGGGTGGGTCGGCGGCCAGTGCGGCATTGGCACAGGCCACGGCGGCATCCGGCGCCGTGTAGTTGTTGCCCGTCCCCACGAACACCTGGTTCGTCTGCGTGTCGATCGTCGGCGTGCCCCAGACGGCACCGCCCGTGTACCCGCAGCCGGTCGCCGGGTCCGGCGACGCGCACGGCGTGTTGCTGTCCCCCTCCGTGCCGGTGTTGGACGGAACGGTGTAGGTCTTCCAGAGCAGCTTCCCGGACTTGGCGTTGACCGCGATCACGGCCCCGCGGAAGCTGCAGCACGGATACGTCGCGGACTCGGCGTCGGCTTCCTCGTTCGAGGCGATGCCGACCACGACCTCCTTGCCGACCGCCACCGGATTGGACGTGATGACGGCTGCAGGGTTCGTGTCCACCTCCTCGCTCCAGAGCAGGTTGCCGGTCTTGCGGTTGACGGCGAAGAGGTGGGCCCCGCCGCTCTGGGCACCCGTGGCGTTGTCACCGAGGATGAGCTCGTTGCCCACGACCAGCGGACTGTTCCGGGACACCTGGCCCGCTTCGCCGTCGTAGGAGGAGATCTGGCGCTCCCAGATCAGGTGACCGTTCGTGGCGTCGACCGCATTGAGATAGCCACCGAAGTCGGGGAAGTAGACCGCACCGTCAGCGACGGTGGGCGTCGCCGACACGTCGCCGTGGTCGGTGAAGGTCCAGTCGAGACCCAGACTGGCGACGTTGCCGGTGTTGATCGAGGTGACGGGTTGGGTGCGGTTCCCGGAGATGCTCTGGCCCGCCGACGTCCACTCGCTGGAAGCGGCCGTGGCCCCGGCGCTCGACGACATCGCCATCGGCAGCGCCCCCATGAAGAGGAGCACGACGAGGGTCGTCGCTCGACGGAGCGATCTCCGGCCGGAGCGTGGATGCGCTCTGAAGTGGACGTTCGTCCCTCCGGGATGACGTTTCATCGTTGGGGTTCTCCTCGTTGTGGATGTGGGGTGACAGCGCTGGACGATGCACACGTGGACGTGGGCGGATGCCCGGATCCGGGCGCGTGAAAGCCACGCAATTCCCCACTGGATTCCGCCAAGAACCGCCTCTATCCCCCATGTGCCCGGATCCCGAGCCCGAGAATCATTTGACCCTCGGGCTCCAGAATATGGATATAGGTGGCCGAGTCAAGGAAATTCCGCAACCAAATTGCACCCAATCTGCAACCGTCGTTTACCTCAAATAGATGTCAACACATGGCGCACGGGGCGACCGAGGGTGGCCCGGCCGGGCGGCGACATCCGACCCGGGTAGCCCGGGTCGGATGCGACGGCAGGCACAGATCCGGGCAGATCGGTGCCGGGTCCGAGCCAGTTCGGTGCGGTCAACCATCGCCACGGACTGGCCGTCAGCCGTCGCACAGGATCCAGTCTCGGCAACTCCCGGGGTGGCTTACCGCCCTGTTCGGACCTCCCACCCCGGAGTTATTTGACGGTTGTCGATCGTCAGCGGGGGTGAAATCCGGTGGCCGACGTCGGCTCACAGGCCGGAGTGACCTCGGGTCGTGCGATGTCGGTCCCGTGTCCCCGAGCCCGCGGTCAGAACGCGACCCCTCGTGGGCCGGAGGCGGTTCTGCCCGATGTGGTGCACCGGTCCGGGTTGGTCATGACGGGCGGGTAGGACGCCCGGAGCCGCCGCGTCCCTCCCGATGGCGACCGCCCCGGCCGATGACGAATGCCCTGGCCGGGAGCGTGCTCGCTCGACGACCAGGGCATCCTCTGCGTGGGCCGGGAAGGATTCGAACCTTCGAAGGCAGAACCGGCAGATTTACAGTTGGGGTTTGAGGAGTCCGCTGCCGTCCGCACAAGTCCCTGAGCTGGACCTTCGTGCTCTGTTTGGAAGCTACGGATCGCCGTGAACCTGTGGCGTGGCTGTCTGTGTGGCTGTCTGCAGTAGGCAGATTTAATCTGCTTACTTTTGTACATCGGGTGATCCGTATTCCCCACGGTTTCACTCCAATGGAGTGGCCTCACTGTGCCAGCCTACCTAGATATTCTGCTCCCTGCGAGGTCTATGGAAGTCGTTCAGTGACCGACTCTTTGCCGAACTAACGAGAACCGTGATCGAGCCGTCGAAACTTGTCGCAGCCGGTCTTTGCCGTCATCACTGTGTCCACGATTGTTTAGTCCTACGGTTGACATAGTCCTCGATAGCGGCCAATGGGATTCGACGCGACGCCCCGATCTTGCGCGACTCGAGCTGTCCTGAATCCAACAGCGAGTAAACGGTAGAGCGGGAGAGGCCCAGAGTCTCGGCCGCTTCGCTGACGGTCACCAGCAGGCGAGGAATGGCAATACGTTCCGGCAAGTCGTCGGACTGCCCGGCAAGCGTCGACACCTTGGCGCGGATTTGGTCCATCTCACCTGAGATGCTTGCCAGGTGGGCTTCGATGGCCTCGGCAATCGCTTGGGGGTCTCGGGCTCGTCGACGTCAGGGTTGTCGAGCGGCCCATTCATTGCAGCCAACCGAATTGCCGAGATCGGTAGCCTCGGATTCGACACCAGGGAGTTGGTGATCGAACTCGCTGGAAGCGGAGAGGCCGGGCTGTCCAGCGAGGCATTTTGGGGACGTCAGTCCCAACCGTCGATTCACCCCTGTGGAGTGGCCTCACGTACCGGAATGTATCTAGCAATCAGAGCAGCTAGCAATCGGGGGTGTGTCCTCCGTCTGCATCGCAAGCGCAGGAAGGACAGAGCAGCTCCGACCGCCGATAGCCCGGACAGCCCGGGTCACCCAGAGGACATATTTGGACGGGCTGAACCGCCCCGGGAATCCTGGAGGCTCCATCCCTTGAGAGGATGGAGCTATGCCAAGGAGTCCCTATTCACCGGAGGTGCGTGAGCGGGCCGTCCGGATGTACTTCGACCACCGGCCCGAGTACCCCTCGGAGTGGGCGGCCATGACCGCCATCGCCGGCATGCTCGGCATGACGCCCGAGACGCTGCGCAAGTGGGTCCGACGGACCCAGATCGACAACGGTGAGCGACCCGGTCTCACCACCGACGAGCGTGCCCGGCTGAAGGCCCTCGAGAGGGAGAACCGCGAGCTGCGCCGCGCGAACGAGATCTTGAAGGACGCCTCGATTTTCTTCGCGACCGAGCTCGACGGTCGAACGAAGAGGTAGTCGCCTACATCGACGCCCGACGGGTCGATGGGGAGTCGAGCCGATCTGCAGAGCCCTGCAGTTCGCCCCCGCCACCTACTACGCGAGCCAAGTCCCGGCCCCGTGTGCTCGGCAGCTGCGTGACGAGGAGCTGAAGCCCGAGATCAGCCGGGTCTACGACGAGAACTTCGACGTGTCTACGGCGCCGAGAAGGTCTGGAAGCAGCTCAACCGCGAGGGCACCCGCGTCGCGCGCTGCACCGTCGAGCGACTGATGCGGAGCTCGGACTCTCCGGGGTGCCCGACGGGGCCGGCGCTACAAGCTCACGACGATCGGCGACGACTCGCTGACCGCGACCGAGCGACCTCGTCGATCGCCACTTCGTCGCGCCGGGCGCCGAACCGACTCTGGGTCGCGGACCTGACCTACGTGAAGACCCACTCGGGCTGGGTCTACGTGGCCTTCATCATCGACGTCTTCAGCCGCTTCATCGTTGGCTGGCAAGTGTCGAACTCGCTGCGCAGCGACCTGGCCATCGACGCACTCGAGATGGCGATCTACAGCCGCCGCAACGACGACCTGTCGGAACTGGTTCATCATTCGGACCGCGGCGTCCAATATCTTGGCATTCGCTACTCCGAGCGACTGGACGAGGCCGGCGCCGTCGCTCGGTTGGATCCAAGGGCGACTGCTACGACAATGCCCTGGCCGAGTCCTTCAACGGCCTCTACAAGACCGAGCTGATCCACCGCAAAGGACCCTGGCGCAACGTCGAACACGTCGAGTGGGCGACGCTCAACTACGTCGACTGGTTCAACAACCGCCGGCTGCACACCGAGATCGGCATGGTCCCTCCGGCAGAGTTCGAGGCCGCCTACTACCGTCAGAACACCCCGGCCGAGATGGCCGGTTCCCAAAACCACGAGTCTCTATGAAACCCGGGGCGGTTCAGGCCGGCTTAGTTCCGAACCTCGACGGCAGATGTCTTCACGCCTGGTCCGAGGCTCATGGCGCATCGTCCCCCACCCTTTCTCCCGCCACCCTCCGTGGCACCTCCCCTCCCCACTGAGGTATCCCTCGCCGCCCCCATTGACCCGGTGCTACACAATTCACTGACGGCTGCCCTCCTGGGCACGGCGGAAGGGCGGGCGGCACATGCGGCGACGGCATCTGAGCAGGATGGGAGCGATGGTGGGCGTAGGTCTGCTCGGGGTACTGGGCGTGGCCGTGCCGGCTGGAGCCAGTCCGCTCTCGTACCCCTCTTCACCTAGCACGCTCACCACGGGCAAGCCGGTCTTGAAGGCTGGTGATCTTTCAGCTCTCGGGTCACCTCACCTGATGCCACAAGTAGATGGTGCACACCTGAAGGCACTGGCTGCCGCTAGCTCAAAGGTAAAGAGTCCCGCCTGCCTCGGAACGCCCTGTAAGCCCCCCCGTCAAGTGGTACGGGGGACCGGTTCAACGTGATCCTCACGTTTACCTGATTTTCTGGGGACCCCAGTGGGACACGAATACGGCTGGCATCGAGACCGATACCAAATCCTTCTTCTCGTCCCTAGCTGGCAGCAGCTACAACAACATCCTTACCCAGTACTCGGATTCCAGTGGGAACGTTGTCAACGACACCACCCTTGCTGGGGTGTGGGTGGACGACGACCCAGCCTTCGCACCTGAGTCGACATTTTCAGGTGAGGAGATTGGTGGCCTAGCCGAGAGCTACGGCGAGGTCTCAAGAGCGTTGGCTGTCGAAGGATGGCCGCAGTCGTCCGATGATCAGTTCTTCGTGTTTACGCCCTCCGGCATTTCGATACCCGGATTCAATGCGCCAGCAGGAACCGAGGGCCAGACTTTCTGCGCCTACCATGACGACACCGGTCAGGTACCCGGATCACTTGACAGTTTCGAGTGGAGTTTTATTCCTTATCAGACTGACGCTCCCAACTGTGAGTTCGGAACAACGAAAGATTCAGCGGCCGAATACGAGATGCGGGCGGTCTCGCACGAGTATGCGGAAACGGTTACCGATCCTCAGGACAATAACGGCGCATCCGGAACCGCCTGGTGCACATCCGACTGTGCCACGAGTGGAAATAACGAGATCGCCGATCTTTGTGCTGCCGACCCCATCGTCAAGATAGGCAGAAGTTACGGCCAGTATTTGTGGAGCAATGCCAGCGAATCGTGTGTCGATAGCTACACGTCTCCAGCGACCACAGCCGGTGCATTTGCAGCGTCCCCATCCTCACTCCCTTCCTCGGGCGGACAGGTGACCCTCTCGGCCAGTGTGACGAACGCCGCGAGTTGCACCTTCTCATCGAAGCCGGGGGTCTCTGGACTGCCGACTACGGTTCCGTGTTCGGACGGCCTCGTGGATGATGAAGTCATCTTGCCGGCGAACACCGGGAAGAAGGCCGTTAAGTACAAGTTCGGTCTATCGGTGATCGGATCGAAGACCGTCAAAGCGCCACAAGCTGAGGTGGCAGTGCAGGCAGCTAGTGCGGAGGGTGCAGGAACCCCACTGAGCGGAGTGCGATCCATGGCGTCAGACGGAGGGGACAGTTGGTGCGCTGTTCTGACAACCGGCGGAGTGGACTGCTGGGGGGGAAACGCAGATGGTCAACTTGGAATCGGGTCCTTTGGTGGTCCAGATGGCTTAAGCGATGGCTACGACACTCCACAAGCGGTCCAAGGTGTCGTAGGTGCCGTGTCGATCACCAGTGGTGGCGGCGGTGACCTTAGTGGAAGCTCCGGGGGAGGTGAGACTTATTGTGCTGTCCTTTCTTCGGGAAGTGTTGATTGCTGGGGGAGCAACTTCGATGGTGAGGTGGGGAATGGAACCGTCTACGGTCCAGATGGAGCCCTCGGTTATGACAGCCCCCAAGCGGTTTACGGCGTCACGGATGCCACTTCTGTTACGAGCAACCCCGGAAGCTTCTGTGCCACACTCGCGAGCGGTGGAGTGGACTGTTGGGGTTACAACTCTGATGCAGAACTCGGTAATGGAACCGTCGCCGGACCCGACGATTGCGGCGGGAGCCCTGTTTGCTATGACACTCCCCAAGCAGTACTTGGAATCACCAATGCGATCTTGGTCTCCAGCGACGAGGGAGAGAGCTACTGCGCCGAACTCTTGACGGGAGCAATCGAATGCTGGGGCGACAACGCCTATGGGGAACTGGGCAATGGGACCACCGGAGGAACTGATGGAGGACTTGGCTACGACATCCCTCAGGCGGTTGCGGGGATTACCGATGCCAGCGCAGTCACCGGGGGAAATTTGGGCTACTGCGCCCTGCTCGTGACCGGTACAACGGAGTGCTGGGGGTACAACACCAACGGTGAGCTGGGCAACGGCACAGATGGGGGGCCCGATTCCTACCTAAATGGTGAGGGCGGATATGACACGCCTCAGGCCGTCGTCGGGATTACACATGCCACATCTGTCGCCACCATTGGCGACGGTTACTGTGCTGTGCTCTTAAGTGGCGGAGTGGTCTGCTGGGGCTCCAACAGCTCTGGAGAACTCGGCAATGGTGTGACGTATGGCCCGGATCTGGGAGGCTACGACACCCCACAAGCAGTTACGGGGGTTACAAATGCAACCTCGATTAGTGGCAATTCGGCAATTGCGCAACCTTAGCTAGTGGTGGTGCAACCTGCTGGGGTGACGATGAAACTGGACAGCTAGGGAATGGGAACACTGGGGACCCAGACCTCGAGGGCGGATACGACACCCCTCAGCCTGTGTTAAATCTCACAAACGCCACCTCAGTCTTGGGTAATGACGCAAGCGAGTGCGCAATACTTTCGACGGGCGATGTTGAATGTTGGGGAGACGATCAATCGGGCGAACTCGGCAACGGAAATACATCGGGACCCGGACGGCGAAGGTGGTTACGATGTCCCTCAGTTTGTCGTGTCTGCTGCATAGGTCGACTTGAGGTCGACCAGGGCCATCGGTACGGCCGTGCCCACGAGCGCCGCCTCGCATCGAGGACCCAGGAATGCTCCGGCCACCGCACCTTTGATGTCGAGCGACACCACAGCCATCGCGTCGGTAGCCGGCCGCAGGGCGGCAGTCCGCGGCATGTGGGCCACGATCGACCCCGTCGACCACGCCTTGTCGGGTGCCAGCCCTGGGCCAGCTCCCGCAGATGGCGACAGCCTTCGTTGAAGAGGTCGACCATGGCACCCAGCGCTGCTCGGCATTCCGCAATCGAATGTCCGCTCGGGTCGGGCCAGTGTGTGCCCAGGAGGTATGCCGCATGTCCTGGGGCGGATACTCGCCACCGCAGATCGTGGAAGTCAGCGCCACCAATTCGATGAATCGCTGGTTCCGGACCGTGGTTCAGGAGTCCTCGTCGAACGGGACGCCCCAAACGAGGAAGGCTCCGGGCTGTCCGGCGCCTCGGGCCTCGATACGCAGCCGGGGGCAGTAGGTGGAGTCCTTCCACCTCCCGTCGACCTCTTTGCCGCAGCCAAGCAAGGTAAGCGAGAACGAGTCACCGGTAGAGCGCCCCGCATGGCCGGCCATACGCCCTAGCTGCCAGGGCAGATCCCAGGCGATGAGAGCGGCCCCAAAGCGGTAGCAGCGGGAAATGATCTTGCGACTCAGCTGACAGGGGTGAGTACCTGCAAAGTGGCACTTCGGATCTGAGCGGGGTCTCGTAGTCGGATCCGCGGGCGCGTAGCGGGGGTCCACCAGTCTTTGGTTGTTCGAAGACCGAAGATGGAGGACCCCCGTGGAGACTGACCCTACGCGCGCCTGGTGTGGATGATCGGACTTCCCGACATCACGTTCCTTGGCGTCGAGGACGGACCGGGTGGCGTGGGCAGGATTCACGTCGAGACGGTGACTCGATCGGTGGGTTGCCCGTCGTGCGGCGTTCCCGCCCAGGTGAAGGATCGTCCCCGGGTCGAGCTCGTCGACCTGCCGCTCCAGGGACGGCCTGCCGGCTGGTGTGGCGCAAGCGCCGGTGGATGTGCCCCGACGATGACTGCACCATGGGGAGCTGGACCGAAGAGGACGACCGGATCGCCGGTCCCCGACAGCTCCTCACCTCCCGGTCCGCCCGGTGGGCGACCCGCCAGGTCGGCAAGCACGCCCGAAGTGTCAACGAGGTGGCCGGCGAGTTCGGGTGCGACTGGCACACCGTCAACGAACCGTCATCGCCTACGGCGAGGCCCTGCTCGAGGCCGACGTCGACCGCATCGGTGAGGTCACCGCCCTCGGCCTCGACGAGGTGCTCATGGTCCGGATCGGACCGTTCCACCACCAGCACTTCTCGACCCAGCTGGTCGACGTCCGGGCCGGACAGCTGCTCGACGTCGTCCCTGGTCGCAGCAGTGCCGAGCCCATGGGCTGGCTGGCCGAACAAGGACGGGACTTCCGGGACCGCATCGAGTTCGGCACCCTTGACCTGTCCGGCCCCTACCGCCACGTCTTCGAGGTCATGGTGCCGAAGCCACCCTGGTGGCCGATCCCTTCCACGTCACCAAGCTCGCCAACACCAAGCTCGACGAGTGCCGGCGTCGGGTCCAGAACGAGACGCTCGGCCATCGGGGACGGAAGTCCGATCCGCTCTATCGGTGCCGGCGCCTGTTGACCAAGGCGAAGGAGCGGCTCGATGACAAGGGCCGGAGAAGTTGACCGGGCTGCTCCGCGCCGGCGATCCGAACGGGGACGTCGCCACCTGTTGGGAGGCGAAGGAGGCGGTCCGCGAGTCCTACGCGCACGCCGATGCCGAGGTCGCCCTCGAGTGGGTGACCCAGCTCGGCCACGACCTCCAGGACGCCGACTACCCGATCGAGGCCCGCTCGCTCGGCCGCACGCTCATCCGCTGGCGGCACCAGATCGCCGCCTGGCATCTCGCCGACGTCAGCAATGGACCGACCGAGGCGGTCAACAACCTCATCAAGCGGGTGAAGCGCGCCGCCTTCGGCTTCACGTCATTCCGGAACTACCGGATCCGCTCACTGCTCTACGCCGGCAAGCCCAACTGGGACCTGCTGGCACGGTCACTCCCCGCTGAATTCCGAAGAGCCCGCAAAGTTCCGACCATGCCGGGACCGGGATCGTGAACTTCGGGTGGACGTATTGACCTTCGAGCGCCACGGCACGTGGGATGGTGAATATCGCCCCGGGTTCCGAGCCCTACACCGGGAACAAATACCGCTCATGACAGTGGCCCTGGCTGCAGGCGGCGGTAGCGGTCGACGGGCCCTGGTTCAGATACGTCAGGGCCACGACCCCGTTTGGGGTCGGGACTCCAACTCGTAGCCCCCAGAGGTCCGGGCCCGCCGTGACCAGCGACGGCGAAACGTCGTTGCCTCGATGTGATTAGCCAACAGCTCGCCGACGTTCCGCAGGTACTTGGCCAGACCCGGACGCCTCCCTTTCGAAGTCGTGGTGAGCTCGACGACACCCCGATGTGGTCGGCACCTCAGTCCCACTCGACGAGATTGGCCAACAGCGGCCGCTCGCCACGGGCCGGGTGTCCCCCGGGCCTGAGGCCCCCAGGCTGATGCCCCGTGCCTCGGGACCTGCGCTCCTCGACCTGCCCACAATCCCCAGGCCATCTCAGGTTAGGCCTCCTCGTACTCATCTCCTTGGCCTGAACCACCGGATCGCCGATCTTGACGAAGGAATCCTCTTGGCTCAGCTCTTGCTTCAGCGTCGCCTGAGAAGTCTCTAACGTCTCGACGCGATCAGGTGTGCCGGTCATGCCTGTCAATGCGCCCATCGCGAATGAGTCCAACGCTCCGGCCTCCCGCGAATCGTGCGGAACGTCCGGCCGACTGACAGGTGCTCGCCGTCGATACCGGACGATTTTCACCACCGTCTTGACGATTTCCGTGGAGCCAAGGACTTCGCCAGTGTCCGGGTCCTTCACGTCGATACCCTGTGAGTTCAAGACGGCGAACTGCATACCTATCTGAACACCATCCGCGCTCCCACGATTGATCACGAGTTCGCTGAGGGTGAGAATCGCCGCAACCTTCCCTCGAATGCGATCATCTTCAGTCATCTTGCTTCTTGTCTCCTTCGGCATCGCCTACGGCCTGCTCGTGAAAAATGCGCCAATCGTCAAGTGACTGCACCAGGCCGTCCTCGATCCAGCTCAAGTCCGTGGCGACAATTCCGAGCACCAGTTTCAGTTCGTTCGGATCCGCGGTGCCCTCGAATGCGGACTGAGCTTGCCTGCCAGCCGAGTCCGCCCGGTTGGCCAACCAAATCAGTCGCGCTGCCGATCTTCTGGCGTGGGAAGGATCGGCCCTCCCGACTCCGTTGAAAGCCCAAGCTGAACCGCCTTGGGTCACTGCGATCACCAATACAAGGACTGCATCGGTTGCCTGAGACGGCGGCTGACTCGAACCACCCACGAATGCCAGCACAATCGTCAGCCCGATACCGAAAACGAACAGACCGATACCCAACTTCTGCCGAGCCGGGAGCCTCCGGAACCACTTCACGCGCTGATCATAGGTGGGTGCCCCCGGAGTTCTTGGCCCTCATAGGAGGCATTGGCTGGGGGTCCGCTCGGCGGCAGTCCCTGACGGTCTGGACTACACGGTGTCGAAGGACATCCACTTCAGGCTCACGCCCGTTTCCCTGAACTCAGACTGCGAGTCAATGACTGTCTCATCAGAACCGTCCCGCCGAACGACCAATCTGTCGGCACCCTGGACAGCGGCGATCAGCTCACCGAGCCGAGGAGAAGTGTCAGCAATCGTTGAGCCGTTTTGATCTGTCTCAATAGAGGTGGCATCGCTCGGCCGCTTATCCGGCCCATCCACGACAAGCGTGACCACTCCGTCCTGTGCCGGGACGATCTCCGCCACCCGGCTCTGAGTCTGGCCGATTCCGGGCTGATGCCTGTTGACCAGCAATGGCGTATCCAGCTCCTCGGGCTGAAACGCTGCCAACTCCCTCACGAACTCAGCCGCGACTCGATCCCGGTAGGCATGAGTGAAGTCTTCGACGCAGTCGTCTCCGCCGAATTCGGTGATGGTCCCCACCCCGAGCCGGCGAATCCGATTGGCCAACTCGTCGGGTTCGAGGTTTACAACGTCTACGGATACGCCGGTTCCGCCGAAGGCTCTGCTGATCATCCCGCCCATGACCAAGTCAGCGGGCGGAAGCGAGTACCCGACAAGTGAGACGTGTACTGCCTCGGTCAGTGCTTCGAAGGCGGTCCTCCACAACTCCCTTGTGTACGGATACTGGTAGTAGGACGACTTCGACGCTGCCGGAGGAATGATGAACGGTTCCCGACCTGGAAGCTGCTGCCGGCGGTACTCGTCGCTGATAAGCACGGGACTGCCGAAGGTCGAGTGCATCTCAAGTCGGCCCAGACTCGCTCCACTCGGATCCCTCGATGCGGCAAACCAATCCAGCGACCCATGAAGTTTCAGCAGTCGAAAGGTCAGATTCAGATCCCCGCCGAACCGGAAGCCGAAAGTCGTGGGGAGCGGCGGCATGTTCTGGAGGATGTCGTTGGTGGTGACCACTCCCTTGTCGGGTGCCGCAAGAATTCCCAGACTTGCTACGGACGCTTCTACCAATACGTCGTAGTTGAGCGTCAGCACCTTGGCATGGCGATGATGGAGCAACGTGATCAGCTCAAACAGCCACCGCGGAGCCTCCTGGCCCAAGGCACTTGTCTCTCTGTCGGTCAGTACTGAGTGAATGGCCTCGCGGAGCTGAGCAAAAAGGGCAGCGTTCGCCAGATTCTCCGCTTCCGAGAGGTGCGGCTGATCCTCCGCGAGCAGGGAAAGCCAGCTTTCGAATGAGAAGGCCGGGCTGAATGGACGACCCGGCAGTCCTGGGTTGCCTTCGAGACCGGCAAACTCGATTGCGGCGTCACCCAGTTCGTCAGTAAGAGGCATGGCTTCGCTGATGGCCCGAGAGAAGCCGGCGCCGAGGATGAGAACGTCATTGCTGATCACACTCGAAAGCGTACGACCCGGCTGTGTCGGGAGCCGAGTGATCCGGAGTTCAGGAGCCAGGCCGGAATGCCGATTACGAGTGGATGGCGGCCCGATTGCTGAAGCTGCGCTACCCGGCTACCTGTTCGGGCTGTGGTTCCCCGGTCGAACCAGGCACCCAGGGCTGGTGGGATTCCGAGGCCCGTTCGGCCACCTGCACCTCGTGCCGCCCGGCCAAGTCGGACCAATCCCCTACTCCCCCTCGGCGCCAGGCCGCCACGCTCACTGACGGCCTCCCGACGTTTCCGGCGTTGAGCACAGCCGGGGCCTCGGCCCAGCTGATGTACGAGCGCAAGCATCAGCGTCGGGCCGACCAGATTGACCAGAAGTGGGGCCGACTGTCCGGCGTGGTCAAGTTTCTCTCTGACGACCCGCAGTCGACGAAGGCCTGGGCCAAGGGGTCCGAGGGCGAGAGAAAGCTTGCAGCGCATCTCCTCCAGACCGTAGGTGACAGAGGCGTCATGCTCCATGACCGTCGGATTCCTCGAAGTCGGGCGAACATTGACCATCTGGTCGTTGCGGCCTCGGGTATCTGGATCGTGGACGCCAAGAGCTACAAGGGCAAGGTCGAACTTCGAGATGTCGGCGGGTGGCTCAAGACGGACAACCGCCTCTACGTGAACGGTCGGGATCAGACCAAGCTCGTCGGTGGCCTCGCAAAGCAGATCGACGCCGTGCTTGCTGCCATTGGGGATGCTGACGTCCCCATCAAGGCGGCCCTGTGCTTCGTCGACTCCGAATGGAGCCTGTTCGCCAAGCCATTCCAGGTGGGCGGGGTTCTGGTGACTTGGCCACGCAAGCTCTCCGAGATGATCGCTGAGCCGGGTCCACTGGGCCGAGACCAGGTGATGCAGATTGCTGAGCGCCTTGCGGCCTATCTACCGGCGGCAGTGCAGACTTGACCGATGGGGCGAAGCACTACGACGCCGTACTGTCCTTGATCATGTCTTGAATGGTCACGGGATGGGCCATCACCAACTGGCCTTGAGGCGACTTTCCCGTCTCGAAGATAACTCGCCAGAAGTCCTGCGTCTGCTTCCCACCGAAGACGGTCACAGACAAGTCGTGGTTGATCCACATCGGGAATCCGCGAAGGTTCACAAGGAACGTTCGCAGGTTGTTCCACAGAGCCTCCGGGAACGGGTACTGGAACAGCCTGGCATCATCAAAGAACGAGCCCGAGAGAGCGAAGTGGAGCCCGATGATCTGCTTCGCGATCCGAAGCCACGCGTTGAGTACCTCTTCCTTGCACATCCGGAACGCCCGAAGATGCGCATCAGGAATCAGTTCGCCCTTCTGAACCTTGTTCTCCAGCTTCCCGGTTCCGATCTCCATGTCGAACTGATCCTCAAGTAGGACTTCGGCCACGAGATTCATCAGATCGACGACCTGTCTGATCTCCAGTGACCGTGGATTCAGCCCCTCCTCGGCTCGGTAGTTCAACGGAGTGTCGAGAACGTCGGAGTAGATGAACAGCGAGAGGAACGTCTTCTCAATCGTGCTGTACGACAAGGGCTTCCCGGTTGCCTTGCCTGCGAACTCGACGTAGGCGTTCAGGGTGTTGTCCGGATGGTGCGTGATTGCAGTTCGCACGGCGTCGAGGGCGTACTTCTTGACCTCGCGAGATTCACCCTTGAAGAAGGCGACCAAGTCCTTTTCCGACATGGACTCGTCGTCATCGTCAAGGCCCTGTTCCGACCGGTACCGCTGGAGTCGGTCGTTGAACAGTGTGCGCCCGTAGCTCCGTTGTACGGACTTATCGAAGGCAACCTGCTTCAGCTTCGTCCCGGCATTGAAGTTGGTCGTGACGAGCAAGTCCGCGTCCGGGTTCACGAACACCCGAACAGGCAGAGCCCGAACTCCGAGGAGAACTTGCGCAGCGACCTTGTGTTGCCCGTCGAACACCTTCACCGGTGCGCTCCCGGAATCGCAGTCGACCCACGCAAGGGCGGCATGGAGCTGCGGCCGGCCTTGGTGGAACTCCTTGATGAGGCCACTGATCCGCTCACCGATGTTGCGGGGGTTGATCACGTCGTCGTGATGCAGATAGGAAATCGGTAGCTCGGCGTAGAAGTATCTGCATTTGCTCAGCGGGTCCGTGTAGAGCGGGATTTCGATGACTCCCGGCTCTCCGATTTCGGCAAACGAGAAGCGCACGTTTTCAGGGGTCGTGTCGAACCCAAGGCTGTGCTTCGCACCGTCGAACTCGTGGAGGATGTCTGCCAGGTTTGGTCCACGCTGCTCGATCTCACATGAGGCTCGGATCTGCTCGAATTTCGCCAGCACCCGAGCGACACGTAGGTCCGCAGCCTGCTTGGACCGATTGCAGCTCGCATGAGTCAGGCCGAAGTTCTGGGGGTCGTCCTTCCCTCCTGCACTGGATGGCTCGATGTGGTCGATGTCCAGTTCCGTAGCGTGGAGCACGAGATCGATTGGCTCCCCGCAGATGAAGCAGTTGCCAGCCTGAGTCTCGTAAAGGTCAGCAATGAGCTGCTTACGTTCCTCCGCCGACTGCTTGCTCAAGTATGCCGATGCCATGTTCGGTCCCGCCGATCTGAGATGTGGTCAGTGGGGCGAGGATAGCGGGCACCTATTACACCTGGTCGAGCCGAGAAGCCCCTACTTCGCTCCCTCTTGGAAGAACACGATGTCGATGATCTTGGCCGTCGGGTACCTGCGGCTGGTCTCGCGCTCCGTCGAGAAGTCGAGAGTAAGGACCTCCTGGGCGTCAATCTCGGCCCGGTGCTCGGCGTAGTACTTCCCGACTGCCTTCAGACCCTTGACCCGGAGGGATGCCGAGGCGCCCTGGTCCGTCTTGAACCCTCGACAGAAGTTGTTGTCGAACGCAGGCACGCAGCCGAACACTCCGAGCATCACTTTCGTCACCATCGTGTCGCTGGCCCGAAAGCCGAATCCGCCCCGGAGCCGCTCGCCGAGGTCGTGAACCTCATCAGCATGGTCGACCAAACTGCCTGCATCGAGGTCCCAGGTGGACGGGGGCTCGGCAGCAATTGCCTGGACGACTGGGACGAGACCACTGAGGCTTCGTCGTGATCAGCTTCCCGGACCCCCGCATCATCCCCCAGCTGGCCAGGTAGAAGCCGAGCTGGAGGCACGATTCCATCAGACGGTCCTCGTCGGCGAGGGCGCCGGTCACACCCTCGGTCTCGGGCGCCCTGGAAGTAGTTGTAGCAGTAGTCGAACGAGGTGAACCGGGAGGTCGGGCTCGTGCTCGCCCGCCACTCCGGAATTCGTCGAGGTGCTTCTGGATGTCAACTGTCATGGCCGCCGCTCCGGATTGTCCGGCCAATGACACTACGGGCTAACTGATGGCGATCCCCTCGCCATACCAAAGCCAAGGTTCGAGCCACTCGGGGAATCCTGCCGCCGCATCCGCCGGAGTGACCTGAACGTCCCCCTCAAGCCTCACCTCGCACCAGCTCAGCCACGTCTGGGCGAGTTCCTTGTCGGGAACCGTCGACGCCCACTGCCGCCATGCCCAACCAGAGGCATCTGAGGGCTGGTTCGGCTCATCGGCTCGAATCCGCTCCCACAGCGGTTGGTGGACCAGCCGGACCGACTCGTCGGACGCCGGGCGGAGCGACATGTCCGTCTTCGCCTTGTGGCAAGACCGGCAGAGCAGTTGGAGATTGTCGGGCGAGTCCGAGGAGCCGTTGATGTGGTCGATCTCGTCGCCGGGCGCTCCGCACCCCACGCACATGCCGTCCGAATTCGCCGTGACCTCTTGTCTCCGTTCCGGGGTGATCCTCCGCGCAGCTTCGTCGTACCCGCCGCCGGCGACGAAAGCGATCTTCACAATGACCGCTTCCTGAACGTCGGGAAACTCGATCCGACCGTCGGCAATCACCGCACGGGCATACCGGACCGCCTTGGCTGCCTGCTTGCACAGTTCGCCGCAGAACAGGTTCCGCCCACCCTGGACCAGGATGCCGCAGTTGGCGCACGGGCGCAGATAGAACAACGCCATCACGCCGCTCGCTTGGCCCGAGGCGGCAGGCCCAAGGCGGCCCGGTCGTCATTAGACAGATCCACGGCCTCGCTGATCACTGCCAAGAACTCGGCGTCAGCCCACCCGAGGTGCTTTTCAACGTCGAGAACGGAAATCATCGTGACCTTGTCGCCCCAGATGTAGCCGGGTCCGCTGAGGCCCTGTGCGGTCGGGTTCGGAATGGCCAGCCGGTCGAACCCGCTGCTGAACCTTGACCCCCTTGTCAGGCCAACGGCACGGATGTGGCCGGCGTCCCTCCGGATCACGAGCATCGGGCGCAGCTTCCCGGTTGCCGCTCGGTTCTCCAAGGAGTTGAGGCAGTTTGCCAGGACCACCTCCCCCGGCTCGAGGACCGGCGAGCGGTCAACGTATGGTCTCTGTCTGGAATCGCTTGTAATAGGTCATATGACCATTGATGCACCCGAGCAGACACCCCGTCAAACGATTTCATCAACTCTCCCCTCACCAGGGCTTTTACCGAGGCGTTCCGGCGAGATAAGGCCAGGTCAGCGCCACTACTGGCTATCTAATGGCTTGGAGACATACTATCTTATTGGCTTATCTACTGGCTATACTTATAGAGTCGCTATTACGGTCACTGTTAGCGCTGTTTCTAAGGCTGATGCTGGGATAGCAGTAAGGGTTGTCGCTAAGGGTGTTGCGTAAGACTGGTAAGGCCGCACAGCGGTAGATGTAGTGGTCACACTGCCTGTCAGGCATCCGGCCAGCGAACTGCTGCTCAGTGGGCGCACCAGGGACGTAGTAGTCCCGCACTTCATCCGCGACATGGACCAGGGCTTCGAGGTCACAGGCCAACAGCCTCGAATAGAGGCTCGATTCCGGATCATCGTGTGGCCCGTGTATGTGGACTCGTAGTGGGTGTGGCCGATCAGGTCACGGAGGGCCTTGATGTCCTGGCAGCGGGCCCACGTCTCGGGCTCGCCCGTCTGAACGCTCTCCCTGCCGGTCACCCTCGGGAGAATCAGGTCGAGCTTCTTTTCCAGGCCCCAGTGACCCTCGATCTGCTGGCGCCCGACGACCTGGCCCTTGTCATCGGTCCACTCGAAGTCGGCAGGGATCGACTCGTTCGGTGAAGTTGTCGAGTGCCGTGTGGCCGAGCAGGACGGCAGCCATCGAATCTTGCAAGCAGTCGTACAGCAGTTGCTCGTTCGAGAACCGCAGCTCATGGCCAGGCTGGGTCCACTTCACCCGCTCGGTCTGGTTGGGGAGCTGCTTGCGCAGACGGACCGCACGCTTCGCATGGCCCTCAGCAGCCTCGAGCATCATTTGGGACGGCAGCGGCACAGTCATCGAGACGTGGCCCACTTCGGGCAGCACGACGATGTGGATCGCCGACCACGTAGCCCCGGCGGCATGGGCCGGCTGCCCGGCGGGGCCTTCGGGGATGTCAGCAGCAATTGTCCCCGTCCACCGGCGTCGTTCTCTCTTCATGACCCAACGGTAGGAGTCCAGGGCTTCCGCCGCATGGTGAGGATCATGGATAACACGATGGATACCCCACAGATTCAAGGGCTCCACGGAGCTAACGCTGAGTCCGACATTCCCGACCCGGTCGACCTTCGACCAAGGTGGGCACAACGGCTCTACCCGGTAGTGGAGTACATCTCTACGGCCGGTGGATCGAAATTACTTCGTGACATTGGGAAGTAAGCACCAGATGGATGATTCCCATGGCTTCCGCCGCATGGTGAGAGTCATGACCGCCACCGAGATTCGCCCCGACAAGATTTCCGAAGAAAGTCCGGACGGAACGGATTTTGCAGCACTCATAGGTTGTATGACCACCACTTCGATCCAGTCCCTTCCCCGTCGGGCGCAGCTTCCTGTGACTCCGCCATGCAAGGCAGCCGCCACAGTCCTCAACTGTGACGCGCTCGCTCTTCCGCTCGAAGACGAGTCGGTCGACCTGGTAGTCACCTCACCGCCCTACTTCGCTATGCGGAAGTACAAGAACGACGGCGCGACCTACGCAGGGCAGATTGGTTCAGAGAAAGAAGTAGAAGGTTTCCTCGAGGCGCTCTGGGCAGCGTCTGCGGAAATAGGACGAGTACTGAAGCCTGGCGGTTCGTTCTTCCTGAATATCATGGACAAGTACAACTCGCCCGCCTCGAATCAGAACGGCCTCGGCGAGACTCTCCAAGGCGGTTCACACCAAGCCAACCGAATCGGACGGGGCACAACGGTCGATGACGTCCAGGTGAAGTCTCTCATTGGCATTCCCTGGAAATACACAATCGGGATGATGGAGGGGAAGGCGGGAGAACCCTGGATTCTTCGAGCAGACATGATTTGGAACAAGACCAACGGGATGCCTGACCCCACCAGGGACCGGGCACAGAGGAAGCACGAGTACGTCTTTCACTTCACGAAGCAGGGTCGGTACTTCTCCAATCCCCGCGCCGTAAAGGAAATCACGACCGTCCTCTCGGTGCCCACCAAGGGCTTGCAGGTGCCGCAGCATCTCTCAGCCATCAAGCACCCCGCACCTTTCCCGGTCGCGCTGCCCCTACTGTTGATCGATGGCTGGTGCCCGGCCACTGGCATCGTGCTTGACCCTTTCGGTGGTTCAGGGACGACAGCTCTGGCCGCTTCGGTACTCGGAAGGCGTGGGATCTCCGTTGAACTGTCAAGTGATTACTGCAAGCTCGCGCAGTGGAGAGTTGATGACCCCTGCGAGCGGGAAGCGGCGCTTCAGGCAGCCCGTGGCCTTTCGGTTGCATCACTCCCCAACGTCCAAC
Organism: uncultured Acidimicrobiaceae bacterium; assembly: GCA_963699345.1. Taxonomy (GTDB): domain Bacteria; phylum Actinomycetota; class Acidimicrobiia; order Acidimicrobiales; family RAAP-2; genus Bog-756. The sequence goes on along the minus strand of CAVOTL010000005.1, from coordinate 2,110,752 downwards.
TAATGACACTACGGGCTAGCTAATGGCGATCCTCTCGCCGTACCAGACCCAAGGTTCGAGCTAGTCGGGAAATCCTGCCGCGTCGCGGCGCTACCGGTTGCCCTTGGCACGATTGTGCGGGACGCAGAGCATCTCGCAGTTGGCCAGGTCAGTGTGTCCGCCCTTCGACCACGCCGTGACGTGGTCGGCTTCCATCTCAATCGGCTTGTAGACACGGGTCTTGTTGGCGTTGTCCCCCGCCGCACAAGTAGGGCAGTTCGAGACGCCCTTGCTCTTGGCCGCCAGTGTTTGCTTTGCGTAGGCGGCCTGCTTGGTCTTGTCGTCGAAAAGACGCACCGCAAGCAACTCGGGCTTGGACTTTCCGCTGAGTAGATATTCGTAGACGCCCTTGTGGCTGGTCACAGCAGGGTCACCGAGGAGCAGATCCAGGTCGGTCGCAAGCGCGGCCGGATCGTAAGCCGTGTTGTGGTACTCCTCGTATAGGCGGCCCCACTCCAGGCCCCTCATCTCCTTCTGCGGCGAACCGATGAACACACTTGCTGACCCAGTCGATGACGGAGGTGAAGTAATTCTTGAGCTCGGTGATCTCGGTATCGGTGCGGTGCTGCGCGAGATAGGCGTCGATGCTCTTACCTTGCGGTGACGCTACCCAACCGAGTGCCGCCGCTAAGACTTCCTGACGCTTCGGGTCCCCCTTCACGATACGCCAACCACTTCTGCATGTTGGCGTTGTTGGAGTTGGAGAACTCGGTTTTCGCCTTGGTGACATACGGGCCCGAGTAGATCGCGTTCAGCATTTCCTGGGCATTCAACGGAATGCCAACAATGTTGATGGTGCGGAACCACTCCTTGATCTCGGTCTCGGTGCCTTGCACTCGTAGACCAAGAGTTCACTGGCCAGCAGCTTGTCCTGGATGTCCTTCGGCAGCGACGAGAACGTCTGCTCCTTGCCGTCGAGCTTGATGGCGAATTTGCCGGTGACGAACCGACCAACACTTGTGATGCGCTGCTGGCCGTCGAGCACCTCGAGCTTGTCGCCGTTCACATTGAAGTAGATGAGTCCGAGTGGGTAGCCCTTGAGCAGTGAGTCGATGACTGCGACGTCCTTCTTGCCGTCGTTGTAGATGTAATGGCGCTGAAACTCCGGTTGGATGACGAGTCTCCCGGCAAGTCCGAACAGACCCTTCCCCTCCAACTCGTTGTACACGAAGCCCTCAAGAACCTTTTCGACCGTGTAGCCCCGAAGTTCCGTCTTCACGAGGCATTCCTTCTGCGGATGAGGATGCGGTGGTAGTTCAGGACGAAGATCTTCCCCTCAACTTCGTAGTAGGTCTTCCCCTCTGGTGGAGCCGTGACTTGGAGGGCGGGGGCATCGTTGAGCTTGCCCACTTCCTTCCGCGCGCCATTCGGGCTTACCTGGGTTTGCTTCGGATATCGCTTTGACTGCTGCCCGCCGAAGCTTGTCGTAATGCCGACTATCTCAAACTGGTCAGGGTTGTACTTGTCCAGGAACGAGATGGGCACGCCCATGACGCCGTCGTAGTCGCTCGGTATCGCATCAGTGAAAGGCACTTCGATGGCGTCGAAGTTGTCATACGCTCAGTAGTCGGCGCCACGAACTTGCTTGTGCCTTGCTGAACGTCTTGTTGTCGGCCATCGTCATCAGCTGGAGCGGCTCATGGCGGCGACCATGCTCGAGGTTCGTGAACCAGCAGGAGTTCCCGAAGCCGCGTGTAGTCGTATTCGCCATCTGACGGGTAGCCGAGCCTCTCGGCCTTCGCACGATCAGCCGCCTTCAACGGCGTTCCCTTCGGCACCCCGAACACCATGTCAGTGTTGTTCGCTGTAGCGCCCTTCCACAACCGGTTGCCCTTGATGAGCGGGAAAATCTCCTTGGTGGTGATGGAGTTGCTGCTCCCGATGATCGAGAACTTCACACCACCTTCAATGAGCCAGGCAACGAACTCGCGGAACAAGCTGAACGGCGGGTTCGTGATTACGATGTCGGCCTCGTTGCGGAGGGCCGTGACCTCGGCGCTGCGGAAGTCACCATCTCCATCGAGGTACTCCCACTGGAGGTCCTCGATGTTGACGACGCCGTCCCCGTTGATGTCTTTCTTCTCCAGCAAGAACTTCTTGCCGTTGCTACGCGTCTTGGTGGCGTCGAACCTCGGGTCCTCCGCCTCGAACAGAGTCGGTTCGTAGACGAGATTGGCGGGCTTGCTGTCGGCGGCATACGAGGTCGAGATGAGCCTATTGATGCCGAAGTCCGTGAAGTGAAGTGCGAAAAACTTCGCGAAGTTGCTCCATTCGGGGTCGTCGCACGGCAGCAGGACGACCTTGTCGCGGAACACGTCCGGGTCGTACTCCAAGTAGGCGTTCATCTCGCGTTCGATGTCCGCCCACTGGGTATAGAACTCGTCGTTCTTCGCAATTCTCGCTGCGGACATGTTGGAGTTCTTGTATTCGCCAACGGGGGCCTCACCTACATCGCTGGAGGAGGAGGTGGCGTTCTCAACTCCACCGTGAGTGATTGCCGTGCCATTGCCATTCGTCACGCTCTTGGGCATCCAGCCCTCCCTGCGGCGTCGTTGGGCCAGTAGAGATCCCCGTAAGTCATGACCTTGCAGATCGGTTCAGGTGTGAAGAAAGCACCCCTGGCTTTCCGTAGGCCCGCCGTATCCACCAATTCCACTCCTTGGATCTGCCTCACGTGACGCCTTGAAAGCTACTTGGTCGAGCCGCTTGGATTCGGTGACCCGCCAGCCTTTGATCCCTCGTGCTCGGATTCCTGGTCGGCGGGTGTTGCGTCGCCGCTCGGGCCCTGGTCCTCGAACAGGAGCACGTTCATCCGGCGGGCCGCCTCCTCCTGTAAGGCCGTGCTGACGTGTTGGTAGCGAGACACCATCTCGAGACGACTCCACCCAAGTATGTCCATGACCACACGGCCGTCCACCCCGTTCGCCAGCATGAAAGTTGCCGCAGTGTGCCGGGCATCATGCAACCGGGCGTCTCGGACACCGGCCGCTTTGAGCAGGTCCTTCCAGGCATCCCAGTCGTCATTTGAACGGACCAGACGCCCGGTCCGGGAGGGGAACACCCAACCGGGGCCCTGGACCCACTTAGCCCCCGCCACCTCCCGCTCCGTCTCTTGGGCCGCCCGGTGAGCCTTCAATGAGCCGACCAGGAATTCCGGCATAGCGACGGTCCGTAGCGCCCTTCGGGTCTTTGGCGGCCCAACCCGGACGCCGCCACCGGTCCGGTCTGGGCATTTGGCCGGCTGTCCACCACATGTAGGCGTGTCCTGGGAGCACCCGTGGCGCCACTGAGAGGTGAATGCCGCCCGCCTGACGGACAGGGTCTTCCTGTCGAAGTCGATGTCGCCCCATTGAAGCCCCAGGACCTCTCCCTGCCTCAATCCGAGGGTCAGGGCCACTTCCCACCGTGCCGGCTGTCTGCCTGCCTTGGCGGCCCTGAGGACAGCCTTGGCCTCGTCCACCGACAGAGGCTCGATTTCTTCCTCTCGGACAGGCCTGTGCCTGGCGTGGTCCACAGGGTTCCGAACGATCTGATGTCGCCTCATGGCCTCGCCAAATGCGGCGTGGAGCGTGCGGTGGACGTCCGCCTCCGTGGCTGGCGACATTCCCCGCTTCGCCAACTTGGCGTAGAGCATTTCAATCTGCTCCGTGGTCACCTGGTCCAGCTTCACCTGACCAAAGGCACCGATGGCGTACCGGCAGATCGTCTTGTACGTCTTGTAGGTCGACTCCTTGCGGGTCCGGGCGGTCAGTTCGAGCCACTGGGTCAGCCAGGCCTCGACCGTTGGCTGTGCCCCGGTAGGCACCAGGCCGTCCTCCTTGTCCCGGATGCGGGCCCTGAGCTTCTCGGCGACGGCGGTCTTCGTCTTGGCCCGGACATGCATACGGATTCGCTTGCCGTCAGGCCCGGTGCCGAAACTGACGGAACCATGCCAGGTGCCGTCGGGGGTCTGGTAGAGCGAGCCTTCGCCGGGTGCACGGCGGGTCATCGGAAGCTCGAATGGTTTGGTGTCGTGGTCATGCAGCCTTTGAGTGCTGCAAAATCACGTTCCGTCCGGAATTTCTCGGAATTCGTCGTGAAAGACGGGAAATCTGCGACTTTCTAGACACGTGAACCGCATCGCCCCAGGTGAGACCGGGCAAGCAATGGAATGACCCTGGACGGCTTGGCTACCGCGGTAGCCAAGCGTGGCATCGCAGAGGCACTAGGAAAGCCCCGGCCAGGACCCCATTTTAGGGCTCTGACCAGGGCTTTCTTCTGCGTGGGCCGGGAAGGATTCGAACCTTCGAAGGCAGAACCGGCAGATTTACAGTCTGCTCCCTTTGGCCACTCGGGCACCGACCCGCAGGCGGGCAAGGATAGCGCCTCGCGCGGCGCTACTGTTTCGCCATGCCCACCTTCGACGTCGTCTCCGAAGTTGACATGCAGGAAGTCCGCAATGCCGTGGACCAGGCCAATCGCGAGGCCACCACCCGCTTCGACTTCAAGGGCACCGACTCAACGATCGAACTCAACGACAAGGAGCTGATCCTCTCGTCTTCGACCGAGGACCGGCTGCGCGCGCTCTACCAGGTCCTCCAGGAGAAGATGGTCAAGCGCGAGGTCTCGCTCAAGTCCTTCGACGTCGGCAAGGTCGAGGAGGCGTCCAAGGGATCGGCCCGCCAGCGGCTCGGCATCCAGGCCGGCATCTCCTCGGACCACGCCAAGAAGATCAACCGGTTCATCAAGGACCTCAACCTGAAGGGCGTGTCGTCCCAGACCCAGGGCGACCAGCTCCGCGTGACGGGCAAGAAGCGCGACGACCTGCAGGCGGTGATCACCGCCCTCAAGGCCGAGGACTTCGGGATCCCTCTGCAGTTCAACAACTTCCGCGACTGACGGACACGGACCGGGGCGTTCGGAACCCCACGGCTCCCGGGCATACTCGTCCCATGGATGCCTCCCGCAGTGCCCTCGTCACCGGCGGCTCGACCGGCCTCGGCCTCGCCACCGCCCACACACTGGCCCGGCTCGGTCTGGGCGTCACCCTGACCGGCCGGACCCCGGACACCCTCCATGCCGCCGTGGACGAGCTGCGGTCGGTCGGGGCGGACGCGCTCGGGGTGGTGGCCGACGCGTCCGAATGGGCCGACAACGAGCGGGCGGTGGCCGAGCACGTCGCCCACCACGGTGGCCTCGACGTGGCCGTCGCCAACGCGGGGTTCACGGCCCCCGGCGACCTGGCCGACGGGGATCCCGACCAGTGGCGTGCCATGGTGCTGACCAACGTGCTCGGACCGGCCCTGCTGGTGAAGGCCGCCCTCCCCCGGCTGACGGCCCCGGGAGGCCAGGTCGTCCTGGTGGGCAGTGTGGCCGGGCGCATCATCCGGCCGGGCAGTCTCTACGGCGCCACCAAGGCGGCGGTGGCGGCCATCGCCCAGAACCTGCGGCCCCAGCTGACCGACTCCGGGATCCGGGTGGCCCTGGTGGCGCCCGGCATCACCGACACCCCGTTCTGGGGGGAGGCCGGGGCCCCGGCCTTCGCCCTGGAGGCCGAGGCGGTGGCCGAGGCCGTCGGGTACATCGTCAGCCAACCCATCGGGGTCGACGTCAACGAGGTCATGGTGCGGCCGGTCGGTCAGCCCGTCTGATCGGCGCCGCGGCCGGTGGCCGGCCCGACCACGGTCAGGGCGTGCGTCGGCGGGCGGCCCGCGCCACCGAGGCGGCCAGGACGAGCGCCACCAGCACCGGTGCCAGGAAGGCCGCCAGCGTCCGCAGTCCCGGCCACAGGCAGAGGACGGCGACCAGCCCGACGACGGCGACGGCGCCGACGAAGAGTTCCGGCGTGTCGCCGATCAGGAACTCCCACCAGAAGTGCCCGAAGACGGCGAGCCAGCGCCGGACGGCGGGTCGGGCGGCGCCCGGAGGCTCAGCCACCGGTCGGTCCTCCGGCCGTGACCGGCCGGGCCGAACCGGTAGGGGCACCGCGCCGGGACAGGGCGGTGACGAGCACCCAGGCGACCGTCCCGTACCAGGCCACCAGGACGGGGATCGCCAGCTCCGAGCCGGGCCACGACACGTGGACCCCCTCGCCGGCCCAGAACGTCCCGAAGCTGACCAGCATGAGTCCCACGCCCATCTTCATGGCGTTCTCGGGTACCCCGGACAGCTGGCGGTGGACCACCAGACCGGCCGCGGCCACCACGAGGGCGGCCGCCCCGGCGGCCACCGCCGCCAGTCCCAGGCGATGGGACGTCGTACCCAGGGTGATCACGATCACCACGACTTCGAGCCCTTCCAGGAAGACACCCTTGAAGGCGACGGTGAAGGCGGTGGCGTCCCGTCCGGACGCGGGCTTCGGTTGGGTGGCCAGCTCCGTCACCTGCTCGGCGTAGATGGCGTCCTCGTCGTGCTTGGCCTTGAGACCCGCCGACCGGAGGACGGCCTTGCGGAGCCACTGGAGGCCGAAGACCAACAGGAGGGCTCCGACCACCAGGCGGAGGGCGGACAGCGGTACCCAGTGGACGATGGCCGGTCCGAAGACCGCCACCAGGGCGGCCAGGGCGAGGAGGGCGGCGGCCACCCCTTCCAACGCCGAACGCCATCCCCGGGTGACCCCGACGGCCAGGACGATGGTCAGGGCCTCGACCATCTCGACGGCACTGGCAAGGAAGACCGCGACGACCAGGACGACCGCCCCGGTCGGCGTGGCGGTGGCCAGGAGCACGGGAGCCGGGTCGTTCAGGCGGCCTCGACGAGCTCGTCGAGCTCCTCGAGGGGGTGGACCTTGAAGATCCGGTTGAACACCAGGTACTTCGCCACCCAGAAGATGGCGAACGACGCCAGGTTGGCCAACTCCACCAGCACGGTCTGCTCGAAGTGGCTGAGGCCCAGGCGCTGGCCGACGTGTTTGGCGACCGCGGCCCCCACGATGGAGAAGGCCACCCCCAGGGCGGACATCGTCCAGAACGGGATGATCTCTTTGACCAGGTGCGAACGACCGGTCTTGCCCCAGACCCAGTTGCGGGTGAGGAAGTAGGACGGGACACTGGCGACGGCGTTGGCGAACACGGTGCTGCCCACCTCGCCCCAGATGTGGAACACGCCGAAGACGAGGGCCAGGACGGCCACCGACACGAGCGTCGAGATGACCGACACCATGGTGTAGCGGAACAGCTGCCGGGCCTCGGGCGTGTCCCGCTTCTCCCAGAGGTGGAGGAGGCGCTCGGACAGGCTGGGCCGGACTTCCTCGGCGACGTCTGGGGTCTCGGCCATCCCGACCACTCTAGTCCCCACCCGGGGGGCGCCCGGGGGCGCGGCCACCCCGGCCGGCCCGTCGCCCGGGCCGCTCAGCCGGTCAGACCGTTGGCCCTGGCCACCCCCGCGAAGAAGGCCGAACTGGGCTTGGGGCGGCGCTGGAACGTCTCCCGGTCCACGGCCACCAGGCCGAACGTGGGTCCGTAGCCGAGCACCCACTCGAAGTTGTCCAGCAGGCTCCAGTAGAAGTAGCCCCGCACGTCGATGCCGTCGTCGAGGCACTGCCGGACACCGGCCAGCGACCCGGGTCACGTACTCGATGCGGAGGGGATCGTCATCGGTCCCGATGCCGTTCTCGGTGACGTGGACGGGCAGGCCCCCGGTCACCTCGGTGGCCCGGCGGATCGTGGCCCCCAGCGCCTCGGGCCAGACCTCGTAGCCCATCTGGGTGGTGGCCACCCCGTCCTCGGCCGCCATGGGGCCGTCGGGACCCACCCGCATGCGCGTGTAGGTCTGGACCCCGATGAAATCGTCGCCGCCGGTGGCTTCCAGGAACACGTCCTCGTTGGGCCCGCGCAGCCGCTGGAGCCACTCCTCCCCACCCGGTCGGAGCTGGAAGTCGGTCATCGACACGGTGATCCCCACCGGGAAGTCGCCCGGCCCGGAGCGGATCGCCTCCACACCCTTGCGGTGGGCCGACACCAGCGCCGCATTGACCACGTCGCGTCGCGTGCGGTCGCGTACCCGCGGAGGGAAGATTCCGAGGCGCCAGCCCATCATCGCCACCACATTGGGCTCGTTGATCGTGCACGCCATGCCGATGAGGTCGCCCAGATGGGCCGTGACCCGTTCACAGAACCGAGCGAAGCGGTCAGGGGCGTGGAGCGCCTCCCACGTGCCGGCGGCGGCCAGCCAGCGCGGATGGGTGAAGTGGTGGAAGGTCACGACCGGAAGGATGCCGTGCTCGTGGCACGTGGCCGCCATGCGGCGGTAGTGGTCCAGCGCCACCCTCGAGAATTCGCCCTCCTCCGGTTCGATCCGGCTCCATTCGAGCGAGAAGCGGTACGCACCCAGACCGAGGTCGGCGACGAGCGCTATGTCCTCGGCATACCGGTTGAACGAGTCGCAGGCGTCGCCGCTGACGTCGGCGCAGTTGGCGGCCGGGTCGTGCTCCATGGCCCACCAGTCGTTGTTGACGTTGCCCCCTTCGACCTGATGGGCGGCGGTGGCGGTCCCCCACAGGAACCGGTCGGGGAAGGCGATGGAGGACACGGGCCAACGCTACCGGGGACGGTCCGTCCCGTCACCGGCCCCCGACCCTCCCACCGCGGGCGCCGGCCGGACCGGAGGGGCGGGGAGGGCGGGGCGACCTGACAGGATGGGAGGCGTGAGTGACGCCCTCGAACTGCTGGTGGACCTGCTCGACCTCGAACCCATCGAGGTCAACATCTTCCGCGGGGCCAACCTGAGCGAGGAGCGCCAGCGGATCTTCGGGGGCCAGGTGGCCGCCCAGTCGCTGATGGCGGCCGGCCGGACCGTCGACCGGGGTCGTCCCCACTCGCTGCACGCCTACTTCCTGCGGCCCGGTGACCCCAACATCCCCGTGCTGTACGAGGTGGACCGCATCCGCGACGGCCGGAGCTTCACCACCCGGCGGGTGGTGGCGATCCAGCACGGCCGGGCCATCTTCAACCTGTCGGCCTCGTTCCACGTCGACGAGCCGGGCCTGTCCCACCAGTTCCCCATGCCCGAGGTGCCCGACCCCGAGACCCTCCCCACCCTGGCCGAGCGCCTCGAGCCCTACCGCGACAAGGTCGGGGACTGGTTCGACCGCCCACACCCGATCGACCAGCGCCACCTCGGCTCGCTCCCCTGGATGCACCGCGCCAGCGGCGAGTCGCGCCAGCGGCTGTGGCTGCGGGCCGACGGGACCCTGCCCGACGACCCGTTGCTGCACAGCTGCGTGGCCGCCTACGCCTCGGACATGAGCCTCTTCGACACCATGCTCGCCCCTCACGACGTCGGTTGGGACGACCCGGACTTCATGGGGGCGAGCCTCGACCACTGCATGTGGTTCCACCGGCCCTTCCGGGCCGACGAGTGGCTGCTCTACGACATGGACAGCCCGACGGCGTCCGGAGCCCGCGGGCTGGCCCGGGGCTTCATGTTCACCCGGGGCGGCGCACTGGCCGTCTCCATGGTCCAAGAGGGCCTGATGCGCCAGGTCACCCTGCCGCCGGCCGGGGCCTGAGCGCCACCGGCGCCGGGACTACCGCTCGGCGATGGGCACGTAGTCGCGCTCGTCGGCACCGATGTAGAGCTGGCGGGGGCGCGCGATCTTGGAGTCCTGATTGAGCATCTCCTGCCAGTGGGCCAACCAACCCGCCGTTCGGGGGATGGCGAACAGGACGGGGAACATCTCGAGGGGGAACCCCATGGCCTGATAGATGAGGCCGGAGTAGAAGTCGACGTTCGGATAGAGCTTGCGCGAGGTGAAGTACTCGTCGGACAGGGCGATCTCCTCGAGCTTCAGGGCGATGTCGAGGAGCGGGTTCTTGCCGGTGATGGCGAAGACCTCGTCGGCCGTCCGTTTGATGATCGTGGCCCGGGGGTCGTAGCTCTTGTAGACGCGGTGGCCGAAGCCCTGCAGCCGTCCTCCCTGACCCGACTTGACGGAATCGATGAAGGGCTGGACGTTGTCGAGGGAGCCGATCTCGGTGAGCATGCGGATGACGGCCTCGTTGGCGCCTCCGTGGCGGGGGCCGTAGAGGGCGGCGGCGGCGGCGGCGGTGGCCGAGTACGGGTCGGCGTGCGACGAGCCCACCACGCGCATGGCGGTGGTCGAGCAATTCTGCTCGTGGTCGGCGTGGAGGATGAACAGCACGTCGAGTGCCCGGGCCAGGACCGGATCGGCCTCGAACCGCGGCTCGGCGATCTTCCACATCATCGACAGGAAGTTGGAGGTGAACGGGAGCGAGTTGTCGGGGTAGACGAACGGCATGCCGACGCTGAAGCGGTGGGCGGCGGCGGCCAGGGTGGGCATCTTGGCGATCAGACGGATGATCTGCTTGTCGCGGGACTCGGGGTCGAAGATGTCCTTGGCGTCCAGGTAGAAGGTGGAGAGGGCCGCTACCGCCGAGACCAGCATGCCCATCGGATGGGCGTCGTAGTGGAAGCCCTCCAGGAATCGCTTGCGTACGTTCTCGTGGATGAAGGTGTGGAGGGTGATCTCCCGCTCCCACACGTCGAACTGGTCCGTGGTGGGCAGCTCCCCGTTGAGGAGCAGGTAGGCGACCTCGAGGAACGTCGAATCCTCGGCGAGCTGCTCGATCGGGTACCCCCGGTAGCGGAGGATGCCCGCGTCACCGTCGAGGTAGGTGATCGCACTCTCACACGCTGCGGTGGCCGTGAAGGCCGGATCGTAGAACCAGATGCCGGGAAGGAGCTTGGTGAAGTCCGCCGCCGACACACCCCCGTTCTCCAAGGGGATCTCGAGTGACTGCCCCGTCCGGTTGTCCGTGATCGTGATGCTCTCGGCCACTCGCCTCTACCCTCCGTTGGGTTCGTCTTCGTCGTCCGGCCCGATCTTAGATGCTGACCTGCGGTCCCTGACCAGCCCGGAGGCCCACCGACGCCCTCAGGGAGCGATCTGGACGAGGAATTGCTGGGTCGAGCCGGCCGGGTCGGCCTGGCCGGGCGGCAGCGTCACGGCCACCGTCACCGTGTAGGTGTGACCACCCGCCACCGGCAGGGGGGCCAGGTCCGGTGCGGCCGACGACCCCGAGGCCACCTCCACCGTCGCCGACCGGCGACCACCGCGCGCGCCCGGTGCCGGCGCGGCCGTGCCCGGGGTGTCGGCCGGTGCCACCGTGACGCTGACCGTGACGTTCGATTCGGGCACGTTCCCACAGTTGGTCACCGTGACCAACGCGGTGACCGTCGGTGTCGGGGGGAGGATCGCCGGCGACGCACCCGGGACCGTCGAGACCGGATCGGTGCAGTCCGTCGACGACGTCCCCGACCCTCCGGTCGGCACCGCCGGGGGGGTGAGCCCGACGGCGGTCACCACGAGGTGGTGGAAGGCCGCCAGGGCCGGAGCGGAGGCCAGGGCGGCAGCCGTGGCGCCGAGCGCCGAGGACCCGAGCGGGGCGGTGGCGACGGGGGCCGGTACCCACACCGACGGGTGCAGCCGGAACGGGAGGTGCTGGGCGGTCGCCGATGCCTGGAGGGCGCGGAAGAGATCGTCGGACTGCTCGAACGCGCGGCCCTCGGCGGCCATCTCGACCGACGCCTGCTCGGAGGAGATCTGGGTGGTGGAGGTCGGTGGGGCGGTCGGGACGGATCCGCCGGCCACGGGTATCGGCTCCATCCCCAGCAGGCGGTCGATCGTGGTCCGCAGCGCCGCCGTGGCCGTGGACCGTAACGCCATCACCCGGGTGAAACGCGGGCCGAGGTCGCCCTCGGGCGGCGGGGACTGCAGGTTCTGCGCCTGTTGGGCCTGCTCGGACGTCTCTCGCACGGCGGCGTCGAGTCCCTGCTCGAGGACGCCCCGGGCCGTGACGGGCAGCGCCGCGTCGGTCAACGTCGGCGCCCCGGCGATGAGGGTCGACAGCTCGGAGCCGGTACGGGTGGAGGCCTGTCCCACCCGGTCGGCCAGCGCGGCGTAGCCGGCGGTCGTCGCCGAGCGGTAGCCCTGGGACTGGGTGTGGATGGCCACCAGGGACCCGCCCACCAGGACCACCGTGATGGTGGCGGCGATGGCGATCAGCACCGACTCGCCGAGGCCGCGCCCGGGGGGGCGACGGCGTCTGCGGCTGGCTCTCGGCATCCCGACGACGATAGTGCCGACCCCGGGGCCCGGCCCCTACGGACGCCCTTCCGTCAGCAGGGCCTCAGCCGACCGTCAGAAGGGGCTCAGCCGACCTCGGCGGCCTCGGACGTCCCGGGATCGGACGGCGAGGCACCGTGCGAACCGGCCGTGACGAGGGTCGACGAGGTGCTGCGCCAATCGACGGTCGGCAGGATGGCCGCCGCATCCACCGAGTCCTTGTACTTCTCGCACACGGCGAGGAGCGAGCGGACCACCGAGGAGGTCAGCAGGTGGGGCACGAGTCCGAGGTCGAGCAGCTTGGTATGGGCTGCCCGGTAGTAGTGCTCCTCCTTCTCCACCCGCGGCGTGGGCGGGTGCTCGATGGTGACGGGACCGGAGTACTGCTCGGCCACCATCTGGGCCATCTGCTCCACCGAGAAGGACTCGGTGAACTGGTTGAACACCCGGAATTCGCCCCGGTCGGCCGGGTTCTCACAGGCGAGTTCGACACAGGCCAGCGTGTCCAGGATGTTGAGCATCCCTCGCGTCTGCCCACCCGAGCCGTAGACGGTCAGGGGGTGGCCGGTGACGGCCTGGACGCAGAACCGGTTCAGCACGGTGCCGAAGACGCCGTCGTAGTCGAAGCGGGTCGCCAGCTCCGGATGGAGGACCGTCTCCTCGGTCTCGTGACCGTAGACGATGCCCTGGTTCAGGTCGGTGGCCCGCACGCCCCAGATGCGGCAGGCGAACATGATGTTGTGGCTGTCGTGCACCTTGGACAGGTGGTAGAAGGAGCCCGGCTGCTTGGGATAGGGCAGGACGTCGGTGCGACCACGGTGGGTGATCTCGATGAATCCCTCTTCGATGTCGATGTTCGGCGTGCCGTACTCGCCCATCGTGCCCAGCTTCACCAGGTGGATGTCCCGGTCCTGCTCGGCGATGGCGTAGAGCAGGTTGAGCGTGCCGACCACGTTGTTGACCTGGGTGTAGACGGCGTGCTTGCGGTCGATCATCGAGTACGGCGCCGATCGCTGCTCGGCGAAGTGGACCACGGAGTCCGGCTCGAAGGAGGCGAGGGTCTCACTCACGAACGAGGGATCGGTCAGGTCGCCCACGTAGATGTCGATGTCGTTGCCCGACACCTCCTTCCAGCGGCGCACCCGGTGCTGGAGGCTCACGATGGGAACGAGGGAGTCCACTCCCATCTCGAGGTCGTAGCCACGACGAGCGAAGTTGTCGACGACACCGACCTTGTGACCCTTGCGGGAGAGGTAGAGAGCCGTCGGCCAGCCGAGGTAGCCGTCTCCTCCGAGTACCAGGATGTTCACGCAATGTCTCCTTTGTTCCCCGACGCCGCGCTCCTGGACCGGTTCGGGCGTCAGCGGGTGGCTATCGACGTAGTGGACGTCACAGACAGTTCCTTTTTAGCGTCCCCACCTTGGAATTCCATGAGAATCGCAACACGACTGTAACGGAACCGGCCCGACGGACACGAATCCGGGCGAGGGCCGTCGGGTTCCGGCGTTCCGGCCGGGCGCGGTCAGCCCGGCAGTCCCCCGGCGGGCGCCGGAACCTCCCCGGCGGGCCCACCGCCGGCGGTTCCCACCAGCTCGGCGGCCTGCAGGGGCCGGGTCACGACGTCGACAGGCAGCGGCTGGACGGGCTCCCGTTCCCCGGCTCCCACCACTCCCATCTCCACGAACCGCCGGGCCGTGACGAGCACCCGGCCCTCGAGCGAGCCGACGGACCGGTTGTACGCCGTGACCGCCGCCGTCAGGCTGCGACCCACCCCGGCCATGTGCTCGCCCAGCACCGAGATCCGTTCGTAGAGCTGGGCCCCGAGGACCTGCACCTGGCGGGCGTTCTCGGTGAGCGCCTCCTGTTGCCAGCCGTAGGCCACGGCTCGCAGGAGGGCGATGAGAGACGTCGGCGTGGCGAGCAGCACGTGGTTGGCCACCGCGTACTCCATCAGCCCCGGCTCGTGCTCGAGGGCCGCGGTCAGCAGCGGGTCGCCGGGGATGAAGGCCACGACGAACTCGGGGGACGGATCGACCCGCTTCCAGTACTCCTTCTTGGAGAGGGCGTCCACGTGGGCCTTCATCTGGCGGCCGTGGGCGGCCAGATGGGCCCGACGCACCGATTCGTCGTCGGCCTCGTTGGCGTCGAGGAAGGCCTGGAGCGGCACCTTGGCGTCGACCGCCACGTTCTTCCCCCCGGGGAGGTGCACCACCAGGTCGGGCCGCACCCGGCCGGCGTCGCCGTCGGAGGTCACCTGTTCGGAGAAGTCGCAACGTTCGAGCATGCCGGCCATCTCCACCACCCGCCGGAGCTGCAGCTCGCCCCAGCGGCCCCGGGTCTGCGGACTGCGCAACGCCGTGACCAGGTTGCGCGTCTCGCGCTCGAGGCGTTCGTGGGACCCGGTGAGCTGGCGCATCTGCTCGGTCAGGGACGTGTACGCCCGTTGGCGCTCGACCTCGAGCCGGCGGACCCCCTCGTCGTAGCGGCCCAGCTGGTCGACCAGCGGCGCCAGGAGCCGGGTCAGCTCCTCCTGACGCCGGGCCATGTCACCTTCCGTGGCCTGTCGGTTCTCCCCCATGCGGGCGTCGGCCAACTGCAGGAACTGGTCCGCGTTCTGGCGGAGTGCCTCCGACGACAGCCGGGCGAACTCGCCCGTGAGCTGGCGCCGGACCTCCTCGGCGGTTCCCCCGCGTTCGGCGGCCACCTCCCGGGCCCGGGCCAGCTCCGCCTCGAGCCGGGCCTGGGTGGTGCGGGAGCGCGTCGACTGGCCCGAGCGGACGAGGAGGCCCACCGACAGCCCGAGGACGCACCCGGTGAGCAGGCCGATCAGCAGTCCGGTGAGCATGGCGGATCCTCTCGCGAGCCGCGACCCTCCCGGCCCCCGACGGGCGCGGGCACCGCCCCGTTTACGTACCGGGGCGACCGACGCGGATGGCGCGGATGGTACCGAAGGGGTGTCACACGCAAGGTGGAGACAACGGACCGGCGCCCCCCGGCGTGCCCTGTGTCACCATGGGCGGATGCATCGGGTCGTCGTCGTCGGGGCCGGATTCGGCGGCCTGAACGTCGCCCGCGCCCTGATCGGCAAGCCCGTCGAGGTCGTCGTCGTCGACCAGCGCAACTTCCACACCTTCCAGCCCCTGCTCTACGAGGTGGCGACCGCCGGGCTCGAGTCGGGAGACGTGGCCTACCCGATCCGCGTCATCTTCGGGAAGGCGGACAACGTGAGTTTCCGGATGGCCACAGTGACGGGCGTCGACTGGGACCGCCGCGAGGTGCAGCTCGAGGACTCGGCCCCGCTCCGCTTCGACTCGCTCGTCGTGGCCAGTGGGGCCACGGCCAAGTTCTTCGGCATCCCGGGTGCTTCCGACCACAGCTTCCCGCTGTACACGCTGACCGACGCGCGCCGGCTGCGGGACCACATCCTGCGTCGGCTCGAGGACGTCGACTCCCATCCCGAGGGGGCGGCGGCCCGCGGGGCGTTGACCTTCATCGTGGTCGGTGGGGGTCCGACCGGGGTCGAGGTGGCCGGCGCCCTGGCCGAGTTGCTGGATGTGGCGGTGCGCCACGACGGTTTCCGCTTCGAGCGGTCCGCCGGTCGGATCGTCCTGGTCGACGGGCTGGACCGGCTCCTCACCCCGTTCCGGGAGCCGGCCGCCGAGTACGCGGCGACCACGCTGACCGGCCGTGGCGTCGAGCTGTTCCTGGGGCGGATGGTGAAGGAGGTGACGGCCGGGTCGGTCGCGCTCGACGACGGGACGGTGATCCCCACCCGTACGGTCGTGTGGGCCGGCGGCGTGACGGTGGAGGGCACCGTCGCCGCCCGGATCGACGCCCCGACCGGTCCCAACGGGCGGCTCGAGGTCGACCACGATCTGGCGGTCCGCGGCCACGACGACGTCTGGGCGGTGGGCGACGCGGCGGCCGTGCTGTGGGGAGGATCAGGGCCGGCGGCCGACACCGTCTGTCCACAGGTGGCCCAGGTGGCCATCCAGTCGGGGGCCCACGCCGCCCGCCAGATCCTGGCCCGCCTCGAGGGCCGGCCGACGACCCCGTTCGCCTACAAGGACAAGGGGATCATGGCGACCATCGGCCGACGGGCGGCCGTCACCCAGTTCCGTAGCGGACGGCTGCTCCGGGGCACGCTCGGCTGGCTCGCCTGGCTGGGGCTCCATCTCGTCTACCTGATCGGCTTCCGCAACAAGATCGTCGTCTTCATCAACTGGTCGTGGCGGTATCTGTCGTGGGGCTCCGGGCCACGGATCATCGTGAGCGAGGAGACGGTCCCCTCACTCGACGACGGCGACCGGCCACCCGTCGACTGAGCCCACGCGTCCGGTGGCGGGGCCCGGACGCCCGTGAGCGACGGCGGGCACCGGGATACGGTGAGGGGATGGAATCACCGCTCGAGCAGATCGACAGGAAGGTCCTGCAGCTGTTCGCCCTCGTCGGTGACTCGGTGTCGGGCGCCACGCACGCCCTCCTGGCCGGCGACCGGGAAGCCGCCAAGGCCCTCGCCGACCGCGACGAGGTGGTCGACTCCCTGTGCCATGACATCGAGGAGCTCACGCTCCAGCAGCTGACGGTGGCCGGGATCACCTCACCCAATCAGCTGCGCTACCTCGTCACCGTCATCCGGATGCTGCCCGACCTGGAGCGCAACGGCGACCTGGCCGAGCACGTCGCCCGACGCGCCGCCCGCGGCCTCGGCGCCGAGCTGTCGGCCCGCAGCCGCGGCCTCCTCGAGCGGATGGGCGAGGTGGCGGTGCACATGTGGCGGGCGACCACCGACGCCTACGCCGAGCGCGAACCCGGCGGCTGGGCGCTGGTGGACGACCTCGACGACGAGATGGACGACCTGCACGTGAGCCTGACCGTCGAGGTGGTGGCCGGCACCATGCCGCTGCCCGTGGCCGTCGAGCTCGCCCTGCTGGCCCGCTTCTACGAGCGGTTCGGCGACCACGCCGTCAATCTGGCCAAACGGGTGGCGGTGCTGTCCCGCACGAATCTGGCGACCGGCGACTGAGCCGCCGGCCCGAGAGCCGGCAGGGATCAGGCGACGATGCCGAGGCGCACCAACGACTCGGCGATCTGGACGGCGTTGAGGGCGGCGCCCTTGCGCAGGTTGTCGCCGCTCACGAACAGCGCCAGCGCGTGGGGGGCACCCTCGGCGGCCCGGATCCGCCCGACCAGCGAGGGGTCGATCCCGGTGGCCCGGCGGGGCGTGGGCAGTTCCGAGAGCTCGACACCGGGTGCGCCGTCGAGCAGCTTGACGGCCTCGTCCGGAGCGATCGGCCGATCGAACTCGGCCACGATGGCCAGCGAGTGCCCGGTGAACACCGGCACGCGAACGCAGGTGCACGTCACCACCAGCTCGGGGATGCCGAGGATCTTGCGACTCTCATCGCGGAACTTCTGTTCCTCGTTGGTCTCGCCCGAGCCGTCGTCGACCAGGGAGCCGGCGACGGACAGCACGTTGTGGGCGATGCGGTCCGGGAAGACCGAGGCTGCCGGGCCGGTGACCGCCGCGCCGTCGAAGGTGAGGGTCGCGGCACCGGCCACGGTGGCCTGCAACTGCTCGTCGAGCTCGGCCACCCCGGCCAGGCCCGCCCCCGACACGGCCTGGTAGGTCGACACCACGAGGCGCGACAGTCCGGCCGCCTCG
Organism: uncultured Acidimicrobiaceae bacterium; assembly: GCA_963699345.1. GTDB lineage: Bacteria > Actinomycetota > Acidimicrobiia > Acidimicrobiales > RAAP-2 > Bog-756. The sequence continues at coordinate 2,092,984 of CAVOTL010000005.1, read as the reverse complement.
TGGAGCGGCTGCAGGACCGGCATCGCCACCATGGTCGTGCAGTTGGGGTTGGCCACGATGCCCTTGGGGATGACCCCGAGTGCCGACTCGTTCACCTCGGGCACCACGAGGGGCACGTCGGGATCCATGCGCCACGCCGACGAGTTGTCGATCACCACGGCGCCCGCCGCGGCGAAGCGGGGGGCCAGCTCGCGCGACGCCGTCGCACCGCTCGAGAACAGGGCGATGTCGATCCCCGTCGGATCGGCACTCGCGGCGTCCTCGACGACGAGGTCGGCGCCCCGGAAGGCCAGCGTGCGGCCGGCCGAGCGGGCCGAGGCGAACAGCCGCAGCTCGTCGACGGGGAAGCCGCGCTCCTCCAGGATCGCCTGCATGACCGTACCGACCTGGCCGGTCGCCCCCACCACTCCGATGCGCATCCCCCCAGTCTACGACCTGGGCCACCGGTCGATCGGCGGCGTGGGTCGACGGCTCAGGCGAGCTCGAAGGCGGCGTGCAGCGCCCGCACCGCCTCCTCGGCCTGACCGGCCCGGATCAGGCACGAGATCCGGATCGACGAGGTCGAGATCATCTCGATGTTGATCCCCACGGCGGCCAGCGTCTCGAAGGTGAGGGCCGTCACCCCGGGGTGGGTCTTCATGCCCACGCCGATCAGTGACACCCGGGCCACGTCGTCGTCGCTGACCACCCCGGTCGCCCCGAGCTCGCCCACCAGACCCTCGCACACCTCGGTGCTGGCGGCGAGATCGGTCTCGGGGATGGTGAAGGAGATGTCGGTCGTCCCGTGCAGCGAGATGTTCTGGACGATCATGTCGACGTTGATGTTGCGGTCGGCCAGGCCCCGGAAGAGCTTGGCGGCGAGGCCCGGCTTGTCGGGCACTCCCGTGACCGTGACCTTGGCCTCGGACAGGTCATGGGTGACCGCGGTGACGACTGCCTGCTCCATCTGTGCATCCTCCTCTTCGACCCACGTTCCCGGCTCCCAGGTGAAGCTGGACCGCACGTGCAGTGGAACATGGTGGTTCCGGGCGAACTCGACCGACCGCAGCGCCAGGACGCGGCCCCCCGTGGCGGCCATCTCCTGCATCTCCTCGTAACTGATCCGGTGCAGCTTGCGGGCCTCGGGCACGATGCGCGGATCGGTGGTGAAGACCCCGGAGACGTCCGTGTAGATCTCGCAGGCGTCGGCCCCGAGGGCGGCGGCGAGGGCCACCGCCGTGGTGTCCGAACCGCCCCGGCCGAGGGTGGTGACCTCCCGGTCCAGCGAGACCCCCTGGAACCCGGCCACGACGGGCACGCCGCCGGCCGCCAAGGTCTCGCGCAGGCGGTCGCCCCGAACCTCCAGGATCTTCGCCCGGGTGTGGGCGGTGTCGGTGATCATGCCCGCCTGGCTGCCGGTGTACGAGGCGGCGTCCACGCCCAGTTCGGCCAGGGCCATGCAGAGCAGGGACATGGTGATCCGCTCGCCCGAACTGAGCAGCATGTCGACCTCACGACTGGGTTGGACCGAGCTCACGTCGCCGGCCAACCGCACGAGGTCGTCGGTGGTCTTGCCCATGGCGCTGACCACGACCACGACGTCGTTGCCGGCCCGGCGCGTCCGGGCTACGTGGTCGGCCACGGCGCGGATGCGGTCGGCATCCCCCACCGACGTGCCTCCGAACTTCTGGACCAGGAGCGACATGGCCACACAGGCTACAGGCCGACGCCCCACCACCCCGTGGGCACCGGGCTCCGGGCGCGCTCCGGAGGCCGGGGGCGGACCGGCTACCCTGCAGGACCGTGGGAACCGAGAAACGTGAACGTCAGAAGGCCGGTCGCCAGGCCCGTCGCGAGGCGGAGGAGCGGGCGGCCAAGCGCAAGCGGGGCATCCGCCGGGGGATCACCATCGTGATCGCCGTGCTGGTCGTGGTCGGAGTCTCCCTCCTGTTGTTCAACAGGAAGGGCAAGACCACCGCCGCCGCCACGACCACCACCACCACGACCACGGTGTCGGCCGCCCAGCAGACCGCCGACGAGGTGTCGAAGGCGGCCGGTTGCCCGTCGAGCCCGACCGCGACCCTGCCCAATCCCCAGTTCTCGACGCCACCGATGACCATCGACACGTCGAAGACCTACACGGCGACCATCAAGACCGACCTCGGCACCATCGTGGCCAAGCTCAACGCCGCCACCAACCCGGTGGCCGTCAACAGCTTCGTCTTCCTGGCCGACAAGAAGTACTACAACTGCCTGACGTTCCACCGGGTCATCCCGCAGTTCATGAACCAGACGGGCGACCCGACGGGCACCGGCAGCGGCACCGTGGGCTACACGGTCCAGGGCGCCGTCCCGACGACCGCCACGCCGCAGTACCCGATCGGCTCCCTGGCCATGGCGAAGACGGAGGCGGCCCCGGCCGGTACGACCAGCAACCAGTTCTTCATCGTCGCCGGTCCCGAGGGTGAGTCGCTCCCTCCTGACTACTCCCTCTTCGGTCAGGTCACGTCCGGCCAGAGCGTGGTCGACGAGATCAACTCGCAGGGCGACGCCAGCGACAACGGCACGCCGCCCAAGGTCATCCACCGCATGCTCTCGGTCACCGTCACGGTGTCCTAGCCCGGGCGCCCGCCCGCCGTTCCCGACCCCGACCCACCAGGAGGTGGACCATGGCCCCCGAGGCTCCCGCAGCAGACGGATCCAGTCCGAAGACCCAGCGATTCGACTCGGCCCCGCCGATGATCATCGACCCGACCAAGTCGTACACGGCCGAGATGCTCACCAGCAAGGGCGCCCTCACCATCGCCCTCGACGCCATCGGTGCCCCCCGGACGGTGAACAACTTCGTCTTCCTCGCCCGCTGGCACTACTACGACGGGATCGTCTTCCACCGCATCATCCCCGGCTTCATGTGCCAGGGCGGCGATCCCGAGGGCACCGGCCGCGGCGGTCCCGGCTACCGCTTCGAGGACGAGCTGCCCATGCCCGGTCGCTACGAGATCGGTTCGATCGCCATGGCCAATGCCGGGCCGAACACCAACGGGAGCCAGTTCTTCATCGTCAGCGGTCCCGACGGCGTGGGCCTGCCGCCGGCGTACTCGCTGTTCGGCAAGGTGGTGAAGGGCCTCGATGTGATCAAGTCCATCGAGTCGGTGGGCAGTCGCTCCGGGGCGCCCTCCGAGCCGGTGGTCATCGAGTCGGTGACCATCGCCGAGGGCGAATGACCGACTGATCCGGTCTCCACCGGGGCGGGTCGCCGTAGGCGGTCCCGGGGGTGCCGGTCAGGCGGGAAGGGAAGCGAGTCCGTCGGGCGCCGACGCGCCGCCGAGGAACACGGCCACGTCGGCGGCCCCGGATGCCCGCCACGTGCCGTCGGGGTCCCGGATCAGCGCCGTGCGCTCGGGGATCCCCACCACCGGGGTGTCCCGGGGGGCGAGCAGCACCGCACGGTGCAACTTCTCGCCCGTCCCGTCCTCGGCGGCGTCGCCGAAGTGGGGCACCACGGCCACGCCGTGGATCAGGCCCAGCCCGATCGTCAGGCCGCCGCCGCGGGCGTCGACCATGGGGTCGGTGAGCGCCATGGCCGCCCCGGAGGAACCCACCACCACCGCGCCGTCGGACCACGCCGCCACCAGGGCGTCCCACACGACCGAGTGCTTCAGCACGCTCCGGATGTGCATGGGGCTGCTGCCGGCGACGTAGATCAGACGGGCCCGCCGCATGATGTCGGCGGCGCCGTCGTTCTCGGCGTCGGCGCGATTCAGCACCATCAGTCCCTCCACCTGGCCTCCCAGCGGGGCGAACCACTCGGCGGCCCGGACGACCAGGCGTTCGGGGTGCTCGTAGGCCGCGGCGGTGGGCAGCACCAGCACCTGGTCCGTGTCGGCGGCCGCCAGGAACCCGGCGTCGAAGTCGCAGCCTTCCTGCCATTCACCGCCGCCGACCAGGGCCAGAATTCCGGGGGTCACGTCCATGCCCGAAGTGTAGGGGCGGACCACCGCCCGCTCCGGCAGGATCAGACGACGGCGTCCGCGGTGCGTCGGGCGCCGCGACGCACCAGGGCACCCATGGCGTCGCACACCTCGGTCGCCAGGGCCAGGCAGTCCGGCACCACGCCCATCCCGAAGAATCCGTGGACCATGTCGTCGTAGCAGCGGCGGGCCACCTCGACGTCCGCCGCCTCGAGGGAAGCCGCGTACGCAGCACCCTCGTCGCGCAGCGGGTCGAACCCGGCCGTGACGACGAACGCCGGAGCCAGTCCCCGCTTGTCCCCGGCCAGCAGGGGTGAGGCCCGCCACGACTCCCAGTCCCGGTCATCGGGGAGATAGTGGCTGCGGTAGGCCTCCATACCGGCGCGGGAAAGGAAGAAGCCGTCGGCGAACTCCGCCACCGACGGCGAGCCCAGCCGCGCGTCGAGTGCCGGGTACACGAGACCCTGGGCGACCGGCGCCGGCACTGCGCCGTCCCGACCGGCCAGCGCCACCACGGCCGCCAGGTTGCCCCCGGCGCTGTCACCCATGACCGCGACCACCCCCTCCGCGGTGCCGAGCTCCCGGTGGGCACCGTGCACCCACGAGTAGGCGGCCAGCACATCGTCGACGGCCGCCGGGAAGGGCGACTCGGGAGCGAGGCGGTAGTCCACGGCCACCACCACGCATCCGGTGACCGCGGCCAGCAGCCGGCACGACGCGTCGTGGCTGTCCAGCGAGCCGACGACCCAGCCCCCACCGTGGAAGTAGGTGATGGCCGGTGGCCGCGGACCCGGGCCGATGCCCGTGCCGAACCGCCGGTACACCCGGACCGGGATGTCCGGCGCGCCCTCCGGCCCGGCGATGCGTCGCCCGGTCACATGGACGTCGGTCCGCACCGGCATGACCAGCCGGGCCGTGCTGTCGAACAAGTCCCGGACGTCGACCGGATCGGGCTCGCCGCCGCCCCGGGTCCGGTCCGTCAGCGAGACGAGGGCGAGCAGCGCCTGGACCCCGCGGTTGAGCACCCGGCCCCCACGCTCCACGGGAGCCCGGTCCCCGACCGCGGCCAGGACCAGCTCGGGTCGGGCCAGGGCCGTGGCGAGCAGCCGGCCCGCCAACGGCCACCGCTCGTTCCGGGCGGCGAGACGGCGGTCGTAGACGGCCCGACGCCCCCGGCCCCCGCGGACGGGGCGAGGTCCACCCGGCGGAGGCTCCCGGTGGCGGGGGGCGTCGGTCGGGTCGGGATCGGAGGCGTGGGTCACCCGGCCATCGTCGTCGTCGTTCCCGGCGACGGCAAACACGGCAGTTCCGCGGGCCAACTGACTCACCGGTAACATGTCTCCCCATGTCAATCACACGCGTGGGAATCGTCGGGTCGGGAATCATGGGGTCGGGCATCGCCGAGACGGCCGCCGTCAACGGATTCGAGGTGGTCCTCCGATCCCGCAGCCAGTCCACCGCCGACGCCACCCTGGCCGCGCTGGAGAAGTCGCTGAACCGCCAGGTCGAGAAAGGCAAGAAGACCGAGGAGGAGCGGGACCAGGCACTCACCCGCGTCACCGGCACCTCGGAGCTCGACGCCCTGGGCGGATGCGACCTGGTCATCGAATCGGTGGTCGAGGACCTGGCGGTCAAGAAGGAGCTGTTCAGCGACCTCGACCGCATCACCGACGACCACGCCATCCTGGCCACCAACACCTCGACCCTGCCGGTCATCGAGATGGCCATGAAGACGGGTCGCCCGGACCGGGTCTGCGGCGTCCACTTCTTCAACCCCGCCCCGGTCATGGCGCTGGTCGAGATCGTGCGGCCGCTGACCGCCTCCGACGCCACCGTCGCCGAGGCCCGGGCCTTCGCCGAGGCCTGCGGGAAGACCCCGGTCGAGGTCAAGGACCAGGCCGGCTTCATCGTCAACGCCCTCCTCTTCCCGTACCTCAACAACGCCATCCGCCTCTACGAGCAGGGCGTCGCCTCAGTCGAGGACATCGACACGGCCATGAAGGGCGGCTGCGGGTTCCCGATGGGACCGTTCGCCCTGCTCGACCTGGTCGGCCTCGACACCTCGCTGGCCATCCTGGACGCCCTGTACGCCGAGTTCCGCGACCCGAACTACGCCGCCGTGCCCCTGCTGCGGCGGATGGTGACCGCCGAGCAGCTCGGACGGAAGTCCGGCCGGGGTTTCCTCGACTACCGGAAGTAATCGGACGGGCTCCGCCCCGGGGCTGGTCCCCGCGCCGGGACGCGGCGACAATGGGGGGATGAGCGACACCGGACAGCCCGACCCCGCCACCCCACCGACCCGGGACAAGCCGTGGGTGATGCGCACCTACTCGGGTCACTCCACCGCCAAGGCGTCCAACGAGCTCTACCGGACGAACCTGGCCAAGGGGCAGACCGGCCTCTCCATCGCCTTCGATCTGCCGACCCAGATCGGCTACGACCCCGACGATCCGGCGGCCGCCGGCGAGGTCGGCAAGGTCGGGGTGCCGGTCGCCCACCTCGGGCACATGGGCGAACTCCTCGACCAGATCCCGGTGGAGTCGATGAACACGTCCATGACGATCAACGCCACCGCCGCCTGGCTGCTCGGCCTCTACATCGCCAACGCCGAGACCCGCGGCGTCGACCCCCGGGTGCTGTCGGGCACCACCCAGAACGACATCGTGAAGGAGTACCTGTCGCGCGGGACGTTCATCTTCCCCCCGCTCCCCAGCCGCCGGCTGACCGTCGACACCATCGCCTACACCGTGCGCCACGTTCCCAGGTGGAACCCGATCAACGTGTGCAGCTACCACCTCCAAGAGGCCGGGGCCACCCCGCACCAGGAGGTCGCCTACGCCCTGGCCACGGCCATCGGTGTGCTCGACGCGGTCCGGGAGTCCGGGCAGATCCCCGAGGACGAATTCCCCTCCGTGGTCGGGCGGATCTCCTTTTTCGTCAACGCCGGCGTCCGCTTCGTCGAGGAGACCTGCAAGATGCGGGCCTTCACCGAGCTGTGGGACCGGGTCTGCGCCGAGCGCTACGGCGTGGAGGATCCGAAGCTCCGACGCATGCGCTACGGCGTGCAGGTCAACTCGCTCGGCCTCACCGAGGCCCAGCCGGAGAACAACATCCAGCGCATCGTGCTGGAGTCGCTCGGGGTGACCCTGTCCAAGAAGGCCCGGGCGCGGGCCCTGCAGCTGCCGGCCTGGAACGAGGCGCTCGGCCTGCCGCGTCCGTGGGACCAGCAGTGGTCGCTGCGGATCCAGCAGGTCCTGGCCTTCGAGTCCGACTTGCTCGAGTACGGCGACATCTTCGACGGCTCCGTGGTCATCGAACGGAAGACGGCCGAGGTGGCCGAGGCATCGTGGGCGGAGCTCCAGGACGTGCTGGCGCTGGGGGGGGCGTTCGAGGCGATCGACGAGCTCAAGTCACGGCTGGTCGGGAGCCAGTCCGACCGGGTCCGGCGCATCGAGACGGGCGAGCTCCAGGTGGTCGGCGTCAACTGCTTCACCGAGACGGCCGACTCCCCGCTGGCGTCGGCCGGGGGTGACGGTGGCTCGATTCTGCGGGTCGACCCCGCCGTGGAGTCCCACCTGCAGGAGGACGTCCGGGCCTGGCGGGCCGCGAGGGACGCGGGGGCCGTGCAGCGGGCCCTCGACGACCTGCGGCGCGCCGCCGAGGGCACCGACAACGTGATGCCCGCCACCATCGCGCTGGCCCATGCCGGCGGCACCACCGGCGAGTGGGCGGGCGCCCTGCGCGAAGTGTTCGGTGAGTACCGCGCCCCGACCGGGGTCGGCGGCGGTGTCGGCCATCGCGGCGCCGAGTTCCAGGCGGTGCTGGCCCGCTCCCGGGCACTGGCGGAGCGGGCCGGTGGACCACCCCGCCTGCTCGTGGCCAAGCCCGGACTCGACGGTCACTCCAACGGGGCCGAGCAGATCGCGGTGGCCGCCCGTGACGCCGGTTTCGAGGTCGTCTACCAGGGCATCCGCCTCTCCCCCGCGGAGATCGCGGCGGCGGCCCGCGACGAGGACGTCGACATCGTGGGGATCTCGATCCTCTCCGGCAGCCACCTGGAACTGGTCCCCGAAGTGGTCGAGCGGCTGCGCGCCGAGGGCGTGGAGGCGCCGGTCGTGGTCGGGGGGATCATTCCGCCCGAGGACGAGTCGGTGCTGGTGGGCAAAGGGGTGGCCCGGGTGTACACGCCGAAGGACTTCGAGATCGGCCAGATGATGGACGACATGATCGACCTCGTCGAGCAGCACCGCGGAGCCGCGGTCGGCTGAGGCGGTGGCCGGGCCGGCACCGTCCACGGGCGCCGGGCACCGCGTTGGTAGGGTCACGCCGTGACCCCCCGAGACACCCGGCCGCGTCGCTCGTCGGGCATCCTGTCGGGTCCCATCGACGCTCCGTTGGCCGACCGTCTCGCCCCGGTGTTCCCCCAGGTCCCCGCCGCGGTCGGCATGGCCCTGGTGCACCGCGCCAGCGGGTTCAGCGGGACGCTGGTGCGTATCGAGGGCGGGGGGGTGGAGGTGCGCGGGCAGACCGGCCAGGAGCGGGTCTTCCGGCTGGCGCCGGGCGCCTTCGCCGTCGACGGCCGGGCCGTCACGCTCGTCCGGGGTCCACCGGCCGCGGCCGCCCGGGGCCCGTCCGTGACCGCATCGGGTTCGGTGGCGGTGGCCGGCGCCACGGCCCGCGTCGCCCGCGCCGGGCGGCTGTGGGTGGAGGGCGTCCACGACGCGGAGCTCGTCGAGAAGGTGTGGGGCGACGACCTGCGGATCGAGGGGGTCGTGGTGGAACGGCTCGACGGCATCGACCACCTCGCGGAGGCGGTGGCCGCCTTCCGGCCCGGCCCCGCGCGTCGCCTGGGTGTCCTGGTCGACCACCTGGTGGCCGGCAGCAAGGAGTCCCGCATCGCCGAGGGCGTGCGGCACCCGGACGTGCTCGTGACCGGGACGCCGTTCGTCGACGTGTGGGAGGCCGTCCGCCCGTCGGTCCTCGGGATCGAGGCATGGCCCCGTATCCCGATGGGGACCGAGTGGAAGGCGGGGGTCTGCGCGGCACTGCACCTCGGTGACCCCCCGGCGGCGTGGCGCCGCATCCTGTCGGCGGTGTCGACCTACGCGGACCTGGAGGCCCCCCTGGTCGGCTCGGTCGAACGCCTCATCGACTTCGTCACCTCCACCGACTGAAGGGTCCGGAGGGGAAACACACCCGTGGTCGATCGCGTCGGGGACTTCCGGCGCTCCGCAGGGGTCTTTGTACTCTAGGTGGGCCGTATGACGTTACCTACTGTCGCAAGTGGGCTCCCCGAGATCCGGGGAGCGACCGGTGAGGTGACGGAATATGAAACGCAGGACATTCGATGGCATTCTGTCGATCGTCGGGCTCGGCCTGACGATCTTCCTGATCGTGGCGGGCGCCCTGGGCATGTGGGCCTACAGCTTCGCCAACTCCAACGTCCACAACCAGCTGGCGGAGCAGGGCATCGTCTTTCCCCCGGCGGAAGCGTTCCAGCACGCGCAGGTCGGCACGGAGATCACTCCGAGCATGATCCCGGTCATCTCGCAGTACGCGGGTCAGCAGCTGGTGACCGGCAAGCAGGCCGAGGCGTACGCCGACCACTTCATCGCCGTCCACCTCCAAGAGATCGGCGGCGGCAAGACGTACGCCCAGCTCTCCTCGGAGGCCATGGCCCTTCCCAAGGGTTCGCCGGAGTACGTCGCGGCCGAAGCCAAGGTGCAGACGGTGTTCCAGGGCACGACACTGCGCGGCCTATTGCTCGAGGCGTACGCCTTCTGGCAGATGGGGCAGATCGCCCTCTACGCAGCGATCGCCTGCTTCGTGCTGGCGGTCATCATGGCGATCTTCACCGTGCTGGGCTTCGTCCATTGGCGCCGGACGCCGCAGGAGAGCGAGATCTGAGCTTCCGCGGACTCCAGGACGTGACCCGTGCCCCTGGGCCGGTCGGGCGGTTCAGCCCCCGGTCCAGGGGCGGTCGCGTCGGGACGTGGCCGGACGACTCCACCACCGACCGCTGAAGCGCCAGGCCGGGGGTCGGGTGGGGGACTCCTCCACCATGACCACCGGTCGGGGCCACGCCTGGTCCACGGCGGCGGCCAGCACGGCCAGGACGGCCGGGTCGATGGGCTCCCGACCGCTCACAGCGGCATGTTCCCGTGCTTGCGCTTGGGCAGGTCCTCCTGCTTCGAGACGAGCAGGTCGAGGCTCCGGGCCAGGATGCGGCGGGTCTCCGCCGGATCGATGACGTCGTCCACGTAGCCCCGCTCGGCCGCCGCGTAGGGGTTGGCGTACCGCTCGGTGTACTCCTCCACGAGTTCCTTGCGGCGTCCCACCGGATCGGCCGCCTCGGCCAGGTCGCGCCGGTAGACGATCTCCACCGCTCCCTCGGGGCCCATGACCGCGAGCTCGGCCGACGGCCAGGCGAAGGCCAGGTCGGCCCCGATCGACTTCGAGTTCATGACGACGTAGGCACCGCCGTACGCCTTGCGGGTGATGATCTGGACCCGGGGCACGGTGGACTCGCAGTAGGCGTAGAGCAGCTTGGCCCCGTGGCGGATGATCCCGCCGTATTCCTGGTCGGTGCCGGGCATGAACCCCGGAACGTCGACGAAGGTCACCAACGGGATGTTGAAGGCGTCACACGTCCGGACGAAGCGCGCACCCTTCTCCGAGGCGTCGATGTTCAGCACGCCGGCGAGCATCTGGGGCTGGTTGCCCACGATGCCGACCGCCCGTCCGTCGATGCGGGCGAACCCGCACACCAGGTTCATGGCCCAGTGGTGGTTGACCTCGAAGAACTCGCCGTCGTCGACCACGGCCTGGATGACCTTGGTCATGTCGTAGGGCTGGTTGGGTGACGTCGGCATCAGCTCGGACAGCTCGGGGGTGAGCCGCTCGGGATCGTCACCCGACCGCAGCAGCGGCGCCTCCTCCATGTTGTTGGAGGGGAGGAAGCTGAGCAGGTACCGCACGTCGTCGAGGCAGGACCGCTCGTCGGGCGCCACGAAGGCGGCCACCCCGGACTTGGTGGCGTGGCTCATGGCGCCGCCGAGCTCCTCCAGGGTGACATCCTCACCCGTCACCGTCTTCACCACGTCGGGCCCGGTGATGAACATGTGGCTGGTCTCTTGGACCATGAAGATGAAGTCGGTCATGGCCGGGCTGTAGACGGCGCCACCGGCACAGGGGCCGAGGATGACGCTGATCTGGGGGATGACACCCGACGCCTGGGCGTTGCGGTGGAAGATCCCCCCGTAGGAGTGGAGGGAGACCACGCCTTCCTGGATGCGGGCGCCGGCCCCGTCGTTGAGGCCGATCATCGGGACCCCGATGGAGGAGGCCAGGTCCATGACCTTGTGGATCTTCTCCGCGAAGACCTCGCCCAGGGCACCACCGAACACGGTGAAGTCCTGACTGAACACGCAGACCCGTCGTCCGTCGATGGTGCCGAAGCCGGTGATGACCCCGTCGGTGTAGGGCCGGTTCTCCTCGAGACCCATGCCGTGGGCCCGGTGCCGGGCCAGCATGTCGAGCTCCTGGAAGGAACCGTCGTCCAGCAGGTAGTCGATGCGCTCGCGGGCGGTCATCTTGCCCTTGGCGTGGTGCTTCTCCACCGCCCGGGCCGAGCCTGCGTTCCGGGCCTGCTCCCGGCGCTCCGCGAGGTCCTCGAGTCGTTGGGTCATGGTGTGATCCATGGACGGTGAGGCTACCGGAAGCGCCGGAGGGGTTCGATCCGAGGTCGGGGCCCGGCGGGTGGGCGGCTACCGGGCGGTGTTGACCCAGTGGGGTCCACACCAGACGTAGGTCACCGGATTGGGCGCCCCGTGGCCCAGGTAGGCGGCCACGTTCCGCCCGGCGTAGCGGGCGTCCAGGTCGGGGTCGGACGTGCCGACGAACGACCACCGGCCGGCCCCCGGACGCTCGGCGGTGGCCGGCGAGGGCGCCCAGGAGTCGATGCGGTAGACGGCGACCACCAGGTCGCCGGCCACCACGGTCGCCCACCGGGGGGACTTCGGGGACGTCGTGTCGACCCAACGCTGACCGATCCGCCACCCGTGCCGGGCGGTGTCGTACGCGGTCTCCGCGCCGTGGGTGCCGGTCCGCAGCAGGACCATGGGATGGCTGCGCTTGATCCGGGCCCGTTTGGCCAGCTCGGCGCCCAGCTCCACCGCCGGACGCCGCTGATCGTCGAGGCGGGTCACCTGCCCGAGGCCCAGTGCGTCGTTGACCGAGGCCTCGACCAGGCGGGCCTCGGCCGGGGTGAGCCCGTACCGCAGGATGTCGATGCGCACCGGCCGCCCGTCGGACTCCATGTCGCGGATCCGGTCGAGTTGGGCGAATCGGGTCGTCATGTCGCCGGTCCCCGGATCCTCGGACAGGGAACGGGCCGCTTCGAGGTGCCGGTGGCAGCGGTCCCCCCGCCCCCGTCCCACGAAGAACGGGCGACCGGTGCGGGGGTCGACGAGCAGGTAGACGTAGCTGGCCAGCTTGGTCCCGACCCCGGGCGGGAAGGAGGTCGTCGCCTCGGGGCCGGCGTCGTCCGGGCCGGACGTCGGGGGGTCCGCGGCCTCCAGCACGATCGGCTGGCTCAGCACCGGCTCACCGATGGTGGGCACCGGGAGGGGTGGGCGGGCGGCTACCGTCGCCAGCCCCAGGGTGCCCCCGGGCGCCTCCGCACCCGTCGCGCCGGGCAGGCGTCCACCGGGAGCCGTGCCGGGGACGGCGGTCGGTGGGGCGTCGGCCCGGGGAGGGTCCATGGGCGGGCGCGACTACTCCTGCACGAGCTCGATCAGGGTGCCGAAGGCGCCCTTGGGATGGACGAAGGCCACCGTGGTCCCCCGCGAGCCCGGGCGAGGCGCCTCGTCGATGACCCGGCCCCCGTGGTCCTTGACCGACTGGAGGGCGGCGGCGCAGTCGGCCACGCGGTACCCGACATGGTGGAGACCCGGACCCTTCTTCTCCAGGTACGTCGCCACCGGCGAGGAGTCGGTCGTGGGCGTCAGCAGCTGGATGTAGCTGTCGGCCACCTTGAGCAGGGCCTCTTCGACGCCGTCGGAGTCGACCCGCTCGCGGTGGTCCACCGTGGCCCCGAACGTGTCCTCGTAGTAGGCGATGGCGGCGTCGAGGTCGGGGACGGCGATGGCGACGTGGTCGATCTCGGTCAGCAGCATGTCGGTCACGCCCCGTGCCTCCGGAAGAGGGTGATGCGATCCTCGCCGATCTCGGCGCGCCGCTCGGGATCGTCGATACCGAGCCCCTCCTCGGGCGCCAGGCACAGGACGCCGATCTTGCCCTCGTGGAGGTTGCGGTGGACCTGGTAGGCCGCTTCGCCGACGTTCTCCAGGGCGTGCACCTCGGACAGCGGCGGGAGGATCTTGCCGTCGCAGACGAGCTGGTTGGCGTCCCACGCCTCGCGGTAGTTGGCGAAGTGGGATCCCTTGATGGTCTTGAGCTTCATCCACAGGTGCCGGTTGTCGTACTCGATCATGTATCCCGAGGTGGCCGCGCAGGTGACGATGGTGCCGGCCCGCTTGGCGGCGAACACCGAAGCCCCCATGGTCTGGCGTCCGGGGTGTTCGAAGACGATGTCCACGTCGTCGCCCACCAGGGCCCGGATGTCCTTGCCGAGACGGCGCCACTCCGATTCGTCCTGGTGGAACTCGTCCTTCCAGAACCGGTAGTTGGCCACCTTGCGGTCGATCACGGCCTCGACCCCGAGCTCGAGGAGCAGTTCGACCTTCGACGGTGAGGACACGACGCCGACGGGCGTCGCCCCCCCGTTCAGGCAGTACTGCACGGCATAGGCACCCAGTCCACCCGAGGCCCCCCACACCAGCACCTTGTCGCCCTGGGTGACCGGTGCCCCGTTGTGGGAGACCAGCATCCGGTAGGCGGTCGAGTTGCACAGGGCGTTGATCGCCGCCTCCTCCCAGGACAGGTGGGCCGGCTTCGGCATGAGCTGGTTCGCCTTGACCACGGCCAGATCGGCGAGGCCCCCGAAATTGGTCTCGAAGCCCCAGATGCGTTGGTTGTCGGCCAGCATCGAGTCGTCGTGGGCGGTGGGACTCTGGTCGTCGACGTAGTTGCAGTGGACCGTGACCTTGTCACCCGGCTTCCACATCCGCACGGCCGAACCCACCTGCAGGACGACGGCGGCGGCGTCCGATCCGACGATGTGGTGGTCGAGCGCGTGGCGGGCACCCCACACCCCCTCCCGGCCGAGCCGGTCGAGGAACCCGAAGGTCGGGAGCGGCTCGAAGATGGAGGTCCAGACGGTGTTGAAGTTGATGGAACTGGCCATCACGGCGATGTAGGCCTCGTCCGGGGCCAGTTCGGGCGTGGCCACCTCCGCCACGTGGAGCGACTTCCGGGGGTCCTTGTCCTCGGACTTCATCCCCTCGAACATCGCGATCTCGTCGCGTTTCACGAAGGCGGCCCGGTACGACTCGGGGACCGGGAGGGCGGCGATCTCGTCGCCGGGGGCCCCGGCCAGGATGGCGGAGAGGATTTCCTGCATGGAGGAGGAGGATAGCCGGACGGCATCGCCGGCTCCCAGGGGGCTCCACCCCCCGTGTGGCACATCCCCGCCCAGGCCGTATCATGGCGTCCTGTCGTCGTGGCGTGGCCCCCGGGGGGAACGCCGCCTGAACCGGCCACCAGGCCGTGGAGGTTGCCATGTCCGGATCCGTGATCGTCGCAGGAGCCCGCACCCCGATCGGCAAGCTGTCGGGTGCCCTGGGCGGCTTCGCCGCCACCGAACTGGGCGGGTTCGCCATCGCCGCCGCCCTGGAGCGGGCCGGAGTGGCCCCCGACCAGGTCGACTACGTGTTCATGGGCCAGGTCATCCTGGCCGGTGCCGGGCAGATCACCGCCCGTCAGGCGGCGGCCAATGCCGGGATCCCGATGTCGATCCCGTCCTCCACCATCAACAAGGTGTGCCTGTCGGGCCTCAACGCCATCTATCTGGCCGACCTGATGATCAACGCCGGTGAGGCCGAGATCGTCGTGGCCGGCGGCATGGAGTCCATGACCCAGGCTCCCTACCTGCTTCCCGGCGCCCGGGGCGGCTACCGCATCGGCGACGCCAAGCTCGTCGACTCCATGATGTACGACGGTCTGTTCTGCGCGTTCGACCAGTGCGCCATGGGCCTCGGCACCGAGCGGTACAACGGTGCCGACGGCGTGTCACGCCAGCGCCAGGACGAGTTCAGCGCCCTGTCCCATGAGCGCGCCGCCGCCGCCATCAAGGACGGGAAGTTCGCCGAGGAGATCGTCCCGGTCGAGGTCCCCCAGCGCAAGGGGGACCCGCTCGTGGTCGACACGGACGAGGGCGTCCGGGGCGACACCACCGCCGACTCGCTGGCCAAGCTGCGTCCCGCCTTCGACAAGGAGGGCACCATCACCGCCGGCAACGCCAGCCAGATCTCCGACGGGGGTGCCGCCGTCATCGTCATGTCCAAGGCCAAGGCCGAGGAACTGGGCGTGCAGCCGCTGGGCGAGCTGGTCAGCTACGGCCAGGTGGCGGGTCCCGACCCGTCGCTGCTCCATCAGCCGTCCAACGCCATCCGCCAGGCCCTCGGCAAGGTCGGGCTCTCGGTCGGTGACGTCGACCTCTTCGAGATCAACGAGGCGTTCGCGGCGGTCGGGCTGGCCTCGGCCGACGACCTCGGCATCGGCAGCGACGTGGTCAACGTCAACGGCGGTGCCATCGCCCTGGGTCACCCGGTCGGCATGTCCGGGACCCGGGTCGCCCTGACCGCCCTCCTCGAGCTCCGTCGCCGCGGCGGGGGCACGGCCGCGGTCAGCCTGTGTGGTGGTGGCGGCCAGGGTGACGCCGCGGTCCTGCGCACCCTCTGATCCCACCGGAGCTCCGGAGTCACCGGCAGGGCGCCCGGCAGGTCGCTCTCCGGGGCCCGGTCAGTACGGGGGCGTGAACCGGGCGACCAGTGTTCCGCAGCCCTCCGTGACCTCCGCCCAGGCCGTGACGGCCAGGTCCACGACGGCCAACGAACAGGGGCCGAGCCCCTCGGACCCCAGTTCCGCACGCTCGGGCGCCCCTTCGACCATCAGGTCGAAGGCCAGGTGGGACACGGTCGGGTTGTGGCCGACCACCACGACCGAGGGTGGATCGTCGTCGATCTCGCGGACGTAGGCCAGCACCGTCGCCGGCTCCGCCGAGTAGAGGCTCTTGTACGTCTCGAGCCGCACCCGGTCCCCGAGCCGCCCGAGCACGGTCTCCGCGGTCTGACGCGTCCGGAGGGCCGCCGAGCAGAGCGCCACGATGGGCAGCACGAGATCCGGACTCCCGAACACCGGCCCACCGGCGGCGAGCCGGGCGCCGAGGGCGGTCGCGTCCTCCCGACCCCGTCCGGTCAGCGGACGGTCGCGGTCCCGGGCCCCGGACGGCGTCCCGGGTGTGGCCTCGGCGTGGCGCAGGATCCAGAGCTGTCGGGTCCCCGAGGGTGTTGCGTCCATCCCCTCATGGTGGCCCAGGGATCCTGCCGTCCGGTGTCGCCGGACGTCCGGTCAGGCGTCGACTTCGCGCCGGCCTTCGAGCGCCCGACCCAGGGTCAGCTCGTCGGCGTACTCGAGGTCGCCGCCCACGGGGAGACCCGAGGCGATGCGGGTCACCGTCAGGCCCAGAGGCTTGAGCAGGCGGGCCAGATACATCGCCGTGGCCTCCCCCTCGAGATTGGGATTGGTGCACAGGATCACCTCGGTGATGCCCTCCCCGTCGAGCCGGGCGAGGAGCTCGCGCACCCGGAGCTGCTCGGGCCCGATCCCCTCGATCGGATTCAGTGAACCCTGCAGGACGTGGTAGCGGCCAGAGAACTCGCCGGTCTTCTCCACGGAGACGATGTCACGGGGATCCTCGACCACGCACACCACGGTGGCGTCGCGCCGGGTGTCGAGGCAGATGGCACACTCGCCCCCTTCGGCCACGTTGAAGCACCGGGTGCAGAGCGTGATCCGCTCCTTCACGGCGATGATGGCCTCGGCCAGCCGGAGGGCGTCTTCCGGAGCCACCTTCAAGAGGTGGAAGGTGATGCGTTGCGCCGACTTCGGCCCGATCCCGGGCAGGCGTCCCATCTCGTCGATGAGGTTCTGGAGGGGGCCGTTGAAGACGGCCATCTACACGACCTCCTCGGCGCCCGGAAAGGCCTGGAGGAGGCGGGCCTCGGCCGAATTGTCGATGTCGGCCACCTCGAGGCCGTCGTCCTCGAAGACGGACAGGTCCTCGGCATCGTCCGGGTCCTCAGCGGTGGCGGACGGTGTCGTCGGGACCGGCGAGGAGGGTCCTGCGCCCGACGGGGTCGGTGTCGGTTCCGGCGGTGCTCCGTCGACCACCAGGACGATGGGGATGGGACGGCCGAACTGCTCGGCCAGGGCGGCCTCGATCTCCGGACGCATCTCCTCACAGCGGTTGCGGTGGATGTCGTTGGGGAGGCCGAACTGGGCACGGCCGCCTTCGGCGGACACGAACCGACCCGCCTGGTAGAGCGCCTTGGCCTTCGGCC
Organism: uncultured Acidimicrobiaceae bacterium; assembly: GCA_963699345.1. Classification (GTDB taxonomy): domain Bacteria; phylum Actinomycetota; class Acidimicrobiia; order Acidimicrobiales; family RAAP-2; genus Bog-756. The sequence goes on along the minus strand of CAVOTL010000005.1, from coordinate 2,075,511 downwards.
GCAGACGACCGATCACGTGGTCACCCCATGCCCGGACGAGATCATCGCGGCTCGGAAACGGAACGGGCGAGCCGGTATCGGACGGGGGCGACACCTCCGAGGGGTGGGCCACCGGTACCGTCGCTTCGGGGGACACGGCGTCGGGGGACACGGCGTCGGGGGACACGGCGTCGGATGCCGGGGCGGGCACGGCTGCTCGGTGACCGTCGTCAGTCGGCGTGGGTGCCGCCTCCGGAGCCGGGGCCGTGGTTCCTCCCCCGGCGGGGGCCGACCTCCGGCGCAGGGCACCGAGCGTCGGTCGCGCTCCGGACGGTCCGGATCCGGCCGGCTCCGAGGTTGCCGGTGGGACCGGCGGGGTCGCCTGGTCCTCCGGGGTCGTCGTGCCACCGCTCGGTACGGCCGCGGCACGGGCGGCCAGGGCCGCCCCCGTCGGCGAAGCCGGGGGACCCGGAGCGGCGACCGGCGGTGGGGAAGCTACGGCCGGCGGACCCGCGGACTCCAGCCGTTCGATCCGGGCCAGGAGGGCGCCCGGAGAGTCGTCGGCCTCGGGATGGACCAGGCGGACCAGCGCCACCTCGAGGTTGACTCGGGGGTCCGGGGCGTCGCGCATGGCGACCTGGGCGCGACCCAGGTCCTCCATGGCCCGCACGAGGGAGGCCAGTCCGACCCGTCCGGCCTGGGCGGCGAGGGCGTCGCGCTCGGCGCCGGCCACGGTCACCAGCTCGGGGGCGACCAGCGCCAGGAACCCTTGACGCAGGTGGTCCACCAGGTCGACGGTCAGCTGCTGCGGGCTGAAGCCGGCCGCCGTCAGGTGGGCGACGGCCACCAGCGCCCGCTCCACATCGCGCTCGGCCAGTGCCTCGACCACCTCGTCGAGTTCGGGGAGGTCGTCATCCACGGCGTCCGACGCGGCCACCTGGTCGAGGATGGAGAGGGCGTCGCGGGCCGAGCCCCGACCCCGCCGCACCGCCAGGTCGAGCGCTTCGTCCCCCACGTCGAGGTGGGCGTCGTCGCGTACCTGGGCCAGCAGTTCGGAGAGCGTGTCGGGTCCGAGCAGTCGGAACTCGAAGTGCTGGGTGCGGCTGCGGATGGTGGGCAGCACCTTCTGCGGATCGGTGGTCGCCAGGACGAAGACGACGTGGGCCGGAGGTTCCTCCAGGGTCTTGAGCAGGGCGTTGGACGCCGCCGTCGAGAGCATGTGGACCTCGTCGACGATGTACACCTTCTGCCGTCCGGGCGAGCCGAGGGCGGCCCGGGAGACCAGGTCCCGCATGGCGTCGACGCCGTTGTTGGAGGCGGCATCGAGTTCGTGCACGTCGAGCGAGGTCCCTCTGGCGATCTCCACGCAGGACGGGCAGACGCCGCACGGCTCACCTTCATGGAGATCGGTGCAGTTGAGGGCCTTGGCCAGGATCCGCGCCGTCGACGTCTTGCCGGTGCCCCGGGGTCCGCTGAACAGGTAGGCGTGGGCGACCCGGCCGTCCCGCACCGCGTTGCGCAGAGCGAGCACCACGTGGTCCTGGCCCCGCACCTCGGCGAACGTCGACGGGCGGAACCGTCGGTACAGGGACTGGTAGGGGACGTCCTCGGTCACATCGGCCACGTCGGGAGCCTACCGGCCGGTTCGTACGGCATCCCCGGCGGAGTCCGGATCCGACACGTCGCCTATCGGGACCCGACAGACCGCTCCCCGGTGGTCGGTGCGACGGCCAGGTTGGCTGCGGCACACGCCCGTACCCGCTGAGAGCTGCTGCCTTCCGACCCTGACTCGATTCACAGGCGGACGTTGCGCAGGACCCAGCCGTCGCACCCACCAACGGGGAGACCACGATCCTACCGCTGCCGGAGCCGACCGGCAATCGGCATCGGCATCGGCATCGGCATCGGCATCGGCATCGGCATCGGCCGAGCCCACCACCGTTCCGGGACGTCGGGCGCCCGGAGTAGCCTGTCGGGGCTGTGGACGCCCCGGGTCACCCGGACGGCCACGACACGGAGGCGTGCGAGAGCGGCCGAATCGGCACGATTGGAAATCGTGTGTGGGGAAACTCACCGTGGGTTCAAATCCCACCGCCTCCGCTCACTCAGCTCGAGCTCATGATCCGCCCCGGGGGGTGCATCGACCGACGTCGGGTCGGTGATCCGCCCGGCGGGCTCCCACCGCACCGGCCGGGGTCGAAGGGTCGTCTCCCACGGATCACCCGCCGGTACCGTCGAACCCGCGGAGCGGCCTCAATCGGTGGCGATGGCCGCCAGGACGTCGAGCCGTGCCGCCCGGCGGGCCGGCCAGCCTGCCGCCAACAGGCCGAGGAGGGCGGAGAGCACCAGGAACACGATGAGGCTCGAGACGGGCACCACCGTGTCGCTGATGCCCTGGGAGTGGAGGGACGACACGAGCGCGATGCCGAGGCCGGTCCCGACGATGATGCCGATGACGGCGCCGAAAACGGCGAGGATCACGGACTCGGAGCGGATCATGGCCCGGACCTGGCGTCGCTTCATACCGACGGCGCGCAGGAGTCCGATCTCGTGGGTGCGCTCGAAGACCGACAGCATGAGCGTGTTGACGATGCCGATGAGGGCGATGACCACGGCCAGGGCCAGCAGCGCGTAGACGAGTCCGAGCAGCTGGTTGACCTGGGCCGACTGCGACGCTTCGAACTGCGCCCGTGACTGCACCTTGACGTTCGGATAGGGGGCCAGCGCGTGTTCGACCGACTGCTGCACCCCGGGGCCGCCGTCGGTCTGGAGCAGGACGGCGCCGGGCAGGGGATTCTGGAAGTGGGCGAGGAAGAACGCTTGGCTCACCAGGTATTTCCCGACGAGGGCATTGGGCTGGTAGATCCCGCCGATCCGCATGGTGGTGGGCCCTGTCAGGGCGAATCTGACCGGGACCCGGTCCCCCACCGCCAGGTGGTCGCTGTTGGCCGTCGTGGTGTCGATGAGGAGATCACCGGCCACGAGTGCCTGCGCCGTCCCCGACGTGACGTTGAGGATCACGGTCTGGGCCATGTGCCGCGTCCCGATGGCGAGGATGGACTCCAGCGAGTTGCGGAACTCGAACTGGTTGCCGTACACCGTCGTCTCGGCGGTCACGCCCGGAACGGACGCCGCCACCTGCGGCACCGTGACGCTGAAGCTCCCGTTGCCTCCGTTGCTGGTGGTCGAGACGATGAGGTCGGCGCGGATGGCGTTGTCGACGCTGCTGGTGGCCGAGCGCGACAGCGAGGCGCCGAACACGGCGATGGCCGACACGAGGGCCAGGCCCACCATCAGGGCCGATGCCGTCTGGGCCGTGCGACGAGGGCTTCGCATCGAGTTCTCCCGGCCGAGACGGCCCGAGGTGCCGAACAGCCGGGCCAACGGCCGTCCGATCACGCTGGACATCGGCCGGGCCACCGCCGGGGCCAGCATCGCCACGCCGACGAAGATCAGCACCGCGCCCAGACCCACCAGGGCGATGGCCGGGCGGGACAGGCCCAGCGCCAGCAGGCCCACCCCGACGACCGTGATGACCCCGCCGCGGATGAACCGGCGGCGCAACGGGATCTCGTCCTCGGTCTGTTGATCGCTGACCGCCGCCACCGGGGCGATCCGCACGGCACGGCGGGCGGGGCTGATGGCCGAGACGAGGGTCACACCGACGCCCACGACGATGCAGACGACGACCGTGCGCACTTCGAAGACGAGGGGACCCGACGGCAGGGTCACGCCGAATCCGCTCAGCAGCTTCTCCAGGCCGATGGCCGCCACCACCCCCAACCCGATGCCGATCAGCGACGACACCAGCCCGACCAGGGCCGCTTCGCCGAGCACGGAGAGGAACACCTGGCGGCGACTGGCCCCGACGATGCGGAGGAGCGCGAGCTCGCGGGTGCGTTGACCGACGGTGATGGAGAACGTGTTCAGGATCGTGAAGCCGCCCACGAAGAGGGCGATGAAGGCGAAGACCAGAAGGGCCGTGTTGAGGAACCCGAGCGCCTGGCCGATGGCGCTGGTGGCCTCATTGACGACGGTCTGACCCGTCACCACCTCGACACCCGCGTGGCAGCACCCGGGCGATGGCGCGCTGCACCGTCGCCTTGTCGGCCCCGGGTCGGGTCACGACGTTGATGGAGTCGAAGGTGCCCACGTCGCCCAACACGGCCTGGGCGGTGGACGTGTCGAAGGCGGCCAGGGTGGCACCGGCCAGGTTGTCGGCCGTTCCGAAACGGGCCAGGCCGGTGATGGTGAAGGTGCGGGTGGGGCCCTCGAGGAGGATGCGGACCCGGTCACCGACCGCGAAGCCGTATTTCTGTGCGGTGCCGAGGTCCATGACCACGTCGTCGGACGTCGTCGGTGGTGTGCCCTGCGTGAGGCGGAGTTGGGAGATCCGCTGGTCGGGATCGAACGACAGGCCGAGCGTGGGCGCTCCCCCGGTCGAGACGGCCTTGCCGTCGGGCGCGATGTACTGGGCGTACCCCGTGACCGAGCCGTCGGCGGCCGCCACCCCCGGGACCGCTCGGACCTCGGCCAGCAGCGACTCGGGGATGGAGTTGCGGGTGGCGGTGCCACCGGTTCCCAGCTGGGCGACACCGCGCACCTGGAAGTCGATGTTCTGGTAGATGTTGCCGAAGAGGGTGTCGAAGGTGTTGTGCAGGGTGTCGGTGAGCACGAAGGTGCCGGCGATGAAGGTGACCCCGAGCACGATGGCCAGGGCGGTCAGCGCCAGGCGGAGCTTGTGCGCCAGCAGTCCCTTGAGGGTGACCTTCCACATGTCAGGTGCCCAGGGTCCGGATGCGTTCGAGCACCGAATCGGGCGTCGGATCGGAGAGTTCGTCGACGATGTTGCCGTCGGCCAGGAAGACCACCCGGTCGGCATAGGACGCGCCGCGAGGATCGTGGGTGACCATGACGATGGACTGGCCGAACTCCGAGACCGAGCGGCGGAGGAACGCCAGCATCTCCGCGGAGGAGTTGGAGTCCAGGTTGCCCGTCGGCTCGTCCGCGAAGATCAGCTCCGGCCGGTTGATCAGGGCCCGGGCGCAGGCACAGCGCTGCTGTTGTCCACCCGACATCTCGCTCGGACGGTGCGTGAGCCGATCGCCGATACCCAGGGCGGCGACCAGGTAGTCGAACCACTCCTGGTCCACCTTCCGGCCGGCCAGGTCCACCGGGAGGGTGATGTTCTCTCCCGCCGTCAGGGTGGGCACGAGGTTGAACGACTGGAAGACGAACCCGATCCGGTCGCGACGCAGCTGTGTCAGCCCCTTGTCGTCCAGGCCGGAGATGTCGACGTCGCCGACGAAGGTCTGCCCCGACGAAGCGCGGTCGAGCCCGGCCATGCAGTGCATGAGCGTCGACTTTCCCGAGCCCGACGGTCCCATCACCGCGGTGAAGCGGCCGCGCTCGAACGTCACGTCGACTCCGGCGAGGGCATGCACCGTGGCCTGCCCCGTACCGTACGTCTTGCGCAGATCGACGGCGCGGGCAGCGGGAGCCGCCGGTGCGGTCTGCGGGGGGACGGCTCCTGTCAGCACCACGATGCCTCACTCTTCGCGTCGGGGAGGGACGGCTCCCATGGTCTCCGCCTCCCCGACCATAGGTTCTGAGGGCGCGATTCCCAAGCCTCGCGCCGGGTGCCCGGGGGTTCCGATCCGGAGGATCCCGGACGGGGGTCGCGGAGAAACCCGGGTAGCGGGCCCATCGTGTGACACTGGGCACCACGGACACGGACAGGGGGTCGACGGATGGGTCCAGGAAGACTGAAAGCGCTCATCGACGGACTGTTCGCCATCGCGCTCACCCTGCTGGTCCTCGATCTCCCCAAGCCGCTCTTCTCGCAGCACCTGACCCGCGACCTGCTCCATCAGTGGCCCTCGTACGTCGCCTACCTCGTCTCCTTCGCCACCATCGGGATCATCTGGATCGAACACCACGCCATGATGAGTGCCGTCCGCCGGATCGACCGCCGCTTTCTGGAACTTTCGCTCCTCTTCCTCCTGGTCGTGTCCGTGGTGCCGTGGCCGACGGCGCTGGCCGCCCAGTACGCGAGGGAGGGGAGCCAGGCCCGCCCGGCGGCCGTGCTCTATGCCGCCACGATGCTCTGCATGGGACTCGCGTTCGCCCTCAACTGGCGCTACCTGGATCGTCATCCGGACCTGATCGAGTCGACGGCCGCGCCGGCCTTCCCGTTGGGCGTGCGCCGCGCCGCCCTGGGCGGACTCGCCTACCTGGTGGCCATCGCGGTGGCGTTCGTCAGTCCGCCCGCCTCCTTCGCCATCGATGCGGCCATCGCCGGGTACTTCGCGCTGTCCAGGAGTGGCGTGCCGGGTCTCCTCGTCGGATCCGACACGGTGGCGGACTGACCAGGTGTCCGGTCCCACCTGGGGGAGTCGTGGCGCCGGCACCGGAGGATGTGGGAAGCGGTTGAACCGACCGCCAGCCGCCCGTAGCCGGCGGGGCCTCGGTCTTTCGGACGGCAGCCCGTCCGGCCCCGTCCACGCACCGTCCTGGCCCTGGCCCGCCGCCGCCGCCGCCGGCCACCTACACGACGTCGAATCCCTCGAGCAGGGTGAGCATGTCCTCCGCGTGCTCCTCCTCGACCGCGAGGATCTCCTCGAGCATCCGTCGGGTGGTGGGATCGCCGGTGTCCAGCCACTGGATGATCTCGGTGTAGGAGGCGATCGCCACCCGCTCCGCGATCAGGTCCTCTCGGATCATGGCGGCGAGATCCGTCGAAGCGTCGTATTCGGCATGGCTGCGCGTGGTCAGCGTGTCGGGATCGAAGTCCGGCTCCCCCCGCAATTGGGTGATGCGGGCGGCGATCATGTCGGCGTGGCCCTGCTCCTCGGTGGCATGCTGCGCGAACTCGTCGGCGGCCGCCTGAGCGCTGATCCCCTGCGCCGTGAAGAAGTGCCGCTTGTAGCGCAGGATGCACACGAGCTCGGTGGCCAGTGCCTGGTTCAACACCTCCACCACACGCTCCCGATCGGCCCCGTAGGTGTCCGTCACCGGGCCGCGGTCGATGTTCTCGCGGGCGTGCTCCCGCAGGGTCTTCACGTCGGTTAGGAAGTCGTCCATCGCGACCGCTCTCCTCCTCGTCGGGCCCCGTCGACGGTCGAAGGGGCGGCCCTCCGACCCTTCCCCGCGCACCCCCCGTTACACGCAGTTACCCGAGAACGGCCCCGTTCGTTACCATCCCGGGATGACGACCGCCGCGGAAGAGCTGGACGACGGCTATGGGCAGGCGATGGGTGTGGCCCTCGACGAGGCCCACGCCGCCGCACTGCACGGTGACGTGCCCGTCGGGGCCGTGGCGCTCCTCGACGGCCGGGTCGTGGCGGCCCGACACAACGAGCGGGAGCTGACCGGGGACCCGACGGCCCACGCCGAGATCCTGGCCCTTTCCGACGCCGCCGCCGTCGTGGGGAGCTGGCGCCTGTCCGACGTGACCCTGGTGGTCACCCTGGAGCCGTGCCCCATGTGCGCGGGGGCACTGATCGCCTCCCGCGTCCACGGCTCGTCTTCGGCGCCGCCGATCCGAAGGCGGGTGCCTGCGGCTCGCTCTACAACCTGTGCGCCGACCCGCGGCTCAACCACGAGGTGGCGGTCACCGCGGGGGTGCGGGCCGGAGAAGCGTCCGGCCTGCTCACGGCCTTCTTCGCCGATCGCCGGACCGGCTGACCCACGGGTCGACCCCGGACATCGGTGGGTCGACCGGGCACGTCGCCGTTCCGGACCCTCTCCCGGGCTCCGTTACACTCGCCGGCGGAAGGGTGGCAGAGCGGACTAATGCGCACGCCTCGAAAGCGTGTGAGGTGCAAGCCTCCGGGGGTTCGAATCCCCCCCCTTCCGCTCTTGTGATGTCGCGCATCCGACACTCTGACCTTCCTCCGGCGCTTTCGGACGGGAGGTCAGGGTCCGCCGACCAGTTCGACCACCAGCGCGTCGACCCGTCGGGCGATGTCGTCGCGGATCGTCCGCACCTCGTCGAGCGGCCTGCCCGCGGGGTCGGCGAGGTCCCAGTCGAGGTACCGCTTGCCCGGGTAGACCGGGCACGCATCACCGCAACCCATCGTGATGACCACGTCCGCTCCGAGTGCCATGTCGTCAGTGAGGCGCTTCGGGACGTTGGTGCTGATGTCGATGCCCCATTCGGCCAGTACGGCGACGACGGCCGGATGCAGCTCCTGGCCGGGTGCGGACCCGGCGGAGCGCACAATCACCCGGCCGCCCGCCGCCCGCTCGAGTAGAGCAGCGGCCATCTGCGAACGGCCGGAATTGTGAACGCAGAGGAACAGGACCTCAGGGACCTCCGCGCTCACGGTTCCTCTCCTCGACCGTGTTCCGCGACCGGTCCGACTTCCGGGTCGTCGGCGCCGCGCAGGTGGGGGACGATGATGTCCGCGGACTCCGCCTCGGACAGGCCCGGATAGAGCAGCGCGATGAGGCCCACCACCACCACGCCCCCGAAGACCTGCGCCCCGATGAAGGGGAGCACCGATGACGGGGCGATCCCGGCGAACGTGTCGGTGAACATGCGCCCGACGGTGATAGCCGGATTGGCGAAGCTCGTCGACGACGTGAAGAAGTAGGCCGCGGTGATATAGGCGCCTACGGCGGCCGGCGTGTAGGCGGTCCGTCCGCTGCGGGCCAGGGCGAAGATCACGAGCAGCAGACCGATCGTGGCGATGACCTCCGAGAGGAGGTGCGGACCCGTCGCCCGGTGGTGGGTCGAGATCGACACCGCCCGGAGCGAGAACATCACGTTGGCGACCACGGCACCGGTGATGCAGCCGGCCACCTGGGCCGGCAGGTAGGCGGCTGCGTCCCGCCACGGCATGCCTCCGAAGGCCGCATCCACGAACGAGACGACCGGATTGAAGTGCGCCCCTGACAACGAGCCGAAGATCAGGATCACGGCGAAGAGCCCGGCGCCCGTGACCAGTGCGTTCTGCAGCAGTTCGAGGCCGGCATCGCCCGGCGACAGTTGCTGGGCGGCGATGCCCGAGCCGATCACGACCATGGCCAGCAGGGCGCTCCCCAGGTACTCGGCCACCAGCCGGCGCCAGAGGGCGACGTCACGGCCGGGGATCGTCTCGACGCCAGCGATCACGGTCAGCAACAGCCGCCGCCGGAAGGACCCGGCGATGCACCACCCGTCGACCGAACAGCGATGTCCGTCGCGTCCGACCGGCAGCAGGTCCCGTCCCCGGCCAGGCCTCCGGGGGTGTCGGCGTCGGCCAGCACCGTATAGATCTCCCATGCTGGACCGTCCGGCCCGTGCACCCACACCTTGTCCTGGACGGCGCAGCAGCACGTCGTGGACTCCTCGACGGCGGTGGCCATGCCCTGTGCCGATAGCCGCGCAGCCGCTTCCGCCACCTCGCCGCTGGTGTCCACCTCGACACCCAGGTGATTGATCGAGCCCGGCTCGCCCGCCCCTTCGATCAGCACCAGCTTCAGGGCCGGCTCCTCGATGGCGAAGTTGGCGTAGCCGGGACGGAGCTTGGCCGGCCCGGTGTGGAACAGCGACGAGTAGAAGGCGACGGCCTCGTCGAGGTCGGCCACGTTGAGGGCGAGCTGCACACGGGACACGGCGACTCCTTGTACATTGACATTGATCGATGCGAGTTGCTCCATACATCGATAACTGTCAATGAGAAGATGAACGTGGCGAGGAGTCCGAGTGCCGGACGACACCCCGGAAGTCGACACGCTCTGCTGCCCGCCGCTGGGTGACGCCGTCCTCGGCGAGCAGGAGGCCGAGCACCTCGGGCACGTCTTCGCGGCCCTGAGCGACCCGGTGCGCCTCCGCCTCCTGTCCATGGTGGCGTCCGCCGACGAGGTCTGCAGCTGCAACCTCGAGGAGCCACTCGGCCGCAGCCAACCGACGGTCTCCCATCACACGAGGATCCTGGCCGAGGCGGGCCTGATCCGGGGAGAGAAGCGGGGACGGTGGATGTGGTGGTCCGTCGTACCCGAGCGGTTCGAGACGATCCGCCACGTGCTCGGCGAGTCATGACCGCTATCCACCGGACCGCACACCGTCCGTCCGTCGCCAGCCCGCCACCAACCGCGCCGGGCTGATCCTTCGGATCACCGGGTAGGGACCACCGCCGACGGGTACGTTTCCGGGGTGGGGGCACCGCAAGAAGATGACCTGTCATGGAACACGCCACGCTGGGATCCCTGGACGTCGGCCGGATCGGGCTCGGCTGCATGGGAATGTCCGTCGCCTACAGCGGACCCGGGGCTGACGACGCCGAGTCGATCCGGGCCATCCATCGGGCGCTCGACCTCGGTGTCACCCTGATCGACACGGCTGAGATCTACGGCCCCTACACCAACGAGGAGTTGGTCGGTCGGGCCATCGCCGATCGCCGTGACCAGGTCGTGCTGGCCACCAAGTTCGGCATGATCTCCCACGCCGGGGGTGGTCCACTCCATCTCGACAGCAGTCCGTCCAACATCCGCACCGCGGTCGAGGGATCACTCCGACGGCTGGCCACCGACCACATCGACCTCTACTACCAGCACCGCGTCGACCCGGACACTCCCATCGAGGACACGGTGGGCGCTCTCGCCAGCTCGTCGACGAGGGCAAGGTGCGCCACATCGGCCTGTCCGAGGCATGGGTCGACACCATCCGTCGGGCCCACGCCGTCCACCCCGTCACCGCGCTGCAGTCCGAGTACTCGCTGTGGACCCGCGACCCCCACGACGAGGTCCTTCCGGTCCTCTCGGAGCTGGGCATCGGGTTCGTCCCGTACTCCCCCCTGGGTCGGGGGTTCCTCACCGGGGCGTTCCGGTCGATCGACGACCTGGGCCCCGACGACCGACGCCGGGCCAACCCCCGTTTCGCCGACGGAAACTTCGAGCGCAACCTCGCCATCGCCGACGAGGTCCAGGCGATCGCGGCCGAGGTCGGGGCCACGTCGGCCCAGGTGGCGCTGGCGTGGCTCCTGGCCCAGGGGGACTCCGTCGTGCCGATCCCCGGCACCGAGACGGGTGGTCCGGGTGGAGGAGAACGTCGCGGCAGACGGCGTCCGTCTCGATCCCGGCCAACTCGCCCGGCTCGACGCTCTCCCGCCGGCGGCCGGCGACCACCACGAGGCGGCCCAGATGCGGCTGCTCGAACGCTGAGCCGGCATCCCGCGTGTCAGGCTGACGGCGTGACCGCCGAGAGACGACCCCATCGCCGCATGGCTCGCGGCCCTGCTCGCCCCCATGGCCGTGGCGGTGGCGGCGTGCGGCTCGTCGTCCGCCACCCCGCCGTCGACGTCCACCACGGGACCCGCTGTTCCCTCGGGCGCGCTCCTCCGCGTCCGGGCGTCCGTGGCCGCCACCACCGCGGCGGATACCGCCCACTTCCAGAGCGTCTCCACGACCGGAGCCGGTTCCGGGGCGCATCCGACGGTCGTCACCATGACCGGATCCATCTCCTTCCACGGCCCCGACGTATCGTCCACCAACACGATCAGCGTGCCCGCGGGCCCGTCGTCGAAAGCGTCCACGCTCCAGCAGGGGGATGCGCTCTACTTCGGGGCGACGGGCACCGTGTACCTGTCGGCGTCCGGCCCCGGCGGCCCCTGGCAGAAGGGCTCCGCCGACACCTCCTTCAGCTATCTGGCCCCCGTCACCCCCCGGGCCCTGCAGGACGCCGCCGGCCCGGTCACCGTCCTCGGCCCCGCCGTCATCGGCGGCGTGGCGACCATCGGGTACGCCGTACCCATCGCCGCGCAGGTCCAGAAGACCTCGACGACGGGTACCCCGGTCTATCTCCACATCGCGCCCTTCACCGCCCGGGTCTGGCTCGACGCCGAGGGTCGCATCGTGCGGACGTCCGGCACCATCCGCGGCACCGTGGTACCCGGCCACAGCTCGCTGACCGAGACCGACACCACGACGCTGTCCGACTTCGGGACCCCGGTGTCGATCACCCCGCCGGCCACCGCCACCCCGGCATAGGCCCGGGCCAGGGCGGTGCTACCGGCTCACCACGGCTGTGCGGCCAGCCAGGCCAACCCGCCCTGGGGGACGTAGGGCACACCATGGACGTCGAGTGGCCGGATCTGGCCGGTCCACGGATCCAGGGCCCCGAGGTAATTCGGCGGGTAGCCCGGTCCCGGGCACGTGGCCGGGGCACTGTTGGCACCGCACGGCGTGACGGCCACGACCGGACCGATCGGGAAGGTGCCAGCGACGACGTCCACGGTGTCGTGGGTCGAGTCGGTCGTGAACAACGCTCCCGGTCCCCCGGTCCAGGCAGTGTCGTCGACCGACTGGGAGAGGTCGAGGACCGAGAGGCGCTGGGCCGGGGTGCCCGCTCCGGAGACGAAGATCTGCTCGAGGTCGCCCTGGCTGGTGAGCATGAAGTCACCGCCGAAACGCGGGGCGCCGTACGGCACGGCCTCGTTGGAGTCCGGGTCCGTGAGCCCGAGCTGGACCGTCTGTCCGAACGTGGTGCCCACGTTGGCCACGGTGGCCCGGCTCTCGTCCGAGAAGAGGGGAGTGACCGAGGCGACGTCGGTGGTGGGATCGAGGGTCACGGAGTAGACCGCCGGGTACTGCGGCTGGGGGGCCGGGTCGCCGACGGTGCCCGGAGCCGACGCCGAGATGAAGATGTGCCCCTGGTAGATGGTGATGGCGTCGGTTCCCCCGTCGTGGGGGAGCGGGCCGCCATAGGAGTACCGGGTCACCGCGCTGCCCCCCGAGCACCCGGGCCGGATCACGTACAGCGCCGAGTTCTGGTCCTCGTTCACGGTGACGATGACGTCGTCGGCCGCCGGGTCGGCGGTCACGCCATCGGCCTTGCCCTGGACGTCCCACTGTCCGAGGACGCGTCCGCCCGTGGTGAAGGCCACGATCGTGCTGTCCTGGTTACCGTCCGCACTCGGCTGGCCCTGGGGGCCGACGCCGTTCTGGAACCCCGCGAACAGGGTCCCGCCGAGATGGGTGATGTCATCCGGATCGGCCAGTCCCTCGGTCGCCTCGCCCGTCGACCCGGCCGGGATGTAGCTGTGGGCGAGCGACGACCCGTCCAGGATCGTGCTAGCGGTCAGCGCTCGGGAACCTCCGGGCTGACCACCCCACTGGTCGGCGACGGCCGGTGGGGCGGCGAAGGAGAGGGCACCGAGGGTGCCAACCCCCAGAGCAGCCACGAGGGACCAGATGGAGACGGTGGATCGACGCATAGGGGAACCTCCGGAATCGGCTGACCCGGCAACCGTACGGAGCCCAGGTGACGACCTCGTCACCTTCGGGCGACCCGTCGGTGAACATTCGGTGACGGATGCTCAGGCGGCGGGGGTGGCGACCCGGGCCGGAGGCAGGGGCCGCCATCTCCTGCACGTCCACCTCGACCCCGAGGTGGGGGACGATCCGGTCGAGCCACTTCGGCATCCACCAGTTGGCGTCGCCCAGCAGCTCCATGACGGAGGGGACGAGGATCATCCGGACCAGGGTCGCGTCGATGAGGATTGCGGCCGCCAGCCCGAGTCCGAAGACCTTCAGCACGTGGAGCGGGTCACCGAAGACGAACGATCCGAACACGCAGATCATGATGGCCGCCGCCGCGGTGATCACCCGCGCCGTCTTGGCCAGGCCGTCGGCCACCGCCGAGGAGTTGTCGCCGGTGATGCGCCACTCCTCGCGTATGCGGGAGAGCAGGAAGACCTCGTAGTCCATGGAGAGTCCGAAGAGGATGGTGAACATCATCAACGGGATCCACGGGTCGATCGGACCGGTGGCCCCGATGCCGAAGAACCCGCCGAGCCAGCCCCACTGGAAGACGGCCACGATCACCCCGTAGGCGGCGCCGACCGAGAGCAGGTTGACGATCACGGCTTTCAGGGGGATGGCGACCGGACCGGAACACGGCCATCAGGAGCAGGAACGACAGCAGCAGCACGGCGCCGATGACCCACGGCAGCCGATCGGACAGGTAGCTGGAGGCATCCACCGATCCCGCCGTCTCCCCCCCGACGTAGGCCCGCACCCCGGTCCCCCGGGTCGTGGCGGGAATCACCTCGTCGCGCAGTGAGTGGACGAGCGCCTCGGTCTGGGACGCCTGGGGGGCGGTGGTCGGGTAGGCGACCAGCAGGGCGGCGTCGCCCGAAGCACTGAACACGACCGGGCTCACGAACGCCACCCCCGGGGTCGTGCGCATCCGGGCATCGAGGTCCTCGACGGTGGACTTCTGGCCGGCGGGGACCTGCGCCACCACGATGAGGGGGCCGTTGAATCCGGGCCCGAACCCGTCGGCCAGCACGTCGAACGCCTGACGGGTGGTGGTCGAGGCCGGGTCGTTACCGGCGTCCGTGAAGGCCAGGCGCATCGAGAACATCGGGATGGCCAGGCAGACGAGCACGAGGACGGCCCCCACCATGAACAGGGCGGGCCGACGCTGGATACTCCGGCTCCACCGGTACCAGAAACCGCGCTGGTCGGGCTCCGCACCACTCTGCAGCAGGCGTTTGATCGCCAGCTTGTCGATGGCCCGTCCGGCGAACCCCAACATGGCCGGCAACAGGGTGGTGGCGGCCAACATGACCAGGACCACGGCGGCGATGGCCCCGATGGCCAGGCCACGCATGAACGACAGCTGCAACAGGAAGAGTCCGAGGAGCGACAGGATGACCGTCGTCCCGGCGAACACGACGGCCCGCCCCGAGGTGGCCAGTGACACCGCAGCCGCATTCCGCGGGTCGCGACCTTCGGCCAGACCCTGGCGGTAGCGGGTGACGATGAACAGGGCGTAGTCGATGCCCACCCCGAGCCCGATCATCGCCATCATCTCGGGAGCGAAGACCGGCGTGGTGACGACGTGGGTCAGCAGGTCGAGCACGGCGAACGCGACGGCGATGCCGAACAGGGCCGTGATGATCGGGAGCCCCATGGCCACGACGGAGCCGAAGGCGAGGAGCATGATGATGATGGCGGCCATGATCCCGATGCCCTCGCTGGGACCGGGTTTGGCCCCGGCCACCAGGCTGATGGCCTGGCCCCCGAGGGCCACCTGGTAGCCGGGCGCGTCGAAGGATCGGGCGGTGTCGATGACGTGCTGGATCGAGGTCGTGGGCAGGTTGCCCGCCGCCTCGTCGAAGTTCACCCGCACGTAGCCGATGTGCCCGTTCCTGGAGATCTGCACCGCCCCCTCGGGGCTGAACGGGCTGGTCACCGACGCCACGTGGGCCAGGGGAGCCAACGCGGCCGCCAGCTTCTGGGTCCGGGCGGTGTTGGCGGGATCGGTGAAGCTGCCCGACGTGGTGACCACCACCTGGGCCGGACTTCCCGAATACGCCGGGAAGTCGGCGTCGAGGATCTGCTGGGCGGTCTGGGTGCCGCCGGTCAGATTGTTCGAGAAGTCGCTACCGAGGGCCTGGGCCGCCACATTGACGGCCACCAGGCTGACGATCCACACCGCGAGGACCCACCACCGGTGGTCGTGGCACCAACTCGCCAGCCGGGCCAAGGCGCTCTCCTCGGCGGGGCGGGACGGTGGGTTCGGATCGGCGGCCGTCTCGGGGCGTCGCTCGGTGGTGGTCACTCGTTCCTCCGCTGGTGAGGGGTGCGCCGGGCGCGTGATCGGGTTCGCCTACGTTCTACCCGGCCGGCCCGGTGCATCGGGCCATGGTGGGTGGTCCCGGCGAGCCGGCGTCGCGGTGCGTATGCTGCTGGCGCGCCCCTAGCTCAACGGTGGAGCACCGGATCCTTAATCCGGAGGTTGGGTGGTTCGAGTCCCCCGGGGCGCACCTCGCACGGTCCGGCACCGCCGGTCCGGCACCGCCGGCACGGTGGCGGTCCGACCGACGCTCAGCCGTCGCCCGGATCCCGGCCATTCCGGCTCCGGCCGGCCAGCCAACGCTGCAATCCGGCGGCGTTCGAGTGCACGCCGTTCATCACCTCGAGCTTCTCGCGTTGCTCCTGGGGGACACCGTCGAGGTCGGAGGCGAACGCCTCGGACAGCGCGGCCGCGATGTCCCGGCCGTCGCGGTCGGCGGCCTCGGCCACGTCGGCCCACCGGCGCAGCGTTCCGTCGGCCTCGTCGAGGACGTCGATCGGATCGACCAGGAGGCCGTAATGGGCCAGGGCCAGTCCGGTCGGCCGGCGTTCCGCGAACCTCCGGAGGGAGTGCAGCGCCTGGTCCAAGTCGAAGTCGGGGGGTGGCGTCGACGGGCGGAGTACCCCGGCATCCGGCAGCTTGACGCCCACCGCGTCACCGGCGAAGAGGGTGCCGCTCCAGCTGTCGTGGAGGGCCAGGTGGTGCTTGGCGTGACCCGGCGAGTCGACCGAGGTCAGATACCGGTTGGAGCTCACCTGGATCTCCTCGCCGTCCTCCAGGATGTGGATGCGCTCGGCGGGGTGTCGGGTCGAGCCGGCCGTACAGCGAGTCGAGGAGGGAGCCGTAGACGCGGGCCGCGGAGTCGACGAGCCGGGTGGGGTCGGCGAGGTGACGGGCACCGTTCGGGTGGACGTAGACGGTGGCTCTCGGGAAGGCCCGGGCCACGTCGCCCACCCCTCCGGCGTGGTCGAGGTGGATGTGGGTCACCACCACGCCGGCCAGATCGTCGGCGCCGAGTCCGAGGCGGTCGAGGTGGGCGAGGAGGGCTGGCACCGAACTCTGGCTGCCTGTCTCGACGAGCACGGGGGCATCGCCCTCGATGAGGTACCCGGCGGTGACGCGCTCCCAGCCGCCGAGCAGGGTGTCGAGTTCGAGCACCCCTTCGGCGATGCGGGTTCCCGCAGGGGGTGGCGTCGTGTCGTCCGGGTCGAAGCGATGGCCGTGGCCTTCCCCACCCGGTCCGCCGTGGTGGTGGTCGCTCACCGGCAGATCATCCGCCCGGCGTGGTCGGACGGCCCGACCGGTGCCTTCTTCGCCGGTGCCTTGGTGGCGGTCGCCTTCTTCGCCGTCGCCTTCTTCGCCGTCGCCTTCTTCGCCGGTGCCTTCTTCGCCGTCGCCTTCTTCGCTGGTGCCTTCTTCGCCGGTCGCCTTCTTCGCCGTCGCCTTCTTGGCGGCCGCCTTCCTGGCGGCCGCCTTCCTGGCGGCGCGCCCGTCTCGGCGGTCGTCGATCCCGGTGCGGGTGGTGACCTTCCGGGCCGCCCGGCCCACCGACTTGCCGGCCGGAGTGGTGCCCTCGACCCGCGAGGTGGGTCGCGACCGCACCGTCCGGTTCGACACCTTGGTGACGAGGCTCTGCAGGACGGGTCCACCGCCCGATGTCATGTGGCGGCCCGCCCGGGTCGCACCCCTCCCGCTCAACGCCTGTCGGGCCAGACCGAGGAACACGTGGTCCGCGCTGGGCTTCTCGTGTCCACCCACCTTGGCCGCCGAGTTCACCAGCGACACGTGGGAGAACGCCTGGGGGAAGTTGCCGACCAGTCGCCCGGCCACCGGGTCGTACTCTTCGGCCAACAGGCCCAGGTCGTTGCGCAGGTCGAGGAGCCGGTCGAGGAGCCGTCGGGCGTCCGCCTTCCGGCCGAGCAGGGTGAGGCAGTCGGCCAGCCAGAACGAACACGCCAGGAACGCTCCCTCGCGTCCTGACAACCCGTCCACCTCACCGGTGTCCATCGTCCGGTACCGGAGCACGAAGTCGCCTTCCACCAGCTCCCGCTCGATGGCTTCGATCGTCGAGCGCACGCGTGGGTCGGTGGCCGGCAGGAAGCCCACCAGGGGGATCATCAACAGGCTGGCGTCCAGCTGTTCCGAGCCGTAGTACTGGGTGAAGCACCCCTTCTCGGCGTTGAAGCCCTGGTCGCACACCTGGTCGTGGATCTCCTGTCGGATCTCCCGCCACCGCTCGACGGGACCCTTGGTCCCGTACTCCTCGACCGTTCGGATGGCCCGGTCGATGGCCACCCAGGCCATGACCTTGGAGTGGGTGAAGTGGCGACGGGGCCCGCGCACCTCCCAGATCCCGTCGTCGGGCTCCCGCCAGCCGGTCTCGAGGAACTCCATCAGCGCGAGCTGCAACTCCCAGCCCGGTCCGCTGTCGGGATCGTCGGGCTGCACCGACTCGTAGAGGGCGGACATCACCTCGCCGTAGACGTCGAGCTGGAACTGACCGGCGGCGGCGTTGCCGATCCGCACCGGCGCGGAGCCTTCGTAGCCGGGCAGCCAGTCGACCTCCCACTCGTCGAGTCGGCGCTCACCACCCGCGCCGTACATGATCTGGATCTGCGACGGGTCCCCGGCCGCGGCCCGCAACAGCCACGTCCGCCACGCCATGGCCTCCTGGTAGAAGCCGCCCCGCATGAGCGATTCCAGGGTGAGGGTGGCGTCGCGCAGCCAGCAGAAGCGGTAGTCCCAGTTGCGGCTTCCGCCCAGCGACTCGGGGAGGGAGGTGGTCGGCGCGGCCACGATGCCGCCCGTGGGTTCGTAGGTGAGGGCCTTCAGGGTGATGAGCGACCGCACCACCGCATCGCGGTACTCACCGCTGTACGTGCACTGCCCCACCCACTCCTGCCACCACTGCTCGGTATCGGAGATGGCGTACACGGCGTCGACCGGACGGGGCGGCGCCTGGTTGGCGGGGTACCAGGAGAGTGAGAAGGGAACGGTCTGGCCTTCGCTGATCGTGAACTCGGACACGGTCGACAGGTCCGAGCCGTGGGTGGGCACCGTCGTCCACAGCGACAGCGCGTCGGGGCCGGCCACCGCCGTGAGCGTGCCGTCGGTCCGGCGCACCCACGGGACCACCTGGCCGTACCCGAAGCGGATGGTCAGGTGCATCTCCATGGTGACGGTGCCGCGCACCCCTTCGACGAGGCGCACCACCTCGGGATGCTCCTGGCGGATCGGCATGCAGTCGACGATCCGCACCGTCCCCTCGTCGGTGACGAACTCCGATTCGAGGACCAACGTGTCGCCCCGGTAGTGCCGGTGGGTGGCCAGGTCCGCTCCCCTCGGGGCGATCCGCCAGGACCCGTGGTCCTCGTTCCCGAGGAGCTGGGCGAAACACGCGCCGGAGTCGAAGCGCGGCAGGCAGAGC
Organism: uncultured Acidimicrobiaceae bacterium; assembly: GCA_963699345.1. Classification (GTDB taxonomy): domain Bacteria; phylum Actinomycetota; class Acidimicrobiia; order Acidimicrobiales; family RAAP-2; genus Bog-756. The sequence continues at coordinate 2,056,537 of CAVOTL010000005.1, read as the reverse complement.
CAGTCGATGGAGCCGTTGCGGCCCACCAGGGCGACCGTGTGGAGGTCGCCGATGATCCCGTAGTCCTCGATCGGAAGCGCCATGTCCCCTGTCTAGTCGGAGCGGCCTCCGGACCGTCGCCCCCCTCGGAGGGCAGGATCGGTCAACCGGCCGCGCACGCCCCCGTGGACACCGGCGACCGTCGCCCGCTCGGCCACGGCCACCCGGGCGGCGACATCGGGCGACGTCAGTGCGTATCCCACGTCCGGGTCCACCGTCGACCGCGAAAACACCACCCCCACGACCTCGCCGTCGGGGAGAACGAGCGGCCCTCCCGAGTTGCCCGGTCGGACGGCGGCATCCAGTTCGTAGAGGTTCCGGACGGTGAGGCCCCGACCGTAGATGTCCCGGGCCTCCGCCTCGAACAGGGCCATCACCCCGGCGCCGTCCACCGTGAAGGGACCACCTCCCGGATAGCCGAGCACCGCGCCCTGGGTCCCGGCCGGCACGGTCGTCGGGTCGAGCCGCAGCGATGGCGCGTCGAGTCCCGGGACCCGCAGGACCGCCAGGTCGAACGTCGGATCGAAGTAGCACCACCTCGGTGCCGTGGACCGCCGATCCGTCCTGTACCCGGGGCTGGCCGATGCCGGCCACCACGTGGGCGTTCGTCACCACCAGGTCCGGGGCCACCACGAAGCCGGAACCCTCCTGCAGGACGCCGCACCCGTAGCCCTCGATCTTGACCGTCGACGGCCCGGCGGCCAGCACGGCCGCCCGCAGGGTGGCGTCGGTGGGCAGCGGCACGGGTCGGGCCGACGCCGGCGCCAGGGCAGCCAGGACGGGGGGGAAGCCCTCCTTCGACAGGAGTCCCTGGGCCTGGCTGAACAGGGCGGGAGGGGCCGGCATCACGTTGTCCAGGGCGGTGATGATCCGCGACTGGAGGATGGCGTTGTCGAGTGCCACCGAGGAGCTGTTGACCATCGTGCTGGCCAGCAGCCACACCGTGGCCAGGGCGGCCGCCACGGCGACCACCACGCCGACGACCGCGTCGGCCGACCGGGCCGGGCCGTACCGGAGATTGCGGGTCAACATGCCCGCCGAGGATCCTTCCGGCCATGCCGAAGCTGAACGCCACCAGCAACATGGTCGTGAGAGCCACCACCGTGGTGGCGGTCGGCGACTCGACCCACCGGACGGTCTGGGAGGCCAGGAGCGCGCCGACGAAGAGCCCGGCGAAGAAGCCGACGATGCCGCCCACCTGGACCACTCCTCCCACCCGGGCGCCCTGCAGCGCGGCCAGGGCGGCCACCACCACGACGACGACGTCGACGAGGTTCACGGAGCGTCCCGCCCGCCGGACGGGTGCCGGGCGCCGTCGGAGGGGTGAGGGGCCGACACGTCCGCCACGGTACCGGGCGGTGGCACGTCGCCGTCATCACCGGGGCACGAGGCCGTGCCGTGGCAGAATCTCGGGCTATCGGACCGTCCCGCGATGCCGCCGGCCGCCCACTGAGCCGGAGAGAGGGAAGAGCTGTGCCCGCTACGCGACCCCGCCCATCGACGCGGGGTCGACGCGCGGCGGTGGTCGTCGGCCTCGTGGTGCTCGGGACCACGGCCGCGTGCGGCACCGCACGCCGCAGGCACCCCTGCCACCGGTGGCTCCACCACCACCTCCACGCTTGTTGGCCCCGTGGCAGGGGACGCTCACCACCGCGTCCCTGCCGATGCCGGTCCAGACGCTGCGGGCGGTGACCTGTGCGACGGCCGCCCGGTGCTTCGCCGTGGGTTCGACGGAGGCCACGGCCACGGTGCCGAGCGGTCCGGTCCTGGTGGCCACGGCGGACGGCGGCAGGACCTGGACCCCCCAGACCCTTCCCCCCGGGATCGGCTTCCTCTCGGACATCGCCTGCGCCACCGCCCGGTCCTGCACCGCTGTCGGACAGTCGGGTGGCAGCGGAGTGGGCCCCGGTGCCGTCCTGACCACCACCGACGGGGGGTCCGTCTGGACTTCGCAGGCCGTCCCCCCCGGCACCACCGACGTCACCGCGGTGGACTGCCTCCATGCAGGCCGCTGCACGGCGTTGGGCACGGTGGACGCCCACGTCACCACGCTCTCACCCACCGGGCCCGCGGGCGCCTGGGTGGCCGGTGGTCCGCTGCCGCCGGCCGCCTCGTCGGCCACGTCCCTGTCGTGCACGGACAGCCGGGACTGCTGGGCGACGACCTCGAACGCCGTCGACTCGGCCCACGCCGTCGGGGGGATCGCCTCCACCTCCGACGGCGGCGCGACCTGGGCGTCCGAGACCGTGCCCGCCGGGACCGGGGCCCTCAACTCGGTGACGTGCTCGCCGGCCGCCGCCGCGTCCACCCCGTCGCCGACGACGGCCTCCCCGACAGCCGGCGTCCCGGCCACCTGTACCGCGGTCGGGACCACCTCCACGCTGGTCAACGGCGCGCGTGTCGGACAGGCCGTCATCCTCGTCTCGGCCGACGGGGGTGTCACGTGGGTGTCCGCTCCGGTCCCCGCCACCGCGGCCGACCTGCTCGACATCTCGTGCGGGGCCGGCCCCTGTGTGGCCGTGGGCGACGCCGTGGCCACCACCGTGCAGGCCGGTGTCGTGGTCCTCACCCCGGCGGACGGGGCGACCGCCGCGACCTGGCACCGGGCCGTGACCGCGGCCGTCGCCCTACCCCTCGCCGGGGTCTCGTGCGTGTCGCTGTCGGCCTGTGTGGTCGTCGGTGAGTCGGTCAGCGCCCGCCTCACCTCCTCGTCCTGACGACCGCCGCCTGTCCCATCGTCGGGCACGGCCATCCGCCGGGCCGCACTGCCCGCGCCGGTAGCCTCCGGGCGATGGGAGCTCGGCGCGCCACCGGCGACGGATACCCGTGAGGGCCCAGGACGGCCTTCCCCCGGGCGACCGGCCGCCCGGGCCGACCCCCTGGGACGGCGATGCGTATCAGCGCCGGTTCGACGACCTGGCGGCGGCCGGCACCGACGTCCACGGCGAGGCCACCCTGGTCCTGTCGTTCGGACCCCGCTCCGTCCTGGACGCCGGCTGCGGCTCGGGCCGGGTGGCCGCCGAACTCAGCCGGCACGGCGTCGAGGTGGTCGGCATCGACCGCGATCCGTCGATGATCGCCACCGCCCGCCGCACGGCACCCGGCGTCGACTTCCGCATCGGTCGACGTGGCCGGCGCCGACCTCGGGCGGACCTTCGATCTGGTGGTGATGGCCGGCAACGTCCCCCTGTTCACGCCGGAGGGCACCCAGGAAGCCCTGGTGGCCGGCTGTGCCCGTCACCTGGGACCCGGAGGTCGGCTGGTGGCCGGGTTCCAGCTCGGACGGGGCTACTCGCTGGAACAGTACGACGCCGACTGCGCCTCGGCCGGCCTCGAGCCCGCCGGACGGTGGGCCACGTGGGACGGGAGCCCGTACGGTCGGGGGGCGCAGTACGCGGTGTCCCTCCACCGCCGTCCCGACTGAGCCACCGGACGGGAGCGCCCGGTCTGCGATCATGGACGGGCCACTCGAGCAGAACGGACCACCATGCGCAATCCCATGTTCGTCTACGACGAGAAGCTGACCGACCTGATCTTCGACTACTGCCGGTGGAGGCTGTCCCTCGATCCGGTACCGCTCGACTACGGAGGGGCGGTCGACCAGTCGCTGGCGGCCAGGCTCGACGGCATCATCGCCGCCGGTGGTACCGATCCGACCGCCGTCATGGAGCTCTTCGACAAGACGCTGGCGACCGCCGCGGTGTCGGTCGACAGCCCCAAGTTCCTGGCCTTCATCCCGGCCGCCCCGACCAAGGCCGCCCTCCTGTTCGACATGGTCGTGGCCTGTTCGTCCCTCCAGGGGACGTCGTGGATCGAGGCGGCCGGTCCCGTGGCCGCCGAGAACCAGGCCCTCGGGGTGCTCGCCGACCTGGCCGGTCTGCCCGCCGGGGCCGGCGGGTGCTTCGTGGCCGGTGGCTCCGCCGGGAACCTGTCCGGCCTCATGGTCGGTCGGGACACGACGGCGTACCGCATGGGAACGGACGCCCCCGAGCGACCCGTGGTGGCGATCAGCGAGGAGGCACACTCCTCGGTGGGCAAGGCGCTCCACGTCCTCGGTATCGAGCCGCTCCTGGTGCCCTGCGACGACCACCGGCTGACCGGGCAGTCCCTGCGCCGGGCGCTGGCCCGGGACCCGCGGGGGGAGGACGTGATCGCCGTGGTGGCCACCGGCGGCACCACGAACGCCGGCATCATCGACGACCTGTCCGGGGTGGCGGATGTGGCCGAGGAGCGCAAGCTCTGGTTCCACGTCGACGGCGCCTACGGCTGCGCCGCCCTCTTCGCCCCTTCGATCCGGGCCCGCTTCGACGGCATCGAGCGGGTCGACTCCTTCGTGGTCGATCCCCACAAGTGGCTGTTCGCCCCCTTCGACTGCGCCGCCCTGCTCTACCGCCAGCCGCGCCTGGCGAAGGCCGTGCACTCCCAGGACGCCTCCTACCTCGAGGTCCTCCACAAGGACACCCCCGAGGAGTGGAACCCGAGCGACTACGCATACCACCTGACCCGCCGCGCCCGGGGCATGCCGTTGTGGTTCTCGCTGGCGGTCAACGGGACCGACGCCTACCGCGACGCCATCGAGACGGTGCTGGCCACCACCCAGGCCACCGCCGATCTCGTGGAATCGCTGCCCCACCTCGAACTGGTCCGTCGCCCGGAGCTGTCCGTCGTCCTGTTCCGCCGCGCCGGATGGGGCAGGGCCGACTACGAGGCCTGGTCGGGCCGACTGCTCGAGGACCAGACCGGATTCGTCATGCACACCACGTGGGAAGGGGAGCCCGTCGGCCGCCTGGCCCTCCTGCATCCCGACACCACGATCGAGATGGTCGCCGAGATGCTGGCCTCGACGGCCTGAGCGGACCGGGCTACCAGGCCGTCGCGACGTGCTTCACGCGGGTGTAGTCCTCGAGGCCAAACTGCGAGAGGTCCTTGCCGTAGCCGGAGGTCCGGAAGCCACCGTGGGGCATCTCGGCCGTCGTGGGAGCGTGGGTGTTGACCGACACCGCGCCGAACTCGAGGCCGGCCAGGAAACGTGCGGCCCGACCGGCGTCCGAAGTCCAGACGCTGGCGGTGAGGCCCTGGGCCACGCCGTTGGCCAGCCGTAGGGCCTCCTCCTCGGTTTCGAACGACTGCACGGTGACGACCGGTCCGAAGATCTCCTCCTGCACCACCTCGTCGTCCTGCTCGAGACCGGTGACGACCGTCGCCTCGTGGAAGAACCCGGGCCGGGCCAGCGCCTTGCCGCCGGCCACCACCCGGGCCCGTCCCGGCATCCGGTCGAGGAGGCCGACGACCTTGGACAGGTGGTCGGCGCTGATCAGCGGGCCGAAGACCGTGGCCTCGTCGTAGGGATCGCCGGTGACCGCCGCGGTGGCCTCGGCGGCGAGGGCGTCGACCAGCGCGTCGTGGGCGCCGCGCTCCACCAGGACCCGGGTGGCGGCGGTGCAGTCCTGACCGGCGTTGAAGTAGGCGGCGCCGGCGACCGCCTCGGCGGTGGCCGCCGGGGCGGCGTCGCCGAACACCACCACCGGGGCGTTGCCACCGAGCTCCAGGTGCACCCGGGCAAGCCGGTCGGCGCCGAGTCTGGCCACTTCGCGCCCGGCCCGGGTGCTGCCGGTCAGGGACACCATGGCCACCGCCGGATGGGCCACCAGGGACCGTCCCACCTCGGCGCCCCCCAGGACGACGTTGAGCACCCCGGGAGGGAGGACGTCCGCCAGCAGGTCGGCCATCCGCACCGTCGATGCCGGGGTCTGCTCGGACGGCTTCAGCACCACGGTGTTGCCGGCGGCGACAGCCGGCGCCCACTTCCACACCGCCATCATCAAGGGGTAGTTCCACGGGGTGATCTGACCGCACACGCCCACCGGCTCCCGGCGGATTCCCGAGGTCACGCCCTCGAGGTACTCGCCGGACGCCGTCCCTCCGAGGAGGCGGGCCGCCCCCGCGAAGAACCGGACCTGGTCGACGATCGGCGGGAGCTCATCCTCGAGGGTGGTCGTGTAGGGCTTGCCGGTGTCGGCCACCTCGATCCGGGCCAGCTCGTCGGCGTGGCGCTCCAGGACGTCGGCCGCCGCCAGCAGGAGACGGCTGCGTTCGGACGGCGGGGTCGATCGCCATCCCTCGAGAGCGGCGGACGCCGCCGTGCAGGCGCGGTCGACGTCGGCCGGGGTGGAGTCCCGGGCCTCCGCATAGGCCGACCCCGTGGTCGGGTCCACCACGGCCCGGGGGGGACCCGACGGGATGACCGGCTCACCGCCGATCCGGTTGTGCAGGTCCAGGGTGATCGGGTCGGTCATGGCGGCTCCCGGGTGGTCGGGCGGGCTGGTGGACACGGTGGCGGTGGTGCCGGGACGTCGATTGCGGACGATCGCAGCGTTCCATAGACTGAACGGTCAGTCAATCGACCGAACCGGTCGGTCCCACCCATCGGAGACCCCATGTCCACGGACGCACCCCCCTCCACCCGCTCGCAACGCCTCGACGCCCTCATCGAGGAGGAGGAGCGCCGCTTCGTCGAGCGTCAGCCGAACAGCGCCGGCCTCCGGGCGCGGGCCATGACGTCCCTGGCGGGCGGCGTGACCTCTTCGTGGCAGATCACCACCCCCCAGGCCGTCTGGCTCAGCCGGGGCGAGGGGTCGAAGATCTTCGACGTCGACGGAGGTGAGTACGTCGACCTCCACGGCGGCTACGGCGCCGGACTGGCCGGGCACGCGCACCCCGCCGTGGTCGCGGCCGTGACCCGACAGGTGGCGAACGGGACCCACTTCGCCCAGCCGACGGAGGACGCCATCGTGGTGGCCGAGGAGCTCACCCGACGGTTCCATCTCCCCCAGTGGAGGTTCAACAACTCGGGCACCGAGGCCACCATGGACGCCATCCACCTCATGCGCTCGTACACCGGGCGCGATCTCGTGATCAAGGTGGAGGGCTGCTACCACGGCCACCACGACTCGGTGCAGGTGTCCGTCGCCCCCGAGCTCGACGAGGCGGGACCGGCCGACGCCCCCACCAGCGTCCCCTCCTCCAGCGGCATCCCGGCGGCCATCATCGAACTCACCCTGGTCGTCGGCTACAACGACCTGGACTCCGTCCGGCGGGTCCTGGAGGCGCACCCCGGCCAGGTGGCGGGCATGATCATCGAGCCCATCATGATGAACGCCGGGATCATCACCCCCGAGCCGGGCTACCTCGCCGGCCTCAAGGACCTCCTGCACGAGCACGGTGCCCTGCTGACCTTCGACGAGGTGAAGACCGGTCTGACCGCCGGCCCGTCCGGCGCCATCGGCGTGACCGGCGTCGTCCCCGACATCGTCTGCCTGGCGAAGGCCATCGGGGGCGGCATCGCCTCGGCGGCGGTGGGCGGGACCGCCGAGGTGATGGGCCATGTGGCCGACGGTGGCTACGAGATGGTCGGCACCTTCAACGGCAATCCGATGGCGATGGCCGCCACGCGGGCGATGCTCACCGAGGTGGCCACCGACGAGGCCTACGAGCGCATGGACCGTCTGGCCGCCCGGATGGTCGAGGGCGTGGAGCGGTCGATCGATACGCACGGGCTCGAGGCCCACGTCGTGTCCGTCGGGGCGAAGGGATGCATCGTCTTCCAGGAGGAGCCGGTCCGCGACTACCGGGGATTCGACTCGCTCGACGACCGCTACAACCACGCCCACTGGCTCGTGCAGCACAACGGCGGGGTGTTCCTCCCGCCCTGGGGGAAGATGGAGCAGTGGCTGATCTCCACGCAGCACGACGATGCCGACGTCGACCGCTTCCTGGCCAACTTCGAGACACTGGCCGCGGCGCTCGGAAGCTGACCGGTGACGGCCCCGGGTGCACGGGCTGTTGCGGCCGACCCGCACCGGTGGTTAGATGAACGACCATTCAGTAGGTGGCCGCGCCAGACCGGTCCGGTCCTTCCCTACCCGGAGGTCATGCCATGACGTTCCATCCGCGTGAAGGACGGTCGGGACCGGGCGCCGAACGGCCGGGCCTCTCCCGCCGCTCGTTCCTGGCCGGGGCCACCACCGCGGGTATGGCGGCCTTCCTGGCCGCCTGCGGCTCGAGCAGCTCGTCGGGGACGACCACCACGACGGCCCCGCTGAAGTCCCTGGCCCTCCCCCGGCCCGACGCCCCGGTCACCTGGCCGCTGTACGCCGACAATGCGGCCATCGCCGACGGGTTGGAACCCGAGAAGAACGCCACCCTCAAGCTCTACAACTGGGTGGCGTACATCAACCCCCAGGTGCTGAAGAACTTCGAGAAGAAGTACGACTGCCAGATAGAGCTCACGACGTTCAACACCATGACCGAGGCCATCGCCAAGCTGCGCTCCGGCCAGTTCGACTTCGACGTCTTCTTCCCGACCGTCGACGTCCTCGGCCAGCTGGTGGGCGCCCAGCTGATCCGGCCGCTCAACCACTCCTACATCACCAACATCTCCCAGAACTGGACCGAGTTCACGAATCCGTTCTACGACCAGTCCTGGCTGTACACGGTGCCGTACACGATCTACACGACGGGCATCGCCTGGCGGAAGGACCACATCCCCTCCGGTCCCGACGATCTGGCCAACGGTTGGTCCTTCCCCTGGCAGTCCAAGTACAAGGGCAAGGTCGCCATCCTCGACGACTACCGCGAGGGACTCACCCTCGGGATGATGAAGAACGGCGACTTCGATCCCAACACGTCCGACCCGACGGTGCTGAACGCGGCCACCCAGTCCCTCCTGGCCCTCGACTCGCTGGTCGACCTCCACATCGACAACAACGACTACACCTCGATCCCGGACGACCAGACCTGGATCCACCAGGCGTGGTCGGGCGACATGGCGGCGGCCGCCAACTACATGCCCAAGGGCACCCCGGTCGAGGTGGTCGGCTACTGGTTCCCGGCCGACGGCGTCGGTCCGGTGGCGAACGACACCATGACGGTGCTGAAGTCGGGGCAGAACCCGGTGCTCGCCCACCTCTTCCTCAACTACCTCAACGACCTGCCGAACGTCCTGGAGAACATCTCCTTCAACGGCTACATGCAGCCCAACTACGGGGTGACCGAGCAGGTGCTGGTGCAACAGGGGATCCTGCCGGAGAGCCTGACCTCGACGGTGGTGACCGAGTCCATGTTCAAGGCCGGGACGTTCCAGCTCGAACTCGCCCCGGCCCTCGACGCCCAGTACCAGGCCGCCTGGCTGCGCGTCAGCGGCGGCGTGTGATGGACGCCTGACCTTGGCGGGGAGCCACGCAGGGCAGCACGACCGGACGGGCCGGGGGCGGTGGCTGTGGGCCGGTTTCGCCATGCCGGGCATCATCTGGCTGGTCATCCTGTTCCTGGTGCCCTTCTACACGGTGCTGTCCATCGCCGGCGGCACCCTCAACGCCATCTTCTCGACGCCGGTCCCGGTGTGGAACCCGCTCCGGTGGACCGGGACGTCGTACGCCGCCGTGTACCACCTCTTCTTCGGAGCGGACAGCTTCGTGTGGCCGATCTTCCTGCGCACCCTCGAGTACGTGGCGGTGGCCTCGCTGATCTCGCTCGTCGTGGCCTACCCGGCCGCCTACTTCGTGGCCCGATTCGCCGGTCGCCGCAAGGGCCTGTTCCTGGCCCTGCTGATCGCCCCGTTCTGGATCAGCTACATGATGCGGATGCTGGCGTGGATCGACCTCCTCCAGACGGACGGCTACGTCAACAAGGCCCTGCTCGACCTCCACCTCATCGGCCAACCCGTCAACTGGCTCGGGGGCAAGTCGATCACCGTCATCCTCGGACTCGTGTACGGCTACATCCCGTACCTGATCCTCGTCCTCTACGCCGGGCTCGACCGCATCGACCCTCGGCTGCTCGAGGCCGGACGCGACCTCGGCCTGAACCGGGCACGGACGTTCTGGCGGGTGACACTCCCGCTCAGCCGCCAGGCCATCCTCACCGGGATGCTCATCACCGTCCTCCCGATGATGGGCGACTACTTCACCAACCAGCTGCTCTCGGGGACCCAGTCGACCTCGATGATCGGCAACGTCATCGACAGCCAGCTCAACAACTCCACCCAGCAGGCCCAGGGCGCCGCGCTCTCCCTCCTCCTCCTCGCCTTCCTGCTCGCCCCGATGCTCTACTACGTGCACAAGACGCGGCAGGCGTCCGAGGAGGCGTTCTGATGACGCTGACCAGCGACGCCCTCGACCGGCTGGATGCCGACGACGGGAGAGACGCCGCCGACGAGGTGCCGCCCACGCCGCCGCCCGTGTCCCCCCGCCCGTCCCGCCGCCGACCACCTTGGCGCAATCCGTGGCGCCGCCCCTGGGTCCTCGAGACGTTCACCTGGCTCTACCTGATCTGGTCCATCGTCCCGATCGCCATCGCCGTGCTGTTCTCCTTCAACAACGGCAAGTCCCAGAGCGTCTGGCAGGGCTTCTCCACGCGTTGGTACTGGGGCGACCCGGTGAACTCGGTCGCCCACGATCCGGCCCTGCGCAGCGCGGTGGTCCAGACAGTCCGGCTGTCGGTGCTGGTGACCATCATCGCCGTGCCCATCGGCGTGGCCTTCGCCATCGGGATCCAGCGCTGGCACACGCGGACGTCGACCACCTTCAACTTCGTGATGGTGTTCTCCTACGTGATCCCCGAGCTGATCTTCGGCGTCGCCATGTTCTTCCTCTTCACCCAGCTCTTCACCGCCATCCATCTGGGGACGTCCGCCGAGGTGCTCGGCCTGGTGACGTGGAATTTCTCGTGGCCCGCCATCATCGTGCTGGCCCGGCTGGCGTCGATCGGCAGCTCCTACGAGGAGGCCGCGGCCGATCTCGGTGCGTCGCGTCTCCAGGCCATCCGTCGCGTCCTGCTGCCCCTGCTGATGCCGGCCATCTTCGCCAGCGCGGTGCTGGTGTTCGCGAGTGTGGTCGACGACTTCGTCGTGGTGGACCTCCTGTCGGGCTCGGCCAACACCCAACCGATGTCGGTGATCATCTACTCGACGAGCCACGGCGGCAACGGCGGCCCGGCCCTCAACGCCCTCGCCACCATCATGCTGGTGATGAGCTTCGCCGTGGCCACCATCGGCCTCGTGGCCTACCGGTGGATGACGCGGGGGGAACGCGGGGCGAACAGCCAGGAGGCCATGACCTCCATCGCCGGCATGTAGCCGGTCGGACGCCCGTCAGGCGACGGGTTGGGTGGTGGGCACGATCGGCGCCGCCAGCGCCGGGTCCTCGACGACCGGGGCGTGCCCGAGGGGCAGCACCCGGAGCGCCTCCACCGGGAGGTGCACCCGCACGGCGTCGCCCTGGGCGTAGACGGTGTGGTCGCCGGTGTTCTGCACGAGTGCCTGGATCTGCGACCCCTCGGCCAGTCGCACGATGACCTGGGTGGCCGAGCCGAGGAAGACGAGGCGCTCCACCATGCCGGGCACCCGGTTGACGCCGGTGCTGTCGTAGGGCTCGATGGCCACCCGCTCGGGCCGGATGGCCAGCAGCACGTCCCCCGACGTCCCGGTAGCGCCCTGGGCGGCCGTCAGGTCGAAGTCACCGATGCGCACCCGGCAGTGCTCCCCGGACCCGCGGCCCGTGGCCTGGGCCTCCATGAGGTTGGAGACGCCCAGGAAGTCGGCGACATAGGCGTTGGTGGGCTCCTCGTAGACCTCTCCCGGAGGTCCCACCTGGGCCACCTTCCCCGCCTCCATGACGGCCAGACGGTCGGACATGGTCAACGCCTCCTCCTGGTCGTGGGTGACGTACAGGAAGGTGATGCCCACGTGTTCCTGGAGGGACTTCAGCTCGATCTGCAACGTGCGACGCAGCTTGGCGTCGAGGGCACCGAGGGGCTCGTCGAGGAGCAGCACCGACGGGTTGAGCACGAGGGCCCGCGCCAGCGCCACCCGCTGCTGCTGGCCGCCGGACAGCTGACCCGGTCGCCGGCGCTCGTAGCCCTTCAGCTGCACGAGCTCGAGGGCCGCTCCGACCCGGCGGACCCGCTCGGCCTTGGAGGCGTCCTGGTAGCGCAGGCCGAAGGCGACGTTGTCGGCGACCGTCAGGAACGGGAAGAGGGCGTAGCTCTGGAACACCGTGTTCACATTGCGCTTGTGCGGGGGCTTACGGGCCACGTCCTCGCCGTCGAGCAGGATGGCCCCGCTGGTCGGCTCCTCGAAGCCGGCCACCAGCCGGAGCGTGGTGGTCTTACCGCATCCCGAGGGCCCGAGGATCGAGAAGAACTCGCCGCGGGGGACGAGGAGGTCGATGCCGGCCACGGCTTCGACGTCGTCGAACCGCTTGGTCAGGGCAACCAGTTGGACTTCGCCTCCGGCCATGTCGCCCTCCTCTCCCGCGTCCTCGTGACGGACCTGTCCCACCGGCGATCGCCGGAGCGGCCACCTGTTGAATGGTCACTCAGTGTACGGAGCGCGGGCCGGGCGATCCAGCCGGAACGGTCAGCGGCGCCTGCGGCCCTTCCCGTTGCCCGGCCCCGGGCGCTTCCAGGGAAACCCCAGCTTCTCGGACGCGTAGGTCATGGCACAGGCGAAGGCCACGTCGGGGCCGACCACCGGGTCGTCGAGAGCGATCTGCACCGCCAGCCCGTCCAACAGGGAGGACAGCGTGACGGCGAACTCGGCGGGGTCCACGGGCCCGAACTCCCCCGACCGCTGACCCCGCTCCACCACCTCGGCGATGGTGGAGCGCCAGCGCGCGTCGAAGTCCTTGCGGACCGCGGCGACCTCCGGGTGTCGGACGGCCTGGGCCCACAGGTCCAACCACAGGGCCCACGGCTCGGGCAGCTCCTCACCGGTCTGCGGCAGACAGGAGGCGGCCACGATCCACTCGAGCCGTCCGGCGGCCGCGTCGATCTCCGCCATCCGGGCGGCACCTTGGTCGTACCAGTTGTCCTCGGCCAGCCGGACCGCCTCGACGAGGAGGTTGTCCTTGGTGGTGAAGTAGTAGATGACCAGTGCGGGGCTGGTCCCCGCCCGCTCCGCCACGTCGGCGATGCGGGTGTCCGGGTAGCCGCGCTCCACGATCACCTCGAGCGCGGCTCGGACCATCTCCTCCCGGCGCTTGTCGGCGGTGGCCGGGGCGGCCGTCGTGGTCGCCGGATCCTCTGTCATCTCCAACCTTCCGTCGTCCCGCCGTCACCGTGCACCGTAGTCCCCAGCGCTTCGGAGCCGGGCAATCGGCCTTGTCGGCCCCGGGTCCCCCGGTTAGGCTGAATGATCAGTCAATACTCGCTCGGGACGAGCCCGACGACACCGAAGGGGACGCAATGACCTCCACGTACGACGCCGTCGTGATCGGCGGTGGACACAACGGCCTGGTCGCCGGGGCCTACCTGTCCCGTGCCGGTCTGCGCACGCTGGTCCTCGAGAGCCGCTACAAGACGGGCGGCGCCGCCACCACCGAAGCACCGTGGCCCGACGCCCCGGAGTTCAAGGTGACCCGCCTGTCGTACGTGATGAGTCTCCTGCCGCCGACGATCATGCAGGACCTGCAGCTCGAGCGGTTCGGGTACAAGGTGTACCCGATGGGCCCGTACTACCAGGCCTTCCCGGAGGGCGGGTCCATCAAGATCTACGCCGACGACGCCAAGAAGAACTACGACTCGATCGCCCAGTGGTCCAAGAAGGACGCCGAGGCCATGCCCAAGTGGGACGCCTGGCTCGGCGGACTGGCCGACGTGCTCGGCCCACTGCTGCTGACCGTGCCGCCCAACATCGGCTCCCGCAAGCCGGGCGACCTGGCCGAGACGCTCCGGCTGGCGTGGCGGCACCGGGGGCTCGATGTCCGCACCATCGCCGATGTCGTGCGCCTCTTCACCATGTCCATCTCCGACCTGCTCGACGACTGGTTCGAGTCGTGGCAGGTCAAGGCCCCGATCGCGGTGAACGGGGTCATCGGCACCTGGGCCGGCCCCATGGAGCCCGGCACCGCCTACGTCATGGCCCACCACTCCATCGGCGACATCGGTGACGGCCACCTCGGGAACTGGGGCTTCCCCGAAGGCGGCATGGGCGCGGTGGCCGACGCCATGGAGCGCTCCGCCCGCCACTTCGGTGCCGACATCCGGGTCGACGCCCGCGTCGCCCGCACGGTGATCCGAAACGGCCGGGTGACCGGCGTGGTGCTCGAGGACGGTGAGCAGATCGACGCCCCCATCGTGGTGACGACCCTGCATCCCAAGACGGCGTTCCTGGATCAGATCGAGGAGTACGAGCTGCCCGACGACTTCGTCACCGACATCAAGCGGTGGAAGACCCGCAGCGGCGTCGTCAAGATCAACCTGGCCCTATCCGAACTGCCGAACTTCACCGCCGACCCGTGCGACGGCATGGGCGAGCACCATACGGGCTCGGTCGAGATGGCGCCCTCCATCGAGTACATGGAGGAGGCCTTCCTGGACGCCCGGGCCGGACGACCGGCCACCCGGCCCTTCAGCGACGGTGTGATCCCCACGACATGGGACAAGACCCTGGCCCCCGAGGGCACCCACATCATGTCGCTCTTCTCGCAGTGGGTACCCGAGTCGTGGGCCGAGGAGCCCCACACCGAGGAGCTCGAGGCGTACGCGGACCGGATGGTCGACTGCTACGACGAGGTGGCGCCCAACTTCAAGAAGTCGATCCTCCACCGTGACGTGGTGGGCCCCTACGAGATGGAGCAGGAGTACGGACTCATCGGGGGCAACATCTTCCACGGCGAGCTCTCGCTCGAGCAGCTCTTCACCATGCGCCCGGCGCCCGGGTACGCCGACTACCGCACCCCCATCAAGGGCCTCTACAACGGGAGCTCGGCCACCCACGCCGGCGGCGGGGTGTGCGGCATCCCGGGTTGGCAGGCCGTGCGGGCCGCCCTGGCGGACAAGAAGGCGAGCGAGGGCGTGGCGGGCAAGCTGCGCACCCGGTAGCCGCCGTGGTCCAACCCGCCGTCCGGGCCATGCTGGAGGCCCGCCGGATCGCCGTGGTGGGTGCCAGTGCCAGACCCGGGAGTTTCGGGCACCGCGTGGTGTCCGAGGTCACCCGGAGCCCGTCGGCTCCCGAGGTCCTCCTCGTCAACCCCCGCTACGACGAGGTCATGGGTCGACCGTGCCTCGACTCGCTCGACGACATCGACGACCCGGTCGACCTCGTGCTCCTGGGCGTGGGTGACCACGCCGTCGAGGAGCAGGTGCGCCGGGCCGCCCGCCGGGGAGACCGCTCCGCCGTCGTCTACGGCAGTCTCTTCGAGCCCGCCGACCCGACCTCGACGGCGATCCGCGACCGGGTGGCGGCCACCGCGTCAGAAGCGGGCATGGCCCTCTGCGGCGGGGGTTGCATGGGGTTCGTCAACGTCGCCCGCGGGGTCCGGGCCATCGGCTACCTGGAACGGGACCCGCTGCCGGCGGGACCCGTGGCTCTCGTCACCCACTCGGGTTCGGTCTTCTCGGCGATGCTGCGGACCCGGCGCCATCTCGGTTTCACCCTCGTGGTGTCGGCGGGCCAGGAGCTCGTGACGAGCACCGCCTCCTACGTGGACTACGCCCTCGAAGTGGAGGGAACCCGGGTGATCGGGCTGGTGATGGAGACGCTCCGCCAGCCCGACGCGCTGCGGGCGGCCCTCAACCGGGCGGCGGAGCAGGACGTGGCCGTGGTGGCCCTGACCGTCGGGGCGTCCCGGGCCGGTCGGGCCATGGTGGCCGCCCACTCGGGGGCCCTGGCCGGGGCCGACGGTGCCTGGGAGGCGCTGTTCGACGCCCACGGTGTCGTCCGGGTCCACGACCTCGACGAACTGGGCGACACCCTCGAGCTCTTCGCCGCCGGTCGGCGGGCGGCGCCCGCCGTGCCGGGCGGCGGCATCGCCACCGTCCACGACTCGGGGGCCGAGCGGGCCCTGGTGGTGGACGTGGCCGAGTCGCTCGACGTGCCCTTCGCCGCCATCGGCGACGCCACGCGGGCCCGGCTCTCCGAGCTCCTCGACCCGGGGCTGTCCGCCGACAACCCGCTCGACGTCTGGGGAACCGGATCGGATACCGAGAGCCTCTTCACCGGCTGCCTGACCGCCCTGGCCACCGACGCCACGGTGCGCGCCGTGGCGTTGGCCGTAGACCTGGTGGAGGAGTACGACGGGGACGAGTCGTATCCGTCCGCCGCCCTGGCCGCCCACGCCGCCACCGCCAAGCCGGTGGCCGTCCTGTCCAACCTGGGGAGCGCCATCGACGTGGCCGCCGCCGACCGGCTCCGGTCCGCGGGGGTACCCGTCCTGGAGGGGACCCGGTCGGGATTGGCGGCGCTGGGCCATCTGCTCGACCGGACCGGCCGACCGCCACGGACGCCGGCCCCGGGGCCGGTCGACGAAGGTCGGCGGGCCCGTTGGTGCGACCGTCTCCTGGCCGGGCCCCTCGACGGAGCCGAGGGATTCGACCTGCTGTCGGAGTACGGGATCCCCGTGCCCGGTGCCGTTCCGGTGTCCTCCGAGGGCGCCGCGGTGGCCGCCGCCCGGGAGCTCGGCTTCCCGGTGGTGCTGAAGACGGACGAGCCCGGTATCGCGCACAAGTCCGACGTCGGTGGCGTCGCCCTCGGACTGTCGGACGCCGACGCCGTCGTCGTCGCCTACCGGGACATGGCCGCCCGCCTGGGGACGCGGGCGGTCGTGTCCACCCACGCCCCCGACGGCGTGGAGTTGGCGCTCGGACTGGTCCGCGACCCCCACCTCGGGGCGCTCGTGGTGGTGGGCGCCGGCGGGACCCTGGTCGAGCTGCTGGCCGACCGGTCGGTGCGACTCCCGCCGCTCGACGATCAGGGTGCGCTCGCCGCCGTGGACCGGCTCCGGATCGCGGCCGTGCTGGACGGCGTACGCGGCGCCCCGCCCGCCGACCGGGACGCCCTGGCCGGGGCGGTGGTCGGCCTGTCGCAGCTGGCCGTCGAACTGGGCGACCACATCCAGGCCCTGGACGTCAATCCCCTGCGGTGCGGACCGTGGGGCTGCCTGGCCCTCGACGTGCTGGTCGAGGCGGGTTGATCCTTCCGGTCCACCCCGACGTCCGGGCGGCCGGCCGCCCTAGAAGATCACGTAGACCTTGCGCAGCGTCGCCTCGATGTCCCACGTACCGGACCATCCCTTGGGGAACACCGCGGAGTCGCCCACGCCGAGCTCGACCGCTTCTCCGTCGTCGGCCCGACACGTCATGCTTCCGCCGACCACCTGGATGAACTCATTCGTCTCGAGCAGCCAGCGGGACGGGCCCGGCGTGCACTCCCAGATCCCGACCTCCTGGTCGCCCTCGCCCTTCCACAGGGT
The DNA here is from genome assembly GCA_963699345.1 of uncultured Acidimicrobiaceae bacterium. GTDB lineage: Bacteria > Actinomycetota > Acidimicrobiia > Acidimicrobiales > RAAP-2 > Bog-756. The sequence continues at coordinate 2,039,249 of CAVOTL010000005.1, read as the reverse complement.
GGAGCCGGACGTGGCCATCTCGACCCCCGTGGCCTCGGGGAGCGGGCCCCAGTCCTCGAGCTCGGTGACGTTCTGGGCCAGGTGGATGAACGGCGTGGCGGCGGTGGACTCGCTCATGGGTTCGGGTGTCCTTTCGGGAATGGCGGGGGAAGGCGGTGCGACCGGATCCGGTCGGATGCGGGTGGGGGCCGGCGCGCGGCCCGTTTCCCACGCATGCGACGGTGCCATAAGCTGAACCGCCAGTCAAGATGCCAGGAGGCACCCGTGTACAACCTCAGCGCCGACGACCTGGAGGTCCAGGCCCGGGCCCGCACCTTCGTCGACGAGGTCATCCCCTACGAGGAGCAGGCCGAGGCCGACGCCGGCGAGCTCCCCCCCGAGGTCGTCGCCCGGTTCGAGTCCCGGGCCGCCGAACTGGGCCTGTTGGCCACCAACATGCCGGCCGAGTACGGCGGGGGCGGGTGCTCGATGCTCCAGCAGGTACTGATCCAGGAGCAGGGGGGCGCGCCACCAACGCCCTGGGCTGGCACCTCACCACGCCGCCTTCGTGGTTTCCCCCGGTGGCCACCCCCGAGCAGATCGAGAAGTACGTGATCCCGGGCATCCGGGCCGAGAAGGAGGAGTGCTACGCCATCACCGAGGAGGGCGCCGGGTCGGACGTCGACGCCATCACGGCCACGGCCCGCCGGGACGGGGACGGCTACATCCTGAACGGCGTCAAGATGCACGTCACCTCGTACAACCACAGCCAGTACGCGTTCTTCCAGGCCAAGCTGGTCGACACCCCGCACGTGGGCGAGCACGCCATGTTCCTGGTCGATCTCCCCGATCCGGGTGTGACCGTGGTACGGGACCCCGCCTACACCCACACGATCAGCCACCACCATCCCTTCGTGGCCTTCACCGACGTGCGGGTCCCCGCCACCCAGATGGTCGGGGCGGAGGGAGACGGCATGACCTTCGCCTACGAGTGGTTCCGCTTCGAGCGGATCATGGTGGCGTCGCGCTGCCTCGGAGCCGCGGCCCGGCTCGTCGACGAGACGACCGAGTTCGCCAAGCACCGGATCGTCAACGGTGGCCCGATCACCGACTTCGGTGCCGTGCAGATCATGCTGGCCGACTGCCTCACCGAATTGTTCGCCGCCCGGGCTCTCGTCTACGAGACGGCCCGGAACATCGATGCCGGGGTCGACGTGAAGGTCCAGCACACGCAGTGCTCCATGGCCAAGCTGTACGCCTCGGAGATGGCCAACCGGGTGGCCGACCGGTGCGTGCAGGTGTTCGGCGGCCGCGGCTACATGCGGGAGAACGTGGCCGAGCGGTTCTTCCGCGAGCTGCGGGTGGAACGGATCTGGGAGGGCACCAGCGAGGTCCAGCGGTCGATCATCGCCGGGCAGATGGTGAAGCGGGGGCCCGACCTCTTCGTGTGAGTCCGGCCGGCCTCAGCCGGGCGTCGTCTCGGGGACCGGCTCGGCGAGCACCGGCTGGCCCAGGTAGCCGCGGGCCACCATCGTGACGAACATGTAGACGTTGTCCTCCTGGCCGGACAGCGGTCCGGGACGGGCGTGGGTGGAGGAGAGCCCCCGCTGCACCGAGGCACACGCCGTCCAGTCCTGCTCGTTGGTGATGTCCCAGAAGTTGACGGCGAAGCCGGGGTCGAACCCGGGCCGGTCGAAGGACTCCGGGGCGAACCACCACGTGCACTCGATCCGGGTGGAGCCGGCCGACAGCGGGGTGAGGCGGTGGACCATCACGAAGTCCGGATGGAGGCTGATGAGCACGTTCGGGAAGATGTTGAAGTAGTCGACGGTGCGCAGCTGGTCCCCACTCAGGCCGCGCAGGGGGACGGCGCTGCTCGTGCCGTCGAGGGACATCGTGACGGCGTGGTCCGCCAGGTCCATGTTGCCGCCCACCCAGGCGCCGTGGGTCTCCCGGGTCACACCCGAGGTCGGAGGACTGACCTGGCACAGCTCGGGGTGGATCATCGGGCAGTGGTAGCACTCGTGGTAGTTCTCGGTCAGCACCTTCCAGTTGGCCTCGACCACGTAGTCGTGCAGGCCGCCCAACTTCAGCCGTTCGGGTTCGTAGGGGGCGACGAACGGCTCGAGGTCGGCCAGCGACTCGGCGAGGGACGGGGCGTCACCGGAGCCGTCGACGAAGACGAGGCCGTGCCACTCCTCGCACGGCAGCTCGACCAGGCCGTGCTCCGACGGGTCCCAGTTGGGGAGCTCCTTGAAGCCGGGAGCCGTCCACACCGACCCGTCCAGACCGTAGGACCAGGAGTGGTACGGGCAGATGATCCGACCGTGCCTCGACGACTCGCCGCAGGGGAGGAGCTCGTGGCCGCGGTGGCTGCAGACGTTGGCGAACGCCCGCAGCACGCCGTCCTGGCCCCGGGCGAGGAGGACGCCCGCCTTGCCCAACGACTCGGCCCGCTGGTCACCCGGCTCGGCCACCTGCTCGGACCGGCCGACGCAGAGCCACCCGCCCTCGAAGAAGTTCCGCTGCTCCCAGGCGAAGACGTCCTCGTCGACGTAGGCGGCCCGGGGGAGCATCCGGCTCTCGCCGAACGGCCGCAACGTCGCCTCCAACTCCTCGGCGGGAATGGGTGAGGGTTCGCGCTTCGATTGAACAGCCATACAACCGATCCTATGATCCCCTCCGGGGTCCGGCAAGAGCGGATGCCACACTTGGCCCCGACGGAGACGCACACCGAGACAGGAGCACACGATGGCAGCAGAGGTCCGTGGAGTGGTGGCGATGGCCAAGGGGGAGCCGGTCCAGGTGGTGACCATCGTGGTCCCGGACCCGGGGCCCGGCGAGGCCGTCGTCCGGGTCCAGGCCTGCGGGGTCTGCCACACCGACCTGCACTACCGGGAGGGCGGGATCAACGACGAGTTCCCGTTCCTGCTCGGACACGAGGCGGCCGGTGTCGTGGAGGCCGTCGGCCCGGACGTCACCTCGGTGGCCCCGGGCGACTTCGTGGTGTTGAACTGGCGGGCGGTGTGCGGCGAGTGCCGCTCGTGCCGGCGGGGCCGGCCGCAATACTGCTTCGCCACCCACAACGCCACCCAGAAGATGACACTGGTCGACGGCACCCCGCTCTCCCCCGCCCTGGGCATCGGCGCGTTCGCCGAGAAGACCCTGGTCGCCGCCGGACAGTGCACCAAGGTCGATCCTGCCGCCCGTCCCGAGGCCGCCGGACTCCTGGGGTGCGGCGTCATGGCCGGCATCGGGGCGTCGATGCTCACCGGCGAGGTGGGTCCGGGCGACTCGGTGGCCGTGTTCGGCTGCGGCGGCGTCGGATGTGCGGCCATCGCCGGGGCCCGCCTGGCCGGCGCCTCGACCATCATCGCCGTCGACCTCGACACCCGGAAGCTGGAGCTCGCCCGGGAGTTCGGCGCCACCCACACGGTGGACGCCTCCTCGGGCGACGTGGTGGAGTCGGTGCAGGCGCTCACCGACGGCAACGGCGCCGATGTCTGCATCGAGGCGGTGGGTAATCCCAAGGTGCTCGAGCAGGCCTTCTACGCCCGGGACCTGGCCGGCACCGTGGTCCAGGTCGGCGTGCCGACCCCCGAGATGCGGATCGATCTGCCCATGATCGACTTCTTCGGCCGGGGCGGGCGCCTCAAGCCGTCCTGGTACGGGGACTGCCTCCCGAGCCGCGACTTCCCGATGCTCATCGACCTCTACCTCCAGGGTCGCCTGGACCTCGACCGCTTCGTGTCCGAGACGATCACACTCGACGACGTCGAGGAGGCATTCCACCGCATGGAGCGTGGCGAGGTGCTGCGCTCCGTGGTGGTGGTCCGGTGATCGAGCGAGTCGTCACCTCGGGCACCTTCTCCCTCGACGGCGAGGACTTCGACGTAGACAACAACATCTGGATCGTCGGTGACGACGCCGAGGTGGTGGTGGTGGACGCCGCCCACGACCACCGACCCATCGTCGAGGCGGTGGGGGCACGGCGCACCATCGCCGTCATCGCCACCCACGGCCACAACGACCACATCAATGCGGCGGCGGACCTGGCCGACGCCCTCGGCGCCCCGGTGTGGATCCATCCGGCCGACCGCATGCTGTGGGATGTCGTCCACCCCGGACGCGCCCCGGACGGCGAGCTGGTCGACGACCAGTTGATCGAGGTCGGGGGCACCACGCTGCGCGTCCTGGCCACGCCCGGCCACTCACCGGGGGGCGTCTGCCTCTACGACGAGGCCGACGGCGTGGTCTTCTCCGGCGACACGCTCTTCCGGGGAGGCCCCGGGGCCACCGGGCGCAGTTTCTCGGACTACCCGACCATCGTCGACTCCATCCGTGACCGCCTCCTCGGACTGCCCCCGTCCACCCGGGTGCTGACCGGTCACGGCGAGGAGACGACCATCGGGGACGAGGCACCGGGCCTACCTAACTGGGAAGCCGCCCGGTGAGCCCGGCGCCGGACCTTCCGGCCCGGGCCCGGGTCGTCATCGTCGGCGGCGGCGTGATCGGGACCTCGATCGCCTATCACCTGACCAAGCTCGGCTGGGGAGACGTCGTCCTGGTGGAGCGCGACCGGCTCACCTCGGGGACCACCTGGCACGCGGCCGGCCTGATCACCTCGGCCGGCATGGTGGACGAGACGGCCCTGTTCATGGCCCGGTACTCACGCGACCTCTACGAGCGGCTCGAGGAGGAGACGGGCCTCTCCACCGGGTTCCGGGCCGTGGGCCACATCTCCATCGCCACCAACGAACACCGGATGGAAGCCCTGCGACGTGAGGCGCTGTTCGTCAACGGCTTCGGGGTGGAGGACCAGGAGCTCTCCCCCCGCGAGATCGCCGATCTGTGGCCGATGCTGCGCACCGACGACCTCGTCGGCGGGCTGTACGTCGCCGACGAGGGCCGGGCCGACCCGGTCGGGGTGGCCATGAGCCTGGCCCGGGGCGCCCGCTCCGGGGGTGCCGTCATCGTCGAGGAGTGCCCGGCCACCGGGGTCACGACGGACCGGCACCGGGTGACCGGGGTCGTGACCGAGCACGGCACCATCGAGTGCGAGTACGTCGTGAACGCCGCCGGCATGTGGGCGCGCCAGTTCGCCGCGCTGGCCGGTGTCGATGCCTGCAACCAGGCCGCCGAGCACTACTACCTGATCACCGAGCCGATGGAGGGCGTCCACCGGGACCTGCCGGTGGTGGAGGACCCCGACTGTTACGGGTACTTCCGGCCCGAGGGGGACGGACTCCTCGTGGGACTGTTCGAGCCCGACGCCCGGGCCTGGCAGCTCGACGGCGTCCCGGACGGGTCCTCGTTCCTCGAGCTCCCCCCCGACTACGAGCGACTGGCCCCGTTCGTCGACCTCGCCATGGCCCGGATCCCGGCGCTGGCGGACACCGGCATCCTCAAGTTCTTCTGCGGTCCCGAGTCGTTCACCTCGGACGTCCATCCCCTGCTCGGACCGGTGCCCGAGCTCGACAACTACTTCATCGCCGCCGGCCTGAATTCGCTCGGGATCCTGATGGGTGGCGGGGTGGGCACCACGCTCGCCAGCTGGATCGTCGACGGTGAGCCGCCCGTCGACGTCACCGGCTACGCCATCGACCGCATCTCCCCCCACGAGTCGACCCGGGCCTTCCGCCGGGAACGCACGACCGAACAGCTCGGCGTGCTGTTCGGCGACGCCGCCTTTCCGTCGTGGCGTCCCCGCACCGCCCGCAACATGCGCCGATCACCCCTGCACGACCGGTTCGAGGCGCTCGGGGCCAACTTCAACTCGTCGGCGGGCTGGGAGTTCGTCGAGTGGTTCGAGGGTGACGACTTCCCGCTGACGCCGGCCGAGGGCTACGCACGCGGTCCGGCGTTCGCGAAGGTGGCGTCCGAGCACCGGACGGTGCGGGAGGCCGTCGGCATCATGGACATGACGTTGATGGCCAAGTTCCTGGTCCAGGGCGAGGACGCCGCTGCGGTGCTGTCCCGTCTGTCGGCCAACGACGTGGACCGCGAGGTGGGGCGGGTCGTGTACACCCAGTGGCTCACCCCGAAGGGCGGGATCGCGGCCGACCTCACCGTCACCCGCCTCGGGGACCAACGGTTCCTGGTGGTGGCGTCCGATGTCATCCAGCGGCGGGTGGAGCCGATGGTGCGGCGGGCCTCCCGGGACGGCGAACACGTGACCGTCACCGACGTCACCTCGGGGACGACGCTCCTGTCGGTCCAGGGGCCCAACTCCCGCGAGCTGCTCGGTCGCCTGTCGTCGGCCGATCTCTCCAACGACGCCTTCCCGTACCTGACGGCACAGTCGATCGATGTCGGCTTCGCCCCCGCCCTGGCCCTGCGGGTGACCTACCTCGGAGAGCTCGGCTACGAGTTGCACGTCCCCACCGAGTACGGACTGCTGGCCTACGACACGCTGATGGAGACCGGCCGGGACCTCGGCGTGCGTCCGGTCGGGCTGGCGGCCATGGCCGGACTGCGACTCGAGAAGGGCTACCGCGATCTGGGCGTCGACATCGACAACACCGACAACCCGCTGCAGGCCGGACTCGGGTTCGCGGTGGCCTTCGACAAGCCGGGCGGCTTCATCGGCCGGGACGCCCTCCTGACGCTGCGTGAACGGGCTCCCTATCCGGCGTTGATGGTGGGCCTGCTCGTACAGGATCCCGACGTCCTCCTGTTCGGGAACGAGGCCGTGCTCGAGGACGGCGCCTACGTCGGGTACGTCCGGGCCGCAGCCTACGGGCACACCGTGGGGGGGAGCGTCGGACTGGCCATGGTCGAGCACGAGGACGGCGTGACCTCCGAGTGGCTCGGCACCGGGGACTTCGCGGTGCGGACCCCGTCGGGCACCTACCCCGTCACCGTGAGCCGGCGCCCCCTCTACGATCCGGACCGCCGCCGGATCCTCGACGAGGACGGGCGGCCGACGACGGCTCAGGTGTAGCCGACCGAGATCTCCTCGATCCACCAGGCCGGGGCGGCCCCGAGCAGGGTGGACAGGTCCCAGTAGTCCCACCAGCGGACGATGCGACCGTCCCGGAGCTGCTGGACCGAGACGAACGGCAGGGTCACCGTCTCGCCGGTGCGCCAGTGCCACGTCTCGGCGTGCTCGGTGACGACCGTGTCCCCCTCGGCGACCATCAGGCGCAGGTCGTGCTCGTAGCCCGAGAGTGAGCCGAGGCCGAGCCGCAGACGGGCCACCACCTGATCCGGCCCGCGGGCGACGTCCTCGGGCGGACTGGGAACATCGGTGTACTCACTGTCCTCGGCGAAGAATCCGGGGATGGCATCCCAGTCGCGGTCGTACAGTGCGGACCAGAACCGGCGGACGCGGGCCTTGTTTTCGTCGGCATCGGGCACCGGGCCATCGTGGCACGGGCCCGGCGGCCGCGCCCGCATCCGTGACGAAGTGACGAAGTGACGAAGGACCCTTCCGGTGACGCGCCCCCCTCCCCTACGATGTCCCGGCACGCACACGATGGAGGATCGGCATGACCGACGGACCGAAGCTGGACTCGCACCACCGCAAGACGGTGGAGAAGCTCTTCACGCACCCCACCAGCCACAACATCCAGTGGCACGACGTGCTGTCCCTGCTGGATGCCGCGGGGGAGACCGAGGAGGTCCACGACGGCCGGTACCGGGTGACCCTCGGCGGCGAAACGCAGACCTTCGACGCACCCAAGGGCGGCGACGTCGACACCCAGCAGATCGTCGACCTCCGCCGGATGCTGAAGGGTGCCGGCTTCGGCCCTGCGTAGTCCCTACTGCTGGGACGACCCGCGCTCGATGATGGCGTCGCGCCGGGCGCCGAGGGCGGCCGGATCGAAATGCTCCCGCATCCAGCGCCGCGACCAGCTCGCCTCCTCCCGGTAGGACGCGTCGTCCCCCCGGTGGGCCAGCGTCCGGTACATGGCCCGGAGCTCGGCCACGGTGGGCCGGTCCGCCTCGGCCACGTCCCCGGCGAGCCGGAGCGCCCGGGGCAGCAGGTCGGCATGGGGGACCACCTCGTTGACCAGGCCCCAGGCCACCGCCGTCGTGGCGTCCACGAAGTTTCCGGTCAGGGACATCTGACGGGCGCGGTTGACGCCGATCAGCTGGGGCAGGCGGATGGTCATCCCGCCGGCCGGTAGCACCCCGACCCGGGCGTGGGTATCGGCGAAGGTCGCCCGTTCCGAGGCGATCAGGAAGTCACAACCGAGCGCCAGTTCCAGGCCACCCGTCACCGCCGCGCCGTTGACGGCCCCGATCACCGGGACGGAGATCTCCGGCGTCAGACCCCGTCGGACCGCCGTCGCTCCCGGCGCCCCGTCGGACACGGCGGCCTCGAAGCCGTCGTAGGTACGGGCCAGGTCCGACAGGTCGAGTCCGGCACAGAAGGCGGGATCGCGGCCGGTCAGGACGATGGCGCCCACGTCCGGATCGGTGTCGGCGTCGACCAGGGCCCGACCGAGCGCGGTGATCATCGCCCCGGTCAGGGCGTTGCGGGCGCCGGGACGGTCGAGGATGACGAGGGCGACGGGGCCGTGGCGTTCGGTGGTGATCACGCCTCCCTTGCTACCACCGGCGGGCACCATCCGGACGGGGCACTGGCATGATGAAGGAGGCACCGGACGATCGGAGCGGAGGGAGGATGATGACCGTCGACAGGAGCGGGGAGCCCGGCGTCCCTCCCGCCGCCACCTACACCGACCCGCTCCGCTACGAATCCGAGCGGCGCGCGGTGTTCGCCCGGGAGTGGACGGCGGTCGGCACCGCGTCCCAGGTCGCGGAGCCCGGCGCCTTCCTGTCGGTGTGGGTGGCCGGCTACCCGCTGGTGGTGGTCAACGACGCCGGCACGCTCCGGGCCTTCCAGAACGTGTGCCGTCACCGGGCCGGACCCCTGGTCGACGAGGCGTCGGGCACCTGCGGCCGGTTCGTGTGCCGCTACCACGGCTGGGCCTACGCCCTCGACGGGCGGCTCACCTCGGCCCGCGACTTCGGGGCCGAGGTCGACCCGTCGCGGTTCTCGCTGACCCCGGCCTCGGTGGCCACGTGGCGCGGCCTGCTCTTCGTGTCGCCCGACCCGGCCGAACCCGACCTCAGCGCCTGGCTGGGTCCCATCGCGCGCCACAGCTCCCGCTTCCCCATGGAGACCTTCGAGGTCACCCACCGATCGAGCCACGACATGGAGGCGAACTGGAAGGTCTACGCGGAAAACTACCAGGAGGGGTACCACATCCCCCTCGTCCACCCCGGCCTGCACCGACAGATCGACAGCTCCCGCTACGAGGTGGCGACCGACGGCCCGGTGACCGTGCACCGGGCCCCGACCCGGAGTGGCGCCGTCACCGAGGGGGCGTGGCTGTGGCGGTTCCCGGGGATGGCCCTCAACCTCTACCCGTCCGGCCTCTGCCTGGAGAGCTACTGGCCGCTCGGACCCACCTCCACCCGGGTGGAGTACACCTTCTGCTTCGCTCCGGGTACGCCGGCGACGGAGGCGGAGGCGTCCGTCGCCAGCTCCGTGGCCATCCTCGACGAGGACCGGACCATCTGCGAAGCGGTCCAGCGCAACCTGGCGTCCGGGATGGCCCGTCCGGGTGTGCTGAGCCCGCGTCACGAGGCGGGGGTGGCGCTCGTCCAGTCGCTGGTGGCCGATGCCCTCGGTGGGGACTGACGCCGTGCTCACCCTGTTGACCCGGACCGCCCACGACTCGTTCGCGGAACGACTGTCGCGGCCGGGGGTGGAGTGGCTCGTCATGGAGCTCGACGGCAGCCTGACCGGACCGGACGGGGCCCCCGTGGCCTGGGCCGACGCCCGACCCGAGGTGGCGTGGGGCACCTCGGACCTGTTCCGTCCCGGCGGACCGGTGGCCGCCTTCTTCCGCTTCATCGTCGACTGCCCGTCGTTGCGCTGGTTCCAGTCGCCGGCCGCCGGGTACGACACCGAGCCGTTCCGGTCGTTGGTCGCCCACGGTGTGCGCGTCTCCAACGCCCACGTCAACAGCCTGCCCATCGCCGAGTTCGTCCTGCGGGCCGTCCTCGACGAATTCCAGGGAGCGGCCCAGTGGCGCCGACAGGCGGCCACCTTCGAGTGGCGGATCCACGACTGGCGGGAGGTGGCGGGCACCACGTGGTTGGTGGTGGGGCTCGGTCACATCGGGAGCGCGGTGGCGGTGCGGGCGGGCGCGCTCGGGGCGACGGTCATCGGTTGCCGGCGTCACCCCTCGCCGGACGACCCGGCCGACCGGACGGTCACCCCGGACCGGCTCCCCGACGTGGTGGGCGAGGCCGACGTCGTGGTGCTCAGCGCCCCGGCCACGGCCGGCACCGACCGGCTCGTCGACGCCGCCTTCCTCGCCGCCATGCGGCCCGACAGCGTGCTGGTCAACGTGGGCCGGGGCAGCCTGGTGGACGAGGATGCCCTGCTCGCCGCCCTCGACACCGGAACGCCGTCGGCGGCCGTCCTGGACGTGTTCGCCACCGAGCCGCTGCCCCCGGACCACCCCTTCTGGACCCACCCGCGGGTGCGGGTCACCCCGCACAACGCGGCGGGCGGCTTCGGCCGCCTGCAACGCCAGGCCGAGCTGTTCGACACCAACCTCGGCCGGTGGTTGGCCGGCGAGCCCCTGGACCACGACGTCACCGACGCCATCGAGGAGCACCATCCATGACCTACCACCCGTTGCCCGACGCACCGTCGTGGTTCACCCGCGCCCTCGCGATCCCCCGGGGCGATCTCACCGTCGACGTCGACGGATGCGCCGTACACGCCCTCACCTTCGGCCCGCCGGGGGCCCGGGGGCTGGTGTTCGTCCACGGCGGCGGGGCCCACGCCCACTGGTGGACCCACGTGGCCGCCACCTTCGCCGAGGAGTTCCGCGTCGTGTGCCCGGACCTGTCCGGCCACGGCGACAGCGGTCACCGGCCGTCCTACTCCCTCGAGCAGTGGACGCGCGAGGTGATGGCCGTCGCCGGTGCCGGTGACATCGCCGGGCCGCCGGTCATCGTGGGGCACTCGATGGGCGGGTTCGTGACCATCGGGACGGCCGCCCTCCACGGTGCCGAGGTCAGTGGCGCCATCGTGTGCGACTCCCCGGTCACCGAACCCGATCCCGAGATCGCCTCCTACCGGCTCCGGGAGGCGTTCGGGCGTCCCCGCGTCTATCCGTCATCCGGGGACGCCCTCGCCCACTTCCGCACGGTGCCGGCCCAGGAGCACTACCTCGACTACGTCATGGACCACGTGGCCCACCACTCGATCCGTCCGGTGGACGGCGGATACGGGTGGAAGTTCGACCGGAACGTGTTCGCCCAGTTCCAGGGGGGCATCCGCAGCGTCGCCCTGCCCTACCTCTCACGGGTGCGGAGCCGGTTCGCCCTCCTGCGGTCCGAGAACGGGCTGGTCACCCGCGACATCGGGCGCTTCATGTACGACGCGCTGGGTCGGGTGACACCGGTCATCGAGATCCCCGAGGCCGGACATCACGCCATGCTCGACCAACCGCTGATCCTCCTGACGGCCCTGCGCACGTTGCTGGCCGACTGGGACCACTCCGAGCCCCGCCGACGCGACTGACCGCTACCAGCCCGAGGCGGCCACGATCGGGGCGTTGAGCCGGGTGCCGGCCATGCTCCCGTCGGACGGAGCGTCGCCGTAGGCGTCGACCGCTCCGGCGGCGGTCGCCACCCAGTAGCCGGCCCCGTCGGCGGTGGCGAAGACGGCGGACGCGCGGTCGCCGCCCAGCGCCCCTTCCGGACTGCCGTGGCCGACGGCGTCCCCGAAGGGCACGACGTCGCCGTCGGCGAACAGGATCCAGTAACCGTGCCCGTCGGGAGTGCGGACCGCGGAGGTGACCGGGACCGAGCGGGCACCCGGCGACCCGAGGAAGGCGGCGTCCCCGAAGGCGTAGACGGCCCCGGAGGAGGTCACGAGCCAGTAGCCCCGGCCCGTGGCGTCCGGCATGACCGCCACCGCGGTGCCCACGCAGCCGCCGATGCTGGGACACGACCCGGCGAATTGGGCGTCACCGAAGGCGAAGACCCCGCCGTCGGCACCGACCATGAAGTACCCACCACCGTTGGAGGACGGCACGATCCCCACGATCGGGGCGGCCAGGGCCGGGCGGCCGACGGTACCGGCGGGCGCCAGGCCGAGGCCGGGCAGGGAGCCGTAGAACCCGGCGTCACCGAAGGCGAAGACACCCCCGTCGGAGGCGACCAGCCAGTAGCCGTTGCGGTTGGAGGTCGGGGAGAGGCCCACCACGGGGCGCTGCAGCACGAGGTTCCCGGTCGATCCGTGGAAGCCGGCCGACCCGAAGGAGAAGATCCCCCCGTCCGCCCCGACGAGCCAGTAGCCGTGGCCACCTCCCTGCGACGCGGTGGTGACCGTCACCTTGAACGGGCCCACCGTCGCCGGCGACCCGATGCCGTCCTCGGCCCCGACCGAGAAGGCGAACGAGGAGGTCCCGTACGGCGGGGTTCCCGACACCACGCCCGATGAGGATCCCACCGTCAGCCAGGTCGGGGCCCCCACGAGGGAGTAGGTCGGCGCCGGATAGCCGGACACGGCGAACCGGTACGAGTACGAGGTCCCCCCGACGACGGTCAGCGGTGGGGTGTCCCGGATGAAGGAGGGGGCGGTCGGCACGGTCAACGGGGCGGCGGTCACCTCGAGGCTGGCCGAGGCGCTGCGGCCACCGGTGTCGGTCACGGTCAGCGTGACGGAGTAGGTGCCGGGATCCACGAAGACGTGGCTCGGGGTGATGCCGGACTGCGTCGGCGTGCCGTCCCCGAAGCTCCAGGTGTACGAGGCGATACCGTCCGGATCGCTCGACAGGGAGGCGTCGAAGGACACGGGCAGGGTGGCCGTCGGGTCGGCGGTCGTCATCGTGAAGACGGCCACCGGGAGGGAGGCCGCCGAGGCCGAGGCCACCGGGAGGAGGGTGACGAGGCCGGCCGACACCGGTGCCAGGAAGAGGGCGGCGACCAGCGCTGCGCCCCGTCTGCCCCGTCTGCCCCCGGGGTGGTCCCTCATCGTGCCTCCGCGTAACTCGTCATGGATCGTCAGCCACACCATCGGCGCGGAACGGCCGTTTCTTGAGTCCGGGCCGGTGGCGCCTATCCGACATCCCGGGCGTCGGGGCGCCACAGGACCCGGCGGTGGGGGAGATCCATGGACCCGATGACGGTGTCCCCCCGGGGACGGAATCCCAGCCGCCCGTAGAAGGGGAGGGCGCTCACCCGGGCTGCCGCCCAGACGGCCAGTCCGGCGCCGGCGGCCCGGCGCTGTACCGACGTCACCAGGGCGCGTCCCACCCCCCGGCCCTGGAGTGCCGGAGCCACCGCCATCAGGGCGAGCCGGAGGGTGGCGGCGCCGGGAAGCGGGTCCACCACGACCGTCACGCCGCCGACCACCGAGTCGTCAGGACCGATCACGGCCAGGTGGAGGGTCGAGGGTTCACCGTCGAAGGCGTAGGAGGCGGGCAGGTCGTGGCGACCGTCGCGCAGCACGGAGCGACGGAGCGGCACCAACCGGACCGGGTCCACCTCGACCAGACGGCCCACCGGAGTGTCCGCCGGTCCGACCGGCACCCACCACGGAGCGGGCCGTCCGATGACCGAGGTGGCGCCCATGGCCCCAGGCTAGGGACCGGACGGGCCGTGGTGCCCCGGGAGGGGACCGGCGCACCACGGCCCGGACAGGTCCTCAGCCCTGCGGCTCGTACAGGGTCGGGATGCGGAGGGGCTCCCGGTTGAACATCGGGAACTTCGGCTTGGCCCGGGCCCGGTAGTGATCGGTCGAGACCACCGGGTCCCGGTCGAATTCGGGGATCACCTGGGAGCCGAACGTCTCGATGGTGGCCAGCGCCTCCTCGTAGCTGGTCGCATCACCGGGCAGGCCGAAGCACACCTGGCTGGCCCCGTAGTCCACGAAGGGCTGGATCTGCTGGCACACCTCCTCGGGGGTGCCGCAGAGGAGATAGCCCCCGTCGATCAGGGAGTCCAACTGGTCCTCCCGCGGGGGCCGGGGCGCCTTGGGCCAACGCGAGCCTCCGGGGCCCGGCATGGTGTCGTGATACAGCGAGACCATGGAGGGGAGGTAGCCGTTCCCCGCCCGGGTGGCCTGCTCGCGGGCCGTGGCCCGGTCAGCCGAACAGCGCACGGCCGTGGTGATCATCACGTTGTCGTTGACGAACTCCCCGACCGGATCGGTGCACTCGGAGATCCCCTTCTTGTACGCCTCGATCCAGGGTGCCACGTCGTGGACCGAGGAGAACGTGAAGCCGAGTGCCCCCTGGCCGAGCCGACCCGCCTTCTCCCAGGTGGCCGGGGAACCGACGGCGAGCCAGAACGGCGGGTGGCCCGGACCCCACGGCTTGGGCAGCACGTTGTGGGGCACGTCCATGTCCCAGTGCGTGCCGTGGTAGGTGTAGTCCTTCTGCTCCCACATCCGCACGATCTCGCCGATGACGTCGTCGTAGTCGGCCCGGGTGGACTCCTTGTCGTGGATGTTCAGGGTGGCGATCTCGTGACTCCCCGCGCCGCGTCCCGTGCCGAACTCGAACCGGCGGTTCGTGAGGTGGTCGAGCGTCGCCACCTTCTCGGCCGTGCGGACCGGGTGGTTGACCCGGGGGGAGATGTTGAAGATGCCGGCGCCGATGTGGATCCGGTCGGTCGAGGCCGCCAGGTAGCCGGCGTGGACCTCGTTGGCCGCCATGTGGGAGTACTCGGTCAGGCCGTGGTGCTCGGTCAGCCACACGAACTTGAAGCCGTTGCGGTCGGCCGCCTGGGCGAGCTCCATCTCCCGCGTCAGGGCCCGGTGCTCCGCATCGGTGTCGTGGGCCTGGGGTCCGGGCAGGTAGCCCTGGAGGAAGATTCCGAATTCCATGGTGTGCTCCTTGTGGTGGTCGGATGGTTCCTTCGATGTCAGCGGCCGGCTCCGGGGGACCGGCATCGGGGTGGACGTGACTCAGACGGGCGAGACGACCTGGCCGGGCAGCGCGTCGGTGAGCTTGCCCTCGAGGACGACGGGGACGCCGTTCACGATGGTGGCGTGGACACCGTTCGGATAGGCCTGGAACCGGGCGGAGTCGCCGGGCAGGTCGTGGACCAGCTCCTTGCGCCCGGGACGGCGGATCTCCTCGGTGTCGAACACCACGAGGTCCGCGAAGTGGCCCACCTGGACCAGACCCCGGTCCCGGAACCCGAGGATGGCCGCCGGCACGGACGTCAGCTGGCGGACGCCCTGTTCGAGGGTCCACTCGCCGAGGTCGAGCACCCATCGCCGCAGGAAATAGGTGCTGTAGTCGGAACCGTCGTCCCGGGAGAGGTGGGCACCGCCGTCGGAGGTCCCCGTGATCATGTGGGGGTTGTGCTGGGCCTCCCGGACCGCGTCCATCCACTCCGGGGTCTCGGTCACCCACCGGAACTGGGTGGCGAGGTCGTCGGCCAGCGCCAGGTCGATCATGGCGTCGGCCGGAGCCTTCCCCGTCTCGGCGGCGATGTCGGCCACCGAGCGACCGACGAAACCGTCGAGCTCGGGCACGGTGACCGAGCCGACGAACAGGACGTCCCAGTGGGGTGGTGGCAGCGTCGAGCCGCGATCCGGATCCCGGTTGGGCTCCTCCACCGCGTGGCGCATCGCATCCCGTACCTGCGGGTCGCGGAGCCGCGCCTGGCGGTCGTGGACCCCGGGTGCCACGACCCGGTCCCACGCCGGCACCCCCTCGTACAGCGTGGTGCCCGCCGCCAGGGAGAAGGGCCGGTCGAACGGGCGGGCCAGCAGGAGTGAGTAGATGGCGGACCCGGCGGACCGGGCCCGCTCGAGGAACTCGAGGGCCACGTCCCATCCGGCCCCGGGGGCGTCGACCTTGTTCCGGCCTCCCAGGCCCTGGATGATCACCGGGAGCCGGCTGACCCGTCCGAGCTCGATCAACAGGTCCATGTCGACCCCGTCGAGACCGCCGACGGCGCTGCGCGGCAGGTACGTGATGGTGCCCCGGTGCACCCGCCCGAGCTCGTCAGCCAGGGCCAGGAGTTCGTCGGGCTCGGCGAAGCGGCTGGGCACCGGATGGTTGTCGCCGTCGTTGTGGGTCGAGGCGTGGGTGGACGAGAAGCCGGCGGCGCCGGCCTCCATGGCCGTGGTCAGGAGGCGCCCCATCTCGACGACCTCGGTCGGCGAGGCCGCCCGGGCCGAGCCCTCGGGCCCCATGACCCAGCGGCGGAGATTGCAGTGGCCCACGTAGCAGGCCAGATTCACGCCGAGGCGTCCCGTCCGACTGGTGAGGAACTCCGGGAAGGTCTCGAACTCCCACGAGATCCCGTCGAGGGCGGCCGGCGCCATGCCCTCCACCTTGGCGAACAGGCCGGCGAAGAACGGTCGGTCCGACGGATGGGTCGGGGCCACGGAGAAGCCGCAGTTCCCCGCGAGCACGGTCGTCACCCCGTGGAAGCACGAGGCCGTGGCGTACGGGTCCCAGGTGATCTGCGGGTCGTAGTGCGTGTGGGGATCGATGATGCCCGGGGCCACGATCCGCCCCGTGGCGTCGATCTCGGTATCGGCCGTGGCGTCGTCGAGCCGTCCGACGGCGGCGATCCGGCCGCCGCGGGCGGCCACGTCGGCCCGGCGGCGCGGGTTGCCCGACCCGTCCACGAGGACACCGCCCCGCACCACCAGGTCGTAGTGCTCTCCCATCCCGGGGCCCTCAGGCGCCCACCGGCTGCGCCGGGCGCAGCCGGTCGCGCAGACCGAAGAGCTCGATGGCGTTGCCCCGCATGACCTTCTCCACGACGGCGGGGTCGAGGCCGTAGGTCATCTCCTTGGCCACCTCCCGCGTGTCGGGCCAGGTGCTGTCCGAGTGTGGGTAGTCGCACTCGAACATGACGTTGTCCTCGCCGATGTCGGCGAGGTTCTCCAGGCCGAACCGGTCGGAGAAGAAGCAACCGAAGATCTGCCGGGTGAAGTACGTCGACGGCGGTTCGGGCAGCAGATCGGCCACACCGCCCCACGCCCGGTTCGTCGCCCACACGTGGTCGGCCCGTTCGAGGATGTAGGGGATCCAGCCGATCTGTCCCTCGGAGTAGGCGATCTTGAGGGTCGGGTAGCGCTCGAGCAGGCCGCTGAAGAGCCAGTCGCACATCGAGAGCATGCAGTTCGTGAACGTCGCCGTCGACTGGACGGCGGGTGGGGCGTCCGCCGACGTCGAGGGCATCCGGGAACCCGAGCCGATGTGCATGCACACCACCACACCCGTCTCCGCACAGGCGGCGAACAGAGGATCCCAGTAGCGGTCCTCGGCGTGGATGGAAGGCCAGCCCAGGTACGCCGGGATCTCGCTGAAGGCGATGGCCCGCACGCCCCGGGCGGCGTTGCGGCGGACCTCCCCGGCCGCGGCGGCCGGATCCCAGAACGGTACGAGGGTGATGGGCACGAGCCGCGGGTCCGCACACCACTCGTCGACCATCCAGTCGTTGTAGGCCTGGACGCAGGCGAAGCCGAGCTCCTTGTCGTGGGCCTCGGAGAACGCCTGTCCGGCGAAGCGGGGGAAGGTCGGGAAGTTGAGCGACGCCTCGATGCCGGCGGTGTCCATGTCGACCAGGCGGGCGGCCGGGTCGTAGCAGCCGGGTCGCATCTCCTCGAAGGTGACGGGGGACACCGTCACGTCGTCACGGGGGAATCCGGCGGCCGCCATGACGCGGGTCATCGGGTAGCGGAGGTCCTCGAACAGCCAGAAGTCGCACGGCGTGGCCGAGGGGTCCTCGTCCCAGGAATAGACGCCGCCCACACTGCCCATGCGCGAGACCCCGGAGCGGACGACGCGCGGGCCCTCCGCCCGGAACCGTTCGGGCAGGTAGGTCTGCCACACGTGCGGCGGCTCGATCACGTGGTCGTCGACCGAGATGATGCGGGGGAAGTCGTCGCTCATGCGCCCTCCTCGGGATCTGCTCTTCGCTGGTTCGACGGTACGGACACCGTCCGGTCGATCCCAGGGCCGAAAGTCCCGAACTGGAACGCGTTCTTGTTGCGGAGGTGAGCCGATATCCCGCAATGACAGGGTCCATGGCACCCATCACCGGAAATGTGTCGTTAGTCACTGGACAATTGCGAGAACACGTTCTACGGTCCAGGACCGGAAAGGCGCCCGGTGGGGGCACCTGTCGAGGAGGGAACGACGATGCCGACCCAGACCCGTCCGGTGTGCGAGTTCGACGTGCTCGACCGCAGCTTCTACCTCGATCCGCACCCCGGCTACGCCCGCTTGCGGGAGGTCGCGCCGATCTCCTGGGACGAGGAGCACGGGCTGTGGGTACTGACCCGGCACGAGGACATCACCTACGTTTCGACCCACGCCGACACCTTCTGCTCGGGCCAGGGGGTGCGACCGACCCAGTCCGTCGACCTGTCCATCATCGGTCTCGACGGGGAACGCCACATCCGCCAGCGGCGACTCCTCAACCAGGGTTTCTCCCCGAGGATGATCCGGGCCATGGAACCCCGGGTCCGCCAGGTCGTCACCGAGGTCCTCGATGCGATCGCCGACCGGGGGACGTGCGACTTCGTGTCCGACATCGCCATCCCCCTCCCCCTCGTGGTCATCGCCGAACTGATGGGGCTCCCCGTGGAGGACCGCTTCCGGCTCGGCGAGTGGTCGGACCGGATGATGGGGGGCGAAGGTCGGACCGATCCGGACGATCCCATGATCACCGACGCCACGGCCGCCTTCACGGAATACGTGACCTACGTGACCACCATGGTCGAGGAGCGTCGGGCGGCCCGGCGCGAGGGACGGGAGGCCCCCGCCGACATCATCACGACCCTGGTCGGCGCCGACGAGGAGGGGGTGCTGTCGTCGAGCGACGAGTTGACCGAGGACGAGCTGACCATGTTCCTCGTGGTGCTGCTGGTGGCGGGCAACGAAACGACCCGCAATGCGATCAGCGGCGGCATGTGGGCATTCCAACGCTTCCCCGACCAGTGGGACCTGCTGGCGGTCCATCCCGAGCACTTCACCACCATGGCCGACGAGGTCGCCCGGTTCGTGAGCCCGGTGATCAGCTTCGTGCGCACGGCCACGGAGGACACCGAGGTCCACGGGCAGGCCATCGCCGCCGGCGAGAAGCTGCTACTGCTCTACCAGTCGGCCAACCGCGACGGGGACGTCTTCGACCGACCCGACGAGTTCGACGTCACCCGGAGCCCCAATCCCCACATCGCCTTCGGGGTCGGTCCCCACGTCTGCATGGGGATCAACCTGGCCCGGCTCGAGATCCGGGTGCTCTTCGAGGAGTTGATCCGGCGGTTCCCCGACATGCGCGTGCCGCCGGGCTTCGAGCCGCTCTACGTCGAGCACGCGCTGGTCCACGCCATCGACACGATGGGCGTGGAGTACACCCCCGAGCGGGGCTGAGCCCCCGAGGCGGTCAGCCCGCCACCGGCCGGCGGTGGGAGTCGTCCGGTGTGGGGAGCTGACCGGCGGCCAGCGCGCGGTCATCGGCCGCCACGGTGGCGAGCGTCGCTTCGTCCAGGCGGTCGCACAACGAGTCACGCGCCGCCGACCAGACACGATGGAGGGCACAGACGTCCGACCAGTGGCACGGGCCTCCCCGCAGAGCGCACTCGGTGCCCCGCAACGGGCCCTCCATCGCCTCGACGATCTGGAGCACGGTGATCTCCTCGGCCGGGCGGGCGAGGCGGAACCCGCCGGAGGGTCCCGATCGGGAGGTCAACAGTCCGGCCTGGAGCAGTTCGCGCAGGACCTGCTGGAGGAAGCCGGTAGGGATGCCCATGACCTCGCCCACGGCGTTGGCCTTGACCGGGGTCGTCGGCGAGTTGGCGATGTACACCAGGGACTGGATGGCGTAGTCCGTGCGCCGCGTCGGGACCAGCTTCATCGATCCATGATGCCAGGCCACCCCCGCGGGCGCATCCTGACCTCCACGGCCCGGTGGCTAGCATCGGGTCGTCGCACCGAGGCTCCCGCGAGTCACGTCCACCGACCACCAGACCGACCAGGAGCACCCATGAGCGAGCCGGACACCCGCGGCATGATCTTCATCGAGCCCTCCCTGTACGCGGACCAGGACGCCTGGCACGCGGCGGCCGCGGCACTCCGTGACGAGGCACCGGTCCTGCGTGTCGAGTTCGAGGGATACACGCCGTTCTGGGCGGTCACCCGGCATGAGGACGTGTTCGCCGTGTCCCGCGACAACGAGCACTTCCTCAACACCCGGAACCCGATCGTGGCCCTCGACTTCCAGCTCGAGTTCCTCAAGTCGATCGGGATCGAGGGGGAGACCCTCATCCACATGGACGGCGACGAGCACCGCGACCACCGCAACGTGGCCAACGACTGGTTCCGTCCGCGAGCCGTGGCCAGGCGCCAGGAGGCGATCGACTCGATCGCCGACGAGTTCATCGACAAGTTCCGCCAGTTGGACGGGACCTGCGACTTCGCCCAGGACATCGCCGTGCCGTACACGCTCCGGGTCATCATGGGTATCTTCGGCGTCCCCCAGGAGGACGAGCCCACCATGCTCAAGCTCACCCAGGGGATCTTCGGCGCCGCCGACCCCGAGTACCTGGGCGACCTCAGCGATCCGATGGCCCTGCTGACCGACACCATCGCCCAGTTCGAGGCGTATTTCGACGCGCTGACCGAGGACCGCCGGGCCCATCCGACCGACGACCTGGCGACGGTCATCGCCACGAGCGAGATCAACGGCTGCCCCATGGACGGCAACGCCCGGCTCTGGTACTACACGCTCGTCGCCACCGCCGGACACGACACCACGTCGTTCGCGCTGTCCGGCGGCCTCGAGGCGCTCCTCCGCGAACCCACCCAGGTGGCGCTGTTGCAGGAGCGGCCCGAACTCGTCAACAACGCCGTCGACGAGATGATCCGGTGGACGTCCCCCGTGCGGCACTTCCTCCGCTACCTCACCCGACCGGCGACCCTCTCGGGGGTGGACATCCCCGAGGGCGACCGGCTCCTCCTCTCCTATCCGTCCGCCAACCGCGACGAGCGGATGTTCGACGACCCGATGACGTTCGACGTCACCCGTCCGAACGCCAACCGCATGATCGCCTTCGGCGGTGGCGAACACTTCTGCCTGGGTTCGACCTTCGCTCGCCGGGAGCTGCGCACCATCCTCCCGAAGCTGCTCGGCGCCGTCGACACCATCGAGGTGGCCGGCGACCCCGAGTGGGCCCAGGCGAACTTCGTCGGTGGCGTCAAGCACCTTCCGGTGTCGGCCACCTTCCGCTGACCGTCGCCCCGTCCCGGGCCGGCGTCGACCACCTCCGGACCTCGCAACAGCTGTCGCTCCCGAACGGACCGCCTGCGGCTCCCGACACGGCCCGTTCACCGGCCCGTCGCCCGGCGGTCACCCGGCCAGGTGGGGCGGCCCACCCGACGGCCGGAGGTCCCGGTGGATGGGGGTCCTTCGCCTCTGCATGGCCCCGTCCGACCCCGGCACACTGACTCCACGACGACCCGTGCCGGTGCTCCGGCACCCCGACGCGAAGGAGCAGCCATGGCCCTGGTGACCGATCCTCCGAGATCCGACCCGGCGAACGGCGCGGAGCCGCCCCTGTCCCGCCGCAACCAGGAGAAGGCCCACGCCCTCGGCCTGACCTCGGCCACCGGCCTCGTCATCGGCAGCATCGTGGGCACCGGGGTGTTCACCATGCCGGCGGTGATCGCCGGAGCCGGCACCATGGGCATCATCGTCCTGGGCGTGATCGCCGTGGGCGCCATGCTCCTGGCCATTCTGTTCGGCCAGCTCACCCGGCGGATCCCCAACAGCGACGGCGGCCTGTACGCCTACTCCCGCCACGAGTTCGGGGACTTCGCCGGCTACCTGGTCGGCTGGTGCTACTGGATCCAGTCCTGGGCCGGCAACGCCGCCATCGTCTCCTCGTGGGTGTTCTACGTCGACGCCCTGTTCGGGTGGGCCCATCCGTCGGGCATGGCCAACTGGGGCATCGCCATGGTCGGCCTGTGGGTACCGGCGCTCGTCAACCTGGCCGGCATCCGACAGATGGCCTGGTTCCAGAACATCACGGTGGTGCTCAAGTTCCTGCCCCTCCTGTTCGTCGGCGTCGTGGGCTGGTTCTTCGTCACCGCCGCCCACTTCGGACCGTTCAACGCCTCGGGGGGGAGTCTCTACAGCGCCATCGGCATCGCCGCGGGTGTGGCCCTGTTCTCCTTCATCGGCGTCGAGGCGGCGGCGGTGACGGCCAAGCGGGTGCGGAACCCCCGGGTCAACGTGGAGCGGGCCTCCGTCCTCGGGACCGCCCTGAGCGCGGTGCTCTACGTGCTGGTCACCGCGGTGGTGATGGGCCTGGTCGCCCATCACACCCTGGTCAACACCGGGTCGCCGTTCGTGAACGCCTTCGACTCGATGTTCCCCCACAGCAGCTGGGCCGGGAAGTTCATCGCCGCGGTGGCCGTGGTCTCCGGCATCGGCGCCCTCAACGGGTGGACGCTCATCGTGACCGAGACCTCCCGGGCCATCGCCCAGGACGACCTCTTCCCCCGGCCCTTCGCCTGGACCGACCGGAAGGGGACCGCCTGGTTCGGCATCCTGGTCGGGACCGCCCTGCCGTCGCTGTTGATGCTGTGGCGCTACAACACCAGCGCGGGACTGACCGTCTTCACCTACCTGGTCGACCTGACCGTGGTCACGGTGGCGATCCCCTACTTCATGTCCGCCATCGCCCAGCTCACCTACCTGGTGTCCCGCCGGCGCAGGGTGCAGGGCTGGCAACTCGCCCGTGACCTCTGCATCGCCGGGGCCAGCGTGCTGTTCTCCATGTGGGTCACCTTCGCCTCGGGCTACCAGGTCGTCTACCAGGCCCTGGTGGTCATCCTGGCCGGTCTGATCCTCTACGCCTTCCTCAACGCCCGCCGCCAGCGCCTCGGTGAGACGGATGAGCCGGTCGACCTGCCGGACGACCTCGAGGCCGTCGAGCCCGTGACCTCCGTCTGAGCGGCCGGCTCCCCCGTCGAGTCGCCCCGTCCTCCCCCACCAGGAGCATCCCCATGACCTACCACGTCAACTCCGAGATCGGCATCCTCCAGGAGGCCATCATCCACCGGCCCGGTCTGGAGCTGTCCCGCCTCACGCCGGAGAACATCACCGCCCTGCTCTTCGACGACGTCCTGTGGGCGGCCAAGGCCAAGGTAGAGCACGACGCCTTCGCCGAGGCCCTCCGCGACAAAGGGGTGCGTGTCCACTACTACGGACAGCTCCTGGCCGAGACCCTCGATCTGCCCGACGGCCGGGCGTACGTGCTCGACCGGCTCTGCACCCCCGAGCAACTCGGCCGGTCCCTGGTGGACCCCGTGCGCCGCCTCTTCGAGGACCTCGACGGTGCCGCCCTGGCCGAGTACCTGGTGGGTGGCGTCATCAAGGCCGATCTGCAGCCACTGGGAGCCAACAGCCTGACGTGGGAGCTTCTGCGGGCGGACGACTTCGTGCTCACGCCCCTGCCCAACCATCTCTTCCAGCGGGACAATTCGTGCTGGATCTACGGCGGCGTCACGATCAATCCGATGGCGATGCCGGCGCGTCAGCGCGAGTCGCTCCACACCCGGGCCATCTACACGCACCACCCGATGTTCGCCGGGAAGGACTTCATCACCTACCTCGGCGGGGATGACCGCGACCTCCGTCCGGCCACCATGGAGGGGGGCGACGTCCATGTGGTCGGTCACGGTGCCGTCCTCGTCGGCATGGGCGAACGGACGACGCCGATGGCGGTCGAGGCACTCGCCCGGGCGCTGTTCGACGCCGGACAGGCCACCACGGTGGTCGCCGTCGAGCTCCCCCACAGCCACGCCTTCATGCACCTCGACACCGTGATGTCGATGGTCGACCACGGCACGTTCGTGCTGTACCCGTTCTTCGACCGGGACCTGCGCAGCTGGACGGTCCAGCCGGGCGGGGAGCCCGGCCAGCTGTCGGTCTCCCTCAACGCCGATCTGTGGCGCGCGCTGGCCGACATCCTGGAAGTCGACGAGGTCACCGTCCTCACCACCGACGAGGACATCCGGGCCGCCGAGCGCGAACAGTGGGACGACGGGACCAACTACCTGGCCGTCGCCCCCGGGGTGGTGTTCGGCTACGACCGCAACGTCGCCACCAACACCATGCTCCGCAAGCACGGCATCGAGGTGGTCACCATCGAGGGCTCCGAGCTCGGTCGGGGACGGGGAGGACCTCGGTGCATGACCTGCCCGCTGGTGCGCGGGTCCGAGGCCGGTCCGAGCGGGACGACCCCGTGAGCGGGCGCCTGCAGGGGCGCAGTCTGTGCGCCGTGACCGATCTGACCAAGGAGGAGTTCCTCCACCTGGTCGACCTGGCCGGCGAGCTGCGCACCGCCAAGCGGGCGGGCCACGAGGTCCGGGCCCTGGAGGGTCGCAACATCGCCCTCCTGTTCGAGAAGGCCTCGACCCGGACCCGCGCCGCCTTCGAGGTCGGCGCCCATGACCAGGGGGGCCACGTCACCTACCTCGGCCCCGGGGACACCCACTTCGGTGACACCGAGACCGTCGCCGACACGGCCCGCGTCCTCGGCCGCATGTTCGACGGCATCGAGTTCCGCGGCTTCGCCCAGGCGACGGTCGAGGGTCTGGCCGCCCACGCCGGGGTCCCCGTGTGGAACGGGTTGACCGACCAGTGGCACCCCACCCAGATGCTGGCCGACGTCCGAACCATGCTCGACCACGCGGACCGTCCCGTCGAGGAGTTGGCCTGCTGCTACGTCGGTGACGGCCGCAACAACACCGCCAATTCGCTCCTCGTCACCGGAGCCCTGCTCGGTATGGACATCCGGATCGCGGCACCCGACGAGCTCCGCCCCTCCGCCGAGGTGACCCGCACCGCGGCGGAGCTGGCCGACACCTCGGGGGCACGCGTCACGGTCGCCGCCGACCCCGCGGCCACCGTGGCCGGTGTCGACTTCGTGTACACGGACGTCTGGGTGTCCATGGGAGAGCCGGACTCGGTCTGGGACGAGCGCATCCACCGGCTGCGCCCATACCAGGTGGACCGGGCACTCCTCGACGCCACCGGCAATCCGGACGTCAGGTTCCTGCACTGCCTGCCCGCCTGCCACACGTCCGACACGACCACCGGCCACCGGATCCTGGAGCGGTACGGTCTGTCGGCGATGGAGGTGAGCGACGACGTCTTCGAGTCACCGGCGTCGGTCGTGTTCGACCAGGCGGAAAACCGGATGCACACCATCAAGGCGCTGATGGTGGCCACGATGGCGGACTGAGGTGCGGCTGGTCGTGGCGGTCGGTGGCAACGCGCTCCTCGAGCGCGGCGAGCGACCCGGGGCCGAGATCCAGGAGTACCACGCACGGTCCGCGGCCGAGGCGCTGGCGCCCCTGGCCGCCGACCACCAGCTCGTCGTCACCCACGGAAACGGCCCCCAGGTCGGTCTCCTGGCCGTCGAGAGCTCCCGCGACCCCGACCTGGACCACCCCTTCCCCCTCGACGTGCTCGGCGCCCAGACGCAGGGGATGATCGGGTACTTCTTCCTGCAGGCCCTCGGGAACCGGTTGCCGGAGAGGGACGTGGCCGGCCTCGTCTGCCAGACCCTGGTATCGGCCGACGACCCGGCGTTCGCCGACCCGACCAAGTTCGTCGGGTCGGTCATGGACCAGGAACAGGCGCGCGCCCAGGCCGAGCGGTTCGGATGGGCGGTCCGCCCCGACGGGCCCGGTTGGCGGCGGGTGGTGCCGTCCCCCGAGCCCCGCCGGATCCTCGAGCTACCGACGGTCCGCCGCCTGCTCGACGGGGGCACCATCGTCGTGTGCTCCGGAGGCGGGGGTGTTCCCGTCGTCCCGGGCCCGGACGGTGGGCTGCACGGCGTGGAGGCGGTCATCGACAAGGACCTCGCCGCCTCGCTCCTGGCGACGGACCTCGACGCCGACGGCCTGATCCTCCTGACCGACGTCCCCGCCGTCGTGTCCGGATTCGGCACGGACCGGGCCCGGCCCCTCGGCCGGGTCACGGTGGCCGGGCTGCGGACCGAGTCCTTCGCCCCCGGGTCGATGGGACCGAAGGTCGAGGCGGCCTGCCGCTTCGTGGAGGCGACGGGGCGCAGGGCGCGCATCGGCCGCCTGGCCGATGCGGCCGACGTCCTGGCCGGCCGGGCCGGGACCGAGGTCGTGCCCGACTGACCGGCGGCGTCGATCGCGCCCGGACTGGCAGGATCAGACCGTGACGACCGGACGACCGGCCCCGGTGGACGGGCGCCCAGGCACCGTGACGGGGATCCATGGCCACTGAGGCGGACTGGGAGTCCTACGACCGCGCGGTGGTCGACGTCTCGCCTCCCCGCGGAGGGTCCTTCCGCATCACCCCCGCTCCCGTCGGGGAGGTCGGCTCCTGGCCTCCGGGTCTCGCGGTACCGGTGGTGGTGGTGACGGCGTGGGACCCGGACAGCGTCCCCCTCCCCCGCGCCGCGAACGAGGTCCGTCACCGCCGCCTCGTCGCCGAGCTCGACCGCCTCGGCCTCGAGCACTGGCCGGCGACGGGACGTGACCCGCGCCACTCACACCACGAGGAAGGTCTGGCGGTCCCCGGGCTCTCCGGGGACGACGGCGTCGCCCTCGGACGCCGCCACGGGCAGGCCGCCATCTACCGGTGGACCCCCGAGACGTGGGAGGTGGTGTCGTGCACCGACGACCGGCGCCGGGTCCACGGCTGGCGGCTCACCGGGGTGCCGAACCCGCCCGGCCCCCCCGCCTGACCGGGCCCCACCGCCGGACGGCGACGGGCCGTGGGCGGAAGGCTCCACCCACGGCCCGTCGTGCACCGTTCGTCCGTCTGTGCCGGTGGCCGACCGGCGCCACATCTCTCAGAAGACGTGGTTGACGATCTTGTCGATCCGGGCCGGCACCCGGGCCTCGATGGCGGCGGCCTGGGCGGAGGTCAGCTTGCCGGCCGTCTGGGCCTGCTGGACGGCGCTGTCGGCGGCCTTGGTCAGGGCCGCCTCGACCGCCGAGGCGCTCGAACCGTTGGCTGCCGCGACCTGGGCGATCGACTGTCCGGACACCAGATCGGCCCGGAGCGTCTGCGGCGAGATGCCGATCGTGGAGGCGCTGACGGACAGGCCCTCCCGACGGATGTCCCGGCGATGGGCCCGCAGCCACTGGCGGGCCGCCCGGGCCTCGGGCCGGGCGGTGTGCGTGGTCGAAGGGGTGGGGGTGGTGGGGGTGGCCGCATAGGCGGCGCCGCCGACGGCCAGGCTCCCGATCAGGATTCCGCCGGCGACGGCGGGGGCGATCAGTTTCTTCAACATGGGTGCTCCTCGGTTTCGGTGTCGTGCAGCCGGCTCGTCCGCCTGCCTCGTTGTCCCCTGTACTCTGCCGGGTCCAGGTGAGGGATCCATGGGTTGGATGTGAGGATTCGGTGAGGACGGGACGACCGACCATGATGATCCCACCACCGGTGCCGCGATCCACCGCGCCCTGCCCCCGCCTCCCGGGCGGTGACCCCTACGATCGGGGCGTGGATCACCCCTCTCACCGGCGCACCGGGCGCGCCCGGACGCCGGTGTCCCCGACGGCCCGGACCCGGGTGCGTCCGCTCCGGCCGGCCCCGGTCGTGGTCGTGGTCGTGATGGCCCTGGCGCTCACCGGGTTGGCGGCCGCTCCCTCCCCCGCCGGCGCGGCGGTGACGGGCACCCCGCCCGCACCCACGCAGCCCGGGACGGCCACCGTCCCCGTTGCGCCGTCGGCCGGCCCCGTGGCCGGGCACGCCGTGGGGCTGACCACTCCCAGCATCCCGGTATCCGACTGCCCCTGGCTCGCCGCGGCCATGGCCGCCGGTGACCCGCCGGCGGAGCTGGCCCGACTCACCGAGGCGCGTATGACCCTCGACGAGAAGCTCGGTGAGATCATCCTCCGGACCTCGGGCGACTACGAGAACGTGGACAGCGGAGTGGCCCGGCTGTGCATCCCCTCGCTCACCCTGTCCGACGGACCGTGGGGATTGGCCTTCGGCGACACCGGGGTCACTGAGCTGCCGGATCCCCTGGCCGTCGGAGCCACCTTCAGCGCGTCGACGGCACTCCAGTACGGGGACCTGATCGGCTCCGAGGCGGCCGGTCAGGGCATCGACGTCAGCCAGGGGCCGAACCTCAACATCGACCGGGTGCCGACGAGCGGACGGGCGGACGAGTCCTACGGTGAGGATCCGCTCCTCACCACCGTGCTCGGCACGGCCGACATCGAGGGACTCCAGGCCCGGGGCGTGATGGCCGATGCCAAGCACCTGGCCGTCTACAACCAGGAGACCAACCGGGGCGCCCTGGACGACGAGGTGCCCACCCGCGCCCTCGAGGAGATCTACCTGCCTCCGTTCAAGGCGGCCGTGACCCGGGCGCATGTGGCCACGCTGATGTGTGCCTACCCGAGGCTGGACGGCACGTTCCAGTGCGAGGACCCCGCCCTCGGTCTGCTCCTCGACGAGTGGGGCTTCAACGGCTTCGTCCGTTCCGACCTCGGGGCGGTCCACGACGAGCCCGGGGCCCTGTCCTCCGGGGTCGAGCTGCTCAAGCCCGGGGCCAGGGACGAACTGGGCAAGGCCCTCTTCGACCGGCGCCTCTCGCTCGCCACCCTCGACGACGACGTCCAGCGGGTCCTGACCGAGATGTTCGCGTACGGCGTGGTTGGGCGGCCCGCCACCGGGACACCCGGGACGCCGGTCGACCCCGCCCGCCACGCCCAGTTCGCCCTCACCACCGCCGAGCAGTCCGCGGTCCTGTTGAAGAACACGACCGGCCTGCTCCCCCTCTCGGCCCGCCACGTCGGCTCGGTGGCCGTGATCGGGGCCGACGCCTCCACGCACCCGGTGACGGAGGGCTTCGGGTCGTCCCACGTCGTGGCCCCCTTCGTCTCGACACCCCTGGCCGGCATCACCGCCGCCCTGGCCGGCAAGGCGACGGTACGTTATGCGGAGGGGGGATCGACCACCCAGCACCTCCCGACGGTGCCCACCGCGGACCTGACGCTGCCGAGCGGGCACGGTCACGGTCTGCTCCTGGACGTCGGACCGTTGTCGGGCCCGGGCGAGTCGGTCACGACGGTGGACCCCCTGGCCGCCGCCGCGCTCGAGCCCGAGCCACGGCCCCCGGGCTCGGAGCGGGACCAGGTGCACTCCAACCCGCCCGCCGAACGCCCGAGGCGCCCCGAGGGGGACGACTCCGACGCCCGCCGGCTCACCGACCTCGACCCGACCACCCGCGCCGCCACCAGCCTCCAGCTTCCCGCCGGCTGGTCGGGCTCCAAGGCGTCCTGGTCGGGACGGCTCACCGTCCCGCGCTCCGGGCTCTACACGTTTTCGCTGTCCGGTACCGGTGCCGCGGAGCTGACCCTCGACGGTCGCCCGGCGGTGAGCGATGCCGTACCCCACGACGCCGGGACCTGGTCGGGGACGATCGACCTGCGGGCCGGACACCACTACCGGCTGTCCCTCGACTGGACACCGGTCGCCGACGCCGTCACGCTCGACATCCCGAGCATCCTCGATCTGGGCATGGCGTACGTGGGCGGGGACATCTCCCGGGCGGTCGCCCTCGCCCGGTCCTCGTCGGTGGCCGTGGTGTTCGCCGCCGACTATTCCGCCGAGACCTTCGACCGGCCGAACCTGGAGCTCCCGGGTGACGAGAACGACCTCATCTCGGCGGTGGCGGCGGCCAATCCACACACCGTGGTCGTGCTCAACACCGACGGCCCGGTCGTCATGCCGTGGCTCGACCGGGTGGGTGCCGTCGTCGAGGACTGGTACCCGGGCGAAGAGGACGGGGCGGCCATCGCCGCCGTCCTGACCGGGGCGGTCGACCCGTCAGGCCACCTGCCGGTGACGTTCCCGACCAGCCTGGCGAAGTCCGCCATCTCGAAGCCGTCGCAGTGGCCCGGAGTCGACCTGACCTCGACCTACTCGGAAGGCCTGCTCGTCGGGTACCGCTACGACCATGCCACCGGGACGAAGCCCCTCTTCCCGTTCGGTTTCGGACTCTCGTACACGACGTTCTCGTTCCACCACCTCAGGGTGTCCCACACCGCCACCGGCTCGACGGTCTCGGTGCGCGTGGAGAACACGGGTCACCGGGCGGGGACCGACGTCGTGCAGGCCTACCTGACCTTTCCCAAGCCGGCCCACGAACCGCCCGGCGAGCTGGCGGCGTTCTCGCCCGTGACCCTGGCGGCCGGTGCCTCCCGGACCGTGACGCTCACCGTGCCCGCCTCCCAACTCGCCACGTACCAGACCGGTGGCTGGACGACGGTGCCGGGCACCTACAGGATCGGCGTCGGCGACAACTCCGCGTCCCAGCCGACCCACGCCGTGCTGACCGTCGTGCACTGACGGGCCGGCCCTCCGGTCGGCACCGGTGGACACCCGGTCTCAGAATCCCGTCGGCTCCGTCTCGAGCTCGGGCTCGGAGGGAGGTGCCTCGGGGTGGAGCGGACGGAGGGCCGACGTCTCCTCGAGCCAGATCAGTTCGTCGTAGCGGGCACCCATGCGCGTGGGGACGTAGTTCCCGGCTTCTCGCCGGGGGTCGTACACGACGCCGATGGCCCGGTGACCGAGCCAGGACGCGGACCACGGTCCCTCGGCCGCCCCGAGCTCCAGGACCGCGGGCTCGCCGAGGGCGACGTGCAGCAGGTCCTCATGGCTGCCCTGGCGGGCGGTGGGCACGACGAGGGACGACTCGGGCTCGCCCCAGGCCGCGGCGGCCACCACCGAACCCCGGTGGGAGGCGAACCCGACCAGCGACACCCCTTCGTGACCGTGCCGCTCGCGCATGAGCTGGCCGACGTTGACCAGGCCGGCCCGGGCCATGTCGGTGGCCCGGGCGTCACCGACGTGCGTGTTGTGCTCCCAGAGGAGACCCTTCGAACGGGGGCCCAGGTGGACCGCCACCCGGGCGACGGTATCGACCATGTGGTGGTCGCGGACATTCCACGACGCACGGTCCCCCTGCACCATGATCCGGTAGTACCGCTCGGCGTCCACGGCCACCTCCGCGTTCTGCCAGGCATCGAAGGCGTCCTCGTCGTCCTGTGGCCATCCGCCCGTACGGCGGCGCACCTCGGCGAGGAGGGCGACGACGTCGGGTTCGCACGACTCGGGAACCAGCCGGGTGTTCCAGGCGTAGCGGTGGGGATCCTCCTGATAGGGGACGAAGCACTGCCACGCCTCCATCGCCGCCGGCACCGAGTCGGGGGCGTGCACCTGGAGCCACCCGATGATCTCGCGCAGGGAGTCCCACAGCGAGTACACGTCCAGGCCGTAGAAGCCCACCCGCTCCGCCTCCGGTCGCGACAGGTTCCATCCCCGGAGCCAGGTCAGGAACCGGGCCACCTCCTCGTTCGCCCACATCCAGGTGGGCCACCGTCCGAATCCGGCCAGGAGGTCCCTCGCGTCGCTCCAGGGGTCTTCCACCCCCCGGACCCAGCGGTTGATCCTCCAGCAGTCCGGCCAGTCACCCTCCACGCCGATCCACCCGAACCCGTGCTCCTCGATGAGACGACGGCTGAGCTCGCACCGCCATTCGTAGAACTCGTGGGTGCCGTGGGAGGCCTCGCCGATACAGACGTACCGGTCGCCGCCCACCCGCTCGACCAGGCCGGCCAGATCGTCCGCCGAGCGGAGCGGCGTGGCCCGTGACCGGATCTCCTCGACGGCGTCCCGACGCCCGGGGCCCGGGGCAGGAGGGGTCGTCATGCCGGAATCCGCTCCTCGAGGAGGTAGCGCGTGAACCAGTCCCTGGCCAGGATGGCCGCCTCGGCGAGCGTCCCGGGTTCCTCGAAGAGGTGGCCGGCCCCCTCGACCACCGACAGGCGCTTCGGGGCCGCCAGCGCACCGAGCGCCCGGCGGTTGCCGTCGAGGACGGCCGTGTCCTCGCCGCCCACGATCAGGAGCGTGGGTGTCAGCACCTCGGGGAGGCGATCCCCGGCCAGCTCCGGCCGGCCACCCCGCGCGACGACGGCGGACACCGAGCCGCCGCGGTCCGCCGCCGCCACGAGGGCCGCGGCGGCCCCGGTGCTGGCGCCGAAGTACCCGATCCTGGCCGATGCCGCCTCGTCACGCCCCAGCACCCAGTCGGTGGCCGCCGACAGCCGTCGGGCCAGGAGGTCGACGTCGAACACGTACCGCCGGTCGTGCTCCTCGTCCGGCGCCAGGAGGTCGAGGAGGAACGTGCCGATGCCGGCGGCGTACAGCACATCGGCGACGAAGCGGTTGCGGGGACTGTGCCGACCGCTGCCGCTGCCGTGGGCGAAGACCACGACGGCGACGGCCGGCTCGGGGAGGTGCAGATGACCCTGCAGGACCGCTCCGTCCGCCACGAACTCGACGTCGACGTCACAGTCCACCGGTTCCTCCGACCGGTCGTCGTCGAACACCCGTCGCGACGCCCGGTCGAGCAGGACGACCACTTCGTCGTCGGAGGTCGGAGTGAAATCCTGATAGTGGAAACCGACCGCCCGGAAGTCCTCCGGCTCGTCCACCGCCACCACCGCGTCCGCCTCCGGCACGTGGCCGAGGGTGTCGGGCGGCCCCACCGGCACCGCCAGCACCACCCGCGAGGCGCCGAGGCCCCGGGCGATGCGGCACGCCGCCCGGGCCGTCGACCCGGTGGCCACCCCGTCGTCCACCACGATGGCCGTCCGTCCACGGAGGTCCACGCGGTCCCGACCACGCCGGTACCGGGCCAGGCGCTGAGCCAACACGTCTTGCTCGCGTCGCAGCACCTCGGTCAGTTCGTCCTCGGTCACGCGGGCACGGTCGATGAGGTCCCGGTCGAGGACACAGATCCCGTCCTCACCGATGGCACCCATCGCCACCTCCGGCTGGAACGGGACGCCGAGCTTGCGCACCACGACCACGTCGAGCGGCACGTCGAGCGCGCAGGCCACCTGGTAGGCGACCGGGATCCCACCCCGGGGGAGTCCGAGCACGACCACGTCGAGACCGCGGTAGGCCTCGAGGCGCTCGGCCAGCCTCCAGCCGGCGTCGGCCCGGTCGACGAATCGCTCCACCGGAACTCCTAGGCGCCGGCGGGGCCGAAGCAGCGCCGGTTGGCCACGTCGAGCCGGTGGCCCACTTCGGCATCGGCGTCGTCCATGTTCTCCACCGGGACGAACCAGCGCACGGTGCCGGCGACCACGTCGGGACCGCCCCCCTGCGTCCACTCGACGGAGCCCTCGCGGCCCTCGACCTCCGCGAACTGGAACACCTCGGTCCACTCGAGATCTGGCTCGGAGTCGAGCCTCCACTCGACCTCGACCCGCTCCCCGATCTCGCGGGCCGTGGTGCGCCCGACGATGGAGATGCCGACGTCGCCGCGTTCGCCCATGTCCCACCTCCGGTCCGTATCCGTGCTGACCAACCCATGGTGCGACGCCGGCGCCGCACCGGGTAGGGGCGAATGTCCCTTGGCCCGGCCATCCGCGAATCCCGTCGCCACCGCCCGTCGGTGCCAACCCCACCCGGGCGCTCGGGGGGCGCCGACCGGCTGTGGACGGCCCCCGACGGACCCCTATGCTCGGTCCATGGAAGGACGACGGATGGCGCTCCTGACCGACATCGACCGATGGATGGTGGCGGCCCGGGACCTGGCGGCCACCCTGACCGTCAACATCGACGCCGTGACCGCCGGTCGGAGCAGACTGGTGGAGGGCGGCCGACTCTCGGATGCCGTGGCCGCCATGAGCACGGCCGAGCGCTTCCTGCGGATGAACGCCGCCCTGGCCGAATTCGACATGGCCCGGTTCCGCATGCGCAGCTCATTGATCAGTGCGGCACTGGACGAAGGCCTGTCGGAGGAGCAGCTGGTGGGGATCCTCGGGGTACCGGCCGAGCTGGCGGACCAGGTGGTGGAGGAACTGCGCTCGGGAGCGGGTCACCCGGGGCGGTAGCCCCCGGCGCCCGGACGGACGGGGAGCCGGAAGGCTCGGGGGCACCGGAACCGTGCACCTCGGACTGCACCTCCTTGATGGTGCCGTCCGGCTGCTGCTCGAGACCCAGGAACGGCTGCGCGTCGAGGCGTTCGGTGGCGATCAGGAGGGCGTCGATCTTGGTCTGCAGGGCCCGGCTCTCCCGGTTGTGCGTCGACTGGACGATGAACACCATGGCGAACGTCACGACGGTGGTCATCGAGGTGATCAGCCGTTCCGAAGTCCCGTCGAACACCGCCCCCAGCGTCCACACGACCACGACCACGACGGCCAGGGCGATGGCGGTCAACGACCCGAACAGCCGCGTCGTACCGGAGACGGCGTGGTTGGCCCGGTGGTGGAGGCGCCGTGGGTCCAGCCGGTTCATAGGGGGCTCCCTGGGAGTTGGCGTTCGGTGGCTGGTCGCGGGGGTTGGTGGCTGGTCGCGGGGCGGACCACGCCCGAGCGCCGGGGGTGACGGGCGTCCGAGGTCATGCGGGGTGAGGGGTGACCGGCCCCCTCCCGAGATGGGTGGCGGTGGACGGGAAGGGGCCGGTCAGAAGCAGGTGCCGCGGCGTGCCCCGAAGGCGCTGCGCCATCGGCGGTCGTCGGTACTTACCCTTCGCACCCTTCTCCAAACAGGGTCGGTAGATGGCCCGACCGACCGGTGACGGGACCTGGTGACCCCGGCCCGGGTCGACGAACCACCCTCGGTGAACCACCACCCGATCGGGCCGGGCCACACCCTCCACCGGCCTCGTCGCCCCGATCCGCCAGGGGGTTTCGGACACCACCCGCCACCCGGGTTTGCACGATCTGAATGCGGGTAGGAGGGGTTCACGGTGGTCGGCCGTGGGCGCCGGAATTTCCGGCCTCCCCCGGTGCCGGCCCAGGGAGCCAGGACGGAGCCATGACCACGACCTCGCAGCGGGCCATCGACACGGCGGCCTTCACCGACAGGACCGACTTCCCCCTGCTGGTGGTCACCACCATCGGGCCGGACGGCGAGCTGAGTGGTTGCCTCGCCGGCTTCACGACGCAGTGCAGCATCGACCCCGTGCGCTTCCTGGTCTGCATCTCGCGGGTCAACCACACGTTCGACGTGATCACCAGGTCGACGGTGATGGCGCTCCATCTGTTGGGTGACGACCAGGCCGATACGGCCTCGTTGTTCGGAGAGGTCAGCGGTGACCAGGTCGACAAGTTCGATGATCTGCGCTGGCACCCGGGCCCGGCTGGCGTTCCCGTGCTCGACGAGTGCGTCGCCTGGATGGCCGCCGGGATCATCGGGCGGTTCGACGTCGGCGACCACGAAGCCCAGTTCGTCTATCCCATCGACGCCCGGTCCGGTACGTCCACCGGCCTCCTCACCCGGTCCTCGGCGCCAGATCTGCAGCCGGCCCACCCGGTCGACTGAGCCGGTGCCGTACTCCTGACGCCCTCCTCCGCCTCTCACAGCATCGACATGCACCACCCATCATCCACCGACCAGGAAGGGCGTCACCATGAGCAGCCAGACGGGGGGGCGTCCGGCCCGTCCGGCGTCGTCGACGCGCTCCGACGGGGCGAGGTGGGAGCGACGGGTGAGCCGACCGGGGCCCCGAGCCGGGCGGCCGGGCGGAGGGTCCATCATCGGTGACGCCAGCCGGACCGTCCCGGAGCCCGGTTCCGGCGGGGCGCCCCGGGGAACGGGACCCACTCCGCCGGCGCCGCTTGTCCGGCCCGTGTCCGGGTGCGACGATCGAGGGATGAACCCCTCGGTGGGAACAGCCGGGACGGTCGCCCGGCCGACGGATCGCCCGGCGCCCCCACCGCTGCGGGGCGGCCATGTCTGAACTGGTCGATCCCCACCGGGACGACTCGACCGGCGACACCGATCGGGACGAGCGGGGTCCGAACGGTTACCGCACCTCCCAGTCCGGCGATCCCCCGGGGGTGCCGACGGTCGCCGCCCTTCGGATCGTGCTGGTGGAGGACGATCCCGGTGACGCCTTCCTCGTCCGCGAGCTGCTCGAGCTCGCCGGCGGGGGCTATCAGCTCATCTGGTGCCGCGACCTCGCCGATGGCCTGGCCGAACTCGAGCGGGGGGCCGACTGCGTGCTGGTGGACCTCGGCCTGCCCGACGTGGCCGGACTCGACACCGTACGGTCGGTCGTCGGGCATCCGTCGGGAGCCGCCGTCGTCGTGCTCACGGGGTTCTCCGACCGCGCCGTGGCGGCCGAGGCCGTCCTGCTCGGCGCCCAGGACTACCTCATCAAGGGGCGCGTCGACCACGAGTCGCTGGCCCGATCGATCCGTTATGCCATCGCCCGACGGCAGAGTCAGGAGTCGTCCCGCCAGCTGGGCGAGGCACTGTTGCTCCAGGCGGAGAGCGCCCGCATGGAACGGGGTCTGGTGGCCCGCCCGATCATCCACAATCCCCACTTCCACTGGGCCGTCCGCTACGAGGCGGGCGGCAGACGGGCCCTGTTGGGTGGCGACTTCTTCGATGCCATCGAACTCGAGGACGGCACGGTGCGCGTGACGGTGGGCGACATCTGTGGGCACGGGGCGGACGAGGCGGCACTGGGCGTCGCGCTGCGTGTGGCATGGAGGGCCCTCGTCCTGTCGGGAGCCGATCCTGACAGGACGCTGCACGCCGTCGAACGGGTGCTCCGTTCCGAACGCGCCTCCGACGAGACGTTCGCCACCATGTGCGACCTCGAATTCGACCCGACGGCCCGTCGCGTGCAGCTGCGGATGGCCGGCCATCCGAGCCCGCTCGTCGTCGGCCAGGACGACGTCCTCGACATCCCCCCGGCCAAGCGCGGCCCACTGCTCGGCGTGTTCGACGATCCGACGTGGCCGACCTACGAGCTCGAACTGGGCCACGAGTGGACTCTGGTGGTCTTCACCGACGGCATCGTCGAGGGCCACGACAGCGACGGCTCGGAGCGGTTCGACTCGGCCGGACTGGCCCGGGCCGCCGCCGAAGCCGAACCGGTGAGTTCGCCCCGCCAGCTGGCCGACGCCCTGGTGGTGGCCGCCGAGAAGGCGAACGGCGAACCGCTGGCGGACGACGTGGCCCTCGTGATCCTCTCCACCCGGGCCGCCGCAGGCCGGTGACGGACCCCGACGATCGTCGGCCACCGGGGGTCACCATCGGGAGGCGGGGTCCGAGCCTGCGCCGGCGCTTGTCGCTGCTGATCGTGCTGGCCGCCTTGGTGACGGTGCTGGTGGTGACCATCGGCACCGTGAGCCTCGTCCACATGACCGACACCCGGCAGGCTCTCATCACCCGGATCGATCCGGCGAGCCTCGCCGCCGATCAGCTCCTCGAGGCCTACCTCGACGAGGAGACCGGCGTCCGGGGCTACATCCTGAGCCAGAATCCGGAGTTCGCCCAACCCTACGTGAGCGGCATCCATGCCCAGCAGACGGCTTACGACCGGCTGGCCGCCCTACTGCGGTCCTATCCGCACCTGCTCGCCCTGGCGGCGCGGGCCCACCGGGCCGGACAGGACTGGAACCTCGATTCCGCCATCCCCAGCATCGTCTCCATCCGATCCGGCGACCCCCTCGAGGTGCAAGAACAGCTACTCGGTCCCGGCAAGGCCCGCTTCGACTCCGTCCGGCGGCAGTTCGCGGAACTCGATGCGGCGCTTTCCACCGAGCGGGCCGACACGGGTGTCGCGCTGTCCGACGCCACCGATGAGCTGATCGCCGCGTTGGTGGTCGGTCTGGTGCTCCTGGTACTGGCCGGATTCGCCGTGGAGCGGGCCCTCCGGGCCTGGGTCGTGGCTCCTCTGGCCGAACTGGGCGGCTCGGTACGGCGGGTGGCCGACGGCGAGCTGTCCCATACCGTGGCGTCCGTCGGCCCTCCCGAGATCGCCCAGGTGGGTGACGATGTCGAAGCCATGCGGCTCCGCATCGTCAACGAACTCGACCAGGTGGCGGCGGCCCGCGCCGACCTGGCCGAGCGGAACCGGGACCTGGAACGTTCGAACGAGGAGCTGGAGCAGTTCGCGTACGTGGCCTCCCACGATCTCCAGGAGCCGCTCCGCAAGGTGACGAGCTTCGTCCAGCTCCTCCAAGCCCGCTACGAGCACCAACTCGATCCCCGGGCCGACGAGTACATCGGATTCGCCGTCGACGGGGCCCGGCGGATGCAGGCGCTCATCGACGATCTGCTGACCTTCTCCCGGGTGGGCCGCACCACCGATTCCTTCGTGGCGGTGCCGCTCGCCACATGTGTGCACACCGCACTCGACGGCCTGGCCGACCTGGTGTCCGACACCGGCGCCACCGTCGACGTGGGCCACCTGCCCACGGTGCCCGGCGACCCGCTGCTGCTCACCTCCCTCCTGCAGAACCTCATCGGCAATGCCATCAAATTCCACGGTGACGATGCGCCCGTCGTGAGGGTCGAGGCCCACCGGGAGGGTCCCCGGTGGAGCATGTCGGTGACCGACAACGGCATCGGAATCGAGCCGCGTCATGCCGACCGCGTCTTCGTGATCTTCCAACGCCTCCACCCGCGCGACATGTTCGGGGGTACCGGTATCGGACTCGCCCTGTCTCGCAAGATCGTCGAATTCCACGGCGGCACCATCTGGGTCGACCGCGACTTCACGGGTGGGGCCCGCCTATGCTTCACACTTCCGGCCGGGACAGGGGAGGGCGCCGCATGATCACCGCACCAGTGGGGACCCGTGAGCTGCTGATCGTCGAGGACGACCCGGGGGACGTGCTGTTGACCCGCGAGGCGCTCTCGCAGGCGACGGCGGCCATCAACGTCCACGTCGTGGGCGACGGCGAGGCGGCGGTGGACTTCCTGCGACGCGAAGGGGAGCACACGACCGCCCCCCGTCCGGACCTCGTACTCCTCGACCTCAACCTCCCCCGCCTCGACGGTCGTGAGGTGCTCGCCCGGATCAAGTCCGACCCCGGCCTCCGGACGATTCCCGTGGTCGTCCTCACCACGTCGAAGTCGGTGGAGGACGTCCGCAGCAGCTACGACCTCCACGCCAACGCGTTCGTGAGCAAACCGGCCGAACTCGAGCGGTTCCTCGACGTGGTCCGCCAGGTGGGCGACTTCTTCCTCGGCGTGGTCCGCCTGCCCCACCCCAACTGACGGGCCGCCGCGGCTCCCGGGCTACGGCTCGGTGAAGGACTCCCGCAGGCGGGCGATGCTGGCCGCCAACAGCCGGGAGACGTGCATCTGGCTGACGCCGATCCGATCGGCGATCTGGGACTGGGTGAGGCCGTCGACGAACCGCATCTGCAGGATCCGCTGCTCACGCTCCGGAAGTTTCGCCAGCGCATCGACGAGCACCTGGTGGTCGTCCGCCCCGTCGAAGCCGGCGTCGACCTCCCCGAGGCGTGACGCGATGGTTCCCTCGCGGCGGTCGGGTGCGTCGATCGACGCGGTCCGGTAGGCCTGACCGGCCTCGAGCGCCTCCAGGACGGCCTCTTCGGTGGCCCCGGTGCGCTCGGCCAACTCGCGGACCGTGGGCGGATGTCCCAATTCCTGGGTGAGCGCGTCGGTGGCCGCCCCGAGTTCGAGGTACAGCTCCTGGATCCGACGTGGGGCCCGCACCGCCCAGCCCTTGTCCCGGAAGTGGCGCTTGAGCTCACCCAGCACCGTACGGGTGGCGAAGGTGCTGAACTCGAACCCCCGCGCCGGATCGAACCGGTCGACCGCGTGGATGAGGGCGACGGACGCCACCTGCACGAGGTCCTCGTGGGGCTCGCCCCGGTTGGCGAACCGGCGGGCCAGCTGATGGGCCAGCCCCAGATGGGCCTCCACCAGCTCGTCCCGCAGCCTCGGGTCGCGGCGTGGCGGCGAACTCGACGAAGCTGGCTCCCGTGGTCGTCGTGTCGTTGGGCGGCGCCATCATCCATCGGTGCGGACACGCCGCTTGCACAGGCGGGCACCGGGCCGGCCGCCGCGTGGCTCCGGGCCGTGCTCGTCCACGAGGGCGTCGAGGATGCGGGCCGAGAGGCCGATGTCGTCGCCGTCCGCCAACGCGCCGTCCTCGCGGGGCTGCTCGGTGCCGTCGTAGTGGCACCGGACCTCGATCTGCTCGGGACCGGCGGCCATGGAGAGGAGCAGCCGGCCCGTGCGCCGACCCTGCAGCACGAGGAGGCACAGCTCGTCGACCGCCAGCCGGAGATCCTCGATCTCCTCGATGTCGAATCCCGCCCGGGACGCCACGGCCGAGACCGTGAATCGGACGAGCACGAGCAGATCGTCCTCCACGGGGAGGGAGAGTTCCACGGGCTGGCCGGAGAGGCGGTCGCGTTCGGTGGGTCCCGACCCGGAGAGATCGGGCCCGGAGGGATCAGCAGTCACGTGCACGCCCTCAGCTCCGGAGCGCCGGCTCGAGCGCCGGATGGATCGTGAACAGCTCGCTCAGGCCGGTGATCTCGAAGACCTTCAGGATCCGCGGTTCGGCCACCACCACCCGGAGCTCGCCCCCGACGTCCAGGCACCTCTTGCGGGCACCGATCAGCACGCCGAGTCCCGTCGAGTCGATGAAGGTCACACCCGACAGGTCCACCACCACGGTGCCGGGCCCGCCATCGATCGTGGCGTCGAGGGTCTCGCGCAACGCCGGTGCGGTGGCCACGTCGACCTCGCCCCGCACTCCCACCACCGGGACATCGTCCCGATCTTCCACTCCCACTTCGAATTCCTGGTCCACACCCCATCCTCTCGCCGACCGTGCAACCGCCAGTGTTCCCTCTACCCCGCCCGATCGGCAGGCAAACCCGGGTCGTGCGCGCCCGGGTCCGGACCGATGCGGGCTTCGCTCCGAAGGTACCGTACCGGGCCGGCCATTTCGATTGGCCCGGGAGGGGGAGGGTAGGGAGCGTCCATGTCCTCCACGCGTGCCCGCACCCCGCTCCCGGCCCAGGCCCTTCCCGTACGGATCGACCGGGAGGGGCCGGCCCTGCTCCGCCTCACCCTCACGGCGCACGGCGACCGATGCGTCCTCTCGATGGCCGGGACCCTCGACGCGACGTCGGCGGTGGCGGTCGAGACGGAGCACGAGCAGCTGGTGCGGGCGGGATTCGACGAGGTCATCCTCGATGTGACGGGCCTGGAGCGGATCGACGAGTCGGGTGCGGTGGCCCTGGCCCAGCTCTGGGCCCGGCTCCGCCACGACGGGATGTTCTGTCGCGTGCGCGGCCTCCATCCCCTGTTCGCCGACAGCCCCCTGGAGCTCCTGCTCCACGTCCGGAGTTCGGGACCGTTCGTCGTCGGGCGGCTCCGGAGCACGGAGGGGTCACCGGACGCAGCCGCCGGGCCGGGGTGAGACGGGGTTCGTCCGGCGTCCGGGGGTCACCGGGAGTGTCGGGTGGCCAGGTCCGTCAGCTGGCGAGCCCGGAGGATGCCGCCATGTCCCGCAGCCAGACCGACAGGGCCTCGGTGCGGTCCACCACCATCGGGCCCCTGGGCACACGGGCGCCGGCGGGGGCGGGGGGCGGGGCGCCATCCGGGTGACCTCCCGGTAGCGCCGGCCCAAGTCCACCCGCCGGTCCTCGCCGATCCGGGTGGACAGGATCGGCAGCACCTGGGCCTCCTCCGTCTCCAGGTGGGCGAGGCTGGTGAGCACGAGGCCCACCGCGGCCCGCCGGAATTCCGGGGAGCCGGGCACCAGTCTGCCCACGGCCACGAGGCGACGCTCGATGCCGGCCTGCTCCTCCAGTCGGGAGTGGCCCACGGCCGCCCCTCCATGGCAGGAGAGCAACGCGGGGTAGACGACCAGTTCCTCGGCGATCTCGTGCCGTACGACCTGATCGCTCCAGGTGAGGAACGCCGAACCGTCGCCGCCCGGCTCGGTCACGTCCCGCGAGAGGCGGCGCAGGAGCGCGTGCTCGTCCGACAGGACCTCCACGATGTCCAGCCCGGTTGCCGATGTCATGACCTACCTCCTCGGGCCCAGGTGGTACCCGGTTCCGGGTCTCGGGAAACAGCCGTCCGTTTCGACGTGGGTGCCGGTGGAAAAGAGTGGTGGAGACCGCGTTCCGGTGCACCCGACCCGCGGGCGCCCGGTGGCCGCGGACGAGGAGGAGCCATGCAGCATCAGGTCGGTCAGTTCGGATCCGGCCATCGGATCGTCGGCACGGAGCGGTCGGTCATCCCTCCGGTCGACCCGGAACCGGCGCCCTACCCGCCCGAGCCGGCACCGCCGTCACCCGGACCGTCCCCACTCCCGTCTCCGGTCCCCGACCCGCCGATGCCCGTCGACACGTGGTCCACGGCACCGACGGGAGGGGCCGGATGAGAACTGCGGGGCGGTACCGGGCGATGGGGCCACGGCGGCGGAACCGTGGGAGACGGCCGATCCGCCCCGCGCTCCTCCACTACCCGGGCGTCCGGGGGACAAACGCCCACCGGACGAACGCCCAAACGCCCGCCCCCCTCCGTCCCCCCGGGGCCCGCGCCGACGGCAAGGGGGCCGACGGCAGGTGGCCCGCCGACCAGAGGATCGCCGTCAGCCGGTGGGCGCCTCACCCTCCATGGCCTCCGCCGCCTCCCAGGCCTCCTCGGTCGCGGTGCTGTCGGCCTCGGGGATCGGATCGGGAACGTCGCCGGTTTCGGACG
Source organism: uncultured Acidimicrobiaceae bacterium (assembly GCA_963699345.1). Classification (GTDB taxonomy): domain Bacteria; phylum Actinomycetota; class Acidimicrobiia; order Acidimicrobiales; family RAAP-2; genus Bog-756. The sequence continues at coordinate 1,996,733 of CAVOTL010000005.1, read as the reverse complement.
TGGCCGTCCCCTGGTCCCCCCCGCCGCTCACACCCTGACGGGGCTCCCCCGACGCGGCCCGGCCGCGGTCACCGGTCGCTCCTGGGTGGTCGGAGTTCGGCGTCCGTTCGGTGTCTGCCATGTCCTCTCCCCGATGGTCCGGTGGATGGTCCGGTGGACGGCCCCCCCGACGGTGCCCGCCGGTGGGCCACTGACCGGGAGCCTGCCCGGGTCGCCGCCCCGGAAACCGGGCCGTACCCCGTCCTCCGAAGTTAGGATTGCTGCTCGCGATGGCACCGCCGACGGCAGCTCCTGCGCACCCCCCGTCGTCCAGCGGGACGACATTCCGGCACGAGTCGTTCTCCTACCGTGGGGAGTCGGAGTTCGTCGACCGCGTCACCGGGTTCGTGCGGGACGCCGTCGAGGCGGGAGAACCCGTTCTGGTGGCGGTACCCACCGCCGGGCTCGAACTCCTCTCGGAGCCGTTCGCCGACGTCCGTGACGGGATTCGGACGATCGACATGTCCGATGTCGGATCGAATCCCGGCCGCCTCATCGGCCTGTGGACCGACTTCCTCGACACGACCGGGGGACGACCGGCCCGAGCGGTGGGGGGACCGGTCCCTATCGACCAGGACGTACAGCAGTCCATCGAGTGCGACATCCACGAGCGGCTGCTGCAAGCCGCCTTCGCCGGACGTCCGTTCAACCTGCTGTGTCCGTCGGTGGCCACCGCCGGTGACGTCGGGGTCGGCCGAGGCACCCCGGACATCGACGATGTCTTCTCGGTCCCCCTACCCCCACCGCCACAAGGGGCCGACCTGCTCGCCTTCACGGTGGACCACCTCTCCCGCACGCGGGCGGTCGTCCGGTCGGCGGCCGAGACCGCCGGAGTCAGGGAGGGGCGCCTGGCGGACCTCGTGCTGTCGGTCGACGAGATCGTCACCAATGCGCTGACCCACGGAGGAGCCGGTGGTGAGCTCCGGTGGTGGGACGAAGTCGACCGGTTCGTGTGCGAGGTCTCCGGCGGCGGGACGTTCACCGATCCCCTGGTCGGGCGCCGTCGGCCCCGGCCCGATCGACCGGACGGCCGCGGGCTCTGGTTGGCGATCCAACTCTGCGACCTCGTGCAGATCCGGAACGTCGACGGCGGCACCGTCGTCCGGCTGCGCCTCGACCTCGACACCTGAGCTCCCCTCCGCCGTTTCGTTCCGAGTCGGCCGGGTATCGCCGCGTCGGACGCCGGAGCGGGACCGGACCGTCCACCCCCCCACCATGAGACCCACCCGGCCGACCGCTCCGCTCGTCGTACTGGCTGCGATCGTGCGTGGCGCGCCGCCCGGGATGCCGTGCGTCGCGCGCGGTAGGGGCCACCTCGACGACAGGGGAAGCGACCGGGTGGGCGCTCCGGGCGACCGACCCCGGTGAAGCGGGCCGTCCAGATCGTCGGTGCCCTGACGGCGGCGGCGCTGCTCCTGTGCGTGGGGAGTTCCCTCACCCACTACCGGGACCGCGTCCTCATACCGGCGCCGCCGTCCTCCGCGGGCCGGGCGCCCGTCGACACGCCGACAGCGCCCGCAGGACCTTCCCCGGGACCTCCGGCGACGACATCGCCGGGCGGGGTCGTCGTGCCGGAGCCATCGACCGTACCGGCCGGCGTGGCCGCGTCGACAGCAACGACCTCGACCGTTGCGAGTCCGCCGGTCCCCGGTTCGACACCGGGCCGACCACCCGTCGCCGTCACCGTGGACGGGTTCGCGCACGGGGGCCCCGGCTGCGGGGCCGGTCCCGGTGGACGATCGTGTCACCACCGGGCGCGAGCCGCTCGCTGATCCCGGTCAGCCGGCCGCTGCCCGGTGGGGCGTAGGCGACCCGGCCTCGGCGGCGAACACCCGGAGGAGCGTCGAGCAGAAGACCCCGAGATCATCGGGCTTGCGGCTGGTGACGAGCACATTGGGTCCGGCCGCGCAGAGCTGCACCGGCTCGTCCACCCAGGTCCCACCCGCATTCCGGATGTCCGTCCGGAGGCTCGGCCAGGAGGTCAGCGTGCGGTGTTCCAGGACGCCGGCCTCGACCAGACTCCACGGCGCGTGGCAGATGGCGGCCACGGGACGCCCGGCCTCGAAGGCCCGGGCCAGGAACTCGACCGCCGCGGCATCCGTGCGCAGCTCGTCGGAGTTGACCGCACCCCCCGGCAGGACCACCGCATCGACGTCCTCCAGCCGGAGATCGCTCGTGGCCAGGTGGGCCTCCCACCGGGGGCCCTTGTCCACATGGTCCATCAACTGGACGGTTCCGACCTCGGTGGCCACCAACCGGCGGGTGGCCCCGGCCACGCCGAGCGCCTCCCAGGGCTCGACCAGCTCGGCCCGTTCGACTCCCTCGTTGGCCACCAGGAACGCCACCCGGACGCCGTCCAGCGGACCCTCCGCCCCCGTCTCCGGTCCCTCACCATCCGCTCCGTCCGACATGCGATCCTCCGTTCCGTACCCGTGACCCGGTGGCGGCCGACCGGCCGCTATCGTCGGGCCGTACCCGCCCTCCGTCCGGGCAATCCTCGGAGGCCGGCGATCGACCGGGGCCGGTACCGAGAGTTGGGACCAACGGCCCTTTCTGGACGGAGGTCCGATCCCGAGAATGTGTCGGGGGGGGTCGATGGGACGGTTTTCAGCCGGACGACCGGAGGGAGGCACCATGGTCGACTACGGGATCGGACGGGGCGACGACGAACTGCTCCGCGCCGACCGGCTGGCCTGCCGCCTCTATGCAGAGGCCGTCTACACCCTCGCCACCTCCCCCCACGACCTCCGGACCCGGATCCACGACGCTTACGTCGGCCAGGCCATCCACGCCAACACGATCGTCCGGCTCCTCCCGAATCACATCGGCGAGCGCGTCAATCTGCTCGCCGGCCGGCTGGGGACGCACCCGGACGCCTCGGCCGACGAATCGGTCCATGCGGTCCACCAGGCCCTCCTGGCCATGGACGACGAGCAACTCCAGGACGTGGCCCGCGGCATCTGCTTCATCACGCACGACCTCACCCTGGTCGACGAGAACTCGAGCCGGAACCTGCCACCGGCCGACTTCCGGGGACCACCCGGACCCGACATGCCCTGACGCGCAGGACGGCCGCCACCGGGCACGACCACACCCCTCCTCGTGGTCATTCGCTTCAGTTCGGCGGCCCGACATCCGATACCTCCAGCGTGAAGGTGGACCTCCTCCCCTTCAGGCACCGCCCAGTGCCTGATGACGCACGGATGCCCCGTGGCGTGGTCGCGGCCTACGCGGTCGCCGGAGCCCTGCTCGCGGCCTACATCGCCTCCCTCATGCTGCGCCGGAGCGGTCAGTTCTGGCCCATCCTGGACAACTGGTGCGTGGACGTCTTCGAAGTGACCATCGCCCTGCTCTGCCTGGCCCGGTACCTCGACAAGCGGCCCGGTCGGAGCGTCGGTCTGGCCATGGGAATCGGGCTGTTGGCCTGGTCCATCGGCGACGTCGTGTTCACCTTAGAGTCGCAGGGAGGCGCGTCGCCACCGACCCCGTCGGCGGCCGACGCCTTCTACCTGATGCTGTACCCGCTCGCCTACCTGGCCATCATGTTGCTGATCCGGGGGGAGATCCGGTCGTTCAAGGCCAGCATCTGGCTCGACGGCGCGGTCGCCGGGCTGGGAGCCGCCGCCATCGTGTGTGCGTTCGTCTTCGACACCATCCTGTCGTCGTTGAGCGGATCGCCCGCCGAGGTGGCGACCAACCTCGCCTATCCCGTCGGTGACCTGATCCTCCTGGCCATCGCCGTGAGCGCGCTCGTCATCGTCCCCGGCTGGCCGGTCCGGCTCATCACCCTGGTCATCGGCTGTCTGGTGCTGGCCATCGGAGACACCGTCTACCTCTTCGAGTCGGCGGCCGGCACCTACAAGTCGGGGGGGCCGCTCGACGCCAGTTGGATGACGGCCCTGTTCTTCCTTTCCCTGACCGTCTGGCAACGGGTGGGCGTCCGCCGGCCGGACGAGGAGGCGCCACCTCCGAGTTTCGTGCTGCCGACCGTGGCCGTCGTCGCCTCGGTGGCGATCATGTTCGTCGGCAACTGGACCCACGTGAGCGGGGTGGCCCTGGGGCTGACGGTCGCCACCCTGGCGCTCGTCGGCGTCCGGGCGGCGCTCTCCCACCGGGAGCTCAACGAGCTGACCCGCACCCATCACCACGAGGCCGTGACCGATGAGCTCACCGGGCTCGGCAACCGACGGGCGCTCACCCATGAACTCGAGTTCCGGCTGACCGATCCGGCCCGGCCGGACGGCCCGGACGGTGACCTGGCCCTCCTGATGATCGACCTGGACCATTTCAAGGAGATCAACGACTCCTTCGGTCATCCGACGGGCGACGGGCTGCTCCGGTTGATCGGCCCCCGGCTCCGGAGCGTCACCCGGTCGGACGACGTGGTGGCGCGGTTGGGGGGCGACGAGTTCGCCGTGCTGTTGACCGGCGCCGATGTCGAATTCGCCACCTCCATCGCCGAGCGCATCACCTCGGAGATCCAGCCCCCGTTCGAGGTCGAGGGCTCCAGTCTCCACGTCGGGGCGAGCATCGGTATCGCGCTCTCCCCCCGTCACGCGTCCTCGGCCACCGAACTCATGCGTTGCGCGGACGTGGCCATGTACCGGGCCAAGGCGGCCCACAGCCCGTATGACATCTACGAGTCCACCCTCGACGACGGAGCCGACCGCCTCAACCTCATGGAGGACCTCCGGAGGGCCCTGGAGTGCGACGGGCTCACCCTCTACTACCAACCGCAGATCGACCTGCGCTCCGGTGCCATCACGACCCTGGAGGCGCTGCTCCGCTGGCCCCATGCCACCCTGGGCTTCATCCCCCCGGACCAGTTCATCCCCCTGGCCGAAGACAGCGGGCTGATGGGCCCACTCACCGCGTTCGTCCTCGAACGGGCCGTGGCCCAGTGCGCCGCCTGGCGACATGATGGCCATGACGTGGCGGTGGCCGTCAACCTCTCGACCACCAACCTCCTCGACACGTCCCTGCCCGATCAGATCCTGGAGGTCCTGGACCGCCACGACCTGCCGACATCGGCACTGGTCCTCGAGATCACCGAGAGCACCGTGATGGCCGACCTGACCCGTTCCAAGGAGGTCATCGAGGTCCTGTCCTCCGCCGGGCTGCTGATCTCCATCGACGACTTCGGGACCGGCTTCTCGTCCCTCGCCTACCTGAGCGACCTGGCCGTCGGTGAACTGAAGATCGACCGGATGTTCACCGCCCGGCTCAGCATCGACGGGGCCGACGGGCGTGACGAGGCCATCATCCGGTCGTCCATCGAACTGGGCCACTCGCTCGGACTGCGGGTGGTCGCCGAGGGCGTCGAGCGTTCCGACCACTTCGGATTCCTCGCCACCGCGGGCTGCGACGTGGCCCAGGGCTACGCCATCAGCTTCCCCCAGCCTCCCGAGGCGCTCGACTTCGCCGCCATCGACGACCGGGCCGCCCCCATGCTGCCCCCGGGCCTCTCCTCAGCCCTGACACAGCACCTGACCTACAGCACCTGACCTACAGCACCACGCCCGGATGGTGATCACGGCTCGCTACGCCTCGGTGGCCGACCTCGAGCGGATCGTCTCGATGGGCACGGAGGAGGGTCCGTCGGCCGCCATCGGTCAGGTCGACGACATCCTGGCCGGCACCTGACCGGCCCACCGTCCCGCCGGGACGACTCCCCGGGTGCGAGGCTGGCTCCGTGACCACGGAGGGGGCCGACGCCCCGGTGCGGCTGAACGACACGGATCGCCTCGAGGCGTTCAGCGACGGCGTGATGGCCGTGATCATCACGCTGATGGCCTTCTCCATCCCGATCCCGGACGGGGCGACCAGCGCCGCGCTGCGCGGCGCCATCCCCCACCTGCTCGTCTACGTCCTCAGCTTCGTGATGGTGGGGATCTACTGGAACAACCACCACCACCTCCTCCGGGCCACGGCGCGCATCGACGGGACGGTGATGTGGTCCAACCTGTTCCTCCTCTTCTGGCTCTCGCTGTTCCCCATCGTGACGGCCTGGATCGGCCGGTACCCGAGGCACACCCTCCCCGCCCTCGTGTACGGGATCGTCGCCCTGGGTGCCGCCGTCGCCTTCACGGTGCTCGTCCGCCGCATCATCGGGGTCAACGGGACCGACTCCGCCGTCGGACGCTCCATCGGATCGGACCGCAAGGGCTACGTCTCGCTGGCGCTGTACGTGGGTGGCATCGGGCTGGCCTTCCGGAGCCCGTGGCTCTCCTATGCCCTCTACGCGGCGGTCGCCGTCGTCTGGTTCGTCCCCGACCGCCGGTTGGCCGGGACGCGACGCGCACCCTGACCGGGGCGGTGGTCGACCTCCGACTGCCTCGGTAGCCTGGGTATCCCGCACCGGCCCGAGGGGCCGTCCCGAGCCACAGGAGCCCGTCATGCCCATCGATACGTTCTTCGCCTTCTCCGGCGTGTACGCCGACGTCGCCGACGCCCTCGCCGACTACGACGCCGTGCACCTCCTCCACACCGAGGCGGGACTCATCGACGCCTACGACGCCGCGGTCGTGGAGCGCCGGAGCGACGGCAAGGTGAAGATCGTGAAGAAGCACGAGACCCCCACCCGGGTGGGAGGGGTGATGGGGGGAGGCGTCGGCCTGGCCACCGGACTGGTGATCGCCCTGTTCCCGGCGGCGGCCATCGGTGGAGGCCTCCTCCTCGCCACCACCGGCGGGGGCGCCCTGCTCGGTTCGCTGGCCGGCCACGCCGCCGCCGGCATGAGCCGCAGTGACCTGAAGGAGCTCGGTGAGGCGCTCGACGACGGGCAGGCCGGCCTGGTGGTCGTGGCCGTGGCCGACATGCAGGCCAAGGTGGAGGCGGCCATGAAGCACGCCCAGAAGGTCGAGTCCAAGCAGCTGAAGGCCGACCAGGCCGCCATCGAGGCCGACGCCAAGGACTCCTGAGCCCGGGCCGCCCGCGGCCACCCCGACGTCGAGAGGTCACCCCCATGGATGCCAAGGTCGTACTCGTCTCCGGCGCGTCGTCGGGGATCGGACGGGCCTGCGCCGATCACCTGGCCGGTCGCGGCTGGTCCGTGATCGGGGCCAGTCGGCGCACCACCCCCGAGGTGGCGTGGTCGTCGCTCACCATGGACGTGGACGACGACGACTCGGTAGCCGGCACCGTCGACCGGGTGCTGGCTGAACACGGTGGCATCGACGCGGTGGTGACGTGCGCGGGGTGGGGCCTGGCCGGGCCGGTGGAGGACACGCCGGTGGCGAGGGCGCAGGCCCAGCTCGACACGAACTTCTTCGGTGCCGTGCGGGTCGTGGCCGCCGCTCTGCCCAGCCTGCGGGAACGCCACGGTCGGATCGTGCTCATGAGTTCCATCGGCGGCCTCATCGGGCTGCCCTTCCAGTCGTACTACTCGGCCAGCAAGTTCGCTCTCGAGGGTTGGGCCGAAGCCCTCGCCTGGGAGCTCAAGCCCCACGGGGTGCCGGTCACCCTGATCGAGCCCGGCAATTTCCGGACCGGGTTCACCGGGGCACGCGAGACCGTCGACCCGGGTGGGGGGCCGTATGCGGCGGCGGCGGCCCACGCCATCGCCACCATGGAGCGTGACGAGCGACACGGTCGCGATCCGGTGGCCGTCGCCCGGGCGGTCGGCAAGGTGCTCACCGCCCCACGCCCGCCGCGGCGCCTGTCGGTCGGCCCGGCCGGCGAGCGGATCGGGGTCGTGGCCAAGCGGCTCCTGCCGAACCGTCTGTTCGAGGCCGCGGCGGCCTCGGCCCTCGGCGCCTGACCGGCATGGGCATCGTGTCGGACGTGCCCCCCGACGAGGCGCCGCGCCGGTTCCCCCAGGGCCGCTTCCGACCCCCCGAGGGCGCCTGTGAGCTGCTCCTGGTCCGGCACGGGCAGTCGGAGGACGCTGTCGAGGGCGTCGGGTTCGCGACCTTCGAAGGTCATGCCGACCCTCCTCTGTCACCCCTCGGCCGGGAGCAGGCCGGGCGGTTGGCCACCCGACTGGTCACCGAACACATCGATGCGCTGTACGTGACCCCACTCCGCCGCACGGCCGAGACGGCGGCCCCTCTCGCCGTCGCCACCGGTCTCGTTCCGGTCGTGGAGCCCGACCTCTGCGAGATCCACCTCGGTGAGTGGGAAGGATGGGTCTTCGAACAGAAGTTCGTCGACCGCGACCCGCTGGCCCTGCGGATGGTGGCCGAGGAACGCTGGGACGTCGTTCCCGGGTGCGAACCGGTGGTCGATTTCAGCGCCCGGGTGCGTCGGGGTGTCGAGCGCATCGCCGCCGCCCATCCGGACCAGCGGGTGGTCGTGGTGGTGCACGGCGGCGTGATCGGTGAACTCCTGGCCCTCGCCGCCGTCTCGCGGCCGTGGGCCTTCGTCGGCGCCGACAACGCGTCGATCTCACACCTCGTGGTGACCGAGCACCGTTGGGTCGTGCGACGGTTCAACGACACCACCCATCTCGACCCCCGCCTGTCGGTCCGGGCCACTCCGCTGATCTGAGCGGCCCGCCTGGGTAGGGTCGCGGCGTGTGCGACACCCTCGTCTCGGTCCGTCCCGATGGGGTGCTCTTCGCCAAGAACAGTGACCGCAACCCCAACGAGGCCCAATTCCTCGACTGGTACCCCCGGACCCCGCACCGGCCCGGGAGCGCGCTCCGATGCACCTGGATCGACATCGACCAGGTGGCGGCCGGACGGTGCGGACCGACGACCCGCGCGGTCGAGGCGCTACTGGGCGGTGGGGACGGGCGGGCCGGCCTGCCCGACCTGGACCCGGTCGGCCGAGCCGGCGTCAGGCGCCGATCCACACCGACTTCAGGTTGCAGAACTCCCGGATGCCGTGGGCCGTGAGCTCGCGGCCGTAGCCGGAGGTCTTGATGCCGCCGAAGGGCAGTTCGTTGTAGGAGGTGGTGTTCCCGTTGATGAACACCATGCCGGCTTCGAGGTCGCGTACGAAGCGGGCCCGCTCGTCGGGGTCCTCGGTCCAGGCATTGGCGCCGAGCCCGAACTCCGTGGCGTTGGCCAGCTCGATCGCCTCGTCGATGTCCGCGACGCGGTACAGGGTCGCGACCGGCCCGAACGCCTCCTCGGTGTGGATCCGCATCTCCGGGGTGATCCCCGTCAGGACGGTCGGCGGGTAGAAGTAACCCGGCCCGTCGGGAGCCGAGCCCCCGCACAGCACGGTCGCGCCCTTCGCCACCGCGTCGGCGACCAGGTCGACCATGTCCTGTCGCTGCTGGGCGCTGGCCAGAGGGCCGACGGCCGTCGCCTCGTCGAACGGATCACCGACCACCAACGACGACATCTCGGCGACGAACAGGCGCTCGAACTCGTCGGCCACGTCCGCATGGGCGATGAAGCGCTTGGCCGCGATGCACGACTGCCCGTTGTTGAGGGTGCGCGCCGTCGAGGCCACCTTGGCCGCCCGGGCCAGATCGGCGGAGGGCATCACGACGAAGGGGTCGCTCCCGCCCAGCTCGAGCACGGACTTCTTGATGGCGTCGCCGGCGATGGCGGCGACCGACGCCCCGGCGGGCCCGGAACCCGGTCAGGGTCACCGCCACCACCCGGTCGTCCCGCAGGACGGCCTCGACCCGGGCGGCACCGATCAGCAGCGTCTGGAACGCCCCCTCGGGAAAGCCGGCCCGCTCGAAGAGCTCCTGCATGAACAGGGCGCACTGGGGCACGTTCGACGCGTGCTTGAGCAGTCCGACGTTGCCGGCCATCAGGGCCGGCGCCGCGAACCGCATGGCCTGCCACAGGGGGAAGTTCCAGGGCATGACCGCCAGCACCGGCCCGAGGGGCTGCCAGGCGGCGTACGCACCTTCGGCCCCCACCGCCGCGGCGTCGGCCGGCTCGTCCGCCAGGAACGACTCGGCGTGCTCGGCGAAGTACCGGCAGGCTTTGGCGCACTTCAGGACCTCGGCCTTGGCGGCCACCAGGGTCTTCCCCATCTCCGTGGTCATGATGGTGGCGATGCGGTCGACGTCGGACTCGAGGATCTCGGCGGCCCGGACCATCCAGCCGGCCCGCTCGGCGAACGTCGTCTTCCGGTACGTGGCGAACCTCGATGCGGCCAGGGCGAGGATGCGCTCGACCTCGGTGTCCGAGATCTCGTCGAAGGTCTTCTCGACCGCGCCGGTGGCGGGGTTGGTCGTGGCGATGGGCATGGGTCACCTCGGTGCTGATACGGATACGGGCCCACCAGCGTGGCACGCCCCGAGGGGGGTGCGCGCCCGCCCGCTCGACGCGGTCGGGAGGGCGGGGTTCGTAGCCTGAACACCGCACCACTCGGATCCGTCTCCGTGGCCATCCGCCCGTAGGGGGTGTCCACAGGCCCGTCGACCAGCGATCCGCCGAGGTTCTTCACCGTGTCCACCGACGCATGGACATCGACGACGTCCCAGTAGATCGACCAGTGGTCAGGAACGTCCCCGGCCAGGAAGGCCGAGACGTCCATCACGCCGGCGAGCTGGTGTCCCCGGTGTCCGGGTCCGAGGTCGAGTAACGGAACTCGTCGGTGCCTCCCTCGATGGCGGTGCGCCAGACGAAGACGGTGCGGTAGACGTCGAGCGCCCCGGCGCCGCCGCCGCCGAACTCGGGGCTCGGCGCCTGGGCCTCCCACCCGCTAGTCACCGTGTCCGGGGCCGTGCCCCGGGGTTCCCCCTCCGTCGAGCGCGGCCCGGAGACGGGCGGGCGCCACCGTGCGGCTCGATCGCACCCACCCGGGCCATCCCCCGATCGTGCCACGTCGGCCACGTCCCTATCCTGGGAGCGTGCCCGGTGCCTACGACCAGAGCCAGGAGGACCTGGCCGCCCTGCTCGGCGACGCACCGGCCTTCCGGTCGCGTCAGGTGTGGGACGGCCTCTACCGCCGGGTCGTGCGCCCGTCGGAGATGACCGACCTCCCCCTGGCGTTGCGCGACTCCCTCGAGTCGGCCCTGCCCCCCGCCCTGGAACCCGTCGCCGAACGGACGGCCGACGACGGCCAGACGCGCAAGTGGTCCTTCCGGCTCCACGACGGCGCCCTGATCGAGACGGTGCTGATGCACTATCCGGAACGGTCGACGGTGTGCGTGTCCAGCCAGGCGGGCTGTGCCATGGCGTGCAGCTTCTGCGCCACCGGTCAGTCCGGGTTCCGCCGCCACCTCACACCGGGCGAGATCCTGGAGCAGGTGGCCGTCGCCGTGCGGTCGGCCCGTCCTCGACGACTCACCAACATCGTCTTCATGGGCATGGGCGAGCCTTTGGCCAACTTCGACAACCTGTGGTCGGCCATCGAGCGAATCCACGGGGACTTCGGTCTCGGGGCCCGCAGTCTGACGGTGTCGACGGTCGGGATCATCCCCGGCATCCGCCGGCTCACCGCCGCACCGCTTCCGGTCGGTCTCGCCGTCTCCCTCCACGCCGCCACCGACGAGTTGCGCAACGACCTCGTGCCGATCAACAAGCGGTACCCCATCGACGCGTTGATGGGGGCCTGTCGCGACTACCGGGCCGAGACCGGGCGCCGAGTCTCCTTCGAGTGGGCGATGATCGACGGCGTCAACGACGACGACCGCCAGGCCGACCACCTGGCCCGGCTCGCCTCCTCCGTGCGGGCCCACGTGAATCTCATCCCCCTCAATCCCACCCCCGGCTACCCGGTCAGGGGAACGCCGTTGCGACGCATCGAGCGGTTCGCCACGTCTCTCGAGCGGCGCGGCACGACGGTCACCATCCGCTCCACCCGGGGATCCGATATCGACGCCGCCTGCGGACAGTTGGCCGCCGCGGCGGGCTCGACGGCAGTCGAACTCCGGCGCCCCTGAATCGAGCGGGGGCCGGCCCGGATCCCCCCGTCGGTGATCGCCGCAGTCGGTGTGACTCCGGACGATGGAACGGGTGCCGGTTTCTAGTCATCATGACTGTTCTTTGATCCACTGGATGTTCCGTGCCCAAGCCCCCGTGCGTCCAGTAATGGTGCGGTAAACAGGTAGTTCCACGTGAAACAAGTCACATAACGGACAGATGGACGCGTCCGACCACAACGGGATCACCGGTGGTGAGCTGGACGGCCGGCCGGCATCGGCCCGGGGCCGGCACGACCGGTCGGCGGCTCCTCGTCGGACTGCAGAATGTCCACTCCCCTTGTCAGGTCATCCCAGGTCAGAGTATTTAAGGTCGAGATGACTTGAATAAAGCGAGGTCTCCGGGTACCGTGCCCGCATGGCCAAGGAAGCCAAGAAACCGGCCCGTCGGTCGCCGGAGCGCTCCAAGGCCGACAAGGCCGACAAGTCCGGCAAACGGCGGGGTTCCGCCACCCGCACAGGGCCCATCGGGGTGCCGGGGCCCGGAGGCTACGAGGACCACGACCGTCCGCCGGTCGTCATGGCCGTCGACGTGGCGCTCTTCGCGCTGCGCGACGACGAGCTCGTCGTGCTGTTGGTGGAGCGCGGTCGGGAGCCGCAGGTCGGCCGGTGGGCCCTACCCGGCGCCGTCGTGGAACCCACGGAGACGATGGCGTCCGCCACCCGTCGGGCCGTGACCGGGCGCACCGGGATCGTGGAGCCGTTCACCCGGCTCGAACAGGTCCGGGCGTTCGACGCCCCGGCGCGCGACCCGCGTGGCCGCGTGGTGTCCGCCGGCTTCCTGGCCGTGTGCCCCCGTGCCGCGCCACCTCCCGGCGGGGCGTTGGCGAGCGGCCGCTGGTGGCCGGTGGGGGTGACGGCGACCGACGCCGGACCGGCCCTCGCCTTCGACCACGCCGACATCCTCGGGACCATCCTCGAAGAGCTCCGGTCACGTCTCGAATCGACCGACCTCGCCACCGCGTTCGTCAGCGAGCCGTTCACCCTCGGCGACCTCCGGCGCGCCTACGAAGCGGTATGGGACGCGGATCTGGAGCCGGCGAATTTCCGACGCAAGGTCCTGGCCACCCCGGGCTTCGTCGAACCGGCCGGAGCCACCCGCGCGGTGGGTACCGGCCGCCCGGCTGAGCTCTACACGCGGGGCGAAGGGGCGGCGCTGCGTCCGCCGATGCCGCGGCCCGGGTGACCCCGACGATCTGACGACAGGTGCGGTGGCGGACCGCGGTTCAGCCGTCGCCGTCCCCCCGGCGGAGGGGACGGGCCGGGTTGCCCACCACCACCACGCCGTCGGGGACGTCCCGGGTGACGACGGTACCGGCGCCGACCGCCGCGTCGCGGCCGATGGTCACCCCGGGAAGCACGATGACACCACCCCCGAGCCAGGCATTGTCGCCGATCGAGATCGGCCGGGCCGACTCCCACCTGGCCCGCCGGAGGCCCGCGTCCAGCGGATGGCTGGCGGTGAGGAGCTGCACACCGGGACCGATCTGGACGTCGTCGCCGATCGCGATGACGGCCACGTCCAACGCCACCAGCCCGAAGTTCACGAACACTCCGGACCCCATCGAGATGTTCGTCCCGTAGTCGCACCGGAACGGGGCCCGCACCTCGACGTCCGCACCGACCGCACCCAGAAGCTCTTCGAGGATCCGGCGCCGGCTCACGGGATCAGCGGCCGACGTGGCGTTGTAGGACTCGGTCAGCGTCACCGCCCGGAGGTGGAGCGAGGCGATCTCGTCGTCGACGATGTACAGGTCTCCGTCCCGCATCCGCTGGAGTGGGGTGCGGCCATCGTCGGGGTCCGGCGAGGCGGAAGTCACCGCACCATTGTGCACGACGTCCGGTGTCGGTCGAATGGACGCCGGAGCCGGCGGCCACCTCGGCGGCGTCCGGACCGGGGTGGTCCGGACGGCGGGCGCCCCCGGGTCGGTCCGGTCAGAGCGGACTGGATGCCACCGGGGTGACGGTGGAGGCCAGATAGGCGGAGGTGTTGGGCGACGAGCAGACGGCCACGCCGGACGGCGCCGTCACCAGTGTCTGCTGGGTCTGGCCGGGGGGGAAGATCCGCACCTGGGTGGCCGTGGCCTGCGACGAACACGGCGGGATGCCGGGATCGGTGACCGCCACCGAGCTGTAGGCGTTGCCACCGGGCGAGAGCGTCACCGTGGTCGACGAACCACCCTGGCGCACGGCCGGGACGCCGATCTGGGTGCCCGACGCGGTGAGGAAGGAGACCCCGGGATAGCCGTAGAGCGTGCACGAGGTCGATCCCGTGTTGTGGAACGTGATCGTGTAGTGGGTCGCCCCGGCCGTCCCGTTCGGGTTGCCGAAGCTGACCGCCAGGGCCGAGGTGGCACACCCGTTCGAACCGGACGTCGAACTCGTGGTGGTGGACGAGCCGGTGGTCGTCGTGGAGGTCGACGGGCTCGACGTGGTCGTGGTGGTGGACACCCTGGTCGTCGTCGTGGTCGTGGCGGTCGATGAGGAGCCTCCGCAGGCGGCCAGCCCCAGGGCCGCGCCGGCGACCAGCGCCAGTCCGACGACTGTTCGCCCCTCCACCCGTCGCCACGGCCGATCGGGCCTCTGACCGGCGATCCGTCCGTTCGTCATCGCACCCACTCCTCGTCGCCGCGCCCGGGGCACGGACCTCACTGCGATCCCTACCCGGGATCGCCTGGTGTACCGGTTCCTTCCCTACGAGCGAACCACACGGCGGGCGTCGACGCGGTGACCGTCAGGGCAGGGTGGCGGCCACCGGGCCGGCATCGCCCGAGGGGCCGTCGGGTCCGGCCGGCGGTTCCGGCGGGAGCGTGGCCCGGAGTCGCAGCACCCGGGGGTACCGACCGGCGTCGAAGCCGTCGACGAAGCCCCGCACCGGCTTCGGCAGCTGCACGACGAGCCGACCGCCCGATCGGCCATCCTCGGGACGGACCAGGCTGAGGATCAGGGTGCAGGGGCCCACGGCCACGGACCTGATGCGCGGGTCGGCCTCCATCACCGCGGCCGTGTAGAGGGCGATGGCGCACGACGAGTTGCTCTTCGGCACACCGTGGACCCCGGCGGCTTCGAGGGACGCCGCCACCTCGTCGGGATCGTGGCCGAGCTCGTCGAGCAGGTCGCCGACCCGCCTCTTGATGTCTCGCAGCTCACCCATGGAAGCTCCTCGTCCCGATCGTCGGGCGGACACGACGGGCTGTGCGCCGTGCTCCGATCATAGGGGCGACTCGCCGGCGGCGGTGGGCCGGCACCCGGGTTCCCGTCCGGCCCGGGTCAGCTCATCGCCGCGATCGGGTGCTTGGGCGGATAGGCCCCGAAGGTGGAGAAGTGCCGGGCGATGCCGTTGGTGAAGCTGTCGATGTACGCCAGCTTCCGGATCATGTAGCTGTGGTTCTCCTTGGGATCCAGGTACAGGTTGTAGAGCCGGCCGTGCGAGTACTTCTGGGTGACCCCGGTGAAGCCGCCGAGGTTGAAACAGTCCCGGTCGTCGTCGGACGACGACGCCACCATGAACTTCCACTCCCCGACCCGCAGGGCCGAGAAGACGTTGGTCAGCCAGTAGTAGAGGTACTTGCGGTTCGACACCCCGTCCGGGTCGAGGAGGAAGGAGGTCTGGTCCACGGCGTCGATGAACCGGTCGGTCGGCACCGTGTCGGCCGCGCCGGCCAGGGTCAGGCAGGTCGTGAACAGATCCATCAGCGAGAAGATCCCGTCGGAGGCCCGGTCGGGGGTGATCATGCCCGGCCAGGTGACGATGCCCGGCACCCGCTGGCCACCCTCCCAGGTCGAGCCCTTGGCGCTGCGGAAGGGGGAGTAGGCGGCGTCGGGCCACGTCTCCATCTCGGGGCCGTTGTCCGAACTGAGGAAGATCAGCGTGTCCTCCATCTGGCCGGTGGCCTCGAGTTCGGCCACCAGGCGGCCGACGATGTCGTCGAGTTCGATGATCGTGTCCTTGTAGGGATGTCGGGCCGGGGACGCGCCGAGGAACCGCTCGTGGGGATAGTTGTCGAAGTGGGCGCCACGTGTGCAGTGGTACAGGAACCAGGGCGTGCGCTCGGGGCGGGGAGGGTCGCCCATCCGCCGGATGAAGTCGAGGGAGTAGGCCGCCCACTTGTCGTCGAGCAGGGAGAGGACGGGGACCGTGACCTCCTCCACGTTCTCCGTCTCGCCGCCCCGGGTGGCGTGGACGAAACATTTGTTGAAGGGCAGGTTCTCGACCCACTTCGTCCGCTCCTCGGAGTACACGATCTCGGGAAAGAAATTCGGGTCCCGCCACTCCGTGTACATGTCGGAGACCGACAGGAAGCCGTAGAAGTCGTCGAAGCCCACGTTCTGGGGCTGGGACTCGATGTTCTCGCCGATGTGCCACTTCCCCACGGCCTGGGTCACGTAACCGGCGTCGCTCAGTCTCGAGGCCAGGGTGACCTCACCGTCGAGGCCGCCGGGCTGGCCGTACATCGGGGGACGGAGGAGACCATGTCGCATGGGCAGCCGTCCGGTCATGAGCGACGCGCGGGACGGCGTGCACGACGGCTCGGAGTAGCACGACGTGAGGAGCAGACCCCGCCGGGCGAGCCGGTCGATGTTGGGGGTCGGTGCCCCGACCGCGACCCCGCCGCCGTAGCAGCCGAAGTCACCCCACCCGACGTCGTCGAAGAGGATCACCAGGATGTTGGGCCGGCCGTGTCCCCGCCGGTAGCCGTCGAGGGCCTCGGCCGCCCGGGCCTCCTGGTCGGGGAGCACGAAACGAGGTTCCAGGTTCTCCCCCACCCGACTGGTCGTCGCCACCACCGGGTCATGCGCCATCAGGCCCCCTTCGTCGCCGGACGGGGCCATGGTAGCCAGGGCTCCGTCCGGTCCCGGGCGTCACCGGCGGCCGCCGGTGCGACCCGATGGGTCGGTGGCATCATGCGATCCGACACGATCCGACGACCGGAAGGACCCCGCCATGCGTCACCGGACCTCCTCCCCCCTCCCCTCGGTCACTCCGGGTGCCGGCGACCGAGTCGCCCGGTGATCCTCGACCGCTTCGACATCACCGACCGGACCGCCGTCGTGACGGGTGCCGGCCTCGGCATCGGCCGGGGGATCGCCCTGGGTCTGGCCGAGGCCGGCGCCGATGTGGTGCTGGCCGCCCGCACCCGCTCGGATCTCGAGGAGGTGGCCACCTCGGTACGCGGTCTCGGGCGCCGGGCGCTGGTGGTCCCCACCGATGTGACCGCGGAGGACCAGTGCCGTGCCCTCCTCGATACGGCCGTGGCGGAGTTCGGGCGGCTCGACATCCTCGTCAACAACGCCGGCGGTGCCATGCCCAGGGCGGCCCTGGACACCAGTGAGGGGTTCATGGCCCGCACCTTCGCCTTCAACGTCACCGCACCGTTGACCCTCACCAAGGTGGCCGCCCGGCACATGGTGGACACCACCGGCCACGGATCCGTGGTCAACATCTCGTCGCGGTCGGCGTCCATGACCCAACCCATGTTCGTCGCCTACGGCGCGGCCAAAGCGGCCCTCGACCGGCTGACGCGGAACATGGCCGCGGAACTGGCCCCCCGGGTGCGGATCAACGCCCTCGACGTCGGCGGAGTGGCGACCAGGTCCCTCGACATCGTGTTGACCGACGACGAGCTGCGTCGCCAGTTCCTGGCCGGGACGCCGATGGGACGGCCGGGTGAACCCGAGGACATCGCCTGTGCGGTGCTCTACCTGGCCTCGGACGCCTCGTCGTGGGTGACCGGGAAGGTGTTCGAGATCGACGGCGGCACCGAGGCACCGGCCATGGTGGTCCCGTTTGCGCCGCTCGGGCCGACCCCGTAGGCCACCGGCCGCCGGTACCCTGTCGGGGCCGTCCGGCCCGGACGGGTACCCCTCCCCGCGACTGGATGCGACATGGACCATCGGCTCGAGCTCGGTATCGACACGTTCGGTGACGTGACCCTGGGCCGGGACGGCGCCCCTCTCGCCGAGGACGAGGTCATCCGCCACGTCGTCGAAGAAGGCGTCCTGGCCGACGGGGTGGGGGTCGACTTCTTCGGGGTCGGCGAACACCACCGCGACGACTTCGCCGTCTCCTCGCCCGAGATGGTGCTGGCCGCCGTCGCCGGCCGGACGGAGCGCATCCGTCTGGGCTCCGCGGTGACGGTGCTGAGCTCCGACGATCCGGTACGGGTGTTCCAGCGGTTCGCCACCCTCGACGCCGTCTCGGCCGGGCGGGCCGAGGTCATCCTCGGGCGCGGGTCGTTCACGGAGTCCTTCCCGCTGTTCGGCTACGACCTGGCCGACTACGAGACTCTGTTCGAGGAGAAGCTCGACCTCTTCGTCCGGCTCCTCGAGGAGGGCCCAGTGACGTGGTCGGGTACCACCCGCTCGGGTCTCGAGGGCCGCCAGATCCACCCCCGGACCGGATCCGGCCGCCTCACCACGTGGATCGGCGTGGGCGGAAGCCCCGAGTCGGTCATCCGGGCCGCCCGCCACGGCCTCCCGCTGATGGTGGCCATCATCGGAGGGGAGAGCGCCCGCTTCGCCCCCCTCGTCGACCTCTACCACCGGGCGCTCGACCGGTTCGAGCGGCCCGAGCTGCCGGTGGGGGTCCACTCACCCGGTCATGTCGCCGACACGGACGAGGAGGCCCGCGAACAGCTCTGGCCACCCATGAAGCGCATGCGGGACAGGATCGGCGCCGAGCGCGGATGGGGCCCGATGGGCCGGGCGGAGTTCGACCGGCAGGCCGCTCCCGACGGCTCGCTCTACGTCGGCTCCCCCGAGACGGTGGCCCGCAAGATCGCCGCCACGGTCCGGGTCCTCGGACTGTCCCGGTTCGACATGAAGTACAGCGCCGGCCATCTGCCCCACGACACGATGATGCGCAGCATCGAGCTGTACGGCACGAAGGTGGTCCCGATGGTGCACGAACTCCTCGCTACCGGCTGATCCGGTCGGGAGGCCGATCAAGCTCGGCCCCGCGCGCGCCGATGGGGACAGGTAACGGATCCCGTCGGGGGGAGATCGGACCATGGACTCGATCACACAGGACGCGCTGGCCGAC
Source organism: uncultured Acidimicrobiaceae bacterium (assembly GCA_963699345.1). Classification (GTDB taxonomy): domain Bacteria; phylum Actinomycetota; class Acidimicrobiia; order Acidimicrobiales; family RAAP-2; genus Bog-756. The sequence goes on along the minus strand of CAVOTL010000005.1, from coordinate 1,977,816 downwards.
ACGATCGGCACCCAGGTCGAGGTCGACGCGCGGCGGGAGTTCTGGCAGGCCCACATGCGGATGGGCTTCGGGATCTTCCTCCTGGAGGCGATCGTCGTCCTCCTCTACCTCCATCTCACGCCCGGCGGCCACCATCGCGCCCTCCTCGAGGCCATCGTCGTCGCCTGGGTGCTGTGCGCCCTGGTCGGCTTCGTGCTCGCCCCCACCATCGCGGTGCGCCCGTGGCGGATGGCGTACTCGGTCACGTGGACCCTCGTCTCCACCTTCGCCGTGGGTCTGGTGGCCGTGCTCGACTCGGGCATCGCCAGCCCGATCCTCCTCGTCCTCTACCTGCCCATCGTCTACGGCGCTCTGATGTTCACCCCCCGGGCGGCCCTCGCCTGCGGTGCGTCGGCCCTGGTGGTGGTGGCGGCGGTCGCGGCGTCGAGCCGCAACTTCGGCGCCGTCGAGGGCTGGAGCCTCATGCTCTTCGGGACCGTGGCCGGTGCCGCCGCCCTGTCCGTGGCCGCCGCGGTCAACCGGAGCCACATCGAAGCCCACGAGCAGCGCCTCCTGGTGCAGTTGGCCGACCTGGCGGCCACCGACGAGTTGACGGGATGCGTCGTGCGCCGCGTGATCCGGCAGCGCTGCGAGGAGGAGATCGAGCGGGCTCTGCGCACCAAGGGATCGCTGAGCCTCCTCATGATCGACGTCGACCAGTTCAAAGCGATCAACGACAGCTTCGGGCACGTGGTGGGCGACCGGGTGCTCGCCACCATCGGCGAGATCCTCCGCAGCCGCGTACGACCCTTCGACGTGGTCAGCCGGCTGGGTGGTGACGAGTTCGCCGTCCTGCTGCCCGAGACCGACAGCGCCGCCGCCGTCCAGGTGGCCGAGCGGGTCTTCCGTGATCTGGCGCCGCGGACCGAGGTGCCCGTCACCCTCAGCATCGGAGTGAGCAGTCTCGACCGGTCGGCACCGACCGTCGAACATCTCTTCGACGACGCCGACATGGCGCTCTACCAGGTGAAACGAGCGGGCAGGGACGCCATCGCGGTCCAGCGGAACGACAGTCCGATCTGGACGATCGGCGACCGGTAGCGATGGCGCCGGCCGCCGGAGGGGCGGGCGGTCCCGAGGTACAGAACGGGGGTGGTCGTGCCGACAATTCCCCCATGGAGGACCAACGCCCCACCCGTGTCACCCCACCGGCCCTGCCGGTGGAGATGCGCAAGGACGCATTCGGCGGCATCCTCGACTGCGACGAGGCGAGCCTCGAGGTGCTCGGCTGGGAGCGCCAGGACCTGATCGGCGCCCGCTCGCTCGACTACATCCACCCCGACGACCACGACGAGGCCATCACCCGGTGGATGTCCATGTTGGAAGAGCCGGGCCGGAGCTTCGCCTCGCGCTACCGGCACCTGCACGTCTCAGGGGACTGGCTCGACGTCGAGATCACCAATGTGAACACCCTCGAAACGCTGGGCAGCGTGTCGAGCTCACTGGTGGTACTCGGCTGGGCGACCGAGGAGGGCGACCACGTGGTCCCCGACGGTTCGTCCGAACTGCGCGCCCTCCACAAGATCCGCTCGGGAGAGCGCCTCCTGCGGCGACTGGCCGAATGGCTCCCCACGGGCGTCGTCTATGTCGATGCCGGCGGCACCGTCACCTACGCCAACTCACAGGCCCGGTCGTTGCTCAGTGTGGACGAAGGGTGCCCGGCCGACCTGCTCTTCGCCACCCTCGACGAGAGCGGCGCCACCGAGGCGGGGCGGAGCCTGGTGCGCATCCTCGGTACCGATGCCGACGCGCTGGTGACGGCCACCAGCAAGGACCCGGGACTCGGCACCCGGTTCCTGCAGATCGCCCTCCGTGGTCTGGCCGACGGACCCGACGGACCGGCCGGCCTCGTGGTCTCCGTGGAGGACGCCACCGACCGGATCCGCGCCCGGGCCGAGCTCGAACGACGGGCGTCGACCGATCCCCTCACCGGATGCCTCAACCGCGGGGCGTTCATCGACGAACTCCGCGGGGTGGACCGGCGCGGCGAGCGGTTCGTGCTCGCCTTCGTCGACGTCGATCGTCTGAAGAGCCAGAACGACACGCTCGGTCATGCCGGTGGCGACGTGCTCCTGATCGAGATGGCCGACCACCTCCGCAACGCCCTCCGTCCCGGCGACGTCGTGGGTCGCATGGGCGGTGACGAGTTCGTCGCCATCTGCCGGGGCATCGACAACCACGAAGGGGCGTTGGCCATCACCCAGCGCATCGCCGCCTCGATGACGTGGGTCTTCGACGCCGGGTCGCTGACCTTTCCCGTTTCGGCGTCGGTGGGGGCGACCCTCGTCGAACCGAACACGGGGATCGCCCAGGCGCTCGCCCGGGCCGACCACGCCATGTACGCCGCCAAGCGCAGCCGTTCGGAGGCCGGCGTCCTGTGGGACGACTCCCTGCCGTCCGTCGGTCACGGCCGCGTCGCCGACGACCTGGCGCTCTGGGACATCGCCTCGTCGAGGGGCGGCTGAACCGGGCCCGACGACCGCCCTGCCGAGGGGACGATCGCCGGCCTCCGGCCTCAGCTGTCGATCGTGACCTGCAGCTTCTGGGTGACCGTGAGCGAGCCGTCGGTGGCCCGCAGCGTCACGGTGGCCGACTTGTCATTCGCAGCCGGCGTTCCCGTCAGGGTGGCCGTGCCGTCCGCCCCCGGGGTCAAGGACAACCCGGCCAGCTTCGTCGGCACCGTGGCGGTCACCGTCGTACCGGCCAGGGCCGGTGCGGTGGTCACGGCGAAGCTGCCGGGGGATCCCGCCGTGAACGTGGCGCTGTCCGGTGACGTGATGCCGAACACCGTCAGGGTGATGGTCTGGGAGTTCCCCGGTCCGGTGCCGTTGTCCGCCGTCACCGTGAAGGTGTGGATCCCCACCGGGGCGGTACCCCCCAACTTCGCCTCGCCGTTCCGGGCCGGCTGGAACCAGATGCCCGCCGGTAGGCCGCTCACCGAGACGGCGGCCGCCGGGGTCCCCGAGGTGGTGACGGTGAACTTCAGCGACTTGCCGAGGGCCACCGTGGCGGCGTCGGCCGACGTGATGACGGCCGTGTTAGACGTCGGCACGACGGGGGTGGAGGGAGCCGATGCGGCTCCGGTGCCGTCGGCGTTGGTGGCCCTCACCGTGAAGGTGTAACTCGCCGCGTTCTCCAGGCCGGTGATCTCACAGGTGGTCCCACCGGTCGTCGTGCAGGTGGCGGGGGGGTTCGAGTTCGACGCTGTGACCTTGTACCCGGTGATCGGCGAGCCTTCGTCGGAGGGTGCCGTCCACGATACGGAGGCCGAGGCGTTGCCGGCGGAGGCGGTGACCCCGGTCGGGGCATCCGGCACGGTCGAGGGGGTGACCGCGTCCGAGGGGTCGGAGGCCAGGCTGGTGCCGTCGGCGCTGGTCGCCGTCACCGTGAACGTGTAGGTGGTGCCGTTGGTGAGGCCGGCCACCAGACACGTCGTTCCCGCCGTCGAGCACGTCTGGCCCCCCGAGCCGGTCACGGTGAAGCCGGTGATCGGCGATCCTCCGTCGGATCCCGGCGTCCACGACACGGTGGCCGAGCGGTTGCCGGCGGTGGCGGTCACCCCGGTCGGGGCGTCCGGCACGGTCGAGGGGGTGACCGCGTTCGAGGGGTCGGAGGCGGCGCCGGTCCCGTCGGCGTTGGCGGCGGTCACCGTGAAGGTGTAGCTGTCGCCATTGGTGAGGCCGGTGACGGTGCACTGGTCGACCGGGTCGGCGCCGGTGCAGGAGTCACCCACGCCGTCCGTCACGGTGTACCCCGTGACGGCCGAGCCCTCGTCATCGGCGGGCGTCCACGACACGGTGGCCGCGCCGTTGCCGGCGGTGGCGGTCACCCCGGTCGGGGCGTCCGGCACGGTCGAGGGGGTGACCGCGTTCGAGGGGTCGGAGGCGGCGCCGGTCCCGTCGGCGTTGGCGGCGGTCACCGTGAAGGTGTAGCTGTCGCCATTGGTGAGGCCGGTGACGGTGCACTGGTCGACCGGGTCGGCGCCGGTGCAGGAGTCACCCACGCCGTCCGTCACGGTGTACCCCGTGACGGCCGAGCCCTCGTCATCGGCGGGCGTCCACGACACGGTGGCCGCGCCGTTGCCGGCGGTGGCGGTCACCCCGGTCGGGGCGTCCGGCACGGTCGAGGGGATGACCGCGTTCGAGGGGTCGGAGGCGGCGCCGGTCCCGTCGGCGTTGGCGGCGGTCACCGTGAAGGTGTAGCTGTCGCCGTTGGTGAGGCCGGTGACGGTGCACTGGTCGACCTCGGGCACCGTGACGACGTAGGAGCAGACCTGGCCCCCGTCACCCGCCGTCGTGTCATCGGTGGCGGTCACGGTGTAGGCGGACACCGTGGCGCCTTCGGATCCGGCGGGGTTCCACGACACGATGGCCTGGCCGGCGCCGGCCGTGGCAGTCACGTCGGCGGGCGCGTCCGGGGTCCCCGTCGGGACGACGGCTGCGGAAGGCGACGATGCCGGGCCGGTGCCGGTGCTGTTGGTGGCGGTCACCGTGAAGGTGTAGCTCGTCCCGTTGGTGAGTCCGTCCACGGTGCACGAGGTCGTACCCGAGGTGCAGGTCTCGGTGCCGGAGTCACCGGCGGCGGTCACGGTGTAGCTGCTCACCGCGCTCCCACCGGCGGCCGACGGGGCCGTCCACGACACCAGGGCCGAGTCGGACCCGGCGGTGGCGGTCACCCCGGTCGGGGCCGAAGGGGCGAATCCGAGCGTCGACGACGACCCGGCGTTGTCCACGTCACCCGAGTACGAGGCGGTCATCCCGCCACCGTCGTAGGCGACGGTGCACGAGGCGGTGTCCGGCGAGGAGATGCTCAGGGCGACGCCGGCGCACAGGCTGGTCGTCCCGTCGGCGAAGGCCACCGTGCCCGTCGGGTCACCGGAGCCGGACGTGGCCACCGTGGCGGTGTACGTCACCGGCTGCCCGACGGTGGGAGCCGCCGGATCCGCGGTGATGGTCGTCGTCGTCGGAGCCGGGTCCGACGACTCGGGGGTCAGCGTGGTGACGAGGATGTTCCGGTAGAGCAGCGGGTCCTCGGCGTTCGGCGTGTACTGGGCCGCCGCGTCGGTGCCGATGGGGGTCGCCCCGACCTTGACGGAGCCGGGGGTCCGGTAGCCGGAGAAGAGCATCGTGAGGGTGCCGTCCCCGTTGGGCACGATGGTCGGGTTGTAGGCCCGGCCCGAGTAGTAGGCGCTGATCCCGAGCGGGTTGTCCTGACCGGCCGCCAGGGCCTGGTCCTGGGCCACCGACGCCGAGAAGGTGTAGTCGGTGCTGACCACCGAGACCGGGGTGGTCCAGTGCTCCCCGTCGGTGGAGGTCGAGTAGAAGACCTGGTTGAAGGCGTCGGAGTCGCCGTCGGCGGCGAACGAGCCGTTCAGGAACAGGCCGATGCTGCCGTCGGGATTGGTGATGATGGTGCCGGTCGAGCCCACCCAGCGCATCTCCATGGCGTCGGCGGTGCCCGATGCGGCGTACGCGTTGGGATTCGACGGGGATGCGGTCTGCTCGGGGTTGGTGAGGTCGGTGTACCCGGAACCGCTGAAGTTGTCACCGGCGGGGGAGGAGGGGTCGAAGGCGCTCGGGTCACCGTTGGACTGGCCGCTGATGACGCCGTTGTTGTCCAGGCCGGCCGAGCTGAAGTGCAGCCCGTCACTGGTGTAGGCGACCCGCAGGACCTCGAGGTCCTCGTTGTTGCCGAAGAGCTTGGCCGCCGCCGTCGATTTGGTGCTGCCCTCACCCGTCAGGGCCAGGGTCGACTCGGCCGTGGTCGCCGCCCCCGCCGTGCCGATCATGGCCGTGACCGGCAGCGTGTCGCCGGCGTCACCCGACGGCACCGTGCACCCGGAGAAGGTGAGCACGGCAGCCGTGCCCGGCGATCCGGCGGTCGTGGTGCCGAGTCCGGTGCAGGTCACGGGGATGATGGATGCCTTGGTGACATCCCCCATCTCGAGCGTCACCGGCGAACCCGGAGTGATGGTGGCGGGGAGGTCCATGGACTCGGCCGCGGAGGGGTTGAAGTTCATCGAGAAGGCCGACGACGTCGGGGAGCCCGAGACCACGCTGCCGTAGGTCGCGGTGGCCGAGTTGGTGGTGACCCCGGCCACGTAGTACCCCAGGACCTTCTCGGTGTACATGACCGCGGTGTCACCCGCCGGCACGCCCGGATAGGTGGGCAGGACCCCGACGATGCCGTCGGGGGAGACGAGTCCGCTGGTGGTGAGTGACGTCGTGGGCACCACCGGGTCCATCGTGACCGGTGCCCCCACCGCCGCCGCCAGGGACGAGCCGCCCTCCCCCGTGGTGCAGTCCTCGATGTTGGTCGTCGGGTTGGCATTGGCCTGGCTGCAGTAGACGGCCACCCCGTTGACGTAGATCCGGTCGGGGGCGTTGTTGTTGAGGATCGTCAGACTGAGCGCGTCGACCGGAGTCACCGCGAGCTTGGAGAGGCCGCCCGAGCCTCCCGTGTTGTTGGGTCCCGCCGGGATGGACGCGGCGGTCTTGACGGTGGCGATCACCTGCTCGATGAGGTCCCCGGAGGCCACGTTGACCGTCGTGCCCGACGGTGTGGTGCAGCCGGTCAGGGTGGTCGGGGTCACGCCGGTGCAGGTGATGATCGAACTGGCGGTCGGCGTCGGGGTCTGCGTGAGGTCGACGACCGGACCCGGCACCAGCTCATCAGGTGAACCCGGGTCGCCGTTGCTCTCCAGGTCACCGGAGTTCGTGGCTCCGACCGTGATGGTGCTGGCCGTGGCGTGGGTGACCGGGTCGGCACCCGTGGCGAAGGCGTCGGCGTCGAGGCCGACCTGCTCGGTGGCGGGCACGGACGACAGCGGATCGGCCGCCGTCGGGCTGATGGCGTGGGCCAGCAGCGGCACGTCGACGTTGTCGCCCGCCGCCCGCTGGAGGGTGTAGAGGTAGCTGGTCCCCCCGATGGTCAGTACCTGGGGGTGGCCCTGGCCGTCGTCGTTGATGTCGGCGTTCGGGCAGTAGTTCCTGTTCTGCTCCAGGGCCTGACCCTCGTAGGTCCAGTCCTTGCCGTTGTCGGTGGATCGGGCGACCACGATCGCCTCGTCGGCGTCCTTCGGCCGCCAGTCGAAGTAACCGGTCATCGAGCCGTCCGCATTCCGTACGACGTGCGGGAAGTAGTACGGCGACATCGGCAGGGTGGTCCCCGCCGGCTGTCGGCTGGGCGTGCCCGAGTCCTCCGTGCTGTTGGCGCCCGGACCGCAGTAGTTCTCCAGGGGTCCCGGCGAGCCCACGACGCCGCTCCCGTAGGGAACCGAGCCCGATCCGGAGTTGACGGCCACGTTGGGCTCGGTCACGCCGCCGATGGTCGTGGTCGGTCCACCGGGCACGAAGGTCGGGAGCAGATCGCTCTGCGGGTAGGCGGTCGAACCCGCATCCCCCTGCGACGTGTTCCACGGGGCGAGGCTGGTGCCGTTGCCCGAGATGGTGGCCAACTGCGGTGTCGCCACCGACCAGCCGGCGGTGTCGGTGGCGGGCGGAGCCGCACCGGCGGGCGAGGCGGTGGTCACCGCCAGCGGGACCCCGACCGTGCCGGCCACGACGAGCAGCGCGGCCAGGGCACCGGGCGCGGTGCGGAACGGACGCGGAACATGGAAACGGTTCATCAGGAGCCTCCACCGGGGTCGATGGCGCATTGCTACCAGCGTCGAAGATGACCGCGTGGCCTCCGATGACCGTTGTCACAATCATTTCACCGGTCATCCACCTTCCGTTGACGCAACCGCCACGGAGTGGGGTCATCGGCCGCTTTCCGTCGTCGCGCCCGGTGCTCGCAGCGGGCCCGGGAACGTCCTCAGTCGAGGAGACTGGTGAACCTCCGGGCGAAGGTGTAGGCATCGCCCGGCCACCGGGCCGACAGGTAGTTGCCGTCGAGCACCGTGAAGCCCCGGTGGTCCGCGCCGCCGTCGTCACGACGGAGCCGGAGCGGTCCGCGCGAGAACTGGCTCCGGTCGTCGAGCGCGGCCACGACCTCGTCCTCCACGTAGGTGGGGTAGGTCCGGTAGTACCGGCCGAGCTTCCACGCCGTGGCCAGGTAGGCCCCCCGCTCCATCGGCTTGGTCAGGCAGGTCGTGCGCCGCGACGCGAGCAGACTGCGTCCGGTGGCGGGATCGCGCGTCCTGGCCACGACCAGGACACCGTGGCAGATGGCGCCCACCGGCCGGTCGAGTAACCAGAATTCGGCCACCTTGGCCTGGAGGACGGTGGAACCGAGATACTGCCGCATGCCCGGCGCGTGCCCTCCGGGCAGCAGGAGCGCATCGAAGGACGAGGGGTCGACGTCACCCCACCCCTGCGGGTGGCCGAACGCGTCGTCCTCGAGCAGTCGACGGTAGAACGCCTTCGGCTCCTCGGCAGCTCCGAGCCGACCGAAGACGACTCCGTCGAGCAGCCTCGGATCGGCGGCGGGGGCGTCACGCCCCGACTCGGTGGCGAACACCACCTGGTGGCCGGCCGCGGTGAGGTAGTGCCAGGGCACCGCCACCTCGGTGACATCGACGTCACGGTCGGGCAGCGGCACGAGGACGCGTGGGGACACGCGGCTGACGCTACGCCCTCGGGGGGACCCGGGTCCCGTGGTCGGCCGCCGTCCCCGGACCCCGGCGGAACCGGTGCGCCAGATAGGGGCGTTCGCCCCTACGGCGGTCTCCGGTCGGCGGCCATGCTGGCAGGTGGACCGTCCGGCGGATGTCCGGCCCGGTCAGGGGAACGGTGATGGACCAGAACCTACGAATCGGTCGGATCGCCGGCATCCCGGTCGGGCTGAACTGGAGTGTCCTGTTCGTCTTCGGCCTGCTGGCCTGGGAGTTGGCCGACCTGGTCCTGCCCGAGGACCAGGCGCACCATTCCACCACCCTCTACTGGGGGGTGGCGCTGGTGACCACCGCGCTCTTCTTCGCATGCCTCCTGGCCCACGAAGCGTCCCATGCCGTCGTGGCCGAGCACCACGGCATCAAGGTGCGCCGCATCACGCTCTGGTTGTTCGGAGGGGTGTCGGAGCTGGAGAGTGAGGCCCTCACCCCGGGGGTCGACTTCCGGGTCGCCGTGGTCGGTCCGATGACGAGTCTCGCCATCGCCGTGGTGGCGGGGGCGGCCTGCCTGGCGCTGGCCGGTGGGACGGGCACCCAACTGGTCGTGGCCGCGGCCCTCGGATGGCTGGCCTGGATCAACGTCCTGCTCGGGGTGTTCAACCTGGTGCCGGCGGCCCCGCTCGACGGCGGTCGGATCCTGCGTGCCGCGCTGTGGCACCGCAGCGGCGACCGGGTGGCGGCCGCCGCCACGGCATCCCGGTGTGGCGAGTTCTTCGGCTACGCCCTGATCGTGATCGGCGTGCTCGAATGCCTCAGCGTCGGCCTGATCGGCCTGTGGTTCGTGTTCCTCGGTTGGTTCCTCCTGTCGGCGGCCCGGGCCGAGCAGTCCGACGTCGCGCTGCGGGCGTCGCTCGACCACGTGCTGGTGCGCGATCTGATGACGACGCCGCCCGTGACCTTCCCGGCCGACGGGACCGTTGCCGAACTCGTCGACCGGCGCCTCCACCTCTACCCGTTCGGCACGTATCCCCTGGTGGCACCGGACGGGAGGCTGGTCGGGATGACCACGCTGCGCCGGGTCCGCCACGTGCCACCGGACCGCCGGTCCGGTACGCGGTTGATGGACACGGCCCTCCCCCTCCCCCACGTGCCGATCGGGTCGCCGGACGAACCGGTCGTCGATCTACTGCAGCGGATGCAGGCGTCGGCGGACGGGCGGGCCCTGGTCCTCGATACCACCGGCCGGTTGGTGGGGGTGGTGTCGCCGAGTGACGTGTCCGGTTACGTCCAGGTGGCCATGGCGCGTGGCCCGGGTGGGACACCGTCGGCCGGCTGAGCCGACCCGCCGGTCAGGCCAACCGGTCCGTCGTCCGCTTCGACGGCAGCAGCGCGACGACCAGCAGGGCGATCAGTGAGAAGAAGAATCCCAGGATCACCCATCCCACCGCGTGGCGACCCTTCCGTTTGGCGATGTTGTAGATCCACACCATCACCAGGATCCACACGATGAAGCCCAACAGGCCACCGAAGAGAGAACCGCCGTCGCTGGCCAACATCAGTGCTGACATGTCCACTCCTCCATCCGGTCCGTCATCGCCGTCAGGTCCGTCGTCGTCCGACCCTCCACGCTAACCCGGGAGCCGCCGCCTCCCGGGTACGGGGGTGCTCACGGCACGGGGACGAGCAGGAGCGGGACCGGACAGTGCGCCAGGATCTCGCGAGCCACGTCTCCACGATCGGCACCGCCCGGGTGGGGCCAGCCCACCGCCACCAGCTCGGGGCCGACCAGGTCGATCGCCGCCAGCAGTTCGTCGGAGGGCGCCCCGATGCGCAGTTCGATGCGGACGTCCCGGAGACCCGGGCCGTGGCGGGCCACGAACTCCTGCAGGTAGGCGTCGGACTCGTGCTGCACCTGGTCGGTGAAGAGGGGGACCTCCTCGTCCACGTGGACGACCACCAGGTCGAGTCCGGCGGCGGCCGACAGCGCCAGGGTGCGCCGGAGCGCCTCGCTCGAGGCCGTCGAGCCCTCCATGGCCACCAGCAGCGTCGACACGTGGTCCGGCGGGACGACGCCGGGGGGCACGGCGACCACCGGCGTGGCCGTCCGGCCGGCCACCTCCAGGACCAGATGACCGGCCGGGCGGGGACCGATGGTCTGGTCGCGGAGGCCGAAGACGACGGCCAGGACGTCGGCCCGGTCGGCCTCGTCGGCCAACACGTCCGTGGGGTTCCCCACCAGTGTCCGCAGGGTGAGGCCCACGGCCTCGGCCGACGCCGTGGCCGTCTCGTGCCCGTCCTCCAGGACGTGGACCGCCTCGAGATCCGCTCCGAGCGCTGACGCCACCGCCCGCCCGACGACGAGGACGGCACGCGCCGCCGCCGAATTGTCGATTGCCGCCACCACTCGGGTCATCGGTCCACCTCCCAGTCCAGTCCACGGCGCCGGAACCGGACGGTCCCGGCCTCCATCGCCCACGGAGCTCGACCCACCACCAGGTCGACCGGTCGGTCCGTGGTCACCGACAGGTGGGCGTGCTCCTTGCGGACGTGGACCGAGGCCCCGCGGAAGCGGAGGCGGAACGCCAGGGCCGACCACGTCGGCGGCAGGACGGGATCGACGTGCAGGCGCCCGGCGCGGGCCCGTAGTCCACCGAAGCCGAAGGCCAGCGCCTGCCACAGTCCGCCCATGGTGGCGAGGTGGAGTCCCGCCGAACTCGACCCCGTCAGGTCGTCGAGATCGAGGAAGGCGGCGGTGCGCAGCGCCTCGAGCGCCGGCTCGAAGTCGCGGGCACGGGCCAACAGCGACGCGTAGATGGCCGGCGACAACGAGCTGCCGTGGGCGGTGCGCCGCTCGTAGACACGCAGGTTCGGCTCCAGACTGCCCGGCACGACCTCGTCGGGCACCAGGTGATGGAGCATCAGGACGTCAGCCTGCTTGATCACCTGGGCGCCATGGGTCCGTTCCGCCCCGAGCAGCAGATCCGCGGCGATGGGGCGACGGGGCGCCACCTCGGCGATGATCAGCGGCTCGAGACGGTCGAAGCCGGCGAACTGCTCGTACACGCCGGTATCGCCGTCGTACCCGTCGTAGAGCCCGTCGGCCAGCTCCCGCCAGCGGCTCCGCTCGGCGGAGGAGATGCCGTCGGTGGGACGGTCGAAGAGCTGGGCCGCCCGCCGGAGGTTCCAACGGGCGAGGACGTTGGTGCAGGCGTTGTCGTCGACCGGCTCGTGGTACTCATCGGGTCCGATGACGCCGTAGATGTGGCCGGTGCCGTCGGGTTCGACCCGGATACGGGACGCCCAGTAGCGGGCCGTCTCCACCAGGAGGCTCCGGAACGGCCCCTCCTCGAAGTCCCGGTCCCCGGACCACTCGACGTAGGTGTCGGCGGCCAGGGCCACCTGGGCGACGATGTGCTCCTCGAGCTGGCCCGTGCGGATGGGCACGACCCGCCCCGTCCGGTCGCGGGCGCTGGTCGGGGTCACGTCCTCACCACCGTGGGCCGACTCCCAGGGGAACCGGGCCCCGTGGCGGCCGAGGGTCCGTGACGTGGCCACGGCGACGGGGAGCCGGCGCACCCGGTACTCGAGCATGGCCCGGGCCGATGCCGGGTGGGTGGCGGCCAGGAAGGGCAGGACGAAGGCGTCGGCGTCCCAGAACACATGACCGCTGTACCCGGTCCCGGTCAGTCCGCGGGCGCCGACCGCCGCCTCCCCCGTGTCGGTCACCGAGCCCATGAGGTGGAAGAGGGAGAACCGGATCGCCCGCTGCAGCTCGTCATCCCCTTCGAGGAGGATGTCGGCGTCCTTCCAACGGCGGGCCCAGGCCCGGCGGTGGGTCGCCAGGAGGTGGTCGAACCCCACCTGGTCGGCGTCGGTGGCGGCCTTCACGACGTCGGCCATCTCCGGCGGCCGCTCGGAGCCCGTGCGGAGCGCCACGATCCGGTCGACCACCGTCCGGCGCCGGGCGCCCCCGTCGATCGGATCCGGCGCCACCCTCCGGGACTGGACGCCGGCCGCGCCGATCCCGCCGGGTGTTCCCGTGACCCGCAGCCAGTGGATCCCCGACACCGCTCCCGATTCGGCGTGGGACCCCTCGGGAGCCCGGACCGGTGGCCCGGTGCGATGCCCCCCGGGGACCGAGGCGCGGATCACGGCGGTCGTCGGTCGGTCGAGGACGAGGAAGCGGACGCTCTCCACCGCCGAGCCGTCCGAACCGCTGCGCTCGTAGAGGACACCGGTTCGCAGGTCGAGCAGGCGGACGACGGGGCGGTCCGGTTCGGCGGTCCCGAGTCCGAACGGCACGGGCCCCGCCAGGAGATGGGTCGTCGGTCCCGAGCCCTCGTACACCGCGTTGGCCACCGTCCAGGCATGGTCCTCCTGGTCGCCGGCCAGGGGAGGCCCACCTGTCCCGACCCGACCGTCGGCCAGGGCGAAGAGCGCGTTCCGGGCGGCGGCCGGGTGGCCGTCGTCGTCGCACGTCTCGACCGACCACCCCGTCGGCGCATCCCGGACGGGCAGGGCGCGGCACCGTCGCAGGCGCAGCTGGTGCGCCAGGACCTGGCGCAGGCGGGCCGCCCCTCCCTCGAGCGTCAGGATGCCCGGACGATCGCGGCCGACAGCTCCGTCGACCAGCACGAACGTGGCCTCCCGGACGTCGGGTACGACCACCGGAGCGGCCCGCCGTGGCAGCCCCGCCGTGCTGTCGAGCAGGACGAGCAGCGACCGGACGTCGACGCCGCGACGCCACAGGTCGGCGGCCACCGTGAGCGCCACATCGCCGGAATCGGCCGCGGCCAGCACCACCCTCCCCCGGTCCACGGCCACCCGGACGTCCGTCACTCCTGCCCGATGGGCCTCCTCGGCGGCCAGGTCGGCCAGGTCGGCGATCCCACCCAGGGCATGATCGTGGAGCAGGCGTTTGAGCTCGGTCCGGGAGGCCACCCGCCCCTCGGTGGCGAACTGCACGGACAGCGAGGTCGTCGAGCCGTCGGCCTCGACGACCTGGGCGGACAGGCCGTGGGTGGCGAGCCTCCGGACCAGGCCGTCAGCCACGACCGCCAGGGTGGCGACGTCGGCGTGGCCCACGACCGGGGCCAGCAGGTCCGGGCCGTCCGGCCCGACCTCGGCACGGCCCGACCCGCGGCTGTCGGCCACCAGGATCGGCACGCTGCCTTCCGGGAACGGGCCGAGTCGTTCCGCCAGGGAGGGCACCGGCAGGGGAGCGATCCACGCCACCGCCATCCCCGCTCCGGCCAGGTCGCGCAGCAGCCGAGCCGTGCGGGCCGCCAGCGAGGGCCGGCTGCTCCACAGCACGACGCCCTCGAACCGCCGGTCGAGTCCCGGTGGCAGGCCGTCCGGTCGGAGGATCTCGGGAGCCCCCATCGTCACGGCAGGAGTTCCCCGAGATCGGTGACGACCACGTCGGCCCCGTGCTCGGCGAGCGCACCGACCTGGCCGTGGCGATCGACCCCCACCACCAAGCCGAACCCACCCGACCGTCCGGCCTCCACGCCGACCAACGCGTCCTCCACGACCACCGCCCGGGCCGGAGGGACGCCGAGTCGGCGGGCCGCCTCCCGGTAGGTGTCGGGGGCGGGCTTCCCCGCCAGGTGGAGCTCACGGGCCACCAGGCCGTCCACGCGGACGTCGAACAGGTCGGTGAGGCCGGCGGCGGCCAGCACGGCCACGGTGTTCTCGCTGGCCGACACCACCGCGGTCAGGACCTCGTGGGACCGCAGCACCTCGATGAGGGTGACGGTGCCGGCGTAGACGTCGACTCCGTCGGCATCGAGGGCCCGGTGCACCCATTCGTTCTTGCCGTCGGCGATGCCGATGACCGTACGGGCCGACGGGGGGTCGCCCGGTCGACCCTCCTCCAGTCGGATGCCACGCGATGCGAGGAAGGTCCGCACCCCGTCCGCCCGGGGTCGGCCGTCGACGAACCGGAGGTACTCGTCCACCGGGTCGAACGGTGCCTGGGGTACACCGGTGCGCTCGGCCTCCTCGGCGAGGAGGCGGTCGAACGCCGCCTTCCAGGCCTTGGCGTGGACCCGGGCGGTGTCGGTCACCACACCGTCGAGATCGAAGAGCCATGCGTCGTAGGCGGTCAGGTCCACCGCGTCCGGCGGGATCACGCCGGTGCGGTTCCCGGAGTCGTCGGAGGTCGGAGGCGCCGGCCGGTGACGACGTCACCCCGGATGCGGACCAGGTGCTGCCCGGGCTCGGCCACGCGGTGGATGGGGCAGAGCGGCGGCGCTGGCGGGTTCCAGGCGGCCGCCAGCGAATCCCCGGACGAGCACACTCCACCGACCTTCGGATTCGCCGGGTCGGTCCGGACCGGCGTTGTCCACCTGGAAGGAGACCAGGGCGCCGTCGATCTGTCCGAAGATGTGGTCGCCCACCCGGACCACGACGTCGGAGCCGTCGACCGTGAAGTCGACGGGCAGGATCAGGGGCGCCCCGTCCTTGGCGATGCCCAGGTGACCGTGGAGGCCCCGCTTGGCCCCTATCGCCAGCAGGCGGCGACATTCGCCCAGCGACAGGACCTCGGAGCCACGATCGTCGATCCACATGTCTGCATTCTCGGGTCCGCGCCATGGGCCGCCCAGGGCCGAAGGTCACCGACCGGTCCGGTCGGTCCCGGCCCGTCGAACCGTGCCCGCCGATGCCCTTGGCGCGACGGACGGCCGTGGGCCCGTCGGGGTCCACGGCCGTCTCGTCGTGCGGCGCTCGGTGCGGAGGTGCGGCTCGCCGCCTCCGCTTCCGGTCAGATACCGAAACCGATGCAGGTTCCGCCGTCGGTGTCGCTGTTGGAACCGTCGGGACAGGTGGTGTTCGACCAGGTGACACCCGTCAGATCGGTCCCGGTGAAGTCGGCACCGGTCAGGTTGGCGTTCGACAGATCGGCCCCGGTGAGGTCATCGCCCGAGAGGTTGGCATCCGACAGGTTGTCGTAGCCGAGTTCGGCATTCTCGAGACTGACCACCGACGACAGGTCCGAGCCCGAGAGGTCGGAGGCCCAGAAGTCCGCGCCGGTCAGATCAGCGGCCGGGAACGTGACACCGGACAGCCCGGTGTTGGTGTAGCTCAGGTTGACACCCGGGCCCATCAGGTAACCGCCGCCGACGCCCCACCCGGTGGGCAGTGCCGCCGGGGTGCCGGTGACGCCGCCCGAGGTGATGTGCGCAAGGTCGACCCCGCTCAGGTCCGCGCCCTGGAGGTCGGCGCCGCCGAGGTTCACGTACCCGAACTCCGCGTTCGAGAAGTCCGTGCCGGCTCCCAGGGTGGCCCCCGAGAGGTTCGAGGCCCAGAAGGTGGCGCCGGTCAGATCGACCCCGGACGGGAAGGAGACACTGGACAGGTCGGTGTAGCTCAGGTTGACACCCGGGCCCATCAGGTAGCCGCCGCCGATGCCCCACCCGGTGGGCAGTGACGCCGGGGTGCCGGTGATGCCGCCGGAGGTGATGTTCGGGAGACTGACCCCGCTCAGGTCCGCGCCCTCGAGGTCGGCGCCGCCGAAGTTCACATACCCGAAATTCGAGTTCGAGAAGTCCGTGCCGGCTCCGAGGGTGGCCCCCGAGAGGTTCGAGGCCCAGAAGGTGGCGCCGGTCAGATCGACCCCGGACGGGAAGGAGACACCGGACAGGTCGGTGTAGCTCAGGTTGACACCCGGGCCCATCAGGAAGCCGCCGCCGATGCCCCACCCGGTGGGCAGTGACGCCGGGGTGCCGGCGACGCCGCCGGAGGTGATGTTCGACAGGTCGGCTCCGGCCAGTGCCGCCCCCTGGAGGTCCGTGCCCGCCAGGTTGTCGTACCCCAGCTCGGTCCCCAGGACTCCGGCGTCCGTCAGGTTGGCACCCGACAGGTTGTCGGCGAAGAGGTTGGCGCCGTCGAGGTCCGCCCCGGTGAGGTTGTCACCCGCCAGGCTGGTGTACGAGAGGTCGCAGCTCTGCAGGTTGGCCCACGCACCGACATAGCTGCAGTTCTGGGCCGCCGTCGGGATGCCCGCGCCTTCCGCCTTGGGACCGGTCCCGGACGCGTTGACCGCTTTGACCAGGACGGTGTTGGCCCGTCCATTGGTCAGGCCGGTGATGATGCACGAGGTGAGACCCGTCGAGACACAGGGACCCGCATGTCCACGGAACTCGTGGTCGACGATCGTGTAACTGGTGATCGGTGAAGTTCCGGAGTAGGTCGGCGCCGACCACGACACGATGAGTGCGGTGTCGGCCGAGATCACCGACAGGTCGGTCGGTGCACCGGGCTTGGGTTTGGGCTTGGCCTGGGCCGCCGCACCGGCGGTAGCCGGTGCCATCCCCACCAAGGCCATGGCCAAGAGCGCGCAGAGCGCGCCCTCGAAGAGGTTACGTCGCATGAAATTCCGCCTTCCGCCAAAGAGCCCGGCCCGTCGCCGGAACTGATTCCGGTTTACTCCCGCTCCCCTCGGCGGTCAATTCTGACGACCGGAAGCACGCCGGATGTAACGAAGGTTTCACCCAGAACCCACCGAACGTGTCCGGTCCGTCACACTGAGCGCGTGGCGGAGAGAGAGCGGGGGTCATCTCCGAGGCCGGGGAGGATGACCTTCGGCCCTATCGACCCGATGGGACCGACGGCATCCTTTCGGTAGCCAGTGCCGGAGCGCATCCGGGGGGCGGTAAGGAGCACGGAGCATGCGTCGACCTGTCCGGAGCGGGGCCCCGTGACCCTCGCCTCCCTCATCCTCGCCAACCTGTGGGCCAAGAAGGCCCGCTCCCTCGGCATCATCCTCGCGGTGGCGCTGGCCGTCATGACCGTCGTCACGCTGGTGGCGGTCAGCAGCGGACTCGAGGGCTCCGCCGCCCAGCTGATCACCATCGGGAAATCCGATTTCACGGTGGCCCAGAAAGGGGTGTCGCAGATCCTGTACAGCAGCATCGACGACGGACAGCTCCGCTCCATCCAGACCACCCCGGGGGTGGAGACGGCCGTCGGGGTCCTGCTCGAGACCCAGGACCTGAACGCCGACAATCCGTTGTTCATCGAGATCGGCATCCCCCCTTCCCAGCTGGTCAACTTCGGGGTCACCGTGGTCGCCGGGCGGCCCTTCACCGCCGACGCCACCCACGAGGTCATGCTCGGGTGGCGGGCGGCCCAGAACTTCGGGGTCGGCGTCGGCGGCCGGTTCCAGGCCAACGGGACGTGGAACACCGTCGTCGGGATCTATTCGACCGGCATCTCCTACGGCGACCTCGGAGCGATGTTCCCCCTGACCGCGGTCCAGACGTACAACCGCGTGCCCGGTTCGGTGACCCTGGTGTTCGTCAAGGTGGCGCCCGGCCACCCGGTGAGCCGCGTCGTGGCGACCATCAACCACGACTACCCGGAGCTGACGACCATCCAGACTGCCGCCCAGTTCGGCCGGGCCGACCGGGATCTCGTCTTCCTCCAGGCCGCCGCCACCGGGAGCACGATCCTGGCGGTCCTCATCGGCGCGGTCATCGTGGGGAACACCATGCTGCTGTCCCTGTTCGAACGGACCCGCGAGTTCGGGCTGCTCCGCGCCATCGGCTGGTCGAAGGGCCGGGTGGTCACCCTGGTGGTGTCGGAGGGCACCGTCCTGGCGCTGATCGGTTCGGTCATCGGCGTCGGACTGTCCTTCGCCGCCACCGCGGTCCTCCAGGCCCTTCCCGCGTTGCACGGGGTCCTCCATCCGAATTTCACCCAGGGTGCGTTCTGGCGCGGTCTGCTGACCGGACTCGGGATGGCCCTCATCGGCGCCCTGTACCCGGCGGTGCGGGCCGCCAACCTCGTGCCGCTCCGGGCGTTGAGCCATGAGTGACGCGACCGGGGGTGACGGGCCCATCATCGAGGTCGCCGGCGTGGAGAAGGTCTACGACGACGGGATGGTCCATGCCCTGCGCGGCGTGGACCTCACGGTGGCCCGGGGGGAGATCCTGGCCATCACCGGGCCCTCGGGGTGCGGAAAGTCGACCCTCCTCCACCTGCTGGCCGCCCTGGACCGGCCGACCGCCGGCACCATCACCGTCGACGGACGGGACCTCACCCGCCTCCGCCACCCCGATACCTACCGCCGCCAGGAGATCGGCCTCATCTTCCAGCTGCACAACCTGCTGCCCCGGCTGACGGCCCTGGGCAACGTGGAGATCGCCATGGCCGGCACCCGGCGGCACATCACCGAGCGCACGGCCCACGCCCGGGAGCTCCTGGCCGACGTCCACCTCGAAACGCTCGCCGACCGCCATCCGCCCCAGCTGTCGGGGGGCGAACGTCAGCGGGTCGCCATCGCCCGGGCACTGGCCAACGACCCACCCATCCTGCTGGCGGACGAACCCACGGGAAGCCTCGACAGCGACGCGGTGCGCACCGTCCTCGATCTCTTCACCGCCCTCCGCGATGACAAGGGCGTGACCATCGTGCTCGTCACCCACGACGAGGCCGTCGCAGCGGTGGCCGACCGGGTGGTGGAGATGCTGGACGGCCGGGTCGCCGCCCGGTCGCCCACGGGTGGGAGTGCCGAGCTGCGCTGAGCCGGGGACGGCAGCCGTTCCGCCCCCCGGGCGGGTGGGAAGGACGCCGCCTTGCCCCCCTGTCCGGACCGTCTTACCGTGGTGGTCCATGGACGGACGGACCTGAGGTGACATCCGCACGCCGCGGCCGGTGTCCGTCGTGACCGACACGCTCGCCGCGCCGGGGCCTCTGCGGCTGCCGAAGCGCCAGATCTACCTGATCATCGGCGCCCTCATGCTGGGCATGTTCCTGGCGGCCCTCGACCAGACGGTCGTGTCGACGGCCCTCCCCACCATCGTGGGGGACCTCCACGGCGGATCCCACCTCACCTGGGTGGTGACCGCATACCTGCTGTCGTCGACGGTGTCGACGCCCCTGTGGGGGAAACTCGGCGACCTCTACGGCCGCAAGGTCTTCTTCCAGATCTCGATCGTCATCTTCCTCGTCGGCTCCGCCCTGTCCGGGCTCAGCCACACGATGCTCCAACTGATCCTCTTCCGGTTCGTGCAGGGCCTGGGAGGCGGAGGCCTGATGGTGGGGGCCCAGACCATCCTGGGCGACGTGGTGTCCCCCCGGGAGCGGGGCCGCTACATGGGCCTGTTCATGGCCATGTTCGGCGTCACCACGGTCATCGGCCCGCTCATCGGCGGCCTGTTCGTCGAGTACGCCTCGTGGCGGTGGATCTTCTACATCAACATCCCCATCGGCCTGGTCGCCCTCGCCATCACGGCGACGGCCCTGCCAGGGGGCCTCACCCGGATCAAGCGGGTCATCGACTACCTCGGCACCATCCTGCTCGCCGGGTCGGTCTCCGCGCTGGTGATCTTCACCAGCCTGGGGGGCACCTCGTATCCGTGGGGATCGCCGTTCATGATCGGGCTGGCCGCCACGGGCGTCGTGCTGGGCGTGGCCTTCGTGCTGGCCGAGCGGCGGGCGGTCGAGCCGGTGCTCCCCCTCCATCTGTTCGCCAACCGGGTGTTCTCGGCGGCCAGCGCCATCGGCTTCGTGGTCGGGTTCGCCATGTTCGGTGCGCTCACCTTCCTGCCGCTCTTCTTCCAGGTGGTCAAAGGCGTCAGCCCGACGGCATCCGGCCTCCAGCTCTTCCCGATGATGGGTGGACTGCTGGTGGCTTCGATCGGATCGGGCCAGGTCGTGAGCCGATGGGGCCGGTACAAGGTCTTTCCGGTGGTCGGGACCGCCCTGATGACGGTGGGTCTCTTCGCCATGTCCCACATCGGGGTCACCACTGCCGAGCCGGTCATCGCCGTCTACATGATCATCTTCGGCTTGGGTCTCGGCCTGGTCATGCAGGTCCTCGTCGTCTCCGTCCAGAATGCGGTCTCCTACGAGGAACTGGGCACGGCCACGTCGGGGGTCACCTTCTTCCGGAGCATCGGCGGCTCGTTCGGCACCGCGGTGTTCGGGGCGATCTTCGCCAACGTCCTGGTGGGCAACCTGGCGGAGCAGCTGCACCAGCTGGGCATCTCGCACATCCCGGGGGGAGCGGCCGCCGGGATCGACAATCCGACGCTGGTGGCCAAACTGCCGCCGACCGTCCACCACGCCGTGTCCGTCGCCATCGCCGACACCATCGACCGGGTGTTCCTGATCGGTGTCCCCATCGGACTGCTGGCGTTCGGGCTCTCCTGGTTGCTCCCCGAGATCGAGTTGCGCAAGTCGGTGCGTACCAACGAGCCGGGCGAGGGGTTCACCCCTCCCCGGGGCCGCACGTCGCTCGAGGAGCTGCAGCTCAACCTGGAGCGGATCGCCGCCCGCGAAAACCGCATCGAGCTCTACCAGACGCTGGGCCACCGCGCCGGCCTCGACATCCCACCCCAGTCCTGTTGGCTCCTCTACCGGGTGGCCGACGAGCCGACCTGCACGGTCGACACCGTGGCAGCCCGGCTGAACGTGTCGCCGGACATCCTCGGGCCCGGCCTCGCGGGACTCGAGGATGCCGGCCTCGTGACGTCGGTGGACGGGCTCTCGCCCGGCGACGCCCGGCACCTGCGGCTGACGGCGGCGGGCGAGTCCGCCATGGATCGCCTGGTGGACGCCCGCCGCGCCGGACTCACCGAGCTGCTCGAGGGGTGGGACCTCGACTCCAACGAGGAAGTGGTGGCCATGGTGAGGCGACTCGCCGGGGACCTGCTGGCCGACGACCAGAAGATGCTCGCCGCCGCCGGCATGCACGCCACGGCCTGAGCACCACCCGGCTCCGACCGACCGGCCCCGGGGCGCGGTCCGCGGCGCCATGGGGCGGGGACCCGTTCTGGGGGCCCGTTCTGGCCGACCGTCCAGAAAGGCCGTCGACCGAACTGCACCCTGACCTGGTAAAATGAGTGGCGTCACCGGTACCGGACGGAGGGTGCCGGACCCGATCGTCGGACGGTCGGGTCGGAGAGGAACCATGGCCACTCGTCGTCCTCAGCTCCGACGTGAGGAGACCCGCGCGATGTTCATCGAGGCGGGCCTGGCCATCCTGCGCGAGCACGGCCTCGGGGCCGGAAGCGACGTGCTCACCCTCAAGCGGGCGCGCGACCGGGTCGAGGCCGACCACGGGATCCGGTTCGTCAACGCCTCGCTGATCGGACGGATCTGGAAGGACCAGTTCGACTACCAGACCGACGTGCTCACCACCATCGCACTGGACGACAGCAACGACGAGGTCGGTCGAACCCTCGATCTGGTGGCGCCGCTCCTGGCCGGTCTCGACGTGCGCTCACCCGAGGCCCGCCGGTGGTCGCTGCAGGAGATGTGCCGGACCGTGAGTGCCGTGCACCTCGCCACTCTGCAGTCCTCGACCGACTGGGCTCTCTGGATCGGGGTCCTCGCCATCAGCGCGGTGGGACCGCCGACCGAACGACGCGAACGGATCGATGCCGCCCTCCGCCAGTCCTACGAGGACGTGACGACCCAGATGGAATCCATCTACACCGCCCTCCTCGCGTTCCTGGGTTTCCAACTCCGCGAGGGGCTGACCGTCCGCCAGTTCGCCATCGCCGCCGCGGCCCTGACCGAGGGATGCGTGCTGCGCGACCGGGTCGATCCCACGCCGATGCAGGGCATCGTCCGACCGACCGGCCGCACCGGTCAGGACCAGGAGTGGACCCTGTTCGGCCTGGCGCTGCACGCGCTGAGCGAGCAGTTCTTCGACCTGGACCCGACCTGGGAGTCGGACCGGGCGCAGCGCAACGGCGTGACGGCGCCCGACGGCACCGTGGAGCGCGAGGCGCGCTGAACCCTCCCGCTCCCCGGACGCTCAGTTCCGCACGGAGCGGACGAGGTCACGCGCCTTGTCGAGGGCACCGGCCACCGCGTCGACCGCCAGGGCCTGCGGTGGGCTGTCCGGGCCTCGGGGGTGGGGCCGGGTGGGCGCCAGCGGCTTGCGCTGGACCAGCTCGTCGCCCAGCTCGACCAGTCGGGCCCGCGCCAGATGCCGGCGGAGGGCGGGGAAGAGCGTGGACTCCTCCTCCTTGACGTGGTGCCGGACGTTCTCCATCAAGACGGCCACCTTGGCGCTGAACCGCTCGTCCTCGGGGTCCATGCCCTCGAGTTCGCCGAGCTCCCACTTCACGATGTGGTGCTCCTCCAGTGACTCCAGCACCTCGGACTCCGTCACCGGCACCTCGGACCGGGCCGCCGGATAGAGGACGGCCTCCTCGATGGCGGCATGCACCGACAGCTCGGCGATCATGCGGTCGACCAGCGAACGCCTGGTCTTGTAGGCACGCGGCCCGGTCTTCTCGAAGCGGGCGAACAGCTCCTCGACGGTGCGGTGGTCCGCCTTCAGCACCCCGATGGCGTCGTCCTGGCGCCGGGCGGCCGCCCGTTTCCGTGACGTGGTTCCCGTGGTCGCCATGGCTGCCTCCGACTCGTCCGATCGACCGGCGCCTCCGGTCCAGGCGGGCCACTACCCGACCCCGTGCGCCCCAAACGCCGCCGCCCCGGCCTCATCGGTCATCCTGGGCTCCGGTCGACGTCGCCGCACCGTGGCCGGCGGCTCGCGCCGGTCGTGGGCCGGAGGCCGCCACTGAACTGGAGGGCACCTCCACCGGCAAGTGGAGGACCCCTCGGTAGCCATCCGGAGGAATCCTCCACTTCGCCGACGAGTAGCCTCTCCACTGCCATGGCCAGCCCCGACACCGTGCCGGACGTGCGGTCGCCGCGACCGAAGCGGGCCGATGCGCGCCGCAACTACGACAAACTGGTCGGCGCGGCCCGCGAGGCCTTCACCGAGGAGGGTGGCTCGGCCTCGCTCGAGGAGATCGCCCGGCGGGCGGGGGTCGGCATCGGCACCCTCTACCGGAACTTCCCCACCCGCCAGGACCTGCTCGAGGCGGTGTACGTGGAGGAAGTCGAGGCCGTCTGCCAGACCGCCGAGGAGCTGATGGCGGAGCCGCCGTGGGAGGGACTCGTGGCGTGGTTGCACCGGTTCCTCGACTACCTGGCCACCAAGCAGGCCCTGTCGGCCGAGCTGTTCGACCACCTCGGTCGTGACGCCGCGGTGTTCCGGGGTTGCCGCACCGCTTTCTACGGGGCCGGCGACCGCCTCCTGGTCCGGGCCCAGCAGGCCGGGGCCGTCCGCCCGGACGTGTCGATCGACGACGTGGTCCTGCTCGTCGCCGGCATCTCGAAGATGCCGGCGTCGGACGAGGGACAGATCCCCCGCATCCTCGACATCGCCCTCGAGGGCCTGCGTACCCCGGCACCCTCCCCCGTCACGGCCTGACCGTCCGGTGTCCCCGGCGGTCGCACGAGGTTCGCCGGACGGGTCGGTGGAACGGGTGGGTACCGGGATCCGGTAGACCGGGAGGGGGCACCGCGGTCCGACGCGACGACCACACCGGGAGGTGGACACGATGGATGACGACGAGATCGTCCAACGGATCAACCAGCTGGCCGAAGAGGAGCACCGGCTCGAGCGGTCCGAGGGCGCCGACGGGTTGGGGGAGGACGAACGTCGTCGCCTCCGGGACCTCGAGATCGCCCTCGACCAGTGTTGGGACCTGCTCCGCCAACGGCGCGCCCGACGCCACGCCGGACTCGATCCCGACGACGTGGCCCTCCGGGATCCGGGCGTGGTGGAGGACTACCGGCAGTAGGCGGGGCGGTCGGTCGGCCCAGCGGCGGCCGCGTCAGCCGGCGACGGCCCCGGGGGGCACCTCCATGACCAGGCAGCTGCCCGTCGCCGTGGCGACCGACCGCCCGGTGCCGTCCACGATCTCGGCGGTCGCGAAGCCCACCCGACGGCCCGGTTTGGTGACGGTACCGGTGGCCCGCAGCATGCTCCCGCTCCCGACCGGGCGCAGGTAGCTCACCTCCAGGCTGATCGACGTGTAGGTGGAACCGAGGGGCAGGGTGGTCTGGAGGGCGCACCCGATGACGGTGTCGGCCAGCGTGCAGACCAGGCCACCGTGGACGATGCCGAGCGGGTTGTAGACCGAATCGTCCGGCGTGCAGCCGAACACGACCCTGCCGACCTCGATCTCCTCGATGGTGAAGCCCAGCAGCGATGCGATGGGCGGAGGCGCCAGATCTCCCCGGCGGATGGCCTCGAGGAATTCGATGCCGGACAGTTGCCGGCCACGCCGGGCGGTCACCATCGGGTCGTACCAGGTCACCGTCCTGGTCGACGCCGGCCCCCACGACGGGTGGGCCACCCCGGCCGGGGTCGGGTCCCCATCGGCGGTCGGAGATCCGGACACGAGCGGTGTCGGGCGGCCGGCGTCGACACTCATGCCCGCTCCCGAGGGGTGGTCGTCGCCCAGGACCGCCGACGGGGCACGTCGGTGGTCGCCACCGGCACCGGCACCGTGGCCGGCAGCGGCGCCTGCGCCTGCGCCCCCCGCCACGGGGCCTCGGTCGGGACGACGGCCTCCGGGGCGGGAGCGGCGGCGCGGGATGGCCGCAACAGCAGACAGACGG
Source organism: uncultured Acidimicrobiaceae bacterium (assembly GCA_963699345.1). Classification (GTDB taxonomy): domain Bacteria; phylum Actinomycetota; class Acidimicrobiia; order Acidimicrobiales; family RAAP-2; genus Bog-756. The sequence goes on along the minus strand of CAVOTL010000005.1, from coordinate 1,952,789 downwards.
TGCCCGACGACACCGCCATCACCGCGACGAACCACCAGAGGTGGTGGAACGCGTCCAGGGCGGCGGTCGGCGAGGTGGGGGTGCCGAGCACGACGACGAGCACGGCCACGCCCAGCGCGCCGCCGACCTGCCGGGCGGTCTGGTTGACGGCGCTGCCCACCGCGAACCGCCGGGCCTCCAGGCTGGAGACGGCGGCGGCACTGAGGACGGGGAAGGTGAGGCCGATACCGAGTCCGACGATGAGGCTCCCCGGAAGCCACACGCCGAGGAAGTCGCGCTCGACGCCGACCCGGAGTGCGTACCAGGCCAGGCCCGACGCGAAGACGACGAAGCCGACGAGCAGGACCGGGCGGAAGCCGATCCGGCCGGCCAGCTTGCCGGCGGGCCCGGCGACCAGGGCGACGACCAGCGGACCCGGGGTGACGGCCAGACCGGCCAGGAGGATGGGGTAGCCCCACACACTGGTGAGGAACAGGATGTTGCCCAGGAGCATGGCGAAGAAGCCCATGGCGTACAGCAGCGTGGCCAGGTTGGCCACGCTGAACGAGCGGGACCGGAACAGCGTCAGGTCGAGCACGGGCTCGGCGTGGCGTGCCGACCGGAGGACGAAGGTGACCATGAGGACGACGGCCAGGGCACCACTGACGAGCACCGCGGAGCTGGTCCACCCCCAGTCCGGGCCCTCCGATATGGCCAGCACGAGGGCGGACAGCGATCCCGCCAGGAGCAGCACGCCGAGATAGTCCGGCGCCGCGGTCGAACCCGAACCGGGGGTGCGTTCCAGAACCCGACGGCCGACCACCCAGGCCACCAGGCCGATCGGCAGGTTGACGAAGAACGCCGCCCGCCACCCGAACCCGGTGATGAGCAGCGCCCCGACCGACGGTCCCGTGGCCACCGCCAGCGCCCCGATGCCGCCCCACAGCGCCACCATCTGGGACCGCCGCTCGGTGGGGAAGGCGCCGAGCAGGAGGGCGAGGGACGAGGGCAGGAGGGCGGCCGCCCCGACGCCCTGGACCAACCGCCCGGCGACCAGCAGTACCACCGTCGGCGCCAACCCGCACAACAGAGAGCCGAGGCAGAAGACCCCGAGGCCGGCGAAGAAGATGCGCCGGCTGCCGAGGCGGTCGGCGGTCCGGCCCGCGACCACCAGCAGTGCGCCGAACACGATGCTGTACCCGGTGATGACCCACGCCAGGGTGGCCCGGGAGTCACCGGAGAAGGTCCGCTCGAGGGCCGGGAAGGCCACGTTCACGATCGACAGGTCGAGGGAGGCCATGAACGCGCCCAGAGCGGTCACCGCGAACACCAGTCTGCGGGCGGCGGGGGTCACAGGCACCGACGGGGGCTGGGGAGCGGTAGTCAGTTGCGTCATGCAACGCACCCTAATCGATTGCGTTCCATGATGCAACTGACTAGGCTGGTCCCGTGGAACGGAAGAGCTTCGCCGACATGGACTGCTCAGTCGCCCAGTGCCTCGAGGTGGTGGGCGACTGGTGGACGATGCTCGTCGTCCGGGACGCGTTCCTCGGAGTCACGAGGTTCGACGACTTCCGCCAGCGCCTCGGGATCTCGCGCAACATCCTCCAGCAGCGGCTGACCAAGCTCGTCGAAGCGGGCGTGCTCAAGCGGGTCCCCTACTCCGAGCACCCGCCCCGCGACGACTACCGGCTGACGACCAAGGGCCGGGACCTGTGGCCCGTGCTCACCGCCATGCGGCAGTGGGGCGACACGTACGCGGCCCCTGACGGGCCTCCGGTCGAGGTCGTCCACGACGCGTGCGGACACACCGGCCGGCAGATCATGGTCTGCGAACACTGCCGCGAGCCGGTGGGGCCACGCGACGTCCACGCCGTCCCCGGCGCGGGGAGATCACCCGGGCTCATCGCCACCCGGGGCCGCTGAGGCCGGACCCCGTCGGCCGGTCGGCGCAAGGTCGGACATACTTTGCCGATGGACGACGTCGCCCTCCAGGAATTCCAGATGCACGGCCAGGACATCCCCTGGCTCCTCGACCACTGGGCCGAGCACCGGCCGGACCACCCGGTGCTGGTGTGGGACCCGCCGTCGGGCGACGGCCGCCAGTGGAGCTACCGGGAGCTGCAGGCCGACACCCACCGGCTGGCCGCCGGCCTGGTGGCCCACGGCGTGACCCGGGGTGACAAGGTCCTCCTCCACGCGGACAACTGCCCCGAACTCGTCCTGGCGTGGTTGGCGTGTGCCACCGTCGGTGCCGTCGGGGTCACGACGAACACCAAATCGGTGGCGGCCGAGCTCGCCTACTTCATCGACAAGGCGCAGTGCGTGGCGGCCGTCACCCAGCCCCGGTACGCCGCGATGGTGACGGCTGCCGGCCCGGACCTGCGGTGGGTGGCCGTGACCGCCACCGACACCGACGGGGTCGACACCCCGGACGCGGTCGGGTCGGGGTTCGAATCCTTCGACGACCTCTACGGCGACGCCGCGGACTGGCCGGGTCGGCCGGCCGAACCCCTGCTCCCCTTCGGGATCATGTTCACCTCGGGAACGACGAACAAGCCCAAGGCCGTCGTCCACACGCACGCCAACGCCGTCTGGGCCAGCCGCCTCGGACCCCGCAACATCGACCTCGGCCCCGACGACCGATACCTCATCTACCTGCCGTTCTTCCACGTGAACGCGCAGAGCTGGACGTTCTTCCCGGTGCTCGGGGTCGGCGCCACGGCCGTGCTGACGCCGAAGTGGTCGACCACCCGCTTCTGGGACGTCGTGGACCGGCAGGGGATCACCCACATCTCCCTCATGCCGTTCGTGATGGGGACGCTCGCGCAGGCGGACCGCCCATCCACCAGTCTGCGCGTCGGCGTCTTCGGGCTGATCATGCCGGACCTCGACCGCATGTTCGGCATCGACGTCTACGCCGCCTACGGGATGACCGAGCTGGTGTCCCACGCCATCACCGGCAAGCCGGCGGAACGACTGCCGACCCGGTCCATGGGTCACGTGGCTCCGGGGTACGAACTCGCCGTGGTCGACAAGGACACCGGGAGGCTCTGCGCGGAGGGCGAGACGGGCGAGCTGTGGATGCGTGGGACCCGGGGCATCCAGATCTTCCTCGAGTACTTCGACAACCCCGAGGCCAACCGCGCCTCGTTCGAGGACGGCTGGTTCAAGACCGGCGACATGGTCCAGATGGGACCCGGCGGCAACGTCTTCTACCAGGAGCGGGACAAGGACCTCATCAAGGTGGGAGGCGAGAACGTCTCGGCCCGCGAGGTCGAGGAGGTCGTCGCGACCGTGCCCGGGGTGGCCCAGGTGGCCGTGGTGGGCAAGAAGCACGAGTGGCTCGACCAGGTGGTCGTGGCCTTCGTGATCACCTCCCCCGACCCGCCGACGCCCGACGAGCTCGAACAGGCCGTGATCGGGGCGTGTTCGGCGCAGCTCGCCGAGTTCAAGGTGCCGCGCGCCGTCTACGTGGTCGAGGAGTTCCCCCTGGGCACCCTCGACAAGCTGTTGAAGAACAAGCTGCGCGACCTGGCCGACGAGCGGCCCGAGGTCTGAACGGGACGGGGCGTCCGCCTGTCCGCGTCCTCACCCCATCGGTACCCCGGACCGGGCGCCACCCCTGGCTATGCGCCGGGAGGACGGATACCGTGGTCCGGGCGCAATCCCCCTTGGTGGGGACGGTGCGGACCGGGTCACGAGGCAGGAGGAGGGTGGGATGAGGGAGAGCAGTGACGACCGGGTCGAGGTCGACGAGGGCACCGCCTCGTTCCAGGTGTCGCTACTGGACCCCCAGCAGCCGACCGTCACCATCACCGGCGAGCTCGACATCGCAAGTGTGGACGGGGTGGCGGAGGGTATCGAACCCTACCTGGGCGATCCGACGGAGCGAGTGGTGTTCGACCTTGGGAACCTCGAGTTCATGGACAGTTCTGGGATCGCCCTGCTCGTTCGGGTGGCCAACCGCGTCGGCACCGTCCAGGTGAGCGAGGCCAGTCCCATCGTCCGACGGGTGCTCGAGGCCACCGGTCTGGTCGACGCCTTCGGGATGGACGGGTGACGACGCAGCGCCGGTTCGACGATTCCGACGCGTCCGTGGGCAGCAGTCGACGGTTCGTGGCCTCGGCCACCGCGGACGCACCGCCGGCCGTACGCGAGGCAATCGTGCTGATGGTCTCCGAGCTCGCCACCAACGCCATCGTGCACGCCGGAGGCGGCTTCGCCGTGCGGGTAGAGCGCGACGGCAGCATCATCCACGTCACGGTGACCGACGCCGGCGTGGGTACCCCCGTCGTCCAGCATCCCGACGACCACGAGCCCCACGGTCGCGGTCTGAGGATCGTCGACGAGCTGTCGGACGAGTGGGGCGCCGAGGACACCGACGACCACGGCACGTCCGTGTGGTTCCGGATCGACGCGGACCCCGTCGCCGACGGCGCCGGCCGTTCGTCCGACGGGAAGTCCCCGGTCAGGAACAGCACCAGCCCGACGGCGGACCGCGACGACGACAGCGGGCGGAGGTTGCGCTCGCGGTTCCGGGTGGCCAGCTGACCGGTGGCCGACGGACATCCCGGCGAAGACCACCGAAGCCCCGCGACCCGAGTCACCACCCACCCCGCCTTCCGTCCCGCCGACCTGTCCGCCGGAGCGGGGACGTCGATGACGCCCACCTCATGAAGGGACCCGTGTCGACCGGGGGGCACCGGGCGTGAGCGACGAGGACGCCCTGGACTCGGGGACGACCGGGAGCCGACGGGCCCGGACGGCCCCGTCGGCGGTCCGCGTGGGCTCACCCACGCGGACCGGGATCGTCGTGGTGGTGCTGGGCCTGGTGATCACCTTGACCTGCAGCTGGATCGCCCTGGTGCTGAACCGCAACAACGACCACCGGCTGCTGCAGCTCCAGACGGTCCAGGCCGCCGCCGTGCTGTCGGCCACCATCGCCAGCGTCGAGAGCCCGCTCGTGACCTCCGCGCAGTTGGCCTCGCACACGTCGGGCGACCCGGCGATCTTCGAGACGTACCTGACGCCCTACGTGGGGCCCGGCAAGGTGTTCGCCCACGCATCGCTGTGGCGGACGTCCGGTCCCTCGGCGCCGGCGGCGGAGGTGGCCTCGGTCGGCACCCCGCTCATCTCGCCGGCCGCCCGCGCCCAGATGCTGACGCTGGCCCAGTCGGGTCACACGGCGATCGTGCGCGGCATCTCGACCGACCTCCTCCAGCGGATCGCCTACGCGGTGTCGGACGGCCCCGGGCCCGGATACGTCGTGTACGCGGAACGCCCGATCCCGGCCTCCCGACAGGTGCCCGTCGAGCAGGGGTCGGCCTTCGCCGACCTCGAGTTCGCCACCTACGTGGGACGCCATCCGTCGACCGCCGATCTCGCCACCACCGATGTGCCCCTCGGCGAACTTCCCCTGTCCGGCGACACGGCCCGGGTCGTGGTTCCCTTCGGCGATTCGTGGCTCACGTTGGAGACCGCGCCCGAGGGCCAGCTCGGGGGGACCCTCGGAGCGGATCTCCCCTGGATCTTCCTCGTCGCCGGAGTGGCCATCACCGCCGCCATCGCCGTGGTGTCGGTTCGGTTGCGGCGCCGTCACGTCCTCGCCGAGGACGACGCCCGGACCATCGCCCAGCTCTACGACCGCCTCGACACCCTCTTCGACGAACAGCGGGCCATCGCCGACTCGCTGCAACGGGCGCTCCTGCCCCGTAGGAACCCGGACATCCCCGACCTCGACGTGGCCTCGCGGTTCGTGGCCGGCGCCGACCGGGTCAGCGTCGGAGGGGACTGGTACAGCGTCATCGGGACCGGCGGCACCGGGTTCGCCTTCGTGGTGGGTGACGTGTCCGGCCGGGGCATCAGCGCCGCCACGACGATGGCCCACCTCCGGTTCACCATCCGGGCCTACCTGTTGGAGGGGCACTCGCCCGACGAGGCCCTGGCCCTGTCGGCCCGTCAGATCACCGTCGCCGAGGAAGGCCACATGGCCACCGTGCTCGTCGGGGTGGGCGACGCCGCCACCGGCGCGATGACCCTGGCGAACGCCGGACACCTCCCCCCGGTGCTGTGCTCCTCCGTCGGGGCCCGGCTCGTCGAGGGCACCGTCGACCCCCCGCTCGGACTCGGCGCGTACGCCTACTCGGCGCAGCCGATCTCCGTGGCGCCCGGCGAGACGCTGCTGCTCTACACCGACGGGCTCGTCGAACGACGCGGCGAGCTGCTCGACGTCGGACTCGCCCGACTGGTGGACGCCGCCTCCGCCCAGGGGGACGACCTCGAGGTCTTCGTGGACACGTTGATCGACCAACTCACCGGGCCCGGATCGACGGACGACATCGCCGTGCTCGCCCTCCGACGGTCGGTCCCCGCGCCGGTCGAACCCACGTCCTGAGGCCCCTCCCACCGTCCGACCGCGGTACCACGCCCTGGGGCGTTCAAGTAATCAGGCGTTCCAGCCGAGACATTCATGGTGCAACCCTCGATGCCGGACCCCACCGTCCCCCGGCGGAGCCGTGCCGATCAGGGGGGCCGTCGAGGCCGACACGTCGGCGGCAGGGACCCCCCACCACGGTCGCCTGATCGTGTCCGGACTCGTCCTCGCCTCGGTCGGACTCCTGGCCGGAGCGGGTGTCTATGCCGGGCTGTCGGCCAGGGCGAGCGCTGCCGAGAGCGTCTCCTCGGGGACACTCGACCTCACGCTGTCCAAGGACGTCGGTGTCGGCTTCAGCAACTTCACGGGCAAGATGGCCCCGGGCGACACCGACAACGTCTTCGTCGACCTGAACAACACCGGCACCCTGGCGTCCGCGGCCGGCATGACCCTGGCGGTCACCGGCGCGCCGTCCAACGCCCTCGTGAACGGCTCCATCGCCGGCGAGGGACTGACCGTGGCCGTCACGAAGTGCCCGGTGGCCTGGACCCTCGCCACCGGCAGCTGCACGGGCGCGACGACGACGATCCTCGCGTCGACCCGGGTGAGCGGGATGTCCACCGGGGTGGCCCTCTCCAACATCCCCGCCCTGGTGGCGACCACGGGTCAGGTGGCCCACCTGCGGGTGTCCCTCGGCCTCGCGGCCACCGAGAAGTCCGTCAACGGCATCCCGCCGGCGCCGACCGTCCAGGGCCTGACCGTGGCGCTCAAGTATCTCTTCACCGAGAAGCAGCGGACGGGCACTCCCACCAACCGGTAGCCGATGGGGTCGGGGCGGCCAGGTCCCCGGCTATTGAAGAACGACGATCCGCTTTGCTACCGTTCTGGAGGGAGCAGGCAGGGGGAAAGCGGTATGCGACGAGGTCGGATGGCGGTGGGACTCGTGGCGGCCGTCGTGGTTCTGGCGGGCGTGACCGTTCCGATCGTGGACGCGCTCGCCACCGGACCTCCCGACGTGACGACGGCGGGGTACTCGAATCTCCGGACCGGCTGGGACCCGTCGGAATCGGCCCTGACGCCCGCCGCCGTGCAGTCCGCGTCGTTCGGCAAGATCTTCTCCACCAAGCTGACCGGCGCCATCTACGCCCAGCCCCTCGTCGTCGGCGGCACGGCCATCGTGACCACCGAGGAGGCGAACGCCTACGGGGTGAACGCCACGACGGGAGCGATCGTGTGGCGGCGCAGCTTCGGGCAGCCGTTCAAGGCCAAGACGATCCACTGCTCGGACCTCACGCCGTACATCGGCTCGACATCCACCCCGGTCGAGGACCCCAACACGGGGATCGTCTACCTCACCACCCGCCTCGAGGGATCCGGGGGCCTGACCAGTGCCCAGTGGTACCTCCAGGCCGTCGACGCCGCGACCGGCGCCGAGGTGTCCGGGTATCCCGTCCCGATCACCGGGACGCCGTCCAACACCCCCGGCGTGCCCTTCAACGTGTCCTACTCACAGCAGCGACCGGGTCTGCTCCTCCTCGGAGGGACGGTCTACGCGGCATTCGCCTCCGACTGCGACGACACGCCGTACCGGGGCATCGTGGTGGGAGTCAGCACGAGCACCCATGCCGTCACCACGATGTGGAGCGACGAGTCGGGCATCGGCACCGACCAGAACTCACAGGCCGGCATCTGGCAGAGCGGATCGGGGCTCGTGTCACTCGGGCCCGACAACATCGTCCTGGCGACCGGCAACGGCGTGTCACCCCAGCCGGCCGCCTCGGGCCATCCGCCGGCCACCCTGTCGGAGTCCGTCATCGGGTTGACCGTCGGATCCGGCGGTGTCCTCACCCCCACGCAGTTCTTCGCGCCATCGGACGCGGCCAACCTCGACGCCAACGACAACGACTTCGGGTCGGGCGGTCCGGTCGCGCTCCCGTCCGCCTACTTCGGCACGCCGGCCCACCCGCAACTCCTGGTCCAGGTGGGCAAGGACGGCAGGATCTTCCTCCTCGACGCCGCCGACATGGGCGGTTTCCAACAGGGGCCGTCCGGCGGTGACGCCGTGCTCCAGGAACTCGGACCGTACGGTGGCGTGTGGGGGCACCCGGCCGCCTACGGCGGCCAGGGTGGCTGGGTCTACGTGCTCGAGAGCGCCGGGGGCGGCTACCTGCGCGCCCTGTCCTACGGCGTGAACGCCCAGGGCGTCCCCCAGCTGACATCGGCGGGGACCAGCTCCGGATCGTTCGGGTACACCTCGGGTTCCCCCATGGTCACGAGCAACGGGACGACCGCGGGCAGCGCGGTGGTCTGGGTCGTCTTCAGCAGTGGACCGAGCGGGACCCAGGCCCAGCTGCGGGCCTACGGCGCCATCCCGTCCAACGGTGTCCTCCCCCTGCTGTGGTCGGCGCCCATCGGCACGGCCTCCAAGTTCTCCGTACCCACCGCGTGGAACGGTCGCATCCTCGTCGGCACCCGCCAGGGGCGCCTGATCGAGTTCGGGACGTCGACGAAGACGGCGGTGACGGCCTCGCCGGTCGACTTCGGATCGGTGCCCGTCGGCTCGAGTCGCACCGTGACCGTGACGGCGACCGTCCCCCAGTCCATGACCGTGACCGGCCCGGCGACGGTCAGCGGCTACCAGGCCACGTCGAGCCCGGTGGTGGCGGCGACCGGCCAGACCACCACGACATCCACGACCGCGCCGGACGGGGCCACGGCGGGACCCTCGACGATTCCGCCGGCCGGCGCCGAGGCGGTACCGGCCGGCGCCTTCACCGTCTCGTCGCCCCCGACCGGCACCCGGATCCGGGCCGGGGAGCGCGTCCCCGTCCGGGTCACCTTCACCCCGACCGGCCCCGGCGCGGTCATCGCCGACATCTCGCTGCCCACGACCGCAGGGAACCAGACCGTTCCCCTCTCCGGGTACGGCACCGCTCCCGGTCTCCTGCACTCCTCCGAGCCCCTCTCCTACGGCTCCGTGCGGACGGGAGCAGGGGGCAAGGCCCTCACGGCCACGGTGTCCAACTCCTGGGACCGGCCCGAGACCATCACCGGCGTCACCCTTCCGGGCGGTCCCTTCACGGTGTCCGGCGCGCCGGCCACGGGCACCGTGCTCGCCCCCCAGCAGTCGGTCACGGTGTCCGTGCGGTTCGATCCGGCGGTGGCGGGCAACTACGCCTCGGCACTCACCCTCACCACCGACCAGGGCTCGGTGACGCTTCCGGCGACGGGGTCCGCGGTCACCGGCAGCCGTCAGCTGGCGGTGAGCGCCACCACCGTGGACGCCGGTGCCGTCCCGGTGGGGCAGAGCGAGAACGTCACCTTCCAGGTGGGCAACAGCGGAACGGTCGCTCTCATCATCACCCGGGCGATCGCGCCGAGCGGGGAGTTCTCCACCGACCTGCCCATGCCCGAAGGGACCACCCTCGATCCCGGGACGTACCTGGACCAGCAGGTGACGTTCCAACCCACGACCCGGGGCGAGGACACGGAGACCTACGTCTTCAAGTCGAACGGTGGTGGCCAGGTGACGGTTACCCTCGTCGGCACCGGCACCTGACGTCCCGGTTCGCGGGTCACCGCCGCAGATCGGCGACGGACCGGAGCGATCGACCCGGACGCCGCCGATAGGGGACCATTGGGGGGTGCAGACCGCGGGGGACGAGCAGCCGGAGCCCGTGGCGCCTCCGAACTGGTACCCCCGGTCCGGCTCCCGCCGTCACCTCCGTGGGATCGCCGGACTCCTGATCGTCGCGCTGGGCATCGGGGCGCTGGCCATCGCCGGGCACTCCGTGCTCGCCGAGGCGTTCGCGACGTTCGGGCACCTGCGTTGGATCTGGATCCCCCCGGCTCTCCTGGCCGAAGCCACGTCGATGGGGGCGTTCGCCCGGATGCAGCGCCACCTGTTCCGGGTCAACGGCGTCCGGATGCGGCTCACCTCGACCCTGGCGGTCACCTATGCGGCCAACGCGGTCTCGCTGTCCCTTCCCATCGCCGGGCCCCCCGCCTCGGTCGGCTACGCCTACACCCAGTTCCGGCGGCTCGGCGCCGATTCGGCGACGACGAGCTGGACCCTCGGGATCTCGTGGGTCGTCTCCACCTTCACGCTCGGCGTGGTGCTGGCCGTGGGCGCCCTGTCCAGTGGCAACACCACCACCGCCGTCATCGGACTCGCCGAGCGCGGTGGTGGCGATCGTCCCGCTCGTGGCGGTCCTCGTCGCGCTCCGCAACAGCCGGGCGCGGGCCGCGGTCGGACGAGTCGTCCTGTCGGCGTGGGCCCTGGTCGGCCGGCTCGCCCGCCGGTCGGCCGACGAGTGGGCCTCGGCCCTACCGGTCGACGCATTCCTCGACGACCTCGCCACCGTCCGCATGTCCCCGTCGTCCTACTTCCACGTCGGGTTGCTCTCGCTGTGGAACTGGTTCGGCAACGCCCTCTGCCTGGTCTTCTCCATCCTCGCCACCGGCGGGGACGTCCCCTGGCACGGGATCCTGCTCGCCTACGCGGTCGGGACGGGAGCCGCCCTCCTCCCGCTCACCCCGGGCGGGGTGGGCGTCGTCGAACTCGCCCTGGCCGCCGCGCTCGTCCTCGCCGGCATGCACGGCCCCCACGCCCTGGCCGCCGTCCTCGTGTTCCGGATCGTGAGCTTCTGGCTGGTCATCGCCGTCGGGTGGGTGATCGCCGGCGTCCTCTTCCGCTCGAACCGGATCGAACCGGTGGCGTAGCACCGGGCTCCACCCGTCCGGCGACCGGAGCTCCTCGGGACACTGACCATGGAAATCGTCGCGCTCTCGATCCAGGCGATGTATATCCGTTGCCGATGGCCCCTATCCTTGCTTCGGGCGAAAGGGGCAGCAGCATGAGCGACGGAATCCACAGACGCGTACGGAAGTCGGCGGGCGGGAGGTCGAGGTCCCGCCTGGTGGCGCTCGACAACTGGTACGAGGACGCCTCGGTGGTCATCGAGAACTTCGAAACGTGCGTCAGCATCATCCGGTCCATGCTCGTGGGGCGTCCCGAGTCGAACATGAGGATCGCCCAGTCCCTCAGCGGGCTCCTGGCCGACTCCGAACTCTGGCTCCTCACCCATCCCTGCCCGGACCGTTGGAACGGCGAGTACATGCTCGACGTGGTCGGCGTCTTCGTCGAGATCGGCCAGGAGATCGTCCAGGCCGACGGTGACCCGGCGGCCATCCACGGTGACCTCCACCAGGAGACGGACGTCGCCGTCGACCTCCTCGCCAACCTGAAGGACCTCGCCGACCACGTCGCCAAGGCCGTCCGCGGCTGACCCGACCCGCAGGTCGGTCGGGGTGGGGCCCGCTCCGGGCCCCGGATCAGGGAGCGGTGTCGGTCGACAGGCGCTGGGCCAGGCGCTGGAGTTCGGTCACCGCCCGCCGAGCGCTCGCCACCTTGGCACTGAGCAGCGTCAGCTCCGCGCCACCGGGATCGCCGAAGGCCTGGACCACGTCGTGCGCCACCTCGACCAGCGTCGAGACGACGGAGTCCAGCTGTCGCGCTCCCCAGGGGTCGGGACACGGGTCCTCGAGCAGCGCCAGCTCGACCCGGCGGGACTGCTCGCCCAGCCTCCTGGCCCCTTCCAGGTTGACCGAGGGGTCGCCCCCGACGATCGACTCGAGGAGCCCGCAGTTGGCGCTCAGTGCCTCGAACAGTCCGGCCGACCTCCGGAACCAGTCGGACACCCGCTCCCAGGAGACGAAAGCCTCACGTGCCTCGCTCATGGGGTAATCGTGCCACGCAGGCAGCCCCAGGGCGCGGCTCCTGGTCCGGCACGCCACGGCCGGGCGCCCGTCTCCGCCCGGTGTCCTTGACCGACGGGCCCGGAGCCGGGCAGGCTCGACGGTGCCTTCACGGCGGGTGGTCCGCGGTGCGACGCATCACGAACGGAGCGAGCATGTCCGACCAGCAACGGTTCACCATCGGAGTGGAAGCCCACTGCACGGACGGTGCCTGCGGACACGTCATCCGAGTCGTCCTCGACCCGACCACGCTGGAGGTCACCCACCTCGTCGTGGAGCCGACCCACCGCGAGGGGCTCGGACGCCTCGTGCCCCTGGCCTCCGTGGGGGCGTCGTCCGCCGATCGCGTCGACCTCCGCCTCACTGCCGCCGAGTTCGAGGCACTCGAGTTCGCCGAGGAGAGCCAGTTCCTGCCCGCCAGCGGCGGACACGCGGACTACGAGGCCGGCGAGGTGCTCGTCCGTCCCTACTTCGGCCTCGCCGACGTCATCGGTGACGTTCCCGCCACCGTCACCTACGACACGGTCCCGCTCGACGAGGTGGAGGTCCGTCGCGGCGAGCCGGTACACGCCACGGACGGGACCATCGGGTCGGTCCGTGGCCTGGTGGTCGACCGCGCCAGTCACCACGTGACCCACCTCCTGCTCGAGGAGGGCCACGTGTGGGGCCGAAAGCAGGTGGCCATCCCGATCGGCGCGGTGACCGGGGTGGAGGGGGGCATCCACCTCGACCTCTCCAAGCGGGAGGTCGAGGATCTGGCGCCGGTCGGCGAGGTCCTTCCCGGCCTCTGACGCCGGCCGGGCGGCGCCCCTCCCGGACCCCGGGTCGGGGTCAGGCCTCGATCAGGTCGACGGGGGCGGGGGGTCGACCACCGGCACGTCCACCGTGGCCTCCCACAGCACGACGTAGGTCGGACAGATCGACGGGGCGCAGGTCGGTGTCCCGATGGCCTCGAGCTGGGCCGAGCCGTACCCCACGACCTTGAAGTTGGTGACCGACGAACCCGTCGATGTGACACCGCCCGAGGTCTTCACCAGGGGCGGCACCGACGTTCCCGGCACCACCGACGCCTCGGTCCAGTGGATGCCGGCGGTCGCCGTGAGCTTCACCCGGACGATGTCACCCTTGACCGCCACGACCGTCGAGCCACTGCTCGAGTTGGTCAGGACGATCAGGGAGGGTGGGGTCGCCTTGGCCACGGCGTCGGGTGCCGCGGCCACGGTGGTCACCCCGAGCAACGACACCCCGACCGCCGCCGCACATCCGAACTTCGCCAACCTGGTACGGATCATCGGGTACCTCCTTCGCCCGCCCGTGCCGAACGGGCCGGAGCACGCCAACCTACGGAGTGATGAACGTCGCGGACGGCGCTGGCGTTACCGACGGGGTCCGGGAGCGACCCGGCTCCGCGGTCAGGTCAGGGGGTTGGCTAGCCTCGGCGGAGCACCGAGTGGAGGAGGCTGGCCATGACAGACGATGAAGCTGCCGAACGGACGGTGCGGGCCTGCATGGCGGCGCTCGAAGCCCACGACACCGAGGCCATGGTGTCGCTCATGACCGATGACGTGGTGTACCACAACATCCCCATGGATCCCGCCGTGGGCCTGGAGGCGGCCCGCGCGTTCCTGGACGGATTCTTCGGCATGTTCGCCGGCACGACCGTCGAGATCCGGCACCTGGCCGTGGCGGACGGTGTGGTCCTGACCGAGCGGATCGACACGTTCACCATGGACGGCAGAAAGGCACCCCTCCCGGTCATGGGTACCTTCGAGCTCCGGGACGGCAAGATCTGCGCGTGGCGGGACTACTTCGACCTGGCGCAGGTCACAGCCATGCTGACCCCCTGACGCGGGCCGACGGCCGGGCGGGTGCGACGCGTCATGGCCGAGTTCTCACCGCAGGATCCGACGGGCGTCCCGGACACCGGCGGTCGGGCCCCCGCACGCCGTCAGGAGGGCCGCCCGTAGAGCGCGTCGCCCGCCGAGTCGACCGCCACGCAGAACGTCGGGGACGGACACGAGACCGCCGTCAGGTGGCGACCCGGGTCGACCGCGTCGTGGGACCAGGCGGAGCCGTTCCACTGGAGGACGGCGCCGGCGGCGTCGACCGCCGCACAGTAGGCGGTCGAGGGGCAGGAGATCCCGGTGGGGTACGGACCCACGGACGTGGCCGACGGCTGCCCCGGCTCGACGCGGACCGGCGCTCCCCACGTCTGGCCGTCGAGGAACATGACGTCGCCCGAGTTGACCGCCGCGGCACAGAACGACGATGACGGGCACGACACCGAGGTGAACGATCCGGTGGCCGCATAGCTGTCGGGTTGCGTCCACGAGGAGCCGTTCCACTGGGAGATCCCCCCCGAGACGGATACGCAGAACACGGAGGACACACAGGCGATGCCGGCCACCGAGCCCCAGTCACCACTGGTGGCGGTCCACCGGCCGCCGGCGAACGCGAACGCGTACCCCTCGGCATCGACCGTGGCGCAGTAGCCGGTGGGGGCACACCCGACGGCCCCGAGGTCGGTGGCCCCGGACAGGGTCTGGGGTGCCGACCACGTCAGGGCCGACCCGGTGACGACCTGCGAGGCGGCGGTCGGGATCGCGGCGCAGAGCGTGGGACCGGCACAGGACACGGAGACGCCCCCTCCGCCGACCGGACCGGCCGCCGGGCTGACCGGGCCCGACCACGTGGTTCCCTGGAACGAGTAGATCCCCCCGTTGGCATCGATGGCCACACAGGACGTCGGCGAGCCGCACGACACGGTGTCGAGGGCCGGACCCGGCGTCACGGGGCGCCGGCCACCGAAGACGAGCTGGCCGGCGGCCACGGTGCTCGTGGTCGACGCGGGTCTGGTGGTCGTCGTCGACCCGGTGGTGGAGGACGAGCAGGCGGTGGCGAGGGTACCGACGAGGAGCAGGGCCGAGACGACGGCAACAGATCGGAGGGGACCCCGGGCACCTCCCGAGTGGGCCCGGGACGGGACCGGATGGTCAGTGGGAGTCGGTGGCATCGACCGCCATGTTGGCTCACATCACCGTGAACGGGGGCCCATGCCACCGGGACGTGCATCCGGAGCCGTCACGCCGGTTCGGTGCTCCGTTCCGTGCCTACGGGCGGCCGACCCGAACCGGTGCGAGCGCGCCCCGACCAGCGGAAGCAGCGCCGCCCGGGCGGCGTTCGCACCCGGGGTACCGTGGGCACCTCCACGAGCCCGTGACCTGGACTTCTTTGGCGCGCTCGGCAGGATTCGAACCTGCAACCTTCTGATCCGTAGTCAGATGCTCTAATCCGTTGAGCTACGAGCGCTGGCCGCCGACGGGTCCTCCTTGGTGACCGGCACCCGCGGGAACCGGCTCGGACGACGCATCAGCCGGGACACTCTACCCGACCGGCGTAGCCCGTCCCCACCCCCCGGGGTGGACTTCGCCATCCACCCTGTCCCCGGGGCGCCCGGCGTTCCGTCCCGCGCCGCCGATAGGGTGCAGGACGTGACCGATACCGGTGGCTCCTTCGACCTGGAACTGGCCGCCGCCCAACTGCGGGCCGACAGTTCGGACGTCGGCATCCTCGTCAAGGTCCTGGTCGACCAGCTGTCCGACGCGCTCGGGTCCCGGCTGAAGGTCGAACGGGCCGGCGGCCGCTTCCGGAAGTCCGACGAGATCAAGTCGCTCACCATCACCATGGAGGACGACCAGTTCGACGCCGTCGTCGACGGTCCCCTCCTCCGCTGCACCATCGGTCACTCGTCCGGCGGCATCCGCATCCGGAGCGAGAAGGTCGACATGGACGCCTGGCTGAGCCGCCTGCTGACCGTCCTGCAGACCGAGGCCGACCACAGCCAGGCCGTGCGCCAGGCACTCGAGAACATCGTCATCGGAGGCAACGGATGAGCGACACGCCGGAGGAACTCCCCCAGGACCTTCCCGAAGGGGCGTCCAAGCGACTCGCCGAGCTCGAACAGGGCCTCTTCACCTCGGACCTGTCGGTCAACGAGTTCCTCCTGATCAAGGAGGTCGGCTTCCACCCCGTCGGATTCGTGATGGGCTCGTCGATCTACCACACCGGCATCCAGACCCGACGGTGGAGCCAGAGTCAGGAGCTCTCCAAACTCACCGAGGCCATGTACAACGCCCGGGAGCTGGCCATGACCCGCATGGAGGAGGAGGCACTGGAGCTCGGGGCGGACGGTGTCGTCGGGGTGCGCCTCGACGTCAACTACTACGAGTGGGGCAAGGACGCCGCGGAGTTCATCGCGGTGGGCACGGCGGTCAAGGCCGAGAGCGGCGTCTCCCACCGCAACGCGCTCGGCAAACCGTTCACCTCGGACCTCTCCGGCCAGGACTTCTGGACCCTCATGCACACCGGACACATCCCTCAGGGCCTGGTGATGGGAACGTGCGTCTACCACATCGCCCACCGCGGGCTGGGGGCCACGCTGGGTTCCGCCGGCCAGAACGTGGAGCTGCCCAACTTCACCCAGGCCCTGTACGAGGCCCGTGAGCTGGCCATGACCCGCATGCAGGACGAGGCGAACGAACTCGGCGCCACGGGGATCGTCGGCGTCCGGCTCGAGGAGAAGTCCCACCAGTGGGGCAGTCACACCATCGAGTTCCTCTCCCTCGGGACGGCGGTGGTGAAGACCGCCGACGAGGTCACGCTGCCCACGCCCACCACCATCATCTCGCTCGACAACTGATGACGGTCCCGGCCGGGCAACCCGGCGAGCCGCCCGACGAACTGCCGGAAGCCGCGGTCCGGCGCTTCGGTGAGGGTGCCTTCACCTCCGGCCTGACCGTCCCGGACTTCGCCGCCTGCCTCCAGATGGGACTCGAACCGGTCGGCTTCGCCCAGGGCTACTGCGTCATGCAGTGGCAGTGGTACGGGATGTCGGCGATGGGCGGCGGCGGCTTCGGCTACCAGTGGGGTGGCATACGCGGCTACTCCGAGACCTTCAATTGCCCCCACGGCATGATCTCGGCCGAGCACCGCTCCTGGGGCCAGAACTACGAGCAGTCCTGGATGGAGGACGCCTGGTCGTCCGGCTTCACCACCGCCTACGAGCGGATGATCGACGAGGCCACCTCGGCCGGTGCCCACGGCATCGTCGGCGTGGTCGACGCGTCGGCTCCGCTGTCCGACCTCGGTGTCGTGGAGTTCAAGGTCCAGGGCACCGCCGTGCGGGTCGTGGACGGCCCCCCGCCGGCCGACGGACGTCCGTGGACCACCTACCTGGCCGGCCAGCGCCTCGCCAAGCTGGTGGAGGCCGGCTACGCACCGGTGGCGGTGGCCGCCGCCGTGGCGTCGGTGGGGGTCTGGGCCAACTGCATCACCCAGTACCTGACCGAAGGCTCGGGCTCCCTGTACGGCGGGGCCACCGCCGGCGCCGAGATCGTCCAGACCGTCAAGGCCCAGACGGCGGCCCGGCGCATCGCCACGGAGCGGATCCGCGGCCAGCTCGGACCGGACTCACTCCACGGCGCATCGTTGACCACGACCCGGCGCGAGCAGGGCGAGGGTGACGCCACCATCGAGTGCATCCTCCGGGGCAACCGGGTCCGCCGGTTCAAGGACTTCGACCCCATGCCCGCCCCCCGACCCACGGTGCGCCTGCTGTGACCGGTCCCGAGCCACTCACACCCCAGGGCGCCACCGATGCCCGCGCCGACATGCGGGCTGCCGCCGAGGCCCTCTCCCGACCGGCCGGGACGGCGACGGCTCGCATGACCTCCGACCTGTCGATCGACGAGGAGCTCGTCCTCCACTCCATCGGTTGGGAGCCGGTCGAACTCGTCAGTGGCACCTCGATGCACTCGGTACCGATGGGCGTGTGGAACTGGGGCCAGGGGGAGATCGGCTATGCGTCGGCCGCCTACGCCCGGTCGTTCGCGGCCGCCGTCCAGCGCCTCCACGAAGCCTGTGCCCATGCCGGTGGCCACGGGGTGGTCGGGGTCCACGTGGAGTGGGGGGTGGAGCCCCACCACATCGATGTCGCCCTGGTGGGCACCGCCGTCCGCCCGGTCGGGGTCACCGGTCTCGGGAGCGACCCGATCTTCGTGTCCGACCTGTCCGGGAGGGACTTCACCCTGCTCCGGTCAGCCGGCTGGTCACCACTCGGTCTGGCCGCCGGGGCCAGCTTCGTCTACGCCCCCCGGCGATCGATGGGGGCGGCCATGCAGCAGTCGGGCCAGAACGTCGAGCTGACCAACTACACCGAGGCCATGTACGCCGCCCGGGAGTCGGCCATGGAACGGATGCAGGAAGCCGCCCTCCAGCTCGGCGGCACCGGCGTGGTGGAGGTCAAGGTGACCGAGGGTCCGATGGAGTTCGCGCGCCACGCGGTGGGCTTCACCGCCTACGGAACCGTGGTGCGGCTACTGCCCGACGGGCACCGCAACCTCGGCGCCCAGATGGTCCTCCCCCTCGACGACCCCGTCGTCAGCTTCGATGCCGCCTCGCTGCGGGGCTGAGCGCTGAGCCCGGCGGGCCCGGCGCTTCTGACGGTCCGTCAGATACACTGCCGGGCCATGCCCACCGACGCACCCCTCCACGGAATCCGCATCCTCGAGGTCTCGGCCCTCGGTCCCGCCGCCATCACCATGCCCCTCATCGACCTGGGGGCCGAGGTGGTCAAGGTCGAACCGCCGGCCGGCGACTACATCCGGGAGATGACCTGGCCCATCGTCGAGGGCGTCTCCCTCATGCACCTCCACCTCAACCGGGGCAAGCGGTCCATCGTCATGGACCTCCGCACCGAGGAGGACGTGGCCACCTTCAAGGAGCTGGCCGTGACGTGCGACGTGGTGGTCGAGGCCGGCCGGCCGGGCGTCCTGGCCCGGCGGGGCGTCGGCTACGACGACCTCGTGGCCCTGAAGCCCGACATCGTGTTCTGCACCATCTCGGGGTACGGGATGACCGGGCCCTACCAGGACCTGCCCGCCCACGGGGTCGCCTTCGACACCTGGGCCGGCATCGTCACCCCCCAGGTCGACGAGGACGGTTTCTCCTACCTGCCCGAGCACGCGTCGATGGGCATCCACGCCGGGCCGCTCTTCGGTGCCCTCGGCATCATGGCCGCCGTCCTCCGGGCCAAGGTGACCGGGGAGGGCTCCTACTTCGAGGTCGCCCAGTCGGACGCGGCGGCGGCCATGGACTGGTACCGGAGCGAGACGTGGAAGGCCTACGAACGCCCACCGTCCGAGGTGACCGGCAACAAGTCGGACAACTACGAACGGCGCGACCCCGGCACGGCCGGCATGATCCACGGGGTCCGCTACCAGGTCTACGAGGCGGCGGACGGCCGCCATGTCCTGTTCATGGCCTCGGAGCAGTCACTCTGGAAGAACTTCTGCGAGGCGGTCGGGCGCATGGACCTCTTCGAGCGCTGGCCCGGATCGAAGTACGCCGACCACGCGGTGGGCAACCTCGAACTGCGGGCCGAACTGCGCGACATCTTCCGGACCCGGACGGCCGGGCAGTGGATCGACGACGGCGTGGAGGGGAACTTTCCGGTGGCCCCGGTCAACTCGCCGAAGACCATCGCCGAGGACCCCCAGTTCCAGGACCGGTTCCACTGGTACACCGTCGAGCAGTTGGGCGCCGAGGAGCTCGGCTCACCCCTCAAGTTCATCGGCGAAGAGATGCCCGTGCCGTCGCACGCCCCGACCGTCGGCCAGCACACCGACGAGATCCTGGCCGACCTGCTCGGCTGGGACGCCGCCCGGATCGAGGAGTCACGCGCCCGGGGCGGACTCGGGGGTTCGGCGGCGGACTGAGCGGGCCACCGGGTCACCGCAGCCGGTCCGTCCGGGGCGTAAGATCGCCGGTGCTACGCGATCCGCCTCGTGGCGATCGGTCGACGTCGTAGCGGCGGAAGGGTGGTGGGATCGTGCAGTCACGGAACCGCGGGGGTGCCACGGCCGGACGGAACGGGTGGGTCCCGATGGCCGTCGTGATCCTCCTCGGCACGACGATGACGCTGGCCGCCTGTGGCGGGTCGACGTCGTCCGGCACCACCTCGACGTCCCGTCCACCGGCGCCGACCACCACGACGACGGTGCCGATCACCACGACGACGGTGCCGACCACCACGACGACGTCGTCGTCGCCCGCCGCGACCACCACCTCGACGGCCGCAGTCACCTCGGCCGCCGTCCCCTGTCCGACCGCCGGATCGGCGTCCGTGTGCGAGTTCTACTCGCCGACCCAGAACATCAGCTGTGAGATCGACCCGGGTACGGAGCTGTGCCTCACCTGGAACCCGCCGCGCTCGGCCACGCTGATGCCCGACGGCACCTACACCACGTGCTCCGGCGACACATGCCTCTCCAACGCCGGGGTGGGTACCGGTACCCTCGCCTACGGGACCTCCACGTCCAACGGCACCTTCACCTGCGTCTCCCGCACCTCCGGAATGACCTGCACGGCCCAGGGACGGGGCTACACCATCTCGACCGCCGGGATCGTGCCCGTCACGACCTGACGTTCCGGGCGTCGGACGCCACCTGTCCCCGAATCTGACGCTCCGTTAGGCTGCCGCCCATGAGCACCAAGTCCCGAGTTCCCGCCATCGAGGGTTGGTTCACCATGGACGAGGCGGCCCCCGCCCTGCTCGGCTCCCGGTGCACGAGCTGCGGCAACGTCGCCTTCCCCAAGGAGACGTACTTCTGCCGGAACCCGCACTGCCGGAGCCTGGAGTTCGCCGAGGCGGAGCTGAGTCGCACCGGCACGGTGTGGTCCTACACCGACGCCGGCTACCAGCCGCCCGAGCCCTACGTGGCCGCCGATCCCTACGTTCCCTTCACCATCTGTGCGGTCGAGCTGGCCGCCGAGCAGATGGTGGTCATGGGACAGGTCGTTCCCGGTGTGGGGGTCGACGACCTGACCGTCGGAGCCCAGGTCGAGCTCGTCCTCGACACCCTCTACGAGGACGAGGAACACGAGTACATGGTGTGGAAGTGGCGCCCGGTCGCTCCGGCGGGGGCGACGAGCGGACAGGGGGCCTGACCATGGGAACCGACAAGAAGGTCGCCGTCCTCGGTGCCGGCATGCACCCGTGGGGGAAGTGGGGTCGCCATTTCGTCGAGTACGGCCTGGCCGCCGCGTCCGACGCCCTCAGCGACGCCGGCGTCGACTGGACCGACATCCAGTTCGTGGCCGGCGCCGACACCATCCGCAACGGCTACCCCGGTTTCGTGGCCGGGGCCACCTTCGCCCAGGCCCTGGGGTGGACAGGTGCCCGCGTCTCCTCGTCCTACGCCGCCTGTGCGTCGGGTGCCCAGGCCATCAGCAACGCCCGGGCCCAGATCCTCGCCGGGCTGTGCGACGTGGCGCTGGTGGTCGGGGCGGACACGACGCCCAAGGGCTTCTTCAAGCCGGTGGGCGGCGACCGCAAGGACGACCCGGACTGGCTGCGGTTCCATCTGCTGGGCGCCACCAATCCCACCTACTTCGCGCTCTATGCCCGGCGGCGCATGGAGCTGTTCGGGGCCACCGAGGCCGACTTCGCCGCCGTCAAGGTGAAGAACGCCCGCCACGGGCTCGCCAACCCCCATGCCCGCTACCGCAAGGAGGTGACGGCCGAGGAGGTCCTCGCCTCCCCCATGGTCGCCGACCCGCTGCGCCTGCTCGAGATCTGTGCGACCTCCGACGGTGGGGCCGCCCTGGTGCTGTGCTCGACGGAGTTCGCCAAGAAGCACGCCGGTACCCAGGACCTCGTCACCATCGACGCGGTATCGACGGTCACGCCCCGCTTCCCCCAGACCGTCATCGAGATGCCCAACTTCTCGACCGACTCCTCGGTGGCCGCCGCCACCGTCGGGCCCACCTTCAAGGAGTCGGTGGCCCTGGCCGCCTACGAGGAGGCCGGCATCGGACCCGAGGACGTGAACCTCGCCGAGGTCTACGACCTCTCGTCGGCGCTCGAACTCGACTGGTACGAGGACATCGGACTGTGCAAGCAGGGCGAGGCCGAGAGGCTCCTCCGCGACGGCGACACGACCCTGGGCGGCCGGGTGCCGGTCAACCCGAGCGGGGGACTGTCCTGCTTCGGCGAGGCCATTCCGGCCCAGGCCATCGCCCAGGTGTGCGAGCTCGTCTGGCAGCTGCGGGGCACGGCGACGGGCCGTCAGGTCGAGGGTGCCCGGGTGGGGGTGACGGCCAACCAGGGCCTCTTCGGCCACGGCTCCTCGGTCATCGTGTCGCGCTGACGACGGCGTCCGCTTCCCGACTCACGATCCGGCCACGTCAGTGGTCGCCGGTGCCGTCGATCACACCTCGTTGACCAGGATGATCTTGCCGCACTTCCCCCCGGCCGTGAAGGCGTCGTAGGCGGCGGTGGCCTCGGACATGGGATAGGTGGCGGCCACCGGGACCCGGACCGCGCCGGTGCCCAGCAGGTGGACCGCCCGGCTCTCCACCAGCCAGGCGACCTCGGCCTTCTCCTCGACCGACCGGGCCCGCAGGGTGGACCCGCCGATGCGGGCCCGGGCCCCCATCAGGGCCAGCAGGTTGATCTCGGCCTTGGCCCCCGCCCCGACCCCGATGACCACGACGCGGGCGCCCGGGGCCAGGTGGGCGAGCACGGCCTCGACCCCCGGCGCCCCGACCAGCTCGAGGGAGACGTCGTAGGGTCCACCGGCCCCGATCTCGTCGGGCCGGATCACCTCGTGGGCGCCGAGGGCACGGACGGCGTCGTGGTGGTCGGGATTGCGCACGGTGGCCACCACGTGGGCGCCGGCCACCGCGGCCAACTGCACGGCGGCCGTTCCCACCCCACCGGCCGCCCCCGAGATCAGCACGGTGTCGTCCTCGTCGAGTTCGGCCTGGGTGAACAGCGCGTCCTGGGCGGTGGAGAACACCTCGGGGAACCCACCGCACGCCACCAGGTCGCACCCCTCGGGCACGGTCAGCAGCGTCGACTCGGGCACCGCCACCTGCTCGGCCTGGCCTCCGCCCCCGCAGATCCCCATGACCCGGTCCCCCGGTGCGAAGCGGTGGGCCCCGGCACCGGTCGACAGGACGGTGCCCGCGAACTCCATGCCCGGGATGTCCTGCGGCCAACCGGGCGGTGCCGGGTAGTGGCCCCGCCGCTGGAGCATGTCGGCCCCGTTCAGCCCGGCCGCCGTCACGGCCACCACCACCTCGCCCGGTCCGGGGGTGGGATCGGGATGCTCGGACCAGTGGAGCTCCCCGTCGACGATGGTGACCGCGCGCATGGCCCAAGGGTACCGGCCGTGCCCGGCGCCGGAGCCCGGGGCGGGCGCCCCCCGACCGACCCCGGGGGCCCGGGGGGCCGTGTCCGACGTCCCGTGCCCCGACACCCTCGGTGCGCCCCCCGTAGGCTGGCCCCGGAGGACACCGTGACAGCCGATCCGTTCGAGGACCACGTCGACGAGGGGAAGGACCTGGGAGGGGACGCGCCCGTGGGAGTGGACGCGGCCGCCGACGACCTCTTCCCCGACCCCTCCGCGGGGATGGTCCTCCACCGGGTGCTGGCCATGGCGGCCCGCACCTTCCTGCTCAACGACATGGGCGACGACCTCGACGACGAGCGCCGACGCAGCGACACGGTCGACGCGCTCCACCTCGCCCTGGGGACCCGTCCGCTGTGGGCGCAGTCGGCGGTCGACGCCCTCAAGGGCACCGAGCGCCGGTCCGATCCCGTCGAACGGGTCCACCAGAGCCGGGTGGCCATGCGGCGGATCCGTTCCAACGTCCGGACCTTCCGTCTGCTGCTCGACCCGTCCTGGGGCACCTCCCTGCGCGCCGAGCTCGCCTGGTACGGCAACGAGCTGGGGCGCTCGCGCGACCTCGACGTGCTGGCCGACGTGGTCGCCGCGCGCGGCCCCGAGGTGCTGGACGCCCGCGAGGTGGCCCGCCTGGCGGCCGTCGTCGACTGGCGGCGACGGGCCGTCGAGCAGCAGATCGGCATCGACCGGGCCGGTCCCCGCCGGTTCCACCTGACCGAGCAGATGGGGATCCTGTGGGAGGGACCGGCGTTCAAGGCCAAGGCGGCGAAACCCGCCTCCGAGATCCTGCCGGCCATGCTCCACCGGTCCTGGCGCGACGTGCGGGGTGTGGCCCGTACGGCCCGCAAGGACCCGAGCGACCTCCATCTCCACCGGCTGAGGATCCGGCTCAAGGACCTCCGCTACGGCTGCGAGACGGTGGCGTTGGTGGCGGGTGCGCCGGCCCGCAAGACGGCGCGCGCGGCCGAGCGGCTCCAGAGCAAGCTCGGGGACCTGCACGACATGATCTTCTCGATCGGGTGGCTCGAGGCTCTGGCCGTCGACCAGCCCGATCTGGCCGACGCCGCCGAGCGACTGGCGGCTCTGCAGCGCGAGTACGCCGGGGAGATCCGCCAGGACTGGAAGAAGGACCTGAAGGTGGTCGAGCGACGCTGGCGGCGCTGGCAGGGTTGACCGGCCGGGTCGTCGCGACCCCTGGCCCGACCCCGTGCTTCAGTCCTGGTGCCCGGCCGCCCGCTTCGGCACCCACAGCCGGATGCCGCCCAGGATGCCGGCCGTGTTGTCGACCACCGTGACGTCGTCGGGCAGGTGACGGCGCAGCACCCGCCGCGAGTTGCCACCACCGATGTAGAGGTGGTCGAAGAGGGTGAGGGAGCGCATGTGGTCGATGGCCTTCATCACCCGTTTGTTCCAACGGGTCTCACCGATCTCCTTGCGGGTGGCCTCGCCCAGCTGCTCGTCGTACGTCTCGCCCTTGCGGAACGGCTGATGGGCGATCTCGAGGTGGGGAAGGAGCTCGCCGTCGTAGAACAGCCCGGTACCGAATCCCGTGCCCAACGTGATGACCAGTTCGAGGCCGGTGCCCTCCACCACCGCCGCCCCCTGGATGTCGGCGTCGTTGGCCGCCTTGGTGGGGATGCCGAACGCCTCGGTCAGCGCGGCGGCCAGGTCGAACCGTTGCCACAGCTTGACCAGGTGGTGGTCCACGTCCGAACCCGGTCCGGCCTCGTTCACGAAGTGGGGCGCCGACAGGACCACGCCACCCCTCACCATGCCCGGAAAGCCGCACGCCGCCCGCTCGGCCGTCGGCAGCGGGGCGACCAGGCGCTGCAACGAGGCCACCAGCTTGTCGGGGGGCAGCGGATAGGGGGTGGGGATCTTGACGCGATCGGCCACCATCGCGCCGTTGGCGTCGAGGACCGAGGCCTTGAGGCCGGTGCCGCCGATGTCGACGGCCAGGGTGAAGGGGTGCTCGGGATCGGGCCGGTCGACGGGTGCCGCCTCGTCGACCTCGGGAACGGAGTGGGGGCCGGCGCGGTCGGCGCCACTGTCGGTGGAGGTCATGCCCTCACGCTAAACGCGATGGCGGCGCTCCACCGGTAGGTTCGCCGTGGGGCGACCGGATCGGCCGCCGCCCGTCGGGGAGGAACGACATGGAACAGCGCATCCTGGGAGTCGCCGGGCCGGTCTCGATGGTGGGGCTGGGTTGCATGGGAATGTCCGGGGCCTACGGACCGACCGACCGTGACGAGGCGATCGCCACGATCCACGCCGCCCTCGATGCCGGCATCACCCTGCTGGACACGGGTGACTTCTACGCCATGGGCCACAACGAGCTGTTGGTGGCCGACGCCCTGCGCGGCCGCCACCGCGACGGGGTCGTGCTGTCGGTCAAGTTCGGCGGGATGCGCTCACCCGCCGGCGGGTTCCTGGGCTTCGACGGACGCCCGGAGGCCGTCAAGAACTTCCTGGCCTACAGCCTGGTGCGCCTCGGGACCGACCACATCGACGTCTACCGGCCGGCCCGGCTCGATCCGTCCGTACCCATCGAGGAGACGGTGGGGGCCATCGCCGAGTGCATCGACGCCGGCTGGGTGCGCCACCTGGGCCTGTCCGAGGTCGGGGCCGACACCATCCGACGGGCCCACGCCGTCCATCCGGTGGCCGACGTGCAGCTCGAGTACTCATTGCTGTCCCGCAGTCTCGAGGACAGGATCCTGGCGACCACCCGCGAACTGGGGATCGCCGTCACCGCCTACGGCGCCCTGTCGCGTGGCCTGCTGTCGGGCAACTGGTCGCCCGACCGGTCCGTGGCGCCGACCGACTTCCGGGCCCACGCCCCCCGCTTCGCCCCGGAGAACCTGGCCACCAACCTGGCTCTGGTCGACGCCCTCAGGGCGGTGGCGGCGCCGGTCGGGGTCGGGGTGGCCGAGGTGGCGATGGCCTGGGTGATCAGCCGTGGTGACGACATCGTCCCGGTCGTCGGGGCCCGCACGCCCGCGCAGTTGGACGGCGTGCTCCGGGCGGTGGACCTCGAGCTGTCGCCAGCCCAGCTGTCCGCCATCGAGGCCGCCGTCCCCGCCGGGGCCGCGGCCGGCGGACGCTACGACGAACGGGCGATGGCCGGTCTCGACTCGGAGCGCTGAGGACCCGTACCCGGTCACCCGCGGCGCGTCCGTGAGCGTCGTCGCGGGGTAGGTTCGATCCATGACCGAACCGTGGTTGGAGGACGCCTGCTCCCTGGTCGACGCCTTCCGGGCCGGGACCCTGAGTCCGGTGGAGGCCCTCGACGCCTCGCTGCGGGCCATCGAGACGTCGGACCTCAACGCCGTGTGCCACCTCGACGTCGACGCCGCCCGACGCGAGGCGGCGGCGGCCGACGTGTCCCTCCCCTTCGGGGGCGTGCCGATGGGGGTCAAGGAGCTCGAGCACGTCGAGGGCTGGCCGTTCACCGAGGCGTCACTCGTCTTCGCCGACCGCCGGTCGGCCTACGACTCGACCCACGTGGCCCGGCTGCGGACGGCCGGAGGCGTGATCGCCGCCCAGACGACGGCGTCGGAGTTCGGCGGCGTCAACTGCACCTCCACCAAACTGCACGGCGTGACCCGGAATCCCTGGGATCCCGACCGCACTCCCGGCGGGTCCTCGGGCGGGTCCGCGGCCGCCGTGGCCGGCGGGCTGCTCCCCATCGCCACGGGCGGTGACGGGGGCGGGTCGATCCGCATCCCGGCGGGGTTCACGGGGCTGTTCGGGCTGAAGGCCACCTACGGCCGCATCCCCCGGGGCCCCCAGACGCTCCAGCCCCCGCTCACCGTGACGCTCGGGTGCCTCGCCCGTTCGGTCCGGGACACGGCCCGGTGGTTCGACGTGACCAACGGCTTCGACGCCCGGGACACCCTCAGCCTGCCGCCGGTCTCGGGTTGGGAGGCGGGACTCGGCTCGTTCGACCTGGCCGGCCGACGCGCCGTCGTCTCGGTCGACCTGGGGGCGGCCGTCGTCGAACCCCGGGTGGCCGCCCTGGTCACCGAGGCGGCCGAGGCCCTCATCCGCGACGCCGGACTGCAGCGCGTCGACGTCGTCGTCGAGCTCCCCCAGGGCGGCCTCGAGTGGGCGCTCTCCAATCTCGTCGGGCTGGTCGAAGAGCTGGGCGACCGCTACCCGGCGTGCGACGACGACCTCACCCCCGAGATCCAGATCGGCATGAACCTGGCCAGCCACCACTACTCGCTGGAGTCGGCCGGCCGGGCCGACGCTTTCCGCGTCGCCCTCAACGAGCAGATGGCCGACCTGTTCGAGCAGGCCGACGTGGTCTTCGCCGCCACCAATCCGGACGTCGCCTTCGATGCCGCCGGTCCGATGCCGACGACGGTCGGCGACGTCGACCTCATCACCACGTACGGCTTCGATCGGGCCATCGGCAACAACGGGGCGCTCACGATCCCGGCCAACCTGTCGGGGCACCCCGCCGTCTCCGTCCCGGTCGGGACGATCGACGGCGCCCCGGTCGGCCTCCAGATCATCGGCCGCCACCACGAGGAGCAGCTCCTGTTGGACCTGGCCCTGCTGGCCGAACGGGAGCGCCCGTGGCCGCGGGTGGCGCCTTCGTCCGGCGACTGACCCCGACCGGTCCCCCACGGCCACGATCCGCACCGGCCCCACTGCGCCGGATCGGGTAGAACCTGTTCCATGCGCGTCGAACTCTGGGTCCCCACCGCCACGCCGATCTGCACTCCCGAGCTGCTCGCCTGCATCGGGCGGGAGGCCGAGGAGCGCGGCTTCTCGGCCATCTGGGTGGGCGAGCACGTCGTGCTGTTCGAGGAGTACGCGTCGTCCTACCCCTACGCCGACGACGGCCGGATCCCGGCCCCGCCGGGATCGGGCCTGCTCGAGCCGCTCGACACGCTGTCCTTCCTCGCCGCCCACACCACGACCGTCCGCCTCGGGACGGCCATGGTGCTGCTGCCCCAGCGCAACCCCGTCTACACCGCCAAACAGGTAGCCACCCTGGACTGGCTGTCCGATGGCCGTGTCGACCTCGGCGTCGGGGTCGGTTGGCTGGAGGAGGAGTTCCGGGCGGTCGACGTGCCCTGGCCCCGGCGGGGCCGGCGCACCGACGAGTACCTGGAGGTGCTCACCACCCTCTGGACCGACGAGACCTCGTCCTACGAGGGCGAGTTCTACTCGTTGAACCCGTGCCAGATGTTCCCGAAGCCGGTCCAGTCGCCGGTCCCCGTCCACATCGGCGGCGAGTCGGACGCCGCCCTGCGCCGGGTGGCCCGGGCCGGTCACGGATGGCACACCTTCAACCGTGCCCCCGACGAACTCGCCGAGCCGCTGGCCGCCCTCGACGGCCACCTCGCCGAGCGGGGTCGCCGACGTTCGGACGTGACCATCACCGTCTGTCCCTACTTCCAGCCGCTGGACGCCGACATCGCCGCCCGGTACGCCGAAGCGGGGGCCGACGCCGTCGCCGCCCTCCTCCTCCCCATGGACGAGGACTCCGTGCGCGCCCAGCTCGACGGGCTGGCCCCGGTCCAGGAACGTGCCGCCTCGCTCTGACCCCCGAGCGCCCTTCGACGCCCGGCGCTTCCTCGACGCCCAGGACGAGGGCGGGACGTTCGACCGGGCCGTCACCGAGCTGGCGGCGGGGGCCAAGCGGTCGCACTGGATGTGGTTCGTCTTCCCCCAGCTCCGGGGTCTCGGCTCGAGCCCGACCGCCGACCACTTCGGACTCGACGGCGTCGACGAGGCTGCCACCTACCTGGCCCATCCGGTACTGGGGGCGCGGCTGCGACAGGCCACCGACGCCGTCCTCGGGAACGGTCGGGACGACGCCGTGGCGCTGCTCGGCGCGGTGGACGCCATGAAGCTGCGGTCGTCGATGACCCTCTTCGCCCGCGCCACCCCGCACGAGAACCGGTTCCTCCAGGTCCTCGACCGGTTCTTCGACGGGGTCCCCGACCCCCTCACCCTCGACCGGCTCGGCCCGGACCGGTAGGGACGACGTCGAACGGCGGCTCCCGGTCAACCGGCAATTCGGCCCTACCGCCCGGCTGCGCCTTCCCTAGGCTGAGGGGATCCGAGGGAAAGGGCCCCACACCATGTCGCCAGTCGCACTGATCACCGGAACGTCCACCGGCATCGGCCTCTCGTCGGCCGTCGCCGCCGCCAGCCACGGTTTCACCGTGGTGGCGACCCTGCGGGACCCGGCGAAGGACGGGCCGCTGCGGGCCGCGGCGGAAGCGGCCGGGGTCACCCTCGACATCCGCCCCCTCGACGTGGTGGACGAGGCCGCCGTCGACGGTTGCATCGAGGCCGTGGTGGCCGACCACGGGTCACTCGACGTCCTGGTCAACAACGCCGGACGGGGCTTCGTGGGCACCATCGAACAGGTCTCGATGGAGGAGATGCGCTCGATCATGGAGGTCAACTTCTTCGGGGTGGTGGCGTGCACCAGAGCGGCCATGCCCCATCTGCGGGCCTCCGGGGGTCGCGTGGTCACGGTGACCAGCGTGGGCGGCGTGGTGGGCCAGCCCTTCAACGAGGCCTACTGCGCGGCCAAGTTCGCCGTCGAGGGCTTCATGGAGAGCCTGGCCCCGGTGGCCGCCTCCGTGGGTGTCCACGTGTCGGTGATCGAGCCCGGACCGGTGGCCACCGAGTTCGTGAACAACGTCGGGGCGGACGTCGACCGGCTGTTCGCCGAGGGCGGCGACTACACGCCGGCGATGAAGGGCTACCTCGCCCACGTCATGGCGGAGTTCGGCGATCCCCAGGCCGTCCAGACCGCCGACGACGTGGCCGACGTGATCCTGACGGCCATGGTCACCGAGTCGGCCGCCTTCCGCCACCAGACGTCGCACTGGGCCAAGACGTTCTGTGGCTACAAGCTGAGCGACCACGACGGCTCGGCCGTGGTGGGGATGACCTCGGACTGGCTGCACTGAAGGAGCCGCCCGGCACCCTCCGTCGGGCACGCGGGTCAGGGCGACCCGTCGGCGAGGCCCCCGGCGTCACCGGCGGCACCGGCGTCACGGGCGGCGCGGGCGGCACGGGCGGCGAGCCACGGATCGTCGAACCACGTCCGCAGGGTGAGCCGGGCCGGCGCGAGGTGCGCGTAGACGAGGACCGCCCCGCCGGGTGGCGTGCGACGGAGGGCGTCAGGAGGAGCCAGGCGGCGCTGCGTGGGTGAGTGGGTGGTGCTGGTCCCCGACCGCCCTCCCGACGTGGTGGCCGGGAGGTGGCGTTCCTCGTCACCCACCAGGTGGCTGGCGTAGTCGAGGGTGGTCGGGTCGGAGATCCCCGACAGGAAGAGCTTGGCCCGGTGGTTGTTGACCACCGTCGTCGCCCGGGGCCCGTAGCGGGCCGTGATCTGGGCGAGATCGTGCCACACCGTCACCATCTGGATGCCGTGCCCGGCCGCGGTGGCGGCCAACGCGTCGAGGTCGGTGACCGGGGCGATGTTCGCCGCCTCGTCCAGCACCACCAACAGGGGTGGGTCGAGCGGTCGGCCGGTGCGGGCCACGTGGTCGTAGGCACCGTCGAGCACCGCCCGCAGCACCCCCACGAACAGCGGGGTCAGTCGGCGCTGGTCGTGGGCCGGGGCACAGAGGTACAGGGTGTCCGAACCGGTGAGCAGCGACGCGGCATCGAGGTCGGTCGCCTCCTCGGGCGTGGCCCCGGCGAAGGGTTCGAGCAGGGTCTCGAGGGTGGTCACGATCGAACTCCGTTGGCGTTCCTCCTTGCCGAACGCCGACCGGGCGGCGTCGAGCGCCGCCGGCACGCCTGCCCGTCCGAGGAGTTCCAGCACCTCCTGCTCCTCCCCGGTCTCCACCCAGTGCACCACCTCGGCCATGTCGCGCCCGCCGCAGGCCGCGGCGAACAGCAGCGGGGCGAGCAGGCGGGCGGCCGTGGCGTACCAGAAGTCGCCGTCGGCCATCGACCCGACCTGGGACCGTCCCACCTCGGTGAGCGTGGCGGCCGCCCGGCGCGCTCCCGGCCACGTCCGGGACCCGGGGAGGGGTGACCAGGTGACCACCGGTCGACCCGTCACGCCCGTGGGGTCGAAGCAGTGCACCCGGCCGACGGAGGAGCGGTGGCCGACGGTGTGCCCGAGCAGGTCCCCCTTGACGCTGGCGGCCACCACCGGACCCGTCCAGCCGAGGATGGCCGGCACCGCCAACCCCGTGGTCTTGTGGGACTGGGTCGGCCCGAACACGATGACGGACTGGGCCCGTTCGGCCGCCACCAGTCGACGTCCCGTGCGACCGAGGACGAGGCGCCCCACGGGAGGGGCGCCTTTGGCGGGGATCACCAGTCCACCCAGGTCCGCGCCCCGGGCCCAGCGGGCCGAGCGCCCGGAGTCCGGCCGTTCCGGGGGCTGGCGGCGACTGCCCGGCGGCCCCGCCGCTCGACGACGGCCGCGATCGCGCCAGCCCGGGGGTCGTCCGGGACCGCCGGTCAGCGCCGCCACGGCGACAGCGACGGTGCCGATGCCGATGGCCGCGGCCGTGGCGGTCGTCACCAGGCCGCCGGAGCCGGAACCCCGACCCCGTCGACGTCGGCCATCGCCCGGTCGGTGTCGACCAGCCACGCCTCGCCGCGCCCGAGCCGGTGCTCGACGAGGAACGAACGCCGGCCCACCTTCCACAGCGCCGTTCCCCTCGGGAGGGTGCTGACCAGGTCCGCCTCGGTGTCGGTGAGGCCCAGCAGCTCGCCGGTGCGGGCCACCTCGCCGGGGGACTGCGCGTAGACGACACGAGTCTCCGAGTCGGCGAGCAGACCTTCGGCCAGACCCACCTGCTCACTTCCCGCCGCCCCTACCGAGGCCAGGTCCGAGAGACGGTGGAGGACGGCGATGTTGGCCACCCCCATGGCCCGCGACAGCTTCCACGAGGACTGGAGCCAGCGGGCCACTCCGAGGTTGCCCAGGATGGCCCATGCCTCGTCGACCACCAGCAGGATCCGGTTGCGGTGGCGGGCCCGGACCGCGCTCTGCAGCCAGGCCGCGGCACAGGCCATGAGCACCCCCAGGGCGGGTGAGTGGTAGACGGC
Source organism: uncultured Acidimicrobiaceae bacterium (assembly GCA_963699345.1). Lineage (GTDB taxonomy): Bacteria > Actinomycetota > Acidimicrobiia > Acidimicrobiales > RAAP-2 > Bog-756. The sequence continues at coordinate 1,920,377 of CAVOTL010000005.1, read as the reverse complement.
GGACAGATCGAGGACGACGAGCGGGCCGTCGAGGCGGAGTCCGTCGGTCGTGGGTCCGTCGAACATCCCGCGCAGGTCCCCGTGGACGAGGCGCCGCAGCTCGAGGGCCACGTCGCGTCCGTCCTCGACCAGCTCGGCCCGAGTGGTCCGCAGGTCGGCGGCGGCTCCAGGTTCGGGGTCCAGCAGTGCGTCGACCACCTGGGGGAGGGTCGGCGACACCCCACTCCGCCCGGCTGCCGCCTGCGTCGTGGCGGCGGCGAGGGCCGCGTCGATGGCGGCCCTCTCGCGGGGCAGCAGGTCACGACCGAGGCAGGACACAGCCAGCGAGGCGCACAGCGCGGTCCGGCGCACCGCCGGACCGTCGTGGCCGTCGTCGGAGGGACGGCCGTCGTCGGCGTGTGCCGTGTCCAGAGGGTTGAGGCGGACGGGACCACCCGGTCGCAGGGCGACGGGAACGACGCCCCAGGCTTCGCACAGCGGCCCGTACTCCCCCTTCGGGTCGATCACCCAGGCACTCCTCCCGAAGACGGCCTGCCGCCACAGGTAGGACTTCACGAAGCTGCTCTTGCCCCGGCCGATCTGCCCGATCACCACCATGTTGGGGTTGGTCACGACACCGGCCCGGTAGAGGGCGAAGGGGTCGTAGACGAACGATCCGCCCAGCACGTCACGCCCGATGAGCACGCCCTGGTGACCGAGGCCCGCTTCGGCCACCAGCGGATAGGCCGCGCACAGGTGGCGAGTGGTGGCCACGTGGGCCGGCAGTCCCGGGGCGGGGCGGGGCGACCACACCGGACTCATGCCAGGCCCCGTCCGGTGGGCAGCACGCAGAGCAGGGCTGGGCCCTGCTGACCGTAGAGACGCCGGATGTCGAGCCGCGCCTGTCCGGCCGCCTGTTCGAGGGAGGCGCACGCTTCGACGAGGGCGACGTCGTCGTCGGCCGTGACCCCGAGATACCCCGAGAACCGGAATTGGGCGTGTCCGTCGGCCAGTTCGACGTCGCGGTCGTCGACGCTCTCCCGCTCGCGGGTGTGGCGGGCGGACGTCAGGAAGCCGTTCCGGCGCCGCAGCTCGCCGTCGGCCAGGCCGGCGGTGCGGGCCTGGGCCACCTGGCGCGCCGCCCGGGTGGGATCGACCGGTTCCATCACCACGGCGAGGGTCCGTCGCAGGGGTGCGAACAGCAGGGGTCCGAGGAAATCGGGGTGGACGTCGACCCGGGGCCACTCGGCCACCCAGTAGGTCGCGTGCCGGGTGCCGTCCGTGCGCACCGACTCCCACCCGGCCTCGGTGCCCATGGGCCACGGATCACCGTCCCGGTCACCCCCCGGGCCGGCGGGCCCGGGTCGGAACGCGCCGGCCAGGGCCTGACCCAGCGAGCGCCCGTCGAGCACGCGCTCGACCTCGATGTCGGACCCGGCCATGGCGGAGCGCACCGCTCCCACCTCCCGGACCAGCACGGCCGTGGCGCCCTCGAAGCCGCCCCCGGACGCCCGGATCGCCCGCGCCGACCGACCCCGGTGGACGGACACCGCCACCAGCACCCGATGGCGGCGGGTGACGGGCGACGACTCGTCGAGCAGGTGTCGATAGGAACGGGCGGCCGGCGAGTCGGCGTCGAGCACGGCGTGTTCCTCGAGGTGGTCCCGCACGGCCCGCCCGTCGTCGGGCAGGCACGTCTCGACCCACTGGAGTCGGTGGACCGCCGAACCCTCGCGGGCCAGCGATGCCAGCACCCTGGCCCAGGCGGCGACGCGGGCGTCCTGTTCGACCGGGCCCAGCAGGGCGAAACTGTGACCCCGGACCTCGACCACCGCCGTCACGGTCCTCGCCCGGTCGTCCTCCAGGACGCCGATGCCCGGGCCGTCCGGCCCCGGCGGCCCCTCCCGGAGGTGCAGTCCGTCGAAGGCCGAGTGGGGGCCCGGTCGGGAGCCGGGTATCGAGCGGCGGGCCCGACCGTCCCCGGGACCCGTGGCCACCGTCGCCACGGCCCCGGCGGTCGGCCCCGGATCGGAGACGACGCGGTGGCCGGTGACCCCGGCCCACGCCCACCGAACGACCACGGGCAGCCACTGCTCGCCCGTGCGCCCGGCGACGGGCCAGAACGCCAGGGCCACGGCACTCCCGACCCAGAACACGGCCAAGGCCACACCGGGCAACGAGGGTCGGCTGCGGACGGACAGGACAGCCAGCACCAGTCCGGAGGCGACCGCCGCGACCTGGCCCGCCCGCCATCCGGCGATGACGCCCCGCCGCTCCAGCGGGGGGAACCGGTACCGGACCCGGGAGCTCGCCCCGTCCGGGTCGTTCCTCACCGGTCCACCCGCTCGGGCCGCTGGTCGCCGCCGATGAGGACCGGTCCGAGGTGGTCCCGTCCGAGGTGGTCCCGTCGGAGGGTCCCGGTCTGCCGGGGCAGCGGTGCGACGTAGGTGACGCCGGGCGGCAGGACCGGCACCCCGTCGGCCCGTCCCGCCAGCGGGGGTGGGCCTTCGGCGAACGGGTCACGGCCGGCCGCCACGTCGGCGAGACGTCGGTTGGTCAGGGCCGAGTGGGGGTGCGGCGTCAACATGGGGATCGAGCCGCCCGGCTCCCACGGCTGCGGTGCGGACGGACGCCCTCCCACGGCGGCGGCCCCCGACCCCCCGCCCCACGGATCCCCGCCACCGGAGGGGAGCGCATCGGCGAAGTCGTCGAGACCCTGGCCCGGACCTGGTCCCGGACCCCGACCCGGACCCCGACCGACGGTGGCGGCTCCTCCACCCGGTGGGCTGCCGCCGGCACGACCGGCCGCGGCCACCCCGACCACCCCGACGGGCCCGGTGGCCAGCGACCCCACGGTGGCGGCCCGCAGGGCCACGTTGGCCAGACCGGTGACCGGCGCGGTGGCCAGGTGACGGGTCCGTTGGCTGAGGCCTTCGAGATGGCCGACGGCGCCGGCCTCGAGGAACGGGAGGAGTCGGAAGAGCGACCACGGCGCCAGGGCCGCCAACAGCAGCAGGGCCGCTCCACCCAGCACCGAGGCGAATCCTCCACCCGAGGTGGTGGACCCCGACGGAGTCGAGCCGGTCCCCGAGGCCAGGGCCCCGACGGCCAGGCTGAGCACGGCCACGATGACGAGCTTGGACAGGATCAGGGCGGCCAGGGTGTCGGCCAGCCTCCGACTCCAGTGGGAGATGGCCGGCCAGGCCAGTCCGGCCAGGGCGAGCGGCAGGAACAGTACCGCCACGTAGACGGCGGCGGCCCGGAGCAACAACTCGAGCCAGAGCATGACGGCACCGGCGACCACCGCCATCCCGCCGAGGAAGAGCACGAAGGTCGGCGCCCCGGGCTGGCCGGTGGCGGCGGTGGGAGTGAGGGCGGCCGCCACGGTGGCCATGAAGTGCCCGGCGTCGGCCCCGCTGCCCCCGGACACCGCCGCACACATGGCGTCGGTCACGGCCAGGCCGAGTTGGACGAGAGTGACCGCCACCGCAGTCAGCAGCACGGCCAGGGGTACGTTCACGAGCACCGTGCGCACCAGCATCGAGGCACTCTGTCGGTACAGGGCCTGGACGACGCCCAGGAGCAGCAGGGGAAGGACCACCACGGCGGCGAGGGACGCCATGGTGGCGTAGTGCGTCCGGAACCACGGGGCGCCGAGGTCGACCGCGGTGGAGGACGAGAGCACGCCGCCGATCTGACCCAACAGCCAGGCCGCACCGCTCGTCACCCAGCTGCTGACGGCGTCGAGGACGCTCCCCACCCCGAACCCGACGGCGGAGCTGACCACCGAGCCGGCCGCGCCCGCCACACTGCCGACCGTCGAGCACGCGGCGCCCAGCGCCCCCGCCGCCGGCGTGCAGGCCGCGGCCGGGACCCCGGGCACGGTCACCGCCGCCAACCCCACCAGCGACGCCACTCAGTGCACCCCCTGGCCGGTGGCGAAGAAGAAGTTGACGATGGCCGGGCCGGCGCCGATCAGCAGCGCCGCGAATCCCGACACCAGCACCGCCTTCCGACCGCTGTAGGACTGCTGGTAGTTCTGGCTGTGGGCGCCGAGCGCCCAGGCGGCGGCCCCGACGAGGAGACCCACGAGGGAGAGCGCCAGCGCCCACCCCCCGAGTCCGTCCGTCAGCTTCTGGAGGACCTGCCCACCGGGCAGCTGGCTGGGATCGGGGGTCATCGAGACGACGAGCAGCACCGGGTGGGCGGGGGACATGGGGAGGAGGTGGGGCATGCGCCCACCCTAGGTAGCTTCCAACCACCTTTCAATAGCTTTCATGGTATTTCATGCTTTTTCGACCCAGGTTGCGACCCTGGTCACGATGCCGGTCCGGGCCTGTCACACTTGGGGCCGTGAAGTCGTACGTGATCGGGTACATCGTCCTGGGGGTGGTGGCCCTCCTGGCCGTCGTCGTCGCCTTCCAGACAGGGCGGAGATCCGGTCGCCGGAGCCTCCAACAGCGTCTGACCGCCCTCTCCAACCGCCTGGGCGTGGAGGCGCCGGACGATGCCGGGATGGAGCCCGTCCTGAGCCACCTCGAGAAGGTCGCCGGTGACGCCGCCGAGGCCGTCACCGAGGCCAGCGCCGACGCCATCCGCCTACGCCGGGCCCTCGACACCCTGGCCCAGGGGGTGATCGTGTGCGACGAGAACGGCGAAGTGGCCTTCCGCAACGCCCGGGCCGTGGCCCTCATGAGCAACCGCCACGGTGACGCCCTGGCGGCCCAGGCCGTCACCGAGCTCCTGGAGAACGCCTGGCAGGAAGGCACCGCGGAACGCACCCTCGACCTCTACGGACCTCCACGCCAGACGCTGACCGTCCGCACCCGGCTCATCGACGACGGCCGTCGCCCGCTCGGGGTCATCGCCATCATCGAGGACGTGTCGGAGCGCCGCCGGCTCGAGGAGATCCGTCGGGACTTCGTCGCCAACGTGTCCCACGAGCTGAAGACCCCCATCGGCGCGCTCGGCCTCCTGGCCGAGACGCTCACCGTGGAGCCCGATTCCGAGGTCGCCCAGCGCCTCGCCTCGCGGATCCACGCCGAGGCCTTCCGGGTCAGCCGCATCATCGACGACCTGCTCGACCTCAGCCGCATCGAGTCCGAGGAGGCCCCTCCCCGGGAGCCGATCAGCGTCAACCTGGTCATGGCCGAAGCCGTCGAGCGGGTCCGCAGCGCCGCCGAGCAGCGCCGCATCACCATCGAACTCGACGAGCCCGATCCGCCCATCCACGTGGTCGGTGACCGTCGCCAGCTCGTGTCGGCCATCCACAGCCTGCTCGAGAACGCCGTGACCTTCTCCTACGAGGACGCCAACGTGACGCTCTCGGCCAGCCAGTCCGACGGAGAGATCCGCCTCTCGGTCACCGACACCGGCGTCGGCATCCCGACCCGCGACCTCGAGCGCATCTTCGAGCGCTTCTACCGGGTCGACCACGGCCGGAGCCGGTCCACCGGGGGTACCGGCCTCGGCCTGTCGATCGTCCGCCACGTCGCCAGCAACCACCAGGGACGGGTCGAGGTGGACTCGCGCGAGGGGGAGGGATCCACGTTCACGTTGGTGCTCCCGAACCCGCCCGAATACACGGCCTGACCGAGGAGGTCGCCACCCAGTGGCCAAGACACGGCAGTTGAGTAAGAGTGACGGCGTGACCAAGAGCGGGAGCCAGAAGGCGGCCATCGAGGTTCCGACCCAGACCCGGGTGCTCCTGGCGGAGGACGACGAGTCGTTCGTCGACGCCCTGGTGATCGGGTTGGCCCGCGAGGGCTTCGACGTGACCGTGGCCACCGACGGCACCGAGGCCCTGCGGCTCTTCGCCGAGGTCGAGCCCGACCTCGTCCTGCTCGACCTCATGCTCCCCCGCCTGTCTGGCATCGACGTGTGCCGGTCGATCCGTGCCCACTCGACCGTCCCCATCATCATGGTCACGGCCAAGGGGACCGAGATCGACACGGTGGTCGGCCTCGAGGTGGGCGCCGACGACTACGTGACCAAGCCGTACCGGCTGCGTGAGCTGGTGGCCCGGATGCGGGCCGTGCTGCGGCGCACACCGGTCGAGGGCGAGGCGACCGACGCCGACGGGTCCGACGCCACGACCGAGGGCGTGACCGCCCGGGCACCTGATCGCCGGCCCGACGCCGGTTCGATCCTCGACGCCGGCGGGATCCAGGTCGACGTCGACCGTCACCTCGTCTTCATCCGGGGCGACGAGGTGCACCTGCGCCGCAAGGAGTTCGAGCTGCTGAGCCTGCTGATGGAGAACGCCGGCCGACTCCTCACCCGCGACGTGCTGATCGACCGCATCTGGGGTTCGGACTACTTCGGCGACACGAAGACGCTCGACGTGCACATCAAGCGACTCCGCACCCACATCGAGGAGGACCCCTCGAACCCGAAGCTCATCACCACCATCCGGGGGGTCGGCTACCGCTTCGACGCCTCCCGCGATTGAGCGACCCCGGACCCCTCAGCCCGGCGCCGGGATGACCGTCTCACCGCGGAGGTAGGGGGCGAGCACCTCCGGCAGCACCACCGAGCCGTCCGCCTGGCGGCCTGTCTCGACGATCGCCGCCCAGATGCGCGCCCACGCCAGGGCCGAGCCGTTGAGGGTGTGTACGAACACCGGACCCTTCCCGGCCTCGGGGCGGTAGCGGATATTCGCCCGGCGGGCCTGGTAGTCGGTGCACCAGCTGACCGACGAGACCTCGAGCCACATGTCCACGCCCGGTGAGTAGACCTCGAGGTCGAAGGTGCGGGCCGCCGAGTTCCCGATGTCCCCCGTGCACAGGTCGAGCACCCGGTACTGGAGGCCGAGCTGGCGCAGGAGCGCCTCGGCCCGGGCGACCATCGACCCGAGCAGCGCCGGCGCCTGTTCGGGGGTCGAGTACGCGAACAGCTCGACCTTGTCGAACTCGTGGACCCGGAGCAGACCGCGGGTGTCCCGGCCCGCGGCGCCGGCCTCGCGCCGGTAGCAGGCGGTGCCGGCCGTCAGCTTCAGCGGCAGATCGGCCTCCTCGAGCACATCGCCCCGCCACATCGAGGTGAGCGGCACCTCGGCGGTCGGTATGGCCCACAGGTCGTCGCGCTCCAGGTGGTAGGCCTCCTCCTCGAACTTCGGCAGGTGGCCGGTCGAGACCATCGTCCCGGTCAGCACCAACGTGGGCGGTCGCACCTCCTCGAACTCGTCGGCGTGGCTGTCGAGGGCGAACGAACTGAGCGCCCGGAGCAGCCGCGCCCCGAAGCCCCGGTAGAGGGGGAACATCGAGCCGGAGAGCTTGGCGCCGCGCTCCATGTCGAGCAGACCGAGCTGGGCGCCGATCTCCCAGTGGGGCACCCGCTGGGCCTCGGAGTAGGACGGGGGCGTGTCGGGCCACGAGCGGGCGATCACGTTGTCGTCCTCGCCCCGACCGTCGGGCGCGTCGGCGGCCGGCAGGTTGGGCAGGTAGAGGAGCGCCTGACGGACCTCCTCCTGGGCGGCCTCGGCCACGACGTTGAGACGTCGCTCCTCGTCGCCGGCCGCCCGGCTCTCATCGGCGAGCCGCTCGGCCCGGGTCACGTCCCCCGCCCGGCGGGCCTCCCCCACCTGCTTCGACAGCGCCTTGACCGTGGCCCGGACCTCGTCCCGGGTGCCCACCGCCGCCCGGGCCGCGACGTCGAGATCGGCCAGCCGGTCCACATCGGCGGGGTCGACACCCCGGCGCCCCAGGGCGGCCTTGACCGCGTCGATGTCGTCCCGGACCAGTCGTATATCGATCATGACGGCCACAACGGTAGCGTGGCCACCCGTGGACCACGCTGAACACACCCCCGTGGACGACGCGCGCCCGCCGGCGATCGAGTGCGACGGGGTGGTGGTCCGCTACGGCGCCACCGTCGCCGTCGACCGGCTGTCGTTCACCGCGCACCGAGGCGAGGTCCTGGCGCTACTCGGACCCAACGGGGCCGGCAAGACCAGCACGGTCGAAGCCCTCGAGGGCTACCGGGCGGTGTCAGCGGGGCGCATGCGGGTGCTCGGCCTCGATCCGGCGCGGGACCACGCGTCCCTCGTCCCCCGCATCGGGGTCATGCTGCAGAAGGGCGGGGTCTACCCCATGCTGGGGCCCGCCCAGGTGCTCCACCTCTTCGCCGCCTACTACGACGATCCCGAGGACCCCGACGCCCTGCTCGACCAGGTGGGGCTCGGCCACGTACGACGCACGCCCTGGCGGCGGCTCTCCGGAGGCGAACAGCAGCGCCTGTCCCTGGCCATGGCCCTGGTCGGGAGGCCCGAGGTCCTCTTCCTCGACGAACCCACGGCCGGCGTCGACCCCGAGGGGCGCATCGTGGTGCGGGAGCTCGTCGCGGCCCAGCGGGACAAGGGACTCTGCGTCCTGCTCACCACCCACGAGCTGGGCGAAGCCGAGCGCCTCGCCGACCGGGTGGTCATCGTCGACCGGGGGCGGCTGCTGGCCGAGGGGACCCCCGCCGAACTGTCGTCGGGCACCGCCGACGGCTCGGTTCGTTTCTCGACCGATCCGGGCATCGACACCGTCACCCTGGCCTCGGCGCTGGCCGCCGCGGCTCCGGGGGCATCGGTGGTCGAGGAGCACCCCGGGGCCTACCGGCTCCTCCTGGCGTCCGGCACGGCGACGCCGCCCGTGGTGGCGGTGCTGGCCGGCTGGCTGGCCGAGCGTGACCTCGCCCTCGGGGACCTGCGCACGGGGCAGTCACTGGAAGAGGCGTACCTCGCCATCACCGGGGCACGGGACGCGCCCGACCCGGCCGGAGGCGCGGATCGCGGTCGGCGGTCGCGCCGGGACCGGGGGCGACGCTGATGCGACCGCTCCTCGCCCAGGTGCGGGCCGAGCTGACCATGCTGTTCACCAACGGGGAGAGTGTCTTCCTGACGCTCGGGATACCCGTGGTGTTCCTGCTGTTCTTCAGCGCCGTGCACGTGTTGCCGGTCGGGACGCCGCACCCCGTCGACTTCCTGGTGCCGGGCATCCTGGCCCTGGCCGTCATGTCCACGTCGATGACCGCGCTGTCCATCGGCACCGGCTTCGAACGCGGCTACGGGGTGCTCAAACGGCTCGGTTCGACGCCGCTCGGCCGACCCCGGCTGCTGACGGCCAAGATCGTCGCCGTCATCGGCGTCGAGATCCTCCAGGCCGCGGTCCTGGTGGCCGTCGGTTACGCCCTGGGATGGAGTCCCGGTGGTCCCGGCGGCTCGGGAGCCTGCGTGGGACAGGCCCTGGCCGCCATGGTGCTGGGCACGATCGCCTTCGGGGGGATCGGCCTGGTGCTCGCCGGAACGCTCAAGCCTCTGGTGAACCTGGCCGTGGTCAACGGCCTCTTCGTCATCCTGCTGCTCCTCGGCGGGATGCTCATCCCGCTGTCCAAGCTGCCGACCTGGCTCGCCGACCTGTCGCGGCTGCTACCCGCGGCCGCCCTGGCCGAGGCGCTCCACGACACCCTCGGGCGGGGCATCGGCGTCACCGGCCGCGACTGGGTGGTGCTGGTGGTCTGGGCGGTGGCGGCGCCCGTCGTGGCCGCCCTCACCTTCCGCTGGGAGTGACCGGGCCGGGCGCTCAGCTACCACCGACCAGGCGGTGGACCCAGCCGTCGAGCTGCGCCTGGGTGAGCGGGCCGAGCACGTGGCCGACCACGGTCCCCGACTCGTCGATGAAGAATGTGCTCGGATAGCCCGTCAGGCCGTAGAGGGTGGCCGACACGTGGAGGTCGGGATCCTGGCCCACCGGGTAGGTGATGCCGGCGTGCTCGATGAAGGGGATGGCGTCGGCGGGCTTGTCGGCGGCGTCGACGCCCACGAACTGCAGCACCGATCCCTTGGCCTGCTCGGCGGAGGCGGTCGATGCGATCAGCGGCGTCTCCTTCTGGCACGGCGTGCACCACGACGCGAAGAAGTTGAGGATCACCGGGTGGTGCCGGTCGACGCCGAGGGCGTCGAGATCGACCGGGGCGCCCCCGAGCACCGACGGGACCACGAAGCCGGGGGCCTTCGACCCGACCGGCACGACTCCTCCGGATCCCGTCTTGGAGTTCGACGTCGTTCCGAGTCCGACGAACAGGACGACGGCCAGGACGGCGGCCAGCACCACACCGATCAGGAAGGCGCGGAGCCGGCGGGGTGGTCGGGGCGCCGGCGGGGTGGGCGGGGAGTCGACGGTCGACCCGGTCAATGTTGGATGAAGACGTCGACCGCCATGAGGACGAAGAGCAGGGTCAGGTACGTGATCGAGTAACTGAACAGCTGCATCGACGCCTTCGGGGTGGCCTGGACCCACAGTCGGACGGCCAGGGCGATGAACCCGGCCCCGAGGACGGCGGCCGACACCACGTAGAGGGTGCCGAGATGGGCCACCGGGGCGAGGGCGAAGGTCGCGGCGACCATGGCGACGGTGTAGGCGAGGATCTCGAAGGCGGTGCGCCGGAAGGTCGCCACCACCGGCATCATCGGGACGTGGGCCGCCTTGTAGTCGTCCTTGTACTTGAAGGCCAGCGCCCAGAAGTGGGGTGGGGTCCACAGGAAGATGACGGCGAAGAGGATCACCGGGGCCCAGGCCAGCGAGTCGGTGACGGCGGCCCAGCCCACCAGCACCGGCATGGCACCGGCCGCCCCCCCGATCACGATGTTCTGCTTGCTCGTCCGCTTCAGCCACAACGTGTAGATGAAGACGTAGAAGAGGGTGGCCGAGACGGCCAGCACCGCCGAGAGCAGATTGACCCACGCCCACAGCTCGACGAAGGCGACGATCTCCAGGGTCACGGCGAAGACGAGCGCGCTGCGGGGGGTGACGGCCCCGGTGACGAGGGGCCGTTTGGCCGTGCGGTGCATGAGCTTGTCGATGTCACGGTCGACGTACATGTTGATGGCGTTGGCTCCGCCGGCGGCGAGGGCGCCCCCCACCAGGGTGGCGATCATGAGCCAGACGTCGGGAAGACCGCCCTTGGCCAGGATCATGGTCGGCAGCGTCGTGATCAGGAGCAGCTCGATGATGCGCGGCTTGGTCAGGGCCACGTAGGCGCTGACGCGCGATAGCACGGACGTGCGGGCCGGAATGACCACGGCGGGGATGGACATCGCCGCCCAGACTATCCCCAACCTCCCTACCGGGCCTGATCGACCCCCGTCACCTGGTCTGCGATCTGGGACGCGACCAGGCCGGGCGGTACGATCGGGGGACGGTGTCCAAGTTCGCTCCCGGCCCCCGGGCCTTCCTCGTGCTGTGCCGGCTGTCGCTGGTCACGATCGTCCTCAACGTCGCCACCGGGGCGGCCGTCCGCCTGTCGGGATCGGGTCTCGGCTGCCCGGACTGGCCGACCTGCAATCACCAGCAGTTGACCCCGGCGCTGTCGCTGCACCCGGACATCGAATTCGGGAACCGGATGGTGGTGACGCTCCTGGTGATCTTCTGTGCCGTCACCTGGGTGGCGTCGCTGTTGCGCCGTCCGGGCCGCCGGGACCTGCGCTGGCTGTCGGGCGGCCTGCTGCTCGGCATCCTGGGCGAGGCCGTGCTGGGGGCCGTGGTCGTCTACTCGAAGCTCAACGCCTACGTCGTGATGACCCACTTCATGGTCGGCATCGCCCTCCTGGCCGTCGCCGTCGAGCTGTGCCTACGGGCCACCCACGGACCCGGGCGGGGCACCCTCGCCGTCTCCCGTCGGGTGCTGGTGCTGACCCGGGTCTACCTGGCCCTCCTGACCTGTGCCCTGGTGGCCGGCACGGCCACCACCGGGGCCGGTCCCCATGCCGGTGGCAAGGGGGCCAAGCGCGTACCCATCGGCCTGTCGGACATGACCCGGATCCACGCCGAGACGGTGTGGGTCACCGCCTTCGTACTCCTGGCCATCCTGTACTCCCTGTGGAAGTCCGACGCCCCCGCCCGCATCCAGCAGTCGGGGCGGATCCTGCTGGCCACGATGGTCGTCCAGGGCATGATCGGCTACACCCAGTACTTCACCAAACTGCCGGCCGTCCTGGTCGGGTTCCACGTGGTCGGGGCCACCATCGTCGTGACCGTCGCCCTGTGGTTCCACCACGGACTCTCCGACCACCGTCCCGAGGTCGTGGAGGCCATGGCCGACGATCCATCCGACCCGCAGATGGTCACGGTCCGCCGATCGGCCGGGAACGTGGCGGAGCCGGAGCCGGCGTGAGGGTCCCCGTGCCGCCGTGGCGCCGGTCCGTACCGGGGCCGTCCACCGCCGTCGTGCCGCCGGAGACGGCCCCGGTCGGGGACCTCGGCACCATCATCGACCAGGACACCACCGAGGACCGACCGTGGCTGGTGATCGTGTGGAACGATCCCATCAACCTGATGTCGTTCGTGACCTTCGTGCTCCAGAAGCTGTTCGGCTACTCGAAGGAGAAGGCCACCTCCCTCATGCTCGACATCCACCACAAGGGGCGGGCCGTGGTGTCGTCGGGTACCCGTGAGCGGGCCGAGCTCGACGTCTACCGACTCCACGAGCACGGCCTGTGGGCGACCATGGAGCAGTCCGGGTGAGGTCGCCGGCCCCGGGCCGGCGACCGTGAGTTCGCCCATCAAGCGACGCCGGGACGGTCGCTACGTGATCCGCCTCGACGCCAACGCCCGGGTCGTCCTGGCCAATCTGGCGGCTCAGCTCCCCGAGGCGCTCGACTCCCGGGACCCCATGGTGCGGCGCCTGTTCCCGCCCGCCTACACCGCCGAGGACCAGTCGGGTGCCGAGCGCGACTACCGGGAGCTGGTCGACACCGCCCTGGTCAACCATCACACCCGGTCCCTCGAGCTGCTGGTGGCGACGTCCGAGGCGGAATCGCTGAGCGAGGAGGAGTTCCTCGCCTGGCTCGACGCCGTGGGGTCCCTGCGCCTGGTGCTCGGGACCCGGCTCGACGTGCACGAGGACATGGAGGCCCCCGATCCCCAGGATCCCCGGGCCCCCGAGTACGGGCTCTTCCTCTTCCTCGGCGAGCTCCAGTACCTGATGGTCGAGCTGCTGGCCGCGGATCTGCCCGACGAGGGGCGCCCCGAAGGCGCGCTGTAATCCCTCTGCTAAAGTCCGTAAGCCCTATTCGGGAACGAGCCCCCATCGTCTAGCGGCCGAGGACGCCGCCCTTTCAAGGCGGTAACACGGGTTCGAATCCCGTTGGGGGTGCCGTACACCCCAGCATGCAACAGCTGGTTGGGGACCTGTGGTGCAGTTTGGAGTGCACGCCGCCCTGTCAAGGCGGAGGTCGCGGGTTCAAATCCCGTCAGGTCCGCCACTCCGGAGTCCCCGTCTCGGGGTCCGGAGCGAGGTCGGGTAGCTCAGTTGGTAGAGCGCGCGCCTGAAAAGCGTGAGGTCACCGGATCGACGCCGGTCCCGACCACCAGAGATGTGCAGGTCAGAGCAGTGCAGTTGCCGGTCGAATTCATCGGGCAACTGTTCCGTGCCACGACGTGCCCGGAAAACTGGGTCGATGGTGGTGAGACCGACTGCGATCGCCAAGGCCGGTCAGGCAAGAACGCTGACCCCGAGCCGGTGTTGTGGGACAGTGGCAGACTTCGGCTGGGACGCTGGAGGTCACCGTGAGGAATCGGAACAGGACAGGCGGCACCCTCTGTCAGTTCACCGCTGTTGAGGTCGATCAGATCGCACTCGTTGCCGCCGAGCAGTTTTCGTCGGAATCGGAGTGGGCGGTTGTCAGGATCGGTCGGCGTCCAAACAGGCGGGACATCGTGGACATCTCGATCAACCACCGAGTGGATGACGCCAGATCGTTGACAATCGAAGTCCTGTGCGACCAGTTCGCCGTAGAGAATCCGGCCAACGGAAGCGCCCTCAGTGATCGAGTGTTCAGTTTCAGCATCCGCCTGATGGAGTTCTGTGACCTCAGGGGATTCGACGACTTCAGCAATGGCGAGATGGTCCCTCTGGTCATCTACCCGGACTGGTGATGGCTGGTCCGTCTCATCCCGCACCGTGACACCGACCCGGTGATCAGGGGCACGTCGGACTGGATGGGTCGGAGCACGCCTCGCCATCTTCTGGCACTCTGGGACAATCGAACCAGAAGTCGCTCAAGCTCACACGACTGACGGCCTCGGAGGCCCCGTCACCGGGTCCGACAGGAATGGCTGGGTCATAGAGCTTTGGCACCAACCGCTCAAGCGTGGCGCTCGAGCTGAGGCGATCCCCATCTGCTGGGATGGGCCTCAGAATCCATTTAGCGCGTCCACTTGGGGACCATCGTCAGCGGTATTTGCTAGCGAACGTGTGGCAATCACAGCGTTCGAGGAGGCGTGCCGACGACCGCCAAGGGGCACGACCAGTTGGGGGGCGGTTACGACGGACGTGGCACGGAATCGGCAGTTCAGCGTGAAGCGGACGGTGGGGTGGGGTGGGTCGTTCAGCGCTCCTGGGTCGCCTGGCAGTTGAACGCCCGGATCTGTCGGGCGTGACACTCTCCCGGTGTTAGGAGGCAGTTACGGCGCCACCGTGTCGATTCCGGTTTGCGTGGAGATGAGGTGAGCTGTCGCGGAGGTAGGTCAGGCGATCAGAGGCTCGCTGCAAGTGCTTGCGCTTGCTGCTGCGTCATGTCACCCAACTGGATTTGCCCCGACGATGAGAAGCCCGAAAAGCTCGAGAGATACGGAGAGTTCGTCGGCAATGGTTGGATGATGGGAGCCGAGATCAGAGCGTTGTGGAAGACCACGCCGACCATCGCATGGAGTTGCTGGCGTGCGAGCGCATCCCACTTGGCAGCACCAGAGGTGGTGAGGTGCAGGATCACGACCCCCATCCCGAATGCGGTAGGTCGGGCGGCGGCTGACTTCACGTCGGCCGCCACAAGGGACACCGGGCCGAGCACATAGCGAACGTGTCCGTTGCCCGAGCCGGGCACGATCACGTTGGCCCCGGCGACGTCGTTGGTCCATGTCGTCGAGGGGAACGCCACGAACTGGGCGTCAGGGCCGAGGTCGTAGTGCACGCTGTACCCCCCTCCGTCCGTGGGCGCCAACGCGACGTGGGTCGCTGTGAGTGCGGAAGCTTCGGAGCATGGAGGAAGTGGCGTCGATTCTGGGCTCGCGGACACACCAGGGTCGGCTTCAGGAGCGAAGCAGAGCAGCGGCCGCACGCTGAAGGCGGCCGCAGAGAGTGCAGGGGCAGTGGCAATGGGCGGCGATGACGACCGTGGTGGAGTGCTGGTGCGACCGTCCCCGGACGTCAGAGCCAGAATCGCCCCGGCGATCAGTACAGCAACCACGGATACGACTCCGGCGATCAGGCGGCGGCGCTCCCTGCGCCGCCTTGCTTCCTCGAAGAGGAGTTGCATCGGATCGACCTGATCCTCTGCGACGGGCGTCTCGATGAGGGTCACACTTCACCTCGCACACGGAAGTTCATAGGACTACTATGACTAGCACCATGCTTCAGGTCAAGGTGAACAGAGAAGACCCTATTGCTCTCCATGATCAGGTGGCCGCGGAGATCCGTCGAGCGATCGCAGATGGGGAGGCCGGTCCCGGCGAGAGGCTTCCCCTGGCAAAAGACCTGGCGGCCGTGCTTGGAGTGAACAAGAACACGGTGCTCCGAGCGCTCCGCATTTTGCGCGATGAGGGCCTGCTTGATTTCCAGAGAGGACGAGGGATCACCGTCGCCGGAACACCCCAACGAGGGGCAGTCCTGGAGCGAGTGCGCGAGTTGGTCGAGTTCTGCCGCACTCAGGGCTACCAACGGGACGAGATCGTCCTCATGATCGAGAACATGTCGTAGTGGGCAAGAGAATGTTGCTGGGCCGGAAGTGGCGATGAGCGTCACGGGCGACACGAAGCAGCGTCTCATGCACGGATGGGAGTGCCAGCCTTCGCCTTGAGACTCAGGGTCGGCAGATCGCCCCGTGCGTGAGTTTCCTCACATCGGAACCCTTATGTCTCCGGCCAACACAAGGAGCTAGGCCATCATCCGACGTCGTCCCCCGTCGTACCGATCGTCGTGGCTCATCGTGCCGTAGACCTCGACACTCCCACCCGAGGCAGTCGGACGCCCGACTCAGTCGAGCGGCAGGCGGGCGGCGATAGCCTCGAGGACGCCGAGGTGCCCGTCCACCGGACCCAGACCGGATCGCATCGTGTTGATCGAGACATGACTGGCGCCTTCCGCCCGCCACCGCTCGATCCCCCGGAGGGCGTCGTCGAGGTCGCCACCCCAGTCCACCCGGCCCTCCATCCCGATGGCCGCCGGGTCGCGCCCGGCCCGCTCCGCCGACTCGGCGATGAGGGCTCTGGCCGCGTCGAGCTGCTCACCGGGTGGCACCAGCGGCAGCCAGCCGTCGGCCAGCCTTCCCATCCGCTCGTACGCCCGGGGCGACGCGCCGCCGAACCACACCGGGATGGGCCGTTGCACCGGTAGCGGGGCGAGACCGGCCCCGGTCACCCGGTCGAACTCGCCGTCCGCCGTCACCGACCGCTCCGACCAGTAGGCGCGCAGCAGTCCGACCTGCTCCTCCAGGCGCCGACCCCGCGTGGTGAAGTCCTGGCCCAGGGCCTCGTACTCCACGGCGTTCCATCCGATCCCCACCCCCAGGCGGAACCCTCCCCGGCTGAGCAGGTCCACCTCGGCCGCCTGCTTGGCCACGAGGGCCGTCTGGCGTTGCGGGAGGACGAGGATGCCCGTCACCAGCTCGAGCGACGTGCAGCCGGCGAGGAACCCGAACAGCACGAACGGCTCGTGGAACTGCGTGTCGATGTCGTAGGGGCCGTTCCACGGCCGGTGGACCTCGGGGTCCGCCCCCACGACGTGGTCGTAGGCCAGGACGTGCTGGTACCCCAGGTCCTCGACGCCGAGCGCATAGGTACGGACGGCGCCGACGTCGGGGCCGATCTCGGTCTGGGGGAGGACGACGCCGATGCGCATGACACAGCTCCTGGGTTCGGACCGGGGGCTCCGGGGCCCTCCACCGGCCCACGCTACCGGTGCCTCCGGGTGCCGGACCCCGGGTCGGTGGTCGGGCTCCCGGGTTGCCGCGGTCGAAATTACGCTCGGAGGGGGTTGACAACGGTCGTATTGCGATATATCGTGACTGCACGTGAGCGGTTCCGATGTACCGCCCCACGAAACGCCGGAGCCGGTCGGACGACCGGCCCACAAGCCCAAGAGGAGACACACCATGTACGGAGACAACGAGTACGACACGCAACACGCAGGACACCGGGGGCCGAGGTTCGGCCCCCCGCCGACCGGCAGGGGTGACCGCTTCGGCGGCGACCCGAGAGGGCGCGGTCGCGGCCGGGGACGGGGTCGCGACGGCTTCGGTCCGGGCTTCGGGCGCCACGGAGGCTTCGGAGGTCCCCCCGGACGGGGCGGCAAGGCCCGGCGGGGCGACGTCCGCGCCGCCATCCTCGCGCTCCTCGCCGAGGAGCCGATGCACGGCTACCAGATCATCACCGAGCTCACCGAGCGCAGCGGCGGGGTCTGGCGGCCCAGCCCGGGGTCGGTCTACCCGACCCTCTCGGCCCTGGAGGACCAGGGTCTCGTGACCGCCGACACCTCGGAGGGCCGCCGGGTCTTCCAGCTCACGCCCGAGGGCCGGGCCGAGGCGGAGGCGGCCGGCGACGGCCCGACCCCCTGGGAGGAGGCGGCCGGAGGCGACCGGTCCGTCCCCGACATGATGGGGATCATGGTCCAGGTCGCGAAGGCCACCAAGCAGGTGGCCCAGGCCGGCAGCCCCAACCAGATCCGGACGGTGGGCGACATCCTCACCGACACCCGCCGGAAGATCTACCTGGTCCTCGCCGAGGGAGACGCCCCCGAGGCGTCCGACGGGGACGCCTGACCGCTCGCGGGGGGACGCTCCCCCGTCCCGCCGGTTCCGGACAGGCCCATGATCGACACGGCGCCCTGCGGGGCGCCGTGTCGCGCGTCGACCCTTGCTACCGTCGCGTCACCGTCCGCCGAGGAGGCACCGTGTCCGACACCCCACCGCCCGCTCGCCGGCTCACCGAACTGGGCTTCTACGGCCTGGCCGGCCAACCCGCCAGCACCCGCGACCTGATCGACGAGGTGCGGGTCGGCGAAGCGCTCGGATTCGGATCGGTGTTCCTGTCGGAGCGCTTCGACAAGAAGGAGATCGGCGTGCTGTCAGGCGCCGCCGGTGCGGTCAGCGAGGAGCTGACCGTCGTCACCGCGGCCACCAACCACAACACGCGCCACCCCATGATCACGGCGGGACTGGCCCGGTCGATGCAGAGCCTCACCGGCGGCCGCTTCGTGCTGGGGCTCGGCCGGGGGATCCCGATCATCCAGGACACCTACGGGATCCCGCCCATCACCACGGCCGCCCTCGAGGACTTCGCCCGGCTCATGAAACGCCTCTTCCGGGGCGAATTCATCGTGGGCCACGAGGGCCCCGCCGGGTCGTGGCCCGTCCTCTACCTGGCGGCGATCGACGAGGACCTGCCCCTCGGCCTGGTGGCCTTCGGGCCGCAGAGCCTCGCCCTGGGCGGGCGCACCTTCGACCAGGTCATCCTGCACACGTTCTTCACCGAGGAGACCACCCGGCGCTGCGTCTCCATCGTGCGAGGGGCGGCCGAACGGGCGGGGCGGGATCCCGGCGCCGTGCAGGTCTGGTCGTGCCTGGCCACCATCGGCGACCACATCGCGGAGGATCTGGCCCTGATGAAGTCCGTCGGGCGTCTGGCCACCTACCTCCAGGGCTACGGCGACCTGCTGGTGGCCACCAACGGCTGGGATCCGGCCGTGCTGGAGCGCTTCCGGGCCGATCCCGTGGTGTCCGGCTTCCTCGGGGGCATCGACTCCCACGCCACGACGGACCAGCTCGAGCACATCGCCACCCTGCTACCCGACGAGTGGTTGGCGGCCAGCGCCACCGGAACGCCGGAGCAGTGTGCGCGCACCGTGCGCGGCCAGTTCGACCTGGGCTGCGACGGCGTCATCCTCCACGGCGCCACCCCCACCGAGCTCGCCCCCGTCGTCGCCGCCTACCGGGCCGGCTGACCCGTCGGGTCAGCGGCTGCGGCCGTGGACGATCCCGAAGACCTTCGACACCACCTCGGTGGCCCGGGCCGGTCGCCCGAAGCTGGTGAGGTCGACGGGCAGGGCGAAGCGCTGGGCCGTCACCGCCTTCGGGCGGGTGAACTCCCGCAGGCCGTCGGCGCCGTGGATGCGGCCGAATCCCGATTCACCCACGCCGCCGAACGGGAGACCCGGCACCATGGCGAAGGTCATGATCGAGTTGACCGAGGTCATGCCCGACCGCATCCGACGGGCCAGCTCGACGCCCCGGCGCCGGTTGCCGGTGAAGACCGCCCCGCCCAGGCCATAGGCGGAGTCGTTGGCCAGGGCCAGTCCCTCTTCGACGTCGCGCACCCGGGTGACGGTCAGGGTCGGCCCGAACGTCTCCTCCTGCACGGCGGACGAGTCCTCGGGCACCTCCACGAGGATGGTGGGCCCGATCCCACCGGCGTCCACCGACGACTCGCCCCCGACCACCGCCCGTCCGCCCCGGTGGAGCGCGTCGGCGACGTGCCGGCGGACGGTATCGACCTGGGCCGGCATGGTGGGCGGTCCCCACGACGCCCCGTCGGCCGTGCCCGGGGCCAGACCCCGGGCCTTGGCCACCAGCAGTTCGACGAAGCGGTCGTAGACGGGTTCGGCCACGTAGACCCGCTCGGTACCGATGCACGTCTGCCCCCCGTTCGACATCCCGCACCACAGGGCGGCGTCGGCTGCGGCGTCGAGGTCGGCGTCGTCGTCGACGAGGAGCGCGTCCTTGCCGCCGCACTCCATGAGCACCGGCACGAGTCCCTCGGCGCAGGCGGCCATCACCTTCCGGCCCGTGGCGGCCGAGCCGGTGAAGGCGATCTTGTCCACCCCCGAGCGGCACAGCGCCGCCCCGGTCCCACCCAGGCCGGTGACGAGGCCGAACACGTCGCGGCCCTCGGGCACGGCGCGGGCCCAGGCGTCGACCATCCAGCGACCGACGCCCGGGGTGTACTCACTGGGCTTGAAGACCACCGCGTTGCCGGCGGCCAGGGCGTAGGCGATCGAGCCCATCGGCGTGAAGACGGGGTAGTTCCAGGGCCCGATGACCCCGACCACGCCGAGCGGCAGGTACTCGACGGTGGCCGTGTTGTTGAACGCCGTCAGTCCCGGAAAGACCCGGCGGGGTCCGAGCTCGCGACGGGCGTGAGCCGATGCCCAGGTGAGGTGGTCCACCACCAGGGTGATCTCCAGCACGGCGTCGGCATGGGGCTTGCCGTTCTCACGGTGGACGAGGTCGGCCAGCTCGTCCATGCGTCGGGCGATCTCCGCCTTGAACCGCCGGAGGTGGATCGCCCGGCCCGTGAACCCGAGCGTGCGCCACCAGACGGACGCCGCCCGGGCCCGCTCCACCGCGGCGGCGACGGCCGCGGTGTCGTCGACCGGGTAGGTGCCGATGACCGTGCCGGTCCCCGGATCGAAGGAGTCGAACGTCTGGACGTCGCCGCCCGGGTCGTGGTGGAGCTGTTCGATGGTGGCCATGGGAGCAGGCTACCGACGGACGGCGCCGGACGGGCCGGTGCCCGGCCGGCGCGAGGGAACCGGTCGGCCGGGTCGCTCAGGCGCCCTCGTAGTCGAACCCGAGGTCGGGGGCGGTGAGCAGGGCCCGGAACTCGAGTCCCTCGGCGGCCGCCATGGCGGCGCACGTGCCTCCCCGGTCGACCACGGCGACCAGCAGCACCGGCTCGGCGCCGAACTCCCGGACGGCGGAGGCCGCTTCGAGCAGCGACGTGCCCCGGGTCACCGTGTCCTCGGTGATGACGACCCGGTCGCCGGGGTCGAGGGCGCCGGCGATGCGCCCTCCCGCCCCGTGGTCCTTGGCCTCCTTGCGGACGCTGAACGCCTTGAGGGCCCGGCCCCGGGTGGCGGCCACACCGGCCGTCACGAAGGCCACCGGGTCGGCGCCCATGGTCAGGCCGCCGATGGCGTCGACGTCCTCGGGCAGCACCGAGAGGATCCCGTCGGCCACCAGGACCATGGCCTCGGGTCGGCAGACCGTCTGCTTGGAGTCGATGAACCACGACGACGTCCGCCCCGACTTGAGGGTGAACTCACCCCGCTTCACGGAGTACTCCAACACGTGGGCGCGCAGCGCCTCGAAGGGGGTGTCGGGCAGCGCGGTCGTCATCGTCGTCCCCGGATCCGTCGTCCCACCGACCCTGCTCCCATCAGCTCTGCTCCCATCAGCTCCGCTCCCACAGGGGCGGGCCGGTCAGCTCCACGCCCCGCCCACCCTCCTCGACCCAGCCGACGGGCACCGGGTCGATCCCGGCCGTGGACAGGGCCGCCGTGGCCCGACCCACGCTGTCGGCCGACACCGCCACCACCATCCCGAGACCGAGGTTGAAGACCCGGGCCATCTCGTCGTCGTCCACCATCCCGAGCCGCCGGATCTCGGTGAAGATCGGCGGGACCGTCCAGCTCCCCCGCACCAGGACCGCCCGGACACCCTCGGGCAGCGCCCGGGGGATGTTGCCCCCGAAGCCGCCGCCGGTCACGTGGGCGACGGCGTGCACCTCGGCGGCGGCCATGGCCGCCCGCACGGCGGGCGTGTAGATCACCGAGGGTCGGAGGAGCTCGTCGGCCACGGTCGTGTCCGCCCCCGGCCATGCCGGATCGTCATAGCCGCGACCCGCCCGCTCGAGCAGCACGTGGCGGGCCAGCGTGTAGCCGTTGGACCGCAACCCCGGGGAGGGCAGACCCAGCAGCACGTCCCCCGGCACGACCCGGTGGGGCCCCAGGATCTCGTCCTGTTCGACCACGCCCACCGCGAAGCCGACGAGGTCGAACTCGTCGGCCGACATGATGCCGGCGTGTTCGGCCATCTCGCCCCCGAGGAGGGTGGCCCCGACCTGACGGCAGCCTTCGGCCACCCCGGACACCAGATCGGCCATACGGGACGGTTCGACGCTTCCCGTCGAGATGTAGTCGAGCAGGAACAGGGGCTCCGCCCCCTGGCACACCAGGTCGTCCACGCACATCGCCACGAGATCGATACCGACGGTGTCGAGGCGCCCGATGGCCTGGGCCACGGCCGCCTTGGTGCCGACGCCGTCGGTGCCCGACACGAGGACCGGCCGGCGGTAGCGCGAGGTGTCGAGGGCGAACAGTCCGCCGAAGTCGCCCAGGCCACCGAGCACCTCGGGGCGCCGGGTGGAGGCCACCATCGGCTTGATCAGTTCGACGGCCCGCTCGCCGGCGTCGATGTCCACACCGGCCGCCGCGTAGGTGGCGGGGGCGTCGGAGGTCCGGTCCGTCACGCTCCGGGCGAGCCGGCGGTCGCCGGGACGGCGGGCCGCTCGACGACGGCCACGGGGACCGCCACGGGCACCGGGTAGACACCGGTCAGGCAGGCGTCGCAGAATCCGGCGTTCGGGGCGTCGATGGCCTCGACGAGGTGCTCGAGCGTCAGGTACTCGAGGGAGTCCACGTCGAGGAACTCGACGATCTCGTCGAGGGTCTGCACGGCCGCCAGCAGTTCCGTGCGGTCCGGCGTGTCGATGCCGTAGTAGCAGGGCCACTGGAACGGCGGTGAGGAGATGCGCAGGTGGACCTCGAGGGCCCCGGCCTCGCGCAGCATCTTCACCATCGCCCGGGTGGTGGTGCCGCGGACGATGGAGTCGTCGACGACGACGACCCGCTTGCCGGTGATGTTCTCGCGCAGCGGGTTGAGCTTCCGGCGCACCCCGTTGGCCCGCTCGGCCTGGGTGGGGGCGATGAAGGTCCGGCCGATGTAGCGGTTCTTCACGAGGCCCTGCCCGTAGGGGATGCCCGAGCCGAAGGCGTAGCCCTCGGCGGCCGGGACCCCGGAGTCGGGCACGCCCATGACCAGGTCGGCCTCCACCGGTCGCTGCTTGGCCAGCAGCTGACCCATCCGGCGCCGGGCGCCGTGGACCTCGTTGCCGTAGAGCCGGGTGTCGGGCCTGGCGAAGTACACGAACTCGAAGATGCACAGCTTGGGGTTGATGCGCTCGGGCGGGAACGGGTGCGCCGAGCGGACCTCCTTGCCGTCGATGACCACCATCTCACCGGGCTCGAGCTCGCGGATGAAGGTGGCCCCGATGACGTCGAGGGCCGGCGACTCCGAGGCCAGCACCCAGCCCTGGTCGTACTCGGCCGTGGCGTCGAGCCGCCCCAGGCACAGGGGTCGGAACCCGTTGGGGTCCCGGACCCCGATGATGCGGTCGGCATCCATCAGGACGAACGAGAACGCGCCCTCCACGCTCGGCAGGACCTCCATCAGGGCCGACTCGAGGTCCTCGGCGTGCTCGGCACGCGTCCGGTCGGGTCCGTCCGGGGGGAACGCCCGGGCCAGCAGCTCCGCCACCAGGTCGCTGTCCGAGGAGACCAGGCCGGGCAGCATGTTGGCCATCCCGGCGAGCGCGTCCGTGTTGGTGAGGTTGCCGTTGTGGGCCAGGCCGAACCCGGCGCGGCCCACGCCCCGGAACACGGGCTGGGCGTTGATCCAGTCGCTCGACCCGGCCGTCGAGTAGCGGGTGTGCCCGATCGCCAGGTGGCCGCGGAGTCCCGAGAGCTTCCGCTCGTCGAACACGGTCGTGACGAGACCCATGTCCTTCATCACGGTGATGAGGTCGCCGTCGCTCACGGCCATGCCGGCCGATTCCTGACCGCGGTGCTGGAGGGCGTAGAGACCGTCGAAGGTCAGGTGTGCGACAGGCCGCCCCGGGGCATACACCCCGAAGACGCCGCACGCTTCCTTGGCCTCCATCATCGGTTGGTCACCGCACACACCGGGGTTCGTCGGTCGGGCCGGACGGGATCGTGCACCGAGGCTCACCGATCACCTCACCCACTCTAGTGCCACCTCCCCCGGCTCCGCCCACCCGGGGACCGTGGCCACCGGCCGATAGCGTCGGTCGGGTGATCGACCTCCACACCCACTCGACCGTCTCGGACGGGAGCGAGCCACCCGAGCGGATCGTGGAACTGGCCCACGGCGCCGGCTGCGGGGCGGTGGCCCTCACCGACCACGACTCACTGGCCGGGCTGGCCCGGGCCCGGGCCCGGGCCGACGAGCTGGGGATCCGGTTGGTTCCGGGCTGCGAGGTGTCGTGCGTCCCCATCGGTCGGGGCGGCGTCCATGTCCTCGTCTACTTCGTCGACGACCCCACCAGCCCGCTCGGCCTCGAGCTCGACCGGCTGCGCGACGACCGCCGGGCCCGGAACCTGGCCCTGGTGGACCGGCTCGCCGCCCTCGGCATCCCGGTCACGTTCGCCCAGGCGGCGGCCCACGCGGGAAGCGAGGCGGGGGTGGGGCGCCCGCACTTCGCCCAGGCCATGGTCGACATCGGAGCGGTCGGTTCGGTCGAGGAGGCCTTCGACCGGTACCTGTCGAACGGCGGTGCCGCCTACGTCCCCAAGGGACGGCTCAGCGTGGCCGACGTGTGCCGCCTGGCCCTCGCATCGGGGGGA
The DNA here is from genome assembly GCA_963699345.1 of uncultured Acidimicrobiaceae bacterium. Taxonomy (GTDB): domain Bacteria; phylum Actinomycetota; class Acidimicrobiia; order Acidimicrobiales; family RAAP-2; genus Bog-756. The sequence goes on along the minus strand of CAVOTL010000005.1, from coordinate 1,895,942 downwards.
GTGGCCGTCCTCGCCCACCCGATGACGATCGGCCAGGAGGGGGACGAACTGGCCGCCACCGTCCGGTCGATGGCCGAGAGCGGTCTCGGGGGTCTCGAGGCGGTCTACGGCCGCTACTCCCCCCGGACGCGCACCGACCTCGTCAACCTGGCCCGCCGGTTCGACCTGGTGCCCACCGGCGGCTCGGACTTCCACGGGGCCACCAAGCCCGACCTGCACGTCGGGACCGGAACCGGTGACCTCAAGGTGCCGGACCGGGTGCTCACCCGACTCGAGGCGGTGCGCCCCACGGGGTGAGGACGCCCGGGTGGGACCCGACCGGCGTCCCGCCGTTCCCTCCCCTCAGTTGGTGACGGGGGCCAGGTCGTCGAGGAGGTCGGGCAGCCGGCCCCGCCAGGCGGCGGCCGCCTCCGCCAGGTCGAGGTCGACCAGGTCGCCGATGGTGATCCGGTCGCCTCCGGCGGTGCCGAGCACCCGGAAGCCCACCCCGGCGTCGGCCGCCCGCGACAGGAGCGCGTGCGAGTCCGTGGTGCAGACCACCACCCGCGACGGCGCCTCGGAGAACAGCTCGTGGTGGTCGCCCACCCCCGACACCTGCACCCCGATCCCCGACCGCACCGCCAACTCGGCCAGGGCGACGGCGAGGCCGCCCCCCGACACGTCGTGGAGGCCCTGGACCAGAGAGTCACCTCCGGCCACCCCGTCGGCCACCACGCCGGCCACGAAGCCCACGAGGCGGGCGTGCCCGGCCAGGTCGAGGGGGGCAGCGTGCCGTTGCGGTGGTGTCGGAGCTGGACGGCCCACCGCGAGCCCGCCAGCGAGGGCGGCCGGTGGCGGAAGTCCGACGTACCCACGCTGGCGTCCAGCATGACCAGGGCACCGCCCTCCACCAGCGTCACCCCCGGCGGTCGGGCCGCCAAGCGGTCGATGAGGCCGAGGGCCCCGATGACCGGCGTCGGGTCGATGTCGCGGCCGAAGCTCTCGTTGTAGAGGCTGACGTTGCCGCCGATGACGGGGAGCCCCAGCGCCAGGCAGGCCTCGGACATGCCGTCGATGGCTTCGGACAGCTGCCACATCACCTCGGGATGCTCGGGATTGCCGAAGTTGAGGCAGTTCACGACGGCCATCGGCGTGGCTCCCGAGCAGGCCAGGTTGAGGGCCGCCTCGGCCACCGTCGCCGCGGTGCCCGCCCGCGGGTCCAGGGCGCACCAGGTGGGATTGGAGTCGGTGGTGAGGGCCAGTCCCCGTTGCGACGCCGGGAGGCCCGGCGCGGCGAGCCGGAGCACGGCGCTGTCGCCGCCGGGGCCCTCGACCGTGTTGAGGAACAGCTGGTGGTCGTACTGACGGTAGACCCACGTCGGGTCGGCCAGCAGGGCCAGGACATCGTGTCCGCAGTCCGCCGGGGCCGGAAGTGCCCCGGGATCGTCGGCCAGGCGGGCGTCCTGGTCGGCGGGACGGGCGAGCGGCCGGCGGTAGAGGGGAGCGTCCTCGCTCAGGGCGACGGCGGGGACGTCGCCGAGGACGGGACCGTCGAAGCCGTCGAGGATGCGCAGCCGACCGGGACCTCCCTCGGGGGCTTCGGTGACGCGTCCGACCACCGCGGCCCGGACCTCCCACTTGGCACAGACCTCCTGCACCCGCGCCAGGTCGGCCGGCGTGACGATGGCCAGCATCCGCTCCTGGCTCTCCGACGTCATGACCTCGTAGTCGGCCATGCCCGGCTCGCGACGGGGCACGGCCGACACGTCGACGTCCATGCCCACCCCGCCCACGGGCGGCCGTCTCACTGGTGGCGCACACCAGGCCGGCGCCACCCAGGTCCTGGATGCCCACCACGAGCTTGGCGTCGAGCAGCTCGAGGCAGGCCTCGATCAGCCGCTTCTCCTCGTAGGGGTCGCCCACCTGCACGCTCGGCCGCTTGGCCGCCTCCTCCGCCTCGTCGCCGCCGCCGAACCCGGCCGAGGCGAGCACGCTGACCCCGCCGATCCCGTCGCGTCCCGTCGACGAGCCCAGGAGCACCGCCAGGTTGCCCGGACCCGACGCCTGGCCGAGGACCAGTCGCTCCGTGGGCAGGACCCCCAGGCAGAGGACGTTGACGAGGGGGTTCTGCGCATAGCACGGGTCGAAGGTGAGCTCGCCTCCGATGGTGGGGACGCCCACCGAGTTGCCGTACCCGGAGATGCCCGCCACGACGCCCTCGATCAGCCACTGCTGCTTCGCCTCCGTCGGGTCACCGAAGAAGAGCGGGTCCATCACGGCGATCGGTCGGGCCCCCATCGTGAAGATGTCCCGCAGGATGCCTCCCACCCCGGTGGCCGCCCCCTGGTAGGGCTCGATGGCCGAGGGATGGTTGTGGGACTCGATGCGGATGGCCACCGCGATGCCGTCGCCGGCATCGATGACCCCCGCGTTCTCCCCGGGTCCGACGAGGACGTGGGGTCCCTCGGTGGGCAGGCGGCGGAGGTGGATCCGGGACGACTTGTAGGAGCAGTGCTCGCTCCACATCACGGCGAACAGCGCCAGTTCGAGGTGGTTGGGCGCCCGTCCGAGGATGCCTTCCACCTCGTCGCGCTCGGCGTCCGTCAGGCCGAGCGCCCGGTGCAGGCCCGCCTCCGTCCCGTCCATCCGGTCGACCTGTCCGTCTCCACTCGGCTGCATGGAACGAGGATACCCGTCCGGCGCGAAGGCTCCGGAGGCCGGAGCGGCGCGCCCACCGCCGGGGACGCGTCGGGCGTTCTACCGGCTGGCCTCCGGCGCCGTGCCGGGTACATTTACCCGGAAATCCGGCCCCTCACCACGAATGTCGCACCGTTCGGATCACAGCCGTTCCACCAGGGTGGAGCCAGCAATTCGGCGGCTCCGGCGCCCATCCGGGCCGGCCACCCCCGGAGACATCTGCGTAAACGAATCTTCAGTTGCAACGGAATCCGTTGCCAGGTATCCGCCAAGTAGGGATACGATACTCACAAGCATTACGATTGTTGTAGAGTATCGATTTGTCATAAATACCACCATTCAGGAAACGTGAGAACATGCCTGCTGCCACCCCCACCAAAGCCCGCAAGAAGACACCGATGTCCGCCGAACACAAGGCGGCGCTGGCCAAGGGACGCGAAGAGGGCCGCATCGTGCGGCAGTACCTCGAGGCGCTCGAGTCCACCAAGCCACGCCGTGGCCGCAAGCGCACGCCGGACTCCATCCGCAAGCGGCTGACCTCCATCGACAACGCGCTGCCCGAGGCCGACCCGCTGAACCGTCTCCACCTGGTCGAGGAGAAGCAGCGCCTCGAGGCCGAGCTGGCCCACAGCGGCGACGTCGTGGACCTCGCCGCCCTGGAGAAGAGCTTCATCAAGGTCGCCCGTCAGTACGGCGAGCGCAAGGGCATCTCGTACTCGGCCTGGCGGACCGTGGGCGTGAGCGCATCGGTGCTGCAGCAGGCCAAGATCCCGCGTTCGCGGGGCTGAACCCGGGCGGTGGCCCGGTCCTGGACGCCGGGGCCGGGAGCGGTCCGGCGTTCGTCGGTCAGCCGACGGGCGCCGGGGCCGCCGCGGTACGGAGCAGCGCCCGGAGCAGGACGATCCCGTCCTGGGAGCCGAGCAGCGCGTCGGAGGCCCGCTCGGGGTGGGGCATGAGGCCGACGACGTTGCGCCCGGCGCTGCAGACGGCCGCGATGTCGTCGACCGACCCGTTGGGGTTGTCGACGTAGCGCAACACCACCCGCCCCTCGGCCCGCAGCTCGGCCAGGGTGGCGGTGTCGCAGGTGTAGTTCCCCTCGAAGTGGTTGATGGGGATGGCGAGCTCGGTGCCCACCGGGACGCCGGAGGTGAGGGCCGTGTCGTCGCGCTCGACCCGCAGGGCGGCGGTGGCGCACACGAACCGCAGGCCCCGGTTCTTCTGCAGGGCGCCGGGCAGGAGCCCCGCCTCGGTCAGCACCTGGAAGCCGTTGCAGATCCCCACGACCGGACCGCCCGCGGCGGCGAAGTCCGACACCGCGTCCATCACCGGGGAGAACCGGGCGATGGCCCCCGGGCGCAGGTAGTCACCGTGGGCGAAGCCGCCGGGCAGGATCAGGGCGTCGTACCCCGAGACCGTCGTGGCCCCGTGCCAGACCAGGTCCGCGGTGGCCCCGAGTTGCTCGACGGCCCGCACCGCGTCGTACTCGCAGTTCGTCCCCGGAAACAGGACGACGCCGACGCGGGGCGCCATCAGGCGGCCGCGCCGGCCGGCCGGACGGTCACCCGGGACTCCTCGATGACCGGATTGGCCAACAGGCGGTCGGCCACCACCGTGGCCTGGGCCAGGGCGTCGGACTCGTCCGCGGCGGCCAGGTCGAAGCGGAAGGATTTGCCGGCCCGCACCGCGGTCACCCCGCCGAGCCCGAGCGCGGGGAGCGCCCGCTCGATCGTGGCCCCCTGGGGGTCGGCGATCCCTTCGCGCAGGAGGACCTCGACCTGCGCCGAGAACTGGCGGGTGGTGGCCATGTCAGGCACCGTACCAGTCGGCCAGCGAGCGACCGCAGACCCGTTCGTAGGCGGCCACGTACCGCTCCGACGTCGCTCCGACGATCTCGGACGGGAGGGGCGGGGGTGGCGCCTGCTTGTCCCACGGCTGGGCCTCGAGCCAGTCGCGCAGCGGCTGCTTGTCGAAGGACGGAGGATTGGTGCCGGGGGCGCAGTCGTCGGCCGGCCAGAAGCGCGACGAGTCCGGGGTGAGCACCTCGTCACACAGGGAGAGCCTGCCGTCGATGTACCCGAGTTCGAACTTGGTGTCGCAGATCACGATGCCCTGCTCCTGGGCGCGGGCCGCCGCGCGGCGGTAGGCCTCGAGGCACAGGGCGGCGGCGGCCTCGGCGGCCTCCTTGCCCACGATGTCGATGGCCTCAGCCATCCCGATGTTGAGGTCGTGGCCCTCGGTGGCCTTGGTGGAGGGGGTGAAGATGGGCTCGGGCAGGGCCTGGGCGTGCAGCAGCCCGGCCGGCATGGGCATGCCGTGGACCGTCCCCTCGCGTTGGTACTCCTTGTAGGCGGAACCGGCCAGGTAGCCCCGCACGATGCACTCGATGTCGAGCATGTCCGCCCGGTGGACGAGCATCGTCCGGCCGGCCAGGTACCCGAGTCCGCCCGGGATGGCCCCGGCCCCTTCGGGGAAGTCGGCGGTGTCGGCGCTGATCAGGTGGTTGGGGGCCAGGTCGGCCAGCTCCTCGAGCCACGCCGCGGTCATGGCCGTCAGCACCCGGCCCTTTTCCGGGATCGGCTCGTCCATGATGACGTCGAAGGCGGAGATCCGGTCGGACGCCACCATCAGCAGGCGGTCGTCACCGGCGTCGTACAGCTCACGGACCTTGCCGGACGACACGAGGGGCAGGGGGGACGGGGTCATGGGGCGAGCTCCTCCAGGGCATCGGTGAATCGGTGGACGTGACGCAGGGTACGGGACAGGTCGAAGGCGGCGTCGAGCGACTCCGGGTCGAGCGTGACCTCCGGATCGGCGTCGAGCACCGACCGGAAGCTGCGACCCTCCTCCCAGGCGGCCCGGGCGTCGCGCTGCACGATCCGGTAGGCGGCGTCGCGACTCAGTCCGCCGGCCACCAGGGCCAGCAGGACCGACTGGCTGAACACCAGTCCGTGACTCCCCTCGGTGAGGGTGGCGAGCGCCCGCTCGGGGTGGAGCACGAGACCCTCGACGAGGCCCCGGGTCTTCTGCAGCATGTACAGGGTCAGCAGGCTGGCGTCGGGCAGGACGACCCGCTCCACCGAGCTGTGGGAGATGTCGCGTTCGTGCCACAGCGCCACATCCTCGAGCCCGGCCGACAGGTAGCCCCGCAGCACCCGCGCCAGGCCGCACAGGCGCTCGGACAGGATCGGGTTGCGCTTGTGGGGCATCGCCGAACTGCCCTTCTGACCCGGCTTGAAGGGCTCCTCCACCTCGCCGAGCTCACTGCGGGCCATGTGTCGGATCTCCGTGGCGATCTGCTCGATGGTGGCCCCGACGGAGGCGCACGCCCACAGGTATTCGGCGTGGCGGTCCCGCGCCACCACCTGGGTGGCGGGCACCGGCGCCAGGCCGAGGGCGGAGCAGACGTAGGCCTCGACCCGGGGGTCGATGTTGGAGAACGTGCCGACCGCACCGGACAGCTTCCCGACCGCCACCCGCTGGCGGGCGGACCGGAGGCGTTGCACGTCGCGGTCGGCCTGGAGGGCCCACAGCGAGAACTTGGCGCCGAAGGTGGTCGGCTCGGCGTGCATCCCGTGGGTGCGCCCGGTGACCGGGATGTCGATCGACTCGAGCGCCCGGGCCTTGAGGGCCCCCACCAGATCGGTGGCCGCCTCGATCAGCAGGTCGGCGGCCCGGGTCAACGTGGCGCACAGCGCCGTGTCGACCACGTCGGAGGAGGTGAGGCCGTAGTGGATCCAGGAACCCTCGGGTTGGCCGATGGCCTCCTGGACGACATCGACGAAGGCGGCGACGTCGTGGTCGGTCACCCGCTCCCGCTCGGCCACCGCCTCGACGAAGGCGGTGTCCACCTCGGGAGCGTGGGCGCGGCAGAACTCGGCGGCCTCGGCCGGGACGTCGCCGACGGCCACCCAGCCGTCGGTGGCCAGGAGCTCGACCCGGAGCCACATGGCGAACCGGGCCTCGTCGGAGAAGAGGGCGGCCATCTCCGGCGGCGCATAGCGGGGGATCATCGGGTGGCCTCGGCGTTCACGGGCCGGCGGGGGGCGACCGGTTCGGCCGCGGCCCGGCGGGCGATGTCGGAGCGGTGGAGCATGCCGGGCCAGGTGATGGCCCCGACGGCCTCGTAGGCGCGGGCCCGTGCCTCCTCCACCGTCCCGCCCAGGGCGGTGACCCCGAGCACCCGACCCCCGGCCGTCACCACCTCCCCGGACGTCGCTCCGGCGGCCGTCCCGGCGTGGAAGACCGTCACTCCGGGGGTCCGGGCGGCGTCGGCGATCCCCTCGATGCGGTCGCCGGTGCGGGGGGACTCGGGGTAGCCCTCGGACGCCAGGACCACGCAGACGGCCGCGTCACGACCGAAGCTCGGGGTGGTGACGAGCGCGCCGGCCGCCACCTCGGCGAGCAGCGCCGCCACGTCGCCCTCCATGCGGGGCAGGACGACCTGGGTCTCGGGGTCACCGAAGCGGACGTTGAACTCCAGGACCCGGGGACCGGTGGGCGTGAGCATCAGTCCGGCGTAGAGCACCCCCCGGTAGTCGATGCCCCGCGCCCGCATGGCGCGGACCACCGGGGCCACGACGTCCGCCACCAGCGAGTCGACGAGTCCGTCGTCGACCGAGGGGACGGGCGAGTAGCGCGCCCATGCCTCCGGTGTTCGGGCCGCCGTCGTCGTCGTCCCGCCGCTTGAAGTCCTGGGCCGGGGCGAGCGGGGCCAGGCGCTCCCCGTCGCACAGCACCAGCAGCGAGCACTCCGGCCCGGTCAGGCCCTCCTCGATGACGACCCGCTGGCCCGCCGGCCCGAACAGGTCGCCCGACAGCTTGGCGGCGACGTCGGCCTCCGCGTCGGCGAGCGAGTCGGTCACCAGCACGCCCTTGCCGGCGGCCAGCCCGTCGGTCTTGACCACCCACGGGCCGTCCAACGTCCGGAGGAAGGCGACGGCGTCGGACACCACGGTGAACACGCCGAAGCGGGCGGTCGGCACGTCGGCCTCCGCCAGCAGCTCCTTCATGAACGCCTTCGAGCCCTCCATGCGGGCCCCGTCGGCACCGGGTCCGAAGACCAGCTTGCCCTGGGCCCGCAGCCGATCGGCCAGACCGTCGACGAGCGGTACCTCGGGGCCGATGACGAACAGGTCGGCGTCGATCGACTCGGGAGCGGTGGCCACACTGGTCATGGCGTGTCCTTCGGGGGACCGTCCGTCGATGCCGGGGTTGCCCGGCGTCACGACCACGTCGGCGGTGCGGGCCAGCGCCAGGGCCAGGGCGTGCTCACGGCCGCCGGAGCCGACGACACAGACGGTGCGCACCGGGCCGGGGGCCCCGCGTCCATCTGCGGGAGCGCCGCCGCTCATGCGGCGAATCGGACGAACTGCTCGCGACCGGGGCCCACGCCGACGAGGCGCACCGGCACCCCGATCTGCTCGGCCAGGAAGTGCACGTAGTCGCGGGCCGCCTGGGGGAGGTCGTTCAGCTCGGTGGCCGACGAGATGTCCGTCTTCCACCCCGGCAGCTCCTCGTAGACGGGCCTGACCTGGTGGAACACCGACTGGTGGTACGGCGGATGGGTGAACCGCTCGCCGTTCGCCTCGTAGGCCACGCACACCTTCACGGTGTCGAAGCTGTCGAGCACATCGAGCTTGGTGAGGGCCACTTCGGACAGCGAGTTGAGCCGCACGGCCTGGCGCATCATGACGGCGTCGAACCAGCCCGGCCGGCGCCGCCGTCCCGTGTTGACCCCGTATTCGTGCCCCCGGTCGACCAGGGTGTCACCGATCTCGTCGGTGAGCTCGGTCGGGAACGGTCCGCTGCCCACCCGGGTGACGTACGCCTTGGCGATGCCGATCACCTCGTCGATGTAGCGCGGACCGATGCCCGCGCCCGTGCAGGCGCCGCCGGCCACGGGGTTGGAGGAGGTCACGAAGGGATACGTGCCGTGGTCGAGGTCCAAGAACGTGGCCTGGGCCCCCTCGAGGAGTACGTGGGCCCCCCGCTCGAGCGAGTCGTGCACCAGGCCGACCGTGTCGGCCACCATCGGGGCGATGCGGGGGGCCAGCTGGTCCAGGTACAGGCCGCAGATGTCGTCGGCCGACAGGGGCAGGCGGTTGTAGACCTTGGCCAGGACCTGGTTCTTCTCCTTCAGGACCACGTCGAGCTTCTGACGGAAGATCTTGGGGTCGAGGAGGTCCTGTACCCGCAGCCCGACGCGCGACGACTTGTCCGCATAGGCGGGTCCGATACCGCGCTTGGTGGTGCCGAGCTTGTTCTTGCCCAGGTAGCGCTCGGCCAGCTGATCGAGTTCGTGGTGGTACGGCATGATCAGGTGGGCATTGCCGCTGACCAGGAGTTTCGACGTGTCGATGCCCTTGGACTCGAGCACGTCGACCTCGGCGAGCAACACGGTGGGGTCGACCACCACGCCGTTGCCGATCACCGGGGTGATGTGGGGGTACAGGATCCCGCTCGGCACCAGCTGGAGCGCGAAGGTCTCTCCCTCCACCACGATGGTGTGCCCGGCGTTGTGGCCGCCCTGGTAGCGGACGACCACCTCCATCTCCTTGGCCAGGAGGTCGGTGAGCTTGCCCTTGCCCTCATCACCCCACTGGGTCCCGACGACGACGGTTGCCGGCACGCGTCTCTCCTCCGTTGCGAATGCGGATTACGCACCAGTGTACCCCGGGGGCACCGGCCCATCCGAGGGCCGGCCCGGGCCCTCCCGGGGTCGGACGCCACGCCGCCGGTCGCCTCCTCAGACGAGGACGATCTCGCCCTCCTCGGCGTCCACCGTGACGGTCGAGCCCTCCGGATAGCGGCCCTCGAGCAACGCCAGGGCCAGCGGGTCCTCGACCTGGCGCTGGATGACCCGACGCAGGGGCCGGGCGCCGAAGTCGGGGTCGAACCCGTTGTGGGCCAGCAGCTGCTCGGCCGCCGGGGTGACCTCGAGCGAGAGCCGGCGTTCGGCGAGACGGCCGCGCAGACCCTGGAACTGGATCGTCACGATCCGGTTGAGGTCGGCTTCGGTCAGGTTGTGGAAGCGGACGATCTCGTCGATCCGGTTGACGAACTCGGGCTTGAAGTACTCGATCGGCTCACCGGGGATGTTCGACGTCATGATCAGCACGGTGTTCGTGAAGTCGACCGTCCGGCCCTGCCCGTCGGTCAGCCGTCCGTCCTCCAGCACCTGCAGCAGCGTGTTGAAGACGTCGGGGTGCGCCTTCTCGAGCTCGTCGAGCAGTACCACCGCGTAGGGACGGCGCCGGACGGCCTCGGTCAGCTGGCCGCCCTCCTCGTAGCCGATGTACCCGGGGGGAGCCCCGACGAGCCGGGCCACCGAGTGGCGCTCCATGTACTCGCTCATGTCGATCCGGACCATGGCCCGGGCGTCGTCGAAGAGGAACTCGGCCAGGGCGCGGGCGAGTTCGGTCTTGCCCACACCGGTCGGGCCCATGAAGAGGAACGAACCGATCGGCCGGTCCGGATTCGACAGTCCCGCCCGGCTGCGGCGGATGGCGTTGGACACGGCCGAAACGGCCTCGTCCTGGCCCACGACCCGGGCGTGGAGGGCGTCCTCCATCCGGACCAGCTTCTCCACCTCGCCCTCCAACAGCCGGCTGACGGGGACGCCGGTGGCCCGGCTGACCACCTCCGCCACGTCCTCGGCGTCCACCTCCTCCTTGAGGAAGCGCTGGTCGCGTTGGAGGTCGTCGAGGGTCGACGTGGCCTCCTCCACCTGGCGCTCGAGGCCGGGGACGACCCCGTAGGTGATCTCGGACGCGGCGGCCAGGTCGCCCTCCCGGCCGAGTCGCTCGGCGTCGGAGCGCGCCTGTTCGAGCTGGGTCTTGAGGGACTGGATGGTCGAGATGGCCTCCTTCTCGGCCTGCCAGTGCGCCGTCATCGCCGAGGACTCCTCGGTCAGGTTGGCCATCTCCTCGTCGAGCTTGGCCAGACGGTCGGCCGAGGCGGTGTCGGTCTCCTTGGCCAGGGCCATCCGCTCGATCTCGAGCTGGCGCAGGCGGCGGGTCACGACGTCGAGCTCGGTCGGCATGGAGTCGATCTCGATGCGCAGGCGACTGGCCGCCTCGTCCATCAGGTCGATCGCCTTGTCGGGCAGGAAGCGGCCGGTCACGTACCGGTCCGAGAGCACGGCCGCGGCCACGAGGGCGGCGTCCTGGATCCGGACGCCGTGGTGGACCTCGTAGCGCTCCTTCAGGCCGCGCAGGATGGCGATGGTGTCGGCCACCGAGGGCGGCGGCACGAAGACCTGCTGGAACCGTCGTTCGAGGGCGGCGTCCTTCTCGATGTACTGGCGGTACTCGTCGAGCGTGGTGGCCCCGATGAGGCGGAGCTCGCCGCGGGCCAGCATGGGCTTGATCATGTTGCCGGCGTCCATGGCACCCTCGGCGGCACCCGCCCCGACGATGGTGTGGAGCTCGTCGATGAAGGTGATGACCTCGCCTTCCGCGTCGACGATCTCCTTCAGGACGGCCTTCAGGCGCTCCTCGAACTCGCCCCGGTACTTGGCCCCGGCGATCATCGACCCCATGTCGAGGCTGATGACCCGCTTGCCCTGCAGCCCCTCGGGGACGTCGCCCTCCACGATCCGCTGGGCGAGTCCCTCGACGATGGCCGTCTTGCCGACTCCGGGCTCGCCGATGAGCACCGGGTTGTTCTTGGTGCGCCGGGACAGCACCTGGATCACCCGCCGGACCTCCTCGTCCCGCCCGATGACCGGGTCCATCTTCCCCTGACGGGCCAGGGTGGTCAGGTCCCGGCCGTACTTCTCCAGGGCCTGGAACGTCTCCTCGGGATTCTGCGAGGTGACCCGGTGGCTACCCCGCACGTCGCGCAGCGCGGTCAGGAGCGCGCCGCGCTCGACGCCGAGGCGGTCGGCCAGGGCCAGCAGGACGTGCTCGACCGACAGGTACTCGTCGCCCATGTCGACCCGTTGGCGGTCGGCGGTCTCCAGGGCCTCGCGCAGGGCGCGGTCGATGGTGGGCTCGGCGCCTCCGAAGGCCTGGGGCAGGCGCCCCAACTGCTCGCCGATGCGGGCCCGCACCACCGCGGGCTCGACCCCGACGCGGGCCAGGATCGGCCCGGCGATGCCGTCCGTCTGGTCGAGGATGGCGGCCAGCAGGTGCTCGGGGGTCACCTCGGCGTTGGAGGCGTCGCGGGCGCGCTCCACGGCGCCCGCCAGGGCCTCCTGGGTCTTCAGTGTCCAGCGCTCAGGGTTGAGGCTCATCGGGATGCTCCGTTTCCGTGCGGGGGTCGTCGTGTGGTTCGGGTCGGGACGGGCAGCTGGGACAGCGGCACCAGGTCCCTGCGGTACTGGCGGTGGGTCACGGCCACCGCCTCCCGGGCGGCGGCCCGGGTGGCCTCGAGCTCGCGCTGGAGCCGGACCACCTCGTCCTCGAGTTCGAGCACGCGGCGCACGCCCTCCAGGTTCAGGCCGTCGTTGGTGAGGCTCTGGATCCGGCGCAGGCGCTCGAGGTCGCGCTCCGAGAACCGACGGCTCCCGCCCTGCGTCCGGCTCGGGTCGAGCAGTCCCCGGCGCTCGTAGACGCGCAGCGTCTGGGGATGGACCCCGGCGAGCTCGGCGGCCACCGAGATCACGTAGACGGCGCGGTCGTGGCGGTCGTCACTCATCTCACACCCCCAGACCCGAGCGGGACGGCGGTTCGATGACCTTGGCCAGTTCCTCCACGGCCGAGCGCTGCTCGTCGGTCAGCTCGCCCGGGACATCGACCTCGACGGTGACCAGCAGATCGCCGGTGGGCGACTTCTTGCCCCCCGGCACGCCGCGTCCCTTGACCCGGAAGGTGCGACCCGACGGGGTGCCGGCGGGCACCCGCAAGGTCACGGGCTCGTCGAGGGTGGGCACGGTCAACGTGGTGCCGAGGGCGGCCTCGGCGAAGCCCACGGGGACCGACAGGGTGAGATTACGGCCCTTACGCCCGAAGAGGTTGTGGCGCCCGACGTGGACGATGACGTACAGGTCTCCGGCCGGCCCGCCGGCCCGGCCCGCCGCGCCACGCCCTTTGACCCGGATCCGCTGGCCACCCTCCACGCCGGCCGGGATGCGCACCTTGACCGACCGGTTGCGGTGCTCGGTCCCGGTGCCCGAACAGGTCGGGCAGGGATGGGTGACGATGGTGCCGCGTCCACTGCACTGGGGACAGATCTGGCTGAGGGAGAAGAGGCCCTGGTCGTCCTGGAGCGATCCGGTGCCGCCACAGCGCGGACACGGGTCGGGGCGGGTGCCCGGGGCCGAGCCCGAGCCACCACAGGTGTGGCAACGGGCGTCGGTCGTGAGGTTCACCGACGTCGTGACCCCGCGCACCGCGTCCTCGAACGTCAGGTGCAGCTCGGCCTCCACGTCGGCCCCCCGCTGGGGACCACCCTGGCCGCCGCCCCGACGCCCGCGACCGAAGAGCCCGCCGAACAGGTCGCCGAAGTCGCCGACGTCGTCCACCCGGAAGGTGCCGCCACCGCCGGGGAACCCGCCGCCCCCGCCGCCGCCGAAACCGCCGGGGAAGCCCCCGGCCTGCGGGCCGAGCGTACGGACCTCGTCGTACTCCTTGCGCTTGTCGGCGTCACCCAGGACGTCGTAGGCCGCCGTGATCTCCTTGAAGAGCTCGTCGTCCCCCGGATTGGTGTCCGGATGGTGCTTCTTCGCCAGCTTCCGGTAGGCGCTGGTGATCTCCTTCGGCGTCGCCGTGGACGGCACTCCGAGGGTCTTGTAGTAGTCCTTCTCGAACCATTCGCGTTGCGGCGCCACCGTGTCTCTTCTCTGTCTGCGCTCTTCGTCGTGTCCTGTCGTGCCCCCGGGAGCCCTATCCCTCGACCATGACCATGGCCGGTCGGACCACGGTCCCGTGCCAGCGGTAGCCGGCGCGCATCACCTGGGTGACCCGGGGCTCACCCGACTCCGTGGGCTCGGCGCCCTCCGGCGCCGGCTGGTGTCCGACCGCCTCGTGGGCGGTGGGGTCGAACTCCTGGCCCGCCGGATCGATCCGTTCGAGGCCCTCCTTCTCCAGGATCCCGTGCAGGAGCCCGGAGGCGGCCACCAGGGCCCTCGCCTCGTCCGAGTCCGCGCCCCCGACGTGGTCGGTGGCGAGATCCATGGCGTCGAGCACCGGGAGCAGCTTGTCGACCAGCGACGCGGCGGCCCGCGCCATCTGGTCGGACTGCTGCTTCAGCACCCGCTTCTTGTAGTTCTCGAACTCGGCCTGCAGTCGTCGCAGCGAGTCCAGGTACTCGTCCCGTTCGGCCCGCGCCACCTCGAGGGGGTCGGCCTCGGTGGCCTCCACCTCCTCGGTGTCGCCGGTCCCGGTTCCGTCGTCGACCACTTCGGCGTCGACGACCTCGTCGTCCGGCCCGGTGGCGGAGGCATCCTCTGCCCCCGCCCCGTCACCGGTGCCGCCGGTCCGCGGCTCGTCTCCGATCGTCATGGACGATCAGCCCTCGTTGTCGACGATCTCGGCGTCGACGACCTCGTCGTCGTTGGCCTCCTCGTTCGGCACCTCGCCGCCCGGGGCGGACGCGCTCTCCTTCGAGGCCTCCTCGTAGAGACGCTGGCTGAACGACTGGCTGGCCGTGAGGAGGGTCTCGGTCGAGGTCTTGATGGCTTCGATGTCGCTGCCGGCCAACGCCTCCTTGAGGCTGGACAGCGCGGTCTCGACCTTCTCCTTCTCGTCACCCTCGAACTTCTCGCCCTGGTCCTTCAGCAGCTTCTCCGTCTGGTAGACGAGCGAGTCGGCGTTGTTGCGGACCTCGGCCTCCTCCTTGCGCTTCTTGTCGTCGGCGGCGTGGGCCTCGGCGTCCTTCACCATGCGCTCGATGTCGTCCTTGGCCAGCGAGGACTGGCCGGTGATGGTCATCGACTGCTCCTTGCCCGTCGCCCGGTCCTTCGCCGACACGTGGACGATGCCGTTGGCGTCGATGTCGAAGGTGACCTCGATCTGCGGCACGCCCCGCGGGGCGGGCGGCAGGTCGACGAGCTGGAACTTGCCGAGTGTCTTGTTGTACATGGCCATCTCGCGCTCGCCCTGGAGGACGTGCACCTCGACCGAGGGCTGGTTGTCCTCGGCGGTGGTGAACACCTCGCTGCGCTTGGTCGGGATGGTGGTGTTCCGCTCGATGAGGCGGTGCATGACCGCGCCCTTCGTCTCGATGCCGAGCGACAGCGGCGTCACGTCGAGCAGCAGGACGTCCTTGACCTCCCCCTTCAGCACGCCGGCCTGGACGGCGGCGCCGATGGCGACCACCTCGTCCGGGTTGACGCCCTTGTGGGCCTCCTTGCCGGTCAGCGACTGGACGAGGTCCTGCACCGCCGGGATGCGGGTCGACCCACCGACGAGGACCACGTGGTCGATGTCGGACTTGGACAGCCCCGAGTCGGCGATGGCCTGGTCGAAGGGCCCCTTGCACCGCTCCACCAGATCGGCGGTGAGCTCGTTGAAGTGGGCCCGGGTCAGCTTCACGTCGAGGTGCTTGGGCCCCTCGGACGTGGCCGTGATGAACGGCAGGTTGATCTGGGTCTCCTGGACCGACGACAGCTCGATCTTGGCCTTCTCGGCGGCCTCCTGGAGACGCTGGGTGGCCATCTTGTCGGTGGACAGGTCGACGCCCTCGGTGTCCTTGAACGTCTTCACCAGCCAGTCGATGATCTTCTGGTCCCAGTCGTCACCACCGAGGTGCGAGTCGCCCGAGGTGGACTTCACCTCGAAGACGCCATCGCCGATGTCGAGGACGGACACGTCGAAGGTGCCACCCCCGAGGTCGAAGACGAGAACGGTCTGGTCGGCACCTTCCTTGTCGAGGCCGTAGGCCAGGGCGGCGGCGGTGGGCTCGTTGATGATGCGGAGCACCTCCAGACCGGCGACGGTGCCGGCCTCCTTGGTGGCGGTCCGCTGGGCGTCGTCGAAGTAGGCCGGGACGGTGATCACGGCCTGGGTGACGCTGTCGCCCAGGAACGCCTCGGCATCCCGCTTCAGCTTGCCGAGGATGCGGGCCGAGATCTCCTGGGGCGTGTAGTCCTTGCCGTCGATGTCGACCGTCCAACCGGTACCCATGTGGCGCTTGACCGAGCGGATGGTCCGGTCGGGGTTGGTGATGGCCTGGCGCTTGGCCACCTCGCCGACGAGGACCTCACCGGACTTGGCGAAGCCCACCACGGACGGCGTGGTGCGACCGCCTTCGGCATTGGGGATGACGACGGGCTCGCCACCTTCCAGCACGGCGACCACCGAGTTGGTGGTCCCGAGATCGATTCCTACGGCCTTGGCCATGGTGTTGCCTCCTGTTCCCCACCCTCCGCGGGCCGGGCTTGCTCGTTGCTCCGTGTGCTCTGGTGTCTCGGGGTGCGCCTCCCGGCGCCTCGACTCGTTCGATCCGGTCCCGTGGCCCGGAAGGCCACCCGGTCCGATTCGTTCCGAAGACAACTATAGCAAACTTGAGTGCCTCCGTACTAACTTTTCTGAATAATTCTTGTGATTTCCTCGCCGGCGGGGGCCGGCCCCTACATCGCGGCCGTCACCACAGGTGGTGGTTGGGCGCGGAAACGGGAGCCGGGCGCGGAAACGCCGGACCCGGAGCGCTGGGTGGCGGCCCCAGGCGCTCAACGGGTCCGGCACGCAAATCTGCCACCCGAACACACCTGTCTGCCAGCCCGAGGAGCAGGCCGGGGGATGCCCTTCCGATCCGTAGGGCGAAGGGGCTTCGGGGGTGCCGGGCCGGGTGGTTGCCGCAAGGCGCCGCCGGGCCCGGGATACGCTCCCCTGCATGCCCCAACTGGTCCTCCTCCGCCACGGTCAGTCCCTCTGGAACGCCGAGAACCTCTTCACCGGGTGGCACGACGTCGACCTCACGTCCCTCGGCGAGGACGAGGCTCGCGGGGCCGGAGACATGTTGTCGTCCGACGCCGGTCTCGATCTGCCGCGTGGTCCACACCTCGGTCCTGACCCGCGCGGTGCGGACGGCGAACCTGGCCCTCGACGCCGCCGGCCGTCCGTGGCTGCCGGTCCGTCGGCACTGGCGCCTCAACGAACGCCACTACGGAGCGCTCCAGGGACTCGACAAGAAGGAGACCACGGCCCGTCACGGCGCGGCCCAGGTGAAGGAGTGGCGCCGCAGTTACGGCACACCCCCGCCAGCGGTCGAGCGCGGCGACACCCGCGACCCGGCGGGCGATCCCCGCTATCGCGACGTGCCGGCCGACGCCCTCCCCCTGACCGAGTGCCTGGCTGACGTGGTCGCCCGGACCGTCCCGTACTGGAACGACGCCATCGTCCCGGACCTGTTGGCCGAGGGACCGCGTGGCGGGGCGGTCCTGGTGGTGGCCCACGGCAACAGCCTGCGCGCCTTACGCAAGCACATCGAGGGCATCAGCGACGCCGACATCGTCGACCTCGAGATCCCCACGGGTATCCCCTACCGCTACACGCTCGACGACGAGCTGTCGGTGGTGTCCCACGGGTTCCTGGGCGACACCGCCGCCGCCGAGGCCGCCGCCGACGCCGTCCGGCGCCAGGCCGGCTGAACCACCCGGTCGGGCACCGGAGGATCCACCCACCGGTGCGGCCGGTCCCGCCCGAGCGCGACGAGTGGCCGGCCCCATCGGGCCGGCCACTCGTCTTGTTCAGCCGTCGGAGGGGGGGTCCGACGGGTGTCGCGCTGTCGGGGAGAGGGGGGCTTCCCCCGACAGATCTGTTGGACCCTCGGGCCCGGGAGGGGGCGGCCCTACAGGGCGTCCGCTCCCCGCTCGCCCGTACGGACCCGGATGATCTCTTCGACGGGAAGGATCCACACCTTGCCGTCCCCGATCTTCCCGGTCCCGGCGACGTCGACGATGGCGTTCGCCACCTCGTCGACCTGGGCGTCGTCGACGACGACCTCGAGCCGGATCTTCGGCACGAACTCGACCTCGTACTCCGCTCCCCGGTAGACCTCGGTGTGTCCCCGCTGGCGCCCGAATCCCTGGGCCTCCGTGAGGGTCATCCCGTGGACGCCGAGCGCCTTGAGGGCTTCCTTGACTTCATCCAACTTGAACGGCTTGAGCACCGCCACGATGAGCTTCATGCTGCAATTCTCCTTGTCGTACCCGATGTGGTCCTGTCTGCTTCCGGCCTAGCCGGTCCGGACACGCTCACGACGGTTCCTCCTCGGTCGCCCCCGATCGCTTGGCGGCCGCAGCCTCTCCGGCCATGGACATGGCGCCCACCCGCTCGGCCAGCGTCTCGGCGGGGAAGGCCTCCTCGCCGTGGATCGCCAGGTCGCCGACCTCCAGGACCTCGTCGCTGTAGCGGGCACCTCGCAGCACCCAGCCGATCAGCTTCATGAGGATGAAGGTCACGAGGGCCGACCAGATGATCACCCAGACGGCCGCTCGGAACTGTTCCCACAACTGGTGGGCGGAACCGGTGTACACCAGACCGCTCACGCTGAAGGGGGCACAGGCCGAGGACTGGGAGGCGTACGTCGCCGGGACGTGGGCGATACCGCAGGGGTATTCGACCATTCCCGGGTCCCCGAAGATGCCGAGCAGGAGTCCTCCGAGGAGTCCTGCCATCCCGTGGGTGTAGATGACGCCCAGGGCGTCGTCGACCTTCGAGAAGGGGCGCACCTTGGAGAGGTAGTTCCAGGCGAACCACACCACGACGGTGCAGATCAGTCCGACGTAGATGGCGCCCTGGCCGTTGACCCAGCCTGCGCAGGGCGTGATGCCCACCAGGCCGCAGATCATCCCGTTCACCCCACCGAGGAAGGTGGGCTTCTTCTCCTTGGAGAGCCAGGCGTCCATGGCGATCCACACGATGACACCGGTGGCCGTGGCCAGGTTGGTGTTCACCACGGCGGCGGCGGCGTCCGCACCGGCGTAGTAGGGGTCACCACCGTTGAAGCCGTTCCAGCCGAGCCACAGGATGCCGGCCCCGACCCCGGCCATGACCAGGTTGTTGGGGATGGCGTGCTGTCGGTCCCGTAGGAGGCGGGGTCCGAGGAGCCACGCCGCGACGAACCCGGACACACCGGCGGACATGTGGATCACGTACCCGCCGGAGAAGTCGAGCGCACCTTCCTGGGCGAAGTAGCCGCCACCCCACAGGAGGAAGGCGTTGATGCTGTAGACGAACGTGGACCACAGCGGCACCAGGAGGCACCAGGCGCTGAACTTGATCCGGCCGAGCACGCTACCCATGAAGAGGAGCGGGGTGATGGCCGCGAACACGAACTGGAAGTAGGCCAGCGTCGAGGTCGGGAAGTGGAACGGGATGGCCGTGTTGGCCGCGGAGACGGCCTGGCCCTGTTCACCCTGGGGACTGGTGATCGGTCCCGGCTTCCCCCAGAAGTTGTGGAAGAAGTAGCTCAACCCCTTCCCTGTCCCGAACTGGGTCTGTACGCCGTCTTTCACACCTCCGCCCCAGGAGTTGGCGCCGAAGCCCATCTTGTATTCGTAGAGGAACCAGCACACCAGGACGATCGAGAATCCGGCGAACATCATCGCCATCACGTTGACCGCCCACTTCTTCTGGACGAGCGACGCATAGAGCACCGCAAGGGCCGGCAGGCTCATCAGGCCGACGAATGTGGCAGCCACCAACTGCCACGTGTTGTCCCCTGTATTCAGCCAGCTCGGATATGGAACCGACACAATATGGACTGCTGCTTCTAGCACTGCTTGGTGCTCCTCTCCTCAGATGCCTCGTGCGTTGACTGCACCCCGCCCCCCACCCCACAGGGAGCGGCGACGGTAGCCAAGGCAGGCAGATGCGCTCTGCCGGGTCACACAATGCAGGGTGGGGATTTCGGCACGGTCACTGCAGTGTTACCAACGCGTGAACTGGAACCATCGGACCCACTGGGCGCGGAACGACCTGTTCAGAGCCCAATTCGGGGCTGGGGGGCGATCCGGGGCGGCACCGGGCGGGGGCTCGGACGGCTCAGCCGGTGCCGAATGTGAACGAGGCGAGGTCCTCGCCGACGGTCACGCGCCCGGTGTAGCCACCGGCGCGGACGTCGGCCTCGAAGGCCGATGAACCGTGGGCGTCGGCCGGTGCCGGGATCAGGTGGGTGAGGACCAGGTGCGGCACCCCGGAACGCTCCGCCATGGCCCCGAGCTCGACCGTGTCGGCGTGGTAGCTGAAGATCGTCTCGAACACGGTGCCGGCCACCGCGTCGGCGAGCGCCGTCCGACGACATGCCTCGTGGACCAGGACGTCGGCCCCGACACTCAGTGCCTCGACTTCGGCACAGACCCGGGTGTCGCCGGACACGACCACCGCGCCGTCGGCACCGTCGACCCGGTAGGCGACGGCATCCACCGGCTCGTGGTGCACCGCCACCGCGGAGACCGTCACGCCGCCGTCCGGTGACGTCCAGACCAGGGCCGGCTCCGGACCCGGGACGAAGGTGGCACCCGCCACCACCGGAGGTTCGCCGCCGACGTGGGCGACACGGAGGGCGATGTCCTCGTCGTAGGCGTCGAGGACCCGGTCGATGAACCGTGACGTGGCCCCTTCGGGGCAGACGACGGTCAGCGGACCCGACGGGGTGACCCGGCTCTCCACCCACCGCGTCAACAGAAGATCGGCCACCGCGCTGACGTGGTCACTGTGGACGTGGGTCACCAGCAGCGCATCGAGGGACCCCACCCGGACACCGGCCTCGGCCAGCCGCAGCACCGTGCCCCGTCCGGCGTCGAACTGGAGGCTGGCCCCTCCCGCCCGGACCAGGGTCCCCGGCCCGGCCCGGGGATGCGTGGGGCACCCCCGTTCCCGTGAGGGTCACCTCCACCGTCGGGACGCTCCTGTGGTCCGGATGTCCGGCGGGTCAGCGTTCGTCGTCGGACGCCGAGGGCTTGGCCGGTTTGGGAGCCTTGGCCGGTCCGGCCGTCGGCGGGGTGTACCGCTTGCTGGGCGGGGCCTGGCGCGCCGTACCCGATCCACCCGAGGTCACGTCACCGCCCTTGGCCAGCTTCAACTTCTGCTGGATCCGGTACGTCCGCACGAGGTACCAGGACCCGATGAGCAGGAACGGGACACCGAACCCCCAGTAGTGGAGGTTGAACACCGACAGGCCGTAGAGCGCCAGCACGATCCCGAGCAGCAGGCGCTTCTTGAACCAGGCGCAGCCCAGCGTGACGATGGCCAGTCCGAAGAGGACCAGGAAGAGTGAGCTGTCGACCGAGGTGGCGTGGGTCGCGCCCTTGGAGCCGTAGCTGCTCACCACCAGGATGGCGATGATCCCGGCCAGTGGGGCGGCGGCCAGGCCGATGAGGCGCTCCTTGTCGTCCAACCCGCGGGACAGTTCCTCGAGCTCCTGGACGGTCTGGGGTCCCTCGTCCTCCTCCCGTGCGGGCCGCGTGTCGGCCTTCACGATGAGGCGGGTCAACCGCTCCGACAACGAGAGCTTGTCCGGATCAGCGGCCATGGGTCACCGTACCGCGGTCCACGACGGGGTCTCCACGCCGCACCGGCGGATCACTCTGCACGGCGCCTCCGGATCCTCACCAGCAGCCAGGCCCCACCGGCCAGGGTCACCACCAGCACGATCGCCGGCAGCAGCACCCGGGCCGGTGACGCCTGCTCGTGTGCCACCGTCTGCGCCGTGGAGAACAGACCGGGATCCGAGGCGGACACGATCCCCGACACCGTGGTCCCCGCCGGATGGAAGACCAGGCCGGGCACCCCTTCGGTGTAGTGCCGTCCTTCGAACACGTAGGTTCCGGTGCATTCGTAGCCGGCGGCGTTGGAGCCGCTGCCCCCCATGAGTCCCAGGCAGTTGGTGACGGTGAGGTCGACCGGCGCGGGATGCGCCTTCAGGCTGTCGATCTGCTCGTTCTTGCGGACGCCGGCGACCAGCAGCACCGCGGCCACCACCACGATCAGCCCGAGGCCCACGACCACGGCGACCCTCCCGACCCGGGCGGTATCCACCGAGACGCCGGCGCCCCGGAGCGCGGCCACCCGGTCGGCACCGTCGGGGTCGCCATCCGGTTCCCGTGTCTCGTGCGTCTCGTCCGTCAACGCCATCCGTCCCTCGCGTCCTCGACCTACCGGCCGGACCGCCCGTCCGGTGTGGGGAGAGCGCCGATGGTAGCAGCGAGCCCTCCGACCTCACCCTTCCGCATGGTGTCGGCCGCCTCGCCTCCGTCCGACACCACCACGCCGTGCGCCACTAGCCTCTGGGCATGGCGAGCGCAGCGAAGGCGACCGATCTCAAGAGCATCTGGCTCTTTTCCGGCTGCAGCGGCTCCGAGCTCCGCAAGATCAGGTCGTCACTCGACACCGTGCAGGTGCCGGCGGGCAAGATCCTGGTCGAGGAGGGTCGCATCGGCCAGGAGTTCTTCATCATCGTCGACGGCACCGCCAAGGTGACCCGCAACGGTCGCAAGGTCGCCACCCTCGGCCCCGGGAGCCATTTCGGCGAGCTGGCCCTGCTGGACCGCCGCCCCCGCTCGGCGTCGGTGATCAGCGAAACCGACATGGACGTCCTGGTCATGTCGCAGCGTCAGTTCAACGGCCTGCTCGAGTCGGTCCCGACGATCGCCCGCAAGATGTTGTCGGCACTGGCCACCCGACTGCGCGAGGCCGACGCCAAAGCCTTCGGCTGAACCACCGGGCGCCCGCCCGCCCCGATGACGCCGCGCCCACCACCCTGACCTCGGACGGGGACGTCGACCCGGACCTCCGGTCAACCGTCGGTGGCGGTGTCCCCAGCCGGTGCCGGCGCGTCGTCTGCGGGTGCCGAGGCACCGACGGCCACCGTCCGGCCTCCCATCGACTCCTCGAGGAGCTGGGAGAGGTCGAGGACCCGGACGTCGTCCTCCTTGGCATTGGCCCGGACGGCGTCGTCCAGCATGATCATGCAGTAGGGGCAGGCGGTCGACACCACGTCGGCACCGGTGCCGATGGCCTCGTTGGTGCGCTCCATGTTCACCCGGGTGCCGATGTTCTCCTCGAGCCACATACGGGCGCCGCCGGCGCCGCAGCAGAAGCCACGCTCGCGACACCGCTTCATCTCGATCTGCTTGGCCCCGGGGATGGCGTCGATCACCGAGCGGGGCTCGTCGAACACGCGGTTGTGTCGGCCCAGGTAGCAGGGGTCGTGGTAGGTGACGGACCCTTGGTAACCACCACCGGGGGTGAGCTTGCCCGCCTGCACCAGGTGGTCGAGCAGCTGGCTGTGGTGGATCACCTCGAAGTTCCCCCCGAGAGCCGGGTACTCGTTCGCCAGCGAGTTGAAGCAGTGCGGACAGGTGGCGATGACCTTCTTGACCCCCGCGTCGTTGAGGGTCTCGATGTTCTTCATCGCCTGCTCCTGGTACAGGTACTCGTTGCCGAGGCGCCGTGCCGGGTCGCCGGTGCACGATTCCTTCGGACCGAGGATCCCGAAGCTGACACCGGCCCGGTGCAGCATGCGTGCCGTGGCCTGGGCGCCCTTGCGCGCCCGCTCGTCGAGGGCACCGGCACAGCCCACCCAGTAGAGGTACTCGATGTCGTCGGGGATGGTCCCGCTGATCACCGGCACCTCGAAGTCGAGGGACTCGATCCAGTCGGTCCGCTTCGCCCCGCCGAGACCCCACGGGTCACCCTGGTTCTCCACGTTGCGGAGCATGAGGCCGGCCTCGGTCGGGAACTCGGACTCCATCAGGACCTGGTAGCGGCGCATGTCGACGATGGTGTCGATGTGCTCGATGTCCACGGGGCACTGTTCGACACACGCCCCGCAGGTCGTGCACGACCACAGGACGTCGGGGTCGATGACGTTGGGTACGAGGTTCTCGACCTCGACCCCGGCGGCCCGGTTGCGCTGCATGATCCGGTCGGCGTTGGCGAACATGTTGTCGCGCAGGTCCATGATCAGGAGCTTCGGCGACAGGGGCTTGCCGGTGTTCCAGGCCGGGCACTGCGACTGGCAGCGACCGCACTCTGTGCAGGTCGCCATGTCCAGGAGCTGTTTCCAGGAGAAGTCCTCGATGCGACCGGCGCCGAACACGACCTCGTCGTCGTCGCCGACGTCCTCCATCGACATGTCCGGGGTGGACGCCAGGGCACCCAGGGCGCGGGGCCGGCGGGAGGTGGCGACGTTGATCGGCGCCAGGAAGATGTGCAGGTGCTTGGAGTAGGCCACGAAGACCAGGAAACCCATGATGATGGCGATGTTGACCAGCAGGGCGGTCGTCTCGATGACGCTGTTGACGCCGGTGCCGAGCGGATGCAGCAGCTTGGCGATGCCGTGGGAGGCGAAGGCACCCCAGCCGTAGGGGAAGTTGCCGGTGTTGACCTGGGCGGCCCGGTACAGCAGCAGGGAGATGATGACCCCGGAGATGGCGAGCAGCACCAGCCAGGCGGCCCCGGTGTGCGAGCCGAAGAAGCGTGAGCGCCGGTTCTCGCGCTTGGGCGAGTGCTTCACCCGGATGACGACGAACGTCATCAGCGACACCAGCACGGCCACGGCGAAGAAGTCCTCGAGAAAGCCGATGACCTCCCACCGTCCGATGATCGGGATGTGGAAGTCACGCTGGAACAGGCAGCCGAAGGCCTCGATGATGGTGAGGATCAGGATGGTGAAACCCCACATGGTGAAGAAGTGGGCCATGCCGGGCACCGTCCACTGCAGGAGCTTCTTCTGGCCGGCGACCTCGACCAGTTCGGCCTTGAGCCGCTTCGGGATGTCCTTGGCCCGGCTGGGCACGGCGGGCTGCCCGGCGGTCACGAGCCGACCGAGCCAGAAGAACCGTCGCCCCGCGATGGCGAGCATCACGAACGTGATGACGAGCCCGATGCTGATTCTGACAGCCACTGCGGTTCCTCCTAGGAGTTACTGACGGGTAACTACGTTAGCGGGGGCGGGGTGGGACCGGAAATTCGACGCTCAGGCGCGGAAGTTGTCCGCGTAGCGGCTGGGCGTCGGGCCCCACTGGCCCTGGTACTTCGACTTGAGTCCGTCCGAACCGTACGGATGCTCGGCCGAGGTCGTCATCTCGAGGAAGCTGATCTGGCCGATCTTCATGCTGGGATAGACGGTGATGGGCAGGTTGGCCACGTTGGACAGCTCCAGGGTGAGGTGCCCGTCCCACCCGGCGTCGACGAAGCCGGCCGTGGAGTGGATGAGGAGACCGAGTCGCCCGAGCGAGGACTTGCCCTCGAGGCGGGCCACCAGGTTGTCGGGAAGGGTGACCTTCTCCACGGTGGAACCCAGCACGAACTCGCCCGGATGGAGGATCAGCGGCTCCTCACCGACGTCGACGAGCTCGGTCAGATCCTCCTGGTCCTCGCGGACGTCGATGACCCGGCTGGTGTGGTTGCGGAAGAGACGGAAGTAACGGTCCACGTGCAGATCGACGGACGAGGGCTGGATGCAGGACTCGTCCAGCGGGTCGATCGTGATGTGGCCGGCGGCGAGCGCCTCGCGTATGGAGCGGTCTGAGAGAACCATGCCCGACAGACGATAGTGTGTTCTCCTCATCGCGGGTGTAGCTCAATGGTAGAGCGCCAGCTTCCCAAGCTGGACACGCGGGTTCGATTCCCGTCACCCGCTCTCGTGTGATGTCGCGAGACATCCCGGACACTGCGAACCCCCGGAAACTACTTCACCGGGGGTTTTCGCATTTTCTGATAGCCCTTCGAGAGGTCGATGGTCGTCTGGGCGATGAGTTCGCCGTCCTCGGCGACGACCCGGATGTCGTCACCGGCGATGTAGAGGCGCACCCGGGTTCCCCGCCAGGGTCGGCCCACCCCGAGGTGGAGCATCTTGTTGCCGAAGCGGAGGCTGACCTTGCCGGCGTGGTCGACCTTGTCGTGACGGATGCGGAAATGGGGATCCGCCCCCGCCATGCCGGGTGCGGCCTTGTCCCGGGCGGCGTAGGCGGCAGCGGGAGTGACCCGCCCTCGAGCCCGGTGGGGACGCCGCTCGTTGTAGTAGTCGACGACTGCGTCCACCTGGCCTTGGAGTTCGGCGATGGACGTGGCGGGATCCCGTTTGACCAGGAACCCCTTGAGCGTCTGGTGCCAGCGTTCGACCTTGCCGCAGGTCTGGGGATGGTAGGGCCGGGAGTGCTTGTAGACGACGCCGGAACGCCCGAGGGCGACCTCGAAGGCGGTGATCCCGCCCCGGGAGGTGCCGTTGAAGACGGCACCGTTGTCGGTCAGGACCGAGGCGGGGATTCCCCAGCGCTGACAGGCCTTCTCGTAGGTGGTGAGCACGTCGGGGCCTTTGGTGACCCTGCGGACGTCGGCCACCAGGACGAGGCGGGAGTGATCGTCGATGAAGTTGAGGATCTCGACGTCGCTGCCGTCCGCCAGGGCCCAGTGGGTCACATCGGCCTGCCAGCACTCGTTGGGTTGGTCCGCCTCGAACCGCACATAGGAGCTCTTCGGCCGCTTCCTCGGTTCGGGGGTGATGAAGCCCCGACGGGCCAGGATCCGATAGATGGTCGCCGGCGAGGGAGACGTCCCATCGAGCTGCTCGAGGTGCCAAGCAATGGTCTGGGGACCGGCGTCAGCCCCCAGCTCGCTGAGTTCCTTGCGCAGCCTGACGATGGCCTCTTCGGTGGCCTCGTTCGTCCGTCGAGGGGAGCTGACCGGACGACGGGATCGCTCCTCGAGAGCTGACTCACCCTCCAGTCGGTAGCGGGTGACCAGGTCGTGGACCCAGCTCTTCGAGTGGCCGAAGGCGGTGGCTACCTCACGCACCGACCTTCCTTCCACCAGTACGGCATCGACGACCATCCGACGGAGCACCATGGACAAATCTCCCAAAAGGGGTGTCCACTATGTCTCGCGACATGCTGTCCAGGATGTCCTGAACTCACACACGTCACCCGCTCTCGTGCGATGGTCCTGTTCAGAGTGGGATTCTCCCCGTGCATCGATCAGACGACCACCGGAGGGGGGCGGCGGTGCACGGGAGCACGGACGATCGGAGGCGGCCTCGGTCGTGAAGACGGCTCCGAGCCGGGGCGGCGGTCTCGCCTGCGAAGGTTTTGATCTCACCTCAAAATTCCCGGGGGGCCCTGCTACCGTCGGGCGCCAATCGCACCAGTTACAAGGCGGATCTTGTCCATGGGATTGATTCGGAAGCGTCCAGACCGGCGCGGACGGCTGTCGGCATTCGCCGCTTGTCTCGTCGTGGTGCTGTCATCCGCAGCCGGTGCCCTACTGGGCGTCACTCCTGCCTCCAGCGCGTCGCCCACGTCGTTCTGGTCGGTGGACACCACGCCGAATCCACCGTCGGGGACCAACCAGCTGTTAAGTGTCTCCTGTCCGGTCCAAGGCTCCTGTGTGTCCGTGGGCGCAACGACGACGGACACGAACGGTTCGCAGACGCTGATCGAATCGCAGTCAGGAGGGGTGTGGAAGATCGTCCCGAGCCCGGACACGTCCTCGTCGACCAACGTGCTCGACGCCGTCTCCTGTGCATCGACCGGTGACTGCGTAGCCGTCGGCTACTCGGCGGATTCCGAAGGTCTGAACTCCGACGAGCCACTGGTGGAGACCCTTTCTGACGGTACGTGGAGCATCACGTCGACGCCGACCCTGCTCTCCCCCGACAACAACCTCGAGGGGATCGACTGCACGAGTACGACCTCGTGTGTCGCGGTCGGATACACGGGATACGGCGACTCCGATGTGCTCATCGAGACCCTGACAGACGGTTCCTGGGTGGTGGCGGACACCGGTACCGGCTCGCCTGGAAGCCTCAGTGCCGTGTCCTGCACTGGCCCCGATTCCTGCGTGGCGATCGGTTCGGTGGCCGCCGTGTACTCGTCGGGGACGTGGTCGGTCGGGAACTACGCAGACAGTTCGAGCATCGACCTCTCCGGTATTTCCTGCACCGCGGGGGGCTGCATAGCGGTCGGTGAGTCCTACAGTGACCCCGACACCGAGACGTGGACTACACGGATCGAGTCGTTCGTCGATGGCAGCTGGAAGATCGACCCGAGCCCGAACGTCGGAACCGACACGTACCTCTACGACGTCTCGTGTGTCGACATGGCGGACTGCACGGCGGTGGGCTACTCGCTGAACACGCCGCTCTTTCCGCAGGTGAGCTCCTCCCTGGCGATCCAACTCGTCGGGGGAACGTGGACGGTCACCACGACACCCGATCCTGCGGGAACGTCCGGTAGTGACATCGACCGGCTCATCGGGGTCGACTGCACGGCCGCCTCCACCTGCCAAGCCGTGGGCTGGATGGCCGGAACCGGTTCGACCGAGACGCTGGCGCTCTCTTCTGTCCCGATCCCCCCTCACGGGTATTGGCTCGTGGGCTCCGACGGGGGGATCTTCAACTTCGGTTCCGCACAATTCTACGGATCCACCGGAAATCTGGTCCTCCAGCGCCCCGTCGTGGGCATGGTGCCCACGGCGGACAGGGGTGGGTACTGGCTTGATGCATCCGACGGGGGCGTCTTCGCGTTCGGTGACGCAGGCTTCTACGGATCGCTGCCTGGACTCCACATCAACCCGGCCGGTTCGGGTCGACCGAACTCCCTCAATGCCCCCATCGTCGGGATGGTGCCGAGCTTCGATGACCGGGGGTACTTCATGGTCGGGGCCGACGGCGGAGTCTTCGCGTTCGGCGACGCCGAATTCGCCGGGAGTTGCCCGTCACTCGGCAGTTGCACCGGGACCGCGGTGGCCGTGATGCCCGATGCCACGGGGGACGGCTACTGGCTGTTTACCTCGTCGGGAGGCGTCTACACCTTCGGCCGCGCCACATTCTTCGGAGCTCCGGGACCGGTCAGTTCGCCCGTCACCTCGGCGGTACGCACACCGGACGGAAAGGGATACTGGATTCTCCTCGCCGACGGCACCGTCGACAGGTACGGTGATGCCGAGCAACTCGACTCGCCGTCCGGCACGTTGGGAGGCTCCAACCCGGCGACTGCCATCTTCGCCACGGCTGACGGAGATGGCTACTGGGTGGCCAGCGCCAATGGCTCCGTGTACTCGTACGGCGATGCCCCGTTCGACGGGTCCATGGCCGGCGCCCACCTGAACGGGAGCATCATCGCGGGTAGCGGCTTCTGAGCTGCGTCGCCCTCGAGGGGTCCCCTCCTCGGTGACGTCACCAGCGGCGACGGGCCACCCAGGTGGCCGATCGTCAGGGGGTGTCCCCGTGCTCCGCGCCGCGTGGGGACGGTGACCCGGACACCGTGCGGAACTCGAGGTCCGGGCACGTGCGGAACGGGGCGGTCTCCCGGTGCTCGGCCCGGCGCTCGACCAGGGTGGAGGCGAACGTCGCGTACCGGGAGGCGAGGGGTCCCGCCGTCAGTCCGTGGAGCAGGACGCTCAGGGTCACGGTGACCACCACGAGTCCGAGCACGTCGTGGGCGGCCTGGTGGTCCAGGGAGTCGTAGGCGATGAGACCGAACACCACCGAGGCGAGGCCACGCGGCCCGAACCACCCGACCAGGGCCACCGTGGCCCGGTCGAGCCCCGATCCGATCAGCGACAGCGCCACGGGGACCATCCGGAGCACGGTCAGGGCCAGGACGGCGAAGACGTAGTCCTGCCATGGGGCGGCCTCGAAGCCCGGCACCACCATCACGGCCCCGAAGAGGAGCCACACCAACAGTCCGAGCAGTCCTCCCGCCCGCTCGGCGAACAGCACGATCTCCTCGAGGTTGTCCCGCACCACGCTGCCGAAGCACATGCCGGCCACGAACGCCGCCACGAAACCGTTGCCGTCCACCTGCAGTGACCCGCCGTAGGCGAGGAGGGCCAGGCCCAGGGAGGCCAGGGGCCGGAAGCCCGTCGCGCTCCACCCCGCGGCGATGGCCCGGACCAGCAGCCACCCACCGACCAGACCGAAGCCGACCCCCACGCCGACGCCGACCACCAGCTCGCGCACCGCCTTTCCCAGCTCGGCCACGTGGGCCGACTCGGTCGAGACGGCCCCGACCAGGAAGAGGTTGACGAAGGGGGTGGCGATGCCGTCGTTGAGACCGCTCTCCACGTTGAGCAACCGGCGGATCCGGCCGGGGATGCGAGGGTCCTCCATGACCGTCGCCCCGAGCGCGGCGTCGGTGGGGGCGACGATGGCCCCCACCGTGGCGGCCACCCAGATGCCCACCCCGGGCAGCACCCCGAAGGCCGCGGCGGTCCCGAACCCGATGGTCAGGGGGAGGCCGATGGCCAACAGCCGCACCGGAAGACCGATGTCCTGGCGGAGCTGGTGGATGTTGACCCGCGAGGCGTCGGTGAACAGCACCAGCGCCAGGGTCACCTCGGCCAGGGACAGGATGGTCGACGAGTGGGGGTTGAGGGTGATCAGGTGCACCGGGCCGTGGGTCGCCATCAGCCCGAGGGCGACGAAGGCGATGGGAGCGCTGATCGACCAGCGCCCGACGAGGCCCGACACGAGGGTCCACACCAGGACGCAGGCGGACACCACCACCAGGACGTCCGTGTCCAGTCCGTGCTCCACCGCGTGCTCCTCTGCTCCTGGTTCCGTTCCGTCGGGCGGGGAGGTACCGACCCGTGGACGGACTGCAGTCTGCCCGGTGCCACGGCCGACGTCAGGTCCGCCGCGGGGGCGACGCCGACCCCGGGGGTCAGCCCACCGCCATCCCGACGATTGGCTCGACCAGGCGGATCGATCCGGCCGACCCCTGGAAAGTGGCGCTCCCGAAGGCGAAGATGCCGCCGTCGGCGGCGACCAGGTAGTAGCCGTTCCCGTCCGGGGCGGCGGCCATCCCGACGACGGGCGCGTTGAGGTGTTGGCCGCCCATCGAGCCGAGGAACGGGGCACCGAAGGAGAAGATGCCGCCGTCGGATGCCACCAGCCAGTAGCCCCCGGTGGCCGGATCCGCCGCCATACCCACGATCGGCGCGTTGAGGTGCTGGCCGCCCATCGAGCCGTGGAACCCGGCCCCGGGCCCGTAGGAGAAGATGCCGCCGTCGGCGGCGACCAGCCAGTAGCCGTCACCCCCCGGGGCCGGGGCCATGCCCACCACCGGTCGGTTCAAGGGGATCGCCCCGGCCGAGCCGTAGAACGGGGCACTGCCGTAGGTGAAGATGCCGCCGTCGGAGGCGACCGTCCAACAGCCGCCGCCGTTGGGCACCGCCGCCATCCCCACGACCGGCCGGTTGGGCGCCGGGATCAGGCCCGAGCAGGCCGGCCGCGGTCCGAAGGCGGTCACCGTGCCGGTCGGGCTGGCGAGTTGGTAGCCGGACCCCCCCGGCGTGGCGGCCATGGCCGCGGTCCCGCCCGGCGAACCCGCCGCGGAGCCGTAGAACGGCCGCCCGTAGCTGAAGATCCCCCCGTCGGAGGCGACGAGCCAGTATCCACCGCTGCCCGGGGCGGGGACGGCGACCGGCAGATAGAGAGGGGGCGTGAAGCTCCCGTAGAGGATCCGGCGGTTGAACGCGCACTGGCCGGTGGCGTACCCGCCCACGGGTGTGGCCGTCGACTGGCCCGAGTCGCCGAACTGGACCGCGGGGGAGTCGTCCTCGCAGATCAGGTTGCCGCCGACCGAGCGATTGTTGACGATCTCGTTGCCGTCGGGATCGGCCAGGTCGATGGCCGAGAACGTCGCGCTCCCGCCGACCGTGTTGCGCAGGGCTCCGAACCAGCACGTGGCGAGACCGGTGACCGACAGGTCGCCGCCGACCGAGATGTCCTCGATGTCGCTGTAGACCACGCCTCCGTTCCCCGGAACGGTGGAGAAGACGTTGGTGGGTGACGCGGCGCACGTCCGACCGCCGCCGCCGCCGGCCACCTGCAGACTCTGCGACACCGACGCCTGGTGCAGGATGACCCCCAGCGGATCGGTGGCCGTCAGCGTGCCCGCGACCGAGGCCACCGCCTCTCCCGTCGGGTCATCGAAGCAGGGGAAGTTCGTCGGCTCACAGCCGAGGATGAGTGACGAGCCGGACGCGGCCGTCAGATCGCCGTCGACACGCAGTCCCGACGACGTGCCCGTCACGCCGTCGTCGAGCGCCCAGGCGCTCACCAGGGCGGCACCGGGGGCGACCGACAGGTTGCCCTCGACGACGACCTGGCCCGCCCGGAGGTCGCACACACCGGTGACCGTCAGCGAGCCGTAGGTGCCGCCGGCCAGGACCTGGGGGGACG
This sequence comes from uncultured Acidimicrobiaceae bacterium, assembly GCA_963699345.1. GTDB lineage: Bacteria > Actinomycetota > Acidimicrobiia > Acidimicrobiales > RAAP-2 > Bog-756. Next base: position 1,864,190 of record CAVOTL010000005.1, on the reverse strand, counting down.
AAACGGTTCCGCCGCACGTCGTCGGGCTGGACCCGGTGGCCCCGGCGGACGTCCCCCCCACCAACCCACCGACCGGAACCAGGAGGAGCAGGACACCGACGAGGATCGACCGGGAGCGCATGCCGGAAAACCTATGCGGCCCGGAGCCGCTCGGGGTCGACACCCCGGCCCGCCCCGTGTCGGTCGACCCGGGCGTTGTCTACCCTGCTGCTATGGCCGTCGATCCGCACCCGCCCACCCAGGACATCGCCTACCTCGGCGTCGACGCGCTCCTGGACGGCTTCGCTGACGGTTCCCGGTCCAGTGCCGGGACGGTCGAGGCCCTGCTCGACCGCATCGGCGTCGTCGACGACCCAGCGGGACCGATCGGCCTCCGGGCGGTGGCCGCCCTCGCCGACGACGCCCGTCAGGTGGCGGCCGGACGGGACGTCGAGCGGTCCCGGGGGGACGTGCGGGGTCCGCTCCACGGGGTGCCCGTCCTGGTGAAGGACAACATTGAGGTCACCGGCCTACCGGGCGTGGCGGGATCGACGTCGCTCCTCGGCCGGCCGGCGACCGACGCGCCGCTCGTTTCGCGGTTCGCGCGCCGCCGGAGCCGTGGTGGTGGGCAGCACCAACCTGTCCGAGTGGGCCAACATCCGCTCGGCCCACTCGACCAGCGGATGGTCGGCCACCGGGGGACTCGTGGGGAATCCGTGGGCGCTCGACCGCAGCGCCGGTGGCTCGTCGTCGGGGTCCGGCGCGGCGGTGGCCGCCGGCTACGCACCCCTCGCCGTCGGCACCGAGACGGACGGGTCCATCGTGTGCCCGGCCTCCTTGAACGGGGTGGTCGGACTGAAGCCGACGGTCGGTGCCGTGCCGACCACCGGGATCGTGCCGATCAGTGCCAGCCAGGACAGTCCGGGCCCCATCGGCCGCCAGGTGTCCGACGTGGCCCGGCTCTTCGCCGTCCTGGCCGGTGTGGATCCGGTCGACCTCGACGGGCCGTCACCCCGGCTGGTGGGCGCCAGCACCTGGCGCACCGGTCATCCTCCGACCGACCGCGTGGTCGCCGAAGTCGTCGAGGCCCTCCGCGCCGCCGGTGAGCCGGTGGTGGACCGCGAGGTGGCTGTGCCCGGGCCCGAGGTCCTCAACGACGAGTTCGCCGTCCTCCTGGCCGAGTTGGTGGACGACTTCGGCGCCTACCTGGAAGCCCGTCCAGGCGAAGGCGTGCGCTCGCTGGCCGAGGTGGTGGCCCACGAGCGGAGCCACGCCGACGTCGAGCTCCCGTGGTTCGGCCACGAGCTCTTCGTCCAGGCCCTCGGCACCGGAGGCCGGGCCGGCGAGGCGTACGCCGGGGCCCGGTCCCGGAACCGGGCGTGGGCGGAGGAGACCTGCCTCGGGCCCGCTCTCGACGGCGCCGACGTACTGGTGGCGGCCGCCTACGGGCCGGCGTGGAAGAGCGACCTGGTGGTCGGCGGCCACGGCGGGGCCGTCTCGAGCTGGATCACCACCCCCGCCGCCATCGCCGGGTGGCCCATCGTCAGCGTGCCGGTGGGACTCGTCCACGGACTACCGGTCGGCATGGCCATGATCGGCCGGCCGGGCGAGGAGTGGACACTGCTGGCCGCCGCGTCCCGGGTCGAGGCGGTGGTGGCGGCGACCGCACCGCTCCCCCGCCCGGGGTGGCGGGCGCCCGGTCGGGGTTGAACCCTCCCGGTCAGCCCCCGGCCGCCGCGCGGAGGTTGCGGAGGGTCTCCTCCATCCCGGCGCGGTTGTGGGCCACCCGGTCCCCGACGCCGGTCACCACCCGGCCGAGGAAGGTCACCAGCGCCCCCCGCTCGTCGTCCCACGTCTCGGTCACGGCGCAACCCGACGGGGTCGCCTCGAACCGGTAGGTCCAGAGGGCGACCTTCAGGCCCAGGGTCGTCACCCGGAAGGAGAGGACCCGCCCGGGGACCGCCTCGACCACCACCCCCGCCGTGGACCAACGTTTCCGGCCGGCGGAGTTCACGCCCTGGAACCGGACACCGGGAGCCGCTCCGGTGGCGCCCTCGCGCCAGGAGGCCCCGTCGTTCTCCGGGGACCACTCACCCATCCTCGGGAGGTCGGCCACCATGGCGTAGACCACGTCGGCCGAGGCCGGGATCTCCGTGGTCACGCTCACCCGGTCCGCCATGGCGCTACCGTAATCCCGCCGTCCACCCGGCACCGACGGTCCGGGCCGGCGGCGGGAGACGGGGGCGGCCGACACCGACGTCGGGCGCCGGGTGGGAGCGATGGACACCGTTCGACATGCGGGGTGGGATGGCTGATGCTCGTCCTCAACCTCGTCGTCATCGCCCTGGCCATCACCCTCGAGCCCATCCCCTTCACCGCCTTCGCGGTGGTGCTGGCATCCGAGGGCGGCGTGGCCAAGGCGGCGTGCTTCATCAGCGGGTGGATCCTGTCGTTGGCCGTCATGGTGGCCATCACGCTGGCGGCGACGGGGGATAATGCGCCCAGGCCGGATACGGCGCCGTCCACCGCCGCCCTGGCGGTCAAGATCCTGGTCGGCGGGGTGCTCCTCGTCGTCGCCGTGCGGCGTTGGCACCGCATCGGCACGCCCAAGAAGCCCAAGGACCCGCCGAAGTGGCAGACCGGCGTCGACAACATGTCGAAGTGGTTCGCCTTCGTCCTCGGCCCCCTGGTCCAGCCGTGGGGCCTGGTGGCGGCCGGTGTCGCGGTCATCGTCGACGCCGAGCTGAATTCGTTCGAGAGCTCGCTCGCCCTCGTGCTCTTCTGCCTGTTGTCGACGGCCACGTACCTCGCCGCGGAGATCTACGCCTGGGCCAGACCGGAAGCGACCAGGGAGCTGCTGGCCAGGGTGCGGTCGTGGATCACCGGTCACACCGACCAGGTCATCGTCGCGCTCTCGGGGATCGTCGGCCTCTGGCTCATCGCCGGCAGCGTCTACGCACTGGCGTCCTGACGGCCCGGCCGCCGGACGTCAGGCGTCGGGTCGCGGCGGGGGCGGTGGGTCGAGCGACGGGGCTCCCCCGTCCATGACGTGCTCGGTCCAGGCCGTGCCCGACCAGTAGCGCTGCTCGTGACGCACGAACGGGTCGACGAACCACCCCGGTGCCGTCCCCGTGAATCCCGGGGTGGCCGGCTGCCCGGTCGCCGGTGGGGCGCCCGAGGTGAACCCGCGCATGGCCCCGGGTGCCGGCCCGGGGCCGCCGGGACGACCGCCGTGGCGTCGGCGCTGGGTGGAGAGCATCCTCAGGCCGAGGACGGCCAGCACCGCCACGATGGCGATCCAGGAGTTGCCCCCGTTCCCGTAGAACTGCACGTCCCGAGTGTACGACCGGGTCGGCGCGGACGTCCCTCGCCCCGGTCCTCAGTCTCCGGGGCCCATGGCCTCAAACGTCCGGGCCATCTGGCGGTGCACGGCCTCGACGGCCTGGAGCGGTCGGACCATCACCCGGAACTCGACGATCCGGCTGGCGTCGTTGCACCGGATGATGTCCACGCCGTTGACGTACCTCCCGTCCACGGTGGTCTCGAACTCCAGGACCGCGGTGTCACCCGACAGGACCTGCTTCGTGTAGCGGAACCCCCCGCTCGCCGCGGCCGCGTCCGACCCCGCCCCGCCGGCCGCCTCGCCGGGGAGGGCGACCGCCGCGGCCTGGAGGTAGAGGCTGGTGACGGCTTTGCCCACCTGGGGCGTATGGACGATCGGTGAGTAGAACACCACGTCGTCGTCCAGGAGGCCGTCGAGCCCGCCCGGGAGCTCACCTCGGAGGTGGCGGTGCCACCGCTCGACCACGGCCTCGATCATCGCTGTCCCCTGTCCGGCGGGCCCACGGAACGGACCCCGCCACCGACGGTAGCTCGCCCCGCCGGTGACGGCCGCGGCCCACCCGGGATCAGCCCATCACGTCGGCCAGGAGCGATTCGAAGACCGACTCCGCCCAGTGCCGGGCCCGCGCCGCCTCGCCCTCCACCAGCTGGTTGTCCCGCGTCACCAGGAAACTGCGCGGGGCGGCCACCTCCGTGAAGCCGAAATGGTGGAGCCGGCGGGCGATACCCATCGAAGCCCGCCCGGTCACGATCTCGGGCCCCTCCGACCGGGTGTCGAAGGCGGCGGCGGCCGTCCCCTCGACCCGCCCGACGGCTCGGAACCAGTCACGCAGCCCGGGTCCGGGGAGATCGGCTCCCGGCCCGCGATGGCCGCCGTCGTCCGGGGTCGGCCCACCGAGACCGCTCTGGCGTGACGCCCGGGTCGAGAGGCCGTGCAGGTGGGTGGGTCCACCGACCAGTACCAGGTCGGCCCCGTCGAGCGAGCCGGCATCCGCGTCCTCGACGCGGATCATCTCGGCATCGCCGTGCTGACGCGCCACCGCGACCAGTTCCCTCGCCACCGACTCCGTCGCCCCGTAGACCGATTCGAAGATGATCACCGTCTTCATGTCGCCCACCTCCTCACCACCATGGTGGGCGGACCCGTCACGGCTTCCTAGAGGAGAACGACCTGACGTCGCCGTCGGTCAGTGGTCGGCGGCGATGGCGAACGCCAGCCCGCCGAGGGCGAAGGCGATGGTTCCCACGGTCACCAGGCCGAACGCCCGCCGTCCGGTGAGCCCGTGCGGCTCCATCGTCAGGTGGAGGTCACGGGACAGCCGCATGCCCACCATCCAGATGACCCCGCCCGTGCCGACCAGCACGATGGCGGTCACTTCGACGGGACCACTGAGCGACCACACCTTCCGGGCCAGTACGGCGATGGCCACCAACAGGGCGAGGCCGGTCCGACCCCACGCCAGCTGGGTCCGTTCGGGGGCGAGCCCCTCGTCCCCCGCGAGGGCTCCGATCTCCGGTTCGTCGGCTCCGACCTCGTCCTCCATCGTCGGGCCGACCTACTTGGGCCCGACGAGGACGAGCACGATGGCGATGACGGCGATGACGGCGATACCGACCGACAGGATCATCGACATGTGCGAGCGGGGGAGGGGTTGCCGGCGGCGCATGGCCAGTTCGTTGAGCCGCCACTGACGGAAGCTGGTGAACGCCACCAGGGCGCCGAGGGCGATCAGCGGAATGCCGAGGATGCGACGTCCGCCGTCGATGTGGAACTCCGGCAGCAGCTGGGTGGCGGCCACCCCGGTGGCGATCAGCGCCAGGGCGGTCCGGTTCCAGGCCAGGAAGGTCCGCTCGTTGGCGTAGGTGAAGCGGACGTCGGGCTCCGACTCCTCGGTCGAGTCCTGGCCGGCTCCGTCCTGGCTCATCTGCGGGTCACCGGGCGCAGCCTACTGAACGACCGGGTGGACCTCGATGGTCGTCAGGTCGTCGGACAGCACGATGGTCCCGTCGAACTCGCCGGCGGCCAGGTCGGTCCACTCCTGCTCGGCGCCGGGCTGCACGGCCGGCACCATGTGGGTCAGGACCAGCGTGCCGACACCGCACCGGGCCGCGGTCCGGGCGGCGTCCTGGACCGACGAGTGGTAGTCCAGGACGTCGAGCAGTCGCGGCAGCCCGATCGCCTCGATCTGGTCACGGCGGACCACCGTGTGGACCAGCACGTCGGCCCCGGTGCCCAGGCGGTCGAGCCCGTCGCACGGCACCGTGTCCCCGGCCACGACCACCGAAGCGTCGCCGTCGTCCACCCGGTAGCCGAGCGTGGGATGGACCGGGGCGTGGTCGGTCGGTTCGGCGGTGACCCGGACGGCCCCCTCCTCGAACACCACGCCGCCGGTCACCTCGGTGGCGGCCGTGTCGGGGCGCCAGGTGAGGTCTCCGTGATGGGCCAGTCGGTAGCCGATGTCGGTCTCGAGCATGGCCTCGGTCGCCGTCACCAGTGACCCGGTGCCGACGGGTCCGATGACGCTCAGTGGATCCGGCGTGAACGACGTCGCCCACCAGGTGGTGATGACGTCGTTGAGGTCGGTGACGTGGTCACTGTGGAGATGGGTCAGGAAGACGGCCCGGAACGCCCCGGGGCCCGAAAATGCCGCGGCCGACCGCAGGAGGACGCCCCGGCCGGCGTCGAAGAGGAGGTCGCCCACCGAGGTACGCACCAGGGTGGAGGGTCCGGCCCGGTCCGGGGACGGGAGCGGACTGCCGCTGCCCAGGATCACTACCTGCATGTCGATCACTCCTCGTTCGCCGTCGCCGGGCACCTGAGGTACCCGACGGACCGCCCTGTTCTGGCAGAGTCTATGACAGTAACGGGCGCGTGCGATCCCTCCGGTCCGCAACCCGGTCGCTACCCTGGACCCGTGCCCTTCTACCGCGACCGGGTCGTTCCCCGGCTGGTGGCGATGACCTGCGGCGCCATGGGTCCCGCCGGGCTCCGGGCCCGCACCGCGGCGGGGCTCGGGGGCCGCGTCGTCGAGAGCCTGACGCGGGCCGTGGAGGGGCGGTCGTGACCGGCCCGGCGTCGGGCGCCGACGGACCGGAGGACCTGGACGCCCGGGTCGAGCGGCTGGAGCGTCGACTCGATGTCGCGGAGTCGGTGCTCGCCCTCCACGACCTGAAGGCCCGCTACGGCGACCTGGTCGATGCCCGCTTCTGCCGTGGGGCGGTGGTGGCGTCGGACCGGCTCACCGAGCTCGCCGGGCGGGCCGCGGCCCTCTTCACCGAGGACGGCGTGTGGGACGGTGGCCCGGGTCTGGGAGTGGCCCGGGGCCGGGAGGAGATCGCCGCCCGTCTGGCGTCACCCACCCTCGTGTTCTCGAGGCACCTCTTCGTGAGGCCGCAGATCCACGTGGCGGGCGAGGAGGCCACCGGACGGTGGGAGCTCCTCAGTCCGTGTACCCGGACCGACGGGACGTCCCTGTGGATGAGCGGCCACGAGGACGACGTCTACGCCCGGGTCGACGGCGTCTGGCTCCACCGGTCGATGACCCTGACCACGATGTTCGTGTCGCCCGCCGGGACGGGGTGGCCGAGGATCCTCGCCTGATCCACCCGGCCGACTCCGGCCCGGACGGTACGACGCCCGGTGGCCGAGGGCAGCTGGCTCACCGGGCGTCGAACCGGGGTGGGCGGGCGGAGGACCGACCGTCCGGGTGGGCGGTCAGGCGGGAGGCCCGACCGCCAGGGTGATCGAGGACGTATGGGAGGTTCCGGACTGGTCGGTCCACGTCAGGTGGATGACGTTGCCCGGGTGGAAGGGCTCGAGGGCCGCCGACAGGTCCGAGGCGTTGTTGACCGCCGTGTTGTTGAGGGCGGTGATGACATCACCCTCGGCCAGGCCGGCGCCGGCGCCGGGCGAGCCGGTGAGGGTGCCGTCGACCACCGCGCCCACCGTGCCGGAGCCACCGGAACCCGGCAGGAACGAGCCCGAGCCGCTGCTCGACGAGTCCTGCACCTGGACGCCGAGGAAGGCGGTGGCGCCGATGTGGATCGTCGAGCTGGCCCGCCCCTCCTCGATGCTCTTGGCGATCGACAGGGCGGTGCCGATCGGGATGGCGTAGGCCTGGGCCCCGCCCCCGAGCTCCGCGGAATCGGTCGAGGCCGCCGTGTCCATGCCGACCACGGCGCCGTCGGACTCGACCAGCGCGCCACCCGAGTCACCGGGCTGGATGTCACAGTTCGTCTCCAGGAGGCCGGTCAGGTTCTCCGAGTTGCCGCCGCCACTGTCGCTGGCGGTGATCGACTGCCCGAGAGCGGTGACCGAGCCGCCGGCCGAGCTGGGCGTCCCCCCGGTGCCGCCGGCGTTGCCCACACCGACCACGCCTTCGCCCACACTGGGCTTCGACGTGGCGATCGTGGCGGTCTTGAGGCCCGAGGCCCCGACCAGCTGCACCACGGCCACGTCACCGGTCCGGTCGTACCCGACCACGTTGGCCTTGTACGTCTGGCCGTTGCCGATGTCGGTGACGCTGATGCTGGTGGCTCCGTCGATCACATGGTTGTTGGTGAGGATCTCGCCGTCGGACGTGAGGACGATGCCGGTGCCGGCCGCCTGCTCACTCTCGTAGCTGAGATTGGTGTTGATGTCGACGAGGTCGGACGAGACCTTGGCGGCGACGGCGCTCACGTCCGCCGGGGCGCCGGCGCCGGTCGTCGAACCGCCCGATCCGGAGCTGTTCGATCCGGAGCTGTTCGATCCGGACCCGAACGGGAAGCTGCTACCTCCGCTCGTGCCCGATCCGGTGGAGGGACTCTGGGCCGAGGCCGCCGTCGTGTCGGTGGGCCACGTGGCATGACCGACGGTGGCCCCGAGCAGCAGGGCGACGACCGCCACGAGGCTGGCGATCACCGCCACCTGACCCTTGTGGCTGCGCGCCTTCGCCGGCGGGGGCAGCGGGGCCGGGTAGTACCCGTACGGCGACGGGGGCCAGGTCGTCGGGGGCTGGCCGCCACCGGGTCCGGCTCCCCATCCTCCGGGGGAGGGGACCGGTGCCGGACCGGTCGGACCCCATCCGGGTGCGGGCACGGCTCCCCAGGGGGCGGGGGCGGGCGTCGGGGCCCATGGCGCGGGCGGGGCCGGGTGGGCGCCGGCCGGGAAGAGGTCGTCCCCGGCCACCACGACCGACTGGCCCGGATAGGGCGCCTCGGTCGGAGGCTGGACGTGGGGCACCGGCTGGGTCAGGGGGTGCTGCTGGGTCACCGTCGGGTCGGCCGACGGCGGTCCGACCGGGGGCACCGGAGCGGTCGGCGCCTCGGGGACCTCCGGTGCACCGCTCGCGTCGTCCGGCCACGCGTCCTCGGCCGCACCGGGCGCTCCGTCCTGCTCCTCGTTGCTGTGCTCGTTCATCTCGTCCTACCTCCGGGCCGACACGACCTTCGTGACGACGTCACCCGACCATTGGACCGCTCGTCCCTAAGCCGTTCGTGAGTGGAACATATGAATTCCGTAAACAAGCCGGGGTGTCAACGGTCCGGGGCCACGACCACCACCCGGTCCTCCTCCCGGTGGGCGCGCCAACCCCCGTGGGTGAACCCGTCCGCCGCGTCGGGTCCGCCCTCCAGGAGCGCCCGGGCGAGCCGGCCCTTGGCCTCCTTCGCCTCGTGGCCGACGGCCCGTCGGCCGTCGGCGGCGACGAAGCTGACCCGCACGATGCGGCTCACGGGAGCCAGGGCGTCGAGATCCAGCGCACCGGCGTGCTCGGCGGGCAGCAGATCGAAGACGGTGCGACCCCGTGCCCGGGACGCCAGGGCGGCGGTCAGGGCCGGCCGCCAGTAGGTGGAGAGCCGACCGAGGCGGCCCAGCGACACGAGGAACTTCAGCCGGTAGTCGGCGATCGGATCGGCCGCCGTCGTCAGCCCGTACAGACCCGACGGGACGAGGATGCGTCGGCGGTCGGCGGGGCGCAACGTGGCCGGGTCCAGCCCGCCCCACACCACGCCCGAGTAACGGCGCCACGCCGGGAGCACGGGGGCCGTCCCGTCCACCAGTTGGGCGGTGGCGTGCAGAGCACGGTCGAGCAGCTCACCGCGGACACCGAGCAGGGCCGCCCGCGTCGTCGTGTCCGAGTCGGCGACCACCCGGCCGAGCTCGGCCAGGACCGCCGAACGCGGCGCGTGCAGTTCGTCGGCGAACCCATCGGGCCGCCCGGGCCGGCGGCCGCCTCCGGCCTTGCCCTCGGAGGGGGGCAGGAGCAGGAAGGGTGGGCGGGGCACGGACCAGCACCGTAGTGGTGGCGGCCCGGTCCCCTGGCCGGCCCGGTGACGTCACGTCATGGGCTTCGTGACGTCACGTCATGGGGTCGTGGGGTCGTCCTGTGTCCGTCAGTGGACGGGGGTGAGCTCCCGCACCGCACTGGCCTCGGTGGCCGCGGCCAGCAGCAGCTCCAGGGTGGCCTCGTCGAGCAGCCCGGCCTGGGACCCGACCTGTTGCACGACCCGCATCGAGTTGACCGGAGCCCGGGCCATGGCCTGGTCGAGGGGCAGCCCGGCGGCCAGGGCCGCCACCAGCGTCCCCGCGAAGGCGTCCCCGGCCCCGGTCCGGTCGACCACGGGTCCGTCGTCGGGGAAGACCGGGACCGCGAATTTGGACACCCCGTCGGTCCCGAAGGCGCCGGCGGAGCCGTCGGTCACCACTACCTGCGAGGGACCGAGGTCCAGCATCCGGTCGAGCAACGTGGTCGCGGCGTCGCCGGGTTGGGCCCCGGTCAGGGCTGCGGCCTCCTCGCGGTTGCAGACCAACAGCTCGGCGCGGCGGAACAGGCGGGCGAGGGCACCGGCGCCCCGGGCGATCTGGAGCGTGCCGGGTTCGAACGCCAGCGACACCCGCGGTTCGGACTCCAGCCAGTCGACGATCTGGCCTTCGTAGTCGTGCGCATCGCGACCGACCGACGAGAGGTAGAGCCACGAGGGGACCTCGGAGGGACGGAGGTGGGGCCAGTGACAGTCGTGCTGCTCGTGGTGGACCAGGATCGTCCGCTCGTGACCGACCCGCAGGACGAAGTTCCGGTTCGTCGGCACCGCCGGATCGAGCCGGACCAGAGCGGTGTCGACCCCTTCGCGCCGCAGCGCCGTCACCGCCCCGTGCCCGAGGAGGTCGTCGCCGACGTAGGCCACCAGTGCCGTGCGGAGCCCGAGTCGGGCACAGGCCACGGCGGCATTGGAGGAGTTGCCCCCCGCCGCCACGGTGGCCGACACCTCGCAGGACACCTTGGCGCCGAAGGGCAGCACCAGGCGGCGGCCGTCGGGTCCGGCTTCCACCGACACCGCCTCGTCCTCCAACGTCAGGTACTGGTCGACGGCGACGTCACCGACGAACATGACGTCGAATCGATCACCTGGGGTTCCGGTTCCGGGCACGCATCCTCCTCGTGGGTCGGCGTTCATTGTCCCGCGCCCCGCAGGAGCCGCCCAGGGCCGTTCGTCCCACCCGACGAGGGCGGATCTGCGCTCAGGAGGACAGGGTGCCCCGGCCCCGACGTCTGATGCAACAGGTGTTGCAATCTGGAGTTGCGAAATGCTACCCAGAGGTGCACACTGATGGCACATGGGTGGCGGATTCACCCCCCGGACTCTGGCGGGATCCGGGGCACGAGGGGCGGCGGACATCCGGTAGTACACCGGATGTCCGCAGCCCAACTGCCAGGGCGTGATCCCCATGGAAGGCGGTCGCGGTGATGGTGCGAGAACTCGGTGGGACCACGATTCCGGCGGCCGGCTCAGCCTGGCGGATCCGGAGCGACGGTCTCCGACCCGTCAACCTGCTGAGCGGCCCACCGGTCCCCGACGGAACCCCCGTCCGTCCGGTCGTCGGAGCCGGAGCCGGCGCCCGGGCGGCACCCGACCCACCGGTCTTCGCCCCGGCCCTCCTGGTGCTCGTCGCCGCGGTGGCCATCTTCGAGGGCTACCACTGGCTGCACCTGATACCCGGCGGATCGGAGCGACCCTCCGAGATCCTCTTCCTCATGGGGATCGTGCCCGTCACGGCCGTCCTCACCCGCCGACTCGAGGGCCCGGGTCCCCGAGCCCTCGGCTGGTCGGCCCGGCTCCTCTCGGCGGGCCTGCTCCTGCTCGGCATCGCCGAGGCGACGGGCGGCAACGGCCTGATCATCCGGGCCCTGGGCATGTCGTCTCTGGCCCTGGCGGGGGTCCTGGTGGCCCTGGTCCTGGTCGTCGAGACGGCACCACGGAGGCGTGCCGGACACCTCTGACCCGCACCGGTGGTCGAACTCCCCCAATCGACCACCGGTGGACAGGGTCGCCCCCACTCTCTATCGTCAGTCGGGTTGACAGTAGATTCCGGTGCCGTGCCGTCGCCCCCGGGCCGGTGGCCCCCCGACCCGAGGACGTACCCATGGAGCAGTTCGAGCCCTTCGAGGGTGTCATCGGTCGCACCGAGGCCGAGTCGGAGCCCTGGTGGCCCGTGCCCCCGCACCCCGGGCCCGACGCCCCGAACGTGGTCGTGATCCTCCTCGACGACACCGGGTTCTCCCACTTCGGCTGCTACGGCTCGGATCTCACCACCCCCAACATCGACACTCTGGCCGCGGAAGGGATCCGGTACTCGAACTTCCACGTCACGCCACTCTGCTCACCCACCCGGGCCGCCCTCCTCACCGGTCGCAACCACCACACCGTGGGGATGCGCGCCATCTCCAACTTCGACAGCGGCTACCCCCACATGCGCGGTCACATCACCGACCATGCCACCACCATGGCGGAGGTACTCCGGGACCAGGGCTACGCCACCCTGGCGGTGGGCAAGTGGCACCTCTGCCCCATGGAGAGCGCCTCGGCCGCGGGTCCCTACGACCAGTGGCCGCTGCAGCGGGGCTTCGACCGCTTCTACGGCTTCCTCGAGGGGGAGACCGACCAGTTCTCCCCCGACCTGGTGTACGACAACCACCACGTCGAACCACCGTCCTCGCCCGACCAGGGGTACCACCTGAGCGAGGACCTCGTCGACCATGCCATCCGATTCGTCCACGACTCGGTCTCCATCCGGCCCGACCGCCCGTTCTTCACATACCTGGCCTTCGGCGCCATGCACGCCCCCCACCAGGCGCCGCCCGAGTACCTGGCCAAGTGGCGGGGGAAGTTCGACGACGGCTGGGACGCGGCCCGTGAACGCTGGTTCGCCCGCCAGATCGACATGGGCCTCCTGCCGCCCGACACCGAGCTCGCCCCGCGCAATCCCGGGGTCGAGCCGTGGGACTCACTGCCCGAGAACCAGAGGCGCCTGGCGGCACGCCTCCAGGAGGCGTTCGCCGCCTTCCTCGAGCACACCGACGTCCAGATCGGACGGTTCCTCGACGACCTGGAACGGCTCGGCGTCCTCGACGACACCGTCGTCCTGCTGATGTCCGACAACGGCGCCAGCCAGGAGGGCGGTGAGTTCGGTGTCATGCACGAGATGAAGTACTTCAACATGATCCTGGAGACCCCCGACGAGGCCGTCCAGCGGATCGACGACATCGGCGGGCCCCACAGCCACGCCAACTATCCGTGGGGCTGGGCCCAGGCCGGCAACACGCCGTTCAAGTGGTACAAGCAGAACACCCACGAGGGCGGCGTCCACGTTCCCCTGATCGTCCGCTGGCCCTCGCGCATCACCGATGCCGGCGGGATCCGCGACCAGTTCCACCATGTCAACGACATCGCCCCCACCGTCTACGAGCTCCTCGGGGTGACGGCACCCGACGTCTACCGAGGCCTCCCCCAACTCCCGGTCTCGGGCACCTCGATGGCGTACACGTTCGACGGACCCGACGAGCCGACCCGGAAAGGTCTGCAGTACTACGAGATGTTCGGCCACCGGGCGATCATCTCGGACGGTTGGAAGGCCGTCACCCGGCACGAGAAGGGCGTCCCCTTCGACGACGACGTCTGGGAGCTCTACCACCTCGACGAGGACCGCTCCGAGTGCGACGACCTGGCCGCCACCCACCCCGACAAGGTGGCCGAGCTGGTGGCGCAGTGGTGGGTCGAGGCCGAGGACCAGGGCGTCCTCCCCCTCGACGACCGCAACATCGAACTCTTCTTCACCCGGTTCCGGGACCATTCGCCCCATCCCACGAGTCGTCACTACGAGTACTTCCCGCCGATGGCCCCGCTGCCCGCCCAGGTCAGCCCGACGCTCGGTGGCAGCGGCTTCGACATGTCGGCGTCGATCGACCGCCGGGCGGGCGAGGGTGGCGTGCTGTTCGCCACGGGGACGGAGAACAGCGGGATCAGCTTCTTCGTCCAGGACGACCGACTGGTCCTCGACTACAACAGCTTCAACGACCACACCGTCGTCGAGTCCGACGTCCGGGTCCCCGAGGGACCGTCCGTGGTGGCCGTGGAATTCCGACGGGCCGGTGCCGGGGGCGCCGTCCGGCTGCTCGTGGACGGGAAGCCGTGCGGTTCGGCGGAGATCCCCTTCGCCATGTTCATCATCTCGAGCGTGGGCCCGAGCATCGGCTACGACCACGGCAGCCCGGTCAGCGGTCGCTACGCCGGGCCGTTCCCCTTCGAGGGCACCCTGCACAAGGTGGAGGTCGACGTCGTCCGCAGACCACCGGCCGACGCCGCGTCCTCGGAGCAGCGCGCCGCCATGTCCCAGCAGTAGGGACCTCCGTCGGCGGAACCGGTCAGGCGGTGAAGCGCGCCGATGCACCGGCGTCGATGTCGATCACCGACCCGGTGATGTGGCGGGCCCCCTCCGAACACAGGAACACCACGGCGGCCGTGATCTCCTCGGCCTCCACCCACGGCACCGGCTGCACGTGCAGGGTCGCCATGACCGTGGCCACGTCGTCCGTCGTCGGTCGCTCGAGGTCCGGTCGCATGAGCGAGTAGAGCGTGTCGTTGTGGATCATGTCCGTCGAGACGTTGCCCGGGGCGATGGCGTTGACCGTCACGTTGCAGTGGGCCATCTCCTGGGCCACCGACTTGGTGAGGCCGATGACCCCCCACTTGGACGCGCAGTAGGCCCCGATGAGCGGGTTCGAGGAGCGACCCATCATCGAGGAGACGGTGACCATGCGACCCCAACGCCGCCGACGCATGTGGGGGGCGGCCGCCCGGAGGGTGTTGAAGACCCCGGTCAGGTTGGTGTCCAGCGTCTCCGACCATCCGACGGCGTCGAGCTCGAACACGGAACCCATGGTGGACACCCCGGCGTTGGCCACGATGATGTCCACCGAGCCGAGCTCCTCCACCACCCCGTCGACGAAGGCGATCATGCCGTCGAGGTCGCGCACGTCCCCCCGCACCGCCACGCACCTGGCGCCCTCCGCCTCGACCAGCCGGACCGTCTCGTCCAGGTCATCGGGCGAGGCGAGCGGGTACGGCACCGTCCCGAGGTCGGCGCACCGGTCGATGAGGGCCACGTCGGCGCCCTGCCGCGCCAACTCGACGGCGTGGCTCCGGCCCTGGCCACGGGCCCCGCCGGTGATGACCGCCACCCGGCCGGCGAACTGTCCGGAACGGCCCTCCACCTGCTCGGTCACCCTGCCTCCCCTGGATCGGGACCCCGGGCCCGGGGACGGGACCGGTGGTTCGGTCGGCGAGCCTAGGCGCGGGAGGCCGATCGGCCCCACGCCGCCAGGACGGCACGGTAGGCGCGGTCCCAGTCGGCGTAGGCCGCCCGGAGTTCCGGGCCGGGCCACCTCGCCGGTAGCAACGACGGGGGCAGCAGGGGATCGGCCTGGAGGTGGCGCAGCACGGCGGCGGACAGTTCGAAGCCGGGGGCGAGGTCATCGGTACCCGTGGTGGGCCGGGCACCGAGCGCCGAGCGGAGCGTCCGGGCCCGCTCCGCCCACCGGTCCAGGTCCCACAGGCCCGACGCGAGCAGGGCGGCGTCCACCTCGGGCGCGCCGGTCCACGTCGCCAGGTCGGGATCCTGTCGCGGATCGGGCCGGAGATCGATGTTGTCCGGCCGCACCCAGACCCCCGCGCGTTGCTCGGCCAGGCGGGCCAGGGTGAGGCGGCGGCGGCGGTCGGCGCGGCGGTCGGCCGAATTCCCGGTGGCGGTGACCACCACCACGATCCACCTTCCGTCCCACGGCCGGGTGTGGCCCTCCAGGCTGTCGGCCTGTCGGTCGCGGCGCTCGAGCAGCCGGCCGGCCAGTCGGTAGCGGCCGGCGCCGTCGGTGGTCGCCTCCCCCGAGGCCACCATGCGGCTGAGGGCGACCCGGGCCCGGTTCGGGTTGATCCCGAACAGGCCCGCCAGGTGGACGAGGTGGGCCACGGGGAGTTCGGGTGGATCCTCCCCGAGGAGGGCGCTGGCCAGCACCGAGCGGGCCGTCAGCGGCGCCGGACCGCCGTCCGGGGACGTCACCGGGGATCCGGCATTACGTGATTGCCTCGGTTGGCATGATTCTGTAATATATCCAACGTGGCGAGCACCATGGTGGCCGACGAGGCCGCCCGACCCGACGTCCTGCCCACCGACCGCCTGCTCGGGAACGGCAAGGCGCGGCCGGAGCTGCGCGCCGAGCTGCGTCGCATCGACGACCTGCGCAACGCCGTCACCGTCGCCTCCGTGTGGTTCTGGGTGGCCGTGCTCATCGGCGGCTCCGTGTGGATCGACCGCTGGTGGGCGTACCTCGTGGCCTTCGTGCTGATGGGACCGATGTACGCGCGCTTCGCCATCCTCATGCACGAGGCGGCCCACAAGCTCCTATTCACCGACAAGCGGGTCAACGACTGGGTCGGGACCTGGCTCGTCGCCTACCCCACCTGGACCCCGATCGGCCTGTACCGGCGCGGGCACTTCGCCCACCACAAGGAGGAGTTCGGACCCAACGAGCCCGACATCGCCTTCTACGGCGGCTACCCCTGCGACCGACCGCGCCCTGGCCCGGCGGCTGGTGCGGGACGCGGTGGGCATCTCCGGATGGAAGAACTTCACGCCGCTGTTCCGCGGCCTCCGGTATCCGACGTACCGTCGCACCTCCCTGTCGATCCTCGGTGTCCAGGCGGTGCTGTGGGCGGTGCTCTGGGTCACCACCGGTCGGTGGTGGATCTATCCCCTCCTGTGGTGGCTGCCGTGGATGACCCAGTGGCGCGTCATCAACCGGCTCCGGGCCATCGCCGAACACGGCGGGCTGCAGGCGAGCCCCGACCGCCGGGCCACGACCCACAACGTCCGCCAGCACTGGATCGCCCGCTTCTGGTTCGTTCCCTACAACACGGGCTGGCACCTGGCCCACCACGTCGACATGGGCGTGCCGTGGCGCAACCTGCCCCGGTACCACGAGGAGCTCGAGCGGGCCGGGTACGTGACGGAGGGGATCACCTACCCCGGGTACCTGGCCCTCTGGAGGACACTGTCCTCGGCGACCCCCGCCGCCTGACCGACCGGCCGGACGACGCGATCAGATCGGTCGGCCCCGCAGCACCCGGTAGGCCCGCACCAGGGCGGCGCTGGAGCTGTCCAGGTCGGACAGTTCGGGGACGTCCGGGGCGCTGAGCGCCGGGCCCAGCTGGCCGGCCATGACCTTGCCCAGCTCCACTCCCCACTGGTCGAAGGAGTCGATGCCCCACACCGCCCCCTCTACGAACACGGTGTGTTCGTAGAGGGCGACCAGCTGCCCCAGCACCGACGGCGTGAGTTCGGGAGCCAGGATGGTCGACGTCGGGTGGTTGCCCGCCATGACCTTGTGCGGCACCACCCCGGGGGGCGTACCGTCGGCGGCCACCTCGTCGGCCGTCCGTCCGAAGGCCAACGCCCGGGTCTGGGCGAAGCAGTTGGCCATGAGCAGGTCCTGGCGGTCGCCGTCCTCGTGGGTGGACGTGGCGAATCCGATGAAGTCGGCCGGGACCAGTCGGGTGCCCTGGTGGATGAGCTGGTAGAAGGCGTGCTGGCCGTTGGTGCCGGGTTCGCCCCAGAAGATCTCCCCGGTGCTCCCCTCCACCGGGGAGCCGTCCCGGCGCACCGACTTGCCGTTGGACTCCATGGTGAGTTGCTGCAGGTACGCCGGAAACCGGGCCAGGCGCTGGCTGTAGGGAAGCACGGCATGGGTCTCGGCGCCGAAGAGGTTGGAGTACCAGACGTTCAGCATGCCCTGCAGCACGGGAAGGTTGGCCTCGAACGGGGCTTCGACGAAGTGGCGGTCCATGACGTGGAAGCCGGCGAGCATCTCGGCGAAGGCGGCGGGCCCGATGGCCACCATGAGCGAGAACCCGATGGCCGAGTCGTAGGAGTACCGGCCGCCCACCCAGTCCCAGAAGCCGAACATGTTGGCGGGGTCGATACCGAACTCCGTGACACCCGCACGGTTGGTCGAGACGGCCACGAAGTGACGGGCCACCGCCTCGTCGTCGCCCCCCAGTCCGTCGAGCAGCCACGCCCGGGCCGCCCGCGCGTTGGTCAGGGTCTCCTGGGTGGTGAAGGTCTTGGACGACACGACGAACAGCGTCGAGGCCGGATCGAGGTCACGCGTCTTGGCGTACAGGTCGACCGGGTCGACATTCGACACGAAGCGGCACCCGATGGCCGGGTCCGCGTAGTCGCGCAGGGCCTCATAGGCCATGGCAGGACCGAGGTCCGATCCTCCGATCCCGATGTTGACGACGGTGCGGATGCGCTCACCCGTGTGACCGGTCCACGCTCCCGAACGGATGCGCTCGGCCACCGTCCCCATGGCATCGAGCACCGCATGGACGTCGGCGACCACGTCGCGTCCGTCCACCTCGAGCCGCGCGTCGCGGGGCATCCGCAGGGCCACGTGGAGGACGGCCCGGTCCTCGGTGGTGTTGATGTGCCGGCCCGCGAACATGGCGTCGCGCCGATCGGCCACGCCGGCCTTCCGGGCCACGGCCACCAGGGCGGCCAGGGCGGCGGCGTCGATCCGGTGCTTCGAGTAGTCGAGCATCAGGTCCCCGGCCCGGGCCACCATGGTCGTCCCCCGCTCCGGGTCGGCGGCGAACAGGTCGCGCAGATGCCGGTCGCGGATCCGTTCGTGGTGCCCGAGCAGGTCGCTCCACTCATCGGTCCCCCGGAGATCCACCACCGCGTTCGGATCCATCAGCGTTCGCCTCCGTTGTCGTCGGGCACCGGTGGGCACCGCGTTCCCGACTGTAGGGGCGCCACTCCGGACCGGTGCAGAAATTCACCAATGATTACCATTCGATAACAAAGCGATCGCGTCCCGTTCACCTCACGCCCATACCGTCGCCAGGGATGGCAGAGCACCACCAGACGCAGTGTTCGCGCAGCCGCCGGGCCCCCCGGGTCCCGACGGACGCCACGGGCATGGCGCCCTGCCGTCCCGGGGCCTGGACCCCGCTGCCTCTCACGGCAACCCCGCCATCGCCGGCACCGCCGGTCAGGCAGTCCAGCAGCGGTGTGTCCGCCCGCTCCCGCCGCCATGGCGACGGACGCGCGGACTGCCCGCTGTTCCGGAGCGTCAGGGAGTCGTTGTGGCCTTGACGTTCCGCGAAGTCGAGCGACGGGCGCTCCCCGACGACGAGGCGCCTGTCATCCTCATCATCGATGACGACCACCTGACGCGGGACTCCCTCGCCGCGACCCTGTCGATCGAGGGCTTCGACGTCCTCACCGCGTCGACCGGCGACGAGGGCATCGCCCTGGCGGCGACGGGGTCGCCGTCCCTCGTCATCCTCGACACCCAGATCGGCGACTCCGAGGGATTCGCGGTCTTCCGCCGCATCACCACGGCCGCGCCGTGGCTCCCCGTGATCATGATCACCGAGGAGGACGACGAACTCGACGCCGTCCTCGCCCTCGAGGCCGGCGCCGCCGACCACGTCACCAAGCCTCCCCGGCCCCGGGAGCTGACCGCCCGGATCCGGGCCGTGCTCCGGCGGGTCGGACGCCAGCCCCAGAACATCGTGCCGACGGCCCCGAGCGGGGCCTACACGTTCGGTCCGGTGACCGTCGACGTCTCGCGGCGCGAGGCCACCCTCCACGGCCGGGACCTGGAACTCTCCCGCAAGGAGTTCGACCTTCTGGCCCTGCTGGTGTCGGAGGGCGGCCACGTGGTCACCCGCAAGCAGTGCATGGACCGGATCTGGCGGGACCGCAAGAAGGGTGACAGCCGGACCCTCGATACGCACGTCAAGCGCCTCCGGAAGAAGATCGAGCTCAATCCGGCCGAACCCGTTCACCTCATCACCGTCCGGGGGGTGGGCTACCGCTTCAAACCGTAGGAGTCCGCCCGGCGCCTCCCCCGCCCATGCCCTCCCCCTGTGGCCGTCGCGTGGTGTTCGGGCGGACTCCTACGAGTTGAGGCACCTCCCGGCCGCCGGCGGTCCCGGGGCCGCCCGTTCCCCGGGACGTAGACTCCTGGCGCCGGCCGGACGCGGCCCGACGCCGTGTCGAGGACGAGGGACACCCCGCACCGCACCGAGGTCGGCACGCGTCACCACGAAGGAGCAGCGGTGTCCGAGTCGACCGGCACGGAGCAGCACGGCGGGGGCCGGACGTCGCCCGACCCCCGGCACGTCCACCCGCACCACGGACCCGGTCCGATGGCCGCCATCGGTGCCGGCGGCGCCCTCGGCACGCTGGCCCGGTACGGGATGGAACGGGCCGTCGTGGCCGGTGCCGCCGGGATCCCCTGGGCCACCTTCGGCGTCAACGTGGTGGGATCGTTCGTCCTGGGCCTGGTCGTCACCCTCGTGGTGGAGCGGTGGCCCGGCGACCGCTTCATCCGGCCCCTGGTGGCCGTCGGGTTCTGCGGCGGGTTCACCACGTTCTCGACGTTCGCCGTCGAGGTGGACCAGCGGGTGCGCCACGGCCACGCGGGGATCGCCGCGGCCTACCTCGTCCTCAGCCTGGCGGCCGGAGTGGCGGCGGCCCTGGCCGGCACCACCCTGGCCCGGGGCCGCGTGCTCCCCGCCATCGGTGCGCCGGGCCCGGTGGACCCGGACCTCCTGGCCGGCGACGAGGAGGACGGGGGGGAGCCGTCGTGATCCTGCTCGGCCTGGTGGTGGCCGGTGCCTGCGGCGCGTTGCTCCGCTACGAGGTGGAGCTCCACGTCCGGCGCCGGGTCGGACCCCACTTCCCGTACGGGACGCTGGTCATCAACGTGACCGGTGCCTTCGCGCTCGGACTGCTGACCGGACTGGCGGCCCACCACGGTGTCCCGTCCGACGTGGTGACGGTGGCCGGCACCGGGCTGCTCGGGGCGTACACGACGTTCTCCACGTTCACCTACGACACGGTGGCCCTGGCCGAGCAGGGCCGGACGAGTCGCGCGGCGACCAACGTGGCCGCCACCCTGGTGGCCGGTCTGGGCGCCGCCGCCCTCGGCATCCTGGTCGGAACCGCCTTCTGACCCCCGTCCACCGGCCGGGTCGGTCCGTCGCCGCCCCGTGACCGGGCCGAACGCCGCCACCGGCCGGACTCCGCTTGCCACGCGACGTTCACGGAACGATCACCGGGGGGTTCCTCGCGGATCTTCCGCTGTTCACCTGGCCTCCGTACCGTTGGCGGCGGAAAGGGGGACGCCCGTGGCGCTACGCGAGTCCGTCAAGGTCCTCGTCATCGAGGACGAGGAGTCCTACCGGCAGGCGCTCGCCTCCGGCCTCGGCCACGAGGGGTTCGACGTCGTCCTGGCCACCGACGGGCCCGAGGGCATCGCCCTCTTCGACGAGCACCGGCCGGACATGGTCCTGCTCGACATGCTGCTGCCGAGCATGCACGGCATCGATGTCTGCCGTCGCCTGCGCGCCGTGTCCTCGGTGCCCATCCTCATGGTCAGTGCGGTCGATTCCGAGCTCGACGTGGTGCTCGGCCTGGAGCTCGGGGCGTCGGGCTACGTCACCAAGCCGTTCCGCCTGCGGGAGCTCGTCGCCCGGATGCACGCCATCCTGCGCCGGGTCTCCCCCCACACCGTCGAAGGGACGCCGGCCGTCGGCCCCGGCGTGGCCCACGTCACGGAGGCCGACCGGCCGGCGGGGGCCGGCGGGTCCGACGACGAGCACGGCCGGGAGTCCGCCTTCGGGGCGGTCAGCGTCGACTATGTCCGACGCGAGGTCACCGTGTCCGGGGAGCCGGTCCACCTGTCCCGCAAGGAGTTCGACCTCCTGGCCGTCCTGCTCCACCCGGCCCGGCGCGTGCGCGCCCGCGACGAGCTGATCGACCTCCTGTGGCCCGACACCTACCTGACCGACACCCGGACCCTCGACACCCACATCCACCGGCTGCGGGCCAAGCTGGAACCCGTGCCGACCGATCCCCGCTTCATCGTCACGGTGCGGGGTGTCGGCTTCCGCATCGATCCGGACGGCACCTTCGGCGAGGCCCCGTCGTCCGACCCCCGCGGCGTGGGCGAGGCCGTGAGCGCCTGAACCACCTCGGCCGGTAGACCGATCAGCCGAACCGTCCGTTGACGTAGTCGAGGGTGCGGGGGTCCTTCGGCTCGCTGAACAGCTTGCCGGTCGGCCCGAACTCGATCAGCTCGCCGGCCTTGTCGTCGCCCATCAACAGGAACGCGCAGCGGTCGGACACCCGCATCGCCTGTTGCATGTTGTGGGTGACGATGACGATGGTCACGCGGCTCTTCAGTTCGCCGACCAGCTCCTCGATCCGCTTGGTGGCGATGGGGTCGAGGGCCGAGGTCGGCTCGTCCATCAGCAGTACCTCCGGCTCGACGGCCAGGGCCCGGGCGATGCAGAGGCGCTGCTGCTCGCCCCCCGACAGCGTGCTCCCGTGGGCCTTCAGGCGATCCTTGACGCTGTCCCACAACGCCGCGCCGATCAGGGACGACTCGGCGGCTTCGTCGAGCAGCGCCTTCTTGCGTACGCCGTTGAACCGCAGTCCGGCCACCGCGTTGTCGTAGATGCTCATGGTCGGGAAGGGATTGGGGCGCTGGAAGACCATGCCCACCCGGCTGCGCAGGAGCGTGGGGTCGGTGTCCGGCCCGTTCACCTCGAGGTCGCCGAGCCGGATGGAGCCGGTGACCTTGGCGGTGCGGACCGTGTCGTGCATGCGGTTGAGCGCCCGCAGCAACGTCGTCTTGCCCGAGCCGGACGGCCCGATGAGCGCGGTCACCTCGCCGGCGGAGACGTCGAAGGACACATCGCGTACCGCCGTCCGACCCGCGAAGGCCACCGCCACGTCGCGCAGCGTCATCACGACGTTGCCCTGCGCCGGTTCCAGTAACGCCTGTTCTGCCTGCACGGTGAGGGACTCCTCGATGTCGGGGATCCGAACTCCGGGGGGGAGCTGGGGGTGGGGGCACTGGCGTCGGTCATCGGCGCTCCTTCCGCAGGTGGGCGGCGTACAGGCGGCTGCCGATACTGAGCACCAGCACGACCACCATGAGCAACAGCGCGGCACCCCAGGCCACCTGGACCAGGTCGGCATAGGGCTGGCTCGAGTAGTTGTAGATGAGGACGGGCAGCGCTTCCATCGGTTTCGTGGGGTTCCACTGCAGGTACTGGTTGCCCAGGATGGTCAACAGCAGTGGAGCCGTCTCCCCCAGGCCGCGGGCCACGGCGAGCAGCACGCCGGTGATGACGCCCGGCAGGGCGGTGGGGACGACGACCTTGCGGGCGATGGTGAACTTGCGGGCCCCGAGTGCCAGGGCGGCCTCGCTCAGCGAGCCGGGCACGCCGCGGAAGGCGGTCTCCCCGGCCCGGATGATGACCGGGAGCATGATGAACCCGATGGCGAACGCCCCGGCCAGTCCGCTGTAGGCCTGGAAGTTCCGCACGATGGCGATGTAGCCGAAGATGCCCACCGTGATCGACGGGATGCCGGTCATGACGTCGGCCGTGAACCGCAGGGCGGCGGCGAGCCGGCCGTCCGACTCGGCCAGGAAGAGACCGCAGCACAGGCCCACCGGGATGGCGACCGCCACCGCGACGGCGGTGATGACCACGGTGCCGACGATGGCGTTCCACACACCGCCGCCGGCGATCCCCTCCGGGGTCGTCGAGTGCGTGAAGAAGTCGACCGACCACGCCGGGAGCCCGCGGGCGACGACGTAGACCACCACCGCCACCAGGGGCACCACGGCGATGGCCAGGAACAGCCAGCACACGCCCAGGGCCACCCGCGAGGCGAACTTGCGGCGCCCGAGACTCGCCGCGGCGGCCGCCTGCACGGCGCGACGGCGCTCGACCGTCGGGTCGGGGGGGCTCTCGAGGAGGGTGCTCACCGGCCGAGCTCCGAACCGGCGGAGGTGGAGCCGGTCGACCACACCAGCCAGCGGGCGGCGGAGTTGACCAGGATGCCGATGATCAACAGCACCAGGCCGGCCCCGAACAGGGCGCTCAGCTCGGTGCCGGTCGACTCGCCGAAGTTGTTGACGATAAGCGAGGGCAGGGTGGCGGCCGACGACTTCAGCGAGTGGGCGATGTAGGGCGAGTTGCCGATCACCATGGCCACGGCCACGGTCTCCCCCAGGGCCCGGCCGGTGGCCAGCGTGAAGGCGCCCAGGATGCCCGTCCGGGCGCCCGGGACGACGACCTTTCGGAGCACCTGCCAGCGGGTGGCCCCGAGGGCCATCGCGCCCTCGACCTGCTCGTTGGGCACCACGACCAGGACGTCGCGGGAGATGGCCACCATCGTCGGCAGGATCATGATCGCCAGGATCACCCCGGCCAGCAGCAGTCCCACGCCCCGGTCCGGCCCGTCGAACAGGCCGGTCCATCCGAAGGCCGTCGTCAGGAACGGCTCGACGGTGACCCGGAAGAACGGGGCCAGGACGAGGAGCCCCCACAGACCGAAGATCACGCTCGGTACGGCGGCCAGCAGCTCCACCGTGGTCGAGAGGGCGGGCCGGACCCGACCGGGTACCAGGTAGGCGAGGGAGATGGCCGTGCCGAGCCCGATCGGGACGGCCAGCACGACGGCGATGGCGGTCGTCTCGATCGTGCCGAGGATGAACGGGAGCAGACCGTACTGGTCGTGGGTCGGGTTCCACGTCTTGCCGACGATCCAGGAGAACCCCAGTGTCGAAAAGGCCGGCTTCGCCTGGATGACGATGGAGACGACGAACCAGAGGGCCAACGCCCCGAACAGCACCGCGACGACGCCCAGGACGCCCCGGTACCCCTTGTCGGGCAGGACGAACCGCCGGCCGCGGCCGACCGGGGCGGGCGCCGCCTCGACGACGGTCACGGATGATTCCTCACGGCGCCCGCGTCACGGCCGACCGGGCCCGACCGGGCCGGATCGGCCGGGACGGTCACTTGGTGAGCAGCGTCTGGCCGCTCGGTCCGGTGACGGTCAGCAGCTGCGTCCGGTTCTGGTTCTGGACGGCGGGCGGCAGGGGCACGTAGTGGAGCGATGCCGCCAGGTCCTGGCCGCCACCGGTGTGGGTCGTCCAGTCGAGGACCTTGACCACCTGGGAGCCGGCCGTGGCGCTGGTCTGCTTCTGGAGCAGGATGGCCCAGCTGTAGCCGGCGATCGGATAGCTGGTGGCGCCCGGCTCGTTCACGATCGAGAAGTCGGTGGACGACACCCCGGTCTTCTGGTCGGCATCGGCCGCCACGGTGGCCGGGCTCGGCACCACGTAGACGCCGGCGGCGTTCTTGACGGCGGCGTACGTCATCTTGTTGGAGATGGCGTAGGACAGTTCGACGTACCCGATGGAGTACGGGGTCGACAGGATCGACGAGGCCACACCCGAGTTCTTCGGGGTCTGCACGGCGGTCGACGGCCACGCGATGGTCTTGGAGGTCCCGAGGGTCCACCCGGGGCCGCCCGCCGATGCGAGGTAGTCGGTCGTGATGTACGTCGTACCCGAGCTGTCGGCCCGGACCTCGGGGGTGATGGCGTGGTCCGGCAGCTTGACCCCCGGGTTGAGGGCGGTGATCTGCGAGGCGTTCCACGAGGTGATGGTGCCGTCGAAGATGCCGGCGAGCGTCGGGCCGTCCAGCTTGAGGCGCGTGGTCACGCCGGGGAGGTTGTAGGCGATGGAGACGCCGCCGAGGATGTCGGGGATCTGGATGACGGGTCCCGAGTTGGCGGGCATCTTGGCCAGGTCGGACGACGACATCGGGACGTCGGAGGCGGCGAAGGCCACGGTGCCCGACTGGAAGGCGGTGATGCCGGCCCCGGATCCGACGCCCTGGTAGTTGATCTGGAGACCCTGGTTCAGGCCGGTGTACTTGTAGAACGCCGAGCTGAAGAAGGGCTGCACGAAGGTGGAGCCCGAGGCGTTGAGGGTGCCGGCGGGCGCCTTGAGGTCGGCGGCCAGGAACGCCGCGTTGTTCGACGACAGGGTGCCACCGGCCGGTGCCGTCGTGGTCGTGGTCGACGACGAGGAGGAGGAACTGCAGGCGGACAGCAGAGCCGCGCCCGCCAGCCCGAGGGCGACGAGGGGCAGGGCCCGGCGGCTCCGGCGGTGGGGGGTGTGGTGGCTGGTCACAGGAGATCAATGCCCTTCGAGTTCGTCGTACCCGTGGCAGACCTGCCACGGTGAGCGGCGGTACCGCCGATGTCCGCGACCGTACCCAGGCCAGTTGAACGGAAAGTGAACTCGGCGTAATCCGTACACGAACTTCCGGCGAGTTCGCGATGAACTCGTCAGGCGGGGGCGAACTCCTCGATGATCGCCGCCAGCTCCCGCGGCTTGTCGCCCTGGATGCTGTGCCCGGCGTCGTCGACGACCACCACCCGGTCAGTGGGCCGGCGCCGGGCGAACTCGGCCACGTCGTCGTCGTCCACCACCGGCGACCGGCTGCCCCGGGCCAGCAGCACGGGAACCGGGATGGCGGCGAGGGTCTCCCACAGGTCCCCGAATTCGGGCCGCTCGACATGCAGGCCGGTGTCGGCCGGGGGTCGCCCCAGCTGGTGACGCCACGCCCAGGTCCCGTCGGGCAGCTGGACCGCGTTGTGGAGGATGCCGCGTCGGAGTGACGAGACCGACCGCGTCGGATTGAACTCGACGGTCCGCTGCAGGATCTCGTCGAAGCTGGCGAACGTCTCGGGTCCGGCCAGGAAGGCGGCGATGTCCGACGTCTTGTCGCCGTTGACACCCGGCGTGATGTCCACCAGCACCAGTCGACGGACCAGGGCGGGGTGGCGGTCGGCCAGGGCGATCGACGTGGCCCCGCCCAGCGACATCCCGACCACGGCCCGGGCGTCGGGGGCGAACCGTTCGACCACCCGGGCCACGTCGTCGGCCATCGACGACGGGTCGAGCCAGGCCGAGTCCTGGGGCCAGTCGGAGTGCCCGTGGCCCGGCAGGTCGACGGCCAGCAGGGGCCGGCCGAGCGCCAGGGCCACCGTGTCCCAGGTGTGGGCGTTCTGGCCGCCCCCGTGGAGGAACACGAGTTCGGGTGGCGACTCCCCCCACACCAGCGCGCTGACGGACCGACCCGGGGCGACCTCCATCGACACCCGGCGAACCACCGGAGGCCCCTCGAAGGGAATTCCGGCCTCCTCCGCGTTCTCGTGGAAGAGTGAGAATTCGTCGTAGGCGGGTGCGGGGTCGGTCACGTCGGCTCCTCGGAGGGATCGGCCCGCTCAGGGGGCGGGGGCGGGTTCGGGTTCGGCGACGTCGGCCCGGGCCAGCTCGTCCACCAGCTCACCCAGCGTCTCGTCGGCCACGAGGTAGGGAGTGTAGAAGCCGACCCGGTCGACCAGGCCCGCGAAACGGTGCACGATCTCGTCGGCCACCTCCCGGGGCGACCCCACGGCGGCCAGCGTGGCCAGCACGGTGTCGTCGATGCGGGCCGGCATCTCGTCCCAGCGCCCCGCTTTGCTCAGGGCGTTCAGTTCCGGCTGGAGGTCCTCCCAGCCTTCGGCCTCGAGCACCGGTCGGTAGGCGGGGGTGGAGGCGTAGAACGCCACGAGCCAGCGGCCCGCGGTGCGGGCCATGTCGAGTTCGGCCTCGTCCCGGCCACAGCACACGATCACCTCACCGGTCACCGTCAGGTCGGACCGGGACCGACCACCCCGGGCCAGTCCCTCGGCCACCGCCGGCAGCGTGCGGGTGCGTAGGTGGGTGCCGGTGTTGAACGGCATCACCAGCAGCCCGTCGGCGACTTCGGCGGCCAGGGCCACCATCTGCGGGCCGAGGCCGCCGAGGGCGATCGCCGGCAGACCGTAGGGGTGCGGCCCGGGATTGAAGAGGGGCGGCATCAGTGTGTGGGAGGTGAACTCGCCGCGGAAGTCGAGCCGCTCTCCCGTCTCCCAGGTGGCGAAGATCGCCCGGAGCGCACCGACGAACTCGCGCATCCGGGCCACCGGCCGGTCGAAGGAGGCGCCGTAGCGCTTTTCCACCTGGGCCCGGATCTGGCTGCCGAGGCCCAGGGTGAAGCGACCCTCCGACAGCAGTTGGAGGTCCCACGCCTGGTGGGCCAGCTGGACCGGGTTACGGGGGAAGGCGATGGCGACATTGGTGGCGAGTTCGAGGGTCGACGACGCCCCGGCGGCCAGGATCAGCGGAGTGAAGACGTCATGGGGGCCCTCGAAGGTGAAGGCACCGTCCACGCCGAGGGCCTCGAGGCGGCGCGCGTGGTCCGCGGCGTCCTCCAGTCCGGCCAGTTGGGTGTCGAATCGCACCGGTCCATGATCCCATCCCCCGGGCAGGGCTGCAGCCGGGCGTCGGGGGCGGGACGTCGGCCAGGTCGGGACCAAGGACCCTCACCGTTCCACGGGGCCGGTGCCACACTGTCGCGATGGCACCACAGACCTGCACCCCCGACGAGGCCGCCCAACGGATCGGCACCACCGACGCCGTCGGCTTCGGACTCGGGCCCGCCAATCCCGACGCCTTCCTGACGGCACTCGGCGGACGCGACGACTGGGTCGATCTGACCTTCGGTGGTGCCCTGCTGCTCGGCTACTACCCGGTGCTGGCCCATCCCCACGTCTCCTACCGCTGCGGGTTCTTCGGACCGGCCGAGCGGATGCTGTTGGCCGGTGGGGCGCGGATCGAGCTGGTGCCCGGCGGCTTCCGCCAATTCGCCCCCATCCTGCGGCGCTACAACCCCCGGGTGATGACCGTGCTCGCCGCCCCGCCCCGGGACGGCGAGATCAACCTCTCCCTCCACATCGGGGCCACCTACGACGAGCTGCTCCTGGCCGGCCGGGACCCGGATCGGCTGCTGGTGGTGGAGGTGAACCCCCACCTTCCCCGCACCCGATCGCTCGGTCCTGACTACACCAACACCATCCCCCTCGAGCTGGTCGACGTCGTGGTGGAAGCCGACGGGGCACCGTTCACGCTTCCCCAGCCGGAGCCCGACGCCATCGACGAGGCCATCGCCGAACAGGCCCGTTCCTTCGTGGTGGACGGTGCCACCCTCCAGATCGGCATCGGCGCGGTGCCGAACATGGTGGCCACCAAACTCGCCGAAGGACCCGGCGGCGGATACGGCATCCACTCCGAGATGTTCACCGACGGCCTCATGCGGCTCCACCAGGCGGGAAAGGTCACCAACGACGCCAAGCGCCTCTTCAACGGGGTCTCCATCACCACCTTCGCCCTGGGGTCCGCGGAGCTGTACGCCTGGCTCGACGAGAACGAGGAGGTCGCGTTCGTCCCCGTCCAGGTGGTCAACGATCCGACGGTCATCGCCCAGAACCACGCCTTCGTGTCCATCAACGGCGCCCTCAGCGTCGACCTGTACGGTCAGGTGGTGGCCGACAACATCGACGGACGCCAGATCTCGGGGGTGGGCGGCCACGAGGACTTCGTGGCGGGCGCCGAGATGCGCCTCGACGACCACTCGCTGATCTGCCTCCGGTCGACGGCGGTGTCGAACGGCGTCACGCGGTCCCGGATCGTGCCCTTCCTCCCGCAGGGGGCCGTGGTCTCGACCCCCCGGCACCACACCGGCGTGGTCATCACCGAGTACGGCGCCGCCGACCTGTCGGGCCGGACGGTACGCGAGCGGGCCCTCGCGCTCGCCGGGATCGCCCACCCCGACTTCCGGGCCGAACTGCTGGCTACCGCCGAGTCCCTCGGCCGACACTGACCTGTGGAGGGATCCGGCCCGGACCGTCCGGGATCGGGCGGTCGATCGGACGGTCGATCGGACGGTCGATCGGACGGTCGCAGAACGCTGACGGTGGCCAGCTTCAACGTCCACATGGGGGTCGACGGCTGGGGGCGCCCCTACGACCTGGTCGCCGAGTGTGCCGACCTGGACGCCGACGTCCTGGTCCTGCAGGAGGCGTGGACACCCGATGACGGGTCCCCCGGCACCGCGGCCGGGGTCGCTTCCGCCCTCGGCTACACGGTCGTGGCCGAGGCGCCGCTCGCCCACGCCCGGCTGTACGCCCCGGTGGCGACCGCCACATCGCGCTGGGCGCCCCTGTTCGGTCAGGTCCGCAAGACCCTGCGCCTGGACGAGGAGCGGTTCAAGGTACCGGCCGGCTCGCGGGACCGGCCGGCCCGGACGGGCCGGTGGGGCGTCGCCCTGCTGGCCCGGGTGCCGTGCCGGGACGTCGAGGTGCTCCCGTTGGGCAAACTGCGTCGCGACCCGGCCCGGCGGGCCGTCATCCGCTGCACGGTAGACGTCGACGGAGCCGCCATGGTCGTCCACGGCACCCACATGTCCCACATCACCCACCTGTCACCGGCGCAGTACCGGCGGCTCGCCCGCCTCCTCCCCCCACTCGACCGTCCCGCCGTGTTGACCGGCGACATGAACATGTGGGGACCCCCCGCCGCCTCGTTCTTCAAGGGGTGGCGGCGCGCCGTGACCGGGCGGACGTGGCCCGCCCACCGTCCGCACAGTCAGCTGGACCACGTCCTCGTCACCCCGACGGTCGACGTCGTGTCGGCCCGGGTGGCCGACGCCACCGGCTCGGACCACCGGCCCGTCGTCGTCACGGTGGCCCCGGCCCGGGGGTGACGACCCGGACCCCCGACGGCGGCCGGCGGTAACGTCCTCCCATGGCCGACGCCCTGGACGACTTCGAACGCTCGAGTTTCACGGCGGAGGGGAAGACCCGCACCGTGTACCGGCTCGGCACCGGTCCGGCGGTCATCGTGATGAGCGAGATCCCCGGGATCACCCCGAACGTGGCCCGGTTCGCCCGTATGGTGGCCGGCATCGGCTGCACCGCCGTCATGCCCCACCTCTTCGGTGACGACGGGCGCGACCCCAGCCTGCCGGCGGCCCTGGGCCAGGCCCTCAGGGCCTGCGTGTCCAAGGAGTTCACGATGTTCGCCCTCGGCCGGGCGAGTCCGATCACCACGTGGTTGCGAGCGCTGGCCGCCGCCGAACACGAGCGTTGCGGTGGGCCCGGCGTGGGCGCCGTCGGGATGTGCCTCACGGGAGGGTTCGCCCTGGCCATGATGGTCGACGACGTCGTGGTCGCCCCGGTGCTCAGCCAGCCGTCGCTACCCGGTCCCGTCACGGCCCGGCACCGGCGGGCCCTCGGCATCAGCGATGCCGATGCCCGGCGGGTGGCCGAGCGGGCCGCGGCGGGCGTCTGTGTCCTCGGGCTCCGCTTCACGGGGGACACGATGGCCCCCCACGATCGCTTCGAGGCGCTGCACGACCTCCTCGGAGACGCCTTCGTCGGTGTCGAGCTCGACTCCTCGCCCGGCAACCCCTACGGGCACCGCAAAGGGGCCCACTCCGTGCTCACCGAGGACCTCGACGACCGTCCCGGCACCCCCACCCGCCAGGCCCTCGACCAGGTCCTCGACCTGTTCAGGACCCGCCTGGTCGGGTGAGGACGGGAGGCACCTCCGGCCGTCACGCGGTGGCCAGGATCTCGCCGTGGACGACGGCGAACCAACCGTCGTCCGACGCCGCCCACCGCCGCCACGCGGCGCCGAAGGCGTCCAGGTCCCCCCGGTCGGCCAGACCGTGGTCGAGGAGCTGGGCGCCGAGGAAGGACCCCGGAGCGGCGAACCGGTCGGCCCACAGGTCGCCCCACCAGCCGCGTTCGGCCGGCGTGGCGAAGCACCACACCGAGGCCGACGGGACGACCTCCTCGAAGCCGGCGGCGTGGGCCAGCGCCAGCAGGCGGCGTCCGGCGTCCCAGTTCGCCCGGTGGCGCCGGGTGAGTTCGCCGTAGGCGGCGATGGCCCGGTCCACGTCGGGCTCCGGGGGCCAGAAGGTGAACGTCGGGTAGTCCGCATCCCGGGCCGCCACCAGACCGCCGGCCCGGCACACCCGGCGCATCTCCACCAGCGCGGCCACCGGGTCGGCCACGTGCTGGAGGACCTGGTGGGCGTGGACCACGTCGAACGCGCCATCGGCGAAGGGCAGGGCGAACAGATCGGCCACCTCGAAGCTGACCTCCGGACCCGACGCGGCGGCGTCGTCCCGGGCCGCCGCCACCACGTCCGCGGACGCGTCGATCCCCACCACCCGACCGGGGGCCACCGCCCGGGCGAGATCGACGGTGATCGTCCCGGGCCCGCAGCCCACGTCGAGGACGGAGTGCCCGGCAGCCAGGTGGGGCAGCAGGTAGGCGGCGGAGTTGGCGGCCGTTCGCCAGCGGTGGGAGCGCAGCACCCCGTCGTCGTGGCCGTGGGTGTAGGTCGTGTCGGGCATGCCCCCAGCATGCGCTGCGGCCTTCGCATAGGCAACGTCGAATATTGCAAGGATGACATAAGCTCTACCTATGGCAACCGCCGAATGGCTCCGGACCTTCGTCGCCATCTACCGCACGGGATCGGTCACCGACGGCGCCGCCCTGCGCAACGTGTCACAGCCCGCAGCCAGTCAGCAGCTCCGCTCCCTCGAGCGCTCGGTCGGTGCCGCCCTCTTCGAACGCACGCCCCACGGCGTCGACCCCACGCGGCCGGGTCGGGAGCTCTACGCGTCCGTCGCCGACGCCCTCGATCACCTCGAGCCCGTCCTGAGCGGCCTCGACCGGGGCGACGTGCGGGCGGCCACTCCGGCCCTGCGGGTCGGTTGCTCCCCCGACTACCTGGCCTACGGCCTCGTGCCCCAGCTCGGGACCGACCTGGCACCCCTCGCCGTCCGGTTCGGGACGGACGGCGAGTTGGCCTCCCTCGTCCACCACGGCGAGCTCGACGTGGCCGTCACCACGACCGAACCCGGTCGGCGGGCGCTGGCCTCGGTGGCCTTGGGCGTCACCCGGTTCACCCTGGTGTCGGCCCCCGGTCGCCTGGAGCCGGTGGCCCCCGACGACGCCGCCGCCCTCGGCCGCGCCCTGTCCGGGGCCGACTGGGTCGCCTACAGCGCCGAGCTGCCGCGGACGCGGCGGTTCTGGCAGACGACGTTCGGGCGCCCGTTCGACGCCGTGCTCCGCCTGTCGGCCCCCGACCTCCGGTCGGTCGCCGACGCGGTCGCCGGTGGCCTCGGCTCCAGCCTGCTACCGGAGTACGCCTGTGCCCGGGGCCTGGCCGACGGCAGCCTCGTCGACGTGTGGCCGGTCGCCGGTGTGGTCCCGCCCGAACCGTGGTTCGCCGTCACCCGCGCCACCGACGTGATGCGTCCCCCCGTCACCGCCCTCGTCGCCCGGCTGGGGGTACCCGGGGGCGGTTGACCCGGACCGCTCAGGGGCCGACCCCGTCCACCGGTCGCCCGTCCTCCAGGTAGACGGTTCCCGTGGCGCTGAGCGCCCGGGCCACCCGACGGCCGACCGGGCCGCTCAGGAGAGTGTGGGCCTCGGCGGGCGTCGCCCACCGGGCGTCGGCGATCTCGCCCTCCTGGAGCACCAGGGGCCGGGCGGCCGGATCGACGACCCCGCAGTCGAAGAGGAACCGCACGCCCCCGGGGCGACCGGGGCGCGGGTGGAGGAAGTCGACGCACACCAGGCGGCCGGTGTCGACCTCCAGGCCCGTCTCCTCGGCCACCTCACGTCGGCACCCTTCCCAGGGTGACTCCCCGTCCTCCTCGATCTGGCCACCGGGAATGGTCCAGCCCGACTTGTAGGTCGGCTCGAGGATCAGGATGTGCCCGGCGCCGTCGTGGAGCAGGGCACCGGCCGAGGCGGGCACCCGGGGCAGGACGTAGTCGACCATGCCCCCATCATCATCGATCCCCACATCGGGCGCACCGGTCGGGTTCGACCGGGTCCTACCCGGAGGTGAGGGAACCCTCCAGACCGGCCGTGGCGACGTCACGGGCCCCGCGGTAGTCGGGCTTGCCCGCACCACGGAGGGCGAGCCCGCACGGCTCCCCCGGGCGGACCGGGGTGCCGGCGCTCGGCCGCCGCCGCCGCGGCCCGGGCACCCGGGGCACGTCCCCCGGGAGTCGGCCGAGCCGGTGCTCCCGGGGGACGGAGGCCGCCGTCGTGCGGAGGATCAGCTGCTGATGCCGATCGCCAGCCTCTGCTTGGTGGTGGCCGCCCCGGAGGTGGCGGTCACCGTGATGGTGTGGGTGTGAGCGGTGGCCCGCGGCGTTCCCGAGATGGTGGCCGTCCCGTCGCCGAGGTCCTGGAACGTCAGTCCTGCTTCGGGAATGCCCAGGTTGACCGAGATGGTGACACCGGCCCCGGCCCCGGTCGTGGTGATGGTGAACGACTGCGTCGGTGGGCCGCTCTTGGAGAAATTGACGGCCGCCGGCGACGAGATGGCCAGGACGTTCGCCGTGAACGTCTGGACGGTGTCCGGCCCGATGCCGTTGTTGGCATGGATCGAGAAGGTGTAGCTCCCACCCGCGGCGGGCCCTCTTCCACCCAACTTCGCCGTCCCGGCCCTGGATCCCGTTCCCGGTGTGAACGTCATCCAGCCCGGTAGTCCGACCGCCCTGACCGTGGCCACCGGATGACCCGTCGTGGTCACCGTGAAGTGGAGGCTCTTGCCGGCGGCGATCTGCGCCGTCGAACCCGAGTCGATCACCGCGGTGTTCGAGGTCACCGTCAGCGTGAAGCTCTGGGTGGCCACCGGGGTTACACCGTTGGTCGCGGAGATCGTGATCGGGAACGAGCCCCCCTCCGAGGTCGTGCCCGACAGCACGCCGGTCGTGGCGTTCAGGGAGATCCCCGGCGGCAGCGTGCCGGACTCCGAGAAGGTCGGGGTCGGGGTGCCGGTCGCCGTGACCGTGAAGGTTCCGGGGGAGTTCGGCAGGAAGGTCGTGCTGGCGGCCGACGTGATCGCCGGCGCAGCCGGCACACCGCAGGTCGCGGAAGGCGAGGCCGCGAACAGGTTCGGGCTCACGTCCACGCTTCCGCTGTACTGATCAGCGGCCGCTCCGTTGGCCGACCCCCACCAGTTGCACGTGGCATCGAGGGTTCCGGTCGTCCCCGTGGCCACGTTGACCGCGGTGCTGTCGGTGGATCCGAGACCGGTCCCGGACCCGTCGAACGGCCCGTCGAAGAGGTTGTGGGTCACGGTGAAGTTGCCCGACGACAGATCGGCAGGCGACCCGTCATTGGCCACGTCGACGGCGTGGTACATGTTCGTGAACGTGTTGTCCTCGACCGTCACCGGACCCGCGAAGTCCGGATTCTCGAAGGTCCGGACGCCGGAGCCCCGATTCGAGCTGGAGCCCGGGGTGCTGTTGTAGATGCCACTGAACGTGTTGTCCGAAATGGTCAGGTTGTCCAGGGTGTCGGCGATCAGGATCCCGTACTGGTGGAGGTTCGTGAAGGTGTTGTCCTCCACCACACCCCCGGAGTCGTTGAGATTGATCGCGGGGGTGCCGTCGGCCGTCGTTTCCGTCAGTCCGTCGAACGTGTTGCCGGTGATGTCCAGCACGTCCTGGGCCGAGCCGCTTCCCCACGTGGCGACGATTCCCGTCGCCCCGGCGCCGATCTGTCCGGTTCCGGTGAACTCGTTGTCCGTCAGCGTCGAGTTGATCGCACTCGTGTCGTACACGAGGGCGTTGTTGAACGTAGAGCCGGACACGATGTTGTCACTGAACGTCAGACTGTTGTCGGACTGGGTGTCGAACACCAGACCACCCACCGTCACCTGGCCCGGTTGGTCGGTACCGGTGAAGGTCCCGGTGAATCCGTCGATCGTGACCGGGGCGGCGGTGGTGATGTCGAACACGGATGACGTTCCGCCGGTCTGGGTGACGATGCTCTCCGGTGCCCGGGTGCCGGTCGCCGGGGTTCCGGCGTTGGCTCCGAGGAGGTTGACCGACTTGTCGATGTTGACTCCCTCGTCGTAGGTGCCCGCGGCGACATCGACGGTGCCGCCCGGGGAGACCGAGTCGACCCCCTGCTGGATGGTGGCGAACGGCGAGTCGGCCGTGCCGGCGTTGCTGTCGTTGCCGGTGGCGGCGTTCACGTAGCACGTCGAGGTGCACCGGGACTCCGCGTTGAACTGCACGGCCGGGACGTAGTACGGAGCAGCCCCGTAACTGTTGTTCCCACCGTTGATGGACGTGGTCACGGGATTGGAGGACCAGCACGAGTCCTGGGGGTCGGAGGGGTTGCTGGCGAAGTCCAGGGGGAGGTCGGGCCGGAAGGTGCCGGTGCCGCCCGCTCCGTCGTCGCAGTAGAACGCGGCGTACGAGCTGTCGTGGTACAGGGTGCCCGGCAGCGGATCGCTGCCGACCGAGGGCTGGTCGTCATCCGTCGTCGTGAGTCCGACGTTCAGACTGTCCGCCGGGCAGCCCGTGGGCTGCTCGGCGCACGGGGTCGGGTCGGTGGCGGAGTCGCTGGTGCTGAGCGAGATGCCGTACACCAGGTTGTCCGGCACCGTGATGTCCGGGATCGAGAAGGTGATGGGGGAGGCGATGCCGTAGTGGCAGGTGCTGGTGCTGGCGTCGTACCAGAGACCGGCGCCGCCGTAGTCGGCCGACGGGCAGTGCGTGTCGTCGGCCGTGGGGCGGTACTTGATGGCGAATGTCTGGGTGACCGAGGTGATCGGATTGCCGACGCTCGTGCCGTCCGCCCCCACGTCATAGAGGTTCAGGGTGACCGGGTAGTTGAACGTGGGGCTCACCGACACGCAGTTGTCGGTGTAGACCCCTCCGCCCTGACATCCCCAGCTCTCGAGCTGCACCGTGACGCTGTTCAGCGTCCGTGGCGTCCCCGGGGCGAAGGAGACCTGGTTGCCGATCTGGCTCATCTGTTCGCAGTCGAAGCACTGACTCACCAGGCTGGAGGCACCCGCCTGGGTACTGTCGTAGATCGTGGTGGTCGGACCCGCCGCTCCGGCGACCGTGGCCGGTGCCGTCGTCAAACCCATCGCCAGCGTGCCGAGCACGACCGCCACTACCGCCAACATGCGCTTCATCATGGAGAAGACCCTTCGTCACGAGCTCGTGACGACAGTCATCACGCCGAGGAAGGACCCCGAAGGGCCGCCGTCTTCCCTGATACTCCGCCGCGATCCGCCGCCACCGGTACGGAACCATTCCGCCGTCGGGCAGTGTGACCAGTAGGCCGACCGTTAGCCATCATTAATTTTGATGGTTTTTGCCGGCCGAACGAACAGGACCTGGTGAAATAGGTGTGACCGCCAGTCGCATGTCCCGAGAAATTCGCCCCGCCGTCACGCACCGCGAGCGGTCCGTCCACCTGGGTGTCCGAATTCCCTTGGGAGAACGACGGTCAGGGCTACCGGGGGACCACCTCGATGGCGACCTCGGGGCAGGCCGTGACGCAGTCCATGCACCCGGTGCAGGCCTCCGCCCGGACGGCGTAGGCCGTCATCCGTCGGTGCGCCCGGCTCTTCAGCCGACCGATCGCCCCGAGCGCCTCGAAGTCGGCCACGTCGATGCGCCGCACCTCGAAGACGTCGACCGGGCAGACCCGGACGCAGTCGCGTTTCGCTTCACACCGGCCGTGGTCCACGATCGGCAGCCAGGCCGAGGTCGGCGGAGTGTCCATCCCCTCCACACTAGGGAGGAGGGAGCGCCCATCGGCGCCGGGGTTCAGCCCGCCGGCTCGTGGGCGCTGTACGAATGGGATCCCGTGCCGGCCAGTCTCCCGCCGTCGACGATCAGGTACTCGTCGCGGATCGGTGTCCCGGCGAAGAAGCACTCCAGGATCTCCCGGGTGCCCGCCGCATAGCGGGCCTGGGCGGAGAGCGACGTGCCGGAGATGTGGGGGGTCATCCCCTCGTGGGGCATGGTCCGCCAGGGGTGGTCGGGGGGGGCGGGCTGGGGATACCAGACGTCACCCGCATAGCCGGCCAGCTGGCCGCTCTCCAGGGCCCGGACCACCGCGTCGCGGTCGCAGATCTTCCCTCGAGCCGTGTTGACCAGATAGGTGCCGCGCTTCATGCGGGAGAACATGGTGTCGTCGAAGAGGTGCTCCGTCTCGGGGTGCAGGGGCGCGTTGATGGTCACGACGTCGCAGTGGGGCACCATCGAGGCGGCGTCGGCGTGGAACGTCAGTCCGAGTTCCTCCTCGACCGCCGGGTCGAGGCGGTGCCGGTCGGTGTAGTGGAGCTGCACCTGGAAGGGCTTCAGCCGCTCGAGCACGGCGCGCCCGATGCGTCCGGCGGCGACGGAACCCACCGCCATCCCCTCGAGGTCGTAGGAGCGTTCCACGCAGTCGGCGATGTTCCAACCGCCCTTGCGGACCCAGTCGTGGGACGGCAGGTAGTTCCGCACCAGGCCCAGGATCATCATGACGACGTGCTCGGAGACGCTGATGCTGTTCGAGTAGGTCACTTCGGCGACCGTCACCCCGGCGGCGATGGCCGCGTCGAGATCCACGTGATCCGAGCCGATCCCGGCGGTCAGCGCCAGCTTCAGCTTGGGGGCCCGGGCGATCCGGTCGGCCGTCAGGTAGGCCGGCCAGAACGGCTGCGAGATGACGACGTCCGCGTCGACCAGCTCCCGGTCGAACTCCGAGTCGGGCCCTTCCTTGTCGGAGGTGACCACGAAGGTGTGACCGGCCGCCTCGAGGAATCGACGGAGACCCAACTCGCCCGACACCGAACCGAGGAGCTCACCCGGCGTGAAGTCGATCCCACTCGGGCTCGGCACTGTCTGCCCGTCGGGATAACCGGTGATAACCGGGACGCCGTCCCGGGCGTAGGACTGCGGATACCCGTCGACCGGGTCCTCGTACAGAACGCATACCACTTTGGCCATGACCGGCACCCTCCATCGGTTGCTTGAACGTCCGTTCAAGGCACATCATGCCGCAGGAGGGCCGCGCGTTCCACCGACTTCTCCGATGGGCCGGCGGCGGGCTCAGGACTCCGCGCAGCCCTTCAGGCCTTCCACCGTGGCGGTCATGTTCTTCGTCCAGTGGCGGAGCCGGCGGGCGATGATCTCGTCGGCGTGCCCCGGGTCGGCGGCGGCGGCCGCGCGTGGCGGGCTCATCGCCGGGCCGAGGGTGGCGTGCATGCCCAGGACGACGCCCTCGTTCCCGCCGGTCAGGGTGAATCCCCAGGTAGCCACCGGTTCGTCCACCGATTCGACGACCCAGGTGAAGGCCTCGCCCGGGCGGAAATCGACCACGGTGCAGGTCGTGGACCATTCCACGTCACCGATCTTGCTGTGCCCCCGGAAGGTGGCCCCGGGCCCCGGCTCGTCCAACCACTCCCCACCCTGGAACTCGCGGGAGAACCGGGACGGCAGGTCGACGTCGGTCACGAGCGCCCAGACCCGGTCGACCGGCGCGTTCACCAGCGCCTCCACCTCCACCCGTTCGATGCCCGTGGTCATGGCCCCTCCGCGGTGGGTGTTCGGATCCTCCGCCGCCTCCCGACCCTAGGTCGACCCGCGGGACGGGGGAAGACCTAGACGCGGGCCATGTTGTCGAAGCGGGCGTGGTGTCCGATGAAGGCCAGGCGGGTGACCCCGGTGGGCCCGTTGCGGTGCTTGGCCACGATCACCTCGGCGGTGCCCTGCGTCTCGGCGGCGTCCGGGTTGTACACCTCGTCGCGGTAGAGGAAGAGGACGACGTCGGCATCCTGCTCGATGGAACCCGACTCCCGGAGGTCGGCCAGCATGGGCCGCTTGTCGGGTCGGCTCTCGAGGGACCGGGACAGCTGGGACAGGGCCACGACCGGAACTTCGAGCTCACGGGCGAGGATCTTCAGCCCACGGCTGATCTCGGACACCTCGACCTGGCGGTTCTCGGAGCCGTGCCGACCGGTCATCAGCTGCAGGTAGTCGATCACCACGAGGCTCAGGCCCTCGCGGCTCTTGAGGCGCCGGGCCCGCGCCCGGATGTCCATGACCGTGAGGTTGGGGTTGTCGTCGATGTAGATGGGCGCCTCGCTCATCCGGCTGATGGCCTGGCCGATCTTCGGCCAGTCGGCCTCGCGCAGCTTGCCGGTGCGCATGCGGCCGGCGTCGACCCGGGCCTCCGACGACAGGAGGCGCTGGGTGAGCTCCATGTGGCTCATCTCGAGGGAGAAGAGGAGCACCGGCTTCTTCAGTTTCACCCCGGCGTGGGCCACCATGCCGAGAGCGAAGGCCGTCTTGCCCATGGCGGGACGGGCCCCGACGACGACCAGGTTGGAGGGCTGCAGGCCGGCGAGCTGCTCGTCGAGGTCCGTGTAGCCGGTAGCCAGTCCGGTGACCGACTCGCTCCGGCTGAACAGCTGCTCCAGATGGTCGAGGGTGGCGCCGAGCAGCTCCTCGAGAGGCGTCATGGAATCCACCACCCGGCGCTGGGCGACGTCGAACACCAGGCTCTCGGCGCGGTCGAGGACCTCGGTCACGTCCTCGGGTACGGAGTAGCCGAGTTCAGAGATCTCGCCGGCCACCGCCACCAACCGGCGGAGCAGAGCCAGCTCCTCGACGATCTTGGCGTAGTACTCGGCGTTGCCCACCGACGGCGTGTTGGCCTGGAGGGTGACGAAGACGGACGTGTCGCCGATCGAGTCGAGGAGTTCACGCCGGCGCAGCTCCTCGGGCACCGTCACGTAGTCGGCGGGCTCACCTCGTCCGTAGAGCGAGGTGATGGCCTCGAAGATGTACCCGTGGGACGCCTTGTAGAAGTCCTCCGCCTTGCAGTTCTCCATCGCCGAGGCGATGGCGTCGCGCGACAGCAGCATGGCGCCGAGGACGGACTCCTCGGCCTCGAGGTTGTGGGGTGGGACCCGTCCGGCCGTCCCGTTGCCCACCGGTCGGGGGGCCAGGAGGCGGCGCGGTCGTGTGTCGTCGAATGCTTGCACCATGGTGGCTCAACACTCACCCATCTGCCCTGTGGACCGAAAGGGCATCTTCCTGCGGATACGGCGGTCGGCACCTGTGGAACGACCGTGGATAACCCGGGGTTCCCTGCGGACGCATCGGTGCATGTCCACAGTGTGCCGAACCGGTGTGACGGCCCGGCGGATCCGGGTCGGACAGCACCGTGCCCCGGCCGGGGCCGGGGCACGCGGTGCAGGATGTCACGGCCCGGGGGGGCCGGGTGGCTCACGCCTCGGCGACGACGTCCACCGTGAGTTCGAACACCACGCCGCCGATCAGCTCGACCCGCACGCTGTGCTCCCCCACCGTCTTGATGGGCTCCTCGAGGCGCAGGTCGTGACGGTCGATGACCGCCCCGGTCTGCTCCTGGACGTGGCGCACGATGTCGGCGGCACCGACCGAGCCGAAGAGCCGGTCGTTGGCGGCCCGGGCCGGGATGGTGATCGTGTTGCCGACCAGCGTCTTGGCCACGGTCTCGGAACCCTCACGGTCCCGGGCGTCCTTCAGATCACGCGAACGGCGCATGGCCGACGCCTGCGCCTCCACGCCGTCCGAGGCGGGGATGGCCTTGCCGGCCGGCAGCAGGTGGTTGCGGGCGAAGCCACCGGCGACATCGATGATGTCCCCCCGCTTGCCCACCCCGTCCACATCCGTGCGCAGGAGGACCTTCATGACTCCTCACCCGCCTCTTCCACGATGACGATCTGCTCGCCGTCGGCCAGTTCGACGACCTCGACCTCGGCGACCTCCACCGCGGGGTCGGCCGCAGGGGCGGGGGTGCCGTCGGGAATGGCGGTGGAGGCACCGTCCTCGCCGAGGGTCCGCTCCTCGTCACGCCCGCGCCGGCCACCGCCGCCGACGCCGCCGTCGCGACCGCCACGTCCGCCCCGGCCACCGGGCCGCTCCGTCGTCGTCCGCTGCGTGTAGGGCAGCAGCACGAGCTCCCGCGCCGTCTTGATG
Organism: uncultured Acidimicrobiaceae bacterium; assembly: GCA_963699345.1. GTDB lineage: Bacteria > Actinomycetota > Acidimicrobiia > Acidimicrobiales > RAAP-2 > Bog-756. The sequence goes on along the minus strand of CAVOTL010000005.1, from coordinate 1,822,949 downwards.
GCGATGGCCACGTCCCGTTGGTGCTGGGTGCAGTTGCCCGACACGCGGCGGGCCCGGATCTTGCCCCGGTCGCTCATGTACTTGCGGAGCATGGCGACGTCCTTGTAGTCGACCCACTCCACCCGGTCCTTGCACAGGGCACACGGCTTCTTCTTGACTCGCCGGCCGTTGTCCTTGGGGGCTCGGCGGGCGGTGCTGCCTCCACGATCGTTGTTCCTGGCCATCAGAAGGGCTCCTCGCTGTATCCGTATCCGGAGTCGGCCGGTGCGCCGCCCCCGCTCGACTGTCCGCCGCGACCGCCCCCGCCCCCGCCCGACGGCCCGTCGCCGGGGCCGCGCCGCTCGTTCTTGGTGACCTGGGCGGTCGCCCAGCGGATGCTCGGACCGATCTCGTCGGCCACGACCTCCACCTTGGAGCGCTTGTCGCCGTCGGGGGTCTCCCAGCTGCGCTGCTCCAGGCGACCGGTCACGATGACCCGGGAGCCGCGGCTCAGGCTCTCGGCGGCGTTCTCGGCCATCTCCCGCCAGCAGACCACGTCGAAGAACGAGGTGGCCTCCTCCCACTCCTGGGTCTGACGGTTCTGCCAGCGGCGGTTCACCGCCAGGCCGAAGCTCGCGGTCGCCTGCCCGGTGTTGGTGAACCGGAGTTCGGGATCGCGGGTGATGTTGCCTACCAGGGTGACTGCGTTGCCGGCCATGATCAGCCCTCCCCGTTGGCGGCCGCCGCGGCGGCGGCCCGACGACCGGCGACCTTCTCGGGGAGCCGGATGACCTTGTGCCGGAGCACCTCGTCGGCCAGGACGAGCACCCGCTCCATGTCGGCGACGGCCGGAGGTTCGGCGTTCAACTCGATGAGGACGTAGTAGCCCTCGCGCTTGTGCTGGAGCTCGTAGGCGAACGTGCGCCGGCCCCAGCGCTCGACCCGGCCCGGGTTGCCCCCCTTGGCCTTCAGCGCGGCGAGGGCCCGGTCGAGGACCCCGTTGACCGCAGCCTCATCGGCTCCGGTATCGAAAATGACCATGGTTTCGTAGGGCCGCATCGACGGCTCACCTCCCTCTGGATCGGGCGCTCTGCGCCCGAGCCCCACGGCGTGGGGCAGGTCGGACTATGACATCGGCCACCTGTGGTGCGTCGTGGCGGCCGGAACAGCCAGAGCACTCTAGCCGACGATCAGTGGTACACCTCCGCGTCGGCCGGGAAGGCACCGGAGCGGACGTCGGCCGCGTAGGCGGCCACGGCGGCGGTGGCGTCCTCGGCCAGCTCGGCGTATCGCCGGACGAACTTCGGCGTGCGACCCGAGATTCCGAGCAGGTCGTGGAGGACCAGCACCTGTCCGTCGCACCCCGGTCCGGCCCCGATGCCGATCGTCGGCACGTCGACGGCGTCGGTGACGGCCGCCCCGACCTTCTCGGGGACACCTTCGACGACGATGGCGAAGGCGCCGGCGCCGGCCAGGACCGTCGCCCCCTCGATCAACAGGGCGGCGGCCTCGTCGTCGCGGGCCTGGACCTTGAACCCGCCGAAGGCGAGGACCGACTGCGGGGTGAGGCCGATGTGGCCCATCACCGGGATCTCGGCATCCACCAGCGCCCGCACCATGGGGGCCCGGATGGCCCCACCCTCGAGCTTGACGCACTGCGCGCCCGCCCGGATCAACGTGGCGGCGTTGCGGACCGTGTCGGCCACGTCGACGTGGTAGCTCATCCACGGGAGGTCGCCCACGACGAGGGCTCGGGGACGGGCCCGGGCGACGGCGGCGACGTGATGGGCCATGTCGGCCACCGTGACGTGCAGGGTGTCCTCGTAGCCGAGGACGACGTTGGCGACCGAGTCGCCCACCAGGATCAGGTCGACGCCGGCGGCATCCACGATGCGGGCGCCGGGCGCGTCGTAGGCGGTCACCATCACGAGCGGCTCACGGCCGTCACGGACCTTGGTGGCGCGGACCGTCGGGACGGTCACGGGCACGGACCGGGGATCGGGCATGGACTTCCTCCTGTTCTACCGTCCAGCGCCCCGGGGGCTGCCGGCGGCATCGGCGGGACTCGCCCGCGGAGTACGGATGACTGCACCCTCATCGTACTGCGGTCCCGTCCGCCCGGACAGGGGACTGCCGGGGATGGGTCGAGAGGGCGGGATCAGCCCTTCGAGCGGCTGCGCAGCGGCTTGCGGGCCACGGCGTCCACTCCGGCGCCCGCCGGGTACATGCGCTGGAGGTGGTTCCACCGGCACGCGCAGCACACCTCGACCACGTAGCAGACCACCGGCTCCTTGCGCCGCCAGTAGCGGGTGAGCTCGGCCTGGGTCGCCACGCACCGTCCGCCGGCGGGCAACCGGGAGCCGAACACGAATGTCACGTCGACGAGTTCGGACTCCTCGCAGATCGGACACTGCTCGCCCATCGGGCGACCGAGGTTGGTGGCCGCCCGGACCAGTTCCGGATGGGCGTCGCACACGTCGAGTCGGGAAAGCCGCCCCTTGCGGAATTCACGGATGACCGAGTTCCGGGCGAGGAGGTACTCGACCTGTCCCCCGGTGGGAGAGGTCTGTAGACCGTCGAGTGTTCCCGGTCGGAAACCCATCGGGACAGGGTACCGCCTCGTCCTCCCGGGAGGACCGGACCCGCCCCCGTCACCGTCGCCGGATGGCCCCGGATGCGCGCCGCGTCCTCGGGCCGGGTCGGGCGGAGGGTGGCCCGGCTCCGGATCCACCGCGACCGGCCGGGTCGGGGCCGTCGGTGACGGTGGCTGGCGAGCATCATTTCGATATATCAATCTGATACATCGAAATGATGTATCGTGGACGGTATGCAGTTGGTGAACCCCCGCCCCCGTGCCCGGTCGATGGCCTGACGTGCTCGATCTGGCCATCCTGGGCCTCCTCTTCGAGCAGGAGATGCACGGCTACGAGATCCGTCGGCGCCTCCGCGACGAACTGGGCCTGTTCGCCAACATCTCGTTCGGCTCTCTGTATCCGGCCCTCTCCCGGCTGGAGCGGTCGGGAGCCGTGACGGTGGCGGCCGGCGCGGTGCCGTCCTCGCCGATCCCGTCCACCGGCTCGCTGAGCGGCGAGCGGGCCGGCCTCCGGGCCCGGCGGGCGGGCGCCAGCCTCGGTACCAAGCGGTCGCGCAAGGTGTACCGCATCACCGACGAGGGCCGGGTCCTGTTCGAACAGCTGCTCGAAGGCGAGGAGCCGGCCGGTGCGGACGATGCCCGCAGCTTCGGCCTACGGCTCGCCTTCGCCCGCCACCTCGCCCCGTCCGCCCGACTGGCCCTGCTGGAGCGCCGGCGGGCCCAGCTCACCCGGCGGCTGGCGACCGACCTGGTGCGGGCCTCGGGCGACCGCCTCGACGTGTACACCCGCTCGCTCGTCGAGCACAGCACCGAAGCCACCGAGCACGACATCGCCTGGCTGGACCGGCTGATCGACGCCGAGCGTCTGCGCCAGGCGCCGGTCCGGGGTACCGACGACTCCGACCCCACCGGTTCCGGCCCCGCCGAAACCGATCTCGGCGACCCCCGTTCCGGGGGCGCCATGACCTCGACGTCACCTTCGGGTGCGTCATGAGAACCAGCTCCCGCCCGGGGGCTCCTGCCAATGCGACCCCCCGGGGCGCGACCACACACATGAAGGGATGCACATCATGAGCAAGATCCGAGTGGCGATCGCCGGCGTGGGCAACTGCGCCAGTTCGCTGATCCAGGGCGTGGAGTACTACAAGGACGCCGTGGCCGGCGAGGTCGTGCCCGGCCTGATGCACGTCGACCTCGGTGGCTACCACGTCAGCGACCTCGAGTTCGTCGCCGCCTTCGACGTGGACGCCGCCAAGGTCGGTCAGGACCTGGCCAAGGCCATCTTCTGCAGCCAGAACAACACCATCCGCTTCGCCGATGTGCCGGACATCGGGGTCGAGGTCCGACGGGGCCCGACCCTCGACGGCCTCAACTCCTACTACCGGGAGATGATCGAGGAGTCGCCGGCGGAACCGGTGGACATCGTGGCCGCCCTGAAGGAGTCGGGCGCCGAGGTCCTGGTCAGCTACCTGCCCGTGGGCTCCGAAGAGGCCCAGCGCTTCTACGCGCAGTGCGCCATCGACGCCAAGGTGGCCTTCGTGAACGCCATCCCCGTGTTCATCGCCTCCGACCCGGAATGGGCGATGAAGTTCCGTGAGGCCGGCGTGCCCATCGTGGGGGACGACATCAAGTCCCAGGTGGGGGCCACCATCGTCCACCGCGTGCTGACCCGACTCTTCGAGGACCGGGGACTGGCCCTCGACCACACCTACCAGCTCAACGTGGGTGGGAACATGGACTTCAAGAACATGCTCGACCGGGGACGCCTGGAATCGAAGAAGGTCTCGAAGACCCAGGCCGTCACCAGCCAGATCCAGCACTCGACGCTCGGTCCCGATGACGTCCACATCGGTCCGTCGGACCATGTGCCGTGGCTCCAGGACCGCAAGTGGTGCTACATCCGGATGGAGGGTCGCAACTTCGGCGACGTCCCCCTCAATCTCGAGCTCAAGCTCGAGGTGTGGGATTCGCCCAACTCCGGCGGGGTCATCATCGACGCCGTGCGGTGCGCCAAACTCGCGCTCGACCGCGGCATCGGTGGACCGCTGCTCGGCCCGTCGTCGTACTTCATGAAGTCGCCGCCGGTGCAGTACACCGACGACATCTGCCACGAGATGGTGGAAGCCTTCGCGGCCGGCGACCCCGGGCCGGTCTGGCCCGAGGCCTGACCCCACCGGTCCGTCGGTCGGCCGGCCGACCGGTTCCTCACGCCGGGGTGGTCCGTCCGGCCCACCATTCGTCGAGTCGACGGAAGGCCTCCTCCTCCGGGAGGGGGCCTTCGTCCATGCGGACCTCGAGCAGGTGGGCCAGGGCATCCCCCACCTCGCGACCCGGCGGGATACCGAGATGGGCCATGACCTGCGCACCGTCCAGATCCGGGCGGATGGCGTCGAGCTCCTCCTGCTCGCGTAGGGCGGCGATGCGGTCCTCGAGTTCGTCCATACGCCGGTCGAGGGCCCGGGCCTTGGCGGCGTTGCGCGTGGTGCAGTCGCACCGGGTCAGCTCGTTCAGGCGGTCGAGCAGGGGTCCTGCGTCCCGCACGTAGCGACGGACCGCCCGGTCCGTCCAGCCGAGACGGTAGGTGTGGAACCGGAGGTGCAGGTTGACCAGTTCGGTGACGATGTCGACCTCGTCGTTGGGGTAGCGGAGCGCCTGCATCCGCTTGCGGGTCATCCGGGCCCCCACCACCTCGTGGTGGTGGAAGGTCACCCCCCCGTCCACGAAGGCGCGGGTCCGGGGCTTGCCGACGTCGTGGAAGAGGGCGGCCAGGCGGAGTAGGCGGTCGGGCGACGTCTTGTCCACCACCGCGAGGGTGTGGGCCAGCACGTCCTTGTGCCGGTGGATGGGGTCCTGTTCGAGGGCGAGGCCCGGTAGCTCCGGCAGGAATTCTGCCGCCAGCCCGGTGCGGACGACGAACCACAGGGCGGTCGACGGGACCGGGACCACCATGATCTTGTCCAGCTCGTCGCGGATCCGTTCCGCCGACACGATGGAGAGTCGGCCGTGCTCCGCGGTGACGGCGGCCACCAGCTCCGGCGTGGGTTCGAGGTCCAGTCGGGCGATGAACCGCGCGGCACGCAGCATCCGCAGGGGATCGTCGGTGAAGGACGTCTCCGGGTCGAGCGGGGTCGCCAGACGGTGCCCGGCCAGGTCCGCGAGGCCCCCGAAGGGATCGATGAGCTCGAGGTCGGGCAACCGCAGGGCCATGGCGTTCACGGTGAAGTCGCGGCGGGAGAGATCCTCCTCGATGTCGTCGCCGAACGCCACGTCCGGCTTGCGGGAGTCGGGGTGGTAGGCCTCGGCCCGGTGGGTCGTGATCTCGTACTTCTGGCCGCCCCGGATGCAGGCGATGGTCCCGAACCGCTTCCCCTGGGTCCACACGGCGTCCGCCCAGCCGCGCACCAGGGCTTCGATGGCGTCGGGACGGGCATCGGTGGTGAAGTCCAGGTCAGGGGCGGTATCGCCGACCGGTGTGCCGTCCCCCGAGATGATGGCGTCGCGCACGGAACCGCCCACCAGGTACAGCTGGTGCCCGTCCGCCGCGAAGCGGGCCGACAGGTCGGAGGTGGCGTCGACCAGAGGCCGCAGTCGGTCGGGGAACACGCTGCCGAGGGTAGTTCGACTGACGTAGGCTGCGGTTCGACGTGGACCGGCACCGAGCCAGACCCTGCCCACCGGGCGGTGACCCCGGCGGGCGCCGACTCCCGGCCGCCCTCCTCCTCGCCGCACTGGTCGTCGTCGCCCTGGTGACCACCTCGGCGCCGGCGGGCGCGGCCGGCGGGCCGAGGGCCGCTCCCACCTCGTCCGCGGTGCTCTCGTCCCCGTCGCTCAAGCTGCTCTACCAGTCGGGCTGGGTCACCGTCGGTGGGACGTTCGACCTCCACATCAAGGCGGCGACGTCCCTCCCCGCCGCGTCGCTCGGGGTGGAGGTGTCCGTCTACCCCTGCCTGTCGACGCTGTCGGGCTTCGACCAGTCCCTGACCGCCTCCGACCTGGGTGAGCCGATGTCCGCGACGCGGTCGGCCGTCCCCCTGGCGTCGCTGCCCGCCCTCCCGGGAGGTGGCGTCGACCTGGCGATGCCCGTGGTGGAAGGGGGTCCGAACGCTTCGGCGAGCTCGGCACCCGCACCGTTCACCATCCAGCTGCTGCCCGTCAGCGAACAGTGCACGTCGTTCCCCGCCGGCGTCTTTCCGGTGCGGGTGGCGTTGGTGGACACCGCGACCTCCACCGTCGTCGGGTCGCTCACGACCCACCTGATCACCACCGACGCCCCGGCCGACACCGAACGCCTCGTGGTCGCCGTGGTGCTGCCGCTCCAGATCACCCTGCCGGCGTCCCGGAGCCCGTCGGCGGCCGCGCTCCTGGCCCGGCCGGGGGCCGCGCTCGCCCCCGCCTCCCCCGCGGCCCTGTCCGCCGTGGTGGGCACCGTGGCGACGGTCGCCGTGCAGCATCCGACCGTCCCGGTGACCCTGCAGCTGAGCGGGCAGACGGCCGCGCTGCTCGACACCCCCGCCCACCAGACCACCGTGACCCAACTCGGGGAACTGGCCGACAGTCCCGGGGTCCACCAGCTGACGGCGGCCCCTTTCACCCCGGTCGACGCCGCCGGGCTGGTCGACTCGGGCCTCGGGACCGAGCTCGCCCGCCAGGTGACGCGGGGTACCGAGCTCGTGGCCACCGCCACCGGTCGGCCGGTGCCGTCGGCCTCGGGCGGTCTGGGTGCCTGGATCACCGGTGACGGTGTCGATCCCGCCACCATCACCGCGCTGGCGGCCGCCGGGTACCACCAGCTCGTGCTGCCCGCGTCCCAACTGACCTCGGTCCCCTCCAACGGGTCGACCACCGCGCCGTTCACCCTGGACGGCAACCGCGGGGTCCAGGTGGACGCCATGGCCGCCGACGACGACCTCACCTCGCGGTTCACCTCGGACCCCGGTGACCCGGTGCTCGCCGCCCATCAGCTGGTGGCCGAGCTCGCCCAGCTCTACTACGAACGCCCCAACAGCCTGACCCCCCGGGCGGTGATGGCCGTCGCCCCCACCACCTGGAGCGAAGAACCCGCCTTCGTCGACGCCCTGCTCGGATCCCTCAACGGGAATCCGGTCATCGACGCGGTGACCACCGCGCAGTTGTTCTCCCACTTCCCGACGCCGGCCACCTGCCGGACGGGCTGCCGGACGGCCACGACCGGCACCTCGGTGCCGCCCGTGGCCGCGGTCCGCCTCCAACGGGCACGGGTCGACGCGTTCGGCCTCGCCGCCCCGGGGGCGCGATCGGTCACCCTCCAGCTCGGCGACCTGGTGCTGGCCGGCGAGTCGGAGGGGCTGCACACCTCCCAACAGTCCGAGGTCCTCGCCAACGCCGGGGCCGCGGTCGACGCCCAACTGGGCCAGGTGGCCGTGGAGGGTGGCCAGTCGGTGACGCTCACCTCCAACAGCGGGCGCATCCCGGTGACGGTGGTCTCGACCGCCCCCTATGCGATATCCGGAACCCTGGTGCTGAGCAGCGACAAGCTCCTGTTCCCGAACGGCCTGACCCAGTGGTCCACGCCCGTCACGCTCCTGCACCGCTCCAACGTCGTGTACGTCAGGGTCCAGGCCCGCGCCTCGGGGGTCTTCCGTCTGGACATCAGCGTCCTGGCCCCGGGCAGCGCCCTGCACATGGCCACCGGAGAGCTGTCGGTGCGGTCCACTTCGACGTCCGTCGTCGGCATCGTCCTGACCGTGGGTGCCGTCGTCGTCCTGGCCGTGTGGTGGATCCGTACGTCGCTCCGTCGGCGGGCCGCCCGACGGGCGGAAGAGGAGGGCGACGACACCGGGGCCGACGGGCGCGACGACGTTCCGTCCCCGGTGGGCGCCACATCCACCGACGGCCCGCCGGCGGGATCGTGACCGACGAGGACACCTCGATCGAGGACGGCACCGCGGAGGTCGGCGGGGCGCCCCGGCCGCCCACCCCACCCCGGGGGGCCACCAAGCGGTTGGCGGGAGCCACCGCCGGCATGGCGGTCGGCACCACGCTCTCCCGACTCACGGGGGTGGGCCGCGTCATCGCCCTCACGGCCGCGCTGAGCGGTGGTGGCTTCGCCGATGCCTACAACCTGGCCAACACCACACCCAACATCGTCACCGACATCGTCATCGGTGGCGTCCTGGCCGCCACGTTCGTCCCCGTGTTCGTCGCCGAACTCACCACGCGGGCGGCCAAGGAGGCGTGGGAGGCCATCTCGGCGGTGGTCACGGTCACGGTGGTCGTCGTGGTGGCGGCCACGGTCGCCTTCTTCGTCCTCACCCCCCAGATCATCGACCTGTACACGATCACCAATCATCACGCCGACGTGGCGCAGCAGCAGCAGGTGGCGGTCTTCCTGCTGCGCTGGTTCGTCCCCCAGCTGGCCTGCTACGGCCTGATCGCCCTGTTCACGGCGCTGCTCAACACCCAGGGCAAGTTCGCCGCACCGATGTTCGTCCCGATCGCCAACAACCTGGTGGTCATCGGGATGCTGGTGTGGTTCCACGAGCTGGTGCCGAGCCCGAACCTGGCCACCATCGAGGCGCACCACACCGCCCTGGTCCTCCTGGGTGTCGGGACGACGCTGGGCGTGGTGGTCCAGGCCCTCCTGCTCGTCCCGTCGCTCCTGCGGTCCGACCTGCACCTCTCGTTCCGCTGGCAGCCCGGGCACGAGGCCATGCGCCGCATCACCCGCCTGGCGGGGTGGACGTTCGGCATCGTGCTCTCCAACCAGGTGGCCCTGGTGGTGGTGCTGGCGCTGGCCGACGGGGCCAAGGTCCCCGGCGCCGTCTCGGCGTACACGTACGCCTACACGTTCTTCCAACTCCCCTACGGCGTGATCGCCGTGTCGATCATGAGCGCCGTCACCCCTTCGTTGTCGGCCCGCTGGGCAGAAGGGGACATCGCCGCGTTCCGTCGACGCATGGCCTTCGGCCTCCGCAGCATCCTGGTGATCGTCATCCCCTCGGCGGTCGGGATGATCCTCCTGGCGCACCCGCTCATCGATCTGATCCTCGACCACGGCGCCGAGACCGCGGCCGAGGCGTCCCAGACCGCCGGAGCGTTGGCGATGTTCGCCCTCGGGCTACCCGGGTTCTGCACCTTCCTCTACATGGTCCGCGTGCTCCAGGCCATGCAGGACACCCGCACCGCGTTCCGGATCTACCTGGTCGAGAACGGTATCAACATCGTCCTCGGCATCCTCCTGGTGGGCCCCTTCGGCGTCCGCGGCCTCGCCCTGTCGGTCTCGGTGGCGTACACGGTGGCCGCGGTCATCGCCCTGTCGGTGGTGGCCCGCAAGGATGCGGGTCTGGGGGGACACGAACTGACCACCCCGGTCGTCCGCGTCCTCATCGCCACCGCCGTCATGGCCGTCGCCACCGTGCTGGCGGTCAACGTATCGGGTGCCACCACCGGGATCGCCCTCCTCGGCCGCGTCGTCCTGGCCGTCGTCGTGGGGGCGCTGGCCTTCGCCGGGACGACCGTGGTCCTCGCCTCCCGCCAGGCTCGCCGCGCCTCCGCCGATCGTGGGCCCGGCGCGCCTCCACCCCCACCGCCACCGGACCCCCCGGGCGGGCCCGGTGGACGTCCGGTCGCCCAGGATCCTCGGAGCCGCGCCGGCCACTCGTCGATCCGGCTCGTCGAACCCGAGGCCGGGCCGACCCCCGCTCCCCTCGACCGAGGGGAGGTCGACATGGCCGACGGAGAGCCCGGCGATCCTCCCTCGCCGATCCCGTTACGTGGCAGACTCGGCGGGACCCACGGGGTGCCGGTGCGCCACCTGCGCCCGGTACCCGACGGACGGGGGGAGTCGCCGTCGGACGCCCCGGGGATCGGCCTGACCACCGGCGGTGTGCCGGCAGAGCAAGCGGAGGGCGTCGCGCCCCCGGACGACGAGGAGGAGTCCCATGGCCCGCATCCGGGTGGTAACCGATAGCGCGTGTGACCTGTCCGCCGACATGGCGGCCGAGCACGGGGTGACCGTCGTGCCCCTGTCCATCCGCTTCGGCGACGAGGAGTTCGTGGACGGTCGGGACCTGACCACCGAGCAGTTCTGGGCCCGCTGCAAGGCCAGCTCCGTCCTCCCCGAAACGGCGGCGCCCTCGCCCGGGGCCTTCCAGGAGGCGTTCCTGGCGGCGGCCGACGACGGCTACGACGGGGTCCTCAGCCTGAGCCTGTCCGCCGGGGTGTCGGCCACCTACCAGTCCACCGTGGCCGCCGCCAAGTCGGTGACCGACCGCATCGAGGTGCGGACCGTCGACACCCGCTCCCTCACCATGGGTCTCGGCCTCATCGTGCTCGACGTCGCCGAGGCGGCCGCCACCGGCGCCGACCTCGACACCCTCGAGGCCCGGGCGCGGGAACTCAGCCTCCGCACCCAGGTCTACGGCGTCGTCGACACCCTCGAGCACCTCGAGAAGGGCGGTCGGATCGGCGGTGCCCGGGCGTTGCTGGGCTCGTTGCTCTCCATCAAACCCGTGGTGGTCCTGGTCGACGGCGAGGTCGCCGAGGAGTCCAAGCAGCGCACCCGTCAGCGGTCGCTCCAGTACCTGGCCGACAAGGCCCACGCCAGCCCTCCACTCAGCCGGATCGCCGTCGCGCACGGTGCGGCGGCCGACATCGACACGTTCCTCGGCATGCTGGACGGCCTCGACGTGGAGCACCCGTTGGTGGTTACTCAGCTCGGCCCGGTGGTCGGCACCCATACCGGGCCCGGCACCATCGGCATGTGCATGATCACCAAGGCCTGACGCGCGGGGACGGTGCCCCGGCCCACCGTCCGGCGGTGGAACGCGCCCTGCGGGGTATCCTCAGGCCATGGATCCGAAGCCTGAGCCCCACGCGTCGTCGCTCCCCGGGTTGTCCGCGCTCGACGACCTGCCCGTCAAGGGTGCCGACGCCGTCGACACCGTCGTCGACTTCATCCAGAACAAGGCGGTCCGTCCGCTCACCCTGGCCACCCGGGGAATCGTCTTCGGGATCATCGTGTTCGCCGCCAGCGTCGTCACCATCACGCTGCTGTCCATCACGCTGATCCGGTTCCTGACCGTCTACATCCCGGGCAATCGGGTGTGGGTCTCGGACCTGATCGTGGGCGTCGTCTTCGTCGCCGGTGGCATCGCCGCCTGGACGCAGCGGATCGACCGCTCGGCCACCCCCGACACCGCCGCGGCATGACCGAGGCCCGTCAGGTCGTCATCGTCGGGTCCGGGCCGGCCGGCCTCACGGCTGCCATCTACGCCTCCCGCGCGCAGCTCTCCCCCCTGGTCATCGAAGGGGAGCCCTCCTCGACCAGCGACCAGCCCGGTGGCCAGCTGATGCTCACCACCGAGGTGGAGAACTACCCCGGGTTCGTGCAGGGGATCATGGGTCCCGAGCTGATGGGGGCGTTCCGCGAGCAGGCGGCCCGCTTCGGCACCGACTACGTGACGGCCAAGGTGTCCCGGGTCGACCTGTCGGCCCGGCCCTTCGGACTGTGGATCGGTGACCCGGACGCCCCGGAACCCACCTACTCCGCCGAGGCGCTGATCGTGGCCACGGGCGCCAAGGCGCTGATGCTGGACCTCGCCAACGAGGAGCGCCTGCTCGGTTACGGCGTGTCCACGTGTGCCACCTGTGACGGCTTCTTCTTCCGCGGTCACGAGATCGCCGTGGTCGGCGGGGGCGACTCCGCCCTGGAGGAGGCCCTGTTCCTCACCCGGTTCGCCGACAAGGTCACCGTCATCCACCGTCGTGGCGAACTGCGGGCCTCCAAGGTCATGCAGCAGCGGGCCCACGCCAACCCGAAGATCGAGTTCCTCTGGCACACGTCGGTGGTCGACGTGCTCGGCGATTCCAAGGTCGCGGGGATCCGGGTCCGGAACAACGAGACGGGCGAGGAGTCCGATCTCGGGGTGACCGGGCTGTTCGTCGCCATCGGCCACCTGCCCAACACCGACCTCTTCAAGGGCCAGTTGGACATGGAGGAGAACGGGTACCTCCGGACGGTGGGTTCGACCACGTACACCAACGTGGAGGGTGTCTTCGCGTGTGGTGACGTCCAGGACCACCGCTACCGCCAGGCCATCACCGCCGCGGGCTCGGGATGCATGGCGGCCATCGACGCCGAACGCTGGCTCGAGGACCAGGCCGCCACCCACCACTGAGGCTGCGCCGTTCCCACCGGCGGGAATGCGATCGTGGGTCGGGCGGTTGACCTAGCGTGTCACGACGGACACATCACCCGGCCCGCAAGGCCCAGGAGGAATCATCACCATGAGTGAGAAGATCACGAACCTGACCGACGCTAGTTTTGACGAGCATGTCAAGGCCTCGGACGTTCCCGTGCTGGTGGACTTCTGGGCGGAATGGTGTGGCCCGTGCAAGATGATCGCCCCGGTACTCGAGGAGATCGCCGAGGAGCAGGCCGGCAAGGTCGACGTGGTGAAGCTGAACATCGACGACAACCTCGACGTGACCCGTCGATTCGACGTCATGAGCATCCCCACCCTGATCCTCTTCAAGGATGGCGAGCCGGCCATGCGCATCGTCGGGGCCAAGGGCAAGGGTCAGCTGCTCCAGGAGCTGTCGGCGCACCTTTGAGTGGCCCGGTGGCCCGTGGAGGGCCGCCCCGACCGACCGCGGACCGGTGCCGGGCCGTGGTCGGGCGATGAGTCCGGACCTGGACATCCATCTGGCCCTCGGCGACGAGGGCGACGCGGTGGCCGACGTCCAACGTCGGCTCACCGAACTGGGCCTCTCCCCCGGCGTCGACGACGAGGGCTGCTTCCGGGAGGGCACCCGGGCGGCGCTCGAGGCGTTTCAGCACCGTCGTGGCCTGCGGATCGACGGGATCTGCGGGCACCAGACCTGGTCGGCCCTGGTCGAGGCCGGTAGGCGCCTCGGCGACCGCTTCCTCTACCGGCGGTCCCCCATGCTCCGCGGTGACGATGTCGCTGAACTCCAGCAGCGGCTGAGCGCGCTCGGTTTCGACACGGGCCGGGTGGACGGCATCTTCGGCGACCTCACCTCGGCCGCCCTCGCCGAATTCCAACGCAACGCAGGGCTTCCGGTCGACGGCATCGCCGGGGCCGCCACGGTGGCGGAACTGCTCCGCTTCGGCTCGCGCCACGACGGGTCCGAACTCGTCTCGACCGTGCGCGACCGGGAACGGCTCCGTCAGGCCCCCCGCACGCTCGCCGGCCGCCGCGTCTCCGTCGGCGAGGAAGGTGGGCTCGGCGCGACGGTGGGGGCGGTCCGTCGCCTCCTCGTCAGCCACGGTGCGCTCGTCACCACGCACCACCATCCCGAAGGCTCGATCCAGGCGTCCGAGGCGAACGCGGCCGATGCCGAGGTCTTCGTGGGCATCCGGGTGGGGACGGAACCCGGCTGCTCCAGCTCCTACTACGCGGGCTACCGCTACTCCTCCGCAGGAGGTCGCCACCTGGCCGAACTCCTCCATGTCGCCCTCGCCACCACCCTCGGCCTGCCGGACCGGGGTACCGACGGGATGTCACTGCCCGTGCTGCGCGAGACCCGGATGCCGGCGGTCATCTGCGAGATCGCCCCGGCATCGGTCCTGGTGGAGCAGGCCCCGGTCATCGCCCGGGCCGTGGTCGACTCGCTGGCCGAATGGGTCGACACCGCCTGGGACTGAATTCCGGGCACCCAGGTGCCGGAGCCCCCGAAAACGGGCCTCTCCGGGCTTCTGAGCACTCCACCTCTACCTGACATCGGGCCGGAGAGGTAATCCACAACCTCATGCACAGGTTGTGGAAGAAGCTCTACTTTGGGTTCAGGGCTGTGAATATTCGCTCTGCGTGGTTAAGACACCAGGAATTTAGACAGTTATGTCAGTTAACCTCACTGACAGTGACGATACTCAGACCACCGAAGTTTCCACACCGCCGACCATCAGTTTGTAGATCCGCTCCAGGTCCTCGAGGGTCGCGAATTCGACGACCACCTTGCCCCGCTTGGCGCTCATATCGACCTTCACGCGGGTATTGAGGTGACTCGACAACAGCTCCTCCAACTCGAGGATCCCGGGTGGAGGCAGCTGGCGGGGTCCGGGCACTCCCCCACCCGACGGGTCCCCATCGCGAACCGATGGCACCGGCGACGGCCCGAGCTGTCCGTTGCCGTCGGGTAGCGGCGGCAGGACGCCGGTCGGACCGCCGAGGTCACGCACCACACCGTTCGCCTCGTCGTTGTGCGTCCGCACCAGTTCCTCGATCGACCGGACGGTGAGGCCGTCGGCCACCGCCTGACGCGCCAGCACCTCCTGGTAGCCGCGATCCGGCGTTCCGAGCAGGGCCCGGGCGTGACCGGGGCTGATCTGCCCCTCCGCCAGGAGCCGTTGGACACCGGAGGGCAGTTGCAGCAGGCGCAGGATGTTCGTGACGGCCGTCCGGCTCTTCCCTACCCGGGTGGCCACCTGATCGTGGGTGAAGCCGAATTCTTCAATCAGCTGTTGATAGGCCGCGGCCTCCTCCAGCACGTTCAGGTCCTGACGGTGGAGGTTCTCCACCAGAGCCTGCTCGAGGCTGTGGGTGTCGTTGGAAGTCTGGATCAGAACCGGAATCGTGTGGAGCCCGGCTCGCCGGGAAGCCCGCCAGCGTCGTTCACCGGCGATGAGTTCGAACTCGTCCGACTCCTCTCCCCCGATGCGTCGTACCAGCACGGGCTGGAGCACACCGAGCTCTTTGATCGACGCCGCCAACGACGCCATCGTCTCCTCGTCGAAGTTCACCCTCGGCTGGCGGGGGTTCGGCCTGATGTTGCCGATGGGAACCTCTCGGAGGGCTGAGGTGCGATCACCCATGACCTCGGTGGGGATGAGGGCGCTCAGGCCCTTCCCCAGCCCGCTACGACGTGCCACCGCTGACCTCCTTGGCTAGTTCCCTGTAGGCAATGGCCCCGCGGGAGGCGGGGTCGAAGGCAGTGATCGGCTGCCCGAAGGACGGGGCCTCGGACAGCCGTACGGTCCGGGGGATCACGATCCGGCAGACCTTGTTGCCGAAGTGCTCTCGGACCTCCGATGCGACCTGATCGGCCAGCTTCGTCCGCGCGTCGTACATCGTGAGGACGATCGTGGAGATGTCGAGCCGCGGATTGAGGTTGGAGGCGACGAGGTGCACGTTTCTCATGAGCTGGCTCAGACCCTCCAGTGCGTAGTACTCGCACTGGATGGGAACGAGGACTTCGTCGGCGGCGGCGAGAGCGTTCACGGTGATGAGCCCCAGTGACGGCGGGCAGTCGATAAGGACGTAGTCGAAGTCGTCGATGATCGACTCGATGGCCCGCTTGAGCTTGAGCTCCCGGCTGAACGCCGGCACCAACTCGATTTCGGCACCGGCGAGGGCGATGGTCGCCGGGGCTACGAACAAGTTCTTCATGCTCGTCGGCTCGACACAGTCCTCGAGCGATGAGTCGCGCATGAGTACGTCGTACATCGAGAGCTCGAAATTCCGGGCGTCGATCCCCAGGCCGGTGGTGGCATTGCCCTGGGGGTCCAGATCGATGACCAGGACCCGAAAGCCGAGTTCGGCCAACGCGGCGCCGAGGTTCACCGATGTCGTGGTCTTGCCCACGCCGCCCTTCTGGTTCGCCACCGCCAGCACCCGGGGGAGCGGATTGCCGGACGCCGCCTGAGGCTGCCTGCCGGTCTGCGCCGCCACGGGTTCCCCGCTGTCGGGGGCGGGAGTGGA
The DNA here is from genome assembly GCA_963699345.1 of uncultured Acidimicrobiaceae bacterium. Classification (GTDB taxonomy): domain Bacteria; phylum Actinomycetota; class Acidimicrobiia; order Acidimicrobiales; family RAAP-2; genus Bog-756. The sequence continues at coordinate 1,806,677 of CAVOTL010000005.1, read as the reverse complement.
GGCTTCCGTCTGCTCGGGGGCGGGGGAGGATGCCGGCTGTTCGGGCCGGGCGCCGGACTCCGCGGCTGGCGCAGCCTCCGAGGCCTCCTTCAGATCCGCATCGGAAGAGGGGTCCGACGGGCCGCCGTGAACGGGCGCCTCCGAGTCGCCGGCGGCCGGAACCTCGTCCTGGGCACCCGCCATCGGCTCGGGCGCAGATGCGGACGGGGGGGTGTCGGATGGGTCGGCCTCCGTGGAGGCTACGTCGGCGCTGGTGTTCGAGTCGGCCGGGGCCGGCACGGGACTCGATGTCGCCTCGGTGTCGGAAGGGGCGATACTCCCGGCGGGAGCCGAGCTCTCGTCCGTTTCGTCGGATGTGTCGAGCACCGTGACGGTTCCCGAGCTTCCGGACGCGCCGGCCTCGGTGGGTCCTGCTGGGGAAGGACTCGGAGGGGATGGCCTGTTCCGACCACGACGTCGGCCGCGCATTATCGTCTCCTCGAGTAGGCAGCGTGCAAGGGCTTCATACTCCCCTGCCGGGTAGGCCAGGTCAAGCATTCTGACCCATGTTTCACGTGAAACATGAGACTTCTGCTCCTCCCATGCCGAAGCTTGGTCCACCCTCTCCCGAAGAGGCCTCGATCCGTCCCGCTCGGCCCTTCCATCAAACGGCAGCCCGTACGCCATGGACACCGAGGTTGTGGCTGCCAGCCAGTCTCCACCCACTATTCCCGAGCCCTCCGAGCAACGGCGGGAACTCCCGGGACACCTCGATCGCCTGTCGCCGGCGGCTACGGCGGGTCGACCCTGCCGGACGTCCTGGCCGTTCCCCCAGGAACGACCCGCCACTTCAGCCGGCAGGTGATCTGGCGGTCCCACCCTCCCGGCTCCACCGCGTCCCGACGTGTAGGCGTCGAGCGTCCGGTCTGGGTGCCGCGCCCACACCCAGCGTTCGGACCCCGCTGAACGGTGTCAATCGTGAACGAATGAGTGCCGAAGGGCCACGAGCCTTCCACCTTCGATCCGGGTGGGGGATCCGACATCTGGGGGACCGGCGGTCGACCGGACCGAGGTGGCGCCCTGGGGGACGAAAGGCAGGACCGACCGGTTATCGGTCGACCCTGCCTCGGTCGATGCTTCGGGATCCGACGACCGGGCCCACACCCCGACCCACCCTCCAGCCGCCACAGCCTTCCCGGGCACTGACAGCCGTCGGCCGCGATCCCGCCGGATAGAGGCCGCCCCCCCTCGACGACCGGGAGGGGCCAGGCCCGCGGAAAGTCGTACTAGCGGACCGCCGGGCCGACGCTGGGATCCGATCATGTCCCTGATGTCGGATCCATATCGGCGGGCCGACCTAGCGGTTGCGAAGTAGGGGAGTAGGGGTCGGGAAGATCTTCCGGCAGGGGCGAGATCTTGTCAGACGACGATCCGCCGGATCCCCTCGACCGAGTCCCTCCTCACCTGACCCGAGAGATCCCTCAGGATCCGGTGCACACTCCACACCCGGTCGTGATCGGCGACGCTCACGCTGGTCTGCGCCACGCCAATTGCGGAGCCTGCGAACTCGCGCGGGTGATCGGTCTCCCCTATCCGGGCTCACCCAGGTGTCGTCGAGGCCGACGGGCGATCTGCGTGGGGGGCCAACTGGTTCGACGGGAGCGGAATGTCGTGGGGGCCTCCGCACCGCTGGGCCCGGTGGCCATCGGCGGCCGGCGGGGTCTCCGGAGTAGATCCGATGGGTGGCTCGACCGTCCGGCCGGCCAGGACATCGATACTTCGGCTCCAACCACGAAGAGGAGCGCTCTCCATCGCCGACAGCCAGCGGGTGTGGCCAAGTGGGCGTGGCCAAAAACCCACCCTCGCGACCGGCCGATAGCGCAGCTGCCCGGTAGGTAGGCGTCCGTCCGGTTCGACTCGGCCGTGCCCGAACCGTGCACCTACCGGGCCGTGAACACGCAGCTCTCAGACTCCTACGAAGGCCTGTGGTCGAACCTGAGACCCGTATGGGTCCCTGGAGCGTGAGTTCCGGATCGATTCCGATCTCGACGATCTTCCGCAGAATCCTTCCCGGCCGAGGAGCTGGCTCCTGGTGGATCGGGAACGGCAGATGTTCCACGTGAAACATTCCGCCCCGAGGTCCGGCTGGACATCCACTGGCGACTGCCCCGATGGTCAGAACAGCGGCCGCTTGACCGGGATGCCTGTCCGGCGGGGATACCGATCCGGTAACGGGCCGACCTTCCGAATGACCTGGTAGCCGAAGACCTCTGCGGGTCGAACCGACGACGATGGTTCGAGCCCCAGCAGTTCCAGTCCTTCAGCCGGCCACCGTTGGCCGGGGGGGGAGTCCGGTGGTTCGGAGATGACCATCACGCCGCCGACCTGCAGCAATGACGAGGCACACTCCGCCGTCGCCGACGGAATCCCGAAAGACCTCGAGGTCAACGCCGCAAAGCTCTCGCGGAGGTCCGTCCTCCTCCCCAGTTCTTCGGCCCGACCCCGCACCACCTCCGTCCGCGACGCCCGGGGCCACGTCTCCACCACTTCGACCAGGAACTCGGTGCGTCGCTGGTTGGCATCCATCAGGACGACCCTGCTCTGCGGCCAGCAGGAAGACAGCACCAGCCCCGGCATCCCTCCCCCCGTTCCCAGGTCCACCACGCTGTCCGGCGGGGCCCCCAGCTCCGATTCGAGGATCTCGACGAATCCCAGTGCGTGGTCGATCTGCTCCTCGATGGGCATACTCCCGAGGAAGCCGAGCTCGAAGGACTGGAGAAATACTCCCCGGAGATACGGGTCCACCTGCCGCCTGCGGCGATCCAGCCAACTCCCGGGGCCTCGGCCGTCGTTGTCCATCCCGTACTCCTCGACACTTCCCGGCCGGATGCCGGCCGGTGATCAACTACCAGTTGTCCAGTCAGGCCGGACGCGACCGTGGCACCGGGAGGACCCGGTGCCACGTGTCACAGCTGCTTCGAGTGGCGGTCGGTCGGCTCAGCCGGGGGAGATCACCACGTAGCGGCTCGGCTCCACGCCGTCCGAACGGGTCTCCACCCCATCGATTTCGTTGACCGTGTCGTGGATGACCTTGCGGTCGGCAGGGGACATTGGCTCGAGGGCGCGCTCTTCGCCGGAGCTCTTGACTTCGGCGACGATCCCCTCGGCGAACCGACGCAGGGCCGCGTTCCGCTTCTCCCGGTAGCCGCCGACGTCCACCAGGATCCGATCGGTCCGGTTCTCCGACTGCCGCTGGACGAACGTCCGGGTCAGGTCCTGTACGGCTGCCAGCGTGGCGCCCCGAGGCCCCACCAGGAGGCCAAGGTCGTCACCGGCGGCGGCGACCTGAACCGTCTCTTCATCGACCTCCGAATAGGTCACGTCGGCGTCGAGCCCGAACTCCTTCACCAGTCCGGAGAGGAACTGCTGCGCCGCCTCACCCTGCTGCTCCAGTGTCAACGACTCTTCCATGCTGTCCTCACGATCTCCGGACTGTCGCCCGGATCCTTGCTCTCTCTGTTGCTTCGACTGCTGGCCACCACCCGACTTTCCACCTCGCGAGCGATTCCGACGATTGCCACCGGATGTCCCTTCGCCAGATGCGGACGACGGTGTCGACGAGACCGCAGCGCTGGAGTCCGCGGTGTCCGCGGCGGCTGCTCCGTCCTGGCGGTTCCGACCGTTGCCGTTCCGATTGCCCGAGTTCGACGACTTCGGCCGATCGCCACCGTCGCGTTTGCGATCCGGCCGCGGACGACGCGTCCGTTTCGGGGGTGGCGCCACGGGACGGACCCGGGCCTGGACGCGGGCCTCTCCGCGCAGCCGTCCGAAGAGGCCCGCCTTCGGTTCGCTCAGGACGACGAACTCGGCGTCATCCTCCGCCACACCGAGCATGTCGAGGACCGATTCCTTCGCGTCGGCGAGGGACTTCCCGCTGGCTTCCACCCACTCCACGTGTCAGCGCGCCTTTCTCTCTTTTTTGGCTTTGGACCGGGGGTGCTGCTTCTTGGCCTCCCCGGATTGAGATCCACTGTCTGCCGCCGAGCTGTCCCCGTTGGTCGAGGGGCTCGAACCATTGGTCGTTGCCTTGCCCGAACCATTCGTACTGGCCTTGCCCGAGCCGGACTTCGCGGTCCCGGACTTCGGACCACCGGACTTCGATGCCCCGCCACCCGTCGACTTCGGCTTCGGGAGCTCCTTCTCGGCCGTATCTATCCCGCTGTCGCGCTCGCGGGAAGCCGAGATGGCCCTCGACTTGCCGCTGCCCCCGGGAGCCGGCGAATTCGGTCCGGCCACGATGCCCTTCCGGAAGAGAACTTCCTGCGTTCCGATACGGATGGCGCTCGAAACGATGAAATAGACGTTGAGAATTGCGGCAACATTGAGATAAATGAAGCCGAAGATCAATGGCATGTACTTTTGCAGCATCGCCGCTTGAGGATTGGCTTGATTGGCCTGGGGATTGCGGGCGTTCAGGCGGGACATCTGAAGATATTGCAGCCCGACGGCACCGATCACCAGCAGGGCGTAGGGGATGTAGTCGACCGGCGAGGCGTGGTGGGACAGCAGCTTGGCGGCGAAGTTGAGGCCGCCGGACATCAGCTGCCCGTGAGCCTGGACGATGTCGAAGTACATCTTGGACGACGAGGAGAGGTAACGGGGGAGCGCGCACACCGTGTCGGCGCACTTGCTCGGCCGGTTCGCGTAGAAGACGCCGTTCTGATAGGTGTACGGGAGAGCGACACCCTTTCCGACGGTGTTCGTAATACCACGAATAACGCTGTACAACATGAAGAAGAACGGCATCTGTAACAACATGGGAAGGCACCCGGATGCCGGGTTGACTTTGTGCTCTTTGTAGAGCTTCATCATTTCTTCGTTGAGCACCGCCCGGTTCTCGGGGCCCTTGTACTTCGCCTGGAGCTTCTTCATCTCCGGCCCGAGCGCCTGCATGGCGGCCATGTTCTTCGTGCTCTTGACGGTCAGCGGGGTGAGGGCGGCCATCACCACGATCGTCAGCAATGCCACGGCCACGGGGTAGCTCGGAATGGCGGCGAAGAAGAGCGCCAGGATCTCCGCGATGAACTTCAGGATCGGCTGGAAGACCCCACCGATGGCATGGGTCAGAGAACTCATGGGGTGCTCCGTTCAGGGACGGGGTCGAAGCCGTGGCCGCCCCATGGCGTGCAGCGGCAGATTCGTCGGACCGCCAGCCACGAACCCTTGAGTGGACCATGCACGTCGATCGCCTCGACGGCGTACTCGGAGCACGTCGGCAGGTACCGGCAGCCCGTGGGCCTGCCCACGCGCGCCATCTGGTAGCCGCGGACCGCCGAGATCAGGCCTTTCGAGGGCACCGACCGGGGAGTGGAGGCGTCGGTGAGCGCATCTTGCTCCGCGTGGATCCTGTCTCCGACCAGGGAGTTCATGTCGTCGCTGACGTCGGCCGCCGTCATCGGGCCGCCGTTTCCGGGGTTCGACTCGTCGCCTTGTCCAGTGCTCGGCTCATGGCCACCTTCAGTTCGTCGAAATCGAGGGCGGGCCCGCCCTCGCTACTGCGCACCACGTAGGCCCCGACCGGGAGTTTCGTGGCCTGTTCGGCCACGATGGCCCGCATACGGCGGCGGAGCCTGTTCCGCTCCACGGCATTCCCCACCTTGCGTCCCACGGCGTAGGCCACCTGGGCCCGGTCCCACTCGGGGCAGGCCAGGAAGGACACCGATACCGGCCCTGACCTACCGCGTGATCCACTGCGTCGCAGGTCAGCGAAGGTCCCCCTGGACCGCACGGCTTCCACGCCGGGACGGCGCGACGTCACACCGACAGGCGGTGACGTCCCTTCGCCCGACGGGACCGGATGACCGCCCGGCCCGCCTTCGTCGACATCCGCTTGCGGAATCCGTGTGTTTTGGCGCGCTTGCGCACGTTGGGTTGGTACGTCCGTTTCATCCATCCACTTCCTTCCTCGCCCTGGACCGCGGACATCGGTGTCCCGTTCGGCAGGGGGCCCCGTCACTCGGGACTGGGCATTCGACGTACATGCTAGGCCGAAACGGGCCCGGTGCTCTAGTCGGAGTCCGTGGGCACCGTCGGCGGCCACGGTGTACCGTTCCGACCCCGGGGCACGCCACGGGTCAGTCGCCCCGGCGGCGGGCCGGGTCGACGTCCACGAACCAGATCTCAGTGAACAGGGAGTGACAGCGCCCCTCCGCTATCCCCGGGGGTGTCACCGACAGATGGTGCTCGTCCACAGCTGTGGATATCTTTGTGGACCAGTTGCGCAGTCAAAGGGCGGAGGCCCACGTGAACGACACCGACGACTTGTGGACATCCTGCGCCGACGCTCTGCGTGAACAGGTGTCGGACGCCATCTGGCAGGCCTATCTGTCCGGAGTGACGCCCGTATCCATCAAGGAACGTGAGATCGTCCTCGGGGTACCCAACAAGTTGATCCGGGACCGCGTGGAGTCCCGCTTCCTCGGGCTGATCCAGGACACGTTGACGGCGACCGTCGGCCGGGACCTCGTCGTCCGTCTGGAAGTGGTGGCGCCGTCCGAGGAACGTGAGCCGATCCACCTGGTCGAGGCCGCGTCGGACGACGACCGTCCCTACGTCACCCCGGTACGGTCCGGGACGCGCCAGGACCCGTCGTCGACCCAGCTCCTCGACCCGCGGTACACCTTCGAGACCTTCGTCATCGCCTCGTCGAACCGGTTCGCCCATGCCGCGGCCCAGTCCGTGGCCGAATCCCCCGCCCGGTCGTACAACCCCCTGTTCATCTACGGCGACGCCGGCCTCGGCAAGACGCACCTGCTGCACGCCATCGGGAACTACGTCCTGGAGAACTTCAGCGGGCGCAACGTGCGCTACGTGACCACCGAGACCTACATGAACGAGTTCGTGGACGCCATCCGCCACAGTTCGACGACCGCGTTCAAGCGCCGGTACCGCGAGTGCGACGTCCTCCTCATCGACGACGTCCAGTTCATGGAGCGCAAGGAGTCGCTCCAAGAGGAGTTCTTCCACACCTTCAACTCCCTCTACGGGGCGTCCAAGCAGATCGTCCTCACCTCGGACCGTCCGCCCAAGTCGATCGCCACCCTCGAGGACCGGCTCCGTAGCCGCTTCCTGTCGGGCCTCATCACCGAGGTCCAGCCCCCCGAACTCGAGACCCGCCTGGCCATCCTCCAGACCAAGGCGGAACACGAGCACGTCTTCGTGCCCGACGATGTCCTCGAGTTCATCGCCACCCACGTCAAGGAGAACATCCGCGAGCTCGAGGGTGCCCTCATCCGGGTCACCGCCTTCGCCAGTCTCAACCATCAACCCATGAGCCGGGAGCTCGCCGAAGAGGTCCTGTCCGACATCGTCTCCGCCGATCAACCGCGCCGGATCACGCCTCAGGTGATCCTGGAAGCGACGTCCGAATCTTTCGGGTTCTCGGTCGAGGAGCTCTGCGGGCCGAATCGCCGCCGTCCTTTGGTGACGGCCCGCCAGGTGAGCATGTACGTGTTCCGGGAGCTCACGGACTTCAGCTACCCGGCGATCGGGCGCGAGTTCGGGGGCCGCGACCACTCCACGGTCATGCACGCGGTCGAGAAGATCGCGGGGCTCATGAAGGAACGACAGCAGATCTACAACCAGGTCACCGACCTCATCGTCCGCATCAAGAGCGGCTCGTGACCCCGGTCCGTCCGTCCGGAGCTTGTGCCCATCCTGTGGATAACACCCGCGTACTCTGGGGTAATTCTGTGAACTCCGGTGAACTTGTCCATAACAGGACACGACTCGGACATCCCGTGGGTTCACCCGGGTCCGGACGGGGGACGGACGGTGGAAAACCACACCGCCTCCCACCAGGGGAAACGGTTGTTCCTCCCCAATCCACAACCCTTACTACCATCACTAGCAATTTGTAATTAACTAACTAAGAAGCAAAGCGAGAAAGGACTTCTTCGTGAAGTTTCGATGCGAGCGTGACTCGTTGGTGGAGGTCTTGGCGACGGCCGGGAGAGCGGTCGGTACCCGTTCGTCGGCACAGATGGTCCTGAGTGGCGTCCGCATCGAGTCGGTGGGTAACCACCTCTCGGTCATCGGCACCGATCTCGATCTGACGGTGCACGTGTCGACCGAGGCCATCGGGATCTCCGACGGGGTGTGTGTCGCCCCCGCCAAGCTCCTGGCCGACATCGTCCGGTCGCTCGAGCCGGGCGCCGTCACCATCGAGGCCGAGGGCGAGAAGGTCGAGATCGGGGCGGCGCGCTCGCGGTTCAGCCTGCGCACGTTCCCCGTGGAGGACTTCCCGACGCTGCCCGAGCCGCCGGAACCGGCGACGTTCCTGCCGGCCGCCGGCCTGGCCGGAGCCCTGCGCCAGGTCGTGCGGGCGGCATCGGGCGATGACGCCCGTCCGCTCCTCACCGGCGTGCTCATCGCCCCGGAGGGCAGCGGGGTCCGGATGGTGGCGACGGACTCCTACCGTCTCGCCCTGCGGGACATCCAGGGCAGCGACGCATTCGTGGGGACGTCCCAGATCCTCGTCCCGGCCCGGGCGCTCGCGGAACTGCAGCGCCTGTCCGTGCTCGGTTCGGGAGCCAGGGCGGATAGCACCGAGGCGGACGGTGACGGCGCCGTCGTGGGGCTCTCGATCGGTGAGCACGACGTGACCTTCACCGCAGGTGAGGTGAAGGTGAGCACGCGTCTGTTGGACGGGACCTACCCCGACTACCGACAGCTGATCCCGGCGGAGTACCCGAACCGGCTGCACGTCGGGAAGGACTCGCTGCTCGATGCGCTCCGCAGGGTCCGCCTCCTGGTCCGGGACAACACGACTCCCGTACGACTGTCGATGCGGCACGGCGGTGTGGACCTGACGGTGGTCTCCCAGGAGGTCGGCGACGCCAGTGAGACGGTGGACGCCGACTTCGAGGGGGAGGACCTGACGATCGCGTTCAATCCGACGTATCTGATCGACGGGGTGGAGGCTGTGTCCGGTGACGAGGTTCTCCTCGAGACGGTGGACGCCACCAAGCCGGCCACGGTGCGGGCCGCGGAGGAGACCGACTTCCGGTATCTCCTGATGCCCGTGCGCGTGTCCTGATCGCCGACCCGCCCCGTTAGCCCCCGTGTATCTCGTCTCGCTGGCCGTAACGGACTTCCGGAACCTGGCCGACACGGTCATCGAGCTCGACCCGGAGGGGACGACCGTGATCACCGGAAGCAACGGAGCCGGCAAGACGAGCCTGCTGGAGGCGGCTGCCTACCTGGCCACCCTCCAGTCCTTCCGGGGTTCACCCAAGGAGGCCCTGGTCCGCCGGGGAACCGACCGGGCGATCCTGCGGGCCGTGACCCGGGTGGGGGACCGCAGCCTCACGATCGAGGCCGAGGTGACGGCCGCCGGGCGACCGCGGACCCAGGTGAACCGCCAGATCGTGCGCCGTCGCAGTGATCTGCACGAGGCCCTTCGGGTGACGGTGTTCTCTCCGGAAGACATCGGCGTGGTGCGCGCCGGTCCGGCTGACCGGCGCCGATTCCTCGACGAGACCCTGGCCGTCGTGGATCCCAAGGCCGCCCGGTCGGCCGAGGACGTGGAGAAGGTCCTGCGCCAACGGGCGGCACTCCTACGGGGTGCGGGACGCACCCTTTCGGCCGACGCCGCGGTCACCCTCGACGTGTGGGATTCCCGCCTGGACGAGGCCGGTACGCGCCTCGTCGAGGCTCGCGAGGAACTGGTGGCGCTCCTGGCGCCGATGGTCGGCCGCCACTACACCCGCCTGGCCGGCGAGCCCACCGAGATCGGACTCACCTACCGCCGGTCCTGGGCCGGTCCACTGCTCGACGCCCTGTCCACCACCCGTGACCAGGATGTCGTGCGGGGGGTGACGACCGTAGGGCCGCACCGGGACGAACTCGAGCTCACGCTCTCGGGACTGCCTTCCCGGACCCACGCCTCCCAGGGCGAGCAGCGTTCGTTGGCTCTCGCCCTGCAGCTGGCGGCCCACGAACTCGCCACCCTCCGGCTGGGGACGGCCCCCGTGCTGCTGTTGGACGACGTCTTCTCCGAGCTCGACCCTCAGCGCTCCCGAGCCCTGCTCGACGGACTGCCCCCCGGCCAGACCCTCCTCACGACCGCTCAACCGGCCCCCCCGGAGGTGACCGCCGCGAAGGTCTACGTCATGGCGCACGGCGGCCATGTCACAGCGACGAGTCCCGGAGGATGAGCCCCGAGCCCCCCCACCGCCGGTACTCCGAGCCCCGGGCGCTCGACACCTCGCTCGAGGCCCTGTCCCGACAGCTGGGCCTGGAGGGTGCCCACGGAATCGGGCGTCTCTTCTCCGGATGGTCCGAGATCGTCGGGGAGGCGATGGCGGAGCACGTCCACCCGGTCCGGATCGACGCGTCCGCCCTGGTGGTGACCGTGGATCACCCCGCGTGGGCCACGCAGGTACGCCGACTGGGGGAGACCCTGTTGGACCGCGCTTCCGACTATGCGGGGGTGGAGCGACCGGCACGCCTGGAGGTCAAGGTGCAGCGCTGACCCCGGTCGGGAACGGACGACCATCGGCCCGGGACGACACACCGGGCGGCTACACTGGGTCATTGGAATCGGGGGAGGACCCGAGGGTCCGACGGGTGCGTTCTGCGCCGTCGGGAGCCCGTCGGGGCACCGGTTCCCGCCTGCTAGGACACTGCGAAAGGGCGCGCCTGTGGCGCTGAAGACGGAGAAGGTACCGACCGTGGGGGAACCCACGTACGAAGCGGGCGACATCACCGTCCTGGAAGGTCTCGACCCGGTCCGCAAGCGGCCCGGCATGTACATCGGGTCCACCGGCCCGACCGGCCTCCACCACCTGGTGTGGGAGATCGTGGACAACGCCGTGGACGAGGCGATGGCCGGCCACTGTGACCGCATCGAGGTCACCCTCCTGCCCGACGGCGGGGTGCGGGTGGCGGACAACGGGCGCGGCATCCCGACCGGCATCCATCCGAAGTACAAGGACAAGACGGCGGCCGAAGTCGTGTACACCGTCCTCCACGCCGGCGGCAAGTTCGGGGAGGGCGGCGGCTACAAGGTGTCCGGCGGGCTCCACGGTGTGGGCAGCTCGGTGGTCAACGCCCTTTCGACGCGGCTGGTGCTCGAGATCGACCGCGACGGCGACCACCACGTGATCGAGTTCGCCGACGGGGGCAAGCCCCAGGGGAAGTTGGCGGTGACCGGCAAGGCGCCGCGGGGCCGGACCGGCACCACCGTCTCGTTCTGGCCCGACCCCAGCATCTTCGAGGAGATCGAGTTCCGGGCCCAGACCGTGGTCGAGCGGCTCCAGGTCATGGCGTTCTTGAACAAGGGCCTGGAGATCCACTTCGAAGACCAGCGCCCCGACGCCAAGCCACCCCAGACCTTCCGCTACAAGGACGGCATCGTCGACTACGTGAAGCACCTCAACGCCTCGAAGGAGGCGCTCTTCCGCAAGGTCTGCTACTTCGAGCAGAAGGAAGAGACGATGGAGGTCGACATCGCGTTGCAGTGGAACGCCGGCTTCTACGAGAGCATCCACTCCTTCGCCAACGGCATCTCGACCATCGACGGCGGCATGCACGAAGAGGGCTTCAAGAAGTCCCTCACCAACGTGGCGAACAAGTACGCCCGGTCCAAGGGAGTGCTCAAGGAGAAGGACGACAATCTCCTGGGTGAGGACATCCGCGAGGGCATCACCGCCATCATCTCGGTGCGGCTGCAGGACCCCCAGTTCGAGGGCCAGACCAAGGGCAAGCTGGGCAACGTCCCCGTCCGATCGTTGGTCGAGCGGGCCACCAACGAGAAGTTGGCCGACTGGTTCGAGGAGAATCCCCGCGAGGCGAACCAGATCATCCAGAAGGGCCTCCTGGCCGCCCGGGCCCGGGTCGCCGCCCGGTCAGCCCGGGATCTCACCCGCCGGAAGTCGGCCCTGGACGGCGCGGGCCTCCCGGGAAAGCTCGTCGACTGTTCCTCGAAGGAGCCCCGGGAGAGCGAACTGTTCATCGTCGAGGGGAACTCCGCCGGCGGCTCGGCCAAGGACACGCGTAACCCGAAGACCCAGGCCATCCTGCCCATCCGCGGCAAGATCCTCAACGTCGAGCGCGCCCGCATCGACAAGATGTTGAAGAACACCGAGATCCAGGCCCTGATCTCGGCCATCGGCGCCGGGCTGGCCGAGGACTTCGACGTCACCAAGATCCGCTACCACAAGGTGATCATCCTCGCCGACGCCGACGTGGACGGATCCCACATCCGGACGCTCCTGCTCACGTTCTTCTTCCGTCAGATGAAACCACTCGTCGAGGGCGGTTTCGTCTACGTGGCCCAGCCTCCGCTGTACTCGACGCTGGTGGGCAAGGAGAAGATCTACCTCAAGGACGACAACGCCCGGGCGGCGTTCCTGGCCGAGCACCCCAACCACAAGGCCGACTTCCAGCGCCTGAAGGGACTGGGGGAGATGGACTTCGGTGAGTTGAAGGACACGACGATGGATCCGGGCCAGCGCTCCCTGCTCCAGGTGGCCGTGGAGCAGGCGGCCATCGCCGACGAGGTGTGCTCGGTGCTGATGGGCGAGGACGTGGAGCTCCGACGCAATTTCATCCAGACCAACGCCAAGGACGTCCGTTTCCTCGACATCTGAGGCGGATGCGGGCCAGGTTCCGGTGACGCACCAACGGACGACGACGCAGATGGGGACAGTGCATGCCAGGACGTGACAACGAGGGTCGTAGCGGGTCCGACACCACGGACGACGTCGTCACGGGGTTCATCGAGCCGATCGAGATCCAAGAGGAGATGGAGCGCTCCTTCCTGGAGTACTCGATGTCGGTCATCGTCTCGCGTGCCCTGCCCGATGTGCGGGACGGACTGAAGCCGGTCCATCGCCGGATCCTCTACTCCATGTACGACCAGCGGCTCCTTCCCGACCGGCCGCACACCAAGTGCGCCAAGGTCGTCGGCGATGTCATGGGCTCGTACCATCCCCACGGGGACTCGGCGATCTACGAGGCGCTGGCCCGGATGGTCCAGGACTTCTCGATGCGCCACCCGCTCATCGACGGACACGGCAATTTCGGGGGCACCGGTCCCGACGAGGGCCCGGCCGCGATGCGCTACACCGAGTGTCGGCTCGGGCCCCTGGCGCTGGAGCTGATGAGTGGCATCGACCAGGAGACCGTCGACTTCGTCCCCAACTACGACGCCACCTCCGAGGAGCCGACGGTCCTGCCGGCGCGGTTCCCGAACATGCTGGTCAACGGTTCCCAGGGCATCGCCGTGGGCATGGCCACCAACATCCCGCCCCACAACTTGGGTGAGGTCATCGACGCCACGACGCACCTGCTCGAGCACCCGGACGCCACCCCTGACGACCTGATGGAGTTCATCAAGGGCCCGGACTTCCCGACCGGCGCGCTCATCCTGGGCCGACAGGGTCTGCAGGACGCGCTGCGCACCGGCCGAGGCTCGATCAAACTCCGGGCCGTCGCGGAGATCGACGAGGGTCGGGACGGCGCGACGCGGATCGTCATCTCGGAGATGCCGTACCAGACCTCGATCGCCTCGGTCTCGAAGAAGATCGAGGATCTCGTCCGCGCAGGGGACCTGGACGGGATCGCGGAGGCCCAGGACGACTCGTCGGGCGGCAAGACCCGCCTGGTGATCCGCCTGAAGCGCGACGCCAACGCCAACGTGGTGCTGAACAACCTGTTCAAGCAGACACCGATGCAGACGACGTTCAGCGTGAACGCCGTCGCCCTGGTCGACGGGGTGCCGCGCACCCTCAACGTCGCCCAGATGCTGACCCACTACGTGGCCCACCAGGTCGAAGTGGTCACCCGGCGGTCGGAGTTCCTCCTGGCCAAGGCCAGGGCGCGGGCCCATGTGGTGGAGGGCCTGCTCAAGGCCATCGACATGCTGGACCAGGTCATCGCCACCATCCGAGGTTCCGATGACCGACCGGCGGCCCTCGAGGCGCTGTGTGCGACCCCGTTCGACTTCTCCGAGGAACAGGCCAACCACATCCTCGACATGACACTGTCCCGCCTCACCCGGCTGGGCCGGTCGAACCTGGAAGAGGAGCTGGCCAAGCTGCTCGAGGAGATCGCCGAACTGGAGTCCATCCTCAGCGACGACGCCAAGCTGCGCAGCGTCATCGCCGGCGAGCTGGCCGAGATCCGGGAGAAGTTCGCCAACGAGCGACGTACCGTCATCACCCACGATCCGGGGGACATGAACGTCGAGGACCTGGTGGACGACGAGGAGATCGTCGTCACGCTGAGCCGGGCCGGCTACATCAAGGCCGTGTCGGCTGACGCCTTCCGGACCCAGGCGCGCGGCGGTCGCGGGGTCCAGGGGGCGAAGCTGAAGGAGGAGGACCTCATCGACGACGTGGTGCACACGTCCTCCCACGCCCATCTCCTGCTGTTCTCCAACCGTGGGCGCGTCTTCCGGCTCCGGGCGCTCGAGATCCCGGTCAAGGAGCGCGCCGCGCGGGGCACGGCCGTGGTGAACCTGCTGCCCCTGGCCCCCAACGAGAGCATCCAGGCCGTCATCGGCACCCGGGACTTCCCCGAGGACAACTTCCTGGTCTTCGCCACCAAGCACGGCCAGATCAAGAAGACGGCCTTCAGCGAGTACGACAAGTCCCGCCGGGAGGGCTTCATCGCCATCAATCTCCGCGACACCGATGAGCTGGTGCGCGTGGTCGAGACGCACGGCGACGACGACGTGTTCATCGTGACGTCGTCGGGCATGACGATCCGCTTCAGCGAGCAGGACGTCCGGGCCATGGGCCGGGACGCCGCCGGCGTCCGGGGTGTGCGTCTCAAGCCCGAGGACGAGGTCGTGTCGTGCGATGTCGCCCGTGACGACGCCGACATCCTGATCGTGACCGACGCCGGCTACGGCAAGCGGACCAAGGTCGACCGGTTCAACCGCCAGGCGCGCGGCGGACAGGGTGTGCGCGGCATCAAGTTGACGGCCAAGCGGGGTCGGGTCGTCGCCGCGTTCATGGCCGGACTGGACGACGAGCTCCTCCTCATCTCGACCTCGGGAGTGGTCATCCGCACTTCGGTCCGGGAGATCGCCAGTCAGGGACGCGACGCCACCGGCGTGCGGGTGATGAACCTGGGTGACGGCGACGCGGTAGCGGCGGTGGCGCCTGTCGCCGGCGAGTCGGCCGGCGACGCCTGACCGGCGCCGGGTCCGGATCCCGGCGTCGGGGTCGGGGTCGGGCACCCCGGTCCGTGGTGTAGCGTCAAGGACTGGTTTACGGGGCTATAGCTCAGTTGGTTAGAGCGCAGCACTGATAATGCTGAGGTCACAAGTTCGATTCTTGTTAGCCCCACTCGATGGTTGCCCCGAGAGGCGGCCTGAGGGTCGCTCGGACCGGGGTCCGGGACCGAGTACCACCGCGCGAGTGGCGCCCAACAGCTCGCCAGCTCGATCCCTGCGCTACCGCGGTTCACGTCCTGGCCGCGGAAAAGTGGCGGCTGTTTCGTGCAGATCTGACCACTGGTCAGGCGGAGAACTGGGCCGACTCCCCGATCGCGAACATGCTCCAGTTCTCCAGTGTGGTCCAGCCGGTTCTGTCATAGAGGGGCTTACCGGCAGGAGTAGCTCCGAGGAGGCCGATCGTGGCGCCTTCGGACATGGCCTCGAGAAGGGAGTGCGCGAGCACGGCCCGTCCGAAGCCCTGCGCCATGACCTGGCAGACGACGTCAGCGTCATCCTGCCCAGCCCGTCGGACCCTCCGGTCCGAGCGCAGGTGCTCCGAGGTCAGGACAGAGGCCATGAACGGCATCTCCCCGACCTGCGTCCAGGGCTCGCCGAGAACTTCGGAGCGGCACGCTCCGGCCAGCATGACCAGGGTGGGTATCCCGGACTCCATCACCCGATCCACCACGCCGGCGACCGCGGTCGCACCCCCGCGGCTGACGAGGGCCATGTTCATATCGGGGCTCAAGGCTCCGCTCAGGGCCAACCAGTATCCCTCCCCGAGGTCGACGACAGGCGCCGGCCCTCCCCGCAACATGGCTCCGGCCGCCCGCCCCATCTGGTCGCGGCGCAGACTGACTTCATTCGGATCCACGGTGCCGGTCCCTTCGTCGGTGGTGTCGGGTCGAGGGTAGCTGAGCGACAATTCATCAGCACCGGTCGCCACCCGAGCACGAATGATTCGATTCACCTACAGTCTCGATGCGTCAGTCCCGTCCAAGGCGGATGGGGGAGTCTGACTGAGCAGGCGAGGAGCAATGCTATGTATCTCATGTCCCGGCGGACTCGAATCAACTCGAGTGCAGGCATCGAATGGGCCACGACGATCCTCGGGCGGGTGAAGGAAGTCACCGGGACCGACGTGGGGCTATGGGGCACTGTCTACTCGGCCGGCTTCGGCACCATCACCTGGACTTCGTGGTGGGCCGATCTCGGCTCGATGGAGGCGGCCTTCGCCAAGTTGCAGGCCGACACCACCTACAACGCCTTGGGCGCAGCGGGAGCCTCGCTCATCGATGGTGGGGTCGACGACGCACTCTTCCAGACGGTCTCCGGTGATCCCACCGAGGACCCTTCCGACGTGCAGTATGTGGCCAGCGTGCAGACCGTGTGCGCCGCCGGCGGGATCGTTCGGGCGATGACTGCCGGCGTCGAGATCGCCGAGAAGGTGACGGCAATCAGCGGAGCCGGCACGATGTTCGTGCGCAGCCTCACCGGACCGTATGGGCAGATCGGATGGCTCACGGGGTACGAGAATCTGGCGGCGGTGGGCGACGCCCAGGACAAGCTGGCCGCCGATGAAGGATGGCTCACCTATCTCGACGGGACCGAAGGGTGCTTCGTCGAAGACCCTTCGTTCACCACGTCGACCCTTTACCAGAAGCTCGCCTGATGACGCCGTGGCTTGGGCGGCGTCGCGGTAGGTAGCGGCGCCGCCAGGTCACCGCACCGCAGGCAGGCAGGGAGTCCGCTGGGAGGTCGGTCCCACCGTCAAGGGGTCCGGCTGGCCACCACGTTCCCGTACTCCCGCTGCAGCAGGCCGGACGGAGTGATGGGTGCGAGCCCGTCCTCGATGAGGCGGAAGCGGAAGCCGGCGTCGGTGAACAGGTCGATCAGGTCCTGAGGGTCGTCGTCGAACATCTTCATCTGGCCGGGGGACCACTCGAACATCACCTTGATGCCGGGGTTGGCCGCCAGGGTGCGGGTCAGACCCCGCAGGGCACGCGTCTCCGCGCCTTCGACGTCGATCTTGATGACGTCGATCCGGTGCATCCGTTCGAGCAGATCGTCGACCGGGACGGCCTGGACCTCGGTGAGCTCCTCGGTGTCACCCAGTTCCTCGAGGCTGGCCGGATCGAGTGATCCGGCGCTGGAGTTCGACGCGAAGTTGACGCGCATGTGGAACGTCAGCAGCTCCTGGTGGGACCAGGCCGCTCGATGCCAGGTGGTGGCACCCACCCGGTTGGCGATGATGTTGCGACGGAGGAGCTCGGCCATCCGGGGATGCGCCTCCACCGCCACGACGCCCCCCTTCGGTCCCACCAGCTGGGAGGCGAGCAGGCTGAAATAGCCGATATTCGCTCCGATGTCGACGAAGACGTCACCCGGTCTCAGGGTCGAGGTCAACCAATTCGTGACCTCGGGCTCCCAGAGTCCGTGGAGCAGCAGCGAAGGAGCGAGCAGGGAGTCCCGGGTGTCGACGAAGAGCATGCCGCCCCACTGGGTCGCGAGCAGGGCGGTGTGGTCACCCAGGTAGACCGGGCCCCGTGGGGTCGTACCGAGCACACCCCGGACGCGGAGCATCAGTCTCGAGATCGCCGGGTGCACCGCCAGATGGTACCCCGCCATCCGTCGTCGCAGGTCAGGACGGTATGGATCGCACGAAGCGAGCCCGATGGGGCCCGGGTGGTGAATGGTTCGACCCGAGTCAGCCGATCGGTTCTTGTTAGCATCGCCCAACCGCGGGGTGGGGTAGAGGTCGCCCCGGGGACCGGCCGAGGGGTGTCGGGGAGCCGGCCGGACGAGCGACGGGGTGGAGTGCATGTCGATGGAGGACGAACCGGCGACCGTACCCGTTCCCAGTGATTCCCACCCGGCGATCGCCGCCTTCGGCGACGGCGACGTGGCGGCGGCGGTCGTGTCGATGTCGTCGCGTCATCCCGACGGCCTCGACGCCGACTACCTGCGATGGCACATGCTGGACCACCTGCCCGAGCAGTACCGGCTCGTCGGCCTTCGGTGGGGACAGCGGTGGATCTCGACACCCGCCTGCCGGGCCGCCCGCTCCGCGTCGGAGGCCCCGTTCGACGAGGTGGACCATGTCGTCCAGTACCTCTTCGCCGAACCCGTCGACGACGTCCTGGCGCAGTTCTTTCCGCTCGGGAACGCCCTGGGCGGGATCGGCCGCATGCAAATGCGGCTGCCCCGGGTGCAGGTGGGGGGCTGGAACCTCGTCGACAGGGTGGCCGCCGACCGGGTGCTCGTCGGGGCCTGCGTCGTGCCCTGGCGTCCCGCCTCGGGTATCTACCTCCTCGTCGAGCGGGCCGCCGGGGCGGGAGCGCCCGCCCCCGCGGCTCCCGACGCCCTGACGAGCGTGCCCGGTGTGACCGGTGCGTGGACCTACGTCGGCGGCGAGCCCCGTCACGTCCGGCTGGAATCGACGGCGGGGCTGGTGATGACGGTCTGCTACCTGGACCGGCCGCCGGTCGACGTGGCGGCCGACCTGGCCCCGGTGCTCGTGGACCGGTGGGCCGACGGATCGTGGGTGCCGCAACTGGCCGCTCCCCTCGAACTGGTCGTGGCCGGGCAGTGGGATCGCCATCTGCCCTGACCGTCGCCGCCGTGCGACCCTCAGGTGATGGAGCCGACGAGCTCGCTCATGGCGGCCATCTGGTCGATGTAGTGCTCGGGGGAGCGGTGCACCAGGCGCAGGGCCAGTGCGGTCGCGCCGGCGTCGACGAGGGCGTCGACCTCGGTGCGGGTGGCGTCAGGATCGCCCTCGGGGTCGAAGGCCCGTCGACTCTGGAGGACGAGGTCGAGCGGGTGGGCACGGGCCTCCCAGGCGTCGGTCGTCCGCGCCGCGGCGACCAGTGAACCGATCTCCGTCGGGGCCAGACCGAACGGTGACCACCCGTCGCCGAGTTCGACGGCCCGCCGCAGTGAACGAGCGGACCGACCACCGACCCAGATGGGCACGGGGTCCTGGACGGCGCAGGGCTCCACGACCACGTCGGACCACTCGTGGTAGGTCCCGGCGAAGGTGGGGCGTTCCGTCGACATCGACGCCCGGATGGCCCGCAGCGCCTCGTCCGCCCGGTCGCCCCGGTCCGCGAACGGGACCCCGAGCAGTTCGAACTCCTCGGCCAACGATCCGACCCCGACCCCGAGAACGACCCGTCCGCCGGACACCTGGTCGAGCGTGGCGTACTGCTTCACCACGCTCAGCGGGTGGTGGTAGCCGAGGACGACGACACTGGGGGCGAGCCGGATGCGGTCGGTGACGGCGGCCAGGTAGCCGAGCGTGGCCACCGGATCCCAGTACCGCCCGCCCCGGGTCTCGGCCACCTCCACCGGCACGGCGACGTGCTCGCTGCACGTCAGGTGGTGGTACCCGAGGTCGTCGGCCGCCCGGGCGATACGGACCACGTCCTCGACCGTTCCGGTCCGCTCCCACCGGGCATGGGCACCGGGCAGGAGGGTGACGACCGGGGTGATGATCCCGAGGTCGATCACCGGCGCCCGGGGTCGCGTGCGTCGTCCATCCGGACACCGTACCCTTCGCCCCGGCGCCGACGACGTTGACCGGATCGGTCCCGCCGCAGCCCTCGCCCCCCGACACGACGACCACCGCTGGGACCCCGTTCGACGTGACGGGCTGACCGGCCCGGTGCCGGGGGATCGGACTCCGGAGGCTCAGCCGGCCGGGCGCGGGGGGACGACCGATCCGTAGGCGACGGTGAAGGCGGTTCCCGTCGTCGAGAGCGGCGACGGCACCGAGATCACCGGACTCCCGGGGCTGGCGATCATCGAGATGGCGTCGGCCCCGGCCAGGTGCGGATTGGCGCCGTCAGCCGTCATGCCGGTGAAGGTGGTGGATCCGTAGGGGGCCAGGGTGGCCAGGCTCCGGCCGACCTGGGGGCGCTCCTCGATCCACTCGGCCGACGTTCCCGGGCCCTTGTACCTTCGGGTCAGGGAGTAGCTGGCGCCGGTCGTCGTGTCGGTGACGGTGATGGTCCAGGTCCGTCCCGAGACCTGCCCGATGTCGGCGGTCATCCGGTCGCCCGGGCGGATGACCATGCTGGGCACGATCCGTTCGGCCTGCGGGAGAACCTCGGTCCAGACGTCATAGTGGGCGACCCCGCCGATCACGTCCGATTCGGTGCCGGTCTGGATGAGGTACCGGTCCGCCAGCCCGTCGATCCCGATCCAGGTCGAGGAGAACTCGGTGGCGCCGGCCGTGGTGGTCACGGCGGGCACCGTCCACGAGCCGCCGATCGAGGTGAAGGAGCCCGATTCGCCGTAGCCCGACCAGTTCGTCGACAGGTTGCCGGCGGCTCGGATCATCGTCCTGGACGCCGCGGCTCCGGCCGCGGACGCCGACCCGACCCCGGCCGTGGCCGCGGGGACCACGAGGGCGCACGCGCCGAGCGCGGCGACGGTCAGTCGGATCATGCGGTGTGCCACGACGAGATGCCCCTCTCCGGCGGGGGACTGCCCTTCCCCCGATGTCCGCCAATTCCACCACACCGGTGTCGACAACGGCAATGGCCGCTCCGTTCCGCAACCGTGCCGCACCTGCAGAGGTCAGCCGGGCAGGGCGCCGGATACTTCTCTAGACTCGGCGGAGACCTCGGCGGACGAGGACTGGGACGGCGGAGATCTCATGTTCGGTATCACCCTCAGCGACCTGCTGTACCGGCGGCGGCAGTTCCTCATCGCCACGCTCGGGGCCAGCCTGGTCTTCGCCATGACCCTGCTGCTGGCGGGCCTGGTGGCCGGCTTCCGGGTGGAGATCGACCAGACGGTCTCGGGCTTCCACGCCGACGCGTGGGTGGTCAAGGTCGGCTCGGCCGGCCGCATCGCCTCGCTGGCCCCCATGCCGGAGACCGTGGCGGCCCGGGTGGCCCGCACCCCCGGCGTGACCGCCGCGGTGCCGGTCGTGGTGGTCCCCCAGACGGTGGGTTCCGGGGGATCGCTCCAGCAGGTGAACGTGATCGGTGCCCCGGTGGGATCGGCACCGTTGCGGCCACCCCTCGTCGCCGGCGTCCAGGTGACGGCTCCCGGCCAGGCGGTGGTCGACCAGCGGCTCGGCGAGTCCGTCGGGGCCAGGATGTCGATCGGCGGCCATCCGTTCACCGTGGTGGGCGTGACCAGCGACCGGACACTGCTGGGGGGGACACCCAACATGTACGTCGGCCTGCACGATGCCCAGGTGGTGTCGTTCGAGGGGGCCGACCTGGTGAGCGCGGTCGTGGTCGACGGAACCCCGTCGGTCCGGCCGGCCGGTCTGACCGTCATGACGAACGGACAGATCGACCAGGTCAGCCTGCAGCAGATGAGCACCGCGGAGTCGTCGATCAACAACACCAAGCTCTTCATGGCGGCCATCGCCGCGGTCATCGTGGCGTCCCTCGTCTACGTCACGGCCCTCGAGAGGACGCGCGACTTCGCCGTCCTGAAGGCGCTGGGTGCCACCTCGGGGGCGCTCTACGTCGGACTCGCCCTGCAGGCGGTGGTGGTGGCGCTGGTCGCCGCCGGCATCGCCGCGGTGCTCGCCCAGTTCATGGTGGGCGTCTTCTCGCAACCCGTCGACATCCCGTTCGCCGCCTACATCGCCCTGCCCGTGACGGCGGTGGTCGTCGGGATGCTGTCGAGTCTGATCGCCCTGCGCCGAGCGGTGGCGGCCGATCCGGCCAAGGCCTTCGCCGGCTGAACAGGAAGGGATCATGGGAGACCTCGAGGTACGCGACCTGACCGTGGAGTTCGACTCGGGGGGCTACCGCGTCCGCCCACTGGACCACCTGAGCCTCGATGCCGAGGACGGCGAGCTGGTCGTCCTGCTGGGACCCAGCGGGTGCGGCAAGACCACGCTCCTGTCGTGCCTGGCCGGTCTCCTGCGGCCCACCGCCGGATCGGTGTCGGTCCGGGGGATCGACGTGGGTGGGTTGAGTGGGGCGGAACTCGGCGAGTACCGCCGACGGACGGTGGGCGTGGTGTTCCAGGCGTTCAACCTGTTGGCCAGCCTGTCCGCCCGGAAGAACGTGATGGTCCCGATGACCCTGGCCGGGGTCGGGCACCGGGAGGCCGGTGCCCGGGCCGACAGGCTGCTCGACCGGGTGGCGCTGAGCGAGCGGGCGTCCCACCGACCGGGCCAGATGTCGGGCGGGCAGCAGCAACGGGTGGCCATCGCCCGGGCGCTGGTGCACGACCCACCGTTGGTGGTGGCCGACGAGCCCACCGCCCACCTCGACCACATCCAGGTCGAGGGGATCCTCGTCCTGCTCCGGGAGCTGGCCGCGCCCGGCCGCATGGTGGTGGTCTCGACCCACGACGACCGGATCACCCACATCGCCGACCGGGTCATCGAGCTGGCCCCGCAGTTCTCCGACGCGGACCGGGCCGACGAAGAGGTGCGACTCGCCGCCGGAGCGTTGCTCTTCGAGCAGGGCGACCGGGGGAGCCTCGTCTACGAGGTGGACGAGGGATCGGTGGAGATCTTCCGTACCCGCTCGGACGGCACGGTCGAGGTCCTGGCCGAGGTCGGCCCCGGCAACTACTTCGGCGAGATCGGCCCCATGCTGAACCTGCCCCGTAGCGCGTCGGCCCGCGCCCGGTCGGACACGGTGCTCACGGCCATGACGATCCGGTCGTTCCGCTCCCACTTCCCCCTGACGGTCGCCGACGCCCGGAGCGCCACCGTCTGAGGAGCTCGTCGCGGGAGCGGCTCGGATCAGAGCAGGCCCGGGATGACGGCCTCCACCACACTCGGCCCCGGGGTGGCGAGCGCCCTGGCCAGGGAGGTGGTGAACTCCTCGGCGGTCTCGGCGCGGGCGGCGTCCAGCCCGAGTCCCCGGGCCAATGACACGAACTCGATGTCCGGGCGGCCGATGTCGAGCATGTCGCGGGCACGCGGCCCCGGCTCGTCGGCTCCCACCCGGTCGAGCTCCATGTTCAGGACCGCGTAGGAGTGGTTGTTGAGGATGACCGTGGTCACGTCGAGTCCCTCGCGGGCCATCGTCCACCACGACTGGACGGTGTAGAGCGCGCTCCCGTCGGCTTCGAGGGCGACGACCCGCCGTCCCCGGTCCGCCACGGCGGCCCCCACGGCCACCGGAAGGCCCTGGCCGATCGCACCGCCGGTCAGACAGAGCCAGTCGTGGGGCGGTGCCCCTGCGGTGGCGCCCGGCGCGAAGAGGCCTGACGTGTTGCCCTCGTCGGAGACGATGGCACCGTCGGGCAACAACGCCCCGATGGCCTGGCAGACGCTCTGGGCGGTCAGGGCGCCCGAGGGTGGAGCCGGTCGCTCCGCGTCCTGTCGCGGAGCCGACCCGGGGGTGGCTCCCACGAGGTCGGACAGGGCGTCGACGGCCGCCGCCAGGTCGTCCGCCGGTCCGGCCACCGGATGGACCGTGCAGCCCGCGGGGACCAGATCGCTGGGCTTGCCCGGATAGGCGAAGAACGAGACCGGCGATTTGCCGTCGAGCAGGATCAGGTGTCGGATCCCGTCGAGTCGCATCATGGCGAACTCGGCGAGGTAGCCGAGGCGCTCGACCGGCGGACGACCCGCACCCCGGGCGAGGCGCGCCGGGAACGTCTCGCAGAGCAGTTCGGCGCCGGTCGATGCCGCCAGGTCGGCCACCTGCTCGAGCAGGTGGCCGGAACAGGCCCGACCGCCGATGAAGAGCGCACACCGCTCGCCGGAGCGCAGCGCCGCGGCGGCCGCCTCCAGGACGTCGGGATCGGGCGCCGCGCCGGCCGCCGGCCCGGTGCCCACGCCCCCCGATGCCCGGACCGGCACCCCACCCTCCGACCAGGAGACGTCGGCCGGGAGGATCAGGGTGGCCACCGATCCCGGGGGTCCGTAGGCCGCGACCAGCGTGTCACGAGCGTCGATGCCCACCGACTCGGTGAACTCCGTGGTCCGCACGAACGGCGAGACGTTGCGCGCCACGGTGGCGATGTCCGACTGCAGCTGGGCGTCGTAGCGGCGGTGGGACATGGCGTGGTCGCCGACGATGTTCACCACCGGACTGTGGGCCCGCCGGGCGTTGTGGAGGTTGGCCAGCCCGTTGCCGAGGCCGGGGCCGAGATGGAGGAGGGTGGCGGCCGGCGCGCCGCGGATGCGGGCGTACCCGTCGGCCGCCCCGGTGGCGACCCCTTCGAACAGCGCCAGGACCCCGTGCATGTCGGGTTCGTCGTCGAGGGCGGCGACGAAGTGCATCTCGGAGGTCCCGGGGTTCATGAAGCAGGTGTCGACCCCGTGGCCGAGGAGGGTCTGGACGAGGGACCGGGCACCGTTCACGGACGGGCCCCTTGCGGACGGAGCGCAGGCAGGACCTTGCCCGGGTTGAGGATGTCGGCGGGGTCGAACGCCGCTTTGATCCGTCGCATGAGATCGAGTTTGACGGGATCCTCGAGATCGGTGAACGAGGCGAGCTTGGCCGTGCCGATGCCGTGCTCGCCGGAGACCGCCCCTCCGTGGGCGATCCCGGCGGCCAGGATGCCGTGGACGAGCCCGTGGCGGACCTCCGGATCGGGTTGGAACACGGACAGGTGGACGTTGCCGTCGCCGGCGTGCCCGCATCCCACCACGAGGGAGCCGGTGGCCGCCGCCAGGTCTCCCACGTCGGCCAGGTAGGACGGGATCGAGGCCCGGGGCACCACCACGTCGACGATGTCGTCGGCCCCGGCCGCCTTGGAGGCCCAGAAGGCGTTCTCCCGGGCGGCGATGAGCGCCTGACCGGCGGTGTCGGGGAGCACGTAGACGTCGAGGGCCCCGAGTTCGGCCAGACGGCCGGCCAGGGCGGCGGTGTCCTCCTCGAGTCGATCGGCGTGGTGGTCCTCGAGGACGATCACCAGGTAGGCCAGGGCGGCCTGGCGGACGTCGTCGGGGATGCCGAGATCGATGCCGGCGTTGGCCGTGATCCCCGCCATCGAGATCATGTCGATGTACTCGACCAGGAGCGGGCCGACGCCACTGGCCACGACGGGGGCGACGGCCCCGGCGACCAGATCCATGGTGGCGAACGGAGCGAGCAGCGTCGACTGGTACTCGGGTCGTGGGTGCAGGCGGAGGACGGCGCGGGTGACCAGGGCCAGTGTCCCCTCGGATCCGATCACGAGCTGGGTGAGGTCGTAGCCGCTGGTGGCCTTTACGAACCGTCCACCCGTGGTGATCACCTCGCCGGTGCCGAGGACCGCCTCGATGCCCAGCACGTGGTGCCGGGTGACCCCGTACTTCACGGCCCGCATCCCTCCGGCGTTGGTGGCGACGTTGCCACCGAGGCTGGCCGACTGCTCGCCCGGGAACACCGGGTACACGAGACCCAGCGGAGCCAGCGCCGCATCCAGCTCGGCGAGGGTGACCCCCGGCTGGACCACCGCCACCTGGTTGGCCGTGTCGATCTCCTCGATGGACGCCATGCGCTCGAAGGAGATCACGATCCCGCCGTCGACCGGGATCGCCGCCCCCGCGAGCCCGGTGCCCGATCCCCGGGCCGTGACCGGAACGCCCAGCTCGGCGGCGGCCATCACCACCGCGGCGACCTCCTCCGTGTCCGCCGGGCGCGCCACGGCCAGCGGTCGCACCGGGGCCAGGCCGAGGCCTTCGTCGTGGCAGAGGTCGTCGGAGACGGCGTCGCCGGCGTCGACGTGGGCCTCTCCGCAGATGGCCACCAGCCGCTCCGTGATCATCGCCCACCCTTTCGGTATCGCACTACGCGGCTCCCCTCCCGACCGCCCGGGTACACGCTAACCGGTGGGGGTGGGACGCCCCCGGGCCGCCCCGGGTCGACCACCCCCGGGCCCTCCCCCTCGAATGGGACCGGGCGGAACGGCCCGGTAGTCTGTTCGTCGTGCCGACGAGTACCCGGGACCCGGGCATGAGTATGGGGATGCACGCTGATCAGCGCCTCGGGTTCAACCTGCACAACCTGTTCACCCACTGGGACACCAGCCCCTTCGCCATCCTGACCCTGGTCACCGTTCTGGTGGTGGGGACCTGGTACGTCCAGTCGTCGTGGGCCCTGTCGGGAAGAGGCCGGACGTGGAGCCGCTGGCGGACCGCCTCGTTCCTCACCGGCCTGGTCATGATCGACCTCGCCCTGCAGTCCTCGGTGGCCACCTACACCATGGGCTACTTCGAGGCCCACATGGTCCAGCACCTCCTGCTGATGGTCATCGCCCCACCCCTCCTGGCCATGGGCGCCCCCATGACCCTCGCCCTGCAGACCTCGAGTCGGCCGGTCAAGACCCGGCTGCTGCGGGTACTCAACTCCCGGGCGTTCCGGTGGTGGAGCCATCCGCTCCCGACCGCCACCCTCTACTACGGCGGCATGTTCGTGTTCTTCCTCACGTCGGCCCTCGGCCTGGCCATGAACCACATGTGGGCGATGGACCTGGTGAACATCGCCTTCCTCACCGCGTCACTCCACTTCTGGTGGCCGATCGTGGGCATCGACTACATCCCGCACTGGCGGATGGGACACGGGACGAAGATGGTGGCCCTTCTGATCGGTGTGCCCCTGGAGTCCTTTCTGGCGCTCGCGCTCCTCACCACGACGAGGTCCGCCGCACCGATGTACACGTTGGCCAGCACCCACGCCGGCGCGGGCATCCTGTGGGTGGGCGCCGAGCTGTTCACCTTCCTGGCCCTGGTCCCCGTCTTCCTGCAGTGGCTGCGGTTCGAAGGACGCCAGACGTCGCGCATCGACGCCGAACTCGATGCGTCCTACGTGGAGGCCGGGTCGACGCTCACCCCCGTCGACTACAGCGGGCTCCACCGCTGATCCGTCGGGTCCGGTCGGCCGGACGGGCGCCCTCGGACCGAGGGAACCGGCCGGTCAGGTGGACGAGAAGGTGTAGGTGAAGGGGATGACCTTGGGGGCGTCGGTGAAGACGTTCTTCCCCTTGATGGTGATCCCGACCAGGACGGCCGACGAGCCGACCTGGACGGTCATGGTTCCGACCGCGGGAATCGAGAGGACCTTGCCGGCCTGCTGGACCCCGGCGACCAGGGGGACGGCGGCCGACGAACTCGTCACCTGGACCCAGCACGGCCCCGAGGTGGCCACCACGACGTCGTAGTGGGTGGTGTCCACGGTGTATGACGCGCCGGACGCCGTGGTTCCGGTCGGCTGGACCGGGGACACCGGACGGGTGGTCGGGGCGGTGGTGGTGGACGTCGACCGCCCGCCGGTCGCGGCGGCGGCCGAACCGGCCGGCACGACCCGCAGGATGTGGGCGTTGGCCAGGGTCCGGGGCCGGACGGCGAGGAGGATGGATCCGACCGCCACGACCAGCACCAGGAGTCCGACGATCCAGGTCACGACCTTCAGCCAGCGCGGGGCGTTCATGCGGCGCCGGGCCCGCTTCACCTGCCGGCGCCCCTTGCGGAGATCCGAGCGGGGGAGGACCGGGAACGTCCCGGTCGGCGGCCCCGTGTCCACGTCGCGTCGCGAGGGGCGAGAGCCGCCCGACGGGGACGACCGGTTGCCGACCTGGGGAACCTCCCCGGTCTCGGTGAAGGCCCGGAGATGGTCGGGACTGGTCGTGACGGTGGCGGTCACGCTGGCCAGCGCGGGTGTGGCCCGCGTCGCTGACAGGTCCCGGAAGGCCTCGCGTTGGGCGATGAACCGGGTCGCCAGATCATCCCCGTCCAGACCGAGCAGGGTGGCGTAGCGGCGGAGGGTCGAGAGGGCCAGCACGTCGTCGGGCAGGGCCTCCATGTCGTCGTGCTCGAGCGCCTCGATCTGGGTGATGGGACGCCCCAGGCGGTCGTGCACGGCGAGCAGGTCGAGGCCGCGCTCCACCCGCACACGGCGGAGTTCCGTCCCGACCGAACCGGTCGTGGGATCCAGCCGCTCGTCCTGACCTCCGCCGCCGCGGCGTGTCGTACCGCCGCGTGGCCGGCTCACCTGGTCTCTCCTGACATGGTCCTCCTCCCAGAGTACCTGTCGGCATGCCATCACCGGCTGACGAGACCCGCCGCCGGCCGTGCGGGAATGTTGCGTATGCAACTAGTGTTGGAACCAGGCGGTGAGGAACTGACGGCGGAACGACCGCCGGTCGAGCGTGAGGAGTGTGACGATGCCTGCTGTGACCGTGGACGACGTGCTGGCCCTGCCCCGGGTGAACCGACCCGACCCGACCTCCACCGTCGGCCGGCCGGTACTGTCCGTGACGACGGCGCCGGGCGGACTGGAGGGCGAGGGGTTCCCGGTGCGGAGGGCCTTCGCCGGGGTGGACCGCGCCCGGCTGGATCCCTTCGTCCACATGGATCAGATGGGGGAGGTCGAGTACGCGCCGGGCGAGGCCAAGGGCACGCCGTGGCACCCGCACCGTGGGTTCGAGACCGTCACCTACATGCTGGACGGCACCTTCCGCCACATGGACTCGATCGGCGGGGGCGGACTGATCACCAACGGCGACACCCAGTGGATGACCGCCGGTTCGGGAATCCTCCACATCGAGGCTCCACCCCGTGAGCTGGTCGATTCGGGCGGCCTCTTCCACGGCATCCAGCTGTGGGTGAACCTCCCGAAGGCGGCCAAGATGATCGACCCTGCCTACCAGGACATCCGCGCCCACGACGTGGCTCTGGCCACCACCCCGGACGGGGGCGCGCTGCTGCGGCTCATCGCCGGCGGACTCGAGGGCCACCAGGGGCCGGGCTCGACCCACTCACCCATCACGATGGTCCACGCCACCGTGGCGGCGGGTGCCTCGGTCACCCTGCCCTGGGACCCGGGGTCCAACGGACTCCTGTACGTGCTCTCGGGCGACGGTTCGGTCGGCGAGGAGCGCCGCCCGGTCACCACCGGCCAGCTGGCGGTCTACGGTCCGGGCGACTCGCTCACCTTCGCGGCGTCGTCCACGCCGACGGCGCGCACCCCGGACCTGGACGTGATCCTGCTGGGCGGACGTCCCATCGGCGAACCGGTCTACGCGTACGGGCCCTTCGTGATGAACACGAAGGCGGAGATCGCCGAGGCGTTCGACGACTTCCAGGCCGGTCGCATGGGTCGGGTGCCCGACCACTACTCGGGGTTCTGAGGCCGGTCAGCTCGACGGACACGCCCGCGGGTCCCAGGGCTGGAGCGGGGTCACCGCCGCGTTGGGCGCCTGGAAGGGGGTGTCGGTCGACGGGGTCGTCGTGGTCGTCGTCGTGGCGGCCGCCGGAGCCGTGGTCGACGAGGTCGATCCGGCGGGTGGCGGCGGGGCCGCCACGCTGAACTGCGTGCCGGTCACCACCGTGACCTCGGCGCCGTCGGTCGTGGGCCCGTAGGCCGTGATCACCGCTCCCGACAGCGACCGGGCCACGGCCTGGGCCGCGGCCTGGTCGGCGGCGGTCTTCTGGCTGAAGTACACGACGGTCTCGGCCTCGGTGCCGACGGGGGTCGAGTCGCCCACGCCGAGGACCTTGAAACCGAGGCCCGTCAACGCCGCGCCGGTGGTGCCCGCCTGTCCG
Source organism: uncultured Acidimicrobiaceae bacterium (assembly GCA_963699345.1). Classification (GTDB taxonomy): domain Bacteria; phylum Actinomycetota; class Acidimicrobiia; order Acidimicrobiales; family RAAP-2; genus Bog-756. The sequence continues at coordinate 1,777,002 of CAVOTL010000005.1, read as the reverse complement.
CTGACGCCCGAGCCGTTGAGCACCGACACCGTCACCGACGACGGTGCGGGCAGTTCCTTCCCGGTCATGGTGTCGATGTCCGGACCCACGCCGAGGAACTGGTCGATCACCTGGGTGTCCTGGGTGTTGGACGGGAACTCGATGTCGCCGTAGTAGCTGCCGTCATAGAGATAGGACCCGAACTGGTCCACCTGAACCGGCAGGGTCAGCTGGGGCGCCGTGTTCGGATCGACCCCGTGGAAGTCGAGGACGAGATCGAGCATGTCCGAGGTGGAGAACTGCTTGTCCACCTCGAGCTGGGGGGCGACGGAACTGATCAGCTGGCCGTCGGTGATGGGGTTCGAGAGTCCGTTCTTGGCCACCGCGGACCCGAGCACCCGCAGGAACTCGTGGTCCCGGCGGATGCGGGCCAGGTCGCTCTGGGCTTCGAAGGGCCAGTCCTGTGGATAGGGAGACGTGACACCGGGGCCCTTGTACTGCAGGTGCCGGGCCCGCACCACCTGGAGCGCGTGGAAGCCGTCCAGCTCGAGGCAGCCCGGCGTGAGGACCTGGAGCCCCGAGTAGCCGTCGTAGACCGGCTCGGGAAAGTACATCTTCACCCCGCCGAGGTCGTTCACGACGTTGGCGAAGGTGTCGAAATTGAGGACGACGTAGTGCTGGATGGGGATGCCCATGTCCTCGTTGATGGCCGCCACCAGCTGACTCGGCCCCTCGTAGAGGGCGGCGTCGATCTTGTTGGCCCCCTCGGCCCGGGCGTTCGGCACGAAGAGGTCACGGGGGATGGACAGGATCGACAGGCTGTGGGTGGCGGGATTCAGGTGGAGGATCATCACGACGTCACTGTTGACGCCGTCGACGCCCTCGGAGCAGAGCCCGTACGCGGCGTTCTGGGTGGTCAGCGCGCAGCGGTCCGTCGACCCCACGAGGAGGATGTTCTCCGTCCCGGCGTCGGCCCCCGTGAGCGGCACGTCCAAGAGGCCCTTCACGTCGAGCCGGTGGATCCGGCCGTTGAGGTACCAGGCGTAGCCCGCAGTCCCACCCACCGCGACCACCAGGAGCAGGCCGACGGCGCCGAGGACCCACCAGAGCTTGCGGTGACGGGAACGGGAGTGCCGCCGTCGGCCGCCGTGGGCCCGGGCCACCTCGTCGCCGAGGGCGCGCAGTCCGCTCTCGTCGAAGGTGGGGGAGGAACGGCCGTTCGGGCCCGCGGGCGCAACGGCTCCGGGGTCCTCTGGACCGAGGGAAGTCATGGCGCATCACGTTACCGATCCCGCACCTGGGATTGGTGTCAGGCGGGAGAAAGCCCAGGTGGGAGACCATAGGAACTCACCGGGGCGTGGGCGGGGGCACAGGGGTGGCCACCTCGAAGTCGGCGTCGCGCAGCCGCAGGGTGTCCCACCAGTAGCGGACCGTCCAGGACGGCCAGTTGTTGGTGATCCGGCCCGCCGCGTCCTTGTACCAGCTCGTGCAGTTGCCGGCCCATGCCGTCCGGCCCATCAACCGCTGGGTGCGCCGGTCGTCCCGGGCATAGGCCGTCTCGCGCACGGTGACGGTGGCTCCCGCCGGACCCGCCATGGCCCGGGTCTGGACGGCGAGCGCCTGGAGCACGAGGTTCAGCTGACGCTCCACCATGAACAGGATCGAGTTGTGTCCGAGGTTGGTGTTGGGCCCGTAGAGGACATAGCAATTCGGGAAGCCGGCGACCGTGGAGCCGAGGTAGGCGTGGGCCCCGTCGGACCAGGCGTCGGCCAACGACCGCCCGCCGGTCCCGGTCACGGGGATGTGCGACAGGAATGACGTGGTGACGAAGCCGGTCCCGAAGATCAGGACGTCGGCCGGGTGCCGGCCACCGTCGGCCGTCACCACGGCGTCGGGTTCGACGCGTACGACGGGCGAGTCGACCACGGTCACGTCGGGCCGCAACAGAGCCGGATACCAGTCGTTGGAGATCAGGATGCGCTTGCAGCCGACCGGGTAGTCCGGCACGACCGCGTGCTCGGGGAGGCGGTCGCTCACCACCTCCTGGCGGATGCCCTGGGCGAACACCTGTCGGAGCTTCCGTCCCGCCCACCCGTCCCGCCGGAACGTGACCCAGCGTGCTTCGAGGGTCCAGTAGATCCACCAGCGGTAGGCGGTCCGTAGCGGGCCGATGTGCCGGAGGGCCCGGCGGGTGGTGGCCGGGTAGGCGTGGTCCTTCTTCGGGGCGACGTAGCTGGGACTGCGCTGGAACACGGTGGTCGAGGCCGCCGCCGCCGCCACCGGAGGAACGAACTGGATGGCGCTGGCCCCGGTCCCGACGACCGCCACCCGGCGGCCGGTGAGGTCGACCGAGTGGTCCCAGCGGGCGGAGTGCCAGGACGGCCCGTCGAACCGGTCGGCTCCCTCGACGTCGGGGAGGTGGGGCCGGTTGAGCTGCCCGCAGGCGAACACCACCGTGTCGGCCACCATCTCGCGCTCCCCCTCACCATGGCGGAGGACGAGGCGCCACCGGTCGTCGGACTCGTCGAAGCGGGCCGACGTCACGGTGGTGCCCAACCGCAGATGGGGGGCGAGGTGGAACCGGTCCACGAGATCTTCGGCGTAGGCGAGGATCTCCGGCTGTTCGGCGAATCGCCGCGTCCAGTCGGTCTTGGGCGCGAAGGAGAACGAGTACAGGTGCGAGGGGACGTCGCAGGCAGCCCCCGGATAGGTGTTGTCGCGCCAGGTGCCACCGACGCCGTCCGACTGCTCAAGGACGGTGAAGCTGCGGACGCCGGCGCGGACGAGCTGGACGGCGGCGGCGAGTCCCGAGAGACCGCCCCCGACGATGGCGACCGTCGGCGTGGGCCGGCCCTCGACCCGGGCACGGTGCACCTCCCGCTCGAACGCCCTGAGCCCGATGTCCAGTGCCACGACCCTCCTCCGTCCCGCCGTCCGTTCCGATGACGTCGCGGGACGACCCTATCGGGGAGCGAAACCACGGGTGCAACGGCCGCCGGGAGGCAGCCGGAGGGAGTCGGCGACCTTGCCCGAGCGCCGTGTCGGCCGAGCGCTCGGACCACCGTGCCGGGCCGGTTCGACCAGGGGAAATACTCTAGACACAACCCGATACCGGTGTTACGTTGCCGCTAATCACGAGGGGTCCATCACCGCAGTTCGACGTCATCGTCCGAGTCATCCACGAGAAAGAGGACGCCGGTGCCTGAGGGAATTGAACCGCTGGAGATCGATCCGGAGCACCTCGGGGTGCGGACCGACGAGGAGCTGCTGGCGGAGCTCGGGTACAAACAGGAACTCAGTCGCTCGTGGTCGGGGTTCTCGAACTTCGCCATCTCCTTCTCCATCATCTCGATCCTGGCGGGTTGCTTCACGACCTTCTTCGACGGATGGAACGGGGGCGGCCCCGCGGCCATCGCCTGGGGCTGGCCGATCCTGGCCGCCCTCATCCTGTGCATCGGCCTCTGTCTCGCCGAGCTGGTGTCCGCCTACCCCACGTCGGGCGGGATCTACTGGTGGGCGTCCAAGCTCGGGGGGGCCAAGGCCGGCTACTACACCGGATGGCTGAACCTGATCGGCCTCCTGGCCATCGTGGCCTCGGTGGCCTACGGCTGTGCGACCTTCATCGACATCACGCTCGGCACGTACTTCAAGGGGTACACCTCGGGGAACCTGCACACGATCTTCCTCTACTTCGTCGGCATCCTCGTGCTCGGCGCGGTGGTGAACATCTTCTCGAGCCATCTGTTGGCCCTGGTCAACAACGTGTCCGTGTGGTGGCACGTGTTCGGCGCCGCCATCGTCGTGGTGATCCTGATCGCCCTGCCCCACGGAAACATGGCGAACATCCATCACCAGAGCTTCTCGTGGGTCTTCACCCACTGGATCAACAACTCCGGGTTCTTCGGGGGTAAGACGAGTGGGCTGGGGTTCATCTTCGTCGTCCTTCCCGTGGGTGGCCTGCTGACGCAGTACACGATCACCGGTTACGACGCGTCGGCCCACCTGTCCGAGGAGACGAAGAGCGCGGCCAACTCGGCGGCCAAGGGAATGTGGAGGTCGATCTTCTACTCGGCCATCGGTGGATGGATCCTCCTCCTGTCGTTCCTCTTCGCCGTGCAGAACCCGACCGACGTGACCAACGGCGGCGGCGCGGTGGCGACGATCTTCACCGAAGCCCTGACGTCGGGCTGGGCCAGCGCGATCCTCGTCATCGCGGCCGCCGGACAGCTCTTCTGCACCATGGCCTGCATGACGAGCTGTTCCCGGATGATGTTCGCCTTCAGCCGTGACGGTGCCGTCCCCGGTCACAAGCGCTGGTCGAAGCTGTCGTCGAAGCGTGTGCCGGTCTCCGCGGTCATCCTCACGGCGGTGATCGGCATCATCCTCACCTCCCCGGCGCTCATCACGGTGGACATCCCCTACGCCAATCCGCTTCCCGGAAATCCGAACCACGTGCTCCAGGTCCCGACCCCGGTGGCCTTCAACGCCGTGGTGTCCATCGGGGTCATCGGGCTCTACTGGTGCTTCGCCATACCGATCTGGCATCGCTGGCGACTGGGCGAGAAGTTCAAGCAGGGCGGCTGGAGTCTCGGGGCCAAGTACAAGTGGATCGCGGTCATCGCCCTCGTCGACATCGTCATGTGCTCCTTCATGGCCTTCATGCCGACGTCCATCCTCGGCATGCCGGGGCAGACCGGATTCGCGCTGAAGTACGTGAACTACACGATCATCGTCGTGCCGGTGGCGATGATCGCCCTGTGGGCCTACTGGCACCTCTCGGTGAAGAAGTGGTTCAAGGGTCCCCGACAGACGATCGACATGACCGAAGAGGAGCTGGCCAAGGGGATCTGAGGTCGGCGCGGTCGCCGGGACCGAGGTGCGCCCGGTCCCGGCTCGGGTGCCGTGCCTCGGGGGACGGCGGAGGACGGTGGCGGGGCGGCTCAGGTGATGCCGGTGCGCAGGGCGATCCTGACCCGGTCCGGCCGGAAGATGTCCCGGGCGAACTCGACGGCCAGACCGGCGGTGGTGAACGCCGTGCGCGTGATCAGCATGAGGGCCGAGCCCGGCTCGACGTCCAGCAGACGGGCCTCGTCGTCACGGGCGATGACGGGCTCCAGGTCCTCGTGGGCCGACGTGGGCCGCTGGCCGTAGACGCGGGTGAGGAGGGTGTACAGGGACCCCGACAGCCCGTGGTCGAGCAGGTCGGGGAACGGCCCGGTCGGGAAGTACGAGCGCTCGATGGCCAGGGGCTCGCGTCGGGCGGTTCGGACGCGCACGATCTCGTGGACCGGGGTGCCGCGCTGGACGCCGAGCGCGGTGGCCGTGGTGGCGTTGGCGGGCACGGTGGTGGCCGACACCACGCGGGCACCGGCCCGCAGGTTGGACCGCCGCATCTGTTCGGTGAACCCGGCCATGCCCGTGAGATCGCACTCGATGCGCGGCTCGCGCACGAAGGTGCCGCCGAGGCGGCCCGTCTTGCGCTCGAGCGTGCCCTTGCCCTCGAGTGTCGCCAGTGCCTGGCGGAGGGTCATCCGGCTGACACCCAGTGACGCGGCGAAGGTGTCCTCCCGTGGGAGCCGGTCGCCTGGGACCAGGTCCCCGCGACCGATGAGTTCGGTGAGCCAACGGGCGATGCTGGCATGGGCGGGGATGCCGTCCGGCGGAGGGAACGAGGGCGCGCCGGCCAGCCAGTCGAGTGGGGGCTCCGCACGCGTCACTTCGGGGATGCTAGCGGGATCGTCCCGGAGGGCAGGGTCCGGTAGGTTCTGTCTAGACCGGGACCTCGCAAGGAGTCGGCTCCCGGCGCCGGTCCGCCGACGCGGTGGGCGGACATCGTGTGGCGAGGGGTGACATGGACCGAACAGGAGCGGCATCACCGGCCGGGACCGGGGCGACCCTCCCCCGTTCCCTCTGCGACGCGGTCGACGTGCTGCGGGGTCGTCGGCTGGAGGTCCGGGCGCTGGACGGCGGCCTCACGAACCGGAACTACCGCGTCACGACCGCGGAAGGTGACTATGTCGTCCGGATCGCCGGACCGGGCTCGGGGGCGCTGGCCATCGACCGTGACAACGAGTACCGGAATTCCGTGATCGCCGCGGACGCCGGGGTGGGCGCCCCGGTGTACGCCTACGTGCCCGATGAGTCCGCACTGGTCATCGGGTTCCTCGAGGGCAAGACGCTGCGGGACGAGGACTTCGCCACCCCCGGGGTCCTCGACCGGGCGGCCGTGGCGTGCCGCCGCCTCCACGGCGGCCCGCCATTCGTCAACGACTTCGACATGTTCGACATCCAGGAGCGCTACCTCCGCATCGTCCTGGACCGGGGATTCCGTCTACCCGACGACTACCTCGACCACCTGCCGGCGGTCCAGCGGATCCGGGGGGCCCTGGCCGTGCGGCGCGGACCGACGGTGGCCTGCAACAACGACCTGCTGGCCGGCAATTTCATCGACGACGGCGAGACCGTCCGACTGATCGACTACGAGTACTCGGGCAACAACGACCCGTGCTTCGAACTCGGCAACATCTGGAGCGAGTGCCACCTGTCGGACGACCAGCTCGAGTACCTGGTGACGGCGTACCACGGCCGGCACGTCGCCAACCGGGTGGCACGGGCGCGCCTGCAGGGCCTGATGGGCCAGTACGGGTGGACGCTGTGGGCCTCGATCCAGGAGGCGTCGAGTGACATCGACTTCGAGTTCTGGCCCTGGGGCATGGAGAAGTACGAGCGGGCGGCGGCCACCTTCCGCGGTCCCGACCTCGACCGTCTGATCGAGGACGTCCAGCGGACGGACTGAACCCCCGCCCGGACCGGCACCGGCCCCCCCATCCGATGACCGACACGACAAGGACGGTACACACATGAGCACCGACAGTGGACTGCCCGACCGGGCGGACGTGGTCATCGTCGGCGGCGGAATCGTCGGCGCCAGCGTGGCGTACCACCTCACCCGCCTGGGACGGACGGACGTCGTCGTCATCGAACAGGGACAGCTGTCCTCCGGTACCACCTGGCACGCCGCCGGCCTGCTCGGCCAGCTGCGGGCGACCGAGGGCGGCACGCGGCTGGTCCAGTACTCGGCGGAGCTGTACAGCCGACTGGAGGCCGAGACGGGACTGGCCACCGGCTTCAAACGGTGCGGCGGCGTCACCGTCGCCCGGACCGAGGAGCGGATGGTGCAGCTGCGGCGCACCGCGGCGACGGCCGAGGTCTACGACCTCGAGTGCGAGCTCCTCAGCCCCGACCGGGCGAAGGAGCTGTACCCGCCACTGGCGGTCGGCGACCTGGTGGGCGCCATCTGGCTGCCGGGTGACGGCACCGCCAACCCGGTCGACGTCACGGCGTCGCTGGCCCGCGGCGCCCGGGACCGCGGCGCCCGGGTGTTCGAGCGGACGCGCGTGATCGCCGTCGACCAGCGGGACGGACGGGTCACGGGGGTGGTGACCGACCGGGGCCGGATCGAGGCCGATGTCGTCGTCAACTGCGCCGGACAGTGGGCCAAGGCCGTGGGCGCGCTGGCCGGGGTCAACGTGCCGCTCCACTCGGCGGAGCACTTCTACGTGGTGTCCGAACAGATCGACGGGGTCCACCCGCAGCTGCCCATCCTGCGGGATCCCGACGGGTACACCTACTTCAAGGAGGAGGTGGGTGGCCTGGTGATCGGTGGTTTCGAGCCGGAGGCGAAGCCGTGGGTGGCACCCGACGAGCTGCCGTACCCGTTCGAGTTCCAACTGCTCGACGAGGACTGGGACCACTTCTCGGTCCTGATGGAGAGCGCACTCGAGCGGATCCCGGCCCTGCACCACACCGGGATCCGGAAGTTCTACAACGGGCCCGAGAGCTTCACCCCGGACAACCAGTTCATCGTGGGCGAGGCGCCGGAGCTGGCCAACTTCTTCGTCGGAGCCGGATTCAACTCGGTGGGCATCGCCTCGGCGGGAGGCGCCGGTCGGGCCCTGGCCGAGTGGATCGTCGAGGGGGAGCCCACCGTGGACCTGGTGGCCCAGGACATCCGGCGGTTCGCGCCCTTCAACGGGAACAACCAGTGGCTCCACGACCGGGTGGGGGAGATCCTCGGCCTCCACTACGAGATCCCGTGGCCCAACCGGGAGCTGGTGACCGCCCGACCCTTCCGCCGGTCGCCGGTGTACCACCTGTTGGAGGCGGCCAACGCCCAGTTCGGGTCCAAGATGGGTTGGGAGCGGGCCAACGTCTTCGCGCCGGCCGGCGAGGCCCCGGTCCTCGGGTACACGTGGGACCGTCCGGACTGGCTCCCCTGGTCGGTCGCCGAACAGGAGCACACCCGCCGGGCGGTCACGCTCTTCGACGAGACCTCGTTCGGCAAGCTGCTCGTCACCGGTCGCCACGCCGGCCAGGTGTTGCAGCGGCTGTGCACCGCCGACGTGGCCGTGCCCGTCGGCCGTGCCGTCTACACGGGGATGCTCAACGGGCGTGGGGGATACGAGGCGGACGTGACCGTGACCCGGCAGGGCCGTGACCGCTACCTCGTGGTCACCGGCTCGGCCTCGGTGGTGCGGGACCGCTCGTGGATCGAGCGCCACGTGGCGGACGACGAGCACGTCGCCGTGGTCGACGTCTCCTCCTCGATGGCCGTGTACGGGGTGATGGGACCCCGCTCGCGCGAACTGTTGCAACGGCTCACCCGGGAGGACCTCTCGGATGCGGCCTTCCCCTTCGCCACCGGCCGCGAGATCGACCTCGGCCAGGCGACGGTGTGGGCCACGCGGATCACCTACGTGGGGGAGCTGGGCTGGGAACTCTACGTCCCGACGGAGTTCGCCGTCGGGGTCTACGAGCTCCTGGTCCGGACCGGAGCCGACATCCCCCTCCTGCCGGCCGGGTACTACGCCATCAACTCGCTCCGGCTCGACAAGGGGTACCGAGCCTTCGGGTCCGACCTCACCCCGGACCACGACCCGGTGGAGGCCGGGCTCCGCTTCACGTGCAAGCTCGACACGGACATCGAGTTCGTGGGTCGGGCCGCGGTGGAGCGGGCCGTGACCGAGGGGCCCCGCCGCCGCCTGGTGTCGTTCCGCCTCCAGGATCCCGAAGCGATGATGTGGGGGGGCGAACTGGTCCGGCGCGACGGTGCCGCCGCCGGCCAGGTGACCTCGGTCGCCTGGTCCGCCACGCAGGGCGCGTGTGTCGGGCTGGCCTACGTCTGGCGACCGGACCGGGAGGTGGTCACACCGGCGTACCTCGGTGAGGGCAGCTACGAGCTCGATGTCGGTGGCCGGCTCCTGGCGGCCGATGTCGGGCTCCGGGCGCCCTACGACCCGACCAACGGGCGCATCCGGTCGTGATCGGCCGCGTCGTCGGCGTTTGCCCCGGTGGCCCCAGGTCACCAGACTCGACAGCGTGACGGACATCCCACCGGAGACCCCGACGCCCGACGACGCCGGACGCGGCGCCACCCCCGGGCGGGCCCGGCTGGCCCGGGCCCGGGCCGCCTTCAGTCGGAGCCTGCGCAACCTGCTCGCCCCCGACGGGCTTCCCTCCGGCGCCTCGGACGAACTCGAGGCGGCCCTGGGGGAGATCGGGCGAGAGGCGCTGACGCCCGGTCCGGGGCGGCTCCGGCGGGTCCGTGCCGAGGTGGCTGCGGCCCCACCCCGCATGCTGGACTGGATGTCCACGCAGGTCATCGACCATCCCGCCGTGGTCTACGACGTGGACGGCGTGCAGGACCTGGCGGCGCGCCAGACCAAGTCGATCCAGGCGGCGGTGGGAGCGCTGCAACTGGCCCTGGTCGGGGCGGCGTCGGCCTCGACGCTGGAAGGCGGGCCGTTCATCGCCCTGGCCATCGACGGCGTCGTCGGACAGGTGGCGGCCGTGGTCCACGGGGTGTGCGACTGGTACACGACCGGCTCGTACCTGGTGCGCCGGCTGGACGCGCTGGGGGTCCGGGCCGAGGTGGGCGAGGTCCGGCGGCTCACCAACGCCGCGCTGATGTCGAAGGGGCACATGATCGACGAGCGCATGCTGGCCCGGTCGACCGAGCTGCGCCTCATCCGGCGATGGTCGGGCAACGGACTCGTCGACGCCCTGCCGTTCGGCTCGTCGCTCGGCAAAGCCGCGGTCAAGGCGGTGGGGCGGATCGACCGGTCCGACGTGGCCGGCCTGGTGGCCTCGCTCCGGTCCGAGCCGCGGCCACCGGACCGCTGAGGGCCGAGCCCGCCGGTGGCGGGTCAGAGCACCTTGGCCAGGAACGATCGGGTCCGCTCGTGCCGGGGCCGGGTCAGGACGGCCGTCGGGTCCCCCTGCTCGACCACGACGCCGCCGTCCATGAAGACCACGGTATCCCCCACCTCCCGGGCGAAGCCCATCTCGTGGGTGACGACGATCATGGTCATCCCCTCCCGGGCGAGGTCGCGCATCACGTCGAGCACGTCGCCCACCAGCTCGGGGTCGAGGGCGGAGGTGGGCTCGTCGAACAGCATCAGCTTGGGATCCATGGCCAGGGCCCGGGCGATGGCCACCCGCTGCTGTTGGCCACCGGACAACTGGTTGGGGTAGCTGTCGACCTTGTCGGCGAGGCCCACCCGGTCCAGCAGGACGCGGGCCCGCTCCCGGGACGGACCGGCGGGTGCCTTCCTGACCCAGACCGGCCCCGAGGTCACGTTGTCGAGGACGCTCATGTGGGGGAACAGGTTGAAGCGCTGGAAGACCATGCCGATCTCGGCCCGCTTGGCGCAGACCTCCTTGTCCCGCAGTTCGTGGAGACGGTTGCCGGCTTGCCGGTAACCGACGAGCTCGCCGTCGACGGCCAGCTCGCCACCGTCGATCTTCTCCAGATGGTTGATGCACCGCAGGAACGTGCTCTTGCCCGAGCCGGACGGCCCGATGAGGCAGAGGACCTCGCCCCGGGCGACGGTCATATCGATGCCTTTCAGGACCTCGAGGCGGCCGTAGGCCTTGTGCACGCCTCGGGCCTCCACCATGAGTCGGCTCATGGGCCCGGACGACGGCGCGTCAGTCATGGGGGGCCACCCAGGGGGCCTCGGCCATCGCCGGCACCGGTCGCGGTCGGGTATGACGCAGCGCCGACGTCAGCCGCTGGAACGGCGTGGGGGGCAGCTGGCGTGCCGAGCCCCGGGCGTAGTGGCGCTCGATGTAGTACTGGCCGATGGTCATGACCGAGGTGAAGAAGAGGTACCAGAGGCTGGCCACGATGAGGAGGGGGACGACCTCGTAGTTCGCGTTGGAGATGTTCTGGGTGGCCTGGAAGAGGTCCACCCCCGAGATGACCGACACCAGCGAGGTGGTCTTGAGCATCGAGATGGTCTCGTTGCCGGTGGGCGGGATGATGATGCGCATGGCCTGGGGAAGCACGATCCGGCGCATGGTGAGACCCTTCGGCATCCCGAGCGACGCCGCGGCCTCGGTCTGGCCCTCGTCGACCGAGATGATGCCGGCCCGCACGATCTCGGACATGTAGGCGCCCTCGTTGAGGCTGAGGCCGAGGGCGCCGGCCACGAACGACGTGACCAGGGTGGTGGAGTTCAAGGTGACGAGGGCGGTCCCGAAGGGGACCCCCAGGGTGAGGTGCTGGTACAGGTAGCTGATCCCGACGTACCAGAAGGTGAGCTGGACGAGGACGGGGGTCCCACGGAAGAACCAGATGTAGACCCATGCCGAGCCGGACAGCAGCCGGTTGGGGGAGAGGCGCATGATGGCCAGCACGATCCCGATGATCACGCCGGCCAACATGGCGATGACGGTGAGCTCCAGGGTGACCACGATGCCCCGCAGGACGGGGGTGGCGAAGAGGTAGTGGCCGACCACCTCCCACTGGAACCGACCCTCCCGGGTGCCGCCGCGGACGACGTGGGAGAAGAGCAGCGTGTTGACCAGCATCGCCACCAACACCAGGATGACCGCGCTGGCCACCCACCGCCACGGATGGCGGACGGGGACGATCTTCATGGCCGCCGGGTCCCCGGCCGGTCCGCCGCCACTGGCTGGGGAGGGGCCCGGGGCGTCCGTCATCGGTCAGCCGGGTGGCGTACCGGGGCCCTCAGCTGGTCGCGCCGTTGATGGTGGCCGTCGGGATGGCGCCGGCCTGGACGCCCCACTTGGTGAGGATCTGGTTGTAGACGCCGTTGGAGATGAGCAGGTTCACCGCGTTCTTCACCGGTGTGGCCATGCCGTTCCCCTTGGGGAGGGCCAGACCGTAGGGGGCGAGGTTGAACGGCGCACCGCTGTTCTGGAAGACGCCGTTCGAGGTCGCCACGATGTAGGCGGCCACCGGCGAGTCGGCGAAGCCGACGTCGGCCCGACCGCTCGACACGGCCAGGTTCGCCTCGCTCTGGGTGTTGAAGGTGAGGACCTGGACCGAGCCCTTGCCGGTGGCCTTGCACTTGGCGGCCTGGGTGGTGGCGTCCGTCTGCTCGGTGGTCCCGCTCTCGACGGCCACCGAGTGGCCACAGAGCGAGGCCAACCCGTTGAACGTGGTCGGGCTGCCCGCCTTCACGTAGAACGACTCACCGGCGCTGAAGTAGTCCACGAAGTCGACGACCTTCTGACGGGCGAGCGTGTCGGTGAAGGACGAGGCGCCCATGCCGTACTTCCCGGCCACGATGCCCGGGATGATGGTGTCGAAGGTGGCGTTGGTGAGCTGTGCCTTCAGGCCCATCGTCTGGGCGATGGCATTGGCGAGGTCGGCGTCCATGCCGACGATCGTGGTCCCGTCGGGGGCGACGAACTCGTTCGGCGGATAGGTGGCGTCCATCGCCACCGTGATGGTGCCCTTGGACTTGATGGCACTCGGCACGCTGGCGGCGATCGCCGAGTTCGCCACCTGCGTCGGGATCACCGTCGTCGGGATGGGGGGAGCCGTCGTCGTCGTGGTCGAAGACGGGGCCGCGGTCGTCGTGGTCGTCGAACTGCTCGAGTTGCTCGAACAGGCCGCCGCCAGTACGGCGGTACCGGCCAGGGCTACGGCCACGACGGCCTTCTTCATTCCACGGGTCGAGCGCACTGGCTCACCTCCGAGCTCGGTCTTGGCAGAGCGCAAGTCTGCCACGTCGGTCGGGTGGGGTGGTGGTTCCGGATGCTCAACCCGTGGGCACCGTGGCGGCGGCTGCGCCACCACCGCGTTCGACCTCGCGGTAGTGCTCCCGCCAGATCAGCCGGTACAGCCGGGTCCACCGGGGGATCGACCGCAGTCCGGGAATGAAGGGGAGGATCGCCAGCAGGAACGTGAGGACGATCATGATGGTGAACACCTGGAGGTCCCCGTTCGAGGAGGAATTCATCGGCGGCACCTGGTACCAGAGCGTGTACAGCCACAGCCACGCCTGCCCCGGGAAGTTGCCCGTCTCGTTCATCATCCCCCACTGGTCACCGGCCAGGTGCCGGTCGGTCGCCAGGTTGGCCAGGTACTGGCCGTCGGCGACGAAGAGGAGGGGCTTGGTGTAGTCGGTGCCGTAGAACTGGCGGGTGCTGAGCAGGGCGGTGTCGAGCGCGCCGCTCCGGGCCATCGCCGTCTCGGCCGCGATGAGCGTGCCGACCGGCCCGTAGTCGCCCTTGGGGACGAGCAGCTTGCCGTTGACGTACGTGGCGTTGGCGACCGCCTTCTCGTACGCCGCCGTCCAGGCCTGCTGCTGGGTGGGAGACGCCGCCTTGAACTCGGCGACGGCGGCCTGGACCCCGGGGTCGTTGGGCAGGGTCGACAGCGGGTACAGCACGTAGTCCTGCGCGGTGTCGATGGGGTGGTGGACGCCGGCCCACTTCTCGGGGGCCAGCGGGCCGATCGACTGTGCCGTGCCGTTAGTGTTGTACGGCGGCCCGTAACTGCCCGTCCCGCTCGAACCGTCGAGCTCGGTGATCGCCGTCTGGGCGAAGTCGACCGGATCGGCCGTCGACCACGACTTGATGGTCACCGGTGCTTCGTCGGGGGAGCCGAACAGGATCGCCAGGCCGGCCACCAGGACGATCACGACGACCAGGGCGACCGTGAACTCCTTGGCGAGGTCGTAGGGCGTGTAGCGCCCGTGCCAGGGGGCGACGTCACGGTCGGGCTTGAACTTGCGGACCTTGTGCCTGCGGCTGGTGTCGGCGCTCATGCCTCCACCTCCGTCGGCGATGCGACCGGTGCGGGCCCGGATCCGTCGGGTGCCTCCCCCTTGGCCGCGAACGGTGGCACGACGCCCCGTAGGCGGACCATCAGGACGTGGACACCCACCAGGGCGATCACGCAGAGGGGCAGCAGGGTGATGTGCCACATCAGCATCTGGCCGAAGTTGGTGACGTTGAAGATGGCGCCGGCCCCGGTCGAGTTGATGCCGTCCTTGGCCTGGGTGCTGATCCACTGGGAGTCGAAGTTCTGCTGTGACAGGTAGCCCGTGAATGCGGCACCCACCGACACCAGGAAGGAGACGACCCCGGTGATCCAGGTCGCCTGGCGACGGCCCCGCCAGGCGGCCATGAAGAACTTGCCCCACAGGTGCACGACCATGGCGAAGAAGAAGACCTCGACGCTCCAGAGGTGCAGCGAGTTGACGAAGAGCCCGGTCGACGACACGTGCCACCAGGTCGGCCCCATGACGGCGAGGACCAGACCGGTGGCGATGACCACGAGCAGGGCACTGATGGTCACCACGCCGAACACGTAGATCCAGGAGGCCACGTAGGCGGGCTGGCGGTCCGGGAGCAGTTTCTGGGGCGGAAGGGCCTCGACGGCCGTGGTCCGCAGCTTGGCGGTCCACTGCGCGGCGTCCTCGGGCCGGTCCGCCGCCTTGTCGAGGTCGGCCTGGTCGGGCCGTGCCGCCTTCGGGTCGGTGATGGTCATCCGTCCTCTCCCTTGTGTCCCTTGAAGGGGATCAGGATCGCCGCGAAGAACACGATGATCATGAGCAGGATCACCAGTCCGTTGGCGTACGACATCTGGATGAATCCCCAGTGGATGTAATGGCCCGGCGTGTTCAGGTCGATGAGGCTCCCGAACAGGGTGCTGAGCACGATGGCTACGGTCGGCATGGTCGTGACCTCCTGGAGTGGAGGCTACGGAGATCCGGGGCGCGTCCCCAGGGCCGAAAGTCCCTTGTAACCGGTGTTGTCGGCGTGGACGCCGGTGCCCGTGGACACAGCCGGTGGGTAGGTTGGCCGGGTGACCTATCCGGGACCGGTGGAGTTGGGCAGGAGCGTGGTGGTCGGTCCCGGGGCGACGCCCCCCGACGCGTGGGACGGCGCGCCCCGCCTGATCGTCGGACCCGACGATCTCGCCGCCCCGGCCCCGGTCGTCGACGCCCTGCACCGCGCCTGGGCGGCCCGGCGGCCCGTCGTGATCGAGCTGGCGGCGGATCCCGAGGGGCTCCGGGTTCCGGAGCGGTACGGAGGTCCGGTGTACGCCTTGTCGCCGGACTTCACCTTCTGGCGGGAGCGTCTCCAGTTCCTCGTCTGGGCCAACGCCTACGACGCCCGCGACGGCACCCCGGTGTGGTGGCACGGCCGCAAGGTGGCCCGGCGGCTGGCCGACGAGGGGGTGGTCGAGGACGGTCCGGCCGACGTGCTGCGGGCGGACGGCACGCCGCTGTGGGTCGACGGTGGGCCCCCGGATCCACCGGACGTCTCCGATGGGACCTCGGTCGTCCACCGGTGGACCACCGAGGCGGGCCGGCTCACCCCCTCGTCGAGACGATCCCCCGAGGCGGATCTGGCCCCCGACCAGCTGGCGGCGGTCGACCACGCCTCCGGGCCCGCCCGGGTGATCGCCCCGGCCGGATCGGGCAAGACCCGGGTGCTGACCGAGCGCCTGCGGCTGGTGGTGCGGCGCGGTACCCACCCGGGGGTCGTCACCGCACTGGCCTACAACACCCGGGCCGCCGAGGAACTGCGGGGTCGGACCGCCGACGTGCTCGGGCCGGACGGTCCCCACGTCCGCACCCTCAACAGCCTGGCGCTCTGGGTCTGCAACGCCTTCGGTCCGTCGGGACCGGTGCGGGTGCTCGAGGAGCCGGCCGTGCGCGACCTCGTGGGGGAGCTGTTCGTGGTCAAGCGCCAGGCCAACACCGACACCACCGCGCCCTATCTGGCGGCGCTCTCGTTGATCCGACTGGGTCTGGTCTCCCCCGAGGCCGCCGAGGAGGCGTACCCCGACGCGTCAGGTGTCGCCGAGGGATTCGACGGATTCCGCCGCGCGCTGGCCGAACGGGGCCAGGTCGACTTCGACGAGCAGATCTACCGGGCCCTGGAGATCCTGACCGGGGAGCCGGACGCCCGGGCGGCCGCCCAGGCCCGGTGTCGACGCATGCTGGTCGACGAGTTCCAGGACCTGACCCCGGCCCATCTCCTGCTCATCCGTCTGTTGGTGGCACCGGGGTTCGACTGTTTCGGCGTGGGCGATGACGACCAGGTCATCTACGGCTACTCCGGGGCCACACCCGAGTTCCTGATCGACTTCGGACGGTACTTTCCCGGGGCCGCCGACCACCCCCTCGAGGTGAACTACCGCTGTCCGCCCGGGGTGGTCGACGCCGCCCGCCACCTCCTGTCGTACAACCACGAGCGGGTGGCGAAGACGATCCGGAGCCCCCGGGACCGCACCGACCCACCCGCGCCGGACTCGGGGCCGCTGGCCGGCTCGGGCCCCGTCGTGGTCGACCGCGTGCCGAACGACGAGCTGGCCGGTCGCGCCGTCGAGGTGATCGAGGCGTGGCGGGCGGCGGGTGTCGACCCGACCGACATCGCCGTCCTCGCCCGCGTGAATTCGGCCCTCCTGCCCGTGCAAGTGGCCTGTCTGGAGTCGGACGTGCCGTGCACCACCCCGCTCGGCACCCAGGTGCTGGCGCGCACCGGGATCCGGACGGCATTCGCCTATCTGCGGATCGGCAGCGACCCCGGGGCCATCCGACGGGAGGACGTGCGCGACACCGTCCGCCGGCCGTCGCGGGGCATCGCTCCCATGGTGGTGGACATGATGACCAAGTCGCGGACCACGTCGGTCACCGACATCCGACGCCTGGCCTCGCGCCTCTCGGGCCGTGACGTGCCCAAGCTCCAGGCGTATGCCGACGACCTCGACGTGGTCGTAGCGGCCACCGCCCGCTCGACGGCCGACGCCCTCGAGGCCATCCGGGTCGGCATCGGTCTCGACGCCACGCTCGACACGCTGGACGCTTCGCGGGCCGGGGCCGACCGGTCGACCCATGCCGACGACCTGGCGGCGCTCGAGTCGGTGGCGGGGTTCCATCCGGACGCCGCCACCTTCGCCCACTGGCTGCGCGAGGTCCTCGACCGGCCCCCGGCGGCGGGCCCCGGGGTGGAGCTGTCGACCGTCCACCGGATCAAGGGCAAGGAGTGGGGCCACGTCCTGGTCGTGGGGGCCTCGGCGGGGCTCTTCCCGCATCGGCTGAGCGACGACGTCGAGGGCGAGCGTCGGGTGTTCCACGTCGCCCTGACCCGGGGCGGCACCCAGGTGGTGGTGCTGGCCGACCGCGCCGCGCCGTCGCCGTTCCTGGACGAGTTGGACGGCCGGGCCAGCCACACCCCGCCGGCCCCCGCCGGCCGACCGCCGGCGCGGGCGGGCCGGGTCGACCGTCGACGCACCGGGCCGGCGCCGGCACCCGGCACGGGGGGACCGGGGGAGACCGCCCTGCGGGCCTGGCGGTCTTCCGTGGCCCGCAAGGACGGGGTGCCGGCCTACGTGGTCCTCAACGACAAGGAGCTGGTGGGCATCGCGGAGCGGAATCCGGGGTCCCTCGCCGAACTGGGCCGTTGCCGGGGTATGGGGCCCATCCGCCTCGAGCGGTGGGGTGACGAGATCCTCGCCGTCCTCGAAGGTGCCCTCGCCGCGGACGGCGCCTGACCGGGACCCGGCCGCCCGGCCCGGTGCCGGGGTGACGGGGCCTACCGTGGGAGGGTCCCGTCCGTCCACCGTCGCCAGGAGCATCCATGGAACTCGGCATCCACTTCGCCAACTTCACCCTTCCGGGAGGGCCGGCCGCCATCGGCGGGATCTTGTCCGACACCGCCGCGGCCGCCGAGTCCTCGGGGTGCTCGACGTTCACCCTCATGGACCACTACTTCCAGATGGAGGAGTTCGCCGACCGCCACGAGCCCATGCTCGAGGGCTATACGGCGCTCGGGTTCCTGGCCGGCCGGACCGAACGGCTGCGCCTGGGGCTGCTGGTGACCGGTGTGACGTACCGGCACCCGGCGCTGCTGGCCAAGATCGTCACCACGCTCGACGTGGTGTCGGGCGGCCGGGCCCAGCTCGGGCTCGGCGCCGCCTGGTACGAGCGGGAGCACCTCGGACTCGGCGTGCCCTTCCCTCCGACGTCGGAGCGCTTCGAGCGCCTGGAGGAGACGCTCCAGATCTGCCACCAGATGTGGAGCGACGACGATGGCCCCTACGATGGGTCCCACTACCGGCTGGCCGAGACGATCTGCTCGCCCCGCCCGGTGAGGAGTCCCCGGCCCCCGATCCTCGTCGGGGGGAGCGGCGAGCGGAAGACGCTGCGGCTCGTGGCCCGCTACGCCGACGCCTGCAACCTCTTCGCCGCCGAACCCGACGAGGTCGCCCACAAACTCGAGGTCCTCGACCGGCACTGTGAGGACGCCGGGCGCGACCCCTCCGACATCCGGCGCACCATGCTGACGATGGTGGACCCACTGGTGGACACCGACGCGTTCCTGCGATCGATGGAGTCCTACGCGGCACTCGGGATCGACCTGGTCGAGATCACCCCCCTGGTCGAGGACCCGGTGGCCTGGGCGGCGCGACTGGGCGACCGGGTGGTTCCCGGACTGTTGCAGCTGGGATAGCCCCGTGCGGCCCGGCGTGCCGGGTGGCTTACGCCGCCGGGGTCGGACCCGTCCGGGCGGCGGCCTTTTTGGCGGGCGCCTTCTTCCTGGCGGCGGCCTTCTTGGCCGGTGCCTTCTTCGTCGGGCTCGCCCGGTTGGCGGCGGCCTTCTTGGCCGGTGCCTTCTTCGTCACGGACTTACGACCCCGGGCCCGACCGGCGGCCTTCTTGGCAGCCACCCGATGACGGGTCCGCTCGGTCGCCTCCCGGCCGGCCTCGGCGGCGCGGTCGGCCTGGTCGTTGACGGCCTTCATGACGTCAGCCACCAGCTTGCGCTGGCTCTTGAGCACCCGTTCGGCCACGTCGAACACGTCATCGACGATCCGTTCGAGATCCTGGCCGACGGGCGGGACGATCCGGTCGGCCTCCCGGCGGATACCCCTGGCCAACTGGTGGCTGGCCTGCAGCAGTTCCTTCTCGGCCCGTTCGATCGCCCGTTCGATCCGTACCCGGGCTTCTCTGGATTCGGCCATGTCTCCTCCTCGGTCGTGTGACGTCTCCGCCCGCCCCTGTACGACCCATGGTGGACCGCCGACGATCGGACGACGAGGGGCGAACGTCCCATTGTCGTGATCCGACAGGTGGTGCTGATCCGTCAGGCCGCCGACGGGGTGAAGCGGAGCGGGAGGCGCGCCGGGCCCCAGATGCCGAACGTGGGGGGCTTCCACTCGACGGGGCCGTCGAGTGCCAGGCCCGGTAGCCGACGGGCCAGGAGCACGAGCGCCTCCTGCGGCTCGGCCCGGGCCAGGGCGGCGCCCATGCAGTGGTGGATGCCCGAGCCGAACGTCATCTGCTGGGTCGTGCGCTCCGCGGTGATGTCGAACGTGTCCGGGTCGTCGAAGAAGTCGGGATCCCGGTTCGCCCCGGCGAGGGAGACCGACACCAGGGTCCCCTTGGGGAACAGCACGTCGCGGAAGACCACGTCTTCAGGCGTCACCCGGACCGTGCCCCGCACCGCCCCGAGGTAGCGCATGACCTCCTCCACGGCCCTCGGGGCGAGTTCGGGCCGTTCGGCCAGCTGCGACCACTGGGCCGGGTACTCGGCGAAGAGCGCCAGGGCACAGGCCAGCTGGTTGCGGGTGGTGTCGGTCCCGGCCATGAGCACGGCCACGGCCAGGGAGACCAGCTCCGGGTTGGACAGACGGTCACCCTCCTCCTCGATGGCGATGAGCACACTGAGCAGGTCGTCCCCCGGAGCCGATCGCCGGATGGCGATGAGGTCATTGATGTAGGCCTCGAGTTCGGCCCCCGCCGCTTCCACCCGGGGGAGGTCCTCCGCCAGGTTCTGGTTGAAGATCCGGAAGATGTCGGTGGCCCAGGCCGAGAAGCGACGCCAGTCCTCCGGAGGGGCCCCGAAGAGCTCGCAGATGATGGGGATGGGGTAGGGCTCGCACAGGTCGAGGACCGCCTCGCAACGACCGGTCGCCGCGAAGCCGTCGACGAGGCCGCCGACGACCTCGCGCATGAACGGGCGGAGGCGATCGGCGGCCGCCGGGGTGAAGGCCGGGGCCACCAGCCGCCGGAGCCGGGCATGGTCATCACCCTCCATGGCCAGGATCGACCGTCGTTCCCCGGGGGTGTCGACCACGGGCTCCACCCCGTTCATCTGGCGCAGCAGCGACAGCGCGTTGTGGAAGCGGCGGTCCCGCAGCAGCGACACGCAGTCCTCCTGGCGGCACACGGAGAAGCCGAGTGGCGTGCGGGCCAGCCAACTCTGTCGGCGGGCGTCGGCGATGACGGCCAGGGACTCCTCGCGATCCATTCCGGCGGTGTCGACCAGGGGGAGGTCGAGCTCGTACACGGACGTCACCATGGGACACACTCCGTCAGGATCGCTGCGGCCAGGGTACCCGGGCACACCCGACTCAGGACCGGCCGGGACTCGACACGAACCGGTCGGCCGTCGGGCGTGGCTCGCCGGCCCATCGGTAGGCCACCAATGGCTGGTCCTCCCGGGCGGCGCTGTAGTCGGTGCACACGGCGTACCGGCCGGCGGGACGGGGGACACCGCTGAACCAGTAGTGACCGAAGAAGACGGGGACGGGGTCGGTGTAGCGGAAGGCGGTGACGACGTCGGTGGCGACGTCGGGCAGGCCGGGATGCGGTGCACCGTCGAGGCCGGGGGAGCCGGGGGGGATGTCCGCCAGGTCGCCGAGGGAGGTGGCCGACTCGTCCCACCACCGGATGCGCGCCGCCCACCGGGGGGTGCCGTCGCGGTCCCGCCAGGCGAGTTCTCGGGTGAGGTGGACCTCGGGTCCCTTCAGCGCGATGTCGACGGCGTCGTAGACGTCGGTACCGGGGGTGTTGGCGTGGAGAAGGAACTCGTCGCCGACGGCCCCCGGCGCCCCGACCCACTTGTCGAGTACGGCGAGTGACCAGGGATGCCAGCAGGCGTGGACGACCCGCAGCCCGCCGAGATCGAGCCAGAGCGGCAGCGTGCGGAACCAGGCGATCACCGACGCGTGGAGCGCCGACCCCTCCACGACCTGGTCGAGGAAGGCCTGGTGCTGGGCACGGTTGCGCTGGCCACGCGGGCCGAGGCGGGTGCGGAGGGAGTCGCCGGGTCGGTCAGGATGCGGAGTGGCCCAGGAGAGGGCGTTGAACTCGTGGTTGCCCATCACCACGCGGCCCGACCCGGCCTCCACCATGGCGCGGGCCACCTCGAGGACCCGGACCTGGCTGTCGCCCCGGTCGATGAGGTCGCCCACGAAGATGGCCTGGTGCCCGTCGAGACGGTAGGCGCCGTCCCGCTCGACGTACCCCAACGTGGCGAGCAGGCTCTCGAGCTTGGCCGCGCCCCCGTGGACGTCGCCGATGATGTCGTACGCGGTCACGCGGGCCTCCTCTCACGGCGTGGTCGGGCGCGCCGGACCGGTGGTGGGTCGGACGGGTGCCGGAACGGCCTGCCCTACCGGACGGTGCGGCTGCCGCCCCCCAGTGTACGGCCCGGGTGCGCCGATCCGGTGGTGGTGGAGCCCGGTCCTACTCCTCGAGCAGGCGCAGCGCGTGGCGCCGGCCGTGCCCCGGCACCAGGGCGATCCACAGCCGGAACAGGCTGTCGATGATGTCCTCGGTGTCCGGACCGAGGACGACCGGTCGGAGCCCGACCCCCTCGACCAGCGCCTCCACGGTGGCGCGGTCGGCCTCGGGAGCCGAACAGAAGAGATCGGCGGGTCCGTCGGCGAACCGGGGCTGGGCCATCACCTCGCCACCCAGGGTGTTGAAGGCCCGGGCGTAGCGCACGTCCGGGGGCAGGTCGGCCCGGGAGTTGGCCACCGGTGCGCCCATCCGGTTCGTGGCGTCCACCACGAGGTGGCCGGACAGCTCGCGTCCGTGATCGGCGACGAGGTCGCTCACGGCCGGTCCGGGAACGGCCAGGATCACCGCGTCGGCTCCGTCGAGGGCCTCGGCGATGGAGACGACCCGGGCGTCGGTCCCCTCGGCCACCGGATCGTCGTTCGGGTGCCGCGAGCCGAATCGCACGCGGTGGCCGGCCCGGGACAGGGCGGAGCCCAGCGTCCCACCGATGAATCCGGTCCCGATGACGGCGACCTCCATGTTCGACCTCCCTTCGACGGTGGGTCCTCAGCGGATGAGGCCCAGTCCTTCCTGGCAGTGCGGGCCACCCCAGTGCTCGACGATGAGGCCGTCCCGCATCCGCAGGATGGCGGTCCCGTTGATCACCACCCGTCCGCCGGACGCGGGGACCTCGTAGAAGGCCGCTCCGGTGTGGGTCCCCTCGACGGTCCAGTTGGAGACGACGAGGTCGCCCTGCTCGATCAGCAGGTTGACGGTGAAGGTCATGTCCGGGAAGGCGGCCCGGGCGCTCTCCCACCACCGCTGCTCCTCGCCCCGGACGTCGGTGCCCACCTTGCCCGGGGTGACGCGCTCGGTGACGTGGCTGTGGAACTCCGGGGCCCAGAAGGCGAACACCGCCTCGCTGTCGCCCGACTCCATGGCGGCGCTGTACTCACCGAGGATCCGCAGATTGTCCGACACGGGGGCTCCCTCCGACGCGGTGGTTACCAAACCCTATCGGGACGGTCGGGCCACGTTCCCGGGGTCCGGGGTCCGGGTCCGGGGTCCGGCCGACGGTCGGTGTCAGGCGGGGACGCCTCCGACGAACTCGTCGGAGGTCGAGAGCTCCTCGAACTCCTCGGTCACCCAGCGGTCGTGCGCCTCCTGGTCCCGCCGCGCCGTCGAGCGGCGCCACCGCCCCACCAGGAGGAAGATGGTCGGCAGGAACAGGAGCTCGCCGACCACGCACACCAGCCACCAGCGCTGCCACTGCCTCGGTGCCGCGGCCCGGGCGTCCAGGACCTGGCGTCCGTGGGTGGCGAGGAAGACGCGGTCGGCCTTCGGGATCTTCGAAGCGGACACCAGTTCGGCGGCGGCCACGGCGAACGGCACCCCGCGGGCGACGTGGATCTGGGAGATGGCCGCCACCTGGGCCCGCCGGTCCTTCGGATCGGCCTGGAGGGCGGCGAGCGTGGCCGGGTCGATCACCTTCAGGGTGGCGATCTGGGTGGAGTATTCGGCCTGCAGGGCGGATGCCTGGGGTCCGTAGTCGGCCACCGGGGTGGCCGACGGGACCAGGAACGGGACGATCAGGAAGGCCGACGCGGCCACGATCCGGAGCACCCAGCCCCAGATGGCGAGGCCGGTCGCCACCAGGGCCGGGTTCCGGCTCTCGAGGGTCTCGGTGTAGGCGGCCATCCACGGGGCGTAGGCGACGCCGCGGGCCGCCGACATGACCATGATGACCACGGCGAACGTCGTGTACGTGGTGTGGGGCCGGGTGGCCAGACCGGCGAAGACCAGGCCCATCACCACGGCCACGATCCCTCCCGCCAGCATGAACGGCTTGCGGACCCGGAGCTTGTCCGAGACGATCCCGACGACCACCACGGCGACGGCGTCGGCCGACCAGAACCAGTTCCCCAGCCCGTTGGCCTCGGACTGGCTGAAGCCGAAGACGGAGACGAAGTAGATGACGAAGAAGGCGACGGCCGACAGGTAGATGAGGAGGAAGAGGGACACCCCGAGCGACGGGATGAGGGTGTTCCATCCGGCCATCTGCCGGAACGGACGCTTCAGGGCGTCCTCCACCTGCAGCCCCCGGGCCCGGATCTCGGCCAGGACGCGCTCGCGCAGCGACGTCATGAGCTGGTCGCGGATGGAGGGGGCCAGCTCCCGGAGGAACACCAGCGCGAGGACGAACACGACCAGGCCGACGATGCCGGCCACGCGGAACTGGAACTGCCAGTCCGGGTGCGAGTCGAGCGTCTGGGATGCCACCAGCGAGACCGCCAGGCTGCCCAGGACGGGGCCCAGGGTCCAGAACCCCATGGCCGCCCCGCGCCGTTGCTGGGGGGAGAAGTCCCGGACCAGGGCGGGAGTGGCCACCAGCACCATGCCTTCGAAGAAACCGACGGTGGCCACCGCCACGGCGTACGTGGCCCGGGTATGGGCGTTCGGGATGCCGAACAGCGTGACCATCCCGACGACGAAGAGCCCGACCACCACCATGTTCGCCCGGCCGATCCGGTCCGCCACCGATGCCACCAGGGACGACACGGCGCCGGCGACACTGCTCGCCACCACCACCAACAGGTAGAACCGGAAGGACATCTGGTAGTAGCCGAGGATCTTGAACGAGACCGAGCCGGCCACGTACTGCTGGTAGTACATGACGATGCTGCACAGCACGATGAGGGCGAGCAGCGCCAGCCGTACACGGGTCGTCGGGTAGTGGTGGAGCTCCCGGCGCCAGAGCCGGGAGACACCGGCCGTGGGGGCTGAGGTATCGGTCACGACGGCGGGACCCGTCACGAGAAGGCGGCGATCACGACGGACCCGGACCGGAGCAGGTCGGCCCGGAGGTCGTCCGGACCGCCCCGCTGCACGACCCAGTCGAGGAGGGCCCCGAGCCCGAGGCGCACCATGACCGTGGCGGCCACGTCGGGGTCGGTGCCGGGGGCCAGCTCGCCCCGCGCCACCGCCTCGCTGAAGGCGCGGGCGAGCTCGTGGCGGACCCGGTCGAGGAGGAGGAACCGCTCCGACCCCGCCGAGGTGAGGATGCCCGAGGCCAGCAGGCCCCGCACCAGCTCACGCTCGTGGTCGACGATGCCGGTCAACAGCTCGATGACGTCGGTCACACGGAAGAGACCGAGGGTGGTCACGGCGCCCATGCCGTCGTCGAAGCGATGGGCACCCTCGGCCAGCAGGGCGGCGATCACGTCGTCGCGGCCCCCGACGAGGGCGTAGACGGTGGGCACGCTGACCCGGGCGCGGTGGGCCAGTGCCCGCATGGACAGCGCTCCGATCCCGTCCGCGGTGATCAGGTCGCGGGCGGCCTGGAGGATCTGCTGGCGGCGGCGCAGTTTGTTGGACGTCCGGAGATCTTGCACGTGTGCACGTTATTGCACGCGTGCAAGCAACGCCCGTGGCGGTGTTTCCGGAGGGCGCATCATGGAAAAAACCCCACGTCAGGCGTAGGATCGCTACGAAGGTGCCGGTCCGGGCGTCAGCCGGGGACCGGGGGGAGGAGTGCCATGGGACCAGCGCCGTCGGTCCCGACCGGCGTCCGGAGCTCCGCCCGGCCCGAGGGGCCTCCCGTCGTCCTGGTCGTCGATCCCCAGTGGTCGACGCCGCCCGAATTCTGGACCGACCTGTTGGAACAGGCGGTGCTGCCGTCCAGGGACCCGCTCCGACCGGGTCGGTCCGCTCCCCGGGTGCGGACCGTCCGCCATCGGGACGACGTACGGCGGATCCTGGACGACGAGCCCGTGGTCGCCACCGTGCTGGTCCTGCCGGAGGGGGACAGCCGGGTACACGAGCGCACGCGCGACCTCCGGTCCGTCTCCGGTCCGCTGCCACTGGTGGTCGTCTACGACGGAACACCGGACCTACGGGCCGACCTGGTGGGTTGGGGGGCCGACGACGCCGTCGAACGCCGTTCGCTGGGCCCCCGGCTGACGGCGATCCTCACGACGGAGCTGAAGCGTCACCGGAGGACCGTCCTCGAGCGCCTGCTGTCCGCGCACCTCCTGATCGACCTCCTGGCCTGGGACTCCGGCTACGTGCTCCTCGACCCGTCCGGGCGCGTGGTCGAGAGCGCCCTGCACACGGGCGACCCCGGGTGGGGCACCATGACGGGACTGCGAGCCGCCGACCTGGTCCTCCCCCGTGACGTCGGGCGGTTCGAGACCGCGCTCCGGCTGGCCCAGCAGGTCCCGTCGGTGGCCCGCACGGTGGAGGTGGAGGTCCTCCCCCCGGCCCGGCCCGGCGGTGGCTCGACGTGACCCTGGTCAACGTCTCCGCGGTGTCGCCGCTCGACGGCGTGGTCGCCACCCACCGGGACGTCACCGGGCACCTCCGGACGTCGGCCGCGGCCGCCCCGCCCCCGCCGCCCGTCGGGATGCCGGTCCTCGATCTGCTGGCCGAGGGTGTCGCCATCTACGGACCGGACGGGACCATCCGGGCCTGGAACGGCGCGGCGACCCGCTTGCTCGGGACATCGACGGACCGGGCACTCGGCACCGACGTCCAGGACCTCGTGCCCCACGTCCCGCCGGTCGTCCCGGAACGGGACGGAGAGCCCGATGTCTGGTCGGACGAGGTGCGGACGGTCCTGGCCGACGGGAGTGAGCAGGTGCTCGAGCGCCGCTTCACGCGCGTGCGGGGGGAGGAGGGCGCGCTGCGCGAGACGGTCCTGGTGGTGTCCTCGGCGACCGAGTCACGCGAGGCGGCGGCCGTCTCCCAACGGTTCACGGCCATCCTCGACTCCTCGTCCGAGGCCATCCTGGCCAAGACGACGGACGGTGTCATCACCACCTGGAACGAGGCGGCGACCCGCATGTACGGCTACGCCGCCGACGAGGCCATCGGCCGCCACATCTCGATGCTGGTCCCCGAGGAGCGCCGGGCCGAGCTGGTCACGATCATGCACCGCGTCATGGCGGGCACCGCGGTCGAACGACTGGAGACGGTCCGTCGGCGCAAGGACGGCACGGAGGCCCGGGTGATCCTGAACGTCTCGCCGCTCTTCGACGAGGTGGGCGCCGTGGCAGGGGCGATCACGGTGGCGAGTGACGTGACCGGACAGCGGGCCGCCGAAGCCGAACTGGATCTGGCCGAGACCCGTTTCGACGGCGCCTTCCGGCACTCCGCGTTCGGTATGGCCATGGCCGACCTGGTGGGTCGGATGACCACCGTCAACCCCGCACTCGCCGAACTGCTCGGCCGTTCGCCGCGCGAGCTGGTCGGCCACCTGCTGTCCGACTTCGACGCCCCCGAGGAGGTCTCCCCCGACGACCGTGCCATCCCGTCGGTGCGCGACGGGACCGACTCCTACTCCGACGAGCGCCGTTACCAGCGGGCCGACGGCTCGGTGGTGTGGTTGCAGGCGAACATCACCCTGATCCGGGGGACCATGGAGGAGCCCCTCTACCTCATGGTCCAGGCTCTCGACATCACCGCCCGGAAGCGCATCGAGCTGGAGCTCGAACACCGCGCCCTGCACGACGACCTCACCGGCCTCCCCAACCGGGCCCTGCTCAACGACCGGCTGGACCAGGCACTCGCCGCCGCCCGTCGGTCGGGAGGTCGGATCGGCGTGGCCTTCCTGGACGTCGACGGGTTCAAGCACGTCAACGACGCCCTCGGCCACGGCACCGGTGACGACCTGCTGGTCGAATTGGGCCGCCGGCTGGGGATGACGGTGCGCCCGGAGGACACCGTGGCCCGCTTCGGGGGGGACGAGTTCGTGATCATCTGCACGGACGTGTCCATGGACGAGATGGAACGGCTGGCGGCGCGGGTCTCGACCGCGCTGTCCGAGCGGTTCGAGGTCGGCGGCCACGACATCGAGGTCCATGCCAGCCTCGGGATCACGGTCAGCGACGCCGGGAGCTCGGTCCAGTCGATCCTGTCCGAGGCCGACGCGGCCATGTTCCGGGCCAAGGATCTGGGCCGGAACCAGGTCGCCGTGTTCGACGACACCCTGCGGGCCCGGGCCGCCGAGTACCTCGACGGCGAGAAGGCACTCCGCCTGGCGATCGCCCGCCGGGAACTGGTCGCCTACTACCAGCCCATCGTGGACCTGGCCACCGGCCGGGCGATCGGGGTCGAGGCGCTGGCCCGGTGGGTGCGCGACGACGGGGTGGTGGTACCTCCACTGCAGTTCATCCCGTTGGCCGAGTCGACCGGCCTCATCGTGCGTCTGGGCGAGCTGATGCTCGAGGAGGCGGCGGCGACGGTGGCGGGGTGGAACCGGTACCGGGGCGAGGAGGAGGCCCTCTGGGTGAGTGTCAACCTCTCGGCCCGCCAGCTCACCGAGCCCACACTGGTGGAGTCGGTGCGCCAGGTCCTGGACACCACGGGGCTCCGGCCCGGACAGCTCCACCTCGAGGTCACCGAGTCGGTGGTCATGGACGACGTACGCACCTCGATCGTGCGTCTCGACGAGATCCGGGTCCTGGGGGCGCGGCTGTCGATCGACGACTTCGGGACCGGCTACAGCTCGCTGGCCTATCTCAAGCAGCTTCCGGTGGACACGTTGAAGATCGACCACTCGTTCGTCGACGGGGTCGTGGACGACGCCGACGACCGGACCATCGTCGAGGCGGTGGTGGGCCTCGGCCGGGCGTTGGGCCTCATCTGTCTGGCCGAGGGGGTGGAGACCGCCGACCAGCGCGACGCCCTGGTGCACATGGGATGTCAGCTGGGCCAAGGGTTCCTGTGGTCCCGGCCGATGCCCGAGGACGATGCGCGCCGTTGGCTGTCGGTGCCCGTGCGCCCCGACGCGTAACAGGGTCGCGACGATCCGGTCCGGGGACGTTACAGAGTCGTAAAGGACCCTTCCCGGCGGCCGGCCGGGACGTCAGAGTGGACGAATGGGTTCGGTCGTCCAGCTCCACGGGTCCGGGGCCCCCGGCGAAGGGGGTGCCGGCGGTGGCGCGCCACCCCGCCGCTCCGAGTGGCTCCTGGCCGCGGCGGCGGTGCTGGGTCCGGTCGTCGCCGCCGTGTTGCTGACCCCGTGGCGGGACCGACTGGCCGCGGCCGATGACGCCCTGATCCTCGTGGTGGTGATCGTCGCGGTGGCGACCGCCGGACGCCGGTGGGCCGCCGCGCTGTGCGCCCTGTGCGCCGCCCTGTGCTTCGACTTCTTCCTGACCCGGCCCTACCTGTCGTTTCGCATCACACGCAGCAGTGACCTGGTCACGGAGATCCTCCTCCTGGTCGTCGGCCTGCTGGTGGGCGACATGGCCGCCCGGGGACGCCACCACCGGAACACCGCGCGCCAGGGCCACGACCGGATCTCCGCGCTGCACGCCGTGACCGAGCTGGCCGCCGGCGGCGCCGAGCCCGAGGACGTGGCCCGCGAGGCGGCCGGTGAGCTGCGGCGCCTCTTGACCCTGCGCAGCTGCACCTACGCCACCGGCGACAGCGGCCTGGCCGCCCGGCTCCAGCCCGACGGTGTCGTCCGGGTCGGCGACGTGACCTGGGACACCGACGACCTGGGGCTGCCCCACCGCGGGGTCGACCTGCCCGTCCGGGCCGGTGGGGAGGTGCTCGGTCACTTCCTGCTCGCGCCCGTGCCGGGCGTCCGTCTGTCCTGCGACCTCCTGGTGGTGGCGGTCGCCATCGCCGACCAGGTCGGTGCGTCGGTGGCTGCGGCGCTGGTCCAAGGAGTCGCCCACCGGTAGCGCGCCGCGCCCACCGTCGTCTCCCGGGCCGCCTCCGGCGCCGTTCACACGATGCATGCACGCCGGCAATCTTCCCGTAACGAAGGCCACGTACGGTCGGTGACACGAGGGGCACGTCGCCGTGCGACCTCTACTCGAGTGGCCCGGCCGGGGCGGGACCGGCTGGTGCCCTCGGGGTGGGTGGACGGGTGGGGCGGCACGGAAGGGCGAAGGACCGAGCGATGGCCTCCGAAGATCAGGAAGCGGTTGCTGCGCTCGCGCTCCTCGAGGAGGCCGGCGCGGTGGGAGGTCACGCGCCCGCCACCCCCCACGTCATCATCCTGTTCGGGGCGACCGGTGACCTGGCCAAACGCAAGCTCCTCCCGGGGCTGTTCCACCTGTCACGGGCCGGGATGCTGCCCGAGTGCCACATCGTGGCGACCTCGCTGGATCGCCTCGAGGAGCACGAGTACCTCGCGGTCGCCCGCACGGCCTGCGACGAGTTCGCCCGCGGCCGGATCAGCGAGGAGCACTGGACGGCGTTCGAGCGGCGCATCCGTTACGTGCCGGGCCACCACGGCGTGGAGGTCCTGGCCGAGCAGGTCCGGTCGCTCGAAGCAACCTTCGAGGTCGAGCCCCGGCGCCTGCACTACCTGAGCATCCCGCCCCACGCCGCCGACGCGGTGGTGCGGACCCTGGGGGAGGCCGGTCTCACCGACCGGGCCCGCGTCATCATGGAGAAGCCGTTCGGCACCGACCTGCACAGTGCCCGACAGCTCAATTCGCTGGTCCGGGAGGTGTTCGACGACGACCAGGTCTTCCGGATCGACCATTTCCTCGGCAAGGAGGCGGCCCAGAACATCCTGGCCTTCCGGTTCGCCAACGGCCTGTTCGAGCCGATCTGGAACCGTCAGCACATCGACCACGTGCAGATCGACGTGCCCGAGACCCTGGGCGTGGAGTCCCGGGCGGCCTTCTACGAGCAGACCGGCGCCTACCGGGACATGGTCGTGACCCACCTCCTCCAGGTGCTGGCCTTCGTGGCCATGGAGCCGCCGACGGAACTGGAGCCACGGTCCATCAACGAGGAGAAGAACAAGGTCTTCCGGTCGCTCCGGCCCATCGATCCGCGCCACGTGGTCCGGGGCCAGTACGAGGGGTACACGCACGCCGATGGCGTGGCCCCGGACTCCGACACCGAGACGTTCATCGCCCTGCGCTGCGAGATCGACAACTGGAGGTGGGCCGGGGTCCCCTTCTTCCTGCGCACCGGCAAGCATCTGGCCGAGGGGGCCCGGATCGTGTCGATCGCCTTCCGCGAACCGCCGAAGTCGATGTTTCCGGCCGGTTCGGGGGTGGGGACCCAGGGCCCCGACCATCTCACCTTCGACCTGGCCGACGCGTCCAAGCTGTCCCTGTCCTTCTACGGCAAACGCCCGGGGCCCGGCATGAAGCTCGACAAGCTGAGCCTTCAGTTCGCCCTGCACGAGACCGAGGAGTCCGACAACGTGCTCGAGGCGTACGAGCGGCTGATCCACGACTCCATGGCCGGTGACCAGACGCTGTTCACCAACGCCGAGGGCATCGAACGGCTGTGGGAGGTGTCGCAGCCGCTGCTCGAGGACCCGCCGGAGGTGCAGCTGTACCGGGTGGGGTCCTGGGGACCCCCGGCCATGCGGGACCTCATCGCCCCCCGGTCGTGGCGGCTCCCCTTCGAGCGGGGATGGCGTCAGAAACGGTGACGTGGCCCGGCAGGTCGGGACCCGCTCCGGAGCGCACGGGTGCCTGAGCCGTCGTGGGGGAGTGACGGCCACGTCATCGTGTGCGGGCTCCACGGGGTCGGGCTGCGGACGGTCGAACAGCTGCACCAGAGCCGCGTTCCGGTGGTGGTGGTGGACGACGACCCCGATCCCCGGCTGGCCCAGGTCGTGGAGGGATGGGGCCTCACCCTGATCCGTCGCAGTGCCCGCATCGGTGACGGCCTGGCCGGCGCCGGCCTCGAACGGGCCCAGGCCGTCATCTGCGTCGAGTCCGACGAGTTGGCCACGCTCGAGATCGCCATGCGCGTGCGCGAGGCCCGGCCGGACGTCCGTCTGGTCGTGCTGATGGCCAACCCGTCGGTGGGCCGGGCCCTTGAACGGGTCCTCGGCTCCGGGGTCATCCTGGATCCGGCCGCCCTGGCCGCCCCGTCGTTCGTGGAGGTCTGCCTGCTGCGGCGGTCGCACCAGATCGAACTCGGCGGCGAGCGGTTCGCGGTCGCCGAGGTGGAGGTGGCCGACGACGAGGCCGCCGGGCGGACGTTCCGGAGCCGCTTCGGGCACCTGGCGCCCGTGGCGGTGGTGCCGGCCGACGGGACCGACATCGTCTGCTGCCCGGGGAGGGACCACCCGGTCGGGGTGGGGGACCGCGTGGCGGTGCTGGCGACGCCGGCCGAGCTCGACCGGGCCGGGATCGACCTCGGTGAGCGGGCGGTCCCGCCGGGCGCCACGGTGCCTGTCGTCGAACGGGTCCGGCGCCGGCTGTCCGCGCTCCGGCGTTCGAACGCCTGGAGCCTGGCGGTGGTGGCGTCCGGGGTCGTCGTGCTGTTGGTGGTGGCTTCGGCGGTGATCCGGGCCTTCTACGTGGTGCATCATCCACCGGGCCACCTGACGGTGCTCGAGTCGGTGTACTTCACCGTGGAGACGGTGGCCACCGTCGGCTACGGGGACCTCAACTTCTCCGGACAGTCGGCATGGTTCGTGGTGTTCGGCATCGTTCTCATCCTCCTCGGTGTGGCCCTGGTGTCCACCGTGTTCGCCCTGTTCACCAACTTCCTGGTGAGTCGCCGGATCGAGCAGTCGCTGGGGCGCAGCAAGGTGCCGGGCATGACCGGGCACGTCGTCGTGGTGGGGCTCGGGTCGGTCGGCGTCCGCGTCGTGGAGGGACTCGTGGCCGAGGGGCGCCGGGTAGTGGTGGTGGAGAGCGATCCCGCCAACCGCTACCTCGACCGTGCCCGGGCCCTGCGGGTCCCGGTGGTGATCGCGGACGCCACCCAGCGCCAGACCCATGCCACGGTCAACCTCGCCGACGCCTCGGCCGTAGCCATCCTGACCAGCGCCGATCTCACCAACATCGAGACGGGGCTGGCCGTGCGGGAGTCACTCGGTGACCGGTGGGACGTCGTCCCGGTGGTGCTGCGGGTGTTCGACCGCGACCTGGCGCGGATGATGGAGCGCAGCTTCGGCTTCCGCCACGTGCGGTCCACCTCGGCGCTGGCCGCGCCCTGGTTCGTGGGGGCCGCCCTCGGACTCGACGTGCTCGAGACGTTCTTCGTCGACCAGCAGGCCTTCCTGGTGGGCCGGCTGGCCATCGCCCCCGGTGGCGGCCTCCAGGGCCTGGCCATGCAGGACCTGTCCATCCGGACGCGGGTGGTGGCCCTGGCCCGGGCCTCGTCCGACCGGGCCCTCGAGCACCCGCCCCGTCGCGGCACCCGGTTCCAGGGCGGTGACCTGGCCTACCTGGTCGGACCCTACGACGAGCTGCTCGACGTGCTGCGCCGGGACCAGCGACCATCCGACGGCTGACCGGGCAGCGGGCCGAACGGACCGTAACGCGGACCCGTCGGATGCGATGATCAGGGTGACGGGTCGGGTGGGTTCGAACCAGGAGGTGGGCAGTGGCGCGCACGTCGTCGATCGTGGGTGCGGTGGTGCTGGCGGTGTCGGGGGCCGTAGGGTCCTTCGCCCTGCCCGCCGGCGCATCCCCGTCACCGATCCCCCTCCTCCTCGACCAGGGATCGGCGTTCGCCATCGTCGGACATTCGTGCGGCGGCATCCAGGAACAGAGCTATGCCGACGGGTTCGATCCGGCGACGGGTTTTCCGGCGGGGGTCGTGGACCTCTCGACCAGCTGTGGGGGGAGCGGCCGGGACGGCGGTGGCCATTCGACCACCTACACCGGTTCGGCGGACGTGACCTGGGACTTCACCGGGACGGTGGTCAGCTACTCCTCGCCCGCGACCGGCGCGACGGATCCGACGTTCTCGGCCACCGACGCGTCGGGGAACCAGCTTTACGGGTCGGGGACGACGGCCTACCTGTTGTTGGCCCCGGGATTCACCCCGACGCCACGGGTCGTGGCGGTGTCCGTCCAGGTGGGGCCGAGCGCCGGTGGGACGTCGGTGACGATCTCCGGTACCGGGTTCACGGGCGCCGAAGCGGTGGACTTCGGTGCGACCCCGGCTGCGGCGTTCACGGTGGTCTCGGACACGTCGATCACGGCCGTCTCCCCCGCGGCCCCGGCGGGCACGGTGGACGTGACCGTGACGTCAGCGGGCGGCCCGAGCGTCGCTGTTCCGACAGACCACTTCACGTTCGTGGCGGCCCCGACCGTGAGCGCGCTGACTCCGGCGTCCGGACCACTGGCCGGTGGGAACCAGGTCACGATCACCGGTTCCGCGTTCACGGCGGCGACGCTGGTCGAATTCGGTGACCAGGGCGCGGCGTTCACGGTGGACAGCGACACGGAGATCACCGCCGAGGTACCCGCCGGTGAGTCGCCGGACACCGAGGAGGTGTCGGTCGACTCGGTGGGCGGTACCAGTCCCGGCGGTCCCCAGGCGACCTACACCTACCTGGCACCGACGCTCTGCGGCCCGACGGGCTGTGCATTCACCAGTCCGCCCACGGCATCGGCCCGGACGGGAACGGCGTTCACCTTCACGATCGCCGCCACCGGTGGCGTGGTGCCGACCTTCACGTTCAAGGGCAGGCTGCCCGGTGGCGTGACCCTGGCCGACCACTTCGACGGCACGGGCACCCTGTCGGGTACCCCGACCAGCACGGGGCGTAAGCCGGCGGCCGGCATCTACCGGATCCGGATCACCGCGACCTTCGCCGCGGGTACGGCCACCAAGCGGATCACGCAGAAATTGGTCCTCACCGTGGCCTGATCGGGCCCGGGGACGTACCCGCCGGGGCCGATGTCCGGGTACCCTCGGGGGTAGCCGATCCGGAGGTCGTCACGTGGAGCTGCCCGAAGAGGTCGTGGACGACCTCCGCAAACGACTGCGGCGTGCCGGCGGTCAGGTCCAGGCCGTCGAGCGGATGCTCGCCGACGGTCGCGAGTGCCGCGACATCGTGACGCAGCTGAGTGCGGCCATCAAGGCGCTCGAGCAGGCCGGATTCCGTCTGGTGGCCGCCGGCCTCACCTACTGCCTCGAGTACCCGGACGAGGCCGCCGCCTCCGGCTACCCGCTCGACGAGGTGCAGCGGCTCTTTACGAAGCTGACCTGACCCGCGCCCGGGCCGATCCCCGCCGGGCCGCTTCGGCGGCCTGCCAGGTGGTGAAGCCGCCGTCGAGGTTGCGCGCCTCCACGCCCAATTCGTGCAGGAGCTCGGTGGCGGTGTGGCCCCGTTGCCCGACCTGGCAGAACACCAGGAACGGGCCGGCGCCGAGGTCGGCGAGGTCCCGCCGGAGGTCGTCGAGGGGGGCGTTGACCGCCCCGTCGATGGTGCCCCTCGCGAACTCGGCCGGCGTGCGGACGTCGAGGAGTGTCCATCCGGTCGACGCCAGCGCCGCGACCTCGTCGGCCTCCACGACATCGCACTCGCCGGACAGGATGTTCTCCGACATGTACCCGAGCATGTTGACGGGATCCTTGGCCGAGGAGAAGGGCGGGGCGTAGGCCAGCTCGAGGTCGGCCAGCTCGGGCGCCTTCAGGCCGGCCGACATGGCCGTGGCCAGCACGTCGATGCGCTTGTCCACGCCGGCGCCCCCGACCGCCTGGGCCCCCAGGATGGTGCCGTCCGAGGGATCGAACAGCAGCTTCAGGGCCATCTGCTCGGCACCGGGGTAGTACGTGGCGTGGTTCCACGGGTGCGCGTGGATGCAGCGGTAGGGACGCCCGGCGGCCTGCAGCCGGACCTCGTTCCATCCGGTCATCGCCGCGGTCCGGGAGAACACCTTGACGATGGCGGTGCCGAGGGACGGGACGGCCGCCCGGTCGAGGCCGGCGATGTGGTCGGCGACGCGACGGCCCTGGCGGTTGGCCACGTTGGCCAGTGCCACCAGCGACGACGCACCGCTCACCGAGTCCGTCTTCTCGACGGCGTCACCCACCGCGTAGACGTCGGGATGGCTGGTCCGTCCGTGGCCGTCGACGACGATGCCGCCCCGGGGGCCGATGTCGAGACCCGCCATGACCGCGAGTCGGGTGTCGGGTCGGACGCCGATCGAGCCGACGACGAGGTCGGCGGGCAGGGCACGGCCATCGGCCAGCACCACCGACGTGTCCGTCACCTCGGTGACCCCCGCCCCGGTGACCACCGCGACGTCGTGAGCCACCAGTTCGGCCTCGACCAGCACCGCAAGCTCCGGATCGAGCGGCGTGAGCACCTGGCGGGCCGCTTCGACCACGGTCACGGCGATGCCGGCGTGGGCCAGGTTCTCGGCTGTCTCCAGACCGATGAACCCGGCCCCCACGACCACCGCCGTGCGCGGGGCGGACGACACGTCGCGGGCCAGGCGCTGGGCGTCCTCCACGGTCCGCAGCGACCGCACCCGGTCGAAGCCGGGGATGGGGGGCCGGACGGAGACGGCGCCCGGACTGAGTACCAGCTTGTCCCAGTCCACGGAGGACTCGGTCCCGTCGGTGGTGGACCGCACGGTGATCCGGTGGGCGGCGGCGTCGATGGCCACGACCTCGCTGTCGACCCGCACGTCGAGGCGGAACCGCTCGTGGAGCTTCGCCGGCGTCTGGAGGAGCAGGTCGTCCTCGTCCTCGATCACCCCGCCCACGAAGTACGGCAACCCGCAATTGGCGTAGGAGACGTGCCCCGAGCGTTCGAGCACCACGATCTCGGCGGACTCGTCGAGCCGTCGCAGGCGGGTGGCGGCCGACATGCCGCCGGCCACCCCGCCCACGATGACCACGCGGCGGGGCCGCGTGGCGGCCACGTTGCCGGTCGGTACGGTCCGGTGGTCGGTCGCAGGGGAGGCCATGACACACATCCTGTTCGGGCTGGAGGCTCGGGACCAGGGCACCAGGTCCTGAGTCACTATACCCCCAGGGGTAAGCTGTGACTATCGGTGGCCGGACCGGTCGTGACCGTCAGTCCTGTCGAGGGGGGCGACTCCCCGGGCGACCCGCTCCGGTGTCGTCGACCCCGGTGCGGACCTCGACCACCGGATCCGGCCGGTCGTCGAACTCGGTGCGCAGCGCCCGGGACAGGACGGCATGCTGCAGGTAGAGCGTCGTGATGTAGGTCAGCTCGAGGATCTCCTCGTCGCCGAGGACCTCGTGCAGGGCGTCGAACAGCCCGTCGGGCACGCGACCGTGGTCGTAGGCGATGCAGTCGGTGTAGGCCAGCACCAGTCGCTGCCCCCGGTCGTAGCAGTCCGCCGCCGCCCAGTGGGGCACCGAGGAGATGGCCTCCTCGGTCAGGCCGAGGGCCCGGAGCGACTTGCAGTGCTGGGAGTAGACGAACTGGCTCCCACAGGCCCACCCCACCCGGGCCTGGGCCAACTCGCGCAGCCCGGGGTCGAGGACCCGCCGGGGACTCTGGTAGAGCCCGAACCCCTGGACCGAGTGCTCGAGGACGTCGGGCACGAGCGCCATCACCGTCCACCAGTCACCCGGGGTGCCGTCCGACGTCCCGGGCTCGGCCACCGGATCGCGGTCCTCGAAGAGCAGGTCGTACATGACCGTCACGATGGGCGCCTCCGCCTCGGCGCGGGGCACCTGTCGGAGCCGGGGCACCGTGGACTCAGGCCGTGGCCGCGTCGACGGCGCGGGCCGGGGCGAGGTTGACGTCCGCCGGTCCCAGTGGACGGGTCCAACAGGCGAATTCCAACAGGATGCCGTCGGGGTCCTGGAAGTAGATGGACCGCACGAACACCCCGGGATGCAGCTTGTCGGCGATGCCCCACTCGCTGTCGTCGTGGTTGGCCACGTCGGTGCAGTCGATGCCGGCGGCCCGCAGGCGGTCGCGATACCCGTCGATCTTCTCGGGAGGGACGGCGAACGCCACGTGGTTCATCGACGCCACGGCACTCGTCAGGCTGCCCTGGTCGGGACGGCCGGCCGGGGCCGAGACCCCGGGCACACCGTCGGGGGCGTCCGGGAACCAGAAGAACGCCAGGGTGTCACCTCCGCCGCAGTCGAAGAAGAAGTGCTGGCCCATGCCCGCGGGCAGCTCGATGGTTTTGACCAGGGGCATGCCGAGGACGTTGGTGTAGAAGTCCACTGTGCGGGCCATGTCCCGGCAGACCAGGGCGAGGTGGTTGATGCCCCGGAACTCGAAGCCCGTCCCCCCGGCATCGTCCGGGCCGTCCTGGTGGCGCTCCATGGGACCTCCTCACACCGGCGCCCCGGCCGTCGCCCCGGGCGCCTCGTCGTGCGGGCCACCGTACCGCCGCCACCCGTCGCGCGTCAGCCGGGGTCGAGGAGCGCCAGGGCGTCGAGGTCGATGGCCTGTTGGGCGTGACGCCGGGTGCTGGCGAGGAACATGGCGTCGCCCCGCTCGGTCCTGCGGACCATCATCGACGCCCCCACGGCCATCATGAGACCGCCGAAGCACTCGCGGCGGTAGTCGGACGCCAGGGCCTCGAGCGGGTAGTCCCGTACGCCGTGGTCGGCCAGCGCGGCGTGGTAGGCGGCGATCAGGTCGTCGGCGTGCGCCCGGCGGACCTCGGGTTCGAGGCAGCCCCCGACGAAGTAGGCGACGTCGTAGGCCCCGCTGCCCCAGGTGACCGTCTGGTAGTCGACCACCACCGGGGCCGCCTCGCCGGGAGTGAACAGGAGGTTGTCCAGACGGAAGTCGGCGTGGACCACGGTGCGGGGTCCGCGTGGACGCGCCATCCAGTCCCCGAGCCGGGGCACGAAGGACTCGAGCAGCGCCACGTGGGACGGAGTGAGCTGGTCGCCGTACCGCTCCAGGAAACCGGGGAACACCCCGGTCACCACCGACGCCGTGAAGGCGTCGCTCTCCGGGGTGGACCGGTTGACCCAGGAGCGGGTGGCGAGGTCCCCGGACTCCCAGCACGGGCCGTGCAGCCCCGCCAGCTGCCCGAGCGCGGCCGCCGCCGTCGCCGCGTCGCAGCCGACCAGCTCATCGCCCTGGACCGCGGCGTCCAGGTCCTCGAGCAGGAGCGTGAACCACGCCTCGTCGACGTCGAGGGCGCAGAAGAGGAGGCGGGGATGACGGACGGCCACCCGGGGGGCCACCTCGGCGTAGAACCGCACCTCGACCTCGTAGGCCCGCATGATCCTGCCGGTGGCGTGGCTCTGGGCGTCGGCGGACGTGAACTTGCCGACGACGGTGGGCGGGCCGGCCCCGACCGGCTCGTACTCGACGGCGAAGCGGACGGTGTCCGCCATCTGCCCGGTCCCCACGGGGGTCGCCGAGACGCCGACCACCCGGTCGTCCGGGCCGAGCAGGGCACACTGCCGCAGTACGCCGGTCAGCCAGGGGGGATCGACCTCGTCGGGTGTCCGCAGGACGTCCGGTGGCCCACCGGGCCCCGACGGTGGCCCACCGGCCCTCCATTCACCCATCGGTGAGGCGGGGGGCGACGGTCAGGCCGCCGTCGACGCGGAGCACCTGGCCGTTGACGAACCCGGCGCGATCGGACAGGAGGAAGCCGACGACGGACGCGACGTCCTCAGGGGTGCCCGACCGCCCGAGCGGGTTCTGGGCGGCCAGTCGGGCGCGGCCCTCCTCGGACACCCCGCGGACGGAGGACCCGGTCAGGATGAACCCGGGCGCCACCACGTTGCACCGGACACCGTCGCGGCCGTAGCGGGTGGCCACGTGGCGGGACAACTGCTCGAGCGCCGCCTTGGACACGCCGTAGGCCACCCGACGGTACTCCCCGATCGACGCCGAGCCCGAGGAGACGAGGACGATGGACCCACCCCCGCCCGCCCGCAGCCACGGGAGGGCGGCCCGGACCAGGTGCAGGCCACCGGTGGCGTTGGTGGCCAGGACGCGTTCCCACGTGTCCAGGTCGACGTCCTCGGCGCCGAGATCGGTACGGAAGTCCGTCCAGGCCGCATTGTGATCGAGCAGATCGAGACCACCGAACCGTCGGGTGGTGGCCGCCACCGCCCGGGCCACCGAGTCGGCGTCCGACACGTCGCACGCCAGTCCCACGGCGTCGTACCCGTCGTCCTGCAGTTCGGCGGCCAGCCCGGAGGCGGCGTCGCCGTCCTTGTCGGTGACCGCCACCCGGGCCCCTAGCCGGCAGAGGTGCCGCACCGTGGCCGCCCCGATGCCACGGGCCGCCCCCGACACCAGCGCCACCCGGCCTTCGAGGCTGCCGCTGACGTCGTGGGATCCGGTGGCGTCGTCCATGGCTGCACGGTACTCAACCCGTCCGTGGCCGGTAGGCCCGACCGTATGGCCACCGACCGCGGGCCACTACCGTGAACCGGTCGGTGGCAGAGGCCGCCGACCCCGGAGGAGGCGTACATGTCCGACCCGCTCACCGCACTTCACGACTCGGTCGACCGGCTGGCGGCGGTGGTCGCCCCGCTCGACCCGGGAAGGTTGACGGCCCCGGCTTACCCGTCGGAATGGACGATCGCCGACACCCTGTCCCACGTCGGCTCCGGCGCGGTGATCTTCCTCCGGCTGGTCGACGACGCGCTGGCCGGCACCGAGACCCCGGGTGACGCCTTTCCGGCGGTGTGGGACGTGTGGAACGCCAAGTCGCCCTCCGATCAGGCCGCTGACGCCCTGGTGGCCGACCGGGCGTTGCTGGACCGGCTCGAGGGCCTGGGCGAGGAGGACCGGGCCCGGGTGCAGGTGCACCTCGGGCCGATGACCGCGGACTTCGAGGGGCTGGTCGACCTGCGACTGGGGGAGCACGCCCTGCACACGTGGGACGTCGAGGTGGCGCTCGACCCGTCGGCCACCGTGGGGCAGCCGGCCACCGACCGTCTCATCGACCACCTCGAGCGCGTCGCGGGATTCACGGCCAGGCCGACCGGGTCCGAGCGCGTCGTGGCCGTCGTCACCACCGACCCGCGCCGCGGATTCCGGGTGGGGTTGACCACCGACGCCGTGACGTTCTCCCCCGTCGAGGCGGTGGACGCCCCCGATGTCGTGCTGCCGGCGGAAGCCTGGATCCGCCTGGTCTACGGACGCCTCGATCCCGAGCACACGCCCGGGGTGGAGGGTGAGGGGGACCTGGAGGAGCTCCGTCGCGTCTTCCCGGGCGCCTGACCGCCCCCGGTCCGGAGTCTTCAGGCGGCGCCGGGTCGGGGCGCAGCCGACGAGAGCAGGTCGTGGAGGCGGTCGTCGGCCGACATCAGCAGGCCGATCTCCTCGGCCGGCACCGGTCGGGAGAAGTAGTACCCCTGGCCGTGGTCGCAGCCGTGGGCCAGCAGGCCCTCGAGCTGGACCGGGTGCTCGATCCCCTCGGCCAGGGTCACGAGGCCCAGCGTGTGGCCGAGCTCGACCAGCGTGTGGATGAGGGCGGCGGCATCGGGGGACCCACTCATCTCGGACACGAAGCTCCGGTCGATCTTGAGGACGTCCACCGGGAACTGGCGGAGGTAGGCGAGTGAGGAGTAGCCGGTACCGAAGTCGTCGATGGCGATGCGGACCCCGATCTCCTTGAGGCGCTCCAGCCGTTCCACGGTGGCGTGGGCGTCCTTCATGAGGACCGTCTCGGTGATCTCGACGACCAGGCTCGACGGCTCGAGCCCGTTGGCGTCGAGCGCGGACCGGACGTCGTCGACGAAACCGTCGGACTCGAGCTGACGCATGGAGACGTTGACCGACATGGTCAGCCGGTGGCCGGTGCGCTGCCAGCGGGACAGCTGGGCACAGGCCTCGTTGAGGACCCAGCGCCCGACGTCGACGATCTGGCCGCTGTCCTCCAGGGGCGGGATGAACCGGTCGGGGGTCATCGTGCCGTTGATCGGGTGGTTCCAGCGGATGAGCGCCTCGACGCCCTCGATGTGGAGGTCGGTCAGGCTCATGATGGGCTGGTAGAGAAGGGTGAACTGCCCCCCCTGCAGGGCGGCGTCCAGTTCGGTCCGCAGCGCCAGCCGGTCGTTGGTGGCCAGCTGCATGGCCTCCTCGAACACGACGGACTGGTCGCGTCCGGCGCTCTTGGCCCGGTAGAGCGCGATGTCGGCGTCCCGCAGCAGGTCCTGGGCCGACGGTCGGTCGCCGGCGGCGATCCCGATGCTGGCGGACACCGAGAGCGGGAAGGATTCGAACCCCTCGACGTAGAACGCCGGTCGAAGGACCTGACGGATGCGGTCGGCGATGGACTCCGGCCCGTTCCGGAGCGAGACGCCCTCGGCCAGGATCACGAACTCGTCCCCCCCGAGCCGGCCCACCGTGTCGCTGGTCCGCAGGAGACCCACCAGCCGGCTGGCGACCGCCTGGAGCAGCCGGTCACCGGCCTCGTGGCCGAGCGAGTCGTTGGCGTCCTTGAAGTTGTCGAGGTCGACGAAGAAGGCGGCCACCGGCTCGCCGGTGCGGCGCGACCGGACGAGCATCTGGTCGGCCCGGTCCAGGATGAGCTGGCGGTTGGCCAGCCCGGTCAGCGGATCATGGAGGGCGCGGTGGGACAGGAGATCCTCGAACTTCTTTCGCTCCGTGGTGTCGCGTACGTTGGCGACGTAGCCGGCGACCGAGGGCCGGTCGATCTGATTGGAGATCACGGCTTCGACGTCCCGGCCGGTGCCGTCCCGGCGGAGCATGCGGAACTCGAGCACGGCCGTGTCCGAGGAGGTGTGGAACTGGGGACCGAGGCGGAGGCGCAGGTACTCCTCGTCGTCGGGGTGGACGAAGTCCGTCGCCCGATGACCCACCAGCTCGCGTGGGCTGTACCCCAGGAGCTCCTCTATGGCCGGGGACAGGTAGCGGAAGATCCCTTCGTCGTCGATGATGATCGTGACGTCCGAGGAGTTCTGGATGAGGGACCGGAAGCGGTCCTCGCTGAGCCGCACGGCGCCCTCGGCGCCCTCCTTCTGCTCCATCGTGGCGCCGGCCATGCGGACGACGAAGACCAGGACGAACGCGCCCATGATGGTGACCGCCGTCGACTGACCGGTGGGGAGCATCGTCGGGAGCCAGCCGAGCCAGATGGCCACCTGGCCGACGGTCATGCCGATGAGCGTCCAGACGACCACCGACCGCCACGAGCGGGAGCCGCACTTGGCGATGACCTCGAGGGCGATGAAGGCATAGGCGCCCCACAGGACGGGGCCCCACCCCGTGAGATAGATGACGGCGGAGACGGCGGCCACCTGGGCGGCCACCCGGAGGTTGAGCGAGACGGCGTCCGGACGCCGGTCGTAGATGCGGTCGACGACCAGGTTGCAGGTCGGCACGGCGATGAACACCGCCAGCCACACCCACGCCGACTCGCGGGTGATGTAGTCGAAGTGCATGAGCAGCAGGATCGCCACCAGGGCGAGGGGGCCCATGAGGTAGCCGAGCAGGGCGGGGTCGATCATGGCGCGGGCCACGCTCGTGGGCCACGGGTCGTTCCCGAAGTTGTCCTCGTCCACCGGTGGGACGGTCGCCTGGTCTGCCATGTCCCCCTCGCGGATGGTTCACCTTGCGTCGGTCCTTGTGGATCGGCACGAAGGCGTCCCGACTTGAGGCGGGGCGGCCTCGGGGGTCAGTCGCCCCGGCGGTGGAGGATCCCGCGGACGTAGGCGGCCTGTCCGACATGCATGAGATCGTCGGTGACGACGCTGACCAGGCGGACCCCGACGGTCACGGGAGGATCCCATCGGGTGTCGATCACCTTGTCGAGGGTCTCCTCCGACAGGGTCTCGAGGTAGGCCGACGTCGCCCGGTGGACGTCCTCGTAGTAGTCGAGCAGAACGTGGGCGTCGGCCACCACCACCGCCACCTGACCCGGATCGTGGCCGTAGCCCGTGTCCGAGGGGTCCAGGGGGAGGGCGAACTGACCGGACCATCCGCCGTCGAGCCACCGCTGGCCCGTCTTGGCCAGGTGGGCCACGTGGTCGTCCTGGATCCGGGTGAGGTGCCACGCCAGCCAGGCGATCGAGTTCGACTCCTCGTCGGGCCGGAAGGAGAGCTGCTCGCGGCGACAGTCCGTTGACGGCGGGGTGGATGCCGTCGCGGACGCGTTCGAAGGCATCGGTCAGGAGCTCGATACTGCCCATGGGTTCCTCCTCCGGGGGGTGTCGGTCGACCCGACCGTGCCCAGGACCCTACGCGCCGACCTGTCGCCACGGGGCGCCGGGCCCGGCCCGGCCGACCCCGGGTCACGACGCCGCCCGAACTCCCGCACTCCCGCCCGCCCGCACTCCCGCCTAGCGTTCGGTCCCGGTTGGGCTTAGCGTTCCCGTGCGGCACGATCCGGCATCGGTCCGGAGGAGCCCGGGGTGAGGTGGAGGATGCGAGGTCCGGGGCGGTCGACGGCGGTCGGGATGGTGGTGGCCGTCCTCGCGGTGCTCGCCACCCTGGTCCCGGCCCCGATGGCGTCGGCGTCCACGGGGTATCCGTGGTCGGTGGTGCCGACGACGAATCCGGTGGGCGCGACGGAGACGTCGTTGGCCGGGACCTCCTGCACGCCCGACGGATTCTGCATGGCCGTCGGCAGCTCCGATCCGGGTC
Organism: uncultured Acidimicrobiaceae bacterium; assembly: GCA_963699345.1. Classification (GTDB taxonomy): domain Bacteria; phylum Actinomycetota; class Acidimicrobiia; order Acidimicrobiales; family RAAP-2; genus Bog-756. The sequence continues at coordinate 1,732,920 of CAVOTL010000005.1, read as the reverse complement.
CCCACATCCAGGCGTTCGCGGAGCGGTTCCAGAATTCGGAATGGTCTGAGGTGGGCGCCGACAGCACGTCGCCGAACCGCGACAACGCCCTGTACGGCGTGTCGTGCCTGTCCGACGCCTTCTGCACGGCCGTGGGTCAGGGGGTCGTGCCGGCCACCGGCCTGGGCCAGACGCTGGTCGAGCGGTGGAACGGCTCGGGGTGGGCGATCGTCCCCAGCCCGGACACCGATCCGGACGAGTCCCAGCAACTGCTGTCCGTGTCCTGCCCGTCGGTCAGCTCGTGCGTGGCGGTCGGCTCCGCGGAGTCGCCGGCGGGCACCACCGACACGCTGGTCGAGACCTGGAACGGCTCCGCCTGGACCATCGTGGGCAGCCCGAACGCGGGTTCCGGAGGCGTGTCCGAACTCGACGGGGTGTCCTGCCTGACCCCGGTGGCCTGCACCGCGGTCGGCTACTACTTCAACACGTCGGTCGACCAGACCCTGGTCGAGACCTGGAACGGCTCGGTGTGGTCGATCGTGGCGAGCCCGGACGTCTCCCCGACGACCACCGGTGTCCTGAGCTCCGACTCCTGTTCCGGGCCGACGGCGTGCACGGCGGTGGGCTACTCGTTGGCGGGCTCGACCTTCCAGGCCCTCGCCGAGCAGTGGAACGGGACCGCATGGTCCATCGAGGCGACGCCGGACACGGCGCCCACCGACGTCGACGTCCTCCAGTCCGTCTCGTGCGCGTCGCCGACCTCGTGCACCGCGGTGGGTTCGTCGTCCCCGGACGGCTCGCCGTCCTCCAACCTCATCGAACAGTGGGACGGTGACACCTGGACGATCACGCCCGGGCCGCCGGAGCCACCCGGTGGTGGCGAGCTGCTCGGTGTGTCGTGCGCCGTGCCGTTGGGCTGTTCGGCCGTCGGAGACTCACCGGACGGGTCGCCGATGGTGAGCGAGGCGGTGTCCACCAGGCCCGGCTACTGGCTGGTGGCCGGCGACGGCGGCATCTTCTCCTTCGGGTCCTCCGTCTTCCACGGTTCGGAGGGGGGTGCCACCCTCCAGCGTCCGGTCGTCGGCATCGCCCCCACCGCCGACCGCCAGGGCTACTGGTTGGTGGCCAGCGACGGCGGCATCTTCTCCTTCGGCGACGCCCCCTTCGAGGGCTCCATGGGCGACAAAGCGCTCAACGCCCCCATCGTCGGGATCGCCCCCACCGCCGACGGCCGGGGCTACTGGATGGTGGCCAGCGACGGCGGCATCTTCTCCTTCGGCGACGCCCCCTTCGAGGGCTCCATGGGCGACAAAGCGCTCAACGCCCCCATCGTCGGGATCGCCCCCACCGCCGACGGCCGGGGCTACTGGATGGTGGCCAGCGACGGCGGCATCTTCTCCTTCGGCGACGCCCCCTTCGAGGGCTCCATGGGCGACAAAGCGCTCAACGCCCCCATCGTCGGCATCGCCCCCACCCCCGACGGCCGGGGCTACTGGATGGTGGCCAGCGACGGCGGCATCTTCTCCTTCGGCGACGCCCCCTTCGAGGGCTCCATGGGCGACAAACCGCTCAACGCCCCCATCGTCGGCATCGCCCCCACCGCCGACGGCCGGGGCTACTGGATGGTGGCCAGCGACGGCGGCATCTTCTCCTTCGGCGACGCCCCCTTCGAGGGCTCCATGGGGGGGACGCCACTCGTCGAGCCGATCGTCGGCATCGGCTGAGGGCCGGGGCGGGCCGGTCGGAAGGGGATCGGGGGGGCGTACCGTAGACTCCCTCCGCCGAGCCGACCGACCCCGAGGAACCCCATGACCTACTGCCTCGCCATCCGCCTCGACGCGGGTCTCGTCTTCCTGGGCGACTCCCGCACCAACGCCGGCGTGGACAATGTCAGCACCTACCGCAAGGTGCATCTCTTCCAACCCGACCCCGACCGCTTCTTCGTCCTGGAGTCGGCGGGCAATCTGGCGACGACCCAGGAGGTGCTCGACCGCATCAACCAGGATCTCACCGACCCCGGTGCCCGGGAGAGCCTCGCCACCGTCAACCACCTCTTCGAGGGGGCGCTCTACATCGGTCGGCTCAGCCGGGAGGTGGCCGCCTCCCACCGCGAGGCCCTGGCCCAGGTGAACGCCGACGGGACGGCGACGTTCCTGTTCGGCGGAGAGATCCGGGGCGGGGGACCTCCCGACATCCTGCTCGTCTACCCCGAGGGCAACTACATCCGGGCGTCCGACGACCGGCCCTTCCTGCAGATCGGCGAGAGCAAGTACGGCAAGTTCACCCTGGAGCTGGGCGTCGCCGCCCACGTCAACCTCGCCACCGCCGCCAAACTGGCGCTCACGTCCATGGTGAGCACGGCGGGGGCCAACCTGTCCGTCGGACCCCCGTACGACCTGGTGATCTACCGGGACGGCACCTTCGAGCCGTTCCAGGCGAGGATCAACGCCGACTCCCCGTTCCTCAGCCGGCTCGAGGCCGTCTGGGCCAAGTTCCTCTTCGAGGCCATCGCGGCGCTGCCCGCCATCGAGGAAGGCGATCTGGAGACGTGACGTCGAGCGGCGCCGGGGATGGCAGCCGGTACCCGTTCGACCCGATCGGCGGCCTGCTCGCCCACATCCGCGACGAGTTCGTGGGCGATGACGACGGCGCGGTCGCCGACTACATCCCCCAGCTGGCGACAGCCGACCCCACCGACTTCGGGCTGGCGCTGGTGGGAGTGGCCGGTTCGCTCTACGAGGCCGGCCAGTCCGACGTCCCGTTCACCGTCCAGTCTGTCTCCAAGCCCTTCGTGTACGCGCTGGCCCTGACCGACGTCGGGACCGAGGAGGTACTGACCCGGGTGGGGGTCGAGCCCAGCGGGGAGGGGTTCAACGCCATCAGCCTGCAGCCCGGCACCGGACGCCCGGACAACCCGCTCATCAACGCCGGCGCCATCCTGACCACCTCCCTGGTCGCCGGATCGGGTCCCGAGGAGCGTTCGGCCCGCGTCCTCGACCTCCTGTCGCGCTGCGCGGGCCGGACTTTGACGGTGGACGAGGCCGTCTACCGCTCCGAACACGACACCGGGGACCGGAACCGGGCGCTCGCCCACCTGATGCGGGCCGCCGGCTCGTTGACGGTGCCCGTCGAGGACGCGGTGGACGTCTACTTCCGGCAGTGCTCGGTGCTCGTCACCGCGGCCGACCTGGCGGTCATGGCCGCCACGCTGGCCAACGGGGGGGTGAACCCCCGCACCGGGGACCGCGTGATGGACCAGCCGGTGGCCGAGCAGGTGCTGACGGTCATGGCCACCTGCGGCATGTACGACTTCTCGGGGGAGTGGCTCTACCGCGTGGGCCTGCCGGCCAAGTCCGGCGTGGCCGGCGGCCTGGTGGCGGTCAGCCCGTCGCAGTTCGGTATCGGCCTCTACAGTCCACGGCTCGACGAGCGGGGCAACAGCGTGCGGGGAGTGGCGGCCAGCCGGGCCATCTCCGAGCGGTTCTCCCTCCACCTCATGCACCAGATCGCCCGGAGCGGGCCGGCCTTCGTCCGCGTGGCGGCCGACGGCGCCGAGCTGCCGGTCGGGGCCCCGTTCCAGCCGGACGAGGACGTCCGGGTCCTGGCCCTCCAGGGCTACATCGAGTTCGCCACCGCCGAGCTGGCGCTCCTGGCCCTGCGCACCCACGTCGACGACGAGGTCGTCCCCCGGGGGGTGGTCATCGATCTCGACCACGTGACGAGGTGCCAGCCGGTCGCCGTCCTGCTCCTGGACGCCATCATCGACGAGGCGGTGCGCTTCGGGCTGGGGGTGGCCACCGTCGACCGACGGGGTCGGACCCTGCTCCACGCCCCGGCCGAGTTCCCCACCCGTGCCGACGCGGTGGCGTTCCTGCGCCGGGGCTGACCGCACCGGCCCCTCGGGCGGATCGGGCGGATCGGGCGTCGCGCCCGCCCGGAGCCCCGGTCAGCCGTGCTGCCAGAACCGGCTGGACAGGTTGCGGATGCCCGGGAGAGCGGCCCGGTCGAGGCGTGCCACCTCGTCACCGTCGAGGCTCCATCCGAGGGCTCCGGCGTTCTCCTCCGCCTGGCTGGCGTTCTTCGCCCCCGGGATCGGGACCGCGCCCTTGGCGATGATCCAGTTGAGGGCGACCTGGGCGGGGGTGCGCCCGCCGTGGGCGTCGCCGATGGCCCGCAGTTCGGAGACGACGGCGTCCACGACCTCCATGGGGTGGTCCGAGAACGTCCGCTTGCCCGGCGGCGGATTGGCGGCGGAGTATTTGCCGGTCAGCCGGCCCTGGCCGATGGGCGAGTAGGCGAGCGGCACGACCCCGAGGTCGGCGCAGGCGGCCAACAGTCCCCCGGTCTCGGGGGCACGGCGCAGGAGCGAGAACTCGATCTGGTTCGTCGCCAGTCGGACACCGTGGCGCCCGAGCGCCTCCGCCATGGCCCGGGTCTCCTTGACCGAGTAGTTCGACACCCCCACCGCCCGGACCAGTCCTTCTCCGTGGGCGGCGGCGAGGGCGTCGGCCAGCACGGTGTGGGACCGCAGGCTGATGGGGCCGTGGATCTGGTAGAGGTCGACGGCCGCCAGGCCCAGCCTCCTAAGGGAGGCGCGCAGTGAAGCCAGCAGTGCGTGGCGTACGTTCAGCTTCCACGGCGACGGCATGAATTTGGTGGCGATGACCGCCTGGGCGGCCCGCCAGGGGTCGGCGGCCAGGAGTGCGCCGATGATCCGCTCACTCTCCCCTCCGCCGTAGATCTCGGCGGTGTCGAACAGGGTCACCCCGGCGTCGATCGAGGCGTCCCAGGCGTCACGGATCGAGTCGCGGGTGAGGGCGGCGTCGTAGCCCCCCATCCCCCAGGTCGACCGGTCGCCCCACGCCCAGGTGCCGACGCCCAACCGGGGGAGGGTGACGTCGCTGCCGGGGAGGACGAAGTCGTCGGAGGTCACCCCGGCAAGGTACCTCCTGGCGCCGGTCGACGACGGGTGTCGGGGCCCGGTGCCGGCTCAAGGTGGAGGCCGCGACACCCGATGACAGGGATATGCCCACGCTGACCGAGGGGCCGGAATCGTCCGAGGTCGAACCGACCTCGGACCGGGACCTGCTGCGCCTGTTCCGCGAGCTGCCGGACCTGGTCCTGGTGGTCGGGCCGAACGGCGTGCTGATCTGGGGCAACTCGACGGCTGAGCGGCTCTTCGGCACCACCATCGCCGAGTCCCAGGGGCTGTCCGGTCTCGACTTCGTCCACCCCGAGGACCTGCCGTTCGTCCTGCTGTCCCTCCAGACCATCCAGGAGAAGGAGGTGGGAGCCCCGATCGAGATCCGGCTCCGGACGCCCGGCGGGTGGCGGTTGATGGAGCTGGTGGGCACTCCCGTTCCGTGGCTGGTCGAGGGGTCCGTCCTGCTGTGCCTGCGCGACCTCACCGAGCGTCGGCGGTTCGAGGTCTCCCACAACCGGGACGCCCGGCTGCGGGCCGTGGTCCAGCACGCGGCCGTGGTGACGATGCTCGTGGCCCAGGACGGGACGGTGCAGTCCTGTTCGGGTGCGGTGTCCCGCATGCTCGGGCACGATCCCGAGCTCATCGAAGGGCGCCCGCTGGTCAACCTCGTCACCTCGGAGGACCGGCACGCGGTGATGGAGTCGATCGTGCGCGCCGCGAGGTCGGGCCCGTCCGCCGGGCCGGTCGTCGTCACCGTGGGCATGACCAGGTTGGGCGCGCCGGCTCCCATCCCCTTCGAGTTGAGCATCGTGAACCTGGTGGACGACCCGACGGTCGGGGGCTACGTCATCACCGGACACGACGTCACCGACCGGAAGCGCCTCGAGCAGGAACTGTCGTACCAGGCGTTCCACGACTCGCTCACCGGGTTGGGCAACCGGGCCGAGTTCCTCAACCGGCTGCAGGACGCCTTGGACCGGGCCGAGGCCGACGACGGCCGCGTGGCCGCCCTGTTCCTCGACATGGACGGCCTGAAGGCGGCCAACGACCACCTGGGACACGCCGCCGGGGACGCCCTCCTCCAGGCCATGGCCGGTGTCCTGCGGGCCAGTCTCCGCCGGGGCGACACCGCCGCCCGACTGGGAGGGGACGAGTTCGGGGTGATCGTGGAGGACTTCAGCCGCCCCGAGGAGGTCGAGGGGTTGGCCGACCGGATCCTGGAGGCCTGCCGCCGGCCGTTCCGGGTGGGCACCGAGACGCTCACGAGCACGGTCAGCATCGGGTTCGCCTTCTGGCGCCGCGGCCTCTCGGTCGACGAGCTGATGTCCGACGCCGATCGGGCGATGTACGCGGCCAAGTCCCGGGGCAAGGACTGTCGTGAACGGTTCGAGCCGGGGATGCTCGACGGTGGCGAGCGGTCCGGCTGACGTTCCGGGGCCCCACAGCCGCCCCCTCCATCCCGGCGGGCGCCCGGGCGCGGACGCCGGCGGTACGTTGACGGGATGGCTCGACCCCCGGGCACCCGCGTCGACGGGTGGCTGCTCGCGGGGCTCTGCCTCCTGACCGGGGCGACCGGCGTCCTCGACGCCACCAGCTTCCTCGACCTCGGCCGCACCTTCACCGCCAACATGACCGGCAACGTCCTGCTCCTGGCGTTCTCCCTGACCGGGACGTCACTCGGCGGGGGCGCGAGCTCCCAGGGCTTCGTCGTCGCCCTGGTGGGCTTCGTGGCCGGGGCGCTGATCGGATCGGTGGCGGCCGGCCGGCGCGGCCGTCAGGCCCATCTCCACTTCGGACTGGCGATGGAGCTGATCGCCGTGGCCGCCGCCCTGGCAGTGTCGTCGGTGGGGTCGGTCGAGGTCGACGGACGGCGGGACCTGCTGGTCGCGCTGCTGGCGTTCGCCATGGGCGTCCAGAACGCCACGGTGCGCCGGATGGGCATCACCGAGGCCAACACGACGGTCCTGACCACCAGCCTCGGCTCGCTGGCCGCCGACGTCGTGGCCTTCGGGGTCCCGACACCCCGGGCCGGTCGACGGGCGGCCACCGTCACCTGCATCTTCGGCGGGGCGGTGGTGGGCGCGTTGCTGCAGAAGCACGGGGTGGAGTGGCCGCTGGCCGTCGCCATGGTGTTGGTGATCCTGGGTGCCGCCGCCATCGGCGGGGCCGGGTGGCCGGCCCCGATCGACTGAGGTCGGGGCCCCCTGTCGATTCTTGACTAAGTCGGTCGGTTTTATCTAGTATTGGCCGATGACCGAACCGGCCCCGCACCCCGCCCGGACAGCCCGATGACCGACACCCTGGCCGGACGGGCCGTCGACACGGCGGGACTGCGGACGATCGCCGAAGGTGTGGCCCGCACCGCCGGCGACTGGCCGGGTCTCCACCATCCCGAAAAGCGGACCTGGCACACCGTCGCCGCCACCGATCGCTACGAGGCCTTCGTCATCGCCTGGCCCGAGGGCGGGTCCATCGAACTGCACGACCACGGCGATTCGGCCGGTGCCGTCGTGGTGGTGGCGGGCTCTCTGGTGGAGACGTCGGTGAGTCACGACGTCGACGGCTCCCTGACCATGCGCTCCCGTGTCCTCGGCCGGCACGATCACCTGGAGTTCGGGCCCGGTCACGTGCACGACCTGGCCAACCTCGGCCGCGGGCCGGCCCTCAGCGTGCACGTCTATTCGCCCGTGCTGGCGACCATGACGTTCTTCGAGCCCCGGGACGGCTCGGTCCTCGTGGCCGTGCGCTCGGAGGACTACCGGACGCCGGGCGGCGTCCGGTGACCGGCGGTGTCGACCAACTGCTGGCGGCGGCCCGGAACCGGATCGACCGGGTCGGCCCGGAGGACCTGGCCGACGTGGTCGAACGGGGCGGGCTGGTCGTGGACATCCGTCCCGAGGCCCAGCGGCGGACGGAGGGCGCACTGCCCGATGCCGTGGTCATCGAACGCAACGTGCTCGAGTGGCGCCTCGATCCCGCCGGCGACCACCGGATCCCCGGGGTGACGGACCTCGACCAGCGGATCGTCGTGGTCTGCTCGGCGGGCTACGCCTCCAGTCTGGCGGCGGCATCCCTGGCGGACCTCGGATTCTCACGGGCGGCGGACCTCGACGGCGGGTTCCTGGCCTGGCTCCGGTGGGACGCGACCGGCCGGGACCGTTCGGAGGCGGTGGGATGAGACCGGTCCTCGTGGCGTTGCACGCCCACCCCGACGACGAGTCCATCTTCACCGGGGGCACGATCGTGACGGCGGTCGAGTCGGGGTGGCGGGTCGTGCTCGTCGTGGCCACCGACGGCGACCGGGGGGCCCGCCTCCCGGGCACCGGAGCCGACCTCGGCCGTCACCGCCGGATCGAGGTCCGGGCCGCCGCGGCCATCCTCGGGATCGAGCGCGTCGAGTTCCTCGGCTTCGGGGACTCCGGATACGAGGCCCCGACCGCCACCCGCGGGGCGCAGGCCCGTGGACTGGCATCCGGGAGCCTGGCCGCGGCCCACCTCGACGGCGCCGCCACCGCCGTACGGGCCATCCTGGTGGACGAGGGGGCGACCGCGCTCACCAGTTACGACGCCAATGGCATCTACGGGCACATCGACCACGTCCAGGTCCACGAGATCGCGTCCCGCAGTGTGGTCGGCACCGAGTGCGAGCTCTACGAGGCCACCCTCGACCGTGGTGCGCTACGCCGGATGCGGCACGATCTGGTCGGGCGCGGACTGGACGGCTCCCTGTGGTCATCGGCGCTCACCGAGCAGATCGGGGTGGACGACGGCCCCGACCTGGTCCGGGTCGACGTGGCGCGCCACCTGCCCGTCAAGCTCGCGGCGGTGGCCGCCCACTCCAGCCAGGTGCTCGAGGCGCCGTCGTTCATGGGGCTGCCGGCCGGCGCCTTCCACCATCTCTTCGAGGTGGAGTGGTTCCGCGTGGCCCGGCGCGGTCGGGGGCGCTTCCTCGACCTGGTGGGGCATCACGGGTCCGCGGCCGACGGGGTACCGGAGCTAGCTGCGGCGACGTGACGCCGGCCGGGGGAGGGGCTCCGGACCCGGTCAGGCGGAGCGTGGCATGGGCGGCCTGCTACGGATCGACGTCTGGACCCGACGCATCTGGCTGCGCAGGCACAGGCCGCGGTAGTGCGTCCCGTCCACGTCCAGGTACCGGATGACCCCTGCGGCCTGGTCGGGGCCCGGTAGACGCTCGTCCCCCAGCCATTCCGCCAACTCGTCGGTCGTGATGCCGAGGGCGAGTGCCGCCACCTCCGGGGAGTCGTCCCGCGCCTCCATCTGCACGTCCAGCGCGTCACCGAGGGTCTGGGGTTTCATCGTGGTTCGCACTCTCCAAGTGCCGCCGTACCGCTCGGCGGGTCTGATCCCATGGTCTGCCTTCCGTCGGGGTGAAGCAAGTCACCACCGCGCTACGTGTGTTTTTGGGCCGGGGACGGCGGAGTTGGCGTCTGGCCGGCGTGAAGCCACCACGCTCGGCGGTCTCGGATGGGGGGTCGGCCGCGGGTCGGGGCGCCGGCACCGCCGGTCGGTGACGGGGTGACGATCCCGACACTGGCCGTTGCCCTGCCCCCGGGGGGCGGGTACGGTCGGGTGGGCCCGGTGCGGGCCCAGGGTCGGCTGGTCGCAGCTCGCGACGGTCGTCGGCCCGACGGGGAGTGGAAGATGGACCAGCGGGAACCGGCTTCGGTGTCCGTGGACGTCGGCGTGGCTCCGTACGCCGTGGACCGGGACGACGTCGTGGTCATGGCGCCGACGTCGTCCGTGGAAGTGGCGCTCCTCGACCGCTCCGGGCGCATCGTGGCGGTCAACCCCGCGTGGGAGCGGTTCTGCGCGGGCAACGACGGTGACCCGGCACGGTGCGGCGTCGGGGTGTCGTACCTCGACGTGTGCGACGCGGACGACGACCCGGTGGCCGTCCAGGTCGGGGGGGCGGTGCGGGCCGCCCTGCGGGGCGACCTGCCGGCCCCGCTGGCGGTGGAGGTCCCGTGTCATGCGCCGGACGGTTGGAGGTGGTTCGACCTGCTCGTCTCCTCCCGGCTGGGAGACGACGGGCGGTGCGTGGGCGCGACGGTGACCCTGTCGCTCGCCCGCACCCAGACCCCGCCCACCGCCGGGTCCGGCGACAGCCGGGCGGGACCGGGGACCGATGCGTGCGGTGGGGCGCCGGAGTCGGTGGGTCCCTACGGGCGCGACCGGCTCGGTGACGGTTTCGCCCAGACGGTCATGACGCTGGTCCCCTGTGCGCTCGTGCTGTCCGACGACCGCGGTCGGGTGATCGTCGCCAACCCGCAGGCCGACGCCCTCTTCGGGGAGCGTCCCGGGGGCCTGCTCGGTCGTCCCCTGGAGACCCTCTTCTCCGCCGCCTGGGACGGGGTGTCGGTCGGCGCCACCGGGACCGTGCGTCCCTGGAGCGACGCGCCGTTCTCGAGCCGTGAGGCCGTCGGGCTGTGCCCGGACGGACGGTCGATACGGATCCGGATGTCCTCGGGTCCGGTGCCCCTGTGGCTCGGCACCGGGGTGCTGGTGGCGGCGGCCGCCTCCGCCGCCGCGCCCCGGGGAGCGACGGGGCGGACCGCCGACGTGGAGGACCTCCTGGCGCGGCTGGACTCGGTGGTGCGCCAGTTGTTCTCGGTGGGGCTGACCCTCACCGGTCTGCTCGAGCGCCTGGGCAGCGACGAGTTCGCGGTGCGCGGGCTGACGGACGCCATCGGCGAGCTGGACGGGGCGGTCGCCGAGATGCGACGGACGGCGCTCCGGGGCCGGCCGATGACCCGATAGGGCCCCCGGGGCCCCGGGAAGGAGGGAAGTGCCGATGGGAGACCGAACCGACGGCGGGTCGCCGGCGGAGGGCGGGGCGCCGTACGCCGACCCTCTGGACGAGCGGATCGACGAGAGCTTTCCGGCCAGCGACCCGCCGGTCGGTTGGGCGGGGGAGGATCCGCGTGACGTTGCCGAGGAGGACGGTCCACCCGTCGAGGGTTGACCCGCCGCTCGCCGGTGGACCCGCTCAGGCGGTCAACAGCTCCGCCACGGCGGCCCCGGTGGTGGCGTTGTTGAGGTACGGCTCCGGATCGTGGACGCGGTGGCCGTTGTCGACGAGGCGTTCGGTGACCGCGCCGTCGAACACGTCGGGGATCGAGCGGATGCACGCCGGGTCGTCGGCATTGCGGATGTTGACCCAGCTCCGGGTGCCGCTGGGGAACCGGCCGCGTCCGTCCACCGGGCCGGGCTCGAGCAGGTCCAGGATGCGTGGTCCCCCGAGGGGTGAGCCCAGGGTGACGAGCCCGGCCACGTCCCACTCGGGGTGCCGGGCCAGGGTCTCGTAGGCCACCACGGTGCCGAGCGAGTGGGCCACCACGGCCACGGTGTCGGGGCCGACCAGGGCCTCGACCCTCGCCCTCGCCTGCTCCCTGATCTCCTGGTGCTCGAGATAGGCGGCGGCCTGGGCCAGCAGTCGGTCGAGGTGCTGGTCGGCGAGCATCTTCACGAGTTCGTCCAGGTCGACGTCGGTGTCGTGGGCCGAGGCCAGTCCGGTGACGTTGGACAGGAGTCCGGCGAGGTCGAGATCGGGGTCGTAGCCACGTTCGGGGTCCTTGCGGAAGAGGTCGCCGTAGAACGCCACCTCGACGTCGGCCGCATCGACCTCGACGCCGTGCCACGCCAGGCCGTCGGCCAGCGCCGGGTACCAGCGTGCCTTGATCGATGCGGGGCCCCACAGGGAGTTGCCGGCACCGTGCACCATCACGATTTTCGCCATGGCGCCAGTGTGGCAGCCTCCGCGGACATCGCCTGGCGGACCGACCCGGGACCGTGACCTCAGGATCGGTGTCGTGGGTGCGGTGACGGGTGGAGCCCTCCCCTCGCCGGTCCCCGGCGGATGGTGCGGGGCGACACGAGACCGACCACCGAACCGAGCACGGCCCCGGCGAGCACGTCACCGGGGAAGTGCACCCCGCTGTGCACGCGTGAGTACCCCACGGCGGTGGCCACCGGGACCAGGGGCACGGCCAGCAGGGGAACTTCTGCGGCCACCCCCAGGGCGAAGGCGAAGGCCGAGGCCGTGTGACCCGAGGGGAACGAGGTCGATTCCGGCATGCGGACCGACTCGTGGCGGCCCGCCGCGACCCGGTCGGGCCGGGACCTCCGCACCAGTGGCTTGACGACCAGGTTGGCGACGGCCGAGGTGGTGCCGAGGGCGACCAGCCCGGAGGCGGCGGCGCGCCGGCCCCGGGGACCTCCGACCACGGCGATGCCCGCGGCCACGCCGAGCCAAAGGCGCGAATAGTTGGCGGCATTGGTGAGGACGGTCATGCCGCGGTCCAGGGACGGGGTCGGTGTCCCGGCGACCGCCTCGTAGACCGCCCGGTCCAGTCGGCCCAGCTCATCGAGGAGGGCCCGCCACGTCGAAGGGTCTGGATCGACGGCCCTCACCCCCGCTCTCGGTCCCACGGGTGGTGCCGGTGACCACTCCGGGGGTGATCGTACGCGGCGCGGCGCCGACGGTTCGACCCGGTCCGTCGCCCGGCACCCGACCGTCGACCGTACGACTCTGCCATCCTGGGGACACGCCGCGCCCGCGGTCGCCGGACCACCGAGACGAGGAGTTCCCCATGACCACCCGTGCCGATTTCAGTGAGGACGAGTGGCGCGTGGTGCTCGAAGGCCCCACCAGCGCCGGAATGCTGGTGGTGACCGCGTCGAAGGGGGGCATGTTCCGGGAGACGTTCGCCATGTCCAAGGCCTACGCCGAGGCCCGTGCCGAGCACGGGCGGAGCGCCCTCCTCGACGCCGTGGTCGCCACCAACCCCAAGGTCGAGCATGTGCACGCCGGATCTCCGGAGGCGGCCCGGGAGCAGCTGCTCGGGATCCTGGGCCGGGCCACCGCACTGGTGGCCGCGAAGGCCGACGTGGAGGAGCTCGGTGCCTACCGGCGATTCGTGATCACCCTGTCGGAGAAGGTCGCCGCCGCCCACCGTGAGCACGGTGTCGATGTGGACCCCGCCGAGGCCCGGGCCCTCCAGGACATCAAGACCGCCCTCGGGGTCCCCCCGTCCTGACCGTCCCCGGGGATGGAACCCCCGGGCCCGGAGCATCGGGTGGCGGGACCGTCAGCTACGACGGACCCGGGAGCGGGGTCACGTTAGCCGATCTGTAAACAGGTGATTACACATCGTCGGCGGGAGCCGGGGACGGGCCCGGCGACGCTCGTCCGGCGGCCCGCGCCCGGGCCTCGATGACCAGTCGGCTGGCGGCCTGGCGCGACATCCCGAAGAGCTCCCCCACCTCGACCCCGCTCTTGCCCTGGGCCAGCAGCATCGAGGTCAACGAGACGCGGACGTCCTTCCTCGCCGTTTCGAACTCCAGCAGGCGGTCGGACATGTCCCGGCGGAGATCGGCCGACCGGACCGTCCGCATGTGGTCGTCGAGGGGGAGCGGGTCCCGGGCCACCCCGAGGCTCTGCTCGATCACCACCTGTTGACGGCCCAGGGCATCCATCAGGTGGAGCGAAGCCGCCCGGTACCTGTCGAGGTCCAGGGCCACCTGCTCGAACTCATCCGCCATGGGCAGCAGGATAACGGAGGCGAACACAGGTGTGTTCACGGTCCGGGGAGCGGTGGGGGCCAACGGGGTGCCGTCCCTCGGCGGGCATCGACCCCTCGGACGCCCGCTCCGTGCGAGGATTGGGGAATGGACGAACCCTTGGCCTCGGGTGAGCGTGGGCGCGTGGTGGACGCACTGCGCGAGATCCAGCGGGCATCGGATGGTCTGCGGCGCGAGCTCCACGCCAACGAGCAGGCCACCGATGTGCTGATCGACGGGCTGGTCCATGACGTACCGCTCGAGCAGCTGCTCGACGCGATCAATTCGGAACGCATGCGGCCCCAGCTGACTGCGTCGCTCCAGGGCTATGAGCGCAAGCGCCGGGCCGCGCGCCTGCGGATGATCGCCCTCGCCCTCGAACAGGGCCTGTCCGTCGAGGACATCCAGAGACGGTGGGCCATCACCCGCTCGCTCGCCGTAAGGAACATCCGGGAAGCCCGGGACCTCGACGCCTGATCCGCCCGGGTGCGCGCCAGGGCGCGGCGATCACCGGGTGTAGACGTTCCCGGGTAGAAATCCCCTGAACACACAACGGTGTGACGTGCAAGAGTTGAGGCATGCTGCCGGAGTGCGATGCCTGACGAGCCAAGGGAACTCTCCGAGCTGACCGTGGAGATCGCGGCCACGCTCTTCGCCGGAACCGTGCTCCAGCTGGCGACCACGGACGGCGGCCTCCGGAGTCGACTGCTCGACGCTTACGGCGGCGTGACGATGGAGGTCGTGCGTTTCGCCGACGAGCTCCCCCCGGCGATCGGGACCCGCGTCGTCGATCTGCACGACCACCTCACGGGGGGAGCCGGTGGGCTGGACGACGACGGTCGCGGCTCCCTCCGGCTCGCGCTCGACGCCATGAGCGGTGATGAACTCACCGAGGCCGCCCGCACGATCTGCTTCCTGGCCGACGACCTCAATTTCGAGGTCATGCGCGGCACTCGGGGCCCCTCGTCCACGGAGTGGCCCACCGGTATGCCACCGGACTGAGCGGATCCCGGGGATCGGGACCGACTCCGGACCACGGGCCGCGTCCCCGTGGTCACCAACCCGGCTCACCCGATCTCGCCCTCGCCCTTCACGTCGGCGCCGATCTTGCGCATCTCCTCGTAGTGCCCGGCCACGCGTTCCGCGTCCTCCGGGTCCTGTTCGGCGATGAAGCGGTCGGCCGCGTGCTCCTCGCCTTCGGTCGGCGGCCGGCCCGCCCCGTGGTCGTGGGTCACGGCCGTCGCACCGTCGTCCTCGGGCTGGGGTTGCGGACCTTCTTCGGCACCGGTCATGGCTGACCCTCCTCGTTCGTGATCTCCGGTCGGCGGTCTACCCGCGGGCCCGCCCCCCAAACGCGGACCGCTCCCCCGCACCGCGAAGTCGGCGATTGGGACGTTCGGGCCGGGGAATAGGAGGCACGGATCTCCGGAAGCGCCCCGGGACGACAGTCCGGGGGAGGAAACCCCGGGTCCGACAATCCGACAAAGGGGGAGCACCGTGGTTTGGTTGGGAGAGCGGACAGCCGGGACGTCGTCGACGGAAGGTCGTGTCATCCGGACGCTGATACCGGCGCGTCTGGACCGGCTGCGCTGGTCCGAGTTCCACACGATGTTGGTGGTCGCCCTCGGGGTGGCCTGGGTCCTCGACGGACTCGAGATCACCATCGCCTCGAACGTCACGAGTCTCATCAGCTCGAAGCAGTCGCTCAACCTGTCGTCGGCGGGCGTGTCGTTCGCGGTGGGCACCGTCTACCTCCTGGGCGAGGTGTTCGGAGCGCTCTTCTTCGGTCACCTGTCCGACCGCTGGGGACGCCGCAACCTGTTCATGGTGACGCTCGGTGTGTACCTGTTCGGTGGGTTCCTGACTGCCTGCACGTTCGGGCACTCGACGTTCTGGGTCTACTGGCTCTACATGTCGCGCTTCGTGGCGGGGGCGGGTATCGGAGGTGAGTACGCCGCCATCAACTCGGCCATCGACGAGCTGATCCCGGCCCGGTACCGCGGTCGCGTCGACATCGCGGTCAACGGCACGTACTGGGGTGGCGCCTTCCTCGGGACGATCCTGACCCTCCTGGTGGTCAACCACCTGCCCGTCAGCTACTCGTGGCGGGTGGCCTTCCTGTTCGGTCCGGTCCTCGGTGCGGTGATCCTCTTCGTCCGCAAGAACCTGCCGGAGAGCCCACGCTGGCTGATCATGCACGGTCGGGAGGAGGAGGCCGAGGAGGCGGTGTCCCGGATCGAGAAGGCGACCGAGGCGTCCGGCGGTTCGCTGGGGGAGGTGGACGAGTCCAAGGCCATCGAGGTCACGCCGGCGACCGACATCGGCTTCATCGCCCTGGCGCGGACGCTGTTCGCCCACTACCCGCGCCGGGCGATCCTCGGAGCGAGCCTGATGATCACCCAGTCGTTCCTCTACAACGCCATCTTCTTCACCTACGCGCTCGTCCTCACCAAGATCTACGGCGTCAACTCGAAGGACACGGCCTACTACTTCATCTTCTTCGCCCTCGGGAACCTCGCCGGTCCCCTGATCCTCGGTCACCTGTTCGACACCGTGGGCCGCCGACGGATGATCGCGGGCACCTATCTGCTGTCCGGTGTCCTGCTGGCCTTCTCGGCGGTGCTCTTCAACGCCGGGGTGCTCGACGCCGTCACCCAGACCGTGTGCTGGTGCGTCATCTTCTTCTTCGCCTCCGCAGGGGCCAGCGCGGCCTACCTGACCGTCAGCGAGATCTTCCCGGTCGAGGTCCGCGCCAAGGCCATCGCCGTCTTCTTCGCCATCGCCCAGACGTTCGGCGCCATCGGTCCGTGGCTCTACGGGCTGTTGATCGGCACGGGACAGGACCACTTCCGCCTGTTCATCGGGTACCTGATCGGCGCCGGGGTGATGGTGGCGGGGGGACTCGTCGAGACCTTCCTCGGCGTGGCCGCCGAGGGGAAGTCCCTGGAGGACATCGCCACCCCGCTGTCCAGCGTCGACCGTCCCGGGGCCCTGTCGAACATCTCCGGGGCGCCCCGGCCACCCGCCGCCCGGACCAACTGGTACTGAGCCGGGTCGGCCCGGTACGGCGCCGGGTCGGCGGCGACCCCGGCGTCGCCGCAGGGGAGGACCGGGGGCTCAGGATCCGGGTGCCTCCGGAGCGGCCGTCGGCGGAGCCACCGCGCACGAGGCGCACGTCCCGACGATCTCGACCGTGTGGCTGACCTCGGTGAACCCGTGCTCGTCGGCGACGCGCTCGGCCCACGACTCCACCTCGGGGCCCTCGACCTCCACCGTCCGGCCGCAGAGCCGGCACACCAGGTGATGATGGTGGTGACCCTTGGCGCAGCGCCGATAGCGCGTCTCGCCGTCGTCGCCCCGCAGGACGTCGACGTCGCCCGTCTCGGCCAGCGAGCGGAGCTGTCCGTACACGGTCGTGAGTCCGACGTTCTCGCCCCGGGCCCGGAGCTCACTGAAGAGGTCCTGGGCGGATCGGAAGCGGTCCGAGCCGTCGAGCACCGCCGCCAGGGCCCGCTTCTGACGGGTCGACCGCTCCTGGGGGGACTTCCGGGAGGCACCGCCGTCGAGGGGATCCGGGTCCACGCGACTCAACAGCCCGACCCCTGGCCGTCCGGCGACCCGCCTGCGGCGGGGGCGACGGTCATGGTCGCTGCTCCATGGGGCCATAGTAGGCAGCGCTCCGCCGGGCGACCGAAGGGGCGCCCAAACTAGTTGCAATGGTTCCCATTTCGGATTAGCTTATCTGCAATGACCACAGATAAGTGCGGAAGAGCCCCGAGGTGCGGACGCCGGTGACGCCGCGCCCGACGGACCGCCGGACACCGGGGACCCGACGTCCCCTCGGGATCACCGCCGCCCTCGTGGTGGTGGCGTCGACGCTCGCCGCCTGCGGGTCCTCTGGTGGGCCGTCGTCGGCCACCGGGCACGGCCCGGTGCGGATCGTCGCCGGACAGAGCCAGTACGGCGACGTCGCCGCGCAGGTCGGAGGGAAGTACGTCACCGTCTCCTCGATCGAGAGCAATCCGGACACCGATCCCCACACCTACGAGGTGAGCCCCCAGGTCGCGAGCGACATCTCGGACGCCCAGATCGTGATCCAGAACGGTCTGGGGTACGACGCGTTCATGGACAAGGTGGAAGCGGCCACGCCGAGCCCGACCCGCAAGGTCATCAGTGCCCAGGCGCTGCTCGGTCTACCCGACGACACTCCGAATCCCCACCTCTGGTACGAGCCCAGGACCATGCCGGCGGTCGCCGATCGGCTGGCGTCCGACCTGTCCGCCATCGAGCCGGCCCACGCCGCCTACTTCACGGCGAACGCCGCCAGGTTCGTGGCGTCGCTCGATCCCTGGCTGGCGGCCATCGCGGCCTTCCGCGGAAGCCATGCGGGGGCCACCGCGGCGACCACCGAACCCGTCGCCGACTACCTCCTGCAGGCCATGGGGATCGTCAACCGCACACCGTTCCGGTTCCAGGCGGACATCATGAACGGCACCGATCCGTCGCCTCAGGACATCACCCTGGAGAACGGACTCCTCACCGGCCACCGCGTGCAGGTCTTCTGTTACAACGAACAGGTCGCCGATCCGCTGACGACGTCGGTCCGGCACGCCGCGCAGGCCGCCGGGGTGCCGGTGGTCGCCGTCTACGAGACCATGCCGACCCCCGGCTACGACTATCAGTCCTGGATGCTCGCCGAGGTCGACGCCATCGAGGCGGCGGTCGCCCACGGTGTCTCGACCGAGCATCTGTGAACCGCCGTACGCTTCGCCCCGTGGGCCCATCGGACGCCGTGCTCGAGGTCGACGGCCTCTCTGTCGACCTGGGACGCCGTCGGGTCCTCGACGGGGTGACCTTCTCGGTGGCGGCGGGCAGCTTCACCGGTCTCATCGGCACCAACGGGGCGGGCAAGACCACCCTGCTGCGGGCGATCCTCGGCCTCATCCCACCGACCTCGGGTCGGGTCCTCCTCGGGGGCGCGGAGCGGGGGACGCGATCGGGGGCGCACCGGACGGTCGGGTACGTCCCGCAGAAGATCTCCCTCGAGCCCGACATGCCCCTGCGGGCCCGTGACCTGGTCGGCCTCGGCCTCGACGGTCACCGCTACGGCCTGGTGCGGCCGAGTGCGGCGCGACGTCAGGCCGTGGAGGAGATGCTCGAGGCCGTCAACGCCACGGCGTTCGCCGACGCCCGGGTGGGATCGCTCTCGGGAGGGGAGCAGCAGCGCATCATGATCGCCCACGCCCTCATCGGACGGCCGAAGCTGCTGCTCCTCGACGAGCCGCTGGCGAACCTGGACATCCGTAGCGGGCAGGAGGTCGTCGAGCTGCTCGACGGGATCGCCGGTTCGCAGGGGGTCGCCGTCCTGCTGTCGGCTCACGACATGAACCCGCTGCTCCCGGTCATGGACCACCTCGTCTATCTGGCGGACGGCCGGGCGGCGAGCGGCACCACCGAGGCCGTCGTCCGCACCGAGATCCTGTCCGAGCTCTACGGACACCCGGTCGAGGTCGTGCGGGCGGCCGGTCGGATCCTCGTGGTGTCGGGGTTCGAGGACGGCCACCACCACCGCCACGACCACGATCCCCACGCCGGCACGGCCTGAGGGGGACGGACATGTCGTGGTTGTTCGAAGCCGGATTCTTCTCCAGCGGTCCGGTCCGGGTGGCACTGGTCGTGGGAGGCGTCGTCGCCGTCATCAGTGCCCTGGTGGGGACCTTCACCGTGATCCGGGGACAGTCGTTCGCCGGCCACGCCCTCTCGGACATCGGCACCGCCGGTGGCTCGGGGGCGATCCTGGTGGGTGTACCGACGCTCTACGGATTCGTGGCCATGAACCTGGCGGCGGCCGGGGTGATGGAGCTGATCGGCATCCGCCGGCCCCGGGGTCGCGACGTGGCCACGGGCATCGTGCTGGGGGCGTCCCTGGGCCTGGCCGCCCTGTTCCTCTACCTCGACACGACCCACACCACGGCGACGGGGGCGACGGTGAACGTCCTGTTCGGTTCGATCTTCACCGTCTCGTCCGGGACGGTCCCGCTGGTGGTGGTGCTCGGACTGGCCTCGGTGGTGCTGATCGCCGTCGTCTACCGACCGCTCCTGTTGAGTTCGGTCAGCGACGAACTGGCCCGGGCCCGGGGAGTGGCGACCCGCCGGGTGGGGATCGCATTCCTGGCCGCCCTCGCCATCGCGGTGTCGCTGTCGGCCATCACCATCGGGGCGATCCTGTCCACCGCGCTGCTCATCGGCCCGGCGGCCGCGGCCCTGCGGATCACCAAGCGGACGGGACCGGCCATCGCGGTGGCCGCGACGTTCGGCGTGCTGGCCACCTGGCTGGGCATCCTGCTCGCCTACGACAGCGCCACCTGGTCGTCGACCGGTCAGGCGTGGCCGGCCAGCTTCTGCATCGTCCTGGTCGTCTTCGTGGTGTACCTGGCGGCGTCGGCGGCGTCACGACGGACCGGCCGCCGCCGGACGGCGACCGCCGTCGGACCCCGCTGATGTTCGCCCCCTTCATGATCACCGCCTGGGAGGCGTCGGCCGTCGTGGCCGTTCTGGCCGGGGTGGTGGGGTTCTTCACCGTCCTGCGGGGCGCGGCGTTCGCCGCCCATTCCCTGCCGAACGGCGCCTTCGCGGGGGCCGCCGGCGCCAGCCTCATCGGGGCCAACGAACTGGTGGGGCTCGGCGTGTTCGCCGTGGCCGGCGCCGTCACCATCGCCACCCTCGGGCGCCGGGCCCGCAACGACGTGGCCACCGCCCTGACCATCGTGATCATGCTGGGCCTCGGTGACCTGTTCCTGTCCCGGACCACCGAGTACGCCCAGGAGATCTACGCGCTGCTCTTCGGCGAGGTCCTGGGGGTCTCGAGCACCGAACTGGTGCCGACCCTGGGCATCGCCGTGGTGTGTCTGGTGGCGGTGGCCGTCCTCTACCGCCCGTTGCTGCTGACATCCGTGGCGCCCGAGGTGGCCGAGGCGCGGGGCATCCGTCGTGGACGGATGGACCTCTACTTCCTCCTCGTCCTGGCCCTCGCCACCACCGCGGCGGTGCCGGTGGTGGGATCCCTGCTCATCTTCAGCCTCCTCATCGGCCCTCCGGCGGCGGCGGGAGCGATGACGAAGCGGCCGATGGTGGCCATGGGCCTGTCGGTCGTGATCGCGCTGGCGACGGTGTGGTCGTCCATCGCCCTGTCCTACGCGTTGAACCTGCCCGTCGGCTTCTTCGTCGGCACCCTCAGTGCCTTCGTCTACGCCGGGGGCCGGGCGTGGGGCGCCTGGCGACCGTCGACGAGGACCGCCCCCGTGGCCGGTCCCACGCCCGTGCTCGCCGACGCCCAGGACTGAGGCGCACCACCCGCTTCGGCGATGGCCGGCCTGACCGCTCCGGCGCGGATCAGGCCACACCGCTCGGGCGGAACTGGATGCTGATCCGCGGGCCGACGGGCCGACCCGTCTTCGGCACGGCGTGCTCCCACGTCCGCTGGCAACTGCCCCCCATGACCAGGAGGTCACCCCCGCCGACACGGAAACGGAGGGACCGACCTCCACCCCGCCGCGGCCGCAGGGCGAGCGTCCGGTGCCAGCCCAGGGAGACGATGGCGACCAGGGTGTCCTCGCTGGCCCCGCGGCCGATGGTGTCGCCGTGCCAGGCGACGCTGTCGGTACCGTCCCGGTAGAGGCAGAGACCGATGGTGGCGAGGTCCCCTCCGGGCACGCCGAGGTAGTGGTGGGCCAGCTGGGACCGTGCGTCGCCGAGCAGGGGGTGGGGAGGGGCGTCCTGTTCACCGAAGGAGGACAGCAGCCGTGGCACCGTCACCCTCCGCTCGTACATCGTCCGCTCCTCGGATCGCCACGGGACGACGCCGACCAGGTCCTCGAAGAGCAGGTCGGCCCGCTCGACCCATCCGGGCAGGTGGTCGAGCCATGCCCCGTCGCTCAGGGGAATGCGGCGCAGGGCCCCGTCGAGAGGACGGAGGGCGGGACACCCACCGGTGTCGAAGAGCGAGGCCTGCAGGACAGCCATCGGCCCCAGGCTAGTCGAACGTGTGTTCGTGTCCTCCGTCCGCCGGGGCGGTCGGTCCGGTCAGCCCAACTGCTCCATGAACTCCAACCGGATACCCCCCGGGGCGCTGACGAAGGCGATCCGGCGGCGACCGAACGTGCCCTCGACGACCTCCGGGCCCCACACGACCTCGTGCCCCTCGAGCTCCGCGTCCAGGTCGTCGGTGAACAGGGCCGGGTGCAGGAAGCCCTCCGCGGGCAGGTCGACGTCGTCCTCGTAGATGGCGCGGGTGAAGAGGGTGATGAGCACGGGACCGAGCTCCACGTCGGCCCGCTCACCGTTCCGCCAGACCATGCGGTCCCGGACCCGGGCGCCGGCCCGGGTGTAGAAGTCACACGCCTCGTCCAGATCGGCGACCTTGATCGCCAGGTTGGCCAGCCCCGTCACCGCCATCGTCGCCCTCCTCGGTCGTGGATGCTCAGCGCACCTTACGGCGCCGACCCCCCGCCCGCGGGAGGGCACGTCCCGGTGGGCCCGGTCGGTCTCAGTCGCCGGTCGGGGTCGTGAGGAGGTCGGCCACGGGACAGGCGTCGACGAAGCGTTCGCTTCGGGTGCAGGACACGCCGGTGCCGCCCGGTCCGGGGGCGGTACCGAGGAACTGCCCGACCGCCCGGGCGATGCCCCCGGCGATGACCTGCTGATCGGCGGGCGTGACGGCGATCGATCCCTCGTAGGGATCGGTCAGGTAGAGCGGCTCGAGGACCGCGCCCGGCATCTGGCTCGGCGAGGAGGAGAAGCCGGCCAACGCCGGTCCGAGCAGGAGGAGGTGGTCGTAGGAGGCGGCCAGGGTGGCCAGGGCGCTACCCGACGAGGTCTCGACCAAGGAACCGAAGCCCGAGTCGGGGCTCACCCCGTCGTCGGGGATGCCCCAGCCCTGTGCGTTCATGGCCGACAGGACGTCCGACTGGAGCAGCTGGGCCAGCTGCTCATTGGCCGCGGCAAAGGGGCGGTCGGCGTCGTACAGGGCCAGACTCCCGGCGTCCGACGCGCTGTAGCCGGTATCCATGTAGATCCCGACCAGGGCGTCGGCGTGCGACAGGTTGGCGCAGGTGTCCCGGGCCACCACGTCGTCGTGGACACCCAGCAATGACAGTTCGTTCCCGGACACGTCCTGCGGAGTGAGCCGGACCACGGTGGTGTCCGCGGTCCGGGATACCACCACCCGGAAGCCCTGGGCCCGGAGCAGATCCGAGGCGGCCAGTTCGATGGCCAGGTTGACATCCGATTCCGCAACGGTCTGACCCGAGGCGGTCGAGCCGACGCCGCCGGGGTCGAGACCGCCGTGACCGGCGTCGAGGAAGACGGTCTGGTGCCGGTCACCCGAGGTGGGGGGCAGCGCTATGCACGCCCCCTTCGCCATTTCCGCCGGGTCGATGGCTTCGGGAGTCCTGTCCGGGTTCCCGGCGGCCCCGGCTGATGTGGTGGCGATCGCGCAGGTCGCCAGGACCACGGCGGCGACCATCCCGCAGGTCATGAGCAGGGCCGACCCCGAGCGGCTACGCGGGGACGGCCCGGGGCGCCGTCGGTCGTGGCGTCCCGGTCGTCGTTCCGATGTCCTCATGGGTGGCGGTGTCCCGGCCGGGTCCGCACCGTCGCGCGATCGACGGGACGCTGTTCAGTGTGACATGCGCAGGGTGTCGTTCCCGGTCGGGACGGCCGGTGTTTCGGTGGGGCTTTCCGGTCGGGGCCCGGTGGGCGCGCACGGGGTGCGCGCCGGTCAGGCGGCCAGCGCGAGGTCCGACGCCCGGAGCGACGACGCCCGCCGGACCTTGGCGGCCACCGAGGGGGCGAGTTCGAGGATGGACCGGAACTCGCCGACCGAACTCACCAGGACGACCAGGTCGGTGGTGGCGGTGACGGTCGCGGTTCGGGGCGAGCCGGCGAGCAGTCCCATCTCCCCCTGGAAGTCACCGGGTCCGACCTCGGCCACCTTGACGGCGCCCTGGGGGGTCTGCCGGGTCACCTGCGCCGAGCCACTGAGGATGACGATGAATTCCTTGGCGGGCGCGCCCTCGTGCATCAGGACGTGGCCCTTCGGGAGGTGCAGGTAGCTCGTCAACGAGCTGATCTGCTGCAGCTGCCCCTTGGTGCAGTCGCTGAACAGGTCGAGCTTGTCCAGGCGGATCGGGTTCGTGGCGGCCAGCATGTCGTGGGACTCCTTCGCTAGCAGGTGGAAGTCATCTGCTAGCAACAGTATACCGGTTCGATCGTGTCAGCACATCACCAACTTCAATGGCATCGCTTCACATGATGAACGACATCGGGCCTGGTCGAGGGGTGGGAACGAGGGACCGCCCGATCGGGTCCGTCAGGTCAGGAGATCCCGTTCGCCGCCAGCGCCGCCTCGAGGATGTCGGCCATCTGCTGCTCGCCGGTGGCGTTGGGATGGACCGAGATGCCGCCGGAGGTGGAGATGATGGCGTTGATCCACTGCTTCGAACCGCGGGCGCACGAGCCGTGACCCTCGAACTGGCTGTAGGTCGACACGAAATGCACGCCGGCGGCCGTTGCCGCGGCCTCGATGGTGGAGTTCAGGTCCAATTCCAGGTTGTTCAGGTAGGACGTGTCGCCATTGGTGAGCGGCACGGTCGGATAGCAGCCCCCACTGGAGGGGAGGATGTCCGGGTAGCCGAGGACGTACACCGCGGCGTTCGGCGCGTCGGCCCTGACCGTGGCGAAGGTGCTCGTGATCGTCGACGCATCCGCTGCCACCTCGTCGGTGAAGGTGTTCCCGTAGACGGCCTTGCACGGCGAGCCGATGTTCAGGACGTCGAGGATGTCGGTGGCTCCACAGGCGAGCAGGGCCGACACGAAGAGATCGTTGTCGTTCCCTCCGTCGGTCAGGGTCACCAGTCGCGTGGACGGCGACAGGGCATCGACCTGGGGCACCACCCCGGGGTACTGCGACGAGGAGGTCACGTTGGCCGAGTCGGCCCCGGAGCAGGAGACGTCGGTGAGCGCCGCCCCGAGGTGCGCCGCCGTGTCATAGGGGTAGCTGGCCGATGACTGGAGGCAGAGGAGGTTGCCCGTCGTGGGCCCGTCCAGGGGACCGGCCGAATAGGAGTCGCCCAGCGCCACGTAGTCGAGGGCCGGGGAGGCGTGCGCCGCCGGGGCGGCCAGTCCGATCCCCGTGAACGTCGTGACCGCCAGTAGTCCGGTGGCCACGGTCGCCCGGACGATCGTGCGACGCCGTCCGGAGATTGCCGTCATGCCCATGATTCCCCCAGTTCGCCGGTCGGGACCCGTCCGGAGCCGGACGTTCCCGAGCACGGACTCCCGGCACCGGCGCCTGGCCCGTGTTCCGATGGTGGTGGCCATCCGAGCATCGACTGACGAGCATTCGCCGTCACCCGACCCCCCCGGTGCAGCCGCTCCCAGGATACTCCCCACCCTCCGAGGCGGCCGGGAACGCCGTCGGGCGGTCAGTCGCCCGGGGGGGTCCACCTCAGGCCGGGGTCGTCGAGCACGATGGCGTGTTCGAGGGCAACCAGATCGGCGCACGGCTCGACACCGAACTCCTCGTCCAGAAGTGTCCGGACGCGTTGGAACGTGCGCAGAGCTTCCACCTGGCGCCCCGACCGGTGGTAGGCGAGCATCAACTGGCCCCATCTCCGCTCCCGCAGGGGCTCCTTCTCGACGGCGCTCGTCGCGTCGGGGAGCACCCCCAGATGGTCGCCGAGCTGCAGGCGGCCCTCGACGAGGTCCTCCTCCACCGTCGCCCGGACCTCGAGGAACCGGGCCGCCTCGGCGGGGCCCGCCGGACCACTGGCCAGATCGGGGAGCGGGTCGCCCCGCCACAGTGACAGGGCGCGGGTCGCCTCCGCCACGGCCGCCGCCGGGTGGCCGCTGGCCAGGAGTTCCCTCGCCCGCCCACCGCGGCGCTCGAACCGGCAGACATCGACGACGTCGCGGGGTCCGAGCATGCGGTAGCCGTTCGCCGCCGTCTCGATCGCCCCCTTGGGAAGCGCCTTGCGCAAGGTGGAGATGTACCCCTGGAGTGCCTTCGCGGCGGTGGGGGGTTCCCGGTCGCCCCACAGCGCCCACGACAGGTCTGCGGTCGATACGGGCGTGCCGATGTGGAGGGCCAGCACGGTGAGGGTGGCCCGTGCCTTCTGGGCTCCGATGGTCCGGGGCTCACCGGAGACCGTCAGTGTCAGGGGACCCAGAACGGCGAGGTCCATGCCGAGGCGGCCCCGCGCCATGGTCCGGGTGTCCTTCGACGGAAGTTCCTCGTCGTCGGGCCGCTCCGGGAGTCCCTCGGTCCGCTCGACGGTCATCGTGGTCCACGCACCTAGGTGGATCCGGTCCCCGTCGCGCAGGGGGATCCGCTGGTTCGGTGGCACCGGATCGTGAAACGAGTTCAACAGTGTCCCGTTCGTGGAATCCTCGTCCACCAGTGCCCACTCGCCGGTGGGCTGGCGCATCAACAGGCCATGGCGGTGGGAGACGCCGACGTCCTCGAGCGTTCCGGACAGGTCGATCTGCGGATCCGTCCCCTTCGACGCGCTGCGCCGACCGAATCGGATCGCATCACCGATGAGTGGGAACCTCCGGGAGTGGACCACCTCGGGGAACTCGAGGCCCTCCGGATCGACGCTGTCGAAGTAGTCGCGGTCCGGCCGGACCACCACCTCCCAACGCTCCCCCTCCCACACGGCGAGGCTGTCCGGCACCTCGAAGAGGTAGCCACAACTCTCGCACGAGGAACGCTCACCCACTTCGGAACCACAATTCGGACAGGTCGGCACGGCGGGTCCGGGGTCCACCGCGGCTCCGCCCTTGCCGATGCCGCCGGTGTCGTCGGGCGTCACCGTGTCGGTCATGGCTTCCTCGTCCTGACGGTGCGGGTGGACCGCGTCTCGGCGATCATCATGTCCGTTCTGTCCACCGACCGCTTGGGTCGGACGCGCCCGGTGGCCGGGTCCTCGATGTCGACGAGGGCGGAGACCCGCTCGATGACTTCCGGGTTGTCCTGTTCCGCGGCGATGCGCACCGCGTCCCCCAGTCGGCCGGTCGCCTGTTCGACATCGCCCGAGCGCAGGGCGTCGACGCCCTCCTGGATGGCCTCGGCCATCTCGTCCTCGCCGAGCGCGGCGGCCACCCGTCGATGGATGACCGTCGACTGGGCCACATCGTCCGTCCAGATCGCCCGGACGAGAGCCAGGGCGACGACCTCCTCGCCGACCACGAGGGAGACCCGGGCCGCTAGGCCCTCGTCGCCGACCTCGCCGACCGGGAGGCGGACGCCGAGGTGGAAGTCACGGGATTCGTCACCCCAGGCTCCGGTGGCGAAGTCGACGCTGAGCGCGCCCGAAGGTGTGCCCGATCCGACGAGGTCGGTGATCGGATCGAGCTGCTTCAACACGGTCAGTTCCGCCCCCTTGGGAACCCAGACCCGGAGCCGGACATCGTCGACCTGGCGGTCCAGGGCAGTCTGTACCATCGAGGCGAAGAAGCTGCTGAGCTCGTTGGCGTGGGGCACGATGTCGTAGGTCCCGAGCAGGGAGGTGGCCACGGTCCGGAGCTCGCCCACCTCCCAGTCGGCACCCACGCCGAGGCAGTCGCACTGGAAGACGCCCCCGGCCGCATCGAGGCACCGCTGGAGGATCTCCGGCGTCTCGTGCTCGTTCCTCCCGTCGGTCAGGAGGATGGCGTGGTGGATACCCGACTCGGGGCCGAAGAGCGCGGTGGCGAGGTGGATCCAGGAGCCGATCGCCGTCCCCCCTCCGGCCCGAAGTCGGGTGAGGGAGCGCTTGGCCTCCCGGCGGGTGCCCGGGGAGGCGGTGGCCAGAGGCGGTCTGTCCGGATAGACGACCGCGGCCCGGTCGTTGCCGGCCACGATCCCGAACCGGACGCCGTCGGGCAGGCAGTCCACGAAGGTGGACACCGCCTGCTTCGCCTCTTGGAGTTTGGCCCCCGACATCGACCCCGAGACGTCGATGATGGCCAGCTCCGCCCGATCGGTGGAATCGTCGGCGGTGGATGCCGCGGACGATCGACCACTGTCCGCCGCTGATGCCGTGAGCACGGCGTGCATGACGCCGGCACCGGCGGGCAGGTACTCGTTCTGGAAGCAGTCCAGGGTGAACGTGGTCATGGTGGTCCCTCCTCGTCGTTCGTGCACGGCACCGTCAGAGGTGCACCGTGAGCCGGGCCCGCCTCGACGACGGCCACCGTGATGTTGTCTCCACCACCCCGATCGAGCGCTGCCGTCACCATGGTCCGGGCGACCGTCAAGGGGGACGGATCCGGTGCGGTCGCCACCAGGTCGGCCAGTCCGTCGGGTCCCTCGACGTAGTTCCACAGTCCGTCGGTGCAGAGGACGAGGTGCCCGGAGGTAACGACATCGAGGGAGACCACCCTCGGGTCCACCCTGTCCGCGTCCGCGCCGATCCACCGGGTGATGGTGTGGGCGTCGGGTCCGGCCCAGGCTTCGCTCGGGTCGACGCCCTCGGTGATCTGTTCCTGGGCGAGGGAGTCGTCGACCGTGACCTGGTGGCCTCGGCCGGTCACCGGTAGCCAGTAGGCCCGACTGTCCCCCATCGAGGTGACGACCGCCCGGCCCGGCACGACCACCGCGGCCACCAGGGTCGTCGATGGTGACAGCGCGCCGGGAGCGCTCCAGTCGAAGGGGATCGAGTCGACGGCTTCGCGTGCCGCGGCGACGGCCTCCTCGCAGGCCAGCTCGATCCGGTCCCCGTCCGGGTCACCGCCGGCGAGCGCGGATTCCAGGGTGACCACCGCCGCGTCGGCCGCCGCCCGCGCCGCAAGGTGGGCGTCGGTGGTCGATCCGACGCCGTCGCAGACCACGGCGATGGAGACGCCCGGTGCCGCCGGGCCGCCCGACAGTCCGACGGCGTCCTCGTTGCGGGACCGGCGCCGGCCGAGGTCCGAGACGGCGGCGCCGCCCTCGACCGTGAGTTCCAGACGGGCGATACCGATCGACTCCCGTCCCGTGATGCCGGACCGGCCTGCGTCCGGCACGCCGAGGATCCGCCGGCCACAGGCCTCGCAGAACACGTCGTCCGGGCGCACCTCGGCGGCACACCCCGGACAGCGGCTCCCACCGTCCTCGGGGGCCGTGCTCACGTCCTCGTCCTCGGGCGCACGGAGTTGGCGAGGTCCACCTGACGTCGACGTGTCTCGGCGGAGGGAGCCAACGTGGCGAGGTTCCGGTATGTGGACTCGAGGGTGAGGCGCAGGGCGTCCTCCACGAGTGGAGATCCGACGACCGTGACCTCCGGATCGGGTGCGACCCCACCGTCGGTCACCTGGCGCAGGGCTACCGTCAACAGGTCTCGTTCGAGGGGTAGCCGGACCGACGGCTCCACGTCCAGGCGGGCCAGGATGTCGGACCCGTCGACGAGATCGGAGACGGTGGGGATCGCCCCCCCGACCGGCGTGCCGCAGAGCCGGACGGCGGCGAGTCGGGCTCCCTGGTGGGAACTGGACGATGCCGCGACGCGTCGGAGCGCGGCCATGGCGCCCTCGCGGTCGCCCAACCTCGCCCGCGTCCGGGCCAGACCGAAGCAGGCCGACGCGTACGAGGCATCGGTGTCCGACACGAGGCGGAACAGCCGGTCCGCCTCTGCCACCGCCGGACCGGGGTCCGGAGTCGATGACGCCACCAGCTCCCAGGCGAGGGCCGAGGCCAGTCGGGGTGCCAGCTCGCCCGGGAGCTCGGCGGCCACGGCCGAGGTGAAGACCATCGCGTCGGTCGGACGACCGGTGGCCAGGTGCAGGATCCCCTTCCACCAGGCGGTGCGCCACCCTCCGTGGGCGACCTCGGGAGTGGCCAGCTCGAGGGTCGCGGCTTCGGCGTCGCCGGACTCGAGCAGCGTCCGCGCCAATTGGTAGGCGCGTTCAGGACTGGGAGGCGCACTTCGGAGCAGTGTCACCGCCTGATCGGGGGTGGCCGCGGCGACCGAGGCCAGGACGGGCGCCGCGGGGTCCGCCGGATCGACCGTCGGGACGGGGAGGAACCGCCAACCGTCCCCTGGAGCGCCATGGCCGAGCTCGGCGCTGAAGAGCCGACTGGCCTCCGGCGGTGGACTGCCTCCGTCGAGAGCGACGACCTGGCGCAGCACACCCCGCAACTGGGTGGCCATGTCGGCGGCGGACACGAATCGGGCCGCCGGGTCGGGCGCCGTGGCGCGGACGAGGAACTGGTGGAGTGACTCGTACCGGAGGAACTCGGGCACCTCGGTCACAGAGGGCAGCGTCGTGGCATGACGGCGGGGATCCTGGAACCCGGGCAGGTCCAGGCACAGGACGGCGAGCGTGCGACCGACGGTGTAGAGGTCCGACGACACGGTGGCCGGCTGTTCGCCGACTTCGGGGGCCTGGTAGCCGATGGTGCCGTACAGATCGCTCTCGTCGTCGTCCGTCGCCCGGACCCCTCCGAGGTCGATCAGCTTGAGTTGCTCCTCCACCTGGATGGCATTGTCCGGTTTGAAGTCGCAGTAGAGGAGTCCCCGCCGGTGGAGGAACCCGAAGGCCGGCAGGATCTCCAGCACGTAGGCGATGGCCTGGGCCACGGGCAGCGGCCGCCCGTGCTCCTCGCGGTACCGGTTCCGGATCTCCCGCAGGGACCGACCCCCGACGTACTCCATGACGATGTATCCGGCCCCGTCGTGTTGCACGAAGTTGAAGATCTTCACGATGTTGGGGTGCTCGATCTCGGCGAGGAACCTCCGCTCGGCTTCGGCCGCCGCCATCGCGGTCGGGTCCTCGGAGTCGAGGAGACCCTTCAGGACCACCCACTTGTCCGACACGTTCCGGTCGCGGGCGAGGTACACCCAACCCATGCCGCCGTGGGCGATGCAGCCTTCCACCTGGTACTGCCCGCCCACCAGGTCCCCGGGATGCAACTTGGGCGTGTAGGAGAAGGGGGATCCGCAATGTGTGCAGTAGCCCTCGGTCCGTCCGGGAACGTCCCCCCGGCTCCGACCGACCGGCTCGCCGCACCGGGCACACGTGCGCTTGCGTTCCGGCACTTCGGGGTCCGCCAGGACGGCGGCCTGGGGGTCGAGGGCCGGGAGCACCGGCACGTCGACCAGCCCGGCCCCCAGGTTTCCCCGGGCGTGGCCCGACCCCGGGGTCACCTCCTGAGCCACCGCCGCCCTCCCATGGGACGGCAGGACGGCGGTACCCGAGCCGAGCGACCCGGTGGTGCTGGACCGGACGGGAGGTGACGCCGGTCGGGCCCCCGTGGCCGGCGGTGCCGCATCCGCCGCACCCGGCGATGGCCCGGTGCGGGTGGGCGCCAGGCCACAGACGTCGCAGAAGCCGTCGACGAGAGCCCCGTCGCAACCGGGTCGGGGACACGGCGACGGACCCGTCGCGGGGACGTCCGGCGCCGGCGGGGCGACGGGGGCCGAGGTCGGGCCGCCGGTACCGTGGCGCCGCCCGCAGGTGTCACAGAACCCGTCGCCGTCGATCGATCCCAGACAGCCGGATCGGACGCAGGCCACGGTCATCGCCCCGCCCCCCCGATCGCCCGGACCGCTCGTTGATAGGCGTCGACGAGCGCGGACGAGCGCTCGAGGTCACAGGGGGCGCAGTAGAGCTCGTCGCGTGCCTGTTGCCGCACCTGTTCGAGCTCGGGATCTTCGGCGCGACCCAACGCGTGGGCCTTGGCGTGGAGAGCGTCCAGCCGGCCGCGGAGCTCGTCCCGCTCGACCAGTCCGCGGGACTCGAACCCGGCGAGCTCCTGGGCCCGGGTGGCGAGCACCTCGACCCGGGCGCGGAGCACCTGCGCCCGCCGGCCCGCGTCGGACGGACGGACCCTGGCCATCATCCGGACCGCGAGGAGGTCCCGGTCCAGCTCGTCCAGCTCGAGCCGGATCTGCGACGGGCCGGCACGGTCGCCGGCGCGGTCGGCGATCCGGGCGGGACGTCCGGCGGAGGCGTGTCCGGCGTCGAGCCAGACCCGGGTCGCCGCCAGACCGTCCGCGATGGCCGCGACCTCGTCCTCGAGCCCGGCCCGCACCTCTGCCGCCTGGGTCAATTCCGCCCGGGCGGCGTCGACCGCCGAATGGGCGGAACCGAGTGCGTTGTCGGGCAGTCCGAGGGGATCGTGGGTGGCCAGTTCCCGGTAGTCGTCGATCAGGGCCCGTGCGAGGTCGGACCGGTCGCACCGTTCGCCGGCCTCGGATCCCGTACCGCCGAGCAGGCGGGCGAGCTCGTCGGAGAGCGCGCCCAACTCGGGCGACACCGTGGACCATGTCCGGTACACGGTGTCGACCACCGCCGCGAGGCGGGCGTACTGCTCGGACATGGTGGCGACGACCTCGTCCACCGTGTGCCGGGAGACCGGGTCGGGCCCGGCCGTCAGGGACCGCGGGAGGTCGGACCCGGTGGTGACCGGAAGCACTACCGAGGGTCCGTCCAGGAGTTCATGGAGGCGGGAGAGGGTGGCGCGGTTGATGGTCGATCGTGAGCCGCGTAGCCCGACGAGCTCCGCCACCACGGCGTCGAGCGCCAACAGGGAGCGCCAGAGCCCGGTCATCGACCCCCCCACCTCGGCCCACGCCTCGGCCGTGCGGCCCCGGAGTGCGGTGGCGGCGTCCAGGGTCCGGCGGGTGACGTCGTCGTCGAGCTCGACCAGGTTGGCGCGCATCCGGTCGAGGGTGTCGCGCAGCGTGGTGATCCGGGCGTCGACGTCGTGGGTCGACGGCGCCGGGCTCATGACGCCCCCCGGTACTGGGCGGCGGGCGGCGAGGGCACGGCACCGCTGGTGAAGGGCGCCAGCCACCGGTCGTAGATGGCGATCCAGGTCCCGTCGGACCGTTCGGAGGCGAGGACACCGTTGACGAAGGCGGTGAACTCGGGGTGACTCTTGGCGATGGCCATGCCGTAGGGCTCGGAGGTGAACGCCGGACCCACCAGCCGGGTGTTCGGGTCCTGGGCCTGCAGGCCCTGGAGGATCACGTTGTCCGTGCTGATGGCGTCCACCTCCCCCTGCTGCAGCATCACCAGGCAGTCGGTGTCGTCGGGCACCGACCACAGCACCGGCGGGGGATCGAGGTGGAGCCCGACGAGATTCGTGAGCGACGTGGATCCGTCGGTGGCGCAGACCCGCTTTCCCGCCAGGTCGTCGGGGCCGGTGATGGAGGAGTTGCCGGGAACGAGGATCTCCTGCCCGGCCAGGTAGTAGACGGAGGAGAAGTCGACCGCGTAGGGACCCTCGGTCTCGCGCGCGCAGTTGATGGTCATCGTCTCGGCCACGATGTCCACCTCGCCCGTGGCCACCGCCTCCTGGCGGTCGGCGGTGGGCACGACCACGAAGTGGATGTCGTCCGGCGAGCCGAAGATCGACTGGCTGACCTGTCGGAGCATGTCGATGTCGAACCCGGTGTAGAGGCCCGTGGTCGGGTCGCGGTAGCCCCACAGGTAGGTGTTCTGGTCGACGCCGGCCACCAGGTAGCCCCGCGTTTGGATCTTCGCCATGTACGAGCCCGAGGGCATGGCGCCCGGCCGGGGCATGACGGCCGGCGGGGCGATGCTCCAGGTCGGATCGGCACAGGTGGGCGTGCTCGTCGGGGTGTCCTTCGGATGGACGACGTGGGCGCCGGCGGGCAACAGGGCGACGGTCGGAGCGACGGGCGCGGTCCGGGCGGCCGTGCTGCAGCCACCGAGGGCGAGGGCTCCCAGGACCACGGGGGCGATGGCCCGGGCCAGGGGTCGACGGGATGGGGTGCGCGGGTCGGACATGGTCACCTACCGGTACTCGTCGATCCGTCGTTGCAGGCCCAGGAGGATGAGCAGGCAGGCGATCCCGAGCAACGGGACCATGAGGACGATGAGCGGCACCAGCGCGTCCGCCGCTTCATCCATGTCGGTGGCGAAGGAGCGCTGGGAGGTGGCGATCCCGGCCGCCAATGCCTGGTCGAGAGCGTTCGATGCCGCCGGCAACCCGGTAGGGGAACCGGTCGCCGCCAGTTCGATGGCGCCGATCAGATCGCCGGCGTCGTCGGCCCGGCGGATCTCGTCGTGGGCGTTCGCATAGGCCCGGAGCGCCCGTTCGCCGGCCGCGGCGTCGGCCCGGACCTCGGGCGCCGATCCGGTCCGGACGTCAGTCAGCAGGCCGGCCAGGTGGTCGGCTGCCGCGCGGTAGTCACTCTGGTACGTGCTGACGGCGTCCCTCGACAAGAGGGTCAGCTCGTCGTCGGCCCGCATCTGGAGGGCCAGGATCCGCGCCTGGGTGAAGAGGGAGACGGTGGACGAACCTTCCGACGCCGCCCGATGGACCCTGGCATTCTGGACCGAGACCGAGGCGACCAGGCCGATGGCCACCGCCGCGACGAGTCCGGTGGCGACGATCAGGGGCACATTGAAGGTGCGGCGGAACTGGCGACTGAGTCGGCGCTGGACGAGGACCAGCAGCACCAGGTCGGTGGCCAGCAGCAAAAGGGCGATCAGGGTCAGCCAGGTCGCCACGGCATCGCCCTGGTCGCCCGTGAGACTCCGGTGCTCCACGGCGTAGACCTGCTGGGCGGCCGGCAGGATGGTCATCCTCATCAGGTGGCTGGCCTCGGCCATGTAGGCGGCCGCCAGCGGGTAATAGGCCTGCCGCTGGTTGAACGACGCGCTCTGGACGATGCCGGCATAGGTCGGAAGAGCCTCGGTGATCGTGCGCAGCGCGTCGGTCGCCGACGAAGTGGTCCCGATCTGCTGGGTGGTGACGCTCAACGCCGCAGAGGCCTGGGCGAGGTCCTGGTCGTACCGCTGGCGGAGCGTCGTCGGTTCGAGGCGGCCGACCAGGAACGATCCGGCCGCCGTCGAGTCGGCGTCGGACAGCGACGTGTCGATGGCCTGGGCATCCACCATGAGGGGCTCGGCGGACACGGCGGCCACCGTGGTGGCGGAGTGTCGGCTGGTGAGGGCCAGCATGCCGACGACAGCCGTCACCGAGGTGAACGCGACCAGCAGGCCGGCGATCAGGCGCAGTTGTCGGGGAGAGAGGGTGCGGGGTCCGGGCGAGGCGGAGCGTGGCATGGCCACGGGGTCGCGCACCATCGCGGTGGCCGTCATCGGATCGACCACCGTCCGCCGAACGGCGCGCCGGGTCCCGGGCCCGTCCGGGGCCGGGTGACCGTCGATGTCCGGCAACTCACGCAGTGGGGCACAGCCACTTCCGCCTGTGACAGGTTCTCTGCGGCCAATGGTGACATCCGGATCCCTCTACCGCCACCCCCATTGCGAACGGGGTGGGAGGTCGTCAGGTAGGGGGCGGTGGGGGACGCGCCGGTCGACGGGCACCCCTCGTGTGCCCGTGGCTGCTCGTCCGCCCGGCCGGTCGTGCCCATGCCGGCACTCTGCCCCACTCCGGTAACGGGCGGGTAAGGGCGCCCGGACGGCCGCGCGGGGACGGTGGGCGGGTCACGGGCGCCCGCTCCCCGGCCGAGCGGCCGGTGGGTCATCCAGGAAGCGGCAGGTGGCCTTCCGCCCGGAGCCACTCCACGGTGTCGCGGAACGTCTCCACCACGGGTCGGTAGGTGAGGCCGAGGTCGGACAGCGCCGACGAGTCGTCGGTGGGCGGGCAGCTCGTCATGACGATCGCCGCCTCCTCCGTCAGCGGGATGTCCACGGCGACGCCCTGCCTCCGCTGCTCGTCGATCTCGCGGCCGAGGGCGGTCATCTCGTCGGCGGTCACCTCGTGCCGGGCGACCTCCGTCCCCGCCGCGGTGGTGAGCAGGTCCACCCACTCCGACCAGGTGACGTACGTGCCGCCGGCCAGGTAGCGTCGGGGCCCCTCACCGGGGCGGACCGCCCGGGCCAGCAGCTCGGCGACGTCACGTACGTCGATGACGCCGATGCCGCCCGGCGGCACGAGCATCATCGAGCGCATCGCCCCCAGTACGCCGGCGAAGCTGCTGTCGAGGTGGGGTGAGTGGGGACCGTAGACGCCGCCGATGGCGATGCTGGTCACCGGATGACCGTCCGCCTGGAACGCGCGGGCGAGCCGCTCGGCCGCGCTCTTCGACGCGGTGTAGGGCGACAGCGGCTCGACCAACGGGGAGTTCGGCGTGATGAGGGGGAGGTCGGAGGGAAGGTAGATCGAGACGCTCGACGTGTAGACGATGGGGTCCATCCCGCGTTGGATCGCCCGCGTCAACACATTCCGGGTGCCGTCGACGTTGACGTTGTCCGTGGGCCCGACGCCGGTCGATACGCCCACGTGGGCGGCGGCGTGGATCACCGCGTCGCATCCGTCGAGGGCGGCCGCCACCGTCCCCGGATCGGTCACGTCACCCCGGACGGCCTCGGCCGAGACACCGAGCGGCCCCAGGACCCGGGCGACCGCCTCCGGCCGTCGGGCCATGACGCGGACCTCGTGACCGTGCCGGATCAGGGCGGCGACCGTGTGCGACCCGACGAACCCGGTCCCTCCGGTCACGGCGATCCTCACGGCCGGAAAGCACCGGCGAGCCGGGTGGAGACGGTGGGGAGGTCGGCGTAGGTGCGGATGCCGGGATCGGCGGCGCAGACCGACGGGATGGCGTTGACCAGCGGCACGCCGGTGATGCGCATGCCGATGGCGTGGATGTCCTCGAGGGTCAGAGAGGCGAGGTCGTCCACGTCGGGCCAGATGTCGAGCTTCAGTCTGACGTTCGGGTCGCCGGCCACGTCGACGACGTACCCGTGCTCCACGGTCCAGGCCGGTCGGATGGACCGGCTCATGACCCACCGTTGGTGACACTCGATCCGGGGCTGACCGTCGACGATCGCCTCCCACCGCACGTCGATGCCGGCCACCGTCCCCGTCGCGATCGGCCGACCGGGGAGATCCAGATCCTTCTCGGCGTACGCGAACCCCACCGTGCACCGGAGATCGGGTGAATCCAGACCGAGGATCCGCGCCAGCACCTCGGCTCCCTCGGCGAAGACCGCGGTCGCCCGCTCGACGTCGCCCGGGTGGGTGGGGTCCCCCTCGGGGCGTCCCCATCCGAGGTCGTCCATGTTGGCGTCCCCCGCGAAGAGGCTGACGTCGACCGACTCCGTCATCCGTACGTGGCGCACCCCGGTGCTGATGCCGGCACCGATGGCGGCCAGGAGCTGGGCGAAACCGGGATTCATCCCGCTGCCGAAGATGCTCGCACCGCCGGCCACCGCCGCCTCCTCGACGGCGTCCCGCGTCGGCGGGCTCCAACCTGGATCCGGTCAGGAACTCCGAACTGGTGACCACGTTGATGCCGTGACCGAGGATGGTCGTCAACTCCCCGACGTCGGGGTGGAGCGGGGTGTAGATCACGCAGTCCGGAGCCAGGGCGAAGAGGGCCCCGACGTCGTCCGTGGCCACGACACCGGTGGGATCGCAGAGGCCGCACAGGGCGGCGACGTCCTGGCCGGCCTTGGCCGCGGAGTGGGCGAACGCACCGACGAGGCGGAGGTCGGGACGGGCGAGCACGGCGCGGACCGTCTGGCGCGCCACGTTGCCGGTGGTCCACTGGACGACCCGCAGGGGCGCTCCGGAGGATCCCGGAGGGGTCAACGGTGGTTCCGGGCCGGGCAGGGCACCACGGCTGCTACTCCTTGAACCGGAAGGTGGTGGCCGTGGAGAACTTGGTCATGGTGACCTCGGGCAACTCCTCGGACCGGACGTCGCCGCGCGACACCGTCCAGTGGCCCGGGCCCTCGTCGTCCACCCGGTAGTAGGGGTCGACGGCCGTGGCGATGGCCGAGAGCGGCTCCGACCGGCCGGCGTACAGTTCGCCGATCCACGAGGGGAAGCCGACCTCGTGCAACGCCGGACAGTCGCCGAGTCGGAGGTGGACCCGGTCGTCCTGGACGTCGACGTTCCAGTCCACGTAGGTCCGGGGGCGGAAGGCCGGATGGAGCTCGAACACGCTCGCCACGTCGGTGAGGTCCGACCCCAGATCGAAGGCCCGCACCAGCCGCTCCGCCGTCC
Organism: uncultured Acidimicrobiaceae bacterium; assembly: GCA_963699345.1. Lineage (GTDB taxonomy): Bacteria > Actinomycetota > Acidimicrobiia > Acidimicrobiales > RAAP-2 > Bog-756. The sequence continues at coordinate 1,695,463 of CAVOTL010000005.1, read as the reverse complement.
AACCGGCGATCCCGATGAACTGCCGGGCGGTGGCCGTCCGGGTCTCCTCGGGTGACAGGCGCTCGCCGACGGCCCGGGCGAAGGACTGAGCCAGCAGATGACCCTGCAGGTCGACCTCGTCGATGATCGCCCGCAGCGCGCCCGTGGCGAAGTCCTCGTGACGCAGTTCCGGATCGAGGGGTCGACGGTAGTCGGCGAAGCCGTCGTCCAGCGGGCCGGTGATCGGGGGAAGGGGCAGCCGGGCCGCCTCCGAACGCCCCACCACCAGGGCCAGCTCGGGCGTCGTGGTGGGATCGAGGCTCTCGTCGATGGTGACGGTCCACGCACAGTGCGGATGCCGATCGGCGGGCACCCGGGGGGGCCGGTGGACGGGTCGCATGCGCAGACGCGGATTGGTCGCCCACCCGGTCGCGTCGAAGGTGGGGTCCTCGATGTCGTGGCACATGGCGACCACGTAGTCGTCCCCCAGCGGCTCCACGTCCATCAGGGCTCCGCAGTGGTCGAGGTGGAACGTGCCGTGGTGGTCGTCCTGCACGGCGAGGCGGAAGTCCATGAATTCGGGGGGTGATCCGATGTCGAGCTGGAGTCCCTTGAGGGCCACCTCCACCGTGTCGCCCTCGAAGCCCAGGAGCTTCTGCATGCGCTTCGAATAGACGGGGCTGGCTCCCATCCATTCATCGATGGCCACGTCGCGCATGACGTCGACGCCGTGGGGGATGACCACGGGCATCCCGGACCGGTCGATGACGTGACCGGCCAGCAGGTGTTCGCGGGTCAGCACGGCCAGCTCGTCATGGCCGAGTGTCGCGATCGAACGCGGCCCGCCCGGCGTGCCATCGGCTCGGATTCGATCCATGCGGCCCCCTCCGACCTCGGGTCCCGACCCGGGCGGGGTGGGATCCCTGGAGGCTGTCAGGTGTCTGAACATGTGTCAACCTCCCCTCGGACGAGTGACCCGGGCGAGCGGGGGGTTCGGGCCCGGGTGGGGGTGGCACGAGCGGTGGCCGAGGTCCGCGGTGGTTGACCCCCGCACGGTGCTCTGTCAGGGTGACGGGACGTCACCGCGGTGGGTGGGGGTGGCCTCCGGCGCCTCCGAGGTGCGCCAGGGGCTCCGGACGGCGTGGTCGCCGGTCCGGTGGCGTCGCCGGTCGGGAACTCGGAAGGGACGCGCACCACATGGGGGGAGCAGCCGACACCGGGGTCAACGCCCTCGAATCCGGACCCGTCGGGTCCGGAGCCGTCGTGTCCGACCCGGAGCCACCGGCGACCCGGACCTCACCCGACGACACGGTGGGGTCCGTCGGAACCTCCGGTGGACCCCCGGTGGTGGTGGCGGCCGATCGATGGCGACCGACCGCCCCGAGGATCCTGCTGGCCCTCATCGCCGCGCTCGCCGGCCTGTCGTACGCCTGGGGCATCGGCCAGGACGCCCTCGAGCCCTTCTATGCCGCCGCGGTGCGCAGCATGGCCGCCAGTTGGCACAACTTCTTCTTCGGGTCGTTCGACCCGGCCGGGACCATCACCCTCGACAAGCTGCCCGGGGCATTCTGGATCCAGGCGCTGTCCGTCCGGGCGTTCGGCTACCACACCTGGGCGATGGTCCTGCCCCAGGTCGTCGAAGGCGTCCTGAGCGTCCTCTTCCTCTACCGGGCCGTGAACCGGCTGCGGGGGACGACGGCCGCTCTCGTCGCCGCCTTCGTCCTCGCGGTCAGCCCCGCCGCCGTGGGTCTCGACCGGGGCAACATCGCCGACACCGCCATGATCCTGTTCCTGGTGCTGGCGGCCGATGCCATGTCGGCCGCCCTGGTGTCGGGCCGGCAGCGGTATCTCGTCTACGCCGGCGTGTGGGTCGGGATCGCCTTCCAGGCGAAGATGCTCGAGGCCTGGGTGGTGCTACCGGCGTTCGCGCTCGCGTACCTCTTCGGCCGCCAGGAGCGGTGGGGCGTCAAACTCCGTCAGGTGGCGATCGCCGGCGTGGTCGCCGTCGTCGTGTCGCTCTCGTGGATGACCGTCGTGACGCTGACACCGGCGCACGATCGCCCGTACGTGGACGGCAGCCAGGACAACTCCGTCTTCACCCAGGTGTTCGTGTACGACGGGTTCGGCCGGACGAACCAACAGGCGGCGTTCCAACAGTTCCTCGGTGGGGTGCCGGTGAACGCCGAGATCCTCGACGGACCGCCACCGGCATGGAACCGCCTGGTGGTGGGGGACCTCGGGCGCGACATCGGCTGGCTCCTGCCGGCGGCTCTCGTGGTCGGGGTGGGTGGACTCTTCACCCGCCGACGTGGGTACTTCATCCTGTGGACCGGCTGGCTCGTCCCGATGGCGCTGGTGTTCTCGGACGTGTTCATCGTGCACGGCTACTACACCGCGGCACTCTCCCCACCGATCGGGGCGATCCTCGGCGCCGGGGTCGCCAGCCTGTGGGAGTCCCGCACCGAGACGGCCTCCGTGGTCGCCCGGCGCTGCGCCGCCGCCGCCCTCGTCGTGGCCGGAACGGTCGGCTACGGCATCTGGCTGATCCGGGCTCCGGGCGGAAGCCCTCCCCCGTGGTTGGCGTCCCTGGCCGTCGGCCTCGGCCTCGCGGCGGTCGCCCTCCTGGTCGTGGCGGCCCTGGCATCGACCCGGCGACGGTGGCTGGCCGGGGCCCTCGTCGTCAGCACCGCCGCCGTGCTGGTGATCCCGGCGACCGGTGCCGTCCAGATCGCCAGCGACCACCGAGGCTTCACGAACACGCCGTTCGAGTCGAAGAAGACGACGGCGATGTACGAGGCCCTCCTCGGGGCGTCGTCCTCGAAGGAGACCTCGTCGATCCTGCCGATCTTCGAGAGGCTCCAGATGGGGTCCCCCTATGTGATGGCGGTCTACACCTCGGCGGTGGCCTCCATCTTCACGGCGGCCAGTGGGAAGGAGTTCCTCCCCATCGGTGGTTTCACCGGCTCCGTCCCTGAACCGACGCTGCCGCAGCTCGAGGGCATGATCCGAGCCGGCCGGTTCCACCTCGTCCTCATGACCGGGGGACACGATCCCCGCCTGACGTGGATCGCGGTGCACTGCCAGCACCTCGGGCCGGGTGGCGGATCGGTCGGGCTCTTCACCTGCAGTCCGGCCGATACGCGCTGAGGGCGCGGCTCAGACCAGGGGGCCGCCGACGGGGACGTCCACCGGGACGACGTGGGCGATGTCGGCCGACGACCGCCCGACGAGCAGCCGGTACGGGCCCGGATCCATGACCCAGCCCCGCTCACCCACCCGCTCGGGTTGGCGCATCCAGAAGGCGTCCCGGGCCAACCGCTCCGCCAGTCCCGGGAGGTCGGGATCGGACGTGGCCCACCGGGCGAACGCCCGTTCCGCGAGTTCGATCTCCGCCACCACCGTCGCTCCGGGGGCGAGCGTCACCTTGGCGAAACCCTTCAGCTCCTTGGGCGGTCGGAACGCCGCCGGGTCGGTCGGGGGCCACGTAGCACTGGACGACCTCGGTTCCGGAGCGGTCGCCCGTGTTGGTGACCGGCACCCGGAGTCGGATGCTCCCGCCGGGTCCCATCGAGGTCGCCGACAGCTCGGGGACGCCGATCTCGAAGGTGGTGTAGGACAGCCCGTGGCCGAAGGGGAACGACACTCCGATGCCCCGCGACTCGTACCACCGGTAGCCGACCAGGATGCCCTCGCCGTAGCGGAGCTGTCCGCCCTCCGGCACCGAATTCCCCCACGTCGGACCGTCCTCGAGCCGGCGGGGGATCGTGGTCGGGAGACGGCCGCCGGGGTCGGCCTCGCCGAACAGGACGTCGGCCAGGCCCTCGGCCATCTCCTGTCCCCCGAACCAGCACTGGACGACGGCGCCCGCCCCCGCCGCCCACGGCGTGGCCACCGGGGCCCCGACGTTCAGGACCACGACGGCCCGGGGCGCCACCTCGAGGACCCGGCGCACGAGCTCGTCCTGGTCCCCGGGCAGGTGCATGGACTCCCGGTCGGCGCCCTCGGTCTCCCAGTTCTCGTCGGTCCCGACCACCAGGACGACGGCGTCGGCGCCCGAGGCCGCGGCGACGGCACGATCGATGCCGTCGACAGGCGGTGCCGGCCGGATGCCGATCTTGGCCCCGGTCACGATGGCCGGACCCCGGACCGTGGACTGCACCTCGATGCGCACGGGTACCTCCGGCGACCAGGTCGAGGGTCACGGTCACCTCCTGCCGGGCCAGCCCGAAGAAGTCGTGGCCCGGGCCCGCCGGATCGACGAACCCGTCGAGGACGAGTGCGCCCGTCGACGAGCAGTCGCGCCGGGTCCGTCTGCACGAGGGAGATCGTCCAGCGACCCGCCTCCGCCACCGTCAGATCGGCGAAGGCCCTCCACGAGAAGGTGGTCCCCACCTCGCGGGGGGTCCCGCCGAACCAGACGACGGCGCCGGTGTCGCTGGTGGTCGTGTGGATCACGTCGCCACCGAGGTCGTCGGCCCGGAAGAACTCGACGGCCATGCCCGGGGTCGCCGTCCACGTCCAGCCACGGGCCCGGCACCTCGGGGCCGGTCCGGGCGATGTCGACCGCGGGCTCGTGTCGATCTCGACATCGGGCCCGAGCCGGTCACGGAGCGCGTCGAGGGGCGAGCGCAGGTAGTGCGCCGGAACGCTCGACGACCCACCGCCCATGATCACCGCCCGCCCGGCGTTGGGTCCGATCACGGCGACCCGCCGCAGCCCGGCCCGCTCCAGGGGAAGCACCCCGGTGTTCTGGAGGAGCACCGTGGCGGCGATGGCCGCCTCCCGGGCGAGCGCCCGGTCCTCGGGCCGATCCTCCGACCCGGGCTCCTGGTCGGGATCGTCGTCCAGCGCGCCGATCCGGTCCATGACCGACAGGAAGCGCAGGGCGGCGGCATCGACCAGGGCCTCGTCGACCCGGCCGGCGCGGACCGCCTCGGCCAGCGGGGGTCCGTAGGAGCGACCCGGCCCGGGCATCTCCAGGTCGAGTCCGGCGGTGATCGCCCGCCCGGTGTCGAAGAAGCCGTACCAGTCGGTGACGACGAAGCCGTCGAAGCCCCACTCGTCGCGGAGGAGATCCTGGAGGAGTGCACGGCTGTCCGCGCAGTACTCGCCGTTCAACCGGTTGTAGCTGGTCATGACGGCGAGGGCGCCGCCTTCGGTGACCACCTGTTCGAACGGCAGCAGGTGGAGCTCGCGCAGGGCCCGTTCGTCGATGATCGAGTCGGACAGCATCCGGTCCTTCTCGTACTCGTTGCCGGCGAAGTGCTTGACCGTGCAGACCACCCCGGCGGACTGCGCCCCGCGGACGTAGGCGGCGCCCATCCGGCCGGCGACCAGCGGGTCCTCGGAGTACGACTCGAAGTTGCGACCACCCAGCGGGGAGCGGTGGAGGTTGACCGTCGGGGCCAGCAGGATCCGGCACGCCTTGACGCGGGCCTGCCTCCCGACGAGCGCCCCGATCCGCTCGACGAGGACGGGGTCCCAGGTCGCTCCCAGGGCGGCTCCGCAGGGCACGCAGGTGGACGTCACGGTCTCCTCGCCGTCCGGTGCGGCGCGCGAGCACCGGACCACGCGGCACCGTTGGCACCGTCGGTCAACCGGACGGCGGGGATCCCGTGCCGCTCCAGGCCGGCCGTGGAGAACAGATCGGCGCCGGCGAGCAGGGTCGCCTTCTCGTCCAGGTCGAGCTGGGCCACCAGCGCGGGAAGATCACGGGGCACGGTTGTCCACTCCAGTTCGTCGTCGGTCGGCGTCGTACCCGGTGCCGCACCGCGAGCGTCGCGTCGGCCCGCGGACATCAGGTGGGATCGATGAGGCGGGCCATGGTCTCCATCCGGGGGATCACGTCGAGGAAGTCCCGGGTGCCGGTTCCGACGAGCATCATCGCCCCGCTGTAGCCCATCAGCAACGTGCCCACCAGTTCCGGCTCGTCGTAGGGTCCGAGGGCACTCCGCAGACGTCCGACCAGCTCCGTGGCGACGGCCGCGCGGAGTCGCCGGACGTCGGGCTCGTCGGAGATGATGGCGATGAAGACGGCGCGCGACAGGGCGGGGTCGGCGGCGAGCGCCGCGGCCGGTGCCTCGAATGCGGCGCGGACCCGATCCACGAACGACTCGTCATCGGCCACCTCGGGAGGCGGCATGGCCTGGGTCTGGCGCCAGTACAGCTCGGAGACGAGGTGGGACTTCGAGGTGAAGTAGCTGTAGGCGGTGGTGTGGGTCACCCCGGCGCGCTGGGCGACGGACCGGATCGTCAGCTTCTCGAACCCCACCGCGCGGACCTCGTCGAGCCCGGCCTCGAGCAGGGCGGCCACGGTGGCCGACTGGCGTTCGGACAACCACTGGCGCGGGCTGGCCTCCGGATTCGACACATCGTCGACCCTGGTCACCCTGGTCCACCCCGGTTCGCGTCGGGACCCGGGGCGTAGGCGTTGGTCATGTACGGGCACTCCCTCCCTCGTCCGGCGGTGGGGCGCCGCCGCGACCCACCGGTCGGGCCCGGGCCGTCCCCCGAGGTTGACATGTGTAAACCCCCTTGGCAAGGGAGTCGTCATCCACCACGCTGCGCATGCGACGCCCCGACTAACGCGGCCCGACCCCCGGGGGGCGGACGACCGGCGTGAACCGGGCGGGGAGGTGGTGGATCCCGGCGACGAACGCCGAGGCGCTCCGGTCGAGGGGGCCATGGGGATCCACGGCGACGATGTCCGGCAGCCGGCGGAACAGCTCTTCGAACACGACGCTGATCTCCATCCGGGCCAGGCTCGACCCCAGGCAGAAGTGCGTCCCGAAGCCGAAAGCGACATGGGGATTCGGATCGCGGTCGATGCGGAACCGGTCGGCGTCCCCGAAGACGGACTCGTCGCGATTGGCGGACTGGTAGAGGAGCAGCACCCTGTCGCCCGGGACCAGGTCGACGCCCGACAGCGCCACCGGCCCGGTGACCGTCCGGGTGAAGTTGAGGACGGGGGAGACCCATCGGAGGATCTCCTCGACGGCCCCGGCCATCAGCGTGGGGTCACCGACCAGCCGGTCACGTTGGTCGGGGAACTGACTGAAGGCGCGCAGGCCCCCGGCGATGGCGTTCCGCGTCGTCTCGTTGCCGGCCACCATCAACAGGACGCAGAACATCATCAGCTCGTCGTCGCTGAGGTCGGCGACATCGTCGCGGGAGAAGCGGTCCTTCGTCTCGGCGTCGTAGGCGAGCTCCCCGCTGTCGTAGGCGGCGGTCAGGATCGAGAGGAGGTCGTCGCGCGGTTCGGCCCGACGTTCCTCGATCAGCGTGCCGATCAGGGTGGTGTACTCGAAGAAGGCGGTGGCGGCCCGATCCCGCTCCGGCCCGGGGGTGTCCGCCACGGCTTCGGCCGCGATCATCGCATCCGACCAGTCGTAGAGGGTGCGACGGATCGACGGATCGAGGCCGAGCAGCTCCGAGATCACGATCAGCGGGACGTGCATCGCCAGGTCCGACACGAAGTCGATCTCCCCCGACGCCTCGACCTCGTCGATCACTCGGCCCGTCAGCTCGCGCACGTGCTCGGTCATGGAGCGGATCTGGCGGGGGGTGAATCCCTTGGAGAGGATCCGCCGTTGGCGGCTGTGCTCGGGGTTGTCCATCGAGACGATCGACAGGGGCACGAGGCTCACGGGCCGGACCCCCTGGGCCGAGCTGAAATTGTCGGTGTCCACCGACGCGGTGACGACGTCGGCGTGACGGGACAGGGCGTAGAGACCGGACCGCTCGTCGAACCACACCGGATGGTCGGACCGGAGCCAGGCGTAGAAGTCCCAGGGGTCGTCGTACAGGGCCGGATCGGTGAGGTCCGTCGACGCGAAGTCCCGCGGTGCGGACGTCGGGCGCCGGACGGCGTCGACGGTGGGGCCGGGCGCGTCGGTCATCGTTGGGATCTCCCTTCCTCGAGCGCAGCGGGTGCGACGGCGTCCCGCCGGCGGTGCCTGCCGATTCCATGAGGTTGACACGTGTAAACCCTTCTGGCAAGGTGACCCGTCACCGGCGCGCCGGCCGTCGCACGAGCCGCAGACGGCGCGGCCGGGCCGGGGGAGGATCCGATGGGGGTGGACAGCGAGGACATCGTGGCGGTGCTCGTCCGCTACGCCCGGGCGGTCGACACCAAGGACTGGCCGCGGCTGGCGACCTGTTTCACGGACGACGTGACGGCCGACTACGGCGAGATCGGCTCGTGGCACGGAGTCGCTGACCTCGTCCGGTTCATGGAGGAGGCCCACGCGGGGATGGGGCCGACCCAGCACCAGCTCTCGACCTTCCAGGTCGACGTCGCCGGGGAGTGGGCGTCGTCCGTCGCGTACGTCCACGCCGTGACGGTCCTCGCCAGCCATCCCGATCACTGGATCGACACCGTCGGGATGTACGAGGACCGGCTGCGCCGCGGATCCGACGGGTGGCGCATCAGTGACCGCACGTTCCGCACCACCCGGACGGTGGTCAGCCCGTCCCTCGCACCGCTGTCGCGCCCGTCAGCCCACCCGGAGGCCTCCCCATGAGCACCCGCATCGGATTCGTCGGGATCGGCCTCATCGGCCGGCCCCTCGTCGAGAGCATGTTGCGGGCCGGACTCCGCCCCACGGTGTTCGACCTCGATCCGGAACCCCTCGCAGCCGTCGTCGGCCAGGGGGCGGTCGCTGCCGGGTCGGTGGCCGAGGTCGGCCGCTCGTCGGACGTCGTGGGGATCTGCGTTCCGGCCGACAGCCACGTGCGCGCCGTCCTGGACGGCCCCGACGGTCTGCTGGCGAACCTCACCGACGGCGCGGTCGTGGCCATCCACAGCACCGTGCTCCCCGAGACGGTCTCCTGGGCCGCAGCCGAAGGCGCATCCCACGGGGTCCGGATCGTCGAGGCGTGCCTGACCGGTGGACACGTGGCGGCCGCCGAGGGACGGACGACCTTTCTGCTCGGGGGCGATCCGGACGACATCGCCGCCCTCGAACCGGTGCTGTCGGCGTGCGGCGAGACCCTCGTCCAGGCCGGCCCCCTGGGGAACGCCAACCTGCTGAAGCTGTGCCTCAACCTCCAGACCTACGTGTCGCACCTCGGCGTGGCCGAAGCCGTCCGCCTGGCGAAGGATCTCGACCTCCCCGTCGAGGGTCTCAAGGAGGCCATGCGGGCCAACGGGCAGCTGGGGCAGATGGGGGAGATGTTCTTCGGCCTCCACGAACTCCCGGACAGCATCATCGAGGATCACAACATCCTGCCGATGCGCCGCACCTCGGGTGCCATCATCCAGAAGGATCTCGAACTCATGCGGCTGGTGGGCGAACGGGAGGGTGTCGACCTGCCGGGTCGTGACCTGGCCGAAGCCCAGTTCCTCCGGACCTACCGCCTGCCGGACGAGGCCGGCGCTCCGGCCGACCACGCCTGACCGCACCGGACGACATCCCGCATCCCCGACGACATTCCGCCTCCCTGACGACATTCCGCCTCCCTGACGACAAGGACCACGACATGCCCGACGACTCCGCTCCATCCTACGAACGAGGCCTCGAGGTCCTACGGGACGTCTACGCCGGTGACGTCGTCACCCTGCCCGAGGGCACCATGGCGTTCAACGACGTCATGGTCCCGACCCTCTTCGACCAGGTCTGGCGGCGCGACGTGCTGGACATCCGGTCCCGGCGGCTCCTGCTCATGGGGGTCATCGCCGCCAACGGCCAGGTGGACACCTGGAAGATCCAGGCCCGGGCCGCGCTGAAGCGGGGCGAGCTCACCCCGGACGAACTCCGGGAGACGCTGGTCATGCTGGCGCCCTATGCCGGGTATCCGAACATCTCCTCCCTGATCGTGCCGTGCGAGGAGGTCATCGGTCGTTGGGTCGCCGACGGATCACCGACGTGGCCCGAAGAGGACGAGCCGGCCTAGTCAGTCCGCTCCCCATCCGTTCTCGGGTCGCCGGTTCATGGCGGCAACCCGATCCGAATGCCTCCTGCACCGCGGACCGTCACTGGATTAGGGTCTCCGCATCGGCGCCACGCCGAGCGTCCGGAACTGGGGAACCGGAACGGTAAAAGGGGGAACATGGAGGGATCCATCGGCGGGTCGCGCCACGTCGCGGCGGCCCTCCGGCCGGTGAGCGCGCGGCAGGATGCCGGGCGCCGAGCCCACCTCCGTGGGCCGCGTCCGACCGCGTTGGCCGCCGCGTTGATCGGGCTCGTGTTCGTCGCCACCCCCATGGTCGCGATGACGTCGGCCGCGGCGGCCTCCGGGTCGGAGGTGTCGACGGTCATCGGGGGCACCGGGGTCGGCCCCGGAACGACGATCGCCCAGGATCCGGTGGCGCTGGACGCGACGAGCTCGGGATCGCTCGAGATAGGTGACGGCACCGCCATGGTCGTCCGGACACTCGCCCCGTCCGGCACCGAGACCACGGTGGCGTGCGCCGGCAACATCGCCACGTCGGGATACGGGGGGGACGGGGCCCCGGCCACGGATGCGTCGTGCAACACGCCGGACGGGCTGGCGACCGACGGATCCGGTGATCTGTACCTCGCCGACGACCAGAACAACCGGGTGCGACTGGTGGCCTCCACCAGCGGCACGCGGTTCGGCCGGGCGGTCAGCGCGGGATCCATCTCCACCGTGGCCGGCAACGGGACGTGGGGCTACAGCGGCAACGGTGGCCCGGCGTCGTCCGCCGAGCTGGCGTATCCGACCGGCGTCGCCCTGGACGGCTCGGGCAACCTCGTGTTCTGTGACTCGGGCAACGGCGTCGTCCGGGTGGTGGCGGCTACCGACGGCACCTTCTACGGGGTCCCGATGACCGCCGGGGACATCTACACCGTGGCCGGCACCGGCACCACCGGATCGACGGGCGACGGAGGTCGGGCGCTCCTGGCCGAACTCGACCAGCCGGACGGACTCGCCGTGGACAGCCACGGCAATCTCGTGGTGGCGGATCTGGGGAACAACCAGATCCGGGTGGTGGCGGCCGCGGACGGCACCTTCTACGGGCGTCAGATGACCGCCGGGGACATCTACGGGGTGGCGGGCACGGGGCGTGCCGGCTTCGCCGGCGACGGGGGTCCGGCCGGCGCTTCGGAGCTGGACCACCCGGCCGGGATCGCCATCGACGGGCAGGGCGACCTGATCGTCGCCGACACGGGGAACAACCGCGTCCGCCTGGTGGCCGCCCGGTCGGGAACGGTTCTCGGCCGGACCGTGCGGGCCGGGGACATCTACACGGTCGTCGGGACGGGCAAGAGCGGATTCAGCGGGGACGGGGGCCCGGCCGCACGGGCCACCCTCGACCAGCCCGGGGCGGTGGCGGTCGAGGCCGACGGTGACCTCCTCGTCGCCGACACCGGGAACAACCGGGTCCGGGTGGTGACCCCGCGCACGGGGGTCGCCTTCGGGCAGCACGTGACGGCGGGAACGATCCGGACGGTGGCCGGCACGGGGCGGCTCGGGGGGTACTCGGGGGACGGCAGGCCAGCCACCGGTGCGCTCCTCAACCTGCCCACCGGGGTGGCGGTCAGCGCGTCCGGTGACGAGGCCGTGGCCGACCAGAACAACAACCGCGTCCGGATCGTCCCGGCGCGGAACGAGACCGCCTTCGGACGGTCGCTGGTCGCCGGCGACATCACGACCGTGGCCGGTACGGGAACCGCGGGTTCGAGCGGCGCGGGCGGTCCGGGCCGCTCCGCAGACCTCGATGCCCCCTCGGCGGTGGCGTTCGACGCCCACGGCAACCTGGTGATCGCCGAGTTCGCCAGCAACCGGGTCGTCGTGGTGGCCGCCTCGACGGGTGAGTTCTACGGCCGGTCCATGACCGCCGGAGACCTGTACGTCCTGGCCGGTACCGGTGCCGTGGGGAGCACGGGCGACGGTGGCCCGGCGACCGCGGCCGAGCTGTACGCCCCCGAAGGGGTGGCGGTCGACTCCGCCGGTGACGTCTTCGTCACCGAGTTCTACGGAAATCGTGTCCGGCTGATCGCCGCCGTGACCCATGGCGTCTTCGGGAAGCAGGTGCAGGCCGGACACATCTACACGGTGGCCGGAACCGGGTCCCCGGACAGTTCCGGGGACGGCGGGCCGGCCACGTCGGCCTCGATCGACCAGCCCATCGGCGTGGCCGTCGACGCCCACGGAAACCTGGTGGTCGGGGACTACATCGGGGAGCGGGTCCGGGTCGTCGCCGGCTCCACCGGGACGTACTACGGCATCGACATGACCGCCGGCGACATGTACACCGTGGCCGGAGACGGCACCCAGGGGAAGTCGGGCGACGGGGGGCCCGCCGTCATGGCCGAACTGTCGTCCCCGGCGGGGGTGGCCGTCGACCGTGCCGGCAACCTGGTCGTGGCGGATTCGGCCGCCGACGAGCTATCGGTGGTGGCCGCCTCGACGGGTGAGTTCTACGGCCAGCCGATGGTGGCCGGCGAGATCGCCTCGGTCACCGGCGGGGGAACGGCGAGTTGCGAGACGTCCCGCCGCTCGCCCGTGGACGCGGGAGCCGCGGGACTCTCGAATCCGCTCGGGGTCGCGGTGGCGCCCGACGGATCGCTCCTGGTCTCCGACACGGCCGACAACTGCGTCCGCTCCCTGTCGGTGGCGACTGGAGGAAACGCGTCGTGAAGGGTGCCCTGTCCCTCCGGCCCGGCGGTCGGCGTCCGAACCGGACGCGTCGCCCGATGCTGGGGGCCCTCGTGATCGCCACGCTGGTCCTGTCCGGGTGCAGTTCGAGCGCCGCTCCGGCATCGAGCCCGGCTCCCACGACGGCGACCTCGTCCGCTCCCCGGTCGGGATACCTCGTGTACTGGGACCAGGACGAGGAGGTGGACTACTACAGCTCGGCCGACGGGTCCCAGGGGCAGCTCATGGCCCCGTGGGACCTGAACGGCCAGACGTGTGTGCTCAACGACGGCTCGGGCCGCTTCATCGGCGGCTCGGACCCGACCAATCCGAGCCAGCTGAACCCGGGCGGTCCTCCGACCTATCCGTTCAAGCAGCCGGCCGACAGCGAAGAGGTGAACAACGTCCACGGCGGGTTCACCGGGAAGACCCTCTACGTCCCGGGACCCTTCCGGATGGCCCCCGGGCAGCCGGGTCAGGACGCGCCGGCGGACGACACCGGCGTCTACAACGGTCAGGCCACCTACACCGGGTGTGCCGTCGACGGCGAGCACAACATCTTCGCCAGTGACATCGGGACGGCGCAGGGCTCGTTCCCGATCCCCACCGACGGACGGTTGATCGAGTGGTTCGCGCCGTCGTACACCAGCGCCTGTGTGCTCTACGGCCCCGACACAGCCGGGGTCGGACCGAACCACACCGACGGCTCCGGGGGGCTCTCCCAGCCGGGCATGATGACCGCCCTGGCGAACGGCAACATCCTGGTGCCCCAGGCCGGCTCGTCCACCGGCGAGTTCCCCGGCAACGTGCTCGAGTTCGACCACTCGTCGTTCCCGACCAGTGCCGCCGAGTGCCCCGACGGGCGCTACCCGCGGTCCCTCATCCGATCGTCGGTGTTCTTCCAGGCGACCGGTGACAACCTGCCCGTGCCGATGGGCGTCGCCCACGACCCGACCTGTGACTGCTACGCGATCTCGTCGATCTTCGGGGGAGGGGCGCACGACGCCGTCATCAAGTGGTTCACGGCGGACGGGACCCCGGTCGACCGGCCGAGCGTCAACGGTGAGTCGCTCGCCACCTTCGGCAGCGACCCGAACGGGTTCAATCCGTTCGGCATGGCGTTCGCGCCCGACGGCACGCTCTACTTCGTGGACATCCACATCTCCTGCTCGGCCCCCCTGACCAACTGCGGTCCCTCGAATTACGAGGGGCGGGTCATGTCCGTACGCTTCGGACCCGGTCGGGTGCCGGAGACGCCGACGACGGTCGCCGGGCACTTCGCCTTCCCGACGAGCGTCACCATCTGCGTTCCGGCCCGACAGGTCTGTCCCTTCCCGGACCACCGGACTCCGCTGCCCACGCCCGAGAGTCCGTCCGAAGGGGAATGAGGGTGACCGAACGGGCGCGCCGGATCGGGCGCCTGGCCCGCTGGGGCGTCCTGGCGGCCACGGTGCTGGCGGCGGCGGGCTGTTCGGCCGGGTCCCAGTCGCTGACGAAGTCCACCGCCACGACGGCGCCCCGGTCGCCAGTTCCGGCCGGCAGCTGGGCGAGCTACGGGAACGGTCCCGAGCACGACTTCGTCGGACCCACCACGCTGACTCCCTCGACCGTGGGCACGCTCCGCGAGGCGTGGTTCTTCCCCACCGGGGACGCCGTCACCGCCACCCCGACGGTGGTCGGCGGCGTGGCCTACTTCGGGTCGTGGGACACGAAGTTCTACGCCGTCGACGTCGCCACCGGCACGTTGCGCTGGTCCTATCAACTCGATTCGCAGACCGGGGTCACGCCGTACCCGGGTGAGCAGCCGCGCACCGACGACTCCGACGGTGGGCTGGTGACGTCGACCGCCTGGTACGAGCCCGGCGCCGGGACCCGTCCCAACCTCGTCATCTTCGGAGGCGGGTACACCCTCTACGCCATCGACGCGGACACCGGACAGCTCTTCTGGAAGCACATCTACGACGGACTGCCCGAACGGCCCCCGAGCCCGACCACCGATCCCACCCGCATCTTCTCGTCCCCCATCGTCGAGGACGGGAACGTCTACTTCGGGACCAGCACCGACGGCCAGGCGGGTGAGCGGGGGTACATCGTGGCGGCCAGCCTGCAGACGGGTGCACCGGTGTGGATCCACCAGACGGACGTCAACGCCGAGGGGACCATCCTGGACGACGGGTGCGGAGGGGTCTGGTCCTCGGGGAGCTATCTGCCGGATCTCGACGACGTCGTGTTCACGGTGGCCGACTGCAATGACGGGAACGTCCAGACCACATCGGCCGAGCGCGTCATCTCGCTCGATGCGCGCACCGGATCGGTGCGCTGGACGACGGGCGTCGGCACCCGGAACCTGACCTGCGACTTCGACGAGGTGGGGACCAACGTCGGGCTCGCCCCCGACGGCAGGCCGGACTTCCTCGGCGCCTTCGGTAAGGACGGCCGGTACGTCTCCCTCGATCCCGCCACCGGGGCCGTCCGCTGGTCGACGAGGGTGGTCTTCGGCGGGTCGGCCGGTGGATTCCTCGGCAGCCCCGCCTACGACGGGTCCGTCATCTACGGGGCGACCGGCATCGGGGACCTGACCCCGGACTGCAGTCCGGGGTCGCCCGGAGACGTCGGAGACCAGTCGAATCCGAGCTTCTTCGCCATCGACGCGTCGACTGGCAAGGTCCTGTGGCACGCCTCCGACGCCCGGTCGTTCGGCGCCACCACCTACAGCGGCGGCATGACGTTCTCCTGCGAGGTGTTCGAACCGACGGTCCAGGTGCGCAACGCCACCACCGGTGCGCTCCTCACCGACCTGGCGTTGCCCGGACCGTGCTGGAGCGGGGTGGCCATCTCCGGCGGGACGGTGGTGACCGGGCTCGGGACGTCGGCGGGGGGCTCGGCGTCGGGTGTCATCGCCTTCCGGTCGTCGTGACGCGATGATCGTGCGTCGGGAAGGGAGGGAGTGACCATGTCGCAGACGGGTGCCGTTCGATGGGGGATCGCCGGCACGGGCGGCATCGCCGCGAGCTTCGCCCGGGCGATGGCCTTCGTCGACGGTGGAGAGATGGTGGCCGTCGCCTCCCGCACGACCGCCGGCGCGGCCGGGTTCGCCACCGAGTTCGGGATCCCGCATCCGCACGGCAGCTATGAGTCCCTGGCCGAGGATCCCGAGGTCGACGCCGTGTACATCGCGACCCCGCACTCCCGGCACGCCGCCGATGCCATCCTCTATCTCGAGGCCGGCAAGCACGTCCTGTGCGAGAAGCCCTTCACCCTCAACGTGGCCCAGGCCCGTCACGTCTTCGACGTCGCCGAGCGCCACGACCGGTTCATCATGGAGGCCCTGTGGTCGCGCTTCCTCCCTCCCTACGAGACGTTGAGGACCCTGCTCGACGACGGCGCCATCGGCCGGCCCCTCCTGGTCGAGGCCGATTTCGGGTTCCGGAGTGAGGTGGTCGCCACCCATCGGCACTTCGACCTCGCCCAGGGTGGAGGGGCCCTCCTCGACCTGGGGATCTATCCGGTGCAGCTGAGCACCTTCGTCTTCGGAGCACCCGACCGCATCACGGCCGACGGTGTCATCGGGGTCACCGGGGTGGACGAGGACGTCGCCGCCATCCTGCACCACGCCGGCGGCGGCCTGTCCGTCCTCAAGGCGTCGATCCGGACCCCCCAGAGCTGCACGGCGCGGATCGCCGGAACCTCCGGCGTGATCGAGATCCCGGCGTTCATGCACTGCCCGGACTCGATCGTCCTCGTGACCCTGGCCGGCCGCGAGGTCTTCGACTGCGGTTGGGAAGGAGAGGGGCTGCGCTTCGAGATCGACGAGGCCAATCGTTGCATCGTGGCCGGCAGCAGGGAGAGCCCGCAGATGCCGGCCTCCGAGACCCTGCTCCTCCAGGAGATCCTCGACGAGATCCGCCGCCAGGTCGGCGTGGTGTACCCCGGGGAGGACCGGTGGACCTGATTCCCGACCGCACAGAGTCGCAACGCCAGCTCCGGGTCGTCCAGGTGGCCACCGGCAATGTCGGTTCCGAGATGATCCGACGCATCGTCGACCATCCCGACCTCGACCTCGTGGGCCTCCTCTGCTACTCGCCGGACAAGGTGGGCCTGGACGCCGGGGAGATCGTCGGTGTGGCTCCCCTCGGCATACGGGCGACCGGCGACGTGGCCGACGTGCTCCGGGCCCAGCCCGACGTGGTCAATTTCAACGGCGTCTGGCCCGACATCGACCTGTTCTGCGAACTGCTCGACGCGGGCATCAACGTGGTGACCACGTCGGACTGGATCACCGGCCACCACCGCGACCGCAACCATCCCCATCCGTCGGGGAAGAGACCCACCGAACTCATCGAGGCGGCGTGCCGTCGAGGGGGCTCCACCTTCTACGGCACGGGCATGAATCCCGGACTCGCCCAGATCCTCAGCGTCGTGGCCACGGCCGGCATGGGGCGGATCGACCGCCTCACCGTCCTGGAGACGGTCGACGTCTCGTGCCACCACTCGGTCGACACCTGGAAGAACGTGGGCTACGGGCGCCCGGTCGACGACCCCGCGGTCCCCGGCCTCCTGGAGACCGGCTGCACGGTGTTCGCCGACTCGATCTATCTGATGGCGGACTGCTTCGACCTGGAGATCGACGAGGTCGTGTTCGAATGCGAACTCGGTGCGTGCACCGAAGAGGTCGATCTGGGCTGGTGGACCCTGCCGATGGGGTCCGTGGGGGGCAGCCTGGCGAAGTTCAAGGGCCTCGTCGCCGGCGAGTCCAGGATCGAGGTGCACCTCGAATGGCAGATGACCCCGGCGACGGAGCCGAGCTGGGACGTACAGGGGTGCTACATCACCACCGTCGAGGGCGACCCCACGATCGTCAACCGCCACATGATCTTTCCGGCCACCGGCCGGCCGCCCGGCGGGTGGACCCCCGAGTACTTCGCATCACTGGGGATGACGATCACCGGGATGCCCGCCCTGAACGCCATGCGGTCGGTGTTCGAGGCGCCGCCGGGTCTGATGACCAGCGCGGACCTTCCGCTGCGGGCGTTCGCCGGCCGGTTCCACGACGCCACGGCCGGGGACCGGGGCGCCGCCCCGCCGTCGGGGTGACCTTCGTCGCGTGACGTCCCGTTACCCGTTCCCCAGCACCCCCAACGGGTGGTTCAGCCTCGGCGCCGGCGCGGACCTCGCGCCCGGCGACGTCCGCGCCGTCTCCTACCTCGGAGTGGACCTGGTCCTCTTCCGGAGCGAGGACGGGACCGCCCGGGTCTTCGACGCCCACTGCCCACACCTGGGCGCCCACCTCGGCGTCGGCGGTCGCGTCCTTGGCGACGGCCTCGTCTGTCCGTTCCACGGTTGGCGCTTCGACGGGCGGGGCGAGCTCGCCGACGTGCCGGGACTGGACCGTGCGCCGCGGGTCGCCACCAGGGCCTGGCCGGTGTGCGAGGCGAACGGCCGGATCTTCGTCTGGCACCACGCCGGCGGTCTGCCTCCCGGCTACGACGTCACGGGGTACCGTCGGGACGAGGCGGAGTGGACGGCATGGAGTTCCAGCTCGTACCGGGTGCGCGTCCACGTCCAGGACCTCACCGAGAACATCATCGACCGGTCCCACTTCGCCACCGTCCACGACATGGCACCGCCGGAGGCCGACCACTTCGATGTCCGGTTCGACGGTCCTTCCATGGTGGTCGAACAGCGCCTCAAGGTCACCGCCGTGGACCTGGGGGGCTATGAGATCCAGACGACGTCGACGACGTGCGGCCCCGGGATCGTGGCCGTCGAGGTCAGCCAGCCCCCGATCGAGATGCTGACGTACATCACCCAGACGCCCGTCGACGACGAGTCCACCGAGGTGACGCTCAGTTTCTCGATGAAGTCGCTGCCGGACCGGGGGACCACCGAATCGGTCCGCGCCCTGAACGACCGGATCACCAACGAGCAGTTCACCCAGGACGTACCGATCTGGGAGAACAAGATCTACCGTGACCGGCCGGTGCTCACCAGACGCGACGGACCGATCGCCCAGTACCGCCGCTGGTTCCGTCAGTTCTACTCCGAGGCGGACTGACCGTCCGTCCCCCACGGAGCTCACCGGGCCGGGATTGACGGCCGCCCCCGATATGTGCGCCAATTGTCGGTGTAGCGGTCGGATCACGTCGGGTGCGGGCAGTGCCATCCGGACGACCCGACCGCTGACAGGGGCACATCAGGGGCACACCACGCGAGAGGAGTCCCATGGTGGACTCGATCCGGAACGGTGACATCGGGGGGACCGGCCATCGGCCACGCCGCACGGGGGTGCGCGGCGTGATGCTGGTGATCGGAGCGACGACCCTGCTGGCCGCGACCCTGCTGGCCGCGTCGGTCGGTGGGCCGGTGCCGCGGGCCGGGGCGTCGACGGGCGTGTCGGAGCGACCCCAGGCGACGCCACTCGCAAGGATGCGGGTACTCGCCCCCGACGGACTGGGCGCCCTCCCGGCGCGGGCCCGACGCCAGCTCTCGGCCAGCGGGATCGAGGCTGCCGCCAAGGTGCCCAAGTGGAAGGTCGACAAGTCACCCCACGCCAAGCACGCCGAGCCGGCTGGCTACCTCTCGGCCGTGTCCTGCGCATCGCCGACGGACTGCATCGCCGTCGGGGGCACCGGTGACCTCGACGCCGGACCACCGTACATCGACGCCACCCTCGCCGAGCAGTGGAACGGCCGGAAGTGGACCCTGCAGGTGACGCCCGACCCGGCGGGCGCCCTGGAGAGCGAACTGACGGCGATCACCTGCTCCTCCCCGACGTCGTGCGAAGCCGTCGGTGACTCGGGCGACGGATCGACCACCGGTTCGATGCTCGCCGAGTTCTGGGACGGGTCGACCTGGACGATCCAGCCGACCCCGTCGGATCCCGCCGGCGTCCCGTCGGTCCTCCTCTACGGCGTGTCGTGCATCTCTCCGGCGTCCTGCCTGGCGGTCGGGGCCACGTACAGCAGCTACACCGGCGGGGCGGATTCGGTGAATCTGGCCGAGGCGTGGAACGGCACCACCTGGACGACGTTGAGCGGACCGGCCCTGCCCGGGCCCGGGGACGGCCCCGGGTTGAGTGCGGTCTCGTGCACGCCGACCGGGTGCATGGTGGTCGGCGGGTACTACCCGGGAGGGGGTGACGTCACCGCCACCACGTCCTACGAGTGGAACGGCGCCACCTTCACCTCCGAACCGGACGCCCTGAACGGACCCGGCGCCGAGATCTCCACCATCAGCGCCGTGTCGTGCATCTCCCTGACCGACTGCGAGGCGGTCGGTGGCTACGCGTCGGGTACCGGGAACCCCTGTCCCTGCCTGGCGTTGGCCGAGGTGTGGGACGGATCGTCCTGGTCGATCCAGACGACGGGCGCTCCTCCCTCGGGCGACGGCTACCTCGACGGGGTGTCCTGCCTGTCGGCCACCGCCTGTACGGCGAGTGGCGGCTCCCAGGTGAGCCCCGGTCTGTCGCCCAACGCGGTCTACGCCGAGTCGTTCGACGGGACCCAGTGGACGAGCGAGTCCCCACCCGATCCCCCCTCGTCGACCGGGGACACGGCGAGTCTCTTCGACGCCGTCGCCTGCACCTCGGGCGGCTGTCTGGCCGTCGGATTCTCCGTCGACGCGGCGGGCACGACCCAGACGTTGTCGGAGAGTCAGAAGGCCTGATCCGGCCCGCCGAACCGGGCGTCGGCACGATTGACGCCCTTCGGGGCCACGACTAACGTTTGCGCGTGCGCGGGGGATCAGGTCGAGTGGCGACTCGCGTCGCGTCCTCCCCTCCTCCGCAGGACTCCCCTCCGACCCCGGCGTCCCCCTTCCCCACCCGGGAGGTCGTGGCCAGCGCGGCCGTAGGCGTCGTCGCCGTCGTGTTGACGTCACTGGTGGCGTGGTTCGTGAAGTCGAAGGGAGTCAACCTCACCGGCGACGAGCCGTCCTACATCATCGAGGCGCAGGCCTACCTCCACCTCACGCCGCACATCCTCGGCACCATCCGGTCCGACCTGGCCCGCCACGCCCTGTCCGCCTTCCCTCCGGGCACGCCGGTCACCGCGGTGGAGTCCTTCACCGGGCCCCACGGAATGATCAGCGCGTTCGAGCCCGGACTCGGCATCCTGTTGATCCCCTTCGTCGCCACCGGCCACCTCTTCGCCGGGGGGACCATCGGCGTCATCACCGTCAACACGGCCGGGCTGGTCCTGCTGCACCGCCGGGCGACGCGGCTCGCCTCGCTGGGCCGGCGGGGTCAGCTGCTCTTCGCCCTCCTGCTCATGGCGCCGGCCCTGGTGGTCGTCGCCAACCAGATCTACCCCGATCTGGTGTCCGGCGTGGCACTGGCCTGCGGCCTGGTGGAGGTGGCGCTCATCGAGCGACGGGGAACGGTGCAGCGGACCAGCACCATCGTGGTCGTGGTCGTGGCCGCGTACCTGCCGTGGCTCCAGGTCAAGAACTTCGTGCCGGCCGCCGTGCTCCTCCTCGCCTACGTGGTCGCCGGCCGCCGCGCCGGCTCGGCCTGGAAGCGACTGGTCGTCCCCGTCGCGGTGCCGGTGGTGGCCTGGGTGCTCCTCCTCCTCTACAACCACTACTACTTCGGGCACCTCGGCGGCCTACCCGAACCCTTCCCCCGGGCGTCGTCGAACGGTCTCGAGTTCACGCTCGGGCTCCTCTTCGACCGCCACCAGGGGATGTTCGTCCAGGTGCCCTTCGCCCTCATCGGCCTGATCGGGCTCTGGGTGGCACGCAAGCGCCTGCCCGTCGCCGTGATCGCCTCGGTGGTGGCGGCCGGTGCCGTCCTCCTCCTCAACGGCACCTATGTCTCGAACCCCTACGGCGGTCTGACCCTGGCCGGCCGCTTCATGTGGACGATCCTGCCCGTCCTGTTGCTGTGGACGGCGATCGTGATCGGCCGGTGGCAGCGGGCGGGACGCCTGCTGTGGACGCCGCTGGTGGTGGTCGCCGCCGCGTGGATCTACCAGGCGGTCCCCATCCTCACCGGGAACCACGTCTACTACAACGCGTACACCCCCACCCCGCCGTGGGACCCGTCGACCTGGCCCGGTTGGTGGCCCGGCTTCAACCGGATCCTCCCGCAGTTCGACCTTCCCGGTCATCCGCTGGGCGCGCCGTCGTGGGCCCTGCTGATCGAGCTGGCGCTCTGCGCCATCGTGCTGATCGCGGCGGCGGAGTACATGCGACCGGAACCCTTCGCCCGCTGGTCGGTGGTGACCATCGCCGTGCTCGTGGTGTTGGTCGCCATCTCCCTGGTGGTGGCGAAGCCGCTCCACCCCACGACCACGCTCAGCTACACCCCCCAACAGATCGGCGCCCCGGTCACCGGCGGTCCCGACGGCCGGTCGTCGCCGGTCGTCCCGCTCCAGGGGGTCCTGCCGGGCACGTACCGCCTCACGTTGGCGTACTCGCTGGCCGGGACCCCGGCCTCGGGATCGATGACGGTGACCTGCGATGCGGCCGGAGGGACGGTGACGACCACCGTCCATACGGCCCTGGCGACGGGCCGTCCGACGGCGGTGGCCACGGTGCACTGCACGCAGAACGGCACCGTGGCGAGTCAGTTGGGGGCCGGGCCGGGGACGGTGCTCGACGTCTCGTCGCTCCGGCTCGAACGCACGGGTTCCTGAGTCCCCGTTCCTCGGTCCCCCGGGTCGGGCTCCGGCCGGGACACGACGGTGCGGCCGTCTCGGACTACCCCGTCGGCAGTCCGAACCAGCAGTAGGTGGTGCCGTCGGTCCACGACGGGGGCCGTCCGAGCAGCCAGGTGAAGAAGGCCAGCTCCTGGGCGGGCTGCGGAGTTCCCGGGATCACGGCGACGAAGGTCCGGACCTTCCAGGACCGCCACTCACCCAGCAGCGCCCGGCGGAGAGCCGGGGTCTCCTGGGGGATGGTGCCCTGCTGCGTGGAGATCAGGACGGTCGAGGTGACGGTGGTGCGCGCCCCGCCCAGCGCGGCGGAATACGCCTCGGTCCCGTCGGGTCCGGGGACCAGCAGCGTGGTGCCCGGTTGCCGGTAGCGCCGTTCGGTGACGGCCTGCCACAGGGTCGCCCCGACGGCGGAGTTCGACGGCATCGGAAAGACCACGGCCGCGCTGCCCACCGGGAGCCGGTCGAACGTCGGTGAGCTGAAGAAGGAGGGGACGGCCGTGGGTCCGATGCCGGCGACCGGGGCCGGGATCAGCGGCACCAGCACGACGACTCCCAGGATGCTCATGAGGACCGTGGCGAGCCACGCCGGTCCGTCGCCGCGGGACCTCATCCTCGTGCGCGCCCGGTCGAGGATGACCGCCGCCAGCAGCGCAGCGCACAGTATCTGGAAGATGGCGAACCGCACCGGGATGATGTTGTCGAGCACCGGGAGGTCGGCGAGGATCCGACCCGGCAGGGGAACGCCGGCGATGGAGGCCACCGGCGTGCCGTTGACCGTGAGTCCGTTGCCCAGCGCCAGGACGAACGCCGACAACCCGCAGATTGTGGCGACCTTGACGACCGGGAGCCGCCACAGGACCACCACCCCGACCGCCAACAGCACGAGCAGCGGGATCCCCAGGTACGAACCGTTGCCGAACGGGCTCACCACGAAGCGCGACAGCACGCCGCCCAGGTGGTGGGGCGGCAGCCAGCTCCTCGAGTTGGGGATGGCGACGTCGATCAGATTGGAGCGGTAGGCCTGGGGGATCAGTTGGACCTTGCCCTTGATGTGGGCGGGACCCGCCAACGCGAACCAGACGGGATAGGCGAGCAGCAGGCCGGCACACCCGACCGCCCACGCGGTCGCCCTCGCCGCGTAGCCGACACGGGCCGCGACGGACCGGTGTCCGATGACCGCCGCGGTCACCACGCCGATGGCACCGATGATCACGGTGTCGAGCAGGATCTCCGTGGACACGAAGAACTGGGCGACGGCCAGCAGGCCGAGGGTCAGGCCCGCCCGGCGGGCCGACCGGTGCTGACGCACGACGACGTCGTGCACCGCCAGCAGGATCAGAGGGGGGATGGCGATGAAGACGAGGTTCAACTCGCCGACCTGGCCACCGAGCACGTACGGCGAGAAGCCGTACAACAGGCCGGCCAGGAACGCCGCCGGACGCCAGGACACCCAGCGGAGTACGAAGAAATAGCCGGCGATGGCGGACAGGGCCAGGCTCAGGGTCAAACAGGTGTTGAACGCCGCCACCGCGCCGAAGAGGAGGGCCACCGGCGCGAACAGCACCCCCAGCCCGGTGATCCCCGGGTTGGTCAGGAGGTTCACCCCGAAGGGGTAGTTCAGGTAGTCGGTGAAGAACGGGTTGTGGCCGTGCAGGATCGCCCACGGCGTCCAACCGAGCAGCCAGGCCCAATTGAACTGGTCCCCCCCGAGCAGCATGACGTTGCGCGGGTCGTGCGTCCACACCTCGTGGAACACGGCGAAGGACAGCACCGTGTAGACGGCGCACACGAGGACCGTCTTGGCCGCTCGCCCGTTCGCATCGTGTCGGGCGGCCCCGATCCCGTCGGCCGGGTGGCGACGGGCGTGGACGGCCCGGGTGCGGTCGGGAACCGGTCGTCGACCATTCTCCACGGCGACGCCGGGGGGAGAGACCGTCGCCGTGCCGTCCGCCGGCATCGATCGCTCGTCCATCGGTGGGAGACACTAGCGGCTCGCTTTCCGCCCCCGGGGGTGCCGGACCCGTGGCCGTGCTGTCCCTGATTCCGGGAAATGACTCAAGGATCCCCCGCCCGTGCCGATCAACCTGGTGGATTCGCGCGAGCCGAATCGTGGCCACCTACGATCGGAGCGGCGGAACTACACAAGGGGAACCGGTATGTACAGCTATGGGCGCAAGTCGGGTCGGCGCGGACTCGGGATCGGGGCCGCCGCCGTGGCGGGCGTCACCCTCCTGGCCTTCACCGTCGTCCCGGTGGTGGGCGGAGCCACCTCTGTCGGGGCCGCACCGCGGGCCATCGCCCCCTTCCAGCTGGTCTGGTCCCAGTCGGTCAACGGACAGAACGGCAACCCCAACGACGGTGGCCTGCCCATCGCCGTCTCCTCCCCCAACCTCGCCTACCTCCAGGGCGCTCCGGCCGTCGTGGTGGGCGACCGGGCCGGCAACGTCCTCGCCTACAACCTGGCCAACGGATCGATCGTCCCCGGTTGGCCCTACAGCGACGGCACGATCCCCATCGACGCGTCCCCGTCGGTCTCCCCCGACGGCTCCACGGTCTACGTGGGGCTGGGGAACGCCGTCAATCCCAATGCCGGCAGCTACCTGGCCCTCAACCAGTCCGGGCGCCCCCTGTGGGACGTGGTCGCGAACAATCCGGCCTCCGACCTGGCGGCTCCGGCCTCCGGCGTGAACGCGTCGATGTCGCTCGGCCTGCTGCAGGGTCAGACGGCGGTCACCGCCGGCAACCTCGGCCAGGCCCAGTACGCCCTGAACGCCAGCACCGGTGCGGCGCTGCCGGGCTGGGACCCGTGGTTCTCCGGGGACTCCGAGATCTCCACACCGGCGATCGCCGATCTGTACGGGACCGGACAGAACGAGGTGATCGAAGGCATCGGCACCCTGGCCGGCAACCTCTTCGGAACGCAGTACGCGCAGGGTGGCCACCTCCGGGTGATCTCCCAGACCGGCAACCTGGGCCAGCAGTATCCCAACGGAGGGCTCGACTGCCAGCTGAGCACCGACGAGGCCATCAACTCCTCCCCGGCGGTCGGCCACTTCCTCGGCGGCAATGCGGAAGGCATCGTCACGGGGACGAGTGACTACTTCGGAAGCCTCGGCCAGCCCGGCTTCTACACCGACACGGTCGTCGCCATGGCCCCGACCAACGGCGGCAACTGCGCCCAGGCGTGGGTCGCCCCACTGGACGGCAACACGTCCCCCGGCCCGACCCTGGCCGACGTCCTCGGGAACGGGACGCTCCAGGTGGTCGAAGGCACCGCCTCGAACAACAATCTCTCGGGGAGTGTCTACGTCCTGAACGGTGCCAACGGATCCGTGATCTGGTCACGTCCGCTGCTCGCCGGCGACATCGGTTCGGTCGCTACCGTCGACCCCGACCGGCAGGGGTACCAGGACCTCCTCGTCCCGACGATCTCCGGCGTCGAGGTGCTCGACGGCCGGACCGGCAACCTGATCACCACCCTCGGCACGGGTGCGGGGTTCCAGAACACCCCGCTCGTGACCAATGACCCCAACGGCACCATCGGCATCACGATCGCCGGCTACGACTACGCCACGGACCACGGTCTGGTCGAGCACTACGAGATCAGCTCACCCGGCCATGCCGACGTCCGCCAGTCGGGGGCGTGGCCCCAGTTCCACCACGATCCCCAGCTGACCGGCAACGCCTCGGGCGACACGCAGCTGGTCCCGATCCCGCCCGGTGTCGGCATGGCCGCCACCAACGACGGCAAGGGCTACTGGATCGTGGCGTCCGACGGAGGCCTCTTCGCCTACGGGGACGCCGGGTTCCACGGATCGCCGGCCGGTACCCGGCTCAACGAGCCGATCGTCGGGATGGCCGCCACTCCGGACAGCAAGGGCTACTGGCTGGTGGCGTCCGACGGCGGCATCTTCGCCTACGGGGACGCCGCCTTCTGGGGCTCGGCGGGCAACATCCGACTCAACAGACCCATCGTCGGGATGGCCACCACCCACGACGGACGGGGCTACTGGCTGGTGGCGTCCGACGGCGGCATCTTCGCCTACGGGGACGCCGGCTTCTGGGGTTCGGCGGGCAACATCCGCCTGAACCAGCCGATCGTCGGGATGGCGTCCACCCCCGACGGACGGGGCTACTGGCTGGTGGCGTCCGACGGCGGCATCTTCGCCTACGGGGACGCCGGCTTCTGGGGATCGGCGGGCAACATCCGCCTGAACCAGCCGATCGTCGGGATGGCGCCCACCCCCGACGGACGGGGCTACTGGCTGGTGGCGGCCGACGGCGGCATCTTCGCCTACGGGGACGCGCGGTTCTGGGGGTCGGCCGGCAACCTCCGGCTCAACCGGCCGATCGTCGGGATGGCCGCCGCACCGGGCAACCTCGGCTACTGGCTGGTGGCGGCCGACGGCGGCATCTTCGCCTACGGGGACGCGGGCTACTACGGGTCGAGGGGTGGAACCAGCACCTGAGTCCGACCGTCATGCACCGTCGGTGTGACGGTGGACGGGGTCGGAGTGCCACGTGGACGCGGTGACCTCCTCGCTACACTGTGCCATGGACCCGGATCCCGGTGGCGTCCGGCGGGAACCGGGCGCCGTAGCCACCCTTCCGGAACGATGGAAGCCACCCGTCCGCGAGGAGCCACCGGCTCCGGTCGAGCGTCCGACGCGGTCCGAGGCCCCGACGCGGCCCCGGCAGGCGACCCGGGCGGAACTCCAGCGACGGGCGAGGAGTCGCCGCGACTCGATCACCATGCCGACGTCGGTGGCGCTGGTGACGCTGGTGCTCCGGTTGATCGCAGGTGCCAACGGACCCACCGACTGGGACTCGGCGCAGTACGCCGCCGCGGTCGGCCACTTCGACGTCACCCACGGCGAGCCGCAACCCCCCGGCTACTGGCTCTACGTGGAGTCCGGGCGTCTGCTCCACCGAGGCCTGGGACTGGGGACGATCGACGGGCTGGTGCTGGTGGCCGCGGTCGCATCGGCCCTGGCCGCCGGACTCACCGCGTGGGCCGGACGCGACCTCGGGGGCCGGTGGGTGGGACTGGCCGCCGGACTGGTGATCGCCACCAGTCCGTTCGCCTGGTTCAGCGGCTCGATCGTCGCCACCTATTCGTTCGACATGGTGGCCGCCAGCCTGCTGATCATCCTGGCGTGGCGGGCCCGACCGGGAAGTTGGCACGGAGTCATCGCGGTGGCGGCCTTCGGGGTCCTGGCCGGTTTCCGCCCGTCCATGGTCCAGGAACTGGTCCTCCTGGCGCTGATTCCCGTGGTCGCGTCGACCCGCAGCTGGCGCCGGCTCCTGGTCACGATCGCGGCCGGGGCGGCCGGGGTGGCCCTCTGGCTCGTTCCCATGGCCGGCCGGCAACCGGGGGGGTTGCGGGCCTGGGCCCATGCCACCCGGGTCGAGACCATCGGCGCCGAACGGGCCACGTCCGTGCTCGACCACGCCACCGGGGGCACCGTCAACCTGGGCACGTTCGCGGGGTACACCGTGCTGGCGCTCGGCCCCCTGGCCCTGCTCACCGTTCTGGCCGGGCTCGCCCTGCTGGTCCGGCGCTGGTCGGGCCGCCGCGGGCGGGGCACCGACCTGACGCCGTCCGGGGGACCGGTGGCTCCCATGCCCGGCTCCTCCTGGAGCCGTCCCTGGTACCAGTCGAGGACCGCGATCCTGATCGCGGCGATCGTCCCGCCGGTGTTGGTGGTGTCCCTGGTCGAGTTCGCCAAGGGCGGCTACCTGCTGGCCTACCTACCCGGTGCGGTCATCGCCCTGCTCCTGGCGCTGGGCGCACTCAACCGGCGGTCCGACGGAACCGGCCGGAGCTCCCGGCCGTGGTTGGTGGTCACCTCGGTGGGCGTCGTCCTGGTCGCTCTCCTCGGCGTCCAGCGCTTCGTCAGCGGAGAAGGGGTGCTGCCCGGCCAACTGCTCCACCGGAGCGGTGGCGTCTGGCTCCAGCGGTCCGCCTACCAGGCGCCGTACGCCGACACGTGGAAGGCCATCCGCGCCGCCGATGCCGACGATGTCGCGCTGCACGCCCTGGCACCGTTGATCCGGTCCCGCAGTGACGTGGTGGTCTTCGACACGGTCGACGACGGTGCCGACATCTACCGGAATGCCGGATGGGAGCTCCCCGACGTCCGCAGCACCCTCGTCACCCCCGGACTGGTCGTCTACAACCAGCTGCACGGTGCCCTCTACTACGCCAGGGGCGACACCGTCACGGCCGGCCGGACCGGCACGATCTTCCTGGTGGCGTCGCCGCGGCTCCCGGGTCTGGCCGCCCTGGTCACCTCCGGACAGGTGCGGGAGGTGCGGACTCCCCGACCCATCGACGGGTTCGGGGTCTGGACGGTCCGACCGGGAACGGATGTCCTCGGTGTGCGGATGACGACCGGTGCCGGACCGGTCAGGCTCGGTTCCGGGATCTGACGGCCGGGCGACACCCTCGTCCGGGGCATGGCCCCGTTCCATGCCCTCCGTTGCCCCGTCACAGCCTCTGGTCGCGCCCCGCACCCCGATTCCACCCGAATCTCTCAAGTCCCCGGATCCGGTGGACGATGACGCGGTGACTGCCGCGGTCTCGGATGACGCCGGGCCGACGGTGGCGAAGGGGGCGAGGTCGCGGATCGATGTACCCGGGCGAATCACCGATGCACGGTCCCTTCGTGGACGAGCTCACCGGTCTCGCCAACGCCCGCTGTCTGGTCGAGGATCTGGTCGAGGATCTGGAGCACTACGGGCGGGTCGGTGTCCTGCTGGTGGATCTCGACCACTTCGTGGGCTTCAACGACCGGTTCGGACGGCTCGCCGGCGATCAGGCGCTCGTGGCGGTGGCGCGCCGACTGGTGGCGACCGCCCAGCCGTCCAGCCGCCCCTACCGGTTGGGCGGCGACGAGTTCGTCCTGCTCCACCGGCCGACGGCCGGTGGACCGGAGGCGACCGCGTTCGCCGTGGGCGTGCTGAAGGCACTGAGGGAGCCGTTCGCCCCGTGCGAGCTGACCGCCCGGGAACCGGAGGTCGTCGGATCGCGGGTGACCGGAACCATCGGGATCTCCGGGCTGTGCGGCTCCACGGCGAAGGGCCTGTTGGCCCGGGCCGGGGCCGCACTGGCCGAGGCGAAGAAGGGTCACCCGGGACCGGGGTCCGGTGACCGCTACGCGGTGTTCGACGATCTCCCGCCGGAACAGGTCACCCGGCTCCTGGCCGAGTGGGGCGAATGGCGATGAGGGGAGAGCCGGGGCCGGGCGACGGCGTCTAGGGCTGGCGGTGGTCGCCCGCCATGATGTGGCGGTCGGGGCCCAGCCGCTTCCGGAAGTCGCGGACCGTGTAGGCCACCAGCTGGACCGGGGTCCGGGCCCGGGCCGTGGCCGTCCGGGGGAGATTGAAGAGGGGCCCCATCTCGCCGAAGTAGTTCCCGGCCCCCACCACGGCACGCAGCTCGCTCCGCTGGTCGGCGTGCTCCGAGAGGATCTCGATCTCGCCCGATTCGATGACGTAGATCCGGTCGCCCCAGGAGCCCTGGCGGAACAGCACCTCACCGGCCTCCAACTGGACCGTCTCGGGGGGGAGCTCGGAGGCCCCCAGATCGGGGACGAGCTCCACGACCTCGTCCGCCAGGGGGACGAGTCGCTGGTCGTGGGTGGCGACCACGACCACGCGGTCCCCCGAGGCCAGCTCGCGGATGATCTGGAGGAGGGACTCGACCTGGATGTAGTCCAGGTGGGCGGTGGGCTCGTCGGCGAGGATGAGGGGCGGGTCGAGCGCCAGGGCACGGGCGACCGCCACCCGCTGCTGCTGCCCGCCGGACAGCCCGCCGGGACGGTGGTGCAGCCGCTCACCGAGCCCGAACTGGTCGAGCAGCTCGACGGCCCGGGCACTGGAGGTCTTCCAGTCGAAGCCCGCCGCCCGCATCGGCAGGGCCACGTTCTCCACCGCACTCAGGCTCTCCACCAGGTTGAACGCCTGGAACACGATCCCGATGGTGTTCCTCCGGTACTCGGTCAGCTCCGCACCCTTCAGTCCGGCGATCTCGACGTCACCGAAGGTGATCGAGCCACTGGTCGGTGTCAGGATCGATCCCAGACAGGACAGGAGGGTGGTCTTGCCGCAGCCACTCGGGCCGAGGAGCAGGGCCAGTGAGCCGGACGGGATCTCGAGCGAGAAGTGGTCGAGGGGCCGGATGGTGAACCCGCCGTTGGAGAACTCGACGGTCAGGTCGTCAATACGGAGATCGGGCATCACGGACCTCCGAATGCGGACGCGGGATCGACGGACAGGGCTCGTCGTAGGCCGAAGAGGCTGGCCAGGACGCTGAACACCACGGCGACCACCGGAAGCAGGACGTAGGTCTCCCAGGAGATCGACACCGGCAGGCCGAGGTGGGGACCGAGCAGGGTGCCGATGGCGAGTCCGACCAGTGCGGCGATCAGGGACAGGATGACGGCCTGCAGGACCAGGCCCACCAGGAGAGACGTCGTCGACACCCCGATCGCCTTGAACACGGCGAAGTCCTTGAGGCGCTCGATCACCGAGAGATAGACGACCGAGCCGATGATCAGCGCGGCGATGACCCAGGCCAGGACCGCCGTCAGGTAGATCGACGAGCGCGCCTGCTTGAGGGCGCGCAGCAGGTCGTCGACGCCGGCCTTGTTCGCCATGACGGTGAGCCCCGCCGGCAGCGGCGTGGTGATCGACCCCTTGACCGCGAAGGCGGACGCCAGTGGGGCGCCACCGAACGCCACCGACTGGGCGGCCGGAAGGGTGAGGAACACATTGGGGACACCGGCGAGGGCGGTCGAGTCGTCGACGGTGCCGACGACGACGAACCGGTGGCCGGCGATGTCGATGGGGTCACCCACCCCGTAGCCGGCCAGTTTCGTACTCACCACCACCTCGTCGGAGGTGGCGGGCGCCCGTCCCTCCTGCACCTGCGGTGCGGCGAAGCTGCCCGCCGGCGTCCCGAACACGTTGACGTCGGTCGGTTTCCCGTCGGTCACGACATCCTTGCGGATGAAGACGACGGGGACGGCGCTGTCCACCCCGGGCAGGGCGGAGACCTCGCTGACGCGCGCCGCCGGAACCAGCGACGATCCGAGGAACGGCCCCGCCGCGCCACTTCCGACCACCCAGGCGTCCGCATGGAACCCCTGCACCGTGTGGTTGGCCTCGGCGTTGAATCCGCCGCTGATGCCCGTCATCGCCAGGGTCAGACCGAACAGCACCCCGGCTCCGACGACGGCGACCGCGAACCGCATGCGGCGCCACTCGAGGTCACGGAGAGCCGGACGGATCATGGCGGTCGTCCCCCTGGACCGCTTCGGGGTGGTGGTCGCGGTCACCGGGCTCCCCGTCGCCGGTGGGCCACCGCGCCAGCGGACCGTGGGGGAACCGGCGGTCGGGCCCCGACCCGTGGGCGCGGAATCGCCCGGCGCGGCAGTCCGCTCATCGTCCGCATGGGACCCAACCCGCCATTCGGGCACCTCCTCGCCGACGCCGCCTGTCGACGCGACCGTCGAACGGTACCGGTGGGTGTCCGCGAGTGCAAGGGGGAAGCATCCGGTACATTGGCCGCGCTTGCTCGAGTGCGGAAGAGGTGCGGACATTCCGATGCGGTACCAGGCGGAGGTGCACCGGGCATGACCGACGGCCCCGCTGTCCTCCGCGCCCCGGCCCGTACGGGCGCGACCGGGTTCGCACCCGAGCGTGCTCCCCACCGGCGAACCCGGTCGACGACGTGACCGGCGTCACCGAGATCTCGTCCCTGCTGTCGACCGTCGACCTCTTCAGCGGGCTCGATCCGGGGAGCCTGGCTCGCGTCGCCGAGGTGGTCGAGCTCTGCGAGGTGCCCGGGGGCACCGTCCTGATGCGGCAGGGGGAGGTGGCCGACTTCGTGTTCGTGGTCCTGGCCGGGCGTCTGCAGGCCCGGGTCCGGGACGGCACGGGGGAGGAGCGACTCGTCGGCCACGTGGGTCGTGGGGAGGTGGTCGGGGAGATGGCCCTCGTCAGCGGCGAGGTGCGGACCGCCACGGTCACCGCCGACCGCGACTGCACGTGCCTGCGCCTGTCGGTCGACGAGTTCGACCGGCTGGTCGCCGCCGACCCCGCCGTGTTGCGGCCGATCGCCGGTCAGATCGTGTCCCGGATGCGCCACAGCCTGCAGGACCGGGCGGCGGCGCCACCGGTCGCGACGATCACCCTGGTGCCTCTGGACCTCGGGTCCGAGGTCGGTGACGCCGTCGAGCTCCTCCGGGCCACCCTGCTCCGTCAGGTGCCGGATGCCATGAGCATGACCCCCGACGGGGCGGACGCCGACCTCCCGTCACTCGAGTTCCGGCACCCGCTGGTGGTGTTGGTCGGCGAGCCGGGCGCCACTCCGTGGACACGGTGGTGCCTCCGGCAGTCCGACCTCGTGGTACTGGTCGCATCGGCCGGCTCGGGCGCCCGGCGGCGCGAGGTGGAAGCGGTGCTCGACGAGCACCGGGACGCGGTCGGCACCCGGGTCGACCTGGTCCTCGTCCAACCGGACTCGGACGGCGACCCGTCGGGGACGGCGTCGTGGACGCGCGGGCGGGGCATCGACCGCCACCACCACCTGCGCCGGGCCCGGGCCGAGGACGCCGCCCGCATCTGCCGGGTGCTGCGCAACCGGTCCGTCGTCCTCGTCCTGAGTGGCGGCGGTGCGCGGGGCATGGCGGAGATCGGCGTGGTCCGGGCGCTCCAGGAACTCGGGATCCCGATCGATGCGGTGGCGGGCACCAGTGCGGGGGCGCTGGTCGGAGCAGCCGTGGCCCGGGGTTGGGACTGGCAACGGATCGCCGCGACGGTCCGGGCCGGCGTCGCCGAAGGCCGGTCCCTGATCGACCTCACGTTTCCCGCGCTGTCGCTCGCCCGCGGGGCACGGGTGACCGACCGGCTGCGGGCCGCGGCCGGAACGATCGACATCGAGGACCTGCTGATCGACTACTTCTGCGTGTCGACCAACCTCACCCGCAAGGAGCCACGCGTCCACGTCAGCGGACCGGTGTGGCGGGCGATCCGGGCCAGTCTCGCCATCCCGGGCGTCTTCCCCCCGTGCCCGACGGCGACGACGTCCTCGTCGACGGGGGCATGCTCGAGAACTACCCGGTGCGCCGTATGCGCCTGCGCCATCCGACGTCGACGGTGGTGGGGGTCGACGTGGGCTCGCGGCGCGATCTGTCGGCCGGTGACCTGTCCGACTCCGGTGTGATCTCCGGTTGGGACCTGCTGCGGTCCCGGTTCGACCGCGGCCGCGACGACGGGTCGCTGAGCATGGTCAAGGTGCTCGCCGGCCTCACCGAACTCGGTGTCCGGGATCCCGAGGGCCCGGACCTGGCCGACGTCACCGTGGAGCCGCCGGTGCTCGACCTGCCGATCCTCGACTTCTCCCGGTTCGACGAGGCGGTCGAGCGTGGCTATCAGGAAGGCACCCGGGTGCTCGAGGCGTGGTGGACGAGTCCGTCGGGGAGGTCGGCATGAGTTCGACGCCGGAACGCAACATGGCCCGGATCGCCGTGGTCGCCAAAGTGCTCACCGCGCCGTTCGTGCGTTACGAGCTCCACGGCCAGGAGTACGTGGACGACCTCCACGTGGGGGTGATCGCCGCCAATCACCGGAGCTTCTTCGACGTGCCGGCCGGGCTGATCGCCCTCCACCACTTCAAGCGGTACCCGCGCCTGCTCGTCGCATCGCCGTACTTCGAGCGCCGGGCCACGCGCCGCCTGGTGCGGTCGATCGGGGCCATCCCGGTGGACCGTGAACGCAGGTCGGGCACCGCCGCCAGCGCGGCGGTGGAGGCCCTGCAGGCCGGGGTGCCGATCCTGGTGATGCCCGAGGGTCGCCTCCACTGGGATCCGGCCGATCCCCTCGCCACCGGTCCGACGCGTCCCGGCGTGTCCCGTCTGGCCGTGGCGGCCGACGTGCCGGTGGTGCCGGTCGCCATCAGCGGGACCGAGGCGGTGTGGCCGGCCGCCAAGCGGCTGCCCCGCTTCAATCCGTTCCGCCGCAAGACGGTGGTGATCCGGCTGAGCGGGTCACCGCTCCGTTTCGAGGGCGACGACCACGAGGCCAATACCGGTGAGGTGATGGCCCACATCCGGGCCCTGCTGGCGGAGTCGGCCGGCGTATCGCCCGACGGGTCCTGAACGCTCCCCACGGTAGGACATGGGTGGCGGGCCGAGGGCTGCTTCAGGCCGCCGCCGCCCCGCCGGACGGGTCCCGGTCCGCCGCCCCCGTCGGGGCCGGCCGGCCCCGCACGGAGTAGTCGTCCGTGTACTCACCCCGCACGCCACCCGCGTCGTCGACCAGCCACAGCGGTGCCATCCGGCGGGGTACGGCCACCCGGGACACGGGGTCGTAGGTGCCGAACACCAGGTCCCAGAGGGGCGTGGTCACGCCGAAGTTGCGCAACGGCGCCTCGCAGTGGTGGTGGAAGTGGCTGCGCCGGGCCCACCGTCCGTAGGCGTGGCGGGGCGGCCGGAGGTGGTCGGCGGCATGGATCCACTCGTAGACGAAGTAGGCGGCGGCCCAGGCGAGGCCGAAGGCCAGCGCCACGGCACCGGGCACGGCGGACCACAGGAGCAGCGGAAGGACGGCGACCCCGACGAGGAGGACGGCACCCCACATGACGAGGCTGGCGCGGTTGACGAGGTAGTCCCGGCGGGCGTGATGGGCCTGGTGCGTCCGGCGGGCGAAATTGCCGTCGCGGGACACGTGGAACCACCGGTGGAAGGCGTATTCGGAGAACGTCCAGGTGACGGCACCGGCCATGGCGCCGATGGCCACGCCGACCACCGACGTCAACGGACGCTTCCAGCCGTGGGCGCTCCCGAGCCGGCACCGCACCAAGCGGCACGCCGACCGCTCCGCCGAGCGAGGTCAACCATGCGGCCAGTATCTGTCCGGTCCACCGGCCTGTCAATCGGCGATCGCCTTCCCGGCGTCCCGTTTCCGGACTCCCGTAAAGCGCGGATTTCTGCGCGCGGTATCCGCCAGATCGAGACACCCCACCGGTAGGGTGCGGCCATGGCCCGACCGAGGATCTACCAGGAAGAGCGCGTGGCCACCGCCGTCCGGCTGCCGGTGTCGCTGCACGCCGATCTGCAGCGTCTGGCCCGGGCCCGGGACGTCTCAGTCAACTACCTGGTCATCCGGGCCGTCGAAGAGCTGCTGACCACCTCGACCGGCCCCGAAGGCGGTCTGTTCGGGCGCCCCGACGCCATGGGACGGCCGGCATGACCGCCGTCACCGCCGCCGACGAGCCGATCCGTCGCCTCCGGAGGCCGACGTCGACCGCCACCTTCGGATCGTCCCGGCGCGAGAGTCACGACGCGTCCACCTTCTACGACCGGTTCGTGGCCCCCGAGGTGTCGTCGGACAGCACCGTGGTCCCACCCGTGGAGCGTGACGCCATCCACGTCCACGACGCCCGCGACATGGAGACGGTGGCATCGAACTCGGTGGCGCTGGTGGTGACGTCCCCTCCCTACTTCGCCGGGAAGGAGTACGAGGAGAGCCTGGGGGAGGACGGCGTCCCGGGGTCGTACTTCGAGTACCTGGCCCTTCTCCGGGACGTGTTCGAGGAGTGCGCGCGGGTCCTCGAGCCGGGAGGTCGGATCGCGGTCAACGTCGCCAACCTCGGCCGACGCCCCTACCGGTCCCTGGCCGGAGACGTGACCGAGATCCTCCAGGACCTCGGCCTGCTCCTGCGGGGTGAGGTCGTCTGGTGGAAGGGTCGGGCGGCCGGTGGCTCCTGTGCCTGGGGCACGTTCCAGCGGCCCGGCAACCCCGTGCTGCGCGACGTGACGGAGCGGATCGTGATCGCCAGCAAGGGACGGTTCGACCGGGCCCTGACGCCCAGGGAGAGATCGCGCCGGGGCCTCCCGTCGACGGCGACCATCTCCCGGGACGAGTTCCTCGAGGCGACCACCGACCTGTGGGAGATCGCCCCGGAGAGCGCGACACGGGTGGGACACCCCGCACCGTTCCCGGTCGACATCCCCCGGCGGCTGATCGACCTCTACACCTATGAGGGCGACCTCGTGCTGGATCCGTTCATGGGCTCGGGCAGCACCGCCGTCGCGGCCCTCCGGGCGGCCCGGCACTACGTCGGATTCGACACCGATCCCGAGTACGTCCGACGCGCCGAGGCCCGGATCGCCAGGGAGAGGGAACACCTCGGTGCGACCGACCG
Source organism: uncultured Acidimicrobiaceae bacterium (assembly GCA_963699345.1). Taxonomy (GTDB): domain Bacteria; phylum Actinomycetota; class Acidimicrobiia; order Acidimicrobiales; family RAAP-2; genus Bog-756. Next base: position 1,659,013 of record CAVOTL010000005.1, on the reverse strand, counting down.
GGGCCCGGACGACCGGGCCAGTCTCCCGGCGGTCCCGTCGACGGACGACGGTGGGGATCCCCTCGTCCGGGCGGTACGAGAGGGGCGCCTGGCCAAGGACCTGGCGAAGGTCGTTCTCGAGGTGTCCGGGTTCACGAACATCCGGCCGGGGGTGAAGCCGCCCGGCTCGGGCATCGAGCTGACGTACGTCGCGACCGACGGACGGGGCGGGGACTGGGCCTTCGACGTCTCGGGGGCGTTCACCGCGAACCGATCGGGTCTGAAGCGGTCGGACACCCTCTGGAAGGCGCTCGGCAAGGCGGCGGTTCTCGCCCACCAGCATCCGGAACTGCCGCTCGTCCTGCTCACGACCGACGCGCCCACGAAGGGTTCCGCCGGACACGCGGCGTTGAGCGTCGTCCGGGGAGCGGACAAGCCGGTGGTCGACGTGATCGAGATCCTCGACCCGGTCGACCGGGCGCGGCTCTCGGGCTACGCCGAGCAGGGACGGCCCACCGACTGAATGCCGTCCGAGAAGACCCTCGTCACGGAGCTCGCCACGGCCCTCGGCATGGTGGGTCCCCCCACCGTCGGCGAGGTGCTGGCCGCGGAGCCGGCGTCGCTCTCCACGCTCGACGACGCCACGTGGATGCGCCTGGGTGCGCTCCACCGCGCCGGGCTCCACGCCGACGCCTTCGCGGCCGGGTTCGCCAACGGCCGGGCGTTCCTGGTGGCCGACGACGCCCTGGCCGGACGGATCCCGCGGCGGATCGAGTGGACCGGCGGGCACAAGCAGCCCGGTGACGAAGCCGTTCCGCTCGACCTCCGGATCGACCACGTCTACCTCGTCAGCTGCAAGTACCTGTCGAAGGTCCTGGCGAACGCCAGCCCCGCCCGCCTGGCGGAGGGGCACCTGACGTTCCGCCGCCTCGATGACCGGCGTGACTGGTACGAGCGGGTGGCGCCCGCCGAGTACCAGGCCCTGTACCGGGCGTCGCTCGACGCCGTAGGGGCGACGGGCTTCCCTTCCTCGGTCACCGACCTCGGGGTGGCGGACCGGCGGAGACTGTCGCCGTTGCTGGACGGTCGGGTGTGGCCGGACGGAACGCAGGACGAGTACCGGGAGCTCTGTCGGGTCGTCAGCACCGAGACGGCCCGGATCTGGAGGACCTCCCTCCGCCGTTCCGAGTGGATGGCGATGCTGTGGCGGCTGCTGCGGATCGGCTCGGCTCCGTACTACGTGCTCGGGAGCGACGGTCGGGAGTCCATGCGCCTACGCGTCGACACCCCCTGGGACTGGCGTCAGCACTACTCCTTGGAGACCTTCGAGATCGAGGCCCAGGAGTACGGTCAACCCCGGGTCGGCTGGGCGGCCGGCTGTGTCGACCATCGCCTCGGGCGGCGGCGCGAAGTCCGGGGCCACGTCGAGATCCGGTGGAGCCACGGCCGGTTCCGGCAGCCACCGGAGGCGAAGATCTACCTGGACACGCCCCACGCCGATGTACCGGGCTACAACCCGCTGTGACCCGTCCCGCCGTGCTGCGCCTCGTCGGATCGCGACCCCGGCCGGCGCCGACCGGGCCGCCCCGTCGCCCGTGGGATAGCCTCTGACGGCAGGCGGAGGGGCCGCCGGCGGGGGCGTTGCGGGAGTGGCGGTGCGGCGGAACGCGGCAGGCGAAGCGAAGCGTTCTGGGCGATTGTGGCTCCTGCCCGGCCTGGTTCTGGTGACCGTCACGGCACTCTGTGCGGCCGCGCCCGTCTCGGTGGCCGGGCCCCGACCGACGTCCACCGGGGGCGTTCTGACCGTCGTGGGAACCCCGGACGCGCTGCCCGACGGGGCGGTTCCGCTCGGCGCGGTGGCGTCGACCGCACCGGTGTCGGTCGACGTCGTCCTTCGACCCCGTCGCGCCCCGGCGCTCGGGCTCCTGGCCGCCACGGCCGCCCGAGCCCGTGCCGGGTCGACGGTCCGGTATCTGACCCGGGGGAGCTTCGCCCGGCAGTTCGGCGGGGACCCGACGGCCCTGGCCGGACTGCGATCGGTGGCCGCGGCCGACGGTGTCGCCACCACCCCGGCCGCCGACGGGTTGATCGTGACCCTCACCGGGAAGGCGTCGCGGGTGGAGCGGCTGTTCCACACCCGACTCCGCGACGTCCGCCTGGCCGACGGCTCCCTCGGCCGCGTCACCACCGCTCCCTCCGAACTCCCCCGGGCGCTGGCCGGCTCGGTGACCGCGGTCGTCGGTCTCGACGAACTGGTCGCGCCCCACCCGGTGTCGCTGGCCTACCGGGGTGACCGCAGTGCCGGTCCCGCCGCATCGGCCGGCCGGACCGCGACGGCGGGCGTCGCCCAGCCGGGGACGGGACCGGAGGCCTGCCCCGCGGCCCAGGCCGACGGCGACTCGGGTGGCGTCCTGACGGACGAGGCCGTGGCCTCCCGGTACGGGGTCGACGGACTCTTCACGGACGGGGCGGACGGCCAGGGCCAGACCGTCGACGTCTACGAGCTCGATCCCTTCGCCCCCTCCGACATCGCCGCCTTCGACACCTGCTACTTCGGCGCCGCCACGGCCGCGGCCATGGCCGGACGCCTGCATGTGATCCCGGTCGACGGGGGTCAGACGGCCGGGTCCGGGGCGGGAGAGGCCGCACTCGACATCGAGAACATCTCGGCCCTCGCCCCGGGGGCGACGATCGACGTCTACGAAGCCCCGAACACCGTGGCCGGCTCGCTGGACGAGTTCGGACGGATCGTGGCCGACGACAACGCCTCGCTGGTGAGCACCAGTGCTGGACTGTGTGAGGCGGCCATGGCGGCTGACGAACCGGGCGTGCAGCAGGTCGAGAACCTCCTGTTCGAACAGGCCGCCGCCCAGGGGCAGACGGTGGTGGCGGCGTCGGGGGACAGCGGGTCGAGCGACTGCGGAACCGAGGGCGCCCGCGCGGTCCCTCCCACCCTGGCGGTGGACGATCCGGCCAGCCAGCCGTACGTCCTCGCCGTCGGCGGCACGAGTGTGTCCACCGGATCGGAGTCCGCATGGGGCGGCGTGTCGGGTGGCGGTGGTGGTGGAGGAGGACTCTCGCGCACCTGGACCGCTCCGGGCTGGCAGGTCGACAGCGGCGTGGCCGGCGTCGCCGATCCCGCCGTGCTCGACTCGGCGCACGCCGTTTCCGGCTCGGGATTCTGCGGGTCGGGACTGTCGGCCTGTCGGGAGGTACCCGACGTGAGTGCCGCCGCCGATCCGGCCGCCGGGGCGGTGACGGTCGTGTACGACGGTCAGTGGACGGCCGCCGGAGGTACCTCGTCGTCCGCACCCCTGTGGGCGGCCATGTTGGCCGATACCTCCTCTTCCGGTGCCTGCGCGGGTACCGGGCTCGGGTTCGTCCCGCCGCTCCTCTACCGCGTGGCCTCCGAACCGGCGGCCTACGCCGAGTCCTTCCACGACGTCACCACGGGCTCGAACGCCGTCGTCGCCGGGGCGCACGGGCTGTTTCCGGCGACGGTCGGCTACGACATGGCCACCGGCCTGGGCACGCCGATGCTCACCGGAGCCGGAGGGGCGCCCGGTCTCACCGATGCGCTGTGCGCGGCGGCTGCAGCCACCCGACCCACCGTCGACAGCCTCCAGCCCGATGTGGTGGCGGCGACAGCCGGCGCCACGGACCCGGATCCGCTCGTGACCGTCCACGGCTCCGGCTTCGAGGACGGCTCCGGCGCACCCATCGTCACGTCGGTCACCATCGGCGGGTACCCGGTCCCGGTGTCCGGCGGCCACCGGTCATCGGTGACGGTGGACGGTCCCGGCGTCCTGACCCTCCGGGTGCCGTCCGGCGTCGCGCTCGCCGCCCACGGCGGAGGCGGTGACGGAGCCGGCACGTACCAGGTGGTGGTGACGACCCGTGGCGGAGCGTCCAGCGCCCCGGGTCCCTCCAGCCTGTTGCACTACGTGGCCACGTCCGCCGGAGGGGCGGTCGCCACGGTGACCGCGGTGGGTCCGACCGGCGGTCCCACCGGCGGAGGCGACACCGTGACCGTCTACGGCGCCGGGTTCGGATCCGCCACCGACGTCTACATCGGTTCGGTCCGCTCCCCCTCGTTGCACGTGATCTCCGATGACCAGTTGACAGCCACGGTGCCGCCCGAGGGCCCGACCACGGTGTGCGCCACCTCCACCGACCCGGTGGACGACGTCTGTCAGACCCAGGTGGCGGTCGCCACGCCCGCCGGAGTGAGCGCGGCGGCGCCGATCCTGCCGCCGTTCCAGGGCACGGTCGTCCGGGACGCCGACGGTGCCATCAGCCCGCCACCCGGCTGCGGGTGTGAGACCGCGCCGGCCGTCACGGAGTACGACTACCTGCCGGTCCCCCGGGTGACCTCGGTGACCGCCGCGACGGGAGCCGACGGGCGTCAGTACGTGAGTGCCTTCGGGAAGACGCCGATCGTGGTGCACGGCGTCGGGCTCGGCCTCCTGGGCTACCTGTGGACCGACGCGGGGCCGCCGGGCGAGGCCACCTCGGTCGACACCGGTCTCGTCTCCGTGAGCCCGACCCAGGTGACCGTGAGCTCGCCGCTGCCTCCGGCCGGCGCCGGCCTGCCTCTGAGCCTGCCCGTCTCCGTCCAGACCCTGGCCAGTCCGAACCGGGACGCGCTCGGGTCGGCGATCCCGCCGAGCAACTCCGATGATGTCGTGGTGGCGCCGACGCCGGTGGTGACCGCGGTGGGCGACGGCACCTCGAGGGTGGCGGGGCCGACGACCGGTGGCACGAGGCTCCGCATCACCGGGTCCGGCTTCGCGTCGGCCAGGAGCGTCCTCATCGTCGACCAGGTGGCCGGGGCTCCGTCCCTCGCCACGGTGACCGACATCTCGGTGCACGGATCGACACTCGACCTGGTGACCCCGGCCGCCGACGCGGGAAGGGACGACGTACTGGTGTGCTCGATCACGGCGTGCTCGCCGGCTGACCCCCCGGTGGACACGTTCGTCTACTACCCACCCGGGGACCCGACGCTGTCCTCGGGCAGCCACCTCCGCGGACCACCCGGAGGGGGTACGGACGTCGTGCTGACCGGTAGCGACCTCAGCTGGGTCGTCGGGGTCCGTTTCGGATCGGTCCCGGCGACCGTATTCGCCAACCGGCCCGGGACGGACGACGGTGGGAGCCCCACCACCATTACCGTCGTCGCGCCACCCGGCGAGGCCGGCACCACCGTCCCGATCCGGGTCGAGACCCTGGCGAGTGCCGTGGACGGCAGCCACTACTCGCCGGTGGCGCCCACCGTCGTGTTCACGTACCGCGCCCACTGAGGTCCCCTTCCCGGGGTGGACCGCGGATTCGGCGGAGTCGGGAGTCGCCGGACCGCTCGTTCGGACATCCGACGGTCCCGGAGTGGACTCCGGGGCAATCGCCGCCGTCGGTTACGTGTGCTTGACGAGCGGGATGCCGTAGAGGCGTTCCCAGTTGTCGCCCACGATCTTCACCTTCGACGACTCCGGGTAGGGCATCCGTTCGAAGGTGTCGACGGCGTGGGGGTACAGCGAGTCACCGTGCGGATAGTCGGTGGAGAACACGAGGTTGTCGTCGCCGAAGGTGTCGAGGTAGGGCTGGGCGGTCTCCTCTTCGGCCTCGATGCCGAGGAAGCACTGCCGGCGGAAGTAGTCGCTCGGCTTCATCGTCAGGTCGGGCGCGTCGACGGCTCCGACCCACTCGTAGTGTTCGTCGAGGCGGTGCAACAGCCACGGCGCCCATGAGCAGTTGCCCTCGAGCAGTCCGACACGGAGCCGTGGGAAGCGCTCGAGCACGCCACCGCCGCACAGGCACACCGTCACGAACTGGATCGCCAGTGGCTGGTTGAAGGTGTGCCACAGCATGAGCTCGTCGAGGACCTCGAGGGAGAAGTCCGGTGTCAGGTACGTCTGACCGCCGCCGTGGAAGGTGATCGGGACGTCGAGACGCTGGACCTCCTCCCACAGCGGGTCGTAGGTCGGGTGGTGCCACGGCCGGCGGTTGACGCACCCCGGCGCGAGGAAGATCGCCCTGAAGCCGAGTTCCTCGACGCAGCGGCGCGCCTCGCGCACCGCCCCGTCGACGTCGTGCGGGGCGACCATCCCCGCCCCGTACATGCGGTCGGGCGCGTGGTCGCACATCTCCTTGACGTAGTCGTTGTAGGCCCGGGCGATGGCGGTGGCGAACGCGGGCTCCAACCCGTCCTGGCCGATCGCCTCGGTCGAGTCGAGGCCCAGCACGAACAGACCCCGCGACGGGAACAGCACCGCCAGATCGAGCCCCTCACGGTCCATGGCGGCGAGCTGGGACGTCGCGTCCCAGCTCCGGGTCTCGGCTTCGGCGTAGACGTTCTCGTGCTCCGGTCGCCAGCCGCGTTGCGGGCCGTCCGCCGGTCGCGGGCGCACGGTGCCCAGCCTCAGCATCGTGTGGTTCTTCACCCGGACGCGCATGTCGCGGGTGATGTCGGTCAGACCCTTGGGCGCGGCGTGGCGGTACTCCGGGGCGATGTACCGCTCCCAGAGGTCCGGTGGCTCCATGATGTGGAGGTCACTGTCCGCGACGACGTGATCCCGGATCGCCATGGGGTTACCGTAACGGAGATGGGCGCCAGATCCACGGGCACCGGGGTCGGGACGGTGGTGCCGCCCTTCGTGCGCACCACCGGACTCCAGAACTGGAACCGCTACGCGGCCGTGAACGACGAGTTCATCGACATCCACATGGACGACGAGGCGGCCAGGGCGGTCGGCATGCCCGGGGTGTTCGGCATGGGCAATCTCCGCATCGCCTACCTCCACAACCTGTTGCGCGACTGGGTCGGCGACGCGGGTGACATCGCCGAGTTCCGCTGTGAGTTCCGGGGGACGAACCTGAAGGGCGACACCCTCACGGGGCACGGCGTGGTCACCGGTGTGGCGGATCGGCTCGTGTCCCTCGACCTCGGCGTCACCAACCAGGACGGTGTGGAGACCACGCCGGCCACCGCATCGGTCGTGCTCTTCCCGGACGGCGACGCCACCATGCCCGGGGATCCCCGACCGTCGACCACCAGCGGCGCGGCGGTGCCCGGAACGTTCCTGACCCAGGCGACCATCGACGGGATCGGTCGCACGCTGGCACCGGTGGCGGCGCCCCCGGTCGGGGCCAACGACATCGCCCGTTGGGCGATGGCGACCTACTGGCCGCAGCGTCCGCCGCCGGTGTACGTCGACGCCGAGGCCGCGGCCTCGACCCCGTGGGGCGGCATCGTCGCGCCGCGCGACTTCGATCCGTTCGCCTGGATGCCGGAGCGGCCGTGGAGTGGTGACTGGCTCTTCGGCATGGGGGTCGAGCCGGGACGACGGGTGCTGAACGGTGGTCAGTGGAACCGCTATGCGGCCCCGATCCGGCCGGGCGACGTGGTGTCGGTGACCCGGCGCTTCGTCGATGTCATCGAGCGCGAGACGAAGCGCGGCCCGATGGTGTTCTTCACCAGCGAGTTCCGCTGGACCAACCAGGACGGGGCCCTCGTCCGCCTGGCCGAGCAGACCACCATCTACTACTGAGGCGTCACACCGTGATGCCGAAGACCTCGGCGGCGACGCCGAGGGCGTCATTGGCGGCCGGCACCCCGGCGTACACGGCGACCTGCATCAGCACCTCGACCAGTTCCTCCTGTGGGATGCCGAGGTTGCGGGCCCCGGCGAGGTGCCCGCGCAGCTCGCCGGTGCGCCCGAGGGCCGCCAGCATCGCCACGGTGACGAGGCTGCGCTCGCGCAGCGGCAGCCCCTCGCGGGACCAGATCTTGCCGAAGGCCGTCTCGGTGACCCAGGCATAGAAGTCGGGAGCCAGCTTGGCGGCCGGCCGCGGGGTGGCGCCGGCGGCCATCTGTGGCCACAGCGTCACCTGGATCTCCCGTCCGGCATCCAGATCCTCCGTCGTCATGTCAATCGACCCCCTCGAAGATGTTGACCGTGCAGACACTTCCGCCACCGACGCAGTGGACGAGTCCGAGCCGGGCGCCGTCGACCTGTCGGACGCCGGCCTCGTGTCGGAGCTGCCGCGTCACCTCGTGGACCATGGCGGCTCCGGTCGGGCCTCCGGGGTGGCCGCGGGCGATCAGGCCACCGTCGGTGTTGAACGGGATCCTCCCGCCCAGCGTCGTCTCGCCATCGGCCACGAGCTTGTCGCCCTCGCCCGGTTCGCAGAAGCCCAGCAACTCGTAGTACTCGAGCTCCTCGTTGGCGAATGCGTCGTGGCACAACGCCAGCGAGATGTCCTCGGGGCCGACCCCGGCCTTCTCGTAGGCCTCCTGGCCGGTGGTCCGGGTCATCGTGGGTGGGCCGACCACGGGTCCGAGGAAGGCGTGCCCGGGCGAGTAGGCCTCGCTCTGGGCGGCCGACGACAGACACCGGACGACCCGGCGGTCGGGATACCGCCGGCGGACGAACTCCTCGGACGCCACGATGACGGCGGCGGCGCCGTCATCGGCGGGGCAGCACATCATGGCGGTCAGCGGGTCGGCGATCAGGCGCGACGCCATGACCTCGTCGACGGTCACGGTGTGGTCGGGCCGGCGGTGGGACAGCGGGTTGAGGGCGCCGTGGTTCCAGTTCTTGGCGGCGATGGCCGCGAAGGTCTCGGGCGAGGTGCCGCAGTCGTACATCCGCCGTTGGGCCCACAGGGCGAAGAAGGCGGCCGGCAGGATCGACGCGTCGAGCTGATCGCGCCCCGCTCCGCGGCTCATGCTGGCGGCGCTCGAGCCGCGCCCGGTCACGTCGGTCATCTTGTCGAAGGTGAGGGCCAGGGCGACCTCCGCCCGACCCGACGACACCGCCCAGGCCGCCTCCCGGAAGGCGAACAGCCCGGTGGCCGACGCGTTCTCGATATGGGTCACGGGCAGGCCGGTCAGCCCGAGTTCCTTGACGGCCCTCACCCCCACCTGGTGGTGCAGGCCGAGGTAGCCGACGAACACCTCGTCGATGTCGGCCAGGGTGAGCCCGGCGTCGTGGAGCGCCAACAGCCCGGCATCCCGTGCCAGTTCGAGGGCGGGCACGTCGGGGTAGGCGCCGAAGCGGACCTGGCCCACGCCGGCGATCGCCGCGTCGTCGAACTTCACCGGGTGCCGCCGGTGGGGGTGAACCGGTAGATCACGACGTCGTTCCCGTCCGGGTCCTGGCGCAGCGTCTCGAGGCCGAGTTGGAGCTGCATGCCGATCGAGAAGTCACCCGGCGAACCCATGAGGATCGCCTGGACCCTCGGTCCCTCCGGGAGGTCGACCTGGCCGACCGCGTACTTGCTCACCGTGGCGTCGGTCTTGGCGAAGAGCGGGACGTGGACCCAGGTCCACGTCCAGAGCGTGCCCGTGGTGCTCAACAGCACGTCGTCGGTGCCCTCGTGCAGGCACTTCGCACACACGAGCCGGCGCGGGTAGAAGACCTCGTCGCAGGCGGGGCACCGGCTGCCGCGCAGTCGGGCCGGTGCGTCGTCGTCCTCCGTGACCTCGAAATAGTCGGCGATCGGGACCCTGGCCACTAGGGCTCCTCCCGCTCCGGAGCGATGACGAGTTCGACACCCCCACGGGCCTCGGCGGCCAGCACGAGGTCGGACCAGTCGTGCTCGCCCAGGCCACGTTCGACGGCATCGCTCAGGAAGGCGAGCGTGGCTTCGGCGACCGGTGTCGGCACCCCTTCGGCCGATCCGAGCTCGCCGATCAGCCGGGCGTCCTTGGCGGCGAGCCGTAGCGAGAACTCGGTCGGCCGGCCACGGGTGTCGATCCCTTCGATGCCGCGATCGAGGAAGTAGTTCGACGGGCCGCTGAGTTTGACGATGTCGGTGGCGGTGCGCACGTCGATGCCGGCCTTGACGGCGAGCGATACCGCTTCGAACGCCGCGATCGCACCGCTGAACGCCAGCAGGCTGTTGGCCAGCTTCATCGTGGTGCCGGCCCCTACCGGGCCGACGTGGAAGGTCGCCCGTCCGAGCGAGTCGAGCAGCGGCCGCACGGCCGCCACGGCCTCGTCGTCGCCTCCCACCATGAAGACCAGCTTGCGGTGGGTGGCGCCGACATGGCCGCCGGTGAGCGGGGCTTCGACGAATCGGTGGCCACTCCCGGCCAGCCGCGTGGCGATCGCCCGGTTGCTCTCGGGCAGCGTGGTGGACAGGTCACACAGCACGGATCCGGTGGGCGCGGCGTCGGCCCACTCGGCCGCCACCGATGTCACGGTCCGGGGATCCGGCAGCGAGGTGAAGGTGACGCCCCCGGCGACCGCCACGTCGGCGACCGACCCTCCCCGGGTGGCGTCCCCGATCCCCTCCATCCGCCGGGGGTCGAGATCGAAGACGGTGACCGGGTGCCCGTCGGCGACGAGGTTGCGCGCGATGGCTCCGCCGATGTTGCCCAGACCGATGACGCCGACTCCGCTCATCGACCGGTGCCCCGGGGTGCCGCCCACCTGAACATGCCCGCCATCCTTGCCGAAAGTCGCACTACCATGCCGGGCGATGGATCCCGCGGGGCAGCACCTCCTGGCCTACGCCGTCTCCGATCCCGGTAAAGCGGCCGTCGTGATGAATGCCACCGGGGCGACCCGCACGTACGCGGAGGTCGCGGACGCATCCGGACGGCTCGCCCGGGCCCTCCACGACCGCGGGCTGCGCCGAGGTGACCACGTGGCGGTCCTCCTCGACAACCAGTCCGAGTTCTACGACGTCGTCTGGGGCGCGATCCGCCTGGGGGCGTACGTCACGCCGGTCAACTGGCACCTCGTGGCCGCCGAGGCCGGCTACATCGTCGACAACTGCGACGCGGCCGCCCTGATCGTGGCGAGCGGTCTCGCCGATGTGGCGGTCCAGATGGAGCCGTATCTGGGCAAGGTCACCTCCAGGATCTGCGTCGACGGTGACATCCCCGGTTTCGACCGGCTGGACGACGTGATCGCCGGGGTGGAGCCCGGCCTCGGCGATCAGGAGGCCGAGGGCGGATGGATGTTCTACTCGTCGGGGACCACCGGCCAGCCGAAGGGGATCCTGCCGCCCCTCCCGACCGGCGACATCGGGGCTCCGTCGTTCCTCACGACGATGCTCGCCGGCATGTTCGGGTTCGACGCGAACACCGTGTACCTGTCACCGGGTGCGCCGCTCTACCACGCCGCCCCGGCGGGCTGGACCTACGGCACCCAGCGACTCGGTGGCACCGCCGTCGTGATGGAGCGCTTCGATCCGCTCGAGGTGCTCGCCGCCATCGAGCGTCACCGGGTGACGCACGTGCAGTTCGTCCCGACGCACATGATCCGCCTGTTGAAGCTGACCGACGAGGAGCGCTCACGGTTCGACCTGTCGTCGCTGCAGGTGGTCGTCCACGCCGCCGCCCCCTGTCCGGTCGAGACGAAACGGCGGTTCATCGACTGGGTCGGCCCGATCCTCCATGAGTTCTACAGCGGTTCCGAGGGCGCCGGGCTCACGTACATCGACAGCGCCGCCTGGCTGGAGCATCCAGGCTCGGTGGGCCGGTCGATGACCGGACAGATCCACATCGTGGGTGGCGACGGTGGGGAGCTCCCGGCCGGGGAGGAGGGCGAGGTCTGGTTCTCCACCAACCGGAGCTTCGAGTACTACCACGAGCCCGAGAAGACGGAGCAGGTGTGGGACCGGCGTGGCTGGTCGTGGATGGGTGACGTGGGTCGGGTCGACGACGAGGGCTACCTGTACCTCACCGACCGGGCGTCGAACATGATCATCAGCGGCGGCGTCAACATCTACCCGCGCGAGATCGAGGACGTCCTGGTCGTCCACCCCCAGGTCGACGACGTCGCCGTGCTCGGCACCCCCGACCCCGACATGGGTGAGCAGGTGACGGCCTTCGTGCAACGCGCACCCGGTGCCGACGTGGACGGCGACGAGCTCATCGCCTGGTGTCGCGGTCAGCTCAGCCACTTCAAGTGCCCGAAGGAGGTGCGCTTCGTCGACGAGCTCCCGCGGCTCCCGACGGGGAAGCTGCTGAAGCGCCGGTTGCTGACCTGAGCAGGACCGGGCGCGCCGTGGAACGATGGCGCAGCTGACGGATCGACAGGAGGATCGCATGGGCGGCAGTGGTGAAGGACGGGTGGCCATCGTGACGGGCGCGGGCCGGGGTATCGGCCGGGAGCACGCCCTGATGCTCGCCGGTGAAGGCACCAAGGTCGTGGTCAACGACCTGGGAGCGGGGGCCGACGGGAGTGGATCCGACGCCGTTCCCGCCGACGAGGTCGTGGCGGAGATCGAGGCCCTGGGTGGGGAGGCGATCGCCGACAGCTCGGACATCACCGACTTCGCCCAGGCCGGTCAGCTGGTGGCCCGGGCCGTCGACACCTTCGGCCGCCTGGACGTGCTGGTGAACAACGCCGGCATCCTGCGTGACCGGATGATCTTCTCGATGGACGAGGCCGACTGGGACGCGGTCGTCAGTGTCCACCTGAAGGGCCACTTCTGTCCCACCCGGCATGCCGCCGCCTACTGGCGGGAGCGGTCGAAGGCCGGGGAGGCGGTCGACGCCCGCATCATCAACACCGCCTCCCCCTCGGGCCTGTTCGGCAATGTCGGGCAGGCCAACTACGGCGCGGCCAAGGCGGGCATCGCCGCTCTCACCATGGTCTGCTCGCTGGAGCTCGGCCGCTACGGGGTGACGGCCAACTGCCTGGCACCGACCGCCATCACGCGCCTGGTGGTGCCGGTGATGGGCGGGGAGGAGAACATCCCCGAGTCCACCCGGGAGGCGTTGGCGCCGCGGTGGATCGCCGCCGTGGCGACGTGGCTGGCCAGCCCCGACTCCCGAGGGGTCACCGGCCGGGTGTTCGATGTCCGGGGAAACAAGGTGGCGGTCGTCGAGGGCTGGCACCGCGGACCCGAAGGCACCAACCCGGGGACGCCCGGCGGTGTGGGGGCCGTGCTCGCCGACCTGGTCGCCCGCGCCCGTCCGAACGCCGACCTGGACGGGAACGACGATCCGGCGAGGTACTCGTCGTAGGGGTGATCGGGACGACTCCCCGCTGGACCGGACTCCTCGGAGTCCCCCCGGGCCTCAGCCCGTCGACAGGGTCGTGGACGTAGGCGACGAGGTCGGGACGAGTCGTAGCTCCTGACAGGTGGCATAGACCCGACCGGCGGCCTCGGCCAGCTCGACCCCGTCGTCGGCCGTCACCGCCGCGGTGAGCTGTTGGCCGTCGGTCCGGAGGGCGGCACTGTGCGCCGCCCGGGCGTACCGCGCCAGGGTGGCGAACTCACTGAATTTGGGTCGGATCGTCGTGCCAGGCCCGGGCATAGTTGCACGGCGTGACATTGAGGGCCGCCGGATCCGGGTGGCGTGAGGTGGTCGGAGGGCTCGCCGTGGTCGTCGAGCATCCGGCGAGGAGGGCCACGGCGACCAGGGCGCCCAGGGCGAGTCTCCACCGGGTCGGGACGGGACGCCCCTCGGAGACCGAGAGGTCGACGTCGAGCTCCCCGGAGCCCGGATGGACGGCGGGTGGTGTCATCGGGCCCGATCGGTGAGTCGGGGCTCGCGTCCGACCGGTTCGGGTGCATCGGTCGGGCGCCGGCTCGACCGGCTCGTCGAGGGCTCGACCGTCCGGGGGTGGTGGACCCGGCCGGGGTAGGCCAGCCACCCGAGGACGCAGAGCTGACCGACCAGGATGAGCCACAGCGACCACTCCGCCTTGACGGCGATGTGCAGCCACCAGGTGAGCCAGATGGCGAGGAGACCGACGCTGACGAGTCGCCACCAGGGCCGGCCGGCCGCGCTCACGGGCGCCAGGGCCAGTGTGGGGGCGAGGAAGTAGGGGAACAGCTCGGGTTCGACGACCCGGAGGGCGAAGAGCATGGCTACGGACCAGATGACGAGGGCGGCGCCGCGGCGCCGGCTCGCCGGTAGGAAACGGGCCAGGACGATGGCGGCCGGAATGGACACCAGGGCCACTCCGGAACGGAAGTAGGCCGCCACTCCCGGATCGAGGTTCCAGCTGGGGCCGATGTAGCCGAAGACGTCGAACACCTTCTGGTGGAGCAGCTGCGTCACGGTCACGCCCCGGTCGGTGACCAGCGGGACGACGAGGAAGGCCAGAGGCACACCCACGATGGGACCCAGTGTCGTCAGCCACTGCCGGCGCGTCAGGAAGATGAAGGCGATCGGAATGGCCAGGAAGGCGAAGGGTTGGAAGGCGAGCGCGCACCCGAGCCACCAACCGGTGGCCCGGGGACGACCTTCGAAGGCCGCCGCGGTCCCGTAGAGCATCGCCCCCAGGGCGATCAGGTCCTCGGGATGTCCACTCAAGGGCATCGGAGGCAACGTGATCGCCATCACACCGAGCACGGCGAGCCGGCGACGGATGTCGGTGACCCCCATCCCGTTGAGCCATCGGTCGGCGGCGCAGATGGGCAGGGCCATGCCGCCCAGGTACAGCGGTCCAGCCACCCAGAACGCGGTCGGGTACAGGACGTAGCTGGGGTGGGGGAACGACAGACCGGAGGCGAGCCGGGCGATCGGAGCGGTGACGACCTGTAACGCAGGAGCTGTCTCGAGGCTGCGGTCCAGGACGTAGATGTGCCCGTAGCCGCCGGCGAAGGTCGTGTAGGCGGCATCGACCCAGTTCTGCCAGAAGTCCCCGAAGGTGGCGACGCCGTACCACTCGCCGAACCCCCGCATGATCGTGGAATCGAGCATGGAGAACGCCATGGCACCGATCACCGCCGCCAGCGACACCCCGATCGCGACCTTGCGGCGACCGAAGGCCTCGGCGACGGCCACGAACGGTCCCCGCCAGCTTCCGCGTCGGCGGGCACATCCCACGACGGCGTACGCCAGGACGGCGAGGATGCAGAGCCAGAGGACGACCCACGGACCATCGATGCCGTTACTCGACACCGGCACCCCGCCGGCCGGCAGCGCCGCGAACTGTTCGTGGGCGGCGGGCACCGTGACGTAGGGCCCGACCTGGGTCTTCGTCCGGGAGCTCACCTCGATGAGCGCGGCCACGTTGCCCCGGACGAAGGCGGTGACGGCCGCTCCCTTGACCCCGGAACCCGGCGCGAACTCACAGGAACCGGACGCCGCGCCCGGGATCCCGGTGACCCGCTCGGGCGATCCGGTGGGGACACCGCCGTTCGAGCCGCAGAGGTCGGCCGCGTCGCCGACGGGGTTCGACAGGCCGTGCTTCGCCAGGGAGTCGGACGAGACGAGGGTGATCTGCAGGCTGTAGCCACCGGTCACCGACTCCCAACGGGCCACCGCGACGTTCGTGGGCGCCGACGCAGCCACCGGGCGGTCGAGGTTCCGTCGCAGCGCGTCGACATAGGGCTGGCTGTCGGCAGCCGGGAACGCCTGCCAGACCACTCCGGGGTTGGCCGTCATGAACGCCACCAGGAGCGGATCACCGGCCGCCACCGCCCCGCAGTCGGGTGGGCACTGCGGCACCGAGTCCGACGCGTGTGACGCGGCCGACGTCGCCGCCGCGGCGCGCCCGGCGGTGGACACCAGGACGAGCAGGGGGAGGGCGGCGACGACCATGAACAGGACCGCGACCACTGCGCCGGTCAACCGAACGGTGGCTGCCGTACGCGCGCCGCTCGCGCCGAACCTGTAGGACCCCCCGGCCGCCATTCGTCCCACGCTATCGCCACCGGGGCGTCGGCGACGAGGTGCCGCGACACGGACCCACCACCGCCGAACCCTCAGGAGGCGGGGCTTCCGACACGGACCGTGGAGCGGGACGATCCATCCTCGGGGATCGGCTCCGGCCGTGCGTCAGGCACGAGGCAGCCGCCGGATTTCCGAATGTTCCTCAAATTTTGGGATGCGATCCGTGGTCGCACTCACTAAGGTACCCCCGTCCAACGACGGTCCGATGTGCGCGATCTGTTCGGCGGATGGCAGGTTCGGTGGAGCGTGCGGTGATCCGCACGACCCTGGGGGATGGGGGAAGTACATGGCATCAGACGAGCTGTTTCCGGACAATTCCGGCGCGCCCGAGCACCGGCGTCAGGACCGGACGTCGAGGCGGGGACCGTCTCGCCGACTGGGCGCCAAGGGTGTGATCCGGCTCGTCTTCGGGCTCGTCCTGGTGTTCGGCACGTTCGCCGGCCTCACCGTGGAGGGCATCGTGACCGCGGGACCGGCCGCCGCCGCCTCCGCCACCTACACCTGTACGACGCCGGCCTCGGGCGGCACGTCGGTGACCTTCTACACGGGGGTCACCAACAGCCAGTCCATCGCCTGCTACGGCGTGAGCGGCGTGAGCGGCACCACCGCCTATCCGGCGTCGATCTCCCTGAACACCGGGTCGCTCCCCCCGGGCACCACCGAGGCGACCTCGACGAGCAGCACGCCGGCGTGCACCACCAGCACCTCCGGGTCGGGTACGACCGAGGAGTACATCCTGACCTGCCCGATCTCCGACAATCCGACGCCGGCACAGGCCGGGAGCTATCCCGTCACCTTCACCGCCAATCCGGGCACCGACGGCGGGACGGCACTGAATTCGGGGACGGACACCATCACCGTCTCCAACACCACCCAGGCCTGCATCGACCCGGCGTCGGGTGGCACCGCCCAGAAGTTCGACGAGGGGTACACCAACACCTACACCGTCGAGTGCGAGAACCAGACCCACGTCTCCGGCCAGGCGGAGTATCCGAGTTCGATCGCGATCACCACCGGTACGGGCCCGGCCGACGCGCCCGTGACCTTCGCCACGTCGACCTCGTCCACCCCGGCCTGCACCCAGTCCACCTCGGGATCGGGCACCAGCGAGCAGTACATCCTCTCCTGTGCCTTCAGCTTCGCGCCGACGACCTCGGACGCCGGCACCTACCCGTTCACCTTCACACCCACCACCAACGGTGTGGCCGGTCCGACCTCGGGTGCCCTCACCATCACGGTGGGAACCCCCACGCTGACCTGCACCGCCCCGGCCGCGGCCGGCACCGCCACGACCTTCAACTCGTCGAACGGCGGCACCAACAACTCGTACTCCGTGGCCTGTTACGGCGTGAGTGGTGAGACGGGCCTCGCCACCTACCCGACGTCCATCGTCCCCACCACCCCGGCGAGCCTGCCGGCCGATCTGGTGTCGGCGACCTCGACGTCGAGTACCCCGGCCTGTACCAAGTCGACATCGGGATCGGGCACCACCGAGGAGTACATCCTCACCTGTCCCCAGACGGAGGACGCCGTGTCGGCCGACAACGGCCCCTACTCGTCGACGTACACGGCGACCGACTCCAACAGCGGGGCCACCACCACCTCCGGCGCCTGGAACCTGACGGTCACCGGACCGAGTGACGTCTGTACCAGTCCGGCATCGGGCGGAACCGCCACGACGTTCAAGGTCGGGATCGCCAACACCTTCTCCGTCACCTGTTACGGCACCGGTTTCGCATCGGCCAGCGCGGGCAACTACCCGTCCGCCATCACCGTCAACACCGGTTCGCTGCCGGGCGACGCGACCTTCCAGTCCGTCGGCGGGAGCCCGGCCTGCACCACGTCGACCTCCGGTTCGGGCAATTCCGAGGAGTACATCGACACCTGCACCATCACCGAGACCCCGACGGCGTCCGACGTCGGCACCTACCCGGTGACCTTCACGGCCACCCCCGGGGCGAACGGTGGGAGCACCGTGACCACCGGCACCTGGACCTTGACGGTGGCCGGCATCAACCCGACCTGCATCGACCCGGCATCGGGCGGCACCTCCTCGACCTTCTACGAGAACGTGGCCAACAGCTACACCGTCGAGTGCGAGGCCCAGAGCGGCGTTTCGGGGACCGCGGCCTACCCGAACTCCATCAACTTCAACACCGGAGCACTGCCCGCCGACGGCAACCCGACGCTGGCCACGTCGACGTCGAGCACCCCGGCCTGCACCCATGGCACCTCGGGGTCCGGCACCACCGAGGAGTACATCCTCGAGTGCACCCTGACCGACACTCCGACCAGCTCGGATGCCGGCAGCTACCCCCTGACCTTCACCGCCACCGGACCCGGTGGGGCGGGAACCGGCACGTCCGGCACCCTGACGGTGAACGTCACCCCGCCGACCACGACCTGCACGGCGCCGGCCTCCGGGGGCACGTCGACATCCTGGGTCGACGGAACGGCCGAGAGCTACTCGGTCGCCTGCTACAGCAGCGGCTTCGCTTCGGCCAGTCCCGGTAACTACCCGACGTCGATCACCCTGAACACCGGCACGCTGCCGTCGGGCGCCACCGAGGCGACCTCCACCACGAGTTCGCCGGCGTGCACCCAGTCGACGTCGGGCTCGGGCGTCAGCGAGGAGTACATCCTCACCTGTCCGGTGGCGGAGAACCCGACGTTGAGCCAGAACGGGACCTACCACGCGACCTTCCTGGCCACCGGCGGCGCCAACGGGGGGCCCAACGCCACGTCGGGCACCTGGACCCTCACCGTCTCGCAGCCGGCTCCCAGTTGGGCGACCGACGGCTCGACCGACGGCAACTACTTCTCGGCCATCAAGGGGGTGCCCTTCTGCTACGACCTGGCGGTCAGCGTCGGCCAGGCCACGAACAACGGCACGTTCCCCGGATCCACGGGATCGCTGCCCCTGACGAGCCTGACCGCGGGCGCCACGCCGTCCGGAGTGACGAACTACTCGGTCCAGGACGTCAACCTGGCCGCCGGAACCGCCCAGATCTGCGGAACCGACAACAACACCGCGGCCAGTGCCCCGGTGACGATGGCCCCGGTGGCCACCAACTCGGGGGGATCCGCCACCGGCAGCATTCCGCTCTGGTCCCAGAATGAATGCACCTGGTCGTCGAGCGGGGCGACGGTCTCGATGTTCGACGCCAACCAGGACCTGGAGCAGTCGGGATCGCAGTCGGCCTTCGGGCAGCCCATCACCAACGGCGTGGTGGGAGGAACGACCAAGGACGAACCCACCTGCTCCGGTGGGGTGGGAGTGTCCGCCTCGGGCGGGCTCGGCGACGCCTGGACCATGAACACCGCCAATCCGCTGCCCTCCCCGACCGACACCAATCCGTCGGCGTCGCAGGGTGCCCTGGCCTCGTCCAACCTGGACCTGACGACGGCCAGCACCGGCTCGGTCGGGGGCTGCTACGGAGCGATCAACATCCTGGCCTCGACCAGCACCTCGGCCTTCGGGAGCTCGACGGCGTCGATGACGCTGCCCAGCTCCTGGGTGAACGGTGGGGACTGTGCCTACGGAACGCTCGGTTCGAACTCGGCGGGGGGTAACACCGACACCCCGGCCCTGCACGGACCGACCGGCGACGCCGCCTGCCCACCAAACCAGGCCGACGTGAACGCCGGCCTCGTCAACTGCTCGATCACGCTCTCCTCGGGCAACGACGAGAACGGTTCGACGAACTACACGACCATGGACCTCTTCTACAACGGACAGCCGGTGCCCCAGGCGCCGACGGCCACTCTTTCGGCACCGGCGGCCCAGCCGGGCGACACGGTGAGCGTGACCGGAGGGACCAACTGGTGGGGAGCCAGCAGCGGTGCGCCCAATGCGGGCCCCTACGGTGACTTCCAGAACTCCTCGTCCGACTTCTACCCGGTCAGCGCGCCACAGATCTACATCGGCACCAGTCGGGCGACCGCGGTGCCCGTGGCGAGCTCGACCGTGGCGATCAATGCCGATGCGTACGCGTGCACCGGGGCCGAGAGCACCACCGTGGCGCCCAACCCGTGCACCTTGACCGTGGGACAGCCGACGGGATCCTTCACGGTCCCCAGTGGGCTCGCACCGGGGATCTACAACGTCTACATCGACGAGTCGAACACCACACCGCTCCCCGGAAACGGTCCCAACGACGCCTACCAGACGGCTCGGGGCACCAGCCTGGGCACGGTCGAGTCGGCCACCCCCCTTGATGTCGAGGGAGTCATGGTGGTGAAGACCTCGACCACGGCCTATGCGGACGGTGGCTATTCCGAGGCCGGAGACACGATCACCTACACCTTCGCGGTGACCAACACGGGTCCCGATACCGTCACCGGCATCACGGTGGCGGACAGCAACATCCCGAGCGCCGCCATCACCTGTCCCAACTCCTCGCTGGCCGCCGGAGCCTCCGAGAACTGCACCGGGACGTACACGGTGACCCAGGCCGACGTCGACAACGGCTCGGTGACCAACACCGCCACGGTGAGCGCCACCAGTATCAGCGGCGAGACCCTCACCTCGGCGCCGTCGTCGGTCACCACCGACGCCAGCGACACCACGTCCTCGCTCAGCCTGACCAAGTCCGCCACCACGTCCTACTCGGACGGTGGCTACGGCAAGGCCGGTGACGTCATCGACTACAGCTACCTGGTCACCAACACCGGGACCACGACGGAGTCCGCCATCACCGTCTCCGACAACCTGATCCCCACCGTCAGCTGCCCGCCGGGCTCCCTCGCCCCCGGGGCGTCGGAGACCTGCACCGGCAGCTACACGGTGACCCAGGGCGACGTGGACTCCGGTTCGGTGACGAACACGGCCACGGCCAGCGGGACGAATCCGTCCCACTCGACCGCAACGTCCAACTCGTCCACGGTGACCGTCGAGGCCACCGACGCCTCGTCGTCCATCGCGGTGGTCAAGTCCTCGAGCTCGTCCTACCAGGACGGCGCCTACGGCAAGGCCGGTGACGTCATCGACTACCAGTACCTGGTGTCGAATACCGGCACGACCACCCTCTCCGACTGGAGCGTCTCGGACAACCTGATCCCCAACGTGAGCTGCCCGTCCGGCACGCTCGCCCCCGGGGCGTCGGAGACCTGCACCGGCAGCTACACGGTGACCCAGGCCGATGTCGACGCCGGTTCGGTGACGAACACGGCCACGGCCAGCGCCACGAACCCGAGCGACGGCAGTGTGACGTCGTCGCCCTCTTCGGTCACGGTCGACGCCTCGGACGCCACGTCCAGCCTGAGCCTGGTCAAGTCGACGAATTCGAACGGCTACGGGGTCGCCGGCAACGTCATCGCCTACCGGTACCTGGTCACCAACACCGGCACCACGACGGAGTCCGGCATCGCCGTCTCCGACAGCCTCATCCCCGCCGTCAGCTGCCCGTCCTCCTCCCTCGCCCCCGGGGCGTCGGAGACCTGCACCGGCAGCTACACGGTGACCCAGGCCGACGTCGACGCCGGTTCGGTGACGAACACGGCGACGGCCGGTGGGACGGCCCTCGGCGGATCCGTGACGTCGGCGGTGTCCTCGGTGACGGTGGACGCCTCCAACGCGACCACCTCGCTGAGCCTGTCGAAGTCGTCCACCACGAGCAGCTACAGGGCCGCCGGTGACGTCATCGACTACAGCTACCTGGTCACCAACACCGGCACCACGACGGAGTCCGGCATCGCCGTCTCCGACAACCTGATCCCCGACGTCAGCTGCCCGTCCTCCTCCCTCGCCCCCGGGGCGTCGGAGACCTGCACCGGCAGCTACACGGTGACCCAGGCCGACGTGGACGCCGGTTCGGTGACGAACACGGCCACGGCCAGCGGGACGGCCCTCGGCGGATCCGTCACGTCGGCGGTGTCCTCGGTGACGGTCCCCGCGTCGACGTCCTCCTCGTTGAGCCTCACCAAGTCGACCGGCTCGAGCGGCTACGGAGCCGCCGGCAACGTCATCGACTACAGCTACCTGGTCACCAACACCGGTACGACCACCCTGACCGGGGTGGGCGTGTCCGACAACCTGATCCCCGACGTGAGCTGCCCGTCCGGCACGCTTGCCCCCGGGGCGTCGGAGACCTGCACCGGTAGCTACACGGTGGCCCAGGCCGACGTCGACGCCGGTTCGGTGACGAACACCGCCACCGCCACCGCCACCAACCCGTCCGATCACGCGGTGAGCTCCGGCTCGTCCACCGTGACGGTCGACGCCTCGGCCGCGACCTCGTCGCTGGGCCTGTCGAAGTCGACCAGCTCGAACGGCTACGGGGCCGCCGGCGACGTCATCGGCTACAGCTACCTGGTCACCAACACCGGGACCACGACGGAGTCCGGCATCGCCGTCTCCGACAACCTGATCCCCGACGTCAGCTGCCCGCCGGGCCCCCTCGCCCCGGGGGCGTCGGAGACCTGCACCGGCAGCTACACGGTGACCCAGGGCGATGTCGACGCCGGTTCGGTGACGAACACGGCCACGGCCAGTGCCGTCAATCCGCAGAGCGTGACGGAGACCTCCGCAACGTCGTCTCTGACGGTGCACGCCTCGCATGCCACGTCCGGCCTGAGCCTCACCAAGTCGACCAGCTCGAGCGGCTACGGAGCCGCCGGCAACGTCATCGACTACAGCTACGTGGTCACCAACACGGGCACGACCACGGAGTCCGGCATCGCCGTCTCCGACAACCTCATCCCCGACGTGAGCTGCCCGTCCGGCACGCTCGCCCCCGGGGCGTCGGAGACCTGCACCGGCAGCTACACGGTGACCCAGTCCGATGTCGACGCCGGATCGGTGACGAACACGGCCTCGGCCAGCGGGACGAATCCGTCCCACGCGACCGAGACGTCCAACTCGTCCACCGTGACGGTCGACGCCTCCGGTGCGACCTCGTCGCTGAGCCTGTCGAAGTCGACCAGCTCGAACGGCTACGCCAAGGCCGGCGACGTCATCGACTACAGCTACCTGGTCACCAACACCGGGACCACGACGGAGTCCGGCATCGCCGTCTCCGACAACCTCATCCCCGCCGTCAGCTGCCCGTCCTCCTCGCTCGCCCCGGGGGCGTCGGAGACCTGCACCGGTAGCTACACGGCGACCCAGGGCGACGTCGACGCCGGTTCGGTGACGAACACCGCCACGGCCAGTGGCACAGCCCTCGGCGGATCCGTCACTTCCGGGTCCTCCTCGGTCACGGTGGAGGCCAGTGGGGCCGCCTCCAGCCTGTCGATCACCAAGTCGACCACGTCGACGGGCTACGGAGCCGCCGGTGACACGATCGACTACAGCTACCTGGTCACCAACACCGGTACGACCACCCTGACCGGGGTGGGCGTGTCCGACAACCGGATCCCCGATGTCAGCTGCCTGCAGCCGACGCTCGCGCCCGGTGCCTCGGAGACGTGCACGGGCAGCTACACGGTCACCCAGGCCGACGTGGATGCCGGCTCGGTCACGAACACGGCCACCGCTTCGGCCACCGACCCGCAGGATGCCGCCGTGACGTCAGGCAGTTCCTCCGTCACCGTCGACGCGGCGTTCGCCTCCTCTGACCTGGGGCTCGTCAAGGCCACCTCGTCGAGCGGGTACGGCCGGGCCGGCGACGTCATCGCCTACACGTACCAGGTGACCAACACCGGCACGACCACGGTCTCGGGGGTCGGAGTGTCCGACAACCGGGTGGGTGGTGTCACCTGCCCGCAGCCGACCCTCGCTCCGGGAGCGTCGGAGACCTGCACCGGCAGCTACACGGTGACCCAGGCCGACGTGGACGCCGGCTCGGTGACGAACACGGCCAGCGCCCACGGCACGGCCATCCACGGATCGGTCACCGTCACGTCGGATCCGTCCTCGGTGACCGTGGAGGCGTCGTCGGCCACCTCGTCGCTGAGTCTGGTCAAGTCCGCCAGTCCGACCAGCTTCACCGTGGCCGGCCAGGTGCTGAGCTACAGCTACAAGGTGACGAACACCGGAACGACCACCCTCTCCAGCGTGGCCGTCTCCGACAACCTGATCGCCACCGTCAGCTGCCCGTCCGGATCGCTCGCCCCCGGGGCGTCGGCGACCTGCACCGGGAGTTACACGACCACCCAGCAGGATGTGGACTACGGCTCGATCACGAACTCGGCCACGGCCCGTGCCACCGCACCGCCCCATAGCACCCCGGTCACGTCGAACAGCTCGACGCTGACGTTGGACTACGCCGGGGTGACCATCACCAGCGGTGCCACGCTGCCGGCGCTGACGTTGGGTACGCCCTACAGCTACACGATGACGGCCACCGGCGGTGTCGCCCCCTACAAGTGGACGGCGGTGTCCGGCCTTCCCAAGGGCCTCAAGCTCTCGTCGAAGGGCGTGCTGTCCGGTACCGTTCTGGCCAAGAAGGTGGCACCGGGCACCTACACACTCGTCATCCAGGTGGCCGACCACGGCCGGCCCAAGGGCAAGGACGTCGGGTTCTTCACGCTCACCGTCAAGGGCTAGAGACCCCGAGACGGTCCCGAACCCGACGGAGCACCGGCGGATGCCTCGGGGTGAGGTCTAGGAAGGGACGATGACGATGCGCTCGAACACGGGGCGCATCGTCATCGCTCTCCTCACCGTCTGTGCGGTCGTGTGCACCGCCTGCTCGTCCTCGGGGGCGCCGGCCACCGGGACGGCCGCCGCACCGCGTACCTCGGTCATCGACCCCGACAAGGTCATCCCCTTCGACCCGGCGGACAACGTACGTTCGGAAGTGGCCATCACGACCTGTGCACCGGTGGCCGGGACCTGGACGGCGACCGGCACGGTGACGAACCGCGCCGCGACCCGGACGTTCCAGCTGGTGGTCGATTTCACCAGTGTGCCGGGATCCACCGTGCTCAGTACGACCGTGGTCACCATCGCGAATGTCCGACCCCACCAGACGGTGCGCTGGTCGGCGTCGGGGGCCCGGGGCCACACGCACGTCGCGTGCCTCCTGCGGGAGGCGCAGGCCACGGGATGACCGACTGAGGGTCACTCGAGCCGTCGGATCGGCAGGTCCGGCGGGTCGGTCCCGGGGTGGGTCCGGCCGGGAACTCTAACTGGAGCTCCCGGTTCGCCGTCCGATCCTCCGGCGTCGGCCGTCGACGACGGGGAGTGCGCGCTCGCGGGCCGTGGCGTACGCTTCGGAGCCAGGCGCACAATTCGAGGGGGAGTGTTGGCGGCGACGGAGACGATCACGGTGTTGTTCACCGACCTGGTCGGCTCGACAGAGCTTGCCGCTGCGCTGACCGCGGAGGCCGCGGACCAACTGCGACGGGTGCACTTCGCCGTCCTGCGGAGAGCCATCCTCTCCGCAGGGGGGACCGAGATCAAGAACCTGGGTGACGGTCTCATGGTCGTCTTCCCCAGCACGTCCGCCGGACTGTCGTGCGCGGTGGCCATGGTGCAGTCCGTCGATGCCGAGAATGCCACTGCGCCACGACCGCTGGGGCTGCGCATCGGGCTCAGCGGGGGCGAGGCCACCCGGGAGTCCGATGACTACTTCGGCGATCCGGTCGTCGAGGCGGCCCGGCTCTGCGCGGTGGCGGATGCCGGCCAGATCCTGGTGACGGACGCCGTCCGGGTGATGGCGGGGCGTCGGACACGGCACACGTTCCACCACCTCGGCGAGTTCGCACTGAAGGGTATGCCCGAACCCATCGACGTCCACGAGGTCGGCTGGGAACCGATCCGGGAGGTGGCGACCGACCACGTGATTCCGCTTCCTCCGCGGATCGCGCTCGGTGCCACCCACCGGCGTCGTGGCCCGGGACACCGAGGTGGCGGAGCTGATCGACACCTTCAAGCGGGTCGGGGCGGGTGAAGGACTGGCGGTGACTCTCGTATCCGGGGAGGCCGGCGTCGGAAAGACGACACTGGTCGCCGAGGCCGGACGTCGGGCGGCCGACAGCGGCGCCTGGGTGCTCCTCGGACGGTGCCAGGAGGACGCGGGCGAGTCCTACGTGCCCTTCGCCGAAGCGCTCAGCCATCTGGTGGCCCATCTGCCCGAACCGGTGCTGCGGGACCACGTCGCGGTCCACGGCGGCACCCTGGCCTCGTTGGTGCCCGCCTTCAGGCAGCGGATGGGAGAACTGGCTCCTCCCTCGACGTCGGATCTCGAGGTCGAGCGGTACGCCCTCTACGGAGCCGTGACGGGCCTCTTGGTGGCCGCCTCGAACGAACGGCCGACGATCCTCGTGCTCGACGACCTCCACTGGTCCGACAGCCCGACGCTCCACCTCCTCCGCTACGTCGTCGCCAATGCCGAGTCGGCGCGCCTCTATGTGCTCGGCACGTTCCGGGACACCGAGGTCAGCCCCTCGAGCCCCCTCAACGAGCTGCTCGGAGCCCTCCGCCGCGAGCCGCGGGTCGGTCGCATGCATCTGGAGGGCTTCGACGACTCGGGCGTCCTCGCCTTCGTCGAGGCCGCCGCCGGTCAGCATCTCGAGGGGACCGAGCTCGAGCTGGCCCGGGCGGTGTGCCGGGAGACAGAGGGCAACCCGTTCTTCGTCGGCGAAGTCCTCCGGAGCCTCATCGAGACGGGTGCCGTCTACCGGAACGAAGACGGCCGGTGGACGGCGGTCGGCGACTGGTCCGCCATGGACCTGCCCAACAGTGTCCGTGAGGTCATCTCCGCACGTGTGGCGCGACTCGGCGACTCGGCCGATCAGGTCCTCACCCTGGCGGCGGTCATCGGGCGGGAGTTCGACTTCGACCTACTGGAGGCGGTGACCGGTGGCGATCCGGAGGAGATGATCGATCTCCTCGATGCGGCGTCCGCGGCGGCGCTGGTGCGTGAGGTGGCGGAGGTCCCCGGTCGGTACACGTTCTCGCACGCCCTGACCCAACACACCCTGTACCAGCAGATGGGGGCCGTCCGTCGGTCCCGCGCCCACCGCCGCGTCGCCGAGGCGATCGAAGCGGCCGCGGGACGCCGACCTGGGGCCCGCGCCGGCGAGTTGGCCCACCACTGGCTCAACGCGCCCCAACCGGCCAACTCCGCCAAGGCGATGGACTACGCGCGCCAGGCCGGCGAGGCCGCACTCGCCGCCCTGGCCCCCGATGACGCCGTCCGGTATTTCTCCCAGGCCCTGGCGCTGCTGGAGCGGGCGGCCCCGGAAGATCCCCAGGTCGACTGTGACCTGCGCCTGCTGTTGGGCGAGGCGGAGCGTCAGTCCGGGTCACCGCACTTCCGGCAGACGTTCCTCGAAGCGGCCCATCGGGCCGAGCAGATCGGGTCGACCGACCGGCTGGTGAATGCCGCTCTGGGGAACAGCCGGGGGTTCTTCAGCTCGATCGGAGTGATCGACGCCGAGCGGGTGGCGGTGCTCGAGGCGGCGCTGTCCGCCCTGCCTGCGGAGGACAGCAACGACCGGGCCCTGCTTCTGGCCACCCTCTGCAGCGAGTTCGCCCTCGGGACGACCCTGGCCCAACGCAAGGAGCTGGCCGACGACGCGCGGTCGATGGCCCGACGACTGGGGGATCCGACCACCGTGGTCCGGACGCTGAACCTCGTCTGCGATCCGCTCCAGGTGCCCTCCACCCTGGCCGAGCGCCTGGTCGATGCCCGGGAGGCCCAGGAATTGGCCGATGCCCTGGACGATCCCGACCTGCGCTTCTGGACCAGCGCCTATGCGCGCCTGGCCGCCGCGCAGGCGGGCGAATTCGAATGGGCGCGCCGGTGTCTCGACACCATGCGAACGGTGGTGAGCGGTCTCCGGCAACCAGGGATGCTGTGGGTCACGCTGTTCAACGAAGTGGCCGAGGAGATCCTGTGCGGGAACACCGAGCGGGCCGAGCAGCTCGCCACCGCGGCGTTGGAGGTCGGCACCGAAAGTGGGCAGCCCGACGCAGTCAGCTTCTACGGGGCGGAGATGATCGGCATCCGAAGCCAGCAGGGCCGACTCGGCGAACTGGTGCCGATGATCGAGCAGATGACCGAGGTCAACCCGGAACTCGTGGTGTTCCGGGCCACACTGGCCGCCGCCTACCTCCAGGCCGGCGACCTGGACGGAGCCGGTCGCCTGCTCGAGTCCGCGGGTGCCGACCTGGCGTCGGTGCCCTACGACGTCCTGTGGATCTTCACCCTCGCCAACTACTCCGAAGTCGCCTCCGAGTTGTGTGCCGAGGAACCGGCCCGTCAGTTGCTCGAACTCCTCGCTCCGTTCGAGGACCAGGTCCTCTTCATCGGGGCGACCGCCGGCAACTCGGTGGCCTACCTCTGTGCCAGCCTTGAAGCGGTGCTCGACCGCTGTGACGAGGCCGATCGCCACTTCGCCATGGCTTCCGAGCTCCACCGCCGCGGCGGCATGCGGCATTCGGCCGCTCTGACCGATCTCGGGTGGGGTCGGATGTTGTCGACCCGCGCGGGGACCGACGCTCGCACCCGGGCCCGGGAACTGTTGGCACGGGCCTACCGCGCGGCCGTGGACCACGGGTACGCGAATGTCGCCGACCGGGCGGCGGCCGCCCTCGCCGCACTGCCCTGACGTCTTCGAGGCGACGATCCGACGTGGCGCGCAATGGGTGGAACGCACCGAGGACGGCCGCCGGACTTCGGCCGCTCTCCACGTGGAGGAGAGTGGAACGACCGGTCGGAACATCGTTTCCGCTCCTCTGTTATCGTGACTTCCTGTTTGCCGGGGTTCCTCGGCGCCGGCTCAGTGGGGTGAGTAGCGCCTGGTTGCCTGGTGGGTTCCAGTCTTGAGATACGGAGGATCGATGAGCACCATGACACCGCGGCGGATGTGGCTTTCGAGGCGAGGCGAAGTCGGAGATGGTTCCCCGGCGAGCCTGCGCCGGGGCCACCGGCTCCGGGCACTCGGTGGGGTGAGCGTCGGAGCGATGCTGATCCTCGCCAGCTGCTCGTCGAACTCGGCGACGCCCTCGTCGACCACCGCGGCATCGGGCGGGTCGAGCGGTGGAAAGGCGCCCATCACGATCGCGTTGATCACGTCGCTGACCGGGCCGGGAGCGGATCAGTTCGTGCCCGGTCCCGACGCGTTCGATGCCCGGATCGCCGAGCAGAATGCCATGGGCGGTGTCAACGGTCACATGCTCAAGGGGATCGTGATCGACGACCAGACCACCCAGCCGACGCTGGCCATCCAGGATGCGCTGTCCCAGGGTGCGTTCGGCATCGTGGCGGAGAGCCCGCTGTTCTTCCTCGGCGCCAAAATTCCCCAACAGCAGGGCGTGCCGGTGACCGGCGGCTCCGTCGACGGACCCGAATGGGGTGAGCAGCCCTACACCAACATGTTCGCTGCCGACACCGGCAGCGTCGATCCGGCCGAGCCGGCGAGCACGTTGCCCGGCAAGTTCCTGAAGGAGCACGGGGGCACGGTTCTGGGCGCCTACGGCTATCCGCTCGGCGGCACGTCGAAGGTCGGGGCGGTCAATGCGTCGAAGTCGTTCGAGCATGCGGGTGGCACCACGGGCGTGCTCGACACGACGGTTCCCCTCTCCTCGGTCGATTTCACCGGCGATGCGATCGAGGCGAAGCAGAAGCAGGTCAACGCCGTCTATCCCGACATGGGCAACGAGTCCAACAACGCCCTCGTCACCGCGTTCAAGCAGGAGGGCGTCAACACGAAGGTCATCCTCCTTCCGACCGGCTACCAGCAGAGCGCCGTGTCGTCGCCCGCCTGGCAGAGCCTCCAGGGCACCTACTTCGCATCGATGTTCCGGCCGTTCTCCGCGCCCGACGCCGGTACCCAGGCCATGGATGCCGCGATGGAGAAGTACGCGCACTTCACGAAGAACCAGTTCCCGACGTTCGCCGAATACGAAGCCTGGGTCGGGGCCGACCTGATGATCCAGGGCCTGAAGATGGCCGGGAGCAACCCGACGCGGGCCACCGTCATCAAGGACCTCCGCTCCATCACGTCCTACGACGCGAACGGGATCGATCCGACCCCCATCGACTACTCGACGGTGTTCGGGCATTCGGCGTCGCCGGACTGCCGGTGGTTCCTGCAGGCGGAGTCGTCCGGCTTCAAACTCGTCTCCCCGACTCCCGAATGCGGGACCTGGATGACCGGGAGCTGATCGGCACCGGCCACATCGAGCGGGCGGTCGTCGACCGGGCCGAGATCACGACCGGCCTTCTTCTGCGGGCCGCCGTCTGAAGGGGTCGTCCGTCGCTTCCCTTGTAGGCAGTAGCCGGTCGGGCGGCAGATCCCACCTCGGGGCTACCGTGGGTGCAGGTCGAAGAACGGTGCAGATTTGTCGGGCCCAGTGTCCAGGCGGGGGTGGACAGGTTGGAATGGGCGATGACGTCGGTTCCGTGGAGGGTGAATGAGAACGACGGTCCTGAGCTGGGTCACTCCGCACCGCTTGGCTGCGATGGGTTTCGGCCTCGCGCTCGGTGCTCGCCCTGATGGTGGCGGGCTTCTGGTTCTTCGTCATCCGGAGCACCGGAAATCCGCTCAGTCAACGCCAGGCACTCCAGATGTTCCGCCGGAGTCAAGGTACGGGGCGAACCGGAGATTCCGGCAGGTCGCCCTCCCCCGGTGTGTACCGGTACCTGACGGAGGGGAGCGAGCACCTCAGCATCGGGATCAACCGTGCCTTCCCGGCGATGACGTCCATGGTGGTGACGGACGGAACCTGCACCCACATGGAGTGGGTGCCGCTGCAGGAACATGAGGAGGGACTCGTCACCTGCCCGGGACGAGACGGGAGCGTGGTGGTCACGTCAACGTCCTCGACCGAAGTCGTGGCCGGAATCACCACCCACACCACCATCTCGTGTCCACCGTCTGCCTACTTCCTCCCCCCGGACCCCTCCGTCGGGGAGCGGTGGCAGGCGACATGTCGATCCGCAGGACATCCCGTAGACCTGAAGGGGCAGATCGTCGGTCCCTCCACGGTCGAAGTGGCCCGTCGTCCGACTCCGGCGCTGCACACCCGCTTGGACTTCACGTTCGTGGGCCCGGAGACCGGCTCCAATCCCAACGACTATTGGATCGATGCGAACAGCGGACTGGTCCTTCGCCAGGTAGAGACCGTTGCGATCGCTCAACAGGCGGGACCCTTGGGCTCGGTTCGATACGGCGAGAGCCTGTCGATCGTGCTCCAGTCCACCACCCCGCTCCGGTAGCACCCCTGCGGGGGATGTTCCGAAAGCTGCAGGCTCCGCCGCAGATCGTGCTGGTGGCCCGCCATCTGCGGCCGTCGCCATCCGCACGATCGCGGACTACCTCCTGACCCGGCGCCGCTGTCCGGAATGGCCTACGGTCGCGGTGTCCAACCTGGCGGGAGGGTCGGGCGTTCGGTGATGACGGAGCAGCGCCCAACAGTCGTCCTTCCGCCCCAGTTCCGGAGGAGTGAGGCCGAATGAAGGAGTTCGTCTATCACCGTCTGTTGCTGCCGTCCGTGGCCCGCAACGCCGATCGACCCATCGCCACCAACGCGGCCACCGGCGTCTCCACGACCTACGCGCAGCACCTCGACCGGGTCAGCCGGCTCATCGGTGGGATGCAGGATCTCGGCCTCGAACGCTCCGACCGGTTCGCCGTCCTGGCGCTCAACTCGCCCGAGTACCTCGAGCTCTACCACGCCGGGTTCCTCGGCGGCGGCGTGGTCAATCCGCTCAACCTCCGATTCGCACCTCGAGAACTGATCCACGTGCTCCGCGACTCGGAGACGAGTACGTGCTTCGTCGACGCGACGTTCGCCCCGGTCATCGACGCCATCCGTGAGGAGGCGGGCCTCGAACGGGTGGTGCTCATCGGCGACGCCGACGTCCCCCACACCGCCACGTTCGACGAGTTGTTGGCCACCGGCAGACCGGTGATCCCGGACGAGGGGGAGGAATCCGACCCCGCGGTCCTCATGTACACCGGTGGGACCACCGGGATGCCCAAGGGGGTGCTGCACGACCACCGGGGTGAGATCCTGAACGCGTACCACGTCATGATGAGGATCAATCGGGGTCGCGATACCGTCAACCTGCTGCAGACCCCCATGTTCCACGCCGCCTCGATCTTCGCGGTGGTGGCCGGACCGGCCATCGGCTGCCACACGGTGATCCTGCCGATGTTCGAGCCGGTGGCGGTCATGGACGCGCTCGAGACGTACCGCCCGACGACGACGACGATGGTGCCGACCATGATCGGGCTGGTCATGGCCCACCCGGCGTTCCGGCCGGAGTGCCTGTCCGGCCTCACCGACCTGGTCTACGGCGCCTCCCCCATGCCCAAGCCGCTGCTCGAGGCCCTGCTCGCCGAGTATCCCGGGGTCAACATCTGGCAGGGATACGGAATGACGGAGACGAGCTCGGTGATGACGATGCTCGGCCCGGAGGAGCACCGGATGGGGGACACCTATCTGCGGTCGGCCGGCTTCCCGCTGTTCGGCGTCGAGCTGTCGATCCAGGATCCCCTCGGCCGGGAACTGCCACCGGGAGAGACGGGGGAGGTCTGCACCCGGGGCGCCAACGTGATGGTCGAGTACTGGCGCCAGCCCGAGGCCACGGCCACCGCCCTGCGCGACGGCTGGCTGCACACCGGAGACGCGGGCTACGTCGATTCGGACGGCTACCTCTTCCTGATGGATCGCGTGAAGGACATGATCGTGACCGGCGGGGAGAACGTCTACTCCAACGAGGTGGAGAACGCCCTGGCCGGCCATCCCGCCGTCCAACAGGTGGCGGTCATCGGCATCCCCCATGAACAGTGGGGCGAAGCCGTGCACGCGGTTGTCGTCCTCCGGGACGGCTGCCAGGTCACCGAGTCGGAGCTGACCGCCCATGCCCGTGAGTGGATCGCCGGCTACAAGGTCCCGAAGAGCATCGAGTTCCGGGACGAGCCCCTGCCGCTGTCAGGGGCGATGAAGGTCCTGAAACGCGAACTGCGGGCTCCGTACTGGGAGGGTCAGGACCGCGCCGTCAACTGACGGCACCCATCGGGGGATCTCCCGGGACTCCGTCGGCCGATCTGTCGGCGCCCCGGCCGTCGTCGTCCGATGGAGCCGGAACAGGTTCTCCGCCCATTCCTCGCTGGACGTCCGTCGCCACGGTCAGCTGCCGGTCCGGGCGGACTCCTGCATCGTCATCGGCGAGCGACCGCGCAGGATGTCGGCGGCCTTTTCGGCCACGGCGATCGTCGGGGCGTTGGTGTTGCCGCGCGGGATCGTCGGCATGATCGAGGCGTCGATGACCCGCAGGCCCTCCACGCCGCGCACCCGCAACTCCGGATCGACCACGGCCAGGTCATCGACGCCCATCTTGCAGGTCCCCACCGGGTGGTACGTGGTCTGGGCGTTGGCCCGTACATACTCCGCGAGGTCGGCGTCGGAGTCCGACGCCGGGGCCAGGATCTGCTCACTGGCCCATGCGGCCAGCGGCGCGGTGCGGGCGATCTCCATGCACATGCGCAGCCCCGCGACCTGGGAGCGCATGTCCTCGGGTTCCGAGTAGTAGTTGTGGACGATGTGGGGTTTGGCCGTCGGGTCGGGCGACACCATGGCGACGTAGCCGCGGCTGACCGCTTTGGTGACGTTGCCACCCATCGTGAAGCCGTGGCCGGTGCCCGGCACCAGGCCCTCCTCCTGGAATTGCGCCGGAATGAAGTGCACCTGGATGTCGGGCGCGTCCAGGTCGGTCCGGGTCCGGAGGAACCCTCCGGCCTCCACGCCGTTGGAGGTGAGCGGACCTTGGCCCTCGGCGACCAATCGGGTGATGTTCTCCTCGGTCATCGCACCGAAGAGACTCCCCTCTCGTTCCGACATGTAGCTGATCCCGGCGATCGGATGGTCTTGGAGGTTCAGCCCCACGCCGGGAGCCTCGGCGACCGGGGTGATCTGGAGTGCCGCCAGCTCCGCCCCCCGGCCGATGCCCGACAGCATCAGCAGCTGGGGCGAGTTGTAGCTTCCAGCGCAGAGGAGCACTTCCCCGTCGGACCGGTACTCCACCACCTCGCCGTTCCGCATCGCCTGGACGCCCACGGCCCGGACGCCGTCGAACAGCACCTTCAGGACCTGCGCGTGGGTGGCGACCTCGAGGTTCGACCGGTCCCCGGCCTCGCGCAGGTAGGTGGCCGCCGTGCTCCCCCGGAGGCCGTCGCGTTGGGTGACCTGGTACCAGCCCACCCCGTCCTGGGACGCTCCGTTGAAGTCGTCGTTGACGGGCAGGCCCATGGCCCGTCCGGCTTCGATGAAGGCGGCGGCCACCGGGTTCCGGGACCGTCCTTCGCTCACCCGGAGCGGGCCGCCGACGCCGTGGAATTCGTCCGCCCCCCGCTCGTTGTCCTCGGACCGCACGAAGTACGGGAGCAGGTCGGACCAGCCCCAGCCCTCGCACCCGAGGTCACGCCACTCGTCGTAATCGATCCGATTGCCCCTCATGTAGACCATCATGTTGAGCGATGACGAACCTCCGAGCATGCGCCCTCTGGGGAGGTAGACGCGGCGGTTGTTGCACTGCGGTTCGAACCCGGTCATGTAGTCCCAGTCCTTGTCCGTCCGGAACAGCGCGCTGTAGCCGAGCGGCATGTGGATGAAGTCACTCGAGTCGGGCCCACCGGCCTCGATGAGCAGGACCGATGTATCCGGGTCCTCGCTCAGCCGGTCGGCCAGGACACACCCTGCCGAGCCGGCCCCCACGATCACGTAGTCGTGCGCCACTGCATTCCTCCCGCCGTCCGCCGAGTCCGGAGTCCGTCCGAAACCGAACCATGATTTCTGGCGATGGTACTCCCCGTACCTTCCAACTGCCCGAGTCCTCGAACGCCCAAGGTCGCATGACGACCCGGCGTAATCGTGACGGCGTCACCGGCCGGGCAGCGGGCCGTGTTGGCGACGGCTTCGACGATGAAGTCGTCCCTGGTGAACCCCCCGCCGACAGCGCTGGAGCCGGCGTCGGTCGGGGTGCCGGTCGAGCATGCGGAGCCCGCGGTTGCGCCGGTCAGGCTGTTGTCGGTCAGCGTGGATGTGCACCGGCGAAGAGCTGACCGAAGTTGATGACTGCACCAGGGGCCCATGGAGAACCGATAGTGCCCGAGAACGTCCACCCCGTGGTGCTTAGGGTCATCGAGTCACGGGTCGCTCCCGGTACCCACTGACGTCGACGGGGGAGGCGCGCACGTGCCGTCCGGTCGCGTGAAGAACCACTACCGGCAGGGTCGACGAACCGACGACACCCTCTACCCCACGGGGGTCCACGTGCCGCAGTGACGCGTTTCGAATCCGAGGTCCGTGGATGAAATGTTGACCGAGTACGAACCGGGTCCAGTCTCGTCGTAGATGCTCCCATCATTGCCCTCTCCGAAGGCGAACAGGCGGGCCCAGGAGCAGTCGGGGCCGCCGGGCGCCCGATAGGCTCCAGGGCGGATCTCGACGCCGACGGCGTAGGTGCCGTCGCCGAACGTGGACGCGACGGTCCCGGTGTAGGGCGCCGAAGTCCAGGTCCCACAACCATCGGTCCGGAACCCCTTGGCGGTCGGGGTCAGTGTGACGATGTCCGGTCCCGCCGGAGGGCTGTCGCTCGCGAAGTCGTCGGGTGGCGGCCCGAAACTCGAGATGATGGCCCACGAGCAGTGTGGCCCGCCGCTCGTGCGGTAGGTGGCGGGGGTGACATCCCCCGGACCCGTGCCGACGGAGTACGTGCCATTCCCGAACGACGTGACCGCGCCCGTGGTCGTCGCCTTCGACAAGGTCGTGGATGTCCTGCTGACCGAAGACGAGGTCGGGCTCGAACACGCCCCGGCCACCACGGCCAGCCCGATCATGATGACGCCCGCCATCCAACGTCGCCTCACCGCCATGTGACCTCCGCCTGGTCCAGTGCCCGCCCGTTTCCGCCAGCACTTCCTCTCGCCGCTGCAGCAGCAGATGCTAGTGCTGGAAGGGGTCGTCCGCCCGAGCGAGCGGGCTTCGATCGGATAGTCCTTGCCCTGGAGATCACGGGCCAGCTGCGTGACCCACTGGAGGACGAGGTCGGCGTCGACGTGGGCGGAGGGCTCGCGCACCGCCTCCTTCGCCTACCGGAGGGTGGCAACATCACATCGGTACCCCTCGGTGGGGTACCGACAGAACCCAGTTGACCTGGGTGTGGACAACCTCAGAGTCAGCCATTTACCATGCTAACGATCCGGATTTCCCACATTGTTGCTAGCACAATGACCGGTTGAATCGTGAACTCCCAGGATCGCTGCCACTCGCAATTATCACCTGCCCCCCAACGGCACATCCCAGCGCGTGGAGAAGTCACGCCTCGCAAGCAGTTCAGTGACCTAGAGGGGATGCCGATACCAGGGCGTGGCTCCATTGCCTTCTCCTCGGCGCTGGATGGCGGCGATCCTGCCTCTGGCCCTGCTGTCGATGCTTGTTGGTGCCTGTGGTGTTTCGCCGAGTGATTCGACTCCGGCCCTTCGTCATGGTGCTCAGGGTTATTTGTTGGCCTCGCCAGGTGGCGTCATTTGGATCCAACTAGAGCACCAGGTCGGCGATCGAGTCAGTGGCACTTCCGACGAGGTGACTCGTCACTGGGTGCCAACCGCTCAGGGACAACAACTAGTGGCTGCGGACTGGTCGTATCAGCTATCGGGCAAAGCCGATGGCGACACTGTCACGTTGAAGACCGGTCCATCCTTGGATGGCGGTCCCCCGATGGGCAGTTTCGGACCCATGCGACTATCGGGTAAGGGTCTGTTCCAGCCGGGCACCGGCTACACCTATCGAAACGCCAATGCCGCCGAACAAGCGTCGGCAGTGGGTGCAGCCAAAGCCTGCTGGACCTCGGAGGATCCGCGAGAGGGTCACGCTTGACCTTCTAAGCATTCTCGACCAGCTGAATATGGGAGACGCTGATTCCATCCCCCGACAAAGCGTCGCACTACGCCGGGAGGGTGTCACACACCGGCACCTCGGATATACCCAGCTGGGTCCACCAGACCTTTAGGCCACGCTGCTTTCCTGTATGACCACCATGGTGATCTGAGGCGACTTATGGGAGGTCGTGCTCCCATTAGTTCCCGGCCCTAAGTACGAGTTCTCCTTCAGCAGAGCAGTACCGTGCCAACCCCTCTTGTGGAAGGACAGGCTGCTCTCGCAGCCCGTCGTCACCTTCCACCCATGATCGGAAAGCCCCCTCGACAAGTCAGCACAAAGTTCGGCTTGTGAAGGATAGGCACCGTCCACGGTCATGGAAGTGAAGACCGCCACGAAGCCTGCGCCAGCGATCTTGTACTGGCTGCAAGTGCTATCTACTTGGTCAGAAGGCAGGCTATTGACGGACCCCGGTCCGCACTCGATGACCAACCCTGGTCCGATCAGCCAGTTCGGGATCACCAGTGAAACAGGTGCGTAGGCCGGAATCTCAAAGTGCCGACCGATTGGGGCCACTCCTGAACTGCTAGTTGCGGTGGACGCAGATGCGCAGGCAGACAGCATCAGGGCTACGGCCGCAAACATGGATGCAGTAGCCCCAAGACGAGTTCGTCCGACCGGGTCCATGTCGGTAGATCGGCAAGGCCACAAGGGACCTTGACTGCCCCCCCCAGCAGATTGAAGGTGTCACCTGAAGCCGGGAGCGTGTCAGGTCCGGTCAACCCAAAGTGGGCCTGATAATCGCCCGCTCCTGGGACTTCGAACGGGTCCTTCTCGCTGCGAGCGCGACAACAAGCTGCCTCCGGATCGCAAAGGTTATGACATAGCCAGGGATGCCGGACGAAACATCTCTATCCGACACGAACTACTCATGGGTTCCAATGGACCGGCCAGCAGGATCAGGCTCCCGCCGTCGGGTTGGGCGGTCCGCGGCACAACTGAGTTGTGGCTCGGTTGTGACCCGAATACCATTTCCCGCATTCGGCGAAGAGGGCGGAGTCGTGACCGGGCGGCACCGTTCTTGCCCGGTCGGGCGGAGCCGGTCCCCGGCGAGGAGCGTGCCCGATGCGTGATCCCAGACGTGTTGCCATGAGTTGCGGCGTATCTGTCGCCCTCGCCGTCGGAGTCCTGTCTCTGGCTGGACCATTTGTCGCCGGGGCTGCCCCGACGTCGGCTCCGGTCGCCACCACAAGT
Organism: uncultured Acidimicrobiaceae bacterium; assembly: GCA_963699345.1. Taxonomy (GTDB): domain Bacteria; phylum Actinomycetota; class Acidimicrobiia; order Acidimicrobiales; family RAAP-2; genus Bog-756. The sequence goes on along the minus strand of CAVOTL010000005.1, from coordinate 1,621,352 downwards.
CGCTTCGGACCCTCGCCGGCGCAGCCGGCCGGCTACACGGTCGTGTACAGCACCACCTTCGACAACCCGATCGGAGGACTGGACTTCGGTTCCGTGAGCTGCCCCGCCGGCACGGTGGTCTGGAGCGGGGAGTCCTCACGTTCGAGGGACTCGGCCAGGTCGGACAGAACGTGAACAGTTCGTGGCCGTCGAATGCGACGACATGGAGTGCCTGGGTTACGAACACCGGCGGCACCGACGAGACCTTCAACGTCTATGCGGTGTGCGCCGACCAACCTCAGAGATATGCAATCGCCACATCCGCCATCCTCACCGTTTCCCCCAGCAGCGTCGACGGCACGGCGGCGACCTGCGCCAAGGGGACCGTCGTGCTCGGCGGGGGCGCCCTGTCGAGCCAGCCCGCGCCCGGATCTTCGCTCGATCTCAACCTGAACGACAGCTTTCCGACCCTCGTCGGCGTGAAGAGCAAGACCTCGGCGTGGGAGGCCGCCTCTAACAACGGGGAATCCGTCAGTTCGACACTCGAGGTCCTGGCGGTCTGCGCCAAGAAACCGAAGAAGTACTCGATCCAGATCGGAACGGCCGTCGACAACAGGTCGGACACCGCCACCAGGGCGGATAGTCCCCCCTGCCCGGTCGGCGTTGTGATCGGAGGTGGCCTGAGCTCTGACGCCAGCGTCTTCGCAGACCTGGCTTCGACGATCCCCGACCCGGACAACTACTGGACCTCCATCGAGGACAACTACGCCTTCTTCTCCGTCGGGGCCAACCCGATCGTTCCGTACGGGATCTGCGCGGAATAGGAAACTGAGGGACTGGACTTCATGTCCCGCTGTGCCCTTGCCTGAGGTCGAATTCCTGGTACCCCTGAACTCCGGGTCGGGTCAGTGCTGCAAAGGCCCCGTCGTCGGTAGCTCGGGGACAGGAAGCACCTCCAGCCCATTGGTGGCATGGCCCGCCACAGGCGGGCCAAGTTCTGTCGGGACCCCTCGGTGGGCGAGGGGGTGTGTGAGTTCAGGACATCCTGGACAGCATGTCGCGAGACATAGTGGACACCCCTTTTGGGAGATTTGTCCATGGTGCTCCGTCGGATGGTCGTCGATGCCGTACTGGTGGAAGGAAGGTCGGTGCGTGAGGTAGCCACCGCCTTCGGCCACTCGAAGAGCTGGGTCCACGACCTGGTCACCCGCTACCGACTGGAGGGTGAGTCAGCTCTCGAGGAGCGATCCCGTCGTCCGGTCAGCTCCCCTCGACGGACGAACGAGGCCACCGAAGAGGCCATCGTCAGGCTGCGCAAGGAACTCAGCGAGCTGGGGGCTGACGCCGGTCCCCAGACCATTGCTTGGCACCTCGAGCAGCTCGATGGGACGTCTCCCTCGCCGGCGACCATCTATCGGATCCTGGCCCGTCGGGGCTTCATCACCCCCGAACCGAGGAAGCGGCCGAAGAGCTCCTATGTGCGGTTCGAGGCGGACCAACCCAACGAGTGCTGGCAGGCCGATGTGACCCACTGGGCCCTGGCGGACGGCAGCGACGTCGAGATCCTCAACTTCATCGACGATCACTCCCGCCTCGTCCTGGTGGCCGACGTCCGCAGGGTCACCAAAGGCCCCGACGTGCTCACCACCTACGAGAAGGCCTGTCAGCGCTGGGGAATCCCCGCCTCGGTCCTGACCGACAACGGTGCCGTCTTCAACGGCACCTCCCGGGGCGGGATCACCGCCTTCGAGGTCGCCCTCGGGCGTTCCGGCGTCGTCTACAAGCACTCCCGGCCCTACCATCCCCAGACCTGCGGCAAGGTCGAACGCTGGCACCAGACGCTCAAGGGGTTCCTGGTCAAACGGGATCCCGCCACGTCCATCGCCGAACTCCAAGGCCAGGTGGACGCAGTCGTCGACTACTACAACGAGCGGCGTCCCCACCGGGCTCGAGGGCGGGTCACTCCCGCTGCCGCCTACGCCGCCCGGGACAAGGCCGCACCCGGCATGGCGGGGGCGGATCCCCATTTCCGCATCCGTCACGACAAGGTCGACCACGCCGGCAAGGTCAGCCTCCGCTTCGGCAACAAGATGCTCCACCTCGGGGTGGGCCGACCCTGGCGGGGAACCCGGGTGCGCCTCTACATCGCCGGTGACGACATCCGGGTCGTCGCCGAGGACGGCGAACTCATCGCCCAGACGACCATCGACCTCTCGAAGGGCTATCAGAAAATGCGAAAACCCCCGGTGAAGTAGTTTCCGGGGGTTCGCAGTGTCCGGGATGTCTCGCGACATCACATCGGTGGGCGAGGGGGGACTTGAACCCCCACATCCTTTCGGACACAGGAACCTGAATCCTGCGCGTCTGCCAATTCCGCCACTCGCCCGAGCGACCGGTAGAGGCTACCCGAAGATCCGGCCCCCGGAATTCGCGCGATCGGCGTCCCGGGCGGGTGGTGGTCCAGGCGGGGCGGGTCCGACCGGCTCTCCCGACTCCGTCCCGACGGGACCCGGTGTCCACCCGGGGTGGTGTCGGCCCCGTACCCCCTACCAGGGGGTAGACACCGGTAGGCTGACGCCACCATGGGACTGCAGAAGTTCGAAGGGCGCCTCGAGCGCATGGTCGACGGCACGCTCTCCAAGGCCTTCCGGGGCGAACTCCATCCTGTGGAGATCGGGCGCCGGGTGACCCGGGAGATGGACCTGAAGCGGCGCCTCGGCGTCCACGGGCTGATCGCGCCCAATTCCTTCGTCGTCTACCTGTCCCCGACCGACTTCGACCGCTTCGAGAGTTTTCTGGACGCCCTGGTGCGTGAGCTGGAGGAAGCCGCCCGCGAGCACGCTCGGACCGAGGAGTACGTGTTCGTCGGCCCGGTCACGGTCTCCGTGGTGGAGGACCCCCGCCAGCGTCGGGGCCGCTTCACCGTGGTGTCCGAAGTCCACGAGGGTCCCGCCGGCCTGACCGCCGCCTCGGTGGTGCTGGCCGACGGCATGCGGGTGGTACTCGGCCCGGAGCCGATCTCCATCGGCCGCCTGCCCGAGAGCACCATCGTGGTCAACGACCCGAACGTCAGCCGTCGCCACGCCGAGATCCGACGGTCCGGCAACGAGGTGGTCATCGTCGACCTCGACTCGACCAACGGGACCCGGGTCAACGGGGCCACCATCCGTGAGCGGGTCCTCGGCGATGGCGACCAGATCGTCATCGGCACCTCCGTGCTCCGCTTCGAGACTTCGTGAGCCCCGGCACCCGACCTTGATCCCCCACTTCATGGCAGCCGCCACGGCCCCTGCTCCCGTCAACAACACGCCGGTGCTCCGGGCGCTCGAGTTCGGCATCATCCTCCTGCTCTGGCTGTTCTTCATGTGGGTCGTCCGGGCCGTGTGGGTGGAGGTCCGACCCCTCAAGCGCAAGCGCCGGCGCGGCCGCGACGTCGACCCGGTGGTGGACGGGAAGCGGCGTCGCCAGCTGCGCCTCCACGTCATCCGCCCCGACGACCAGTCCGGGCGGGTCTACGACGTTGGCGAGGAGGTGACCGTCGGTCGGGCCCCCGGCTGCGGTGTCCCCATCGACTACGACAGCTACGCCTCGAACCTCCACGCCCGGCTCTTCCGGCTCGACGGCGACCTGTGGGTGGAGGACCTCGGCTCGACCAACGGCTCGTGGGTCAACACCGTCCGGATCGAGGAGCGGACGAAGCTGCAGAAGGGGGATCTCCTCCAGATCGGCGGCACCGTCTTCGAGGTCGGGCGCTGACATGACCCTCCTGCGCTCCGGATCGGCGACCGACACGGGCCTCGTCCGCTCGATCAACCAGGACCTGGCGGTGGAGACGGGAACCCTGTTCGCGGTGGCCGACGGCATGGGCGGCCATGCCGGCGGAGAGGTGGCGGCCCGTCTGGCCGTGGACACGCTCACCGTGGCCTTCGGCGCCAAGCCCAGCGGCGCCGGCCTGTCCGAGGCCGTCTCCGAGGCCAACCGGGTCATCTTCGAGCACAGCCTCGACAACCCCGAGCTGCGGGGGATGGGCACCACCCTGACGGCCGCCGCCCTGGTGAACGAGGACGACCGCGACGTCATCGCCCTGGTCAACGTGGGTGACTCGCGCTCCTACCGCTACCACGACGGGGGCCTCAGCCAGATCACGGTGGACCACAGCCTGGCCGAGGAGATGGTCCGCAGTGGCGAGCTCAGCGATACCGAGGCCGCCGTCCATCCCCACCGTCACATCCTGACGCGTGCCCTCGGGGTGGCCGACGACGTGACGGTCGACCTGTGGCGCATCCAGCCGTCGCGGGGCGACCGGTTCCTGCTCTGCAGCGACGGCCTGACCAACGAGCTCGACGACCCCCAGATCTCCGAGGTCCTGGCCACCGTGCCCGATCCCCAGGTCGCCGCCGACCTGCTGGTGCGGGCCGCCCGGACCCACGGTGGGAGCGACAACATCACCGTCGTCGTCGTCGACGTGGTGGTGGGGGAGGACGATGAGGAGGACGTCCCCGCGGTCGCCGCCGTGGCCGCCGACTTCCAGAGCGCCCGGCCCGACGACGGGACCGGGGCGCCGACCGACGCACCGGAGGAGCCGACTGACGGGGACGTCGAGGTGCTGCCCGGTCCCGAACCGCTCAGGCCGAAGTTCCGGGACCGCTGGCGGGCCCGGCGCAAGGCCCGGCGGGCCGCCCGGGGCCGCCGCCTGGTGACCTTCCGGACCCTGCTGTTCGTGGTGATCCTGGGGGCGATCCTCTACGCCGCATACTTTGCCGTGCACTGGTACGACACCAACGCCTACTACGTGCAGATCAACAACAACGAGCTGATGATCTACCACGGTCGGATCGGGGGCGGGGTGCTCTACAAGCCGGTGCTGGTGGAACGTACCGGTGACACGACGGCCGACATCCCGCAGTACGCGGTGTCCCAACTCCAGGCCGGGGTGCAGGAGGACTCGCTGCAGGCGGCCCGGGCCTACGTGGCCACCCTGGTGGCGGCCCAGCAGACGGCGCTCTGCAACCAGAACCCGGCCACGCCGGGCTGCGCGGTGTCGTCGACGACCACGACCACGGTGGCGCCCTGATGGAACGGCGCATCCGCTGGCTCGGCATCTTCCTGGTGGTCTGCTTCATCGCCCTGTTCGTCCAGCTCAACAACATCCAGATCCTGAAGGCCCACGCCCTGTCCACCTCGCAGCACAACCCCCGGGTGATCGCCGTCGAGCGGAACGACCCGCGGGGGGACATCCTGTCGGCCGACGGCGTGGTCCTGGCCAGCTCGATCCCCTCGAGCGGGTACTACCGGTATCAGCGCACCTACAACCCCCTGACGGCGGTCCTCTTCTCGCAGATCGTCGGCTACGACTCGATCATCTACGGCAAGACGGGCGTGGAGTCCCAGTACGACAGCTACCTCCAGTCCCACACCCGACCGGCCAAGACGCTCGGCGACCTGTTGACGAGCCGGACCACCACCGGGAACGTGACGTTGACCATCGGGACCAAGCTCCAGACCCAGGTGGCCCAGGCGGTCACGGCCACCGGCGCCCCGGAGGCGGCCGCCATCGTGATCGACCCGAAGACCGGGGCGATCGAGGCCATGTACGGCACGCCCACGTTCAATCCGACCGAGCTCGCCTCGCCGGACACCAAGGCCGAGACCTACTACTGGAACTCGCTCGACCCGAACAGTGGGCTCAGCCCCCTCGTCTCGCGGGTGTTCCAGCGGGGCTTCGCCCCCGGCTCGACGTTCAAGACGGTCACCTCGGCCGCCATCTACGACCACCAGCCCGCCCTGGCCAAGGTCGACTACCCGGTCGTCGGCTGCATCTCGCTCGAGCCCCAGTCGGACCAGCCGCTCTGTAACTACGGCAACGGCACCGAGCACTGCGGCGGGGTCCTGACCCAGACGCTTCCCGAGTCGTGCGACACCGCATTCGGCCAGCTCGGCATCGCCCTCGGCGGAGCCACGCTGACCCAGGAGGCCGAGGCCTTCGGGTTCAATCTGGTGCCGCCGATCGACCTGCCCGGCGCCAACCCCTCGGCCTTCCCGTCGGGTCCGGTGTTCAACTCCGAAGCCAGCAAGCCGTTCCAGGCCTATTCCGCCTTCGGCCAGGAGGACGTGATCGGCACGGTCCTCCAGATGGGCCTGGTGGCCGCCGGGTTCGCCGACAAGGGTGTGATCATGACGCCCCACGTCATGCAGGACATCCACGACACCTCGGGCAACCTCCTGGCCACGTACCAGCCCAAGCCGTGGTTGACCGCCACCAACCCGCTGACGGCCGCCGCCGTCACCTCGCTGATGCAGGCGGTGGTAACCAACGGAACGGCCACCGAGGTCGGGTTCCCGGCGTCGTGGGACGTGGCGGCCAAGACGGGAACGGCCCAGGTCGGCACGGCCAACGGCCTCACCAACGACTGGATGATCGCCTTCGCCCCGGCCAGCGACCCGAAGGTGGCCGTGGCCGTGGCCGTGCCGTTCCAGGGGCCCAGCCAGACCGGTGCCTCGACCTCGGGGCCCCCGATGAAGACCATCCTCGGTGACGCCCTGGCGGAGACGCCGTGAGCCCGTCGACGCCACGGGACGGCGCATCGCACCAACCACCTTCCGGAACCTCGGAACCGAGCGACAGCAGGCATAGGCTTTGACCCACATGGATCCCAACGAGACGCCGCGTGTCTTCTCCGAGCGCTACGAGCTGAACCACCTGATCGCCCGCGGTGGCATGGCCGAGGTCTACCGCGCCCACGACCGCCTGCTCGACCGGCCGGTGGCCCTCAAGGTCCTGTTTCCCGAGCTGTCGGTGGACCGCTCGTTCGTCGAGCGGTTCCGACGGGAGGCCCAGGCGGCGGCCAACCTGTCCCATCCGAACATCGTGCCGGTCTTCGACTGGGGGGAGGACACCGGCACCTACTTCATCGTCATGGAGTACATCGACGGACGGCCGCTCTCGTCGATCCTCAAGTCGGCCGGTCCGCTGTCGGCCGAGCGCACGGCCGACATCGGCGCCCACGTGGCCGCCGCCCTGGGCTACGCCCACAAGCACGGCGTGGTCCACCGCGACGTCAAGCCCGGCAACGTGCTCATCACCGACGACGGTCAGGTCAAGGTCACCGACTTCGGCATCGCCCGGGCGGTCAACACCGAGGAGAGCCTGACCCAGACCGGCGCGGTCATGGGCACGGCCACCTACTTCTCGCCGGAGCAGGCCGAGGGCCTCGGCGTCGACTCGCGCAGCGACATCTACTCCCTCGGCGTGGTCCTCTTCGAGATGGTCACGGGCCGGCCGCCGTTCCTGGGCGAGTCCCCGGTGGCGGTGGCGTCCAAGCACGTCCGGGACAACCCGCCGGCTCCCCGCGAGCTCAACCCGCAGATCCCGCCGACGTTCGAGGCGATCATCCTGAAGTCGATGGCCAAGGACCCGGCCCACCGCTACGCCACCGCCGAGGAGCTGCGGGCGGACCTGGTGCGCTTCAACGAGGGCCGCAGCGTCCTCGCCATGGACGACACCACGGCCATGATCGGTGTGGCCGGCGCCACCACCGCGGTCGCCGCCGCGGCGGGCATGGACGCCACCCGGGCCGTCGCCCCGGTGGGGGACGGGGGCGGTCCCGGTGACACCGGGACGGCGGGGGAACCACCAGACGAGTCGGGCACCAACCGGACGCGCAACTACGCCATCATCCTGGCCGTCCTGATCGTCATCCTCCTGGTGGCCGGCTACCTCTTCGCCCGAAATCTCGGCTACCTGGGCGGCAGCGCGTCGTTCAACCTGCCGTCGGTGGTGGGCCAGCAGGCCTCCGTCGCCACGGCCACGCTGCGGGCCGACGGCCTCAACGTGAACCAGGTCCAGCAGGTGTCGAACGACGCCGCCGGCACGGTGATCTCCACCGACCCGGCGCCCGACAGCCTGGTCAAGAAGGGGGACACGGTGACGCTGAAGGTCGCCGAGACACCGCCTCCCATCCAGGTGACCGTGCCCGAGGGTCTGACCAACACCACCGTGACCAACGCCACGTCGATCCTCCAGAGCGCCGGACTCCAGGCCGCCCCGGTCTACAAGACGAGCACGGCGCTGAAGGGAACGGTGCTCAGCACCAACCCGGCATCGGGCACCAAGGTCAACCAGGGCTCGACGGTGACCCTCACCGTCTCGGCGGGTCCGGCCAACGTCGTCGTCCCGTCGCTGATCGGGCTGTCCCAGACCCAGGCCGGCCAGACGTTGGGCAGCGCCCAGCTGAACGTGGGCACCATCACCTCGGTGGCCTCCACGCAGTACGGGCCCGGCGTGGTGGTGTCCTCCGACCCGTCGGCGGGCACCAGCGTCCCCCCGGGCAGCTCCGTCGACATCTCCGTCTCGACGGGGCCGCCGGCCACCACCACCACGACCACCACGAGCACGACGCTCCCGACCACCACCACCACGACCTCGTCGACCACCACGACCACCACGAGCGGCACGAAGGGTGGCGGCGGCGGCTGATCCCGGGCCGTCCGCCCGGTCGGTCGACTCAGACGGGCGCGGCGGCCATGGCCAGGAAGTTGGCCAGGAGGGACGGCCCTTCGGGGGTGAGCAGCGACTCGGGGTGGAACTGGACGCCCTCGACGGCCAGGGTCCGGTGGCGCAGTCCCATGATGACCCCGTCGGAGGTCCGGGCCGTGACCTCCAACACGTCGGGCACGTGCCCCGGTTCGACGACCAGTGAGTGGTAGCGGGTCGCTGTCAGGGGGTCCGGCAGCCCGGCGAACACCCCGGTTCCGTCGTGGTGGATGGCCGAGGTCTTCCCGTGCATCAGCGTGGGGGCCCGCACGATCTCGCCCCCGAAGGCCTGGCCGATGGCCTGGTGCCCGAGGCACACGCCGAGGATCGGCAGTTCGCCGGCCATCTCCTCGATGACGGCCAGCGACACGCCGGCGTCCTCGGGCCGGCCGGGCCCGGGCGAGATGAGGACGGCGTCCGGGGAGGCGGCCCGGATCCCCTCGACGTCGATGGCGTCGTTGCGGTGGACCACGGGGTCGGCGCCCAGCTCGCCGAGCTCCTGGACGAGGTTGTAGACGAACGAGTCGTAGTTGTCGATGACCAGCACACGGACCGCCATGGTCCACCGATCGTACCGGGCGGGCGGGGGGCCGGCCGCGGGCGCCCGGGAGGCGCCCGACTGGCTATCCTTCGCCCATGGCATCCACGGCCAAGTCGGGGCCCGGCAAAGCGCAGAAGAAGGGCGGGCGGGTCACCCCCTCGTCCAAGTCCACCTCCAAGGGGGGCTCGGCGTCCTCCGGGTCGGTGCAGTCCAACCGCTACACCCCGCCCATCGACCGCAGCCAGAAGGTCAGCCCGAAGTGGTTCGGCATCCTGATCGTCGCCATGTTCGCCCTGGGCGTGCTGATCGTCATCCTCAACTACGCCGGCCTGCTTCCCGGTGGCGTCAACAACGCCTGGCTGATCGCCGCCATCGCCGCCATCTTCGTGGGGCTGATCCTCGCCACCCGGTACCACTAGCCCGTAGCGGCACCGCCGCGCCGGGCCCCCCACGCGGAGAGACCGGCCCCGGAGGGCCGGTCTCCACCACATCCGGTCGGCGGGCACGACGGCCCGGCCGGGCTCAGCCCAGACGCTCGATGATGGTGGCGTTGGCCATGCCGCCGCCCTCGCACATCGTGAGCAGTCCGTAACGACCGTCGGTCCGCTCCAGCTCGTTGAGCAGCGTGGCCATGAGCTTGGCGCCGGAGGCACCCAGCGGGTGGCCGAGGGCGATCGCCCCACCGTTCACGTTGACCTTGTCCATGTCGGCCTTGAGGTCGTGGGCCCAGGCGAGGGGCACCGAGGCGAAGGCCTCGTTGATCTCGATGACGTCGATGTCGTCGAGGGTCAGTCCGCCGCGCTCGAGGGCCATCCGGGTGGCCGGGATCGGTCCGGTGAGCATGGTGATGGGGTCGCTGCCGGCCACCGCGAAGGAGTGGAACCGGGCCCTCGGGGTCAGTCCGAGGGACGAGGCCTTGGCCTCGCTCATGATCAGGACGCCGGACGCCCCGTCGGTGATCTGCGAGGAGTTGCCCGCCGTGATCCTGCCGTTGTCGGGGCGGAAGGCGGGCTTCAGCTTGGCGAGCGACTCCACCGAGGAGTCGGGGCGGATGCCCTCGTCGGTGGTCATGAGCTCGTCGGTGTCGTTCCGGTCGTCGTCCTTGACGGCGACGGGGATGATCTCCCGCTCGAAGCGACCCTCGGCCGTGGCCTGGGCGGCCCGCTGGTGCGACCGGGCCGAGAACTCGTCCAGGTCCTCGCGGGAGAGGTTCCACTGCTCGGCGATGAGCTCGGCGCCCTCCCCCTGGCCGACCAGGCCGCCGCGCGGCTTGTAGCGGTCCATGGCCCGGGGTCCGAAGGGGAAGCCCAGTTCGCGCACGACCGACGAGCCCATGGGGGTCCGGGACATGACCTCGACCCCCCCGCCGATCACGACGTCGTAGGCACCGGCCATGACGCCCTGGGCCCCGAAGTGGAGCGCCTGCTGGCTCGAACCGCACTGGCGGTCGATGGTGGTCGCCGGCACCGACTCGGGGAAGCCGGCCGCCAGGACGGCGCTGCGGCCCACGTTGAGGGACTGCTCGCCGACCTGCATGACGCAGCCCATGATCACGTCGTCGACGAGTGCCGGATCCAGGTCGTTCCGCTCCACGAGGGCCTTGAGGGCCTCGGAGCCCAGGTCGGCGGCGTGCCAGTTGCGGAGCTTGCCGTTGCGCTTGCCCCCGGGGGTGCGCACCGCGTCGATGATGACGGCCTCAGCCATGGTCGTTCTCCTTCCGAGGTCCGGCGGAATCCTCCTGCCGGCCGTGCCCGGTGGTTGTGTGCGGCAGGGTCCCACCCCGCCCGGCGGCCACGGTGGCCGCCATCCAGAGCCTACCGGGACGCCGTCGGAGGCGGCCACAGGGGTGACGCAGCCGGGGACTACGGTGCGGGCATGACAGGCCGCATTAAGGACATGGACCGCTGGCTGGGCGACGGCGGGATGGAGCTGATCGGCACCGTCGGGGCGTCCTTCGACGACTACGGCGTCGATGGCGAGGACCTCGGCTGGGTCATGGGCACGTTCACCCCGTCGAAGCAGGCCTGCAACCCCCACGGCATCGTGCAGGCCGGCATCCACGGCCTCCTGCTCGACGCAGCGATGAACTTCGCCATCAACGCCGCCCTGCCGGGCCGGGCCCGGACCCGGGGCACGTTGGAGATGAAGATCGAGACGATGCGTCCCGCCCTCGAAGGCGAGTCGTACGGGCTGCGGGGTGACGTCGTCCGCCTGGCGCGCCAGGTCGCCTACGCGGAGGCCGGTGTGACCGACGCCGACGGCCGGCTGATCAGCCGGTCGACCGGCACCTTCCTGTTGCACCGCCCCGACGACGGGCCTCCGGCCGCCTGAGCGGACCCGCGCCCCGGCGCTCGCGGCCCCGGCCGCCCCAGACCCACCGGCCCGGGCCGGCCCACCGGGGAGTGCCGTGATCCATCCGACGTCCGTCCCTCCGCCCGACCCGTCGGACCGCGCCCGGCCGGGCGCCGGGGCCGGGTCGTGCCGCCTCTGTGGTCGTGGGATCCGCGGCGGCCCGGCGGTCTGCTTCTGTTGCCGGTCGGTCGCCGGCCAGCTCGGCCTTCCCCTGGTCCGGACCGTCGTGGTCCACGAGTACCGGGTGGGGGACGACGTGCACCGGCGCCTGCGCGGCTACAAGGACGACACCAGCGTCGAGTCCCGGCGACGCCACCGCCAGCGGGTGGCCGACGACCTGATGACGTGGATCGACCGGCAGGAGGTGGGCGCAATGGGCTGGCTCGGGCCGTCGACGGTGGTGACGCCGGTGCCCTCCACCCGTCGGGTGGGCCCCGCCCCGGCGGGCGGGCTGCTCGACTCGGTGCCCGTCCTGGCCGCCCGGCACCTGCCGCTGCTGGTCCGGGGGAGGGGCCGCGCCGGCCACCTGGCGGCCTGCCGTGACGGGTTCGCCCCCGAACCGGGGGTGGATCGGGCCGGCCTCGAGGGCCTGGCGATCCTGGTCTTCGACGACAGCGTGACCACCGGGGCCCGGTCGCAGTCGGCCGCCGCCGCCCTCCGGGTGGCGGGCGCCCATGTGGTGGGGATCCTGGCCGTCGGGCGGGCCCTGCGCCCGACATCCCCACCGGGGAACGGAAATGCGATCGTTGATTGCTGACTCCGACTGGCGACGGCGGCCCGGTTCGGTATACTTGCTTGCTGCAAGCACCTACATGGACCCGGCGAACGAGCCGTCACCCGCGGCCGACCGGGCACGAGGAGCATCGATGGAGACGGATACGACGACGGACACCGGCCGGCGACCGACCCCGACCGCCCGCGTCTCGGCCGGCCTCGAGCGGTCGTTGACCCAGGTGGCCCGCGCCATACTGCGGCTCGAGGTCCCCCGCGACGCCCTGCCGGAGGGCACGACGGTGAGCCGTACGGGCTACTGGCTGCTGGTCCGGGTGTCCGAGGAGGCGCCGGTCCGGCTGTCGGACATCGCCGGGAGCGTGGAACTCGATCTCTCGACCATCAGCCGCCAGATCCGCGACCTCGTCGCCGCCGGCCTCATCGCCCGGACCCCCGATCCGGCCGACGGGCGGGCCGCCCTGCTCAGCCTCACCGACCTCGGTGCCTCCGTGCTCGAGGCGGTGTCCGAGTCGCGGCGCCGGGAGCTGGCCCTGGCCATCGCCGACTGGAGCGACGAGGAGCGCAACGCATTGGCGAGCGGCCTGCTGCGGCTCGGGGCGGACCTGCACGCGGCCCGCGACGCCGGCCCGGGACATCACGCGGTGGGGCCGACCGGGGACCGGGGGAGCCGATGAGCATCGACGCCGAACGCCGCGACGCCCCCGACGCCGATCCCGGCACCGCCCCCGACCCGGTCGCACCGATGGGAGGGACCGGGTCCGGTCCGGTGGTCACACTGACCCACCGCCAGATCCTGTTGGTGTTCAGCGGCCTGCTGCTCGGCATGTTCCTGGCCGCCCTCGACCAGACCATCGTCGGGACGGCCCTGCCCACCATCGTCAACAGCCTCCACGGACTCAACCACATGAGCTGGGTGGTGACGGCCTACCTGCTCACCTCGACGATCTCCACCCCGCTCTACGGCAAGCTGTCGGACCAGTTCGGCCGCAAGGGCATCTTCCAGTTCGCCATCGTCGTGTTCCTGATCGGGTCGGTCCTGGCCGGGATGAGCCAGAACATGGGCCAGCTCATCGCCTTCCGCGGCATCCAGGGCCTCGGCGCCGGTGGCCTGATGGCCATGGGGATGACGATCATCGCCGACGTGGTCTCCCCCCGCGAACGCGGCCGGTACCAGGGGTACTTCGGCGCCACGTTCGCCCTGTCGTCGGTGGCCGGGCCGCTGCTCGGCGGGGTGTTCACCGACGACCTGTCGTGGCGGTGGATCTTCTACATCAACCTGCCCATCGGGATCGTGGCCCTCGTGGTGACCTCCGCGGTGCTGAAGCTGCCGTTCCGCCGCCAGTCGCACCGGATCGACTTCCTGGGCGCCGGACTCATGATGGTCGGGGTCACCGCCGCGCTGCTGGTCACGGTGTGGGGCGGCACCCAGTACGCCTGGTCGTCGCCGGTGATCCTTGCGATGGGCGCGGTGTCCGTCGTGTTCGTCGCCGCGTTCATCGTCTGGGAGCACTATGCGGCGGAGCCGATCCTGCCCCCGTCGCTGTTCCACATCGGCGTGGTCCGCACGGCGTCGACGGTCAGCTTCCTGCTCTCGGTCGTGATGTACGGCGCCATCATCTACCTGCCGCTCTACCTGCAGCTGGTGGACGGGGTCTCGGCCACGGTGTCGGGCCTCTTGATGATCCCGCTGATGGTGGGCCTCCTCATCAGCTCGATCAGCTCCGGGCAGATCGTGACCCGGACCGGCATCTACAAGCCGATGCCCGTCGTCGGCTCGGTGCTGACGATCATCGCCATGTGGCTCCTCTCCCACCTGGGGCTGCACACGTCCCACCTGACCATGAGCCTCTACGTGATGCTCCTCGGGGCGGGCCTCGGGATGTGCATGCAGATCATGGTCCTGGTGACCCAGAACGCCGTCCCGGCCACCTCCATCGGCACGGGCACGGCGGCCGTCACGTTCTTCCGCTCGCTCGGCGGAGCGTTCGGGACGGCGCTGTTCGGGGCCATCTTCATCGCCGGCCTGAGCCACTGGATGGGGGTGCTGGTGCCCGGGGCCGCCGCCGCCGGCATCCACGTGCACGGCAGCTTCTCGATGAGCCCGAGCGAGCTGCACTCCTTCCCGCCCCATCTGCAGTACGGGATCCTGGAGTCGTTCGTCCGGTCGCTCCACACCGTCTTCCTGGTCGGGGTGCCCATCGCCGTCGTCATGCTGGTGGCCACCCTGTTCCTCAAGCAGCTGCCGCTGCGGTCGTCGTCGGGCCTCGAGCGCCCGAGTGAGGACCTGGCGATGGCGATGGGCGAGGTCGGGTCGGCCGACGCCGAGATCGACGAGGGCTTCGTCGACGGGGGCCTGCCCATCGCCTGACCGGCCCGGACGGGGTCCGCCGAGCGGACGCCGGCCGCCGCGGGTAGACCAGGGTCATGGACCTCCGCATCTTCACCGAGCCCCAGCAGGGCGCCTCCTACGACGATCTCCTGGTCGTGGCCCGGACGGCCGAGCAGCTGGGCTTCGACGCCTTCTTCCGCAGTGACCACTACCTGGCCATGGGGAACGGTGACGGCCTCCCCGGGCCCACCGACGCCTGGGTGACGCTCGCCGGGATCGCCCGGGAGACCAGCACCATCCGGCTCGGTACCCTGGTGACGGCGGCCACCTTCCGCCCCCCGGGCCCGCTGGCCATCACCGTCGCCCAGGTGGACGCCATGAGTGGCGGCCGCGTGGAGCTGGGCCTCGGCGCCGCGTGGTTCGACGCCGAGCACAGCGCCTACGGGATCCCCTTCCCTCCGGTGAGGGAGCGCTTCGAGCGGTTGGAGGAGCAGCTGGCCATCGTGACCGGGCTGTGGGGCGCCCCCGACGGCGTCGCCTTCTCGTTCGAGGGCGTCCACTACCGGCTGGAGGACGCTCCGGCCCTGCCCAAGCCGGTGCAGCGACCCGGTCCGCCGATCATCATCGGCGGGAGCGGCCCGTCGCGGACCCCTCGGCTGGCGGCCAACTACGCGACGGAGTTCAACCTGGGGTTCCGGAACCCGGACGACACCCGTCACCAGTTCGAGGTGGTGCGGGCGGCGTGCCGGACTGCCGACCGTGACCCCGCCGACCTGGTGCTGTCGGTGGCCCAGACGGTGTGCGGTGGCCGGAACGACGCCGAGATCACCCGCCGCGCCGCGGCGATCGGCCGGGAGGTGGGCGAGTTGACGGCCAACGGACTCTGCGGCACCCCGGACGCGATCGTCGCCAAGCTCGGGCGGTTCGCCGCCCTGGGCGCATCGCGGGCCTACCTCCAGATCATGGACCTGTCCGACCTCGACCACCTGGCCCTGCTGGCCGAGGAGGTGCTGCCCCGGGTGGCGGGCCTCTGAGCCGCCGGGCCCTCCGGTCAGGCGGGTCCGAGCTCCCAGCGTCGGGCCAGCAGCTCCAGGGAGTGGGTGCGGGCGGCCAGGTCGTGGGCCCGGGTGGAGAGGATCAGCTCGTCGGCGCCGGTGCGCTCGGCCAGGGCTTCGAGGCCCGCCTGGACGGTGTCCGGGGCGCCCACGACGTGCTCGGCCGTCGAGGCCTCGACGATGGCCCGTTCCTCGGGGGTGAAGGGATAGGCGGCGGCCTCCTCGGGGCTGACCACGGGGCCGGGCCGGCCGGTGCGCAGGTGGAGCATGGCGAGCGCCGACGGCCCGGACAGGTAGCGGGCCTCGTCGTCGGAGTCGGCGCACAGGACCGAGGCCGCCACCATGACATAGGGCTCGGCCAGCAGTCCGGTCGGCCGGAAGTGCTGCCGGTAGAGGGCGACGGCCTGGTCGACCAGGGCGGGCGCGAAGTGGAAGGCGAAGCTGAACGGGAGACCGAGGAGGCCGGCCAGCTGGGCGCTGAAGGTCGAGGAGCCGAGCAGCCAGACCTGGGGGAGGTACCCGCGACCGGGTACCGGGGCCGGCGCGGTGGGCGGCCCGTCGGAGGGGACGAGGTAGGTGATGAGTTCGACGACGTCCTCGGGAAAGTGCTCCGCCCCGAGATCCGCGCTGCGCCGCAGCGCCCGGGCGGTAGCGGGGTCGGTGCCCGGGGCCCGCCCCAGCCCGAGGTCGATCCGCCCCGGATGGAGGGCCTCGAGGGTGGCGAACTGCTCGGCCACCACCAGGGGCGCGTGGTTGGGGAGCATGACGCCGCCGGCCCCCACCCGCAGCGTCGTGGTGGCGTCGGCCAGGTGCCCGACCAGCACGGCCGGGGCCGAACTCGCCACCGACGGCATGCCGTGGTGTTCGGCCACCCACAACCGGTGGTAGCCGAGCGACTCGGCGACGCGGGCCAGCCGGGTGGTGTCGGCCAGGGCGTCGGCCGGGGTCGACCCCTTGGCGACGGTAGCGAGGTCGAGCACCGAGAGCGTGGTCACACCGGTTGCAACACCGACGCACCCCCGAACCTTCCGACGGTATCGGACCGTCGTGCCCCGGCCCCGCTAGGAGGTGGTGACGATGCGCTCGATCCGTTCCAGCGTCCTGGTCATGTTGTCGGCGGTCTTGGCCGGGAGGCCGCCCAGCTTCAGCAGCGCCCGCTGGTGGTCCTGGCTGATGTCCCAGCTCTCGCGCACCCGGGTCCCGCCCTCGACGGGCTCGAGCTCGTAGCGCCAGATCCGACCGGCCACGACCTTCCCGACGACGCCCCCGGGCCGGCTCTGCCAGGCGATGCGGCGGTTCTCCTCGTACTCGATGACCGTCGACTGCATCGAGTAGGCGACACCCGCCTTCATGGACATGCCGAAGACGGAGCCCAGCTCCAGCTTCTGCGGAGCGCCGGGCTTGACCTGGCGGACGGTGCCCGACCCGTCGATCTCGGGGTGGCGGGAGGCATCGGCCAGCAGGGCGAAGATGGCGGCGGGGCCCGCCGGGATGATCCGCTCCACCGATACGACGTCGCCCTCCATGGGTGCTCCTCCCGATCGTCCGACCTCTGGTCTCCGTTGCGAGCCTACGCCCGCTCCCGATGGTCGCACCGGCCTGGCATCATCACGGGGTGCCGTCCCCACCCCTGGCCGACGCGGTGGCCGAACTGGCCGCCGCCGACCCCGTGATCGCCCGGCTGTCCGAGCGCCACGGACCACCCCCACCGCGGCGACGCGTGCCCGTCGCCCGACGCTTCGACCACCTGGCGCGCGGCATCGTCTACCAACAGCTCGCCGGCCGCGCCGCCGCGTCGATCCACGGCCGGTTCGTGGAGGCCCTCGACGGCCGGGTCACGGCCGGGCAGGTGCTGGCCACGCCCGTCGAGGTCCTCCGGGGGTGCGGACTGAGCGGGGCGAAGACGGCGTCCCTACTCGACCTGGCCGACAAGGTGGCTTCGGGCGAGGTCGCCCTGGACCGGATGGGACGGATGTCGGACGACGACGTGGTCGCCCACCTGACGGTGGTCCGGGGCATCGGGCCGTGGACGGCGCAGATGTTCCTCATGAACGCGTTGAACCGGCTCGACGTCTGGCCGACCGGTGACTACGGCGTGCGGGCCGGCTTCGCCCGGGCCTGGGGACTGGAGGAGCTGCCGCACCCGAAGGACCTGCACGGGTTGGGGGAGGCGTACCGCCCCTACCGCAGCCTGGTCGCCTGGTACTGCTGGCGGGCGGCCGACGACCGTCCCGGGGAGGGTTAGCCGTCAGCCGGCGTAGCCGGCGGTCATGGTGGTGAACTCCCAGGGGGTCTGGTCGATCCCGCTGCACGAGTTGCCCAGCGTCTCCCCCGCGGTGCAGGCACGGTCCCGGTCGACCATCCAGAAGGTGACGCGGGCCAGGTGGTCGGCCGTGGCGTAGTCGAGGATGGTCTGGTAGTCCGCCGGGTCGACCGTCTCGTCCGACTCGTCGGTCTGGCCGTTCATCGACGAGATCCCCATGTGGGCGTAGGCGGTGGCCGAGCTCTCGTCGTAGGCGGCCTCGAGGTCGGCGTGCAGACCCTCGGCCGCCGCCACGCTGGTCGCCCCCATGTCCGACTCCGGCACGCCGAAGTCGAAGGGCATGATCGTCCAGGCGTAGGGCTGCAGGCCGACCGAGACGGCATCGGCCAGGAGGCTCCGACCGGTGGCGTCGGGCCCGGTGGGGGTGCAGCCGAAGGTGATGGTGATCTCGACCGACGGGTCCGCCAGCTGCACCTGGCGCAGCGCCGTCACGACCTTCAGCCGGGTGGCCGCCCGCGAGAACTCGGTGTGCTCGATGTCGACGTCGATGGCC
The DNA here is from genome assembly GCA_963699345.1 of uncultured Acidimicrobiaceae bacterium. GTDB lineage: Bacteria > Actinomycetota > Acidimicrobiia > Acidimicrobiales > RAAP-2 > Bog-756. The sequence goes on along the minus strand of CAVOTL010000005.1, from coordinate 1,603,015 downwards.
CGCAGGTCGTAGTCGTCGATGACCTGCTCGTAGGCGGCCGCCAGCGCGGCGGGTGTCCGGCAGGCCGTGCCGAGCTTGCGGCCCGACCACCCCCCGAAGGAGACGGACACGTCGCCCCCGGCGGCCCGGATGGCGGCGATCGATGCCGCGTCGCTCCCCCCGAGCAGCGGTCGGGTGCCGTCCCACTCGGGGGAGCAGCCCCGGCCGGCGAGGACGAAGGCGAGGGTGAAGTCGTGGATGCCGGTGGCGGCCATGACGGTGGTGGGATCGGGCGGGTCGCCCCACCCGAGCGTCAGATACGGGGCGGCGGCGCTGACCGGCGTGGCGGCCCCGACCGCTCCGGCCGGCCCGACCGCTCCTGCGGGCACCGCCAGCCCGAGGACGAGCAGCGGAGCGAGGGCCGCGAGGCGCCACGCCCGCCGGTCCGAGACCACTCCGTGGATCATGTCGTGCCCCTTCCGGTGCGGCCGGTCCGCACCTCCGCCGACGCTATCGGGATGGGGCCGGCCCCGGCCGGGTGAGCGTCCCGGACCGGCCGCCGCCACCCGCCACTGCCGTGTCGTAATTCCGCTAGTCGCGGCGCCGCCGGTGGAGCACACTGGAGCGGTGCCCGACGACCCCGACCGCTGCTACCTCGCCGTGCAGTCCCGGGACCCGCGGTTCGACGGCTGGTTCGTGACCGCGGTGCTGTCGACCCGCATCTACTGCCGGCCGAGCTGCCCGGCCCGGACCCCGCTGCGCCGCAACGTCCGCTTCCTGCCCACCGCGGCGGCGGCGCAGCGGGCCGGCTTCCGGGCCTGCAAGCGGTGCCGACCCGACGCCACCCCGGGCTCGCCGGAGTGGGACGTGCGGGCCGACGTGGTGGCCCGGGCGATGCGGCTGATCGCCGACGGGGTCATCGACCGGTCGGGGGTGCCGGGTCTCGCCGGCCAGTTGGGCTACAGCGTCCGCCAGCTCGAGCGACTGCTGCTCGCCGAGGTCGGGGCCGGTCCCGTGGCGCTGGCCCGGGCGCAGCGGGCCCAGACGGCCCGCGTGCTGATCGAGACCACCTCCCTGTCCATGGCCGACGTGGCCTTCGGGGCCGGCTTCGCCAGCATCCGCCAGTTCAACGACACCGTCCGGGCCGTGTTCGACCTGTCCCCGACCGGGCTCCGGGCGCGCCGGTCGGGGCGGGTGGCCCCTCCCGGGACGGGCACGGTCGCCGTCCGGCTCCCCTTCCGGGGCCCGCTGTGCCCGGACTCGCTCTTCGGCCACCTGGCGGCGACGGCGGTGCCCGGGGTGGAGGAGGTGGTGGGGACCACCTACCGGCGCACCCTGCGCCTGGCGCACGGTCCGGGCCGCGTGGCCCTCACGCCCACGCCCGACCACATCGCCTGCCGCCTGGAGCTCGCCGACGTCGCCGACCTGACCACGGCCATCGCCCGGTGCCGCCGGCTCCTCGACCTGGACGCCGATCCGGAGGCCGTCGACCGGGTGCTGGCGCAGGACTCGGGGCTGGCACCCCTCGTGGCGAAGGCCCCCGGCCGACGGGTGCCCCGCACGGTGGACGGCGCCGAGTTCGCCGTGCGCGCCGTCCTCGGCCAGCAGGTGTCCACCGCCGCGGCCCGCACCGCGACCGCCGCGCTGGTGGCGGCCCACGGCGACCCCCTGGAGCGGCCGGTCGGCGGTCTCACCTACCTCTTCCCGACCGTCGACCAGCTGATCGGCGCCGAGCCCGCCCTTCCCGGGGCCCGGCGCCGGACGTTGGCCGCCCTCGTCGACGCGTTGGTGTCGGGTCGGCTCGACCTGGGTCCGGGGGCCGACCGTCACGACGCCCGGGCGGTGCTCGGCGACCTGCCGGGGGTGGGGCGATGGACCCTCGAGACCGTCGCCATGCGGGCCCTGGGCGACCCGGACGCCTTCCCCGACGGCGACCTCGGGGTGCGACGGGGGGCCGGGTGCCTCGGACTCCCGTCGACGCCGGCCGCCCTGGTCGCCCGGGCCGAGCCGTGGCGTCCGTGGCGTGCCTATGCCGTCCAGTACCTCTGGGCGGCGACGGAGCACCCGATCAACCGGTGGCCACCGGCCACCGGACCCGAGACCCGACGACGCGCCGCCCCGGCGCGGAAGGAGCCCTCCCGTGCCTGAGCTGCGTACCCCCGAGACCGTGTTCACCATCGTCGACAGCCCGATCGGGCCCCTGACCCTGGTCGCCCGGGGCGGACGGCTGACCAACCTGGTCATGCACGACCAGGCCCACGGCATCGACCCCCCGCCGGACAGCCGCCGCGACACCGCCGCCTTCGCCGACGTGGTGGACCAGCTGGAGCAGTACTTCGCCGGCGAGCGGACGGACTTCGACGTGCCCCTCGACCTGGCGGGCACCGAGTTCCAGTGCCGCGTGTGGGCGCAGCTGCGCGCCATCCCCTACGGCGAGACCATCAGCTACGGCGAGCTGGCCCGGCGGGTCGGCAACCCGCGGGCGTCCCGGGCCGTGGGCCTGGCCAACGGGCGCAATCCGGTGGCCGTCATCGTGCCCTGCCACCGGGTCATCGCCGCCGACGGCGGCCTCGGTGGCTACGGCGGCGGTCCGGCGCGCAAGACCCACCTCCTGGAGCTCGAGCAGGGCCGGTCGGGCACCGCCTGACCCCCCGGTCCGGCCGGTCCGGGCCCGGTCCGCCGTAGTGTTGGCCCGATGGGACGGGCCCCCGACCGGAGTGACGAGCGCGGCGGGCCGGACGAGGTGGTGGCCGTGGTGGTCGTCGACCACGGCTCGCGACGGGCCGAGTCCAACACCGCCTTCGAGTCGTTCGTCCACTCGTCCTCGGACCGCCTGCCCTACCCGATCGTCGAAGTGGCGCACATGGAACTGGCCGAGCCCGGCGTGGGCACCGCCGTCGACCGGTGCGTGGCGGCCGGGGCCACCGTGGTGGTCGTCGCGCCGTGGTTCCTCGGTCCGGGCCGCCACTGGGACCGCGACCTGCCCGACCTCACCGCCGACGCGGCCGCCCGTCACCCCGGGGTCCGGTGGCTGGTGGCCGCGCCGCTCGGGCCCGACCCCCTGCTGGTCGACCTGGTGGACCGGCGGGTGGCCCGGTGCCTCGCCCACGCGGCCGGCCGGGCCGACGCCTGCGAGGCGTGCGCGGGGTCCGACCGGTGCGGGCTCCGGTGAGCGACGTCGTCGTCATCGGGGCCGGCGCGGCCGGGCTGGTCTGCGCGCTCGACCTGGTGCGCGCCGGCGTCGACTGCACCGTGGTCGAGGCCTCCGACGGCGTCGGGGGCCGGGTGCGCACCGATGCGGTCGACGGCTTCCTGCTCGACCGGGGGTTCCAGATCCTGCTCACCGCCTATCCCGAGGTCCGCTGCCGCCTCGACCTGCCCGCGCTCGACCTCCGTCCCTTCACCCCCGGCGCCGTGGTGCGGGTGGCGGACCGTGTCTACGAGGTGGCCGACCCGCGGCGTCGCCCCGGCCAGATCCGCGAGAGCCTGACCGCCCCGATCGGGTCCCTGGCCGATCGCCTGCGGGTCGCCCGACTGGTGCTGGACGTCACGACGACCCCCGTGCGCGAGCTGCTGCGCCGTCCCGACCGCAGCACGCGGACCCGCCTGGAGGAGTGCGGCTTCAGCCCCCGGATGGTCGAGCTGTTCTGGCGGCCCCTCGTCGCCGGCATCCAGCTCGATCCCGACCTCGAGGTGTCGAGCCGCCGGTTCGACGTCATCCTGCGCATGCTGGCCCGGGGGCCGACCGCGGTCCCGGCGGCCGGCATGGGCGCCGTCACCGCCCAGCTGGCCGACGGACTGCCGACCGGGACGGTCCAGCTCGACGCCCGGGTGGATCGACTCGAGGGGACGTCCGTGGTGCTGGCCGACGGGCCCACACTGTCGCCCCGGGCCGTGGTGGTGGCCACCGAGGGTCCCGAGGCCCACCGCCTGCTCGGCGCCGCGGTGCCCGATCCGGGATCGCGGGCGGCGGCGTGCTGTTGGTACGCCACGCCGGAGTCGCCCCTGTCGGGCACCTCCCTCGCCCTCGACGGCACGGCGGGGGGCCCGGCCCGCAACGTGGCGGTCCTCAGCAACGTGGCCCCGTCCTACGCCCCCGACGGACGCAGCCTGGTGGCCGCCGCCGTACCCGGGCCCGACGCCCTGGACCCCGAGGTGGGGGCGCGGGTGGCCGTCCAGCTGGCCCGGTGGTTCGGCGCCACCACCGGCGACTGGCAGCTCCTGCGGACCGACGTGGTCCCCCACGGGCAGCCGCTCCAGACCCCGCCGTTCGCGCCACGACGGTCGGTGGACCTGGGTGGCGGACGTTTCGTGTGCGGCGACCACCGGGATACGGCGTCGCTCCAGGGGGCGATGTTCAGCGGTGGGCGCACGGCCGCCGCGGTGGCGGCGTACCTGGCGGGCTGAACCGGGGTCCGCGGGACGGGCCGGTCAGCTGCAGCGGTCGCCCAGCCAGGGCTGCTCGCCGTCCATGGCGTAGAGGGCGACGGCCACGGTGTCCTGCTCGGGCTTGGTGGCGTCGTTGGGACGGACCCCGACCAGCAGGGGCAGCCCCGCCGCCGAGGCGGCCGTGTTCCAGGTCGACTGGCTGAACTGGAACGCACCCATGTAGATGCCGTTGGGCGACACGATGCTGTAGTCACCACCGGATTCGGCCTGGACCACGCAGCTGAGGAACGCATTGAGGGCGGGATCGGGCAGGCTCGGGTAGGGATCGCCGCCGGAGGACCCGCCCGACGGGGCCGGCGAGGACGGCGACGTCGTCGAGACGGGGGCCCGGGTCGCGGTCGACGACACCGTGGCGATGGTGGGGGTCGTGGTGGTCCGGGGGGTGACCTTGGGCGCCCGGGCCACGGCCTCGGCGGCGGCCTGGCGCTGGGCGGCCTGCTGGGCGGCGACCGCCGCCGCCAGCTGTCCGGTCACCTGGGCCTGCTGGGCCTGGAGCGCGGCGGTGGCGGCGTCGGCCTGGGCCAGGTCGGCCGCCTGACGGGCCTGGTCGGCCCGGTCCTGGTCCTGGCGGGCCTGGAGGGTGGCCTCCTGGGCCTGGAGCTGGCGTTGGGCCGTGTGCAGCTGGTCCATCTGGGTGGTGATGTTGCCGACGGCCAGGCTGGCGTACTCGCTGGCCTCCTGGGCCTGGGTGGTCCCTCCGTCGAAGAGCGTGGTGTCACTGCTCGAGGAGTCGGCCCCCGAGTTGATGTACGACTGGATGGCCTGGGCCTGGACGACATGGAGGTGCTGGTCGATGGTCTTCTGGTCGGCGGCCAGCTGGCCCTCGATCTGGGCGATGGCCTGGGCGTCGCCGCTGACCCGGGCCGACGCCACCGAGGTGGCTTGGAGGGCCGAGTCGACCTGGAGCTGCTCGAGGACGAGCCGTTGGCTGACCGTGGCGGCCTCCGACTGGAGGTCGCCGACGGTGGCGGCCCCGGCCGGCCGGAGGGCGGCACCGAGGGGTAGGGACGCGGCGACCACGAGCAGGGGGAGGCACAGGGCCCGGAGCACTCGACGGGCCCGCCTCGCTGCGACTGGCCCCGTCTGAGGGGTCGATCCGGAGCGAAACACGAGGCTCCCAACCTACCGGGCGGCCCCGCCGGCCGACAAGCCGCCCGGGAAGCCCTGGTCAGCGGCTTGCGGTCATTCATGACCTTCGGCCCTGCCTCCCCCGGTACCGCTGTTCTAGGTTCACCCCGGGGACAGGGGACACGGGGGCGTGGGGGACGGGAGGAGGGTCCATGGCACGGTACGACGAGCAGTTCATGCGGCACACGGACGCGCTGGCCTGGAACATGGAGCACGATCCAGGCCTGCGGTCGACCATCGTGGTCGTGACGTGGCTGGAGTCCCCGCCCGACGTCGACGTCCTGGAGGCCCGCCTGGACCGGGCGACGCGGGAGGCCCCGCGGTTCCGCCAACGGCCCGTCCGGCCTCCGGGGCTGTTCGCCACCCCCCGCTGGGTCGACTGCGACGTCGACCTCTCGATCCACCTCCGGCGCATCGACGCGCCCCATCCCCACACCCCCCGGACCGTCGTCGAGTTCGCCCGGTCCGAGGCCATGACGGAGTTCGACCCGTCCCGGCCGCTGTGGGCCATGACCCTCGTCGAGGGTCTGACGGAGGGTCGGGCGGCGCTGGTGGTGAAGCTGCACCACTCCCTGACCGACGGGCTCGGCGCGGTCCAGCTCGGCTGGCTGCTGTTCGAGACGACCGCCGAACCGGGGCCGGTGCCCCCGGTGGAGGTGGTGGAGCCCGAACCCGTCCCGAGCGGTCCCGAACTCACCCGCGAGGCCTTCGGACGATCGCTGCGGGCGTTGGTGGCGACGGCCCGGGCCGGCCTCGGCCGGGTGGTCCCGGCCGCCACCACGACCGCCCGGCACCCCGTGCGGACCACCCTCGACGCCGTGGCCACGGCCAGCTCGCTCGGGCGGTTCGTGATGCCGGTGGCGGACACGCTGTCGCCGGTCATGGTGCGACGGGGGCTCGGCCGTCACCTCGACATGATCACCGTCGACCTCCCCGCCCTGAAGGCGGCGGGTGCCGCCGTGGGGTCGACCCTGAACGACGCCTTCGTCGCCTCGGTCACCGGCGGTCTGCGCCGCTACCACGACCTGCACGGCGCGTCGGTCGCCCATCTGCGGGTCACGATGCCGGTCTCGACCCGGCGCGAGGACGACCCGGTGGGCGGCAACCGCTTCACCCTCGAGCGCTTCACCCTGCCGACGGGGGAAGCCAACCCCGGGACCCGGGTGCGCATGACGGGGTGGCAGTGCCGGGCGGCCCGCTACGAGGAGGCGCTGCCACTGTCGGACGCGGTGGCCGGCGTCCTCAACCTGCTGCCGTCCGGTGTGGTCGGGGCGATGCTCAAGCACGTGGACTTCGTGGCCAGCGACGTGCCCGGGGTCCCGGTGCCGCTCTACCTGGCCGGGGCCCGCATCAGCGGGAGCTACGCCTTCGGTCCCACGACCGGGGCGGCCCTCAACGTGACCCTCTTCTCCTACGGGGGGACGTGCTGCATCGGCTGCAACATCGACACCGACGCGGTTCCCGACCCCGACGTCCTGATGGACTGCCTGCGCCAGGGCTTCGACGAGGTCCTGGCCCTGGCCGGGGACCACCCGCCGGCCGTGTCACCGTTCGTCGAGGAGGAGGCGCAGGGCGTACCGGAGGCCGACGCCGACACCACCGACGACAGCGACGGTCCGGGCCTGCACGCGGTGCGCTGAAGCGGGCGCCCGGCCCTCAGTGGCGGGCGGCGTCCACCGGGCGGACGGCGGACGGGGTGACCACCCAACGGAAGGCGGTCCCGAGCAGGCGGGCCGACGGCCGGACGGCCAGCAGGTCCGCCACCGGCACATCGGGTAGGCGGAGCTGGCGCCGGGCCCAGCCGGGCATGACACCCTGGGCGGCACCGACCAGCAGCCCGTAGGTGGCGACCTCGTGCGGCCACCGTCCCACGCCCCGGAGGACGAAGTTCCGGGCCGTCCGTGCCTCGGGGGTCAGGCGGAGCCGGGGTCGGACCTCGGTGAAGTAGGCGTCGAGGTCGGCCGTCGACCGGGGGGCGTCGACGGCCCCGAGGGCGAGGGCCACCCGGGCCATCTGGTCGAGGTAGTCGTCGGCCTCCGTCGGGGTCGGAAGGGTCGGGGCGTAGACGCGGGCGGCGGCCAGGAAGCTCGAGACCTCGGCGGCGTGGACCCACGTCACCAGGTCGGGGTCGCCGGCGGCGTAGGGGCGGCCGTCGGGGGCGACACCCCGGACCCGGCGGTGGACCCGGCGCACCCGCTCGATGGCGAGGTGGGCCTCGTCCGTCGAGCCGAACGTGGTGGTGCCGAGGAACGAGGCGGTGCGCTCGAGCCGGCCGAGCGGGTCGCTCCGGTAGTTGGAGTGCTGGGCGACGCCGGCCATGGCCAGCGGGTGGAGCATCTGGAACAACAGGGCCGACAGGCCGCCGATGAGCATGGAGGGGAGGTCCCCGTGGATGCGCCGGACCACCGAGCCGGGAGCGAAGTAGGCGGTGGAGGGGTCGCAACAGGTGGGGGGCGGCTCGCGGGTCATCCCCATGGACCGGCGCACCTGCACCAGGGCCTGGCCCCGGACGTGTTCGATCCCGCCCTGGGTCACGGCCCGCCCGACCGCGTGGGCCTCGGCGATCTGTGCCCGTGGATCCATGCTGTCGACCCTACCAACGCCCTCCGGCCGACCCACCCGGCCGGTCAGCCTCCACACCGGGTCAGCCCCCGACCGGTCAGGTCCGCGTCCGGTCAGGAGGCGTCGGCCCGCACCAGCACCGACTCCCCGGTGACCGGGTCCACCTCCAGGGTCCCGGCCGCCGAGACCAGACGCCGGGGCGTGACGTGGTCGAGCAGATCGGGGCACCGGGGCCCGTCGCCGCCGGACGCCGCGGCGTCGGCCACCCGGCCGATCGCCACCACCTCGTCGAAGAGCGCGCGCTCACCGGCGCCGAGTGACGCCAGGTCGTCGGAGACGATGGCCATCCCGCCGGACACCCCGACGGCGTGGGCCCACGTGCGGGCCGCGGCCGGCGACAGTGCGGTGGAGGACGTGCGCAGCAGCAGGCAGTCGGGATCGTTGAGCCACAGGCGGCGGTGCATGAAGGCGCGCGACAAGGTGTTGGTCAGGGCGTGGGCGGTGGCGGGCTGGGTCCCCAGGTAGCCGGGGACGATCTCGGCCGCGGGGTCGAGGGACCAGGTGGGGGCGACGTCGGGGCCGATCCGGGCGGCGTCGACCAGTCCGACCACGTTGGACAGCGGCACGCCGCAGCCGAGCAGGAAAGCGTCGTCCCCGACCCCCCGACGGAGGGCGGCGATGCCGGCACGCACCCGTTCGGCGGGTGTCCGTCCCGGGTCGGCGTAGCCGCCGTCGACGGAGGGGGAGAAGGTGAAGTCCAGTTTCAGGTACGGGAACCCGGCATCGACCACCGCGGCGGCCACCGCTTCCAGGTGGTCGAGCACGTCCTCCCGGGTGGTGTCGAGGCCGTACATGACGCCGTCGCGTCCGCCTCCCCAGGACGGGTTCCACCAGGTGCGCAGCGGTCCGGAGTCCACCCCGTCGACGACGTGCCGGGCGATCCAGTCGGGGTGCCGTCGGGCGACCTCGGAGTCGGGCGCCACGAGGAAGGGCGCCAGCCAGAGCCCCGGCGTGCGGCCCGCGTCCCGCACGGACGCGGCCAGGCCGGCGAGGTCGGAGGGGAAGCGGTCGTTGGTGTCCAACCAGTCTCCGATGGCGGCCTGGTAGCCGTCGTCGATCTGGAACACGTCGAACGGCCAGGCCTCGGCCCGGGTCAGATTGGCGGTGATGTCGACCTCGGTCACCCCGTGGAAGTACTGGTACCAGCTGCACCAACCCACCTGGTACGGCGCCCCCGTCCGGGCACCCCCGAGGTGACCGGCGCGGTCGGCCCACCGTTCGAGCAGGTGGAGGGCGTCGGACGTCTCGGCGGGCACGACGAGGACGGGGTGCAGTGGGCGGGTGGTGCCCGGCCCGAGCTCGGCGTCGCCCAGGAAGGCCTCCACCCGGACCTCCACCGTGCCCTCCCGGTCGGCCACCCGCAGGGTGCCGTCGTGGTGGTCGCCGCCCATGAACCCGACCAGCACGCATGTCGACCCCGGGCCCGGATCGTCGGCCAGCACCGTCACCCACTCCGAACGCAGCTCACCGGGACGGGCGCGGCGCTGGTCGGCGTGGTGGGCGGCCTGGAGGAAGGGGAGATCGGCCCGGATGGACGGATCGATGTCGCGTCCCACGACGCCGACGGACGTCGGGCTCCAGGACTGGTACCCGTTGCGCAGCATCCGCACCGGCCCCCGGCCCCCGGCCACCGCGTACACGAAGGACACCGAGCGGACCCGGACGGCGTGGTCGCCGCGCACGGCGACCGACCACTCCAGCCCGGCGTCGTGGAGTTCGAGGTCCACCTCGAGCGGCCCCAGTCCGAACGCCCGGCCCGTCCCCTCGAGGTCCGCCACGAGCTCCCGGGAGCCGTCGGCGCCGGACAGCTCGGCCTCGAGGCGCAGCGGTAGCAGGTGCACGCCGACCACCGTAGAGGGGCGGGGCTCCACCCGTCACGACCCGTCGCCGGAGCCACCCGGAGCGGTGTCCGTCGACGTGACGGGTTCTTCAGGCGACGCGGGCGGACTCGCCGGCGTCCGTCGGGCGGAGCCCGGCGGCGCCCTCCCCGAACACCTCGACGGAGACCTTCTTGCGCGAGCGGTCCGGGTAGGGGTCGGGGTAGTCGACCACCCGGACCCGTCCCGTCGGGCGGTAGCGGCCGGAGTCGATGACCAGGCGTGGCACGTAGGGGTCGAGGCCCATGGACCGGAAGAGGCGGGTGGTCGGCTCCCAGATCGAGGCCTGCTCGTGCCAGACCAGTCGGTCCAGTTGGCGCAGCACGATGAGGAGGGTCACGAGCGTCCCGGTCAGCACGCCGGCGACCAGCGCACCCCACAGGGTCCCGCCGGGCATGACGGTGATGAGCGCGACGATCATGCCGAGCAGGAGCAGCATCCCGGTCCACTCCACCGGCATCAGTGACTGTCCGGTGGCGGTGTCGATGAGCGCCCGCTCCGCGCTCATGTGGACGCACTGTTCGACGACCTTGCGGTAGATGACCTCTTCCTGGCGGGTCCGGGGGACGAGGGCGTAGACGGCCTCGACCAGCGCGTTGTGGGCCGGATTCGAGAGATGGTTGTCGGTGAGCCGGTAGTCGATCTGCGTGGTCAGCTGATCGTCCACCAGGTGACGGATCCGGGAGCGGTCGGGCTCGGGAAAGACCTCCATCATCTGGTGGATCGACAGCAGCGACGAATTCCCCTTGCTCATCAGCTCACGGATGAGGGTGAGGCGCTCCCGGGTGCGGGCGATGGTGAAGGCGAGGAGGACGCCGAAGAGGAACGTCGTCATCGAGGCGAGGGCCACCTCGACGCTGAGGTTGAGACGGACCGAACCGATCGCCAGGGAGATCGCGGCCGCCACCACCCCCGACAGCACCGCCGGCCAGATCACGATCTCGCCGTGGACCACCGACCGCGCGGCTCGCTTGATCGCATCGGTCACGGGGGTGAACGTAGCCGAGGCCCGGTGCTTCTGACCAGGTACGGAGCGCTGTCACCGGCCCGTCACGGGAACGTCACCCCGACGTCACCGAGGTGTCACACTCCGGTCACGAGCGTGGTGGGCCGGGCGGCCCGACACCGCGACGGCGGGTCGGTCGGAGGTCCCGACGTGGGTCAGTCGGACGTCTCGACGATGAGGAGGTCGCAGGGCACCCGGCGCGAGACCTTGTTGGCGATGGGGCCGAGCAGGAAGCGGGCGGTCGAGTGCATGCCCTTCGATCCGACCACCAGGAGGTCGGCCCCCTGGTCCACCGTCACCTGGAGCAGGACTTCGGAGGGGTCGCCGGCCACGGCCTGGTAGGAGGCCTTGGTGACGCCCTCGGACTTGGCCCGTTCGGCGGACTCCTTGGCCACGGCCTCCGCACCCGACTGCGCAGCCGCCACCCAGCTCGAGTCGATGGCGATGCCGGCGGCAGCCACGCCCGACGGGGCGCGGTTGTTGTAGGCGGTCACGATGATCAGTTCGGCGCCGACCGCCGTCGCCAACGCCTTGGCCTTCGACACGGCGCGTTCGGCCGTCGGGGAACCGTCGGTCCCGACGACGATCTTGGTGGGGACACCGCTGTTCGATTGACCACTCATGGACCCGTCCTCCTTGTGTCGCGCCCGGCCGCGAGCGCGGGCCCATTCTTAGCCCACCGGCCGGTGCGTCGCTGGCGCGTGTCAGGTGGTCGGGAGGATGAGGACCGAGCACGGCGCCCGGTGGGCCACGGTGTTCGGCACGCTCCCGAGGACCCGACGGGCCCCCTTCATCCCCTTGTTGCCGACCACGATGAGATCGGCACCCTCGCGGTCGGCGACACCGACGATGGCGTCGGCCGGGTCCTCGGTGGCGGCGTGGAGTTCGGTGGCCACCCCCTGCTCGGTGGCCAGGTCGGCCAGCCGGCGCAGGAGGACGTCGGCGTCGATCGTCGACGCCATCGAGTAGCGGAATTCGTCAGGCAGGTCCGTCGAGCCCGCCGGTCGGGGCTTGTACGCCGTCACGATGTGCAGGGTGCCCCCGGACATCCTGGCGAACTCGACGGCCCGGTTGAACGCCTCGAGCGCGCTGGGGGAATCGTCGGCACCTACGACTACGACGTTGAACATGCTCTCTCCTGTGGGGGGACGGACCTACCGGGACGGCCTGGGTCGGACGGTCGCCGGGGTGCTCAGTCGGTCTTGACGACGAGGACGGCACAGCCGGCACCGTGGGCGATGGAGTTCGGCACGCTCCCGAGGACCCGTCGCTTCATCCCCTGGGACCCGACGACGATGAGATCGGCACCGATGCGGTCGGCCACCGTGGTGATGGCCTCCGCCGGGTCCCCGGCCTGGGCGTGCGTCTCGGCCTTCACCGACTCGGAGCGGGCCCGCGAGGCCAGGTCGTCCAACAGGCTGCGGGCGTGGCTGTCGGGCTGCACGGAGCCGCTGTACTCGGACGGGAGCCCCGACGACGAGCGGGACGCCGGCTTGTACGCGGTGACGATGTGCAGGGTGCCACCCGAGAGTTTCGCCAGTTCGACCGCCGCGGCGACTGCCTTGGCTGCGGTCGGTGAGTCGTCTGCTCCTACCACCACGGTCTCGAACATGGAGGCACTCTAAACCGCGCCTCCTCCCTTGTCGACGTGTGGGCGGAGGCGACGTCGCGGTTGCCGGCGACGGGCGGCGGCGGCCGACAGGGGGACAGACACCGCGTCAAGTGGGACAATGGCGGGGCATGACCGAGGATCCCACCACGACGTCGGCGGTCGGGGGGTCGGCCGAGGCGGGTCGGACCGAACGCGGCGAGGCCCTGTCCCAGGCCCTGGCCCCGTACCTGCCGCGCCTCAGCATCGAGTGGATGTCCGAGCGGCCCGGCGACCGGTACCGGGTCGAACCGGGGACGGTGGTGTTCGTCGACATCTCCGGCTTCACCAAGTTGTCCGAGGGCCTGGCCAAACACGGGAAGGTGGGGGCCGAGGAGCTGACGGCCACCATCGGCTCCTGCTTCGTGGCCCTGCTCGACCTGGCTGTGGCCTACGGCGGGAGGCTGTTGAAGTTCGGTGGGGACGCCCTCCTGCTCTACTTCTCGGGCAGCGCCCACGAGGCCCGAGGCTGTCGGGCGGCCGTCGAGATGCGACGGGCACTGCGGACCGTCGGGCGTCTGGTCGTCCTGGGTCAGAAGGTCTCGTTGCGTATGTCCGTGGGTGTCCATTCGGGCGACTTCCACTTCTTCCTGGTGGGGGGATCGCACCGCGAGCTGATCGTCACCGGCCCGGCGGCCAGCACCACCGTGGAGATGGAGGGAACCGCCGACGCCGGGCAGATCGTGGTGAGCCCAGTCACCGCCTCGGCCCTCCGTCCGGGTCAGGTCGGAGCGGCCAAGGGATCCGGCCACCTGCTGCGTCGTGCCCCCGCCGTCCCCTCCGACGCGTTCGTGCCGTTCGAACCGATCCCCCCGGGCACCGACATCATCCAGGGGATCCCGGTGGGACTCCGCGACACGCTCACCGCCCGCCACCAGGAGCCCGAGCACCGCCGGGTCACGGTGGCCTTCATCCACTTCGACGGCACGGACGACCTGATCCGGGAGCTCGGGCCGGCCGAGGCCGCCGACCAGCTCGACGAGCTCGTGGCGAACGTCCAGGTGGCGGCGGAGCGGAACGACGTGACCTTCCTGGCCACCGACGTGGACCACGACGGGGGGAAGATCATCCTCACCGCCGGGGCGCCGTCCACGTCGGGTGACGACGAGCACCGGATGCTGCTGTGCGTCCGCGAGGTCATGGACTCGGGGAACCGACTGCCCATCCGCATCGGCGTGAACCGGGGCGCGGTGTTCGTCGGGGAGATCGGCCCGCATTACCGGCGGACGTTCACCGTCATGGGAGATGCCGTCAACCTCGCCGCCCGCCTCATGGCCAAGGCCGGACCTGGTCAGATCGTGGTGTCCCCCGACGTGCTCAACCGGTCGCGGACGTCGTTCGGCGTCGAGGAGCTCGAGCCGTTCATGGTGAAGGGCAAGGCCAGGCCGGTACGCGCCTTCCTCCTCGGCAAGATCGGCGGGCAGCAGGTCATCGACACCGACCGGACGACCCCCTTCGTGGGTCGCCGGGACGAACTCGACTCGCTCCGCCGGCACCTGCGGGAGGCCGGTGCCGGCGCCGGGCGACTCGTGGAGATCGTGGGCGATCCCGGATCGGGCAAGACGCGCCTCCTCGACGAGTTGGAGGCCCAGGCCTGGGACCGTCCGCGGTTGTCCTTCACGTGTCAGCACTACGAGGCCTCGACCGCGTACCACGTGGTCCGCGGACTGCTGCGCCCGCTGCTCTGGCTGCCGGCGGAGGGGAGCGACGGGACGGTGGCGGCGCAGTTCCTGGCGACCGTGGCCGACGAGGCGCCCGACGTGCTCCCGTGGGCCCCGCTCATCGCCCGGACGATCGGGGTGAGCGTCCCTGACACCGACGAGACCCGTGAGCTCGACGAGGAGTTCGTCCGCCCCCGGCTGGCGCGGGCTGTCCTGGATCTCCTGGCCGCCCTGCTGCCCGCATCGGGACTGTTGGTCGTCGACGACGCGCAGTACATGGACGATGCGTCGGCCGACCTGTTCGGCTACCTGGCCGAGGCGGTCGGTCTGACCTCCTGGTTGATCTGCATCGCCCGCCGCGACGTGAGCACCGGATTCGTGGCGCCGGAGGGAACGGTGCGGGTGGAGCTCGGACCCCTGGACCGGGACGCCGCCCTGGAGCTGGTCCGCCGGGCGGCCGAGGACTCGACCCTGTCCCCCCGGCAGCTCGACACCATCGTGGACCGGTCGGCTGGGAATCCACTCTTCCTGCGGGAGCTGTTCGCCGCCGCCGAGCAGGAGGGGGACGTGGACCACCTGCCGGACACCATCGACGGTGTGGTGGCGGCCCGTATCGACAGCCTGTCGAGCGATGACCGGTACCTGCTCCGGCAGCTGTCCGTGCTGGGGCGCTCCTTCCCCTTCGACCTCGCCCGGGACGTGCTCGACGAGCTACCGCACCCCTCCGACCAGGTCTGGCGGCGCCTCGACGAGTTCGTCGTCCGCGACGGCGCCGACCGCCTCTCGTTCCGGAGCGGTCTCCTGCGGGACAGTGCCTACGACGGGCTCTCGTTCCGCCAGCGTCGCCGGATCCACCTGGCCGCGGGCGACGCGCTGCGGAGTGGGGTCACGCCGGGACAGGAGTCCATCCCCGAGATGCTCTCGTTCCACTACCTGCACGCCCAGTGCTACGCCGAGGCCTGGGAGTACTCGCTCGAGGCGGCGGGGCGGGCGCGGGACGTGTTCGCCAACTTCGAGGCGGCCGAGTTCTACGAGCGGGCCCTCGTCGCCGGCCGGCGGCTCGGCACACTCGGGACCGACGCCATGGCGTCGGTGTACGAGGCCCTGGGGGACACCCGGAGCCGGGCGGGCAACTACGCGGAGGGGGCGGCCGCCTTCCGGGCGGCCCGGCGGCTCGTCCGGGGCAATGACGTGGAGGAGGCGGGGGTACTGCTCAAGCTCGCTCAGGTGCAGGGGTGGCTGGACCGCCACGCCACGGCGCTGCGGTGGATCACCAAGGCGCTGAAGCTGATCGAGGACGACACGGGTCCCGACGCCGACCGGCTGCGGGCCCGTCTGCTCAGCTGGTACGGCCGCTTCTGCCAGGAAGCCGGCCGGCACCGGCAGGCCATCGTGTACTGCGATCGGGCGATCGAGGCGGCCGAGGCGGCCGGGGAGCAGGTGGCCCTGGCCGAGGCCCTGCGGGTCCGGGTCTGGGCGGCCATGGAGCTGGGGCAGCTGGACGGGGGCTCGGACGCCGAGCAGGCCCTGTCGATCTACGAGGAGCTGGGGGATCTCGCCGGTCAGGCCACGTCGTTGAACCTGCTCGGGATGGCCGCCTACTGGCGGGGCGACTGGCTGGCCGCCCTCGAGTACTACCAGCGGGCGCTGGCGGTCGACCGCCGCACCGGGAGTCCGGTCAACGCCGTGTTCGAGCAGTACAACATCGCGGAGATCCTCATCGACCAGGGGCGGTTCGAGGAAGGGGCCGAGATGATCTCCGAGGTCGCCCGGGAGTGGCGGGCCGCCGGCTTCCGTTCCGGCGTGGCGTCGACCTCGGCGATGTTGGCGCGGGCGGCCGCGGCCGACGGGGACTTCGACCGGGCACTGCTCCTCTTGGAGGAGACGGTCCAGGAGTTCCGGGCCATCGGCAGCCAGGCCCTGGCGGTCGAGTCGGAGGCCCGGAAGGCGGAATGCCTGCTCCAGTCGGGAGACGCACCCCGCGCCATCGAGTCGGTCGACACCGCGCTGGCCCAGGCGCGCGCCCTCGGCGGGGTGTCCGCCCAGCTGCCCCTCCTCTTCCGGGTACGGGGTGCCGCGTCGGCCCGGCTCGGCGATCTCGGGGCGGCCGTCTCCGACCTGGACCGGAGCCTGGCGTCGGCCGAGTCCCGGGAGGCCGGCCACGAGGTGGCGTTGACCAAACGGGTGCAGGGCATGGTGGCCGAGGCGGTGGAGCCCGGGACCGGGGCGGCGCTCCTCGCCGAGTCCGATGCGGTGCTCGACCGTCTGGGCATCGTCTGGACCCCCGACCTCCTGGGTGGCCCGGTGCCCCAGGCGGGCTGAGACCCGATCACGCGGAGTGGTCGCCCGGCCTCCGGGGTGCGTGGCGATCCCACCCATCGTGAAACCCCGGCGACATCTGGCCGCCCCGCGTTGACCCGGGGTCGCCCGCCTCGTACATTGACCATGAGGCCCGGGCAGATCGCCCGACGTGCCCGGCGGAACGTGGCACGTCGAATCGTCGCCCGGTCGATGATGTGAGGACGGGATCCATGGGTTGGAGCAGCAGGGTGTCGGGAAGGGCCGCAGCCATCGCGCTCGGCCTCGTACTGGTGGCGGCGGTGGGGATTCCGGGCGTGGCGGAGGCCACCCCGAGCAGCCTCGAGGTGACGGCCACGCCCTTCACCGCCTATTCGACCGTGGCGTTCACGGGCCAGGTGGCGTCCTTCTCGGAGGGGACGTCCGGCAACCCGGTCGCCGACTACACGGCCGTGGTGAACTGGGGGGACGGCACGTCCGACCACGGCACCGTCACCCAGCCCGGTGGTCCGGGAACCGCCTACGAGGTGTCGGACGGGCACACCTACGCCTCCCCCGGCGACTACACCGTGTCGATCGACGTGACGGACATCGCGGCGTCGTCCGGCTACGACTCCCAGTCGGTCAGTGAGACCGTCGACGTGACGGGGCCGCCGGTCTCGATCACGCCGGCCACCATCCCCACCCAGGTCGTGGGCACGCCGTTCAGCGGGGAGGTGGCCACCTTCACCAGCCCGGTCCCGACCCTCGACCTCGGCTCCGTCGCCGTGACCCTCGATTGGGGGGACGGCACCACCAGCGCCGGCACGGTGACCCAGCCGGGGGGGACGGGGACCCAGTTCGAGGTGTCCGGTACGCACACCTACACCACCAGCGCGGAGTATTCGATCACCGTGGAGGTCACCGTGGGCGGTACCACCACCGACGGCTCGGTGCCGGTCACGGTCAACGCCGCCCAGGCCGTCGTCACCTGCCAGGAGGGCTGTAACGGTACCGTCACGTCGACCGAGCAGTCCTCCACCGTCACGACCGGCTCGGGTACCGGCTCGGTGGACGTGTCGCTCTTCAGCGGAACCTTCGCCTGCTCCAGTGCCACCCCGATCGAGACCGCCCCTCAGATCACCACCGTGACGACGACCGGACTCCCCTCGTCGGTGGTGGTCGACGTCCGCGTCAGGTTCCTCCGGGCGGACATGGTCGGGACGCCGGGCTCACCCCTGCGGGCCTGCTTCGCCGGGAGCGAGCCCTTCACCACCTACGGCGGCCAGCCCGCGGTCCAACAGGTCATCGACGGGCAGACCTACTACGTCGGGCTCCTGCCCGGCTGCCCCAACGAGTCGGTGTCGCTCCCGTGCCTCATCCACCACGGTTGGGACTCGGTGCCGACCGGCAAGTACGTCATCGAGCGGATCAAGTTCCCGGCCGGTGACCCGAGGTTCCACTAGGCCGGTGGGCGGGGTCGGGCCGGGCCCCGGTGACGGGCCGCCCGGGCGCCGGACCGGATTCAGTCGGTGACCGGGGGCGCCACGGTGCGAGCGGCGTGGTCGGGGCTGGGGTCGGTGACCGCCGACGTGCGGCCCTCGGCGACGATCCGGCGGTGCGCCTCCTCCCAGGTCGGGAGGTCGGTCGACTCCTGTTCCCAGTGGGCTACGTGGGCCTCGTCGCACCACTCGCGCAGATTGGGCATGACCTCCCCATGGGCCCCCGTGGTCATGTAGCTCCGCATGGCCGAGCGGTCCGTCCAGACCGTCCGGGTCCAGAAGGTGTCGTTGGCGTCGGCCAGGAGGTCCAGGCCGAGATTGCCCGGTGCCGTCGCCGATTGGGCGTAGACGTCGGGGACGGCCGCCGAGAAGAGATCGATGAACTCGGGCGACCGCACACGGAGCCGGGTGACGGAGACGAAGGGCATGGACCATGCTCCCACGGTCGCCGCCACGCCGCCGGGGAGCGCGGACCGGCTACGGGGCGAGCAGGATGGCGACCGTCTGGACGGCGATGTGGCCGTCGCGGACGACGAGGGTGTCGGTGCCGAAGGCGATGGCGTCCGCCGTCCACGTCACGTAGTGGGTGTCACCCTCGGTGAACGAGGCCGTCTCGACGAAGCCGGGCAGCTGGCCGGCGGCCTCGAGGAACGGTCGGATGGCGTCCGGACCCACCGCGACCCCTCCGAGGTTGACGATGAACACGGACGTGTCGGTGTAGTCCTCCATCACGGCGTCGATGTCGCCGGCCTGCAGGGCGGCCATGTGTCGGTCGATGACGGCCTGGGTCTCGTCGGTGGTCACGGGCATCCCCTCACCGGGCGCCGCGGCGGTGCCCGTCCGGGCGCCATCTTGCCCCACCATGGGCACCGTGCCCCCCACCGGCGTGCCAAGATCGGTGACCGCCGGGCGGCCGGAGAGCGAGGGACCGCCCGACTCCACCCGTCCGGCCAGGAGGATCCGTCGTGGAGGACACACTGGAGCACCGGGCCGACGTCCCGGGGGCCGACCGCACCCCAGGGCAGTCACGTCGATGATCGTCCGCACCCGCCACGCCAGTCCCCACCTGGCCCGGAACCTGCTCGGCGACCCGGGTGAGCGGGACCTCTACGTCTACCTCCCGCCCGGCTACGAATCGTCGGATCGCCACTACGCCACCGCGTACCTCCTGCACGCCTTCGGCCAGGACGCCGGGGACCTGGTCGATCCGCCCACCGACCGCCAGCGCTGGTCACCACCGCTGGAGGACGTGCTCGACCCCGTGTTCGGGCGGATGGGGGTGGCGCCCATGATCGTGGTCGTCCCCAACGGCAACTGCCGGTGGGGGTGCGGTCAGTGGGTGGACTCACCCACCAGCGGCTCGTTCGCCTCCTACGTGGCCGACGACGTCGTGGCCCACGTCGACGCCACCTACCGCACGCTCCCATCGGCTCGGAGCCGGGGCGTCCTCGGATTCTCGTCGGGGGGTCTGGGCGCCTGGAACCTGGCATCGACCCGCCCGGACGTCTTCGGGGCCACCGCCGTGCTGTCCGCCGACAGCTACCTGGACATGACGCACCGGTCGATGCCCTACTCGTTCTACGACAGCATCTGGCCCGAGGCGCCGGCCGGGCCGGTCGAGGGCAACGACCTGTCGATGCTCGTGTACGCCTACGCCGCGGCGTACTCGCCCAACCCGCAGCATCCCCCGTACTTCGTCGACCTGCCGGTGGAGTGGCCCAGTGGCGAGCTCCTCTCCGACGTGTGGGACCGTTGGCTGCTCCACGATCCGGTGGTGAACTGGCAGCACCGGATCGACGCCCTCCACCAGCTGTCCGGCATCCTCCTCGATGCCGGCGTCCACGACGACCACGACCTGCACTGGGGCCACCGGATCTTGAGTCACCGGCTCTCGGAGGCCGGCATCGCCCATGTCATCACCGAGAACACGGGCAACCACGGGGGCCGGTCGAGGGAGCGCCAGCAGGTGGCGCTCGAGTGGCTCGGCGGGGTGCTCGAACACGCCTGACCGGCCGCCGCGCCGCGGTGGCGGTGTCCGACAGCCCGGGCGGGGCCGGGAGCCGGCCGGGCGCGGTACCCTCCCGCGATGTCCCCTGACGACCTCGCCGCCGAGCTCCTCGATGCCGTACTGGACGCCGATCCCCTGGCGGGGTCGCTCTACGGGCTGCCGGGCTACGACGCCCGGCTCCCCGACTTCGGCCGGGCGGCCGAGGAGGGATTCGCGACCGCCGTGGCCTCGGTCGCCGGCCGGGCCGAGGCCCTCACCCCCGAGGGACTCGACGAGACGGAACGGCAGTCGCTCGACTTCGTGCGGTACATGGCCCGGGCCATGGCCGGGGCCGCCGAGGTACCGCTCGTCGAGTTCACGATCTGCGACACCTTCGCCGCCCCCGTCGGCGCGGTGCTCACCATGCTACCCAAGGTCCCGCTCGACACCGGCGCGCGCCGCGACGACTACCTGACCCGGCTGACCGGCCTCGGGCCCATGCTCACCACCGCCGCCGGGCGCCATCGTGACGGCACGGCGGCCGGGCGGACCGCCGTGGCCCGGCTCGTCCGGTCGGCCATTGCCCAACTCGACCTGATGGTCGCCGACCCCGTGGCCGGGGGCCTGCTGCGTACCCACGAGGACGACGCGTCCTTCGACCCGAGGGTGCGGACCACCGTCGACGACCAGGTCCGACCGGCACTGGTGGCCTACCGCGACGCCCTCCGCGACGACGTCCTGCCCGCCGCCCGTGACGACGACCACCCCGGCATCTGCTTCCTGCCCGACGGCGGATCGATGTACCGGGTGCTGGCGCGCCTCCACAGCTCGACGGACGCCACGCCCGACGAGCTCCACGCCCTCGGGCGGGAGATCGTGGACCAGGTGGGGACCGAGCTCGTCGACACCGGCCGTCGCCTGTTCGGGACCTCGGACCTCCGCGAGATCTTCGACCACCTGGCGAACGACCCGGCCGAGCGGTACGGCAGCCGGGACGAGATGCTCGACCACGCCCGTCGGGTGGTGGCGGCCGCCGAGGCCGCCGCCCCGCGATGGTTCACGTCGGTGCCCGACGAGGCGTGCTCGGTCGAGCCGGTGCCCGAGGCCGAGGAGGCCGGCTCTCCTCCGGCGTACTACATCACGGGGGCCGTGGACGGCTCGCGCCACGGGACGTACTTCCTCAACACCTCGGAGCCCGGCGAGCGCCACCGCTACATGGCCGAGGACATGGCGTTCCACGAGGCCGTGCCGGGTCACCACTTCCAGCTGACCCTGGCCATGGAGTCCGCGGACCTCCCTCCGGCCCGCCGCCTGCTCTACGACACGGCCTGCGCCGAGGGCTGGGGCCTCTACAGCGAGCGACTGGCCGACGAGATGGGCCTCTACAGCGACGACGCGGCCCGCATGGGCCTGTTCGCCGCCGACTCCTGGCGGGCCAGCCGGCTGGTCGTCGACACCGGCCTCCATGCGTTCGGCTGGACCCGGGACCAGGCCGTGGACTGGATGACCGAGCACACCCCCCTCCCTCCCATCGAGGTCGACGCGGAGGTCGACCGTTACATCTCCTTTCCGGGCCAGGCGCTGTCGTACATGGTCGGCCGGCGCGAGATCGAGCGGCTCCGCGCCGAGTCCACCGACGCGCTGGGTGACGCCTTCGACATCAAGGAGTTCCACGACGTGATCCTCCGGGCGGGGATCCTGCCGCTGGCCGCGCTGGCGGGCACGGTCGAACGCTGGGTGGCCCGCGTCTCCAGGTGAGCGACGCGGTTCAGCCGGCGATGGTGTCGAGCTCGGCGACGTGCTTGGTCACCAGGGTCCGGTTCCGGTGCGTCGTCAGGGGGTGACGGACGCGGCGGGGCTCCCGTGTCGGCGGACGGGGTACCGCAGGTGGACGACCCGCGACCCCTCGGTGACCTCGGGATCGTCGAGGAGGCGCGCCCCCCGGGGAGCGCGCCGAAGAACGGGACGCCCTCACCCAGGAGCACAGGCGCCAGGTCGACGGCCAACTCGTCGACCAGGTCGAGCGCGAGGGCCTGCTGGATGATGGAGGGTCCGGCCAGGGCGACGTCCTTCGGGCCCGCCACGTCGACGGCGCGCCCGATGGCCTCGGCGACCCCCTGGGGCACGGCGGTGAAGGGGGCGTCCGGCGTGGGCCAGGATTC
Source organism: uncultured Acidimicrobiaceae bacterium (assembly GCA_963699345.1). GTDB lineage: Bacteria > Actinomycetota > Acidimicrobiia > Acidimicrobiales > RAAP-2 > Bog-756. Next base: position 1,580,717 of record CAVOTL010000005.1, on the reverse strand, counting down.
GGGGGGGTGGTGGGTCACGAGGAAGAGGGGGACCCCGAGAGGGTGGCTCCCACCCCACCCGCCGGTGTAGTCGTAGACCCGACGTCCCACCACGAGGGCACCGGCCCGCTCGATGACCCGCTGCAGGTGCACGGCATCGGCGGGGGCGGTGTGGGAGACCATGCCCATGCCCGGCCAGTGGACCTCGACGTAGCCGGTGTCATACCAGTCGAAGAGTGGCCCGACGCTGTCGTCCCCGCGCGCCACGAAGCCGTCGAGGGACATCGTCAGGGCCCCCACCACGTTCGCCATGGAGTACCTCCTCTCACTCCCGCCCGTCGTCCACTACCGGACATCCGGCGGTCAGGAGAATCGATCCTATCGGTGGCTCCACCGTGGACGCCCGGGACGGACCGGTCCCGGTCCGGCGTCCCGGCGTCCCGGTTCATGCCCCGACGTAGGCCGCCAGATGTTCGCCGGTGAGCGTGGAGCGGGCAGCGACGAGATCCGCCGGCGGGCCCTCGAAGACGATCCGGCCGCCCTGGTGCCCGGCACCCGGGCCGACGTCGATGATCCAGTCGGCGTGGGCCATGACCGCCTGGTGGTGGGCGATGACGATCACCGACCGCCCGGAGTCGACGAGCCGGTCGAACAGCGCGAGCAGGCGGTCGACATCGGCCAGGTGGAGACCGGTCGTCGGCTCGTCGAGGACGAGGACGCCCCCCTTGTCGGCCAGGTGGGTGGCCAGCTTCAGGCGTTGCCGCTCGCCGCCTGACAGCGTGGTCAGCGGCTGGCCGATGCACAGGTACCCGAGGCCGATGTCCACGAGCCGCTCGAGGACGGCAAGGACGGCCGGGGAGTGGGCGTCGCCGGCGCCGAAGAAGGCCGCGGCGTCGTCCACCGACATGGCCAGGACCTCCGCGATGTCGAGGCCACCGAGGTGGTGGGCCAGGACCGCCGCCTGGTAGCGCCTGCCGTCACACTCCTCGCAGGTGGTGGCCACGCCCGCCATCATGGCGAGATCGGTGTAGACGACGCCGGCGCCGTTGCAGGCGGGACAGGCGCCTTCCGAGTTGGAGCTGAACAACGCCGGCTTGACGCCGTTGGCCTTGGCGAAGGCCTTGCGGATCGGGTCCAACATGCCGGTGTAGGTCGCCGGGTTGCTCCGACGGGAACCGCGGATCGGGCTCTGATCGACCACCACCACCCCGGCGTCGGTCGGCAGCGACACGTGCACCAGCGAGCTCTTGCCGGAACCGGCGACGCCGGTGACGACGACGAGCACCCCGAGCGGGATGTCGACGTCGACGTGCTTCAGGTTGTGGGTGGTGGCGTCGCGGACCGCGAGGGCTCCCGTCGGGGTCCGGACCGTCGCCTTCAGGGCGGCCCGGTCGTCCAGGTGACGTCCCGTGACGGTCCGACCGGCCCGCAGGCCCGCGACCGACCCCGCGAAGCAGATCGTCCCCCCGGCCGAGCCGGCTCCGGGACCGAGGTCGACGACATGGTCGGCCACGGCGATCGTCTCCGGCTTGTGCTCGACGACCAGGACCGTGTTCCCCTTGTCGCGCAACCGCTCCAGCAGGCCGTTCATCTGCTGGATGTCGTGAGGGTGCAGGCCGGTGGTCGGCTCGTCGAAGACGTAGGTGACGTCGGTGAGTGAGGAGCCGAGCTGTCGGATCATCTTGACGCGCTGGGCCTCGCCGCCCGACAGGGTGCCCGAGGCCCGATCGAGCGACAGGTACCCGAGTCCGATCTCGGTGAAGGAGTCGAGCGTCTGGCGCAGCATCTCCACCAACGGGGCGACCGACGGATCGTCCACGCCCCGCGCCCAGTCGGCCAGCTCACCGGTCTCCATCGCACAGGCCTCGGCGATGGAGATGCCGTTGACCTTCGACGAGCGTGCCGATTCGCTGAGCCGGGTGCCGCCGCAGTCTGGGCAGGTGGCGAACGTCACCGCCCGCTCCACGAAGGCCCGGACGTGCGGCTGGAGGGAGTCGATGTCCTTGGACAGCATCGACTTCTGCATCCGGGGGATCAGGCCCTCGTAGGTCAGGTTCACCCCGTCGACCACGATCCTGGTCGCCTCCTTGTGGAGCAGGTCGTCGAGCTCGCGTTTGGTGTACCGGGCGATGGGCTTGTCGGGGTCGAGGAAGCCGCAGCCGAGGAAGATGCGGCCGAACCAGCCGTCGACGCTGTACCCCGGGATCAGCAACGCCCCCTGGGCGAGGGACCGGGTGGCGTCGTAGAGCTGGGACAGGTCGAGGTCGGTGACCGATCCCCGCCCCTCGCACCGCGGGCACATGCCCCCGAGGCGCGTGAAGGACTTCTTCACGGTGGTCCCCCGGCCGCGTTCGACCCTCATGGAGCCACTGGCCCGCACCGAGGGGACGTTGAAGGCGAACGCGGCGGGCGGGCCCACGGGCGGATCGCCGAGGCGGCTGAAGAGGATCCGGAGCATGGCGTTGGCGTCCGTCGCCGTGCCGACGGTGGAGCGGGCGTCACTGCCCATGCGGCGTTGGTCGACGGTGATGGCCACGGTCAGTCCGGTGATCACGTCCACGTCGGGCCGGGCCAGCGCGGGCAGGAAGCCCTGAACGAAGGCGCTGTAGGTCTCGTTGACGAGACGCTGGGACTCGGCGGCGATGGTGTCGAAGACCAGCGAGGTCTTGCCGGAGCCCGACACCCCGGTGAAGACGGTCAGGCGGTGCTTCGGGATGTCGACACTGACGTCCGCCAGATTGTTGACCCGGGCACCGACCACCCGGATGAGGTCCCGGCCGTCGGTGCCACCGGCCGGTGCCACCCTGGTCGTCTTCCTGGGCATGTCCCTCCACTCGTCGTCGACGCGCGCCGACGTCGGGCCGGGGCCCTACTCACCGGGTGGGATGGCGCCGGAGCCCGTCGATGTCCATGTCGTCGAGCACGTCGCGATCGGCGATCATATCGATCCTGGTCACCCTACCGGCCTCGACGGTGAAGTCGAAGGCCACCGTCGGGGTGCCACCCCGGGACCACACCAGGCCGGCGCGCCCGTCGAGCAGCACCGCCCGGGCGCCCTGGGCCCGACCGGAGAACAGCGAGGCGACGGCGTCGGCTCCGGTCAGGCCGGCGGGGGCCCCCATGGAGACCGCGGTCGGGTCGGCTACGAGCTCGGCCGCGGGGTCGAGCAGGGCGAGGAGGGCCCGGAGGTCCCCCGTCCGGGTCGCCGCCAGGAAGGCCGCGACGATCTCGCGCTGACGGAGCGGATCGCTCTTCGATGGTCCTGCCCCCCGCACCCGCCGGCGGGCCCGGCTGGCGAGCTGTCGGCACGCCTCGGGGGACTTGTCGAGGATCCCGGCGATCTCCTCGAACGGAACGGCGAACGTGTCGTGGAGCACGAACGTGACCCGTTCGGCCGGGCCGAGGCGGTCGAGGACGACGAGGAGCGCCTCACCCACCGATTCGTCGAGCACGACGCGATCGTCCGGGGCCACCGCCGGAGGAGTCGAGCGTGGTGCGGTCCGGGCCGGGTCGTCCAGGGGGGTGGTCGGGTGCCTCCGCCGACTCCGCAGCCCGTTCAGGCAGATCCTCGAGATGGCCGTCGTCAGCCAGCCCGCCAGGTTGTCGATGGCATCGAGGTCGGCGGCGACCAGCCGCAGCCAGGTCTCCTGGACGGCGTCCTCGGCGTCCTGGCGACTCCCGAGCATCCTGGCGGCCACGTCCAGCAGGCGCGGCCGCTCCTCCTCGAACCGCTCCGTCCTGGTCGCCCCCGGATCCACATGTCACACTCTCGCGGGTTCCGGTGTAATACACATCGACCCACGAGCGACGTGGACGCGACCCGAGGAGGCCCGATGGCAGTGCAGTGCAGGACCGTGCTCTATCCCGTGAAAGACCTGGATCGCGCCAAGGCGCTGTTCACCGTCCTGTTCGGGGCCGAGCCCCACGCCGATTCCCCGTACTACGTGGGCTTCGACGTCGACGGCGACGAGATCGGTCTCGTGCCGGGCGGCCACGACCAGGGCATGTCGGGGCCGGTCCCCTTCTACGACGTCGAGGACCTGACGGCCTCCCTCGACGCCCTCCGGGGCGCCGGTGCCGAGGTGACGCAGGAGCCGACCCCGGTCGGTGGCGGCCTGACCGTCGCCAAGGTGGTGGACGGCGACGGCAACGAGATCGGCCTGCGCCAACTTCCGACCGCCGGCTGACGTCACTGCCCGGATCGGTCCGTCGACCGGTCCGGGGAGTGCTACTTCTTCTTCTTGGCCGCCCGCTCGGCGACGACGGCCTGGTTGGCCGCCACGGCGGCGCGGATGAGCGCCCTGAACGCCGACTCGTCGACCCGCTGGCCCTCGCGGACGTCGATCGCCCGGCGGGTCTTGCCCTCCAGGCTCGAGTTGAAGAGGCCATGGGGGTCGTCCAGCGAGGCCCCGCGGAAGAACGTGAGCTTGACGACCTCCTTGTAGGACTCGCCGGTGCAGATCCCACCGTCGTGGGACCAGACGGGGACGCCCGGGGACGAGGGCTTCTCCCACTTCCACTCCTCGACGACCCCGGGGTCGGCATCGTTGATCAGCCGACGCAGGTGCGCGAGCGTCTCGCCCCGCCACCCGCCCAGTTCCTCGATGCGCTCGGTGATCCGGGCCGCGGCGGCCCCGCTGTCCGTTCCGGGTGGTGGTGTCACGGGTCCTCCTCGTATCGACGCTGGCGATTCCTGGGTGGCTCCGGCGATGCCGGTCGGTGGGATCTCGAACGGGCCGCTACCGGGCACGAGCCCGACCGGGGCACCCGGGCGCGGACCTCCCCACCCTACGGGACGCGTCTACCCGAACCCGCCTCCCGGTGGTCTCCGGGGCGACACCGGGGCCCCGGTGGCGACGTCCCGGTGCCCGCCGTGCCCCGGCCGGTGGAGGGACGACCGGGGTCCCGTTCGGGGGTGATGGCGCTATGTTCGGGCTCCCGCCCGGAAGCGAGTGACGTGGTACCGAGATCGGAAGCCGTGGGACGCGGAGCGGTAGGCAACGGTCGTAGACGCGCGGCGCTCGTGTCCGCCGGGTTGCGATGGCGCATCGGGGGCTCGGCGGCCATGTTCGTCGTCGCACTGCTGGGCGTCGTGGTCGGCGCCTACGGACCGCTGTACTTCCACGGGGCGGACCAGTCGGTGCTCGACAGCTCCCTGGCAACGGCCCCGGTGGACCAGACCGGCCTCATGCTCACTCCGGAGTCGGCCACCGACGGCACCGGGGGGCTGGCGGCGGCAGCCGGCGCCGTGCCCCGTCCGGCCGGCGGGGGCTCGTGGTTCGGCACCCCGATCGCCCAGGACGACACCGGGATCCGGGTGGAGTCCGCACGGTTCGATCAGGAGTACGCGTCCGACCTCGTCTACCGGACGGGAGCGTGCGCCCACCTCACCCTGGTCGCCGGGAGGTGCCCGCACGCCCTCGGCGACATCCTGCTCAGCACCCGGAGCGCGGCGGAGCTCGGGGTGGGGGTGGGCACCCACCTCTTGGTGTCGTCCGGTGCGGGGGACGCCCGCACGACACCGGTCACGGTGACCGGCCTGTACCGGGACACGTCGTCGACGGGCCCGTACTGGTGGGGCGGCAATTACTTCCCCTTCGGCGACGGTCCGCCCCGGCTCCCCGATGTCGACGACGCGTTCGCCTCGGCGGCGACGGTGGCCGCGGCCGCTCCCCCGGGAACGATGGGCTCGCTGTTGCAGCTCCCGCTCGACCGCCCGTCGCTGCGCGCCACCCAGGTGGCCGGCCTCGAGTCCTCGCTCGTCACCTACCACGACGCGATGCTGGCGGACCACGGCGTGCAGAGTGCGACAGGGCTGGCCGGCCTCCTCGCCACCACGGCCACGTCCGAGCACGTCATGACGACGATCGGCCTGGTGGTCGACCTCCAGCTGGTGCTGTTGGCGGTCTCCACCCTGTACTTCGTGGCCGCCCGGACCGCCGCCGAGCGGGAGCCCGACCTCCGCCTGGCGGAACTCCGGGGCTACCGGACGCGGAGCACGTGGGCGGTCGCGCTGGCCGAACCGGTGGCGGTCGTCGCCCTGGCCGTGCCGATGGGCCTGCTGGCCGCGTGGGGCCTGGCCGCGGCGACCTCCGCCCGCCTGTTCGCCCCCGGTGCCGGAGCCGCGCTCGACCCACTCGCCGTGGCGGCCGCGTGCGCCACCGGCCTGGTCGGGATCGCCGCCGTGGCCATCGGCGCCCGCCGGTCCACCCTGGCGGTCGAGTCCGGTCGGTCGGGAGCGGGCGGTGGGGTGGCCACGAAGTGGCGGATCGCCGGAGACGTCATCGCCATCGCCCTGGCCGTGGCCGCCGTGGCGGAGCTGGTGGTGTCGGGCGTATCCGGCGGATCGGATCCGGGCCGGGTGAACCCGCTGGCCGCCTTCGCCCCGGGTCTGCTGGCCCTGGGCGTCGGGGTGGTGGGCGCCCGGGTGCTGCCGGCGCTCGCCGGACTCAGCCTGCCCCTGACGCGCTACTCCCGGCACGTGCCCGTCGCCCTGGCGACCCGGCGGGTGGCCCGGCGCCCGGAGTTCGCCTCCGAGGTGGTGCTGGTGGTCGTCGCCGTGTCGTTGACGGTGTTCGGCGTGAGCGGTTGGGCGATCGCCGGGCGCAATCGGGCCACGGCGGCGGAGTTCGCCGTGGGCGCCTCCCGGGTGCTGACCGTCGCCGTCCGGCCCGGCGTCGACTTCCTGGCCGCCACCCGGGCGGCCGACGACGGTCGTCGCACGGCCATGGCGGCGGTGGTCGAGGCCGCCCCGGACGGGACGACGTTGGCGGTGGACTCGACCCGGATGGCCGAGGTGGCGGCCCCGCCCGCCGGGACGACCTCCTCCGAGGTCCGGCGGGCCACGGACCGCCTCGTCCCCGACGGTCTGGCTCCGTCGGTCATGGTGTCCGGCACCGAGCTCCGTGTCTCGGCCGACGCCGACTTCGACCTCCGACCGGCGCCGGAGCTGACGGCGGACCTGTTCGACGGTGCGTTCCAGACACCCGAGCAGGTGGTGCTCGGTCCACTCGTCCCCGGGGCCGCCACATACCAGGGCTCGCTCGCCGGCCTGTGTCCCTCGGCGTGCCGGCTGGTCGACCTGTCGGTGACGTGGGGACCGCCGATCACCGACTCGATCACCTCGGGTGCCGTGCACCTGGTGGTGTCGTCGCTGGCCACCCGGGCGGGCACCGGGACCTGGATCCCCGTGGCCGCCGGCCTCGGCGACCCGGCCCGGTGGAGGACGACGGCCGGCACCGCGACCCTGGTCCGGTCCGGTGCGGGTCTCGCCTCCCAGATGACCGTCTCGGCCTACGGGGCCCCCACGGCGATCGCCCCGGCCGATGTCCCGGAGCGGCTTCCGGCCGTCCTCACCACGTCGTTGGCCGACGGGTACCGGGAGTCCGGTGGGGCGGTGACGGTGGTGGGTCTCGACGGGGGCACCGTCAACGCGACGTCGGTCGGTCAGGCGTCGTCCCTGCCCCGGGTGGGCGACGACGCGACCCTCGTCGACCTCGGGCTGGCCGAGCGCTTCCTGTCGGGACCGATGACGGATGCCACCACCGAGGTCTGGCTGTCCCCGACGGTGCCGGCGGGGATCGAAGGACGTCTCGCCGGTCGGGGGATCACCGTGCTGGCGGTCGACAGCGCCCGGTCCCGGCTGGCCGGGCTCGACCGCACCGGCCCCGCTCTGGCGTTCTCCCTGTTCCTGGTGTCGGCGGTGGTGGCCGGGGTCCTCGCCGTCGGCACCACGGCGTTCGCCGTCATCGTGTCGGCCCGGCGGCGTCGGCGGGAGTTCGCCTCCTTGCGGGGCGTCGGGGTCCCACCGCGGATCCTGCGCCGGTCCGTCGAACTCGAGCAGGCCCTCGCGGTCGGTGCGGCCCTCGTGCTCGGGGCGGTGACCGGTCTGGTGGCGACGGTGCTGGCCGTCGGCTCGGTGCCCGAGTCAACGGGGTCCAGCACCGGGCCGCCCCTGGATGTCGGGATCGCGGGGCTGGCGACCACGCTGACGATCGTCGGGCTCGGTGCGGCGTTGGCCGCCGCGACCGTCATCGGTGCGCTCGTCGTCGTGCGCTCGACGTCCTCGCACCAACTGGGGGACTCGACGTGAGGCGCCACCGTGGCGACGTGGCGACGCCGACCGGCGGGGACGGACGGGATCCCGGCGGCATCTCGGCCCACCTGCGCGGCGTGGTGCATCTCTATCCCAACCACGGGGAGAACATCGTGGCCCTGCGCGGCGTGGACCTCGACGTGGACCCCGGGGAGATGGTGGCGCTGCTCGGCCCGTCCGGCATGGGCAAGTCCACCGTCATGCGCCTCCTGGCCGGCCTCATCCGGCCCTCGGCCGGCGTGGTGCGCGTCGGCGACCACGACCTGGGACAGCTGTCGGACGCCCGGCGCCGGGCCCTGCGCGCCACGGAGATCGGTCACGTGGTCCAGGGCGCCCGTCACAATCTCCTGCCGTTCGCCACGGTGGTCGAGAACGTGTGGTTCGCGCAACAGGGGGCCCGGGGGCGGGACCGCCGGCCGTCTCCTCCCGAGCGGGTGGTCGAGATGCTGGGCCTCGGGGAGATCGCCGATCGGCGGGTCGCCGACCTGCCGAGGAGCCTCCAACAGGAGGCGGCCCTGGCCGCCGGGATGGCCTCGGGACCACGACTGCTGCTCGCCGACGAACCCACCAGCCAGCTCGGGCTCGAGGCGAGCGCCCAGGTCATCGATCTGCTGGAGCGGGTGAACACGGAGCTGGGCACCACGGTGGTCCTGGTCACCCACGATCCCCTGGTGGCCGCCCGGTTCCCCCGGACCGTCACCATCCGGGACGGCCGGGTGGGGGCCGAGGGGCGCCTCGGCGAGGAGTTCGCGGTGGTCGACAGCGCCGGGTCCGTGCAGCTGCCGCCGGCCGTCGTCGAGCTGTTCCCCCCGGACACCATGCTGCGGGTCGTCCGGACCGAGCACGGGTTCGAGCTGCGCTCCTGGACATCGGAGCCCGATGCCTGACACCGTCCGGGATCCCGGACGGGTGGTGCAGCTCCACGGCGTGGAGGTCGAGGTGGCCGGCCGTCGCGTGCTCGGTCCCGTCGATCTGACGGTGGCCGCGGGGGAGCCGCTGATGGTGACGGGACCATCGGGTTCGGGCAAGTCCCTGCTGTGCCTGGTGCTCGCCGGGGCGGTGCTCCCCACCCGGGGCCGGGTGACGGTCGACGGAAGGGACGGCGCCGGAGCCGCGGGCCCGGTCGGTCTGGTCCTGCAGGAACACGGTCTCGTCGACGGACTGACGGCGGAGGAGAACGTGGCGCTCCCCCTGCAGTGCCGGGGGCTGCCCGCGCCCGAGATCGCCCGGCACTGTGCGGAGGCGCTGGCGTCGGTGGGACTGGGGGAGGAGGCGGGGCGTCCGGTCGAGCAGCTGTCGGGTGGCGAGCGCCAGCGGGTGGGGGTGGCCCGCGCCCTGGCCGGGGACCCGGCCCTGCTGGTGGCCGACGAGCCGACGGCCGAGCTGGACCCGGACAACCGGTCGGGGGTCCTGGCCCTCCTGGCCGACCGCTGCGCCGGGCCGACGATCGTGGTCGTGGCCTCCGACGACCCCGAGGTGGTCGCGATGTTCCCCCGGGTGGTCAGCCTCGGGGACGGTCGGATCACCTCGTCATCGCCGGGCCCGGCGACCGGCTGATCCCGGTGCGGCGGCCGGTGCCCGGCCGGCGCGGTGTGCCTAGGATGGGCCGGGCAGCCCGCACGGGTGCGGGACCGGACCCGATGGGTGGAAGGTGGCTCCGTGACACTCGAAGGGAAAGTGGCCGTCGTCACCGGTGGGAACACCGGGATCGGCATGGCCATCGTGGTGGCCCTGGCCGCCGAGGGAGCGTCGATCGTCATCGACTACGTCGCCCATCGCGACGCCACCGAGGCCCTCGAGCAGCGACTGCGGGACGTCGGGGACAAGGTGACCGCGGTCGAGGCCGACGTGAGCCGCGTCGCCGACCTCCACAAGCTGGTGGGGAAGGCCGTGTCGACGTTCGGACGGCTCGACATCATGGTGAACAACGCCGGGATCGAAACGCGCACCTCCGTCCTCGACACCACCGAGGACCAGTACCAAAAGGTGCTCGACGTGAACCTCAAGAGTGCGTTCTTCGGGACCCAGCTGGCGGCCCGGCAGATGATCGCCCAGGGTGACGGCGGACGGATCATCAACGTCACGTCGGTCCACGAGGACTGGCCGATGCCCGGCAACACCGCCTACTGCGTGTCCAAGGGGGGCATGCGCATGCTGACCCGGACGGCGGGCGTGGAGCTCGCACCGCACGGCGTGCTCGTCGTCGGCGTCGGGCCCGGGGCCGTGGAGACGCCGATCAACACGGTCACCATGGGTGACCCGGCCGCCCTGCAGAAGCTCGACGACGCCATCCCCCTCGGACGCATGGCGAAACCGGAGGAGATCGGCAGCGTCGTGGCCTTCCTGGCCGGCCCGGGGGCGAGCTATCTGACGGCGACCACGGTGTTCGCCGACGGCGGCATCATGCAGGGCAGCCCCGGGCTGTGATCCGGACCCCCGACGTGCCGGGCGCCCGAGAGCTGTCACGCCCCGGCGCACCCCGGGGTCCGGAAGGAGGAGCCCGTGGCTAGGTCGGTTCCGTCCCGGCATCCGGCGTCCGACGCGGACTGGTCGGACGCCGGATCGTTCTTCAACGCCCTGGCGGCCGCGGGGAGTCTGCCGCTCCTGCGGGGCGAGTCCGGCACCCTCCGCTTCGACCTCCGCGGTGGCCCCAAGCTCGAGCGCTGGTACGTGACGGTGGCCGATGGCGCCGTCACCGCGTCCCGTCGGGGCGGCCACGTCGACACCGTGGTGCGCATGGATCGGCACCTGTTCGACCAGATCATCCGGGGCACCCAGAACGCCATGGCCTCCCAGCTCAGGGGTTCCGTCGACGTGGAGGGTGACCTCCATCTCATGATGGTGTTCCAGCGCCTCTTCCCGGGCCCCCCGTCGTCGACCGGGCGGCGAGACCCCATCGAGGGTCGGACCGTGACCGCCAGGAGCCGGCGATGAGCGAACAGCTGGTGCAGATCCTGGAGGGCAACACGTTCGTCGTGAGCGATCGCAACGGCGACATCGAGGCATCCCTCACCGATCCGACCGGCCTCTTCTCCTTCGACACCCGCTTCCTGTCCACGTGGGTGCTCACCCTCGACGGGGAGCGGCTGAACGCCCTGTCGGCCGACGACCTGCACTACTTCCAGGCCCGCTTCTTCCTGGTGCCCGGCACCGGGACCGTCTACGTGGACGCCGATCTCTCGGTGATCCGGGAGCGCGACGTCGGGGCGGGCTTCCGCGAATCCATCCGGATCCTCAACCACAAGCTCGAGCCGGTCACCCTCACCGTGCGGATCGAGGCGGCGAGCGATTTCGCGGATCTGTTCGAGGTCAAGGACGCGCTGGCCAAGAAGGGGACGTACCGGTCGACGGTGGAGAAGGGCGCGCTCGTCCTGGGCTACTCGCGGGAGACCTACCGGCGCGAGACCCGGATCACGTCCTCGGCGCCGGCGGTGGTGGACGGCGGGGGCCTCACCTTCGAGGTGACCGTCGCCGCCGACGGCAGCTGGGAGACGGTGCTGGAGGTCGCCACGGTGCTGCCCGGCCTGGAGGGGGGCGACGGGCCCGACCTGCACCGGCGGGCCGGCCCGACCCACGACATGGCGCGCGGCTTGGAGAAGTGGATCGGCCGGGCCCCGAGGCTCGAGACCGATGACGGGGACCTGCGGTCCACCTACGCCCGGAGTCTCGTCGACCTGGCCGCCCTCCGGTTCTCCCCCCGGACGCTGGCGGCGCACTCGCTGCCGGCGGCGGGACTGCCCTGGTTCATGACGATCTTCGGACGGGACAGCATCCTCACCAGCCTGCAGGCGATCGCCTTCACCCCGGAGCTGGCGGCGACCACGCTGCGGATCCTCGGCGAGCGGCAGGGCACCCGGGTCGACGACTTCCGCGACGAGGACCCGGGACGCATCCTCCACGAGATGCGGTTCGGCGAGATGACGGCGTTCGAGGAGCGTCCCCACTCGCCCTACTACGGCTGTGCGGACGCCACCCCTCTCTATGTGGTGCTGCTCGACGAGTACGAGCGCTGGACCGGCGACACCCGACTGGTCCGGAGCCTCGAGCCCCAGGCACGGGCGGCGCTCCGGTGGATCGACGAGTACGCCAACCTCCAGGGCAACGGGTACATCGCCTACCAGCGGCGCAACGAGGAGACCGGCCTCGAGAACCAGTGCTGGAAGGACTCGTGGGACTCGATCTCCCACCACGACGGAACACTGCCCGGGTTCCCCCGCGCCACGTGCGAGCTGCAGGGCTACGCCTACGACGCCAAGGTGCGCGGCGCCCGGCTGGCTCGCAGGGTGTGGCACGACGAAGCCTTCGCGGTGCAGCTCGAGTCCGAGGCGGCCGATCTGAAGCGCCGGTTCAACCGGGACTTCTGGGTGGCCGACGGCGGGTACTTCGCCGTCGCCCTCGACATGGACGGCCGACAGGTCGACACGCTCACGTCCAACAACGGCCACCTGCTCTGGAGCGGCATCGTCGACAAGTCCAAGGCCAAACGGGTGGTCGAGAACCTGATGGGACCGCGGCTGTACTCCGGCTGGGGGATCCGCACCCTGGCCGAGGGGGAGAAGCGGTTCAACCCCATCGGCTACCACGTGGGGACCATCTGGCCCTTCGACAACTCCTTCATCGCCTGGGGCCTGCGCCGCTACGGGTTCAAGGACGAGGCGGCGCGGGTCGCCGACGGCATCCTCCACGCGGCCACCTACTTCGACGGGCGCCTACCCGAGGCGTTCGGCGGCTATCCGCGGTCGATGACCCGCTATCCGGTGCAGTACCCGACGGCCTGCTCGCCCCAGGCCTGGTCCACCGGGGCCCCGCTCCTGCTGCTGCGGACCATGCTCGGCCTCGAGCCGCTCGACGACCACCTCATCGTGGACCCCGCCATCCCGGCCGGCATCGGGAGCATCGCCCTGCTCGACATTCCCGGGCGCTGGGGGCGGATGGACGCGTTCGGCAGGGGCCGGTTCGACACCTCGGACCCGGCGAGGCGGACCCGGCGGAAGAAGTGACGACTCCGGGCCCCGCCACCTTCCGGAGCCGGAACCACCCGGAGGCATCGTGGACGACCACCTGACCGGGGGGCCCGTCCTCAACCACGTCGCCATCAGCGTGGACGCCGACGTCCTGGACGACGTCGGTCGGGCCAGCCTGATCGACTTCTTCGGCGCCGTGTTCGGTTGGACCGAAGGCGACAACTCGACCGAATCGGGCAACCCGCTGATCATCTACACCGGCCAGCTCCGCCAGTACCTCTACTTCCTCCCGTCGACCGGGGATTTCCTCCGGGCTCCCCGACTCGACCACATCGGCGTCGAGGTGGCCTCGGTGTCCGAACTCCGCGAGATCGTGGAACGGGCCCGCACCTTCGGGGCCCGTGACGGACGCGTCACGGTGATCGAGGAGGACGAGATGATCACCCATGGCACCGGGACCGACTTCGTGCTCACCCACGCCTATGTCGGGTTCCTGCTCCCTCTGCTCATCGAGCTCCAGCACCTCGAGGCCCGGGAACGGACCTGAACGGAGTCCGCGCTCCGGTCGGGCGAGCGCCGGCGGCATCTGGAAGGCTGCAGGAATGCCCGACGGAGTGGCCCCCGGACCGACGGCTCCGCAGGGCGAGCGGACCGCCTGGTCGTTTTCGTTGCTGTTGACACCCGACGAGCTGCCCGGGAGCGGTTGGCGGGTGGTCGAGGAGCGGTCGTGGCCCACCGGGCGCCCCGGCGGCGCCGGCGCGGACAGCCGACCCGCGCCCGACTCGGGAGGCATGACCGCCTGGCGCAAGCTCTCCGGCCCGGATCGGGACGAGGCCTGGGTGGAGGTGGTGCCCTACCCCTCGGCGGACGACGCCCGGGTGGCCCGGAACCACGTGTCGACGTACTTCGTGGGGGTGATGGCGGAGGACGAGGTGATCGACGACGAACGGGTGGTCGAGCGTCCGGTCCCGGGCCTGCCCGACCCGTGGGTCCTCGACAAGAGCACGACCCGGGGGGCCGTCGTGCGCCGGGCCCGGACGGTGGTCGGAGCGCTCGGGCCCGTGCTCGTCCTCACCTGCCTGGCGGGTCCCCCCGACCGGTGGACGTGGGACGACGTCGTCGGCCTGGCCTCCCGCCAGGCCGATCGGGTGTCCCGCTCCGGGACCGCCTGAACGCGGCATCGGCCGGGGACTCCACCCGGCCCGCTACGCGATCGGATCGAGGGAGCTGGCGACGGCCCAGGTACTGAAGTACTGGTTGTTGGCCCCGTAGGCCATGCCGATGGCGACCCTGGCGCCGTCCACCTGGTGTTCGCCGGCTGCCCCCCGGACCTGGTTGGCGGCCTCGGCGAAGCGGAGGAGGCCGGACGCCCCGATGGGATTGCTGGAGAGGACACCACCCGACGCATTGACCGGGAGGGCGCCTCCGAGTTCGGTGGTGCCGTCGTCGACCATCTTCCACCCCTCACCCTCCTCGGCCAGGCCGAACGCCTCGAGCCAGATGGGCTCGAGCCACGAGAAGGGCACGTACAGCTCCGCGGTGTCGATCTGGCGACGGGGGTCGGTGATCCCGGCGTCGCGGTACACGTCGGCGGCGCACTGGAGCGCGGCCGCCGGTCGCACCGGATCCCGGCCGGGGAAGCTCGGTGGCTCGGAGCGGGACGAGGAGGCCAGGATCCATGCCGGGGGACGCCCGTCCGCCGCGGCGGCGTCGGCTCCGGCCCGGTCGGTGATGACCACCGCACAGGCCCCGTCCGAGCTCGGGCACGACTCGAGGAACCGCGTCGGCTCCCACATCATCGGCGACTCCCTGACCTTCTCGATCGAGATGTCCTCGATCTTGAGGTGGGCGTAGGGATTCTTGAGGGCGTTCAGGCGGTCCTTGACCGCCACCTTCCAGCCGATGTGCTCCGGCGCCCCGCTCCGCTGGATGTAGGCGCGGATGAACGGGGCGAAGGCGCCGCCGGCCCCGAGCGAGGCGCCCTTGCCGCTCCCCAGGGCGAACTGGGCGTTGCCCTCGGACTGCTTCTCGAAGGCGACGGCCAGGACGGTCCGGTGCTTGCCCGCCTGGACGTGGGAGGCGGCGACGATGGCGGTGGTGCCTCCGACCGACCCGGCCGTGTGCACCCGGAACATGGGCTTGCCCACCGCGCCGAGGGCATCGGAGAGGTAGAGCTCCGGCTTCATCACCCCCTCGAAGAGATCGGGGGCCTTGCCCAGCACGACGGCGTCGATGTCGTCGAGCGTCATCTGGGCGTCGTCGAGGGCCCGGAAGACGGCCTCTCGGACGAGTCCGCCGAAGGACACGTCGAGGCGACGGGACTTGTGGTGGGTCTGACCGACCCCGACGACGGCTACGGGTGGGGTGCTCACGACCGTCCCTCCAGGATGCAGACGAGATTCTGTTGCAGGCAGGGCCCGGACGTCGCATGGGCGAGTGCCCGGTTCCCCCCTCCGAAGATGTGGTCGGCCGCATGGCCCACCCGGCAGAGTCCCGTCGCCATGATCGGGTTCTCCTTGAGGGCCCCGCCGGAGGCGTTGACGGCCACGTCGTCGCCCAGCCCGAGCACGTGGCGCAGCAGCAGCTCCTCGTGGGTGAAGGCGGCCTGGAGTTCGGCCACCTCCACCGGGCCGTCACCCAGCCCGGCGGCCCGGGCGGCGATCCGGGTGGACGGTGAATCGTCCAGGGCCCGGAACGACGGGTTGTGGCACTCGGTCCGGTGGTCGAACCCGGTGATGTACGCCGGCCGGTCGACGAGTCGGCGGGCCCGGTCGCCGGTCGCCAGCACCATGGCGGCGGCTCCGTCGGTGATCGGGGGCACGTCATGGCGTCGCAACGGCTGGCGGAGGTAGTCCTCGGCGAGCAACGACCCGACGTCACCCGTGCCGCGTGAACGCACCGCCACCTCGGCCATCCGGCGTTCGTCGGCGATGCCGGCGGCGATGACCGCCCGCGCCTGCAGCGCACCGAAAGTCAGCGGGTCGGCCCCCAGGGGGGCCAGGAAGTACGGGTCCATCTCCATGGGGTAGATGAGGGCCGGGTCACCCGTCGAGGACCGCCCGGAGCCGGTGACCACGGCGATCTCGATGTCGCCCTCCTGCAGACGGAGCCACGCCTCGTACAGGGCCCAGGCACCGTCCATCTCCACGTGGGAGTCGCGCTTGGGGGGCCAAGCGCCGATGGCGTCGAGGTTGGAGACGAAGGAGAACGCCTGACCGGTGATGTAGTCACAGCTGCCCAGGCAGGTGAAGTCGATGTCGGCCCGGCCGAGGCCGAGCGGGGTGATGGCGCCGGTGATGGCGTCCATCAGCAGCTGGGTCTCCGACTTGTCGGTGTGCCGGACCATGGCGGTCTGGGCCCAGCCGATGACGGCGATGTCGGTGGAGGGTGCGCTCACGGTCAGAAGATCCTGTTCACGAGGTCGGGGTCGTCGATGTCGGGTTCGCCGTTCGGTATCCAGCCGAGGAGCGATCCCCAGCTGCCTCCCATGCCGCCGCCCTCCTCGGTCTCCTCGGCGGGCGATGCCCACACGGCGTCGACGCGCTGGCCGACGTGTACCTCGTCGGCGGGGAGCTCGATCACCGCCGAGTACGGGATGACCACGTCGGTGTCGTCGAGCAGCACGAAGGCCCGGACGAACGGCTCGGTCTCGGTCTGGCCGGGATACTGCACCGGGGTGACGATGGCGAAATTGGTGATGGTGCCCTTGTGGGGCAGGTCGACCTCGCACTCCGGGCCGAGTTCGATGGCGTCGACCGGGCAGAGACCACGCCCTCCGGCATAGACGCGACCGCAGGCCGGACAGCGCAGACCGAGGAGCCGGTGATCGCGCGACGCCTCGGTGGCCCGGTCGGCGGCCTCGGGCACGGGGTTCCGGTAGGTGATGGAGGCCAGGTAGTCCATCCGGGTGACGGGCTCGGCCGAACCGCCGGTGTCGTCGCCCTCGGTCTCGGGTGTCTCACCGGGGACGAACGCGATGATGTCGTCGATGCGCCCGCTCCGGGTCCCCCGCCAGCGGGGGGCGACGCGCATCCCGTCGGAGACGAGGTCCGGACCTCCCGCGTCCACCGCGTGCAGGAGGGGCGTCGTCGCCCCGTCCAGGCGGATGAAGGCGAAGGCGAACGGGTGGTCGAGGGGGTGTTGTTCCGACGGCTCCGCCACCCAGGTCCACGACTCCACCGTGCCGGCCGGCCCGACCTCCACGAACTCGGGTGGGAGCTCGGCCCCGGTCGCCGGGTCCCATTCCATGGGGGGCACGAGCACCGTGTCGCCGCAGCGGATGCCCAGGATCTGCTTCTCGGTGAGCGCCGTCATGAACGCACCGACGACGGGCCCGAGCGAGCGCTTGTACGGGAAGGTGATCGTGCTCTCGATGAATCGGGTCATGCGCTCCCCCTGGTCACGGTGAACGCGTCCACCACGATGTCGACGTCGTCCGCCCTCATACATACCAGCCTTTCGGGTGTGGCCGCCCCGGACCAGGGAACGCCCGCTCCGATCGAGGTTCAGCCGACGCCCCAGCGCGCGGCGAGTCCGGTGACCCAGCCGGCCGCCGCGACCGGGTCGTCGGGAGGGGCCTCCACCACCACCAACTCGTCGACGCCCAGCTGCCCGAGCCCGTCCAGGTCCCGGGGCGTGCCGTCCCGGGTCGACACCGCGATGTCGACGGTCGCAGGGTCCCGGTTCCGCTGTCGACAGAGGCGCGCCAGCACGTCGATGCGTTCCCCGACCTCGTCGACGGCGAGGTTGAACCCGTACCAACCGTCGCCGTACTCGGCGACACGGGCCAGGGCGGCATCGCTCGTCCCACCCAGGACCACGGGTATGGCGGGGCGGAGATGGGGCTTGGGATAGCTGCGGACCCGGTCGAACCGGACGAACTCCCCGTCGTGCGAGGACGGGTCGGAACGCCACAACGTGCGCATGACCTCGACGTACTCCCGCGTGCGCCGGGCGCGTCCCTCGAAGGGGATCCCGAGGGCCACGAACTCCTCCGACGACCAGCCGATCCCCACGCCCAAGGCGAACCGACCGCACGACAGCACGTCCAGGGACGCCGCCTGCTTGGCGACCAGGAGCGGATTGTGCTCGGGGAGCAGGAGGACTCCCGTTCCCAGTCGGATCCTGGACGTGACCGCCGCGGCAAACGACAGCGTGATGAACGGGTCGAGCCAATCGGCGTCCGAGGGAACCGCGATCCGGCCGTCGGATGCGTAGGGATACGGTGAATCCGGTCGATCGACCATGACGACGTGCTCGCCGGACCACAGGGTCGCGAACCCGGCGGTGTCGGCGGACCGGGCGACAGCCCTGATCACCTCCGGATATGCGCCCTGGCCGATGCCCAGTGCGTGGAGTCCGATGCGCACGCCTTCAGTATGGCCACTGGACGGCGGACCCACCCTCGTCCCCCGATCAGCTCGGGGTGGAGGTCATGGGGCCCCTCCGGGCGGAGGTGGGTAGACGGCCACGAGCAGCCGCATGAGCTTGGGGAACAGCGGGGTGAATCGCCCGGTGCCCCACGCGAGGTCGGGTTCGTTGGCGAAGGCCTGACTCAGGACCCCGATGATCAGGGTCGAGATCAGGAACACCGCCTCATCGGAGTCGGCGCCGGGCCCGAGCTGGCCGGCGGTCACCGCGTCGACCAGGGCGGCGCGCTGGATGTCGATCATCTCCTGGCTGATGGCCATCGCCCCGGGTGAGGGTTCGAACTTCGGCACGGGGCGCCAGAACAGCAGTTCGGCCACCGCCCGGTTGGCCAGCAGCCAGCGGCCGCTCGCCTCGAGGCCGGCGACCAGCGCGTCGAGCCCGGGGTCGACGGAGGCCATGGCGTCGCGCATGACTTCGAGGTGCAGGCGCTGGCCCCGCAGGAAGAGCTCGTCGTAGATCGCCATGAGCGAAGGGAAGTACTTGTAGATCGAGGGGGGCTGGACGCCGAGCCGCCTCGCCACCTCCGAGAGGCTCAGTGCGTTCACGCCCTCCTCGGACATGATGGCCACGGCGATGTCGAGGATCTCGTCGATGGTCTCCTGGCGTCGGCGGGCCCGACGGTCCGCCGGAGGCACGGTGGTCGCCCGCGGGCTGGTCGTCCTCGTCATTGAGGTGACTGTAGCACAAAAGAGGCTTGACAGCATTAGCTAATGGTATTAGCTTTTCTTTCCATGAGGAACGAGCCCACCGACGGAGGAGACATGGCCGAGACGAGTTCACGTTGGTGGCTGACCCAGGACAGCATGCACACCATCATCGAGGCACCCCCCGAGCGCATCTACGCCCTCGTGGCCGATCTGCCCCGGATGGGCGAGTGGAGCCCGGAGTGCCGACGGGTGGAGTGGTCGGGTGGCTCCACCGACCCGGTCGTGGGGGCGACGTTCGTCGGGCAGAACGTGGGGGGACCGGCCAACCTGATGAAGTGGGCACGCAAGGGACGGGTACTGGCGGCCGATCCGGGCCGTGAGTTCGCCTTCGTGACCGAGGAGGGCGGACGGGAGTCGACCGAGTGGCACTACCGGTTCGAGCCGGCCGAGGGCGGCACCCGGGTCGTCGAGTCCTACGTGGTCCGATGGATCCCACTGTGGGCCCGGATCGTGGACGTCCCCACCAACCGCGCCCGCGAACTGAGGGAGTCCATGGAGCACACGCTCGGCCGGCTCAAGGCGGCGGCCGAAGGGGCTTCCGCACCGGAGCCGACGGCATGACGACCGAGGTGGCACCCGCCACCTGACCTGGCGCCCCACGGCGAAGGGGAACCCCTCGCCGCCGCCCTACCGCCCGGCATCGACATCACCTCGCCGCAGGGCCCCGACCACCCGATGGACCGGTTCCCGAGGGATCGACCCCGGGCGAAGCCATGCCCGGAGCACCGGGTTCCACGGACGACCGTCAGACCCACCAACCAAGCAAAGGAGCCACTCATGATCACCACCTACGAGGCAGCACCGGACATCGACGTCCTGACCACGAACTTCCCCATCCCCGGACTCGGCCAACTCGCCATCAACTCCTTCGTACTCCAGGGGGACGTCCCGGTCCTGGTCGACACCGGTCCCGTCCTCGAGCGGGAGAGCTTCATGACCGCACTCCGGTCGGTCATCGACCCGGCCGACCTCCGTTGGATCTGGCTCACCCACACCGACGGCGACCACATCGGCGCCCTGGGTCAGCTGCTCGCCGAGTACCCCGACATCAAGGTCATCACCACGTTCCTGGGTGTCGGCATCATGAGCGTGTCCGATCCGCTGCCGATGGACAGGGTCCACCTGGTCAATCCCGGACAGAGCATCACGCTCGGCCGCCGCACGCTGGCCGCCTTCAGGCCTCCGACCTTCGACAATCCGTCGACCACCGGATTCCTCGACACCGGCTCGGGTGTGCTCTTCCCGGCCGACAGTTTCGGGGCCCTCCTGGCGGACGTCCCCGAGAACGCCGCGGAACTCTCCGAGGGAGACCTCCACGAGGGGCAGGTGCTCTGGGCGACCATCGATTCGCCCTGGCTGCACGAGGTCGACCGGGGGAAGCTGGCCCGCCGGCTCGATGCCGTCGCCCGGTTCGAGCCGTCGATGATCCTGAGCAGCCACCTGCCGGCCGCTCCCGGCGGCATGATCGACCGGCTCCTCGCGTCGTTGGCGGCGGTTCCGGAGACCGCACCGTTCGTGGGGCCCGACCAGGTGGCGCTCGGACAGATGCTGGCGCAGATGGCCGCCGGACCGGCGTAGAGATCCGAAGAGACGAGGCGAGAACGCGTCGGGTGTGAGGGAGTGGGCTCCGATGGGCAGTGAACGGGACACCGTCGGGAGCCGCCGGCTGTAACGCCGTGGGGTCCATCGGACACGGAATTGGTGACCGGGCGGTCAGCGGGCGGCTCCATGTCGGAGGGCACTCGCTGGGATCCGGATGGCAATCCGGACGGGTGGACAGCGATGCGCGACGACGTCGATGAGTTCCTTCCACGTCGAAGCGTCCCGTCGAGCGCGCGGAGCGGTGCTATCCATGACCGGTACCGCCACACACCTGCACGACCCCGCAGTCGCCCATCGTCGGTTCTCCTCCGGTCGGGACGGTGCCCGGCGCCCACCGGTGATCCGATCCGAGCTCGGCGAAGTTCGCGAACACGTCACATCAGATCCGAGCGACAGGAGCGTTGAACGCCATGGACGAAGTCAGCACGTCGAGGATCGAGCCCAGCCCGGTGCGGGTGGCGACGTGGTCCGACGTCCCGGACCGGACGCCGATCGGCGCCCAGGTGGAGGGCGTCGACCTCGTCATCGTGCGGAGGGGCGATGACCACTCCGTCCTCTATGGGCGCTGCCTGCACCGGGGGGCACTCTTGGCCGACGGTTCGATCGAGGGAGACGACCTGCTCTGCGGACTCCACGGCTGGGACTATCGGATCGACACCGGCGTCAGCGCCTACAACAACGCGGAGGTCCTCACGAAGTTCACGAGCTGGCTGGAGGGCGACCACCTCATGGTCGACCGGAACGAGGTGATGCGATTCCTCATGCACCATCCTCAGCCGTTCGACCCCGATGTGTACCAGGGCTACTACCACGACCCGCACACCGCTCCCGAGGAGCCCTTCGTCGGCCTCATCAACGAACTGGCCACCAACGGCTTGAGCAAGACGGGACGCCACGGTCCCGTGTCCGCCATGGGCGTGTCCCGCCAGGAGCTCCCCACCTGGGACCACCTCCAGTTCGTCACCGCCCAGCTGGACCGGCTCCCGCTGCTGGATGACGAGCCCGTCGGGACCGAGACCTGTATCGGGCCCAATGCGGACCGCCCGCTCTGGCTGGACATGCCGATCTTCGTCAGCGACATGAGCTTCGGTGCCCTGTCGCTGGAGGCGAAGACGGCACTGTCGAAAGGGGCGGAGCTGGCGGGCACGGGCATCTGTTCCGGAGAGGGAGGCATGCTGCCGGAGGAGCAGGCGGCCAACAGCCGGTACTTCTACGAGCTGGCATCGGCCCGGTTCGGGTGGTCCTTCGATGTGCTCCCCAAGGTTCAGGCCTTCCATTTCAAGGGGGGCCAGGGAGCCAAGACCGGCACCGGAGGACACCTCCCGGGGGACAAGGTGATCGGGCGCATCGCCGAGGTGCGTGGCCTGCCCGAGGGCACCCCGGCGGTCTCCCCTCCACGATTCCCCGACTGGCAGTCCGTCGACGACTACCGGCGGTTCGCCGACGAAGTGCGGGAGCGCTCCGGCGGGATTCCGATCGGCTACAAGATGAGCGCCCAGCACATCGAGCGCGACCTCGATGCGGCCCTGGCGGTCGGGGTGGACTACGTCATCCTCGACGGGCGAGGGGGCGGGACCGGAGCCGCACCGCTGATCTTCCGGGACAACATCTCGGTCCCGACGATGCCCGCTCTGGCCAGGGCCAGGCACCACCTGAACCAGTTGGGCCGCCGCGATGTCACCCTGATCGTCACCGGCGGGCTCCGCACCCCTGCGGACTTCGCCAAGGCTCTGGCCCTGGGTGCCGATGCGGTGGCCGTGGCCAACTCGGCCCTCCAGGCCATCGGGTGCCTCGGCATGCGTGCCTGTCACACCAACAACTGCCCGGTCGGTATCGCCACCCAGAAGCCCCATCTGCGGGCGCGGCTCCCGGTGGACGAGGCAGCCGAACGTCTGAACCGGTTCCTCCGGGCCTCCGTCCAGCTGATGCAGGTGCTGGCCCGGGCCTGCGGGCACCACCGGCTCGGCGCCTTCAGCCTCGACGATCTCACCACGTTCGATCGGGACATCGCCTACCTGACCGGTGTCCCCTACGGAGGGATGGTGCCTCGGTGACCGGCCCTTCCGAAGCGCGCGAATCGTCCGGGGCCGACGCTGACCGGGTGGCCGAAGTGGCGGGGGATGCCACCTGGTACAAGGTGGCGGAGCGGGGTGAACTCGCCGACGGCCGGGTCCGCACCGCCGTGGCCGGACCCCGCACCATCGCCCTGACCCACTGCGGTGGTCGTTTCGGGGCCCTGGAGAACCACTGTCCCCACCAGGGGGGACCGCTCGGGGAGGGCTCGATCGAGAACGGACTGCTGCGTTGTCCGTGGCACGGCTACGACTACGACCCGATCACCGGACGACCCCCGGCCGGGTTCAGCGACGCGCCGGAGTCCTTCCCGGTCGAGGTGCGCGACGACGGTGTGTACGTGGCGGTCACGCCGCTTCCCGAGCATCGGCGGGACGTGTCCGACGTCATGGTGGAAACCATGGTGGCCTGGGGCATCACCCATGTGTTCGGCATGGTCGGGCACTCGAATCTGGGCTTCGCCGATGCCATGCGCCGGGCCGAGGCGCGCGAATGAACTGACCTTCATCGGCATCCGGCACGAGGGCGCGGCCGCCTTTGCCGCGTCGGCGTACGGCAAGCTGACCGGCCGGCCGGCCGCCTGCTTCGGCATCGCCGGCCCCGGGTCGACCAACCTGCTCACCGGCCTCTACGACGCCAAGATCGACCGGGCCCCGATCCTGGCCATCTCCGGTCAGGTGCCGTCCAAGGTGCTCGGGCGTGGCGCCTTCCAGGATCTCAATCTCATCGGTGCCTTCGCCGACGTGGCGGATTTCTCCCAGACGATCCTGCCCGACTCGGACCATGCGGAGCTGACGGCCCTGGCCGTCAAGACCGCGCTGGTCGGCCGCGGCGTCTCCCACCTGGTGCTCCCCGACGAGGTCCAGGTCCAGGCGGCTCCGGATCGACCTCCGGCCCGGCCCGAGGGACGGATCGCCGACCTCGGGATCGCCCCGCCGGCGGAGGCGCTGGCCCGGGCGGTGCAGGCCATCGACGGCGCCCGGCGCCCGGTGATCGTGGTGGGCCACGGTGCCCGCTTCGACATGGCCGACGTCGAGGCCCTGGCCGAGGAACTGGGGGCGCCGGTCCTCACCACCTTCAAGGCCAAGGGCCAGATCTCGGACCGGCACCCCTTGGGTTGTGGGGTCCTCGGACGGAGCGGCACCCCGGTGGCGTCGTGGCACATGAACGAATCCGATCTGCTGGTGGTGTTCGGGGCCTCGTTCTCCAACCACACCGGGATCGCCCCCTACAAGCCCATCGTCCAGGTCGACTTCGACCCGATGGCCCTGGGCCGGTTCCACCCCGTGACGGTTCCCGTGCTGGGTCACGTCGGGGTGACGGCTCGGGCACTGCGCGCCGCCATCGCCCCGAACGAGGATCGGGTCGACCAGCGCCGCGACGTGGCTGCCCGGTGGGCCATCTGGCGAGCCGAGAAGCAGAGGCGGGTGGAGGACGATCAGGGCCGGGGCGTCGGGGCCGCCGCCGTGTTCGACTCGATGAGCCGTCTCGTCCCCGGCGATGCCGTTGTCACCGTGGACGTGGGCAACAACGCCTACTCGTTCGGGCGCTACTTCGAGTGCGACCGCCAGTCCGTGCTCATGTCGGGGTACCTGGGTTCGATCGGTTTCGGGTTCCCGGCGGCCATGGGGGCGTGGGCCGCGGCTCCGGACCGGAAGATCGTGGCGGTCACCGGGGACGGTGGCTTCGGCCAGTACCTGGCCGAGTTCACCACCGCGGTCAAGTACGGGATGCCGATCACCCACGTGCTCCTCAACAACCAGGAGCTCGGCAAGATCGCCAAGGAGCAGCGAGCCGCCGACATGGACGTGTGGCAGGTGTCCCTGCACAATCCGGACTTCGCCGCCTACGCGGAACTCTGCGGTGGCCTTGGTGTCCGCGTCGACAACCGCGGACAGCTCGACGGCGCGCTGGCCGAGGCGCTGGCGTACGACGGGCCGTCGCTGCTCGAGGTCGTGAGCGACGTCGAGCTGATCTGACCGTCGGCCAGCCCGCAGTCCCAGCCGGTGGCGACGTCCCGGTGACCCGTGGGGCAATGTCGAGGCGCCCGGCGATCCGTCGGGGTGCGCCGGCCCGGCCCATGACCTGGATCCCCGGTCCGCCGGGCGGGGTCGATCAGCTCGAGATCGCCCCGCTTCGTCGCCCGGACAGCGGCAGCGGCCGACTGGCTGACACCGGGCCGGGAAGCCTGGGCATCGTCCACGAGAGGTGACGCGTCATCGGTCACGGGCCGGAACAGCTCGGGGGCGATCGGGTTCGGGCGTGGCCAGCGCCAAGAGCTCATCGATTCGGTGCGACTGCTCCAACGGGTGGCGGAGCTTCCGGTCCATGGCGATGCGGTAGTGATTGCGTCGCCCGACGCGGGTGCGCTCGACGTACCCCTCGGCGACGAGGTCGGCGACGATCGCCTGGGCCGCCCGTTCGGTGATGCCCACCCGGGTGGCGATGTCGCGACCCCGGATCTCCGGATCGGTGGCGATGCAGACGAGGACGTGGCCGTGATTGGTGAGGAACGTCCAGCCCGGTTTGGCGGTCGGGGTGTCGGCGCCCTCCATGCCTATTACCGTACCCGGCTTCGTGAAGCAGAGTGCACATCTTTCCAGGAATCATGCGAAGCACACTTGCGGGATTAGAAATTATGGGATAAAACTCACGAAGTAAACATCGTAGAAACGGAGAGCGTGACGTGGCGATCAGCGGCGCGGAGGGATCCGAGGGGGACAGAGGACGATGACGGTCGCAGGACTGTGTCTCGCCGGCACCGTGGCATCGCCGCTACTCGGTGCGGCTGCGACCGCCCTCTCGGGGTCTCACCGACTGGTGGGAGCGCGCCTGAGCGCGGGGCTGCACTGGTTGGGCGTGGCGCTCACCGGTCTACTGGTGGTCTGCGTGGCCACCGATGGCACCATCGACATCGGCATCCACTCAGGTCGGAGCGTGATCATCGGCCTCAGCGCCAATCATCTGACGGTAACGCTGATCGCACTCGTGCTCGGGATCGGCGCCGTCGTCCAGTCCTTCTCCGTCCGCTACCTCCGCACCGATCCACGCTCGTCCCGGTTCGGGATCGGGGCCGGAGTCCTCGTGGCCTCCATGACCGTGGTCGCCGCATCGACCACGTTGGTGCTCCTGCTCATCGGATGGGTGGCCGCCTCGATCGGATTCCTGGTGATCGTCGGCTACCGGCCGGACCTCCCCGGCGTGCGGCCGAGTACGCGTCGGACCGCCATCGCCTTCCTCGTCGGTGACGGAGCACTCGTGGTGGCCACCGTGATCGTCTCGCTCCGGGCGGGCAACGTCGTCCTGGTCGGCCATGGCTCCCTGTCCTCCGTGGCCGACCGGCTGGGGGATGCGGGCCCCCTCGTCGCCCTGCTCGTCGTGGTCGCCGCGCTGGCCCGATGTGCCCAGGGCCCCTTCGGCCCCTGGCTGCCCGGCACGGTGGCCGCACCCACCCCGGTATCCGCCCTGCTGCATGCGGGGTTCGTCAACGGCGGTGGCATCCTGCTCATCCGGAGCGGTGCGATCGCCTCCAGCTCGGCGGTGGCCATGGTCGTCGCCTTTGCCGTTGCCGCCGCCACCGCGGTGGTGGGGACGGCGATCATGGCCCAACGCTCCGACGTCAAGTCGGAGCTGGCCTACTCCACCATGGGCCAGATGGGGTTCATGGTGGCCGAATGCGCGGTCGGAGCGTTCGGTGCCGGGGTCGTCCACCTGATCGGGCATGCGCTCTACAAGGCCACCCTCTTCCTCGGTTCCGGCGCCCAGACGGCACGGCCCGGTGGTGTCGCGCCCGGTGTGGACGGTGCTGCGACGTTCGGCCGATTCATCATGGCCGGCGCCACCGCACTCGTTTCGCTGGGCGTCGTCCTGTCGGTCCCGGGGATCTCCGGACACCGTGCGAGTGGACCGCTGGTGCTGTTCGTCGCCGCGACCGCGGGCGTGGGGGCCTGGGGGCTGTGGAGCGAGCGGCATGCCGGACGGGTCGTGCTCTCCGCCATCCTGATCGTGGTGGCCAGCGGGCTCTACGGTCTCATCGCCGCCGGTCTCTTCGCCTGGGTCGGCCCAGCCCTTCCCGAGGTCGGACCCGCGGTGCTAAGCCCTTGGCTCCTGCTGGCCGTCGCCGCCGGCGGAGTGGCGACGGCCCTCCTTCTGCACGCCCCGGTCGTGGGCCTCCGGCTCCGGCTGGCACTCATCGACCTCGGTGCACCCGCCGCGGGTTCGACGCGGCGAGGCGAGGTCCTTCGTCCCGTTCCCCTGCCCCGATCGGGGCTGCTGATCAAGATGCCACCTGCCCGGAGTGCGGCATGACCGATACTGCGACCCCCACCAGGCATGCACGGCTCCTGGTGGAGCTCGACGAGGCGGCCAGGGTGATCGCCCCCTTGTGGCCGCTCGGCACCTTCATCGCGGTGAACCCCCTGTGGGACCTTCGCCAGCTCGGGTTCGCGGCGGCGGTGTCCGTGGCCCGGAGTGTCTTCGGCGCCGACGGACTACCCAGCCCTGACTACTTCGTCGAGGCGCTCGCGTCCGGTCGGGTCACGTCGGCTGACGTCGTGAGAGCGACGGCCGAACTCGCCGAGGGCGCGATCGGTCCGGCCAACTCCGCAGACGAAGTGGCCGGATGGCCGGGGTCCGGGTCCGACCCGGCCGTCGGCGTGAGCCACCAGGTGGCGAAGTGGTGCTCAGCGTTCGTCTCGGCCAGGCTCCCGGGAGCTCCGGATGCCGCCTTCTACCCCTCGTGGCACGGCTCGGTACGTTTCGATCCGGGCACTCGGAGGCTGCTCGGTCGGCACGGGCGGGCGCTCCTCGCCGAGCTTCCCGACCGTGCCGAGGACGCCATCGCCTGGTGCCTCGACGAGCTCGGCCTCGATGCCGACGGATGGCGAGCCGAGTTCGTGGCCCAGTTGGCGGCTCTCCCGGGCTGGGCGGCCCACGCCAAGTGGCGGTCGCGGTGGGCTCCTCCGGGCACGCCGGGCCCCTCCCTGGAACTGAGCGACCTGGTGGCGGTCCGGCTCGCCTACGACACCCTCTGGCGGAGGGAACGGCCGATCCGTCGCGCCTCGCCCGAAGCACCTGGCCGGACCGGCGACCCGGCCGTGCCCGACCCCCGCAGTATCCGCGGACTGAGTGACGCCGCGCGGGCGTCACTCGCCCCGATGGACCGTGACCGGGCGAGCAGCGCCTGGCTTCTGGCGCTCGAGCACCACTACCGGGACGAGCTGCTCGGACTCCTCGGTCCGACGGTCGTAGAGACCACGCAGTACCCCGAGGCCCAGGTCGTGTGTTGTATCGACACCCGTTCCGAGGGGCTCCGGCGCCATCTCGAGTCGGCGGGCAACTACCAGACCTTCGGTTTCGCGGGGTTCTTCGCGCTCCCGCTCCGTTACCGCGCCCTCGGTGCGCAGCCCGTCAACCTCCTCCCCGTCCTCTTGTCCCCGACGGTGGACATGGATGAACGGGCCGCCGTCGGGCAGGAAGGTGCCGCACGGCGCCGGCTCGAGGGCGAGCAGCTCCGGGCCCAGGGCGGGCACGCATTCGACCAGACCCGGCGCAACGGGGTGGCCCCGTTCATGGTCGCCGAGGCCGGTGGGTTCGTGGCCGCTCCACTCCTGGCCGCGAGGACACTCCGGCCTACCCGCTTCGCCCGGGTCCGGGGTCGGCTGTCGGAGTTGGTGGCACCTTCCGCCCCGACGGAGGTCGACGCCGACCCCGATCGGACGGGAATGCCGGACGAGGAACAGGCACTCTTCGCCGAGACGGCCCTCACCACCATGGGACTGACCCGGGGATTCGCCCCGCTCGTGGTCCTCTGCGGCCATGGCAGCACGACCGAGAACAACCCGCACGCGGCCTCACTCGACTGTGGGGCCTGTGGGGGGAACCGGGGAGCCGACAGCGCTCGGGCGGCCTGTGCGATCCTCAATCGTCCGCCGGTGCGAGCTCTGCTGGCCGAGCGCGGCATCGCCATCCCGGATGCGACACACTTCGTGGCCGTCGAGCACGATACGGCCACCGACACCTTCTCGTTCTTCGACCTCCACCTGGTGCCGAACCAGCACGTCGAGGCCGTCTCCCGACTGCGTGACGCCCTTTCCGACGCCGGCGCTGCGCTGGCGGCCGAGCGGATTGCCGACCTCGACCCCGGTGCCGACGGCGATCCGGTGGTGGCGGTCCGACACCGGTCCTCCGACTGGGCCGAGCTCCAACCCGAATGGGGCCTGGCCAGGAACGCCTCGTTCATCGTCGGACCCCGCACCATGACCGCGGGTGTCGACCTCCGGCGTCGGTCCTTCCTGCACTCCTACGCCCCGGAGGTCGACCCTGACGGCACGGCCCTCGAGACCATCCTGACAGCGCCGATGGTCGTGGCCCACTGGATCAACATGCAGTACTACTTCTCCACGGTGGCCCCGGACGTCTTCGCGGCGGGGGACAAGACCGTGCACAACATCGTCGCGGGCATCGGCGTCACCGAGGGTGCCGGAAGTGACCTCAAGGTCGGTCTGCCGCGGCAGTCGTTGTTCGTGGAGGACCGTGCCTTCCACGAACCGCTGCGCCTGTTGACGGTGGTGGAGGCGCCGATCACCCGGATCGACGAGGTCATCGCCCGGAACCCGGTGCTGCGCGAACTCTTCGGCGGCCGGTGGGTGCACCTTGCTGCCCGCGACGCCCGCTCGGCTCCGTGGATGCTCCGTCGGGTCGACGGCTCGTGGGCCCGGTGGGATCGGCCGACCACGGCGTCACTACGCAATGACAGCACGACGAACGAACAGGAGGTCCACGATGGATGACGCCTGGCAGTTGACGGCGATGACCAAGGTCGAGGTCGTGGTCGGAGGGGAGGAGTCGAAAGCGGTAGCCGAGTTGTTTGCCGAAGTCGGCGCCACCGGGTTCACCGCGGTGTCCAATGTGTCCGGCCTCGGTCACGACGGGTATCACCAGGGGCGTCTCCTGTTCAATGACCGCAACGGCCTGGCCCTCCTCATGGTGGTGCTGCCGCCAGATCGGGTCGCGGACCTCCTGGACGGGCTCCGGGCCCTCCTGGCCAGCCGCCCCGGCGTGTTGATGGTGTCGGACACCTATGTCAGTCGTCCGGAGTACTTCCGGTGAGGAGCAGGGGAGACGCAATGGTGCTGGACGCGGCCGTCCGGGTGGCGCCGGCGGCGCGGGTGGCCATGGTCGGGGCGGGTCAGCTGGCCCGGATGACCCATCAGGCCGCCATCGACTACGGGATCGACCTCCACGTTCTCGCCAACTCACTCACCGACTCGGCTGTCTCGGCCGGAGCCCGCTACACGCTCGGTCGTGCCGATGACGCCTCGCTGCTCCGACGCTTGGCCGCCGACGCTGACGTGATGACCTTCGACCACGAACTCGTGCCCCTCGACGTGCTTCGAGACATGGCGGTCGAGGGATCGGTCATCCGACCCGGGGCCGAGGCCCTGACACTCGGCTGCGACAAGCTCTTCGCACGGACCGCGGTGAGTGGGCTCGGTGACCTCTCGGTCCCGGTTCCGGCGTTCACGTCGGTGGTCGAACCCGCGGACGTCACCGCATTCGCCGACCGGCACGGATGGCCCGTCGTACTGAAGGCGCGGCATGGCGGCTACGACGGGCGCGGTGTGGTCGTCGTAGCCGATCCCTCCGAGGTCGAGCGGGTCCTGTCCGACGACGGTGGAGGCGAAGGACCACGGTGGATCGTCGAGGAGCACCTCGAGCTCGCCGGCGAGTTCGCCGTCCTCGTCGCCCGCAGCCCGTCGGGATTCATGGCCACCTATCCGCCCATCGGGACCCGGCAGGTGGAGGGGATCTGTCGGGAGCTCACGATTCCCGCTGACCTGCCGGGGGAGGTGGTGAGGCAAGGTGCGTCGTGGGCACGGTCGATCCTCGATGGTTTCGACGCCACGGGTATCGTCGCCGTCGAGTACTTCGTGACCCGTGACGGTCGACTCCTGCTCAATGAGTTCGCCCTGCGCCCGCACAACTCCGGGCACATCACTCTGGAGGCGTGCGTCACCTCGCAGTTCCACCAGCATCTGCGCGTGGTCCTGGACTGGCCCCTCGGGGAGACCGGACTGCTTCGGCCGGCGGCGACCGTGAACCTCATCGCCGATGCACCGCCCACGGAATTCTCCCGCGGCCTCCCGCGGGCGTTGGCGGTTCCCGACGTCCACGTGCACCTGTACCAGAAGGCCCCCCTACCCGGTCGCAAGGTGGGGCATGTCACCGCACTGGCGGACTCGGTGCCCGAGGCGCTCGATCGGGCGCGCACGGCAGCCGCGAGGTTCCTCGGATGAGCGATGACACGGTGTCCGGTGCTCAGCTGCCGGTGAGCGTCTCCGTCGTGATGGGCTCCCGTTCGGACCTGGACGTCATGGGGTCCGCCGCCGCGGTTCTCGACGACTTCGGCGTCCCGAACGAGGTGCGGATCGTCTCGGCCCACCGGACCCCCCACGACATGGTGGCCTTCGGTACCGATGCCGAAGCCCGAGGCGTAGGGGTGATCATCGCCGGGGCAGGTGGGGCAGCCCATCTCCCGGGGATGCTGGCCTCGCTGGTGTCCATCCCCGTGATCGGGGTCCCGGTCCCGCTGCGCCACCTCGACGGCATGGACTCGCTCCTGTCCATCGTCCAGATGCCTTCGGGTGTACCCGTGGCCACGGTCGCCATCGGCAACGCCACGAACGCAGGGCTCCTGGCCGTCCGCATGCTGGCCATCCAGGACCTCGGGCTACGCCGGCGCATGACGGCCTACCGGGGGTCGCTGAGGCAGTCGTCACTGGAGTCCGGCATCAACCTGCGGGGCGGGAGGTCCGGCGCGGGCGACGATCGACCGGAAGGACAGGAAGGTCGAAGCTGAGCATGTGTCCATGAGTCCGGAATTGCTGACCGGCAAGCGGTTGCTGATCACCGGAGTCGCCACGGAGGACAGCATCGCCTTCGCCACGGCGTGCCGAGCCGGAGTGATGGGCGCGGAAGTGGTGCTGACGGCGTTCCCCCGCGACGCGGAGCGCGTTCGCCAGCTGGTGAGCGAGAGTGGCACTCCGTTCGACGTCTTTCCCCTCGACCTCACCCAACGATCCGAGGTGGACGAACTGACGCAAACCCTCCGCTCCCGGTTCGGTCCGTTCGACGGCGCGCTCCACGCCGTGGCCTTTGCCCCCAAGGATGCACTCGACGGCCCCTTTATCGACGCCGACCCGAATGGCATCGAGTTGGCGTTCAGGACGAGCGCATGGAGCCTGAGCAACCTGGCCCGCCTGGTGGTGGCACTGGCCCCGGCGAGCGGTGCATCCCTGGTCGGTCTCGACTTCGATGCCAACGGCGGTGCGTGGCCGGTCTACAACTGGATGGGAGTCTGCAAGGCCGCGCTGGGCTCCACCGCCCGGTATCTGGCCCGCGACCTCGGCCCCCGGGGCATCCGGGTGAACCTGGTGGCCGCAGGACCGCTGCTCACGCGAGCTGCCCGCGGCATCCCCCGATTCGACGCTCTGCTCGACGCCTGGGCGACGACCAGTCCCCTCGCATGGTCGGACAGCGATCCCGCCCCGGTCGCCGACGCAATCTGCTTCTTGCTGTCCGATCTGGGTCGGGCCATCACCGGCGAGATCCTCCACGTGGACGGTGGCTACCACGCAATGGCGGCACCCCGGCATGACGGATGACTCATTCCTCGGACGGGCGTACCGCCTGGCCGGCGTGCCGGTGGACGAAGCGGCCGACGCCCTTTCGGGGCCTCCGCGGAACGCTACGGCGTCGCTATGTGTACTGACATCAGTACTGACAGAAGGTGGACGCGACGCCTGGCCGTCATCTCGGTGGCCGCATTGGCGTCGCTCGGGGCGGCGTGCGGGGGCTCGTCCTCCACCTCGGTCGCGACATCCTCCACGACCGTGGCCGCCCGGGGTCTGGTGGGCAAGCGCTACTGCGAAGTGCTCCTCGTCCGTCTGACCTCGTCGGGACTGGTGGCCACCGTCTACAACACCTTCCCGCTCAACGACTGTCCCGAGGCCCAGTGGGCGGCTCTGGATGCCAAGGCGATCGCCGCCGCCAACGGCGTACCGTTCGCCGAGCTCAACGGTCCCCGGTACTGGCTTATGGACACCATCGACAAGGAGCGCAGTGGGCCCGAAGTGGTCAAGACCTTCGGCGGCATCGCCATGATCGAGGAGGCAACGGTCGTCCTGGGGGCGAGCGTGGCCGCCGCGGAGGTTGCCTACACCCCTCACGCGGTGAGCCGCCAGGCGTCGTTCACCTTCGCGGCCGGTCGTCAGGTCTACGAACTGGTCGCACCCGACGGCACTGTCTGGGTGATGCAGACCTACAGCCAGATCAAGGACCCGACCCTGTCCATGGCCGACCTTCCCGGTCTGGCGTCCCGACTGACGCTGCCGACCGGGTGGTCGTACCGTGTGCGTCCGTTGACCGAGCCGCTCGTCGTGGCGACCGAGGATCATCCGGCGCAGGTCCTCCAGGACAGCCTGGCGGACAGCTACTCGGAGGAGACCGGCCGATGACCGGAACCGCCCTGGCCCTTCCTGGCCTCCGGTGCGCCTGGATGGGCACCGACCGATCCCTTGGACAGCGACTCTGGTGGCTGCCGTTCGGGGGCCGTTGACGGCTGACGGCATCCGTGACCGGGCCTGGGAGATACTTGGCCCATGGCCCGTCGACCGAACATCCTGCTGATCACGACGGACGAGGAGCGGTTCCGCCTTCCACACACGCCCGGCTACTCCCTTCCCGGACGGGAACGGATCAAGCGGAGGGGGGTCGAGTTCGCCAACTACTACACCGCTTCGGCGCAGTGCAGTTCCGCTCGTTCGGTGATCTACACGGGTCGTCACGTACCGATCACCCGTATCTACGACAACGACAACTTCCCCTACATCGAGCCCTTGGATCCGGCACTCGGAACCCTGGGCACGATGCTCGGGCGGGCGGGCTACTACTGCACCTACAAGGGCAAATGGCACCTGTCGAACGCCTACGTGGACCCGGCCGATCCGGCGCCGACCGCCGATGCCCTCGAGCCCTACGGGTTCCACGAATGGAATGACTGGGGCGACATCGACGGTGGAGCCTGGGCCGGGCTCCGGGTCGACCCGGTCATCGCCGGGCAGGCGGCGTCATGGTTACGCACCCGGGCGTCAGCGGTCTCGGCGGACCAGCCGTGGTTCATGACGGTGAATTTCGTCAACCCCCACGACATCATGAGCTTCGACTATGGCGGGCGCTCGTCGGTCCAGCTTCCGCCCAACCTGGCGCACGCCACGGTCACCAAGCCCCCCGCAGACATCCCCATGTACGCGCCCCGGTGGGACTTCGACGTGCCACCCAACTGGAACGATGACCCTTCGGACGCCGCGCCGGCCGTCGCCGAGTACCGCACCATGATGGACACCGTCTTCGGTCCGGTACCCGGCGGCGAGCGCTGGCGCGCCGGCATGAACTTCTATCTGAACTGCCTGCGCGATGTGGACCGCCACGTCGAGGTCGTGCTCGACGCCCTCGAAGCGTCCGGTGAGGCCGACCGCACGATCGTCATCGTGACCGCGGACCACGGTGAGATGGCCGGCTCCCACGGCCTTCGCCAGAAGGGAAACCTCCCCTACGACGAGAACACCCATGTCCCGATGCTCGTGATCCACCCGGACGTTGCCGGTGGGACGACGACCGAAGCTCTGGCGTCCGCGGTCGACATCGCCCCGACCCTCCTGGCTTTCGCCGGGTTGGCGGAGGACGCCATCGCCGACCAGTACCCGGAATTGGGAGGTCACCCGTTGATCCCCGCTCTGGAAGGCCGAGCGGTCCGAGACGGCGTCCTCGTCGCCATCGAATCGGTCGTGACCCTGGACGCATCGTTCTGGGAGCACTTCGCCGACCCCGACGTGGCCGATCGCGTCGCCTCCGGAGATCTCCGGCCTGACTGGCGCAAACGGGGATTTCTGCGCGCCTGCTCCGACGAGCGCTTCACCTTCGCCCGCTACTTCTCGCCGCTCGAGCCGAACCGGCCGAAGGACGTGGCCTCCTTGTTCGCACACAATGACGTCCTGCTCTTCGACCGGCGGAGCGACCCTGGCGAGATGGTCAACGTGGCCACGGACCCCGGCTACGCCGACGTCGTCGACCGGTGCAACGCCAGGCTGGAGGCGCTCATCAGCGCCGAGATAGGTTCCGACGAGCGCGCCTGGGTGACCGAGAAACCGCAACTCCTGGGGTGGCCCACCTGGCGAGGTGATTCTGCCGCCTGAGCCAACTCCGGGGGCACCCTTTGCCAGAAGCCGGCGTGGATCTCCGGGTAGCCGGGGAATTCCCCTCCTAGTACTATCCAGTCCCTGATCGACGGGGCCGGACAGCAGCTCCAGGAACTGGGGTGGGGTGACGCTCATGGACTCGCCACCGAGATGATCACCCCCTACGAGGGGAGCGCCGTGCCCGCCCAAGCCACCCCTTCACCCGATCTCGTGAGGCGCCAGGCTGATCGCGTCGACCGCTGGATCGATGGACGTGAGCGGTCACGCCGGTGACGAGCCTGCGCGAAGCCGCTGAGCTGGGCCGGGCCGAGCGGGGACTGGCCGTCGTGTCCACGCTTCGAGGCGACCACACCATCCAGTCGACCGTGGTCAACGTGGGCATCATCGACCACCCCGACACCGATCGGCCGGTCGCGGCCTTCGTCACCGCCGGGCGGGTCAAACGTGCGCACCTCCGGGCCCGACCCCAGATCACCGTGACGTTTCGCAGTGGCTGGCAATGGGCGAGCATCGAGGGCAACGCCGTTCTGGCCGGTCCCGATGATCCCCAGCCGTGGCTCAGCCATGCGGACCTGCCATTGTTGCTCCGGACCATCTTCGTCGGCGCCGGTGGCCAGCACGACGACTGGGACGAGTTCGATGCCGTCATGGTCCGAGAGCGCCGACTGGCTGTGCTCATCGACCCGCTCCGGGTCTACAGCAACCCCGTAGCACCTACGGACGCGACCCCATAGGAGCCGCCCAACCCGAGTGGCACCCGGGAAGAGCCAGGGCACACCAAGTAGGCATCCTCCGAATCGGCACCGATGTCATCCACCGACCGCAGGTGACGGGGTCGGAGAATCGATCTCCCTCAAGGAGCTACAGCTCGCTGCCCTATCTTGCGACTTTGTGCGGCCAGGAGGTCTCACCGGCTGAAGCGCAACTCGACATACTCGGGATCGCCCGCAGCACCGAGATCACCACCGTGTTCGGCCTCGCCCCTCTCCTGTTGCATGGCACTCGGAGAATCGCCCTCATCCACGAATGCCTGGCGCGGCTCCTGTCCGACCAGACCTCGCTTCGGATCCTCGAGCCACCGATGTCCTTGCAGCCAATCAATCGACTCACGCTCTGGACGACCCGTGCCGAGAACGACCCCGGGCTCCAGTGGCTACGTAATCGGATCGTCACCTTTGCCGAAGAGCGCGACGCCACAGGGGCCGAGCCGGTCACCGTCTGAACCGTCGCCATGAGCTGCGACAGCGCCGTCGGCTGTGGGGCCCCGTGAGTGCCGGTCAGCCGAGTAGCTCCCGCAGGAGGTCAGTGGTGCGCCGGATCGAGGCACGCCGATCGTCCCCGACCGGGACGATCGCGGCCCAGACGTCAGTTGCGCCGGCATCGATGACGCCCTGGAGCTGCGCTCGAACGGAGTCCTCGTCACCCACGATGGCGGCTTCGGCCGGCGTGGAAGCGTCGCCCAACTCCATGATTCGCTGGTAGTTGGGCTGTCCGGCGTACATGCTCGAGTATGCCGTCGTCGCGGTCCGGGCCTCGGCCACGTCGTCGTGGACCGCGACCGGGAGCCCAGCGACGATCCGCGGAGGAGGCCTGCCGGCATTTCGGGCAGCGTCGTTGATCCTCGGCGCGACGTGTGTCTCGATCGCCTTCGGAGGTGCCATCCACAGCACCGTACCGTCCGCCACTTCCCCGGCGACCCGCAGTAGTCGTGGTCCGAGTGCTGAGAGCAGCACCTGCACCGGCTCCGCGGTGACGACCGTGGCGGCGGGGGCGTGCGTCGACCAGTCCTGGCCGTCGACCTCCACCGCCTCACCCCGGAGGAGCGCCGTGAGGATGCGCACGTACTCCTCGGTGTTGCGTCCCGGATTGTCGTAGGAGTAGCCGTACAGGCCCTGGATCGAGGACGCGTGGCTCGGGCCGATCCCGAGGGTGAACCCTGGACGGCCCATGCCGTGGGTGACCGAGGCGATCCGGTTTGCCTGCAGGAGCGGGTGGCACGGATACGTCTGGAGTACCGCAGTACCCAACTCGATCGACGAGGTCTGACGACCGGCGATCGCCATCGCCACGAGTGGATCCCCCGTAATGATGCTGGCGTACCACAGGGACGTGAAGCCGTCAGCCTCCGCATTCTGGGCCTGCTGCACGATCTTGTCGACCGTGCCGGCTCCGAGCCACCCGCTATGCGAGCACTTCCTCTTGTCGGTTGAGCCAGGCCTCGACGAACTCGACCGGGGTTAGCCAGCCATGAGCGCTGTGAGGCCTGCTGTTGTTGTAGTCGATCCGCCAGTCCTCGAGGAGCACCTTCGCCTCGAGGAGGCTGTCGAAGAGCTGGCCGTTTAGGTACTCGTCCCGGATTCGCGAGTTGAAGCTCTCGATCCAGGCGTTCTGCCACGGTGACCCAGGGTCGATGAAGACGGTGTCGGTTCCGTTGAACCGACACCAGTCCGCCACGGCGTAGGCGATGAACTCGGGTCCGTGGTCGAACCGGACGTAGCGGGGAGCACCGCGCACGGCCGCCAGGCGCTCGAGGACGGCCACGACCCCGTCGGCGTCGATGGAGCGATCGACCTCGATGGCCAGCGCCTCCCTCGTGTGTTCGTCGATCACGTTCAGCAGCTTCAGCATCCTCCCGTCGGTCGTCTGGTCGAACTGGAAGTCGAGAGCCCACACCACGTTCGGCCGGATCGGGCAGAAGGCGCCGACACTCGCGCCGATGCCCCGGAGGGGCCGCTTCCGCTTCCGGTAGGGAACCCGCAGGCCTTCGTCCCGCCAGAGGCGGTGGATGCGCTTGTTGTTCACGACCCAGCCGGCTGCCCGAGCAGCCGTCGCGGCCCTGCGCCACCCCCATCGCGGACGTTTGCCTGCGAAGTCTTGGAGGAAGGCGCGCAGGGCGAGCTCCTCGTCGGTCGGGACGGGTGGCGGGAGCCGTTGGGTGGATCGCGCCTGGCCGATCACCCGGCATGCCCGCCGTTCTGACACCCCGAACTGCTCTCGGACGGCCACGACGGCCTTCCGTCGGCTGTCCGGGGTCAGAATTTTCCCTCGGACAGATACCTCAGCATGTCGATGTCGAGGGCCTGGTCGGCGACGATCCGCTTGAGGCGCTGGTTCTCCTTCTCCAGCTCCTTCAGCCGCTTGGCGTCATCGGCCTTCATGCCGCCGTACTGGTTCTTCCAGCGATGCCAGGTCGATTCGGTGATCTCGAGGTGCCGGACGACCTCCTCCAAGGGCTTGCCCTCGTTCAGAAGCTTGTCGCCTTCGGCCAGCTTCCTGATCACCTGCTCGGGCGTGTGCCTCCGTCGCTTCATCTGCGCTGTCCTCCTCGCTCCATTCTGGAGCATCGGACTCGCACAGCGAGTGGCTCACCTCAAGGGGACCCGACCACGCCGGTCAGACCAATCCGCATGTGGCACGCTCCCTGTGTCGCTCAGGTCCAATGGCCGGACCCGTGACCCCGCCCGGTTCGCTTTCATACGACCGTATAGCATGGATCCACCGTGTTGCGTTAATCTCCGATCGCCGCGGACGAGGACTCCGGCGCCCTTCGAATACCAGGGAGCATCAGCGAATGACCGGGGACGAACTGGAGCAGCTGAAGCGTGATGTGCAGTACCTGAAGGATCGAACCGAGATCCTCGACTGCATCTCCCGCCACGCTCGCGGCAATGACCGGCACGACGTGGAGATCACATCCAGCACGTATCACGACGACGGCGTCGATGAGCACGGAAGTGCCGTGATTCGGGGACCGGAATATGCAGCGTGGGCCAACGCGCAGCATGCGGCCAGTTCGGCGTCGCACCTCCACAACATCACGACGCATCTCTGCGAGATCGAAGGCACCGCGGCCACCTGTGAGAGCTATGTGATGGTCGTCCTCCTGAGTCAGGACGCCACCTCCTGCACGATCATGAACGGCAGGTACGTCGACCGGCTGGAGAAGCGGGAAGGAACCTGGCGCATCTCAGTTCGGCGCTCCACGGTCGACGCGGTCATCACCGGTGACGCTTCGATGGTGAACAATCCATTCTTCAAGAAGCAGGGCTACCCAAAGGGCATGCGTGGCCACGACGACATCTCGTACCGACGGCCGGTATCGCTCGATGGCCCCGAACCGTCCCGATGGTGATCCCGGAGAATCCAGTGGTTCGGAACGAGGGGACCACACGCGCCGCGCAAACGGGTGAGGTGCGATCGGCATCCCCTCGACGAATCGGCACCGAGGCATCGAGGACACGAGCCCAGCTCTTGGACTGCGTCGAGCAGTTGATGCTCGACAGGGGCTACGCCGCCGTCAGCTACCGGGCCGTGGCCGCCAAGGCCGACGTGACGGCAGGTACCGTCCAGTACTACTTCCCGACTCTCGACGATCTGTTCGTCGCCACGGTCCGTCGGCGATCGGAGCAGGGCCGGCAACGACTGGTCGAGGCGCTGCAGGACCGGGCCGACCAGCCGTTGCGCACCCTGTGGGAATACACCAAGGACGAGACCACGTCCGCACTGGTGTTGGAGTTCATGGCGCTCGCCAACCACCGAAGATCCATCCGGAACGAGATCACCGACGCGACGACGCGGCTTCGGGCGGTGCAGCTCGAAGCGCTGACGACCAGATGGAGCGAGGGGGGGCTCGGACAGGTCGGGATCGGCGATGGCGTCCTGTCGCCGGGTGCATGGCTGTTCCTCATGACCGGTGTCCCGATGATGATGCAACTCGAGGAGGGATTCGGGATCACGACCGGCCACGCCGACCTGGTGTCGCTGTTCGAGACCTACCTCGACTCGGTCGAGCCAGGTGCCGGGGGCAAGGGGCGGAAACAGCGGGCGGGCCGCCAGCCGCCGCTGCAGCCATGACGCAGGGAGGTCGCCCGAGTGGGCGACCCATGGGGCTGCGCTCGAACGGTGTACGACTTGGGTGGCGCATGGCTGTAGGGCCAGAGCGGTGGGCTGCACGGCTTCGTCGCGGCTCGCATATCCACCCGCTCACCCCCTGAAACCGATCATCGGGAGGACGGTATGACTATCCACGTGACGCCACTCACGCCCAACTTCGGTGGGGAGATCGTCGGCCTCAACGGTCACGACCTCGTCGATGCGGGGGATGCCGCCAGGTGGCTCGCTGAATTGGCGCGGTTCGGCGTGCTGGTCTTCCGGGCGGTCGACATCAGCGATAGTGAACTCGTCACGTTCAGCAGACAGCTGGGCGAAGTCGTCGTGGGCCGTACCGGGGAGCATGAGCATCCCGAGATAGCGACGATCACCTTGGATCCGTCGAAGACGGACGCCGTGCTGGCGTGGTATCGGCAGGGCAACTTCCTGTGGCATATCGATGGAGCCACCGACGAACTACCACAGAAGGCAACCCTCCTGACGGCGCGGGAAGTCGATGAATCAGGTGGCGATACGGAGTTCGCGAGCACCTACGTTGGGTATGAGGCGCTACCCGAGACCGAGAAGGCTCAGATCCTCGACCTGCAGGTGGTGCACAGTTTCGCCAATGCACAGCTTCGGGCTCATCCGGACGCGTCGGACAGGGAGCGCGCTGGTTGGGACCGTGTCCCGACGCGGGTCCATCCACTTGTGTGGACCCACCGCGACGGCCGGAGATCACTCCTGCTCGGCGCCACCGCGGCCGAAGTGGTCGGCTGGCCTCCGGATGAGGGAAAGGCCCTGCTTGAGCGATTGCTCGAGTGGTCGACCCGACCGGAGTTCACGCTTCGCCACCACTGGTACCGAGGTGACCTGGTCATTTGGGACAATACCGGGATGCTGCACCGGGCCCTTCCCTTCCAGTCGACTTCGCGTCGCCTGATGCATCGAACGACGCTCAAGGGCGAAGAGATGGTCGTCTGATCGCCGAACCCGGCTTCGCCGGCTACGGATAAGTCGATGGTCAAGGTCTCAAGGGAACTTGGTGGAGTTGGGGGTCGGTGCCTGATCCACCGCGCCCGGGACGGTCCGGGCCGCCTGGCGCCCTGACGCATCGTCACCAGACCGCGGCGATTCATCCGGCACGACCCGGGGCCGTTCAGGAACGTCGCAACAGCGCCAAGGTCTCCGGGGCTGGCGTGGCGTCCAGGTCGGCGAGGAGGGCGAGCGTGTGCTCGGCCGCGCGTCGTGCACCGTCGTGGTCACCACGTGCCAGACGGGACTCGATCACCATCCGCTGCGCCCGCTCGGACCAGGGGTCGACGGCCAGCGCCCGATGGGCGAGCGCCTCCGCGAGTGCGGGGTCGGCCATGCCCAGTGCCCGGTCGGCGGCGGAGAGCGCGGCCGCGCTTACCAGGTCGTCCAGGCGCCGTCGATGCGGTTCGAGCCACTCGCCGACCGGGCTCCCACCAAGCAACCGCCCGGTCCCGGAGTCGGCCAACTGGCGGGCGAGTGCCAACAGGACGGGACGGTCGGGCTCCGGCGTGGCGAGTAGGGCCGATGCGTGGGCCTCGAGGTCCCACAGGTCGATCGTGAGCCCCCCGCCCCGGGCGAAGGAGAGGCAGCCGGCGCGGTCGGCGACGAGCCGGCTTCCCCGCGACCGCTGGCGATCGGGATCGAGCACGTCGAGGAGGTGCGTCAACGTCACGCGCAGGTTGCGGCCGGCGGCCCGATCCTCGAGGTCGGGCCACAGTGCCGCCGCCACTCCCTCGCGGCTGCGGTCCTCGACCAGCGCGAGGTGGAGGCAGAGCTCGCGGACGCGGCTCCTGCCCCATGCTGGATGGTCCACGTGTCGCACACCCCGGTGCACGGTGCCGGTGCCCAGCAGCGAGACCGTCACGAGGGGCGAGGACGGCGTGCACCAGCGGGCCGGGAGATAGGGGCGGTGACCGGCGTCGGCGGGCGGGCCACCCGAGAGATGGGCGGCACCGGCCTCTCCCGCGCTGCGAG
Source organism: uncultured Acidimicrobiaceae bacterium (assembly GCA_963699345.1). Taxonomy (GTDB): domain Bacteria; phylum Actinomycetota; class Acidimicrobiia; order Acidimicrobiales; family RAAP-2; genus Bog-756. Next base: position 1,538,731 of record CAVOTL010000005.1, on the reverse strand, counting down.
CGCGGGACAGGCCGGTGCCAGTCACGGCGGCGCCGACCGGGTCCTTGTCACCGGGCCCGCCGAGGCCCAGGGCGGTCGAGAGAGCGGCGGTCCACTGCGAGGTGCGGACGGCGCGCCCGTTCACGGTCACCGAGGCGACCACCCGACGGGCACCGGCGAGGTCGTCGGCGTCTGCGAGGAGCAGGGCTTCGGCCACCCGGCACAGCGCGGCCGCCTCGTCGGACTGCGACGGGCCCCCACGGCGCTCCACCCGGTCAAGGAGCTTGCGGGCCGGTCCATACCGCCCGGAGGCCGCCAGGAAGCAGGCGCGTGTGGCCCGGATGCGCTGGACGAGCCCCGGGACATCGGCCCGGACGGCCAGATGCTCGGCTGTCTCCGCATCGTTCAGTGCGCCGAGCGGATCCTCCGCGTACCAGCGGGCGGACGCGAGCAGGTCGAAGGCCACCGCACGCGACGAGTCGGAACCCTCCCCCGTGGCTGCCTCGAGGGCCACGACGGCCGCGTGGATGCGATCGGCGAGCAGGAGGTTCGCCCCCCGGATCATCAGGGCCTGACCGGCCCAGTCGCCGGCCAGCGAGCCGGGAGGGATCCGGTCGAGTGCTGCCAGCGCCGCAATGGGGTCACCGGACAACTGGGCCGACACAGCGTGACCTAGCGAGACGAGCGCCGCCGCCGACGGTTGGCCGGATGCAGCCAGCTCCTCTCCACGCTGCAGGACCCGCCCCAGGGTGGCGATGTCGTCACCGGCCCGGGCGACGTGTCCGAGGTGGAGCAGTAGCGAGGTCTCCCCCGTAAGGTCACCGGCCGCTTCGAACGACGCGCGCACGTCCTCGAGGCGATCGACCGCCCGCCCGCCGGCGTCGCCGGTCAGCAGGTCCACCGTCGTCGCCAACCAGCGACCCTCCGGTGACTCCGGGCCGAGGACGCCGGAAGCGTCCCACGTGCGCAGGTCGTCGAACGGGGCGAGTGGAGGTTGGCTGGACAGTGCGGCACGCACCACCTCGGCCAGTGCCGCCGGGCTTCGGGTGCGCAGTGCCATCTCACCCGCCTCACGGAGCGCACCGGCGGCCACGAGGGAGTGGGCTTTCGCCACGGCCGCGAGCTCGAGCTCCGCCCCGGACAGCACGCCGCGGGTGGCTTGGGACCACACCGGTCGGGGCCAGCAACCACCGGTGCCGCCCGCCAGCGGCAGCCGTCCGAGCTCGAATCTGACGTGCTCGACATCGTCCAACGGTCCGATCCCGACCGACGCGAGGACGGGGCCGAGCTGACCGTCGGTGCAACCGTCGACCGCCGCCACGGTGGCGACGGCGCGGGTGAGGAGCGGTCCCGCCGGTGCCAGCACCTCGTCACGGGCGTAGGCGACCGCCAGTTCCGGGTGGCCGGCACGAGCCAGTCCCACCATCGCAGGCCACGCGGCCAACTGAGGGTCCTCTAGCAGGTCGATCCCCTCGGTGGCCTGGTCCGCCTCGTCCGGGGTGAATGCGAGCTCCGCCGGCCCGAGCAGGACCGCCGTGCCGGACGCCACCATCCGGGGGAGGCCGATCCGGGGCAGCCTCCGGCCCGACAGCACCAGGTGCGCGCCGCTGGGCAGGTTCCGAACCAGCTGGTAGACGAGGGCATCGCCGGCTGGCGCCACCAGCTCCAGCCCGTCGAGGACGAGGCAGAGGTGGCCGCGACGGGGCATGGCCGCGGCGAGCGCGTCCACGACGCCGGCACCGGTCGGGATCCCGTCCGTCGGTGCCCAGGCCACGTCCCGTCCGTTGCACGCGACCAGGAGGTGGGTGGCGAACACGGCGGAGTTCGAGTCAGCCGGCACGCAGCGGTAGAGGAGGTCGCGATCGTCCGGCAGGTCCGGTCCCTCCTCCAGCGCCTGGTCCACCAGCACCGACCGCCCGAATCCGGCCGGCGACTCGAGTGCGACGACCGACAGACGATGGCGGTCCCGCAGTTGCGCCAGGAGCCGATTCCTGCGCACGAGACCCATCTGGCAACGTTAGCGCTCCGTTAGCGTTCTGTTAGCGAGCGGTTGCCACACTTGTTTCAGGCGGGGCCCATCCGGGTCGCGTCCGGCCGCCCCGTCGGGCGACGAACTCGGAGGAGACCTCATGCGTGCAATCCGTGGAGCGGCGATGGCCGCACTGGTGGCCGTCGGGACGTTGGGATCGGCAGGCGCCGTCGCCGTCGTGTCCGCAACGCCCAGTGCCGCGGCGTTGAGCTGCACGGACTCGTGGCAGGGCCCGACGAGCGGGACGACCGACTGGGGGGCGAGTCCGTCCTACTGGTCCTCCGGCTTCCCGACCAGCTCGAGCGTCGTGTGCATCTCGGCACCGGGCACGTACACGGTCACCCTCACCGGAAGTGTCACCGTGGGTGCCCTGCAGGTCGGCGGGGCGACCAGCGGGACTCAGACACTCCTGGCTGAGGCCACATCGTCCAGTGTCACCCTGAGCCTCGACTCGTCCAGCGTGGTGGCCGCCGGCGGTGTCCTCGACATGGCGCCCGGCACCAACGGCTACGTGTGGCTGGGCGGAGGTCCCGTGACCGTCAACTCGGGCGGCACGCTGTCGACCTCGGGTACGACCAACACCGCCTACCTGCGGGCCTCCCTCACCAACTCGATCGGCGGCACGGTCTCCCTCGGAGCGGCCACGACCCTCCAGGACTACGACACCGCCACCGTGAACGACGGCAACCTTACGGTGCCCTCGGGTGGCAACTACCAGGTGAACACCGGCTCGGACTCGTTCACCAATGCCGGGACGTTGGCCGTCTCGGGCACGATGGACGAGTCGGCCGGGACGTTCACGCAGACCAGCGGCTCGATCTCCGGGGGTCCGGTGACGATCACCGGCGGGTCGGTGGTGGACACGGCCGGGACCGGGGCCATCGACGTCCGTGCCAGTGCGAGCCTCAGCGGCACCATCCCGACGGGTCAGACGGTGACCGTCGACGCTGCGACCCAGTCGGTCACGTTGAGCCTCACGGGCATATCGGTCACCGACGACGGCAGCCTGGTGCTGACGACGTCGGCCAACGGCTACGCCTGGCTGGGCGGTAGCCCGGTCACGGTCGCCTCCGGCGCGTCCCTCTCCACCGGCGGAACGTCCAACATCGCCTACCTGCGGACCTCCATCACCAACCAGGCCGGTGGCACGGTCACACTTGGCGCGCCGACGAGCCAGCAGGACTACGACACCGCCACGGTCAACGACGGCAGCCTCACGGTGTCTGCCGGTGCGACCTACGGGGTGACCACCGGCGGGGATTCCCTCACCAATGCGGGGACGCTCACCGTCTCGGGCACCCTGACCGAGTCGGCCGGCACGTACACCCAGACGAGCGGATCGATCGTCGGCCATCCAGTGACGGTCACCGGTGGTGCCATCGTGGACACGGCCGGCACCGGCACCATCGACGTCCGAGGCAGCGCGTCGCTCAGCGGCACGATCCCGACCGGACAGACGGTGAACGTGGACGGTGCGGTCACGTCGGTCACGCTGAACCTGACCGGCACCTCGGTCACCGACGACGGCGGTCTCGTGCTGACACCGTCCGCCAACGGCTACGCCTGGCTCAACGGCAGCCCCGTCTCGGTGGCATCGGGTGCGTCCCTCTCCACTGGGGGCACGTCCAACGTCGCCTACCTGCGCACGAACATCACCAACCAGACCGGCGGCACGGTGACACTGGGAGCTCCCACGAACGCGCAGGACGAAGGCACCACCACGGTCAACGACGGGAACTTCACGGTGTCAGCCGGGGCGGCGTACTCGCTCAGCAACGGCGGTGACGTCTTCACGAACGCCGGGACGCTGACCGTCACCGGCACGATGACCGAGAACGCCAGCTTCAACCAGTCCAGCGGTTCGATCGTGGGCAACCCGGTGACCGTCACCAGCGGCACCGTCGCGGACACGGCCGGCACCGGGACCATCGACGTCCGGGGGAGCGCCAACCTCAGCGGCACCGTCCCGGCGGGTCAGACGGTCGAGGTCGACGGCGCCGTGGCTTCGGTCTCACTGAACCTGCAGGGCTCGTCCGTCACCGACGACGGGTCGGTCGTCATGACGCCATCCCCCAACGGCTACGCGCTCATCGACGGCTCGATGCTCACGGTCGCCGGCGGCGGCGCCCTGTCCACGACGGGCACGGGCAACAACGTCTACCTTCGTGCACCCATCTCCGTCGCGTCCGGCGGGACGGTCACCATCGGTGCGCCCAGCACCGTGCAGGACCAGGGGACTTCCACCTCGAACGCGGGCACCTTCCAGGTAGCCAACGGTGGCGCGTTGTCGCTGTCCAATGGCTCTTCACTCACCGGGGCGGGCACGTTCGGTGTCACCGTCAACGGGACACCGGGTTCGGGCGGCATCACCGGTCCGGGAACGACCCTGTCGACCGGCAGCACCCTGGCCGTCACCACGGTGGGATCGCCGGCGGTCGGCAGCGTCTTCACGCCGTTCGGCGGACCGGTGACCGGGACCTTCTCGACGCTGTCGTTCGGGCCGGCCGCCTATGCCGTCTCCTACCCGTCGGGGGCGGTCCGGCTGGTGACCCAGGCACCGTTCACCCTCGCCGCCGCACCGCTGACGCCCAAGGAGAACATCGGCACCGGCACCGTGGTCCTGGCGAACATCGGTAGTGCCAGTGACGGCACCGGCATCTACTCCGCCACCGTCAACTGGGGCGACGGCACGGCCACCAGCCCGGCCACCGTCAACGTCAGCGGCGGCACGGGGACCGTCACCGGGAGCCACACCTACAGCGCACCCGGGACGCACACGGTCACCACGACGCTGTCCAACACCGACGGCACGACGCTCGTCACGACGGAGAGCGTGACCGTGACCGGGCCCAGCATCACCGGGTTCTCCAAGACGGTCGTGGCCCCGGGTAAGAAGCTCACCACCACCGTCTCCGGCACGGGCTTCGACTCGAGCGCGGTCGTGACGGTGTCGAACCCGTCGGTCACCGTGGTGTCGGTCAAGGTCGGCAAGGCTTCGAAGAAGCATCCCAACCCGACGCTGAAGCTGAAGCTCTCGGTGGCCAAGGACACTCCCGCCGGATCGTTCTCGGTGACCCTGACCGAGACGGGCGGCACGACCACCGCGGTGAACGCTCTGACCATCAGCTGAGCAAGATGAGGGTGTAGGCGACCGGTTGACCGGGGGCCGCGACGACCGCCCGGCCGGAACGGCCCCGGCCGGGCGGTTTGCACGAGAGTGCCGCCGGGAACGACCCCGCCCTATCCGGTCACGGGCACGCCCCAGGGGCGAGGTGTCGGCTCATCCGCCCGACCGGACCCCACTACTAATCGGAGGGGGTCGCCGGCAAGGGCTGGGCGAGGCGCCTGGCGGTCAAGCTCCACCCGACCGGCTACCTCACTTGGCAAGTCGACGCCCAAATGGCCAGGCGGTGCCTGATCTTGGGCTGCTGTTCTCGCTCGTCCATCGAGTCCCTCCCTCAGAGGACCCCATGTGAACAACCTTCATCAGTTTTAGAGCTAGGGACTTGCGGCGAGCACACCGACGAAACCGACTAGCCCCCATTGCAACTTGTCGCGCGTGGTGAGGCCTGTGATCGCCTGCGCCGAGCAATCCGTTGGAGCAAACGTTGTACATCTGACAACGGGTGGAGGTTATGCGACTATGTTCGAACCCCTCCTGGGCCGCTGACCTGGGGTGATGTGTAGTGAAGGTCTCAGTTGGGGCCGAATTCGGGCGCTTCGGCTCCCTTCGCACGGTCGGCAACGGAAGTGATGGGACTACGTTCGAACCCCCCTCCGCTCCCCTCAACCGTCCATTCGTCCTGCTAGTACATTCATCCTTGTAATCTCCTTACTAAATGATAGGATGCTTGTACTAGTAAAGGAGAGGCGGATGCAGCTCGCACCAATGACCGCGATCGGGCGTGTCGTCGGCGGCCGAACAGAGGTCGCGGACGACAACTGGGGCTCGGTGTGCGCGCACATCGAGCTGCATGACGAGGTTCTGGAGAAGACGGCCACACGAGGTCTCGAGGCGTTCTCCCACGTGGAGGTCACGTTTATTTTCGACCGGGTCGGCGAGGACTCCATTTGTCGAGGTGACCGGCACCCCCGAGGGAGACAGGACTGGCCGAGCGTCGGCATCCTGGCCCAGCGGGCGAAAGACCGTCCCAACCGGATCGGAATCACGACATGCGAGTTGGTCGACGTTGGTCCGGGCTGGCTCGAAGTTCGGGGCCTGGACGCAGTGGTGGGAACTCCCGTACTGGACATCAAGCCATTCATGCGAGAGTTCGGACCGCGGGGTCCGGTCGTCCAACCGCAGTGGGCCTCTGAACTGATGAAGGGCTACTGGTGAGCGCCCCAGAGAGTGCCGGCAATCCACTGCGGTTCTGTGCAGTGGTCACCAACCAGCACGCTCTCGGAGGCGACCTGACCGCCCAGATCGACGGCGAACTAACCATCGCCGACGCGGCACGTGATTTCGGATGGGACGGAGTGGCGGTTACCCAGCACTTCCTCACCGGAGCGTGGCTGCACGGCATCGACCAGGCAGCAATGCTGGGGCGCCTCATCGACCGGACGGGTGACATGTCTCTGGTCGTTTCCATCAACTTGCTGGCCCTCCACAATCCGGTGGCCACGGCCGAGCAGTTCGCCTCCATCGACGTGCTGTCCGGCGGGCGGCTCGTCTTCGGGGCCGGCCTCGGCTATCGGGATGAGGAGTACTTGGCCTTCGGGATCGATCGGAAGCGCATGGTCGAGCGGTTCGAGGGAAACCTCGCGGCACTCAAGGAGCTGTGGACGAGCAATGAGCCGGTGGTCGATCTCCCTTGGTGTCAGGTAGAGGGGACCCCGATCTCGACCCGGCCCCTCCAGGAGCCTCGGCCTCCCATTCTCATGGCGGCAAACGCTGACAAGGCGGTCGTCCGAGCGGCTCGGCAGTCGGACGGATGGATGATCAATCCCCACGCCACCTATTCGACGGTCGCCCGGCAGCTCGACCTCTTCGCAGTAGCCCGTCAAGAGGCTGGGCTCCCTGCATCGTCTCGGACGTCGGTGGCTCGGGAGATCTTCTGTGCTCCGACCCGCCAACGAGCGCTCGAGATCGCCCAACCGTTCCTCGGCGCCAAGTACGACGCGTACGCCGCCTGGGGTCAGGACAAGGCGCTTCCGGGCGATGAGAGCTTCGCCATCCCCTTCGAGCTCTTGGAAGACGAGCGCTTCATCATTGGCACGCCCGACGACTGCATCGCCATGCTCATCCCCTGGATCGACGATCTTCACATGACGGACTTCGGATTCCGCACCAACTGGTTCGGCATGCCCCACGAGTACGCCGTCGAGTCGATGCGGCTCCTGACCACCGAGGTATTCCCCGCGCTACGAGAGGGGCGGTAAGGGTAGATGGGGAAGCGTACGGACACTCGTCAACGCATGATCGATGCCGCCAAGGTCAGTTACCGCCGCCATGGGATGACGGCGACCGGATTCACGGAAGTCCTGGAGCGGGCCGGGGCTACTCGGGGCACGATCTACCACCACTTCCCCGGCGGCAAGGAGGAACTCGCCGTCGCTGTCGTGGAGAGCAGCGGTGACAACGTCGAGCAGATGATTCGATTGCTTGGAGATCGTTCCTCGTCGCCACTCGAGGCGGTCAATGCCTTCGTCGACGTATGCGTCGCCGCACTGGAGGGAACAGGCGGTGCGTTCGGCTGTCCTATCGCTCCCGCCGTCCTCGAGTCCCCCGATGCGGATGCGGTGCTCGATGCGGCGGCGAAGGCATTCGATCAGTGGAAAGTCGCCATCGAGGAGCAGCTGCGCCGGGCGGGAGTCGACGGTGCGCATGCTGCGCAGTTCGCGACACTGCTCATCGCGGCGGTTGAAGGTGGGTTCGTCCTGGCCAGGGCCACGCGGTCGGCAGGTCCGATGCGCGAGGTCGGGGCAGCCATCGGTCGACTTCTGGACTTCGAGATCGAAGGTGCCCGTTGATTCGGCACGGCACCCGTCGCGGTGTCATCGGGATCGATGGGGAACTCCGAGCGATGGCAGTCCGACACCGTTCACCCGCAGACGTCTGGCGATCGAGGAGGTTCCTATGACCACGTGGGCCGTCGGTGACTACCCTCGGATGGCGGAGCGACTCGAGCCTGCGGCGCATCGTGTCGTGGAGGCTGCAGGGATCAAGGCTGCGGACACTGTGCTCGATGTCGCCACCGGGACTGGCAACGCGGCACTGTTGGCTGCCGGCCGAGGGGCCGACGTCGTGGGTATCGACTTCGAGCAGACATTGCTGGACATCGCCTCCAAGCGGTGCTCGTCAGCGGGCCTGGTGGTCCGTTGGGTGAATGCCGATGTCGGAGACCTGCCGGTTCCCAACCAGTCTGCATCTGCTGTCCTCTCCGTCTTCGGGGTCATGTACGCCGTCGACCACGAGGTGGCCATGAGGGAACTGGCCAGAGCCGTCACTCCCTCCGGCCGTGTTGTCCTGGCATCGTGGGTGCCTGGCAGCTTCATGCCGGCCATGGGTCCGGCCCTTTCGCCGTATCTGCCGCCACCCCCGGTCAGCTCCGGACCACCGAGCAGATGGGGAGACGCAGATTCCCTGAGGGAACTCGGGGCCCGCCACTGCCTGCGCTTGACGGATCACTCTGTCGAGCGGCTGGAGCTGGACTTTCCGACAGCGGAGGAAGCTGCGGAATTCATGGTCAAGACTGCTGGCCACGTGATGGCCGAGAAGCCCCGGCTCGTCGGAGAGCAACGGTGGGATGCTCTCCTCGCCGACGTCCGCTCGCTGACCGAGACGATGGCGCTTCCAACAGAAGAGGGAATCGCCATTCCGTGCTACTTCCTCATCGCAACGCTTCGTCCGACGCGCCCTGGTGGAAACGAACTCTGAGCTGTCCGACCGGGCGAAAGAATTTGTCAGGGCGTTCTCCCAGCTCAGGCAGGGGTTCGAACATCGACATCTGCCTCATTTGGCGAACGGGTCACGAAGTTGCCCCTCTACCAGGGACAACGTTGTGATTCCGACAACGGGTGGAGGTTATGGGACTTTGTTCGAACCCCTCTTGGGTCCCTGACCTGGGGTTATGCGGCGTGGAAGCTTGAGCAAGCGGCGAAATTGGGATGCTGAGGAGCTCGCTGCAGGGTCGGCTGGATAAGTGATGCGACTACGTTCGGACCCCTTCGGGAGCGCTTTCCGCGGCGATCGATCCTGCAAGGGACCCGGCCATCGCAAGGATCGCGTGCGTCCACTCCTGGCAGTCCGGGAGCGTCGTCGGACCAACCGACACTGATGGGTAGCCGCTGCGGTCATCCACCTCACCGGGTACCGTCACTGGGCACCAGTTGTTCACGGACATCGTGTGGAGGTGCCCGGTTGGAAACCATCCTCGTCGGCCGGTCGGAGCAGTTGAAAGCGATTGCCGGAGCCGCAGCGATGGCGCGGGACGATTCGTGCCGGGTGGTGTCGGTCGAGGGGCCGGCGGGCGCCGGCAAGTCGGCCCTTGTGCGCCGGGCCGTCGACGAAGTGGTCGGCCCCGTCCGAGTGGTGGTGCTCGGAGGGCTCGAGTACATCGCCGACGTCCCCTACGCCGCCCTCGCCCCGCTCGTCGACCTCCCGGTCGAAGCGACCGTGTTCGAAGCCGCCAAAGCGGTGCTCACCCGCGTGGCGGAGCTGGCCGACACGGAACTGCTGGTGATGGTCGTCGAGGATCTCCAGTGGTTCGACCTCGCCTCACGCCGCGCCCTGGCGGTGGCCGTGAGCCGCCTTGACCGCGAGCCGGTGCTGGTGATAGCGACGGCGAGGGGCGACCACACGGGCGCTGACGACGGCTGGCTCCACCTACGCAACGACGCCGGCCGCAGCACTCGCCTGCGTGCCTCCGAGCTGTCCGGCGCCGACGTCGTGGAGCTGGCTGCCGCCCGCGGCATCCGGATCGACGAGGCGGCGGCCCAACGACTGGTCGACCACACCGGCGGCAACGCGCTCTACCTCACCACGGTTCTTTCGGAGGCCCCCGAGTCGGTGCTGACCCGGCCGGGAGAGAGCCTCCCGGTCCCCCAGGACCTTGCCGCCCTAGTGGTGGCCCAGCTGGCGGACGCCGACCCCGGGGCAGTGTCGCTCATGGGTGCCTTGGCCGTGCTCGACCGGCCGAGCCCACTAGTCGACCTCGTCCGGGTGGCCGGCATCGACGACCCGGCAGTCACGGCGGAACGGGCGCTGGCGACGCGCCTGATCGATCGCCGCGACGGCGACGGAGTGTCCCTCTTCGAGTTCGCCCACCCGCTGCTCCGCCACGCCGTGTACGAGAGCCTGTCGCCGGTCCGGCGGCGTGACCTACACCGAGCGGCCGCCGCCCTGAGCGATCCACGCGCTGCCCTCGGCCATCGCTTCGCAGCTGCCGACCACGCGGACGAAGAGCTCGCGGCCGAGCTCGAGCATGCCGCCGAAGACGCCCGGGTCCGCGAGGGGTCCGCCTCGGCGGCACGAATGTGGCGGTGGGCGGCAGACGTTTCACCAGCCCTCGACGAACGCGAGCGGCGGCTGATGTCGGGCGCTCGGTTGCTGGTGCGCACGGAGGACACGGCTCTGAACGAGCTGGTTCCGGCGATCGAGTCGTGCGCGGACGGTCCAGGCAAGGACCTGGTGCTCGGGGTTGTGGCGTGGCAGACCGGCCGGCCCGACGAGTCGCTGCACCGGCTCCAGCGGGCGGCCGATACCGACGGCGGGGAGGTCGGGATCGAAGCGTTGATCCAGCTGGCGAGCCAGTTCGTCGTCCTCCTGCGGGGCCAGGAAGCCATAGACGCGGCAACCGAGGCGATCGGACGGGGCATCGCCAACGCCGACCTGGAGCGGCAGGCGTGGGCTATGAGCGCACTTGGCCGGGCCGAGGTCGACGGCGCCGCCGTGGCCCTCGAACTCCTCGACGAGCGGCTCAGCGGACCCCCTTCCCACACCGCACTCGCCGACACCGGCCTGCTGGCCGTGCGCGGCATGCTCGCCACCTTCAGTCTTCAAGCCAATGCCGCCATCGCCGATCTGACCGTCGTGATCCGTCGGGGTGCCACGGCCATGCCCGCACGCCGCCGGGCTCACCTCGACCTGGCCCAGTCCCTCTTCCAGATTGGGCGGTGGGACGAGGCGCTCCTCAACGCCCGGCTCGCCCTGGACCTGACCGATCCCGAGCAGGGGTGGGTCGGCGCCGCATCGCACCAGCTGCTCGCCGGTGTGTTCGCCGCCCGGGGCGACTGGGAAGCCGCCAGGGCAAGCGTCGAGGCCGCTCACGAGGTGGCCGCCGAGTTCCATACCCCCGAAGCGGAGCTGGCTTCCAGGCGGGCGTCCATCGCCGTCGCGCTCGCCCGCGATGACGTGGACACACTGGCAGTGCTCACGGCCACCCTGCGCCGAGCCCCGATGTTGTCGGTGCTCTCGCTGATGCACCCGGCGGTGGTGGCACGGATCGGGACGGGTCGGCTTGACGATGCCGAACGACTCGTCGGGCAGCTGGTCCTCGACGCCGAGCAGCGGCACCTCGACCTGCGGTGCCAGATCGCCGACCTGCGGGGACGGATCGCGGTGCGTCGGGGTGACCCGGTCACGGCCGAGGCGGCCTTCGCCGAGGCCCTCGACGGGTTCCTTGCCGACACCCCGGTGCTCGTTGCGGCCGGCGTGCACACCGAGTACGGGCGGCTGCTTCGCAATCTGGGCAAGCGGCAGGACGCCGTCGGCCAGTTCCGGTCGGCTCACAAGTTGCTCGAGCAGGTCGGTGCGGTGCCGTATCTGGAGCGGCTCGATCTCGACCTGGCGGACAGCGGGCTGAGCCGTGCGTCCAAGCGGCGGGACCGTTCGCCGCTCGAGCTCACCCCACGCGAACAGGACGTCGTGACCCTGGCCCTGGACATGCGCTCGAACCAGGAGATCGCCGACCAGCTCTTCGTCAGCAAGAAGGCGGTCGAGTATCACCTGAGCAACATCTACGGGAAGCTTGGCGTGCGCTCTCGCCGCGAGCTGCGCGAACGACTCGGACTCGGAACCTAGGCACGGACCGCCCTAAGTCACGGCGCTGACCTGGGGTTTCGCCCTCCTCGCGCACACCTGGGGTTCCACCCTAGGGCCCTGGGACCGCCGCGAGCGGATCATGACTCCGACAAGCCGTTCCGCTCACAAGGAGTCCTGCCATGAAGATGATCCTACGCTTCACCCCGTTCATCGTTCTGACCCTCGTCGCCCGCTTCGCCGAGTGGCGGTGGGGTGTAGTTGCTGCCTTGGTCACGCTGGCCGTGGTGACCGTCGCCTTGCCGCCGCGCCGCCTCGGCATCCTCGGTGGCGCCATGCTTGTGTTCTTCCTGGGAGCGGGTGTGCTCGCGCTCACCTGGCCGGACCAGGCCGTCGGCAACTACCTCCACGCCTGTGCCGCCGGGTGGCTCTCCCTCGTGGCACTGGCTTCCATCGCCGTGGGGCGCCCGTTCACGGTCGACATCGCCAAGGACCAGGTCGGTCCCGAGGTCGCCCAGTCGTCCGAGTTCCTCGCCGTCAACCGCCGCATCACCTTCGTGTGGGCCGCCGCCTTCGCAGCCGCGGCAGTCGCCGGCGTCACCGCTGACCTCCTCGGCCGCCCGCTGTTCGGCCTGGCAGGAACCGCCCTGTCGCTGCTGTGGGCCGTCAAGCGCACGACCGAGACCACCTCGGCCGCCGTCGGCCACGTCCCCGCACCCACCGCCTGACCCACTGCCTGCCGGTCCCGCCGGCACCCCACTAACCGTACGAACACCTACCAGGAGACCAGCATCGTGACCATCCACCAGTCCACCCCCCAGACCACCTCTCAGACCGAAAAGCACACGACCTTCTTCACCGATCCGAGCATGGAGTTCATGACCCGTTCAATGCTCGGAAGGATCAACAGCGGCGCAGCCGACGCCGGCGAGGTCATTACCACCATCGACCGCATCCCCGACGGCGACAACGCCGCCTGGGTCCGTGAATGGGAGGCCACGGGCGACCGAGTCGCCGCCATCGGGGACAACTGCCTGGCCCGTGGTCACCGGGTCAGCGCCCGCAACGCCCTCCTCCGGGCGGCCAGCTACTACGCGGCTTGTGTCCAGGCGGTCGACGGCTGCGACGATCCCGAGGCGGCGCTCAGCCGTACCTTCGCCAAGCACCGCTCCCGCTTCGAGCAGTACCTGGACCTCCTCGACCGGCCAGTCGAGCGGCTCGCCATCCCCTACGAGGGCACCACGATGCCGGGCTGGTTCTTCCGCGCAGGAGGGCCGGATGCCACGTCGGCCGGCCCAAAGCCCACCCTCGTAATCAACAACGGAGCCGACGGCTCGCTCAACACTTTGTGGCCCGGCCACGCCTTCCAGGGCGTCGAGCGCGGCTACAACGTCCTGATCTTCGACGGGCCCGGCCAGCAGAGCATGCTGTTCGAGCGCGACATCCCGTTCAGGCCCGACTGGGAGCACGTGCTCACCCCGGTCGTCGACCTGCTCCTCGAGCGGTCCGACGTCGATGCCGACCGGCTCGTCCTCTACGGGGTCAGCCAGGGTGGCTACTGGGTCCCCCGCGCGCTGGCGTTCGAGCACCGCTTCGCCGCGGCCGTCGCCGATGGTGGGGTTGTCGACGTCGGATCGTCGTGGCGGGACAAGCTGCCCGACAGCATCGCCGCACTGCTCGACGCGGGCAAGCGGGACGAGTTCAACGGCTGCCTCGACCTGGCCACGCCAGCCCAGCGACGGGTCATCACCTGGCGGGCCAAGCCCTACGGCTGCGCTTCCCTTTATGACACCTTCATTGAGGTCAACCGCTACCGCATCACCCCAGAACTCACCGCCCGGATCACCACGCCTCTGCTCATCGCCGAGCCGGATGAGGAGCAGTTCTTTCCCGGGCAGCCCCGACGGCTCCACGACATGCTCCCGGGTAGGTCGCAGCTGGTCCACTTCGGGGCCGACGAGGGTGCCGCCGGCCACTGCCAGCCGATGGCCCGTGGCCTGGCCGCCCAGCGGTTCTTCGATTTCTTCGACGAGACCTTGGGGCGGACCGACGGAGCCGTGGCTGCGATGGCGGGGGCGTCTCGGTGACCCGAGGCGCAGACTGCGTCGAGGTGACGGCGGGCGGCCGGCAGGACCGGGCTATGTCCGGGCGAGTCGCGCTCGTCACCGGTGGATCGTCGGGCATCGGACTCGCCATCGCGCGCCGGCTGGCTGCCGAGGGGGTGCTGGTGAGCATCCTGGCCGGCTCCGATGTCGCCAGGTCCGCCGACGCTGCGGCAGGAATTCGGGGTGAGGGCGGCTCGTCCCACTCCTTCATCGCCGACGTGTCCGATCCAGCTGCCGTGCAGGGCGCGGTCGACGAGGTCTGCTCGGTCTTCGGACCTCCGTCCATCCTGGTCAACGCTGCCGGGGTCTGGCTGGAGACAGCGCTCGACGAGCTGGACCGGGGCCGAGCTAAGCGGATGGTCGACGTCAACCTGCTCGGCACCATCCTGGTGACCGCCGCGGTCGCCCCGCTCATGATCGAGGCACAGTTCGGCAACATCGTCAACATCAGCTCCTCGGCGGCCAGCACGCCGTCTCCCGGCTACAGCGTCTATGCCGCCACCAAGGCCGCAGTCGCCGCATTCACTCGCGCCGCCGCGCTGGAACTCGCACCCCACGGCGTCGCCATCAACGCCCTCGCCCCTGGCAATACGGTCACCGCCATGAACGAACACGTGCGCGTCGATCCGGGACTGTCCGATCGACTGGTATGGATCGAGCGCACCACGCCCAGCAGGCGGAGCTTCACTCCGGCGGACGAAATCGCCGAGGCGGCGCTCCTCCTCATCGATGGACGCGTCCAGGCGTTCCACGGTGCGGTCCTGCCTGTCGACGAGGGACGTACAGCCGGCATCATGCGCTGAAGGATCGGTCGTTGCCTCCCTAGGCGACCGGCGGCCAAAATGTGCCATTTACCAGGGAAAACGCTGTAAGTCTCAAAACTCGGTGGAACCGGACACTGTGGGTGGAGGCGATGGGACTCGAACCCACGACTTCGACCTTGCAAAGGTCGCACTCTAGCCAACTGAGTTACGCCCCCGGGGGGTGACGGACCGCGCCCGCCGGACCAGTCAACCGTAGCAGTCCGGTCCTGGAGCCCGACTCGGGCGAAGTCTTCCGCCGACGTCGCTGTCACACGTCCCCCGTAGGTTCGGATCACCGGGCGTGAGGCTCGGTTGGCGCCGCACCGTCGGCCCCTCGCTCCCGACCGGAGCCTCTTCCCACGGGGCGCCAGTCGACCGGCTGCCCCCGGACCGCCAGGAGTCCCATGGCCCCCATCGACCGCGACCACCTTCTCGACACCCTCACCGAAGGCATCGAAGCCCTGACCACCTCGGACGCCTGGCGTGCCCACCTCGACGCGCAGGGACGCTTCCGCCGGTACAGCTTCTCGAACGCCCTGCTCCTCTCCCGCCAGGACCCGGACGCCACCCGGGTGGCTGGCTTCGCCACCTGGAAGAAGCTCGGCCGGGCCGTACGGAAGGGGGAACGGGCCTTGTGGATCCTGGCTCCGATGACCGGTCGGCGCACCCGTTCCGACGACGGGGAGGAGCACCGCCCCATCCTCGGCTTCCGGCCGGTGGCGGTCTTCGACGTCGCCCAGACCGACGGGGATCCGCTCCCCGAGGTCTGTCGCACGCTCCAGGGGGAGGGACCCGGCCGCCGGTTTCGACTACCTGGCGGAGCGGGCGGCACGACTCGGCTACGGGGTCGAGGTCACCGAACTCCCGGGCTCCACCAACGGTGACTGTTCGTTCTCCCGCCGGCGGATCCGCGTGGAATGCCGCAACGAGCCCGCCCAGCAGGTGAAGACCCTGGCCCACGAGCTGGCGCACGCGCTGCTCCACGAGGGCACCGACGACCGTGCCCTGGCCGAACTCGAGGCGGAGTCGACGGCATTCGTGGTGTGCCGGTCCCTCGGCCTCGACACCTCGGACTACAGCTTCGGTTACGTCGCCTGTTGGGCCGGCGGTGGGACCGAGGCCGTGGCCCGTATCCGGTCGTCGGGCACCAGGATCCAACAGGCCGCTTTGTCCATCGTGGACCCCGAGGACATCGGAACGACGGCCTCCGCCGCCTGACGACGCAGGCTCAGGCCTGGGTGCCCGCTCGTTCGTAGGAGCGGGCGATCTCCTCCCACGCCGCCTCCACCCCGTCGAAGCCGCGGACCTCGGTCCGCTTGTGGGGCTCGAGGTCCTTGTAGACCTCGAAGAAGTGGGCGATCTCGAAGGTCAGGTGCGGCGGGAGCTCCTCCAGGGTGCGGATGCTTTCCCACATCGGGTCACCGCAGGCGACGCTGATGATCTTGGCGTCGGGGCCCTTCTCGTCGGTCATCCAGAACACCCCGACCGGGCGGCTCTCGACCATGCACCCGGGGAACGTCGGTTCGTCGATCAACACCAGCGCGTCGAGTGGGTCGCCGTCCTCGGCCAGCGTGTCGGGCACGAACCCGTAATCCGCCGGGTAGAAGGTCGCCGAGAAGAGTCGACGGTCCAGGCGGAACACGTGGTGCTCGTGGTCGTACTCGTACTTATTCCGGCTCCCCCGGGGGATCTCCACCATGACGTCGATCGTTCGATCCGTGTCCATGTGCCCAGCCCTTTCCTCGGCGAAGCGGCTCCCTATTGTGACCCATCACCGGAAGGCGCCCGACCGGCCGATCCCGGTGACGACGTCGGCCGGGGCGCCGGGGGTGCCTTGGTATCGTTGAGGTGTGAGCATCGACCCTGGAACCGGACCGTCCGCCGGCACGGAGGATCGACAGGACGCCCGGTACTTCGCCCGACAGCTCTCGGACCTCGACTTCAACGACCGGCTGCTCGACCTGGTGGGCGAGGAGGACCTCCCTCTCCTCGAGCGGGTCAAGTTCCTCATCCTCTTCTCCGAGCGGATCGACGAGTTCTTCCAGGTCCAGGTGGCCGGCCTCCGTCGCCAGGTGGTGGCCGGCATCACCAGCCGGGCGCTCAACGGGGCGACCCCGGACCGGCTGCTGTTCGACGTGCGCGCCTCCCTCGAGCGGATGGTGCGGCGCGAGGAGGCCCTGCTCGTCGACACCCTCGTGCCGGCCCTGGCCGACACCGGGATCGAGCTCTGCCACTGGGACGACCTGGGGGCCCACGACCGGGACTATCTCCACGACGTGTTCGACCGACTGATCCTTCCGGTGGTGACCCCCCTGACCGTGGATCCGAGCCACCCCTTCCCCTACATCTCGAATCTCTCCCTCAACATCGGGGTCGAGGTCCGCAGCCGAACCGACGACAGTTCCCGCTTCGCCCGGGTCAAGATCCCGCCGAACGTCGACCGACTCCTGCCGCTGCCCGACGGCGAGCGGTTCATCCCCCTCGAACAGGTGATGGTGGCGTTCCTGCACGAACTGTTCCCCGGGATGGAGGTCGGCGAGGCCTGCGTGTTCCGCGTCACCAGGGACGCCGACCTGGCGCTGGACGACGACGCCGCCGACGACCTGCTGCTCGCTCTCCAAGAGGAGCTCCGCCGGCGCCGCTTCCTGCCCGTGGTGCGTCTGGAGATCGACTCCCGGACGTCGGAGACGTCGGTCGACCGGCTCACCGAGGAGCTCGGACTCGGCCGCGACGACGTCTACCGGTTCGCCGGCCCGCTCGGGCTCGACTGCCTGTGGGCCGTCTACGGCCTCGACCGACCGGACCTCCACGACCGTCCCTGGACCCCGCTCGTCCCGCCGGCGTTCTCCTCGGTGGAGCGGGAGGAGGGAGCGACGATCTTCAGCGTCCTGGACCGCCAGGACGTGCTCGTCCATCATCCCTACGATTCCTTTTCGGCCTCGGTGGAGGAGTTGCTGAACGCCGCAGCCGAGGATCCCCACGTCCTCGCCATCAAGCAGTGCCTCTACCGCACCTCGGGGGACAGCGCGATCGTGGCGGCGCTGGTCCGGGCGGCGGAGCTCGGCAAACAGGTCGCTGTCCTGGTCGAGGTCACCGCCCGGTTCGACGAGGAGGCCAACATCGGATGGGCCCGCGCCCTCGAAGAGGCGGGTGCGCACGTCATCTACGGGCTCATGGGGCTCAAGACCCATGCCAAGACCACCCTGGTGGTCCGCCAGGAGGGTGACGCCCTCCGCCTGTACTGCCATGTGGGCACGGGGAACTACAACCCCAAGACGGCCAGGATCTACGAGGACATCGGAGTGCTCTCCTCGCGGCCCGAACTGGGCGCGGACGTGACCCGGTTCTTCAACTACATCACCGGCTTCAGCCAGCCGCCGCGGTACAACGAGCTGGTGACGTCGCCCGGGGGGATCCGGGACCGGGTGGTCGAACTCATCGACGCCGAGGCCGCCGCCGGACCGGACGGGCGGATCACCATCAAGGTCAACGGGCTCGACGACGTGGCCGTCATCGACGCCCTCTACCGGGCCTCGCAGGCCGGGGTCCCGATCGAACTCGTCATCCGGGGCATCTGCTGCCTGCGGCCGGGTGTACCCGGGTTGTCCGAGACGATCCACGTGCGCTCCATCGTCGGACGGTTCCTCGAGCACTCCCGAATCCTGCGCTTCGGTGGAGCCGGCGGGCGTCCGGCGGTGTACTACATCGGTTCGGCCGACCTGCGCCGCCGGAACCTGGACCGTCGGGTCGAGGCGATGATCCCGGTGGCCGACCCTGATGCCGTCGAACGGCTGGAGGAGATCCTGGCCATCAATCTGGCCGACGACGTGCAGTCGTGGTCGTTGGCGGCCGACGGGACGTGGCACCGGATCCCGACCGTGTTGGGGAATGCCACCCAGGCGTCGTTGGAGGAGGCGGCGCTCAAGCGCGGCGATCTGCTGGACCGGCCCCGGGCGGCCCGGGCCTGAGACGATGACGACCGACGCCACCGGCGACGGGACCGGGGCGGCAACCGGGTCGTCGGCCCCGACCGCCGGAGCCGGCGTCGCCAAGGCGGAGCGGCGCCACGAGGAACTGATGGCCGGCATCCGGGTCCGCTCGCGCCGGATCGCCGTCCTCTACTCGGTCGGTGGCGCGCTGCTCATCCCCTGGACCGTCTACCTGGCCGTGACGCTGCCCAAGCGTGACCTCGACACCCACTACCGGGGGGCCTGGGTGGGTTTCGACATCCTCTTGGTGGTCGCCATCATCCTGACGGCCTATTTCGCCTACCGGATGGACGCCCGCGTGCAGCTGCCCGCCACGGCGACGGCCACCCTCCTGGTCGTCGACGCCTGGTTCGACGTCATGACCGCGGGCAATCGACAGTCGACGCTCGAGGCCGTGCTGATGGCCCTGTGCATCGAGATTCCGGCGGCGCTCTTCTCCCTCTGGCTGGCCCGACGCGTCAATCGCAATGCGGCGGTGCTGATCGCCTACCAGAGCGTGGTGCGGCAGAACAGCTGATCGGTGCGTGCCGTCCCGTCCTCAGTCGACGGCCAGGGCGATCCTCCACAGGACGTCGTCGGTCAACCGCGGGACCACCTCCAGGGCGGCCAGGTTCTCGTGCACCTGCTCCACCCGGCTCGCCCCGGTGATGACGGTCGAGACGTGCGGGTTCGTCAGGCACCAGGCGATGGAAAGCTGGGCCAGGGTGCACTCGAGCTCCTCGGCGATGTCGCCGAGGGCGGCCACCTTGCGGTTGCGGTCGGCATCGGTCAGCTGATGGCGCAGCCACTCGTAGCCCGGCAGCGAGGCCCGTGATCCCTCGGGAACACCGTCGAGGTACTTGCCGCTCAGCAGGCCCGAGGCCAGCGGACTCCAGGTGGTGAGGCCGAGCCCGATGCTGTCGTAGAGCGGGGCGTACTCCTTCTCGACCCGGTCCCGCCACAGCAGGTTGAACTGGGGCTGCTCGACCACCGGCTTGTGCAGGTGGTGGCGGTCGGCGATGTCCCACGCCTCGCGCACCTCCACCCCGGACCACTCCGAGGTGCCCCAGTAGAGGGCCTTCCCCGACGAGACCATGTCCGACATGGCCCACACCGTCTCCTCCACCGGGGTCTCGGGATCCGGACGATGGCAGTAGACGAGGTCCACGAAGTCGAGGCCGAGCCGGTCGAGCGAGCCGTCGATCGCCTGCATCAGGTACTTCCGATTGAGCGTGTTGCGCATGTTCACGTCGGAGTGGAGGCCCCAGAAGAGCTTGGTCGAGATGACGTACGAGTGGCGGGCCCATCCGAGCGCCCGGATGGCCTCGCCCATGATCTGCTCGGACTCCCCTCCGGCGTAGGCCTCGGCGTTGTCGAAGAAATTCACCCCCGCCTCGTAGGCCGCGGCCAGACAGTCCTCGGCCAGGTTGCCGGCCAGTTGGGGCCCGAAGGTCACCCACGAGCCGAAGGACAGTGCGCTGACCTTCAGGCCGGTCCCACCCAGTCGTCGGTACTCCATCTCCATGGTGACTCCTCCGTGTCCTGTCCGGTGGCCGGACGCGATCGGACCGCATCCTACGGCGAAGCCCGGCGGGATGGCCCGGGCACCGCCGATGAGGGGTTGCGCGAAGCTGACCCGGTGACCGACGCCCCCCTGCCGGCCGGCTCTTGCCGACCCGGCCGCTCGTCCCGCTCCCATCCCAGCCGGAGGGGGTCCCGTGGCCCACCCGGGCCTGGCCGACCGGTGATCTGCCGAGCGATGTCGTGACTCGACGACCTCTTGGACGAGGCCTTCGATCCCGACGGCCCCCTCCACGACACCTACGCCGTGGTCGTGGTGTCCGGGGGCCGCCTGGTCGCCGAGCGCTACGGCGGCACGCTGCCCCGTTTCGACGGGCCGGGTCGACCCGTGTTGCCCGAAACCCCGTTGCTGTCGTGGTCGGTGGCCAAGTCCATGCTCCACGCCGTCGTGGGCATGCTGGTGCAGGACGGCGTCCTCGATCCGGCCGCCCGGGCCGACGTCCCCGACTGGTCCTCCGTCGACGACCCCCGCCGGGCCATCACCCTGGAGGACCTCCTCACCATGCGGGACGGCCTGGCGTTCGCGGAGGACTACGAGGAGCCCGAACACTCCGACGTCATCCAGATGCTCTTCGGGAGAGGTCAGGAGGACATGGCCTCGTTCGCCGCCGACCGGCCCCTCGCCGCGCCGCCGGGGACCCGATTCGCGTACACGACCGGGGCCTCGATGGTGGTGTCCGGGATCGTGGCCCGGGCCATCGGCTCCGGCCAGGCGTACCGCGACTTCCTGGACCACCGTCTGTTCGGCCCCCTGGGCATGACCACCACCGATCCGGGCTTCGACGCTGCCGGCAGCTGGGTGGCCGGCTCCTCTGTGCACGCCACCGCCCACGACTACGCCCGGTTCGGCCTCTTCTACCTGCGCGACGGTTCCTGGGACGGGGAGCGACTGCTCCCCGCCGGATGGGTCGACCACGGGCGCACGGCCCGTTCGGTCGACCCCGACGACGGGAACCTATTCGGCGCCCACTGGTGGACCCGGGACGACCCCCTGGGCACCTTCTGGGCGGCCGGGCACGACGGCCAGTACGTCGACGTCTACCCGGCCCTCGACCTCGTCGTGGTGCGCCTGGGACGAACGGGATCGGACCGGACACCCCTCCTCCGCGACTGGCGCGACCGGGTGGTGGGCAGGTTCGCGGCGGCGTCCCGAGGGGCCACGGACTCCTGACCGGGGGACCGGGGCCGTTGCGGCGGATCGGGCACGGACCTACGGTTGGGGGCACTGTGAGCAGGTCACTTCCCGTGCACGACCATCTCCACGACGTCCGCACGGTGGACGATGTCCTGGCGCTCGTGCGTGAGCACGGAGGTCGGGTCACGAACTCCCGGCGCCTCCTGGCCGAGGCGCTCTTCGACGGTCCCGGGCACCGGACGGCCGAGGAGCTGGCCGCCACCGTCCAGTCCCATGCGCCGGACGTGGCCCTTTCGACCGTCTACCGCAACCTCGACGAACTCGAGCGGCTCGGGGTCATCGTCCACTCCCACCTCGGCCACGGGCCCGCCACCTACCATCTGGCCGCCGGGGCGCACTGCCACTTCGTGTGCCAGGACTGCGGAACGGCGGTGGAGGCCCCCGACGAGCTCTTCGCCGGTCTCGCCGAGGCCGCCCGGAAGCGGTACGGGTTCGAGATCGACACCCGTCATTTCGCCATCCTCGGCCGGTGTGCGGCCTGCCGGAAGGTGGTCGGACCGTGACCCGGCACGGGAGCCCGGTCGACCGCACCGTCGAGTGGGACGTGCTGCGGGCCCGCTACCTGCGGGCCCCGGGGGAACGCCCGGCGTCGTCGGCGCGGGGGGTGCACCACGTCGCACTGGTCTCGAGCGACGTGGAGCGGACGATCGCCTTCTACCAGGACCTGTTGGAGTTCCCCCTCGCCGAACTGTTCGAGAACCGGGACTACCGGGGCTCCACCCACTTCTTCTTCGACGTCGGGAACGGCAATTACCTGGCCTACTTCGACTTCCCGGGCCTCGACCTCGAGCGGTACGCGGAGGTGCTCGGGGGTCTCCATCACATCGCCATCAGTGTGACCCCGGGGCAGTTCGACCGGTTGGTGGCCAAGGTGCGCGACGCCGGCATCGAGGTCAACGTGGTGAACGGTGACTCGGCGTACTTCCCGGGCCCGGACGGCGAGCGCCTCGAACTGTTGAGCTATCCGCTGCACGACATGTACGGCACCGTCGTCTCCTCGTGACGTCCGCGTGGTGACCGGACCCGACGGTCCCTCTCGGTGGGACGACGCCCCCGTGTCCGTGGTGGAGGGCCCGGTCGCCGTTCTCGAGAGCTCGGAGGGCCCGACCCGCTGGACGGAGCTGGGGGAGACCGGGCCCGGTGAGGTCGGCATCTGGGAGATCGACCCCGGCACGGTGCACGACGTCGAGGTCGACGAGGTCTTCGTCGTACTGTCCGGTCGCGGCACGATCCGGGTGGAGGGGTGGCCCGAGGTGGAGGTGGGCCCCGGCGATGTCGTCCGGTTGCGGGCCGGGGCGATGACCACCTGGGTGGTCCACGAACGGCTCCGGAAGGTCTACGTGAGTTGGAGCGACCCACCGGCCTGACAGGTCCCGGGCGCGGTGTCCGGGGAGCGGTCCTCAGGTGGAGGGGTCGCCCGCGGTGCACGTTTCTCGCGGCGGCACCGCCGTCAGCGATCCGGGAAACATCGGAGACCCCGGAGGATCAGCTCAGGACGCGGTACCGCAGGTGCACGACGCCGTTGCCGAACCGGTGCTCCTCGACCAGGTCCAACCGAACGTGGTCGGTTCCGGCAAAGGCCGGCTTGCCCTGGCCGATCAGCACCGGATAGATCAAGAACCGGCACTCGTCGACCAGTCCGTCGTCGAACGCCTGCGCCGCCAGGGTCGAACCCCCGATGGTCATGTCGGCGGTGGCGGACGCCTTCAGCTCCCGAACCGAGTCGGGCTCGAAGCGGCGCTCGAGCCGCGTCCTGGGCGTCGGAACGGTGGGAAGGGTCGCGGAGTAGACGACCTTGTCGGCCCGCCGCCAGACCTGCGCAAAGTCCGCCCAGAGCCCGGACCGGGCGGCCAGGGCGGGATCGATCTCCCAGGGGGTCATCGTCTCGTACATGCGTCGTCCGTACAGGTAGGTACCACAGGGGCGGACGAGCTCGGTGATGAAGGCGAAGACGTCGTCGCTGGGCTCCGTCCAGTCGAACCCACCGTCTGCGTCCTCGACATAACCGTCGAGCGATACGTTCGCCACGTAGATCAGCCGGGCCACGGGCCTCCTCCGTCGTCGCGGTCGGGGTGTACGGAAAACTGTACGTGACGGCTCGCCATGGCAACGAGTCCGTGGATCGTCGCAACGGGGCCGCGGTGGGGCGAAACGGCTCGAGCGCCGGACGTCGGGGAGTGGCAGTCTTGCCTCATGGACAATCCGTCGAGATCGATGAGGACCCTCCCGGTCGGCGGTATCGCCGTGGCCGTCGCGGAATCGTCCTGTTCCTGGCATTCCGGTCTCATCACCAGATCTGCGTCGCAGCGAACGGATCGCCGATCACCACCTCCCACCCGCCGCCACGCGGAAACGGCTCCCCGGTGAACACCTCCTACTACCTGGGTGTCGGAGCCATGGTGCTCGGAGGGTCTTTGTTCGTAGCGAAGGTAGCCACCTGGCCACGGAATCGTCGGACCCGGGCGGCGTGACCGCCGTGGCCAAACTGATCTACTCGGCCATCACCTCCCTCGACGGGTACATAGAGGACGCCGACGGCAACTTCGAGTGGGGGGAACCTGACGAGGAGGTGTTCCGCTTCCTCAACGACCGGGAACGACAGGTCGGCACCTACCTCTACGGGCGCCGGATGTACGAGACGATGGTCTACTGGGAGACCCTGTCGATCTCCGCCGACGGGCCCGACTGGATCCGGGACTTCAAGGCACTGTGGCGGGCGGCCGACAAGGTCGTGTACTCCACCTCGATCGATGCCGTGACGAGCACCAGGACCCGCTTGGAGCGCACCTTCGACCCGAAGGTGATCCAGGGGATGAAGGCCTCCCTGGACCGTGACATCTCCGTGGGTGGATCCGACCTGGCCGGCCAGGCGCTCGGTGCCGGGCTCGTCGACGAATGCCAGCTCTTCCTGATGCCCATCGTCGTGGGAGGAGGCAGACCATCGCTGCCCCACGGCGTCCGCCTCGGCCTGGATCTGCTCGACGAGCGCCGTTTCCGCAGCGGCGTCGTGTTCCTCCGCTACCGCGTTTCGACGGCTGGCTCCGTGCACCGCTGAGGAGCGGCGCCGACGTGGTGGCCGGACCCCGGGAGGGCTCCCACCAAGTGCCTCCGATCGTACGGAAACGCGGCGAAATATGCTCGACGCATGTACGAGCTGCAGCCTCTCCGGGGTGACCTCGAGGCTGCGGTGTTCGCATTCGAACAGGAGAACCGGACCTACTTCGCCCGATCGATCAGCGATCGTGGGGACAGGTTCTTCGAGGAGTTCGCGGAACGGCACCGGGAGCTCCTGGCCGACCAGCGGGCGGGGACGGGCGCGTACTACGTGCTCGTCGACGACCTCGGCGCGGTGGTGGGCCGGTTCAACCTCTACGAGCTGCAGGAGGAGTCGGCCGAGGTGGGCTATCGGGTCGCGGAACGCGTCTCGGGTCGCGGAGTGGCGACCTCCGCTCTGCGGGAGCTGTGTCGGATCGCCCGTGACGACATCGGGTTGCGGAGACTCAGAGCGACGGCCAGCCAGGCGAACGTGGCATCGCGTCGGGTGCTCGCCAACGCGGGATTCGTGGTGACCGGACCGGCCGATGTCGCCGGGAGGGACGGATCGGTGTTCGAACTCGACCTGGTGGTGCGCTGACGCGACCTCGATCAGATCCGGTCCGCCGACCCTGACGGGCGCGGCCGCACAAGGCTGTCCCCGGTCGGCCGAGCCGGTCGATCGCCAGGTCGGGGAAGAGCAATCCCGGTCCGGTGTGGGCCGACGGTTGGGGGCGCAGCGAAGGGTTGTGCCCCTGGTGGGGCCCATTGGAGAATGTCCCCGAGGGCGACCCGGAGGAGGAGAGATGACCGTCAGCAATTCGATTCCGGCAGGAATCGTCACGAAAGTCAGTCCCCACAGCGTCGGGGAGACCGTCTCGAGATTGACCGATCTCGTCGAGTCGCGAGGAATGAAGGTGTTCGCGGTGATCGACCAGTCCGCCGAAGCCCACGAGGCCGGACTCGAACTGCGTGCGACCACCCTTGTCGTCTTCGGGGACCCGGCGGTCGGCACCGCCGTGATGGAGGCCGTGCCGCTGGTGGCGCTCGATCTACCGCTCAAGGTTCTGGTATGGGCGGATCGGGACCAGACCAAGATCTCCTACCTCGCCCCCCGCGCCCTCGCCGAGCGCTACTCCCTCGATCCCGAACTGGCCCGGACCCTCGCCGGAGTCGATCCGCTCACGGATGCGCTCGTCGGGCCGTGAGTTTCTGACCCTGGGGCGACGGGCGGTCGCCGAGCTCTCCTGGTCGAGGCGCACCGCATCGGCCGCACGTCTCCCCGAATGCCGGGGAAGTGTTACGCGAGGGCGGCTCTAGTTCCCCGCCCGCTGGACGGCCTTTACGAGCCTGATATACGCCTCGCTCGCGTCAGCCATGTGACTCTGAGCGGTGTCGAGGAGAGTCGGGCTCTGCTGATCGATACCAGTGACGCAGTCGTTGGCGGCCGTCGAGAGATTGGCGAGAATCAACGACCACTGGCTCTGCAGCGAGTTGAGCGGCATCGCCGGATCGGACTCGGCCACGCCGACATCGCCCTGCAGCTTGACGCAGGCGCGCCGCAGCGACGTGGAGTTGCCGGCCGAGCTCACCGTGCCGACGTCGTGGGACACATTCAAGTAGTGCGCTCCATAGCTGGACATCCAATTCCCCATCGCCTGGTCGGTGGGCGAACTGTTGCTCAGCGCGTTCGCGACCAACGTGCCGGACACGACGGCCACCAACACGACCACGAAGATGACGACGAGGCGTTTGGGTGAGAATCGACTGCCCTCCCGTGAAACGGTCGCGGGCGTCTGGACGGGCGGTGGTGGCTGGAGCGATGTGCCATCGCCAACGTGATCACGGAAGTCGCTCATTGGAATCCCCTTTCGGTCCACGGCGAAGCGTTCACAGAGCGCCGCCGAGACGAAGGGTAGAGATGCTCGGTAATCTCTCGGTAACGGCTGGTCCGGTACTCCCCATGAGATGACCGCAGTGTTCGGCCGAGAGGACGCACGGTCCGCTCGGTCCAGCGGTGCAGCCGGGACCTCGGAGTCGGCCGGCTCTCCGGCCAGCCGTCGATCAGGTCCGCCACCCGATCATCGTTCTACGCCGAGTGGGTCGAATCACGGCCCAGAACATTCCGAGGAGGTCGTCACCACGCACGCGGCGCCTGCCCTCGTGGCCGAACGTCACGTCAGGAAGGCTCGCTCGCCGGCCTCTCGATCGCGACCGGTGGGAAGTCGCCTGCGGGTTCGAAGCCGAGAATCTGCCCGTAGAAGGAGAGTTCAGCCTCGGCCGAGCGGATGATGTTCTCCGCCTTGCGAAAGCCGTGCTGCTCGCCCTCGAAGGCGAGGTAGGCGAAGGGAACCCCCTTCTCCCGCAGGGCCGCGACCATGGCTTCGGCCTGTCGGGGTGGTACCACCTCGTCCTCGAGTCCCTGGAGCAGGATGACCGGTGTCGACAGCCGGTCGGTGTGGAATATCGGCGAACGCTCCTCGTAGACGTCCTGGCGCTCGGGCCACGGGCCGATCAGACCATCGAGGTAGCGGGACTCGAACTTGTGCGTGTCACGTGCCAGCGCGCCGAGGTCGCCGACTCCGAAGTAACTGGCACCGGCCGCGAACACATCGCGGAAGGTGAGCGCGCACAGCGTCGTGTAGCCCCCCGCACTCCCACCGTGGATGAGAAGGCCGTCAGGATCGGCTCGACCGGCAAGCCACCAGGAACCTGGCGGCGTTGACGCAGTCGTCGAGGTCGACCACCCCCCAACTCCCCTTGAGCCGCTCCCGATAGGCACGGCCGTACCCCGTGCTCCCGCCGTAGTTCACGTCGACGACGGCAAAACCGCGACTCGTCCAGAACTGGATCTCGAAATCGACGACGTCGGCACACTGGGACGTCGGGCCTCCGTGGCTCGCCACGATCAGCGGAGGCAGTGTCCCCTCCGGCGCAACGCATCCGGATTGGTCGGTGGGTAGTAGGAGGCGAACGCGGTGAGTCCCTGCTCGGTCGGGAACTCGATCTCTTCGGGCACCGAGAGGTAGGCGTCGTCGATCACGATCGTTCGACTCTCCTTGATGACCTCGAGCTCCCCCGATCCCGGGTCGATGGCGACGATGCTCGAAGGCATCGTCGGTGAGCCGGCGATGGCGACGATCCTCTCGCCGGCGGTGGACAGACTCCAGATGGAGGTGGCTGCGATCCTCGTCTCGATGAGCCGATGGTCCGTCGTGATGGTGCCGATGTGGGTCTGTCCATCCTCGAACCAGGTGACCGCGAGGCTGCCGTCGTCGAGCGGGACGTAGGAGGAGGTGCCGAAGACCCACGCCGGCGAGGCGAACTCCGCGGCGCGTGGAGCAAGTGGGCGAGCCCCACCAGGGGCATCCAGGTAGAGGTTCCACCACCCGGTGCGGTCCGAGATGAAGAAGAGTGATCCGTCCGTTCCGTATCGTGGCTCCTGCACCGCCTCGTTCGTCCCGCCCGCCACCAGTCGGACATCTTCGACGTGGAGGGACTCGTCGAGCGATCCCTCGTACAGCTCGGTCCCGTCCCACGGCATCTGCGGATGGTTCCACGCCACCCACGCAATTCGCCGACCATCGGGAGCGAGCGCGGGAGCGGCAAAGAAGTCGTAGCCCTCCGCGACCACGCTCGGCGTCGCACTTCCGTCCGTCGGGATGACGACGAGGTCGTTGTCGACCCGGTCACCGACATGCCGTTCGCGGACGCAGAAGAGGTGACCGCCATCCGGGGTGACGACGGGATCGGCGTATCGCCATGCCCGCTCGCTCGGTGGTTCCTGGGTGATCGGAACAGGCTCACCACCCGGCTCCGCCCGGTAGAGACGCTGATCGGCGAAGTTCGAGAAGTAGGCCACGCCCCCGTGAGTGACCGCACACCGTCCGCCGTACTCGTGGACGAGTGTCCGAACCGAATACGCCCCCGGCAGGACCTCTTCGACGATGCCTGCCGGGCTCCGACGCACGAGTACCTCCCGCCCGCCCTCGCTCGGGCGGCCCTCCACCCAGTAAGTGGCTTCGCCGTCCGTCGATGGCGTGCTCAAGCCGACGGCGTCGACGACGAGAAGTTCCGCGGAGATGGGAGAAGGCCAGGTTCCATACGGAGCCGACTGGTGGTTCATGGCGGAAAGCTACCAACCGGCCTCCGTCCGAACCACGCACGACTGCGCCGGGGACCGATGGAGCCGTCGAGGCCCCGGGCCGCGAGACGCCTTGGGCCGGAGCCCCCGCTGACTGCCCCCTGATCGGTAGATCACGCTTGGATCGGTTCCGGGGCGCATGCGAACTCGCTCCACGACTTACCTCGCCCTTACCGGTGCCAAGACCCATCGATGGGAATCCAGGCAGTCTGAACCTCCTCGAACGGTTCCATGCTGCGTTCCGCCGGCACAGGGCTAGACGCCCTCGGTAGCGGCGATGACGGTCACCGCGAGCATTCGTGCGGAACTCGGCGCCACGCCTCCAGCCGCACAGAGCTCGGCGAGGAGGTCTGTCCAGGTTCGAAAGATGGTCCGGCGTGGGCGAGGGCATCGTCGCCGTTGGCAGCGACCGTCACGGCGACGACCGCGCATCCAGCGGTCGAGCGGGAGTGGTCCAACAGACCTCGCCAGAGGGCGAGAAAGTGCTCGACGACAGCCGCTGCGGGTTCTCCACGGGTGGCCTCCAT
Organism: uncultured Acidimicrobiaceae bacterium; assembly: GCA_963699345.1. GTDB lineage: Bacteria > Actinomycetota > Acidimicrobiia > Acidimicrobiales > RAAP-2 > Bog-756. Next base: position 1,509,385 of record CAVOTL010000005.1, on the reverse strand, counting down.
CGCCGCCCGTCCTGTTCTCCGGACAGTCCAGCGCGCATGGAGCAGTTCTGGCTTCCCGCCAGGAAAGTGGTGATAGACGGACCCACGCGGCGAGCCGGTGGCTCGAGCACTTCGGCGAATGATGTTCCCTCGAGGCCCTCGTGGCGAGGAGACGCACGGCACCTTCGACCATCCGGGCTCGGACGGCGCCCCGTGGCGCTCGGTCAGCCCCGCTGGATCTGTCTTCCGGCTCGATCCATGAGATCCGCCCCGACTCCCAACTATGCAGGACGATCATAGTCGTGGTATGAACTATGTAGGTCTACATACATACAAGGAGCCACCTATGCCGATGATCGATGTCTACGCCGCTTCCGGGACGTTTCGGGATCCCCATCAGCTCGCTTCGGATCGGCCCGGACGCTGATGACCATCGAGGGTGTCCCCGACATCCCGTTGTTCCGACAGAACACGGCCGGCTTCATCCACGAGATGGATCGTCCAGCTATCTCCATCGTGGATGGTGACAGCAGTTCGTCGGGTCCAGGTCCTGACCAACGCCGGCGCGCTCGACCCCGAGCAGCAACTCGCCGTGGTCCGTCAGTTCACCGACCTGGTGGCCACGGCGGCTGGAGATCCTCGCTCTCGGAGAGGACCTGGGTCCTGTTGACCGAGGCCAGTGAGGGAGGTTGGGGCCTGGTCGGCCACGCACACACGAATCCGGAACTCGTGGCCGCCGCGAGAGCACAGATTGCAGAACTGGCAGCCGCCAGCTCGGACGATGCCTGATCGTGCGATTGACGTCAGACGCTACGCCCTTCACCGCTTCGAGGAGGGGCCCGGCGGGCCGCCGTCGGAAGCGGCTGTTCCCCGTTGCACTCACCTTCGACCGGCCTGCGGCGGCCTGACCGAGCTCGGAGGACTGACCGTCACCCACCCCGGGGCGATTCGGGAGAGCCCGTTCTTCGACGGAAGCGCTGACCCGCCACTGGCCGCCGAATTCGCCGTCGAGGGCCCCTGAAACGCAGGTCAGCGGGGGCCGAAGCCCCCGCTGACCTGCACTTCTCTTTGGTCGGGCTGCCCGGATTTGAACCGAGGACCTCTGCGTCCCGAACGCAGCGCGCTACCAAACTGCGCCACAGCCCGCTCTACCCGGACGGCACGGGCCGCACCGGGAAAGGTCATGCTACCCGACGGCGGTGTGGTCGTTCCCCCGGCTCCGGTCGGACGCCCCCTCGGGACCCGGGCGGGCGGGGTCAGCCGCTTGACCACGACCTTGGCGATCCGGCGCTTGTCCATCTCGGCGACCCGCAGCTCCCACCCGTCGACGTGGTGCGTCTCCCCCTCCTCGGGGATGTGCCCGAAGGCGTCGAACAGGTAGCCGCCGAGCGTGACGTACTCGCCCTCGGGCAGGTCGACACCGAGGCGGTCGGCCAGGTCGTCCACGCTCATCCGGCCGTCCACCAGCCATCGGCGCCCGTCGACGCGGACGACGTCGGGCTCGTCCTCGGGGTCGAACTCGTCGGGCAGGTCACCGACCAGCGCGCCCAGCAGGTCCTTCACCGTCAGCACCCCCTCGACCCCGCCGTGCTCGTCGACCACCACGGCGAAGGCCCGTCGCTGGCGGCGCATCTCGGCCAGGACGTCGAGGACCAGGCGCGACTCGGGCACCAGGAAGGGCTGGCGCAGCCGTCGGGAGATGTCGAGGGGGCCCGGCGGCCGCCCACCCTCCTCCTCGCCGCTCCCGGTCCAGCCCGCCCGGAAGAGGTCGTTCACGAACAGCACCCCGATGAGGTCGTCGAGGTTCTCGCCGCACACCGGGAAGCAGGAGTGGCCGGACTCGCGGACGGCCTGCGAGACGGACTCCACCGTCAACGGAATGGTCAGGGCCACCACGTCGACCCGGGGCGTCATCACCTCGCCCGCCACCATGTCGCGCAGGTCGCCGAGGGCGTCGATGATGAACTGCTCCTGCGCCGTCGGCCCCGCCTTCGAGGGGCAGTCCGGACGGCGCGGCCCCGGCGGGCCTCGGACCCGGACCGCGTCGTCGTGTCCGGCGTCCCGGCGAATCCTCGGACTGGTCTTCGTGGCGACGGAACACGGACAAGGCAGTGACCCGGTCTGTAGGGGGTGGAGCCGTCAGGCTCCGGGAGGGGCGGAGACGACGGACAGCGGTGCGTAGGACTCGTCGTAGTACGTTCCCCCGTCCAGCAGGGCGGTGACCGCCCGGCGCAGCCGGATCGGGTCGAGTGGCTTGACGAGCCAGCCCTCGGCGCCCGACCGGCGGGCCAGGAAGACGTCGGGTCGGCGGTCCAGCAGCATCAGGACCGGGACGTGGCCGAGCTTGCCGTACGAGGCCTCGAGGTGCAGCTCGAGGGTGGTGGCCATCCCTCCCATGTTGCCCATCTGCATGTCCACGATGACCAGGTCGGGCAACGACTCGGCGACCAGGGTCATCACCTCGGGCCCGGACCGCGCCTCGACGATGGTGGTGTCCGGCTTGACGGCGACGGACGCGATCTCGGCCCGGACGGTCGGGGCGTCACTGGCCACGAGGATGGTCGGCACGACCGAGAGGTTAGCCCCCTGCGACGCTGGCGCTCCACGTGGGACGGACCGCTAAGCCGGCCGGGCGGCCGGGCCGGTCACCGGATGCCCTCAGGCCCCGTCCCGGCCGAACAGGAGATCGGCGACATGGGCGAGACCGTCGAGGTCGTGCACGTCGGTGTTGAGCAGGGGTACCCGGTACACGGGGGCGGGGGCGACCCGGGACACCAGGGCGGCGAAGGCCGACTCCTCGCGGTCCGAGGCCGCCGTGAAGCCGGCCAGGTTCTCCACCAGGTCGGCCAGGGCCACCGCCGCGCCGTCGGGGGGTAGGGCCGCCCGGTCGGCCAACGGCGCCAGCCGCGCCAGCTCCTCGTCGGAGGCGAACCGGGGCTGCACGCGGTTGACGATCAGGGCGGTGGCGCTCATGCCCGACTCCTCGAGCTTGCCGGCGAAGTGGACCGCCTCGTCCACCGAGTCGGGGCGGGGGGAGGCGACGAGGACGAAGGCGGTCCCCGGCTGCACCAGCAGCTCCCTCACGCGGGCGGCCCGCAGGCGGAACCCCTCCTCCATGCCCTCGAAGGCCTGGAAGAAGGCGACGGCGTCGTGGACGATGTCCGCCCCGGCCACCTTGGAGATGGTCCGCAGAAGCGCCTGGGCGGCCACACCCATGAAGCGCAGCCCGATCCTGGTCGGGGCCATCAGTGCCTGGAAGATGCGGTTCTCCAGGAAGTGGGTCAGCCGCCGCGGGGCGTCGAGGAAGTCCAGCGCATTGCGGGACGGGGGGGTGTCGACCACCACCACGTCGAAGCCACCCTCCTCCACCAGTTCGTGGAGCTTCTCCATCGCCATGTACTCCTGGGTGCCCGAGAGCGTGCCCGTGAGGTTGCGGTAGATGCGGTTGACGCGGATGTCGTCGGCCTGGGCCTCGGAGTCCGAGTAGCGGGTGATGAGGTCGTCGAAGGTGCCCTTGGGGTCCAGCATGAGGGCGTGCAGCTCACCGGGCCACGGGCCCGGGATCCGGGTGGGACTGTTCGACAGCTCGTCGACGCCCAGGGAGTTCGCCAGCCGCCGGGCGGGGTCGATGGTGACCACGCAGGCGGTGCGGCCGAGGCGGGCGGCCTCCAGGGCGATGGCCGCTGAGGTGGTCGTCTTCCCCACCCCTCCCGACCCGCAGCAGATCACGATCGACCGCTCCGCCACGACCTCGCCGATGGTCGCCGGGGCGGACTCCCCGCGGTCGTCCCGCCCCGTCGGGCACAGGGGCCGGGTCGGTCACGGGGTCACCCGATCGGGCTCGTGGAGGGCTTCGATGCCCGCGACCGAGCGAGGAGCTGAGGGTGTCCAGCTCCAGGGGGCCGATGGCGTCGGCGAACAGGTAGGGGACCCGGAGCTGGGGGAGCGGCAGCTCCTCGGCCAGCCGCGTCACCTGCTCCTCCTGGAGCTCGTGCCGGCGCTGTCGGAAGGAACGGGCGGCCTCGAGGGTCTGGAGGAGGTCGGGGGCGATGTCGGCGCCGGCGGCGGCGACCGTGGCCGCGGCCGGGACGTCGAGCCCGGCCACCGGCGGGTAACAGGCGTTGACGATGAGCGGTCCGAGGGCGATGCCCACGCGGTCCTCGAGCTGGTAGGCCGCCTCGACCACCTCGTTGACGGGCATCTCCTCGGGCAGGGTGACGAGCGCCACCTGGCACCGGGCGGGATCCGACAGCAGGGCCACCACGTCGGCGGCCTGGGCCCGGATCGGGCCTCCCCGGGCGGCGTCGAGCAGTCCGGCCGCCGACGACAGGAAGGTCATCGTGTGCCCGGTGGCCGGTGCGTCCACCAGGATCAGGTCGGCGACCCCCTGCTGCTCGATCTGCTTGACCTTGCCGAGGACCAGGATGTCCCGGATGCCGGGGATGGCCCCGGCCACGATGTCGATGATCCCCGAGGAGAGCAGGCGCTTGGAGAAGCGCCGCATCCCGTGGTCGTCGAGGTACTCGAGGAGGGCGTCGTCGGGGGTGATCGTCCGGGCGTGGACCGTGCCCGGCGGTATCCGCACCCCCTCGTCGACGTCCCCGCGGCCGAGGTCGGTCGCCCCGGCGGCGTGGAGGACCTCGCCTGCGTAGCCCAGGTCCCCCGACCCGCCGAAGGCGGCGCTCACCCCGGTGCGGCCCTCGAGTTCGATGACCAGCACCGACAGTCCGGCACCGGCGGCGAGGTGCGCCAGGGCGGCCACCATGGTGGTCTTGCCGACACCACCCTTGCCGGCCACGATCATGACCCGGCTCTGGCTGCAGAAGGAGCGGATGTCCATGACGCCTCCGAGCGTAGTGTCCGGCCCCGGTGGCCCCGCTCCGTACCTGTCGGCCACGCACGGCGCGAATGTCGCGTTAAATGCCCGTAAACCTTCCGCCACCTCTTGTTTCCCTCAGGGGTGGGGAGTACGTTCCAACAGGTCAGAACGCACCGAAGGGGGAATCGGGCAGTGGAGCAGTTGATGGATTCGTGGCAGCTGAAGGCGGCGTGCCGAGGGCCTCAGGCGGAGATCTTCTTCCCTCCGGCCCATGCGGAGCGTAAAGAGGAGAAGCTGCAGCGCGAAGAGCGGGCCAAGGCGATCTGCGCGACCTGTTCGGTCCGGGACGAGTGCCTCGAGTACGCGGTGCGGATCCGCGAACCTCACGGCATCTGGGGCGGGCTCAACGAGATGGAGCGACGACAGTACGCGGAGCGTCGGGTCGGCTGATCCCGAGGCCCTGACCCGATCGGCTCAGCTCGCCGGTGGAGGGGCCGGCTTCGTCAGTCCGAGCGCATCGTCGGCCGCTTCGACGCCCTTCGAGCGGCACACGGACGCGGGTTGCTGACCGGTGGACGAGCAGATGCCGGCCGACAACTCGTTGGCCACCGCCAGCACGGCCTCGCCGGTGGGTGGCGGGGGAACGCTGCCGGCGGTGGTCGTGGGGGTCGTCGACGGCGGCGTGGCGACGGCCGCCGCGATCTGGGCCTGCGACTGGCCGGCCAGGAGCGCCGGGCTGAATCCGGACGTGGTGGTGGCCAGCCGACCGGCGATGTCGAGGAAGGGGATGCCCGCCCGGTGACAGTCCCCCGGCGAGGGGCGCGGTGCGGGCCACCACGGCGGACTGGGCGGGGGTGAGCCGGGCGAGTCGCTGGAAGGTGCCGTTCGGTCCGGCCTGGTCCGAGTAGAGCTCCACCCCCGTCAACGCCACCCACCGGCTCGAGTAGGCGACGCCCACGAAGCTGAACGTGGGCGTGCCCGGAAACACCGACTGCGCCGAGGAGACCGTGTCGTGGAGGGCGGTGAACGTGCCGAAGCGGGCCAGGGCCACCACCAGCGGCCACCGCTCGGCCGCACAGAACGGGCAGAACTCCCCCCCGACGAACAGCACCTCCGGCTTGCCGTCGAGGGTGAGGGCCGGGGCGCCGGCCAGGACCGTGGGCGGCGTGAGCGTCGTGCCGGTCACGGTGACGCCGACCTGGTCGAAGGTGGCGACGGGGATCCTGGACAGGGTGGCCAGGACGGCGGGCGATGTGACCGCCGGTGCCGCCGGGGTGGTCGGCGACACCACGTGGGTCAGGGCGTAGGTGACGAGGCCGACGACCCCGAGCAGGATGACCACCACCGCCCCCCAGGCCCACCGGGCCGGCCGACCCGGTGCGCCCTCAGCCACCGGAGCTCCGCACCCGGCTCAGGACGGTGCGCCGTCCACCGGAACCGCCTCCACCTCGCCGTAGCCGGGGGAGAGGACGATCGGTGAGGCGGTGGCGATGATGATGAAGAGGAGGAGCGTGGCGATGTGCACGCTCGAGCACCACAGGCAGATGGCCTTGATCACGAAGAGTTCGGCCGAGATCAGGTAGATGATCATGCCGACCCCGGTGACCGACAGGATCAGCCGGGCCAGGTGGACCCAGCGCCGGGCCGACCGCCACGCCACGGGCAGGCAGAGCCCCAGCATGGGCACGAAGAACACCAGGCCCAGCATGGCCACCGGGATGCCGAAGATCTCCGACTGGGGGCTCTGGGTGACCTTCTCGCAGTTGAACGTGGCGGACTGCACGCAGGCCAGCGCCTTCGGCTCGAAGTGGGTGATGGTCAGGTAGATCGACGCGCCCAGCCCGTAGACGGACAGGAGCAGCGAGGCGATCGGTTGCCACCGGAGGGCGGGCACGGGGGTCGGGTCCGGCTCAGCTCGCCGAGATCCCGAGGGCCTTGGCCGCGGCCTCGACCCCCGAGGACGTGCACACGCTGCCCGGCTGTCCGTGGGTGGCGTGGCAGATGCCGGCGGACATGTAGTTGCCGGTCGTGAGGATGACCTGGGTCACCGGGTTGGTCGGATCGGACAGGCTTCCCGAGATGTCGGTCCAGGACAGGCCGGCCAGGATCTGCGGGTCGTAGCTCGCCCCCGAGAACAGCACGCCGTTGTTGATGTCCACGAAGGGGAAGGAGATGGATCCGTTGGCGCTGCTCTGGCTGGTGGGCAGGTACTTCGACGAGCTGTACTTGGTGAGGATCTTCGCCTCCTCCTTGGTGGGGTTCTGGAGGTTCGTGTACCCGCTGCCGTCGGCCAGCGGGAACGTTGGTGTACTGCTCGACGCCGACGAACGTGATGTACGGGCTGTCGAGGCGTGGCGCCGTGGAAGCTGAAGGTGTGGGTGTCGGCGTCGACGTCGGTGTGCGACGAGGCGGTGACCTGCAGGTTGCTCCAGGTGCCGAAGCGGGCCAGTGCCGCAGCCATGGCCCAGCGCTCGGCCGCGCAGTAGGGGCAGTACTCGGCGCCGTAGTAGAGCATCGCCGGGCTCTTGCCGTTGATGGTCATGGGCGGCTGGCCGGCTCACCGCCGTGGGCTTCGAGACCTGGCTCGGAGCTGACGCCCACGGCGTTCCAGGTGGAGGTGGGGATCGTGGTGACGTCGTGGACCACCTGGGTCGGCGCCGGGGTGACCGGCGTGTAGGAGAGGTCCTGGGTGTTGGACTTGGTGGCGTTGACGATGAACAGGGCGGCGATCACCACGATGACCAGGCCGACGGCGCCCCAGGCGATGTAGACGCCCGTGCGCGACCCCGACGGGCCCTCTGCCGCCGGTGGCGGGCGACCCGCCCCTCGGCGTGTTGCCGCCACCCTTGGGGGTGTTGCCGCCCTTGCCGCTCTTGGGTCCCTTGGCGGCGACCGGCCGGCTGGCGGCCCGACTCTTGTCCTTGGCGCTCTGGCCTCCGCTCCCGCCCGGCTTGGGCTTCGGCGTGTTGCCCCCGGTACCGGGACTCTTCGGTGTGTCGGCCATGGGTCTGCGGTCCTCGCTTCGTCCGAACGTCGGATGGAGCGTAACGTGTCCCGCCCGCCCCACGCGTTCGCCACACGCGTTCGCCACACGTCGGGTGGCCACCCCCGTGTCGGGCGCCGGCGCGCCCGGTGCCTAGAGTGGGCCCATGTCGGCTGCCCCGTCTGCCCGGGTCGGACCGGGCGCATCCGGGACCGGCGGCCCTGCCGCGGCGGCCGGCCGCGCTCGTGGACTGGCGGACGACCACGGTCGACGGCCGGCGGGTCCGCTACGGCGTGGCCGGATCGGGTCGACCGGCCCTGTTCCTCCACGGCTGGGGACTGCGGCCCAACGCCTACGCCCGTGACATCGAGGCGATGGCCGCGGCCGGCTGCCGGGTGATGGCGCCCAGCCTGCCCGGGTTCGGCGGCACCGCCGAGTTGGAGCCGGAGCAGCGCACGTTCGTGGGCTACGGGGCCTGGGTGGGCCGGTTCTGCGACGCGGTGGGACTCGGCGAGCTGGCCCTGGTGGCCGGGCACTCGATGGGCGGCGGGGTGTCGGCCGCCTTCGTGCACCAGCGACCGTCGCAGGTCGACTCGCTGCTGCTGGCCAACGCCGTCGGCGGACCGACCTGGGCGCTCTTCCCCAACGAGGTGCGGACCATGGTCCAACGACCCTTCTGGGACTGGGGACGCCACTTCGGTCGGGACCTCCTGCAGTCCCCCCGTGACCTGCGCATGCTGCCCGCTCCTGCTCGGGGACTTCGTCCCCAACCTGGTCCGCAACCCGCTGGGCATGGTGCGGACCGGTGAGTTCATCCGCAAGGCCGACCTGGTGGCCGAGGTACGCGAGATCGCCGCCCGGGGCATCCCGGTGACGATCGCCTGGTCCGACCGCGACGGCCTGGTGCCGCGGTCGGCCTTCGACGACCTGCGGCGGGCAGCCGGCGTGGAGGGCGTCGTGGTCGAGGGCTCCCACGCATGGCTCATCTCCGCGCCGGACCGCTTCGGGGAGTTGGCCATCAGCGCGCTGGTCGACGCCCGGACGTCGGCGGAGCGCGGCGACGACGACGTCGTTCCCCCGGCCGTAGCCCGGCCGGCGGCCGACGGAGGTGCCGGGGGTAGCGTGGCGGCCATGCCCGTTCCCGTGCGCGATGCCGCCACCGTGATGCTGGTCCGGGACGGTGTCGATCCCGAGGACCGGCCCGACGTCGAGGTGTGCATGTTGCGCCGCAACCTGGCCAGCGAGTTCGTGGCCGGCGCCTACGTCTTCCCGGGGGGCTCGGTCGACCCCGCCGACCGCGGGTGCCGCCGCCGAGGAGCTGTGCGACGGCCTGTCCGACGCCGAGGCCAGCCGGATCCTGGGCGTCGACTCGGACGGCCTGGCGCTCTGGGTCGCCGCCCTCCGGGAGTGCTTCGAGGAGGCCGGGGTCCTCCTCGCCCGGCCCCGGGGCGCCGATCGCGGCCCGGACCTGCTCGACACCACCGATCCCGCCGTCGGCGAAGCGCTTCGAGGCGCACCGGCTGGCCGTCAACGAGGGGACATCGGGCCTCCTGGACGTGTGCCGGGCCGAGGACCTGGTCCTGGCCGTCGACGCCGTCCACTACGTGAGCCACTGGATCACGCCGGAGCTGTCCCCGCGGCGGTACGACACCCGCTTCTTCGTCGACCGCCGCTCCCCCCGGCCAGGTGGCGCGCCACGACGACGGCGAGACCATCGCCACCGTGTGGCTGCGCCCGAGCGACGCACTCGACCGGTTCGGCGCCGGCGAGATCGAACTGCTGCCGCCGACGGTGGACGCACTCACCGGACTGGCGGCCCACCACTCCACCGACGCCGTGCTGGCGTGGGCACGCGGCGTCACCGACGTACCCACCATCCTGCCGATCGTCCTCCTCGTCGACGGCCAGCTGCTGATCCTCCGGCCGGGCGACGACGGGTTACGACCAGGCGCTGGAGGACCGTCTGGCCTCCTCCGACCCCGTCTCCCCCGAGCTGGCCCGGCTGGTCCGGGAGCGCTGGGGTCCGAAGGCCGGCCGGGTCTAGGCCGGGTCGCCGGCGGCCACGGCCGCCTCCACCCGCTCCAGCATCCGGGCGCTGCACCCGTCCATCGACACGGTGGCCGGGGGGTGTTCCACCAGGGCCGAGGCGATGCGGGCGAACTCGGCGGCCAGCGGCTGGGCGTCGTCCAGGGCGACGGGGCTCCCGGCGTCGCCGCCGGCGGCGACCGACGGGTGGAGCGGCACCCGGCCCAGCAGCGGCACCCCGACATCGGCGGCCAGGCGGTCACCTCCGCCCGAGCCGAACAGGGCGTAGGACGTGCCGTGCTCGCACGTGAAGTCGCTCATGTTCTCGATGACCCCGGTGACCTGCAGGTAGCCCTTGCGGGCCATGTCGGCGGTCCGGGCGGCCACCTTCTGGGCGGCCACCGGCGGGGTCGTCACCACGATCACCTCGGTGCGCGGCATCATGCGGGCCAGGCCCATCTGGATGTCCCCGGTGCCGGGCGGCATGTCGATGAGGAGGAAGTCGAGGTCGCCCCAGTGGACGTCCTCGAGGAACTGCTGGACGGCACGGTTGAGGATCAGGCCGCGCCACATGATGGCGTTCTCCTCGTCGGCCAGGAACCCCATGGACAGGACCCGCAGGGTGCCGTCGCCCACCCGACGTTCGAGGGGGACCATCTTCTTGTCCCGGGCCTCGATGTCGCCCTGCATCCCCAGCAGCCGGGGCACGCTGAACCCCCAGATGTCGGCGTCGAGCACGCCGACGGTCAGCCCCCGCCGGGCCAGCGCCACGGCCAGGTTGACGGTGACGGAGCTCTTGCCGACCCCTCCCTTGCCCGAGGCGACGGCCACCACCCGGGCCGCCTCGGGGATGTCGGTCGGGGACGGGTCGTCCCGGGCGATCCGCCGGGCGCGGTCCATGACCGCCTGCTTCGCCTCGGCGTCCAGGACCCCGGTGGTGACCGTGACCGACGCCACCCCGGGCAGGGCGCCGACGTGGAGGTCGACGTCCCGTTCGATCTGGGCCCGCAGCGGGCACCCGGCGATGGTCAGGGCCACCTCGACCGCCACGTGGGACCCGTCGACCCGGATCCGGGTCACCATGCCCAGCTCCACGATGTCGGCGCCCAGCTCGGGATCGCGCACGTTGCGCAGGGCCTGGCGGACGGCCTCCTCGGTCGGGGGGGATCCGTCGACTCCGGGGCTGTCGGTCCAGGTCACAGCCGAATTGTACCGGGAGCTCGGCATCGACCGGTCGGAGCCCGGCCGCCGGCCCGGGACCGGGGAGGGCGACGACGTCCCGCCGGTGTACCGATCCGGGGCGTCCCAGGGTACGATCGTGGGGGAACGCGACGTCCCGCAGGGGCGCGCACCACCGGAGACCTCGACAGGACGTCCGGCCGTCCGCGACCAAGAGGAGCAACGATGAGCTCGACCATGCAGAACGTCACCATCGGGAAGAAGCCCAACCCCGTGACCCTCACCGACGGGGCCGCCGCCAAGGTCGCCGAGCTGCTGGCCGAGGAGGACACCCAGGACCTGGCCCTGCGGGTGGCCGTCCGTCCCGGCGGCTGCTCCGGCTTCAGCTACGAGATGTTCTTCGACGCCGACGTGGCCGAGGACGACGTGGTCCGCGAGTTCGGGACCGTCCGGGTCGTGGTCGACCCGACCAGCGCCGACCTGCTGAAGGGCTCGACCCTCGACTACAGCGACGGCCTGCAGGGCGCCGGGTTCCACGTGACGAACCCGAACGCCACCCGTACCTGCGGGTGCGGCTCCTCCTTCAGCTGATCCGCTGATCCCCTGATCCGGCTCCGAGTCAACGGCGCCGACGTCGAGCGTGCCCGACGACGGCGCCACGCTCCTCGAGGTCCTGCGCGAGCGGCTGTCGCTACGGTCGCTGAAGGACGGCTGCAGCCCCCAGGGCCAGTGCGGTTGCTGCACGGTCTGGGTGGACGGCGCCCCCCGGGTGGCCTGTGTGACCCCGGCCCGCCGCCTGGACGGCCGGGAGGTCACCACCCTCGAGGGGCTGCCCGAGGCCGACCGGACCGCCTGGGCCGACGCCCTGGTCGCCAGCGGCGGCAGCCAGTGCGGCTTCTGCACCCCCGGCATCGTGATGCGCCTGGCGGCGCTCGACGGGCCGGTGTCCGACGACCGCATCGACCAGTCGCTGCTGGCCCACCTGTGCCGGTGCACCGGCTGGCAGACGATCCGCGAGGCGTCCCATGTCCGCCCTGGACCCGGCGGCGACCCCGCCGGCCGTGGCGGCGACCCCGGCGCGGGACCTCGACGCGGCCGGCGTCCGGGCCGCGCTCGAGGGGGGCGTGCCCCAGCGGGTGGGCGCCGGGGTGGTGCTCGGCGACGCCGGGTTCGCCGACGACGACAGCCCGATCGACGCGCTGGTGGCCGTGCCCGTCACCGGGGGCGGGCTACGTCGTGGCCGGGTCGCTCGCCGAGGCCCGGGCCCTGGCCGGCAAGGTCCAGGGGCGCAGCACGACGGTGCCCCTGGGCCACCCGGTCGGACTCCCGCCGGGGACGTGGGCCCTCACGCTGGCCACCACCTGGGTCGAGCCGGCCTACGTGGAGCCCGACGCCTCGTGGTGCGCACCGGGGGGCGAGCCCGCCTCCCCGTTCGGCAACGGCGGCGCCTTCGGCGGCAAGCTGGGGTCCCCGGTGGCCGAGGACGCCCGACGGCTGGCCGACGGAGCACGGCCGGCCGGTCCGGGTCCTGTGGTCGCGCGAGGACGTCGTACGCCGGGGACCGAAGCGACCGCCCGTGGCCGGCGGGATCGCCGCGGACGGGACCGGCGTGCTCCGGGTCGGGATCGGTGGCGACCCGCCCGCCGGGCCGGCCTGGGACGCCGTGGTGGCCGACGTGGCCGCGGTGGCGCCGGGGCTGGTCGTCGAGCAGGTGCCGGTCACCGGGCCCGCCACGTCGCTCGCCCTGCGCGCCGCGGTGTGGGCGGAGGCCGCCGTGCTCGCCGCCGTCCTCGACCACGCCGGCTCCGGTCCCGGTCCTCGACGTCCCGGTCGAGGTGACGTCCCCCGGCGGGGCCCGCGCCACGGCCCGGTGCCGCGGGGACGGGTCGATCGGGATCGTGGTGTCGGCCGGACGCCGCCCTCGATCCGGTCGTCCTGCGCTCCTACGCCATCGGCGCCGCCCACCAGGCCCTCGGATGGGTGGGTTCGGAGGGCATCGCCGTCGACGACGACGGCACCGTGCGGGACCTGACCATGCGGTCCTTCGGCATCCTGCAGGCCCGGGCCATGCCCGCCGGTCGAGGTGCGGATCGACGGGGCGGCCGACGGGTGATCCCGGTCAACGGCTCCGACGCCGTGTTCGCGGCCGTGGCCGCGGCCCGCTGGCTGGCGGACGGCCTGCCGTCCCGACGTGGCCGACCGGCCGCGGCACCGAGTCGCGCCGGCGCTGAGCCGTCGGGTCCGCTGTCTAGTCTGGGGCCGCACGCGAGCCCGAGGAGCCATCGCATGAGCACCCCCGTCGGTCCCTACACCCCGATCGTCCGGGCCGGATCCTGGCTGGTCTGCTCGGGCCAGCTCGGCCTGGCCGCCGGCCGGCTCCGGCGGCGCCCCGGCCCTGGTGGAGGGGGGACCGGGACCCGCAGCTGACCCAGGCCGTGGCCAACGCCGCGGCGCTGCTGGCCGGGGAGGGCGCCTCGCTCGCCGACGTCGTCAAGACGACGGTCTTCGCCACCGACGCGGCGCGACTTCCCGGAGGTGAACGAGGCCTACGTGGCCGCCTTCGGTGACCACCGGCCCGCCCGGTCGATGGTGGCGGTGTCGGCGCTGCCCATGGGGGCGGCCGTCGAGATCGAGGTGTGGGCGCTGGGTCGACCGGGCCGGGGCGACGGCGGCTAGGGGGTCCAGCTGGTCTGGCCGAAGCGGTAGCCCACCGACCGGACCGTCTGGATCAGGTGGGCGTGCTCCTCGCCGAGCTTGGCCCGCAGCCGGCGCACGTGGACGTCCACCGTGCGGGCCCCGCCGTAGTACTCGTAGCCCCAGACCCGGCTGAGCAGGGTCTCGCGGGTGAACACCTTGCCGGGGCGGGCGGCCAGGAACCGGAGCAGCTCGTACTCCATGTAGGTGAGGTCGAGCACCCGACCCGACACCGCCGCCTGGTAGGTCTCGAGGTTGAGGACCAGCGGACCGTGCTCGAGCAGGTCGGGACGGAGGCCGCGGCCGGTGCGCCAGAACAGGTGGGCGAGGCGGGCGGCCAGCTCGTCGCCGTTGACCGGCTCGAGGCAGAGATCGTCGAAGAGGTCCTCGCGGAGTTCGAGCTCGCCGAGCTGGTCGGCGGGGACCACGACGAGACCGGGCGCCAGCGGCACCTCGCGGGTCCGCAGGTGGCGGCAGAGGGCGAAGGCCGCCTTCGGGTCCGTCCCGCTGGCGATGACGGCGCCCGACCAGCCGTCCTCGGGCTCCTCGGCGTCGACGGCCTCGGGCGTGCCGATGCCACGCCAGGGGTAGCCGGCGCGGTCCAGCACGGCCGTCACCGCCGGGGGCGGAGACAGGGGGAAGCACAGCAGTGGCTCCATGGCGTGGCTCCCCCTCTCCTCGGTCGGGTGCGGGTCTGGTCCGGTCGGATGCTGCGGCGGTTCGGCGGGGCTCAGAGCAGTGGCAGGTAGCGGTCGAGTTCGAACTGGGTGACGTGGGACTTGTAGCCGGCCCACTCCTCCCGCTTGTTCCGGATGAACCACTCGAACACGTGGTCGCCGAGGGTGTCGGCCAGCAGGTCCGAGCCCTCCATCAGGGCCAGGGCGTCCTGGAGGCTGCCCGGCAGGTGGAGGATGCCCTTGGCCTCGAGTTCGGCCGGGGTGAGGGCGAAGAGGTTGGCGTCGGACTCGGGTGGCAGTTCGTAGCCCTGCTCGATCCCCCGGAGGCCGGCGGCCAGGATCACGGCGAAGGCCAGGTACGGGTTGCAGGCGCTGTCGGGTGCCCGGTACTCGATCCGGGTGGACTCGGTCTTGCCCGGCTTGACGACGGGCACCCGGACCAGGGCGGAGCGGTTGTTCCGGGCCCAGGAGACGTGGATGGGGGCCTCGTAGCCGGACACCAGACGCTTGTAGGAGTTGACCCACTGGTTGGTGATGGCGGTGATCTCGCCGGCGTGGCGCAGCAACCCGGCGATGAAGCCCTGGGCGACCTCCGACAGTCCGCCGGGCCGCTCGAGGTCGACGAACGCGTTGGTGTCGCCGCGGAAGAGCGACATGTGGGTGTGCATGCCCGAGCCCTGGACCCCGGCCAGGGGCTTGGGCATGAAGCTGGCGAACACGCCCTGCTGGCGGGCCATCTCCTTCACGACCAGGCGCACCGTCATGACGGTGTCCGCCATGGTCAGGGCGTCGGTGTAGCGCAGGTCGATCTCGTGCTGGCTGGGGGCGTCCTCGTGCTGGGCGTGCTCCACCGGGATGCCCATCTCCTCGAGGGTGAGGACCGTGCGCTGGCGGATGTCGCTGGCCCGGTCGGCCACCGTCAACTCGAAGTACGAGCCGGTGTCGAGGCCGGTCGGCGGGTGGGTCGGGTCGCCGTCGGCGAAGTAGAAGAACTCCATCTCGGGGGCGGCGTAGAACGTGAAGCCCTGGGCCCGGGCCCGCTCGAGGCTGCGCTTCAGCACGTGGCGGGGGCAGCCCTGGAACGGCGAGCCGTCGAGGTCGACGATGTCGCAGAAGACGCGGGCCACCTGGGCGTCCCCGTCGGAGTGGAATGGTGGTCGTGCCCCGCCCCCTGGCCGTGGCCGTGCCAGGGCAGGAGCTGGAAGGTGTTGGCGTCGGGACGGGCCAGGACGTCGCTCTCCTGGACCCGGCTGAACCCGTCGATGGCCGAACCGTCGAAGGTCATGCCCTCGTCGAGGGCGTTCTCGAGCTCGGCCGGGGTGATGGAGAAGGTCTTCGGCGTGCCGAGCACGTCGGTGAACCACAGCTGGACGAAGCGGATCCCGCGCTCCTCCACCGTCCTGAGGACGTACTCCTCCTGGCTCTTCATGGCGTCGACGGGTGCCGACGACGTGGCGCGCTGGGTCGGTTCATGGGGTTCGATCCCCTCATTCTCGCAGCTGGTGGGTGGTCAGGTCGACGGGACGGGTGCGGAGCGCACAGAACCGGGTCCCGAGGGACCCGGTTCTGTGGACGTCCGTGCGCCTGGCGGGCCGGTCGGGGCCCGCCCGGGGTCACTTCCCGGCGGCGTCCCCGCAGACGGTCTCGACCATGACGGCGGTGACCTCGTAGGGGTCCATGTTGGCGTTCGGACGACGGTCCTCGAGCCAGCCCTTCTTGTCCTTGGCGACCTTCCACGGGATGCGGATGGAGGCGCCGCGGTCCGAGGTGCCGTAGCTGAACTTGGTGTAGTGGGCCGTCTCGTGGGCGCCGGTCAGGCGGCTCTCGATGCCCACGCCGTAGACGGCGATGTGCTCGTCGACCCGCTTCCCGATGGCCTCGCAGCCGGCGATGATGGCGTCCCAGCCACCGTCCTCGCGCATGGCCTTGGTCGAGAAGTTGGTGTGGGCGCCGGCACCGTTCCAGTCACCGAGGATCGGCTTGGGCTCCAGGGTGGCGAACACGCCGAAGTCCTCGGCGATGCGGAAGAGCAGCCACCGGGCCACCCAGAGCTGGTCGCCCATGTCGAGGGGGGAGAGCACGCCGAGCTGGAACTCCCACTGGCCCATCATGACCTCGGCGTTGGTGCCCTCGATCGAGATGCCGGCGTCGATGCAGGCCGCGGTGTGGAGCTCCACGATCTCGCGACCGGGCATCTTGTCGCCGCCCACGCCGCAGTAGTACGGGCCCTGGGGGGCCGGGTAGCCGACGGCCGGCCAGCCGAGCGGGCGGCCGTCCTTGAAGAACGTGTACTCCTGCTCGATGCCGAACATCGGCTCCTGGTCGCCGTACAGGTCGACGACGGCCCGCAGCTTGGCGCGGGTGTTGGTCGGGTGGGGGGAGAAGTCGGTCAGCTCGACCTCGCACATCACCAGCTTGTCGTCGGGCCCGCGGAGCGGGTCCGGGCACGACCAGACGGGACGCAGCACGCAGTCCGAGTCATGTCCGAGGGCCTGGTTGGTGCTCGAACCGTCGAAGCCCCAGATGCCCGGCTCCTCGCCGTCGGGGACGATCCGGGTCTTGCTCCGGAGGAGCGGGGACGGCTCGGTCCCGTCGATCCAGATGTACTCAGCTTGATACGGCACGTGCGCTCCTCTATTGCTCGGTTGCTCTGCTACTCCACTGCCCCGGCAGGGCGAAATTACCACCGGACCCCCGTCGGGACCCCGGGCGGAACCTGCCTCCCCGGGGGGCGTCCCCACTGTTGCAGGGGGGCGTTTCCCCGCCGTTACCCGATTGTGAACGGAGCATGAACACGACGCGGCCGGGCCGACGGATCGGGGCCCGGACGGCGGACCGCGACCCCGGGCTGCGGCCACACGATGCGGCCGGGGACCACCGGTAGGCTGGGCCGATGCCGCAGATCCGGGTCGCCGCGTGCCAGGTCAACACGGTGGTGGGTGACCTGGAGGGCAACGTGGGCCGGATCCTGGCCGCCCTGGCCGAGGCGGACCGGGCCGGCGCCGACCTGGCCGTGCTGCCCGAGCTGGCCGTCACCGGCTACCCGCCCGAGGACCTGCTCGGCCGACCGGCGTTCGTGGCCGACAACCTGGCGGCGTTCGCCGAGGTGGCCGCCGCCACCGGGCCGTGCGCCGCCGTGGTCGGGTACGTCGACGTGGCGCCCGACGGCCGCCTGCTCAACGCCGCCGCCGCTGTGCCGGGAGGGCGAGGTGCTGGGTCGGTACGTGAAGCGGATGCTCCCCAACTACGGCGTCTTCGACGAGCAGCGCTGGTTCACCCCCGGGATCGGGGCCGGCGACCGTCTACGGGGTGGCCGGGGTGCCCGTGGGCGTCACCATCTGCGAGGACATGTGGTTCGTCGGCGGACCGATGGCCGACCAGGCCGCGGCCGGCGCCCGGCTGCTGGTCAACGCCAACGCCTCCCCCTACTCCCGGGGCCGCCGCCAGGAGCGGCTCGCCGTGCTGGCCGACCGCGCCCACGAGACGGGATGCCCGATCGTCTACGTGAACCAGGTCGGCGGACAGGACGAACTGGTCTTCGACGGGGCGTCGGTCGTGGTGGGGGCCGGACGGTGGCGTCGTGGCCTCGGCCCACCAGTTCGTCGAGGAGGTGCTCGTCTGCGACCTCGAGGTCCCGGCCGACCCCGGCACCACCGGGTCGCCCGCGCGTGCCGGTCACCTCGACCACCCGGGCGCGGGGGGCGTGCTCGGCTCCGTCCCGTGGCCGAGCCGCTCGACCCGGTGGCCGAGGTCTACGAGGCGCTGGTGCTCGGGACCCGCGACTACCTGGGGAAGAACGGCTTCACCGACGCCGTGGTGGGGCTGTCGGGTGGGATCGACTCGTCGCTGGTGGCGGCCGTGGCCGTCGATGCGGTGGGGGCGGAGCACGTCCACGGGGTGGCCATGCCGTCGCGTTACTCGAGCGAGGGCTCCGATCTCCGACGCCGAGGCGCTGGCCACCGCCGCTGGGCATCGACCTGGCCCGCGCCCCGATCGAACAGGCCCACCGGGCGCTGGCCGAGACGCTCGCCCCGCTCCTCGGGCGGCGAGCCCACCGGCCTGACCGACGAGAACCTGCAGAGCCGGATCCGGGGCGTCCTCCTCATGGCCCTGTCGAACGCCCACGGGTGGATCGTGCTCACCACCGGCAACAAGAGCGAGATGGCCACCGGGTACTCCACGCTCTACGGCGACTCGGCCGGGGGGTTCGCCGTCATCAAGGACGTGGCCAAGACCCTCGTGTACGAGCTGTGCCGGTACCGCAACGCCCGGGCCGGCACCGAGGTGGTGCCCGAGTCGGTGCTGACCAAGCCGCCGTCCGCCGAGCTGCGGCCCGACCAGCGGGACGACGAGTCGCTGCCGCCCTACGAGGTGCTGGACCCGGTCATGGCCGGCTACGTCGAGGGCGACCGCTCGGCCGACGACCTCGTGGCCGAGGGGTTCGACCCCGCCGCGGTGGCGCGGGTGGTGGCGCTGGTCGACCGGGCCGAGTACAAGCGGCGGCAGATGCCGCCGGGGGTCCGGATCTCGGGCAAGGCGTTCGGCAAGGATCGCCGCATGCCGATCACCAACCACTACCGCTCCGGGGTGCGCGCCGCGCCCACCGTCGACGGGGCGCCGTCCGTTGTCTGACCTGACCACCGACCCGGCCGCTCCGACGCTGCCGCCCGGGCGACGGGGCCGACCGGTGCGTCGCTGCCGCTGGAGGCCACGGCCGCCCTGGTCGGCGAGTACCGCTGGATCGAGACGGCCCTCTACGCCACCCTCGGCGCCTGGGTCGCCGACCTGCCGCTGGCCGGGGTCCAGGTCCACCTCGACGCGCAGAGCATGCGGCACGCGTGGCACGCCGAGCTGTTCGCCGACCGGCTGCCGGTCCGGTCCGGCGTCGACCCCGACGCGCTGACCCGTCCGTCGCCGGCCACCGCGGCGCTGCTGGCCGCCCTGGACGGCGTCGAGCCGGTCGGCGACGGGCCCGGTGCCACGTGGCCGCCCGAGGGCGAGGTGGTCCCCCGCCCGGGGGCCCTGCCGCGGCTGGCCGGGCTCTACCGGGTGGTCCTCCCGAGGCTCGTGACCACCTACACCCGGCACCTGCGGGTGACCTCGCCGGTGGCCGACGCCCCGCTGCGTCGGGCCCTCACCCTGGTGCTGCGGGACGGGACCGAGGACTGGCTGGCCGGCGAGCGGCTGGTGCAGCGCCTGGTCACCCGACCCCACGACGTGGCCGCCGTCTACGGGTTCCAGGAGCGCCTCGAGTCGGTGGCGGTGGCGGCGGGCGCGCACTCGGGGCTCGTGCCGCTGCCGGACTGGGTCCCCGCCGACTGACGGCGCCCCGGGGCGCCGTTCGGAGGGGTTGACGCGTCCGGTAAACTGCGTAGAGCAGCGATCGTTGCGCCCGAACTCGCTCAGCCTACCGTCGTCGGTCCCGCCATCCGGGCAGCCCTCACGGAAGGCGGAGCGTCCCCACGCAGGTGGGAAACCGAAGGACCTGGTGAACTTGGCAAAGGAGCGGCTCGAGCGAGACGACGAGGACCTCGTCCGACTGTACCTGACCGATATCGGCCAGTACCCGTTGCTGACCAAGGACGACGAGGTCCGGCTGGCGCAGGCCATCGAGGCCGGCCGCGAGGCCGATGCCCAGATCCAGTCGGCCCCCAAGGGGCTGACCCCGGCGAAGAAGCGCGAGCTGCGCCGCACCGTGCTGCAGGGCGAGTCGGCCCAGCAGACCTTCGTGCAGTCGAACCTGCGCCTCGTGGTGTCGATCGCCAAGAAGTACCAGGCCTCCGGCCTGCCGCTGCTCGACCTCATCCAGGAGGGCAACCTCGGGCTGATGCACGCCGTCGAGAAGTTCGACTGGCGCAAGGGCTTCAAGTTCTCCACGTACGCCACCTGGTGGATCCGCCAGGCCATCACCCGCGGCATCGCCAACACGGGTCGGACCATCCGGCTGCCCGTGCACGCCGGCGACACCCTGGCTCGGGTGCAGAAGGCCCAGGCCCGCCTGGAGCTCAAGTACGGCCGCCCGGCCACGCTGGCCGAGCTGGGCGCCGAGGTCGAGATGCCCGAGGACAAGCTGGTCGAGGCGCTGCGCTTCCGGGCCGAGCCGCTGTCGCTGTCCGAGCCGCTCCGCGAGGACGGCGACGCCGAGCTGGGCGACGTGGTCGAGGACCGTTCGGCGGAGTCGCCCTTCGAGGTCGCCGCCGTGTCGCTCCTGCCCGAGGAGATCGGCCGCCTGCTGTCACCGCTCGACGAGCGGGAGCGCGAGATCCTGCGCCTGCGCTTCGGTCTCGACCGGGGCGAGCCGCGCACGCTCGAGGAGGTCGGCGAGCACTTCAACCTGACCCGCGAGCGGATCCGCCAGAT
Organism: uncultured Acidimicrobiaceae bacterium; assembly: GCA_963699345.1. Taxonomy (GTDB): domain Bacteria; phylum Actinomycetota; class Acidimicrobiia; order Acidimicrobiales; family RAAP-2; genus Bog-756. Next base: position 1,488,669 of record CAVOTL010000005.1, on the reverse strand, counting down.
CGAGGCCCGGGCCATGTCGAAGCTGCGCCACCCGTCCTCGGACACCGGCGCCCGCGACCTGCTGACCGTCTAGCGGCCGCACGGCCCGGTCCCCCCTGGACCGCGCCCCCGGGGGAGAGGATAGGATCCACCCCATGAAGAAGCTCATCATCCTCGCCGTCATCATCGCCCTCGGTGCCATCGCCGCCCAGCGGCTGCGCTCCGCCTGAGCGCAAGCGACTCCAGCCCGGTAGGGCAGGCGGCCGCCCCGGCGGTCGGTCGGACCGCCGGTCCCACACCCACCGTCCACCCATCCGGTCGTCGAGCGCGACCGGATGCGTCGCGGTCGACGGGGCGAGGGACCGACCAGCCCGGTAGCGGGCGGCACCCCGAGTCGATCGGCCCGGGGTCGGGTCAGCCCTGGGCGCGGCGGGACATCCGCCACACCACCAACGCCCCGGCCGTCGCCACCGCGGTGACTCCGGCCGCGGTGGCCGTGGTCGACAGGCTGGGAACGCTGACGCGGTCCCGGAGGCGCACCGGTTTGGTGAACTGCATGACCTCCCACTCGCGCTCCTTGGCCACCTTGGCCAGCACCCGGTCGGGATTGACCGCCACCGGGTGGCCGACGGCCTCGAGCATGGGCAGGTCGGTGTAGGAGTCGGAGTAGGCCGACGACTCGGCCAGGTCGAGCCCCTCGACCTCGGCCAGGGCCCGCATGGCCTCGGCCTTGAACGGGCCGTAGGCGTAGAACTCCATCTCCCCGGCGTAGCGGCCCTCGTCGTCGACCACCGCCCGGGTGGCGATGCAGCCGTCGACGCCGAGGTGCTCGGCGAGCGGCTCCACGATCTCCTCGGGCGACGCCGACACCAGGTAGACCTTGTGGCCGGCGGCCCGGTGGGCCTCGATCAGGTCGAGCGCCTCGGCGTAGATGATCGGCTCGACCGTCTCCTCGAGCGCCTCGCGGACGATCTCGCGGATCCGCTCCCGGTCCCACCCCTTGGTCAGGGCGAGCATCGACTCGCGCACCCGGGCGAGCTTCTGCTCGGACGCGCCGAGGTGCAGGTAGATGATCTGGGACACGACCGAGCGGGCGATGAGCCGGCGGTTGATGAGGCCGCCCCGGTAGAAGGGGCGGCCGAACGCGGCGATCGAGGCCTTGGCGATGACGGTCTTGTCGAGATCGAAGAAGGCGGCCCGCATGGAGGTCAGGGCCCGACCAGCAGGCGCTGCACCTCGTCCTCCGCATCGGCGGTGATGAGCACCAGGACCTCGTCGCCGACGGCCAGTCGGGTGTCGCCCCGGGGCACGATCAGGCGGTCGGAGCGCACCACCGCCACGATGGTGGCGTCGCGGGGCACGCCGAGGTCGGCCACCGACACCCCGTCGGCGGGCGAGTCCTCGGCCAGGGTCACCTCGACCAGGTGGGCGTTGCCCCCCTGGAAGCGCAGCAGCCGGACGAGGCTGCCCACCGACACGGCCTCCTCGACCAGCGCGGTCAGCAGCTGGGGGGTGGAGACCGACACGTCGACGCCCCACGTCTCGGTGAAGAGCCACTGGTTCTTCGGATGGTTCACGCGGGCCACCACGCGGGGAACGGCGAACTCCTGCTTGGCCAGGAGGGAGACGACCAGGTTGTCCTCGTCGTCCCCGGTGGCGGCCACGACCACGTCGACCGTCGACAGTCCGGCCGCGTCCAGTGACGCCACCTCGCAGGCGTCGGCGACGATCCAGGTGACGGCCAGCTCGTGGCGCTGACGGGCGACGAGGTCCGGGTCCTGCTCGATCAGGAGCACCTCGTGGCCGGCGGCGTGGAGGTCGGCGGCGATGGCCGTCCCGACGCTGCCGGCCCCGGCGATGGCGACCTTCATTCGGGGCCCCCGGCCCGGGCCGCGGCGGCGCCGATCAGCCGCTCCTGGAACCGCTCGAGGGCCTCGGTGGTGGCGACGAGGTGCAGGATGTCGCCGTCCTGGCCGACGAGGTCGGCGAAGTCGAGGCGCACCGTGCCCGCCCGGGTGACCGCCACCAGCGTGACCTCCCCGGGCACCGACAGGTCCGCCAGACGCTTGCCGGCCCACCGCTCGGGCAGGCGGCGCTCGATGAGCGACACGCCCCCGGTGGGGTCGGACCACTCGGCCTCGATCCCGGACGGCAGCAGCTGGTGGCGCACCTGCTCGATGGTCCACGACACGGTGGCCACGGTGGCGATCCCGAGCCGCAGGTAGATCTGGGCCCGGCGCGGGTCGTAGATGCGGGCGACGACGTTGGGGATCCCGTACGTCTCGCGGGCGATGCGGGCCGTCAGGATGTTGGAGTTGTCGCCGCTGGTCACCGCGGCCAGGGCGGCCGCCCCGGGGGCGCCGGCCTGCTCGAGGTCGTCGCGATCGAATCCCGAACCCACCACCGTGGTGCCCGACCAGTCGGCCGGGAGCCGGCGGAACGCCTTGGCGTTGCGGTCGATGATGGCCACCGAGTGGCCCTGGGCGGTGAGGTCCGCGCCCAGGCCCGAGCCGACCCGCCCGCATCCGACGATGACGATGTGCACGGGCACCATGCAACACGCATCGACACGTCGGCACAACTCAGTGGGGCGACCCGGTACCGACCACCCGTCACCGGACGGCGGGGCACACCGGTGGGGCATGCTCTAATGAGGGGATGGATCCTGACGTCGGCACGGGCGCACCGGTCGCCGCGCCCGGCGACACCGGATCCGGCACCGGCCCACGGCGGGCCACGGCGCCGCCGCCCCGACCGACGGCGTCCCCGGTGGTGAAGGTCGACCTCCCCGAGACGCTCCGCTACCGGATGAAGAACGTGCTGCTCGGGCCGCCGCTGGTCAACGAAAAGCTCGGCGACGAGCGCCTCGGCCGTCCCTCCGCCCTGGGCGTGCTCGCCCCCGACTGCATCTCGTCCTCGGCCTACGGCTCCGAGGAGATGCTCAACCAGCTGATCCCGTTCGTCGGGCTGGCCGCCTTCAGCCCTGCTGGTGCCCATCACCATGGCCATCCTCGGCGTCCTCTTCTTCGTCACCCTCTCCTACCTCGACGTCATCAAGCTCTACACCCAGGCCGGCGGCGCCTACGTGGTGGCCCGCGAGAACTTCGGCGCCGAAGGTCGCCCAGATCGCCGCCGTCGCCCTGCTCATCGACTACACGGTCACCGTCGCCGTCCAGACGGCCGCCGGCACCGACGGCCTGGCCAGCGCGTTCCCCTCGCCTCACGCCCTGGACGTCGAGCCGATCACCGTGGGCGTGATCCTCCTCCTGCTCTACGGCAACCTCCGGGGCATCCGGGAGGCGGGCAAGTTGTTCGCCTTCCCGACCTACTTCTTCATCTTCAGCCTGGCCTTCGTGGTGGTCGCCGGGTACATCAAGGAGGCGATGGGCCAGCTCCACCCCCAGGTCATCGCCGCCCACTGCGTGGCCACGGCCACGACCGGCTGTCCGCTGGCGCAGACCCACGCCGCCAACGGTCCGTCCTGGCTGTACGGCGCCACCTTCATCATCATCCTCCGCTCGTTCGCCAACGGCGGCTCCTCGCTGACCGGTCTCGAGGCCATCTCCAACGGTGTGGCCACCTTCCGCGAGCCCGCCTCCCGGCACGCCCGCCAGACACTGGTGGTGATGAGCTCGGTGCTCGCCTTCCTGGTGCTCGGCGTGACCCTCCTCGCCCACTGGACCCACGCCACTCCCTACACCGGCGGGACCCCGACGGTGGTCTCCCAGGAGGTCCAGCTCGTCTTCGGCCACGGGCCCTTCGGCAACGTCGCCTTCTACATCGTGCAGGCGGCGACCGTCCTCATCCTCTACACCGGAGGCAACACGAGCTTCAACGGCTTCCCGTTCCTGGCCAGCTACGTGGCCGAGGACAAGTACCTCCCCAAGCAGCTGACCCGGCGGGGGCACCGGCTGGCGTTCTCCAACGGGATCATCGTCCTCACCGTGGTGGCCCTCATCCTGATCGTGGTCACCGGGGCCGACCTGTCGGCCCTGGTGGCGCTCTACGCCATCGGGGTCTTCACCGGGTTCACCATGGCCGGCGCTGGGCATGGTGAAGCACTGGCTCGACGACAAGTCCTCGGGCACGTGGCGCCGCCACGTGTTCATCAACGGCCTGTCCGCCGTCCTGTCGGCCATCGTCGTCCTCATCTTCGCCACGGTGAAGTTCAAGGAGGGCGCGTGGGTCGTGGTGTTCGTCGGGCCCCTCATGTTCTTCGGGCTCATCCGTCTCCACCGCCAGTACATGGTCGAGGACGAGCAGCTCGAAGAAGGCGCCTCCGAGGCGGCCGAGGCCCCGGTCCTGACCCGCCATGTCGTGGTCGTCCTGGTGGACCGGCTGGACATGGCCACGGCCCGTGCCCTGCAGTACGCCGCGGACCCTCCATCCCGACGAGCTGCGGGCCATCCATTTCGCCCTGGACCCGCTGGCCTCCCACCAGCTCGAGGACGAGTGGCGCCGGCTCGGTCTGTCCGACTTCCCCCTCGACATCCAGGAGTGCGAGGACCGGCGCCTCACCCGGGCCGCCCTGGAGCTGGCCGCGGAAACGGTGGCCGACCGCCGCACGGAGCTGACCATCCTGCTGCCCCGCCGCATCTTCGCCTCCGGCTGGCAGCGGGTGCTGCACGACAACACCGCGGAGACCATCGCCACCGCCGTCGGCCACCTGGAGCACGTCAACGCCACGGTGGTGCCGTACCAGCTGTCGGGTGGCTGGTGGTCGAACCGGCGGGAGTGGCGGCGCCGCCCCGAGGAGGAGGGTGGACCGCCGTCCCACGGCCAGCGGGCGGCCGACAAGGCGGCCGACCGGGAACGGGCGGCCCGGGCCCTGTCGCACCGCCAGGCCTTCGGCGAGCGGGCCCGGGGCACCGTCCCGATCGGCGACGTCCAGTGGCGCCAGCGGGTGCGGGTCGCCGGCCGGGTTCGCTCGGTGCGGGTCCAGCCGCGGGCCGGGACGTCCAACCTCGAATGTCTGCTGGCCGACGACAGCGGCAACCTGCTCCTGGTGTTCCAGGGGCGGCGCCGCATTCCGGGGATCCAGCCCGGAGCCCGCCTGGTGGTCGAGGGGATGGTGGGTGACTGGGCCCGGCGCCAGGCCATCCTCAACCCCGACTACGAGCTCATCGCCGGACCCGAGGCGGCCCACGAGCCGACGTAGGCCCGGGACCGGGTCGGGCGATTCTTGCCCCTGACCCCCGTTGTCACTATGTTCTCCCCGATTGCCGGAAACGGGCCAGGGGCCCGCGCCGGCACTCGGCCGCCCGGCCGTCGCTTCGCACGTTGGGGGACGTGTCCCTCCCGTCTGCGACACGACGCGCCGCGGGGACCAGCGCGATCTACGTAACCGAGCAGTACACCGAAGGGAGTCCCACCGATGACCCACCTCCTGGCTGAAGGGGGTTACCAGGTACTTCACGTTGGGAAGCAACGAGAAGGCCTGGCTGTACTTCGCACTCGTGTGTGCCGTGGCCTCCATCGTGGTGGCCCTCTTCCTCGTCCGGGGCGTCATCGCCGCCGATCAGGGCACGGCCACCATGCAGGACATCGCCAAGGCGATCCAGGAGGGCGCCGAGGCGTTCCTCGCCCGTCAGTTCAAGACGATCGGCATCATCATCGTGCCGCTCGCGGTGCTGATCTTCTTCACCGCCACCAAGGTCACGCACGTCGTGACCACGACGGTCATCGCCAACGGGCTGATCATCCACTTCCACCACACGGTCACGGACCTCACCTTCGTCCAGGCCGGGATCTACCGGGTGATCTGCTTCCTGGCCGGCGCCCTGTGCTCCGGCCTCACCGGCTTCATCGGCATGAGCCTGGCCGTCCGGGGCAACGTGCGGACCGCCGCCGCCGCCCGCGAGGGCAAGATGGCCCCCGCCCTCAAGGTGGCCTACCGCACCGGCGCCATCACCGGCCTGCTCTGCGTGGGTCTGGGGCTCCTCGGAGCCACGGTGATCGTGCTCATCTTCCAGAACACGGCGACCGCCGTCCTCATCGGCTTCGCCTTCGGCGCCTCGCTGCTCGCGCTGTTCATGCGGGTCGGCGGCGGCATCTTCACCAAGGCCGCCGACGTGGGCGCCGACCTGGTGGGCAAGGTCGAGGCCGGGATCCCCGAGGACGACCCCCGCAACGCCGCCACCATCGCCGACAACGTGGGCGACAACGTCGGCGACTGCGCCGGCATGGCCGCCGACCTCTTCGAGTCCTACGTGATCACCATCATCGCCGCGGTGATCCTCGGGGTGACCGCCTTCGCCTCGATCTCCCGCAACCCGCTGCACCCGAACCCGGTGCTGGCCGGCAAGTCGGTCATCTTCCCGATCGCCATCCCGGCCATCGGCATCCTCGCCACCATCGTGGGTGTCTTCGTCGTGCGGGCCGGCAAGAACGACAAGAACGCCATGGCCCCGATCAACCGGGGCGTGTGGACCGCCGCCATCCTGACCATCGGCGGTACCGCGGTCGTGGCGGGCGCCTACCTCCACTACTGGAAGGCGTTCTACGCCGTCCTCACGGGTGTCGTGCTGATGCTGGTGGCCAGCCAGATCACGGAGCACTTCACGTCCACGGAGCGGGGTCCGGTGAAAGAGGTCGCGGAGACGGCCCGCACGGGGCCGGCGACGCTCACCCTGTCCGGCCTGGCCCTCGGCCTCGAGTCGTCGGTGTGGGCCATCATCGCCATCGTGCTCGCCATCGCCGTCTCCATCGGCCTGGGTGGCGGCAACATCGAACTGACCCTCTACCTGGTGGCCCTGACCGGCATCGGCCTGCTGTCGACGGCCGGCATGATCGTCTCCGAGGACAGCTTCGGCCCGGTGTCGGACAACGCGGCCGGCGTGGCCGAGATGTCCGGTGAGTTCACCGGCGACGCCGAGCGGGTCATGGTCAGCCTCGACGCGGTGGGTAACACCACCAAAGCCGTCACCAAGGGGGTCGCCATCGGTTCGGCGGTGATCGCCTCCGTCGCCCTGTTCGCGTCGTTCATCGAGACGATCGGGGAGCAGCTGAAACTGCCCCAGATCGGCAACGCCCTCTTCAACCTGCCCTCGACCGCCATCAACGTCTCGCACCCGACGACGTTCATCGGCGTCCTGATCGGCGGCTCGATCGCCTTCATCTTCAGCGCCCTGGCCATCCGGGCGGTGGGCCGCTCGGCCGGCACCGTGGTCCAGGAGGTCCGCCGCCAGTTCCGCGAACACCCGGGCATCATGGACTACTCGGAGAAGCCCGAGTACGGCAAGGTCATCGCCATCTGCACGACGGCCAGCCAGCGCGAGCTCGCCACCCCGGCGCTGCTGGCCATCCTCTCGCCGGTCATCGTCGGGTTCGGCATCAACTACTTCGCGCTCGGGGCGTTCCTGGTGGGCGCCATCCTGACCGGCCAGCTGATGGCCAACTTCCTCTCCAACTCCGGTGGGGCCTGGGACAACGCCAAGAAGTACATCGAGGACGGTCACGAGGGTGGCAAGGGCTCCGAGGCCCACAAGGCCGCCGTCATCGGCGACACCATCGGCGACCCGTTCAAGGACACCGCCGGACCGGCGCTCAACCCGCTGATCAAGGTCATGAACCTGGTGTCGCTGCTGATCCTCCCGGCCGTCATCACCCTGTCCCACCACACCGCGGCCCGCCTGTCGATCGCCGGGGTCTCCCTGGTGGTCCTGCTCCTCGCCATCGCGTTCTCCAAGCGCAAGACCGAGAGCATGGACAGCGAGGTGCCGTCCAGCCAGGCGGCGCCCGCCACCGTCGCCTGACCGGCCCCCGGGGCTCGGTCAGGCCGGCCCGGGCGGGGAACCGGTCGGGCCCACCCGGGCCCCTCCGGACAGCCGTGTGACCAGCATCGATAGGAATTCCCACCGGGGCCGGAGGGCCCCGGTGGCGCGTCATCGGCCTTGACAACGCCGCGCAGTACCGTTCACCCTTGCCCACAGCGATGCCACCCACAGACCTGACAGAGACGAACCCCGAGACGGACGACGGCGCCACCGACACCGATGGCGTCCCGACCCGACGGCGCGCCCGGGGCGGCGACCGCAAGCTGGTGATCGTCGAGTCCCCGGCCAAGGCGAAGACCATCGCCGGGATGCTCGGCCCCGACTACGTCGTCGAGTCGTCCATCGGGCACATCCGCGACCTGGCCACCCGCAAGGAGCTGCCGGAGGCCTTCAAGCACGAGTCGTGGGCCGACCTGGCGGTGGACGTCGACAACGGGTTCAAGCCGGTCTACATCGTGTCGCCCGAGAAGAAGTCACAGGTGGCCACGTTGAAGCGACTCGCCCGGCAGGCCGGCGAGGTCTACCTGGCCACGGACGAGGACCGCGAGGGGGAGTCGATCGCCTGGCACCTGAGCCAGGTCCTCGGCCTCCCCGAGGACACGCCGCGCATGGTCTTCCACGAGATCACGCCCCAGGCCATCCAACGGGCCATCGAGGAGTGCCGGACCATCGATCCGCACCTGGTGGAGGCCCAGGAGGCCCGCCGCATCTTCGACCGGATCTACGGCTTCAAGCTGTCCGACGTGATGCGCCGCAAGACCAACGGCCGTTCGGCCGGACGCGTGCAGAGCGTGGCCACCCGGATGGTCGTGGACCGCGAACGGGAGCGGATGGCGTTCCGCTCGGCCGGCTGGTGGGGGATCGACGCCACCGTCACGGCCCGGGGTGAGGCCGTCCGGGCCGCCGGGGACGACGTGTCGCCGGACTTCGCCGCGTCCCTCCTGGCCGTCGACGGCACGTCGCTCGCCGGGGGCAAGGACTTCGACTCGACCGGCCGACTGGTCGATCCCACCAAGGTCGTGGTGCTCGACGAGGCCGGGCGCGGGCCCTGGCCGCCGGGCTCGCCGGGCAGGCGCTCACCGTGTCGTCGATGACGCACAAGCCCTACCGGCGCTCGCCCCGGGCCCCGTTCATCACCTCCACCCTCCAACAGGAGGCCGGCCGCAAGCTGCGGTTCAGCTCGAAGCGGACCATGTCGGTGGCCCAGCACCTCTACGAGGAGGGCTGGATCACCTACATGCGCACCGACTCCACCACGCTCTCCGACCAGGCCCTGTCCGCCGCCCGGGCCCAGGCCACCGCCATGTACGGCCCCGACTACGTGCCGGCCTCCCCCCGCCTCTACAACAAGAAGGTCAAGAACGCCCAGGAGGCCCACGAGGCCATCCGCCCGGCCGGAGAGTCCTTCCGCACCCCCGACGAGGCCGCCCGTTCGCTGTCCGGTGACGAACTGCGGCTCTACGACCTGATCTGGAAACGCACCGTCGCCTCCCAGATGGCCGATGCCACCGGCACCAGCGCCCAGGTCCGGCTGACGGGAACGGTGACCGTGGACGGCGCGTCCCGAGACGTCGAGTTCGGGGCCTCGGGCACCGTGATCGAGTTCCCCGGCTTCCAACGGGCCTACGTGGAGGGCGAGGACGACCCCGAGGCCGAACTGGCCGATCGCGAGGTGCGCCTCCCGCCCATGGCCGAAGGCGACCCGGCCGGGCTGTCGGCGGTGGAGCCGGGCGGGCACGCCACCCAGCCGCCGGCCCGCTACACCGAGGCGTCGCTGGTCAAGGCGATGGAGGAGATCGGCGTGGGGCGCCCCTCCACCTACGCCAGCATCGTCTCGACGATCCTCGACCGCGGCTACGTCTGGAAGAAGGGCTCGGCGATGGTGCCCTCCCTGACGGCCTTCGGCGTGGTCGGCCTGCTCGAGCAGCACTTCGCCGACCTGGTCGACTACGGGCTGACGGCCTCCATGGAGGACGACCTCGACGAGATCGCCGGTGGCGACGAGGACATGGCCCGCTGGCTCGGCGACTTCTGGTTCGGGCCGGGTGGCCACGGTGGCCTCCGCGACCAGGTGGCCGAGAACCTCGACGCCATCGACGCCTCGGCGGTCAACGCCGTGCCCCTCGGCACCGCGTCGGACGGACAGGAGATCGTGGCCCGCTCGGGCAAGTACGGCCCGTACCTGAAGAAGGGCGACGAGACCGTCTCGATCCCCGACGACCTCGCCCCGGACGAGTTGACGATCGAGAAGGCGGAGGAGCTGCTGGCCGCGCCGTCGTCGGACCGGGTGCTCGGGACCGATCCGGAGACCGGGCTCGACGTGCAGGTCAAGGCGGGTCGCTTCGGGCCCTACGTCCAGCTGGGCGAGCTCGTCGAAGGGGGCCCCAAGCCCCGCACGTCGTCGCTGTTCGCGTCCATGTCCCCGGCCACGTTGACGTTCGACCAGGCGCTCGAGCTGCTGCGGATCCCCCGGGTGGTCGGCCCCGATCCCGTGTCGGGCGAGGAGATCGTCGCCTACAACGGCAAGTTCGGCCCGTACCTGAAGAAGGGGACCGACTCGCGCAGCCTGCTCTCCGAGGACCAGCTCCTGACGGTGACCGTGGACGAGGCCGTGGCCCTGTTCGCCCAGCCCAAGACGCGGGGCCGCAACGCCAAGGGCCCGCTGCGCGATCTCGGCCCGGACCCCGACACCGGACTGCCCATGGTGGTCAAGGACGGTCGCTTCGGCCCCTACGTGACCGACGGGACCACCAATGCCTCGTTGCGTCGTGGCGACGACGTGGAGGAGCTGACGGTGGAGCGCGCCGCCGAACTGCTCGCCGAGCGGCGGGCGGCCGGACCGGCCAAGAAGAAGGCGACGAAGAAGAAGGCCCCGGCCAAGAAGAAGGCCACGGCCAAGAAGGCCACGGCGAAGAAGAGTGTGGCGAAGAAGAGTGCGGCCAGGAAGGCCCCGGCCGACGAAGGCCGCCGCCAAGGTGGTCCCGGTCGTAGCGGTCCCGACCGTCGACGACGACGGGTGACCGGCCCCCGGGGCCGCCTCATCGCCCTGGAGGGGATCGACGGCTGCGGAAAGTCCACCCAGGCGCGCCTGCTGGCCGATCGGCTGGACGCGGTGGTGACCTTCGAACCCGGCGCCACCCCGCTCGGCGCGGCGCTGCGGACCCTCCTCCTCGACCGGGACGGCAGCCCGGTGGCGGACCGGACCGAGGCGTTGCTGATGGCGGCCGACCGGGCCCAGCACGTGACCGACGTGATCGGCCCCGCCCTGGCCGCCGGGCGGTGGGTGGTCAGCGACCGGTTCTCGGCGTCGACCTTCGCCTACCAGGGGTTCGGTCGGGGCCTCGACCGGGACGGGCTCGAGGCCCTGGTGGGCTGGGCGACCGGTGGCCTGCGTCCCGACCTCACGATCCTGTTCGACCTGCCGGTGGAGGTGGCCGCCGCCCGGCGCCGCGACCTCCCCGGGGCCGCTGACCGGATGGAGGCCGAGGGACTGGCGTTCCAGCGTCGGGTCGCCGACGGCTACCGCACCCTCGCCGCCGAGCAGCAGGAGCGGTGGCGGGTGGTGGACGCCACCGGCCCCGTCCCGGTGGTGGCCGCCGCCGTGTGGGCCGCCGTCCAGGCCTTGGCCGGCCCGGGGTCGGCCCCGTGACCGCCGGGTCCGTCACCCGGCTGCCGGACCCGGTGCTGTTCGCCGGCGTCGTGGGCCAGGACCGGGCGGTCGCCCAACTCGGGTCGGCGGCGCGCCACCCGGTCCACGCCTACCTCTTCCACGGCCCCCCGGGTTCGGGCAAGCGGGCGGCGGCCCGGGGCCTGGCCGCCGCCCTGCTCTGCCCCGAGGGCGGCTGCGGCGTGTGCAACTCGTGCCGGCGGGCGCTGGCCGGCACCCATCCGGACCTGGTGATCGTGGAGCGCTCGGGTGCCTCACTCGATGTCGACGACGCCCGGGAGATCACGGCCCGGGCCCAACGGCGCCCCCTCGAGTCGGCCCGTCAGGTGATCCTGGTGCCCGACGTGCACCTGGCCCTGAAGTCGGCGCCGGCCCTGCTGAAGACCGTCGAGGAGCCACCGCCGTCGACGGTCTTCGTCCTCCTGTCCGATGACCTCTCCCCGGGCCTGGCCACCATCGCCAGCCGGTGCGTCCGCATCCCGTTCGCCGCCGTCGCGCCGGCGGCGGTCGAGGCCTGGCTGGTCGGCCGGGGAGTGGACGCCGCGGTGGCCGCGCCGGTGGCCGTGGCGTCGGGCGGGAACCTCGACCGGGCCCGCCTGCTGGCCGAGGACCCCGGGTTCACCGACCGCCGCAGCCGGTGGCACTCGGTACCGGGACGGCTCGACGGCACCGGCGCGGCGGCCGTGTCGGTGGCCGACGAGCTCCTGGGTCTGGCCGACGGGGCCCTGGCCCCGCTCCGCGAGGAGCACGCCCGGGAGCTCGCCGCCCTGGAGGAGCAGGCCGAGGCCACGGGGGCGCGGGGCGTGCCGGGACGCAAGGCGGTGGAGGATCGACACAGGCGGGAGGAGCGCCGCTGGCGCACCGACGACCTGCGGATGGGACTCGCCGCCCTGGCCGACGCCTACCGTGACCGGATGGTGGCGAGCGTCGCCTCGTCCGGTCCGGCCGGATCGCCGGGGGTGGGGATCGAGCGGCGCCGGGCCGCCGCCCACGTGGAGGCGGTCAACCGGGCGTCGCCGGCCCTCGGACGCAACGTGCGCGAGGACCTGCTGCTCGAGTCCCTCATGGTCGAGCTGTCGGGGTTGGCCGATTAGGCGGGGGGTGTCCCGACCGTCCGCGGGGTGGTCCTGCCCACGGTCGAGGAGACGGCTGCCCACTCCGGGCTCCTCGAGATCGCCCGGGAGCTGCCCGACGGGCACGCCGGCCCCGGTCTGCGCTGACCGTGATCGGCCGGGCCGGCTTCCCGGCGGGTGCCGCGGCGCGGGTAACGTGGTGCCCCGGCACTCCGGCCCACCGGCCCGGACGCAGGCGCAGGCCTCCGTCCCCGGCGGACCGGACGTTCCGTTGCCTGGGTAGCTCAGTCGGTAGAGCAACGCACTCGTAATGCGTAGGTCAGGAGTTCGATTCTCCTCCCAGGCTCCAGAAGTGACCGGTCGGTCGGGCACCGGCTCCGCGGTCCGGACCCCCGACGGCCCCCGGCGATTCGCCGACCCCGCGGGGTTCGACGTGTGCGGAGCGGGCAGGGTGTGAAAAGCTGCAGCACCTGCCGGCTCCCGTGAGGGCCCCGGATTGCCCGCCGTGCGAACGCAGTGCGACGGGATACGCCATCGAGAGGGGAGCCATCCATGGGTCGTCGTCGTCGTTCGGTCATCACCCTATCCGCCCTCGGGCTCGTCGCCGGTCTCGCGCTGCCCACCGTGGCCGTGACGGGTGCCGCGGCGGCGCCGGCCACCGTCGCCCTGGCCGGATCGAAGTCGCCCGCCGCTGCCCGGACCCCGAAGACCGGCACGGTCCCCGCCTCCAGCCAGGTGGCGTTCGACCTCGTGCTGGCGCCCCGGGCCCCCGCCGCCGCCCGGCAGTTGGCCGCGGCGGTCTCGACGCCGGGCAGTCCCTCGTACCACCAGTACCTGACGGCCGCCCAGTGGGAGGCCCGCTTCTCGCCGACGGCCGCCCAGGTGGCTTCCGTCACCTCGTGGGCCACCCAGCAGGGATTCGACGTGACGTCGGTGTCCGCCGACCGGATGGACGTGTCCGTCTCGGGCACGGCCGCCCGGGTGGAGAAGGCGTTCGGGACCACGCTGTCGATCCACACCGTGGACGGGCATGCGCTCCGACTGGCCGACACGGCGCTGTCCGTGCCCGCCGACCTGGCGGGCACGGTCGTGGGCGCCGCGGGGGTCAGCCAGACGGTGGCCACCCCCGACGACGTCACCGACGGGTCGACCGGAGGCACCACCACCTCGACCGGAGCCGCCGCCCAGCCACCCGGCTACCGGACGGCGTCGCCGTGCTCCTCGTACTTCGGCGAGCAGACGGACAACATCCAGCCCCCCTTCGGGGACGGCTATCCGTATCCCGCGCCGTATGCGGTGTGCGGGTACACCCCGCCCCAGCTCCGGTCCGCCTACGACCTGCCCGACAAGTCGGCGGGCGGCGCCGATGGCTCGGGCGTGACCGTGGCCGTCATCGACGCCTACGCCTCCCCCACGTTGGGGGCCGACGCCGCCCAGTACGCGTCCGTCAACGACCCGGGCCACCCCTACGCCACCGGCCAGTTCGGTGAGTTGCTGGCCACCCGCTACGACGACAAGAAGCTCTGTCAGGCCACGGGCTGGTACGGCGAGCAGACGCTCGACGTGGAAGCCGTCCACGCCACCGCCCCCGGCGCCAGGATCCTCTACGTCGGCGCCTCCGACTGCGTCGACGGTCTCTTCGAGAGCCTGCAGCAGGTCGTCGACGGCGGCCTCGCCAACGTGGTGACCGACTCGTGGGGCGACACCGGCGGTGACCTCCTCGACGACGCGGCGACGCGGACCGCGGTGGACGACATCCTGCAGATGGCGGCCGGCACCGGGATCAGCGTGCTGTTCTCGAGTGGCGACGGCGGCGACGACTTCACCAGCGTCGGGTTCACCACCCCCGACTACCCCGCCTCGAGCCCCTGGGTGACAGCGGTCGGCGGTACGAGCCTGGAGATCGGCGCGAACGGCCAGCGACTCGACGAGGACGGCTGGTCGACCGGTCGGAGCTTCGAGTGCACGAGCGTGACCGTCGGTGAGCAGGGCTGCAGCTCGGCCACCATCGGGACCTGGCTCCCGGTGTCCACCGACGGCGGGTCGGGCGGTGGGACCAGCTACGACTACACGCAGCCGACCTGGCAGCAGGGCATCGTCCCGAACGACATGGCCACCCGGAACTCGGCCGTCACCGGTTCGCAGCCCTACCGGGTGGTGCCCGACATCTCGATGGACGCCGATCCGGGGACGGGCTTCCTGGTGGGGGAGACCCAGCATTTCCCGAACGGCACCTACTACGACCAGTACCGCATCGGTGGCACCAGCGTGGCCTCACCGCTGTTCGCCGGGACGGTGGCCGTGGCCGACCAGATCGCCGGGACAGGGCTCGGATTCCTGAATCCGGCGATGTACGCCCTGTCGACGTCCACGCCGTCCTCCATCTACGACGTGGCCCCCACCGGGCCCCAGGACCAGAGTCGCGTCGACTACGCCGACGAGATCAACCCGGCCAAGGGCCTGCTCTACAGCACCCGGATCATCGACTACGAGGGCCCCGAATCCTACTGTGACGGCACCGGCAACTGCGCCACGCGTGACGTCGACCTCACGGTGCAGCCCGGGTACGACGACATGACGGGTCTGGGCGCACCTTCGACCGGCTTCACCACGGCCCTGGCCAAGTCGTAGCCGGTGGGGTCCACCGCTCCCGTGGCGGGGTCGGTCGCCCGTCCGGGTGGGCCGACCGGGTCCGAGGCCTGACCGTTTCGCCGGTGGTGAGGAGGCGCGGTGGGCAGATGGCGGTTGTACACGCCGGACGAGCTCCGGGAGATGTACCGGGGCGGTCGCGGCGACGCCACCGCCCGCCGGTTCGCCCGGCTGTGGGCGGTGGTGTTCGGGCTCGGGCTGATGCCCCGGCGTTGGGTGACCCTCGAGGTCCCGGGCCGGCGGTCCGGCCGGACGACCCGGTTCCCCCTCGGCATGGCGGACTGGGAGGGTGACTGGTACCTGGTGCCGATGCTCGGCGATGGGTGCAACTGGGTGCGCAACGTCCGGGCCGCCGACGGCCGGGTCGTGATCCGCCGACGCCGGGGCCGCCCGTGCCGGCTGATCGAGCTCCCGGTGGACGAACGGCCGGCGGTCCTGCAGCGGTACCTCGCCCAGGTGCCGGGGGCCCGGCCCCACGTGCCGGTCGACCCGGACGCGCCGCTCGAGGAGTTCCGGCGCCTCGCCGCCGGCTACCCGGTCTTCCGCGTCGAGTGCCTGGCCGGACGGCTGCCCCGTGCCCCCCGAGCGCCTTCCCGGGGCGCGTGGACTCGGGGGCTCTGCTTGACTGGCCCGGTGACCGACTCCTACCGCCGCATCCTGTTGGCGGCCCGTCCCCACGGGCTGGTCGGGGGAACCGACCTGACCGTGGACGACACCGCCACCGTGCCCGAACCCGCTGACGGCCAGGCCCTGGTGGCGGTCCGCCACCTGTCGATCGACCCGACCATCCGCACCTGGATGGACGACGCCCCGGGGTACCTGCCCGCCCATCGGCATCGGCGAGGTGGTGCGCAGCGGCGGCCTCGGCGAGGTCGTGGCCAGCCGCACCGACGCCCTGGCGGTCGGGGACACCGTGTTCGGCATGCTGGGCTGGCAGGAGTACGCGGTGGTCGACGGCGGCGACGGCGACCACGACGGTGGTGCCGCCGGGCATCGACCCGGCGGTCGTCCTCGGCGTGCTCGGGGTCACCGGGATGACGGCGTACTTCGGGATCAAGGACATCGGGCGCCCCGTCGAAGGGGACACCGTGGTGGTCTCGGGCGCGGCCGGCGCCACCGGGTCGGTGGCCGGACAGCTGGCCCGGATCGAGGGGGCGGCCACCGTCGTCGGGATCGCCGGCTCGGACGACAAGTGCGCCTGGCTGGTGGACGAACTCGGCTTCGACCACGCCGTCAACTACCGGACCGAGGACGTCGGGCGCCCGGATCCGGACCACCTGCCCCGACGGCATCGACGTCTTCTTCGACAATGTCGGGGGCGCCATCCTCGACGCCGTGCCTGGCCAACCTGGCCCTGCGGGCCCGGGTCGTCCTGTGCGGCGCCATCTCGCAGTACAACGAGGACCGGCCGGTGGGACCCCGCAACTACCTCCAGCTCATCGTCAAGCGGGCCCGGATGGAGGGCTTCCTCATCCTCGACTACCTGGACCGGTTCCCCGCCGCCCAGCTCGAGATGGCCGGCTGGGTGATGGAGGGCCGGATCCACCACCGGGAGCACGTCGTGGACGGGCTGGAGCGGGCCGGCGAGGCGCTCAACCTGCTCTTCAGCGGCGGCAACACCGGCAAGGTCGTCGTCACGCTCTGAACCGGGGACCGGGCGCCGGATGGCGCCACGGGGGTGGCATCCTCCCTGGTCAACCGGGGGTGCGACCCCCCGGAGGGGATCTGGGCCATGCTGGTGGCGCGGTGGGCACCGTCGAACTGAGGACCAGCGGGCATCGGGCAGGTTGCCGTCCGGAAAAGCCTTTGTAGCGATGGCCGCCGCCACGTTGGTGGTCCTCGCGTCCGTGTCCGACGGGTCTCGTGCTGGCCTTCGGGGCCGGTGCCCCCACCCCCCAGATCCCCGGGTCCCCCGCCGCGCCCACCGCGGCCCGAGGTCAGTCCCATCTGCACGACGACCGACCCGGCGGCGGTCCTCGGGCCCTCCTCCACCTCGCTGCCCACCGCACCGGTGTCGAAGGTGGTCACGCCGTCGGGCGGCGTCACCGACTTCGCCGCCACGTCGTCCGCGCTCTACGTCGACAACGGCACCCAGCTCGTGACGTACTCGCTGTCCGGCGCCGAACAGAGCGCCTTCGCGCTGCCCGCCCTGTTCACCAAGAGCTACGCCAACACGCCGGTCATCGATCCGTCGGGCAACATCTACCTGTCGTCCTACTACGGCCAGAAGGTCGACAAGTTCTCGCCGTCGGGGACCCTGCTGTGGTCGGTGGACCCGGGTGACGACAATCCGACCGGCATCTTCGGCGTCGGCTCGGGGGCCTGCGTTCGAGGTGGTGGCGAGCTTCGTCCAGAACATCGTCGTCGAGCGTGATCCTGAGCCCGTCGAACGGCGCCGCGTCGGGCACGTTCCCGCTCATCGACAACGGATTCGTGACCCAGGAGTCCGACGGCGACCTCCTCTACTCGGCGAACGGCTACGTCGAGACGGTCAGCTCCACCGGGAAGGTGCTGTCGACGTTCGGCGCCTCCCACATCGAGGGGAACGACGTCCACACCGGTTCGGGCCAGCAGTTCTACTATCCGGCCCAGGCGGTCCAGGGCCCCGACGGCACCATCTACACGGCCGACCCGCTCTACACCATGGAGGCCACGTCGCCCGCCGGCCTCCTCGAGGGTTCGACGACGCTCGGTGGAACCCTCGACTTCGGCGGATGGAACTTCGCCCTGGTGGGCGACACGTTCTACTTCCAGAGCGGACCCCCCTTCGACGGCGGGGCCGACGCCATCTCGTCGTTCAGCCTGATCGAGCGTCGACGACTACCTCGACGCCATCCAGGCGCCGTCGGACAAGCTGGGCTGGGGGGCGGGACTCGCCACCCCGGCCACCGGCAACTACTTCGCCGCCGGGACGACGCCGACCGTCGACGCCACGTTCGACCCCTGGTGGACCTCGCAGGCCGGCCACCTCGAGCTGTCGTACTCGGTGGAGAGCGATGCCTCCCTGACCGCCGAGACGGTGCCCACCCCCACCGTCGAGGCCCTGCCGACGACGGCCACGGGCCTCGCCTCGGTGCCGCTCGACCTGCCGAGTGCCGACACCGCCCCGGGGCCCTACGAGGTCCAGGCCTCGCTGCTCGACACCTCGACGTCCCCACCCACGACGCTCGGGACGACCTGCATGCCCTACACCGTGGGCGCCGCCGGCGACCGTCTCGACTTCGCCACCCTCCCGTCCGGTTCCGGCTCCGGTGGCCCGGCCGACCCCCGGGGCGTCGCCCTCACCTCCCAGCTCGGCCTCACCGGACTGCGCAGCCTGACGACCATCGACTGGAGCTCGGTGCTGCCCGACTGCAGTGCGTCGGCCCCGACGGCCGCCACCTGCGGGGCCTCCGCCCTCACCTTCGCCGGGTCGAGCACCGACCCCTACAAGGCGGCCTACGAGGCCGTCCAGGACCACGTGGCCTACTGGATCCAGGTGAGCGCCGGTGATCCCGGTGCCGACGGCCCTGGTGGACGACGGCTACTGGAAGGCCGACGTGGCGGCCATCGTCGCCCACTACGCGACGGTCCCCACCGGCTGTGGTGCGTGCGCCCCGGTCACCATGTGGGAGCCGTGGAACGAGTCCAACAACAACGGGTGGGCCAACGGCGCGACCTACGCCACCGAGGTCCTCGAACCGTTCTACGACGCGGTCAAGTCGGTCGAGCCGGGATCGACGTCGACGGTCCTGGGCGGCTCCTCGCTCGAGCCGGTGCCGTGGTGGTGGCAGCAGGTGATCGCCGCCGGTGGCCTGGCCTGGATGGACGTGGCGGCCATCCACCCCTACACGGGCTCCGACGACTCCTACGAAGAGGACGGGATGGCCGCCCAGATCGAGCAGTTGCAGGCGCTGCTCGGATCCAAGCCCCTGTGGTTCACCGAGGTCGGCTGGTGGAGCGACGGTGACTACGACTTCCTGTCGCAGGCCGACAACATGGCCCGGTCGCTCATCTGGCAGAAGGTCCTCGGTGTGCCCGGTCGAGAACTACTTCTTCGACGAGGGGGCGTGGGGCAACGACGGCGTGAGCTTCTCGCTCATCCAGACCAGCGACGCGGAGGACTACGTGAAGCCCTCCGCCCTCGCCACCATGACGACCTCGGGCATGCTGGCGGGCCGGGCGTACGAATCCATGCCGTCGACCGGCATCCCCCACGCCTACCGCGCCGACTTCGGGCCGAGGTCGGGAGGGACCACCGACCTGACCGCGGTGTGGACCGACGGCCTCCCGGTGACGGCGACGGTCACGGCCACGTCGCCGGGGGGGACCACCGTGCCGGTCGAGGTCACCGACGAGTACGGCGGCGCCAGCACCGCCCAGGCCGACGTCGGGCACGACGTACAGCGTCCCGTTGTCGAACCAGGTCACCTACCTGGAGTACCCGACCGGTGACACGCTGAAGGTCGGAGCCACCGAGTCCTACGGCACCGACGTGGCGTCGGCCGCCGCGGGGGCCACGGCCACGGCGTCGAGCGGAACCGCCTCGGCGGCCATCGCCGGCGATCCGGTGGGGAACGGCCTCGGCTGGTCGTCGGCGAGCGGCGACACCACGCCGAGCCTGACCGACACCTTCGCCCGGACCACGACCATCGACCGGATCCTGGTCGACACGCAGTCCAACGGCTCGGTGGCCTCCTCGGTGCGGGCGTACACCCTGTCCGTGGACGAGCCGGGCGACGGATGGGTCGGGGTGGCCACCGAGACGGACCAGTACCGGGACCACATCCTGCAGTTCACCTTCCCGCCGGTGGCGGCCTCCGGCATCCGCATCGACGTCAGCGAGGTCGACTTCGGCGGGTACTACGGCGGCGGCATCCCGCCGTGGTGGTCACCGACGCAGATCGCCCCGGCGTTCCTGCACAGCATCGAGGCCTACGCCGGATCGGGTGGGCCGTCCGTCGTGGACGGCACCGCGCTGCCCGCCCTGCTCGGCGGTTCCGGCGGGGGGACGGGAGGCGGCACCACGACCACCACGGAACCCCCGACCACCACCAGCACGGACCCCCCGACCACCACGTCGACGGTCCCCCCTTCGACCACGGACACGACGTCGACCACCAGTCCGTCGACCACCACCTCGACCACCCAGCCCCCCGCCGACGACACGGGGACGGGCTACCGGATGGTGACCTCGGCCGCCCAGGTCTTCACGTACGGGACCGACCGGTCCTACGGGCCCGACGGCGCCCTCGATCTCAACCGGCCCATCGTCGGCATGGCCTCCACCCCGGACGGCGACGGCTACTGGCTGGTGGCCGCCGACGGGGGGATCTTCGCCTTCGGGGACGCGCCCTTCCTGGGATCGACCGGTGGCATGGGCCTCAACGCGCCGATCGTCGGCATGGCCTCCACCCCGGACGGCCGACGGCTACTGGCTGGTCGGGGCCGACGGCGGCATCTTCGCCACCGGTGACGCCCCCTACGTCGGCTCGACCGGGGCCCTGACCCTCAACAAGCCGGTGGTGGGCATGGCCGCCACCCCGGACGGCAAGGGCTACTGGCTGGCCGCCTCCGACGGTGGCGTGTTCGCCTTCGGGGACGCCGGCTTCTTCGGATCGGCCGGCGACCTGGTGCTCAACCAGCCCATCGTCGGGCATGGCCGCCACCCCGGACGGCAGGGGCTACTGGCTGGTGGCCGCCGACGGCGGGGTCTTCGCCTTCGGTGACGCCGCGTTCTACGGATCGACCGGCGGCCTGGTGCTCAACCAACCGATCGTGGGCATGGCGGCCACCCCGGACGGGCAGGGCTACTGGCTGGTGGCCGGCCGACGGCGGGGTGTTCGCCTTCGGGGACGCCGCCTTCTACGGTTCGGCGGAGGGCACCGCCACCGGTCAGCCGGTCGTCGGGATCGCGCCGTAGGCCCGGCCGGTCCCCACCCCTCCCGTGCACGCGACGGATCGTGTCACCCCCGATGTGTAGGGTGGCCCCATGGCCGATCAGGAGCAGTTCTCCGACCTCGCCATGGAGTACATGCCCGCCCTGTACACGGCGGCGTTGCGCATGACCCGGAATCCGGCCGACGCCGAGGACCTCGTCCAGGAGACCTATCTGAAGGCGTACCGGGCCTTCGGCTCCTTCGAGGCGGGCACCAACCTGAAGGCGTGGCTCTACCGGATCCTCACCAACACGTACATCAACACGTACCGGGCCAAGAAGCGCCGCCCCGAGATCGCCGACGTGGAGGACGTCGAGGACCTGTACCTCTACCACCACCTGGCGGGTGATCCCTCGGCCGGCCTGGGACGCAGTGCCGAGGACGAGGCACTCGACCGGTTCACCGACACCGACGTGAAGGCGGCCATCGAGTCGCTGCCGGACACCTTCCGGATCGCCGTGCTGCTGGCCGACGTGGAGGGTTTCTCCTACAAGGAGATCGCCGAGATCACGGACGTGCCGATCGGTACCGTCATGAGCAGGATCCATCGAGGAAGAAAAGCCCTGCAGAAGGCGTTGGTCGATGTCGGAAGGTCGCGAGGCCTCGTCGGGGCCTCCGACGAGGCGAGGTAGTGGGGAGACTGCCGATGGAACGAGATGGAGACGGTGTAGCGGGCCCGGGCACGCGGTATGCCCGAGATGCCGGCGGGCTTCGTCAGTTGTGACCAGACCATCGAACGGCTCTACTTCTACCTCGACGGCGAGCTGACCGAGCAGCGGCGGATCGAGATCGCCCGGCACCTCGACCTGTGCGGTCCCTGCGTGGGGGCCTACGGATTCGAGCAGGAGCTGCGCAAGATGTTGGCGAACCGGTGCCAGGACCACGTCCCCGACGCCCTGCGCGAGCGGGTGGCCCGGGCGCTGCGCGAGGAGAGCGCCACCGCCTCCGACTGACCGACCGCCCCCGGGACCCCGGGAACGGTCCCGCGTCCCTACACTGGTCCGCGTGACGCTCGCCGATGCCGCACCGCCCCTCTTGGACGACGAGCCGGAGGGACACGGCGCCGTGGGCTGGGACACCGCCGAGAAGGTGGCGGCCTGGGTGGGGGGCCGGGCCCGGATGCCGGCCCCGTACCGTCCCGACCTGCTCCAGGCCGAGTTCGAGGAGCTGACCGCCCAGGCCGAGGAGCTGGTGGCCGCCTCCACCGGCCTGCGCTCGGCCGCCGGGCCCGCCCGGGCCCGGGTGACGGACCGGACCGGCTGGGTCCACGCCAACGTCGCCAGCTTCCAGCGGCTGCTCGGCCCCCACCTCGACCGGCTCGACCCCACCCGGCTGTCGGGCTCGAACGCCGTCCTGACCCGGATCTCGGGCCCGCTGGCCACGGCCGGCCGGACGGCCACCGGTGCCCAGATGGGGGTCGTCCTCGGGCTGGCTCTCGACCCGTGTGCTCGGCCAGTACGACCTGCTGTTGACCGAGGACGCGGCCGACGAGCAGGACCTGGTCTACTTCGTGGGCCCGAACGTGGTCGCCCTCGAGCGCCAGCACGGCTTCGAGCCCCGGGAGTTCCGCCTGTGGCTGGCCCTCCACGAGGTCACCCACCGCTGCCAGTTCACGGCCATCCCGTGGATGCGCGACTACTTCGTGTCGCTGGTGGAGGAGGGGATCGGCTCCCTCGAACCCGATCCCGGCCGGATCGCCGGGGCCGTCAAGCGGATGGCCGACGAGATCCGGGCCGGACGGAACCCGCTGGAGGACAACGGTGCCCTCGGCCTGGTGGCCACCCCCGAGCAGCTCGAGGGACTGCACCGGATCCAGGCCCTGATGAGCCTGCTCGAAGGGCACGGCGACGTCACCATGGACCGGGCCGGAGCCGCCGACATCCCGAGTGCCGCCCACTTCTCGAGCGTGCTGCGCGCCCGCCGCAAGCAGGCCCACGGCCTGTCCCGACTGCTCCAGCAGCTGATCGGGATCGAGGCCAAGCTGCGGCAGTACGAGGAGGGGGAGCGGTTCATCGCCGCCGTCGAGGAGGAGGGCGGGACGGTCCTGCTCGACAACGCCTGGCGGGGCCCCGAGTGGCTCCCGTCGCTCGAGGAGATCCGCGATCCCGCCTCCTGGATCGCCCGGGTCGGCGGCGCCACGACGCCGTCCCTCGTCTCCTGAGCCGATGAGCCGGCCGGAGTCCGGTCCGACGGCCGGTCGCCGCCGGGATCCCGCACGCGACCCGGTGGTCGCCGACCTGGTGGCCCGCTGCCCGTTCCCACCGGCCGGGTCGCCGCTGGTCTGCGGGGTCTCGGGCGGCCCCGACTCCCTGGCGCTCCTGGTCCTGGCCCGGGCCGCCGGGTGCGACGTCACCGCCGTCCACGTCGACCACGGACTGCGCCCCGGGTCGGCGGCGGAGGCCGACGTGGTGGCCGCCGCCGCCGCCCGCTTCGGAGCCGCCTTCCGCGCCGTCCGGGTGGATCGTTCCCGACGGTCCGAACCTCGAGGCCCGGGCCCGGGACGCCCGCCACGCGCGCGCTCGGCCCCGGGGCGGCCACCGGGCACACCGCCGACGACCAGGCCGAGACGGTGCTCCTCAACCTGCTGCGGGGCGCGGGCGTCCACGGGCTGGCCGGCATGCGCACCGGGCCGACCCACCCCCTCCTCGGGCTGCGGCGGTCCGAGACGGTCGGGCTGTGCGCCCACCTGGGCCTGCGACCCGGTGCGGGACCCGACGAACGGGGACCCCCGCTTCCGGCGCAACCGGGTCCGGGCCGAACTGCTCCCGCTGTGCTCGGAGATCGCCGGCCGCGACGTCGTGCCCGTCCTGGCCCGCCAGGCCGGACTGCTGGCCGGCGACGCCGACCTGCTCGACACCGTCGCCGACCTGCTCGACCCGACCGACGCGGCCGCCCTGGCCGCGGCACCGGCCGCCCAGGCCCGTCGGGCGGTGCGGGGCTGGCTGACCGACGCCGGCCCGTACCCGCCGCCGGCCGACGCCGTCGACCGGGTCCTGGCGGTCGCCCGGCTGGAGCGGCGGGCCACCGAGGTGCCCGGAGGGGTCCGGGTCACCCGATCTCGGGGGCCGCCTGGCCCGCGGGCCCGCCGGGGGTCCCGGGGCTCCGGTACAGTCGTGACGTGACCGAGCCCGGGACGGACCTGCCAGTCGTCGCCGCGCCTCGAGGACGGCGACGCGGTCGGGCGGGTCATCGTCTCCGAGGCTCGACCTGCAGGCCCGCATCGCCGAGCTGGGCGCGGCCATCACCGCCGACTACCAGGGCCGGCCGCCCCTGCTGGTGGGGGTGCTGAAGGGCGCCTTCATGTTCATGGCCGACCTGTCGCGGGCGGTGGCGCTGCCCTGCGAGGTCGACTTCATGGCCGTCTCGTCCTACGGCACGGCCACCCGCACCTCGGGGGTGGTGCGGATCGTGAAGGACCTCGACCTCGACCTGCTCGACCGCCACGTGCTGGTGGTCGAGGACATCGTCGACTCCGGCCTCACCCTCAGCTATCTGCAGCGCTACCTGATGGCCCGCCAGCCGGCCAGCCTCGAGGTCTGTGCCCTGCTCGTGAAGGAGGGCCAGCAGCGCACCGCCCTCGACCTCCGCTACGTGGGCTTCACCATCCCCGCCGACTTCGTGATCGGCTACGGGTTGGACGTGGCCGAGCGCTACCGCAATCTCCGGGCCATCCACGCGTACGACGGGCCCCACGACTGAGCTGCGCACCCCGGGGTGCACGGGTGACGGCCGGCGACCAGGTAGAACGGGATGCCGGACCCCGCCGGGGGACCGACGAGTGGAGAGGTGGACCCGACGATGAGCTGTGGACACGAAGCGGATCGAAGCGGCGGTCCTCGAGATCCTGTCCGCCCTCGGCGAGGACCCCGAGCGGGACGGCCTGCTGATGACGCCCGGTCGGGTGGCCCGGATGTACGAGGAGCTGTTCGCCGGATTCGAGGAGAACCCCGCCGACCACCTCGAGGTCACGTTCGCCGCCGACCACGACGAGATGGTGATGGTCCGGGACATCCCCTTCGCCTCCCTGTGCGAGCACCACATGGTCCCGTTCGTCGGGTCGGGCCCACGTGGCCTACATCCCCGGGTCCGACGGGCGGATCACCGGGCTGTCCAAGCTGGCCCGCCTGGTCGACGGCTTCGCCAAGCGCCTCCAGGTGCAGGAGCGGATGACCACGCAGATCGCCGACGCCATCGAGAACGCCCTCGATCCCAAGGGGGTCCTGGTGGTCGTCGAGGCCGAGCACCTGTGCATGTCCATGCGGGGCGTCAAGAAGTCCGGGACGTCGACCATCACCTCCGCCGTCCGTGGCCTGTTCCGGAGCGACACCTCCACCCGTTTCGAGGCCATGCAGTTCGTCCGCGGGCGCTAGGGCGGCGCCGACCGGGCGGTCGCGGGCCCCGACGGGCTGGTTTACGCTGGTGGCGATGGCCGAGACCCCGACAGCGGACCCCGCCTCGTCGGGCCGGGCCCTGGTCATGGGGATCCTGAACGTCACCCCGGACTCGTTCTCGGACGGCGGCCGGTGGCTGGAGCCGGACCGGGCCGTCGCCCGGGGCCTCGAGATGATCGACGAGGGGGCGGACATCGTCGACGTGGGCGGCGAGTCCACCCGGCCGGGCGCCTCCGCGGTGCCCGCCGAGGAGGAGCTGCGCCGGGTCCTGCCGGTGGTGGAGGCCCTCAGTCCCCACGTCCGGGTCTCCATCGACACGTCCAAGGCGTCGGTCGCCGAGGCCGCCGTCGGGGCGGGGGCGACCCTGGTCAACGACGTGTCGGCGTCGCTGTGGCCGGTGGCCGCCCGCGTGCGGGGTGGGCTGGGTGGCGATGCACCGGCAGGGCACCCCGACCACCATGCAGGAGGACCCCCGCTACGACGACGTGGTGGCCGAGGTCCGGGACCTGCTGGCCGACCGGGCCGCCCGGGCGGCCGCCGCCGGGGTGCGCGAGATCTGGATCGACCCGGGCATCGGGTTCGGCAAGACCGTGGACCACAACCTCGAGCTGCTGGCCGGCCTCGACGCGCTGGTGGCCACCGGCTACCCGGTCCTGGTGGGGACCAGTCGCAAGGGCTTCCTCGGGGTCGATCGGCGCCGGCCCCGACGGCGTGCCGGTGCCGGCCGACCAGCGTCTCCCGGGTTCGCTGGCCACCGCCACGTATGCGCTCCACCGGGGGGCGGGTATGGTCCGGGTGCACGATGTGGCCGCCACGGTGCAGGCCGCGCTCCTGGTCGGCCGGGTGGCCGAGGGACCCGGGAGCGCAGGATCGATGCTGGAGACGGAGGTCGGATCGTGAAGGGCAAGTGGGCAGCAGGGCATCCCGCCGCGGAACTTCACCTGGGTCATCAAGGACCGGCTGGCGATGAGCGAGCGGCCCGGGGGGCTTCGCGCCCAACCACCGCAAGGTGCGCCGCCAGGAGGAGATCATCTGGCTCCAGGTCCAGGGCTTCGACCGGGTGATCTCGCTCCTGCCGTCCTCCCACAACCTGCAGGCCTACGAGGAGAAGTCGCTGGCCAGCGTGCACTACCCGCTGCCCCCGGCGGGCGACGTGCGGGGCATCCTCGCCGACGTCTACCGCGACGTCCACGGTCGGCTGGCCGCGGGCGAGCGGATCCTCATCCACCAGGAGGAGCTCGGGGACCGCGTCTCGGGCGTGGTCGCCGGCTACCTGCTGTGGTCGTGCCGGCTGCCGTCGGGTCCCCAGGCCGTCACGGCGCTGGAGCACCTGACCGGGCACCCCATGGGTCCCGCCGGACGCGAGCTGGTGGCCGAGGCCGGTCAGCTCACCCCGGTCACGGGCCAACCCGACACCGGCTCGTCCCAGTCGGCCTGATGGCCGGGGCGGACGGTGCGGGCGACCGCATCGAGCTGCGCGGGCCTGCGGTGCGTCGGCACCCACGGGGTCCTGGCCGAGGAGCAGGAGCGGGCCCAGCCGTTCGAGGTCGACCTCGACCTCGACGTCGACCTCCGCCCCGCCGGGGTGTCCGACGCGCTGGCCGACACCGTCGACTACGGATCCGTCGCCGACGTCGTGGCGGCCACGGTGTCCGGCGCCCGCTCCTTCGCCCTGCTCGAGGCCCTCGCCTGGCACGTGGCCGACGCCGTCCTGGACGTCGACCACCGGATCCGGGGGGTGAGCGTCACCCTCCGCAAACTGCGGCCCCCGCTGGCCGTCGACATCGACACCGTGGGGGTCCGGGTGGCCCGCACCCGGTGACCGCCCCGTCGACCGAGCAGCCCACCCGCCGGGCCTTCCTGTCGCTCGGCTCGAACCTGGGCGACCGTCGGGCCCATCTGCGCCGGGCCGTGGACCAGCTGCGGGCCGGCAGCACCCCCGCCGTCACCGCCGTCTCCCGGTGTCTACGAGACCGATCCGGTCGGCGGCCCCGAGGACCAGGGCGCGTACCTCAACCTGGTGGTGGAGCTGGCCGTGCCCGAGGCCGTCGACCCCTACCGGCTGCTCGAGCAGTGCCATCGCCTGGAGGCGGCGGCCCACCGGGTGCGGACGGTCCGGTGGGGTCCCCGGACCCTCGACGTCGACGTGCGTGTGGATCGACGGGGTCACCCTCGACGACCCCGTGCTCACCCTGCCGCACCCCCGCTGGCGCGAGCGCCGCTTCGTGCTGGCCCCGCTGGCCGAACTCGCCCCCGACCTGGTCAGCGAGGCCGATCTCGGGACCGCTGGCGGCGAGGTGCGGCGTCGTGGGTAGTCTCTGAGCAGCAGTTCCAGGAGTTCCTGTAGCGACCGGCACCCTCGAGGGCCGGAACGTCGAAAGGGGTCTCGTGACCACATTCCGTGTACTCGGGCCGGGCCGTGCCGGCCTGTCGTTGATGGCAGCCCTCGAGGCTGTCGGGGGCTACCGCTCGCTGGGGGCGTGGGGACGGGACCGGTCACCGGTCGACGCCGCCCGCGGTGTCGACATCCTCTTCATCGCCACGCCCGACGACGTCGTGGCCGAGGTGGCGGCCCAGGTCCGTCCGGTGGCCACCACCGTGGTGGTCCACCTGTCCGGCTCGCTGGGGCTCGACGTCCTGGCCGGGCACGCCCGCCGGGGCTCGCTGCACCCCCTGGTGCCGCTGCCCAACCCGGCCATCGGCGCCGAGCGGCTGCGCTCCGGGGTGACCCTGACGGTGGCCGGCGACCCGGTGACGCGGGCGGTGGCCGAGGACCTCGGGGGTGACGTCGTCGAGGTGGCCGACGCCGACCGTGCCGCCTACCACGCGGCCGCGGTGATCGCCGCCAACCACCTGGTCGCCCTGATGGGCCAGGTCGAGCGCGTGGCCGCCACCGCCGGGCTGCCGCTGACCGCCTTCGCCGGCCTGATGCGGGCGGCCAGCGAGGACGCGTTCGCCCTCGGTCCCCGCCAGGCGCTCACCGGGCCCGCCGCCCGTGGCGACTGGGAGACGGTGGAGCGCCACCGCAGCAGCATCGCCGGGATGCCGGCCCACCGCACCGAGCTCGCCGGGTACGACGCCATGGTGGCGCTGGCCCGTCGGCTCTCGCTGGACACGGCCGCCGAGCTCGACTCCGACGCGCTCGAGCTCTCCGGCCAGCTGTCCTTCGGCGTGGTCGGCACGGCCGCCGCCGAGCAGGTGGCGTGAGCCCCACCTCCACCGCCCCCGACCGTGGTGGTGACCGGCTGCGCTGGACGAGTTCTCGTCGCGTCTCGACGAGGAGCGTCGGGCCGGTCGCACGGTCGGCCTGGTGCTCACCATGGGCGCGCTCCACGAAGGGCACGCGTCGCTGATGCGACGGGCGGCCGACGAGTGCGACGTGGTCGCCCTCACGCTGTTCGTGAACCCGACCCAGTTCGCCGAGGCCGCCGACCTGGCCAACTACCCGCGCACCCTGGAGGCCGACCTGGCGGTGGCCCGCGCGAGCCGGCTGTGACCTGGTGTTCGCGCCGTCGGTGGAGGAGATGTACCCGGACTGGCCCCGGCCGCCGGCCACCACGGTGACCGTCCGCTCGCTGGTCGACCGCTGGGAGGGGGCGTCCCGGCCGGGCCACTTCGACGGGGTGGCCACGGTGGTGACCAAGTTCCTGTCGGCGGCGGGTCGGTGCCGCACCTACTTCGGCGAGAAGGACTTCCAGCAGCTCGCCGTGGTGCGCCGGTTGGCCCGCGACCTGTCGCTGCCCGCGGAGGTCGTGGGGTGCGCCGATCGTGCGCGAGCCCGACGGCCTGGCCATGTCGAGCCGGAACGCCCGGCTCTCGCCCGCCGAGCGCTCGGCCGCCGTCTGCCTCTCGCGGGCCCTGGCCGCCGGGTCGGCCGCCTTCGCCTCGGGCGGCCGACGC
Organism: uncultured Acidimicrobiaceae bacterium; assembly: GCA_963699345.1. Lineage (GTDB taxonomy): Bacteria > Actinomycetota > Acidimicrobiia > Acidimicrobiales > RAAP-2 > Bog-756. Next base: position 1,459,317 of record CAVOTL010000005.1, on the reverse strand, counting down.
GCCGAGCCGTCGAGGCGGCCATGGCCGCGGTGGTGGCCGGAGGAGCCGCTGGTGGACCTCGACTACGCCGTCCTGGTCGGCGCCGACGACCTCGAGCCGGTGGACGCCGGCTCGGCCGGGCCGCTGCGTCTGCTCGTCGCCGCCCGGGTGGGCCCGGTCCGCCTCATCGACAACCTCGATCCCCGGCCCGCCGGTGAGCACCGCCCAACTGCCCTCCGGGACGCTCGACGTCCTGGTGCTGGGCAGCGGCGTCGCCGGACTGTCGGCGGCGGTGCGGCTGGCCGCGCCGCTGCGGGCCGCCGGTCGCGACGGCGACGGTCGGCGGCCTGCGGGTCGGGGTGCTCACCAAGGCCGAACTGTCCCAGTCGGCCACCCGGTGGGCCCAGGGCGGCGTGGCCGCCGTGCTGGGCGGCGACGAGGACTCGACCGACCTCCACCTGGCCGACACCCTGGCCGCCGGGGTCGGTCTGTGCGACGTCGACGCCGTGCGGGTCCTGGTCGACGAGGGGCCCGCCCGGGTCCACGCAGCTCATCGCCATGGGGGCGGTCTTCGACCGCCAGCCCGGCGGGGCCCTGGCCCTGGCCCGCGAGGGGGGCACTCGACGGCCCGGGTCGTCCACGCCGGCGGGGCGGCGACCGGCGCCGAGGTCGAGCGGGCCCTGGTCGACGCCACCCGGGCCTCGGCCGCCGCCGTGCTCGAGGAGTGGTTCGCCCTGGACCTGGTGGTGGAGGACGGCCGGTGCCGGGGCGTGGTGGCCCTCGACACCGACGGACGCCGCGTCGAGGTGCGGGCCACCCACACGGTCCTGGCCACCGGGGGCGCCGGCCAGGTGTTCGCGGTCACCACCAACCCGGCCGAGGCCACCGGCGACGGCCTGGCCATGGCCCTGCGGGCCGGGGTCCCCGTGGCCGACGTCGAGTTCATGCAGTTCCACCCGACGGCCCTGCACCATCCGGCCATGCCCCGCCCACTGCTGTCCGAGGCGCTGCGGGGCCACGGCGCCCTGCTGCGCGACGCCCGGGGCGAGCGGTTCGTGGACGAGCTGGCCCCGCGCGACGTGGTGAGCCGGGCCATGGCCGAGCGCATGCACGCCCAGGGGGTGGAGAGCCTGTGGCTCGACGCCACCGGCCTCGACTCGTTCGACTCGCGGTTCCCGACCATCAGCGCCTCGCTGGCCGCCATCGGCCTCGACCCGTCGACCGACTGGCTCCCGATCGCCCCGGCCGCCCACTACCTGTCCGGCGGGGTGCTCACCGACCTGTGGGGGGCGACGGCCCTGCCCGGCCTGTGGGCGGCGGGCGAGGTGGCCTGCACGGGCGTCCACGGGGCCAACCGGCTCGCCTCGAACTCGCTGCTCGAGGGCATGGTCTTCGGCGCCCGGCTGGCCGAGACGATCCTCGGCGGGGGCGACGGGCCCACCGCCACCGGTGTCCTGACCCCGCTGCTCGAGGGCACGGTCACCGAGGTCGGCGGCGGTGACCGCACCCGGGCGCCCGACGCGGACCGGCGGGGCCGGTCAGGGCCGGTACCGGCGTCGGCGACGGTGGCGCCGGCGACCACCACGACGTCGCCAAGTACCGGGACCTGTTGCAGCGGGCGATGACCGACGGGGCGGGGGTGGTGCGCAGCGCCGGCTCGCTGGCCGATGCGGCCCGGACCGTGGACGAGGTGTCCGGCATCGTGCCCGCGGCCACGCGACCGGGCCGTCGGGCGAGCTGGCCAACCTCGTCACCGCGGCCAGGAGCGTGCTGGCCTCGGCCACCCTGCGGACCGAGACCCGCGGGGCGCACGCCCGGAGCGACTTCCCGAGGCGCTCGGATGCCTGGCGGTGCCGGATCGTCCACACCGCCGGCGGGCGGACGGTGCTCTCCTCCGCCGCCGGTGACCCGGGGCCGGACCCGGCCGGGCAGCCGCGCCCGTGACGCCGCCCCCGACCTCGACCCCGTCCGGCGCGGCCGAGTGGTCCCCGGTGCTCGACCCGCCCCGGATTGCCGTGGTGGACGCCGTGGCCCGGGCCATCGCCGAGGACGTGCTGCCCCTCGGCGACCTGACGGCCGGGCTGATCGCGGCCGACCGTCGGGCCACCGTGGACGTCGTGAGCCGGGCCGACGGCGTGGTGGCCGGGCGCGCCTGCGCCGTCGAGGCGTTCGCCCAGATCGACCCCGCCGTGTCGGTCACCTGGAACCGGCCCGACGGGTCGACGGTGGCGCCGGGTGACGTCGTGGCCACGGTGGAGGGGCCGCTGCGCTCGATCCTCACCGCCGAGCGGACGGCGCTCAACTTCCTCGGCCACCTGTCGGGAGTGGCCACCCTGACCCGGGCCTACGTCGACGCCGTGCAGGCGGCCAACCCGACCACCCGGGTCCTCGACACCCGCAAGACCACGCCGGGCCTGCGGGCCCTGGAGAAGGCCGCCGTCCGGGCCGGCGGCGGCCACAACCACCGGGGCAACCTCTCCGAGGCGCGTGCTGGTGAAGGACAACCACCTGGGCGGGGCCACCATCACCGAGGCGGTGGGCCGGGCCCGCGCCCAGTGGCCCGGTCGCATGATCGAGGTGGAGTGCGACCGGCTCGACCAGGTGGACGAGGCGGTGGCCGCCGGCGCCACCGTCGTGCTGCTCGACAACATGGACCCCGACGCCGTGCGCGAGGCGGTGGCCCGCGTGGCGGCCGCCGGCGCCGCCGGTGCTGGTCGAGGTGTCGGGCGGGGTGACGCTCGCCTCCGCCCCGGCCCTGGCCGCCGCCGGGCGCCGACCTGCTGTCGGCCGGGGCCCTGACCCATTCGGCGCCCGGTGCTCGACCTCGGCCTCGACCTGCGCGACTGACCGGCCACCGGCCGGACGCCTCCTCCGAAAGGAACACCATGCTGCTTGCCATCGACGTGGGGAACACCGAGACGGTCGTCGGGCTCTTCGCCGACGACCCGACGGCGCCCGTCGACGAGTCCGTGCCCCGCGACGGCACGGAGCCGGTCGGCCTGGCCCACCACTGGCGCCTGTCGACGGTCGACGTCCGGACCGCGGACGAGCACGCGCTGCTCCTGACCCAGCTGCTCGACCTCAACGGCCTCGACATCGACCGGGCGGTGTCGGGCATCGCGGTGACCTCGTCGGTGCCGCTGGTCACCGCCAACCTCCGCCAGATGGCGTCCCGCTGGTTCGACGTGCCGGCCGTGGTGCTGGAGCCGGGGGTCAAGAGCGGCATGCCGATCCTCTACGACAACCCGAAGGAGGTCGGTGCGGACCGGATCGCCAACGCGGTCGGGGCCTACGACCTCTTCGGCGGTCCCTGCGTGGTCGTCGACCTGGGGACGGCCACCACGTTCGACGCCATCTCGGAGGCCGGCGAGTACCTGGGCGGGGCCATCACCCCGGGCGTGGCCATCAGCCTCGACGCCCTGTTCGCCCACGCCGCCGCCCTGCGGCGGGTGGAGCTGGTCGAGCCCCGCAGCGTCATCGGCAAGTCGACGGTCGAGTCGATCCAGTCCGGCGCCCTCTACGGGTTCGCCGGCCAGGTCGACGGCCTGTGCCGGCGGTTCGCGGCGGTGCTGAGCGGGTGCACGGTGGTGGCCACCGGCGGCCTGTCCGAGCTGATCTCGCCCTACTCCGACGAGATCGAGTACGTCGAGCCGTGGCTCACGCTGCACGGACTGCGCATCATCTTCGAACGCAACGTCCCCCCGTCCTGAGGCGCCGTCCCGCTGGTCGTCCGACCCGCACGGCCGGCACCGAGTCGGCGTAGCCTGCGGCGGGGAGACTTCGACCGAGCGACCCGAAGGATGTCCCGGGATGGCGAACGTGACGTGTGTTCGTGGACCAGGCGGTCCTGGCACCCTTACCCCGGTCTCCGTGATCGACGCGTGGTGACCGACGATGTCCTCACCTTCGCCCAGGCGATGGAGGACCGGACCGGCCTGGGGCTCGCCTGGCTGCTCGTCCTGGCCGGTCCGCTCGGATGGCTGGGCCTGGTCGTCATCGCCGCCACGCGTCACGGCGATGGACGCTGACCGTCACCCTGCCGTACTCCGAGCCCGTCTACCGGCGCAGGCTCCGGGATCGAGTGCGAGTTCACCGACGGCGATCTCCGGTTCGGATCCATGACGATGGCGGCCGCCGCAAGGGATCGGACCTGGCTCCAGCGGTACCCTCGGTTCCGGCCCTCGCCCTGGTCCTCGACCTCGGATCCCGGGAGGGCAGGGAGGCGAGTGGCCGGGGAGGCGAAGCGTGGCCGGCCGGGCGGCCCCGGTCCGGACCGGTCGCCGACGAGCTCGCGGGAGGCCGGACGGCGACATGTACGTCGCCGACATCACCGAGGTGGTCGTCACCGTCCGAACGACGCGGGCACCCGGCTCCTCGTCGAGTCCTGGACGCCGGAACGTGGACTGCGAACCGTCGAGCGGGACTGAGTGCGGTCGGCCGCGGAGCGGGACGTCGAATGCGACGGTGCGCCGTCGTCAGCCGAACCGCAGCCGGCTGACCGTGGACAGCGAGCACCAGTAGACGGTGGCGTCCCACCCGAGCGCCGGGAACACCGCCGACTGCAGCGGTCCCTCGGTGTCGGCCCGGACCAGTTCGTCACCGGTGGCGATGTCGACCACCACGACCTGTTCGATCATCCGCTCCCGGTCGTGGTCGCCGGTCACGAGGGCGCCGCTCCCGGGCAGCAGGAGGAGGTGGGAGGCGTGGTCGTGGTCGCGTCGCCAGCGGGGGTGCGAGGCCCCCGTCCGCGGCGATGTCGAAGGCGGCCATCACCCCGTTGCCGCTGTCGTAGCCGACGGCGATGCGTCGCGCCTCGTCGACGATCGGCGGGTTGGTGATGAGCCCCCCGGCGGCCCCGCACACGGCGGCCGCCGAGACCGATCCGTCGGCCAGGTCGACCCGCAGCAGCTGCAGCGGGCTGGTCGAGATCCCCTTGCCGCGGAACGAGCCGTCGAAGTTGGTCGACCCGTCGCCGTCGTCGAGGAACCAGGCCGCGCCGAGGGCCAGCACGCAGTCCCAGCCGTAGGTCTGCCCCTCGGCGGTCAGGTAGGTGGCCCGGAAATCGGGCTCGGGGCGGAACCCGCCGTCCCAGCCGACCCGGAGGAGGCTGGTGTCGCCGACCACGTAGACGTGGGTGCCGTCGGACGACAGCCGGGCGATGGACGGCTCGGGCAGTTCCAGCCGGTCGATCACGGTGAGGCCGTCGGGTTCGAGGGCGATGAGTTCGCACGGCTCCCGCTCGTCGGGGGCCACCGGTGCACCCGGGCAGCGAGCCGGCGAAGTCCTTGGTCACCAGCGTCCCGTCGGGGAGGATGACGAAGCTGTTGTAGGGACGGTCACGGGGGAGCTCGGCCGACGCCTCGAGGGAGAGGTCGGGGGCGAGCCTGTGGGCGTGGTTGCCGAAGACCACGTAGAGGGATCCGTTGGCGTGGGCGGCCAGGCCGCCCGGCCACATCCGCCCACCGTCCAGGGGTCCCGAGTCGGCCACCGTGGCCAGGGTGTCGGGGTCGATCCGCTCGACCGAGCACGTCACCTCGGCTCCCATCCCGTTGCGCAGCAGGAAGACCTCACCCGGGTCGCGGGTCACCACCATGGTCACCAGCGGGTCGGTGCGGGACACCACGTCGACCGTGGTGCCCGGCCGGATCGTGGGCGTCGGGCTGGCGTCGGCGGGGACGCCGAGGCGTCGGGGCCCGCCGTCCTCCCCCGGCCAGGGACCGCTCCAGTACCCGGCGTCGGCGCCGGATCCTCACACCGGCGCCTCGAGCGAGAGGCGGTCGGCCCGCACCTCGGGCTGGGAGTCCCACAGGTCGGCCACCAGGTCGTCGCGGAGGGGCCGCATCGCCGGGTCGTCCCACCGGTTGACGCGCTGCAGCGGGTCCTCGACCAGGTCGTAGAGCTCGCCCTCGGTCCCGTCGTGGCTGGTGCCGGGCCGGTACGTGGTGACCACCCAGCGGTCGCGCATCATGGTCCGGAGGTGGACGTCGACGCCGAACAGCTCGCTGTCCCACTCGGTGAGCACCTTGTCGAAGCCCCGGGCCTCGGCGTCGGCGTCGTCGACGGGCAGGGGGCGGCCCTGCATCCACTCGGGCGGCTCGATGCCGGCGATGGCGCAGAAGGTCGGCGCCAGGTCGACCAGGCCCACCGGCCGGCGCACGACCGTGGGGTCGACCCCGGACCGCGAGGAGGGCGCGGGCCGCCACACCAGGGGGAGGCGCATGAGGGCGTCCACGTGGTACGGGCCCTTGAAGAGGAAGCCGAAGTCGCCCTGCAGCTCGCCGTGGTCGGTGGTGAAGACCACGTCGACGTCGTCGCCCCAGCCCCGCTCGCCGATCCGGCCGAGCACCCGGCCGAGCGCCTCGTCGATCAGCTCGACCTCGACGGCGTTGCGGGCGTTGACCTCGCGCACCTGGTCGGGGGTGAGGGTGGCCGGCACCCAGTCGGCCGGCGCCTCGTAGTTGGAGACGAGCGAGCCGTCGTACCAGGCCCGCCAGTGGCGCGGCTTGTCGTCGATGATCGCCTCCCGGGCGGCCCGGTCCTCGGGGTAGCCGGCCGGGAGCGGGACCTCGCGCCAGTCGACGCGGCCCATCTCCGACTCCGGCGGGTCCCACGGGTGGTGCGGGTCGGGGAAGCTCATCCAGCAGAACCAGTCGTCCCCGGCGTCGAGCGAGTCGAGCCAGTCGATCGTCCGGTCGGCCACCCAGTCGGTGTGGTAGATGCCGCGCTCGATGGGGTTGACCTTGACCTGCGGCGCCCCGGTGTCCCCGCCCGCCTCCGCGCTGACCTGGAGGTGGTCGTCGATGGCCCGGCAGTACATGCCCAGGGCCTCGGGGTGGTTGTGGATCAGCCACTGCGCGTAGTGGAGGGGCCCCATCGCCCCGTGGCTGGCCGTCTCGAGGTGCTCGAAGCCGCGCCGCGACCCTCCGTGCGGGGTGGTGCCCTCCGGTCGACAGGAGGTTCTCCTCGAAGCGGAGGAACGGGTCGAAGTACGGCTCGAAGTGGGACTTCCCGACCAGCGCGGTGCGGTAGCCGGCGGACCGGAGCACCTCGGCCACCGACGGGGCGTCGGGGGGCAGGGGCACCCCGTTCATGAACACGCCGTGGGTGCTCGGGTGCTGGCCGGTCAGGATGGTCGACCGCGACGGCATGCACACCACCGACTGGGGGTGGGCCCGCTCGTAGCGCACCCCGTCGGCCGCCAGCCCGTCGACCACCGGGGTCCGGGACAGTGTCCCGCCGTTGCAGGCGAGGGTGTCGAAGCGCTGTTGGTCGGTGGTGACCAGGAGGATCTTGCGGCCCATCAGCGGGCTCCTTTCGACGTTCCCCCGGGCGGGCGGGCGACGGTGGTCGGCGGGCGGCCCCGCTCACGGCCGGTACTCCTTCACGCCCAGGACCTCGGGCAGGTGGGCCAGCGCGGCCCGGGCCGCGCCGGCGATGACCAGGGCGAGCACGGCCGGTTCGGCGTCGACGCTGTAGACGGTCAGGCAGGTGCCGTCGTCCAGGTCGTGGACGTCGATGGTGCTGAGGTGCTCCACGAAGAGCGGCGCGGTGATCCGGTACTGGAAGCGCCGGAGGTGGGGGTCGACGGTGAGGAGGCGCTCGGGCATCGGGAGGCCCGAGCGGGTCATGATCGTCCGCACGTCACCCTCCACCGTGGCGGACTCGACTCCCTCCCACCACTCGGTCAGGCGGGCCGGGTCGCCGACCATGTCCCATACGGTGTCGGCCGGGCACTGCAGCCGGATCGAATGGCGCAGGCTCCCGCGGTCGGGCGGTCATCGGGTGGCTGGAGGCGAGCAGGGTGGTGAGCGAGGCGGTGAGGACGGCCCGGACCTCGTCGTGGTCGAAGTCCCGGTCGCCGGTCAGCAGCTGGTAGGCCTCGAAGCCGGTCAGGACGTCGGCCGCGGCCAGCGCCGCCTCGGCGGCACCGTCGGTCATGGCCGAGAGCTCGGGGCCGAAGAGCGTCCGGACCTGGCCCCGCAGGAAGCGTCGGGCCTCGGTGAGCGACTCGGCCAGCCGGGGCTGGAAGGGGGCCCGCAGTCGCGAGACGTGGGCGGCCTGCCCGAGGGTGGTGAAGAGCCGGAGGCGCTGGTCGACCAGCGCGGCCACGCGGTCGTCGAAGCGGGCGTCCGGGCCGGTCTCGATGGGCAGGATCGGGAGCACCCGGGCCAGCTGGCGGGCCACGGCCTCGCCCGCCAGGTCGTCGGCGTCCTCGAAGTAGCGGAAGAGGGACCGCGGGGAGATCCCGGCCCGCTCGGCGATCTCGTCGGTGCTGGGCCGGAGGTTGCCCTCGGTGTAGAGGTCGAGCAGCGCGTCGACCACCGCCTCGCGGTTGAGGGCGCGCCGCAGCCGCCGGCCGTCGGTGAGGGCCGCCGGCTCCTCGTGCCCCTCCGCTCCGGGCACGAAGACCCGTCCGGGGTCGGCGGGCCAGACGGCCTCGGGCGCCGGCTGGGTGTCGTCGGCGGAGCGGGTGCCCCGCGATCGGGTGTCGGTCATCCCGGCGATCCTACGGTCCGGCCAGTGTGCAGATGTCGCCCACGCCGGGATCGGTGCGACCGTCGAGCACGGCACGGTACACCGCCTCGACCGCCTCGGGCCCTCCACCGTGGCGGATGGTCAGCCACGAGTCGGTCCACGGCACGAACCGCTCCCAGGCGGCGGCCACCGCCGATTCGAAACCGTCCCGCCCCCACTCCGTGCGGCGCTTGGCGATCTGGTCCGGGGCGAAGAGGAACTCGGGCCCAGGCCCGGGCAGGCCCCCGGGGACGCGGGTGGTGTCGTCCCAGTGCGTGTCCCCGACCACCATCGAGTACCGCAGGTCGTCGCCCAGACGGGCATGGACGGCGTGGGTGACGTCCCGGCGTCCGGCGACGTCGACATAGGCCGACGGGGTGGCGTCCAGCCGGTCGACGGCGTCGTACGTCAGGACGGTGGCGTAGCAGCCGAGCGACCGGACGAAGTCCACGTTGCCCGGGGACGTGAGCCCGACCACGTCGAGGCCCTCCCGCTCGGCCAGCAGGAACGCCGCGCCGATCGCCGTCTTGGACGAGGCGCTGGACACGATCACGGTGCCGGGCCCCGTAGAGGTCGTGGTCGGCGAGGAAGTCGTCCACCACGAACGAGGTGACGAAGAGGGGCCACAGCAGCATCTGCTGGTCCTCGCGGGCCGGGGAGTAGACGCGGTCGGCCGTGGTGGTGCCGTACCGGGCGTAGACCGACGGGACGGCCGAGCGGTGGGGGGCGATGTCGGAGAATCCCTGACCGTCGATGCGCCCCGGCGAGACGACCAGTTCGTCACCCAATGGGAAGTAGCCGTAGACCCGGGTGCCGACGTCGACCCCCGGGGTGGTCGACTCGACGACGTCGCCGAAGCCCCACACCGGCACCCGGCCCCAGACCCCGCCGTCCGTCTCCTCGCCCGGGAAGCACGCCCAGTAGTGCAGGAGGTCGCCGTAGACGGCGTAGGTGATGTTGTTGGCGGACAGTCCGAAGGCGTCGATCCGCAGTCGGGCCTCGCCGGGGGCGAGGGGGGCCGACGGCCGGGAGACCGTCCGCACCTCGTGGAGGTCGGACCGGCTGACGTCGAGTTGCATCGTGCTCGCTTCCGGCGCCCGCTTGCCCGTGCCGGCCCATGGCCGGCGGGTGCGCGGAGGTCACGGCTAACAGTTGACAGTGATTATGACAAGTGTTTACATGGGCCGGAGGCCCGGCCGTCGGGCCCCGGAGGGAGTCACCGTGTCCGATGCGCCACCGACCGCAGCGACGGGCTCGGACGCGAGGGGTGCCGATCTCGTCCTCGACTCGCTGCAGCGGCGGATGCACGCCCTGTTCTCGCTGTACTACGACGCGGTGGCGACCATGGACGTGGACCAGGTCAACCACTTCGAACGCGAGGGCGTGCTCCCCATCGCCTTCAGCCTGTTCCACATCGTCAACATGATCGACGCCTCCTTCCTCCTGATGACGGGCACGGCTCCGATCTGGGACGACAGTTGGGTGGCGAGGGTGCACCCGGCCATCCCCGACCACGGCAAGCACAAGACCGTCGCCGAGATGGTGCACCAGAGGATCGGCGACTACGGGCAGTTCCAGGAGTACATGCGCACCGTGTTCGACCGGGTCGAGGCGTGGCTGGCCGACCTCGATCCCGCCGAGCTGACCCGACTGGTCATCCCCCGGCCGTTTCCCGAGCAGATCGCCAGCACCTACAGCGCCCGGGTGGCGGGTCCCGAGGGCATCACCCTCCTCGACGCCACCGAGTGCTGGATCTACCAGCACGGTCTTCGGCACATGGGGGAGATCGAACTGTCCCGCGGCCTGGTCGGCCTGGGCGGGCATGACCTCCTGAACCGGACGCTCGTGACCTCCGGCCGGCTCGCCCCGCCCGGGGCGACCGCCGTTCAGGGGGCCGGCAGGTCGTCGACGAGGCTGTGGGCCAGGCGCGTGAGCGCGGCGGCCAGCACGGGTGACGGGCCGGCGAGGGCGGCCGACGGCGGCATCCTCGGCGTAGCGGCGGGCCACCTGGACCGATTCGGCGATGGCACCGGAGCCGGCGACGATCGACCGGGCCTTCTCCTGCTCGGGCACCCCGAGCGGCTGGCCGAGCAGATCGCGCAGTTCGGGCCCGTGCACCGGGTCGTCCAGGGTGAGGAGCACGGGAAGGGTGTAGATGCCCTCCGCCAGGTCCTGGCCGGCCGGTTTCCCCAGATCCGCCTCGGTGCCGACCACGTCGAGGATGTCGTCGCGGACCTGGAAGATCATGCCGAAGCAGCGACCGAACTCGGTGAAGGCGTCGACCTGGTCGCGGTCCAGACCTCCGGTGAGCGCCCCGATGCGACAGGACGTGGCCATCAGGGAGGCGGTCTTTCCGGAGATGGCCGACGAGTAGTCGTCCTTCGACCGGTCGACCCGGAAGGCGGCGCGCACCTCGGCCACCTGGCCCTGGCAGAGCTCGCCCAGCGTGGCGGCCAGCAGGGCGGCGATCTCGACCCCCAGGCCGGCGGCGATCTCGGCCGAGCGGGCCAGGAGGAAGTCGCCCGCCACGATGGCCACCAGGTTCCCGAACCTCGAGTTGACGCTCTCGACGTTGCGCCGCATGGTCGCCTCGTCCATGACGTCGTCGTGGTAGAGCGAGGCGAGGTGCACCAGTTCGACGGCGACGGCGCCCAGCAGGTCCTCGCGGGTGGCGACCCGGGTGCCGGAGGTGGCGGTGGACAGGGCCAGGACCGGCCGGAGCCGCTTGCCGCCGGCCGCCAGCAGGTGGGTCGTGACCTCGTCCAGGAAGGCGTCTCCGGTCACGACGGACTCCACGAGCAGGGGCTCGAGGTGGGCCAGCTGGTCTTCGAGGGCGGGGAGTCCGAGGGTGTCGACGACGTTCACTGGCTACAGACGATAGGTCAGACTGCCGATGACCGGTACATGCTCACCGGCTTCCGGGGCTGTGGGTGCGGTGGGCACTGCCACCTGTAGACTCGGATTCCAGTTACTGACCGCGGATGGAGGCGGTGGAGTGTTCGAACGATTCACAGACCGAGCTCGACGAGTCCTGGTGTTGGCACAGGAGGAGGCGCGGCTGCTCAACCACAGTTTCATCGGCACCGAGCACATCCTCCTGGGGTTGATCCACGAGGGCGAGGGGGTCGCGGCCAAAGCGCTCGAGTCCCTCGGGGTGTCGTTGGAGGCCGTCCGCGAGAAGGTCGAGGAGACCATCGGGTTGGCCGGTACGGCCCCGACGGGCTCGCCGCCCTTCACGCCGCGGGCCAAGAAGGTCCTGGAGCTCTCGCTGCGCGAGGCGCTGCAGCTCGGCCACAGCTACATCGGTACCGAGCACATGCTGCTCGGGCTGGTCCGCGAGGGCGAGGGCGTGGCCGCCCAGGTGCTGCAGAGCCTGGGTGCCGACCTGCCGCGTGTGCGCCAGCAGGTCATCCAGCTGCTCTCGGGCTACCAGGGCAAGGAGGCCGTCGGTGGCGGCCAGCCCGGCAACCAGCAGGCCGATGCCCCGACGGGATCGGCGGTCCTCGACCAGTTCGGCCGCAACCTGACGGCCCTGGCCCGCGATCACAAGCTCGACCCGGTGATCGGTCGCGAGAAAGAGATCGAGCGGGTCATGCAGGTGCTGTCGCGCCGCACGAAGAACAACCCGGTCCTCATCGGCGAGCCCGGTGTCGGCAAGACGGCCATCGTCGAGGGCCTCGCCCAGCGCATCGTGGCCGACGAGGTCCCCGAGACGCTGACCGGCAAGCAGCTGTACACCCTCGACCTCGGCGCACTGGTGGCCGGCAGCCGCTACCGCGGCGACTTCGAGGAGCGCCTCAAGAAGGTGCTGAAGGAGATCCGCACCCGGGGCGACATCGTGCTGTTCATCGACGAGCTCCACACCCTGGTGGGTGCCGGCGCCGCCGAGGGCGCCATCGACGCGGCGTCCATCCTGAAGCCGATGCTGGCCCGGGGCGAGCTGCAGACCATCGGGGCCACCACCATCGACGAGTACCGCAAGCACCTGGAGAAGGACGCCGCGCTCGAGCGGCGCTTCCAGCCCATCAAGGTGGAGCAGCCCAACGTCACCCTGACCATCGAGATCCTGAAGGGCCTGCGCGACCGCTACGAGTCGCACCATGCCGTGACGATCACCGACCAGGCCCTGGTGGCCGCGGCCAATCTCGCCGACCGCTACCTGGCCGACCGCTACCTCCCGGACAAGGCCATCGACCTCATCGACGAGGCCGGCAGTCGCCTGCGCATCCGTCGGATGACCACCCCGCCGGCCTACAAGAAGCTCGAGGAGGAGATCTCCCGGCTGCGCTCCGACAAGGAGGCCGCCATCGAGAAGCAGGCCTTCGACCAGGCCAAGAAGCTGGCCGAGCAGGAGAAGGACCGCCTCGACGCCAAGGAGGCCATGGAGGCCGAGTGGCGGGCCGAGGGCGTCGACCTGTTCGACGTCGTCGACGAGGAGGTCATCGCCGAGGTGCTGGCCAACTGGACCGGCATCCCGGTCTACCGCCTCACCGAGGAGGAGACGGCCAAGCTGCTGCGCATGGAGGACGAGCTGCACAAGCGGGTGATCGGCCAGGAGCCGGCCATCGCCGCACTGGCCCGTTCGATCCGTCGCACGCGGGCCGGCCTCAAGGACCCCAAGCGCCCGAGCGGCTCGTTCATCTTCCTCGGCCCCACCGGCGTGGGGAAGACCGAGCTGGCCAAGACCCTCGCCGAGTTCCTGTTCGACGACGAGGACGCCCTCATCCAGCTCGACATGTCCGAGTACATGGAGAAGCACACGGTGAGCCGTCTGGTGGGTTCGCCCCCCGGCTACGTCGGCTACGAAGAGGGCGGCCAGCTGACCGAGGCGGTCCGGCGCAAGCCGTTCTCCGTGGTCCTGTTCGACGAGGTCGAGAAGGCGCACGCCGACGTGTTCAACACGCTGCTGCAGATCCTGGAGGACGGTCGCCTGACCGACGCCCAGGGCCGCTCGGTGGACTTCAAGAACACCGTCCTGATCATGACGTCCAACCTGGGCACCGCCGACCTGCGCAAGACGTCGGTGGGCTTCGCCCAGTCGTCGGGCGCGGTGACCTACGAGCGGATGAAGGCGAAGGTGAACGAGGCGCTCAAGGCCCACTTCCGTCCCGAGTTCCTCAACCGCATCGACGAGGTCGTGGTGTTCCACGAGCTGTCGAAGGTGGAGGTCATCGAGATCGTCGACCTGATGATCCAGCGGGTGTCCAACCAACTCGAGCTGCAGGGCCTCAGCCTGGCCCTCACGCCCGAGGCCAAGACGCTCCTGGCCGACAAGGGCTACGACCCGCAGTTGGGCGCCCGGCCGCTGCGCCGGGCCATCCAGCAGCTCGTCGAGGACCCGCTGTCGGAGCGGATCCTGTGGAAGGAGTTCCGGGTCGGCCAGACCATCGTGGTCGACGTGGAGACGATCACGCCCGAGATGGCCGAGGCCTACGACGTGAAGGGCGCGCCGCCCCTCGTCGTCGGCGACCAGCAGCTGACCTTCACGGCGATCGAGGGCATCGAGCCCCCGCCGATGGAGCTCGCCGGGGCGGACTCCTCCGCCGACTGAGCCGGTCAGCTGCCGGAGCATCCCGGCAGACGAACCGTCGGCCGAGGCCCCGCCCCTGGTGGCGGGGCCTCGGTGCATCCGCAACCGGGTCCGGACCTCCACCGGCCGGCGGGCCCGTCCGGCGGTCCCCGGGTCCGCGTGGGGCGTCGGCCTCGGGGGTCGAGCACCGGTGTGTTCTCGGAGTGCATCCCCCGTTGCCCGCCCGGGATTCGGGACCTTCGCCCCTGCTCGCGCCGAGTCGCGCCGGGGTTCTACTGGTGATGGCGGGAGACTCGCAGTGCCCCCGGTCCTCGCCAGACGGGCACGGCGGGTCCCGCGCCCGGACGGCTCGTCCCCCTGAGTCCGGATCGGGCATGCGCCGCCCCTCCGGTCCCCCCCGGAGGGGCGTGGCGCGTCCCGGTCCCCGGGCACCGCGGTGGCCCGGTCCCGGACCGGGGTCGCACCCGATGGCACACCCGGTCCCTACCATCGGGACATGGCAAAGACGGCCAAGCGCCACCGCTGCATCGACTGCGGCTCGACGACCGCCCGGTGGGCCGGGCGCTGCCCGACCTGTGGGGAGTGGAACACCCTGGTGGAGGAGTCGGCGCTGGGTCCGCTCGTCCGGGCCGTGGACGAACTCGACCTGTCGGGCCTCCCCGTGCCCCTGTCCTCGGTCGACCTGTCGGAGGCGGCGGCCGTGCCCACCGGCGTCGAGGAGTTCGACCGCGTGCTGTCGGGGGGCCTGGTCCCGGGATCGGTCACGCTGCTCGGGCGGCGAGCCGGGCATCGGCAAGTCGACCCTCCTGCTCCAGGTGCTGGCCGCCCGGGCCGGCGCCGGCCACCGGGTCCTCCTCGTGTCCGCCGAGGAGTCGGCCCACCAGGTGCGCCTGCGGGCCGAACGCCTCGGTCCCGTGCCGCCGGGTCTGCTGATCCTGTCGGCCACCGACGTGGGCCAGGTGATCAACGCCGTCGTCGAGTCCGCGCCCGATCTGGTCGTCATCGACTCCATCCAGGCGGTGGCCGTGGGCCCGGCCACCCCCGGCGAGCGTCGGGCCACCGGGGTGCCGGGATCGATCGGGCAGGTGCGCGAGTGCGCCGACCAGCTCGTCGGCCTGGCCAAGGCCCGCCAGGTGGCGACCGTGCTGGTCGGCCACGTCACCAAGGACGGTTCGCTCGCCGGGACCCCGCGCCCTCGAGCACATGGTCGACACCGTGCTGAGTTTCGAGGGCGACCGGCACCACGCCCTGCGCCTGCTGCTGGCGGTCAAGCACCGCTTCGGGCCCGACCGGTGAGCTCGGTCTGTTCGAGATGGGCGACCAGGGCCTCAACCGGGTCGACGACCCGGGCCGGCTCCTGCTCGGTGACCGGCTGACGGGGGTACCGGGTGGGGTGGTGCTTCCCGCCCTCCAGGGTCGACGCACCCTGATGGTGGAGCTGCAGGCCCTGGTGGCCCCCATGGGCCAGGCCCAGCCCAAGCGGTCCGTCGTGGGACTCGACGGCGGTCGCCTGGTGATGACGCTGGCCGTGCTGGCCGCGCCACGCCGGCCTGCCGATGCACGCCGTCGACGTCTTCGCCTCGGTGGCCGGCGGGATCCGGGTCACCGAGCCGGCCGCCGACCTCGCGGTGGCGCTGGCGGTGGCGTCGGCCTCGACCGGGGTCGCGCTTGCCCGCCGACCTGGCGGCGGTGGGCGAGGTGGGACTGGCGGGCGAGGTGCGCCAGGTGACCAACCTGCCGCGGCGCCTCGAGGAGGCGGCCCGCCTCGGGTTCGGGCGGGTCGTGGTGCCCGCCTCCGCTCCGGCCGGGCCGGCCGGGGTCGAGCTGATCCGGGCCGACACGGTGGCCGAGGCGGTGCGCCGTTTCGGCTGCCTCGACGCGCCCGGCAGTCTGATCCGACATCCCGGTCGGGCCCCGCCGGAGGCTGACACCTGCCGGGTACGATTCGGGGGTGACCACACGCCAGAACGCGGCCATGAGCGACGCCCTGGCCATGGTGGCTCCGGGCCGGCCGCTCCGCGACGGACTCGACCGGATCCTGCGGGCCAAGCGCGGCGGCCTCGTGGTGGTGGGGGACGGCCCCGACGTGCTGTCCATCTGCTCGGGGGGGTTCCTCCTCGATTCGGAGTTCAGCCCCCAGCGACTCTCCGAGCTGGCCAAGATGGACGGCGCCATCATCCTGGCCCCGGACGCCTCGCGCATCGCACGCGCCAATGTGCACCTGATGCCCGATGCCTCGATCCCGACCTCGGAGACCGGCACCCGGCACCGGACGGCCGAGCGGGTGGCCCGGTCGATCGACGTGCCCGTGCTGTCGGTGTCGGCGGCCATGTCGGTCATCGCCGTCTACCGCAACGACCTCAAGCACACCGTGCAGCCGACCGGGTGGCTCCACGACCGGACCGACCAGGCGTTGGCCACCATGCAGCGGTTCCGCAGCCGCTTCGACGTGGCGCTCGGCAACCTGTCGATCCTGGAGGTCGAGGACACGGTGTCGGCCAGCGACGTCGTCCACGTGATCCAGACCGCCGAGATGGTGCTCCGCATCGGCGAGGAGGTGGACGGGTACCTGGTGGAGTTGGGGGAGGACGGGCGCCTCGTCAGCCTCCAGTCGGCCGAGTTGTCCGACGGGGTGGCCCGGGCGCTCGACCTGGTCATCCGCGACTACGCGGTGATGACCCGTGACGAGGCCGCCGACCGGTCCGCCTTCGAGGAGTGGGTCGTCCAGCAGCTCGCCGACCTGGGCTCGGACGAGCTGCGCAACCCCGCCCGGGTGGCGAGCATCCTGCGGCTGCCCGGCGCCTTCCACGACACCGACTCCGGCCTCGAGCCCCGGGGCTACCGTCTCCTCCACCACCTCCCCCGCCTGTCCGACGTCATCATCGAGCGGATCGTCGAGCGGTTCGAGGACCTCCAGCACATCATGCGGGCCTCGATCACCGAGCTCGAGCAGGTCGAGGGGGTGGGCCAGGCCCGGGCCACCTCGGTCAAGGAGGGTCTGGCCCGTCTGGCCGAGGCCAGCATCTTCGAGCGCTACCAGTAGACGGAGCGACACCGGCCGTCGGTACGGTGCCGTGCGCGGCCGGAGGCCCGCCCGGGGACCCGTCCGCCAGCTGGTAGAATAGGTTGCTCTCCCCAGCAGACCGGATGTCGCTCACCAGCCCCGGTTCCGCTCCGCAACGCCAGGAGGAACGGTGTTCGACATCGGTGACAAGGTCGTCTATCCCCATCATGGCGCGGCGGTGGTCGAACGGCGCGAGACCAAAGAAGCGTTCGGCAAGAAGCAGGAGTACCTGGTGCTCCGGCTCGCCTACGGGGACCTCACCCTCATGGTCCCGGCCGACAACACGGACGGTGTCGGCCTGCGCGAGGTGATCAACGACGAAGAGGTCGAGGAGGTGTTCGCCGTGCTCCGCAAGAAGGAGGCGCGGATGCCGACCAACTGGTCGCGGCGCTACAAGAACCACTCCGAGAAGCTCCGCTCCGGCGACATCTACCAGGTGGCCGAAGTGGTGCGGAACCTCTCGATCCGCGACAAGGACAAGGGCCTGTCGGCCGGCGAGAAGCGCATGCTCAGCCGGGCCCGCCAGATCCTCGTGTCCGAGCTGACCTTCGCGCTCGGGGTCGACGAGGAGACCGCCGAGGTCCGCCTCAACGAGGCGCTGCCCTGAGCCGATCCGGGCCCGTGTGGGCCATCGTGGTGGCCGGCGGATCGGGCCGCCGATTCGGCGGCCCCAAGCAGTTCCTCCCCCTGGCCGGCCAGCCGGTCGCCTCCTGGTCGGTCCGCGCCGCCCGGGCCGTGGCCGACGGCGTGGTCCTGGTCGTGCCCGCCCGACCCGGCGACGGCGACGTCGACGGCGACGTCGAGGCGGGCCCGCCCGCTCCGGGTGCGACCGGGGAGTCGGCGCTCGGGGCGACCGTCGTGGTGGCCGGTGGCGCCACCCGGGCCGAGTCGGTCCGCGCCGGTCTGGCCGCGGTCCCCGACGACGCCGGCGTGGTGGTCGTCCACGACGCCGCCCGCCCCCTGGCCGGGACCGACCTGTTCGCCGCCGTGGTCGCCGCGGTGCGGTCCGGCGACGTCGACGGCGCCGTGCCGGTGGTGCCGGTGGCCGACACGCTGAAGCGCGGTCGACGGCGACCGGGTGGTGACGACCGTCGACCGGGACGGTCTGGTGGCGGTGCAGACGCCCCAGGCCTTCGCGGCCGACGCCCTGCGGGCGGCCCACCGCGCCGGAGGGGACGCCACCGACGACGCCGGACTCCTGGAGGCGGCCGGGCTGGTCGTGGGCACCGTCCCCGGCGACCCGCGCAACCTCAAGCTGACCCGACCCGAGGACCTGGTCGTGGCCGGGACGATGCTGGCGGGGTCGCGGTCGTGAGCGGCGGGCCGGCCCTGCGCGTCGGGCAGGGCATCGACGTCCACCCGTTCAGCCCCGACCCCGAACGGCCCCTCGTCCTCGGGGGCGTGGTGATCGGGGGCGACGGAGCCACCGGGACTCGCCGGACACTCCGACGCCGACGCGGTGGCCCACGCCGTCGCCGACGCCGTCCTGGGCGCCGCCGGCCTGGGAGACCTCGGACGCCACATGCCCGACACCGATCCACGGTGGGCGGGAGCGGACTCGATCGGGCTGCTCGAGCGCATCGTGGCCCTGGCCGCCGAGGCCGGGTGGGTGCCGGTCAACGCCGACTGCACGGTCGTGGCCGAGCGTCCACGGCTCGCGCCCCACGTGGGGCGAGATGGCCGACCGGCTGGGCGGTGCCCTCGGGGCCCCGGTGAACGTGAAGGCCACCCGGGCCGAGGGCCTCGGCGCCCTCGGGCGGGCCGAAGGCATCGCCTGCACCGCGGTCGTCCTCCTGACGGCGGTCGACCCGGCGCCCGACGGCGGGCGCCACCGGAGGGGACGGGCGATGAGTGCGGCTCCGGCGGGTGGAGGTCGGGGGAAGCGCTCCCGGGCCCCGGCCCCCAAGGGCGGGTCCCGGTCGGCGGCGAAGCCCACGGGCCGCGAGGCGAAGGCCGCCTGGATGAAGGCCAAGGACGCCTCCGGGGGCCGGTCCGGACGCCCCGCACCCGGACGGGCCGGCGACCGGACGCGGGTCAACGACCGTGGGCGTGGCCCGGGGGCGTCCGCGGACGCCGCCGCCCGGCGGGGCCCGAAGACCGTCGGACTGGGCGGTGACCAGGTCGAGGGCCGCCAGGCCGTCCGCGAGCTGCTGAGCGCCGGACGGCGGCCCGTCACCCGACTGATGATGGCCGAGGGCATGGACGCCGCCGAGATCCTGGACGACATCGAGGCCCTCGCCGTCCGCCGCCGGGTGAAGGTCGAGTACCTGTCGCGCAAGCGGATCGACGCGGCGGCCCGCACGGACGGGTCCCAGGGGGTCGTCGCCCTGGCCCGGCCGATCGCCGACACCCCCCTGGAGGACCTGTGCCAGCCGACCAAGCGCGGGCGGCTGCCCTTCCTGCTGGTGCTGGACGGGATCACCGATCCCCACAACCTGGGGGCGGTGCTGCGCAGCGCCGAGTGCGCCGGGGTGACGGGCATCGTCCTGCCGCGCCACCGTTCGGCCCACCTGTCGCCCACCGCCGCCAAGGTGGCGGCCGGCGCCATCGAGTACCTGCCCATGGCGCTGGTGGCCGGCGTGCCCACCGCGCTGCAGCAGCTGTCGTCCCTCGGGGTGGTGACCGTCGGCCTGGTGGGCGAGGCGTCGACCTCCCTCTACGACCTGGCGCTGGGTGACCGGCCGGTGGCGCTGGTGCTCGGCTCCGAGGGTTCCGGACTGGCCGCCCTGACCCGGCGGCGGTGCGACGAGCTGGCGGCCATCCCCCAGCACGGGACGCTGTCGTCCCTCAACGTCGCCACGGCCGGTGCCATCGCCTGTTTCGACGTCTCCCGCCAGCGGTCAGCCGCCGGCCACTGACCCCGGTGGTCGGACCGCGGGGTCACACCTCTTCGACGGTGACGCCCTTCCAGAAGGCGACCCGGTCGAGGATCTCGGCCGCCGCCTCCTTGGGCTCGGGGTAGTACCAGGCGGCGTCCTCGTTGCGGGCGCCGTCGACCACCACCGTGCGGTAGCTCGCCGTCCCCTTCCAGGGGCAGACGGTGTGCGTGTCGCTGGGCTTCGAACAGCTCGTCCGCCGACGTCCGCCGGGGGGAAGTAGTGGTTCCCCTCGACGACGACCGTGTCGTCGCTCTGGGCCAGGACGGCCCCGTTCCATGTCGCTCGCATCGTCATGCTCCGTGCAACGCCGCGGTGGCCCCGGGTGTTCCCCGGGCCGCGTGTTCCGATCGCCCCGTTCCTGATGGCCGGGGTCAGGGCCGGCGGGCCAGGGTGAGCACGAACTCGTCGCCGTCGGCCACCCAGGAGTCCTCGACCACCAGGCCGGAGGCCTCGAGCTCGTCGCGCAGGGCGTCGCGGGAGAACTTGGTGCTGATCTCGGTGAGCAGCTCCTCGCCGGCCGCGAAGTCCACCTCGAGGTCGAGGTCGTCCAACCGCACCCGGCAGGTGTCGAGGGAGCGGAGCCACATCTCGATGCGGTGGTCGGTCTCGTTCCACCGGGCCACGTGGGCGAACCGATCGGGGGCGAAGTCGGCGCCGAGCTCCCGGTTGAGGACGTGGAGCACGTTGCGGTTGAACTCGGCGGTGACCCCGGCGGCGTCGTCGTAGGCGGCGACCAGCCGGTCGCGGTCCTTCACCACGTCGGTGCCGAGCAGGAAGGAGTCGCCGGAGTCCATCAGCGCCGCCAGCCCGTCGAGGAACGTCGACCGCTGCTCCGGCGTGAAGTTGCCGATCGTCCCGCCGAGGAAGACGAACAGGCGCCGACCCGACGTGTCCAGCCGTTCGAGGTGGTGGTGGAAGTCGCCGACCACCGCCTGCACGGTCAGGCCCGGGTACTCCCCGGCGATCGCCGTGGCGGCCTCCCACAGCGTGGTGTCGCTGACGTCGAGCGGGACGATAGGTGCCGAGCCGTCCGTTGTCCCGCATGGCGTCGAGCAGCACCCGGGACTTGTCGCACGTGCCCGCCCCGAGTTCGATCAGGGTGTCGGCGCCGGCGGTGGCCACCATGTCCTTGGCGTGGGCCTGCAGGATGGACCGCTCGGCCCGGGTCGGGTAGTACTCGGGTAGCCGGGTGATCTCGTCGAACAGCCGGCTGCCGCGGTCGTCGTAGAAGTAGACGGGTGGGAGCTGCTTGGGCGACGAGGTGAGGCCCTGGCGCACGTCCGCCTCCATGGCGGCCCGGAGGTCCGCCGGCGTCAGGTGCACGTCGATGGTGGGGGGGATCACGGTGTCCATGGGCTCCGGTGGGTTCGGGTGCGGGTCGGCGGAGTGCCGTCCCGGACGGCTCGTCAGGCGTTACGCGCCAGCCGGAGTCCGCTGAACGCCCAGCGGGCCGATGGCGGGAAGAAGTTCCGGTAGGTGGGTCGGATGTGGTCGGCGGGGGTGGCGCAGGACCCGCCGCGCAGGACGTACTGGTTCACCATGAACTTGCCGTTGTACTCGCCCACCGCCCCCTCGGCCGGGGCGAATCCGGGATAGGGGCTGTAGGCCGACGAGGTCCACTGCCACACGTCACCGAACGGCGGGGTCGATCCGCCGCCCGAGGGGGCGGGGCGGAGGGCGGCGGGGTCGAGGAGATGGCCGGCGGTGGCGCCCTCGGCGGCCCGGGCGGTGCTCACCACCTCCCACTCCGCCTCGGTCGGCAGGCGGTGCCCGGCCCAGCGGGCGTAGGCGTCGGCCTCGTAGTAGCTCACGTGGCACACGGGCCGGGTCGGGTCGACGGCCACCTCGCCGCCCAGGGTGAACTCCCTCCAGCCGTCGTCCCGCCGGGTCCAGTAGAGCGGGGCCTGCCACGCCTCCGCCTCGACCGTCGCCCAGCCGTCGGAGAGCCACAGCTCGGGCCGGCGGTACCCGTCGTCCTCCACGAAGTCCAGCCACTCGCCGCAGGTCACCGGCCGGTCGGCCAGGGCGAAGGGCTCGAGGTGGGTGCGGTGGCGGGGGAACTCGTTGTCGAAGCCGAACCCGCCGCCGGCGTGACCGACCGGCACGGTGCCCCCGGGATGGGAGGTCCACGTGGCCGGCGCACCGTCCAGGGGACAGGCCACCGGTCCGGGGTCGGCGTAGGTGGGCAGCAGCGGATTGCGCGACAGCACGTGCTTGATGTCCATGAGCAGGAGCTCCTGGTGCTGCTGTTCGTGCTGGACCCCCAGCTCCACCAGGGCCGCGGTGGTGCGATCGGGGCCGTCACCCAGGAGACCGGCCATGCCGAGGTCGACGTGGCGGCGGTACTCGGCGACCTCGGCGATCCCGGGACGGGAGATCAGTCCCCGGTCCGGTCGCGGGTACCGGTCGCCGACGCCCACGTAGTACGAGTTGAAGAGGAAGCCGAAGCCCGGGTCGAAGAGCCGGTACGCCGACCGCGAGGGCACCAGCAGGAACGTCTCGAAGAACCAGGAGGTGTGGGCGCGGTGCCACTTGGTGGGGCTCACGTCCGGCATCGACTGGACGGTCTGGTCCTCGGCCGAGAGCGGCGCGGCGAGCGCCTCGGTCAGACGCCGGGTGGCCTCGAACCGTTCGGCCAGCATCTGGTCGTCGACGGTCGTCAGGAGGTCGGACATCCCCGCTCCTTCCGGTTCGCCTGGGGATCGACGGTCGCCTCCGGCCTGGCCGGCGGGGACCACGGCAGAACTTACCCGGAACTCCCGTCGATCATGCCGTCTCCGGACCTTCGCCGTCCGGGGCCGGTGGGTCGGCGGTCCGGGGGCGGGGGCGGGTGAGGAAGATCTGGACCGAGGCGATCACGAGCACGATGATGGTCAGCACCCGCTCGCTCCGACCGATCTCGTGGAAGGCGGCGTAGCCCTGGATGGCGATGGCGATGACCTGGGCGACGAGGGCCAGGGCGATCGCCCGCATCCCGGTCACCGGTGCGTGCCCGGCCTGGAGCTTGGGGGTGGGCACCCAGGCGGCGAAGGCGATGAGGAGGGCCCCGAGCGTCCAGATGGAGTCGTACCGGTCACCGGTCGCCACCCCCCGGGCCTGTTGCACGGCGAATTCGGCGTCGGCGACGGCCATGGCCAGCACGCCGGCCCCGACGAGGATCCACATGGCGTCGGGCCGCCAGCCCAGGAGGCCGTAGATGCCGAGCACCGCGCCGATCAGGAGGACGTCGAGGACGGGGTAGCTGAAGTCGACGACGGTGGCGAACCGCCCGGCGCCCGAGTGATCGGTGGCCGGCTGCACGATGAAGGCGATGCCGGCCACCAGCGCCAGCAGGGTGACGGCGATCCCGTCCATCCAGCGGTGGAACTCGAAGTGGTGCAGGCGGACGCGGACGAGGAACACGAGGCCGACGGCCATCAGGGGGTACCAGGCCAGCCACAGGACGTCGGCGAAGGTGGGATAGGGCGGATGGGCCGTGCTCGCGTAGGCGACGCTCCACGACACGCTGGCGAGGCACCAGACGGCCATGGCGGCCCCGAACGCCATCCAGGCCCGTCGCCCGACCGGCTCGAACCAGGCGCGGCCGACCATGAGCGCGGCCGCGGCCGCCAGGAGCGCGTCGTGGTCGAACGTGTCGTACAGCCGGTGCGGACCGCCGATCCAGCCCAGTTCACCCAGCGCCTCGACGACGAGGAGGACGGCGAGGGTCACCCACACCCAGGCCAGGCCGGGCGGCACGTCGACGAGCTCTCCCTCGTCGTCGACGGCGTGGCGGATCTGGGGCAGCCCGTGGTGGCGTCGATTCCTCGTCATCGGTCCTCGTCGGGTCGGGTGCCGTCCGGGTCCCCGCTCGCCGTGACGGGCGTCCGGCCGGGGGGACCGGCCACCCGGATCCGGGCGTCCGCGTCGACAGGCGGGGGCCTCGGAGCCGGCGGTGGGAATCGAACCCACGACCTGACGATTACAAATCGTCTGCTCTGCCAACTGAGCTACACCGGCGCAGGCTCCGGTGACGGAGCGACCGCGCCCAGTGTACGGTCACCGCCACCGGGAACGGGTGTGCTTGCCAAACCCCTCGGCGGTTGGCAGGCTGGCGGCAGTGGACGATCCCTCGGCGCCCGATCCCCGTCCCCCGGAGCGCTCGGGGTCCCAGGTCCCGATGGACCGCGCCGTCATCCTCCTCGGACTGTTCGTCCTCGCCGCCGTCCTGCTGCTCGGGCGCATCCACACCGGGCCGACACCGACCGGCTCGGCGGCGGCCAGCACGACCACCACCACCGTACCGGCCGGCCCCACCACCACCACGACGACCTCGACCACGGTCCCGAAGGCGGTGGCGAACGTGCCGGTCCTGGTCGTGAACGCCTCGGGCCAGACCGGGGCCGCCGGCGCCATCACCAGCCAGCTCCAGGTGGCCGGGTGGGACACCCAGACCCCGATGGACGCCACCGCCAACGTCTCGACGTCCGCCGTCTACTACGTGGCCGGCCAGAAGTCGGCCGCCGAAGCGGTCGCCGCCACGCTCCACCTGCCGGCCTCGTCGGTGCTGCCGTACACGACGGCCGCCCCGGTCGCCACGATCGGCACGGCCGACATCCTCGTCGTCGTCGCCCCGGACCTGGCGTCCACCGTGTCGTCCACCACGACGACCGCCGCGAGCACCTGATCGGGCCGCCCGTGGCCGACGGATCCCGACGCCGCGCTCCCCGAGGGGGCACGGGAGCTGCTCGCCCGGCTGTGCGTGGACCCCTCCCGGACGGCGCTCCTGTGCGACTTCGACGGCACGCTCGCCCCCATCGTGGCGGAGCCGTCCGCCGCCCGGCCCCTCGAGGAGGCGCCCGCGCTGCTGGCCCGCCTGGCCCGCCGGTTCGCCGTGGTGGCCGTGGTGTCCGGCCGACCGGCGGCGTTCCTGGCTGACCGGATGTCGATCGGGACCGGTCCCGGCGGTGGCCCCGTCGCCTTGATCGGTCTCTACGGCATGGAGGCGGTGGGTCCCGACGGGACGGTGCGGCCCGACGAGCGGGTGGCGCCCTGGCTGGCGGTGGTCGCCGGGACGGCGGCCCGGCTGGCGGAGGGCGCTCCCGACGGGGTCCTGGTCGAGGCCAAGGGCCCGGCCGTCGCCGTCCACTGGCGGGCGGCTCCCGACGCCGGGCCCTGGGCGATGAGCCGGACGGCGGAGGAGGCGGCCCGCAGCGGGCTGGAGGCCCATCCGGGGCGCCTGTCCGTCGAACTCCGGCCGCCGCTGGCCATCGACAAGGGGACGGTGGTCCGTCAGCTGACGGAGGGATGCGGGGCGGCCTGCTTCCTCGGTGATGACCTCGGGGACCTCCCGGCCTTCGCCGAACTCGCCCGCCGGTCGGCGGAGGACGGCCTGGCCACGGTGGGGGTGGCCGTCCGGGACGCCGAGACGGCGCCCGAGGTGGCGGACGCCGCCGACCTGGCCGTCGACGGCCCCGAGGGCGCCCTCGCCGTCCTCCGGTGGCTCGAGGCGGCCACCACCGCCGGACGGTGCCGGCTGACGGTCGGGAGGCGGCGGGCGGCGGCGGCTCAGCGGGCGGCGGCCAGCTGGTCGTCCAGCCAGTCGACCGGCCGCCGGGCCTCGACGGCGTCCCGCAGCGTTCGGGCCCGCGTGGCCCGCTCCTCGGCCCCGCAGGCCAGCGCCCGGGCCAGCACGGTGGCGGTGTCGGTGACGTCGAACGGGTTGATCTCGAGGGCGCCGGCCGACCAGCCGGTCGAACGCGCCGGCCTCGCGGGACAGGGCCAGCACCCCGTCGCGGGAGTTGACCAGCGGGCCCTCCATGGCCACCAGGTTGAGCCCGTCGCGCACCGGATTGACCAGGAGCACGTCGTAGCGGGTGAGCGCGGCCAGCGACCGGGGGTAGTCGTCCTCGACCTCGAGGACGACCGGCGTCCAACCCGGGGTGCCCCACCGCTCGTTGATGCGCTCCACCGTGGTCTCCACCTCGTCCTGGTAGGCGAGGTATTCCGGCAGGCCCTGGCGGGTCGGGTAGGCGAGGGCGACGAAGACGACCCGCCCGCGGTGCTGCGGTTCGCGCTCGAGCAGCTCGTCGAAGGCCCAGAACCCGCGCAGCAGGTTCTTCGACAGCTCCATCCGGTCGACGCGCACGATCACCTTCCGGTCGGAGCCTCCGACGGCGTCCTCGATGCGGGCGAGCGCGGCGGTGACGTCCGACCCCGACGCCGACGACCGGAGGCGGTCGGCGTCGGTCGACAGGGGCCCCACGAACGTCGGTGTGTCGGCGGTGGACAGACCGGCCGTGGCCAGTCCGGCGCGGAAGGCCGCGGCCCAGCGCTCGGAGTGGAACCCGCAGGCGCCGAACCCGGCCATGGCGGACAGGAGTTCGTCGCCCACGGCGGTGGGGAGCATCCGCAGGACCGACGGGTCGGCGAACGGGGTGTGGGTGAAGTGGGAGGTGGCCAGGTCCGGACGCAGGTCGGCCAGGGCCGGGGCCATGAGGGCCAGGTGGTAGTCCTGGACCAGCACCCGGCCCCGCTCCGGCGCCACCTTGGCCACCCGCTCGGCCATGAGGCGGTTGTAGGTGCGGTAGGCGTCCCAGGCCTCCATCCACCGGCGGTCGGTGCGGGGCCGGCGGGCCGAGTCGAACAGGTGGTGGTGGCAGAACCACAGCGTGGCGTTCGAGACCACGTTGTAGGCCAGGTTGTAGACGTCCGGCTCGGGCTCGACCAGTTCGATGCGCAGTCCGTCGGCGGTCATCAGACCCTCGGCCGCGGCCAGCCGGTCGGCCTCGTTCATCGAGGAGGCGACCCAGGTGGCGCCCGTGCCCGCCACGAGCGGGTGGAGCGAGCCCGCCAGCCCGCCTCCGGACGCCGTGGCGACGGGACGGCCGTCCTCCATCCGGAAGGCCAGGGGGCCACGGTTGGAGACCAGGACGAGGTCGGCCAGCGACCGATCGGCAGGGCCCATGCACGGGACGCTACCCCGTCATACCGGGGTCACCCGGCCTTTCGACCCGGTCGGAGCCGGCCGGTGGTGGGCCACTTGACAGGTAGTGAGTGAGCACTCACAATGGCACGCATGATGGTTTCCACCCGGATGACCGCCTCCGAGCGCCGCACCGCCGTCCTGGCCGCGGCCATCACCGAGTTCGCCCGATCGGGGTACGCCGGCACCTCCACCGATGCCATCGCCGCCCGGGCGGGGATCTCCCAGCCGTACCTGTTCCGCCTGTTCGGCACCAAGAAGGAGCTCTTCATCGCCACCTACGAGCTCGTGTCGGACCGGATCATCGCCGCCATGACCCGCGCCGGCACCGGACTCGACGGCGAGGCGGCCCGCGAGGCCATGGGGACGGCCTACACCCAGCTGCTCCAGGATCCCGAGCTGCTCCAGGTCCAGCTCCACGGCTTTGCCGCCGCCCCCGGTGACCCCGAGATCGCCGCCACCTGCCGCAGCACGTTCGAGGTGCTGTGGCACCTCGTCCACGAGCGCACCGGCAGCTCCGACGAGGAGATCCTGGAGTTCTTCTCCATGGGGATGATGATGAACATCATCGCCGCCATCGACCTGCTGTCCGTGGCCGATCACTGGGCCCGTGCCCTCTGCCCGTCCCCGGAGAAGGCGCACGCCATCCTGGCGGCCAGTCGGGCCGTCCAGGGGCTGCACGTCGAGGAGCCCGATGATCCCGGGGCCGACGTCGCCGTGCCGCATCTCACCGAAGTGCCCACCCCCGGGTCCGTCAGCGACGGGTCCGTCCCCACCCAGGAGGTACCCGCATGAATCCGCCTGCCGTCCCCCTTTTTTTGCCCCGCAGAGTTAGTGACCACTCACAACTGGACGACGGGTCCTCGGTGCCCACCCGGCGACGCCCGTGGGCACCCGTGACCCACCGCTCGACCCACGTGGACATGACCGACGGCGCCCCGGTCCCGGCGGGTGTCCCGGCGGTCCGGGCGGGCACCGTCCGGCACCGGGACGGGCGGGGCCGTCGGCCGCACGGGCACCGCCCCGCCTCCCCCGGTGGATCCGGGCGGCGCCGGGGACGGTGGCGCCTCCCGCTCCCGGGCCGTCTGGGCCGTGATCATCACCGGTCTGGCCCTGTTCATGGCCTCGCTCGACAATCTGGTCGTCTCCACGGCCCTGCCGGTGATCCGCGTGCACCTCCACGCCGGGCTCTCCGGGCCTCGAGTGGACCGTCAACGCCTACACCCTCACCTTCGCCGTGCTGCTGCTGTCGGCGGCCGCCCTCGGTGAGCGCTTCGGCCGCCGACGGGTCTTCGTCACCGGCATCGCCCTGTTCACCGCCTCGTCCGCCGCCGCCGCCCTGGCGCCGTCCATCGGCGTGCTCATCGCCGCCCGCGCCCTGCAGGGGGCCGGCGGGGCGATGATCATGCCGCTGTCGCTGACCCTGCTCAGCGCCGCGGTGCGACCCGAGCGCCGCAATGCCGCCCTCGGGATCTGGGGGGCGATCGGCGGCTGCGCCGTCGCCATCGGCCCGCTGGTCGGTGGGGCGGTCACCAGTGGATGGGCCTGGCAGTACATCTTCTGGCTGAACGTCCCGGTCGGGCTCCTGCTCCTCCCGCTCGCCCGCTGGCGCCTGTCCGAGTCGCGTGGGGCGGCGGCCCCGCTCGACCTCGCCGGCGTCGGTCTGGTGAGCACCGGCCTCTTCGGCGTCGTGCTGGGTCTGGTCCGGGGCAACGCCCACGGGTGGACGTCACCCTCGGTCCTGGCCTCCTTCACCGTGGGCACCCTGCTGCTGGCGGCCTTCGTGGTCTGGGAGCTGCACGTCGACCACCCGATGCTGGACATCCGCCTGTTCGCCCACCGCGGCTTCACCGCCGTCAACCTGACGGCGCTGCTGTTCAGCTTCGGGATGTTCGGGTCGATCTTCTTCCTGACCCAGTTCCTGCAGACGGTCCAGGGCTACTCGCCCCTCGACGCCGGCATCCGGGTGCTCCCGTGGACGGCCATCACCATGGTCCTGGCCCCGGGCATCGGCCAGTTGGCCGAGCGGTGGGGCGGCAAGCGCCTGGTGGTCACGGGGCTCGTCCTGCAGGCCACCGGCCTCGCCTGGCTGGCGTCGATCCTGACCCCCACCACCCCGTACGGCGGACATGGTGGCCCCGTTCGTGATCTGCGGGGTCGGGATGACCCTCTTCTTCGTGCCGCTGGCGTCGGTGGTGCTCGGCACGCTCCCCAAGGCGCTGGAGGGGGTGGCCTCGGGGGCCAACGCCGCCTTCCGTGAACTCGGCGGAGTGCTCGGGATCGCCGTGCTCGGGGCGGTGTTCAGCTCCCGGGGCGGCTACGCCTCGGGGCAGGACTACGTGTCGGGGCTCGTCCCCGCCGTGTCCGTCGGTGCCGCCGTCGTGGCCGTCGGGGCCCTGTGCGCCCTGGCCCTCCCGGGCCGGCGCCGCCTGTCGACCCCGGTCGACCTGGCCGACGTCCCGGTGCTGGCGGGCGAGACGGCCGGCTCGGTGGCCTGAGCCCGGTCCCGGGGGCGAACGCTCCCGATCCATTCGTCCCGGTCCGGTCGTCGTCCTGGTCCGGTCGTCGTCCCGGTTC
Organism: uncultured Acidimicrobiaceae bacterium; assembly: GCA_963699345.1. Lineage (GTDB taxonomy): Bacteria > Actinomycetota > Acidimicrobiia > Acidimicrobiales > RAAP-2 > Bog-756. Next base: position 1,429,810 of record CAVOTL010000005.1, on the reverse strand, counting down.
AGTCGTCCCGGTTCAGTCGCCGCCCGACAGCGGCGACCGGGCCAGGGCGGCGGCCAGGATGTCGGTCGCCTGGGGACGGAGTTCGGACAGCGGCCGGTTGCGGTGGACGCGGACCCCGAGGTCTACCTGGGCGATCGTCTCGACGCCGAACCGGGAGGCCACGTCGATGAGCAGCGCCAGTTCGACGGCGTACCCGTCGGCCGGCCGGCACTTCTCGAAGACCCAACGCGGGGCGGCCGTCTCGCCCGCCAGCGGTTGGCGGATGACGGCCAGCGCCGGAAACAGCAGGTCGATGACGGGTCGGGCCATGAGCTCGGTCACCCGGCCGCCCCCGTCCGGGATGCCGTTGAGCGGACGGCGGTAGAAGCCCTTGACGACGGTGACGGCATCGTCGGTCAGCAGGGGGCCGAGCAGCCCGGTAACGAAGTGCGGCTCGAAGTTGGTCACGTCCCCGTCGACGAAGGCGATCAGGTCCCCCTGGGCCTCCCGCAGGGCGACCCGCATGGCCTGGCCCTTGCCCCCGCTGGCCGTCTCGCCGACGATCACCCGGGCCCCGGCCCGCGCCGCGATCGCCCCGGTGCCGTCGGTCGAGCCGTCGTCGACCACCACCACCTCGTCCACCAGCGGCACGCCGCCGCCGGCGGCGGTCAGCGACGAGACGATGCCATCCACGATGGGGCCGATGGTGGCGGCCTCGTTGCGGGCCGGGATGCAGACCGACACCGTGCGGTCCGCCTTGCGCCCGACCAGCCCGGCGGCGTCGAACTCGGTGTGGTCGTGCACGCGCGCCGGCCCGTCGACCTGTCCGTCGTGGGGGTCCGGTGCCGGCATCCCCTCATCTTCGCTCACCGGCGCAGGAGCCGTCGCGGGCCGACCATGGGCCAGAGCGTAGGGGGAGGGCCGGCCGGGACAGTCGGGTCGGCGTTGACGCGTGGGTCCGTCGATCGCCTACACTGGATCCCATCATCCAGAGCAGCTGAGGGACCGGGCCCTGTGACGCTGCGGCAACCAGAGCGCTGACGACCACCCACGACGGGGTCCGAGGTTCCAGGTGCCAATGCCCGAGCGATGAGGAGACTGCCGTGGATTTCGTTTCGGGCCTGCGATGCCGTGAGTGTGGCCGGACCTATCCGGCCGAAGCCCTGCACGTGTGCGACTTCTGTTTCGGGCCGCTCGAGGTCACCTACGACTACGAGCGGGTGGCCGCGTCGATCTCCCGGGAGCGGATCGAGGCCGGCCCCCGGACCATCTGGCGCTACGCCGACCTGCTGCCGGTGCGCGACGCCGCGCCGGTCGACCTGGGCGCCGGGTTCACGCCCCTGGTCCGGGCGGACCGGCTGGCCGCCGAGCTGGGCCTGGGCGAACTCTGGATCAAGGACGACACCGCCAACCCGACAGGGTCCTTCAAGGACCGGGTGGTGTCGGTCGCCCTGACCAAGGCCCGCCAACTGGGGTTCAAGGTGGCCGCCTGCGCCTCCACCGGGAACCTCGCCAACTCGGTCGCCGCCCACGCGGCCCGGGCGGGCATGGACTCCGTGGTGTTGATCCCCCACGACCTCGAGCGGGCCAAGGTGACCATGACCTCGGTCTACGGCGGCCGGGTCTTCGCCGTGCAGGGCAGCTACGACGACGTCAACCGGCTTTGCGCCGAGCTCACCAGCGAGCAGCCCGAATGGGCCTTCGTCAACGTCAACGTGCGCACCTACTACGCCGAGGGTTCCAAGACGCTGGCCTTCGAGGTGGCCGAGCAGCTCGGCTGGCAGGCTCCCGATCACGTCGTGGTGCCCATCGGCTCGGGCAGCCAGCTGACCAAGGTGGCCAAGGGCTTCGCCGAGCTGTACAAGGTCGGGCTGCTCGACGAGGAGCCGTCCGTCCGGGTGTCGGGGGCCCAGGCGGCCGGGTGCTCGCCGGTGGCGACGGCCTTCGCCGAGGGCACGGACGCCATCCGGCCGGTCAAGCCGGACACCATCGCCAAATCGCTGGCCATCGGCAACCCGGCCGACGGCTGGTACGCGCTCGACGCCATCCGTTCGTCGGGGGGGTCCTGCGCCTCCGTGACCGACGAGGAGGTCCTGGACGGCATCCGGCTGCTCGCCCGCACCGAGGGCATCTTCGCCGAGACCGCCGGCGGCGTCACCATCGCCACCCTGGCCAAGCTGGCCGCCCAGGGGGTCGTCCGCTCCGACGAGCGGGTGGTGGCCATGGTCACCGGCCACGGTCTGAAGACGGTGGAGGCCCTCGCCGGCGTGGTCGGCCCGACGGCCACCATCGCCCCCACACTCGACTCGTTCGCCGAGGCCATGGCGGCCGACGCGGCATCCACCCCGAGGAGCTCCCAGTGATCAACGTCCGAGTCCCCGCGCAGCTGCGCACGCTCACCGGAGGGGTGGGTGAGGTCCCGATGGAGGGGTCCACCGTCGGTGAGGTCCTGAAGGGCCTCGACGCCGCCCATCCCGGCTTCGCCGAACGGATCTTCGACGATGCGGGCGGCCTGCGCCGGTTCGTCAACGTGTTCCTCGACGAGGAGGACGTCCGGTTCCTCGAGGGACTGGACACCCCCGTCGCGGCCGGGCAGACGCTGTCGATCGTCCCGGCGGTCGCCGGGGGCTGATCCCGGGACCGCCGACGGGGTGGCGTCGGGGCGGACCGGTACACTGGAGGGCGAAACGGACCACCAGGAGCGACCATGACCTCGACGCAAGGATCCACCCCCGGCACCCCTTCGGGGGGCAGGCCGTCCGGTGGCACCGCCACGCGGACGCGCTCGACCGGGGCGTCGTTCGGGACCGTGTCGAACTTCAACCGCATGGCCACCACCTTCCCGGGGGCGACGGCCGCCCCGGCCACGACACCGACCAACTGGAAGCAGCAGCCCGACGGCAACTGGTGGCTGTGGGACGGTGCGGCGTGGCAGTTGCAGCCCCAGGGGCCGCCGCCGGCTCCTCCCGTGGCCGGGGGCGCCCGCCGGTTCTCCGCCGACGGAGCCCTGAACAAGGCGGGGCTGCTCGGTCTCCTGGCCATCGTGGTCGGTGCCGTCGCCTACATCGCCGACGCCCCGGTGGGCCTGGCCTGGGCGGGCATGTTCGTGGGCCTAGGGGTGGCGCTGTGGTGCTCGTTCCAACCCCGCCGCGCCCCGGTGCTGGCGCCGGTGTTCGCCGTGGTCGAAGGATTCGTCCTCGGCGTCATCTCCCGCTTCTACGCCGGCCAGAACTCGCACGTGGTGACGCTCGCCATCGTCGGAACCGTGGCCGTGGTGGCCGCCGTCTGGGGCGTCTACCGGACCGGTCTGGTGCGCGTCGGACCGCGGTTCTTCAAGATCACGCTGGTGGCCGGCATCGGCATGGTGGTCGTCATGCTCACGGCCATCCTGACCGGCTGGGGGCTCAGCGGCATCAGCGGCCTGCTGATCTTCGGGGTCCTCTACCTGGTCCTGGCGGTCATGAACCTGTTCGTGGACTTCAGCTTCGTGGACCGCGCCGAGGCGCTCGGCTTCGACGCCGACGCCGAGTGGTTCTCGGCGTTCATGCTGCTGCAGTCGTCGATGATGGTGTACCTCGCCCTGCTGCGGATCTTCGGCGGACGCAACTAGCCGACCGGGGTCCCCACGGACCGGTGCTTCACACCGACAGGCCGTGCAGGATGAACTGCACCGTGTCGGCCGCCGCCCGTGACCGTTCCGGGGGACGGGGCTCCTCGGCCCGGACCGCCATCGCCCCGTAGAGCTGCTGGCCGATGAGCGTGATGGCGAGGTCCGGATCGATCGGGCGGAACTCGCCCCGCTCGATCCCGTCGACCACCAGGTCCCGGATCAGTCCGGCGACGGCCAGTCCGATGAGGGCTAGCTCGCTGCCGACGGCCTCCGAGCTCCCCGACGGGGCCCCCTGGGTGACCAGGGCGAGCCGGAAGAAGGCCGGACTGTCGTCCACCCGGGCCAGCATCTCCTCGATGAGGCGCTCGAGCCGGACGGAGGGCTCGGCGTCCTCCTCCCACGAGCCGGCCACGGCGTCGATCAACTGGTTGTGCATGCGCTGCAGACAGGCCCGCAGCAGCTCGTCGCGGTTGGCGAAGTACACGTAGACCGTCGAACGGGCCACCCCGGCCTCGGAGGCGATCTCGTCCATCGAGACGTCGGTCGTCCCCCGCTCGCCGAACAGCCGGCGGGCGACGTCGATCACCTGGTCGCGGCGGAAGTCGCGGATGACCTCTCTGAGGTCGTCGGACGTCCGACGGGCGGCCACCTACCCGGCGCTGACGCGCGGACCGGTGGGGAAGGTGATGGGGATGTGCTTGACGCCACTGATGAACGCCGACTGGAGGCGCTGGACGTCCCCCGCCAGCTCCATGTCGGGCATGCGGTCGAGCAGGTGCTCGAACATGACCCGGATCTCCATGCGGGCCAGGTTGGCCCCCAGGCAGAAGTGGGGCCCGCCCGCCCCGAAGGCCATGTGCGGGTTGGGGTTCCGGGTGATGTCGAAGGTCTGGGGGTTCTCGAAGGCGAGCTCGTCGCGGTTGGCGGAGATGTGGAAGAACACGACCTTGGAATCGGCCTCGATCTTCTGGCCGCCGAGTTCGAACGTCGGCAGTGGACTGGCGCCGGAAGTTCATCACCGGGGTCACGAACCGGAGCATCTCCTCGACGGCGTCGGGCAGCAGCGACCGGTCCTTGCGGAGCAGCTCCCACTGGTCCGGGTGCTCGAAGAACGTGGCCATGGCCCCCGAGATCAGGTTCCGCGTCGTCTCGTTGCCGGCCACCGTCAACAGCAGGAAGAACAGCTCGAGCTCGAACGACGAGAGCTGCTCACCCTCGATCTCGACCTGGGTGAGCACGCTCATCAGGTCGTCGTGGGGGTCGACCCGCTTCGTGGCGAACAGCTCCGACGCGTAGGCGTAGAGCTCCATCGAGGCCATCTGGGCGGCCTCGCCGGCCGACTGGTACTCGGGGTCCTCGGAGCCGATCATCCGGTTGGACCAGTCGAACATCCGGTGCCGGTCCTCGTTGGGCACCCCGAGGAGTTCGGCGATCACCACCAGGGGCAGCTCGGCGGCGATGTCGGTCACGAAGTCGGCCGACCCGCGCTCGATGACCGAGTCGATGATGTCGTCGGTGGCGGCGTGGATGCGCTGGTGGAGCTGGTTCACCATACGGGGCGTGAACCCCTTGTTGACCAGACGGCGGTACCGGGTGTGCAGCGGGGGATCCATGTTCAACATGACGAGCTGCTGCTGGGCGAGGTCGTCCTCGGCCAGCTCCCAGAGGTAGGTGGCCTTGCGGGCCGAGGAGAAGTGCTCGTAGTCGCGGTTGACCTGGGTGGCCTCGGCCAGGGTGGTCACCGCCCAGAATCCCGGACCGTCCTCCTCCTCCTGCCACCACACGGGTGCGTTCCGGCGCAGGAAGGCGAACCACTCGTGGGGCACCCGCTCGGCGAACACGGTCGAGTCGAGCAGGTTGATGTCGCCGAAGTCGACGCCGCTGATGTCCAGTTCCGTCTGACTCATGTCGGACGCCCCCTCCTATCCATCGGACAGTCTGTCCGAAAAGATGGATCGTAGGTCCGGGGCCACCCCCTGTCAACAAGCATTGACGCGGCCTACCGGGCCCCGGAGACGCCCGCCGGCGACCGGGCGGGCGCCGGGCGGGTGGCCGGCGGGACGGCTACCAGTCGACGGCGCCGTCGATCACGATCCTCGGCTCCTCGGTCAGCACGACCTCGAGGTGGTCGGTGTCGAGGAACTTGGCGATGTCCTCCATCATGGCGGGAAAGTCCGGCTCGCCCATGTGGGCGTAGTAGGCGTCCATCGACTCGAACCACTGCACCGTCACGCCGTCGTAGCCGGACCGGTCGTCGTCGTCCCGGTAGTCGTCGAGCGGCCGTGGGTTCTGCTCGTAGCGGATGACGTACTTGGCCGCGCTGGAGGAGGCGATCAGCGGTCCGTGGTGGTCCCGCCAGTAGGCGTGGAACTCGGCGGGGGACAGCCCCTCCTTGCGCCGCAGCAGACAGGTCAGCTTGATCATGGTCGGTGCCCTCCCCTGGATGGCGGGTCGTGGTGGCCGCTCCTGCGCCCGGGACCCGGCACAGGGTGCCGCGCCGGCGGCCGCCGGTGGCAAGCCCGGGAGCCCCGGTCAGCGCACGGTGGCGCAGAAGAGGTCGGCGATGTAGGGGAGTCCGATCGGCTCCCGGCAGCGTCGCCGCCAGGTCCGCCACGTCGTCCAGGATCCGGCGTCGCCGGTCCTCGGGGAGCACGGCGATGTAGCTGCGGGACGCCACCTGCTCGACGAAGCCGGTGCGGTCGAGCTCCTGGGTGAAGCGGAACCGGGTGCGCGTCACGGGGCCGAACCGGCCCGAGGCGTCGATGACCGAACCGAAGTCCATCCCCACGGGGTACGGCTGGTGGATGTCCCACTTGCTGATCCGGGTGAGCTCGGCGACGACCGGGTCCGACTCGTCGCGCTCGTTCCACACCAGGCCGAGCCCGCCACCCGGCCGCAGTACCCGGGCGAACTCGGCCAGGGCCGCCGGAGCGTCGAACCAGTGGAAGGCCTGGGCCACCGTGACCGCGTCGACGGTGCCGTCGCCGACGTCCCAGCTGCTCGGCCGTGCCGGCGATCTGCGGGGTGCCGGGCACCATCGCGGCGAAGACGTCCCGCATGGAGGCGGAGGGCTCGCAGGCCACGACCGTCGGCGCCGGTGGCCACCAGGGCCCGGGTCAGCTTGCCGGTCCCGGCGGCCACGTCCAGCACCCGACGCCCGGTGGCGATGCCGAGCGCCGCCACGAGGTGGGCGACGGCCTCGTCGGAGTAGCCCGGACGGGCCCGCTCGTAGAGCGCCGACCCGGTGGAGAATCCCGAGCGACCGAGCCGGGCCTTGTCGACCAGCACGTCGTCGACGTCCCGGGGGTCGACGACGACCTCCTCGTCGGGTGCGCTCTCCTCCTCGTGCACGGTGCCATCGTAGGGACCGACCACCGGCGCGCGCCGGTGCGACCGGTGGTCGGTCCGTCAGATACCGTCGCGGGGTGAGCGCAGCGAGCCCGGACCCCGACCACGGCGCCGACGTCCCCGGACGTCCCACCGGCGCCCCTCCCGGCGCCGATGCCGCTGTTCCCCGGGGTCACCCCCCGGCCCGCCGTCACGCCGCGACCCGTCGCCCACCCGCCACGCGACCTGAAGGCCCGACGCCACCGCCTCCTGCACGCGCTGGTCCACGCCGGCTGGGACTGGATGGCCCGCCACGGCGCCACCGGCCCCGGTGACCGGCTGGCCGACCGGTTCGGCGCCTTCGGCCGGGGCAGCTGCCTCGCCTTCCCGACGGGCGCCATCTTCGGCGAGGAGTGGATCCGCATCGGCCGGGACACCCTCATCGGCCCGTACGTGAGCCTGTCGGCCGGCATGGTGCCGGGCCAGCAGATGGTCACCGACCCCGTCGTCCGCATCGGGGACCGCACCATGATCGGCCGCGGCAGCCACATCGTGGGCCACTTCTCCATCGAGATCGGCAGTGACGTCCAGACCGGGCCGTACGTCTACATCACCGACCAGAACCACGGCTACGAGAACCCCGACGAGGTCGTCCACGTGCAGTGGCCGAACGACGTCCCCGTCGTCATCGGCGACGGCAGCTGGCTCGGGACCGGGGTGGTCATCCTGCCGGGCACCGTGCTGGGCCGCAACGTGGTGGTGGGGGCGGGTGCGGTCGTCCGCGGCACGTTCCCCGACCACTGCGTCGTGGCGGGGGTGCCGGCCCGGATCGTGCGGCGCTACGTGCCGGGGTCGGGCTGGATCACCGGCGGGACGGCGACGGGTGACCCGTGTGACGCAGTCGTGGACGCCGTCGGGGACGCGTCGGGGGAGCGCTCGCCCGGGGCCTCCGGGTCGACCGGGCCGGGCGTCCCGGTCTCCGGCCGCCGACGTCGACGGGACCGGCGACCGCCGGCACCGGGAGCGGTGGCGCCGGGTAGGGGATCGTTCCGAGTCCGTACCGGCGCACGATCTCGGAGGCCTCGGCCCGGCCGAGGGCGATCAGGTGCTCGGTGGTGGAGAAGTCGTCGAAGTCCCGGGTCGCGCCCTCGGGGCCCGAGCAGAGGATGACCTCGACGCCGTCGGGCAGGTGCGACATGTCCCGCACGAACCGGGCGTGGATGGCGATGAGGAGCGCGTTGACCATGCCCTCGACCGGTCGCCGGGACGGGGCCGGGGTCACGATCGGCGGTGAGCAGAGGAGTACCACGATCCGGGTGGCCCCGGCGTCGATGGCCCGCTGGATGGGCACGTTGTTCACCACGCCACCGTCGATGTAGCGCTCCCCGTCGATCTCGACGGGCGGGAAGATGGCGGGCATCGCCGCGGACGCCAGGATCGGGGCGACCGCCGGACCCTGGGTGAACCACCGTTCGCCTCCGTCCGTCAACGACGTGGCCACCACCTCCAGCGGGATCGTCGACTCCTCGAGGCGCTCGAAGGGGAACCCCTGCGAGACGATGGAGCGGAGACCGGAGTTCGAGTACACCGCGTCCCGCTGCTGGAGGTAGAGCCAGGGTCCGTGCAGGCGGCCCTGGGGGTAGACGTCCTCGCGCTTCAGCCCGAGCCAGATCTGGGCCATCCGCTCGACCCCCTCGCGGGTCGGGTCGGCGGCGAACCCGGCGCCGTTGATGGCCCCGACCGACGAGCCGTACACCCGGTCGGGAACGAACCCGTGCTCCGCCAGCACCTGGAGCATGCCGATCTGGATCGCCCCCCGGGTGCTGCCGCCGGCGAGGACCAGGGCGGTCATGCCGCTCCTCGTCCTCCTCCTCGTCCTCCTCGAGTTCCCCGACCTCGTCGGCCCGCTCCCGTCGGCGGCGACGTCGCCACCGCCGGCCCGGCGCTCCAGCCAGACGGCCCGGTTCGACCGGGCCTGGCCGATGACGAACCGGAACGTGAGGACGACCAGGGCGACGAAGGCCACCACGAACACGGTGAAGACGACGGCGAAGAGTGGGGACGTGGCCGCGACGGTCATCGGGGCAGAGGCTACCGGGGACCCCGAAACGCCACGGGTCGTGTGACACCCGCGCGTCCACACTGTGTCCATGGAGAACGACGGACGCCCCGAGGGGGGAGCGCAGGGGCACCGGGCCTGCACCGGAAGAGCTCACGACACCACCGCATCGGGGCCGTGGTGGGCCCCTCGCCGTCGAGGTCGGCGACACGCCACTGGCCGGCGTCGCGCTGTTGGACCGCCTCCGGGCGACCGGTCGGGCCCGCCCGGCCGCCGACCCGACCTTCGCCGACGAGCTCCGCTCCTTCCTGGAGGACGGATCGCCGAAGTCCTCGGACACCGACCGCCGTCACCGGACGGGGTCCGCGTCGTCGTGACGCGCGGACCGGCTCGAACGGGCCCTGTCGTGCCGGGCCCACCGTCGGGCCGAGGACGGCGCCGAGCGTTCGTTCAGCCTCCCGCTGGCGTGCGGGGCGCTGGTCGGGCGTGCTCTTCCGCCAGCTGGTGACCGTCGGCCACATCGACGGATCCGATGGCCGAGGCGCTCGAGAGCCTCTCCCTCGACGATCGCCAGGTCCCGCTCGTGGCCTGGATCGAGGGTCTGGCCCGGGCCGAACGGGCCGAACTCGCCATGGAGGTCACCCGCCAGGCCCGGGGCCGTCGTCGACCGGTGGCCGCCGCTCGACCCGTCCTGGCTCCCCCGCACCGACGACGTGCTCCGGGTCCCGCTCGCCCGACGGCGCCGTCGAGCTGACGACCCGGGTCGACCTGGCCATCGGCCGCCCGGCCGACGGGGTGGCGACGGTGGCGCTGACCGAGGTCGCCGTCGGGTGCCCGGCACCCCGGTCACCGGCACGAGCGCGGGTTCGACGCCCTGGTCGAGACCTTGCGCAGCTCGGTCCCGCCCTTCGTCGTCGCCACGTACTTCTCGCGCACCGGTGAGATCGACGTCGATCCGGTCGACCGCGAGCTCCTCGTGGCCGCCACCAGACGGTGCGTCGCCGGCACCCGGCGCCTCCTCGGTGGGGACCTGCCGGCTGACGACGCCGCCTGGTGTGGCGCCTGTGCGCTCCGGCTCCGTCCGACCCCGGTCGTCCTCGACGGCGGGGCGACCGTCGCACCGGAAGGGACGGTGGCCGGGGTGGTCGACCTCGCCCGGGGGCAGGCGGCGTGACGGTGACCGAGGTGTCGCCATCGACCGGAAGGCCTCCGACGGGGCGACGGCGGAGCTGCTCGGTGGGGCGCCCGTCGCGGCAGTGGCGCCCGACGACTGGGAGCGACTGCGGGACCGCCTCGTCGCCGGCGTGTCCGACGCCGTCTCGGGGGCCACCGTGGAGGGTGGTGTCGAGAGTCGGTCTCCGCCAGCTGCGCCGGGCGCGCTACCGACCCGAGTCCCTGTCCGTCCCCGACGAGCCGTTCGCCTGGAAGCCGGTGTTCGTCCGACGGTCCCTCGGCCTCGCCGCCGTGCGGGCCTGTGCCGGGGGGCGGTTCCGCGGCCCGGCCGAGGCGGTCGGGCCGCTGGCCGACGAGGCCGTCGGGGAGTGGCAGCGGTCGGGATGGCGCACCTTCCACTGGGAGCCCTGGTTCGCCGGGCTCGGGGCCGGTGGCCGCGCGCGGGTGCTGGCCGATGCCGTGACCTGGGCCACCCCGCTGTGGGTGGCCGTGGACTGGGCCCGCCTCGCCGGATCGGCCGAGCTGGGGACCGCCGGACGACCGGTGGGCACTGCCGGGTCGCGGGGCGGTCCGTCTCCGGGGCCGGTGCGAGGCCCGGGTGGACCGGACCGCCGGGCCGGGGGCTGGCGACCGGTCGACGACGCTGCTCTCCGTCTCCGGGGGTCGACCCGGGGACGGTTGGCGTGACGAGCTGGCGTTCCTGGCTCTGGTGGCCGGTCTGGCCTCGTCGGCCGACCCGGCGCCGACGCGGCGTCGCCGGCCTGTGGCCGGAGGTGGGCGCGCGTCGGTCCGTCGACGTCGACGGCGCGGCACTGGCCGGTGCGGTCGACCGGGTGGTGGACACCGTGGCGGTCACCACCGATGTGGTGGGAGCCACGGCCCCCGGGTTCGCCTGATGGGCGACCTCCTCAGAAGAGCGCCCGGGCCGCCGAGGTGTCGGGCTTGCCGGCCGCCGTCAGCGGGATGGCGTCCACCAACAGCATCTGTCGGGGGACCTTGTAGCCGGCCACGTGGCTCCGGCAGTGTTCGGCCAGGTCGTCGAGGTGCGAGCTCCCCGGTGCCGTCCCGGAGTCGCACCACGGCCGCCACCCGCTCCCCGAAGCGCTCGTCGGGCACCCCGACGACGATGGCGTCGAACACGTCGGGGTGTGCCTTGACGGCGGCCTCCACCTCCTCCGGAAAGATCTTCTCCCCGCCGGAGTTGATCGACGCCGAGCCCCGGCCGTGGACGGTGATGACGCCGTCGGGCCCGACCGACGCGAGATCGCCGGGCACCGACCACCGCACACCGTCGGGTCCGGTCGGGAAGGTGGCGGCCGTCTTGGCCTCGTCCCTGTAGTAGCCGAGCGGGATGCGACCCGATCGGGCCAGCCGGCCGATCCGCCCGTCGCCGGGCGCGAGCGGCCGCAGGTCGTCGTCGAGGACGGCGGTGTCGTCACTCATGACGAAGCGCGGACCGGCGGCGCCGATCTCCACCGCGCCCTGGGCCCCGGACTCGCTCGAGCCGAAGCGGTCCATGATCATGGCCCCGGGAAGCTGGTCGGCGAGCTCGGCCTTGACGGTCGCCGAGAGCATGGCGCCTCCCGAGCCGATGGCGAGCAGGGTCGACACGTCATAGGTGCCGGCCGGCGCCGAGGCCAGGGTCTCGGCCAACGGCCGGGCCATGGCGTCGCCCACCAGCGCCATCGACACGATGCCCTCGTCACCGACCAGCCGCAGGATCCGGTCCGGGTCGAAGTGGTGGGCGGTGTAGAGGACGGTCGTCCCCGCCATCATGAAGGCGTTCCACATCGCCCACTGGGCGTTCCCGTGCATCAGCGGTCCGAGCACCAGCATGGGCACCCGGGCCGCCTCGTCCGGGTTCAGGCGGCCGGCCAGCTCCTCGGGCGCGGCGATCGGCTCGGCCCCCCAGCCGCCCCCGCCCATGGCGGCGAAGAAGATGTCCTCCTGGCGCCACATCACGCCCTTGGGCATCCCGGTCGTCCCGCCCGTGTACAGGACGTAGAGGTCGTCGGGCGAGCGGGATCCGTCCCGGCGCCCGGCGGTGGCCCGGGCGAGGGCCTCCTCGTAGGCGGTCGGGGCCCGACCGGTGGCCGTCGTGACCAGGTCCGGTCCCACCGGGTCGGTGCCGTCCTCGACGACCAGGAGGTGGAGGTCACGGTCGGTCCCGTCGGCGAGGGACTCGGCCACCAGCTCGCTCAGAGCCCGCTCGTAGACGAGCGCTCCGAGGTCGGCGTTGTCGACGACGTAGCGGAGCTCGGGGGCGACGTAGCGGTAGTTGAGGTTGATCGGGACGGTGCGGGCCTTGTAGCAGCCGATCATCGTCTCGACCCACTCGGCCCGGTTCCGGGCCAGGATCCCGACGTGGGCACCGGGAGCGAGACCGACGCCGGCCAGGTGGTCGGCCCACCGGTCGGCCCGGGCGTCGAGCTGGCGGTAGGTGAGACGGACGTCGCCGGCCACCAGGGCGAGGCGGTCGGGCACGGTGTCGGCCACCAGTTCGAACAGGTCGGCCAGGTTGAATCTGCCGTCGACTCACTGCACGTCTCCTCTGTCCGGCCTCGGGAGGCCGGTCGTCGTCACGTCGGCCACGGCCCGGCCGTGGCGGTCGGCGGCCGGATTGCCGCGCGCTCCGGTGCGTAGCATGCTGCTCCCGGACCCGGAACGGTAGCCAGTCGTGGCGCCACCGGACCACCGGACCACCGGACCACCGCACACCGACGACCGGTCGCCACGACGACCGAGGGGGACGACCAATGACCGACGCGACAGGATCCACGACGGGCATCGCCGGGTACACGGCGTTCGTGACCGGCGGCGGCAGCGGGATCGGTCTGGGTACCGCCACCCGACTGGTCGCCGACGGCGCGCACGTGACCATCTGCGGCCGGACGGAGGAGAAGCTCGCCACCGCGGTGGACACCCTGGCCCGGGTGGCCGAGGCGTCGGCGGCCGACGGCGGACCCGTCGGATCGGCCCGCTACGTGGTGGCCGACGTGACCGTCGAGGAGCAGGTCGCCGCCGCCGTGGCCGAGGCCGCGTCCCCCCGTGGCCACCTCGACATCCTCTTCGCCAACGCCGGTGGATCGCTGACCATGGGTCCCATCGTGGACGCCGACCTCGAGGCCGTCCGGGCGACTCTCGACCTCAACGTCGTCGGCACGTTCCTGTGCCTGAAGCACGGCGCGCCGCTGATGGCGGCCGGGGTCGGCGAGGGGGTGGACGGCGGGTCCCCTCCCGGTGGCTCCTTCATCGGGATGTCGTCGGGAACCGGACACTTCCCGCACCGCTACCTCTGGGCCTACGGATCGGCCAAGGCGGGCATCGACATGCTGTGCAAGTACGCCGCCGAGGAGCTGGGCCACACCGGGGTCCGGGTGAACTCGGTGCGACCCGGGATCGTGGACGATGAACTGATGGCGTTCATCACCGCCGGGGGGCCGTTGCTCGACGACTACCTGGCGGAGATGCCCATCAGCCGGACGGGCAGGGTCGAGGACATCGCCGCGGTCGTCCGCTTCCTGGCCGGCCCGGAAGCGGGATGGATCACGGGGGAGGCGCTGGCGGTCGACGGGGGCCACCACCTGCGTCGGGGCGCCAACTACGGGCTGCTCTTCGGCGACTGAGAAGGAACGGTCGGAGCCGGGTCCCGGTCGGGATCCCCGGCGATCCCGGCGGGCGACCCGCCGGCCGGGCGACCCGCGGTGCACCCCCGGTTGCCGCTAGCCTTGACGGGGCCGCCGTACGGGACCAGCTTCCGATGGGGGCCACGTGGCCTGGGGGCGTCCAGGATCGTTCGACCGGACCGGAGGGGCGTGTGGGGGGAGCACCGTGCCGGAGGTATCCATGACCTGTGTGCAGCGATTCCGCGCCGCCTCCGGGCGGGCCCTGCGCCGCGTTGGCCCGGTGGCCGGCGCCGGCCTCCTCGTGGGACTCGGTCTCACCGTCGGGGCGACCGGCTCCACCTCCGCCGGCGCCACCTCGCATCCCACCGGCGCCCCGGCCGTGGCGTTCACCGTGCCCACCGCACTCGGCCACGGTTACCGTCACGGAGCGGTGCCGCGCCGCATCCGCGTCGTGGGGAGCATCGATGTCCTCGGCCACCTCCCCGCGGACGGCGCCACCCGGGTCGCCCGCCGGCCGTCCCGGCTGGACGTCCGCTACGGCGGGGGTCTGACGGCCGGCAACCTGGTCCACGCCGGCGTGACCACCGGTCAGCCCGAGCTCTATCTCGTGTTCATGGGGAGTCAGTGGGGGACGCCCTCGACCGGTCCGGGGGGCAGGATCTCCTTCAGCGACGACCCCGACGGCCTGGCCCCCGCCCTCCAGACCCTCTACGCCGGCATCGGCACCGGAGGGGAACGGTGGAGCGGCACCATGACCCAGTACTGCGACGGTGCGCCGGTGGGCGCCACCGTCTGCGAGGAGGGTGACTCGCAGATCCCGTACCCGACGGGGGGCGTGCTGGCCGGCGTCTGGTACGACGACTCGGCGACGGCCACGACCGAGGAGGCCGCCGGGTTGAGTGGGCGCCAGCTGGCCGCCGAGGCGGAAGCCGCCGCCACCCACTTCGGCAACGACAACCAGGCGTCCAACCGCGACACCCAGTACGTGATCGCGTCACCCACCGGGACGGATCCCGACGGATGGGACGATCAGGTGGACGGGTACTGCGCCTACCACGACGACACCCACGACCCGTCGATCGACGGTGGCGGCCCGGTGGCCGGTCCGATCCTCGCGTTCACCAACCTCCCCTACGTTCCCGACGCCGGCTACAGCTGCGGCGCCGGTGACCTCAACACCCCGGGGACCCTGGACGGCGCCACCGAGGCCGCCAGCCACGAGTACGCAGAGACCATCACGGACCAGTTCCCCGAGACGGACCCGGCGCCCGGATGGATGGACGCCGGGGGCGAGGAGGTCGCCGACCTCTGCGCCTATGTCACGACCGGACCGGGCGCGGTGTTCAACCTGGCGATGGGTGACGGCACCGAGGCCGTCCAGGGCGTCTGGTCGAACGCCGCCGGTGGCGGAGCCGGTGCGTGCTCGGACGGTGGCCCCGACTACACCTACACCGCGTCGGTGACCGGAATCTCCCCGACCACCGCCACGGCGGGATCGGTGGTCACGATCACCGGACAGAACCTGGGGACGGCGTCCGCCGTCCTGTTCGACGGCGTCCCCGGTGTGATCACCTCCGACTCGGCCACCGCGGTGGCCGCCACCGTGCCGGTCGCGGCGCCGAACGGGGTGGTCACGGTCGTCACCTCCTACGGTTCGGTCGTCACCACCAAGCCGTTCGACGTCGCCCCGTCGCTCACCGGCGCCGCGCCCACCACGGTGGCGCCGGGCGGTCTCCTGACGCTCACCGGGTCCGGTCTCGGCGCGGCCAAGAAGGTCGTGGTCGCGGGACGGAAGGCCGCGATCGTCTCCGACGGGATCGGCCAGATCGTGGTGAGGGTGTCGTCCAAGGCGACCAGCGGGCCGGTGGTGGTCACGACGAAGTACGGGTCGGCGAGCCTGGGCACCGTCACCGTCTCCTGAGCGGCCGCGGCGGGTCGGTCCCGGCCGCCACCCGGACGGGGGGCGAGTACCGGGGCCCAGGTGACCGGCGGTAGGTTGGCCCTTGATGCCGCTGCAGGATGGAGCCCGATGACCGGGATGGGTAGCCCTCCGGGGCCGGGCGACTCGTCCATCATCGCCGAGTTCCACCACCAGCTGGCCATCCAGGGGGCCATCGTGCTGGCGGTGGTGGCGGTCCTGTTCATCGGGTGGAACCAGCTCCGTGCCATGCAGTACCGCCGGGCCGTGGCCCGCGGCGAGACCTTCGCCCCGGTTGCCGAGACCGTGGTGCCCGAGCCGGCGGGACGCCGGTTCCTGCGGATCGCCTTCGGCCTGGTGTGGCTGTTCGACGGCCTGCTGCAGCTGCAGTCGGGCATGCCCACCGGTCTGCCTTCCGCGGTCATCCGACCCGCGGCCGCCACGTCCCCCTCGTGGGTCCGTCACCTGGTCGACTCCGCCCTGAGCCTGTGGACCAACCACCCCGCCGCGGCGGCCGCCTCCACGGTGTGGATCCAGGTCGGCATCGGCCTGCTCCTCCTGGTGGCACCCCGTGGGCTCTGGAGCCGGGGGGCCGGCGTCGTGAGCGTGGTCTGGGGCCTGGTCGTCTGGTCGGTCGGCAACGCCTTCGGTGGGATCCTCGCTCCCGGACTCACCCTCCTCTTCGGTGCCCCGGGGGCCATCGTCTTCTACATCGTCGCCGGCGTCCTGGTGGCGCTGCCCGACGACGCCTGGTGCGGTCGGCGCCTCGGACGCCTGACGCTCGGGGGCATGGGCGGGCTCCTGGTCGGGTTCGGCGTCCTCCAGGCGTGGCCGGGTCGCGGGTTCTGGCAGGGTGGCCTCCACGCCCATCCGGGCACCCTCACCGCCATGGTCGCCCAGATGGCCCAGACGTCCCAGCCCCACGCCCTGGCGTCGCTGGTGTCCTCCTTCGCGTCGTTCGACGGGTCGCACGGATGGGGCGTCAACCTGGTGGCGGTGCTCGCCATGCTGGGCCTCGGTGGCGTCCTGCTGGGGGTGGCGGTCCGTACCCCGGACGACGGCGACGCCACCGTGCCCGGCGCCGTTCTCCGGATCCTCCGACCGGCCGTGGTCGTCCTCGCCGTCTTCTGCATCGCCGACTGGATCCTCATCGAGGACTTCGGATTCCTGGGCGGAACGGGGACCGACCCGAACTCGATGCTGCCCCTCCTCTTCGTGGTCGTCGGGGGCTATCTGGCGCTGCTGCGGCCGGCACCGGCCGGCCCCGCCGCCGACGGGGGCGAGCTGTCGTCGGTCGTGGCCGCAGCCGCGCCGGGCCCGCCGGCCGAGGCCACCGCGGACCCCGAACCCGAGCTGGTGGGGGCCGGCGTCGCCCGGGTGGCGGACACTGCCGCCCCGACGGTGCCTCCCGACCGGTCCTGGTGGGAAGGGCTCGACTCCAAGAGGACGGGCCGCCTGGCGGCGACCGCCGGGGCCCTGGTGATCCTGCTGGTCGGGCTGGCGCCCATGGCCGCCGCCGCCGTCCAGCCGTCGGCCGACCCACAGATCGCCGTCGCCGTCGACGGCGCCCCGACCGTCGTCACGTCACCGGCGCCGGCCTTCACGCTGACCGCACCCGACGGCTCCACGGTGTCGCTCGCCGACCTGCGCGGGGAGACGGTCGTGCTGACGTTCCTCGATCCCGTGTGCACGACCGACTGCCCGATCATCGCCCAGGAGCTGCGGGTCACCAACGAACTGCTCGGGGGTGACGCCGCCAAGGTCCGTTTCGTCGCGGTCGTGGCCAATCCCATCTACCGCTCGGTCCAGACGGTCGCCGACTTCAACCGCCAGGAGGGGTTCGACTCCCAGTCGAACTGGCTCTTCCTCACGGGATCGGTCGACGCCCTCCAGAAGGTGTGGAACGACTACGGCGTGACCGTCCAGTCGGCGCCGGCCGGAGGGATGATCGCCCACTCCGACATCGTCTACGTCATCGATGCCGCAGGGCCGGATACGGCGCATCCTCGACTCCGACCCGGGCTCGGCCGACGGCTCGACCGAGTCGTCCTTCAGCGGACTGCTCGCCTCCCAGGTCACCCAGGTCCAACAGCAGTGAGCCGGCGGGCCTGGGCTGGTCATCGGCGCCCTCCTCGTCGTCGCGGTCGTCCTCGTCGTGGTCCTGGTGGCGTCTTCGGGGCATCCCACCGTGACGGTACCCACCGTGTCGCCCCAGACCCCGCCCCCGCCGTCGGGCACCACCGCCCCGACCCTGGCCACCGTGGTCCTCGCCATGGGTCAGCTCTCCGATCCCGCGAACACGTTCTACGAGCTGTTCGACCGGCCGGCGGGCAGCTCGACGTGGACCCTCTCGACGCCTCCCGGGGTGGCGGACAACGGGGGCCTCGTGGTCGGCCCGTCGTCCGGCGGCGTGGTGACGGCCGGCTTCCTCCCCTCGGCCGACCTGACGTTCTCGGTGCTGGCCACGAGGGCCGCCGACTCCTCGGCGTGGCTGCCGTCGGACCTGCCCGGCGCCCTCGCCGCCGAGCCGGACGGGTTGGCGACCGGGCCGACCGGCCAGACGGCCGCCGTGCTCTCCTCCGACGGGACCCCCGTCCTGGCCGCCGGGTCCGGCGCCACCACGTGGCACCGGCTGGTGACGGCCTCGGAACTGACGGACACCGCCGGGGGGTGCCCGGTGACACGGGTGAGCGCCGTGGCGGTCATCTCCTCGGGTCTCCCGGTGGTGGGGGCCCGGTGCACGGGAACCGACGTCGGACTCTTCGAACCGGCCTCCCCGGCCACCGCGTCGGCTCCGGACCTCCCCACTCCGCGGACGTGGGTGCGGGTCGGGCCTTCCCTCCCGGTGGCGGGCGTCACCAGCTCCACCGTCCTGCGGTTGCAGGACGACGGGAGCGGGGTCGCCGGTCTGGTCGGGACGAGCGGCACCGGGCGCCCGACGGTGGTCGGATTCTGGGACCGTCCCGGAGGGGCGGTCACCCTCTCGGCACCGCTCACCGTCCCCACCGGTTGGGCCGTGCAGGCCACGGCGACGGGAGGCGACGGTGGCCCGGGACTGGCGGTGCTGCTCCGCGGGCCCACCGTGACCGACGTCCGCCTCACCACGGTCGCCGGACCGGGGCAGGCCTGGACCTCGCCCGGTCCCCCTCCGGCGGGCTCGAGCGCGGTGGCGATGGTCGGGGACGAGGTCGACGCCTTCGTCCCGGCGGGGGCGGCCCTCCGCGTATGGGCGGCCACCGGCAGCGGACCGTGGCACCTCTCCTCCGACGTCACCGTGCCGATCCAGTACGGCTCGTCCAGCTGACGCCGGTTCCGCCCGGCGGCGGGGGAGGTTCCCCACCGGGTGGTGGGCACTAGCATCGGCTCGGCACGGAAGGACGGAACGATGGTGCTCCCCCAGTTCTGGCAGGTCACACCGATCGCCGTCATCGCCCTGGTGGTCGGGGTGGCCCACGAGGTCGGCCGCCGTCGGCTGGCCGAGCGCCAGACCGAGGCCCACCGCCGGGCCCGTCTCCACCGGTCGATCGCCTTCTACACCGGCCTCGTCCTGTTGGCGCTGGTGGCCTCGGGACCGCTGAACCGCTGGGCCATGTCGTGGCTCAGTGTCCACATGGTCATGCACGTCCTCGAGATGTTCTACCTGCCGCCGCTCCTCATCCTCGGTGCACCGTGGGTGCCCCTCCTGTTCGCCGTGCCGTCGGACCGACGGCGCCGCTGGCTGCGTTGGTACCACCTCTCCCCCTCGGGGGCCGCGCCTGCGGGGGCCGGTGGACGCCCTGACCAATCCGATCGTGGCCATCGTCCTCTTCAACGGGACCATGGTGCTGTGGCACGTCCCGGCCGTGTACGACTGGGCCTCGTGGCACCCGTGGACCATGGACTGGGTGATGGCGCCGATGTTCGTGGTGACCGGCTACCTGTTCTGGCGGATCATCCTCCCGTCCCACCCGACGGGGCCCCGGGGCTCCACCCGAGTCCAGGTGGCCGCCGTGGTGATCACGGCCTTCGAGATGCTGGTGCTGGCCATGTCCATGGCGATCTTCACGAAGACGCCGTGGTACTCGATGAACATCCTGATGGACGGTTCGTCGGCGGCGCTGCGCGACCAACGGTTCGGCGCCGGCATCCTCTGGATCTGCGGTGACTTCTGGGCCGTACCGGCGCTGGTGCTGATCGCGTACCGGCTCTACGGGGCCGAGGGCGGCGTGTCGGCCCAGTTCGAACGGGCCCTCGGCCGGGTCTGAACGGGAGCGGCCCGCTCCACCGGCCCACTCCACGTCCGGTGTCGTGCGCCGTCAGTCGGCTCCGGCCTGCCGCCGCTCCTCGGCCTCCATGCTCGCGAGGTACGCCTGCCAGGCCACCAGGTCGGGGTCGGCATCGGCATCGGCGGGCGCCGGGGATGCGGCGTCGGGGTGGCCGTCCCGGGCGGTCGCGGTGGGGGACGGCGACCGGTCACCGGCCGCCCCGGTCACCGCCGCACGCGGCCGGCCGTCCGGCCCGACGGTCGGGGTGGCCGGCTTGCGGCGCCGGCCGTCCTGGCCGTGGAGCAGGTTCCACCACATGTAGATGGCGAAGGTGGCGAGGATCGGCCACTCGAACACGTAGGCCCAGCTCAGCGAGTTTCCCCCCAACGCCCGGATCACCTCGATGACGAAGGCGCCGACGCAGATGATCAGTCCGATGGTCAGCGTGAGGTGGAGCCGGAACGCATCGGCCCCACGGAGTCGCTGGCCGGGCACCGGGTCGGCCCGGGGGGGCCGTCCCCCGACCTGTTGTCTGCCTCCCACAGGGCCACACTACCGAGGACCTCCGGGCCTGGACCTGGCGCGCATTGACTCATCTAAAACCTCCGCGTAGGCGGCATCGTTGCCTCATCTAAGAATCTCCGCCTGGGAGATGGGCCGACTACGCCTGATCCATGGAGCTTTCGATGGGCGAACGACGTGCGGTCACGAAGAAGTTGGCCATCCAGTACAAGCGGGGCTCCCGGTCCGAGAAGTCGAAGATCCTCGACCAGCTGGTGGACCTCACCGGTTGGAGCCGGGACCATGCCCGGGCCCGGCTCCGGGGCGCCGGTGAGGTCAAGGCGGTGCGGACCAGGAGCCCGAGGGCGCCGCTCTACAGCTCGAGGGTCGTCTCGGCCCTGGAACTCTGCTGGCGGGCCGCCCGGGCGCCGGCGGGCAAGCGGCTGGCCCCCATGCTCCCGGTCCTCGTTCCGCTACTGCGCCGGGATGGCGAGCTCGACCTCACCGAGGAGGAAGCCGAGCTGCTGATGACCATGAGCGCCGCCACCATCGACCGGCGCCTGGCGGGGGCCAAAGTGCTGGCCGGGTTCCGGGCCATGAGCCACACCAAGCCGGGATCGCTGCTCAAGACCCAGATCCCCATCCGGACCTGGTCGGAGTGGGACGACGTGACACCCGGCTTCGTGGAGATCGACCTGGTGGGCCACGAGGGAGGGAACTCCTTCGGGGAATTCTGCTTCACCCTGACGATGACCGACGTCGCCACCGGTTGGACGGTCAACCGGTCGGTGGCCAACAAGTCGGCGATCCGGGTCGCCCAGGCCATCGAGCACGCCGGTGGCGCCTTCCCGTTTCCGATCCTG
This sequence comes from uncultured Acidimicrobiaceae bacterium, assembly GCA_963699345.1. GTDB lineage: Bacteria > Actinomycetota > Acidimicrobiia > Acidimicrobiales > RAAP-2 > Bog-756. The sequence continues at coordinate 1,408,510 of CAVOTL010000005.1, read as the reverse complement.
GGCATCGACTCGGACAACGGGAGCGAGTTCATCAACGCCCACTTCCTCGAGTGGTGTACGTCCCGCCGGATCACCTTCACCCGTTCCCGACCCGGCAACAAGAACGACGGCTGCCACGTCGAGCAGAAGAACTGGACCCATGTCCGCGAACTGGTCGGCTACCTGCGCTTCAACACCCAGGCCGAGCTCGACCTCCTCAACCGGATCTGGGCCATCGACCGGGGCTACACCAACCTCCTGCTCACCCAGCAGAAGCTCGTCGAATCCACCCGCATCGGCGCCAAGGTCGTCAAACGCCACGATGCCGCCGCCAGTCCCTACCAGCGCCTGGTCGCCACCGCCGTCCTCACCCCGGCCAAACAGGCCGCCCTCACCCGGGCCCGCAACGCCCTCTCCCCAGGCCAGGTCCAACGCGAGATCGACCGACTCTGTGCCCAACTCGAACGCCTGGCCCTGTCCAAGACCGGACCCCCTCCCCGGGCGGTCAATCGGGCGTTCACCCACTAGTTCCAGGCGGAGGGTTTTACGTGAGGCAACGAATCACCCTTGGCGGAGGGTTTGACATGAGGCAACGGGCTGGCGGCCGGGTCGGCCCCCGGCGCCACTCGGGCCCGCTTCATGGACCGACCGCGCCGGAACCCTCACCCGGAGTGGTGGAACCGCTAGGGTGACGGTTGTTTACAGGCACGTGAATTTCAGCTGAGAGTTTGCTAAGAAGAGTTGTGCAGTAGCCAACTGGGGGATCCCCGGGGCACGTCGTGCACCGTGGTCCCCGGACAGACAAGGCAGGAAGTGGGGGTCGTGGCAGAACCAGGAGCGTCGACACCACCGGAGGGCACGGCATCCGCCGATGCGGCCTCGGGAAGAGCGAAGCCGATGGGGGTGATCCTCACCTTCGTCGTGGCCTTCGTGGCCATCGCCGGAGTGGCCGCCTTCTTCATGTCCCAGACCTACACGTCGCCGAACGCCCCGAACGGGATCGAGGTGGCCAAGTCCCTCGGGACCGCCGTGGTCAACGGCCAGACGCTTCCGCACGTGGCCCTGCAGTTCCAGACGTACCCGGATTCGACGGGGACGGTCGACGGCAAGGCGATCCATCCCGAACGGCAATCCCAGTTGGCCCGCCTACGGCTTCACGAACCAGTTCCAGGTGCCGGCCCACGCCCTGGTGACCGTCACCGTGCAGCAGTACGACTCGGGCGGGTCGCTCAACAATCCGTGGTTCGCGAACGTGCACGGCACCGTCGGCGGCACCGCCGTCTTCACCACCCCGTCCGGCAAGACGACGGTGGCCAACCACTGGGACCCGAACAACATCGGCCACACCTTCACCATGCGGAGCGCCCCCGGGGTCGACAGCAACTTCTTCCTGAACGTGCCGTTGCCGACCAACGCCAACCTGCCGACCGGCTCGTCGAACGACGACGCCGGCCAGCACTACACGGTCACGTTCAGCTTCATCTCGGGTGCCAAGGGCGTCTACGCCTGGAACTGCGAGTTCCCCTGCGGGTCGATGGTGGCCAGCTTCGGTGGCGTCATGGGCGCCTACGGGTTCATGTCGGGGTTCGTCCATGTCGTTTGAGAAGGACGTAGACGACATCGAGGCCAACACCCTGCTCGGGGGCCAGCCGTTCTTCGCCCGGGCCGGCGGCAAGATCTTCATCATCTGGCTCGTCTTCACCATCGTGGGCGTGCTGATCGGCGCCTACGCCCCCCACCACCTGCTGCCCGGACTGTTGTCCTCCGAAGGCGGTGACGTGTGGGCGACCGTCGTCGTCTTCACGGTGCTGGCCGCCCCGGTGGCCGCCTTCGTCTACGCCGTCGGCTTCTACAGCCTCATCGCCTGGCGTCACAGGGGAGATGACCCGGACGTGCCTCCGCCGGACGGCGCCCCCCAGCGGGGCAACGGACCGGTGACGGTCCTGTGGCTGAGCATCTCGACCTTCCTCGTCGTCGTGCTGCTGTTCTGGGGCATCACCGTGTGGGCGTCCCAGCAGACGACCCACCCGAACACCCTCCAGGTGAACGTGACCGGTCAGCAGTGGGTGTGGACCTACAGCTACCCGGGGACCGGTGTGGAGACCCGGACGCTCGAGCTGCCGATCAACCGGCCGGTGCAGTTCAACGTGACCTCGGTGGACGTCACCCACGGCTTCTGGCCCGCCGCCCTCGGCGTGCAGGTCGACGCCAACCCGGGCGAGATCACGGTCATCCGGACCACGCCCAACAAGCTGGGCAGCTTCATCGTCCAGTGCAGCCAGTTGTGCGGTCTGTACCACGCCTTCATGAACAACCAGGCGGACGTGGTCACGTCCCAGCAGTTCGACAGCTGGCTCCAGACCCACGGGGCGAGTTCCACCGCGGCGAACACCGACGCCGACATCTCGTCGGGCGGCTCCACCACGGCGATGAACAAGTGACGGCCGACGCCGGCATGACCTCGACGACGAACAGGACTCCTGTACGCAGCACCGAAAGGGTACGACCGTGACGACAGCTGTGGCGCCGCCACTCCTCGAGGACACGCACCTCGGGTCGAAGGCCGGTGGGTTCTACCGGCATCAGAGCATCTGGACCGGGCTCGGCTTCGGCATCTTCCTGGGCTTCGTGGCCTGGCTGGTGTCGCACGCCACCGTCCAGGGTTCGAACTGGGGCTCCGACATGGTGGTCACCTGCACCATGGTCGGCTGGGTTCTCGGGTTCAACATCGGGATGGGCACGTTCAACGCCCCGATCCGCTGGATGCTCGGGCACGACCAGTCCCACGAGGACGAGCTGTACGCCGCAGGTGTCGGCCAGGGCCGGTACCGCTACCTGAAGTTCTGCACCGACCACAAGGTGGTCGGCACGCAGTACCTCGTCCTGGTCATGGTCCTCTTCGGGGTGGGCGGCACGCTGGCCATGATGATCCGCACCCAGCTGATCACGCCCGCACTCGTCGTTCCTCGACCCCCAGACCTACAACTCGGTCGTCACCATCCACGGCATGGTCATGATCATCGCCACCATCATCATGGTGTCGGGCCCCTTCGCCAACTTCATCATGCCGATCATGATCGGCGCCAAGGACATGGCCTTCCCCCGGCTCAACGCCATGAGCTTCTGGGTCGTCGTCTCGGCGGTGCCGTGCCTCCTGTCGACGTTCTTCCTCGGCGGCGTCAACGCCGGATGGACGACGTACGCGCCGCTGTCCGTCCAGGCTCCGCCGGCCATGGACGCCTTCGCCATCACCATCATCGTCTTCGTGGTGTCGGTGACGGTGGCCGGCGTCAACACCATCGTGACGGTGGTCACCATGCGGGCCAAGGGCATGACGATGGGCCGTCTGCCCATCTTCACCTGGGGGGCGGTCATCGGCAGCGCCCTCGGCCTCTACGCCATGCCCGCCTTCCTGGCGGTCATGACCATGATGATCACCGACCGGGCGACGGGTACGTCGTTCTTCGTGCCCCAGGTCGGCGGAGCGGCGTGGCTCTACGAGAACATCTTCTGGATCATGGGCCATCCCGAGGTCTACGTCATCCTGCTCCCACCGGTGGCCGCGGTGTTGGAGATCGCCTCGACGTTCGCCCGTAAACCGGTCTTCGGCTACAAGGTGGCCGTCGCCGCCTTCGTGGCGATCGCCGCGCTGTCGATCATGGTGTGGGCCCACCACATGTTCACCACCGGATGGGCGCCCAACCTGGCCGCGCCCTTCATGCTGACCACCGAGCTCATCTCCATACCGACCGGCATCATCTTCCTGTGCACGATCGGCACGATGTGGAAGGGCAGCATCTGGATGCGATTGCCGATGTGGTTCGTCTATCTGTTCATCTGGAACTTCATCATCGGCGGGGTCACCGGCATCTACCTGTCCGACGTCCCGGCCGACCAGTTCTTCCACGGTGACATGTTCGTGACCGCCCACTTCCACTACACATTGCTGGGCGGCGCCATGATCGGGGCGACGGCCGCCGTCTGCTACTGGTTCCCGAAGGTGTCCGGCCGGATGCTCAACGAGCGGATCGGCAAGGTGGCGTTCTGGCTCATCGCCATCGGGATCCAGGTGACCTACTTCGGCATGTTCTGGGAGGGCTTCCAGGGCATGGCCCGACGGATCGCCTACTACAACCCGCACTACGAAGTCGGCCAACCAGATGGCGACCGCCGGTGCCTACATCCTCATGGCCGGCTGGCTGGTGTTCCTCTACATGATGATCAGCAGTTGGCGGCACGGGAAGCTCGCCCCGGCCAATCCCTGGTTCTCCAAGACGCTCGAGTGGAAGGTGCCCACCCCGGTGCCGCTCGAGAACTTCCTGGTGGACCCCGTCGTCACCTCGGACCCGTACACCTACGGCGAAGGCGTGCCCGACGGCCAGGAGGTACCGGACACGGCCCCGGCGGCCGAACCGGAGTTGGTGCCCGCCGGTCAGGCACCGACGTCCGAGCCGGGTGACGGGGGGACGGTCTGATGGCGATCACCGAGACGGAGCACGGCCACGACGACCACGGGCACGGCCCGGCCGCCGAAGGGGCGGAGAACCCGGGCGGCGAGCACGAGTCCGCCTTCCGACGGGACCAGAAGGAGCGGCTGTTGATGTGGCTGCTCATCGCCGGCGACGCGTTCTTCCTGATCCTCGAGCTCTTCACCTGGTTCTACCTGCGGGCCCTCAACACGAGCGGCCTCTGGAACGGTGCCGCCTGCTAGCAAGGCCAACCCCTGTACGGACGGGCTCGGCAACCCGATCACCTCACCGATCACCCGGGCCAACCCGGTGCACGGCATCATCATCTCGGTGTGTGCGGTGCTCGCCGCGGCCTTCATCTGGATGGCCGAGTCGGCCGCCAAGCGGGACGCCGGCCGACGTGCCGTGGCCGGGGCGGCCGGGCTCGGGTTCCTCTTCCTGCTGGCCGCCATCGGCGTGCAGATCTACCAGTTCCAGGTCATCCCGTTCACCACCATCGACGGCGCCTACGCCTCGACGTACGAGTTCTTCATGGGCTCGACGCTTGGCCCACCTGATCCTGATGGCGTTCATCGGCCTCGGCCTGTGGCTGCGGGCGTCGAAGGGGCGCTATGACGGCGGTACCTGGTACCGGGTGCGACTGATCCGGTTCTTCGCCGTGTGGATCGCCCTGTCCACGGTCATCCTGGTGGCCGTCGGAGCCCTCTTCTACTGAGCGGGGATCGGCGGCCCGAACTGATCCGGGCCCACTGGGCTGACCCTGCGGACGCCGGGTCTCCCGGCCGGCCCGCCCGGTCATCGGCCGGGGGTGGTCAGCGCAGCCGGAGTTGTCGGAACGGTCGAGCGCTGCTCCGGGCGCGTCAGGGCTCGAACCGGTAGCCCATGCCGGGCTCGGTGATGAAGTGGCGGGGTCGGGAGTGGTCGTCCTCGAGTTTGCGGCGGACCCGGCCCATGAGCACCCGCAGGTACTCCGTCTCCGTCTCGTACTGGGGCCCCCACACGTCGTGGAGCAGCTGGCGCTGGGACACCAGTCGGCCCGGGTTCCGCACCAGGACCTCGACGAGGTCCCACTCCTTCGGGGTCAGATGGACCTCGGCGCCGTCCCGCACGACCCGCTTGGTGTCCAGGTCCACGGTGAACCCCTCGGCCTCGACCCGGGGGTCCTGGTCGGCGCCGGGGGCGCGGCGCAGGGCGGCCCGGATCCGGGCCAGCAGCTCGTCCATCCCGAAGGGCTTGGTGACGTAGTCGTCCGCCCCGAGGTCGAGGGCCTCCACCTTGCTCATCGACTGGTGCCGGGCCGACAGCACCAGCACCGGCACGGCGCTCCATCCGCGGATGCCCCGGATCACCTCGACGCCGTCGATCCCGGGCAGCCCGAGGTCGACCAGCACCAGGTCGGGGTGCCAGTGGGCCATCTTGTCGAGGCCCTCCTCGCCGGTCCGGGCCCCGGTCACCTCGTAGCCCCGGGCGCCGAGACTGATGGTGAGTGCCCGCAGCAACGACGGGTCGTCGTCGATGACCAGTACCCGGGCCGACCGCCGGCGCCCCCGCGGTCACCCGCGGCGCCGTCGCCGCCGATCCCGCCGCGACCTCACGGGCGCACCCCGGTGTCCTGACCGCCGGACCGGTCCCCGGTCGACCCACCCAGGGGCTCCTCATCGGGGACGACCACGTCGGAGTCCAGGTCGGCGTCGATGATGGTGGGCGTGTGGTCCTCGGACGCCGGGAGCCGGACGACCATGGTGCAGCCGCCCCCCGGCGTGTCCTCCAGGTCGAGCTCGCCGCCGACGGCCTCGACGAAGCCGCGGGACACGGCGAGCCCGAGGCCCACCCCGGAGCGGTTCTCGGTGTCGCCGAGGCGCTGGAAGGGTCGGAACACGAGGTCGCGGTCGGCCGGCCGGATGCCCGGCCCGTGGTCGATGACCCGCACGTCCACCCGTCCGGCGACCGTGCCCGCCTCCACCCGCACCGGGGCGCCGGCCCCGTGGAGCAGGGCGTTGTCGACCAGGTTGGCCAGGACCCGCTCGACGAGCGCCGGATCCGTCTCGATCAGGGGCACGCCCCGGTCGACGGACACCACGACCCCCTTCGCCCGCGGACCGAGACTGGTCAGCGCCGCACCGATGAGGTCCTCGACGTCGGAGATCCGGGACAGGACCTCCATCGACCCCGTCTCCAACCGGCTCATGTCGAGCAGGTTCTCCACCAGGGCGCTCAGCCGGTCGGCCTCGTCGTCGATCATGTGGAGGAGGATGGCCGTCTCGTCGGGGCCGAACCGGAGCTGGTCGGACAGGAGGCTGGACGACGCCGCCTTGATCGAGGCCAACGGGGTGCGCAGGTCGTGGCTGACGGCGGCCAGCAGGGCCGAACGCAGCTGGTTGGCCCGGGCCAGCGAGTCGGCCTCGGCCGCCTCGGCGTGGAGGCGGTCGGTCTCGAGGGCCGCGGCCAGCTGGGCGGCGAAGGCGGCCAGGATGTCCCGGTCCTCGGCGCTGAGGCCCGGCCCCTGCAGGGCGAGCACGTCGAGGTCGGTGAGCGGCAGGGTGAGTGACGCGTCGGCCGGCGATGTCAGGGGGGTCGTCCCGGCCGACGCCACCGTCCGCCACGCGGTGGGCCACCGGGGACCCCGGCGTCGACCGGGCCCTCACGCAGGATGGCGGCCGACTCGAGCCGGAAGGCGACGACGAGCTCGTCCAGGAGGGCCGGCAGCGGGTTGCCCTCGGGGGACACCAGCCGTCCGGCCACGCGGGCCAGCATGCGGGCGTCGGAGCGCGCCTGGATGGCGGCCGCCGTGCGGCGGGCCGCGAGGTCGACGAGGACGCTCACCACCCCGGCCGTCACCAGGAAGATCGCCAGCGCCAGCACGTCACGGGCGTCGGCGATGGTGAAGGTGTGGACCGGGGGCGCGAAGTAGTAGTTGGACAGGAGGAAGCCGACGATGGCGGCCAGGAAGCCGGGCCACACGCCGCCGGTGGCGGCCACCGCCACGACGAGGAGCAGGTACGAGCTCAAGGCCGTCGACAGGTCGGCGTGGCTGCCGGTCGAGGTCAGGAGGAGGGTGAGCAGCGGAAAGCCGACGAAGCCGAGCAGGACGGCGGCGAGCCGGCGGCGGACCGACAGGGGGGACAGGATCCGGCGCCGGTTCCGGGTCCCGGCCACCGGATGGGAACGGGCGTGGGTCGCCTCCTCGGGGACGCTGTCGGCCGCGTCGGTGGCGATGACGTGCACGTCGAGCGCCCCGCCGGCCGCCCGGATGACCGAGTTGATGACCGAGCCGCGGACGAACTCGGACAGTCGGCTCCGGTGGGTGGCGCCCATCACCAGCTGGGTGGCGTTCTCGGCCCGGGCCACCTGGACGAGGGCCGGCGCCACGTCGGCCCCCACCACCTCGACGAAGCGGCCGCCGAGGTCGTCGAGGAGGGCCCGGTTGCGGGTGAGCCCGTCACCGCCGGCGTCCGACAGCCCGTCATCGGTGCGCACGTGCACGCCCACCAGCTCGGCCTTGGTCCGCATGGCCATCCGGGCGGCCCGCCGCACCAGCACGGCGCTGCCCGGTGAGCCGGTCAGCGACACCACGACCCGTTCCTTGGTCTCCCACGCCCCCGCGATGTCGTGGCGTTCGCGGTAGTCGTGGAGCTCCTCGTCGACCCGGTCGGCCACCCACAGCAGGGCCAGCTCGCGCAGGGCGGTCAGGTTGCCCGCCCGGAAGTAGTTGCCCAGGGCGGCGTCGATGCGCTCGGGGGGGTAGACGTTGCCGTGGGCCAGCCGGCGCCGCAGGGCCTCGGGGGCCATGTCGACCAGCTCGATCTGGTCGGCGGCCCGGACCACCCGGTCGGGCACGGTCTCCTGCTGGGCCACACCGGTGATGCGCTCGACGACGTCGTTCAGCGACTCGAGGTGCTGCAGGTTGACCGTCGAGATGACGTTGATGCCGGCCTCCAGCAGGTCGTTGACGTCCTCCCAGCGCTTGGAGTTGCCCGATCCCGGGATGTTGGTGTGGGCCAGCTCGTCGACGAGCACCAGCTCCGGCCGGCGGGCGAGGAGCCCCTCCAGGTCCATCTCCTCGAACGGCTGGCCCCGGTACTCGACCGTCCGGCGGGGGAAGATGGGCAGGTCGCGGATCTGGGCGTCGGTCTGGGGACGCCCGTGGTCCTGCACCCAGCCGATGACCACGTCGGTGCCCCGTTGGCGCCGCCGCCAGCCCTCGTTGAGCATGGCGTAGGTCTTGCCCACGCCGGGGGCGGCCCCCAGGTACAGACGGAGCTTGCCGCGGGCCATCCCGACCTACCGGTTGGACTGGTGGCGCACGGTCAGCGTGCTCCCAGGTCGTCGAGGGCGATGTTCAGGGTCAGCACGTTCACTCCGGGGTCGCCGAGCACTCCCAGGCTACGCCCGGTGGTGTTGGCCGTGATCAGACGCTGCACGGTGGCGAGGGGGAGGTGCCGGGCCCGGGCGACGGTGGGCGCCTGGAGATCGGCGTTGGCGATGGAGATGTCGGGGTCGAGGCCGGACCCGGAGGCGGTCACGGCGTCGACGGGCACCTCGGCGCCGGCCGGCAGACCGAACTCGAGGCGGTAGGCGATGGCCCGCTCGGGCACGGTGTTCGGATCGCAGACGTAGGTGCCGTCCGGGTTCCTGGCGAACTTCTCCCCGGCGGTCGGGGCGACCACGGGGGTCTCGGACGAGTCGTCGGTCACCGGCACACAGTACGGGTCGGTGGGGGTCGCGAACGGGTTCGTCTTCGACGGGTTCCCGTTCAGGCCCACGCTGTTCACCCCGGGGATGAAGCCGATGAGCAGCGGGTTCGACGGTCCGAGGTTGGAGGACTCGCCCACCGTGATGTTGTCGGTCTCGGAGCTGGTGACGGCCTCCGAGGGGCGGGACTGGAAGTACTTGGCCACCGGGTTCCCCTTGGCGTCGGTGAACGGCTGGCCGATCAGCGACGAGCCGACGTCCTTGCCGTTCTCCTGGACGAAGGACCCGTTGGCCTGGTGGCCGAAGGCCGCCTCGCCGATGCCGGTGACGACGAGTGAGTAGCCCAACCCGCAGACCAGGGTGAGGACGATGATCATGGCCACTGACGTAAGCAGTTGACGACGCATTACTTGACTCCCATCGCAGTGATGATCATGTCGATCAGCTTGATGCCGATGAAGGGGATGATGAAGCCGCCGAGCCCGTAGATGAGCAGGTTGCGTCGGAGCACCGACGCCGCTCCGGCGGCCCGGAACTTGACGCCGCGGAGCGCGAGGGGGATCAGCGCCACGATGATGAGGGCGTTGAAGATCACCGCCGACAGGATGGCGCTGTGGGGCGAGCTCAGGTGCATGATGTTGATGGTGTGCAGGGCGGGGAAGACGCCCACGAACATGGCCGGGATGATGGCGAAGAACTTGGCCACGTCGTTGGTGATGGAGAAGGTGGTGAGCGATCCCCGGGTGATCAGGAGCTGCTTCCCGATCTCCACGATGTCGATGAGCTTGGTCGGGTTGGAGTCGAGGTCGACCATGTTCCCGGCTTCCTTGGCGGCCTGGGTGCCGCTGTTCATGGCCACGCCGACGTCGGCCTGGGCCAGCGCCGGTGCGTCGTTGGTGCCGTCGCCGGTCATGGCCACCAGGTGGCCCCCGGACTGCTCCTTCTTGATCAGGGCCATCTTGTCCTCGGGGGTGGCCTCGGCCAGGAAGTCGTCGACCCCCGCCTCGGCGGCGATGGCCGCCGCCGTCAGCGGGTTGTCCCCCGTGATCATGACCGTGCGGATGCCCATCTTGCGCATCTCGACGAACTTCTCGGCGATTCCGGGCTTGACCACGTCCTTCAGGTGGATGACGCCGAGGACCCGGGGGCCGTCGGCCACCACCAGGGGCGTGCCGCCCCCGTTGGAGATGGCCTCCACCACCGGGGCCAGGTCGACCGGGGCGGTGCCGCCCTGGGCCTCCACCCACTGGCGCACCGAGTCGGCCGCGCCCTTGCGGATGGAGCGGCCGTCCACGTCCAGGCCGCTCATGCGGGTCTGGGCGGTGAAGGGCACCAGTTCGGCGTCGGGCACCTCCGTCACGGTCTGCCCGTAGTGGGACTCGGCGAGCTCGACGATCGAGCGGCCCTCGGGCGTCTCGTCGGCCAGGCTGGACAGCATGGCCGCGGCGGCGAGCTCGTGCTGCTCCACGTCGGGCATGGGCACGAACACGTCGGCTCGCCGGTTCCCGAAGGTGATGGTGCCGGTCTTGTCGAGCAGCAGGGTGGACACGTCGCCGGCGGCCTCGACGGCCCGGCCCGACATCGCCAGCACGTTGCGCTGGACGAGGCGGTCCATGCCGGCGATGCCGATGGCCGACAGGAGGGCGCCGATGGTGGTCGGGATGAGGCAGACCAGCAGGGCGACGAGCACGATGATGGACTGCTGGGCTCCGGAGTAGATGGAGAAGGGCTGGAGCGACACCACCGTGAACATGAAGATGATGGTGAGTCCGGCCAGGAGGATGTCCAGGGCGATCTCGTTGGGCGTCTTCTGGCGGCTCGCGCCCTCGACCAGGGCGATCATGCGGTCGAGGAACGTCTCGCCCGGCTTCGAGGTGATCTTGACCACGATGCGGTCGGACAGGACCCGGGTGCCGCCGGTGACCGACGACCGGTCGCCGCCGGACTCGCGGATGACCGGCGCCGACTCGCCGGTGATGGCCGACTCGTCGACGGTGGCGATCCCTTCGACGATGTCACCGTCGCCGGGGATCAGCTGACCGGGGGTCACCACGCACAGGTCGCCGAGCTGGAGCTGGCTCGAGGCCACCTCGACCACGTCGTCACCGCGCTGCACGTAGGCCACGGTCTCGGCCCGGGTCTTGCGCAGGGTGTCGGCCTGGGCCTTGCCGCGCCCCTCGGCGACCGCCTCGGCGAAGTTGGCGAAGAGCACGGTGAACCAGAGCCAGACCACGATGCTGAGGGCGAAGACGTTCTCCGAGTTCGACGCCGTGCCGAAGTCGCGGATCAGGTAGAACGTCGTGAGCACGCAGCCGATCTCGACCACGAACATGACCGGGTTGGACATCATGTGCCGTGGGCTGAGCTTGACGACCGAGTCGACCAGGGCCCGACGCACCATGGTGCTGTTGAAGGTCGCCGAGCGACGCTTGGTGCTGCCCGGGCCGACCTCCTGGTGGGGGGCGTCCGGAGCTTCGAGGGTGGATGTCATCTGACTCCTTCTCAGAACTTTCCGACGAGGTGCTCGACGATGGGACCGAGGGCCAGCACCGGGAAGTAGGTGAGGCCGACGATGAGGACGGCGATGCCGGCGACCAGCACGGCGAACAGCGGGGTGCCGGTCGGGAAGGTGCCCGCCGAGGCCGGGACCTTCTGCTTGCGACCGAGCGACCCGGCGATGGCCAGGACCGGCACCATCAGGGCGAACCGGCCGACCAGCATGCAGATCCCGAGGGTCGTGTTGTACCAGTCGGTGTTGCCGTTCAACCCGGCGAACGCCGATCCGTTGTTGTTCGACGCCGAGGTGAACGCGTAGGTCACCTCGGTGAGGCCGTGCGGCCCGGGGTTCTCGATCGACGCCAGCGACGTGTGCATCACCACGGAGATGGCGGTGAAGAGCAGCACGACGAAGGGCACCATCAACAGGTAGAGGACCACCAGCTTCATCTCCTGGGACTGGATCTTCTTGCCCAGGTACTCCGGTGTCCGTCCGACCATGAGGCCGGCGATGAACACCGCCAGCAGCGCCATCAGGAGGATGCCGTAGAGCCCGGAGCCGTCACCGCCCGGGCTGACTTCGCCGAGCTGCATGTTGAAGAGCAGCACGCCCCCTCCGAGCGGGGTGAAGCTGTCGTTGGCGGCGTCGATCGACCCGGTGGAGGTGCCGGTCGACGAGGAGTTGAACAGGGCCGAGACGATCGGGCCGTTGCGGACCTCCTTGCCCTCCATGTTGCCGCCCGGCGACGTGTCGCTCACCGTCTGGGTGACGTGGGCCTGGCCGATGTGGATGTTGCCGTTGGCCTCGAGGGGCATGACCAGGGCGGCACCGATGGCCCAGAGGGCGACCATGGCCCCCAGCACGGCCAGGCCCTGCTTGCGGTCCTTGGCCATCTTGCCGAAGGTCCAGCCCAGGGCGAACGGGATGCTCAGCAGCAGCCAGTTGCTCAGCAGGTTGGTCAGCCCGGTCGGGTTCTCGTAGGGGTGGGCGGCGTTGACGTTCATGTAGCCGCCGCCGTTGGTGCCGAGCTGCTTGATCGCCTCCTGGGAGGCCACCGGCCCCCCGGGGAGGTTCTGGGTCTGGCCGGTCAGCGTGGTGATGGCGTGGCTGGCGTGGAGGCTCTGCTCCGCCCCCTGGGCGATGAAGACGATGGCGGCGACGATGGCGATCGGGAACAGGATCCGGGTGATGATCCGGATCAGGTCGACCCAGAAATTGCCCAGGGTGTTGGACTTGTTCCGGGTGAGGCCGCGGATGAGGGCCACGGCCACCGCGATGCCGGCGGCGGCCGAGGTGAACATCTCCACCACCAGGCCGGCCATCTGGGTGAACTGGGACATGGTGTCCTCACCGGCGTAGTTCTGCCAGTTGGTGTTGGTGAGGAAGCTGGCCGCGGTGTTGAACGACAGGGGGGCCGACACGGCGCCCATGTGGTCCGGGTTGAACGGCAGGTGGGCCTGGAGCCGCTGCATGCCGTAGAGGACGACGACGGAGACGAACGAGAAGGCCAGCACGGAGATGGCGTAGACCGTCCAGCGCTGCTCGCCGTCCGGATTCACGCCGGTGGCCCGGTAGACCAGCGCTCGATCGGCTTGAAGAGCCGGTCGCCGGGCGCCTTCTCGTTCATGAAGACCTTGGCCATGTACGACCCCAGCAGCGGGGTCGAGATCGCCAGCAGGACGACCAGGATGATGACTTCGACGTAGTTCTGGATCATCAGAGCTTCTCGGGGGCGACGAGGGCGTAGATCAGGTACGCGGTGACCAGGATGGAGATGATCAGGCCGACCAGGTTGTCGTAGCTCTTCATGCCGGTACCTCCTCGGCGACGGTGGTCCGTGTCGGTCCCGGTGTCGGACTCCGGCGTCGGGGCCGGGTCCACGGCGTCGTCCTTGCCGACGATGGACTCGCAGAAGCGGACGAGGGCGACCATGAGCGCGAAGAACACGACAAAGATCGCCAGGAAGATGACGTCAGTCACGGGAGCCTCCTGAGGGGACGTCGACGGTGGATCCGACGGGGTTCGCTGGTGTCACGTGTCCACGTTCACACTTCCGGGGAATCCTGGGAAGAGGACTTTCCGCCCCTTTTACGCGCAACACCTGGTTCTTTACGCGGGCGTTACGTCCCCGCCGACCCAACCTGGCGGGCGGGGTGGGGGACCTGTCCGGCTGGTCAGTCGGCCGGACGCCGGCGGACGTAGACGACCTGGGGCCCGACGTCCGCCGGATCGTCGGTGGCCAGCCGTCCCGCCCACGTACGACGGAATCCGGAGCGTTCCAGGGCCCGCCACGAGCGGCGGTTGTCGGCGTGGACGGCCACGACGCAGGCCCGGCAGTCCGGGTAGCGGTCCCAGGAGTCGGCGACCAGCGCCCCGATCATCATCGTCCCGATCCCCCGGCCGGTGTGCCGCGGGTCGCCCACGAGGTAGTCGATCCCGAAGGCGCCGGCGGGCACGCCGGCCGGGGCGAGGGCGGCGGTCCACCCGGGCTCGTCGGCGAGGCGGTAGCGCTGCACCAGGCCCACGGGACGACCGCCGAGGATGGCGATGGACACTTCGGTCGGGTCGGTCCCGTCCACGGCCGGCCCGTACCGCGACTCCAGCGAGTCGGGATCAGCCGGCTCGGACCACCACGCGGCGACGTGGGGGGCGGCGAGCCATCGGCCGAGGAGCGGGAAGTCGCCCCGGGTGAGCGGGCGGAAGGAGACGCGGTCCGATGGGGTGCGGTCACGAGCCGCCATGGGGACCTAGCGGGTGCCGAACACCTGGGAGACGTCCACCCCGAGGTCGGGGATCGGCCGGCCGGTGGCGAACCGGTAGAGGATCGTGCGCATGTACATGCCGGCGGCGGAGGCGTACATGCCCACCCCGACCAGTGCCACGAACCCGAGCACCGCCACCGGGACGCCCACGGCGACCAGACCACCGCCCGCCATCACGATGCCGAGGACGATCACCGCGACCGCGGCCAGCGACAGTCCGATGAACAGGAAGCCGAAGCGCAGGGCCCCACGCGGCCACGGTCCCGAACCGCTGGCGGAAGATGGCCGAGGACCGCTTGAGCGCCTCCATGGGACCGACGTCCTCGAACGCCAACACGGGGATCACCATGAACGTGGCGACGGTCCAGGCCAGACCCCCGGCGACGCCGATGATCCTCCCGACCAGTCCGAGGCGCTGTTCGAGCGCCCGGATGGCGGTGCCCACCACCGCCGACAGGATCGCCCACTCGATGATCACACCCTTGCGCTGCCACGCCTGGGCCAGCGCTCCCCTGGACGGTGGGCCGGCGACCCTCGATGCGGTCGGTGGCCGCGAAGCAGAGGGCGACGTTGAAGATGACGGTGGCGGCGGTGGCGACCACGGAGCCGAGGGCCAGGCCGATGACCACGGCGACGCCGGTGTGGCCGGCGAAGGCGACGATGGGCCCCGTGATCACGGCGAACGCGATGACGGCGGTGACGGTGGACAGGACGGGGAGCCACAGCATCTGGCGGTCCTGGCGGAACAGCTCCAGGGATGCCCGCAGGACCGCCTTGCCCGTCGGATTCGTACCAGCCATCACGTCGACCCCTTCCCGGACCGACACCGGATGATCCCACATCGTCGGCATCGGCGGCATCGGCGGGGACCTTGAGCTGGGCCGCGCCCGGCGGGGGCGGCGGCGAGCTCCGCCGGCCCGGTCTCAGGTGGCCGGGAACCAGTTGCCGTGCAGGCCGTTCGGCACCCGCTGGGGGATCGCCACCCTGGCCATCGGCGGCCCCGGGAACTCCGACGCGTCCCAGACGAAGGCCCACGCCGAACGGTCCGTCGTCGAGGGACGAGGCGAAGGTGATGTAGTACCCGTCGAGCTCGTCGGTGCCGCCGGGTCGGGGGACGAAGGCGACCTCGCCGATGGCGGCGTCGCAGTCGAACCCCACCGACGTCCCGGATTCCATGTCGTAGCGGACGAGCCGGTCGTGTTCGGAGCGGACCAGGGCGTGCTCCCCGCTGCGGCCGCCGACGGTCAGGTAGCGGTGGCGCCGTCCGGTGAGTCGGTCGTCGATCCGGGGGAATTCGGTCGCCGTGGCGTCGAGGTGATGGAGGTCGAGGGTGCCGCGCCGCGGATCCAGCGTGGCCCGGGTGAACGCGCCGCGGACCGGTTCCCCGGTCCCGGTGGACCGCGAGGGCGAGTCGGCTCCACCAGGGGAAGTCGACCACGATGCTGCACGTCGGCCGGGTCGTCACCCGTCGTCGGGCACCTCGAAGGCGTTGGCGAAGTGCCAGACCCAGAACGCCTCGGTGTGGATCCACCTCGGGCCCGACGAGCCGTCACGGGGGATCACCGCGATCCGGGTGCCGAGGTCGGGTCGCCACTGCAGCACCTCGCCACCGGTCATCATCGCCCCGATGTCGAGGAGGGCGGGCCCGATGGTCACGACGAGGTGGTGCTCGGTGATGGCGAAGTCGTGGATCATGAAGGCGGCGTCGACCCCCTCCACCACCGTCGCCGGCCGGGTGACGGTCCCGTCGGGCCCGATGACCGCCCAGGTGAGGAACGGCTCCTCGACGTCGTAGCGGAACACGATCATCTCGCCGGTGTCGGGGTCGATCTTGGGGTGGGCACACAGACCGGCGGGCAGCCCGCCGGCGAAGTCGTAGCGCCCGACGGTCGCCAGCCGGTCGGTGATCTCGTAGGGCGGCGTCCCCTCCTCGAGCGCCAGGTACCGACCGGCGTGGCGGACCACGTTGACGAACGGGTCCAGCCGGTTCGGCCATCCGGGGTCGGGATCGGGACCGAGCAGGTCCATGTCCACGAACGCCGGGGTCACGAGACCTCCGTAGAGGGCGTGGCCCGCCCGCTCCTCGGCGGCCATGCCCTGGGTGCGCACCCAGCGGTTGGCGTACCGGGCCCGTCCGCCCTCGATCCACAGCCCGTGGATCATGGCGTCGCCCTCCAGCGGGTACGTGTAGCTCCCGAGGGGGGTGAACCGGGGGTTGGGGCCGTTGCGGAAGTAGGCCCCGGTGAGCTCGTCGGGGAGGCTGCCCTCGACCGGGAGGTCGTCCGCGTCGATCTCGTGGGCCACCGGTTCGAAGCGGCCGCACAGCTCGGGAATGGTGGACGGGTCCACGGGCTGCAGGTCTCTGGGCCATGGGGTCGTACCCTCCTCGGTCGGTGTCGCCGGTGCGGCCATCGTATGGAGTCGGGTCGGGCGGGTCCGCCGGGTCAGCGGCGCGGCGGACGATCCGAGCACCTCGGGGTTCACGACGTTGATCGGCCGACCGGCCGCGTAGGCGTTGATCTGGTCGAAGATGTCGGAGAACTGCAGCTCCCACTCGTCCGTCGTGACGTAGCCGATGTGGGGGGTGCAGATCACGTTGTCCATGGCCAGCAGCGGATCGTCGACGTCGGTGAGGGGTTCGTGCTCGTAGACGTCGACCGCCGCCAGCGCCGGGCCGGCCGGCGGACAGGGCGGCGACGAGCGCACCCGGGCTCGAGGAGGCCGGCCCGACTGGTGTTCACCAGCAGGGCGGTGGGTCGCATGCGGTCGAGGTCCGATCGGGTGACGATCCCCCGGGTGGCGTCGACGAGGCGCAGGTGGAGCGTGACCACGTCGCTGCTGGCCGAAGAACTCCTCCCGGGACGAGGCGACGACGGCGCCGTCGGCCCGGGCCCGGTCCCGGGACTCCTCGCTGGCCCAGAAGACTGACCGTCCATGCCGAACGCCCGGCCGTACTCGGCGACGACCCGCCCGATCCGGCCGTACCCGTAGATCCCGAGGGTCTTCGACCGCAACGACTGTCCGATGCCGTCCTGCCAACGACCCGCCTTCAGGGAGGCGACCTGCTGGGGGATCCGGCGCTGGGCGGCCAGCACCAGTCCCCAGGTCAACTCCGCGGTGGCGTAGGACGGCGACCCCTGGTGGAGATTCGACGAGACGACGATGCCGAGTTCGGTGCAGGTGTCGACATCGATGTGGGGATAGACGCTCCGCTGGCTGATGAGCTGCAGGTTGGTCAGCCGCCGCAGGAGGGGGGCGCGGATCGCCGTCCGTTCCCGGATGAGGACCAGCGCCGTCGTGTCGGCCAGGCGGGTGGCGAGTACCTCCTGGTCATCTACGTGATCGGTCCAGACGGTGACGTCGTGACCGTCGAGTGCCGCGAAGCACGGCAGGGTGCGGAGGGTGTCGGAGTAGTCGTCGAGGATCGTGACC
Organism: uncultured Acidimicrobiaceae bacterium; assembly: GCA_963699345.1. Classification (GTDB taxonomy): domain Bacteria; phylum Actinomycetota; class Acidimicrobiia; order Acidimicrobiales; family RAAP-2; genus Bog-756. The sequence continues at coordinate 1,390,679 of CAVOTL010000005.1, read as the reverse complement.
TTCATCGCATCGGCCCACCCTTCATCGTCCGCGGACGGCCGGGGACATTCTGATCCACCGGGAGAACGGCCCGCGTGGCAGCGGTGCCGGCGTCATGACGAGTGGGGACGGCGCCGACCGGGGCGCCGCCGGTGACGGACGGACCGTGCGTGCCACCATGGTCCCGAGCCGGTTCGTGGTCAGGAGTCCGAGATGCTGTTCTGGTGGTGTGCGTTCGGCGTCGTGCTGGCGGTGATCTACATGGTCACCTACACGCTGCTGCGCACCTCGGGCGACGGCCGGCCGTGGTACCGGCGACTCCGGCGGCCCGGGCGCCGGTGACGTCGCCCGACCCGCGGACCGGTCGGGTGGATCGGCGGGTCAGGCGGCCGGACCCGTCACCCAGGGGCCGATGCCACCGACCCGCGTGATCGCGTACCGGACGAGGAACCCGGGCTCGGCTCCCTCCGGGGCGGGCACGACGGCATCGGGTGAGACGTAGGTCTTCGTGTGCCTGGCCATCAGCTCCCAGATGCGGGCGCTGGGCTCCACCGTCGCCCGGGCGTAGACGACCGCGTACGGGTTGATCCAGACGCCGGACTCCCGGGGTGCGTCGAACGAGAGGGCGACGCGGGGGTCGCGTCGGATGTTCCGGAGCTTCACGTTGTCGCGCATGTGGGTGCTCACCAGGTCGTCGCCGTCCAGGCCGATCCAGATGACCGTGACCTGGGGGCTCCCATCGGGGTTGATGGTGCTGAGGTGGGCCATGGGCCCGGCCCCGATCAGGTCGCGGAGTTCGGGTGACAGTGGCATCGTCCCCTCCGCGGTGCCGCCCGTCATCCGTTCACCCCGACCGGCGCGGCGGGCTGGCCCGTCCGCCAGACGGTGTGGGGAGCGAACCGCTCGAAGCGCCACCCGTCCTCGGTCTTCACGGCATCCGCCTCCAAGCGGTTGGCGGCGATCAGCGGATCCGGCGGGTCGTCGCCGGGGTGCACGTGGATCGCCATCAGCCGGGCGGTCAGACGGGCGCGCCCGCCGTCGAACTCGATGACGTGGTTGGTGCTGAAATGCAGGGTCCGCGCCCAGCGGCCCATGACCACGTCATGGGCCGCCGCGACCTCCTCGATGCCCTCGAGCACGGCGATCTCGTGCTCGAGGCGCACGTCCTCGGTGAACAACGAGCGGGCCCAGTCCGCATCGAAGCGGTTCGGCCGGTCGAGGGTGGTCACGTAGCGGTCGACGAGGTCCACCACCCGCTGGCGTTCGACGAGGTCCCGAAGGTCCTGCTGGTCGGTCTGCTCGCTCATGGGGTCCCTCCCGGCTCGGGGCTCGTCGGAAACGGAACGACTGCCCCGCTTACCCTATACGGAACGAGCGCCCCGTTTGGCCGTGGCTGTGGGAAGGTGGACCGGATGGATCGACCCGACGTCGCCGCGCCCGTCGCCGGCGAGGAAGCACCGACCCGCCCACGGCGCGCCGACGCCCGCCGCAACCGGGACCGGGTCCTCGCGGCGGCCCGGGACGCCTTTGCCGCCGAGGGCTCGGGCGCCTCGCTCGACGAGATCGCCCGGCTGGCCGGCGTGGGGCCGGGGACGGTCTATCGGCACTTCCCCACCAAGGAGGCGTTGTTCGAGGCGGTCGTCTTCGACCGGATCGACGAGCTGGTCGACGAGGCCCGTCGCCTGTCGGCCGATCCGGATCCCGGCCGCCCCTTCTTCTCCTTCGTCGAGCTGCTGGCCCGGGAAGGCGCCCGCAAGCGGGATCTCGTGGAGACGCTCTCCTCGGAGGGCGTCCACCTCCAGCTCGCCGAGGCGCCGGTCCTCCGCTCGCTCGTCGACGTCCTGGACGACCTCCTCGGCCGCGCCCAGCGGGCCGGCGCCGTCCGGGGCGACATCGGCGTCGACGACGTGATGGCTCTCCTCATGGGGGCCGCCTACTCGATCAGCCACTCCCGGGCCGACGACGACCGGACCCGTCGCCTGCTGGCGGTCGTGCAGGACGGCCTGCGGCAGCCCGCATCGCCCGGGAGCCCGGCCCGGTCGGGACGGGAGCCGTCCGACCGTCACTGAGCCGAGGGAGGGGGATGCCACCCCGGGGCCTGCCCCTCACGACGCTCCCGGAGCGGCCCCGGGTGTCCACCGGGGGTGGCGGACGGCCGGGGTCACCCGGCATCGCATCGGAGGGCGTTCAATGGCGCTGTGCCACAATGCCCCGGGGCACGTCGATCTCGATCCGAATGGGGCAAAGGGGGTGCCGGACCATGATCCGGGCGGTGGAGCTGCGGGAGCTGATGGCGATCGAAGTCGATGTTCGTCCCGTCATCGACATCGGAGGTGGACGGAGATTCGTGCCCTTCGCGGGTGGAAGGTTTGCCGGGCACGGCCAGCTGGAGGATGACCACGGGATCGTCCTCGAGGGGGGTGTCGACTGGCAGACTCTCCGGCCCGACGGTGGCCTCGAGATCGACGCCCACTACACCTTGGAGACGGCGACGGGCGAGGCGATCGAGGTGCGGTCCCAGGGCGTCCGCCGGATGTCCGACGAGGTGGCGGCACGGATCGCGGCGGGTGAGTCGGTCCCCCCGGATGCCTACTACTTCCGAACCCTCGTCCGCCTGTCGACGTCGGCGCCCCGCCTGGCCCGACTCAACGACCTGGTAGCCGTGTCCACCGGTTCGCGCCAGGCGGACACGGTCCACATCCACGTCCACGAAGTGCTGTGAGCCCCGGTCCCTCCCGCCTTCGCGGCGCGGTCGTCGGTGCCGGCATCGGAGGACTGAGCGCGGCGCTGAGCCTGCACGAGGTGGGTGTCGAGGTCGAGCTGTTCGAGTCGACCAGTGAGCTACGACCCCTCGGGGTCGGGATCAACCTGCTGCCCCACGCCGTGCGGGAGCTCGACGCCCTCGGCCTGATGGAGGATCTCCGCAAGCGGTCGGTGGAATCCTCCCTCCTGCTCTACTGCACCAAGCGTGGCCAGGAGATCTGGCGGGAACCGCGCGGGCTGGCGGCCGGCTATCCCTGGCCCCAGCTGTCCATCCACCGCGGTGTGCTGCAGGAGGTGCTCCTCGGGGCGGTGCTCGATCGCATGGGCGCTGACGCGCTCCACCTGGGCCGGCGGTTCATCAGGGCGTTCGACCGCCGCGGAGCATGCGTGGCGGAGTTCGAGGACGGAGAAGTCGAGGCCGACTTCATCGTCGCCGCAGATGGGATCCACAGCACGGCGAGAGCGCAGCACCATCCCACGGAAGGCCCTCCGCTGTGGAACGGGTCTCTCCTGTGGCGTGGCGTGGCCGACGTCGCGCCCGTCCTCGACGGCCGGACCATGATCTGGGCCGGGCATCCCGAACAGAAGTTCGTGGGCTATCCGATCGCCGACCTGCCCGACGGCCGTCAGCAACTCAACTTCATCGCCGAACTGCACCGGCCCGGTTCGACCCTGGGTTCGCGGGAGGACTGGAACCGGAGAGGCGTACTCGACGACTTCCTGCCGAATTTCAGCGACTGGGCGTTCGGCTGGATCGACGTGCCCGCCGTCATCGAGGCGGCGCCCGAGACCTACCTGTTCCCGATGGTGGACCGGGATCCCATCCCCCGCTGGACGTTCGGGCGCATGACCCTGCTGGGTGACGCGGCCCATCCGATGTACCCGATCGGCTCGAACGGGGCCTCGCAGGCCATTCTCGACGCCCGGGTCCTGGCCGGCTGCATCCGCCGGCACGGCGACGACATCGACGAGGCCCTGAGCCGTTACGAGGGGGTCCGACGCCCCGCCACAGCCGCGGTGGTTCTGGCCAACCGCGGCCTCGGACCGGAGCTTCCGATGAAACTGGTCGAGGAGCGCGCCCCCCAGGGCTTCGCCGACATCAGTGAGGTGATCACGCCCGAGGAGATCATGGAGGTCACCGACGGCTATCGCCAGACGGCGGGGTTCTCGCGCACCGCGCTCCACCACGGTGGCTCATTGCTCGATGAGCCGTATCCTGCGGACGTCCACGAGAACGGTGTCCTGCCTGACCATCGGATTCGAAGTGGGGGAACACCATGACCAACGCCGTCCAGCTCGGAGTCACCCGGGAGGACGGGCCCAGATGACCGGGCCCCGTCCCTTCATCCATCTTCCGGCCCGGGACATCCCGGTTCCCCGCTCGGTCAGTCCTGAGGCTCAGGCGGTCCTGGCGATGCCGGCCATGACGGAGCCCGAGCGTCCGGCCCTCCAGGACCTCGATGGTTGGCGTCGGGCCATCCGTGCCCATGACGAGACCATCGGGGCACTGCTGTCGGAGCGCACCGCCTCGGCCACGGTCAGCGTGGAACGGCGCGAGCTGGGCGCGTTCGGCGTGTTCGACATCCGGCCGGACGGGGTCGACGACGACCGGCACGTGTACCTCGATATCCACGGCGGGGCCTTCATCTACGGAAGCGGCGACGTGTGCCGGGCCATGGGCATCGGGACCGCCACCCGATATGCGGCACGCGTGTGGTCGGTCGACTACCGGATGCCGCCGGACCACCCGTTCCCCTCGGCTCTGGACGACTGCGTGGCCGCCTACCGGGCGCTCCTCGACGAGTTGTCGCCGGAGCGGATCGTCGTGGGAGGATCCTCGGCCGGTGGGAACCTCGCCGCGGCACTCGTGCTCCGGGCCCGGGACGAGGATCTGCCCCTGCCGGCCGGTGTCGTACTCCAGACTCCGGGCGTCGACCTGACCGCATCCGGAGATTCGTTCCAGACGAACCGTGGACTCGATCCGCTCCTGTCGGGTGGGGAGACGACGGAGTTCTCCCTCTACGCCGGTGGGCACCTCCTCACCGACCCCTACCTCTCGCCGCTGTTCGGCGACTTCACCAAGCCCTTCCCGCCCACCATCCTGACCACCGGCACGCGCGACCTGCTCCTGTCGGACACCGTGCGGATGCACCGGGCGCTCCGGGCCGGCGGTGTGGCCGCGGAGCTCCACGTCACCGAGGCGGGTGGTCATGGGGGTTTCTTCGGCATGGCTCCCGAGGACGACGCCGTCCTGGCCGAGGTGCGCCGCTTCGTCGACCGATGTTGGGGTCGGGCGGGGTGAGGCAGGGGTCGGGTCCGATCGCCTGACCTCCGCGACGACCCCGACGTCGTCGGGACGGTGCCGCGGATCTCCGGACGTAAGCACGCGGCGCGCGGTCGGCGCACCCAGGCGGCGCGTCCGAACGGCGAAGGGTCCGGTTCCCCTCGACGATCGTCGCTCGGGTGCGCCCTCTCCACCCACCGATCGGCGGGTCCGGCCCCGGGTGAACGCCCGACTCCGGCCATCGGGCCGCTACGTCAGAGACAGCCTCTGACCAGCGGAAGGGGGGGTGTGTGAGTTCAGGACATCCTGGACAGCATGTCGCGAGACATAGTGGACACCCCTTTTGGGAGATTTGTCCATGGTGCTCCGTCGGATGGTCGTCGATGCCGTACTGGTGGAAGGAAGGTCGGTGCGTGAGGTAGCCACCGCCTTCGGCCACTCGAAGAGCTGGGTCCACGACCTGGTCACCCGCTACCGACTGGAGGGTGAGTCAGCTCTCGAGGAGCGATCCCGTCGTCCGGTCAGCTCCCCTCGACGGACGAACGAGGCCACCGAAGAGGCCATCGTCAGGCTGCGCAAGGAACTCAGCGAGCTGGGGGCTGACGCCGGTCCCCAGACCATTGCTTGGCACCTCGAGCAGCTCGATGGGACGTCTCCCTCGCCGGCGACCATCTATCGGATCCTGGCCCGTCGGGGCTTCATCACCCCCGAACCGAGGAAGCGGCCGAAGAGCTCCTATGTGCGGTTCGAGGCGGACCAACCCAACGAGTGCTGGCAGGCCGATGTGACCCACTGGGCCCTGGCGGACGGCAGCGACGTCGAGATCCTCAACTTCATCGACGATCACTCCCGCCTCGTCCTGGTGGCCGACGTCCGCAGGGTCACCAAAGGCCCCGACGTGCTCACCACCTACGAGAAGGCCTGTCAGCGCTGGGGAATCCCCGCCTCGGTCCTGACCGACAACGGTGCCGTCTTCAACGGCACCTCCCGGGGCGGGATCACCGCCTTCGAGGTCGCCCTCGGGCGTTCCGGCGTCGTCTACAAGCACTCCCGGCCCTACCATCCCCAGACCTGCGGCAAGGTCGAACGCTGGCACCAGACGCTCAAGGGGTTCCTGGTCAAACGGGATCCCGCCACGTCCATCGCCGAACTCCAAGGCCAGGTGGACGCAGTCGTCGACTACTACAACGAGCGGCGTCCCCACCGGGCTCGAGGGCGGGTCACTCCCGCTGCCGCCTACGCCGCCCGGGACAAGGCCGCACCCGGCATGGCGGGGGCGGATCCCCATTTCCGCATCCGTCACGACAAGGTCGACCACGCCGGCAAGGTCAGCCTCCGCTTCGGCAACAAGATGCTCCACCTCGGGGTGGGCCGACCCTGGCGGGGAACCCGGGTGCGCCTCTACATCGCCGGTGACGACATCCGGGTCGTCGCCGAGGACGGCGAACTCATCGCCCAGACGACCATCGACCTCTCGAAGGGCTATCAGAAAATGCGAAAACCCCCGGTGAAGTAGTTTCCGGGGGTTCGCAGTGTCCGGGATGTCTCGCGACATCACAACAGCGGAGGGAGGGGGATTCGAACCCCCGGAGGCTTGCACCTCGCGGCTTTTCAAGAGCCGTGCATTCGTCCGCTCTGCCATCCCTCCCGGTGGGGGCCAGGGTAGCCGCCGGCCGCCTCGGCACCGTGACCGGTGCCCGGCCGGCGGTCAGGCCCACCGGGTGACGCGACCTCGTCGCGCAGTGCGGCCAACCACTCGGCGGCCCGCTTGCGCGACAGGTCGACCTCGGCCCGGATGGCCGGCCCCGCCGCCCCCGAGGCGGGATAGGAGCCGAGGAACTTGACCCCGGCCAGCTCGGCGTGGAGGTCGGCCAGGCAGTCGGCCACCATGGCGTCGGCCACGTGGCCCTCGAAGTCGATGATGAAGCAGTAGTCGCCGAGGGCCTGCTTGGTCGGTCGGGACTCGAGCTTCGACAGGTTGATGTTCCGGGCGGCGAAGTGCCCGAGGATGGCGTACAGGCTGCCCGGGTGGTCGGCACTCTGGAAGCAGGCGATGCTGGTGCGGTCGTGACCGGTCGGGGCCGGGATGCCGGACCGTGCCACGGCGATGAACCGGGTCTGGTTGTCGGGGTGATCCTCCACGTCCTCGGCCAGGATCTCCAGGCCGTAGAGGCTGGCGGCCAGCCGGGGGGCGATGGCCGCCGTCGGGCGCCCGGCGAGCGACGCATCGCCGAGGCCGAGCAGCCGGGCGGCGTCGGCCGTCGAGTTGGTGGCCACCAGTTCGGCCGCCGGCAGCTCGGCGGTCAGGAACCGGCGGCACTGGGCGGTGGCCACCGGGATCGAGGCCACCCGCTCCACGTCGGCCAGGGAGGTGCCCGGGGGGGCCATCAGGTGCAGGTGGATGTCGAGTACCACCTCCCGCTGGATCCGCAGGTCGAAGTCGAAGACCAGGCTGTCGATGATGTCCCGGACGGTGCCCTCGATGGCGTTCTCCAGGGGGATGAACCCCAGGTCGGACGTCGCCCCGGCGCACCGACTCCAGGACGTCGACCAGCGAGGCGTGCGGGGTGACGTCGGCACCCGCGTAGGCCGGCTCCGACAGGAGGGCCTCCTCGGTGAAGGTGCCCTCGGGTCCGAGGAAGGCGATCCGCACCCGACCGTCACCGGACGCCGCCGGAGGTGCGTCGTGGGCCATGGACAGGCAGGATAGTGAACATCATGGACGAACTCGCGCTGCAGCGCCTCCTGGACGAGGTCCGTTCGGGGGAGTGCTCCCCCGACGACGCCGTGCTCCGGCTGCGCCGACTCCCCTTCGCCGACCTGGGTTTCGCCAAGGTCGACCACCACCGGTCGCTGCGCCAGGGCCTGCCCGAGGCCGTCTACGGCCAGGGCAAGACGGCGGCCCAGTGCTCGGGCATCGTGGGCGAGCTGCTGGGCGACGGGTCCCCCGACGGTTCCGGTCCCCCGGTCATCCTGACCCGCGCCGACGGGGACCAGGTGGCCCGGGCCCTCGCCGACCACCCCGGAGGCCGACGCACCGTCACCGGTCGGGCCACCGGGGCCGACCAGGTCCGGGGCGACCTGTCGACCGTGGTCTGGCGCCCGGCCGCGCCCCGCGCTGGCCCGCACGCTGGTGATCACCGCCGGGACCTCGGACCTGCCGGTCGCCCGGGAGTGCGAGGCCACGCTCGTCGCGCTGGGCCTGCGGCCCACGGTGCTCGCCGACTGCGGCGTGGCCGGGGTGCACCGCCTGCTGGCGTCGGCCGACGAACTCGCCGAGACCGACGCCGTGGTGGTGGTGGCCGGCATGGAGGGCGCGCTGGCCAGCCTGGTCGGCGGCATCACCCCGGCCCCGGTGGTGGCCGTCCCGACCAGCACCGGCTACGGCGCCGCCCTCGAGGGCGTGACGGCCCTCCTGGCCATGCACGCCTCGTGCGCCGCCGGGATCACCGTGGTCGGCATCGACAACGGATTCGGCGCGGCCTGCGCGGTCGCCCGGATGCTCCCGTGACCGGGGTCGCGCCGGACGGCCGGGTCGCGCCACGTTGGCGTGGTTCCACTGCTTCGCCGGGATCGCCGGGGACATGGCCCTCGGGAGCCTGATCGACGCCGGGGCCGACATCGACGAGGTGCTGGCGCTGCTCGAGCGGCTGCCCTTCCGCGGTTGGGGACTCGACGTCGAGCCGGTGCTGCGCGGGGGGATCGCCGCCAGCCGGGCGGTGGTCACCGTCCAGGACCACGTCGTGGTCCGCACCTACGCGCACATCGTGGGTCTGGTGGAGGAGGCCCGCCTGCCCGAGCGGGTGGCGTCCCGGGCGCTCGCCACCTTCGCCGGCCTCGCCGAGGTGGAGGCCGGTCTGCACCGTCGGCCGGTCGACCAGGTCCACTTCCACGAGGTGGGCGGCCACGACACCATCATCGACGTGGTGGGCACGGCCGCCGCCCTCGAGGTGCTGGGGGTGGACGAGGTGCGGTCGAGTGCGGTGGCCACCGGGACCGGCATGGTGCGGGCGGCGCACGGCATGCTGCCCAACCCGGCGCCCGCCGTGGTGGGTCTGTTGCGGGGGGTCCCGACCTGGGGACGGGACCTGCCGGTCGAGCTCACGACCCCCACCGGGGCGGCGCTCCTGGCCGCGCTGTCGTCCGGGTACGGGCCCCTGCCGGCCATGGTGGTCGAGGCCCAGGGGTTCGGGGCCGGGCTCGCGTGAGCTCGAGGAGCTGCCCAACTGCACCCAGGTGGTGATCGGGACCCGGACGGGGGCCGACGGCGGCCCGGACGCCGACGCCGGCCAGCCCGTGGCCGTGCTCGAGGTGACCCTCGACGACGTCACCGGTGAGCAGCTCGCCCACACGGTCGGCGAGCTGCTCGGGGCCGGGGCGCACGACGCCTGGCTGTCGCCCGTCTTGATGAAGAAGGGCCGGCCGGGCCACGTGGTCCACGTGCTCTGCGACCCGGCCGACGTCCGGACCCTGCGCCGGCTGCTGCGGACCGAGACCGGGTCCCCCGGAGTCCGGATGACCGTGGCCGAGCGGTGGCCGGCCGCCCGCCGCGTCGGCACCGTCGTGATCGACGGTCAGCCCATCCGGGTGAAGGCCACCGCCGCCCGGGCCAAAGCCGAACACGACGACGTGGCGGCCGCGGCCCGCCGGACGGGCCGCCCCCTGCGTGACGTGGCCGCCCGGGCCGAAGCTGGCCTGGGCGGAACAGCGACGCCAGCGAGTCGGCGGTACCGGACGGTCAGGGGATCCGCGCCGCCCGGACGCGACCGCTCCGGAGCCGGGACCGGCGTGGAGGAGGACGGCGTGGAGGAGGACGGCGCGCAGGACGACCGGGCGCAGGAAGACGGCGTGGAGGACGACGGGGACGCCCCGGCCTGAGGGCGCGGCTCAGCCCGAACGGAGGATGTGCGCCGGCACGGCCGGGGGATCGTCCGGTGCCACCCACCGCCAGGCCCGGTCGGGTGCGTCGCCACGCGCCAGCCGGTGTCCGTGATGGGTCTTCAGGTAGTGGTGCCAGTGGCAGAGGCGGGCCAGGTTGTCCAGGCTCGCCGGACCGCCCTCGGCGAAGGGCAGGAGGTGGTCGATCTCCAGTCCGGTCCGGGTCGGACAGCCCGGGACGACGCACTCGGGGTCCCGCTCCGCCAACGCCCGGCGCAGGGCCGCCGGGATCGTGCGGCCGGAGTGGGCGACCGCGGTCACGTCGACGCCGTCGGTCACCAGCACGTTGAGCACGCAGTCGACGGCCAGGCGTCGGGCCACCTCGACGGGCACGGGACCGATGCCCGGGATCTCGCACAGCTCGCCCGCCTCGACGTGGCCGCGGACGAGGGCGGCGTGGTCGACCCGGACGTGGACGGTGGCCCGGGGTGCGCCGCCGGTCGACCGGGCGCCCGGGCGGGCGCTCACCCCCCGAGCGGTCCGTCCGCTCCGACGGTTCGCAGGCCAATCCCACCAGGGCGTCGGCGGCGAGGGCCTTGCGGGGTTCGTCGATCCCGGCCTGGCGGCCCGTCGCCGCCAGGCGCTCGGTCTCGCGCGGCCACGGCGGCGATGAGCCGCGCCCCTTCGTCCGGGGTGAGGCGGGCGTCGAAGCGGACGGCGCCGTTGTCCTCCACCCAGTTCCGCAGGTAGCGGCCGCGGCGGATGGCGTCGTAGGCCGCCTTCTGGTCCTGGCCGGCGGCACGGACCCGGCGACAGCGCAGCTTGAGCACGTTGAGCGGCTGCTGGCCGGCCGCGTCGACCAGCGACTGCTCGGCCTCCGGCTGCAGGATGGCGGCGCCGGCGATCTCCTTCACCTGGGTCCCCGAGAGCCGGCCCTGGCGGACCGCCTCGTCGGTGGCCGGCAGGGAGCCGAGGTGGCGGGCCGTCTCCAGGGTCGAGATCGCCGGGCCGATGCCCGTGCCGGTCACCTCGGCCACGTGGGCGGCGGCGGACCGGTGGCCGGTGCGCCGCCAGACGTTCGAGGACTCGACCCGCCGGGCGGCCAGGAGGGTGCCGGCCGAGGCCAGGCGCTCGATCTCGGCGAAGGCGTCGAGCAGCCGGGCGGCGTCGGCGCCGCTGAGCCGTCTCGGGCTCGAGGTCGGTGAGGGAGGAGCGGAGCTGATCGGTGATGCCGGCGAGCCGGTCGAGGAGCATGGCCCACGGTGACAGTGGGGTGTGACGCGCGGAACGCCCGACGACGGGTACCGCACCCCCGGGCGCCGCACGGGCGGCTACCGTCTGCCCCGGGACGCCGACCCCCGGCCCCGTCCCATCCCGTCGCGAAAGGAACCTCCCCCATGACCCGCCTCCGCACCTGGACCCTCGTGGCCGTGGCCGCCTCCGGTCTGGGGCTCGCCGCCTGCGGGAGCTCGTCGGCGAGCCCGACCACCACCACGACGTCGGCCCGGCCAGCTCCACGACCGCCCCCACCTCGATCGGGACCATCTCGGACCCGTCGGCCGCCGGCACCTGGGGCACCGAGCCGACGATCACCGTCCCGCCGGGCTCGCCCCCCACCCAGCTGGAGGTGAAGGACCTCATCGTGGGCACGGGGGCCGAGGCCCAGCCGGGTGACCAGCTGACCGTCCAGTACGTGGGTGTGGCGTACTCCTCCAAGCAGATCTTCGACTCGTCGTGGAGCCGTGGCCAGTCGTTCCAGTTCCAGCTCGGCGGCAACGTGATCACCGGGTGGAACGAGGGCATCGCCGGGATGAAGGTCGGCGGCCGCCGGGAGCTGATCATCCCGCCGAACCTCGCCTACGGCGACCAGTCGCCGGCGAGCGGCATCGCCGCCAACGACACCCTGATCTTCATCGTCGACCTCCTGAAGGTGAACTGACCCGTGGCCGTCACCGCGGTGCAGCTGTTCTCGCTGTCGGTCGCGGACCAGGACCGGGCCCGCGACTTCTACGTCGACGTGCTCGGCTTCGAGCTCGTCAACGACATGCCCATGGGGCCCGGGATGCGCTGGGTCCAGGTGCGCCCCCCGGGGGCGCTCACGTCGATCACGCTGGTCACCTGGTTCGACACCATGCCGGCCGGCGGGTCGAGGGGCACGGTCCTGGAGACGGACGACCTGGAGGGGGACATCGACCCGGCTGCGGGGCCTGGGGGTCGAGCTCCCCGCCGAGGTGGAGTCGGCGCCGTGGGGCCGGTTCGTGACGTTCGCCGATCCCGACGGCAACGGACTCGTCCTCCAGGAGACCGACACCCGGGGCGCCTGAGCCACGTCGGCCGGGTCCGGACGCGGCGGCGGAATGGACCGGCCCGGTACGGCGTTGACCACCCAGGACTGCTCAGAAGGGAGCACGTAGATGGCAACGGTGGAACTGACCAAGGAGAACTTCGCCGAGGTGGTGTCGACGAACGACACCGTCCTGGTCGACTTCTGGGCGTCGTGGTGCGGGCCGTGCCGGACGTTCGGCCCCATCTTCGAGCAGGCCTCCGAGGACCACCCCGACATCGTGTTCGGCAAGATCGACACCGAGGCCCAGCAGGAGCTGGCCGGCTCGTTCGGGATCCAGTCGATCCCCACGCTGATGATCCTGCGCGAGCAGGTGATCGTGTTCAGTCAGCCCGGGGCCCTTCCCGGCGACGCCCTGGAGGACCTCATCTCCCAGGCCACCGACCTGGACATGGAGGAAGTGCACCGGGAGATCGCCGGCAAGCAGGCCTGACCCCGGCGGTCCGGCGGGCCCCCGCCGTAGGCCGCCCAGCCGTCGACGATCCGTGGTCGCCGTGGCTCGCCCGGTCAGCGGGCGTGGTCGAAGTCGGCGCGCCGCGGCGCGACCAGTGGGCTCGCCGCCGCCCGGCCGGTGCGACGCTCGACCCGGTCCGTCTCGAGCAGCTCGACCACCACCATCACCGAGAAGCACGTGAAGAAGACCGGCTCGACGAACGCCCCGAAGCGGTCGGTGAGGTAGGCGATGCCCAGGAACGGATAGGCGAGCACCAGGACGCGCCCAGTCCACCGGACGGCCCGGGTGAGGCCGTCCTCCTTCGGGCGCATGCGTTGCCAGGCCCTGTAGACGGCCACGGTGCCGAACGCGAACTCGGCGATGCCGGCGAGGACGTGGACGTAGTGGTGGTGGGGGAGCGCGAGCCGCCACTCGGCGGCCCGGCAGGACGCGCTGAGCCCTTCGGGGCAGGCGTAGGAGAACTGGCCCCCGACGGCGCCGGCCACGCGCCATGGCGACGAGCCACGGCCACTCGGACGCGCCGTCCGGTGCGGCCGAGCCGCCCCGCGCACGAGGAGCGCCACCACCAGGACCAGTCCGGCGGCCAGGTCGAGGTGCTGCAGCACGGTGGCGTCGGGCCGGCCGGTGGCCTCGAGGTCACTGAAGAACTCGTTGGGGCTGGTCATGAGGCGACGGTCGAAGGCCACCGGGACCCACCAGTTGTAGAGCGCGACCCAGACCACACCGAGCGTGACGGCGACCGGCCGCCGCCACGGGGCCGCGGCCGGTGGTCGGTGTCACTTCGGGGTGCGCCGTCACCTCTGGGCGAGGTGCTGCCTCCGTCCGGGGAAATGCGTCGTCGTGTCTCACATCCGCTCCTTGCGGGTGCAACGTCGTTTCACCGTTGACATTCCCGCCCTCCGACGCTCCACACGGGGCGACGGGCAACCCGTGTGGCGATGTCAGACGACCTGGAACGAGCGCTTGGCCAGGCCGAACTGGAAGCCGTCGATCGCCGTCTCGACCGGGGCGTCGGGGACGCGTCGCCGCTCCGAGGGTGATGAAGAGGGGCACGAAGTGCTCGACCGTGGGGTGGGCGTAGGGCATTCCGGGGGCGCGGTCCCGGTAGGCGGCCAGGGTGTCGACGTCGCCGGCGTCCAGGGCGGCGCGCGGCCCACCGGTCGAAGTCGGCCGACCACGCCGGGACCCCGTTCGCCCATGAACTGGTCACGGGTGAGGTAGGGGAGGCCGTGCGTGAGGAACCCCGAGCCCATGATGAGGACGCCCTCGTCGCGCAGGGGGCGCAGGCGGCGTCCGAGGGCCAGCAGCCGCTCGGGGTCGTGGGTCGGGATGCTGAGCTGCAGGACCGGGACGTCGGCGTAGGGGTACATCACCTTCAGCGGCACCCAGGCCCCGTGGTCGAGGCCCCGGACCGCGGTCGCGGTGGACCGGCTCGTCGTCGGGCATGAGCGACGCCACCCGCTCGGCCAGACCGCCGGCGTCGGGTGTCGGGTACGTCATGGAGTAGAACCGCTCGGCAAACCCGCCGAAGTCGTACACCAGGGGAACGGCCGCGCCCGTCGCCGACAGCCGCAGCGGCGCGGCTTCCCAGTGGGCGCTGACCACCAGGATGGCCGTCGGGGTGGGGAGCGATCGCCGCCAGGCGAACAGCTGGTCGATCCAGAGGGGGTCGTCGAGCAGGGGCGGGGCGCCGTGGCCGACGTAGAGCGCCGGCATCGGGCCGTCCGCCGGTGTCCAGAGGGGGAGGTCGTGCGAGGACGGGCGCGGTGTCGGCCAGGAAGGCGTCGAACGCCGCACCGGGCACGGGGGCCAGCATCGGGGAGGTCATGGGACCGTTCCTTCCTGTCGGGGGTGCGGGTCGGCGGCGGAGACGTCCTCCACGGTCAGTAGTTGTATGCGCAACTACACTGTACCAGATTCAATTGAAGATTCAACCAATCAGCTAGGATGGGGAGATGACGCAGGTCGCCGGGGTCACGTCCGGGCGACCCATCCGTCCGCCGCGGAGAGCGCGTGGACGCCCGACCGGGCGGCGCCGCCGAGGTGGCTCGGACCCGAGGAGCGCGAGGCGTGGCTCGGCCTCCTGCGCGTGCTGGCCAAGCTGCCACCCCTGCTCGATGCCCAGCTCGAGCGCAGCGCCGGTCTCACGCTCTTCGAGTACACCGTGCTCGCCATGCTGTCGGAGCAGTCCGACCGTGCCCTGCGCATGAGCCGGCTGGCGACGCTCACCAACGCGTCGCCGTCGCGCCTCTCCCACGCCGCCCGCCACCTCGAGGCGAGGGGGCTGTTGGTCCGCGAAGCGGGATCCCGACGACGGGCGGTGCATCCGGGCGGTGCTGACCCCGGCGGGATCTCGCCCTCGTGGAGGCGGCGGCGCCCGGCCATGTCGCGGCGGTCCGGGAGCTGTTCGTCGATGCCCTCGGTCCCGGGCAGCTGCGCGGCCTGCGGGAGGCGCAACGAGCGGATCCTCCGTCGGATCGATCCCGGACGAGGCGACGAGGCCCCCGTGGCTGCCCGGAGCGTCGCCGGACGGACCGTCGCCCGAGCCCGGCGGATCGACCCGACCCGACCCACCCGCCCGACCCTGGGAGGAGTCCGGACATGAGCACCGAGGTGACCGACCGGCCGGAACGCGAAGCGCTACGAGATCGCCGAGGACGGCACGACGGTCGGGTTCGTCACCTACCGGCTGGCGCCGGGCACCATCGAGCTCCTCCACACCGAGATCGACCGCCGACCACGCAGGTCGGGGCCTGGCCGGCGTCATGGTGCGGGCCGTGCTCGACGACGCCCGGTCCCGGCACCTGGCCGTCCTCCCCCACTGCCCGTACGTGGCGAAGTTCATCGACGCGCACCGTGACGAGTACCTCGACCTGGTGCCGCCCGGCCGACCGCGCCCAGTTCGGCCTCGACGGCTGACGGCCGGCGCCATCCGGCCGTAGCGTGGCGGGATGCCCGACGCACCACCGCCCGACGCGCCACCGCCGGACGCGCCACCGCCAGACGACAAGGACTGGACCTGGGTCCTCGAGCGGCCGTGTCCCGAGTGCGGGTTCGACCCCGTCGGAGCACCCGCGCGGACGGCCTGGCGGACGAGGCCCGCGCGCGTGGCCGCGTCCTGGGCTGCCCGGCTGGGTCGGGGCGACGTCCGCCCCCGCCCCCGGCCCGACCGCTGGTCGGCCCTCGAGTACGGCTGCCACGTCCGGGACGTCTTCCGGATCGCCGACGGGCGGATCGCCCTGCTGCTGGCCGAGGACGCCCCGACGTTCGCCGACTGGGACCAGGACGCCGACGGCCGTGGCCGACCGCTACGACCGCCAGGACCCCGAGGTGGTCGCCGGTGAGCTGGCGCCGGGCGGCCGACGACTTCGCCGACCGGCTCGACGGGGTGACCGGTGCGGCGTGGGACCGGCCGGGCCTCCGCTCCAACGGCAGCCCGTTCACCGTCGAGTCGTTGTCGCGCTACATCCTCCACGACCCCGTCCACCACCTCTGGGACGTGGGCGGCGCCTGAGGCGCCGGTGGTCCGATCCGGACGGTCGCCCGGGCTCCCGCCGTACAGTGCAGGCATGGACCTCGACCGTGCCCTCGCCTTCGCCGCCGGACGCCGCAACGGCCTGCTCACCACGCTCCGGGCCGACGGCCGACCGCAGCAGTCGGTGATCTTCTTCCGGGCCGTCGGTGACCGCTTCACCATCTCGATCACCGACGACCGGGCCAAGACCCGCAACCTGCGACGTGACCCTCGGGCGGCGCTGTTCGTCCCGGGCGATGACGTCTTCACGTGGGTCGCGCCTGGACGGCCACGTCGAGCTCAGCCCGGTGGCGCAGGCGCCCGACGACGCGGTGGTCGACCAGCTCGTCGACTACTACCGGTCGGCCAACGGCGAGCACGACGACTGGGACGCCTACCGGCGGTCCATGGTCGACGACCACCGCCTGGTGGCGACCTTCGTGGCCACGTCGGCGAACGGCATCCTGCCCGACTGACGGCGCCCCACGCCGCCAGTCGCCAGCTTGCGCTCGCGGCGTCCGCCGACCGTCGACCCGACCCCACCGACCGTCGACGGGCCGCGGATGGTTGCTCCCGGGCACCGCCTGGGTCACGATGTGGCCGAGTGGCGACGACCCTGGGAGGTCCGATGAGCCGAGTCAGCACGTACCTGAACTTCATGGGGGACACCGAGCAGGCGTTCACCTTCTACGCCGACGTCTTCGGCACCGAGTACTCCGTTCCGATCCAGCGCTTCCGCGACATGCCGTCCGGACCCGGGGCGCCCGAGCTGCCCGAGGACGAGCGCGACAAGGTGCTGCACGTCGAGCTGCCGATCCTGGCCGGCCATGTGCTCATGGGCACCGACATGCTGGCGTCGATGGGCCACGAACTCCGGATCGGCAACAACTCCACCCTCAACCTCGAACCCGACACCCGGGAGGAGGCCGAGCGCCTCTACGCCGCGCTGTCCGAGGGCGGCAGCGACGGCACCGGACTCAACCCGATGCCCTGGGGGTCGCTGTGGGGAACCTGCCTCGACCGGTTCGGGGTGCGGTGGATGTTCAACGTGGCCCTGGAGTCCTGACCGGGTCCTGTCCGGGCGCCGGACCACCACCGGCCAGCCGACGCGATCCGCCACCACCGGCTACAACGGGGGGATGACAACTTCCGCCCTCCTGGTCATGGACGTCCAGAACGGGATCGTGGCCCGCGTGCCCGATGCCGCCGACCACCTGCTCGAGCGCATCGGGGCCGCGGTCGACGGCGCCCGCTCGCACGGGATCCCGGTGGTCTACGTCCGGGTCGCCTTCCGGCCGGGAGGCGAGGACGTCAGCCCCGCCAACAAGTCGTTCTCCGCGCTGGCCGGGCGCAGCGACATGGGCGTCGACGATCCGGAGCACCCAGGTGCATCCGGCGGTGGCACCGGGTCCCGACGACGTCGTGGTGGTCAAGAAGCGGGTGAGCGCCTTCACCGGGAGCGACCTCGAGGTGGTGCTGCGGTCGCTCGGCGTGTCCCGCCTCGTCCTGTGCGGCATCTCCACCAGCGGGGTGGTGCTGTCGACCCTCCGCCAGGCCGCCGACCTCGACTACGGGATCACCGTGCTCCGCGACGGCTGCGCCGACGGCGACCCGGAGGTCCACCGGGTGCTCCTCGACAAGGTGTTCCCCCGCCAGGCGGACGTGATGACCACCGGGGAGTGGGTCGCCGGTGTCGGCTCGGTGAGCTCCTGACCTCTCATCGCTCGGATGTTTCACGGCAGAGGCAGAACGGGTGGCCGGCGGGGTCGGCGTGCACCACGAAGATGCAACCCGGCTCCACCACCGGGTCCCCCGAGCACGACGGCCCCGAGGTCGACGGCCCGACGCGACGTGGCGTCGAGGTCGGACACCGTCAGGTCGAGGTGGAGCTGCTGGGGGGAGCCGTCGGGCCAGTCGGGAGCCCGGTGGCCCTCCACCCGTTGGCAGGCGATCTTGATCGCCGTTCCCTCCACGTGGACCTCGCACCACTCGGGGTCCGAGGTGTCGGCGCGTGCCGTCGAGGAGGGCGGCGTAGAACCGGGCCAGGGCCACGGCGTCGGGGCAGTCCAGGACCACGGATCGGAGTCGGATCCCGGGGCTCGGTGGCACCGACCCAGGTTACCGAGCCGACCCCGCGTCACCGACCCGGCCGCACCCGACCACCGGACGGCCCGCGACCACGGGCCGGGCCCGGCTCAGGAGCCGTCGCGCTGGAGCTGGATCTGGCCGATGCCGACCTGGGCGTCGATCACGAGCTGGGGCGGGCCGGGCCGAACGCGGTGATCGGGGCGGCGAAGCCGTTCGGTCCCGAGGCGCCGTAGCTGACCGTTCCGATGCCGCTGTGGGCGTCGACGTCGACGACGGCCCGACGGGGGACGTCGACGACCAGCACGCCCACGCCGACCGACGCCGTGACGGTGTGGGGTGACGTGCCGAGGGGCACGTGGGTCAGGTCGACGGTCATGCTCCCGATGGCCAGCCGGTAGACGGGCTGCAACTGCGAGGGCGACGTGGGCTGGATCACCCGCTGGCCGATGCCGCCGGACAGCGGCACCCCGGTCGTGGCCATCGCCGCGAAGAAGGCCCCGGTGGCCAGGATGACCACGCTCAGGAGGATGAGGGCCAGGGTCAGCAGCACCCGACCGAAGGACGGCCGACGGGTCGGCCGGTGGAGGGCCACCACGACCACGCCGAACAGGACCAGGAGCCAGCCGAGCCCGAGGCCCCCGCCCCACCGGGGACCGCCCCACCAGGTAGAGCTGATCATCAGGCCGAGGAACAGGGCCCCGGCCAACAGGACGTACGCCAGCCAGGACGGGGTGCGGTGCCGCAATCCCGGGGGCGCCGTCGCCCTCGGCCACGCTGTCCGCCGGCCCCCCGGGGCTGGTGGGCAGGAGGGCCCAGAGGGCCAGGTAGAGCACGATCCCCACCCCCCACAGACAGGCCACCACCACGAAGGCGACCCGGACGATGGTGACGTCGACGTCGAACCGGTCGGACAGGCCGCCGCAGACCCCGGCGACGAAGCGCTTCGTGTGGCTGCGCCGCAGCGGGGGCGGCTCGGCGCCTCCTCCGGCGGGTGGGCCGGGGGTGGTCCGGCCTCGGGGGGCGGACCGGTGGGTCCGGCGGGGGGCAGTTCCTCGGTGACCGTCATACCGGCACTCTGCGCCCGAAGGTGGCCGGGTGGCAATCGGGGACATCCCGGGGCGCCACCCGGGGTTCGGGGTCCGGATCAGGGTTGTCCCCCATCGCCCGGCCCGGAGCCGCGTGCAAGGATTGACGCATCGCACGTCTCCGCCACCGCTCGTCCCCTCCGCCCCCGCCGACCGCCGACGGCGGCGCTCCCGGGATGGGCGCCGCCCCCGGTCCCGATCCGGCTCCCGGGGCGGATCCCGCCGCTGCGCCCCGCCGGCTGGAGCGACCCCTCCGACGTTCCGAGGACAACCGGGTGCTGGGCGGGGTGTGCGCCGGATCTGGCCGCCCGACTGGCGGTCAGCCCCACGCTCGTGCGGGTGGTGGCCGTGGTGTCGATCGCCCTCGGCGGGGCCGGACTCCTCGCCTACATGGGCATCTGGGTGCTGGTCCCGGCGGCCGGCGAGGACGACTCCATCGCCTCGCGGGTGGTCGGGGACCGCCGCGAGCTCCAGATCGTGCTCGCCTTCTCGACCGCCCTGCTCGCCGTGCTCCTCCTGACCCGCGCCTTCGGGGTCAACGACCTCGGCCTGCCCGCCCTGTCGCTGCTGGCGTGTGCCGTCGGGGTGCTGGTGGTGTGGCGCGGGGCCTCCGCCGCGGAGCTGGCCCGGATGCGCGACCGGCTGAACGCCGCCCCGGGGTTCCAGACGACCTCGGCCAAGAGCTGGCGGCGCGTGGCGCTGCGGGTGGCGGTCGGGATCGTGCTGATCCTGGTGGGCGTCTCCAACCTGTCCCGGATGGGGAACCTCCAGGGCGCGGCGTTCGGGGTGCTCGTCGGCGCCGTGCTCTTCGTGGGCGGCTTCCTGGTCCTGTTCGCACCCTGGTGGGCCCGCACCCTGCGGGACCTGTCCACCGAACGCCGCGAGCGGGTCCGGGCCCAGGAGCGGGCCGACATGGCCGCCCACGTGCACGACTCGGTGCTCCAGACCCTCTCGCTCATCCAGAAGTCGGCGGGCGACCCCCGCGAGGTGGTGCGCCTGGCCCGGATGGAGGAGCGCGAGCTCCGGCACTGGCTCTTCGACCCGGCCCGCCTGGGGCGCCACGGCGACCGCCCCGAGACCCTCGACGACGCCCTGGCCTGCATCGAGCGCGAGGTCGAGGACAGCTACGGCGTCGGCGTCGAGCTCATCGTGGTGGGGGACTGCCCCATGGACGATGCCGTGGGTGCGCTGACGGGGGCCTGTCGGGAGGCCACCGTCAACGCCGCCAAGTGGTCGGGGTGCACGGAGGTCTCCGTGTTCGTCGAGGTCGAGCCGGACACGGTGTCGGCCTACGTCCGGGACCTGGGGGTGGGATTCGAGCCGGGCCAGGTGCCCGCCGACCGGCAGGGCATCGCCTGCTCGATGGTCGAGCGCCTGGGTCGCCACGGGGGAACGGTGACGGTGGCCAGCGCGCCGGGCACGGGCACCGAGGTGGAGCTGGTGCTGCCCCGCACCCCGACGGACCGGTGACCGAAGCCACGAGACTGCGGGTCTTCGTCGTCGACGACCACGCCCTGGTGCGTTCGGGCATCCGCACCGAACTGGCCGATGACGTCGACGTGGTCGGCGAGGCCGACGAGGTGGCGGCGGCCGTGGAGCTGATCCTCGAACGGCTCCCCGACGTGGTCCTCCTCGACGTGCACATGCCGGGGGGCGGTGGTCGGGCCGTCCTCGAACAGGTGCTCCCGACGGCCCCCGACGTGTCGTTCCTCGCCCTGTCGATGTCCGACGCCGCCGAGGACGTGATCGACGTGATCCGGGCCGGGGCCCGGGGGTACGTGACCAAGCACATCTCGGGTCCCGACCTGGTGGAGGCCATCCGTCGGATCTCCGAGGGGGACGCCGTCTTCTCCCCGCGCCTGGCCGGCTTCGTCCTGGATGCCTTCGCCGACCCGACGCACGGTCCGGCCCCCGCCCCCAGCTTCGACCCCGAACTCGACCAGCTGACCCCCCGCGAACGCCAGGTGCTGCGGCTCATCGCCCGGGGGTACGCGTACAAGGAGATCGCCCACGAGCTCGGGATCTCCACCAAGACGGTGGAGAGCCATGTCTCGGCGGTGCTGCGCAAGCTGCAGCTCGCCAACCGGTACCAGCTGACCAACTGGGCCGCCGAGCGCAGGATGCTCTGAGGCCGTGCACCGGGTGCCGGCCTTCGACGTCACCGACCCGGTGACCATCGCCCGGCTGATCCGCGAGTTCGCCCTCGCCCGGGTCGTCACCCACGACGCCGGAGGGCTGACGGCGTCCACCGTGCCGCTGGTGCTGGACGAGCCGCCCGACGGGCCGTGGCGGCTGCGCGGGCACCTGGCCCGGGCGAACCCCCAGGCCCGCGGCGATGGTTCGGCCCGACCGTGCCTGGCCCTGTTCCTCGGGCCCCAGGCCTACGTGTCGCCCTCCGCCTATGCCACCAAGGCGGAGACCGGAAAGGTGGTCCCGACCTGGAACTACGTCGAGGTGCAGGTCCACGGCACCTTCCGCCTGACCGACGACCCCGCGGTCACCCTCGCCGTGGTCACCGACCTGACCGACGCCCACGAGGCCGACCGGCCCGAGCCCTGGCATGTGACCGACGCCCCCGACGGCTACGTCGATGGGATGGTGCGGGGGATCGTCGCCTTCGAGATCGAGGTGTCGCACGTCGAGGCCAAGGCCAAGCTCAGCCAGAACAAGTCGGAGGCGGACCGCCGGGGGGTGATCGCCGACCTGGCCGGCCGGCCCGGGGGAGCGGCGGTGGCCGACCTCATGGCCTCGGGGGAGTTCGACCGACCGGACGCCTGACCCGGGCCCCGGAGGCACCCCGGGTGGCGCCCCGCGGGGGCACACGGACGGCGCTCCCTCCCTACGATGACCCTGTGGACGTCGTACTGATCCCCGGTTTCTGGCTCGACGCCTCGTCCTGGGACGAGGTGGTGCCCGTCATCGAGGCGGCCGGGCACACCGCCCATCCGCTCACGCTCCCGGGCCTCGAGTCACCCGACGCTGATCGTCGGGACATCCGGCTGGCCGACCACGTCGCCGCGGTGGTCGCCGAGGTCGACCGGATCGGTGCCCCGGTGGTGCTGGTCGGGCACTCCGGCGGTGGCCCGGTGGCCCATGCGACGGCCGACGCCCGGCCCGACGCCGTGGTGCGGGTCGTCCACGTCGACACGGTGCCGCTCCCGGTGGGTCGGGCCATCAACGACGGACTCCCGGTGGTCGACGGTGAGATCCCGCTGCCCGATTGGCCGATCCTCGGGGAGGAGAGCCTGCGTGACCTCGACGACGCGCTCCGGCGTCGGTTCCGGGACCGGGCCGTGCCCGAACCGCTCCGGGTGGCCACCGATCCCCAGGTGCTGACCGACGAGCGGCGCCACGCGGTGCCGGCCACGGTGATCGGCTGTGAGTTCACCGCCGCCCAGCTGGAGCTGTGGTTGGCCGAGGGCGATCCGGACCTGGCCGAGGTGGATGCCCTCACCGACGTGACCTATGTCGACCTCCCCACCGGCCACTGGCCGCAGTTCACCCGACCGGTCGATCTGGGCGAGGCCATCGTGGCCGCCGTCGGCACCGACGGGCGCGGCTGACCCGCCGCTCAGCCGTCCAACCGGCGACCGAGGACGGTGGTGTCCGACACCTCGTAGCCGAGATGTCGGTAGAAGCCGACGGCATCGGCGTTGTCGGTGCGGACCATCAGCTGGGCCTTGGGGGCACCGGCCCGCCGGAGCCACTCCTCGGCCGCCGCCATGATCCGGCGCCCGAGGCCCGTGCCCCGGGCGCCGTCGGCCACGGCCACGTAGTAGACCCAGCCACGGTGGCCGTCGTGGCCCACCATGGCCGTGGCCAGCGGGGCCCCGCCGTCGAGGATCCCGAGCACGGCCGACGTCGGGCCCGCGACGGCCCGGTCGAAGTCGGTGTCCGGGTCGTTCCACGGCCGCGTGAGCCCGACGGACCGCCACAGCGTCACGACCCCGTCGCGCTGGTCGGCGCCCAGCTCCTCCGCCCGGTGGCCGGTTCCGTCAGCCACCGGGCTCGATGATCAGTCGCTCGGTGTGTAGGTGAACTCGTCGGCCGGGCTGTTCACGGCGCTGGTGCCCGAGGCGTTGGTGACGGTCACGTCCACCGTTCCGGTGCCGGCGGGTGACAGGCAGGTGATCGTGCCGTGCTTGCCGACGGCCACGTCCGTCGCCGGGTTCGGGCCGAAGTCGACCGCCGACACGTGGGTGAACACC
Source organism: uncultured Acidimicrobiaceae bacterium (assembly GCA_963699345.1). Taxonomy (GTDB): domain Bacteria; phylum Actinomycetota; class Acidimicrobiia; order Acidimicrobiales; family RAAP-2; genus Bog-756. Next base: position 1,367,082 of record CAVOTL010000005.1, on the reverse strand, counting down.
TTCCCGCTGATCGTCACCGGTGTTCCGCCTATCTCGGGGCCCTCGTCGTTGGCGACGGAGGTGACCACGGGAACGCGCAGCGCGAAGGTGTAGACGTCAGCGGGATCGGTCGGCGTCGTGCCGGTCGCCGAGGTCACGGACACGTCCACGGACCCCGCCGACTCGGCAGGGGTCGTGACCAGGATCTCGCTGTCGGACTGCACCACGGGGTCGATGCCGGCGACCGAGCCGAAGTCCACCGAGGTGGTACCGGTGAAGCCGGCCCCGGTGATGGTCACCCGGTTACCGCCGAGCGTGCTGCCGGCCCGGGGTGCGACCCGCTGGATCGACGGTGTGGCGACGTAGGTGAACTGATCGGCGGTCACGGGGACGCTCGTACCGATGCCCGTGGTCACCGTGATGTCGACGGTCCCGGACCCGGCAGGAGAGTAGGCGTCGACCTCACTCTGGTTGACGGGCGTGAACGAGGTTGCCGGGGTGGTGCCGAAGTCGACGGCGCTGACGCCGCCGAGGTTCTTCCCCCTGATCTGCACCAATGTTCCCCCGCCCAGGGGGCCGTGCTCCGGGGTGATCGAGTTGACGGTCGGGTCCTTGGGCTTGGCGGCTGACGCCACGCCGGCTGTCCCGACGGTGCCCACCCCGAGCACGGTCAGTCCGATGGCTACCAGGAGTGCTGTTCGCTTCATGGCTCTACGTCCTTAGCTCCGCGTCGCCGCGGTGTTCGGCGCTGCTCTTCCGTCGGGACGGGTCCGTTGGCACGGCAGACACCAGTCCGCCGTCGGCCCCCACTTCCCCCAACGTCAGTGAAGCGCAATTCGTTACACCCGATCGGCCCGGGACGACCGGGTCCCCCGAGCCCCTCGTACGGGTAACGGTAGCCCGGTGCTCCGTGAAGTGCTCGGGCCCGAACACCGGTTCGTGGCGTCGCCACCCTCGATGTCGGGCCGCTCCGGCTGCCGGGACGCACGGGAAGGTGCAGCGGACGCGCAACCGTCACGTCGGCGTCACCCTGCGGTCACGAACCGTACCGGCCACGAGGCGCCGCCACGCTTCCGTCGCCACCGGCCCGGCACGGCCACCGACCTCGATCCCGTCACCGAGAATTCACCCGCGACAACCCGGCCACGAAGAAACCGCCCGCAGTGACGGGGTCGTGCACACGGAGGTAGCTGCCGGCTCATTGTCGGTTCGGGACAACGGGCCCACAATGGGTGCGTCGGCGGACGAAGGTTCCCCCGGCCGGAGGTGGGAACCATGAGACTCAAGACGTTGGCACTGGGGATGACCGTCGGAGCTCTGCTCGCGACCGGCTTGACGATAGGAGTGACCGAGGCGTCCGCCAGCGGACCGGGCACCACGTATTACGGCTGCCTGGCCAAGGGCAAGCTCACCAGCGTGGGGACCGTGGCGCCGACCTGCAAGGCCGGCTCCACCCTGATCTCGTGGAACTCGCAAGGTCCGACCGGCCCGCAGGGACCGGTGGGTCCGACGGGTCCGACCGGCCCGCAGGGACCTTCCGGGACAACCGGCATCTTCGGCACCAACGACAACCCGTCGTACACGGGAATGTCCACGGGGGCGCCGTGCACGCTCGGGGACGTCGTCCTCACCGCTTCCGAGGCGGTGGCCGAGAACTGGATGCCGGCCAAGGGGCAGACCCTCACGATCACCGGGAACCCGTCCCTGTACTCGTTGATGGGTACGAACTACGGCGGGAACGGGACGAGCGATTTCGACCTGCCCAATCTCACCGCGGCGGCTCCCGACGGTCTCACGTACATCATCTGCGTGAGCGGTGTCTATCCCTGACCCGGCTCCGTCAGCGCCCACCTCACCCCGGCGCGAGTCGGTCTCCTCGACGCCGTGGGGCCCGCGCCGATGGTCAGGGCTGATCGGTCATGGCTCGAGTCCCGGCAGGATGCCGGCTCGGCCGCGGGATCCCAGAACGCCCCGGAACGCCGAGATCGCAAGAGGGGCCCGAAGGCCCCTCTGCTCAACTGCCTCCTACTGACTACAGGATGGGTCGTCCGAATGACTCAGTCGACCCGGCTGAGCACCAGTAGGTAGATCAGCGGCGAGAACATGCCCGTGGCCAGTGACGCCACCAACCACGGCCAGGGGTTGCGGCCGCGGGACCGTGCGTCCCTGTAGACCCAGACGTCGATGAGGGCGACGGCGAGCACGAGGTCCACGAAGATCTGTACGGAGACCAGGTTGAACGTGATGGCGTGGAAGATCCCGACGATCCCGTCGACCGCCAGGGCCGCCGCCGTGAAGCCGCCGAACAACACCAGGACGACCACCACCAGGAGCTGCCGGGTGGAGCGATGGTGGGGCACGGGATGCTCGATCGGTCGGCTCATGTGCGGAGTCCGGCGTGAATCGTCGCCGCGGTGGCGAGGTCGAAGTAGTCACGCCACACCGTGATCTTCCCGTCATGCACCTCGAACACGCTGTTGACGGGAAGCTCCCGCCATCCATCTTCGAGGCGATGGCGGTCCAGACGCTCGAGGAAGACGACCGGCCCGGCAGCCGCCTTGCGGAGGATCAGGAACTCGTTCTCGAGGATCGGCTCGAAGAACGGTTCGACGACCTCCCGGACGCCGGCATGACCCCGCACCGTCAGGATCGGGATGTTCGTGTACTCGACGTCCTCGGCCAAGACGGCCAGCGCCTCGTCGAACTCCATGAGTACGGCTGACTCGAGGAATGCCTCCACCACTTCCATGGGCTCGATCCCGTGTCCAGGCATGTCCAACTCCCTTCCTCTTAGTTGTAGTGATCACTACAGAATGGTATTCGCAGTGGTCACTACAATCAAGGGGGATGGGCTACCGGCACACCAAAGAAGAGATTCTCGACGGCGGCCTGGCCGTTGCGTTCGACGATGGGTTGAGCCAGCTCACCTACGGCCGCGTCGCCAGGAAACTCGGGATCAGCGACCGAGTCGTCGTCTACTACTTCCCGTCCAAGGAGGACCTCGTCGGTGAGGTCCTCGTCGGCGTCGGCATGCAACTCCAACAGGCCCTCGAGCCGGCCTTCCGGTCGCCGGCCAAGGACCACCTGCAACTGGTTAAGGCCGCATGGCCGGTGATGGCCAGGGCGGAGGCGGATGCCGTCTTCTCGCTGTTCCTGGAGGCGATCGGCTTGGCCGCATCGGGACGGGAGCCCTTCCACACCCTCGTTCCCCAGCTCGTCGAAGCCTGGATCACCTGGGCGGCCGACTACATCCACGGCACACCGGCACAGCGTCGGGCAGAGGCCGAGACCGCCATTGCGCTCCTCGACGGTCTACTGCTGCTCCGGCAGATGGCCGGGAGCGCCGCAGCCGACCGTGCCGCACGGCGGATCGGTACCTCCAAGCGGAGCTGACGAGCCCCGCGAACCCCCCACCCGGCACCTCCGCCCCGTTCCCTACCGATCGACCACGTACCGGTACACGTTCGTCTCCCTGCGGACCTCAGAAGTGGTGCCACCCCGGGAGGCTGTCGCAGCCACAAGTTACCTTGCTACAGTGGACGGCCAACCGACCATCGCACCGAGCGCCGACAGGCATGGCATCGACCACACGGAGATCCTCCATGCCTTCGACCACCCGATGTGGATCGACGACCTCGACGACGGGCTCCTCATGGTGATCGGTCCGGACGCCACCGGTCGGTTGCTCGAGATCGGGATCGTGGAGGGGCCTGATGGTCCGGTCGTCGTCCATGCCATGCACGCCCGAGCGAATCACCTGAGGTGAGAACCATGCCGAGAAGCACGAAGGAGATCATCGACCAGGCCGATGCGCTGGCACGGCGCTTCGAGGACCATGTCCCGGACGAGTCCACGATGCGGTCGGCGCACACCCTGCGTCAGGTCCGTGAGGCATTCCTCGGCCGGGCCCGGGCCGAGGCGGACCTCCTCGACGCGGTGGGAGCGGCCCGTGCCGATGGGCAGAGCTGGTCGGCCATCGGGGCGATGCTCGGCACATCGGGGGAGGCCGCCCGCCAGCGGTATGGGGCAGTGGTCGCCGGGCGCTGAGGTCAGGCGTCCAACGAGTACCGGTACACGTTGGTCGTCCGGAGCTCGAACCCCTTGCGCATGTAGAGACGGTTGGCCGCCTCCCGGGTGGGGCGCGAGGTGAGGTCCACCGTCCTGGCCCCGGTGGCGGCCGCCTTGGCGACGGCGGCGTCGACCAGCGCGTCGGCGACTCCCTGGCCCCGCGCCGCCCCGTCCACCACGACGTCCTCGATCCACGCCCGCACCCCGGTGGGGATGCGGAAGACGGCCAGGGTGAGTGAGCCGACGATGCGACCGTCCCGGTCGCGGGCCACGAACAGGGTGCCGGCCTCGGACTCCACGATGGCCCCGAGCTCCTGTCGGCTCGTCGGAGGCGACGAGGACGACAGCTGGGGGATCAGCAGGACGAACGCCTCGACGAGTTCGTCGGTGACCTCCGTCGCCTCGGAGACGGTCACGGCCGCGGACTCGGTGGGAGCGCTCACCGGGGCGAGTGTAGCCAGGGGCGCAGACCCGCCCTGGTGCCTACGAAACCCCTGGTGGGAGCGTCAGACCTTGTCGGGGTCGCCCCGCCAGACCGGCGACCGCACCGAGTCGTAGAGGACCTCTGTCGGCTCACCCCGCAGGGCCGCGAACACGTGCTCGCCCCAGCGTTCTGCTCCGGCGAGGGGGAAGGGCAGCTGGTCGACGGGAAACCACCCGACGTCCGCGCACTCGAGCGGGTGGGCCTTCAGCTCGCCCCCGATGGGTCGGCACTGGAACACCAGGGAGTACAGCGGGATGCGGCTCATGCCGACCCGCAGGCCGTCGAGCACGGCGATGAGCCGGACCACCTCGACGTCGATGCCCGTCTCCTCCTGGACCTCCTTGACCACGACCTCCGGCGCCGAGTAGCCGACGTCGGCCCACCCCGTCGGGTAGAGCCAGATGCCGGAGTCGGCCCGTTGGACGAGCAGGATCTCCCCCTTGTCGTTGCCGACGGCCGCCCCCACGGCCACCTTCGGGGTCACGTAGCCCGGCACTCCCTTGCCGACGGAGTCGAGCCAGTCGTCGACCACGCCGTCGACGTCGACGGCCCCCTCGTTGCCGTCGATGGCGGCGCGGATGTCGGCCGCCACGTGCAGGATCTCCTCGAAGCGCTCCTGCTCGTACAGGGACTCGGTGAAGCCCAGTCCGGTGCGGGCGATCCCGGCCAGCGCCTCGCTCCACCGCAGCAGCTGCTTGACGGTGGGGGCGGTCTCACCCGGCGGTTCGGAGGAGGATGTGGGGTCCACGGGACCGACGCTACCCCACCGCCCCCGCCGACCGTCCGCCTTCGGGCAGAATGTGTCGTGACCGTTCACGCCGACTGCCGGCACTACATCATGCAGACCACCGCCCACGAGGAGAAGGTCGAGAAGTGCCGCATGGGCGCCAACGAGCAGATCCCCTTCGCCTGTCCCGACGGCTGTCTGTTCTACGAGCCCCGCAAGGTGTCCGGCGCCGGTTGGACCGTGCGCAACCCGGACGACCCCTCCCACTGACCCACCCCGTTCGCCTTCCGCCTGACGACGGCCCGACGGCGGTCAGGCCTTCGTGGCCACCAGGGTGAACGAGAGCGGCACCCGGAGCCGTCCCTCGGGGACGACGAACAGCTCCTCCGCCGTCTCCACCAGCCACGGGTAGCGGCGGAAGCTCGTCCAGTCGTGCTCGTCGAGAAGGTCGAGCCGCAGGCCCCGGGACAGCAGGGCGCCCACGATCTCGCCCAGACCGTGGTTCCACCCGTAGGTCGGGTTGCCCGGGAGCGCCTCGGTGGCCGAGGGGTCGGCGTAGGTGCCGGGCTCGGCGTCGGCGTAGGGCTCGGGCTGTTCGAAGTACGGGTAGACGACCGTCAGGTCGTCGTCGGCCAGGGCCATACTCACCGGGTGCACCTCGTGGACGAACAGTCGTCCCCCCGGCCGCAGCAGCGCGGCGACCTGGTCCGCCCACTCCTCGACACTCGGGAGCCAGCAGAGGGCGCCGAGGCTCACGTAGACGATGTCGAAGGTCCGCCCCCCGAGCGCGGTGGCGGCCTCGGCCACCGGGGCGCAGACGAAATCGGCCCGTCCGGACAGTCCGGCCCGCTCGGCCAGGACCCGGGCGGCGTCGATGGCGGCGCCCGAGAAGTCGAGGCCGGTGACCGTCGCCCCGGCGCGGGCCCAGCCCAGGGTGTCCTTGCCGAAGTGGCACTGCAGGTGGACGAGGTCCAATCCCGTCACGTCACCGAGGACGGCCGCCTCGCGGGGCTTCGGGCCCCGGTCCCCGGCGAGCCACCCCTCCACGTCGTAGAAGTCGGACGCCAGGTGGACGGGGACGGCCGCGTCCCACCAGGACCGGTTGGCGTCGTGGGCGTCGCCGTGGGAGACCCCGTCGGCCGCCTCGGGACCGTCGGCCGCCCCGGGACCGCCGGCCACGTCAGCTCTCGACGACGTCGCCCAGCAGGTCGACGCGTACGCCCTCGGACCGCAGCCAGTCGACGGCCCGATCCACGACACCGGCGTCGCCGTCGAGCTCGCAGATGATCCAGCCGCCCTGTTCGCCGACGTCGGCCTTGCGGATGTTGGGGACGACCGGGAACTGCGCGGTCATGCGGGCGATGACCGGCTCGCGCACCAGCTCCTCGGGAAAGGTCAACCGCACCCGGACTCCGATCATGGCGTCTCCTCCGCTGCCGCGGACCCACCGGGAGCCAGCGAGTCGTTCAGGTTGCCCGACCGGAACCCGTCGAGGTCGAGGGTGACGTAGCGGTAGCCGGCCGCGTGTACGGCGGCGCTGACCGCCTCGCGGCGGGCGACCACCTCCGCCAGCTCGGAGGCCGGCACCTCGATACGGGCGGCATCGGCGTAGTGGCGCACGCGGAGCTGTCGGAAGCCGAGCGCCCGGAGGCCCGACTCGGCCCGGGCCACCGCATCGAGGGTCGTGAAGGTCACCGGCGTACCGTACGGCACGCGGGAGGCCAGACAGGCCGCCGCCGGCTTGTCCCAGGTGCGCAGGCCCAGCCGGCGGGACCAGTCCCGGACGTCGGCCTTGGTGAACCCGGCGCTCACCAGGGGAAACACGGCCCCGCGGGCGGCGGCGGCCGACTGGCCGGGCCGGTGGTCGGACAGGTCGTCGACATTGACCCCGAGGACCACCGTGGACCCGTCCCCCGCCGCTCCGGACACCGGTCCGAGCGCGGCCATCAGGGCCGATTTGCAATGGGCGCAGCGGCTTCCGTCGTTGGCCGAGTAGGCGGGGTCGGCCAGTTCGTCGGTGGCCACCTCCCGGTAGCGGAGCCCCCACTCGGCGGCCAGCGAGCGGCAGTCGGCCAGCTCCTCGGGAGCGAGGGAGGGGGAGACCGCCGTCACGCACAGCGCCCGATCGGCACCGAGGGTGTCCGTCGCCACCCGGGCCAGGAAGGCGGAGTCGGCACCGCCGCTGAAGGCCACGACCACCCGACCCAGTCCGATCAGGACGCCGCGCAGGTCGTCGAGGTGGGGACCCGCGGTGGCGTCCGACGCGGTGCGGCGGGCGGTGGGCGCGTGGAGGGTCACGCCCCGGGGACGATCTGGGCCAGGACCTCCTCGACCGGGGCCACCATGCCGGTCAGGAAAGGGCCGAACTCGGCGAAGCGGGCCGACCCCTCGTCGAAGCGCATGGTGTACACGCACTCCTTCAGGTCGTCGGGGTGCACGCCGAAGAGGGTGACGCCCCACTCCCAGTCGTCGATGCCGGTGGAGCCGGTGATCACCTGGACGATGCGCCCGGCGAACTTCCGTCCCGCCGTCCCGTGCCCGAACATGAGCTCCTTGCGTTCGTCGAAGGGCAGGGTGAACCAGTTCGATCCCTCGACGTCGCCCCGGCGCTTGGACATCGGATAGAAGCAGAAGGCGGTCTTCCCCTCGGGGGGGAGCTGGGGGTAGAGGCGCATCTGCTTCATCTCGTCGGGCACGCCGGCCGCGTACTCGGACACCTCGGTCAGCGACACGTAGGAGTCCACCACGACCAGGCCGGCGGCCTGGAGGTCGGACTGGAGCCGGCGGAGCCGCCACAGGTCGGGCCCGAGGGCCATGACGCACAGGTCGGCCTTGTGGCCCAGCATGGCCACGGTCACCACCTGGAGGTCGTCGGCCTCGGCCGCCTTGACGGCCGCCACGACGGCCTCGGTGTCGCACCGGGGGCCGGACGAGGAGGACGGGGCGTCGGCGATCCTGCAGAAGAGGTGGAGCACACCCCAGCCGACGGAGGGAGCGAGGGGATCGGTCACGGCCCCAGTCTAGGGACACGAACAGAGGGCGCCCTCGGGGCGCCCTCTGTTCGGTACTGCGTGTTGTGGATGCGGCTCAGAAGTCGTCCATGCCCCCGGGCATCGCCGGAGCGCCCTCCTCGGGCTTGTCCACGATGACGGCCTCGGTGGTGAGGAACAGGGCGGCGATGGACGCCGCGTTCTGCAGGGCCGAGCGGGTCACCTTGACGGCGTCGATCACGCCCTCCTTGAAGAGGTCGACGTACTCGCCGGTGGCGGCGTTGAGGCCCTCGTTGGGCTTCTTCAGGTTGCGCACCTTGTCGACGATGACGCCACCCTCGAGACCGGCGTTGACGGCGATCTGCTTCAGGGGCTCCTCGACGGCCTTGGCCACGATGCGGGCCCCGGTGGCCTCGTCACCCTCGAGCTTGTCGGCCACGTCGAGCACGGACGCCTGCGAACGGAGCAGGGCCACACCGCCGCCGGGCACCACGCCCTCCTCGATGGCGGCCTTGGTCGTCGACACCGCGTCCTCGATGCGGTGCTTCTTCTCCTTGAGCTCCACCTCGGTGGCGGCGCCGACCTTGATGACGGCCACGCCGCCGGACAGCTTGGCCAGCCGCTCCTGGAGCTTCTCGCGGTCGTAGTCCGAGTCGGTGTTGTCGATCTCGGCCTTGATCTGGGCGATCCGGCCCTTCACCTCGTCGCTCGAACCGCCGCCCTCGACGATCGTCGTCTCGTCCTTGGTCACGACCACCTTGCGGGCGGTGCCGAGCAGCTCGAGGCCGATGTTCTCCAGCTTGAGGCCGACCTCCTCGGTGACGACCTGGCCGCCGGTCAGGATGGCGATGTCCTGGAGCATGGCCTTGCGGCGCTCGCCGAATCCGGGGGCCTTGACCGAGACGCTGCGGAACGTGCCGCGGATCTTGTTCACGACGAGCGTGGCCAGGGCCTCGCCCTCGATGTCCTCGGCCACGATGACGAGCGGCTTGCCCGACTGCATGACCTTCTCCAGCACGGGCAGGAGGTCGCGGACGGCCGTGATCTTCGAGCCGACGAGCAGCACGTAGGTGTCCTCCAGGACGGCCTCCATGCGCTCGGGATCGGTCACGAAGTAGGGGGAGATGTAGCCCTTGTCGAAGCGCATGCCCTCGACCAGGTCCATGTCCATGCCGAAGGTCTGGGACTCCTCGACGGTGATGACGCCGTCCTTGCCGACCTTGTCGATGGCCTCGGAGATCATCTCGCCGATCTCGTTGTCGGCCGCCGAGATCGAGGCGACCTGGGCGATCTGGCCCTTCGAGTCGGTCTCCTTGGCGATGCCGCGGAGCGACGCCACGGCCGCCTCGACACCGGCCTCGATGCCCTTCTTCAGCGACATCGGGTTGGCGCCGGCCGCCACGTTGCGCAGGCCCTCGTGGACCATGGCCCAGGCCAGCACGGTGGCGGTGGTGGTGCCGTCACCGGCGACGTCGTCGGTCTTCTTGGCGACCTCCTTCACCAGTTCGGCACCGATCTTCTCGAACGGGTCCTCGAGGTCGATGTCCTTGGCGATGGACACACCGTCGTTGGTGATGGTGGGGGCGCCCCACTTCTTGTCCAGCACGACGTTGCGGCCCTTCGGGCCGAGGGTGACGCGCACTGCGTCGGCGAGCTTGTTCATGCCGCTCTCGAGGGCCCGGCGGGCCTCCTCGTCGAACGTGATGAGCTTGGCCATCAGGTGTTCCTCCGTGATCGTTAGCACTCGTAGGGGTCGAGTGCTAATAGCAAACCACGTGGGCGGCGGCTGTGCAACACCACCCCGTCACACGGAGGCATCTACCCTGGTCAGGAAGGCGTCGGCCAGCGCCACCGTGAGCCCATCGGGGCCCCGGCCGGCCGGGTCGAACCCGGACAGCAGCGCCTCGACGTCGTCATCGGGCAGATGGGCCCGCTCCCGGGCGTCGACGATCCACCCCTCCACTACCGCCCGGGTGACCTCGGGATGGAACTGGAGCCCGGTGTGGGGCCCCTGGACGAAGGCGTGGAGCGACACGTCGGTGCGGGCCACGGCTTCCGCCCCCGGCGGGCAGGTGAAGGCGTCCTCGTGCCAGTCGAGCCACGGGCCGGCCGGGATCCGGGTCGGATCCTCGGTGTCGAGGTGGCGCCACCCCACCTCGGGCCGGATCGCCCGGGTCACCGTCCCGCCCAGGACCTGGGCGAGCAGCTGGCCGCCGAAGCACACCCCGAGGACCGGCACACCGTCGTCCACGGCGGAGGCCACCAGCCGGCGTTCCGGGGGGATCCAGGGCACCGAGGCATCGGTCACCGACTCGACCGAGCCCATCACCACCAGCAGGTCGAAAGACCCCGGACGGGGGAGTGATGCGGCCCCGTGGTCGGCCCGGTGGGCGGTGACGAGCAGTCCGAGGCCGTCCAGATGGTCACCCAGCACCCCGGGGACGTCGGTGGCACTGTGCTGGAGGAAGGCGACACGGGTGGGCATCGCCCTCATCCTGCACGGTGGGCGCCCGACGGGCCAGGACGTCATCCGGGATGCGGTACCCGCGGCGGCGGTACTGGACGAGCGGAGGATCGGGATCTGGATGCCGGAGGACGTCGGCGTCCGGCTCGAGGAGTCGTCCGAGGCACTGGCCGTCGCCGAGGCCCTCGACGACCCGGTGGCCCGGTTCTGGGCGCTGTTCTACCGGTCGATCGTGGCCACCGAGGCCGCCGACCGCGAGCTCCTCGACCGGTGCGCCCAGCGGTTCCCGGTCGAGGCGCGGCCCACCGGTCAGCCGATGCTGCAGTGGTCGACGACGTACGCGCGCAGCTGGCTGGCGGCACTGGCGGGCGACCTCGAGGAGGCGGAGCGCCTCACGAACGAGGCGCTCGAGCTCGGCGCCGCCACCGGCCAGCCCGACGCCATGTCCATCTACGGGGGGCCAGCTGGTCGACCTGCGATGGCAGCAGGGCCGCGACGCCGAGCTGGTGGAGTTGCTGGCCGGACGGGCCGTCGAGCTGGCCAACCGGTTCGGCTATGCGACGGTGGCCCGGCGCGCCCAGGAGTTGGCGGACGCCTGACCCGAGGACGGACCCCGGGACCGTGGCAGCCGGGGTCCTCCGCTCACCGGTCGTCGAACCGGGTCAGGCGTGGCAAACGCCCTCGATGTGGGGGACGCCACCGGTGTCGTCGGCGGTGAAGGTCCCGATTCCCGAGACCACCATCGAGGAGCCGGCGGTCGCGGTCGTCGCACCCGCGGTGCCGGGCCCGGACACGGTGAGCGACCCGCCGCCGGAATCGAAGGTGAGGGTTGAAGCTACCCCGGAGGTGACTCCGCAGATGGCGGTGATCCGGGTCGTGACGATGACGTCGTGGAGGTGCGCGGCCACGGAGGTGGCCAGCGGAGCCGGGCACTGCCACGAGCCGGCGGCCAGATCCTGTATCCCCAGGAAGTGGGCGACCAGGCACGTCGCCACCGCGTCGGTCGCCGACCACGACGACCCCGCGGCGTCGGCCTGCACGTCGTCCAGGAGGGTCGGCGCCGCATCGGCCTCGGTCTCGGCGTTGGCCACCTCGTGGGCCACGAGTGCCAGCGTCACCTGGCCCTCGAACACGGTGGTCTCCACCCCCGACGTCCACGACGTGCATCCGGTGCCCTGGCCCGGCTCCACGGCGACGTGACAGCTGGCCGGCACGTCACCGACCGTCCAGGTCCATCCGGGACCGGGCACGATGCCCGCCGCCTCGACCTCGGCGACGAGGGAGGCGATCGACGGATCCACCGTCGGCGGTGTGGTCGTCGCCGTCGTCGTCCCGACGACCGGAGCGGTCGAGGTGGCCGGTGGGCTGGCCGCCACCGGGGTGGTGGACGATGTCGTCGTAGCCGCCGCCTGGGGGTGGGCTGCGTGGACCCGACGAGCGCTCGTGGCCGGCGTGGCGAGGTGTCGGGCCGGCGCCGCCGTCCCGAAGGAACTGGCGGGGTAGACGAGGGCCGCCACTCCGACGGCGACGATCGCCGCCCCGGCGCACCATCCGAGGCGACGGGTTCGCCGGACGGGAGCCTTGGCCCCACCGGTCGTGGACGCCAGCTTCGAAGGTCGTCCCGCCGCGGCGTCGCCCGACCGGTTCGCTCCCTGCCCGTGATCATCAACCATGTGTTGAGCTTAGATTGTCAACACATGGTTGTCAACACATGGTTGACAAGTGGGCTGGATGCAGTAGATTGGGCCGATGGCGTCGGACATCGAATCTCTGGCTGAGCGGACGGTCCGGACGGCGTGTGCCGAGGCGATCCACGGCCGGGACGACGCCAAAGGGTCGGCTCTCGCCGGGCTCGCGTTCAACGACGCGGTGCGGCGCGCCGCCGAGCGGCTCAGTCAGGAGTCGGCCGAGGCGGCCCGGCGGTCGGGGGCCAGTTGGCGGCAGATCGGGGAGGCGGTCGGGGGGATCACTCCGCAGGGGGCCGAGCACCGCTTCAGCCCGGCGGCGAAGGAACGACGCTCGAAGGCGTCGAAGGCGGAGTGGGCGTCGAAGGAACGGCGCCGTAGCCCTCGCGTGGGGACGCCCGACGACCGCTCGTTCGAAGCCGAACGCTCCTGACCCCGACCGGTGGGCCACCCACCCCCCGTGCCGCCGGTGGCCGAGGTGACGGTGAGGCGACGACCTACGCGGAGGTCGTCACGGCCGTGAGTGACGAGTAGACCACGACGTTGGAAAGGTAGCTACCGGTCTGGTGGTCGAAGACCCCCCCACAGGTGACGAGCTGCAGGGCACTCGAGCCGTGGGATGTATAGACACGGTCGGCCGGAAACTGCAGCTTGGAGTACTGCTCCACCGCGTTCACGGTGAACTGGACCGTGTCCCCGTCGGCCAGGTCCACGTAGATCTGGTCGCCGGCCGCGAGGGTGCGGAGCTCGAAGAACACGCCGGTGCCGAGGTAGCTGTCGACGTGGCCGAGGAGGACCGCCGACCCCAGCTGACCCGGCGTCGGCCCCAGATCGAACCAGCCCGGCTGGGTGGTGCCGGTAGGCACCTGGACCGTGCCGTCGCCCTGCAGACCGAGCAACCCGATCGGGACCACCATGCCGAGGGCCGGGATCCGGAGCATCTTCGGGACCGAACGGCTGGTGGACAGGGCCCGCGGGACGGGGGGCATCACTACCGCCGCCCGCAGCGCAGCCGCCGACGGCGAGGGGGAGGCCAGCGGACGGTCACCTCCCCGCAGGCCCAGCGACAGGAGCACCACTCCGGACACGAGCAAGGTGGCGGCCACCACCGCCCAGGGCGGGAGCCGGCGCGGGAGCCGGGGCCCCCCCGCCCCGGTCACCGGCTGACCGGGTTCGCCTCGACCTCCGCGCCCTGCCGCCGACGCCGCACGGCCACCGTCGTGGTGCCGGCGGCGGCGAGTAGGGCGAACGCCCCGAGTCCGATCAGCGTGTCATCACGGGAGTGGCTGGCCCCACCCAGGCCCGTATGGGGAGCGCCGGCCGGGACGACCGCCGAGGACGTCGTCCCGGCAGCTGATCCCGTCCCGCTCTGGCCTTCACCGGACACGACACTCCCGGTCGTGGTGACCGATCCGGTCCCCGTCGACCCGGACGCCGTGGTCCCCACCGTCGTCACCGACGTCGGAGAAGTCGTCGTCGACGTCACCGGTGTGGAGGTCGTGGTGGTCGTGGTCGTGACTGCGTTACAGCCGGTCGGCACCGTGATGGTGTTGGCGTCGAGTGTGACGGCACCGCTGCTGGCGAGCACCCGACCCTGGACCGTGGCTCCGGAATCCAGGGTGGCCGAGATGTTGGCCATGATGGTGCCGACGAACGTGCTGCTCGATGCCAGCGTGGCCGAGCTGCCGACCTGCCAGAACACGTTGCAGGCGCTGGCTCCGTTCTCCAACTGCACGACGCTGCCCGAGGCGGTGACCAGGGTGGAGGACGCCTGGAAGACGAACACCGAGTTGGGGTTCCCCTGTCCGTCGAGGGTCAGTGGACTGGCCGCGGTGATGTTGGCGGTGGCAGCGCCGCCGAACCGGTAGACACCGGCGTTCAGTGTCTGACCGCCGAGCTGGTTGTCCCCCTCGGTAAACGAGGTCGTCGGTGTCTGGCCGGCAGCCGCCAGGTAGGCCGTCGTGAGATCGTTTTTGGCCGTGGTCAGGAGCGCCGGATCTTTGGTCCCCACCGGGCCCGTGCCGTCGACCGAGTAGATCGTGCCGTTCACCTCTGCCTGGGTGAGCCCGGCGTAGCTCGTTCCGGCGGCGGGGCTGAGTCCCACGTCGCCGGTGATGGACGATGTGGGGATATCGGTGATGGCCGCGCCGGCCAGGACGGCGAAGGGGGTCGCCGTGCCGAGCTGCACGACCTGGGCCGCTCCGGCGGTTCCGGTGAGCACCGAACCGATGAGGAGGACGGACGCCACCGGGGTGCAGGCGACGACGACCCAGGCGCGTGAGCGGCTCCTGTTCCGGATGCCGGTCCCCCGGCGCGACCGGCCGTGTGGGCGCGAGGAGGTGGAGAGGATGGAGGTGACACTGAAGCGTCCCATGATGGATCCCTTCGAAAGACACCCGAAATGGATAACCGTCGACGACGGACGTCCGGGTATGGCCCCAACTTACACCAGAAAGTGAACACCAGCAATATATTTCTATACTTGCTGGTGTAGCTTCAGCCCATGCCCCAGTGGAACTTCCTCAGCAACCACGGTCGAGCGCTCCTCTGCATCAGCCGTGATCCGGAGGCCCGGCTACGGGACATCGCCGCGGAACTCGGCGTCACCGAGCGCAGCGCCTACTCCATCGTGAGCGACTTGACGGAGGCCGGCTACATCAAGAAGGAGCGGGAAGGTCGCCGTAACCGCTACGAGGTCAGACACGACCTCCGCCTGCCGGAGGCGTTGGATCGGGATGTGGCCATCGGTGAGGTGCTGCGGGCGCTGGACGGCCACAGCGCCAAGCCGAGGCGTCGGTCGAGGTGACGGTCCCGTGCCCCTCATGGCGGCACGGGACGATGTCCCCAGCTCTCCTCCCCCCGGTGACCGACGTCGGGACCATCGCGTTCCTTTACGGAAGATCACCCGGTCCGAAAAGTATAGAAATACATTGCTAGTGTTGAACTGCAGGTGTACCGTGATGACAGCCCTCTGAACGTCTATCGACAACGACGGCGAACCGCCTCTCGAGTACTCAAGGAGGCGATCGGTGCCCATCACCCCGCATCCATCCGATCCAAGGGGTCGGCACCTCTGTCGCGCATCGGGCCGGCCTGATCGGCCGGAAGGGAGGAGGGCCGGGCAGTTCGAGACGGTCGTGCATCCCGCGACCAAGGAGGCCACGGGCCATGAGTGCTTCTCCCGCAGGATCATCTTCTCCGGAGCCGGGCCGTCGCTGGCCGCCACCCAGTCCGGAGCGACGACGGTACATCGTCCGGATGGCGGCCAGCGTGAGCGCGGTGGTGCTCGCGTCGGTCGCCGCACTCGTGCTCTCGGGTGCCGGATCGGCGACCTCCGGAGCGGCTCCGGCGCGCGACGTGGCGGCGAAGGCGTCGGTGATCACGGGGTCCGGCTATTGGCTTGTGACCACCGGTGGACAGGTCTACGCCTTCGGGGGCGCCACCAACTACGGGGGCATGTCCGGGCAGCATCTGAACAAGCCGATCGTCGGTATCGCCTCCTCCCCCGACGGCAAGGGCTACTGGTTGTTCGGCGCGGACGGCGGGGTGTTCGCCTTCGGTGACGCCTCGTACTACGGGTCCCAGGGCGGCGCGGGAACGTCGACTCCGGTGGTCGCCGGGGCCAGCGTGCCGGGTGCCGGTACCGGAGCCGCCGGACCGCAGGGTCCCGCGGGCCTCACGGGAGCCACCGGCGCGATCGGGCCGATGGGTGCCACCGGCTTGATCGGGCCCATAGGCGCCACCGGATTGATCGGGCCCATGGGAGCCACCGGACCAACCGGAGCCATGGGATCCACCGGACCGACCGGAGCCACCGGATCGACCGGAGCCGTCGGACCCATCGGACCTGCGGGAGCAAATGGAGCCACCGGGGCCACCGGGGCCACCGGGGCGACCGGACCGACGGGGCTTCAGGGCCCGGCCGGTCAGCCGGACTTCGGGTACATCTACAACGTCGCGGCCCAGATCGTGCCGATCGAAGGAGCCGTGACCTTCGACAGCAACGGTCCGCTGTCGGGCTTCGTCCACGCCGGGGGCTCGGCGGCGATCACGGTCGTCTCGACCGGCACCTATCTCGTCAATTTCTCGATCTCGGGGACTGAGCCAAACCAGTTCGCCCTCTTCGACAACGGGAGCGTCGTGGCCGGAACGACCTATGGATCCGGCGCCGGGACCCAGGAGAACGACGGCCAGGTGGTGGTGAGCCTCGCCGCCGGAGACGTTGTGACCCTGGTGAACCACTCCTCGTCGTCCGCCGTCGGACTGGCCTCCGATGTCGGGGGCACGCAGGCCAACGTCAATGCTTCGGTGGTCATCGAACAGCTCGGCTGAGCACGAGGCGGGATGGGCCCCGCCGGTTCATCGGGCCCCGGCGGCATCGCTGGTGGCGTCGGTCGTGACGTCAGGTGGCCCGGTCGGGGACCGCCGCGGCCGGGAGCGGTCGGGGTGCCGGCGATGAGTACGATCCCTGGTGATGACCACGAACCCGACGGGCAGCCCTGCGGACCACGGATTCCGGATGCCGCCGGAGACGGCCCCGCACGAGCGGACGCTCATGGGGTGGCCGTGCCGGACCGAGCTCTGGGGGAACGAGCTGGGGGCGGCACGCCAGGACTTCGCCGAGGTCGCCAACGCCATCGCCGCCTTCCAACCGGTGACCATGGTGGTGCCCGACGGTGCCGCCGACGAGGCCCGGGCCATGCTCACCGGGGCCGTCGAGCTGGTGGAGCTCCCGCTCGACGACTCGTGGATGCGTGACTGCGGGCCGACCTTCACCCTGGACACCGCGGGTCGTCGGGCCGGCGTCCACTTCCGCTTCAACGCCTGGGGCGAGAAGTTCGCCGGTTGGGACCGCGACGAGGCGGCCGGAGGCGCCCTCGCCGAACGGTACGGCGACGCGGTGTTCGAGGCGCCGATCGTGCTCGAGGGAGGGTCGTTCATCGTCGACGCGCGGGGGACCCTCGTCACCACCGAGCAGTGCCTCCTCAACCCCAACCGGAACCCGGATCTGGACCGCGCCGGCATCGAGGACGCCCTGCGGGCGTACCTGGGGGTGACCGACGTGGTCTGGCTGGGCCTGGGACTCATCGACGACCGGGACACCGACGGTCACATCGACTGCATCGCCGTCTTCAACGACGCCGGCCAGCTGCTCCTCCAGTCGCGACCCCCCGGGGACCAGGACCACGAGGCGATGGAGGAGAACCGCCAGCGGGCCGTCGATGCGGGTCTCGACGTCATCAGCTTCCCTCCGTTGTCCTACGGCGAGGTGGCCGGCACCAGCGTGCCCAACGCCTACCTCAACCTCACCCTGTGCAACGGGGCCGTGATCGTCCCCGTGGCCGGTGGGGCGGACCCCGAATCCGACGAGGACGCCCTCGAGCGCATCGCCGCCGCCTACCCCGGACGGGAGGTGGTCGGGGTGCCGGGGCTCGTCATCGCCTACGGCGGCGGTGGACCGCACTGCATCACCCAGCAGGTGCCGCTCCGCCTGGCGGCACCGTGAAGGTCCTGGTGGCGCCGGCGGGCGTGTCGTACGCCCAGGTGGGAGACCGACCGCCCCGCCGGCTCCGGGTCGGGGCCGTCCAGCAGCGCTGGCACCCGGATCCGGCCGAGCACCGGGCCGGCCTGGCCGAGGGCGTGCGCCTGGCGGCGGCCGAAGGCGCCCGGCTGGTCTGCCTGCAGGAGCTGACCCTGTCGCCGTACTTCGCCGTCACCCCGGACGGGCCCCGGCCCGGCGTGGAACCCGAGCCCCTCGACGGGGGCCCGACCGCCGCGTTCGCCGCCGAGCTCGCCACCGAGACGGGCGTCCACGTCCACGCCTCCCTCTGGGAGGCCAGGCCGGGTCACGACCTCGGGTACAACACCGCCATCGTCATGGCGCCCGACGGGTCGTTGGTCTCGAGGACCCGCAAGCTCCACATCCCGATCACGGCCGGCTACTACGAGGACCGCTACTTCGAGGCGGGACCGGCCGACGAGGTGGCCCGTCCCCTGTCGATCGAAGGTGCCCAGTTCGGTCTCCCCACCTGCTGGGACCAGTGGTTCCCCGAGTTGGCCCGGGCCTACGCCCTGGCCGGCGCCGACGTGCTCGTCTACCCGACCGCCATCGGTTCGGAACCGGACCACCCCGACTTCGACACCGAGCCCCTGTGGGAGACGGTGATCCGCGGCAACGGGATCGCCAACGGGCTGTTCATGATCGCCGTCAACCGGATCGGCGTCGAGGAGCCGCTCACCTTCTACGGGTCGTCGTTCATCTCCGACCCGTACGGTCGCAAGCTCGTCCAGGCGCCCCGGGACGAGCCGGCCGTCCTGGTGGCCGATCTCGATCTCGGGCAGCGCCAGGACTGGCTCACACTGTTCCCGTTCCTGGGCACCCGCCGGCCCGACGCCTACGGGAGCCTCGCTACCCCGCGGTCGTAGGCCGTCGTCCGGGTCCCGGGCGGCGGACCGGGTCTAGTTCGCGGCGGAGCCCGCCCCCGGGACCGGGTCATGGCACACGTCCCGCTCGAGGGCGGCCAGCAGCGTGCGCAGATCCTCGGCCATCCGTTCGAGGAGGTCCCGGTCGACGCCGTCGAAGATCGAACGCTCGGCCTGGTTCTTCATGGCGATGATGTGGTCGGCCTGAGCCAGGCCGTCCGGGGTGAGGACCACCTGCACCTGGCGCCGATCCTCGGGGTCGACGTCCCGGCGGACCCAGCCGCGCTTCTCGAGTCGACTGATCCGGTTGGTGATGGCCCCGGAGGTCACCTGGCACTCGCGGCCGAGCTCCCCGGCGTTCAGGCGGTGGTCGTCGGACCGACGCAGGGTGAGGAGCACCTCGATCTCCCAGTACTCGTCCACGCCGGTGTCGGCCAGGTTCGACCGGACCGCCCGTTCGAGGTGCTGGGAGCAGCGCCGCAGGCGCATGGCGATCGACTTGGTCGTGGCGTCGAGCTGGGGATTCTCCTCTTTCCAGAAGGCGACCACCCGGTCGATCTCGTCTTCAAATGCTCCGGCGCACACGTAGGAACCGTACTTCCCTCAACGTTCAGAGAGTTGACATTTCTCTTATGATCGAATATCTTGACCTTAAGATAATATTCTCCCTCCAGCAAGGAGCGAACCGTGGATCACGACACCAGCGCCCCCCACCTGGCGACCCGGGCCATCCTCGTCATCTGCTGCATCGCCCAGTTCATGGTCGTGCTCGACGTGGCCATCGTCAACGTGGCCCTGCCCCAGATGCGCGACAGCCTGGGGTTGTCCGTCGCCGGCCAGCAGTGGGTGGTGAACGCCTACACGCTCACCTTCGCCGGCTTCCTGATGCTCGGCGGCCGGGCGGCCGACCTCTTCGGGCGCCGACGGGTGTTCCTGATCGGCCTCGGGGTGTTCACCGTCTGCAGCCTCATCGGTGGTCTCGCCCAGAGCGGGAGCTGGCTCATCGCGGCGCGGGCGGCCCAGGGCATCGGCGGCGCCATCCTCGCCCCCGCCACCCTCAGCATCCTGGTGACCACCTTCACCGACCCCGGTGAGCGTCGCCGGGCCCTCGGCGCCTGGTCGGCGACGGCGGCGAGCGGGGCGGCCGTCGGCGTCCTGGCCGGGGGGATCCTCACCAGTCTCCTCAACTGGCGCTGGGTCCTCATCGTCAACGTGCCCATCGGCGTCGTGCTGCTGCTCGCCGCCTGGGTCGCGCTGCCACGGACCGAGGAGCGGGGCCCGAAGAAGTCCCTCGACGTCCTCGGAGCCGTGACCGTCACGGGTGGTCTCGCCGTCCTCGTCTACGGCATCGTCAGCACCAACCAGCATCCATGGGGTTCGTTCCGGACGATCGGCACCCTGGCGCTCGGTCTGGTCCTGCTGGTGGTCTTCTTCGTCAACGAGGCCCACTTCGCCACGGACCCACTGGTTCCCCTGAGCATCTTCCGCCGGCGCTCGCTCTCGGTGGCCAACGGGATCGCCGTCACGATCGGGGCGGGACTCTTCGGGACCTACTTCTTCCTGTCCCTCTATCTCCAGGACGTGAACGGCTACTCGGCCCTGCGGACCGGGCTGGCCTTCCTGCCGGCGGGACTCTGCACCCTGGCCGGAGCGCTCATCGGCACCCGCCTGGTGCAGGTCATCGGCGCCCGCCGTCAGCTGGTGCTCGGCCCCGCCCTGGCCGCCGGGGGCCTGTTCTGGCTGTCCACCCTGACGGCCGGCGACCCCTACACCTCCGACGTGCTCGGACCGCTGGTGCTGATCGGTCTGGGGATCGGCATGTCGTTCGTTCCCATGACGCTGTCGGCCACCACCGGCGTGCCGCCCCACGAGGCCGGCCTGGCCTCGGGGCTGATCAACACCACGCGTCAGGTGGGCGGCGCCCTCGGCCTGGCCGTCATGGCGACCGTGGCGACGACGATCGCCACCGACCACCTGGTGGGTCACCACGGCATGGCGGCAGCGCTGACCGACGGGTACACGGCGGCCTTCACCATCGCCGGTGCCGGTCTCATCGTCGGCGCCCTGCTCGCCCTGGTCCTCCCGAAGGTGCCGACCGCGGCGGTGGCGGCGCCGGTCAGCACCCTCGAAGAGGTGCTGGAGGAGTCCGGCGAACCCAGCGCCGCCTTCGAGTCCTGACCGTCCCCCCGGCCTGACCGTCCCCACCTGACCGTCCCCGACCGGGCGGGCGGTGGGGTGAGGGGGGAATCCCCGGCGTTCACGACTCCGAAGGACGTGGACCGGATCCGGCCGTCGCCGGCCCCGCCGCGGTGCCCCCCTCTACTTCGAGGTCATCACCCAGATGCCGTCCCACTCGGTGGGCGGGTTCTCCACCAGGACCGTGCACCGCTCGATGTAGGTGTCGGCGAGGGCGTCCGCCGGGTTCGCCCGCAGCGTCTCGCGGAACGCATCGATGGCGCGTTCCCAGTTGCCACTGCGGTACTTCTCGATCCCGTCGTGGAAGTGGTTCACGGCGTCCATCAGATTGGGGAACGTCTGGGGGGTGTGGTAGTCGAGGACCTCATGGACCGCCACGGGGAGGGTCTTGCCCTTCACCACGACATGGTCGACGTCCCGCGTGCGGTAGACCCCGTTCAGCTTCCCCAGCGTGTGCTCACTGATGAGGATGCGGGCGCTGTACTGCTTGCAGGCGCTCTCGAGGCGCGAGGCGAGGTTGACGCCGTCGCCGATCATCGTGAAGTCCATCCGCTTGGGACTCCCGATGTTGCCGGCCACCACCGTTCCCGTGTTGATGCCGATCCCCATGTCGATCGGTTTCCGCCCGTCCCTGGCGCGCTCCTCGTTCCAGGCGAAGAGGGAAGAGATCATCGAGATGGCGGCCTGGACGGCGCGGTCGGCGTCGTCGTCGTGGGCCACGGGCAGCCCGAAGGCGGCCATGATCGCATCGCCGATGAACTTGTCGAGCATGCCCCCCTGCTGCTGGATGCAGTCGACCATGATCGTGAAGTACTCGTTGAGCATCGTGACCGTCGCCTGGGGTCCGAGCTCCTCCGACAGCGAGGTGAAGCTCCGGATGTCGGAGAAGAGGACGCTGGCCTCCACGCTCTTGCCGCCCAGGATGTCCTCGTCACCGCGGACGAGCTGATCGGCCAGGCCGGGGTCCATGTACCGCGCCATGGTGGTGCGGACCCTCTTTTCGCCACTGATGTCCTCGATGACGACCATGGTGCCCAGGTGCTCGCCGGCGCCCCCGATGAGCGGGAGCACGCTGACGTTGGACGAGACGACCTCGGCGGCGCCGTCGGTGGCCTGGGACACCCGGAGGATGTCGACGTCCATCGCCAGTTCCGGTTTGCGGACGGCGCCGTCGGCGACCCGCGCCACCATCGCCCCGATGATCGCGTCGGCGTCGCCGAAGACGTCGGCGTAGTGGCGTCCGACGACGGAGTCGGCATCGGGACACAGGATCCGGACGCCGGCCCGGTTGCACGTCGCGACCATGCCGTTCATGTCCAGGGTGATGACGCCGTTCGACATGCTGGCCAGCATCGCCTCGCTGTAGTTGCGCATGTTCTGCACGTCGTCGAAGAGCTTGGCGTTCTGCAGCGCGATCGAGACCTGGGCCGTGAAGGCCTTGAGCCGCTGCTCGTCCTCCGCGGTGAACGGGCCGCCCCGCCGGTTCAGCACCTGGGTCACCCCGATGGTGGTGCCGTCATTGGTCACCACGGGCACGCACAGGATCGACCGGGTGAAGAAGCCGGTCTGGCGGTCGAGCTCGGGATTGAAGCGCAGGTCGGCGTAGGCATGGGGGATGTTGATGCTCTGGCCGGTGCTGAACACCGCGCCGGCGATGCCGGCGGTGGCCGGGAACCGGATCTCGCCGACCGAGTCGCCCTCGGCGACTCGGGCGACCAGCTCGTCGGTCCGCTCGTCCACGAGGAAGAGCGTCGAGCGCTCGGCCCGCAGCATGCGGGTGGCCTCGGCCATCACCCGCTGGAGCAGGGCGTCGAGGTCGAGTTCGGCGGTGATCTCGGACACCAGCCGGAGGAATTCCATCTCTTCGGTGCGTCGGGCATCGACGCCCTCGAGGTGGGACGCGCTCGAGGAGCGCCGCCGAGGCCTGGCTGGTCATGGCCTCGATCAGCGTGAGGTCCTCGAGTCCGTAGTCGCCCGACTTCTTGTTGAGTACCTGGGCGACGCCGATCACGTCGCCCCGGGCGGTCGTGATCGGTGCGCATACGAGGTTGCGCGTCACGTATCCGGTCATCTCGTCGATCTCGCGATTGAAGCGGGGATCCTCGTACGCGCCGTTGATGACGAGGGGCTCACGGTCGGTGAAGACCCGCCCGGCGATGCCCACGTCGTTGAGCATCCGGATCTCGAGGGTCTGATCGCCCTGCAGGACCCGGGAGTAGAGCTCCCCCGTGGCGGGGTCGTTGAGGAAGAGGGTCCCCCGGTCGGAACCCGTCTCGGTGACGGTCATCTCGATGAGCGCCGCCAGCACGTCATCGAGCGTCTCCAGGGCCGAAACCGTCCGGGAGACGTTCAACAGCGTCTCCGCGAAGTGGAGACGCTTCGCCTGCTCGGCGACCGTCAGGGTGTCGATCCGGTCAGGTGGCATCCGTCGCCTCCAGTTTGGTGCGGAGCGCCATGATGGCCTGGTGCAACTGCTCCCGTTCGTCGCGGAAGGCACGTTCGAGCGACTCGCACGACGATCTGGCCTCCAACTCCATCGATATCAGGTTGGCACGCAACTCTTCCACCGCCTCTTTCAGCTGCTCCACCTCGTCCGCCGCCTGCGCCGTGGCCTCCTGTACCGCCGACTGGCGCTCACGGATCGAGGACTCGAGTTCGGCTCGGAGGGCATCCACCGTCGCCCGGGCCTGGGTCTGATCGGCCAACCGCTCGGCAGCCGCCTGCTGTCGTTCGGAGACCAGGAGCGCGGCACTCGCCTCGAGGTCGCCGCGCAGCTGGTCCACCAGCCGCCGCAGATAGTTCGCCTCGTCGCCGCCGATCGGCGGCGAGTCGGCTCTGGTTCCCGCTGACTCCATCCGCCTCGCCCACTCCTCATCGCCGACTGGACGATGCTACGCGTTCTACCGCCTGCCGTTCAATCGTCCGTGATCTCCGGGTCCGGCCCGGATGCCGACCGCCCGGCCCACCCGGCCGGCGGGGCGTGGCCCCCGCCCGACGTCCGGAGCGCCCGTGCGGAGGACCGGGGCCGCGGTGCGCATGCGTCGCCGGGCGGTCAGGAGGGGATTCCCGGCGCACCCGGGGGCCACGGTGGACAATGATCGGGAGATGACGACGATCAACGGTTGGACCGCCCCGGGATTCGAGGGCGTCCGCGACGTGTTCCAGGCCAACTTCGACAAGGGGACCGAGGACGGGGCGGCCTTCGCCGCCTACCACCGCGGAGAGAAGGTGGTGGACCTGTGGGGTGGCGTCGCGGACACGACCACGGGCCGGACGTGGGACGAGGACACCATGGTCCTCACCTACTCGACCACCAAGGGCGCCACCGCCATGTGCGCCAACCGGCTGGCGGAACAGGGCCGGCTCGACGTCGATGCCCCGGTGGTGGAGTACTGGCCGGAGTTCGCCCAGTCCGGAAAAGCCGGCGTCACGGTCGGCGACCTCCTGGCCCACCGGGCCGGACTCCCGTTCATCGACGGGACGATGTCGTTCGACGAGGCGATCGCCTGGGACCCGGTCGTCGAGGCACTGGCCCGGCAGTCCCCGGCGTGGGAGCCCGGGACCGACCACGGCTATCACGCCGTCACGTTCGGCTACCTGGTGGGGGAGGTCGTGCGCCGCATCACGGGACGGACGCTCGGCACCTATTTCCACGAGGAGATAGCCGGTCCCCTCGGCGCCGACTGGTACGTCGGCCTGCCCGCGGCCGAGGAGCACCGGGTCGCCCGCCTGGTGCCCGGCTCCGGCGGGAGCCCGTTCGACATGCTCGACAGTCTCGGAGCCGGAACCGAGGCCGACCCGGCGATGGAGGAGCTCCTCGCCCAGCTCGCCCCCTACATCGGTCCCGACGGTTTGCTCACGAAGGCCTTGCAGGCTCCCGGTGGGGCGTTCTCGTCGCAGGAAGCCTGGGACGACCCGCGACTCCATGCCGCGGAGATCCCCGCGGCCAACGGCATCTGTGACGCCCGGTCCCTGGCCCGCGTCTACGGGGCGTGCGTCGGCGAGGTGCCCCGGCCGGCCGGCGGTCCCTTCCGGGTGCTGAGCCCTGACCAGGTGGACAAGGCGCTCGTGCAACAGACCGCGGGACCCGACCGGGTGCTGCTCGGCATGGACATCCAGTGGGGCCTGGGCTTCATGCTGAACGTCGGCCTCAACGCCGCCGCCGGCCTCGGGGGACCTCGCTCCTTCGGTCATTTCGGCATGGGCGGATCCGTCGGCTGGGCCGACCCGGACCTCGAGCTGGGCGTCGGCTACGTGATGAACCGGATGAGTCTCGGGGCGACCGGCGACAGCCGCAGCGCCGACCTGATCCACGCCACCCTCGCCGCCATCGCGGGTGGGGACTGACGGCCTGACCCCGTATCGGGCGAACGGGGCCGCACCGGTGGATGACGCGGCGACGGCACCGTGGCCAGCACACCTGTCCGCCTGCCGGTCTGCCCGGCGGGTGGAGCCGAAGTCGCCTGGACGTGGTCTCCGGGCCAGGGATGTCAGAGTGGCGGCATGCCCATCCCGTGACCGCCAGGAGGGTACATTGGACCCTGGTCATCGAGCGGGAGCTTGCCGCAGGATGGTCGAGAGGGGCATGGCCGGAAAGGTCGTGAACCATGCGGGCGGACGTCGGAGATCAACTGGTCAGGCAGGGATGGCGCTTCGGGCGTGGCGAGATCCTCGGTGTCGTCACCGAGGTCCGGGGTGAAGACGGTGCACCGCCCTACGTCGTCCGCTGGTACTCGGACGGGCACGAGTCGGTCATGACCCCCGATCCCCGCCACTTCTGGATCCGGGGTGAGAACGTCCTGGTGTAGGCGCCTGTCGGTCGGCGGACGGCCACAGTCGATGGGAGCCGGGGCTCGGCCGCTGCCTCGCCCCCCGCCCGTCAGCCCGCCGCGGTCGCCGCGGTCAGTCGATCGGTCGGAAGGATCAGAACCGACCGGCGTAGTGGTGACGGCCCTTCCCGAGCATCGCCGCCACCATCGAGAACGGGATCGCTTTCACCTGTGATGCCGGCGGCACCGTGATCGTCACCGGGGATCCGTAGCCGGTGAGGTCGACGGTGGCGCTAAGGCCGACGTCGCCCTTCATGGTGGTACCCGAACCCGTGACGTCCGCCTGGACGAGGCGGTTCGACGAGTCGGCCCAGAGGTTCGCCGAGAGGGTGCCGGTCCTACCCGGGCGCGAACTGGTCACGACGATCTTGCTGCCCGTCGCCTGGACGCCGTCGACGGTGGCGTTCTCCAGCGAGGTCACGGTGGCGTGGTGGGCCTGCGCATAGCCGACGATGCCACTGACGTCGCCGAGGGCGGAAGCCACCTTGGTCCAGATGCCGGGAACGGCCGTCGTGGTCGTCGACGGCAAGGTGATCGACACCCACGGTTCTCCCACCAGAGAGGCGAGACCCGGGATCTGCAGGTAGATCGTGTTGCCGGACAGCACGGCGTCGATCACCGCAGGTGCAGCTGATCCACCGGGGATCAGTTTGGCGACGGCAGCCGGGACGTCGACGGCGAGTGTCGCCGCGTGGTTCGCCAGGTCGGCCTGCCCGGTGCCGGTCACCGTCACCGTCGACGGACCGATGCCGCTGACCGACGCGTGGAAGTCGAAGCTCACCGTACTCACCGTCGTGGCGGTCACATCGCTGGCGGACTTCGTCTTGCCGGTCGACGTGCCGGCGGTGCTGACCAGTCCCACGGCGGCACCGGCTCCCAGCGCACCGACGACTCCGACCGTCACCAACCACCTGGTGCCCCGTCGCGACTTCGTCCGACCCGTGTCCACCGTCTGCTGTTCGTCCATCCCCGAAGCGTAGGTCAGGAGGCCAGTCTTGGTACATCGGCCAGTTCGACGTCGGGTCGGCCGGCCTGGCCGGGATCACCCACCCGACTGACGGATGAGCTGCTCCTCGTTCGGGGTCAGGTGGGGAACCGTCCGTTCGTTCGCCAGCTGCACCAGAGCGGACGGGTCCTGGCAGTCCGTGCACAGGTCCCAGACGCGTACCGTCCCGGCCGCATCGGCGGTGACGAGCGTCCCGCCCGGTCCGAAGTTGATGTCCTGGATGGGTTCGGGATCGCTCAAGGTGCGGAGCAGGACACCGCTCGACGCTTCCCAGACGTCGAGGACTCCGGAGGCCGATCCGGTCACGAGGTACGGCCCATCGAACATGGCGGCGGTGATCCCGGCCGGATCGCCGAGTAGCCGTGCCTGCACGCTCAGATCCGCCAGGCGCAGCTCCGTCGTGACCCCGTTCCAGGAGGCGATGGCGACGGACGAGCCGTCCGGATCGACCGTCACCGTGCTGGTCCGACCACCGGTGTCGAAGGACCGGATGGGGCCGCCCCGCAACGGGACGACGTAGACGTTTCCGCAGTAGTCGCCCAGCACGTACGTCAGCCCGTCCGAGGAGTCGAACGACGTGTACCCGCAGTATCCGGGGAGCTGCGCATCGGTGAGCTGGCGCGATCCGACGAGGTGGCCGCTCGGTGTGTACGTCTTGAGGGTCAGGCCGGCCGCCGAGACGTCCTGGAGTGACACCAACCGCTTCCCGTTCTCCGTGAGCTCCGCGGTTCCGGTGTAGGTCGCGGTCGAGGCGCCGAGATCGAGGTCCGGGATCGTGGCGACCACCTGCGCGTCAGGTAGCCGACGCACGGTCGCCGTCCACGAGGACGACGTCGAGCTGTCCTCCTGGACGGCGACGATGGTCGGATTGACGAAGTAGAGGTTGGCACCGGAGTTCGGCGCGGTCAGCGCCACCTGGGAGCGCGGTGCGCCCTGCAGGCTCCAGGTGTCCCACCATCCGCCGCCGCCGATCGAATTGGTCATTCCCGAGAGCTCCGAACCGTGCACGAGGAACGGACCGAGCCCGTCGCCGGGCGGAGCGGCCGAGAACTGGTCGAGGGCGGACCCGGTCGCCGCGTAGGCCCGGCTCGTACCGTCGCCCGTCGACACGAGGACCAGGCTCCCGTCGGCGTTGAACGAGACTCCGGTGACCGCCGCGTCCTGGCCGATGAACGGCGCCAGTTCCTGCCCCGTGTCGGCGTCCCACACGCTGGCCTGGCCGTCGGCGAGGCCGATGGCCAGGCGGGTCCCGTCCGGGCTCCACGCGGTCACGTCCACGTTGATCTCGCCGAAGTCGTGCAGCTGCCGGACGGGAGCGAGGGTCGCCGTGTCCCAGATCGACACCGGCGACGACGGCACGGCCCCGTTGTCGTCGGCGTTGAGGTAGACGGCCAGCTCCGATCCCGAGGGGGAGGGGGTCGCACACCCGGTGTCGGTGGAGGAGCCCAGCGGGGTACTCCGTACCGTCGCCCCGTTCGTGGCGTCCACGATCTGGAGGGTGCCGGCGCTGTACAGCACCATGTCGTGACCGGACAGGGGAGCGAGACAGGAGATCGACCCCGGGAACTCTCGGGACGTGCCGCTCCCGGTCGTCGTGTCCCAGAAGTACACGTCCTGGTCGTTCGTCCCGCCCACGGCGGCGATGTAGGACCCGTCCTCGGTGAACATCGTCCGGCTGATGGCCACCTCGGCGGGCGATCCCTGGGATCCCGGGAGCGACGATCCGCCATCCGTGGCCGTCGAGAACGAGGTGATCCGGGTGCCCGACGAAGCTTCGAATTCGTCGACGTCGGTGCCCCGGCCGATGGCCGCCTCGGATCCCGAGGGGGAGATCGACGCCGACGTGCAGTTGTCGGCGGACGGGATCGGCCGCCGCCACTCGACGGCCCGGGTGGTGGCCGACCGGGCGATGACGGTGGGTGTGCCGGTGATCTGGAGGATCTCGTCGTGACGGGGCACGAACTCGCTGACGGGTGAGCACTGGTTGCTCGTCGACGTCGGCGGCAGCTCCCAGCGGAGGGCGGAGTCGTCGAGGGCCCGCCGGAGCGCGTAGACGTTCTGCGGGGCCGGGTCGATCCCGACCGCCTCCTTGGCCAGCACCACCGACGCCTCGGGGTCGGTGTCGATCAGCGTCTGGCTCTGGGCCGCCAAGGCCTTGGCCCGGGACTCCGTCGCCTGGGTGGTGGCCTGGTTCCGGCTGATGAGCGCGAAGACGAGCAGGGCGAGGGCGACGACGGTGACGGCGCCGGCGACCCCCAGGAGCCGTCGCTGCCGCACCGTGGCCGCCCGGCGGCTGTCCGTCACGAACGTGCGTTGCAGATCGGTCGGCGAGGGCTCCTTCCCCCCGGCGGAAGCCAGCCAGCCTTCGGCCGCGGCGAGCTCCGAACCCCGGAGCAGGTACGTGCGGTCCCGCCCTTCGCGCTGCCACTCGACGGCCTTCAGGAGCCACCGGGTATGGGCGTTGCGATGCGCGAGATCGGTGTCGACCGCGGCCACGGTGCGGTCGACCACCCCGTCGAGGGCCTCGTCGTCGGTGGCCGGGATCCAGTTCCGTTCCCGGATGGCCTGTGGCAGTTCCTCGTCCGGCACGGGGACACGGACCAGGGGGACGATCCGCTTCCCGAGCTCGGACGCATAGCCGACCTCCTGCTCGCAGAACGCCGACGCCACCGACGCCGGCGAGATGACGAAGACGAACGCCTCGGAGCTCTCGATCGCTCTGCGGATGGCGTCGGGGAAGACCTCCGCGTCCGAGATGGATCCGGTGTCGAGCCAGACCTGCTTGCCGCGCTCCCGGAGCCCGGCGACGAGTCGGTCGACGAACTCCCCGTCGCGCCGCGAATACGAGATGAAGGCGTCGGTGGAGCGGGACGACGCGTCGGCGTCGACCTCTGGGCCTGCTTCTTCCGCCTCGATCCGCTGCGCCATGCTCCGCCCGAGTGTGCCGACTGGTCAACAGGTTGCCCGGGGACCAGAGGCCTGTCAATCGTCCGGTCGGTGACCTCTGGAGGTCACCCGCCCCCGGTGGTCAGCTACGCGGGGTCGGTCGGCGCAGTCGGTACATGCGCAGCCGCCCGTAGTCCTTGGCCGCCGGCAGGTGCCCGACGTAGTCGCATCGGACGTCGTGATCGCCCGCGAGCTCGAGGGCAGCGGCGAACGCCTCGGTCACGAAGACCGCCCCGGGGACGGTGACGGGTTCGATACGGGCGGCTCGGCTGACCTGGGCCCCCATGAAGGCGGGCGTGCCGAGCACCGGATCCTGCAGAGGGATCACGGGGCCGAGATGCGCGGACATCCGGAGGGCGAGGTGGTCCGGCAGTCCGGCCGCCGTCAGATCGAGACGGGCGATCCGGTCCTGGATGCCGAGCGCCAGACGGGCCGCGGCCGGCGCCGAATCCACCACGGCGAAGAGGGCGTCGCCCCAGGTGTTGACGAACTCCACGTCTTCCCGGAACGCCGCCAGCTCGTCGGCGAAGGCCTGGAGCACCGCGTCGCAGAAGGACCGGAGCTGACCGTCACCCAACTTGGAGAAGCCCTTCACATCGCCGAAGAGCAGCGCCCGTACCACCCGACCCTGGGTCCGGACGCTCCGGGCCGGAGCCGCCGGTGGCCGTTCGGGTGGCGGGGCGGAGGACCCGTCCGGCCGCAGGATGAACGAGCGGTGCCCGGCTGAGCGCCACGCGGCCACATCGGCGGCGGTTCCGGCCGCCCCGTCCGGCGCCGTGCCGTCCCACACGGCCAACTGCCAGGCCTCCGCATCGAGGAACCGCGCCCGGAGCAGGGCGAGGCCCATGGCTACGTCCGAGCCGTACCGGAAGAGGACCTCGTCGCCGAGGAAGGCGTCCTCCGTGAGGAGCGTCACCGAGGTAGCGGCGTCGAGGCAGGCGCGGAACCGCTCCGGCCAACCGGGGCCGCACGGCGTGACGGAGATGTCCCGGAACTCTTCTCCGTCGAACGGGAGCACGACGTGGAGTTCTCCACCCTGCGCCAGGACCGCCTCCGCCCACAGGATGTCGGCGCCTCCGGCCAAGGCGCCGTAGGCGGCTCCGACCGGGTGCGCGGCGAGCAGCGCGTTCATGGCCTCGGCCAACGCCGGCTCGTGGGCCGGGGGGAACCGTCCGGACGCCGCGGGGGCGTCGACACGGTGTCCGCAGAAGTGGGCGACGGAGGGACCGGCCAGGACGCCGAGGAACGACGTGTCGACTCCGGTGAGATCGCACACCAGGCGCAGCTGGCGGCGGGTCGACGACACCGCGCCGAGGTCGCCCCCGTGCAGTCCGGCCGCCCGGTCGAGCGCCTCGGCGGCCTGGTCGGACCGACCGAGCAGGAGATGGGCCTCGGCTTCCGTGGCGGCGGCGAAGTAGGTCCGGTCGTCGCCCGTGCCGATGGCAACGAGCGCCCGGCGGGCGAGCTCCCGGGCGCCGGCGGGATCACCGGAGACCAGTCGCAGGGTGGCCGCGTTGATGGCCGGGAAGTAGCCACCGGTGTGGGAGAAGACGGCCTCGTACTGGGCGGCCGCCCGGGTGGCCAGGTGGCGACGGAGCGCTCCCGTCGCCTCGAGGGCCTGGTCCTTGGCGATCCGGGCGGCGAGGGCGGCGACGTCCTCGGTGTCGACGGCGGCGAGGCCGAGTGCCTCGAACTGCCGCCTGGCCTGCCCCGTGGAACCGGCGCGGGCCAGAGCCAACACGGCGCGGTAGCTCAGGTCCGTGTCGCCCGGGAACTCCTCGAGGCCGCGCATGGCCAGGTCGTAGCCGGCGAGCAGTTCGCCGCGGCGTTCCGCGGCACGGACCGCGTCGAGCCACGTCGATGCTGCCCCTCCGGTCGGGGGTGGCTCGAGATGTTCCGACACAGCCAGATCGTAGACATCGCCGCCTCGTCACGGAGATCCGCCGTCGGGCCGGTCGCCCGATGCCGGGTCCGATGATCGGAGCGCTCCGGGGTCGATGGCGGTCGGATCCTGGTGGCCCGGGAAATTGCGGCTGGTTACAGTTGCGTCGTGATCGCGGCGGCCGGTTTCAAGCCGGAGGAGTGGACGAACTTCTTCCTTCTGGTAGGCACGGGCGCCGTCACGCTCACCGGACTGGTCTTCGTCGCGATGTCCCTCAACCTCGAGGCGATCGCCGTCGATGCGACCCATCGCAATCGGGCGATCAACACGCTGACGGGATTGGCACTGGTCTTCATGCGTTGCGCTCTCGCGCTCATGGGAGGCCAGACCTACCGGTCGATAGGTGCGGAACTGTTTCTGGTGGCCGGCATCTCGGCTGGCATATTCATCCGGGGATATGTCCGGGCGCTCAAGGTCGGCAACGGCCTGAGGCTTTCCCGAATCGTGGGTGGGACCGCGATCCACGCGGTCGAAATGGTGGGGGCGGCCATCTTCTTCTTCGGTCATATCGCCGGCCTCTATGTTGCCGCATTAGGGATGGTGACCAACACCTGTTACATGATCACCGCCGCATGGCTACTCGTCGTCGGCGCATTCGACCGGACGCATTCCCCCGGCGTGGGATCAGAGCCGGCTGCGTGATCCGGGACCGATGGCCCGCGCTCTGGTAGCTCCCTGCGGTCATGCGGAGGAGTTGCGGGGTCCGGTCACCGGCACCGGGACCCGCCGTTGGTCAGATGAGGGTGTCCTCGCCTCCGGAAAAGGGCAATGGGGGAAGTGCCATTGTCGATTGCACCGAGGAGATCTACGTGGTACCAAGAAGGGGTTCGCACCACGCTGCCTCTTGTGTGGTGCACGGTGTGCATGCGGCCAGTGGGTGGGACGATGTCTGTGCCTCCGGCGCATTCGCTACGACGAGGTCTCCGTGAGACACCGTGCGGATCGACCATTGAGCGGAGGTCAATGTGATGGGCGGAAAGCTGCATTGGTTGAGGCGGGCGGTCGTGGCGGTCGGATCGCTGTCGTTGATCGGGTCCACGTTGGCGGTTCTCGGCCCGATCGACACGCCGGCCGCCCAGGCCGCCGGGGGTTGTTCCGACAACTGGACCAATACGGCCGGCGGCTCCTGGGAGACTCCGACCAACTGGTCCGAAGGATCCGTCCCCACGATCAGTGACACGGCGTGCATCACCGCTCCCGGCACCTACACGGTGACGGTGTCCGGGGGAATGTCCGGGACCGAGACCGTGGGCGGCCTGACGCTCGGCGCCGGATCGGGGACGCAGACCCTCGACATCGCGGGTACGGCGACGTTGAGGACCTACGGGACGACGACGAACGGCCTCGGCTCGGCGATCGACAACCAGGGCTCGTTCATCGTCTCTCCTCTTTCCTCGTTCGACCAGGACCAGGGCACGACGACGGGGAATCCGATCAGCCTGAGCGAGTCCACGCTCAACCTCCAGGGCACCGGAGCCTCGAACTTCGACGCCTATGCCGGATACGGCCCCGATGTCACCGGCAACGTCGCCTCCGACCAGAGCCTCACCATCAACTCGGGCAGCTCCCTCAACTTCACCGGACCCCTGACCAACGCCGGGAACATCACCTGGACGGGCGCCGGGCCGGGTAGTGAGATCGCGGTGACCGGGGGAACCCTCACCAACACCGGCACCATCCAGGCGGAGGCCAGCACGACCGGGCAGCTCCTCATCGACTCCTCCATCGACAACCAAGCGTCCGGAAGCATCGTCGGTGACTCCTCGATCACCTACAACTCCGGGACCCTGACCAACGAGGGCTCGATCTCCGTCGCATCCGGCACGACGTTCGAGGGCTACGGGACGCTCGAGAACGTGAGCGGCTCCATCGACAACCAGGGGACGTTCCTCGTGGCCCCGCTCGCCACGTTCGACGAGGACTCGGGCACGACCACGGGGAACCCGATCAGCCTGAGCGAGTCGACCCTCAATCTCGACGGCTCGGGGTCATCGAGTTTCGACGCCTACGCGGGCTACGCGCCGGGGGTCACCGGCAACATCGCCTCTGACCAGAGCATCACCATCAACTCGGGAAGTGCGCTCGACTTCACCGGACCCCTGACCAACGCCGGCACCATCACCTGGACGGGCGCCGGGTTGGGCAGTGAGATCGCGGTGGCCGGAGGGACCCTGACGAACAGCGGGACGATCGACGCCGACACCAGTACGACAGGGGGGCTCGTCCTGTCGGGGACGTTCGACAATGCGGTCGGTGGGACCATCACCGGCGACTCCTCGATCACCTATGAGGACGGCACGCTGACCAACGCCGGCCTCCTCACCGTCGGATCCGGGACGACGTTCACGAACGACGGCACGCTGGACAACACGACGGGGACGATCGCCGACAACGGCACCCTCGAAGGTGACTACGGCGTCATCTTCGAGGAGGGATCGGGACCGATCCACGGCAACTCGGTGATCCTGTCGGGTGACAACCTGGACCTCACCGGCTCGGGGGCGGCGAGCTTCACCGCCAACGTCGGCTACTCCGTGTACGTCACCGGGACGCTGGCGAGCGACCAGACGCTCATCGTCCAATCCGGCTCCGGTGTGTCCGGACTGACGACGAGCGACGGAACCATCGACTCGGAGCCGGGTTCGGGGGGGACACGTTCGCCAACTCGCTGGTGAACAACGGAACCCTCGACCTCGGCCTCGGCACCACCACGCTCGTGGGGACCTTCACGCAGGGGGCCGGGGGTGCGCTCGCGACGACGGTCGACGGGAGTCAGGTCGGCAAACTGTCGCTCAACGGGACGGCGTCACTCGCCGGGTCGCTCGCCATCTCCACCACCGGAGTCCCGACGGACGGCTCGATCCTCCCCATCGTGTCCGCCCCCTCGCGGTCGGGCACGTTCGCCAGTGTCACCGGCGGGTCCGCCGGCGGCGGCCTCACCTACTCGGTGGGGTACACGTCCCCGGGAGTGGTCCTGTACGTCGGTGTTCCGGGGGGAAGCATCTCGCTCAAGAAGTCGACTGCGCTGTACGGCCACTACTCCGACAAGGTCTCCGGCTCCGGTTGGACAGCCCATGCCGACACGTCGGTCACCGTCAACCAGTGCGCCACCCCCTTCTACACGGCGGACACCTGTGACGCCGCCAACAAGGTCCCCGCCACTCTGGGAACCGGTGCGAAGGCCGGAACGTTCAAGAACGCCAAGATCAAGCTGGCGGTCGGGGTGATCGACGCCGATGGGGACACGTGCGGCACCAGTACGGCCTCACTGTGTTACATCGTCGTGGTGGGGAACTCCGGTGACTTCACCAGCAGCGGTGTCCTCGGGTTCGCGCTCCCCAACGCCACGGCCAAGAAGACCGCGGCGGTAGCCGCCGACTACGTCGACAAGATCACGGCGGCGGACTTCCCGGGAGGGGACACCGTGACGGCGCGGGAGTGCGACACGGCGGTCAACCCCGCCACCGACCTTTCGAGCAACTGTGACACCGCCACGGTGATCACGGGTACCGCGTCCAAGAGCGGAAAGGTCACGTTCACCACGGCCGGCGTCACGGTCCTGATCGGCACCTACTCGGACGGAGCCAGCGGGACCGTGGTGCCCGGGGGAGCGGCGGATCTCGTGGTGAACGACTCGACGACGCCCGGCATCTCCGTCGTCATACCGATCACGGTGGCCGGCTGACCGTCCCGTCGACGCCGGTGAATCGGGCGTCGGCGTCCGGTCACGGTCCCCCCGAGTCCTCGGTCGCGTGGGACTGGGGCTGTCGACCCGGTGGACGGAGGACGGCCCGCCGCCGGGCTCCGGGCTCACCTCGAGGTGCTCATCGGTCCGGAGCGGGCGTCCGATTGACGACTCCGGAGATGATCCCGAACTGTCCGAGGAAGTAGGTGGTCATCACGGCCACTTCATTGATGTGGTGCGTGATGAACTGGCCGTAGGCCAGGGTGGAGTCCGAGGCCAGGAAGGCGAGTCCGCCGGCCGTGGCGAGGGCCGCCGCCGCGTGCCGCCAGTCCGGTCGCCGCCACGTGTCGATCGCCGACAGCACCATGGCGCCGAGGGCGAGGGCGTAGATCGGCACCGCCACGGTCAGGAAGCCGCTCGTGTGGGGCTCGATGCGGGCGCACAACACGACGGCGTACGCCGACAGGGCGACTCCGGCGACGAGGGTGAGATGCCCGGGCCGGACCCGGGGCGAGTTGAATCCGGCGATGTAGCAGAGGTGGGCGAACAGGAAGCCGGCCAGTCCCAGGGCGAAGAGCGTCGACCCGGATCCGATCAGGAAGACGTCGCCGCCGAGGGAGAAGCAGAGCCCGAGAGTGAACAGGGCACGGGGCTCCCTCCACCCGTTCGGCTCCCCTCGGGTCGCCCACCGGAACCAGGCGATGAGGACGATCGTCGTGAGTGGCTTGGCGATGTCGGCGAGGAGACTCCAACCGGCGATGATCGCCGCCCAGTCGACGACGGCGACGGCCAACGCCACCCATGGCAGCCGGAGCGTGCCCACGCGCCGGTCGACCTGCGGGGACTGCTCAGCCGAGCTCAAACCAGCAGATCTCGGAAGTACGGCGAGAGGAATCGTCCACCGGGGTCCATGGCCACCCGCCGGGCTTCGAGGGTGTCCACCCGGGCGCCGTAGGCGTCACGCACCTCCTGGCGTGTGACGTGCTTGGTCTGGTTGAGGAGCGGTCGCCCCCCATGGGAGGAGGCGAAGGCGTTGTAGGCCAGGAGGAAGTCGTCCCATCCGGCCTCGGGCGTCGTCACCGGATCGATGGTGCAGACCATGCCGTCGAACGAGTACGAGAGGAGGGCCTGGGTGTCCTGGAAGGTGCGGTAGCCCACATTGGGCAGGCTGACCCGCAGCCCCTTCGACCGGTAGTAGTCCTTGCAGAAGGCGAAGTAGGCGCGCAGCGTCTCCGGATAGCGGTCGACCGGATAGGCCCAGATGCTGAAGGTGTAGCGACAGTCGTCGCCGGCTCCCACCGGCGGGTAGTGGATCTGCTGGTCGACGGCGGCCGTCCGCTTTCCCCGGATGGCCAGCCGGAGGATGGGGAACGTCAGCATGCTGAGCAGGCGGAGGAGGACGTCCTGGAGCCAGTTGCCGGGCACGAAGCGCTTGACGCAGTAGGCCCAGAGCGGGCCGACGTCCCTCCAGAAGAAGTTGCGGAGCCTCCACTGCCACCGGGAGTAACGCTGTCCGGGCGCCGCCTCCGTGTAGCTCCGGAACTCGACGGCGATCCGGCTCCGGAGGGGGTCCATGTACATCATCAGCGACTGCTCGCTCGCCAGGAGGTCCGGCAGAGCCTCCAGGTACTCGTCGAGTGAGTAGACGCGGTGGTGGACCGCCATGGGGTGCATGGGGCGGACGTGGAAGGTCACCTCGTAGGTGATGCCGAAGGTGCCGTAGCTGGACCGGAACGCGCACATGAGGTCCGTGTCGTCCTCGGTGATCTCGAGCAGGGTGCCGTCGGCGGTGACGATCCGGGCACTCTTCAGATAGGACGAGACCTGGCCGTACTCCCCGGGGAACGCCGCCTCCTTGGTGCCCACGGTGGCGGCCGCCCCCATCGACAGGTCGCCGAGTTCGATGTTCACGAAGAACTGGAGGCCGACCAGCTGCAGTTGCCGGGCGACCTCGACGTAGGACTCGCCGGCGCCGGCGGTGACCGTGCGGGCCTCCGCGTCGATCGACAGGCCGGTCATGGCCGACATGAAGAGGGTCGTGCCTCCGTCCGCCGCCGCGCACGGTGTCGTCGAATGGTTGGATCCCACGGCCCGCACGGGCCCCGGATAGGTGGCCGGGTCCGAGACGATCCGTACGATCTCGTCCACGGTCGTCGGGGTGCACTCATGGGCCGGGTGCCACCGGATGTCGCCGAACCAATTCTTGACGTGCGCCAAGGGGATCCGCCCTTCCGTCCTCCACTCGCGCACCTCGTTATACACGTTCGGGAGCACGAAGGCCTCGCAAGCTATCCTCCGGGGAGGCGGCTCAGGAGAACATCCATTGCGGCATGAGCAGGTGGAGCTGAGCAAGTACGTGCCGGGCCCTCTGGCCCGGCGTTTCCAGGGCGACCCGCGCGCACCCGTGGACGCCGAGTTCGACTCCCTGACCGGAGCGGCGGTCATGGCGGACATCGCCGATTTCACCACGGTCGCCAACCGACTGGCCCGTCGGGGCGCGGTGGGTTCCGAGGTACTCACCTCACTCGTCAACGAGTATTTCGCTCAGCTGCACGCCATCATCCGGACCCACGGTGGCGAAGTCGTCACCTTCGCCGGGGACGCCCTCATCGCGGTGTGGCTCGTCGAGGACCCGGATGCTCTGCGGAGTGCCGTCCTGGCCGCCACGGCCTGCGCCCTGGCGATCCAAGGCGAGCTCGACGGGTACGGGGCGAGCGATGAGGACTCCCTCACTCTGCGGGTCGGCGTGGGGGCGGGGGCCATGGCGGGGGTCCATGTCGGGGGTATCGACGACAAGTGGTTCT
Organism: uncultured Acidimicrobiaceae bacterium; assembly: GCA_963699345.1. GTDB lineage: Bacteria > Actinomycetota > Acidimicrobiia > Acidimicrobiales > RAAP-2 > Bog-756. The sequence continues at coordinate 1,328,854 of CAVOTL010000005.1, read as the reverse complement.
ACGTCCTCACCGGCGACGCCGTCCTCCAGGCCGTGGGCGCCGTCCTGACCGGCGAACCGGGCGATGTCGTGGCGTCGGCGGCCGTCGTGGGCGCGGCGGGCGACGACCTGGTGGGGATCCCGATCGGCGACGGTCAGGTCCGGGTCGTCTCGGCGGTCGGCGGGACACCGACCGCGCCGACCGGGCCGGCCGAGATCGACGCCGTCGCGTGGGGCCCGCTCCAGCGGTACCTGCCGGACCAGGTCCGCCACGCCGTGCTGGCCGGCCAGAGTGACTGGCTGGCCGAGTCCCGGCACGTGTGCGTCCTGTTCATCAAGCTCCTCGACTTCGTACCCACGGCGCCCGATGCGCTGGAGACGGCGCAGGCCGCCATGCTCGCCGTGCAGCGGGTGTTCGTCCGCCTCGACGGGTACATCGACCAGCTGCTGGTCGACGACAAGGGGGCGGTGATCGTCGGGGTCTTCGGGGCACGGCCCCAGGCGCACGAGGACGACGCCCTCCGAGGGGTCGAGACCGCTCTCGAGGTCCACCGGTCGCTCAACGCACTGCACCAACGGTCGGGGATCGGCGTGGCCACCGGTCGGGCGTTCGTCGGCCCGGTCGGTGGCCACGAGCGACGGACCTACACGGTCATGGGTGAGCAGATGAACCTCGCCGCCCGGCTGATGAGCCGGGCCGGCGATGGCATCCTCTGCGATCGCGCGACGGTGGCCGCGGCCGGCCACTGTGCCGATTTCTCCGAACCTGTCACCGTCGATCTCAAGGGATGGGCCGACGGGGTGCCCGTCTACACCCCGCTCACGGTCGACCGGAGACGGTCGCGCCCGGTCGGTGACGGGAGCCGCCTGGCCGGCCGTCATCGGGAGATCGCCGCGATCGGGGCGGCGTTGGAGGACGTCGGGGCCGGACGGAGCCGACTGCTGGTGATCGAGGGGGAGCCCGGGGTGGGCAAGTCCCGGCTCGTCGCCCACCTCCTCGGTGAGGCCGCCCGACGGGGCCTGGTGAGTGTCGTCGCCGAGGCGGACGGCGTGCAGCAGTCGACGCCGTACTTTCCGTGGCGACGGTGTCTGACGTCGCTGACCGGTATGGACCAGGCCGCCGAGTGGTCGGCCGAGGCACGTCGCGAGTACGTCCTGGCCCGCCTCGGCAGCGATCGGGTGCCACGGAATCTCGCCCCTCTGCTCTCGGGCGTGCTCCCGGTCGAATTCGAGGACACCGTGGAGACCCGGGACATGATCGGCGAGGACCGGGCGTACGCCACCCGCCAACTGCTGGCGGGTCTGTTCGACGCCGAGACGACCCATCTGCGGAGCCGGGACGCCAGGCCGGAGGGCACGGTGCTGGTCCTCGAGGATGCCCACTGGTTCGACTCGTCCTCGTGGGATGTCGTCCGGGAGATCTGCCATACCGTGTCGCCGATCCTCGTCGTGGTGGCGACCCGTCCCACGGGGTCGGACGGTTCCGGTCTCGACTGGGCACTCGACGGATGGGACGCCGAACTGCTGCGACTGGATGCGCTCACCCGCGAGGAGACCGCCCAACTGCTCTGCGACCGGCTCGGTGTCGACTCGATCCCCGACCAGCTGCTGTCGATCGTGATGGACCGCGCCGAGGGGAACCCGTTCTTCAGTGAGGAACTGGTGATGGCCCTCCTCGAGGCCGGACTCTTCGAGGTCACCGACGGCACCTGCCAGCTGACCAGCGACGACGACTTCCTACGTCACATCGCATTTCCCGACACCCTGCACGGCGTCGTCACCAGCCGTATCGACCGGCTGGCGACCACCGAGCAGCTCACCATCAAGGTCGCCGCCGTCATCGGACGCGTGTTCGGCTACCTGATGTTGGGGGAGGTGCACCCGACGGCCGATCCGGGGGAGGCACTCCGGTCGGAACTGGAGAACCTGCGCCGGCTCGACCTCACGCCGCTCCAGCACGACGAGCCCGATCTCGCCTACCTGTTCAAGCACGTGATTATCCAGGAGGTGGCGTACAGCCTCCTTCCGACGGCGCAGCGCGGCCAGTTGCACCGAGCCGCCGCCGAATTCCTGGAACGGATGCACCAGTCGGACCTCGGAAGCGTGGCGCGCAGCCTGGCCCATCACTGGGCGAGCGCGGGGGACCAGGCGAAGGCGATGTCCTGGTATGCGCTCGCCGGGCGTGACGCACTCCGGAAGGGCGCCTACCGCGAATCGGTGGAGGCCTTCGAACAGGCCCTCGGGCTGGCGGCCTCGGTGTCCGAACCGCCCGACGTCGAGACGGTGGTGGACTGGGAGGTGGGCCTGGGGGAGGGCTACGACGGACTCAGCGAGCACGACCAGAGTGCGGCCCATTTCGAACGGGCGCTCGAACTGCTCGGGCGACCGCTCCCCCGTTCGACGGTGGGCTGGCTGGCGATGCTCATCCGGGGCGTGCTCGGGCAGGCGGCCACCTTCGCGTTCCGGAGGCGTCGGATCGGCCGTGATCCGATCACCCCGGCGAAGCAGGACATCGCGGACTGCCTCCGGCGCATCCTGCTCGTCTACTACCACCGGAACGAACGGCTCACCTGCCTGGCCATCGCGGTGGCCGGCCTGAACCTCGCCGAATCCGTGGACGACCGGCTGCACCGCGCCCAGTTCTACGCGAGCTGTGGTCCCGGGGCGGGCGTGATGGGGCTTCCGCGCCTCGGCGAGTGGTACATCGAGGCGGCAATCCGGCTGGTGGCCGATCTGGACGACCCGGCGACCACCACCTGGGTGCGGCAGACGGCTGCGTGGTTCTACTGCGGGATGGGCGGTCAGTGGGAACGGGCCCAGTCACTGATCGACAGTGCCCTGGACGTGGCCCAGGGAGCCGGTCTCCGACGCATCTTCGACGAGGAGCTCCAGGTCCGTGCCGTCTCCCGGTGGCCGGAGCCCTTTCCGAGGCGGATGGAGTTGTGGGCTCGGGCCCAGGCGTCGGGAGCCGAGCGTGGGGATCGGGAGGTCGAGATCTGGTCCCGTGGTATCGGGGCCGGGCCGGTACTGACCTCGGGCCGGACCGAGGAGGCCATCGCCCTGCTCGAGCCCGCCGTCGCCATGTTCCGACCCGAGAGCAGCCGGTCCGGCCATGTGAAGGTCTACGGGACGCTGTGTCTGGCCTACCTGCGAGCCGGACGCCGGGATGATGCGATTGCCGCGTTGCACCGGGCGCTGCAAGCGGGCGACGAGGCGTTGCCGATCCTGGTGTCCATGTTCGATGGTTACGCGAACACGGTGGAGGCCTGCCTCGAACTGTGGGCATCGGGAGACACGGAGTGGAGGCGACCGGCGCGGCGGTCGCTGAAACACCTGAAGAAGCTGGCCCGCCCGTTCCCGGTGGCCCGCCCCCGTGCACTCTTCTGTGCCGGCCGGATCCAGCTGCTCGACGGTCACCCCCACCGGGCCCGACGTCTGTGGAAGCGGTCCCTCGATCTGGCGGCGCACCTGGGACTGCCCTACGAGATCGCTCGCTGTCATGTGGAGCTCGGACTACTGGACCGGGCCGGTGGCGACGAGGAAGCTGCGGGCCGGCACCTGGACGAGGCACGCGCCATCTTCGTGCGACTGGAGGCAGGATTCGACCTGGCCCGGATCGACGCCTCCACCTGACGCTGGCCTCCGACGTCTGACGGAGGACGAGGGGTGAACCCTCGGCTGCGCTAGTGGCGGGCGACAGGTGGGTCGACCCGGGACTGGGCGAACGATCGTCGAGTCCCTCGCGGTCGGGGGTTAACCCCACCCGAAGACGCCGACTAGCGGTATTCAGATCGGCGGGGTCCTGTCGTACCGTGAGTGGTGATGATCACAGCCCACTCACTCACGAAGCGGTACGGCGAGTCGACCGCCGTCGACGATCTGACCTTCGAGGTCCCCTCCGGTGAGGTGACCGGATTCCTGGGGCCGAACGGGTCGGGCAAATCGACGACCATGCGCATGATCATGGGGCTCGATCTGCCCGATTCCGGCTCGGCCCTGATCAACGGCCAGCGCTACTGCCAGCTGGACTGGCCCCTCCGTGAGGTGGGCGCCCTGCTCGACGCCAAGGCGTTCCACCCCGCCCGCACCGCCCGGAACCACCTGCGCTGGCTCGCACTGGCCAACGACATCCCGACCGGCCGGGTCGACGAGGTCCTCGATCAGGTCGGCCTCACCTCCGTGGCCGGTCGGCGGGTCGGGAAGTTCTCCCTCGGGATGACCCAGCGGCTGGGCATCGCCGCCGCGCTCCTCGGGGATCCGGGAGTCCTCCTCTTCGACGAGCCCGTCAACGGGCTCGATCCGGAAGGCATCCGCTGGGTGCGCCACTTCCTCCGTGATCTGTCCCGCCAGGGCCGGACCGTACTCGTCTCGAGCCACCTCATCAGTGAGATGTCCCTGACCGCCGACCGGCTGGTGGTCATCGGACGCGGCCGCCTGATCGCGGAGACGAGTGTGGCCGACTTCGTCGCCCGCAGCGGGGGAGGGGAGGTGCGCCTCGTCACTCCGGATGTGGAGCTGTTCACCGCCGGACTGACGCAGGCCGGCGCCACGGTCGTGGCCGAGGACGGGGTGCTCACGGTCGGAAATCTCCTCACCCGACAGATCGGTGACCTCGCCGCCCGGGACGGGCTCCGGATCTACGAGCTGACCCCGGTGACCGCGTCCTTGGAGGACGCATTCATGGAACTGACCCAGGACGAGGTGGAGTACCGCCCGTCGACGATGCCCGGCGAGTTCGCCAACGAGCGAGGAGTGGGACGATGACCACCGAGATCCTGCTGGACGCCCCGAGGGGCCACTACCGTCCGACGCACATCGCGCGCTCCGAGTTCGCCAAGATCGTGACCCTGCGTTCGACGGCCATCACCGTCGGCCTGACCGTCGTCGCCGCGCTCCTGGTGACCGGGCTCGTGACCCATGCCGACGGCGGCAATCACCCACCCGGGTTCTACCAGGGCTTCGATCCCACCCAGCAGTCCCTCACCGGCCTGATCACCGTGGCACTGGCCGGTGGCGTGTTCGGGGCCCTGCTGATCACGAGCGAGTACTCGAGCGGGACGATCCGTTCCACGATGGCCGCCGCCCCCCGACGAACGCTGCTGCTCGCCACCAAGCTCGGCCTCACGACGGTGCTGACCATGACCTTCTGCGTGGTGCTGAGCTTCGCTACCTTCTTCCTCGGTCAGGCCATCCTGTCCGGTGGCGGAGCCCCCACGGCGACCCTGGCCTCGCCGGGAGCTGCCCGGGCCGTGATCCTGTCCGGGCTGTTCATCGGGCTCATCTCGCTCATGTCCTTCGGGTTCGGACTGATCTTCCGCAGCACCGCGGCGGCGATCGCCGCCTTCGTCGGCGTGATCTTCGTCCTCCCCCTGGTCATGCACGGGATCTCCGAGTCGTCCGTCCGCTATCTGCCGACCAACATCCTGATCAACTCGATCATGTCCACGGTGACCCAGGGCCAGGGTGGGCCCTTCCCTCCGCTCACTCCGGTCGTAGGCTTGCTGCTGATGGTCCTCTACGCCGCCGCCGCCCTCGCCGTCGGAGCCGTGCTCTTCGTGAGGCGCGACGCTTGAGCGATCCGGGTGCCGAGGTCGGCTGGGTGCAGATCCGGATTCCCGAGGAGCGGGCCCAGCAGGCCAGACGACTGTCCCAGGTCATCCTCCGCGAGCCGTTCCAGAAGCGCAGCTGGGCGGAGCTGGGGTACTTCCTGGCGGCGTCCGCGCTGGCCGTAGGGGCGGTCCTGGTCCTGGGGGCGGTCGGCTTCGTGGGTCTGATGCTCACCATCGTCCTGGTCGGGGTCTTCATCCTGGCCGGCGGTCTGCGACTGGCCCGGGAACTCGGCCGCTGGCAGCGGACCCTGGCCTGGGCGACGTTGGGCGAGGACATCGCCGAACCCCCGCCGTTCAGCCCCGCCCCGGGCGCCCTGCGGTGGCTGCGGGCGGCGCTGACCGACGGGGCGGCCTGGCGGTCGGTGCTCTATTTCGTGACCAAGATCCCCCTGACGCTCTTCGGGGCGTGGTTCGCCCTCAGCCTCTGGATCGAAGCGGCGCTCGGGATCGCGTCGCCTCTCCTCGGCGACGGAGGTACCACGCGGTTCGGTCTGATCGGCCACGCAGTCGGGCGGGACGGAACCCCGTCGGGGCCGCCGACACTCCGCACCCACGTCGCCGAGTTCGCCATCGGCGTCCTCTTCCTCTTCATCGCCCCGTGGGCCATGCGGTTCGTGGTCTATGTCGACCGGCGCATCATGCACCTGCTGCTCGGGCCGAGCGCCACCTCGTCCCGGGTGAGGAGCCTCGAGGTGTCGAGGACGAGGACGCTCGACGCCGCCACCGAGACGCTGCAGCGCATCGAACGCAATCTCCACGACGGCACCCAGGCGCAGCTGGTGGCGCTGGCCATGCGCCTCGGGCAGGCGAAGGAACGGCTGGAGGGCATCGACACCGAGGCCGACGAGGCCGACGACCTGCAGGTCGTCCGACGTCTGGTCGACGAGGCCCACCGCGGGGCCAAGGAGGCCATCACGGATCTGCGGGACCTCGCCCGCGGCATCCACCCACCGGCCCTGGACACCGGGCTGGAGAACGCGCTGGCCACGCTGGCCGCCCGGTCGACGATCCCGACCGAGGTGCAGGTGTCCGTCCACTCCCGGCCCAGCCCGGCCGTCGAGGCGATCTGCTACTTCTGTGCGGCGGAGTTGCTGGCCAACGTGGCCCAGCACGCCGATGCCTCCCGGGCGTCGTTGAGCTGCGCCCAACACGGCCCGTGGCTGCGGATCGTCGTGCGCGACGACGGAAAGGGCGGGGCGACCGTCAACCGGATCGGCTCGTCGTCGAGTGGCTTGGCCGGCCTGGCCGACCGGGTGGGGGCGGTCGACGGGCACCTGAGCATCGCCAGCCCTCCCGGTGGACCCACCGCGGTCACCGTGGATCTGCCGACCTTCGTGTGACCGTGCCCGACACGGATGCGATCCGGGTGGTGATCGCCGAGGACTCCGCCATCCTGCGGGACGGCCTGCACCAGCTGCTGTCGGACCGCGGGTTCACCGTGGTCCGGGCCGTGGTCGATGCCGTGGGCCTCGAGCAGGCGGTCGCCGAGGACCCTCCGGATGTGGCCGTGGTGGACATCCGGATGCCGCCGACGTTCACCGACGAGGGGCTGCGCTCCGCCATCCGGCTGCGGTCGGACCACCCCGACGTGGGGATCCTGGTGTTCTCCCAGTACGTCGAGACACGGTACGCCGCCGAGTTGCTCGCTGGAGGTGCCGCCGGCATCGGCTACCTGCTCAAGGACCGGGTGGCGGACGTGGCGGATTTCGTCGAGGCGTTGGTCCGGGTGGCCTCGGGGGGCACCGCCCTCGACCCGGAGGTGGTGACCCAGCTGATGGGAGCCTCCCGCCGCAAGGACGCCCTGTCGGGTCTCAGTGTCCGTGAGCGCCAGGTGCTGGAGCTGATGGCGGAGGGCCGGACGAACTCGGCCATCGCCGCCGCGCTCGTCGTCTCCGAGGGGGCCGTGGAGAAGCACATCGCCAACATCTTCTCCAAACTGGACCTTCCCGCCTCTTCCACCGACCACCGCCGGGTCCTGGCGGTACTGCGCTATCTGGAGGGATGACGGGATCAAGATTGACAACCCCCAAGATTCGCTGCAGGATCCGAGGACCACACCTTGGGCAGGCATCCGGCGGAGGGCTGAGCGTAATGCGTCATCAGGTTGGACCGCGTTCCTATTCATATTCAAAGCGTTCTGGAGCAACGCAGTTTGTCGTTGCGGCTCTGGTGCTGATGCTGATCCTCCCGATCGCCACCTTCACCATCGGTCTTGCACAGCCCGCAATGGCTGCCGGTGCAAGCACATTCTCCGGCACCTTGACCGATGCGGATGGAACACCCTTTGCCGATGCGAATCTCACGCTCACGGACAGCCAGAACAACCAGTACTGGACGTCCACCGGCGCCGATGGCTCGTTCTCACTCACCGTTCCCTCGGGGACATATTCGGCGAGCATCGAGAACCTTTCCGGCGATACCAGCTATCAGGATCAGGTAACGGTGCCCAGCCTGGATCTGAGCGCCAATGTGATCGGCGAGACGTTGGCGCTTCCGTTTGCGTTGGTGACGAATCAGATCACCGGGCTCCACGGGAATTCCATCCAAGGGGCACAGATCCTGGTCGAGGACAACAGTCCGACGGGCACCCAGAGTCAAGGAAGTTGCTCGGGAGTCACGCTGGCTCCGGGGATCACTGGTGCCTCGGCCAAGTTCGTCAATTCCACCGGCGCGACCACCAATGCATCGGGAGAGGGCACGTGGCTCGCCGCTACCTGTGACGGGCTCGAATACGCATACTCGATCACAGATTCTGGCTATGTCACCGTCCCATGGTCACACCTTCAGACATTCGCCGGTGCGACCACTATCCCGGTGACGCTCTACGCCACGTCCGACCTCGTCACCGTGTCGGGCACGATTACCGACGGCACGGGGGTGCCGGCTCAGGGCGTGTACGTCGGTCTAGGTGGCCAGAACGATGGCATCCCCTACGAAGGTGTGACCGACGCCAACGGCAACTACAGCTTTCTCACCCCCCCGTCCTACACGCCCGAAACGGTCTCCATCGAACAGTCCGTGGACGGTGGCGCGGTCTTCATTGAGATGACTGCACCAGTCAGCGTGACCCAGAATCTGACCCTTCCCACGTTGGCGCTCCCAGCGACAGTTCCGATGACCGTGACCGTCAACGACGGGAATGGCAATCCAGTCGTTGGTGCCAACGTCACCGCCAATGCAGCCCTCTGCACCACCAACTCGTCCACGGCCATCCCTGGGACGACGCTTACCACGACGTCCTATCTCCTGGGAGTGACGACCGATGCATCTGGCACCGCCACCTTCCCGGTCCCAACCTGCGCGAACTCATCGTTCAAGTTCAGGATCACACCTCCAACGGGATCTGGGGATGCGGTGGTCACGGTCGGCGGACCCATCAGTTGGTCGGGTCCTGTCTCCGTTGTGTTGGTGGATCCATCGGGGAGCACATTCTCCGGCACCTTGACCGATGCGGATGGAACACCCTTTGCCGATGCGAATCTCACGCTCACGGACAGCCAGAACAACCAGTACTGGACGTCCACCGGCGCCGATGGCTCGTTCTCACTCACCGTTCCTTCGGGGACATATTCGGCGAGCATCGAGAACCTTTCCGGCGATACCAGCTATCAGGATCAGGTAACGGTGCCCAGCCTGGATCTGAGCGCCAATGTGATCGGCGAGACGTTGGCGCTTCCGTTTGCGTTGGTGACGAATCAGATCACCGGGCTCCACGGGAATTCCATCCAAGGGGCACAGATCCTGGTCGAGGACAACAGTCCGACGGGCACCCAGAGTCAAGGAAGTTGCTCGGGAGTCACGCTGGCTCCGGGGATCACTGGTGCCTCGGCCAAGTTCGTCAATTCCACCGGCGCGACCACCAATGCATCGGGAGAGGGCACGTGGCTCGCCGCTACCTGTGACGGGCTCGAATACGCATACTCGATCACAGATTCTGGCTATGTCACCGTCCCATGGTCACACCTTCAGACATTCGCCGGTGCGACCACTATCCCGGTGACGCTCTACGCCACGTCCGACCTCGTCACCGTGTCGGGCACGATTACCGACGGCACGGGGGTGCCGGCTCAGGGCGTGTACGTCGGTCTAGGTGGCCAGAACGATGGCATCCCCTACGAAGGTGTGACCGACGCCAACGGCAACTACAGCTTTCTCACCCCCCCGTCCTACACGCCCGAAACGGTCTCCATCGAACAGTCCGTGGACGGTGGCGCGGTCTTCATTGAGATGACTGCACCAGTCAGCGTGACCCAGAATCTGACCCTTCCCACGTTGGCGCTCCCAGCGACAGTTCCGATGACCGTGACCGTCAACGACGGGAATGGCAATCCAGTCGTTGGTGCCAACGTCACCGCCAATGCAGCCCTCTGCACCACCAACTCGTCCACGGCCATCCCTGGGACGACGCTTACCACGACGTCCTATCTCCTGGGAGTGACGACCGATGCATCTGGCACCGCCACCTTCCCGGTCCCAACCTGCGCGAACTCATCGTTCAAGTTCAGGATCACACCTCCAACGGGATCTGGGGATGCGGTGGTCACGGTCGGCGGACCCATCAGTTGGTCGGGTCCTGTCTCCGTTGTGTTGGTGGATCCATCGGGGAGCACATTCTCCGGCACCTTGACCGATGCGGATGGAACACCCTTTGCCGATGCGAATCTCACGCTCACGGACAGCCAGAACAACCAGTACTGGACGTCCACCGGCGCCGATGGCTCGTTCTCACTCACCGTTCCTTCGGGGACATATTCGGCGAGCATCGAGAACCTTTCCGGCGATACCAGCTATCAGGATCAGGTAACGGTGCCCAGCCTGGATCTGAGCGCCAATGTGATCGGCGAGACGTTGGCGCTTCCGTTTGCGTTGGTGACGAATCAGATCACCGGGCTCCACGGGAATTCCATCCAAGGGGCACAGATCCTGGTCGAGGACAACAGTCCGACGGGCACCCAGAGTCAAGGAAGTTGCTCGGGAGTCACGCTGGCTCCGGGGATCACTGGTGCCTCGGCCAAGTTCGTCAATTCCACCGGCGCGACCACCAATGCATCGGGAGAGGGCACGTGGCTCGCCGCTACCTGTGACGGGCTCGAATACGCATACTCGATCACAGATTCTGGCTATGTCACCGTCCCATGGTCACACCTTCAGACATTCGCCGGTGCGACCACTATCCCGGTGACGCTCTACGCCACGTCCGACCTCGTCACCGTGTCGGGCACGATTACCGACGGCACGGGGGTGCCGGCTCAGGGCGTGTACGTCGGTCTAGGTGGCCAGAACGATGGCATCCCCTACGAAGGTGTGACCGACGCCAACGGCAACTACAGCTTTCTCACCCCCCCGTCCTACACGCCCGAAACGGTCTCCATCGAACAGTCCGTGGACGGTGGCGCGGTCTTCATTGAGATGACTGCACCAGTCAGCGTGACCCAGAATCTGACCCTTCCCACGTTGGCGCTCCCAGCGACAGTTCCGATGACCGTGACCGTCAACGACGGGAATGGCAATCCAGTCGTTGGTGCCAACGTCACCGCCAATGCAGCCCTCTGCACCACCAACTCGTCCACGGCCATCCCTGGGACGACGCTTACCACGACGTCCTATCTCCTGGGAGTGACGACCGATGCATCTGGCACCGCCACCTTCCCGGTCCCAACCTGCGCGAACTCATCGTTCAAGTTCAGGATCACACCTCCAACGGGATCTGGGGATGCGCAAGAGTATGTTGTCGGCCCGACCAGCTGGTCCGGACCGGTAACGGTTGAACTCGTGGACGGAACAGTGGTCGGATCGATGGTCGACGGACAGGGCAACCCCCTTTCCGACCAGCAAGTTGTGGCCGAGACGGCAGCTGGCGTGACAGTTGGCCAAGCTACGACAACGGCGACGGGAAACTTCGCACTCGATATTTCTCAGGGCTCCTACACCATGGGAGTTTCGGGTCCCGTGGGAGACCCGACCGACTACGCAGTGAAGGTTCCAAAAGTATCCATCCATGCGCAAAGTCAGCTTTCATTGGCACTTCCTACGGAATTGGTGACCGTTCATGTTATGGGTGTCATGGGCGCCGTAAGTGGAGCAATCGTGAGCTTTCCGTGCACGTCAACATCGTTTCTTCTCTTTAGCACCAAAGCATCGGGAACCGAATGTGCCAGTGAAGCCACCGATGCCGACGGGAACGCCACACTTGAGGTCCTGCCTGCCAAATCACTCGCCGTTTCCGTGACTCCACCAGCTTCAAGTGGAATGACCGCTAATAAAGTCAGCATCGTTCCGCAGAATGGCGAAAGCATCTCGGTCCTCCTCGGCGCCCCGGTTCAGGTGACCACAGTGGCACTCCCAAATGCCGACCTTGGGGAGTCATATGAGACCTCGCTGACCGCAGCAGGAGGCAATGCCCCATACAAATGGTCGCTCAAGAGTGGGTCTGCGCTGCCACCCGGCATAAAGTTGAACTCCAAAGGAGTAATATCGGGAAAGCCATCGTCCATCGGGACGTTCACTTTCACAGTGGTTGCCGCCGAAGCGAAATCCCATTCGTCATCTCCCAGTTCGGCCATGCAATCCCTGACAATTACGGTCACCTGACGCGCCGCGATTGAATCGAATCACGTCGACGTGCGAGTCCACAGTCGCTCAGCGCCTGGAGTTGAGTGTCTGCCCCCGACCGCAATCGTCGAATCAGGGTGGGCTGGGTCAACCAGCGTTCCGGCCGAACAGTAGATGCGCCGTGTCCATTCTGGAAGATGCGGCAGCAATCAGTTGGCGGCGGCTCCCGGCTGCCTGCCGCCGTCACGCGAGGGAGCCGCCGACCGGATACACCTGGTGTCCGATCGGCGGCGATCCTGCGCTACCGCGGCCCGAGGAGCGGGCCGGCCGTGAGCTCCTAGGAGTTCGATGCGGCGATGTGGGCCGTTCCGAGGGGCATCCCGGCGGCGAAGGCCGTGACACCGAACGCCTTGTTGAGGGCCGACGCCGCCGTGGGCGTCAGGTTGGCGATGGTCCCGTCGAGGTGCACGACGCCGCCGCTCTCGCTGATCTTCAGCGGACGACCGTCGAGCTGGAGGAGCGGGACGTTGGCCGCCGGCACGGTGCCGTTCACATTGCCGTACAGGATGCAGTTGCCGGGGTCGATGGTGAAGTCGGTGAGCGACACCACGGTGGAGCCCTTGGTCAGGGTGAGCCCACTGCCCTGATGGAGCACCACGCCGTCGACGTAGCCGGGGGCGTAGTGCTTGTCGGCGTGGATGACGACGTCACCGCCGGTGATGGGGAAGGTGACGGTGGTCCCACTGGCGGTGGCGGTGCCGGTGACCCCGGGGGTGACCCCGAGACTGGTCAGGGCCGCCGCGGTGGTGGCGTCGAGGTCCAGCGACGTGGAGCCGGTGACCCGGGGGATCTCGGCGACCTTGCCGGTGTACGTGTTCGCCTTGCCCTTGGCCACCAGGTGCACCGTCCCGAGGGGGGTGCCACCCTTGATCGCCTGGGTGCCGAACGCCGAGTCCAGCGCGGTGGCGGCGGAGTTCGTCAGGTTGGCCACGGTGCCGTTCAGCACCACGTCGCCCGAGCCGTCCTTGCTGACGGCGACCTTCCGGCCGTCGAGCTGCAGGAGGGGTGCCTTGTCCGGGACACCGTTCACGCTGGCGTACAGGAGCGAGTCACCGGGATCGACGACGAAGTCGGACAACGTCACCGTGGTGATGCCGGCGGTGAGGGTCAGGCCCGAGCCGTAGTGCTCGATCGAGCCTTCGATGTAGCCCGGGCGGTGGTGCTTGTTGCTGTGGATCTCCACGTAGCCCGAGGTGATGGGGAACGTGACCGACGAGCCGCTGGCCGTGGCCGATCCCTCCGGCGCCACCTTCACGCCGAGACCGGTCAGGGCCGCCGCCGTGTCGGCATTGAGCGTCAGCGTGGTGCCGACGCCGGTGAGGGCGGGGATGGCGGTGACGGTGTCCGGAGTCGTCGAGGCACCGGAAACCACTGCGGGTGCCGCGAGGGCCGCTCCGGACGCACCGATCGCCACCGCGGCGCCAAGTGCTGCGAGTTTACGATTGGACCGTTTCATGATGAATACTCCGATATCTCTAGGGGGCACACAGTCTTCGGCGCCGCCCCGCATTTGGATGAACCCGTGCAACCGCCATGGCCTGGCCGACGGGCGCTCTCTGCAACCACAACCGTTCAGGCGGCCACTTCCATGGCGCTGGGCCGGTGGACGGGGAGGTTGACGGCCGGAAACACCCGTATGGCTCCGGGTGACCGGGGTGATGTGCCCGCGGGCGGAAACGGGTGGACGAAATCTATGGATTCCGGCGCCGGTGAAGTTCAGTGGGCGGTGGGGTGGAGGATCTCCAGGGTCCCGGGCGCCACACCGACCACGAAGACCGTGTCCGTCCGGGGGTCGACCGCCACGGTGTCCGGCTGTCGGACGGTGGGCCATCGTCCGACGACGCGGGGGAGCTGCCCGGCCCGGAGTGACAGCTCCACCAACTGGTTCGTGGCGGTGCACGTGACCCACAGGCGGCCCCTCGTCGCATCGACGGCCACCCCGAGCGGGCTCCTCGGGACGCGGACGCTTCCGATCAGGTGGAGCCGTGGGACGGTGTCGAACACCCGCACGTGGGTCCCCCCGGTGTCGACCACGTAGAGCTGGTGGCCGAACGTGGCGACATGGGAAGGACCGCCCTGGACCGGGACCGAGGCGGTGAGGCGCAGCGAGGTGGCATCGAACAGCTGCAGGCGGCGGGCCCGGACCGAGACCACGGCGATGTCGGAGCCGATCTCCGCGAGTCCGCCGGGCTGGCGGGCCACCGGGACCGTGGCGACGACCGCCCCGCCCCGGATCACGGTCATGGTGCTGTCGTGTTCGTTGCCGACGAACACGGTGCCGTCGACGTCGACCAGGTCGTGGGGCATGCGCCCGGTCGCCACCGATGCGCTGACCGTCCCGCTCGGTTCGTCGACGAACCCCACCTCGGCGGACGCCTCGGCGGGAACGAGGAACGGGCCACCGGGCGCGGCCAGTGCGATGTGCCGGGGCGCCGACGGCAGGGCGACGGTGGCGAGGTGACGTCCCGACTCGTCGAAGAGGTCGGCACCCCCCACCTGGCCCACGGCGACGATCCCGGTGGACGGGTCGACGGCCACCCCCTGGGCCAGAGGCCCGGCGACGACGACGGTCCCCGCCGGACGGGCGGCCGGAGCGGGGGAGTCGGCTGGCTCGGCGGCCGGCGGCTGGGTGGCCGGCGGTGCGGTCGCGTTCGTCCGTCCGCCGGCACACGACGTGGCGAGGAGGAGCACGCCGGCGAGGACCGCGGCCGTGGCTCCCCGGTGGAGGTTCATCCGGCCGGAGCCCCGGTCGTCATGTCGGCACCACCGTCGCGGGGAGCGTGGCGACTCCGGCGGAGGACATGGTCCGAGGGTAGCGGTGGGGACCGACGCCCGGGCCGGGTGCCACGGCCACTCAGAGGGCGAGGATCACGTCCCGCATCAATCGTCCGACGTCCGCGGCCCGGCGCTCGCCCACCCCGATGATGTCGCCGGGCGAGATCCCCTCGTCGTCGATGCCGGCGGCCAGGTTGGTGACCAACGACAGCCCGAGCACCTCCGCCCCCGCCTGGCGGGCTGCGATGGCCTCCATGACGCTGGACATCCCGACGAGGTCGGCCCCCAGGGTCCGGAGCATCCGGATCTCCGCCGGGGTCTCGAAGTGGGGCCCACCGACCTGGGCGTAGACGCATCCGGGCAACGTCGGGTCGAGCGACGTCGCCAGGGCACGGAGGCGGGGCGACCAGGCGTCGACGAGGTCGACGAACGGGCTCGGCAGGCCCGGCGCCGCGGGATGGGCGGCCAGGGGGAACGACCGGTCAGGTTCAG
Source organism: uncultured Acidimicrobiaceae bacterium (assembly GCA_963699345.1). GTDB lineage: Bacteria > Actinomycetota > Acidimicrobiia > Acidimicrobiales > RAAP-2 > Bog-756. Next base: position 1,313,388 of record CAVOTL010000005.1, on the reverse strand, counting down.
GTGGTCGGCGATGAGCGCGACGCTCCCGGTGGGCAGGTCAGGACGCAGCGATCCCGATGCGTTGGTGAGGATGACGGTCGAGCATCCGGAGCCGACGGCCGTGCGGACGGCGTGGGCGACCTGGGCGGGCGGGTAGCCCTCGTACAGGTGCAGACGCCCGAGGAACACGAGGACCCGGCGGCCGTCGAGGTCGACGGAGCGGAACTCGGAGGTCTGGTGGCTGACGAACGACGTCGGAAGTCCCGGCAGGACGTCCAGCGGGTGGCGCGACGAGGGCGAGCCGAGGGCATCGGCGGCGTCGGCCAGCCCCGTGCCCAGCACCACCGCGACGTCGTGGCGGGGCACCCCGGTGACGGCGGCCAGTGCGGTGGCGGCCCGATCGGCCAGGTCGTGGGCGTCCGTGTCCGCCCACTCGGTGGTGCCGGCGTTCGGGTCCGTGTCCATCGATCCATGCTCGCAGATCCGCCCGACAGCCGGACCGACCGGTCGGGTCCGAACGGTGGCCCCCGCCGACTGCCTACGATCGCCGGTATGTCCGCGCCCATGCCTGGTCGGAGCGCCGTCCGGTGAGGGTGCTTCTCACGGGGGCGTCCGGTTTCATCGGTACCCATGTCCACCGGGGTCTGACGGCTGCCGGTCACGACGTGGTGGCGGTCGACCTGCTCCTCCCCTCCGCCCACGGCGAGGACGCCCCGACCCCTGACGGTGTCCGCCGGGTCGACGTGCGCGACGGCGCCGCCCTGGCGCCCCTGGTGCGCGACGCCGATGTCGTGTGCCACCAGGCGGCCGTCGTCGGGGCAGGCATCGACGCGGCCGACGCGCCGGCGTTCGCCAGCCACAACGACTTCGGCACCGCCGTCCTACTGGCGGCGATGGCGGCCGGCGGCTGCCGGCGGCTGGTGCTGGCCTCGTCGATGGTGGTGTACGGCGACGGCCGGTACGTTTGCCCCGAGCACGGGACGGTCACTCCGGCCGTCCGGCTCCCCTCGGACCTCGAGGCGGGCGTGTTCGACTGTCGCTGCCCGTTGGACGGTGGCCCGCTCGACTGGGCCCTGGTGGACGAGGACGCCCCCCTCCGCCCGCGGAGCATCTACGCGGCCAGCAAGTTGGCCCAGGAGAACTACGCACTGGCGTGGTCCTTGGCCACCGGGGGGTCGGTCACCGCGCTCCGGTACCACAACGTCTACGGCGACGGCATGCCCCGCGACACCCCGTACTCCGGCGTGGCGGCCATGTTCCGTTCCTCCCTCGAGGCCGGCCGGCCTCCCCAGGTCTACGAGGACGGCCGCCAGACCCGGGATTTCGTGCACGTGCGCGACGTCGCCTCGGCCAACGTGGCCGCCGTCGGCCACGAACTCGGGGGGTTCCAGCCCCTCAACGTCTGCTCCGGCCACCCCAGCACCATCGGTCAGGTGGCCGACCGGCTGGCGGAGGTGCACGGTGGCGCCCGGCCCGTCGTCACCGGACAGTTCCGACCGGGCGACGTGCGCCATGTCGTGGCCGATCCCCGGCGGGCCACCGACCTGCTCGACTTCCGGGCCGCCGTATCCCTCGAGGAGGGCCTGGCCGAATTCGCCGGGGCCCCGCTGCGCGACGCCGTTCCGACGGCCCGGCCCCGTGTCTGACCCGCCCGGCGCGTCCGGGACCCCGGGCGACGCAGGTCCGACCGGGGTGACGGTCGTCATCCCGTGCCGCAACGAGGCCGGATCGCTCCCCGGGGTGCTGGCGGCCGTTCCGGCCGGGTACCGGGCGCTGGTGGTGGACAACGGCTCCGACGACGACACCGCCGCGGTGGCGCAGGCCTGCGGTGCCCACGTGGTCGAGGAGCCGGTCCCCGGCTACGGGGCGGCCGTTCAACGGGGCGTCGAGTCGGTGACCACCGAGTTCGTGTGCGTCCTGGACGGCGACGGGTCACTCGACCCCGGTGAACTGCCCGGCCTGATGGCCCGGCTCCGGTCGGGCGCCGATCTGGCGGTCGGTCGCCGGGTGCCCGAACGGGGTGCGGGCTGGCCGCTGCACGCCCGGATGGGCAACGCCGTCGTCGCCGCCCGGCTCCGCCGCCGCTTCGGCCTGCGCGTGCACGACATCGGCGCCGTGCGGGCGGCGCGGACCCGGACGCTGCTCGACCTCGGGGTCGAGGACCGGCGGTCCGGCTATCCGCTCGAACTGCTCGTGCGGGCCGGACGGGCGGGCCTGGTGGTCGAGGAGGTCCCGGTCGCCTACCGCCCCCGCACCGCCGGCCGGTCGAAGGTGTCCGGGTCGGTGGTGGGCAGCGCCCGGGCCACGTGGGACTTCCTCAGGGTGATCCGGTGAGCCCGGTGCCGTGCGCCGTCCTGGTCGTGGCCAAGGCCCCGGTGCCCGGACTGGCGAAGACCCGCCTGGCGATCGACCTGGGTCCCGAGGGCGCCGCCTCGATCGCCGCGGCGGCACTGCTCGACACCCTCGAGGTCGTGCGCGGTCTCGACGTGGTGGCCCGGGTCGTCGCCCTGACCGGCGACCTCGCCCGCGCCGCCCGCGGCGACGAGCTGGGCGTCATGCTGCGTGACTTCGTCGTGCTGGCCCAGCGCGGCGCCGGCCTCGACGAGCGACTGGCGGCCGCCCATGCCGACACCGCCGAGGTGGCGTCCGTCCCGGTCCTCCAGATCGGGATGGACACGCCGCAGGTGACCAACGACCTGCTCGCCCGCGCCACGGCCTGCCTGGCCACCGACGAGGTGGACGGCGTGTTCGGTCCGGCGACGGACGGCGGATGGTGGGCGATCGGTCTGTCGGATCCGGCCCGCCGCGTCGTTTCTGCACGGGATCCCGATGTCGCAGCCCGACACCGGGGTCCGGACCCTGGCCGGCCTCCGCCGTGTGGCGGGGACGGTCGTGGAACTGGCGGAGCTGACCGACGTCGACACCGTCACCGATCTGTGGCCCGTCGCCGACCTCCAGCCCGCCGGATGCCGGTTCCGGTCGGCGGTCGAGGAACTCCTGCCGGCCCGCTGACGGCCACGGGTCGCTACCAGTTGGTGAGGAGGAGGCTGTTGATGAGGATCGCCCCCACCGCCTGGACGACGAGTGACAGCCGGTGGCACCTGGGTGGGAGGAGGGCGGCGGCCGCCACCAGCCATACGGCGAACGGCAGCCAGATGCGCTCGGTCTCGGCCTTGCTCAGACCGCTCAGGTCGGCCAGCACGACCACCACGACGAAGGCCACGAGCAGCACGTGCAGGCCCGCCCGGCGCCGGAGCGCGTCGCGGTCGAAGGCCCGGCGCAGCCCGACGGCCGCCGGGATGCCGATGGCACAGGTCAACGAGACGAGATTGGCCCAGACCCAGTAGTCGTATGGGCGGGCCCCGGCGATGCCGGCCCAGTAGCGCTGCCGCAGGAGCGACAGGCCGTGCAGCCACCAGAACCCGAGGGCGGTGAACGACGCCGCGACGACGAGGGCGCCGACGAGCGTCCCGGCCGCCGGTCGGACGGTGCGGTTGACGAGGAGGATGGCGACGGCGGGGACGGCGAGGAGGATCAGCCCGTAGTCGAGGTACACGCTCCATCCGAGCAGGAGGCCGGCGGCCACGGCGACCGGCAGGGGACGGGCCGTGGTGCGGCCGGCCGCCACCGCCAGCAGGGCCAGTCCCCAGGCGGCGACCCCTGCGAAGTAGCCGTCGGCCGAGACGCCGACCCAGACGGCCAGCGGGGCGATCGCGACGAAGGGGGCCGCCCGTCGTGCCAGCGCCTCGTCGCCGAGCGCCCGGACCGCCACGAGCACCGCGGCCGCCGAGCTCGAACCCACCACGACACACAGTGCGCTCGCCCACCAGGGGCCACCGAGCCCCAGTCGGTCGAGCCCGAAGAAGGTGAGCAGCGCCCCCGGTGGGTCACCGGCGATGGAGATGTCCCACGGAGTGGGCGAGTTGGCGGGGATGTGCGCCGCGAACCCCTGGACGAGCGAGTGGACACTCCCACCGTGGGGGAGCTGGGCCAGATAGCCGCCGGTGCCGTTCATGCGGCCCACCCATCCCCGTCGGATGCCGTCGATCAGGGTCAGCGCCACCGTCCAGAGGAAGGCGACGGACCACACCACGAGGACGAGGGGCCGCCAGGGGAGGCGGCGGGCGACCCTCGGGCCCCACGCGACCACGGCGATGGCGAGGACGACGGCGGCGGCCGTCGACCAGTTGCCGTGGGGGAGCCAGATCCCGAGGATCGGCGCCGTTCCGGCCAGGGGATGCTCCTGGGCCGGATTCTGGGGCACCAGGGGGGTGAGCCACGACAGGTGCCGGTGGGGGACCACGAAGGCGGTCACCCCGACGATGCAGATGATGCCGGTCCAGACGAGGTCGGCCCGGTAGCGTCGGAGCCACGACATCCCGTCCGTCCGTTCGGATCCCTCCCGTGCCGGGAGAGCGTTCGGATCGAGCTGCACCCGGGCACAGTACCCGCGGTCCCGAGCGGAACGGCTGGCCTCGAGTCCCGATCGGGGTGATCCGTCGGACCGGTCGACTACGAATCACCTTGGATGGAGATCACGGAGAGGACCGAGAGCGGGTGCCCGAGCTGCGACACCGTGTAACGCTTCGTGGCGAACCGGGACTGTGGTGCATGGACCCCGTGGATTCGACGCGCGCCGCCGACGTCGACCCGGTGCCCGGGTGACGGTGGACGGGTCCGGCGCGTCACCGGAGGGCGGTCCGGAAGGGGAAGGGCGACCACCGTCGGTGAGCCCCGCCGGGCCAACCGGTGCGGGGCCGACGGACGACATGCCGGCCGACGACATGCCGGCCGACGAGATGCCGGCCGACGACGCGACCCGTGACGACGGTGTCGTGGTCACCGACGACCACTTCGGGTTCCCCGAACGGCTGTGGCGGTCGGTCGCCACCCACCGACCGCCCGGCCTTCCGACGACTCGCGCCTTCCGGAGCCCGCTCCGGGGGCCCTGGCTGACGTCCGTCTTCGGGTTCCTCCTGCTGATCTCCCTTCCGCTGGTGGCGTTGACCGGACTGCTCGACTACATCGCCTACGGCCCCCGGCTGCACCAGTCGATACCGGGCAACGTCGGCTTCCTGCATCTGCCGTTCTTCAACTGGCCGACCCGGCCGGCGTGGCTCTTCCAGGTGACCGAGGGTCTCCACGTCTCACTCGGGCTGATCCTGGTCCCGGTGGTGCTGGCGAAGCTGTGGTCGGTCATGCCGAAGCTGTTCACCTGGCCCCCGCTGCGTTCGGTGGCGGAGCTGCTCGAGCGGTTGTCCCTCGTCATGATCGTGGGGGGCATCGTCTTCGAGATGGCGACCGGGATCCTGAACATCCAGTATGACTACCTGTTCGGATTCAACTTCTACACCGCCCACTACTTCGGGGCCTGGGTCTTCATGACCGGATTCGTGGTCCACGTGGCGCTCAAGTTCCCCACCATGGTGCGGAGCCTGCGCTCCCGCTCGCTGCGACGCGAACTGCGGACGCCGCTGTCCGAGACGGAGCCGGAGGCGCCCGACGTCGACGGTCTGGTGCCGACGGACCCGGCGCCGCCCACGCTGAGCCGCCGGGGCGCCCTGGCCGTGGTGGGCGGAGGGTCTCTGCTCGTCGCCGTTCTCACCGTGGGGCAGAGCATCGGTGGCGTGGCCCGGGAGGCCGCCCTGCTCATCCCCCGGGGTCGCTCGTACGGCGACGGCCCGAACGACTTCCAGGTCAACAAGACGGCCACGGCCGCGTCGATCGACCCGTCGACGACCGGCCCCTCGTGGCGGCTGTCGCTGTCCGGCGGACCCGGTGAGGTCACGTTGGACCGGTCGACGCTCATGGCGATGCCCCAGCACACGGCCGACCTGCCGATCGCCTGCGTCGAAGGGTGGTCCACCACCCAGCGGTGGACCGGCGTCCGACTGGCCGACCTGGCCGACCTGGCCGGCGTACCGCACCCGGCGAAGGCGCACGTGCAGTCGCTCGAAGGGGGCGGCGGCTTCAGCGAGGCGTGGCTCCAGCAGAACCAGGTGCTCGATCCCGACGCCCTGCTCGCCCTCTGCGTCAACGGCGTCGACCTCTCGCCCGACCACGGGTTCCCGGCCCGGGTGATCGTGCCGGCGCTGCCCGGCGTCCACTGCACGAAGTGGGTGCGTTCGATCGAGTTCGTCCGCTGAGATGGGCACGACCGTCGCCCGGGCCAAGCACCGCTACGGCGCCCATCCGCTCCACCTGCTGTCGCTGTTGGCCAGTTTCGCCCTGGTCGGCTACGTGATCAGCCTGTTGGGAGTCCACTCGCTGTGGAACGACCGGGTCTGGTGGCAGTCGATCATCGTGTGGTTCCTCGGCGCCATCGTGCTCCACGACCTCGTCCTGTTCCCGTTCTACGCACTGGCCGACCGGTCACTCGGAGCCGGTTGGCGAGCCGTCACCGGTCGGGCACCCCAGGCGTCCCCGTCGGTGTCGCCCCGCAACTACCTGCGGCTCCCGACCATGGCCAGTGGCCTCCTGTTCCTGCTGTTCTTCCCGGGGATCATCCGGCAGGGTTCCGCCTCGTATCTCCGGGCGACAGGGCTCACCCAGCAGCCCTTCCTCGGCAGGTGGCTCCTCCTCACCGGCACCTTCTACGCGGTGAGCGCGATCGCCTACGCCGCCGCCACGCTGCGGGTGCGCCGTCGGACGGGCCGGCCCGTGACGGACGCCCGGGTCGGGTCGCCGGAGGAGGAGCCCGCCCCCGGGGTCCCGGGCGCCGACGAAGGAGGAGTGCCGTGGTGACGCTGTGTCCGGACAGCCGGCGATGCGGTTCGGACCCGGTCGGGTGCACGCACGACCCGGTCCCCGTGCCCCTCCGCCACGTGGTGGGAACCGATGCCCTCTACCAACGCATCGCCACCGGGGAGCACTGCTGGATCTTCACGTCCGACGGTGCCCGGCTGCCCCTCACCATCGGCCGATGGCTGGGAGGCGATGCCTCGACCCGGGTGGACCGCGCGGTGGACGAGGCCCTCCTCGAACGTTGCACGGGTCCCACCGTCGATGTCGGGTGCGGGCCCGGGAGGCTGACGACCGCCCTGGCCCGGAGAGGGGTGCCCTCGCTCGGCGTGGACGTGTCGGCGGCCGCCGTGGAGATGACCCTGCGTCGGGGTGGCCAGGCCATCCACCACGACGTCTTCGCTCCGATGCCGGACGCCACCACCTGGACGCACGCCCTGCTGGCGGACGGCAACATCGGCATCGGCGGCAATCCGGTGCGGCTGCTCCAGCGGGTGCGCCAGCTGCTGCATCCGAGGGGTCGCATCGTCGCCGACGTCGAGAGTCGACTGTCCGGGGCCCGACGCGAGGTGCGACGGTGGGAGACCCACCATTCCGTGAGCCGATGGTTCCCGTGGGTCGTGGTCGGAGCCGACGCCGTCGGTGCCCTGGCCGAGGCGGCCGGGTTCCACCTGGTGAGCACCGACGAAGTGGGGGACCGGTCCGTGGTCGTGCTTCAGGCCGTGTGACCGGAGCCGGTGGGCAGCGCTCCGGAGAACGACCGGGCGACGAGGGTGCTCCCCGCCGTCGACAGGTCGGCACCGGACGGATCGAGGAACGGCGGACCCCCATGGGCGACCGACGCGGCGACAGCCCCCTGGAGGTCGACCAGGATCGCCCCGGTGCGGGCCGCGTCCGCGGCGATCACCTGGTCGTAGGCGGCCAGCGCCGCCGGGGTGGGCAGCACCGGGGGGCAGGGTTCGCCCCGACCCAGGCGGGAGGCACCGTTGCGACAGGCCGGATAGCCGGGCAGCTGACCGAGGGGTGGCGCATTCCCGACCAGGACCGTCGCACCGTGCCCGCGCAGCGAGGTGAGCAGCTGCAGCAGTTCGCTCCCGTAGGTCGACGCCGGGGTCCCGTCGAAGAGGTCCGCCGCGACCAGCCACACCGTGACGACGGTGGCCCGGGAGGAGATCGCGAGGGGGACCTGGTCGGTGATCGCCTCCGCCACGGTCGCCCCGGGCTCCGCGGCGTTGACGAATACCGTGCCCAGGGGGAGCGAGTGTCGGAAGAACTGCTGGGTCCAGGCGTCCACCAGCGGGTCGTCGGTGCCGTACCCGATGGCATCGCTCCCACCCACGGCGACGTAGGTGGTCCGGGGGCCGCTCGGATCGGAGGTCGGCGCGGGCCGGGTGACGGCCGAGCCGCACCCGGTCAGCAGCGTCGCGACGACCGCCGCCGCCACCGTCAGCCGGACCCGCCGGACGCCGGTCACAGCTCCACCGCCTCCCGGGCGGGGAGGCGCGCCGCCCGCCGGGCGGGCAGGACGCCGGCCCCCACCGCCAGGGCCGTGGACCCGGCGACCGTGGCCAACGCCAGCAGATACGGAGTCGAGACGTGGACACCGGCCAGGCCCTGGCTCGTGAGGTAGCCGTCCACGATGCCGGCCACCAGGCGGGCCAACGCCAACCCGAGGACGGTCCCGATGATGCCGCCGATGGCCCCCATCACCCCGGCTTCGATGAGGAAGGACCGCAGCACGTCCCGGTCACGGGCACCGACGGCCTTCAGGATGCCGATCTCCCGACGCCGTTCCCGCACGGCGGCCAGCAGGGCGTTGGTGATGCCGAGCGACGCGATGGCGAGGGCGATGACCCCGATCCCGGTCAGCACGATCTCGACCACGTGGACGTAGCGATCGACGGTGGCGATGAGGTTCTCGGGCGCGCTCGTCGAGTACCCCACCGCCTCGATGGCGGCGCGGACCGTCGGAACGTCATCGAGCCCCCGGGCGATGACGAACAGCCCGGCGTAGGGCGAGCCGACGGCGTCCGGGTCGACGCTCGGGTCACCCGCCGCCGTCCACCGCTGGTCGGCCTGGACGAGGCTGAGGGAGGCCAGGATCCCGCCGGATCCCACCTGTTGGGTGACCACGCCGACGATCGTCGCCTTCGTCCATCGGCTGCGGAACACCGGTGACCCGTCGGAGCTGCGGAAGCCCCGCGGGGCGCCGAGGATGACCTGGGATCCGATGACCGACCGGGTCCGGGTGCCGGTGATCCCGTAACGGGCGAGGAGAACCGGCGTGACGTCGACCTCCGTCACCGAGCCCGGGGACGGGAACCGTCCGGCCGACAGGGTCACGGGGAAGTCACCGAGGCGCGACAGGTCGACGCCCACCAGCTGGTCGAACACCACGCTGCCGGAGTCGTTCGGTCCCACGACATCTCCCCCCGTCGCCGTGTGGTCCGGCCACGCGACCAGGGACTGGGCGGTCACGACGGGCAGCACCACGTCCACCCCCCGGATGTGCGAGATCCGTTCCAGGGCGTCCTCGTCGATGGGCCGGGGAGCCCCCCGGGTTGGGTTGTCGACACCTACCTGGGACGGGTCCGGGGCGGCGGCCGCCACCTGGATGCCGGCCAGCGGCCCCCCTTTGGCCAGCTGGTTCAGCACGCGACCCTGGGCCGTCGCCGCCATGGTCAGCATGGCGGTGAACAGGGCGGCGGCCAGGGCTACGGCGACCACGGTGAGGGCCGCCCGCCCCGGCCGTCGCAGCACACTGCGGGCCGCCAGTCGGTAGGCGTCGGCCCAGCTCATGGGACGGTCGTCGAACCGGTGCCCGCGGTGTCGGCCGACGTGATCCCCCCGCGATCCAGCGCCAGCCGCTGGGACGCCCGGGCCGCCAGGGCCCGGTCGTGGGTGACCACCATCAGCGTGCAGCCGTGGTCCCGCCGGAGTGACTCGAGCAATTGCATGACCTCGTCGGAGGTGTCGGCATCGAGGTTGCCCGTGGGCTCGTCGGCGAGGATGAGCCGGGGCGAGTTGACCAGGGCCCGGGCGATCGCCACCCGTTGGCGCTCGCCACCCGACAGGGCCCCGGGCCGGTGGGCCGCCCGCGGGGTCATGCCGACGGCGTCGAGCAACTCGGCGGTCCGCCGCCGTCGGACCGGGGTCCGCTCCCCGGCCAGCATGGCGGCGAGTTCGACGTTCTCCGACGCCGTGAGCGCCTCGAGCAGACCGAAATTCTGGAAGATGAACCCCACGGTGGTGCGGCGGTAGGCGGCGAGTTCGTCGCCTTCGAGGGTCGCCACGTCCCTTCCCCCCACCTCCAGCGTCCCGGTCTGGACCCGTTCGAGCCCGCCGATGAGGGAGAGGAGCGTGGTCTTGCCGGCCCCGGAGGGCCCGACCAGGGCGGCGTAGCCGTCACGGGGGACGGCGAAGGTGGCGCCGATCAGCACCGGCACCTCTCCGGAAGGTCCGGCATAGCTGTGGGCCAGGCCCCGCCCCACCACCGCGAGACCGTCGGTGCCGCCGCCCGGAGCACCGGACCCGTCACCCGTCACGGGGTGGCCGTCGTCCGATCGGTCGGTGGTCGGCACCGCGTCCCGTCGGTGCACGATGCCCATCGACCCACTGTGCCACGGGCGCCCCGGCGTTCAACCGCGCCCCGGGCGGATCCGGCCCGTCCGCCGGTACCGTGGGCCGGTGCATGAGGCCAAGGTGCTGACGGTTTCCGACTCGGTCTCGACCGGTGAACGGGAGGACGCCACGGGTCCCGCGGTCGCCACCTTCCTCGAGGGCCAGGGGTTCCGGGTGTCTTCCGTCGGGTTCGTCCCCGATGGCGTCGACTCCGTGGCGGCGGCCCTGCGGTCGCTGTCGGACGGGTTCCACGGGTTGATCGCCACGGCCGGGGGTACGGGCTTCTCGCCGGGCGACCACACCCCCGAGGGGACCCGGGCCGTGCTCGACCGGCTCGCTCCCGGGCTGGCGGAGGCCATGCGGTCCGCCAACCCGCTGGGTCGACTGTCGCGCGGCGTGGCCGGCACCCGTGGGACCAGTCTGATCGTCAATCTGCCCGGTTCGCCCCGGGGGGCCGTCGAGTGCCTCGGCGCCATCGTCGACGTCGTCCCCCACGCACTGGACCTGCTCGGGGGGGAGCGCCCGCACTGACGAAGATGTCCGTCCCCGGCCGCCGCCCCCCCGGGCGCCGGCGCGACCGGGGTCGGTTCCTATGATGGGGCACGACCGGCGTCCGCCCCGACAGCTGGTCGCAGGGCCAGCCGGGGAAAGGATCTCGAGTGCCGCCTCCGGACGAGGACACGACCGACTGGATCGAGGTGACCGACGGGGCGCTCTCCGTCGAACGGGCCGTCGCCTGGGCCACCGTGCCCGACTGCGGCGCGGTGGTCACCTTCTCCGGCGTGGTCCGCGACCACTCGGAAGGCCGCCCCGGGGTGACGTCGCTCGAGTACGAGGTCTTCACCGAGGAGGCGGTGCCGCGTCTCGCAGAGGTGGCCGCGTCCGCCCGCCGGACCTGGCCCTCGATCGGCCGACTGGCGTTGGTCCATCGGTCGGGGCGCCTCGGGGTGGGGGAGACCAGCGTCCTGGTGGTCGCCTCGACCCCCCACCGGCACGAGGCGTTCGAAGCGGCCCGCTACTGCATCGACACGCTCAAGCGCACGGTGCCGATCTGGAAACGCGAATCGTGGGACGGCGGCACCGACTGGGGACTCTGCGCCCACGACATCGAGGATGTCGCCCCGTGATCCCATTGGCCGAAGCCCAGGCGTTCGTCCTCGGGGCCTGTGACCCGCTCCCACCGCGGCCGCTGGCGCTGGACGACGCGCTGGGGTGCGTGATGGCCACGACGGTGGTCGCCACCGAGCCGGTGCCCCCCTTCGTCAACTCCTCGATGGACGGGTACGCGATCCGGTCGGGGGACCTCGCCACCGCATCGCCGTCCGACCCGGTGCACCTCGACGTCGTGGGCACGATCCTGGCGGGAGCGAACGAGCTCCCGTCGGTCCGAACCGGGCAGGCCGCCCGGATCATGACCGGTGCGCCCCTTCCACCGGGAGCGGACGCGGTGTGCATGCTCGAGGTCTGTGCCACGGCATCCGACGGCGCCGAAGTCGTGGTCGACCGACCCGTCGACCCCGGAACGTTCGTGCGGACCGTCGGTCAGGACGTGGCCGTCGGCGACCCGGTGGCGACGATCGGCACGACGCTCACGCCGGCCCACCTCGGCACCCTCGCCAACCAGGGTGCGGCCGGGGTCGTCGTCCACCCGCGTCCCCGGATCGGTGTCCTCTCCACCGGGGACGAGCTGGTGGAGTCGGGAGTCCCGCTCCGTCCCGGTGGCATCCGGGACGCCAACCGCCATTCCCTCCTGGCCCTGGTTCGGCACGAGGGATGGGAGCCGGTGGATCTCGGGATCGTCGGCGACGACGAAGGGGCATTGACCGCTGTCCTCGACCGGGCCGGTGCGCAGTGCGACGCCGTGCTCACCAGCGGTGGGGTGAGCGTCGGGGATGCCGACGTGGTCAAGACCGTGCTGCGTGAGCGGTGCGGGGGCACGATGCGGTGGATGCAGGTCGCCATCCGGCCGGCCAAGCCGTTCGCCTTCGGCCTCCTGGAGGAGTCCGCTACTCCCGTCTTCGGCCTGCCGGGCAATCCGGTGTCGGCCATGGTGAGCTTCGAGGTCTTCGTGCGCCCCGCCGTGCGCCTGATGGCCGGCCACTCCGACCTCGGGCGGTTGACGGTGCCCGCCACGGTGGTGGGACCGCTGGGGCGCCGACGGGACGGCAAGACGCACTTCGTCCGCTCCGTCCTCAGCCTCGACGACTCGGGCGCCTGGCGGGTCCGTCCCCTGGTCGGACAGGAGTCGCACCAGCTGTCGGTGATGGCCGCCGCCAACGCCCTGGTCGAGCTGCCCGATGGCGACGGTGTCGGCGACGGCGCCACCGTGCGCGTGATGGTCGTCGCACCGGAGCGTCTCGAGGTCGTCCCGACGCCGTCGGCCGGTGGCACATGACGGCCGTTCCGGTCGTGCTGTCCGCGCGCGGCGCGGGCCGGGCACCGGCGCCGACCACCCCGGGCCGACCGGCACCCGGGATGCCGTCGACCGGTCCGCTGGTGGACACGTTCGGCCGGATCCACGACGATCTCCGGATCTCGGTCACCGATCGCTGCAATCTCCGCTGCACCTACTGCATGCCGGAGCAGGGGATGTCGTTCCTCCCCGGTTCGTCCCTCCTGTCGCTCGACGAGATCGTCCGGGTGGCCGGCGTCGCCCGATCACTGGGAGTGGGGTCGGTGCGCCTCACCGGGGGGGAGCCGTTGGTCCGGCGGGGCCTCGATCGGCTGGTCCGTCGTCTGGCCGACGTCGGATTCGCCGATCTGTCGCTGACGACCAACGGCATGCTGCTGGGACCCGTGCTCCCGGCGCTCGTCGACGCCGGGCTCACGCGGGTGAACGTCAGCTGTGACTCACTGCGTCCCGCGCGGTTCGCGGCGATCCGTCGGCGGGGCGACCTGGCCACGGTGCTCCGGTCCATGGACGCGGCCGAGGCGGCCGGTCTTCCACCGGTGAAGGTGAACGTCGTCCTGGAACACGGCACCAACGACGACGAGATCCTCGACTTCGCCGCCTTCGCCCGCGCCACCGGCCGCATCGTCCGGTTCATCGAGTTCATGCCCCTCGACGGACAGGGCACCTGGCGTCGCGACCGGCTGGTGCCGGGCGCCGACGTGGTCCGGCTGATCGACTCGTGCTGGCCGCTGACGGCGGTGGAGCGGGGCGACGACCGGGCCCCGGCCGAGCGGTACCGGTTCCGGGACGGCCACGGCGAGATCGGCGTCATCTCCAGTGTCACCCAGCCGTTCTGCGGGACGTGCAACCGACTGCGACTGACGGCGGACGGTGCGGTCCGCAACTGCCTGTTCAGCGATGACGAGCTGGACGTGCGGCACGCCGTCCGCTCGGGCGCACCGGACGAGATCATCGCCCTGCAGCTGCGTCGTGCCGTGTGGGGGAAGCATCCGGGCCACGGGATCGACGAGCCCGGATTCCTCCGTCCGAGGCGCTCCATGTCGATGATCGGAGGCTAGGCACGGTGCCCGTGCTCCGCCTGTTCGGATCCGCCCGCAGCTCCGCGGGGACGGGTCGCACCGAGGTGCCGGGATCGTCGGTGGCCGAGGTGCTCGACGAGGCGGTACGACGGTTCGGTCCGTCGTTCGCCGAGGTCGTGGCGGGATCGCGTCTGTGGGTGAACGGCGAGACGGCGGACCGGGACCACGCGCTCGACGACTGGGACGAACTCGCCGTCCTGCCGCCGGTGTCCGGCGGATGACACCCCCACCCCCCGAGGAGCCTCCGGCCCCCCGCCTCACCCACGTGGACGAGCACGGCCGGGCCCACATGGTCGACGTGTCCGCCAAACCGGTGACCCGGAGGGTGGCCGAAGCCCGTTGCTCGGTGCGGAGCACGCAGGACATCGCCGGGGTGCTCGCCCATCCGCCCGGAGGGGTCGATCTGGTCGAGACGGCCCGGATCGCGGGCGTCATGGCGGCCAAGCGGACGCCCGACCTCGTGCCGCTGTGCCATCCCCTCCTCCTGGACGGAATCGCCGTCGACGTCCACGTGGTGCCCGGCGGGTTCGCCGTGATCGCCGTGGTGTCGGTGGCCGACCGCACCGGAGTGGAGATGGAGGCACTGACCGCCTGCGCCGCGGCGGCGCTGGTCCTGGTCCAGGCCCTCCTCGACGTCGATCCCCGCGCCTCCGTCGAGGACCTCACGCTCTGGCACAAGTCCGGCGGGCGATCGGGCGTGTGGGAGCGCCCGGCCGGGACCTCCGGCATCCGCTGAACCTCGCATTCACCCGTCAGAGCGGTCACTATGGCGGCAGATGCCGCATAAGTGACGTGGTAGACGGGCAGATACGAACTTCGCTGCGGTAGGGTCGGCGCATGGCACAGTACCGACCCGGGCAGTTGGCCGAGCTCCTCGGCGTGAGTCCCGACACCGTCCGGCGCTGGTGTGACGAGGGGCGCCTCGCCACGGTCCGTACCGAGGGCGGACACCGGCTCGTCGAAGGGACCGAACTGGCCCGCTTCGTCCGGGAGGACGACGGGGCCTACTCACCCGAGCAACTCCACCTCCAGTCGGCGCGGAATCGGTTCAACGGTGTGGTCACCCGCGTGGAGCGGGACAAGCTCACGGCCGTCATCGAGCTCCGGGCCGGGAGGTTCCGCATCGTGTCGTTGCTCACCCGGGAAGCGGCCGACGCCCTCGAGCTCGAGGAGGGCGATCTGGCGAGTGCGGTCGTCAAGGCGACGGACGTGATCATGGAGGTCACCCAGCCATGAGATCCGGATCCGGGCGGAGGTGGGCCCTGGCGGCCCTGGCGACCCTGGCGGTGGTGGCCACCGCCTGCTCCAGTCCGACCTCCTCGGGGAGCTCGACGTCCACGACACCACGGCTGTCGGGCGCCATCACGGTGTCGGCCGCCTCCTCGCTCACCGCCACGTTCACCCAGCTGGCGACGGGCTTCGAGCACAGGCACCCGGGAACGTCCGTCACGCTGAACTTCGGTTCGTCGGGGGCCCTGGCCACCCAGATCGTGGCGGGGGCACCGGCCGACGTGTTCGCGTCGGCCTCGCCATCGGACATGACCACCGTGCAGGCGGCCCACCGGGTGGAGGGCGTGCCCGTCACGTTCGCCCGCAACCGTCTGGAGATCGTCGTCAAGCCGGGCAATCCTCTCGGGATCCACTCTCTGGCGGACCTGACCAAGGCCCCGGTCGTCTCCCTCTGCGTGCCGACCGCCCCGTGCGGTTCGACCGCCCAGGAGGCACTGTCGAAGGCCGGGGTGACGCTGGCGACGTCCAAGGTGTCGCTCGGTGCCAACGTGGATGCCACGCTGGCCCAGGTGACGACCGGTGACGCCGACGCGGCCATCGTCTACGTGACGAACGCGGTCACCGTCGGCGCCCAGGGGGTGGCCGTGCCCATCCCCCCGTCCCAGAACGTGTCCACCAGCTATCCGATCGCCGTCCTCACCCCGAACGCCAACCGCCCGGTGGCGTCCGCCTGGGTGGCCTACGTACTCGGCCCCGTGGGCCGGACCGCGCTTCTCCGGGCGCGCTTCCTGCCCCCGGGCTGACCGGTGCCTGCGTCCGGGGTCAGGGTGCGCCGGCCCCCGCTCGTGCTGCTCGCCTCCGGGGTGGTGGCGGTCGGTCTGTTGGCGCTCCCCCTGGTCGGACTCCTCACCCGCGTCTCCTGGTCGACCCTCGGAACCGACCTGACGTCGTCGGTGGCGCTGGACGCCCTCCGTCTCTCCCTCGTCTGTTCGCTGTGGGCGACGGGGCTCTCGCTGGTGCTGGGCCTGCCGCTCGCCTGGCTGCTGGCCCGCACGGAATTCCGGGGCAAATCGATCGTGCGGGCGATCACGGTCCTCCCTCTCGTGCTGCCTCCGGTGGTCGGCGGCGTGGCGCTCCTCCTGGCGTTCGGCCGGGACGGCATCCTCGGGCGCCCCCTGTTCGACTGGTTCGGCATCCAGTTCACGTTCAGCACCGCGGGTGTCGTGCTGGCCGAGACCTTCGTGGCGATGCCGTTCCTGATCGTCACGGTCGAGGCCGCCCTGCAGGTGATGGATGTCCGTTTCGAGGAGGTGGCGGCGTCGCTCGGGGCCGGCCGTTGGGCGACGTTCCGCCTCGTGACCGCACCGATGATCTCGTCGTCGTTGATCGCGGGCGCGGCACTCACCTGGGCGCGGGCCCTCGGCGAGTTCGGGGCCACGATCACGTTCGCGGGGGACATCCAGGGGCGCACGCAGACCCTTCCCCTGGCGGTCTACCTGGCGCTGGAGGGCGACGAGCGGGTCGCGGTGGCCCTGTCGCTCCTCCTGTTGGTGGTGTCGTTCGCCGTACTGGTCGCGTTGCGGGGGCGATGGCTGGGGGCGGTACGCCGGTGAGCCTCACGGCCGACGTCGAAGTGCGACTGGCCGAGTTCCACGAGGACGTCCACCTCGACGTGGCGGACGGCGAGGTCGTGGCGGTCCTGGGCCCGAACGGTGCCGGCAAGACGACCCTGCTGCGGGCCCTGGCCGGTGTGCTGCCGGTCACCGGTGGGCGGATCGTCCTCGACGGCCGCGTCCTCGACGACCCCTCCCGTGGGGTGCTGGTGCCCCCGGAGCAGCGGTCGTGCGGACTGGTCTTCCAGGAGCATCTCCTGTTCCCCCACCTCGATGCGTTGGCCAACGTCGCCTTCGGGCCCCGCCGACGGGGTGCGTCGCGGTCGGAGGCGGCGGCCCTGGCGCAGGACTGGCTCGATCGGCTGGGTGTGGGCGACGTCGCGCACCATCGCGTCCGCAGTCTCTCCGGGGGCCAGTCCCAACGGGTGGCCCTGGCCCGGGCGCTGGCCACCGAGCCGCGTCTGCTCCTCCTCGACGAACCGATGGCCGCCCTCGACGTGACCCAGCGGGCGGTCGTGCGGCAGCTGCTCCGCGACCACGTCGGCGGATCGGGTACCTCGTGCGTGCTCGTCACCCACGATCCCCTCGACGCGAGTGCCCTGGCGGACACCCTCGTCCTCGTCGACGGTGGCCGGGTGGTCCAGCACGGCACGTCCGCCGAGGTGGCGCGCCGGCCGGCGTCGACCTGGGTCGCCCGCATGATGGGGGTCAATCTCCTGACGGGCCACGTACGCGACGGGCGGTTCGACCTCGGTGGGGGGATCGTCGTCCCCGTCGCCGGGGCACCGGCCGGCGAGCAGCGGGCCGTCCTCGCCCCCCGTGACGTCGTCGTCACTCCCTACGGATCGGGCGAACCGCCGGACGCGACGGCGGGCGCCGGAGCGGCCATCTGGTGGTCGACCCGCCTCGTCACCCTGCAGCCGACCGGTGATCGCGTCGTCCTCGGGCTCGAGTACCCCACCGGCCTGGTGGCCGATGTCCCCGTCCACCGCCCGGACGGTGGCCGGTGGAGCGAGGGGATGCCCGTTTGGGCGGCGATCGAGCCGTCCGACGTGAAGCTCTTCGGCCCGGGGCCGCTGTAACGCTTCCGGCGCTCCGGGTGACCGGACAGGGTGAAGATGATCTGTCGGGCTGCGTCGAACGTCGTCGCCATCGTCCTCGGGGCCGCCGTACTGTCGATGTCCGGGGCGGGGACCGCCGGCGCCGCCGCGGCCGCCCCGGCGTGGCCGATGGCGATGCACGACCAGGCGCACACGGCGACCTCTCCCGTCGTGGGCCCTCACTCGGGCGCGATCCGGTGGACCCGCGATCTCGGCGGCAACATCACGCCCAGCCCCGTGGTCGGTGCCGACGGGACCATCTATCTGGCGACCAACGCCGGTGTCCTCCATGCGCTCGATGGCTCCACCGGGGCCGACCGGTGGACCTTCGACGGAGGCGGTCCCTTCACCGGGGAGACCGATCTGTCGACCAGTCCCCTGATCCTCCCATCGGGGTCGATCCTGTGGCCGGGGCCCGGGCACGTCCTCTACGACGTGACGCCCGCGGGCACAGCCGCCTGGTCCCACCGGTTCTCCGGCAATCTGCTCTCGCCCGTACGGGTCGGATCGACCGTGTACGTGGTCTCGATGTCCGGCACCATCTCGGCCCTCCGGGTCGGAGGATCCGTCCCGGAGGTCGCGTGGACGCTCCGGATCGGCGACCACTCGTTCGGTGCCCCCGTGGTCGGCCACCACGGTGAGGTCGTCACCACGGTCGACAGGTCCGTGCTGGCCGTGGGGGACCGGGGCTCCCACGCAACCGTGCTGTGGCGCCGCGCCCTCGACTCCGACATCGAGGTGTCGCCGTCACTCAGTGCCCGCGGCGATGTGTTCGTCACCACCGACCGGGGGTCAGTGGACGCATTCTCTCCGACGGGTCGACCCCTCTGGCACGAGAAGGTCGGTGTCGAGTCCTACTCGTCCTCGTCGGTCTCCCCCCACGGTCTCCTCTATTTCGGGGACAACCGGGGCGAGCTCCACGTCCTGGAGTCGGCGAACGGGCACCAGATCGCGCAGCACCGGCTCGGTACCCGTGGGCTGTGGGGCGGCCAGGCCGTCGACCGCGACGGCGATGTCTATGCCGGAACGCAGAGCGGCGCCATCTACGGGATCGGGCCCGGTGGCCGGCAGCTGTTCCGCGTCCAGGCCAGCGGGGCGATCGACTCCTATCCGGCGTTGACGGGTCAGGGGGTCCTGATCATCGGAGACCAGTCAGGAAAGGTCTACGCCATCGGTTGACACGACTGCAGAACCGCCCTGAGCCCCTCGAACCGAGGTGGACAGATCTTCGGGTTGTCGGCACGGTCGGTCTTCTGCCACGAATCTCGTCCGGCTTCGCACTCACGCCAGGCCGTCGTTCGGCGAGGCGGCTGATCGCGGGCGCGTGGGAAGGTAGTGGTCGCCGGTCATGGCCACCAGGCTGGCGATGAGAACTTCGGCACTCGTGCGCCACTTCTCTTCCGTCAGATGCCCGCTGATTTCCAGCTCGGTGATGCCGTGGGCTCCGCTGAACAGCAGGGCACCGACGTGCGGTGCATCGGACTCGCCGACCAGTTCGGACACGATGCTGAGGAACTCATCCAACGCTCCGAGAGCAGCTCGGGCTCCCGCTCCGGGGTCGGTCTTGGAGATGACGAACATCTGCCGGTAGAGGTGCGGCCGTTCCCTGCCCAGTTCCACGAAGGCCATCAGAACCTTCTGCAGCCTGACCCCAGGAGCTGAATCCAGCGCGCCGATGGACCGGACGACGTCGGCCATCCGGTCCCAGCTCTCGACGACGATCGCCGTGAGCAGGCCGTCTTTATCGGCAAAGTGCCGGTAGGGCGCGCCGCGAGACACGCCGGCGCGGGTGCCCACCTCGCGAACGGTAACTGCCTCCGGGCCGCCTTCGTCGAGGAGTTCCCCTGCGGCATCGATCAGGGCGCGTCGAGTCTGGGCTGCTGATTCCACACGACTCACCATGGTCGCCAACGATAGTTCAGTTGACAATGTCATCTCGGGGGCCTACGTTACTTCAGATGACATCGTCACCTGAAAGTCAGCAGTCGGACCTGGCCAAGAGACGGCGGGCGGCCCAGCACCCGAACCGCCCCGGAGAGCGGTGCAATGCCGGCGAGGGAGCATGGACCCCTATCGTCGATCACGGCCGGTGTGAGGGAAAGCGGGATTGCGTCGTCGTGTGCCCCCACGACGTGTTCGAGATCCGACGGATGGACGACCACGACTTCAAGCTGCTGCCGACTCTGGCCAAGGTGCGCGTCATCGCCCATCGTCGACAGACGGCCTACACGCCGAACGCCGACGCATGCCGCGCCTGTGGGCTGTGCGTCGTCGCCTGTCCCGAAGGCGCAATCGCCCTGGTGGGACCAGATCGAAGTGCCAGAGGCCCTTCCACCTGAACCTCCCGCTTTCACGACCCCCGCAACCAACGAAAGGCCACACCATGACACCCGATGGAATTACCGCCGGACTCCGGACGTTCGTGGTCGTCGCCACCATTCGCGCCGACACGGACTTCGCCGAGATGATGGCGCTCAGAGCCGACGAACAGGAGCAGATCGCCAGACTGCAAGCGGCGGGAAGGATCGGGACCGATCACGTCGCCCCCTCCCGGGCGACGGCCTTTCTCGAAGTGTTCGCCTCCGACGAGGACCAGGTCCGGGAGACACTGGGCACTCTTCCGTTCAACCCGTTCTTCGACGTCGATATCTATCCGATCGCAGCATCAGCGGAAACAGGATCCGCACCCCCAGAGCAGACGTGAAACGGCTGGCCGGGTCATGCGCGAACCACCAAGTAGGGGAAGTCCAAATGCCAGAACTATCCACACCTCGGGCCATCTCGGATCTGATCGGCCCCTGGAGCCTCGATCCGCAACGGACGACGGTCCACTTCACCACGAAGGCACTGTGGATCACGACGGTCAACGGCACGCTACGGGCGAACGACGGCGTCGGCACCGTCGATGCCGACGGGAGGGTCACCGGTCGGATGGTGATCGATGCCAACTCGATCGATACCAGGAACAAGAGACGTGACCGGCACCTGCGAAGCGCCGACTTCTTCGACGTCTCGACCTTCCCGAGCATGGTCTTCGACGTCACCGACGCTCGTCTGGTCGGCCCCGGACAGGTCACGTTGCCGGGGACGCTCACCCTCCACGGCGTGAGCCGGCCCATCGAGATCCAGGCTGCCATTCTGAAGCAGGGCGACGAGGTCCTCACCCTCGAGGTCCACACCGAGATCGATCGAAGTGAGTGGGGTCTGGTGTGGACCAGGATGGGAGCCGGCCTCCACAACTCGATCACCATCGAGGCGACGTTCGTTCGCGGTTGATCTGCGGTCAGGGGATGGAGAGTGAGCTCACGGAGGTCGGCGGGAGCTGCCGACCGGGCTGAGCGGGATCGTCACCGGCGCCCGGAGCTGAGCCCCGCCGATCAACCGGCCCGGTGGATCGGCGGTTACCGGTGGGCGGCACCCTGAGCCACGGAGTCCGCGCGCTCGGCCAGTGCCGGGTCGCGCAACCTCCGACAGACCTCCTCGAACTCCGGGTGGGGACCTTGCCACCGAAGAGTGGTGACGTCGGTGAGCAGGTCAGGGTCCTGGCGTAGCGTCGCCAGCTCCCGGAACAGCATGGCCAGCTCGCGGTCCTCGGCCAGCCGCCGGGCGAGGGAGGCCGCACCGCGCAGGCCTTCCCGCACCGTGGGATCCCAGCTGGCGACGTCGTCGGGAACGGCGTCGATCGATCCATAGTGGGCCAGCACCACGGCCGCGGACCGCTTTCCCCATCCGGCCAGCCCGGGAAACCCGTCGGCGGAGTCACCCACCAGTGCCAGCCAGTCGGGTATGGACTGCGGGGCGACTCCGAACTTGGCCCACACCCCGTCCTCGTCAGTCACGGCCTTTTTGCGCCGATCCAGCTGGACCACCCGTTCGCCGACCACGCACTGGGCCAGGTCCTTGTCGGGCGTGCAGATGAGCACCCGTCCCACAGCCGGATCCTCGGCGGCCACCGCTGCGGCCGACGCCAGGGCGTCATCGGCCTCGAGCTCGACCATGGGCCACACCTGCAGACCCAGGGCTTCCAGTGCCGTCTCGAGAAGTTCGAACTGGGCGAGCAGCGTGGCCTCGACCCCTTCCCCGGTCTTGTAGCCGGGCCAGAGGTCGTTACGAAACGACTGGATGACATGGTCGGTGGCCACGCCCACATGGGTTGCGCCCTCCGACATCATGCCCAGCAGGGACAGCAGGACGCCGCGGACGGCGCCGATCTCCTGGCCGTCGTCACCCTGGCGGGGTGGCTGGCCGAAGAACTGACGGAAGAGCTCGTACGTCCCGTCCACCAGGTGCACGTCCATGGCTTCGAGTCTTGCAGGCGGATGGAGCGGATGCCGATGCCACCCGGGGCGCCGAAGGCCCGCCGGCTTCCGGGTCGGACTGATCGGGTCGACGTCTCGATCGCCTCTGCGCATCCGCGGCGCGTGGGCGAATTGCCCCACCGGTGCCGATACCGGCGCCGCCAAGATGAATGTTGCGCGACACCCTGTACCTGAGGGCGCCGGAGCGCGACGCTTGCCTTCTCGGCAGATGAAGCCACCGGGTCGGAGGTAGGCGAATGGGTAGTGACGAGGAAGTGGGCAGCTGTCCTCACTGCGGCGTTCGGGACGTTCCGACGCTGATCGTGGGCAGATCGGGGGAGGTTGGTGGGGGAACGAGCTGGCGCTGCCACTCGTGCCACCGGAGCTGGACGGATCGGGAGTATCTGCCCCTTGACGCTTCGTAGGGCAGACGATGCGGCCCGGGAGGCCGAACCGTCCGTCGTCGTGGACGCTCCGGCTCCACCGAGCCGGGCTCGTCGCAGCCTGGTGTTCGATCCAGGAGTGATGCCTGGCGGCGCGGCCCGACCTCGGCGAGGGCGTCCAGCGCCGATCACGGGGAGGGATGGGCTCGACACGATAGGTACTACAAATGACGTACATGGAGACCATCGGCGTGCGGGAGCTTCAGCAACATGCATCCTCTGCACTTCGGAGGGTCGAGCGTGGTGAGACATTGGGTGTAACCGACCGCGGCCGGTTGGTTGCCGTCCTGACGCCCCCATCGGCCTGACGCCCCCATCGGCCGCAACGGGAACCGGCGCGCTGATCGCGTCCGGGCGGGTGACGCCGTCGCGTCGTCCTCTATCCGAGCTGCCGGAGCCGGTGAAGGTCGCCGAACGAACGGGTGACGTCCTCGACGACCTTCGATCGGAGCGGTGGAGGGATTGGTCGAGATCGGCCCGGACCTCGAGGGGATGGTGGTGTTCGACGAACGATTGAGCGCCGCAGCCCGAGAAGTGTCGATCGCCGTCGTCACCCCTCCCTGGTCGACGTCCATTCTCGGCTGACCACTCAGAGGATCGGTCTGTCGGGACGGTCCGAGCCGGTAGCGAGGCCGCTGCGACCCACCGCCTCGGTACCATCGGAGGCAGTCGGCACGGCCCCCCGAGTGGACCGGCCCGGTCCCCGAGGGGGTGCAGTGGAGTACGAGATCCTCAAACCACCGCCCCATCGGCACCGGACGGTCTGGATCCTGGTCGTGGTCCTCGTCGTGGCCGCCATCGGCGGGGGCGCCTACGTCCTCGGTACCCATCATGGGGCGACGGCCACCCCGGCCCACCACGCCACGTCGCCGCCGGCATCCGCCGCGCACCCACTGGCCGTGGTGGCGACCGTCCCGGCCACCGGGGCCACTGACGTCCCGTCGAACCAGGTCGTCACCGTCACGCTGTCCGACCCGGTCGCCACGGTGACGGCCGTGCCCACGTTCAACCCGATCGTGGCCGGGACCTGGAAGAAGACCGCCACCCACACGCTGATGTTCGCCGCCGCAGCCCCCTTCCTCCCCACGGTGACCGAGACCCTCACCATCCCGGCCGGACTGCGGGCCACGTCGGGCGCCACCCTCGGCACCCCGACCACGGTGACGTTCGCCGTGGCCCAGGCCAGCACCGAACGACTCCAGCAGCTGCTGGCCCAAGAGAACTACCTGCCGCTGTCGTTCACCCCGACCGACCCGACGACTCCGCCCGCGGACCTGGCCACCTCGCAACCCGGCGCCTTCGCCTGGCGCTGGCCGGGCCTGCCGCCGGACTTCACCTCCCAGTGGAGCGAGGGATCCGAGAACGTCATCACCAAGGCCGCCCTGATGTCCTTCCAGAACCAGCACGGCCTGCAGGTGGACGCCATCGCCGGTCCCGCCGTGTGGACGGCGCTCCTGGCCGATGCCGCGGTCAGGCAAGGCCAACGCCCAGCCCTATGTCGACGTGCTGGTGTCCAAGCAGGTGCCCGAGACGCTCACCCTGTACGAGAACGGCGCACCGGTGATGGGCAACATCGCGGTCAATACCGGCGCGCCGGGCGCCGACACCGCGGACGGGACCTTCCCGGTCTTCGAGCACGTTCCCAGCTCCCGGATGCAGGGCACCAACCCGGACGGGTCGACCTACGACGACCCCGCCGTTCCGTGGGCCAGCTTCTTCAATGGTGGTGACGCCCTGCACGGCTTCGTGCGGGCCACCTACGGCACCCCCCAGAGCAACGGGTGTGTCGAGATGCCCATCGCCACCGCCGCCCAGGTCTGGCCGCTCACCCCCATCGGCACGCCGGTGACCGTGATCGGGCCACCCTCGTAGAGCACCTGGCGAGCGCCGTGGTCAGGCGACCCGGTGCCAACCGAGGAGCTGCTTTCCCCCCAGGGCGGGTGGGGCGAACAGGAGATCTGTCCAGACTTCACCGACAAGGTGGCCGTGCTCTCCGTCCGGGATCCTGAGCTGTGCCAGCTGAGATGACCGCCGATCATCCCAGCTAAGGACCGGTGGGTCGGCACTCAGTCGAAGCAGTCGGCGGGCAACGGAGGTGGGGTGGCGTCGAGCCCGGGGAGTGGGTTGCTCCACCACCGCGTCTCCTCGACGCGGTGTCGGATCCTCCAGCCCTCGTCCGTCCGGACCAAGCGGTCATGGTACGTACCGCCGACCACGAACAGCCAGGGCTTTCCCTCGATCTCCATACTGTTCGGATTCTGGAAGAGTGATCGGCAGGTCGCTTCATCCGACCCCGCAGAAAGTTGAACGGCGCGGTTGACCACGAGGTGCTGGGTCCACGTGAACGCGGGAAGAACGCTGGCGAGCCAATCGCGAACTTCCGGAAAGGATCCCCGGATGCCGCCGGCCGATCGGTAGTCGAGCACCGCATCGAAGGCGAACACCTGATCGAGCTCTGCGAACCGGCCACCGTCGATGAGCGTCGCATAGAGGGTCAACAGGTCGTCGATCGCCATCCGATCAGCCACGAGGCGTTCGATGTCGGCCATCGCCCGATCGTACTTCGGACCTTCAGTAGTCCCCCGTGTCGAAAAGCTCCAGCGAGACGGTCAGCTCAGCGTGAGCGCCGAGCCACTGAAGGGGTTGGTCAGGGTCAGTCCCGTCAGGCCCTTCGAGCTGGCACAGGCGGTGGCGATGTTCGTCAGCGTATTGGCGCCGGTGGTGCCGGACATCGCGTCATGCGCACCGGAGTCGGTGCCTTCGAACGGTCCCGTGGAGCTGGTGCCGGCCACGGCGAAGGTCGCAGCCGAATTGACGGTGTCGAGCGTGATCGTCGCGGTCGAACCGGTGATGACGCTCGACGACGCCGACAGCTTGGGCGTGGTCTTCCACTTGACCGTCAGCTTCCCGGTGATGGAGATCGGGATGCCGTTGGATCCACCGCACTTGTGATAGCTCGACGGGTTGGTGAGCGCACCCGAGAGCGTGGCTCCGGTGACGGAGACGGCTGTCCCGCCCGCGGTGGGGGTCACGGAGCAGCCCGACAACGTGGCCTTGAGGGTGTCGGTAGCCGGACTGGGCGATGCCGTGCCGGCGGTCGTCTGTGCCTGCGAGAACTTCACGGTCGCCTTGGTGAAACCGCTGCAGGTCACGGTGTAGTGCGTGGCGTCGACCTTGGTGACGGCACCGGCGACCCCACCGGTGGTGGCGAGGAGGCCGAGGGTCGAAGCGGCGGCGGCGAACACGACCCAGGGCCTGCGGGAGCGGGTGCTGAGAGGCGACATGGTGTGTCTCCTTCCGTCTGAGCCTCGGTCGAGGCCGTGCGGGTTTGGCTACCGGAGAGTGTATAGATGCTCGAGGGAATTGCCACCGCGAAGACCAGAAATCTCCTGGCTCGCGGGTCCACCAGGTGGCCAAGCCCTCGGAGGGCACCGGCCAGCCCCGTCCGAGCTGCGCACGGCCTCAGGCCCGACGGTTTGTCGCACACATCGTGGTGGAACGGGGTCGTGTCCAAGGAAGAGGTCGACCGGGATCCCATCGAACATCACCCGGCACTGGCCGGCTGCCATCAACTGCGCCATCGCCTCAGTGGAAGGCACGTTCTCCTCCGGCAAAGCGGGGGGACACGCTGGGCCTCGTCCGGCGCCTCGAAGATGTTGAGATCGATGTCGACGGTGGTCCTGGGTTCACCAGTGCACCACAGCAGAGCGAAGGCCCCAGAGGGGACTCGATCGATTCACTTCAGAAGCTGGGCACTTCAGACAATGCGGTGGCGCAGAGCCGCATGCTCAAATGGTATCAATCTGATACCATTTGAGCATGGCACTCACCCTCCGCACCGATGAACAGCTGGAGCAGGCACTCGACGCGCTCGCCGAGACGGAAGGCACATCGAAGCAGGAAGTCATTCGTCGTGCGGTACTGGAGCGTTACGAGCGATCCGGACATTCCAGTCGAGTTGACTCATCTGCGCAGAGGATGACCGAGCGTTGGGGCGATGTGCTCGAGCGGCTCGGAACGGAGTGAACGGCGTCGAATACCTCGAGCTCGAGGACATCCTGCAGTTGGTGCGACACCTCGGGGTCGGACCCGTGCGTGATGTCGGGCTCTTGGACTCTGCAGTGGCCAGGCCTCGATCGAGTGCATTTGGCGAAGACGCCTATTCCACCGTCAGCCTGAAGGCCGCCGCCCTCCTGCACTCCATCACCAACTACCACGCACTAGCCGACGGCAATAGGCGCCTCGCGTGGTTGGCGACCACCGTGTTCCTCGACATCAACGGCCTGACACCTGACCTGTCCAATGACGAGGCGTTCGACCTGGTGTGGGAGATCGCGTCCACATCGATCGACGTTGAGTCGATCGCTACGAAGCTCCGGGTGCCCGAGTAACGAGCGTGCGGATCGTGTCCTCAGCTTCAGAAGCTGAGGACACTCGAGTCAGTATCGCCCCTACCACTTGCAGGGTTACTGGGGCTGCCCCCGAAGCATCGCCCGCAAACGGGCGTGTGCGTCCCCCTGAGTGGTGGGCTTTGAGGTGAGCCGGGGCATCCACCAGTAGGTGGGGCCATCGGCGTGATCCTCGGTGTGTTCCTAGCCGAACCCACTGAAGGAGATCACCACCGATGGCCCTGGATCAGTCTGTCCTGTCCGAACTGCTCGATGCATTCCGAACCGGCGAAGGTCTCGACCTCGTCCGCGAAGCGGTCACCTTGGTGGCCCAGGAGCTGATCGAGTCCGAACTCACCGCCCACATCGGGGCCGAGCGCTACCAGCGCACCGAGTCCCGAACCACCGAGCGCAACGGCCACCGGGCCCGGGTGCTCTCGACCAAGGCGGGGGATGTGGAGCTCGCCATCCCGAAGCTGCGGAAGGGCAGCTTCTTCCCGTCGATCCTGGAGCCGCGTCGCCGCATCGACCAGGCCCTCTATGCCGTGGTCATGGAGGCCTATGTCCACGGTGTCTCCACCCGGGCCGTCGACGAGCTGGTGGCGGCCCTCGGGGTGAGTTCGGGCATCAGCCGCTCCGAGGTGTCCCGGATCTGCTCGGAGCTCGACGAGGTGGTCGCCTCGTTCCGGGAGCGGAGGTTGGACCACGTGGCCTTCCCCTACGTGTACCTCGACGCCACCTACCTCCACGTCCGAGAGCACCACCAGGTGACCTCCAAAGCGGTGGTCATCGCCACCGGGGTGTCAGCTTCCGGTCACCGGGAGATCCTGGGCATCGACGTGGGCGACTCCGAGAACGAAGTCTTCTGGCGGGAGTTCCTCCGCCGGTTGCGGGCCCGGGGCCTGGACGGCGTTCGCCTCGTCATCTCCGACCAGCACGCCGGCCTGGTGGCGGCCATCAAGCGCTGCTTCCAAGGAGCGGCCCACCAGCGGTGCCGGGTCCACTTCGCCAGGAACCTGCTGGCCATGATCCCCAAGGGCCACCAGGCCATGGTGTCGGCCGCCTTCAAGACCGTCTTCGCCCAAGTGACCGGTGACGACATGCACACCCAGTGGGACCAGGTGACGGCCACCTTGGAGGACCGGTTCCCGAAGGCTGCCGGGCTCATGACCAGTGCCAAGGAGGAGGTCCTCGCCTTCACCGCCTTCCCGAACGAGCACTGGCGTCAGATCTGGTCGACCAACCCGCTCGAGCGCCTCAACAAGGAGCTGAAGCGTCGGTGCCGGGTCGTCGGCATCTTCCCCAACGAGGCCTCGGTCATCCGACTCGGCGGAGCGGTGCTGCTCGACGTCCACGACGAGTGGGTGTCCGCCGAGCGGAGGTACTTCTCGGAGGCTTCGATGGCCAAGCTCTACACCGTCGTGGATAATGACAACGCGACAACCGGCGAGCTCACGCCAGCCGGCTGATCGTCGCCGAGGATTGCACGCTCAATCCCCACCACTCGGCGGGACGCGACCAACGGGCTACGGACGGGTAGGCCGTCGGCCCCTTGAACTGCACCAGCTCACGCTCTACGTAGTCGGCATCGATAGGCGTACCAGCGGTGATCATCGCTTCGATGTCGACCCAGTCCTTGGTCCGTCCGAAGGACATCTTGAAGATGGTGAGGTCCTCGGCGGACAGGAATCGGAGCTCGTGTCGGACGCCCGAATGGATGAAGGGTCTCACGACGGCCCGGTCGAGGACGACATCGTGCAATTCGTCGAATGCGAAGAAGAGGTCGATGACAACGGTCTCGCCGGGTTGATGCAGTCTCGTTCCGGCAGCGGGAATGGTCTGTGCGGTGTCAGCGTCGTTGTGCCATCCGATCGCATCGAGGCGCGACAGGAGCGTCGATCTCGACTCGAAGGGCACGCCCACATTGATGTCGACATCAACAGTGCCTCGGGGCTCGGCGTAGTAGGCGAGCGCCAATGCACCGCCGAAGGCATGCAGAACACCTGCCGTGTCCAATGCGGCATCGATCTCGATGATGACCTCGCCGATCGGCCTCACTGATCCGCTGCCTTCGACTCCCGGACCGCGTCGGCGAGGGCCAGCACCTGCTCGAGCTTGAGCGCTGACAGCTCGTCGTCGTTCTGCCGCGCCATTGGTGTCGACACGCTGAACTGCACCGAAGCGTCCAGGCCAAACCGTGGGTCCGGGATGGTCGTTCGCCGTGATCCAGGAAGGGGGCACACCAGGCGCCGCTCTCCGGCGGTCGCCTCCAGGAGGTACCCGCATCCGACCAGGATCCGATTCAACACATCTGCCGACGGCATCTGTCGGTCGTTTTCGTACGCTGAGAGGTTCGGTTGCTCGATGCCGGTGATGCGGGCCAATTCGACTTGGCTCAAACCTCGGGAGGTTCTGGCCTGCCGTAGAAAGGCTCCGTACATGGCACCCGATTATATCGGATCGGATATTGGGTGGTCGCACGGTTCGCAGAACCATCGACCTCGACGATGACGCCCGTCACAATTCAAAGCTGACCCGCGGGAAAAGTCGAGAACGCGGGGCGTCTTCCTCAGCGTCGCACGCTGAGGACTACGAACGGGCACGTCGGCCAGTATCCGAAGGTGCTAGATGCAGACGCACAGCCGCCCCCGTGTCACAACGGGGCGCACAACTCGATACAGCGACAACACTCCACTGGCCGGATCCCGATAGTTGAGCCACCCGCTATGCGAGCACTTCCTCTTGTCGGTTGAGCCAGGCCTCGACGAACTCGACCGGGGTTAGCCAGCCATGAGCGCTGTGAGGCCTGCTGTTGTTGTAGTCGATCCGCCAGTCCTCGAGGAGCACCTTCGCCTCGAGGAGGCTGTCGAAGAGCTGGCCGTTTAGGTACTCGTCCCGGATTCGCGAGTTGAAGCTCTCGATCCAGGCGTTCTGCCACGGTGACCCAGGGTCGATGAAGACGGTGTCGGTTCCGTTGAACCGACACCAGTCCGCCACGGCGTAGGCGATGAACTCGGTCCGTGGTCGAACCGGACGTAGCGGGGAGCACCGCGCACGGCCGCCAGGCGCTCGAGGACGGCCACGACCCCGTCGGCGTCGATGGAGCGATCGACCTCGATGGCCAGCGCCTCCCTCGTGTGTTCGTCGATCACGTTCAGCAGCTTCAGCATCCTCCCGTCGGTCGTCTGGTCGAACTGGAAGTCGAGAGCCCACACCACGTTCGGCCGGATCGGGCAGAAGGCGCCGACACTCGCGCCGATGCCCCGGAGGGGCCGCTTCCGCTTCCGGTAGGGAACCCGCAGGCCTTCGTCCCGCCAGAGGCGGTGGATGCGCTTGTTGTTCACGACCCAGCCGGCTGCCCGAGCAGCCGTCGCGGCCCTGCGCCACCCCCATCGCGGACGTTTGCCTGCGAAGTCTTGGAGGAAGGCGCGCAGGGCGAGCTCCTCGTCGGTCGGGACGGGTGGCGGGAGCCGTTGGGTGGATCGCGCCTGGCCGATCACCCGGCATGCCCGCCGTTCTGACACCCCGAACTGCTCTCGGACGGCCACGACGGCCTTCCGTCGGCTGTCCGGGGTCAGAATTTTCCCTCGGACAGATACCTCAGCATGTCGATGTCGAGGGCCTGGTCGGCGACGATCCGCTTGAGGCGCTGGTTCTCCTTCTCCAGCTCCTTCAGCCGCTTGGCGTCATCGGCCTTCATGCCGCCGTACTGGTTCTTCCAGCGATGCCAGGTCGATTCGGTGATCTCGAGGTGCCGGACGACCTCCTCCAAGGGCTTGCCCTCGTTCAGAAGCTTGTCGCCTTCGGCCAGCTTCCTGATCACCTGCTCGGGCGTGTGCCTCCGTCGCTTCATCTGCGCTGTCCTCCTCGCTCCATTCTGGAGCATCGGACTCGCACAGCGAGTGGCTCACCTCAAGGGGACCCGACCAGGTTGGCATGCCCGAGCACCTCGGCGGCGTTGCGGGGTCGATGCCGGCGGCCAGCATCTCCGTGGCGGCGAAGTGGCGGAGCGAGTGCAGGTGCACGTGGGGCATCTCGAGCTCGACGCAGAGCGTGTGGACGACCGACGTGAGGGTGTCCGGATTCACCGGTCGGCTGCCGTCCGGGAAGGTCGAGACGATGAAGGCGTCGTCCACCAACTCGACATCGGCCGCCTCGGCTGCCTCCTCACACCTGGTCCGCCAATCCTCGAGGATGGCCATGCCGGCTCCGGCGACCGCGATGCGTCGCTCACGGCCGGTCTTGGTGGCCTTCTCGCCCCGCTCCTCCCCGGCCCGGTAGAGCGAGCGGCGGAAGCGGATCGAGTCGCCTTCGACGTCGATCCACCGGAGCCCGCAGAGTTCGCCACGTCGACCACCGGTCAGTACCGCCAAGGTCAGCAGCATCCCCCAGCGGGGACCTCGGGCCTGGGCCGCCGCCAGCAACCGCCGGACCTCATCGGGGGTAGGTACCTGGAGTTCCACCCGTTCGAGCGCCGGGGGCTGTGACCGCTCGGCAGGGTTGCGGTCGATCCACCCCCATCGGACCGCCTGGCTGAGGGCCGACTGACAGGACACCGTGGTGTCGACGGATGCTGGTCGCCTTCAGCGGCCTCGCCCGGCCTTCGCCGGTGGCGAGCTTGCGGTACCACTCGTCGAGGTGCCGGGGGGTCAGCTCGGCGATCGGCAGGTCGCCGAACTCCGGGAAGATCACCGTCTCGGCCGACCTGCGGGCGTCGTGGAGGGTCCGGGGAGCCCGACCCCGGGCCTCGCTGTGGCGCAGCCACTCGTCGATGAGGGTCCGGACGGTCGCCGACGAGTCGAGCTGCGGCCTCGGCCGGCGCCTCGTCCAGCTCCTTCTGCCAGGCTCACGCAGCTTGCGCTGGGCCTCGGTCCGGTTGCGGGCCTCGACGGTCTTGGACAGCTGGCGGGGGTTCCCGGTGACGGGTCGGTGCCGACGAAGACACGGCAGCGCCACTTGCCCGGGCCTCGCTGCTCGATCGTTCCTGTAGCCTTGGGCCGTCTCGAGGTCTTGGGCTTGCCTTCCACCCTGGAAGTTATAGACCAAATATAGACCAAGGGGCAAGGAGAGGTGCGAGAGCGGCCGAATCGGACTCACTGCTAATGAGTTGACCTGGGTAACTGGGTCCGAGGGTTCAAATCCCTCCCTCTCCGCTCTGTGATGTCTCACGACATCGTGGACAGTTGAACCCACGGCCCGGGGCGATTCGTCGCCCCGGGCCGTGGCATTTCCCGGCGATCGGTGGTCAGCTGCCTGGCTGAGTCCGGGCCTCCGGACCAGGGGGCTCGCCTCTGACGCCTTCGAGAGGCCCCGGGGCGCCCGGGGCGCTGCGCCCCGGTAGATTGTCCCGGTGGCCGAGCGGTACTGGATCGAGACCTTGGGCTGCCCGAAGAACCAGGTCGACTCGGACAAATTGGTCGGGACGCTGACCGGGGACGGCTTCGAGGCGGCGGACTCCCCTGAGGAGGCGGACCTGGTGGTGGTCAACACCTGCGCCTTCATCGAGGCCGCCCGCCAGGAGTCGATCGACACCGTCCTCTCGCTCGCCGACGCCCGACACGACGGCGCCCGCCTGGTCGTCACCGGCTGCATGGCCGAGCGCTACGGCGACGAGCTGGCCGAGGCCCTGCCCGAGGTCGACCTCGTCGCCCCGTTCGGCGCCTCGCTGACCTCGGCGCCCGTCGGTGGTCCCGTCCGACCCCGGTGACCCTCGGGCGCAAGCCCGACGCCGCCCCCGTCCCGGCCTTCGACCTCCTCAACCTTCCCCGTCCGGCGGCCACCGCCCCCTGGGCCTACGTCAAGGTGGCCGAGGGCTGCGACCGCAACTGCGGCTTCTGTGCCATCCCCTCCTTCCGGGGCAAGCAGCGGTCGCGGTCCGTCGCCTCGATCCTCGACGAGGTCGACCAGCTCGGCGCCGCCGGCGGGCACCCTGTCCGAGGTCGTCCTCGTCGCCCAGGACCTCTCCTCCTTCGCCCTCGACCGCTCGACGGGCCGGACCGAGCCCCGGCTGGACGGTCCCGCCGTGGGCGGGAAGCGGCCCATCGTCGACCTGGTGGCCGCCCTGTCCGCCCGGGTGGCCTGGACGCGGCTCCTCTACCTGTACCCGTCGACCCTGGACGACGCCCTGGTGGAGGCCATCCTCTCCACCGGCGTGCCCTACTTCGACCTCTCGCTCCAACACGTGTCCCGTCCGCTGCTCAAGCGCATGCGCCGCTGGGGCGAGGGCGACCGGTTCCTCGACCGCATCGGGTCGATCCGGGCGGCCGAGCCCACCGCCGCCTTCCGGTCCTCCTTCATCGTCGGCTACCCCGGCGAGACCGAGCAGGACCACGACCGGCTGCTGGCCTGGATCGAGGAGGCCCAGCTCGACTGGGTCGGGTTCTTCCCCTTCAGCAACGAGGCCGGCACCTACGCCGCCGACCTCGACGGCCAGGTGCCCACCGAGCTGGTGACCGAGCGCATCCGCGAGTGCACCGAGCTGCAGGACGCCATCACGGCGCGGCGCCGTGAGGACCTCATCGGGTCCACCGTGGAGGTGCTGGTCGACGCCCCCGGGGAGGCCCGCACCTACCGCGAGGCGCCCGAGATCGACGGCATCGTCACCGTGCCCGGCCATCTGGCCGTCGGCTCGTTCGTCGAGGTGGTCGTGACCGACGCCGACGGACCCGACCTGACGGCCGAGGTGGCCGGCGGTGCGGACGGCGGCCGGTCCCCGCTGGCCGTCGCCGGGGCCGGGGGACGGGTCATGAGCGACGGCACCCTCGACCCGGGGCTCCCCTCCGCCGGTCAGCGCCCGGGCCACCACGTTCGGGCCGTCGGCCCTCCTGACCCCGGCCAACGCCATCACCATGCTCCGGCTCCTGGCCACCCCGGTGGTGATCGTCATGATCATGCTGTGGGGGGCCAGCTGGTTCACCTTCGTCTTCGGTGGCCTGCTGGCCATGTCGGACGGCATCGACGGCTGGCTGGCCCGCAAGCAGGGCACCACCCGGTCGGGGGCCTTCCTCGACCCGCTGGCCGACAAGGTGGTGGTGCTCGGGGCGCTGGTCGCCCTCGTCGCCAAGGGGATCGTCTGGTGGCTCCCGGTGGCGGTGATCGCGGTGCGGGAGATCGCCATGAGCGTCTACCGCTCGGTCGCCGGACGCCACGGGATCTCCATCCCGGCCCGCAACTCGGCCAAGTTCAAGACGCTGGTCCAGGACATCGCCATCGGCATGTGCCTCGCCCCGCCGCTGGCCGGCCACTGGACGCTCCTGAACGGCGCCATGTGGGTGGCCGCGTTCCTGACGGTGTTCACCGGGGCGCAGTACTACGTCGACGGTCGCCGGGCCGCCGCGGTGCGGGCCGGCGCGGTGGCCGACCCGGGCCGGACGGGCTGACCGGCGGTGCGCATCGAGATCGTGGCGGTCGGCACCGAGCTGCTGCTCGGGCAGATCGCCGACACCAACTCGCAGTGGCTGGGGGAGCAGCTGGCCGCCATCGGGGTCGGCTCCCACTTCCACCAGGCGGTGGGGGACAACCACGAGCGGATCGTGCTGGCCTTCCGCACCGCGCTGGCCCGCAGCGACGGGGTCATCGTCTGCGGTGGCCTCGGGCCCGACCCACGACGACATCACCCGGGACGCCATCGCCGAGGTGATGAACGTGCCGCTCCGGCGCGACGACGAGGTGGTGGCGAAGATCCGGACCATGTTCGCCAGCCGTGGTCGCGACATGCCCGACTCGAACCTGCGCCAGGCCGACGTCCCCGAGGGGGCGACGATCATCCCCCAGACCAAGGGGACCGCCCCCGGCCTGATCTGCCCGGTGGGTCACAAGGTCGTCTACGCGGTGCCCGGTGTGCCCTACGAGATGGCCGACATGTTCGAGCGGGCCATCGCCCCCGACCTGCAGGAGCGGATGGCCGAGCGGGGCGAGTCGTCGGGGACGATCGCCAGCCGGGTGGTGCGGACGTGGGGCATGAGCGAGTCGGGCCTGGCCGAGACCCTGGCCGACTACATCGCCGGCCTCGACGACCAGGCGGCGGCGGACCCGTCGGGCGGCACCGCGACCATCGCCTTCCTGGCCAGCGGCATCGAGGGGATCAAGGTGCGGGTGACGGTGCGGGCGGCCGACGC
This sequence comes from uncultured Acidimicrobiaceae bacterium, assembly GCA_963699345.1. Taxonomy (GTDB): domain Bacteria; phylum Actinomycetota; class Acidimicrobiia; order Acidimicrobiales; family RAAP-2; genus Bog-756. The sequence goes on along the minus strand of CAVOTL010000005.1, from coordinate 1,278,366 downwards.
CGACGCGGCCGCCGCCGCCCTCGACCGTCACGAGGCCGCCATCCGGGAGGTCCTGGACGGAGGCGGCCGGCGACGTCGTGTTCGGCGTCGACGACGAGGCCATCGAGGACGCGGTGGCCCGGGCGCTGGCCGTCCGCGGCCTGACCGTGGGCCTGGCCGAGTCGCTGACCGGCGGCCTGGCCGCGTCCCGGCTGGTCAACGTCCCCGGGGCCAGCGACTGGTTCCGCGGCTCGGTGGTGACGTATGCGTCGCGAGGTGAAGTTCGACGTGCTCGGCGTGCCCGAGGGGCCGGTCGTCTCCGAGGCGGCGGCCCGGTCCATGGCCGACGGCGCCCGCCGGGTGCTCGGCGCCGACGTGGGGCTGTCGGTCACCGGGGTGGCCGGCCCGACCGAGCAGGACGGCCAGCCGGTGGGCACCGTGTTCGTCGGCCTGGCCCGTCCGGGGCACGAGACCGTGGCCACCGGGTTCACCGTCCCGGGGGACCGGGCCCGGATCCGCCAGTACGCGACGATCGCCGCCCTCGACTACCTGCGGCGTTCGCTCGACGCCGGCTGACGCCGTCGGCGGCCCTCCGGGCCGGTCGGGTCGCGGCGGTCAGGCGGTCGCGGCGGCGGCGTGGTCGCGGTGGCGTGCCGGGCGCCGTCGTGGTGACGGGAATGCCCACCGGGGCGAGCTCCTCCCACGTGTTGCCCGGCGCCAGGGTGATCGGGGTCCCGTTGGTCGCCGTCAGCGTCGCCGGCTGGGTGAGCGAGCTCCGGCTCCACGTGCCGGTGATGGCCACGCCGTTGCGGAGCACCACGGCGGGGCCGGTGCCGGTGGCCGTCACCTCCACCTCGTAGCCGCCCTCGTTGTTCTCCAGCCAGGGACCGGTGAAGGTGGGGACGGTCAGCACCACCACGTTGGTCGTCGCCGTCTGGGAGCCGTCCACCAGCCTGTCGGGGACGCCCGAGTAGGACCGCAGGTAGGTGTGGGTGGCGGCGTTCCACGTCCAGGTGACGTCCGACGTGGAGGAGAACGGGATGTGGACCGACGCCCCCGACCCCGGCACCGAGCCGGCCGGCGGCGTGGCCGAGTAGGTGAAGATCGGCGCGGGCGGCGCCGCGTCCCCCGGGACGAGGGCCCAGGCCGCCGTGGTGGACGTGAACGTCGAGTAGGGGGCGTAGCGGCCGGAGGGATGGGTGATCACTCCCGAAAAGCCGCCGTTGAGGACGTTCTCGTCGTGGATGGGGGCGTCGGCCAGCAGGGCGAGCACCGGGTCGATGCCGCCGGCGTGGACGAAGATCGGGTTCGACAGCTGCGACAGGATGGCGACGTCGGGCTCGCGGGCCGAGCGGAGGTCGCCGACGAGGGCCGCCTCCTGGCACTGGAACACGGCGACCAGGCGGGTGTAGGAGCCCTCGACCGGCTCCTCGAAGACCACGTCGGCCTGGTTGAGGCCGGCCGAGGGGCGGTCACCCGTGTAGTTGCCGATCTTGACGGCCAGGGCGGGCCGGGCCGGCACCACACCGCCGGGGGCCGGCGTCCCGGTCAGCGGGCAGGTGGGCGCCACGGCGGGGGCGCCGTGGTCGTCGTGGTCGCCGCGGCGGCCGCCTTCTTGGGCGACGAACCGCGGGTGAGGCCGACGGCCAGGCCGGCCGCGGCCAGCGACCACCACCGCCGCGCCGATGCCGTACCAGACCTTCTTCGAGCGCGCCCGACCGCTCGGCCCGCAGCTGCTGGCGGGACAGGATGGTGGGTGGCTCGGTCGGTCCCGGGGGTCGTTTCGTCGTCCGGCATCTGGGGGACGCTACTGCCGGAGGGCGGTGCCGATGGTGGAGTCGTGGATCCAACATCGAACATGCGTTCGGGTCTACAGTGGCCCTGTCGCACCGCAGTCAACCGCCGTACGGTCAGTCGGCGTCGCACCAGTCGGGGTCCGGGGCGCAGGCCCGGCCACCGGGGGACGGCGTCACACCCCATCCGTACGGTCGGCCGGGTCAAGTGAACGACAGCACCGAGGAGAAGCAGACAAGACATGGAACGTGACAAGGCACTCGACATGGCCCTGGGGCAGATCGAGAAGCAGTTCGGCAAGGGCTCGATCATGCGGATGGGGGAGAACCTCCACATGAACATCGAGTCGATCCCGACGGGGGCCCTCGCCCTCGACCTCGCCCTCGGCATCGGGGGCCTCCCCCGCGGCCGTGTCGTCGAGATCTTCGGTCCGGAGTCCTCGGGTAAGTCGACGCTGGCCATGCACGTGGTGGCCGAGGCCCAGCGCAACGGCGGCATCTGCGCCTACATCGACGCCGAGCACGCCATGGACCCGGTCTACGCCAAGGCCATCGGCGTCAACATCGACGACCTGCTGATCTCCCAGCCCGACACCGGCGAGCAGGCCCTCGAGATCGCCGACATGCTGATCCGCTCGGGCGCCCTCGACGTGCTCGTCATCGACTCGGTGGCGGCCCTCACCCCCCGGGCCGAGATCGAGGGGGAGATGGGGGACTCCCACGTCGGCCTGCAGGCCCGGCTCATGTCCCAGGCCCTCCGCAAGATCACCGGCACGCTGTCGAAGTCGCAGACGATCGCCATCTTCATCAACCAGCTCCGCGAGAAGATCGGCGTCATGTACGGCTCGCCCGAGGTCACCCCCGGTGGCCGGGCGCTCAAGTTCTACTCGTCGGTGCGCCTCGACATCCGACGGATCGAGACCATCAAGGACGGCGCCGACCAGGTCGGCAACCGGACCCGGGTCAAGGTCGTGAAGAACAAGTGCTCCCCGCCGTTCAAGCAGGCCGAGTTCGACATCGCCTTCGGCAAGGGGATCAGCCGTGAGGGGTCCCTGCTCGACGTCGGGGTGGAGCTGGGCTTCATCAAGAAGTCCGGGGCGTGGTTCACCTACGAGGGCGAGCAGCTCGGCCAGGGCCGCGAGAACGTGAAGAACTTCCTGACCGAGAACCCGCAGCTCATGGCCGAGGTCGACGAGCGGATCCGCGAGCACCTGGCCGCCCAGAACGAGGCCAAGGCCGTCGAGGCGGCGGGCGGCCACCTGCCGGCCGAGGACCTGCTGCTCGACGACGAGCCGATCACGCTGGACTGAGCCCGCACCGGACGCCGTCGACCCGGATCGGGGCCGGCCACCCGGTCGGACCCGATCCGCCGCGTAGGCGTCCCGCCCGCCGTACGCTCGGGCGTCCGCGCCCTGCCGCCCACGGGGTGCCCGTCGTCGAGGAGCAGCGCCCATGGAGTTCGGCATCATCCCGCCGGTCCGCACCGGTGTCACCGCCGATCCGGACTGGATGACGTCGTTCGCCCGGCTCGTCGAGTCCGCCGGGTTCGAGTCGCTGGTGCTGGTCGAGCACGCGGTGGTCATCTCCGACTACACGAGCACCTACCCCTACGCCGCCTCGGGCCGGATGCCGCTGCCCGACGACTGCCGCATCCCCGACCCGCTCGACCTCATGGCCTTCCTGGCCGCGGTGACCGACCGGATCACGCTGGCCACCGGCGTCCTCGTCGTCCCCAACCACCAGGCGGTGGTCCTGGCCAAGCGCATCGCCACCGTCGACGTCCTGTCCGAGGGGCGGGTCCGGATGTGCCTCGGGGTGGGCTGGATGGAGGAGGAGCTGCGGGCCACCGGCGCCGACCCCCGGACCCGCGGCCGGCGCATGGACGAGACGATCGAGGCCATGCGGGCCCTCTGGGCCGACTCCGGACCCGACGGCGCGTCGTTCGACGGCGAGTTCGTCAGCTTCGCCCACGCCCACTCCTTCCCGAAGCCGTTCCGGCCGGGCGGGGTGCCGCTCCACATCGGCGGCCACAGCGAGGCGGCCGCCCGACGGGCCGGTCGCCTGGGCGACGGCTTCCAGCCCCTCGGTCTCGGCCCCGACGACCTGGCGCTGCGGATCGCCCAGATGCGGGAGGCGGCCGAGCGGGCCGGGCGCGACCCGGACGCCATCGAGCTGTCGGTGTCGGGGTACCTGCCCACCACCACCGAGGAGGAGGTGGCGGCCGCCGAGGCCGCCGGCATCCGGCGGATCCTGGTGTCGACGTCCATGAACCCGGACCTGGACGGACTGGCGGAGGAGATCGACGGCTTCGTCGCGCGCTTCGGCCCCCTGTCGTGACCGGGGCCGGCGCCCCGTCGGCTCGCCGATGCCACGGCGCTGCGGTCGCTGTCGCTCGGCTACGCGGCGGCCGTGGACGCCCTCGACGGCCCCGGGTTCGCCGACCTCTTCACGCCGGACGGGGAGCTGTGGGTGCCCGACCCCCGGATCGGGGGCGAGCCCACCATCTGTCGGGCCGGTCGGGACCGCCTGGCGCGGATCCCGTCGGGGCTGGCGGGCTACCACGCCACCCGCCACGCGGTGTGGGCCACCACCTACGACGTCGACGGCGACACCGCCACCGGCGTGGTCGACGGCGTCGCCCACCACCTCGGCGCCGACCCCGACCCCGACGCCGGTGACGCGGCCGCCGTCGACGTGATCTGGTACCTGCGCTACGTCGACGAGCTACGTCCGCACCGACCGGGGCTGGCGGTTCACCCGTCGGGCCCTCCACCTGCAGCGCATCGAGCGCCGGCCGCTCCGCCGCCTGGGCCCCGGGCGGGCCTGAACGGACCGGCGCCCGGAACGGTCCCGCGGACCGGGGCCTACGCTGCGGGGCATGACCCTGCCTGCCCCGAACCCCGACCGCACCTGCCTGGTGACCGGAGCCTCCTCCGGCATCGGCGTCGAGATCGCCGGCCTGCTGGCCGCCCGGGGCCTCAACGTGACGCTGGTGGCCCGCACGCAGTCCAAGCTCGAGGAGCTGGCCGACACGCTGACCGTCCGGCACGGGGTGCGGGCCGAGGTCCTGGCCGCCGACCTGACCGACACCGCGTCCCGGTCGGCCCTGCCCGGCCGCCTCGAGGAGCTCGGCCTGACCGTCAACGTGCTGGTCAACAACGCCGGCTTCTCGACCCTCGGCCCCGTCTACCGGGCCGACCCCGATCGCGAGATCGCCATGGTGCGCACCGACGTCGAGGCGGTCGTCCACCTGTGCACGCTCTTCACCCCGGGCATGGTCGAGCGCCGCAGCGGCTGCATCCTGAACGTGGCCTCGACGGCCGCCTTCCAGCCGATTCCCGGTCAGGCCGGCTACGGCGCATCGAAGGCCTTCGTCCTCTCCTACAGCCACGCCATCCGCGAGGAGCTGCGTCCCCACGGGGTGACGGTCACCGCCCTCTGCCCGGGACCGGTCGAGACCGGGTTCGCGGAGGCGGCCGGCATCACCCCCGACGCCATGGCGGAGCTCGATGCCCAAGGTGTTCTGGGAGCCGGTGGCCGAGGTGGCCCGGGTCGGCGTCGACGGGATGGACGACAACCGGGCGGTGGCCATCCCGGGCCTGCCCAACCGGGCGAGCGCGGCCGCTCGGCTGGCTGTCGCCCCGGCGGGTCCTGCTGCCCCTCGTGGCCCGGCAGCATCCGGGCCTGCACGACGGCTGAGTCCGCGTGGGCGCGGTGGCGGACGGGCTCCGGCCCGGGGGGTGGCTGCGCGACAGCCGGGTGGCGGCCGTGCCGGCCGGCGTGCTGGACACCGGCGTGGGTCCTGGCCTTCGTGGTGATCGGCCGGTCGTCCCACACCGAGGGACTGCGGTTGGCCGGTGTCGCCCGCACCGCGTGGCCGTTCCTGGTCGGCCTGGCCGTCGGCTGGGCCGTCGCCCGGGCCTGGAGGTCGCCGGCCGCGCTGGTCCCGACCGGGGTGACGGTGTGGCCGGTCTGCGTGGCCGTCGGCATGGTGCTGCGGGTGGCGTCCGGCCAGGGCGTGGTTCCCGCCTTCGTCGGCGTGGCCCTGGCCTTCGTGGGCCTCGGGCTGCTGGGTTGGCGGGCGCTCGCCCAGCTCCTCGCCGCGCGCGGGGATCGCGGGGCCGACGGGCCCCCGAGGGGCCGGACCTGACGCCCCTATCGGCACGTCGCCGGCCGAACTTGAGCGGAAATTCGGGAAATTCCGGAAATCTTCCGGATTCCGCCGGAGCCGTCGCCGGAGCTCGGTGGGGTCGGCGGAGGGCGATCGGAAGGGTGGCAGGGATGACCGGTCCGCCGGGGTCGGCGGAGACGGGTCCGATCCCCGGGTACGCTGCTCCTCACCCGCCGTATCGGCATGTCGGCACGCGGTCGGAACTTGAGCGATTTCTTCGAAAATTCCGGAAATTCCGGTAATTCGGCTCTGACCAGGGTCAACGCTCCGACGAATCCCGGGTCGAACCCCTCCGACCGGCCCGATCCGTCGGCCCGGGTGGCCCGATCGGTCGATGCGGGGCCTCAACCCTTCGACGAAGGCGGCCAGCTCCGGCGGGACGAAGTTGTTCTCCTCGGTGGTGTCGGCCTCGACCAGCTCGACCAGCTTGTCGACGACCTCGACGGGGTCCTTCTGGTCGTTCTTCACGAAGTCGCGCATCATCTCGAACAGGGGCGTCGACCCGGCGTTGACGGCGTCGGAGCCGAACCACTCCCACATCGAGTCGGCCATCCGGTCGTTGAAGCCGGTCAGGTAGGGACCGGGGTTGATGAGACAGACGTCGACCCCCTGGCCGGCCAGTTCGGCCCGCATGGCCTTGCCCATGGCCTCGAGCGCGTGCTTGGTCATCGAGTACGGCCCGAACGCCGGGGCGGACAGCACCCCGGAAATCGACGACATGATGATGATCCGACCCGAGCCCCGGGCCACCATCCGGGGCAGCACGGCCTGGGTGACGGCCAGGGTGCCGAACACGTTGACCTCGAACAGCCGGCGCACCCGGTCGAGCGGGACGTCGGCCAGGGGCCCGGTCTGGCCGGCGCCGGCGTTGTCGATCAGCACGTCGATGTCCCACGCCGACGCCTTGGCCACGTCGTCGGTGGTGATGTCGAGCTTCTCGACCGTCAGGCCCGGGGCGTCGGCCGACAACGCCTCCGCCTGGTCCTCGGACTCCGTGGTGGCGATGACGGTGTGGCCCCGTCCGGCGAGGGCGAGCGGCGGCGCCCCGGCCGAAGCCCGATCCGGCTCCGGTGATCATGACGGTCTTGGACATCGGTGGTGGCTCCTCGGTCGCGGCGGTGCCCGCACTCTACGACCGGGGGTGCCGGCCGCCACCGGTCCCCCGCCCGATGTCGCTACCCGAGTCGACTGATGCCCCGCATGATCAGGTCGGTGGCGTCGTCGGCGTGCCGCTCCGGATCGAGCGGGCCGTCCAGGATGTCGAACGCCTCGGACAGCGCGGTCAGGGTGTAGGGCGCCTCGGCGCCGTGGGCCACCAGGAAGAAGAGCGCCCGCGTGGTGATCGGACGGATACGACCCGACTCCCGCAGCCGCACGATCGACCCGCCGAAGGCGCCGAACACGGGGATCATGACGTGCTCGACGATGTAGTCCAGCCGGGGTGTCCGGGTGAGCCCCTCCTGGTTCATCAGGCGCCCGAGTTCGGGCCGCAGGAGGGCGGCGCCGAGGAAGGCGCGGATGGTGACCCGCAGGTCGTCGAGGTCGTCCCGGGCCTCGGGGGGCCCGAGGGCCTCGGTGCGACGGCGGTCGATGTCGGCGAAGAACGACTTGAAGCCGTGGTCGACCGCCGCGTAGAAGAGGCGCTCCTTGGTGCCGAAACGCTGGCTGATGGTGCCGTGGCTGAGTCCGAGGTCGGCGTTGAGCGACCGGAGCGACATGCCGTCGAACCCCTGGGCGGCGAACGCCCGCAGGGCGGCGTCCAGGATCTCGTCGTCCTGGCGGATCCGGGGCCGGCCCCGCGTCTCGGCGGGCCTCCGGGCCTGCCCGTCCGTCACCGTCGTCATTCCGCTCCCATCCGCCAGTTCCGAGAGTTCCGCCGCCGGGCAACTGTACATGCCAGAGATCGGCACCCCCTGTTGATTGACGGACGACCAGTAAAAAGAATAGGCTCGATCGGACCGAGGAGGTGGGCCGTGCCCCTGTGTGACCTGGTGGACCTGGAGCTGACCGTGCCGGACCCGGCCGTCCTGGCCGACTTCTGGGCCGGGCTGGGCATGGTCCGCACGGACGGGTCGACCCTGGGGACGGCGGACCGTCCCTCCCAGCTGCGGATCGCCGAGGGTCCCTACCGGCACGTGTCCGAGGTGCGGCTGGCGTGCACGGCCGAGTCCGACCTGGTCGAGATCGCCGCCCGACTGGACCGCCTCGGGGTCGCCTCGTCGACGACCGACGGCGTGCTGCGCGTGCCACGACCCCATCGCCGACCACGCCGTGGTCGTCGAGGTCGGCGCCCCGCCGGCCCTGACCCCACCCCCGACCCGGCAGGTCAACGGCCCGGGCCGGCTCGAGCGGGCCGACCGGCGGTCCCCGGCGGCGCTGCGCACGGTGCCCGCACCCCCGCGGCGGGTGGGCCACGTGGTGTTCGGGTCCCCCGACGTGGCCGCCACCGTCGCCTTCTACCGCGACGGACTCGGGTTCCAGGTGTCCGACGTCATCGACGGCGGGCATCGGGTGCTTCCTGCGGTGCTCCACCGACCACCACAATCTGTTGGTGATGCCCGCCCCGGTGCCCTGCCTGAACCACTACGCCCTGGAGATGGACGACTTCGACGCCATCGGGTCTGGCCGGCGCGGCCGTGGTCGCCGAGCCGCCCCGACGCCACCGTCTACGGGCCCGGCCGCCACGTGCTCGGGGCGAACCTGTTCTGGTACCTGCTGGACCCGGCGGGGGGCATGTTCGAGCTCTTCGCGGACATGGACCAGATCACCGACGACGACGCCTGGGCAGGCGGACCAGCGCCGCGACGACTGGGACCCGTTCACCATCGCCGCCTGGGAACCGGGCCCGTCCAAGCCGGACTTCTTCCTGCCGGCCGACATCGAGGACCTGGCCCGGGCGCGGGCCGCGGCGGGGCGCTGACGTGGACCTCGGCATCCGGGGCCGGACCGCCCTGGTGGCGCGCGTCCACCCGGGGCCTCGGCCGGGCCTGCGCCGAGGCGCTGGCCGCCGAGGGGGTCGTCCGTCGTGGTCAACGGGCGCCACGCCGGGACGGTGGCCGCCACCGCGGAGGACCTCGCCACCCGCTTCGGCGTGGAGGCCCGGGGGGTGGCCGCCGACCTCGACGACCCGGCCGGGCGCCGGGCCCTGCTCGCCGCCTGTCCCGACCCGGACATCCTGGTCACCAACAACGCCGGGCCCCCGCCGGCGGCGTTCGCCGACGTGACCGCCGACGGCTGGTCGGCCGCCCTGCAGGCCAACATGCTGTCCGCCATCGACCTGGTCCAGGGGGTGCTCCCCGGCATGCGGGCCCGGGGGTTCGGCCGGATCGTCAACATCACCAGCGCCATGGTGACGTCGCCGCACGCGCTGATGACGCCCTCGGTCGGGGCCCGGGCGGGTCTGACCGGGGTGATGAAGGCGGTCGCCCGTGAGGTGGTGGCCGACAACGTGACCGTCAACAACCTCCTGCCGGAGCGCATCGACACCGACCGGCAGCGCCAGATGGCCGGGTGGGCGGTGGCCGCCCGGGGGATCACCCTCGAGGAGGCCTACGCCGAGATCGCCGCCACCATCCCCGCCGGCCGCCTCGGCCGACCCGAGGAGGTGGGCGCGGCCTGCGCCTTCCTGTGCGGCGCCCGGGCCGGGCTACGTGACGGGCCAGAACCTCCACCTCGACGGCGGCGCCTACGGCGGCCTCGTCTGATGGGATCGGCGACGACCGGCCTCGACGGCCTCGGCGGACTCGACCACCGTGCTGGTGGTGGGCGGGGGCCCCGTCGGCCTGGTGACGTCGCGGCTGCTCGCCCGACAGGGGATCGACCACCGGGTGGTGGAGCGTCGCACCGAGGTGCAGGCCGCGCCCGCCGCCCATGTGGTCAACGCCCGCACCTTCGAGATCCTGCGGTCGGCCGGGGTCGACATGGACGGGGTGCTGGCCGCCTGCCTGCCGGCCGCCGACGGGGCCTGGGTCCGCTGGGTCACCACGCTCGCCGGCGAGCGAGCTGGGCCGGGTGCCGTTCGAGCGCCAGGACCGCCTGGAGGAGCTCGACGTGCGTGACGCCCGACGCCGCTGCGGAACCTGTCCCAACCCCGCCTCGAAGCGCTCCTCCGCGACGAGGTGGACGCGCCTGGTCGGCGGGGTCGAGTGGACCGGGTCGGTCGAGGGCCCCGACGGTGTCACCAGCACGCTGCCGCGACGTCGGCGACCGGGGCGACGCGCGACGGTGTCGTCGCGCTACGTCGTGGCCGCCGACGGTGCCGGCAGCCGCATCCGCGGCCTCGCTGGGGATCGCCATGGACGGGCCCGACGTGCTGCAGAACTTCGTCATGATCCACGCCTCGGTGGATCTGCGCGGACTGGTGGGGGAGCGGCCGGCCACCCTCTACTGGACCATGGACCCGGCCGCCCCCGGTGTCTTCGTGGCCCACGACCCCGCCTCGACGTGGGTGTTCATGCACGACTGGGACCCGGGGGCCGAGTCGATCGAGGCGTACACCCCGCAACGGTGTGCCGAGCTGTTCCGGGCGGCGGCCGGGGTCGACGACCTCGACCTGGTGATCGAGCACGTCCGGCCGTGGCGGATGTCGTGCCAGCTGGCCGACCGCTACCGACAGGGGCGCACCTTCCTGGTGGGGGACGCCGCCCACCGGTTCCCCCCGACCGGCGGCCTCGGGCTCAACACCGGCGTGGCCGACGCCCACAACCTGGCGTGGAAGCTGGGCGCCGTCGAGCACGGGTGGGCGCCCGCGTCCCTGCTCGACTCCTACGGCGCCGAACGACGGCCCGTCGCCCGCACCAACGCCGACAAGAGCCTGGAGAACGCCCTCGGGATGATCGACGTCTTCGTGGCCTGTGGCGCCACCGCCCCTCCGGGAGAGGCGAAGGCCGTCTTCGACGCCGCGGTCGAAACGGCGGCGGGCCGGGCGACGATCGCCGCCGCCGCCGACGCCCAGGGCGAGCACTTCGACATGCTCGGCCTGCAGCTCGGGTTCGCCTACCCGGCCGGATCGGGCCCCGTCGTGGACGACGGGTCCCCGCCGGTCGAGGTGACGAACCCGGTGCGCCAGTACGTCCCGACCACCCGGCCGGGCGGCCGGCTCCCCCACGCCTGGGTCGAGCGCGACGGGGCCCGCGTCTCGACCCTCGACCTCGTCGCCCCCGACTCGCTCCTGGTGATGACGGCGTCGCCGCGCTGGGCGGCGGCGGCCGACGCCCTCCGGGGCGGCCGGGTGCCCCTCGACGTGGTCCGCTTCGGGGTCGGACGTGACCGATCCCACCGGCGCCTGGGACGCCGTCTCCGGCATCGGTCCCGACGGGGCGGTCCTGGTGCGGCCCGACCAGCACGTGGCCTGGCGGGCGGCGGAACTGCCCGAGGACCCCGAAGGCGCCCTCCGCCACACGCTCGACGAACTGTTCGGCGACTGAGCGGGTGGGTCGCCGTCGGGGCCCGCCAGGGTCGGGTCCCCGTCCGGCCCGTCGGCCGCTCCCCCTTCAGGCCCGGCGGTCCATCTCCTCGGCCAGGGCCAGCCACCGCTCCTCGGCCTCGTCCAGCTCCTGTTGCACGGTGCGGAGCTCGCCCCCGAGCCGGCCCATCTCGACGTGGTCGGTGGTGGCCACCAGGCGCGTCGTGGAGGTTGTCCCGCTGGCGGGTGAGCCGGGTCATGGCCTTCTCGGCGTCCCGGAGCTGGCGACCGAGGGGCGGGCCCCCGTCACCCGGTGCCGGTCGGGCTCCCGTCCGGTGTCGACGGCCGCCCGGTCGACGGCCGCCCGGTCGACGCCGGGCGCTCGGTCGACGGTTTCGGGGTCGGGGCCGCCAGCCGTCGCATCCAGGCGTCGAGGCCGCCGGGGACCGGGGCGACGCCGTCGGGCCCGACGGCCACCAGCGTCTCGACCGTCCGGTCGAGGAAGGCCCGGTCGTGGCTCACGACGACGAGCGTGCCCGGCCAGTCGTCGAGGAAGTCCTCCAGGATGCGCAGGGTGTCGAGATCGAGATCGTTGGTGGGCTCGTCGAGGAGCAGGACGTTGGGCCGGCGGGCCAGGACGGCCAGCAGCTGCAGCCGGCGCCGCTCGCCACCGGACAGGTCGCCCACCCGCGTGCGGGGCAGGTTGCCGGTGAACCAGAAGCGCTTCATCAGGGCCACGTCGGCGAGGGACCCGGGCGTCCGGTGGGGACCCGCCACCACCTCCTCGACCCGGGCGCCGGGGTCGAGCTCGGTGCCGTGCTGGTCGTAGTAGCCGACGACGACGGTCGGGCCCACCTCCACCGTGCCCGGTGGTGGGGACGCGCCGGCCGGCCAGCACGTCGAGCAGGGTCGACTTGCCGGTGCCGTTGGCCCCGACCACCCCCACCCGGTCGCCGGGTCCGAGGAGCAGGTCGACCCCGGAGAGCACGGGATCGCCCCCGTCGTAGGTGACGCCCACGCCGGTGCACTCGATCACCTTGTCGCCGAGCCGGGCCATGGCCGCCCCGAGGTCGAGTTCGCCGGGCCGGGCCGCCTCGGCCGGCCGGCCGTCGATCAGGGTCCGGGCCGCGGTGATGCGGGCCCGGGGTTTGCGGCTGCGGGCCTTGGCCCCCCGGCGCAGCCAGGCCAGCTCCGTCCGGGCGAGGTTGCGCCGGGTGGCCTCGGCCGCCGCGGCCTGCTCCTCCCGCTCGGCCCGGGCCTCGAGGTAGGAGGCGTAGCCCCCCTCGTGGACGAACGACGCCCCCCGGTCGAGCTCGAGCATGCGGGTGGTGACCCGGTCCAACAGGTAGCGGTCGTGGGAGACGAGCACGAGGCCACCGGGGTAGGCGGCCAGCCAGTCCTCCAGCCACGCCACCCCGCCCAGGTCGAGGTGGTTGGTGGGCTCGTCCAGGACGAGCAGGTCGCTCGGGTGGGCCAGGACCCGGGCCAGCGCCACCCGCTTGGCCTGGCCGCCCGACAGACCCGCCACGTCGCGGTCGACGGACGCCGCCATCCCCAGCCGGTCGAGGGCGGCCGCCGCCTCCCATCCCGGCCCGACCGCCTCCCCGACGGTTCCCGGCGGCAGTTCGGGCGTCTGGTCGAGGAAGCCGACCCGGACGCCGCGACCCCGGCGCACCGCCCCCGCGTCCGGTTCGAGCCGGCCGGCCAGGACCGACAGCAGCGTCGACTTGCCGGTGCCGTTGATGCCGACCACGCCGAGGCGGTCACCGGTGGACAGCGTCACCGACAGGCCCCCGAACAGGGTGCGGTCGCCCCGGGTGACGCTCACGTCCTGCAGATCGACGAGCACGGCCACCGGTCCCACGGTACCGCCGCCCGGAACGGGACCCCGACGGCCGGCGGTGGCGCGGGGACTACGGCCGGGGGGAGCCGGGGAACAGCACGGCGAGCAGCCGCGCGGCGTGGGCCGACGCCTCGGTGCGGCCGTCGCCGGTGTGGATCCCGAGCTGGGCCAGCATCGGGGCGTTGGCGAAGTGCATGGCGCCGAAGCTGGTGATCGAGCTCCCAGACCTCGCCGGAGGTGAGGTCGGCGCCCCGTCCGCCCGCCCGCAGCTCGTCCCACGCCGCGCCCACCAGGGCCAGGCGCGGGGCCAGGTGGGTGGCGACGAGCCAGTCCAGGCGGGCCGACGGGGCGGTGGCCTCGACGTTGATGATGCGGTCGAGCTCGGGCCGATCGGCCGAGAACTGGATGAAGGCGGTCGAGCACCGCGGCGAACGCCTCCTCGCAGCGGACCGGACCCGTCGAGGCCGGCCAGCGCGGCGTCCATGAGGCCGAACAGGTGGTCGACGGTCGCCCGCCACAGCTGCTCCTTCGAGGTGAAGTGGTAGTTGATCTGGGGCTGGTGGGCCCCGGCCCGCTCGGCGATGCGCCGGGTCGAGGCGCCGGCGAAGCCGTGGGCGGCGAACTCGGTGGCGGCCGCCTCGAGCAGGTCGGCCACGACCGTGTCGGAGGGCCGGCGGACCCGCGTGCCCGGACCGCGGGGGCTGGTTGCGCTCGTCATATCGATCGATAATACTGCTGTTATCGACCGATAACAGGGAGGGTGCATGTTCCGACTGCTCAACGTCTCCGGGAGGGCCGCGCTCGAGGTGGACGGCGCCTGGTTCGACCTGGCCCGGCTGTCGGGCGACGACGCCCTGGCCGACCCCATGGCCGCCGTCGCCCGCCACGGCGAGCTGCACGACCTCACCGCCCGGAGCGCGGCGTCGACGCCCGACGGCCCGGTGGCCGACACCGTGCTCGGCCCCCCGGTGCCCCGGCCCTGGCAGGTGTTCGGCATCGGGCTCAACTACCGGGACCACGCCGACGAGTCCGGCATGGAGCTGCCGCCGGCCCCCCTCACCTTCACCAAGTTCCCGAGCTCCATCACCGGCCCCACCGGCGACATCCCCCTCACCGGCGACCTCGTCGACTGGGAGGTCGAGATCGTGGCCGTCGTCGGCCGGGCCTGCCGCCACGTCCCGGTGGCGTCGGCCTGGGACGTGCTGGCCGGACTCACCCTCGGCCAGGACGTGTCGGACCGGGGGGTCCAGTTCACCGGGTCGCCCCCGCAGTTCTCGCTCGGCAAGAGCTTTCCGGGGTTCGCCCCCATCGGGCCCGCCCTGGTGTCGTTGGACGGCCTGGCCGACCCGACGGACATCGGCCTGTGGTGCGACGTGTCGGGGGAGCGGATGCAGGAGAGCCGGACCACCCACCTCATCTTCTCGATCCCGACGCTGGTCGCCTACCTCTCCTCGATCTGTCCGCTCGAGCCCGGCGACCTCATCTTCACCGGCACGCCCGACGGGGTCGGCATGGCGCGGGGCCGATTCCTGGCCGAGGGCGACGTCGTGGTGTCCGGGGCCGAGGGGATCGGCGAGCTGCGCAACGTGTGCGTGGCCGGCACCGGGGCGATGGTGCCGTGAGCCTGCACCGGCTGCTCGGGATCCACGCCGCCGTCCCCGATCCCGGGGGCCTGGCCGCCTTCTACGCCGAGATGGGCCTGGCGGGTGACGCCACCGCCGGCTTCACCGGATCCGACGGTGGCGCCGCCGTGACCCTCGCCGAGGGACCCGTTCCGCCGGCTCGAGTCCGTCTCCGTGGGCTGTCACGACGAGGTCCGACCTGGACCGGATCGCCGGACGGCTGGCGGCCGGGGGCAGCCACCGGCCACGGTGACGGCCGACGGGCTCTGCGGTGACCGATCCGGCCAGCCGGGTGCGCTTCGAGGTTCGCCCGGCCGGGCCGGCACCGGTCCAGGTCCCGCCCACGCCCGGTGGTCCCCAACGCCCCGGGCGCCGTGGTGCGGGTCGACCGACGGGCGCCGGCGGTGTCCGAGGGCCCCCGGCCGCCCCGCCGCCTCGGCCACCTGGTCCTCGGGCAGTCCCGATCCGGCCGCCACCGTCGCCCTGCTGGCCGGAGGGACTCGGCTTCAAGGTGAGCGATGCCGTCGAGGGGATCATCACGTTCCTGCGCTGTTCGACCGACCACCACAACGTGGCCGTCGTCGAGTCGCCGGTCCCCCTGCTCCAGCACTACTCGTGGGAGTGCGACGACATCGACCACGTGGGCCACGCGGCCACCGCCCTCTACCGGGTCGACCCCGGACGCCAGGTGTGGGGGATGGGCCGCCACTTCGCCGGGTCCAACTTCTACTGGTACCTGGCGGACCCGTCGGGTTCGTTCGTCGAGTTCTACTCGGACCTCGACCAGATCCTCGACGACGAGGCGTGGGAGGCGGAGGGCCGGACGGAGTTCACCTTCGAGCACGTCGCCAACGCCTGGGGCCCCAACCTGCCGCTCGAGTTCATCGTCCCCGCCGACCTCGAGGCGCTGCAGGCCGGGTGGGAGGACCGTCGGGTCGTGACCGGCCCCGGGACCCCCGTCGACGTCCTGGTCATCGGGTTCGGCCCGACGGGTGCGGTGCTGGCCGGCCTCTGCGCCCGACGCGGCCTGTCGGTCGTGGTGGTGGAGCGCGACACCGGGCTGTTCCCCCTGCCCCGGGCCGTCCAGTGCGACCACGAGGCCCTCCGCATCCTCCAGGAGCTCGGCTGCGCCGACGAGGTGCTGGAGGGATCGGTCCTCAACGACGGCATCTCCTTCCTGACGGCCGACCGGCGGACGCTGCTGTCGGCCACGGTGCCCGCCGCTGGCGCCCACCGGCTGGCCGTCGTCGGTCTTCTTCCACCAGCCGACGTTCGAGGCGATCCTGCGCCGGACGGTGGCGGCCACCGGAGCGGACCTCCGACTCGGGGTGTCGGTGGTGGCGCCGGCGACCAGGACGACGACGGGGTCGACGTCGGACTCGACGACGGCACGCAGGTGCGGGCCCGCTACGTCGTCGGCTGCGACGGCGCCCGCTCGGCCACCCGGTCGGCCGTCGGCTCGTCCCTGCGCGACACCGGCTTCGAGGAGTCGTGGCTGGTGGTCGACCTGCTGTTGGACGACGACGTGCCGGGTCTGCCCACCCGGTGCCTCCAGGTCTGCGACCCGGCCCGACCCCACACCCTGGTGCCCATGCCGGCCCCGCGCTTCCGGTTCGAGTTCATGCTGCTGCCCGGTGAGTCGGAGGACGACGTCCGCCGGGACGAGGTGATCGCCGGCCTGATGTCGTCGTGGATCGACCCCGGCCTGGCCACCGTCGAGCGTTCGGCGGTCTACACCTTCCACGGGCTGGTGGCCTCGGCCTGGAGGGACCGGCGGCTGTTCCTGGCCGGCGACGCCGCCCACCAGACGCCGCCCTTCCTCGGCCAGGGGATGGGCGCCGGGATGCGGGACGCCGCCAACCTCGCCTGGAAGCTGGCCGCGGTGCTCGACGGTCGGGCCGACGACACCCTCCTCGACACCTACCAGGAGGAGCGCGAGCCCCACGCCCAGGCCGTGATCGACGCCGCGGTCGGCTTCGGCCGGCTCATCTGCATGCTCGACGCCGGCGGAGGCGGCGGCGCGGGACGAGGCGATGCTGGCCGCCTACGCAGGGGAGGCCGTCGCTCCCGACGTCGTGCCGCCGCTGACCGGCGGCCCGGCGGTGGGCCCGGGTGGTGGTGCGCCGGCGTGCCAGCCCCGCGTCGACGGCGTGCTCCTCGACGACCGGGTCGGCCCGGGGTTCCTGCTCTGCACCCGCGCCGGCCCGACGCCGCGGTCGGCCGAGGCCGCCTGGTGGGCCGACCACGGGACGGTGCTCGACAGTCGGCCGAGGCTCCACGGGCGGCCTGCCTGCTCGAGGGGTCCGAGGCCTGCGTGGTGCGACCCGACCGCTACGTCATGGCCCGGGGGGACGCTCGAGGCGGTGACGGCGTTCGCCGCGGCGGCCCTGCGAAGCGGCGGCCGCGCCGGACAGCCGGTCACTGGCCCGGGGGCCAGTGCTCCATCAGGTCGGACTTGAAGGCGACCAGCAGCACGAAGCCGATCGTGTACACCGTGACCACCAGGGCGATCAGCGACAGCGAGCGGTAGAGCACCAGGGCCACCACGACCAGGAACACGTAGAGGAAGGTGGCGGCGCGTCCCTGCCACGTCAGCGGCCCGAACCCCAGGCGACCCTCCTTCTTCCCGAACCATCGCGTCCGCTCGTCCTCCATCCCCGGCCACGGTACCGGACGCCGGCGCGCCGCGAACTACCAGGTGATCCACAGGTCGCGCCCGGCTCGCCCTCGACCCCGGGGGTGGTGATGTCCCCACCCGGCCGGCGGGATCAGGCGGGAGGATCGCCACCGCCGGTCGGTAGTCTCGGTGCCATGCGCGACCCGGTGATCCAGACCGTCCCGCTCGGGCGGCAGTGGGGGACCGCCGACCCGTTCCTCTTCTGCGTCCACCACCTCGACCGCTACCCGGCGGCCAACGAGCACCTGGGCCCGGCCGCGCTCGCTCGAGGCGCGTGACCTCGGCATGGACTTCTCGGGGGCGGACGGCTGGAGCATGTACCACGGCAGCGTCGTGCCGGGGTTCCCCCAGCACCCCCACCGGGGCTTCGAGACGGTCACCTTCGTGCGCCGGGGCCTCATCGACCACTCGGACTCCCTCGGGGCCACGGCCCGGTTCGGCCGGGGCGACGTCCAGTGGCTGACCGCCGGTGCGGGCATCGTCCACTGCGAGATGTTCCCGCTCGTCGACACCACCGGGCCGAACACCACCGAGCTGTTCCAGATCTGGCTCAACCTGCCCGCCGACGACAAGATGGTGGAGCCGTACTTCACGATGCTGTGGGACGAGGACATCCCCCGGCTGGCGCTGGTCGACGACGACGGCCGCCGGGGCGAGCTCACGGTGATCGCCGGCGCCGTCGACGGGCCTCCGGCCGCTGGCCGCACCCCCGGACTCCTACGCCTCCCGGCCCGACGCCGACCTGGCGATCTGGCACCTGGTGCTCGATCCGTCGGCCCGCTGGATCGCTGCCGCCGGCCGCCTCGGCCGACGTGGTGCGCACCCTCTACGTCTTCGAGGGGTCGCTGTCGGTGGGCGGCGCCACCGTGGACGCCTCGACCGGCGTGGCTCGTCCACCCCGACCAGCCGGTCGACGGTCGCCGCCGGGGCCGCGCGGGGCCGAGGTCCTGGTGCTGCAGGGCCGGCCCATCGGCGAGCCCGTCGCCCAGTACGGACCGTTCGTGATGAACGACCGGGCCGGCATCGAACGGGCCATCACCGACTACCAGACGACCGGGTTCGGAGGCTGGCCCTGGCCGACCGACGACCCGGTGCAGCCCCGCCACGCCGGACGCTTCGCCCGCCACGCCGACGGCCGCGTGGAGGAGCGGGACGCGGCGCGACGGCGTGGCGCCCCGCTGACCGCCGACCCCGTCCGCACCCCGGCTCACGGCCCGGCCCCGAGCCGGGGGACCGGCCCGGACAGGTCCAGGGGGGACACGAACAACGACCGTCGCCCACCGTCGGCGTAGCCGACCCTTCCGCCGGTCCACGCCGCGAAGACGAGCCAGGGGTGGCCGCCGGGCCCCAGGAACAACTCGCCGCCGCCCGGTCCCTGGCGTCCGCCACCCGAGGCGAGGAACGGCCCGGGAGCGGACAGGCGGCACGGGCCCTCGGGCGTGACGCACGCGGCCGATCCCATGGCATAGGTGTCGGACTCCCAGTCGCCTCCCGAGAAGAACAGCTCGAAGGTGGGCCCCTCCCGGATCATCGACGGTCCCTCGACGACCCCTTGCTCCCAGGGTCGGGTGGCCGTCAGGATCCACCGGGGCGTCCCCACGACCCGGAGCCCGTCGGCGGAGAGCGGCGCGGCGTAGATGGCCGAAGGGAGCCCACAGCAGCTGCCGTCGCTCTTCCACAACAGGTAGGTGGTGGCGCCGTCGGCGATCGTGGCCGGGTCGATCGATCCCCCGAGGTCGGCCTGGCACTCGAGCGGGGCCGTCGTGTCGTCGTGGAAGGGCCCCTGGGGCTCGGTGGCGGTGGCCACCGACAGGCACTCGTGCCCGCTCGAGCGTTGGAGGGTGGCGTAGTAGAGCAGATAGCGGTCCGGACCGGTCCGGTCCACCGACGGGGCCCAGACGTACCCCGACCCGCTCCATGCCGGGAGGTGGGGCAGCGCGTCGCCCACCACGGTCACCCCGCCGGTCAGGGTGCCGTGCAGCACGGGGATGTGGACGTGGGCCGTGTCGGTGGCGTACGCGTAGACGTCGAGCGGCCCCACGACCAGGACGCTCGGATCGGCGAAGTCGCCGGCGAACACCTCGACGGGCCCGGACGCCAGCACGAAGGTGAGCCCGATGGCCACGGTCGCCGCCAGGCCGAACGCGGCCACCAGGACCAGGCGCCGGGTCGGCCAGCGCCGCAGCGGCGCGCCCATCCCCTCGTCCGGCGCGGGGTCGGGGGGTGCCGCTGCTCGGATGGGCACTGCTCCTGCCACTCGTCCTCCGGGTCCGCCTCGGGGCCCGAGCGTAGGCGGTGGCGCGGCGGGGGCCGGGGGCCGCCACGAGCGGTGGTCGGTCCGCACCGTGTGACGCCGGCCCGATCGCCTACGGCGGTCGCCTACCATCCGACCCGTGCGCGTCGCCGTCCTCGGGGCAGGGTTCGCCGGGCTGCGGGCCGCCGTCGCCCTCACCCGTGCGGGCGGTGACGTGACCGTCCTCGAGGCCCGGGACCGGGTCGGGGGCCGGGTCTGGTCCGACGTCCTCGAGGTCGACGGGACCGGGCACGTCATCGAGCGGGGCGCCGAGTTCATCCTCGACGACTACCGCGAACTGCGGACCGTGGCCGGCCGACACGGCATCGGGCTCGCCCCGACGACGATGTCGTATTACTGGCGTGAGCCCCGCCAGGGCCCCGACGTCAGCCGCCGGACCCTGGCCGATGCGGCGGCGGTCCTGCGACGGGCCGCGGGTGCCGCCGCCCCCGGCACCTCCCTGCGGTCGCTGGCCGAGGGGATCGACGCGGACCGCGAGGCGGTGGCCGTCCTCGTGGCCCGGCTCGAACTGACGGACGGGCTGGCCGCCGACGAACTGGCGGCGCGGACGGCCCTCGATCCCGTCGTCGACGTCGACACGCGGGGCTCGTGGCGGGTGGACGGCGGCAACCAGCGGATCGCCGAGGCCCTGGCCTCGGAGCTCGTGACCCCCGTCCGGCTGGACACCGAGGTGTTGGCGGTCGACCACCGGGGTGACGTCGTCCGGGTGGCCACGACCGGAGGGGTCGTGGAGGCCGACGCCGCCATCGTGGCGTTGCCCCTGGCCGTGGTCCGCACCCTGCCCTTCGACCCGGAGCCTCCGGCTCCCACCCGCGACGTATGGCGGCGGGCCGGAGTGGCGCACAACGCCAAGCTGCACGTCCCGGTCCGGGGACGTCCGTCGGCCGGGGCCGTCATGTCGGTGGAGGGTCGCTACTGGTGCTGGACGGCGACCGACGGGACCGGGTCGGTGCAGCCGGTCCTCCACTGCTTCGCCGGCTCCCCGGCCGCCCTCGATCGGCTCGATGCCTACGGTGGTCCGTCGACGTGGGCCCGGCGGGCCGCCGGTCTGCGTCCGGAGCTCTCCCTCGATGTGGACCGGGCCGTCGTCACGACGTGGAACGACGATCGCTTCGCCGGGGAGTCCTACTCCGCCGAGACCGTGCGGGACCGTCCCGGGGACGTCGCGCTCCTCGACCCGGGCTTCCCCCGGGTGGCCTTCGCCGGTGAGCACCTGGCCGGTGACTTCGCGGGGCTCATGGAAGGCGCCCTTCGCTCCGGGCTGGCCGCCGCCGAGGGGCTGGTCGACCGGCTGTCGGTGTGAGCGGCGGTCCCGACCCGGTCGCCGGATCGCGCCCCGGCGGGCGGGGGTCGTCCATCGGGGCCGGTCGCCACGCGGCGGGGCCTCTGGCGGCCGGCCCCCGGGACTCAGTTCGAGGTGCGGCGCCGGTAGAGGTGGGTGGCCAGCGGGGCGAAGACGGCGAGAAGCCCCACCGACCACAGCAGCGACGCGGCGAGGGGGTGCTGCATCGGCCAGGCGTGGATGGTGGACGACGGATTCGGGTTCTGCCACAGGTCACGGGCCGCCGAGGCCACCGCGCTCACCGGGTTCCAGTCGGCGAAGGTGCGGAGCACCGTCGGCATGCGCTGGGTCGGCACCAGGGCGTTGGACACGATGGCCAGCGGAAAGAGGATGACCAGGCCGACGCCCTGGGCCGACTCGGGTCCCTTGGACACCATGCCGAGGCAGGCGCATCCCCACGACAGCGCGTAGCTGAAGAAGAGGAAGAGGGCGAACCCGGCGATGGTGGTGCCGAACGAGCCACCGGGTCGCCACCCCACCGCCAGTCCGGTGACGGCCACGATGGCGGCGCAGACGACGGCGGTCAGGAGGTCGGCCAGCGACCGGCCGACCAGGACGGCCGGCCGCCACATGGGCAGCGTCCGGAACCGGTCGATGACCCCGGTGTTGAGGTCGGTGCTGAGTCCGACCGCGGTGCCCATCGACGAGGTCGTGAGGTTGAGGGCGAGCAGCCCGGCGATGGCGAAGTTGGCGTAGGTGTGACCGCCCGGCAAGGAGATGCCGGCGCCGAACACGTAGACGAACAGGAGGGTGAAGAGCACCGGCTGCACGGTGACGTCGGACAGCTGGGCGGGCTCGCGGGCGATGTGGACGAGGTTGCGCCCGGTCAGGGCGATGACGTCGAAGACCTTGCGGACGATCCCGTCGGAGCGGGGCCGGGCGATGTCCGCCGGGGGAGCGAGGGCGACGGTGGTCATGCGCCCACCCCCACGGTGGAGGCGGGTTCGGGCTCGTCGACGGGGTCGTCGGCCCCAGGCTCCGACGGGTGCCCCGTGAGGGCGAAGAACACGTCGTCGAGGGACGGCTGGTGCACCTCGACGTCGTCGACGGCGATACCGGCGGCGTCGAGCGCCCGGACGACGGTGGTGGCCAGGCCCGAGCCGCTGCGGACAGGGGCCCGCAGCCGGCGGCCGTCATGGCTCACGTGGACCGCACCGGACACGAAGGGGGCCATGGCGTCCGCCGCCGCCTCCGCCGGTTCGCTGAGGGTCACCTCGAGTCGGGCGCCCCCGGTGCCGGCCTTGAGCTCCCCCGACGTCCCGTCGGCGATCACCCTCCCGTGGTCGATGACGACGATGCGGTCGGCCAGCTCGTCGGCCTCGTCGAGGTACTGGGTGGTGAGGAGCAGGGTCACGCCCCCGGTGACCAGCTCGCGGATGACGTCCCACATCCGGACGCGGCTGGTCGGGTCGAGTCCGGTGGTGGGCTCGTCGAGGAAGAGCACCGGGGGGCGGGTGACCAGACCGGCGGCCAGGTCGAGCCGGCGCCGCATGCCTCCGGAGTAGCCGGTCAGCACGCGGTCGGCGGCGTCGGTCAGGTCGAACTGCTCCAGGAGTTCCGTCGCCCGGTGCTTGGCGTCCGACCGGCGCAGCCCGCTCAGCTGCCCGATCATCACGAGGTTCTGGCGACCGGTCAGCAGGCCGTCCACCGTGGCGTCCTGGGCGGTCACCCCGATGCTGCGCTGCACGGCGGCCGGCTCGCGCACGACGTCGTGACCGGCGACCCAGGCCCGGCCCGCATCGGGCATGGTCAACGTGGTGAGGATGCGGACGGCGGTGGTCTTGCCCGCTCCGTTCGGCCCGAGCACGGCCAGGATCGAGCCGGCCGGGACGTCGAGATCCACCCCGTCCAGGGCCAGGGTCGGCCCGAACCGCTTGGTGAGGCCTTCGGCCCGGATGGTGGCCTGGTCAGCCATGATGTCTCCTTACCGGTCGGTCAGCAAGCACTGTTCCTGACCGCATGGTAAGTGCCAACCTACCGGTCGTCAAGTAGAATCACGGCATGGCCGTCACTCAGGAAGTCCCGTCCGGGTCGGGTGAACCCGACGACACCGGGGCGGACTCCGTCGCCTCGACCCGGGAGCGGATCCTGGACATCGCCCTCGAGCTGTTCACCACCCAGGGGTACGACAAGACGTCGTTGCGGCAGATCGCCGAACGGCTGGGGTTCACCAAGGCCGCGATCTACTACCACTTCTCCAGCAAGGCCGAGATCCTGATGGCCCTCCACCTGCGTCTCCACGAGTTCGGACGCGACTCGCTGGCGGCCATGGGCGACGAGGCCTCGGTCGAGTCGTGGGCCCGACTCCTCGAGGGCCTGATCGACCAGATGCTGGCGCAGCGGGCGCTGTTCATCTTCCACGAGCGGAACCAGGCCGCCATCGAGGAGCTCCACCGCAGTGAGAACTACGGCGAGCACGAGGACATCCAGGCGCGGTTCCGCCAGGTCCTGGCCAACGAGGAGCTCCCGCCCGAGACGCGGGTGCGGATGGCCTGTGCCATCGGCGCCGTCATGGGGGCGTTGGCCTTCTCCGGCGACGTGTTCTCGTCCCTGCCGTCCGACGAGCTCGGCGCCATGCTGCGCAGTGCGGTGGCGACGCTCCTGGAGGGCCCGGCCGGGCGCTGAGTCGCCCGGCGGCGCCGGTGGCCCGCCGACCTCCGTCAGCCGGACGGCCTCACAGGAAGGTCGGCATCCGGATGCCGTCGTCGAATCCGGGCGGGTCCGGTCGGTCCGACCGGGAACGGGACCGCCAACGCCACAGCACCCGCGCGACCCCGGCGACCCCGATCAGGAGCACCAGGAGCCCGAGGATCCGCAGGGGGGTGTCGCCCGGCACCGGATGGGCGAACACACCCGGCCCGAAGATGGTCTGACGGGGGGAGACCAGCACCCCGGGCACGGGAATGACGAGGGACCGACGGGTGGCGGCCACCGCCACCGACGCCCGCTGGACCGGGCCGAGCAGACCCACGCCGACGACGAGGAGCAGGAGGGACACCGCACCGCCGGCGACCAGGGACCACGGGGTCGACCTCCGGCGCACCGACGGTGCCTCGGTGGCCACGCCGCGGGCGGCCGCCCACGAGGCCGCGAACGACGGCGCGTCGAAGACGCCGTTGCCCAGCACCTCCTCGGGGGAGACGCCGTCGGCCTCGGCCTCGGCGAGATCCGCCTCGAGGTCCGCCGCCATCTCGTTGGCCACCGCATCGGGCACCCCGATGCGCTTCCACTCACGCCGGCAGGCGTCCACGAAGCCGTTCACGACGTCACCTCCGTATCGACCGGGCCGAGCACGGCGTCGACCGCGTCCCGGGTCTCCTGCCACTCGATGATCCCGGACCCGAGCGCCTTCTCCCCCAGTCGGGACAGGCGGTAGTACTTGCGCGGCGGACCGCCGTTGCTGGCCGCCCGGTAGGTGTCGACCAGTCCGTCGCGCTCGAGCCGGCCGAGCAGGGGATAGATGGAGCCCTCCCCGACGATGGAGAGCCCCCTCGCCCGCAGCCGCTTGGTCATCTCGTATCCGTAGGCCGGGCCGTCGCGCATCACGGCGAGGAGGCACAGGTCCAGCGCACCCCGCAGGAGCTGGGTCCGGCGACCACCTGTCTCTACCATGTGTGGCATGATACTCGGATGCTAGCTTGCCGCGCAAGGCAGTGGGATCCGGGAGTCGGGGTGCGGGTCGTCCCGACCACCCCTGGGGGAGGTCCCCGAGTCCCGTTCGGGTTGTCCCTGATTGTCAGGGCCCAGAGCCGGGAGGAGGATCGACGCATGCCGCCACCCGCACACCACCACGGAGGTGTCGACCGATGACCACGGCGATCGCCGACCGCCCGGCCCCGGGCCGCACCGGAAGCGACTGGGCCGTCGAGACCCACGGGCTGACCAAGCGCTTCGGGGGCAACGTCGCCGTCAACGACGTCGAGTTGCTCGTCCCTCGGGGCTGCGCCTTCGGCTACCTGGGCCCGAACGGGGCCGGCAAGACCACCCTCATCCGGGTCCTCCTCGGGCTGACCCACGCCGATGCCGGGACCATGTCCCTCCTCGGGCACCCGGTCCCGGCCCACCGGGCCGAGGCGCTGGCCCGGGTCGGTGCCATCGTGGACGAGCCCCGCTTCCACGGCCACCTGACGGGCCGGCAGAACCTGCAGATCCTGGCGGCGGCCCGCGAGCCGGCCGCCCGGGAGCGGATCGGCGCCGCCCTCGACCGGGTCGGCATGACCCACCGATCGGACGACAAGGTGGCCAAGTACTCGATGGGGATGCGCCAGCGGCTCGGGGTGGCCGCCTGCCTCCTCGGGGATCCCCAGCTGCTGATCCTCGACGAGCCCATGAACGGACTCGACCCCGCCGGTATGCAGGAGATGCGCGACATGATCCTCGGCCTCGTCGCCGAGGGCCGCACGGTGATGCTCTCGTCGCATCTCCTCGACGAAGTCGAGCGGACCTGTGACGCGGTGGCCATCGTCGACCGGGGCCGGGTCATCCGCCAGGGGTCCATCTCCCAGCTCCTGTCCGGCTCGTCGGTCCGGGTCGAGGTCGAGTGCTCCGATCCCCCCACGGCCGTCCGCCCGGTTGGGCGGGACGGTTCCCGGCGCGGACTGCGAAGTGGGCCCCGACGGGCTCGTGCTGACCCTCCCGTCGGACACGGGACGGGACGTCATCGCCGAGGTCAACCGGGTGCTGGTCGAGGGCGGGATCTCGGTGTACCGGCTCCAGCTCGTGCAGGCCTCCCTCGAATCGTGGTTCCTCCAGGTCACCAGCCGACTGGGGGAGGACCGATGACCACCATGGCCGCCGTCGACGCCACCACCCCGGGGCCGGCACCGGTCCCGCTGAGCCACCGCCCCGACCATCGCGGGTCGTGGGTCCCGACCTGGACCATGGTCACGACCCGGTTCATGGAACTCCGCCGGAGGAAGGGGCTGATGATCACGCTCCTCGCGGTCAACATCGGCCTCCCGGTGGTGTTCCTGGCCTTCCGGCTCGTCTCCCACGCCGTCGACCCGAAGTCCTACGGGCCGGCCGGTGGTTACAGCATCTTCACCACGCTCGTCGCCGGCGTGCTCTTCATCTTCGGGTTCATCGTGGCCGCCACCGTCGGATGCACGGCGGGGTCGGTCGACCTGACCGAGGGGATGTTCCGCCACCTGGTGATCACCGGACGGTCACGGTTGGCGCTCTACCTGGCGCGCATCCCGGCCGGGCTTGGCGATCGTGCTGCCGATCGTGGCGGTCGGTTTCGCCATCGTGTGCACGGTCTGCATCCTGGCCGCTCCCACCCAGCTGAACTACGACGGGGTCAAGGTCCCCGCCGGTCTGTCGCAGCCGGCGCTCGACAGCTGGGCGACGGCCCACGCCGACGAGGTCATCTGCAACTTCGGGTTCGACATCGGACCGAACTCGGACCTCGTCCAGGTGGTCAACAGCGTCCCCTGCGGCAACGGTCGACCGGGCATCAAGGTCGGCCCCGGTGCCACCACCACGACCCCCGTCTCCCACGCCCAGGTCGAGGCCGCCGCCCGGCAGATCGCCAACCTGGACTACATCGACTACACCACAACTTCCTCAAGCCGCCGGCCACGCTGATGATCGACTCGGGTCTGTGGGTCCTGCTGGAGGCGACCATCGGCTTCGTGGTGGGGCTCGGACTGGCGTCGCTGATGGGCCAACGGACGGTGCCGGTCATCCTCATGATCGTCCTCGAGGTCATCCTCACCCCGGTGCTGAGCCGAAACGTCATCTCCCACCTGATCAACGCCCAACGCGGCATCGTCGGCCTGGCCATGAGCCATCTGGAACCCGCCGGCCTGCCGTCACCCTTCGGGGGGAACGGACCTGACCGGACAGATCATGCTGGTGCCCGAGTCGCGCACGGTGGCCGTCTGCGTGATCGTCGGCTGGCTGGTGGTGTGGACGGTCCTCGGGGCCTGGCGGATGGTGACCCGGGACGCCTGAGCCCGGCCCGCACGGAGTTCACCCGGCTCCGTCCTCCGGAGGGAGGGGGGAGGAGGAGGGGGAGGGAGGGGGGGGGGGGAGGAGGGAAGAGGAGAAGGGGAAGGGGGAAGGGGGGGGGGGGGGCAGAGAGAGGGAGAGAGGAGAGGAAGGAACACGGGGGGAGGCGATAGGGGGAGGCCCGCGGGCATCGGCCTGCCAGACCAGAGGGTCCAGGTGAAGAGATCGCCACCGCCGCCAGGGCCCCGGTGAGCCGTCAGGCGGGGGGGGGGGGGGGGGGGTAGGAGAGGGGGGGGGGGAGGGGGCGGCGGGGGAGGGGGGGGGGAGGGGGGGGGGGGGAGGGGGGGGGGGAGGGGAGGGGTGAGGGGAGAGAGGGAGGGAGGGTGTGGGGGGGGGGGGGGGGGGGGAGGGGGGGGGGAGGAGTGGACCCCGCGACCGTCGGCTCAGTCGGCCTTGGTGGCGGTCGTCGGGACCGGGTGCCCGTTGGCCTTCAGCGTCACCTCGATGTTCCCGCGGGTGGCGTTGGAGTAGGGGCAGACCTCGTGGGCCGCGGCCACGATCGAGACGGCACGCGCCGGATCGGTGACCGCCGGGAGCGAGACGTCGAGACCCACCGCCACGGTGAACCCCCGGTGCTCGGTCGTGATCAGACTCACCTCGGAGTCGATGGACACGGCCCCGAGGTCGAGGTGCTCGCGTCGACCCACGACGCCGAGCGCCCCTTCGAAGCAGGCGGCGTAGCCCACCGCGAAGAGCTGCTCGGGATTCGTCCCCCCACCGTCGCCGCCCATCTCGGGGGGCGTCCGCAGCTGCACGTCGAGTACCCCGTCACTCGTCACACCGTGACCCTGGTCACGGCCGCCGACGACGTGGGCTCGGGCGGTGTAGAGCGATTTGGCCATGTTCGACTCCTCTCGGGCATCTCCTGACGCCGACGCTACCGGCGGCCCGCCAGCCGCCGACCCACCGGTCCCGCCCGTCCGTGCTCAGGTGGTCTCCCGAGCTTCCTCCACGGTCAGCTCCACGGCGGGGTCGGCGGTGAGGCGGTCGTCCGGGATCTGGACGCCGCTGCGGACCGAGCGTCCGTAGGTCCCGTCCTCGAGGCGCTGCTCCGCCCGACGGATGGCGGCCAGCCGCTCCTGGAGCTCCGCCCTGATCGACTCGTCCGTGCCTTCCCTCGTGAGGGGCTCGGCCGAGTCGAACATGTCACCGGGGGCGTTGGCGGCCGCCCGGTCGTCGCGGCGCTCACCGTCCATCTCCGTGAGGAGGCGCTCGACGCGGAGGCGCTCGGCGTCCAGCAATTCCGGGCCTTGGCGGATTCCATGGGTACTCCCGATCTTCCGTGGGTCTCGTGGGCACTGTAGGTGGATGTGGACGACCGGCGATCCGCCTCCGGCCTGCGGCCGGCGTAGCCAGGTCCTCCGACCTCTCCGGTGACCCGTCGGGCTAGTGGCCGGGCGTTCCGGCGGCCGGAATCGCCAACCCGGTCGAGCGAGGCGGTGAGATCGGCGAGGAGGTCCCCGAGGGTCTCCAGGCCCACCGACAGACGCACCAGTCCCGGATCGACGGCGAGGGGTGAGTCCTGGGCCGACGCGTGGGTCATGCGGTGGGGGTGCTCGATCAGTGATTCGACCGCCCCGAGGGACTCCGCCAACGTGAAGAGGGACGTCGACCGGGCGACCTCGAGCGCGGCCGGCTCCCCCCCGGCGAGGACGAAGGACACCATGCCGCCGAAGCCCGACATCTGGCGGCGGGCGACCGGGTGCCCGGGGTGGTCGGCCGACCCGGGTAGAGGACCGAGGCGACCGCCGGATGCCCGGCCAGGAGGTCGGCCACCGCGGCGGCGTTGGCGCAGTGCCGGTCCATGCGCAGGGCCAGCGTCTTGACCCCCCGCAGCACCAGGTAGCAGTCCATGGGACCCGGAACGCCCCCGGCGGCGTTCTGGAAGAACGCGATCCGGTCCGCCAGCCCGTCGTCGTCGGTCGCCACGAACCCTCCGACCACGTCGCTGTGGCCGCCCAGGTACTTGGTCGACGAGTGCACCACGACGTCCGCTCCCCATCGCAGCGGCTGCTGCAGGTAGGGGGTGGCGAAGGTGTTGTCCACCACGACGAGGGCGCCGCGCTCGTGGGCGAAGGCGGCCACGGCCCCGATGTCGACGATGGACAGCAGGGGGTTCGAGGGTGTCTCGATCCACACCATGGTGGTGCCGTCCCGCCAGGCGTCCCCGAGGCGATCGACCGAGGTGAGATCGACCGGTGTGTAGTCGAGCCCGGTCGGCGCCCACACCTTGTCGAAGAGGCGGTACGTGCCGCCGTAGGCGTCGTTCGGGATGACGGCGTGGTCACCCGGGCGCAGCAGCCGCAGCACGGCGTCCTCGGCGGCCAGCCCGCTGGCGAACGCCAGTCCGTGGGCGGCGCCCTCCAGACTGGCCAGGCACGTCTCGAGCGCGGTGCGCGTCGGGTTGCCGCTCCGGGAGTACTCGTAGCCCCGGTGCTCACCGACGGACGCCTGGGCGAAGGTCGTGGCGAACGACACGGGCGGCACCACCGCCCCCGTGGCCGGGTCCGGGGGCTGGCCGGCGTGGATGGCCCTCGTCTCGAATCCGGCCCCGTCGGCGCCGGCGCCGGGGTCCGCGCTCATTGGCCCGCGCCGGAGAGGTAGTCCAACAGGTCGCTGCGGGTGATGATGCCCGTGGGGTGTCCCCCGTCGACGACGAGCACCGCGCTGTGGGCGGCCAGTCGGGCCGAGGCCACCTCGATCGCCTCGCCCGTGCCGACCATCGGCAGCGGGGGCGTCATGACGTCGGCGACCCGGGCGTCGAAGGTGGCGGGGGTGTTCACCAGCTCGGTGAGGAGATCGTGTTCGGTGACGGTGCCTACCACTTCGGCCAGGGCCAGAGGTGGTTCGGCCTTGACCACGGGCACCTGCGAGACGCCGTACTCCCGCAGGATCGCCACCGCCTCCCGGACGGTCTCGTCCGGATGGACGTGGACCAGCGGAGGGAGCGACAGGGTGCCGCCGCGGTGCTTGTGGGCCAACAGCTCACTGACCGTCTCCTCGGTCGATCCGCCGGAACGGAGGAAGCCGTGGTCCGCCATCCAGCCGTCGTCGTAGAGCTTGGAGAGGTAGCCCCGGCCGGAGTCGGGCACGACCACGACGATGATGGCGTCCCGCCCGGCCTCGTGCCCCACCTGGAGGGCCGCCCAGACGGCGGTGCCGGTGGAGCCGCCGACCAGGATCCCCTCCTGGCGGGTGATCCGGCGGGCGGTCAGGAAGCTGTCGCGGTCCGAGACCATGACGACCTCGTCGGCGATGCCGCGGTCGTAGGCGTCGGGCCAGAAGTCCTCGCCGATGCCTTCCACGAGGTAGGGCCGGCCGCTGCCGCCCGAGTACACCGATCCCTCGGGATCGGCACCGATGATCCGGATGTCGGGGTTCTGGGTCTTCAGGAAGCGGCCGATGCCGGAGATGGTCCCGCCGGTGCCGATGCTGGCGACCAGATGGGTGATGCGGCCCGCCG
The DNA here is from genome assembly GCA_963699345.1 of uncultured Acidimicrobiaceae bacterium. Classification (GTDB taxonomy): domain Bacteria; phylum Actinomycetota; class Acidimicrobiia; order Acidimicrobiales; family RAAP-2; genus Bog-756. The sequence continues at coordinate 1,247,746 of CAVOTL010000005.1, read as the reverse complement.
TCTGGCGCCAGATCTCCGGGCCGGTGGTGAGGAAGTGCGCCTCGGGGTTGTGGGGATTGGAGTACTGGTCGGGCTGGAAGGCGCCCGGGGTGTCCTCGACCAGCCGCCGGGCGACCGAGTAGTAGGAGTCGGGGTGGGCGGGGTCGACGGCGGTCGGGCAGACCACCACCTCCGCGCCGTAGGCGCGCAGCAGAGCGACCTTCTCGGCGGCGATCTTGTCGGGCATCGTGAAGATGCAGCGGTAGCCGTGCCGGGCGGCGACGATGGCCAGGCCGACCCCGGTGTTGCCCGACGTCGGTTCGACGATGGTCCCTCCCGGCCCGAGCCGTCCGTCCCGTTCGGCCGCGTCGATCATGGTGACCGCCGGCCGGTCCTTGACGCTGCCCCCCGGATTGAGGAACTCCAACTTGGCCAGCAGCTGGCCGGGAACGTCGCGCCCGATCCGGTCGAGCCGGACGAGGGGGGTGTTGCCGACGAGGTCCAACAGGGAGTCGGCCGACTCGATCGCCGGGCCCGGGTCGTGGATCGGCGTGACCTCGATGGCCGGATCGACGTCCACGGGTACGTCGCTCAGCACCTCGACGGGCAGACCGGCCTGGTGGAGTTGGTGGGCCACCCCGACCAGCCAGCCCCGGCCCTCGTCGTCGTCCGGCGCCACCAGGCCGACCGAGCGTGGGATGTGGGCGCGCAGGTCGGCGATGATCTCGGGGGGCAGGGGACCGGGCCCGACGTCCACCCGCCGGCGCGCCCGGGCGGACAGCCGGTCGGGGACGGCGGCGGCAGCGATCACGAGCAGGACGTCCATGGCACCTCTCCCATCATCGTGGCCAACCGGTCTTGCTGCACCGAGCCTACGGCCCGATCCATCACCGCCATCGCCTGCGTTGACGAGGGAGCGGCGGTGCGGCCCCGCAGTCCAGATGGAAGCCGTGGGGTGGACGTGGCGATCAGCTGTGCCGGAGTCCGATTCGATCCTCGAGGTCGTCGATCTGATCGGCCCCCTGGTCGGGTGGTCAGCATCCCCGACGACCGCGCCGCGACCCGAGGTGTCCACCTCTCACTCCACGGTGCCGGGCTTCACCTTGCTCGCCACCGTGCCCCACCTCGAGGAACGTGCCGCGTCCCATGGGTCGAGGCACGTTCCGCAGGGACAAGGTCCCGCTGCCGCCCGATTACGGGAGGGTGACTCCTAGGGCGGTCCTTCGCACCGCACGTCGGAACATACGAGGACCGGTCAGTAGGGCACGAACGTCATGCGGATGTGGTTGTCGTTGACGGAGAACCACGAGAGAGCCAATTGGCTGCTGGTGCTGTACTCGGGATGGACGACAGGCTGGCGACACAGGGCTGGAGGATTCGGGTCGCCCGGGTCCTCGCACCCTGTGAGGGTCGAGGAATAGTCAGTCGTCCAGTGGATCAGGTCGGTGGACCGGAGAACCGAGTACGGGCCATCGATGAAGGTCGAGACGACACCTACGTACGGACCCGCGCCGGCTGTTCCGATCTTCGCCTGGAAGTTGTCGATCGAGAGCTGCTCGATGGCGAGCCCGACCGTCCCCGGGAGCGGCTGCGCAGCCGGGGCCGACGTGGTCCACGAGTTCGTCGTGGCAGTTCCGTCCCACCAGCGGAAGCTCGCAGCGGAGGTGACCGACGATCCGGCGGGGACTTCAGCCAGGTACATGCCGTTTCCACTACCGGTTATTCCGTCGACCGAGCCGTTGGAGTTGGCTGCGAAGAAGTACAGGTTGCCCGAGGCGTCGTAGACCGGAGAGTTCAGGTTCAACCACGCAACGGGGTCTGAACTGCCGGTCGTCACGTGCCACAGCGGGGCGCACGTACTGGAGGAGAAGGTCTTCGTGCTGGAGTTGTACACGATGACGCCCCAACCACCCGACACGACGACGCCACTGGTGTTGACGCACGGCTCCGCGTACGAGATGACCACGTCCGGCGAGTTCGGAACATCCGCCATGCCGGACGGCCAGGCTTCGGGAGTTCCGCCCGTGCAGGTGGGATCGACAGCGGGGAGGAAGTTGACCAACGAGCCCGAGCCGTTCGTTCCGTCCACGAGCGACGTCGGGCTGGATCCGGGATTCGGAGTGGTATCCGTCGCATAGGTATCTCCTAGGGTGACGGCACCAGGTATCAGGTCCCAGGTCCCATGAAGCTCCGCCGTATCGCAGAACAGCCAGAGATCTGGCCCGGAGGGCAGCTGACGGCTCCAACCGCAGTCCCGCGAGATGGAGATTCCGGCCGTGGTCTGTTCCGTATTGGAGAGGACTCTTCCTCGGTACGGGTCGAAGCTGGCATCACCGAAGGCGAAGATGCCCCCGTCCGCACCGACCATCCAGTAGCCCTTCCCGTCGGGCGTGGCCGCCATCCCGACGATCGGCTTGGCCAGGGTCTGACCGCCCATGGACCCGTAGAACGTGGCATCCCCGAAGGCGAAGATGCCCCCGTCCGCACCGACCAGCCAGTAGCCCTTCCCATCGGGCGTGGCCGCCATCCCGACGATCGGCTTGGTAAGGGTCTGACCGCCCATGGACCCGTAGAACGTGGCATCCCCGAAGGCGAAGATGCCCCCGTCCGCACCGACCAGCCAGTAGCCGTGGCCGTCGGGCGTGGCCGCCATCCCGACGATCGGCTTGGCCAGGGTCTGACCGCCCATGGACCCGTGATATGCGGCATCCCCGAAGGCGAAGATGCCCCCGTCTGCACCGACCAGCCAGTAGCCCTTCGCATCCGGGGTGCCGGCGATCCCCACGATCGGTTTGGCCGGGGTGACCTTGAGGGAGACCAGAGAGCCGTACGAGACCGCACCCCCTTGATTGAACACATCTCCGTCCGTACCGGCCAACCAGTATCCCTTGGGATTGCTGGTCGTCAACTGGTCCGGTGCAGTGGTGGCGATGGCTGAAATCGGGGACGGGGGATCGGCGTAGTTCACTCCGCCGTAATAGACGGCGTCACCGTAGGTGGCCACTTCCCCTTCGTTCCCTACGACGTCGAAGCCACCACCATCTGTGGCCACGATCGCAACAGGTGATTCGCCGCCGCTCGTGAACCCGTTCACCGCGCCGGCCCTCGACGTGGCCACGGTCGAGATCGTCAACCCACAGAGGACGGTCAAGGCCATGATGATTGCCGAATACCGCCCCACACGATGGAACGTCATGGATGAATCCCCCTGGATGTCGAATGCACCGCCAGAACCGCCCGACGCGACCTGGTGATCATGGTTGTTGTCCCGTTGTCGGTGGTCCCGGCCGTCAGCTGGTGATGAGAGACCGATCAATGGTCCCAACCAGAACAAAGAGAAACAGCGGATCAATGGCTACGAAAATGCTCAGTCACTCCGGTCCCCACCCGGCAAATGTCCGCTGTCGACCCGAGTATGACGACGCAGGTTGGCCGAGTCAAGACCTCTGATGCGGAGACCGATCACAGTCCCAGGTCGAACCGCGGACCACCCCGGGAGATCGGCAAGGAATGGTGTTCGGTGACGCGGTCCGGTGGCACCGGCGTGCCTTCTTTTTCATCTGGTCAGCCGCCGAGGGGATGACATCGAATTCGTTTCGTCTTGCCGGCTCGCAACCGCCCGCGTCCCCGTCCAGCAGGAGTTCTTCCTGGAGGATGGAGCGAACGTCAGTCACTTCCCGCTGCCGTACTCTGGTCCGTGGCCGACTTCCCCCCACCCAGCTCTGACCGGCCTTCCGGTCGAAGACGTCATCGACGAGCTCCGCCATGCGCTCGCCGGGACGGCGCCGCGGTCCTCCAGGCTGAACCGGGCGCAGGAAAGACGACGGTTGAACCCCTCCGGCTGTTGAGCGAGCCATGGATGGACGACGGTCGGATGCTCCTCCTCGAGCCTCGCCGGGTGGCGGCCCGCGCCGCTGCGGCGCGGATGGCGGCTCTTCTCGGCGAGCGTGTCGGGGAGACCATCGGGCTCTCGACGCGTTACGAACGCCGGGTCTCGAAGGCCACCCGGATCGAGGTGGTCACCGACGGCATCCTCACCCGACGCCTGCAGCGAGACCCCACGCTCGACGGCGTCGCCGTCGTCATCTTCGATGAGTTCCACGAGCGCCACCTCCAGGCCGATCTCGGGCTGGCCCTCACCCTCGACGTCCGCGACAGCCTCCGACCGGAGCTCCGGGTCCTCGTCATGTCGGCGACGCTCGACTGGCGGCGGTCTCGCTCCTCCTCGGAGGTGCGCCAGTGGTGTCGAGCCGCGGCCGGTCGTTCCCGATCGACCTGCGGTGGATGCCGCGGCGCCCCGACGCCCGGTTGGAGCCCAGCGTCGTCGCAACGGTGCATCGTGCCCTCGAACGTGACCCAGGGATGTCCTGGTCTTCCTTCCCGGGATCCGGGAGATCCGAGCCGTCGTCCAAGCCCTCACCGGTCTCGCCGGCATCGACGTTCTCCCGCTTCACGGCACGCTGTCGGCTGCGGGGCAGGATCAGGCGTTGCGCTCGGGTGCGCGTCGTTGGATCGTCGTGGCGACCGATATCGCGGGAGTCGAGCGCGACCATGGAGGGCGTCACCGTGGTTCGACAGTGGTCTGGCCCGGCGACCCGGGTTCGACCCGGCGAGCGGCCTCAGCCGGGTGCGCACGATCACGACATCCCGGGCGTCGGCCGACCAGCGCGCCGGCGGCGCCGGGTCGCACCGCGCCCGGCGTCGCCTACCGGCTGTGGTCCGAGTCCGAGCATCTGGGACGGCGGGCGTGGCCCTGATCCCGAGATTCGCGGGTGGTGACCTCGCGCCCCTGGCCCTCGAACTCGCCGCCTGGGGCGCGCCCGCGAAGGCGCTCCGGTGGCTCGACCCGCCGCCGCCGGGAGCGCTCGCGGTGGCGGCCTCCCTCCTGGCCGAGCTCGGCGCACTCGCCGACGGGCGCCCGACGGATCTCGGGCGTCGGATGCTCGAAGTCCCCCTTCACCCGAGACTCGCCCGGATGCTGATCGAGGCACCGGCCGGCGGCCGCCGAGCCGCCTCGCTCCTCGCGGCGATGCTCTCGGAACGGGACATCGCCCGGCGTGGTGGGGAACCTCCCCGTGAGCGTGGACGCCGCGGAGCGCCTCGCCGCGCTGACCGGCGACGGGCCGGGTGCGCTCGCCCTCGACGGGAGCGCCGTCGCCACGGTGCGTCGCCGAGCCGAGGAGCTGCTCCGACGGGCCAGGTTGTCGGCGGGGAGCAGTGTGGCGGTCGATCCCGGTCCTCTGCTCTCGCTCTCGCCTACCCCGACCGGATCGCGCAGTTGTGTGGCGGTGCCCGCTACCGCTTGCGCCACGGCGCCGGAGCGACGCTCCCCGAGCACGATCCCCTGACCGGTGTCGGGTGGCTCGTAGCGGCCGAGATCGAGGGAGCCGACCGTGTCGCCCATGCCGAAGGCCGGATCCGTCTCGCCGCCGCTCTTGACCGGGAGGACGTCGAATCGATCGGTGGGGGCAGCGATCGCCACCCATGTCCGGGTTGCGTGGGACGACGGGATCGACGATCTGCGGGCGACGACCGAACTGCTGCCCTTCTACGCCCTGCCCCTTGGTGCCGTGCGAACCGCCGCACCGCCAGGGCCGGAGACCACCGTGGTGCTCGTCGCCCACGCGGTTTCGGCCGGCCTGGCGCCCCTCGGGTGGTCGAGCGCTGCGCGGGTCCTCCAGGCACGCGCCGGGTGGGCACGTGCCGCATTCGGTGAGGCGTGGCCGGCCTGCTCCGACGATGCGCTCGTGGCCGACGTCGACGTGTGGCTCGTCCCGCTACTCGGACGGGCGACCGGGCGAGCGGACCTCGAGCGCATCGACATGGCCGGCGTCATCCGCTCGCGCCTCGGTGGCCTGGTCGTGGACCTCGACCGACTCGTGCCGAAGACGGTCCTCCTGGCCAGCGGCAAGAGCGTCCCGGTCACCTACGACGGGGAGCGTCCCCGTCTCGCCGTCCGGCGCCTCCTCCTCGAGGACCTGTACGGCACCTCTGTTCACCCCACCATCGTGAAGGGTCGGATCCCGGTCACGGTCGAGGTGCTCTCGCCCGCCGGACGGCCGATCCAGATCACCGGCGCGACCTCCCCGGGTTCTGGAACCGGAGCTGGGCGGTGGTCCGCCGGGAGATGGCGACGCGGGATCCCGGTGCCACGACTGGCCCGACGATCCGGCAGGTGCGGCCCCTGGACGGCGTCCCCGTCCGCGTCGTTATCAGTTCCACCGGCGCGTTGCGGGCTGGTGGTGTCACCACCCTGGAGGTGACCGTGTCGAGGCCGGCTGATCCCGATGCCGAAGTCGAACCCGGTGGCGGATCAGCCCGACTCAGGTGGCGATGCAATAGCGTGTGGCCGGACCGTTGAAGGCGTGCCCATGGTCGTGGCGAACTCGCCGGCCTCGCAGGCAGGCTGAACGGTTCAGACCAAAGGATTGCTCGTTGACATCGAACGCAGTGGACACTGCCAAATCCGAGGAACCGGACTCCCCGATTCAGGACGATCACCCGTCGCGGAGGTCGCTTCTGCCGCTTGCGGCTTGGGCGGCCGCCATCTTTCTCCTCACCCGGCTGCTCTGCTTCGTGGCGCTGGCAGTGGGAGCGCATCACAAGGGCAAGTCGTTCAGCGCCACCCTCTCGGTCTTCGATGGGGGTTATTACCGTCAGATCGCCACCCATTGGTATCCGCACACGCTGGCTCCGAACCTTCACAACACCCTGTCACCATCGCCGCTCGGGTTCTTTCCCCTCTATCCGTCAGCCATCGGCCTGCTGCATCTCATCGGTATACCGATCACCGCCGGCGCGGTGTTGATCAACCTCGTAGCGGGGACGGGGGCCGCGGTCCTGATCGTCATCACTGTCTCCGAGTGGTCAACGGCGAGGGTCGCGTTTCATGTCCGCCCTCTGGGCCGTCTACCCCCTCGCGGTGGTTCTGTCGATCACCTACACGGAAGCCCTGTTCACCTTCCTCTCCGCGTGGGCACTGCTCGCCCTACGTGTGAGCAATGGTGGCTTGCTGGTAGCTGCGTCGCACTTGCGTGCCTCACCCGACCCACCGGTGTGGTACTCGTTGTTGTCTGCATCGGGGTCGGGATTTCCAATCGCCAAGTCCGGGCGCTAGGGGTGGCTCTCGCCGGAGCCGTTGCACTGTTCGGTTGGATGACGTACCTGGCGAATCTCGACTGGAAATACGACTGCCTGGTTCGTTACGGAACGGCGGGTACGGCACTCCTACTTCGACTGGGGGTGCGAGCAGTGCGACGCGGGCGATCCACTACCTCGTACATCCGGGGCAGCGGCCGGCGGCCACCCTGGACGGCATCATGCTGATCGCTGTCGTGGCTCTCATCGTGGCCGGGCTGGTAACGCATCCCGAGACGATACTGGGCATATGCGGTCCTGGTATTCGTGTTGGCGGCCGGTACCCGCAACACGTTCAGTGCCATCCCGCGTTACATGCTTCCGGCCTTCCCGATTCTTGTTCCCATAGCCGCTATTATTGCGCGTTTGCCACGGTTCCTTGCGTGGTCGGCAGTGGGCGCTGCGGCACTGGTCATGGCCCTGCTCGGTATCTATGTCACGTTGTACAGCACCTATTCCCCTTGACCCCCCGCCGTCCGGTGGGCCGTGCGGGTCTCGATCCCGCCCCCTGGCCGGGCGTTGGACTCACGGTGTGGTCACGAGGCCGGTTACCCCGTGCCGTCAAGCCCTTGCCTCTGCCGCTCGGTCGGCCCCCGGCCCGCCGTCCGGAGGTCGTCGAGCAGCGAGCGAGCGGTGTCGGGAGCACGGTCGCCAGGTGGTTGGAGGATGCCCACGACATCATCGGGACATTCCAATGCTCCGGGATGTCCGTCGACCTTTAACGCCTAGTTCGTGGCACTCGCTTTCAAGTTCCCGCCCTATCAGGAGGCCGCGCAGGACCGACTGGTTACGACGTTCTATTGCCACACTTTTGTGTTCCCAAAAGGGACCACTGAATCGCCCCGGGATTGGTGACTGCTCCTTCTCTTGAGAGGATGGAGCAATGTCAGAGCAGAAGAGAGCGGGGCGGCCGCCCTACCCGCCCGAGGTCCGGGAACGGGCCGTGCGGATGGTCCTCGAGCACCAGGACGAGTACCCGTCGCGGTGGAAGGCCATCCAGTCGATCTCGGCGAAGCTGTCGATCAACCACGAGACCCTGCGCCAGTGGGTCCTCCGGGCCGAGACCGACGCCGGCAACGGCCCGGGCTCACCACCGACGAGCGGGACCAGATGAAGGAGCTCGCGCGTGAGGTGAAGGAGCTCCGGCGGGCCAACGAGATCCTGAAGTCGGCAGCGACTTTCTTCGGGGCGGAGCTCGACCGCCAACAGCCGAGATAGTCGCCTACATCGACGCCCACCGGGACCGTTTCGGGGTCGAGCCGATCTGCCGGGTGCTCACCGAGCACGGCTGCAAGATCGCCCCGAACACCTACTGGGTGGCGAAGAAGCGACCGCCGTCGGCCCGTGCCGTCCGGGACGAGGTCCTGAAGGCGAGATCCCCCGGGTCCACGGGGAGAACCTCGACGTCTATGGAGCCGACAAGGTCTGGGCCCAGCTCAATCGGGAGGGCACCCGAGTCGCCCGCTGCACGGTCGAGCGCCTGATGCGTGACCTGGGGCTTTCCGGTGTTCGACGGGGCAAGGCCTACAAGGTCACCACCCGGTCCGACGACCGTCAGCACCGGCCGAACGACCTCGTCGACCGCCACTTCACCGCCCCTGCCCCCAATCGGCTCTGGGTGGCCGACCTCACCTACGTGAAGACCCACGCCGGGTGGGTCTATGCCGCCTTCATCATCGACGTCTTCAGCCGGATGGTGGTGGGCTGGCAGCTGTCGAACTCCCTGCGCACCGACCTGGCCATCGACGCCCTGGAGATGGCTGTCTGGAACCGCACCCGACAGGGCCAGGTCCTCGACGGCCTGGTCCATCACAGCGACAAGGGGGTCCAGTACTTGTCGATTCGCTACTCCGAGCGCCTTGCCGAGAACGACATCGTCGCCTCGGTCGGATCCACCGGTGACAGCTACGACAACGCCATGGCCGAGGCGTTCAACAGCCTCTACAAGTGGGAGCTGATCTACCCCAAGGGCCCCTGGACGGGGCTCGACGACGTCGAGTTCGCCACCATGGGCTACATCGACTGGTTCAACCACCGCCGACTCCACGGCGAGATCACCGACGACAGCAGCTACGTCACGCCGGCAGAGTTCGAGGCCACCTACTACCGTCAGACAGCACCCGCCCTCGAGGCGGTTACCCAATAGCCCGAGCAGTCATGGAACCCGGGGCGATTCAGAGCGTTACCTGACCATGTTGAACGACCACGATCCCGATGGGGTCGATGGCTTTGTGGCTGTGGACTACATCAATCACAATCCGGCAGTGGAGGACGGACGCGAAGGCAACCGTGTCTTTTGGAGGGATTTCTTCATTGCGTTTCCAGACATCGAGACGACAATGGACGATCTGGTGGTGGCCGGCGATCGCGTCGTCGGACGATTCACCTACCGGGGCACCCACAACGGTCCCCTTACGGGATGCCTGCGACCGGGAAGCCGATCGAGATGCGTTCGATCGACATCTGGCGGACGGAGAACGGGGAGTTCGTGGAGCACTGGGACGAGCTCAATATGCTCGAGTTGTTCCAACAGATCGGCGTCATCCCCGCGTTCGATTTCGGAGATGGTACCAGTACATCGTGACCGCTCTTGGTCAGGTCTTCGCGACGCTGTCCGTGCTTGCGGCAGGGGTTCGTCTACGGGACAGACGTGTTCTGCTCCATCGTCCTCCGCCCGGCACTGGCACTCGTGGATGATCGGACCCTTGTGTCGACCAAGGGCCAAGTGCACGACTTCGGGGACCGGAGGTTGCGGGTGCCAGGGATAGTAGGGATCGTGACCGCGATAGCAGCAACTGCGGTGGCCGCAGCGTCCGGCTACGTGGGGGCCAGTACCGCCGGTGCCATCGCGGTAGTCGCATTGGCTGTCTGGCTGGTCATCTACGGTCGGATCAGTGCTCCGATTAATGCCCGACTCACGGGCGCCGCCCAGCGTGGCGAGACACCGACCGACGCACGGCAGCTTCAGCATCGATGGGACAGCGTGATCACGACACGCGCCGGCCTGCAGATGCTGGCGATCGTGGCTCTGTGCACCGTCCTCATTACCACTTGAAGCAGCCGGGTCCCGAGGTCCTTCTCTCGCCCTCACGAGCGGGCGATCGGGACTTGGGGTCCCGGACGGAATCTGAACCCACTCGGATGGCTCAGGAAGCCAGCCCGTGGCAATTCATCGATCCTCGATGTTCACTAACGAGAAGGAGGAATAGAGGATGGAGACGTCAATCGCACTTGCTCGGGCAGGGGTGTCGTCTGTACTGGAGCCCGGCGATAGCGGGTACGCCAGCGCGGTGGGAGGGTTCGACCTCTCGGTCCCATTCGCACCCGACGTGGTGATCGACGCACACTCACCATCGGAGGTTGCGTCAGCGATTGCAGTGGTGGCCGATCGCGGACAGACCCTCAGAAGTCATAGGTGCCGGGCACGGGAGGCTCCAGCAGGCGGAGGGAGGTGTGGCCATCACCCTGCGGCACCTCGATTCCATCGATGTCGACCCGGCGGACGAACCGCCCGTGTCGGTGCCGGACTGACCTGGGATCCGGTCCTCGCCGCGACCGCCCCGCACGGTCTCGCCGCGGTGTGCGGATCGGCGCCAGGTGTGGGTGCCGTCGGCTACCTGCTCGGAGGTGGAATCGGTCCCCTTCAGAGTTCCTTGGGGTTCAGCAGCGACCATGTGCGTTTGTTCGACATCGTTACTCCAGCGGACGGACCAATCACGGTGTCCAAAGACGATCACTCCGATCTGTTCTGGGCACTGCGAGGCGGAAAGGGAGGATTCGGTGTCGTCACCTCGGTGACGATCGACCTCCTCGAAGTGACCCACGTGTACGGCGGCGGGGTGTACTTCGCTGCGGAGGACGCGACTGCTGTCCTGGGCACCTACGCAGACTGGGCACCCTCGCTCCCCGGATCGTCGACCACGTCGATCGCCCTGCTCCGGCTGCCCCCTGTCGACGTGCTCCCCCAGGCGATCCGGGGTCGGCACGTTGCGCACGTCCGCTTCGCAAGCCTGGACTCGGGTGACGCGATACGAGCGCAGCTCGACGACATCCGGGGGTGGCCAGGCCCCTGCTCGACACCGTTGCAGACCTCCCCTACGGGCAGCTGGGTACGATCCATGGCGACCCTCGAGAACCGACGCCCGTCGTCAATGGCACTGCATCGCTGGCGACGCTGACGGCGACACCGTCGACGCTGTGCTCGGTGCTGCTTACTTGGAAGGCGAGCGTCCCCTTGCGAGCGTCGAGATCAGGACCCTGGGGCCGGCGACGCGATCGGGGCTTCTGGAGGGCGATGCCGTCGAGGCCGCTCCACCGCTCACCTACTCAACGTCTACGGCGCACCCGTCCCCACGCTGACCGATGCCGACCGGATCGCCGCCGTTCGAGGCGTCCTGGGTGTGGTGGAGCAATGGCAAGCGCCGGTGAATCTCGTCAACTTCCTCGGGCGGGCCAACGACGCGGATGCCGTCATGCATTCGTGGACTGGAGAGCAACATGACCGTCTTGACTCGGTCCGCGCCCGCCACGACCCCGATGAGCTGTTCCCCTACGCACGACACGGCACGTCGGCACGTGGAGTCAGTTGAGCAGAAGCCCGACAGCCTGTTCGGCTTGCCCTCGGAGCGCCCTGCGGCGCAGATTGCCTCCTGAGCGGGTGATGTGGGTGGCCAATCTTCTCGCTCTCGACTGGTGGGCCGTGCGGGTCTCGATCCCGCCACCTTGGGATTAAAAGTCCCCTGCTCTTCCCGATGAGCTAACGGCCCGCCGAGGAGCGTATCGGAGCGTGGGGTCGGGTACGTCGTCCGGTCGTTCCGTCCCCGGACCCACGAAGGCTCCGGGTCAGTGGTCAGTTACCGGCCAGGATGTCGGCGGCGTTCACGCGCACGGGATGCAGAGTCACCACGACCCGTTCGAGATGGTCGCCGTCGAAGGAGCGGAGGTCGGCCCCGTACCTGGCGCCGACGCGGTTGGCGAAGGCGTAGTCGGGGTCCTCGGCCAGTTCGACGTCAGCCCGTATCTCCAGGTAGCGGGTCGGGGTCGCGGTGTCGATCAGGAATAACGTGGCCACCGGTCGGTCCCGCAGATTGTGGACCTTCTGCCGGTCGGTGTTGAGCGACAGCCGAACGGTCCCGTCGTCATCGACCAGGTACCAGACCGCGGTCAGCTGGGGCCGCCCATCGGGTCCGATGGTGCCGAGGATGGCGGTCGGGGTGTCCAGGAGGTCGCGGTGGGATTCGGGGACTTCGGGGCTCGTCACCACCACTGCAACCAGATGCCGTCAGCCACTATTCCCCGTTGGGTCCCCTCCTTCAGGTGGAAGACGTGCCGGACTGCCAGATGATGGTCGCCGGCCCTCCCGGCTGGCAGGAGGCGGCGTCGGTGCTCACGCCCGACCAGAATCCTTGTGCCACCGGAGCCGGCGACGGGCCGCCGTAAGGACCGCTGTCCTGCACCACCACATACGGGTTGTAGGCCTCGTACCAGCAGACCCCGTCCCCGGTCGTCGTGGCCAGGACGATCCCGTTCCCGTCCTCCGAAACGTACGTGGAGATCTGGTCGCCACCGGTCGAGGGGTCCGGGATGAACTGCACGGAGGGATCAGCGGCATCGAGCTGGGCGAACGTCATGCCTTGGAACGAGCCGTCGTTTTCCGCGGCCGCTGCCTGGGCGGCGGTGACGGCTCCGACCAGGTCCGGGGGAGCGGGCGCCGGGGATTCGTTGGCCGCACACGTAGCTCCGTCGTCATCGCTGTCGGTCCCATCGGGGCAAGTGGTGTCGGACCACGTCGCGAGGGTGAGTATGGCTCCGTCCAGATCGACGTCCAGGAGATCGGCGCCGGTCAGCTCGGCGCCCGTGAGGTCGGCGCCGGTGGCGTCGGCGCCCGTCAGGTCGGCATGGGTAAGTGCCGCCCCGTCGAGGTCGCCGTCCGACAGGTCCGCTCCGAGGAGATCGGCGTCGGACAGGTCGGCGGAGGACAGGTTGGTGCCGGTCAGCGTGGCGCCGTAGAGGTCCGCACCGACGAGGTCGACGCCCGAGAGGTCGAGACCGGACAGGCCGGCGGTCCCGAGATCTGCTCCCGGGCCGATCAGGAAGCCGCCGATCAGCTCCCAACCCGACGGGAGTTCGCTGGGTGTCCCGATGATCCCCCCGGACTCGGCGTCTGCGAGCTGCGCGCCCACCAGGTCGGCCCCGGCGAGGTTCGAAGCGGACAGATCCGCGCCGTGGAGGTCCGCAGCCACCAGGTAGGTGCCACTCAGCGTGGAACTTCCGAGGTCGGCTCTGAACAGGTCCGTGCCCTCCAGCGAGTCGCCCTCGAGATCCGCTCCGTGGAGATCGGCATCAGACAGTATCGCCGCCGTGAGGTTCACCTGGGAGAGGTCGTCGTCGGTCAACGTGGCCGACTCCAGGTTCACCGCGGAGAGATTCGCCCCCGATAGATCGTCGTCGGTCAGCGTCGCGCCCTGGAAGTCCGATCCCTGGAGTTGGGCGCCCGAGAGATCCGTGTCCGACAGGTCAAGGAACGCCAGGCTCGCGAACTGCAGATCCGCGTCCACCAGGTCCGCCCCGGAGCCGACGAGATAGCCGGAGGTCACCGTCCAACCCGGGGGCAGCTCGGAGGTGGTACCCACCAGACCACCGGACACGAGCCCGGTCAGCGTCGCCCCGGTCAGGTCGACCCCGCTGATGCTGGTGCCCTGCAGGTCGGCATCGGTCAGGTCGGCGTCGGACAGATCGGTGCCCGACAGGTCGACTCCCGCTAGGTCGGTCCCGGACAGGTCCAGACCGGCGAGGTCGTCGCCGGGTCCGACCAGATAGCCCTCGACGAGCGCCCACCCGGCGGGGAGCGCGGCCGGGGTCCCGGTGACTCCACCGGACACCGCCGGTGATCCGGACGCGCCGGTCAGGACGGCCCCCGAAAGGTCGACTCCGATCAGACTCGCGGACCCGAGAGAGGCGTCGGTGAGGTCGGCTCCCGCAAGATCGGCACCGTCCAGGTGGGCGCCGGCCAGATCGGCGTCGGGGCCGACCAGGTACCCGTCGACCAGCCTCCAGTCCTCCGGGAGCGCCGACGGTTCGCCGATGATGCCCCCGCTCGTCGCGCCGGACAGCTCGGTGCCGGTCAGTTGCGCACCGGCCAGGTCGGTTTCCGACAGCGTGGCCTCGGTCAGCACCGCCCCCGTCAGGTCGGTGCCGGCCAGTGTGGCCCCGCTGAGGTCCGTGCTCCCGAGATCGGCGCCGGCCAGGTCCGCCCCGGTCAGATCGGCGCCGGCCAGATCGGCGCCGGCCAGATCCGCGCCCACCAGGTCGCACCGGGCGAGGTCGGCGTCGGGTGTGATGTCGGTGCAGGTCGTCGTGCCGTCGGGGACGGTCACCTTCGCCTTCACCGTCTTCGTCCCGGTGACCGCCAGCGTGAACGTGTAGGTGACCGCCTTCTTGCGGGTACCCACCGGGATCTCGACCGGGTCGGACACGACTCCACTCGTGCACGGGGCAGCGATGGAGAGACCCGTCGCCGGCTTGTTCGAGGAGAAGGTGCAGCTGACCGCATGGTCCACGGTGGCTGTCAGGGTGACGAGCCAGTGGCCTCCGAGCACGAGCGACCGGGCGGCGGTCAGGCCGGCCACGGTGGGAGCGGGGGTCCTGGTCCCCGAGGCCGGCCGCTGGGTCGCGCCTCGCGTCGGAGTTGCCGCGCCGGCCGACGTGCCGATCCCGACGAGGGACACCGTCGACACCACGCACACCCCGGCGACCATCCACCGTCGACCGCGGCTCTCTCGCACCCGCCACCCCCTGCCCGGGACCCCGAGGACACACCGTCCGTCGGGCGACTCCTCACCACGCTACCTGGCGTCGGCGCCGCGGTCGGTTGCAGAATGGTTGCCTCCGGGCGTCACCCGGGGAGGTCCGCGACCCGGGTTCAGGGGCGCCTCCACCGGTACGCCGCCGTGCGGTGGGGGATCTCGATCACCGGACGACCGTCGACCTCCACCGGATCGGGGAGCAGCGCCCGGGCCGCATCGATCACCTCGTCGGCGTCGTCGCGGAGCCGTACGTAGGAGTACGTCGACACCAGGCCGACCATGGCCTCGGGCTCGAGGACCAGAGTGTGGGGGAAGAGGTCCGCCTCCACCCCCGGAAACTCCGCTTCGAGCGACCGGGCCGACTCGTCGCTCGTGTACCGGGCGACGAACTGGTCCTCCAGCAGCGTCCGCAGCTCGCCGAGCCAGGCGGCGGCCGTGTCGTCCCGGTCGTTCCACAGGATGCCGACCACCCCGCCGGACCGGAGCACCCGTCGGAACTCCCGGGCGGTCGGCTCGGCGTCGAACCAGTGCCAGGCCTGCCCCACGAACAGGGCGTCGACGCTGGCGTCCCCGAGGGGCAGGTGCTCGGCGGACGCGCGCTCCCCCCGAACGCCGGACGCGGCGTCGAGCAACGCCTCCAACATCCCGGGGTCGGGTTCGACCGCGGTGACGGACAGTCCCCGCGCCACCAGCGCCCGGGTCAGCTTCCCGGTCCCGGCGCCGACGTCGGCCACGTCGTGGACCGGTCGGGAGGCCCCGTCGAGCACCCAGTCGATCGCCCGGGGCGCGTACCCGGGACGGTAGGTGTCGTAGCGCGCCGCCTCCTCGCCGAAGGACAGCCGCCGCTCGTCGAAGCTGGGCCCGGTCACCCGTCCAGACTACGGAGACTCCGACCCGGATCCCCCGGCGGCGGCGTCGGTAGGCTGCGCGTCACCGCCGCCGGTCCGGACGGCCGGCCGAGGAGGAGGGGATGCCCATGACCACGCTCGAGGTCCGGGTCGATCCGGGCGATGTCGGGTTCGACGCCGGACGCCTGTCCCGCATCGACGACCACTTCCGCACCTACGTCGACGACGGCCGCCTGGCCGGTTGGCTGGTCCTGCTCGCCCGCCGCGGCGAGATCGTCCACCTGTCCACTTACGGCCACCGGGACCGCGAGGCGGGGCTCCCCATGGAACTCGACACCATCTTCCGGATGTACTCGATGACCAAGGCGGTCACGTCGGTGGCCGCCATGATGCTCTACGAGGAGGGGGCCTTCGAGCTGAAGGATCCCGTCTCCGACTTCGTCCCGGCCTTCGCCGAGACCCGTGTGTTCCGGGGTGGCAACCACTTCCGGCCGGTGACCGAGCCGGTCACCGGGTCGATGCAGATCTGGCACCTGCTCACCCACACGGCCGGTCTGACGTACGGCTTCCAGTACGCGTCCCCGGTGGATGCCATGTACCGGGCGGCCGGCTTCGAGCTGGGGTCGCCCCCCGGACTCGATCTGGCCGGGTGCTGCGACGCCTGGGCCTCCCTGCCCCTGTTGTTCCAGCCCGGCACGGAGTGGAGCTACTCGGTCGCCACCGACGTCCTCGGTCGGGTCGTCGAGGTCGCTTCGGGCCTGTCCCTCGACCGCTTCTTCGACGAGCGGATCTTGGGTCCCCTGGGGATGGTCGACACGCGGTTCCACGTCCCACCCGCCGACGCCGGCCGGCTGGCCGCGCTCTACGTGCCCGACCCGACCACCGGTTCGGCCACCCGGATGGACGCCATCGGGTCGGCCGCCCTGTCGCCACCGGACGCGCTGTCCGGCGGCGGCGGCCTGGTCGGCACCGCCGCCGACTACCACCGCTTCGTCGAACTGCTCCGTCGGGGGGGCGAGTACGAGGGCGTGCGCCTGCTCGGGAGCCGCACCGTCGACTACATGACCACCAACCACCTGCCCGGCGGGGTCGACCTCGAACAGTTCGGCCGACCGCTCTTCTCCGAGACCACGTTCGACGGCACGGGCTTCGGCCTCGGGTTCGCGGTGGTGGACGACCCCGTCAAGTCCAAGGTGCTCGGGACGGCCGGCTCGTACCACTGGGGCGGGGCGGCCAGCACCGCCTTCTGGGTGGATCCCGTCGAGGAGATCACGGGCCTCTTCCTGACCCAGCTGCTGCCCTCGGGCAGCCACCCCATCCGATCGGAGCTCAGTCAGCTCGTCTACCAGGCACTGGTGGACTGACCGGGGTCACGGACCGCCGGGGATCGGCCCGGCGGGCGAGGCCGGGACCGCCACGCGTGGGCGGTGCAGTTCGGGGTGGAGATCGGCGGCCACGACCAGCGCGTGATCGGCGTCCCACGCGTCGACGACCTCGATCGTGAAGCGGGGTCTGCCCATCTGTCCCCACAACACGAGGAACCGGTGGATCTGGGCCACACCGCAGCGTACCGGTTTCCGGCTCCCGGTCGCCGTCCGTCCACTAGGTTCGGCGGCGGCGGCCGGCGGCCTCCTGCCCGCGGCGTGTCCCCCCCGACCCACCCCCGATCCCCGACCGGAGCCGATCCCCGTGCACCCCCTCGACAACCCCGTCTGGTCATCGCTGGAGGGGACCCACCACCGCCTGGGCGAACGCGGTGGGCCGGCGGCGCGCTACCGGCCCGACGTGTCGCACTTCGGCGGGTTCGCCGACGTCCCCGGGCCCGGGCACTGGCGGGCCATGGAGGAGCTGGTCGGACCCGGCGGCGTGGTGATCGTGACGGGCCGCGTCGGCGACCCGCCCGACGGCTGGGGGGTGGAGTACGACGGCGTCGGGGTGCAGATGACCGGCGAGCAGCTGGCGGAGACGCCGGACACCGTCGTGGCCCGGCGGCCGGACCTGGAGGTCGTCCCCCTCGGCAGGCCGGACGCCGACGAGATGCTCGAACTGGTGGCGCTGGCCCGGCCCGGGCCCTTCTCACCCCGGACGTGGGAGCTCGGCGGGTACGTCGGCGTCCGGAGCGACGGACGGCTCGTGGCCATGGCCGGCCAGCGGTTCCACCCCGAGGCCTGGTGCGAGATCAGCGCGGTGGCGACCCATCCCGACCACCGACGCCGGGGCCTCGGGGAGCACCTGGTCCGGGTGGTGGCCGCCGGCATCGCCGCCCGGGGCGAGACGCCGTTCCTGCACGCGGCGGCCGACAACACCGGGGCCATCCGGCTGTACGAGGCGATGGGCTTCACCCACCGTCGGACGGTCCGCTTCGTCGCCACCCGGGTGCCGGGGGACGGGTCCGGCACGCCGACGCCGACGCTCCCGCCGGTCCACGGCTGACGGCGCCTACGAGGGGGCGCCGGTCACCGCGACGGCCGCCGGCAGGCCGTCGAGGGCCACGCGGCGGACCACGCGACCGGTGGCGAGGGCGACCTCGACCACGGCCCCGTCGCCGCTGCACACCCAGACCCGGCCGGGCGGACCCGCGGCGATGCACTGGGCCGGGGCGTCGACCGGAACCGCTCTCCCCACCAGGCCGCCGGCCACCGACACCGGGGTCACGCCGTCGCCGGCACTCACCCAGGCGACCGCACCGCCGGCCGGGATGGCGATGCCCGTGGGATTGGCCCCGAGCGCGACCTCCGGCCCGGGCACGAGCGAGGGGAGGGCGACCGGGGTGAGGCCGCTCGTCTCGAAGTCGGCCACCAGGGCCACCGAACCGGAGCGGGGCACCGCCACCGCCACCGGTTCGGCGCCGACGGCGACGGGGGGCCCGGGGGAGAGGGACGGCAGGGCGATCGGGGTCATCGTCCCGTCCTGGAAGTTGACGACGAGGGCGCGGCGCCCGTCGGGGGTGACGGCGACGGCCACGGGCTGGCGCCCGACGGGCACGGTCGGCCCGGCGGTCAGCGACGCCAGGTGCACCTCGGTGACGGTGGCGGCCCCGAAGTTGGCCACCAGGGCCGTCGAGCCGTCGGGGGTGACGGCCACGGCGTCGGGCTCGAGCCCGACGCCCACGCTGCCCCTCGACCTTGCCCGTGGCCGTCGACACCTCGACGAGCTGATCGTCCGCCTTGACGGCGACCAGCAGCGACCGGCCCCCCGGCACCAGGGCGAGGGCCGCCGGCAGGGTGCCGACGACGATGGACCGTCCGACGTCACCGGTGGCGGTGTCGACCGGGACCACGACGTCGCCGGGGTTCGGCTGGGTGGCCCCCACGGCCACGTAGGCGACGACCGTTCCCCCCGACGGGGTCACCGTCGCCTTCGAGCAGCCGGCGAGGGCGGCGGCCAACCCGACGACCACGGCGATGGCGAAACGGCGGTCGGATCCGTCCCCTCATGGGCAGGCTCGGGTGATGGCGGTCCGGTCCCGGGGCACCGGGTGATCGTAGGTGGGTCGGGAGGGGGTGCCCGTCATCCGCGCGAGCAGGCCGCGCCGAGCTCGTGGGCGGCGTCACGCCATCCGGGTTCGTCGGTGACGGGAAAGAAGTCGCCCGTGGCGGTGTCCTGCTCGTAGGGGACCGGCTGGGGGAGGCCGGCGGCCAGCTCCGTCACCGCCGCCAGCAGCGCGTCGATGTCGGCCCCCGAGGTGCCGAGGCCCGCGCTCGCCCGAACCGCCCCCGGCACCCCGCGGTGGTCCCCGCGAGAGCACCTCGCGGCGGTAGGCGTCGACGGCGTCCCGGTCCATGCCGAGCAGGCGGACCACGTAGGGATGGGCGCAGAAGCAGCCGTGGCGCACGGCGATCCCGTACTCGGCGCTCAGCCGGGCGGCCACCAGCGCGTGGGGCATGCCCTCCACGGTGAACGGGGCGACCGGCAGCGTGTCGACGTCGGCCCGTCCGGCCCCGACGGGTCCGAGCAGCCGGACCCCGTCGATCTGCGCCAGTCCGCCGAGGAGCCGGTCGGGCGAGCGCCCGTTCGTGCTCCACGACGGCGTCCCAGCCGAGGGCACCGAGCGCGTCCACGGCGGCGTGCAGGGCGATGGCCCCCACCACGTTGGGCGAGCCCGCCTCTTCGCGGTCGGGGGGCGACGTCCAGATCACCTCGTCGAGACCCACCAGGTCGACCGCCCCGCCCCCGGCCAGGAACGGGTCACCGGTCTCGAAGAGTCGACGGGGACCGATGAGGGCGCCGGTCCCGAACGGCGCGTAGAGCTTGTGCCCGCTCAGGGCCAGGAAGTCGGCGTCGACCGGCAGGGGCCGGTGGGGTGCGAGCTGCGCGGCGTCGACCAGCACCGGTACGTCCCGGGCGTGGGCCTCGGCGATGATCTCCGTCAGCGGCGGCAGCCAGCCGGTGACGTTCGAGGCACCGGTGACGGCCAGCAGGGCCGGCCGGCGCGGCCCGGCGTCGAGGGCGGCGGTCACGTCGTCCACGTCGAAGGTCCCGTCCGAACCGCACTCCACGTAGCGGCGCTCGGCCACCCGGCCCCAGGGCAGCAGGTTGGCGTGGTGCTCGACCACGGTGGTCACCACCACGTCCGCCGGGTCGAGGCGCAGCCGGTAGGCGAGGTGGTTGATGGACTCGGTCGTGTTGCGGCCGAAGATGGCGATGTCGGGCCCGTCCGGATCCCGCCCGGCGAAGGCCAGGACCGCCCGCCGGGCCTCCTCGTAGGCGTGGGTGGCGCGCCGGGAGCGGTAGCCCGCCCCCCGGTGCACGCTCGAGTACCCGGGCAGGAAGTCGGTGACCCGGTCGGCGACGGCCGGGTGGGCCTGGGTGGAGGCCGCCTGGTCGAGTTCGACGGCGGTCCGTTCGACCCCGCCGAGGCAGGGGACGGTCCGGCCCGATCCGATCAGCCGGGCCAGCGGCGCCGAGGGATCGTCGGGCCGGTACCCGGGCCCACCGGTGTCGTCGGACTCCACGGGGAAACCCTACGGGACGCAACCGGGACGGGGGTACGCTCCGGACCATGCAGACCCAGTGGTCCACGCCGGCGAACGACGGGCTCGGCGGCGCCCCCGATGCGGTGGCACCCGCTCCTCCCGAGGGGGCCGGGACCGTCCGGGAGACGGTCGAAGCGGTCGAGCCGGTCGAGCCGGTCGAGCCGGTCGACGGGATCGGGCCGGTCGGGCCGGTCGACGGGATCGGGCCGGGTGCCGGGGCCGTCGACGACGGCGTTTCGGCCGCCCTGGCGGACGACGGGATCGAGCCGGGCGAGGAGGAGGCCCACCGGTCCGCCGTCGACGCCGTCGACGCGCTGCTCGACGAGGTGGAGCTGGCCCTGGCCCGGCTCGACGACGGGACGTACGGGAGGTGCGAGGAGTGCGGCACGCCCATCGGCGATGCGCGCCTAGCGGAGTCGCCGACCGTCCGGACCTGCGGTACGTGCGTGATCGGGGGCGGTGGGGACTCGGTGCCGGCGGTGACGGCTCCCAGGGCCCCCGGCGGACCGACCGGCCCCATCGGACCGGTCGGCGCCCACCGGGAGTGACCGCCCCGACGGGGGCGGTGCGGCCGACCTACTTCTTCGACTCCCAGAACATGGTGTCGATCTCGGCGATCTGGCTGAGGAGCCGGTCGGCCACGGCCACGTCGTTGGTCTTCTTGGTCTCGCCGGCCGTCTTGGTGGCCTTCCAGAACAGGTCGTGGAGGTTCGGGAACTTCTCGAGGTGCTCGGGCTTGAAGTAGTCGGTCCACAGCACCCACAGGTGGTGCTTGACGAGGTCGGCCCGCTCCTCCTTGATGATGGTGGCCCGGACCTTGAAGAGTTCGTCGTCCGAGGCGTTCGCCTTCTCCATGGTGGCCTTGACCGACTCCGCCTCGATCCGGGCCTGGGCGGGGTCGTAGACGCCGCACGGCAGGTCGCAGTGGGCCTGGGCGACCGTCGGGGGCGATACCCGGTCGACGAGGGCGAGCAGGTGGTCAGCGATGCGCATGGGGACTCCTCTTTCCTGGATGGTCTGGATTCCTTCCGCCGGACGACCCGAGAGCCCGCCCGACCCGGGCCCGGCTCGCGCCGGACCCGTCCTGGTACAGAGTGGGGCATGGACCCCGACGGCGCCACCTTACCCAGGTTGACCGGCGCCCACTCCGGGACCCGGGCGTCGCGCCGGGTCCGGGATCG
The DNA here is from genome assembly GCA_963699345.1 of uncultured Acidimicrobiaceae bacterium. Classification (GTDB taxonomy): domain Bacteria; phylum Actinomycetota; class Acidimicrobiia; order Acidimicrobiales; family RAAP-2; genus Bog-756. The sequence goes on along the minus strand of CAVOTL010000005.1, from coordinate 1,225,820 downwards.
CCGCGTTCGTCGTGGCCGCCGTGGCGGGCGGGGTCCTGGCTCGCCCGTTCGCTCCGCCGGGTGGTCGTGGCCGGCGGGTCGATGGCGCCGACCCTCGCTCGAGGGGGACCGGCTGCTGGCGGTCGCCTCCCCCTGGGGCCGTGTCCGGGCGGCACCCGGCGACCTCGTGGTGCTGCCCGATCCCCGGCACCGGAACGTGTCCTGGTCAAGCGGGTCGTGGCCGTCGATCGCCGGCGGCGGCACCGTGGAGGTGCGGGGGGACGCCGCCGAGCCAGCACCGACAGCCGGACGTTCGGCCCCGTCCCGCGGGCGTCGCTGAGGGGCCGCGTCGTCTACCGCTACGGCCCGGCAGCACGCTCGGGCCCTCTGCCCCGACCCACGGAGTACGATCGCGCCTGATGCCCATCAGCCAGGACGACCTCGACCGACTCCTCGATCCGACGTACCTCGACGACGTCGGCGGACTGACGCTCGACGACATCCGTCGGATGCGCGCCGAGTGCCAGGAGGCCGAGGCCTCGCTCTCCTATCTCCGGCGACTGATCCAGGGGCGCCTGGACATCGTCCACGCCTACATGGAACGGCCCGAGGGCTCGTCCGCCCCCGACCTCTCGAGCCTCGTCGAGAACCTGGCCGGCATCCTGGCCGGTCCCGGCCGGGCCGGGGGTCCCGGTCGCAACCCGGTGCTCCACTCGCCCGACACCGACGACATGGCCGAACTCACCACCGAGCTCGACGGCATCCTGGGGGCCGACGACGTCGCCCGCCTCACCGGACTCGACGCCACCCAGCTCGCCGAACTCGCCGGTCGCCTCCGTGACCTCGAGGTCCGGGTCTCGGCCGAGCGCAAGGGACTGTTCGACCGGATCGACACGCTCCAGGCCGAGCTGGTGGCCCGGCACAAGTCGGGCCTGGCCTCGGTGGACGGCCTCCTGTCATGACCGAGCCGGTCGGCCACGACGGCGACCGGTTCGTCAAGGAGCTGCCGGAGCGCTTCAACGAGCTGGGATCGTTCATCCGCGAACAGCGCAGCTCGGCGCGGCCTGTCGTTGCGCCGCCTGTCCGAGCTCGCCGGCATCTCCAACCCCTACCTGAGCCAGATCGAACGGGGCCTGCGCCGCCCGTCCGCGGAGATCCTGCAGCAGATCGCCAAGGCGCTGCGCATCTCGGCCGAGACCCTCTACGTGCAGGCGGGCATCCTGGAGCGCCCCGACGGCGACACCGACCTCTCGCGGCACATCTTCGCCGACCGCCACCTCACCGAGGAGCAGCGCCAGGCCCTCATGCGGATCTATCTGTCCTTCCGTCACGAGAACGAGGACCTGGATGCCGTGGTCCCCGAACCCGGCGCCGGCCCCGCGGAACCCGGACGCGACCCGGCGGCGTCCGCCGGGGCACCGGGGGCTGCGGCGGCCGCTGGCTGACGCGCCCCTCCCGGTAGGATCGTCCGGGTCATGAGGCGTCTCGCCGTCCTTTCCCTGCACACGTCACCGCTGGCCCAACCCGGGACCGGCGACGGCGGCGGCATGAACGTCTACGTCCGCGAGCTGTCCTCGGCGCTGGCCCGGGCCGGGGTGATCTGCGACGTCTACACCCGGGCCTGGTCGGACGACCTGGCCCCGACCCTCGACATCGAGCCCGGCTTCCGGGTGCACCACGTCCCGGCCGGCCCCCCGGCCCCGATGGCCAAGGAGTCCCTGCTGGGCGTCGTCGACGAGTTCGCCGACGGCGTGCTCAAGTCGATGACCATCGGCCGGCTCGCTCGGGCCCGAGGACGACCTGCCGTTCGACGCCATCCACGCCAACTACTGGCTCAGCGGCATCGCCGGGCACACGATCAAGCACCAGCTGAACCTGCCGCTGGTCTCGACGTTCCACACCCTCGACCGCGTGAAGGCGGAGGCCAGTCCCGAGGAGGTGGAGGCCGACTCCTCCCACCTGCGGGCCGAGGCCGAGGCGACCATCATCCGCTGCTCGGACACCGTGCTGGCCTCGTGCTCGGTCGAGGCCGCGCAGATCTCCGACCTGTACGGGGCCGACCCGTCGCGGATCCGGATCGTGGCCCCCGGCGTGGACCACGCCTTCTTCGGCCCCGGGGACCGCGCCCAGGCGCGGCGGGCCCTCGGGCTCCCGGCGGACGGACCCCTGCTGCTCTTCGTCGGTCGGATCCAGCCCCTGAAGGGGGCGGCGATGGCCGTGGCCACGCTGGCCTCGGTCGTGCGCGACGACCCCGCCGCCCGCCTCGTCATCGTGGGCGGCCCGAGCGGTCCCCACGGTCAGGACGAGGTCGACCGGATCGCCGAGCTGGTCGACTCGCTCGACCTGGCCGGCAACGTGCTGTTCGTCCCTCCCCGGCCCCACGAGCTGCTCTCGACGTACTACCGGGCCGCCGACGTGTGCCTGGTGCCCAGCCGGTCGGAGTCCTTCGGCCTGGTCGCCCTCGAGTCCGCCGCCTGCGGTACGCCGGTGGTGGCGTCCGACGTCGGCGGCCTGCGCAGCCTCGTCGACCACGGCCGGACCGGGTACCTGGTCGAGGAGCCGGACCCCGAGGCCTACGCCGCCTGGGTGCGCCAGATCCTGGCCGAGCCCCTGCTGGCCGAACGGCTCAGCACCGGGTCGGTCCTGCGGGCCCGCCGCTACACCTGGGCCCGGGCCGCCCACCTGCTGGTCGACATCTACGCCGACCTGACGGCGGGCCGGCTCATCGAGTGCACGTGACCGACGACTGGGCGGGCATCCTCGGGCCCGAGGAGCGCGACGCGGTGCTGCGCGCGGATCGACTCCTGGGCGGCCCGCGAGCTCGCCACCGGTGGCGCGCTCGTCGCCGTCGACCGCCAGGCCGGCGGGCGACCCGGTGACCGGAGCGCCCCGGTGGTACCTGCGCCTCAAGGGCGAGGAGAAGGAGTTCGTGACGGTCTGGCTGACCCTGCGCCAACGGACCCTCCGCCACGAGGCCCAGTTCATGCCGGCCCCGGAGACCAACGTCGAGGCCACCTGGCTGTACCTGCTCAAGCGCAACGCCGACCTCCTGGGCATGGCCTTCGCCCTCGGCGACGAGGACGCGGTCTACCTCGTCGGCCGGGTGCCGGTCTCGCGGATCGACGACGGCGAGCTGGACCGGATCGTGGGTGCGTCGTTGGCGTACACCGACGAGTGCTTCCCGACGGCCATGTCCCTCGGCTACGAGGGCCGCTACCGGCGCCGTCCGCCGTCGTCGCGCTGATCGGCCAGCCCGGGGCGGGCGGGGGCCGCTGGTAGCGTTCGGGAATGGCACGCAAGCTCCTCCTGGTCGGCGGTGGGAAGATGGGCTCCGCCCTGCTCGGCGGCCTGATCGACGCCGGATGGGCCCGGGCCGACGAGCTGGCGGTCAGTGAGACCGACCCGGCCCAACGGGCCCGTCTGGCCGAGGCCCACCCCGGACTCGAGGTCGTGGACGGCCCCCTCGACGCGCCCGACGTCCTCCTGGCCGTCAAGCCCGACGTGGCCGAGGCGGCCCTGCGGGTGCTCGGGGCCGGCGGCCCACGCCGGGTGCTGTCGATCGTGTCGGGCATCTCGTCGGAACGACTCGACGCCGCCCTGCCACCGGGCTCGGTCGTGCTGCGGGCCATGCCGAACACGCCGGCCCTGGTCGGTGCGGGCGTGGCCGGACTGTCCGGCGGGATCAACGCCACGAAGGCCGACCTCGACTGGGCCGAGGGGATCCTGTCGGCGGTCGGCACCGTCGTCCGGCTGCCCGAGCGCCAGCTCGACGCCGTCACCGGGCTCTCCGGGTCGGGACCGGCGTACGTCTTCCTGATGGCCGAGGCCATGATCGAGGCCGGGGTCACCGCCGGCCTCCCGAGGGACGTGAGCCGCACGCTGGTGGTGGGGACCCTGCTCGGAGCGTCCCGCATGCTGGACGAGACGGGCCAGGACCCGGCCGAGCTCCGGGCCGCCGTGACCTCCCCGGGGGGCACCACCGCGGCCGGCCTCCGGACGCTGGAGTTCAAAGCGGTGCGCTCCGCCTACATCGAGGCGGTGGCCGCCGCCACCGAGCGGTCCCGCCAGCTCGGTCGCTGATCGGAACCCCGAAGAGGACGGGGACCGCTCCCGTCGTCCTACGATCCGGGCCGTGACGAGCGACGATCCGTCCATCGGGCAACGACCATCGCAACGGCGGCCCCGGCCGGCGCATCCCCGAGGCCACGGTGGCCCGCCTCCCGGTCTACCAGCGCATCCTCGAGGAGCTGTTGCGGTCGGGGACGTCGACGGTGTCGTCCGAGCTGCTGGGCGCGGCCGCCCAGGTCAACGCGGCCAAGGTGCGCAAGGACCTGTCGTTGCTCGGCTCCTTCGGGACCCGCGGCGCCGGCTACGACGTCGCCTTCCTGGTGGAGCAGATCGACCACCAGCTGGGCCTCGACCGGGACTGGGCGGTGGCCATCGCCGGCGTGGGCAACCTCGGTCGGGCGCTGGCCCGCAGCCAGGGCTTCGCCTCGCGCAACTTCGAGGTGGTGGCGCTGGTCGACACCGACCCGGCCATCATCGGGGAGCGGATCGACGGCGTCGAGGTGCGCCACCCCGACGACCTGCCTGAGATCGCCGCGTCCTCTCCCCTGGCCATCGGGGTGATCACCACCCCGGCCCCCGTCGCCCAGCGGGTCGCCGACCTGCTCATCGAGGCCGGCGTGCGCTCGCTGCTCAACTTCGCGCCCCGCGTCCTCGACGTCCCGGACGAGGTGCTGCTGCGCTACGTCGACCTGAGCATGGAACTGCAGGTCATGAGCTTCTACCAGGCCCGCCGACTCGACGACGAGGCCGGCGAGCGGATGCCGGTCATGCGCTCGGTGGGCCTGACGCCGGGTGGTCGCCCCTGACCGCTCCCGGTCCGGCGACTGGCGGGCCGCTCCCGTCCGCGGCGACACTGGTGGGCCCACGGCCGCCCCGGCCAGCACGGTCCACGCCGATCGGTAGGCTGGAGGTCCGGGGAAGGGTGCGCGCCGACCGGGAGCCACCGACGCCCAGACACCGAGGCAGTGACGACGTGACCGACCCATCCGACGAGGCACCAACCAAGGCGGTCGCCCCGTGTCGGTGATCGTCGTCGGCCTGGAGCAGAAGCGGGCCCCCCTGGACCTGCTGGACCGCATCTCGGTGACCGAGGCCGACACCCCGAAGGCGCTCGGCCGCCTGCGTGACCAGCCGAACCTCTCCGAGGCGGTCCTCCTGTCCACCTGCCTGCGCACCGAGGTCTACGCGGTGGTCGAGCGGTTCCACGACGGGGTCGACGAGATCCAGGAGTTCCTCGCCGAACTGGGCGGCAGCTCGGTCGAGGCCCTGGCCGAGTTCTGCACCATCCGCTTCGACGACGACGTGACGGACCACCTCTTCTCGGTGGCCTCCGGGCTCGACTCCGCCGTCCTCGGCGAGTCCGAGGTCCTCGGCCAGGTCCGCCGGGCCTGGGAGCGGTCCCAGACCGAGCGGGCCTCCGGACCGGTCCTCGGCACCCTGTTCCGCCACGCCGTGGAGACCGGCAAGCGCGTCCGCTCCGAGACGGCCATCGCCCGCGGCATCACGTCGCTGTCGCACGGGGCCGTCGCCCTGGCCGCCGCCCGCCGGCCCGGCGGTCTCGACGGCACCCGCGTGGCCGTCATCGGCGCGGGCGAGATGGGCGAGGGCGTGGCCCAGGCCCTGGCCGGCCGCGGGGTCGAGCACCTGATCATGGCCAACCGGACGACGGAGCGGGCGGAGACGGCGGTGGCCGGTCTGCCCGACACGGCCTCGGGCACCGTCGAGACCCGGGACCTCGACGACCTGGTGACGCTGCTGGGCGAGGTCGACGTGGCCTTCACCTCGGTCGGAACGGCCCGTCCCCTCGTCGGCCGGGACCATCTCGAGGCGGCCCTGGTCCGCCGGAGCGGCCGTCCCGACCTGGTCGTCGTCGACCTCGGGGTGCCCCGCAACGTGGAGCCCTCCGCCGCCGACCTCGACGGCCTCGTGCTGCTCGACATGGACGACCTGCGGGCGGCGGTGGCCGACGCCCTGACCGGCCGCCAGGACGAGGTGGCCGCGGCCAACGCCATCGTGTCCGACGAGGTCGAGCGCTACCGGGCCGCCTCGCGTGCCCGCGACGCGGCGCCCATGGTGTCGGCGCTGCGGGCCCGGGTGGAAGAGGCGAGACGGACCGAGCTGGACCGTCAGCGGTCCAAGCGGTCCGATCTCGACGACGCCCAGTGGGAGCAGGTGGACGCGGTCACCCGGGCCATGGTGGCCAAGCTGCTCCACCAGCCCACGGTCGTCCTGAAGGACGCGGCGGGCACCCCGCGGGGGGAGCGCCTGGTCGAGTCCCTCCGCGCCCTGTTCGACCTCTGACCGGTGACCGGTCCCTCGGCATGACCGACGCCGCCCGCCGGCTCCGGCTGGCCACCCGGGGCTCGCCGCTGGCCGTGTGGCAGGCCGAGCGCGTCGCCGGTCTGCTGGCCGCCGCCGGCCGGGTGGCCGAGCTGGTGGTGGTCGACACCGAGGGTGACCGGCGCACCGACGTGCCGCTCGCCCGGTTGGGCGGTCAGGGCGTGTTCGTCAAGGAGGTCCAGGCCGCCGTGGCCCGGGGCGACGCCGACGCCGCCGTGCACTCGGCCAAGGACCTGCCCGCCTCGGCGGAGCTGGCCGCCCCCGGGCTCGTCCTGGCCGCCTTTCCCGAGCGGGGCGATCCCCGCGACGTGCTGGTCGGGTCGTGCCTCGACGGGCTCGCCACCGGGGCGACGGTGGCGACGGGCTCGGCCCGCCGGCGCGTCCAGCTCGCCAACCTCCGGCCCGACCTGACCTTCGCCGACCTCCGGGGGAACCTGGCCACCCGCCTGTCCCGCGTCGGGGCGGACGGGATCACGGCGGTGGTGGCCGCCCGGGCCGCCCTCGACCGACTCGCCTGGTCGGCGCCCGAGGGGATGGAGGTCGAGACCCTCGATCCGGAGACCATGGTCCCCCAGGTGGCCCAGGGGGCCCTGGCCATCGAGTGCCGGGCCGACGACGCGGCCACCCGGGCGGCCCTGGGCGCCGTCGACGACCCCGCGGTGCGCCGGGTGGTCGAGGCCGAGCGCGCCTTCCTGGCCGAGCTGGGTGGCGGGTGCACGCTCCCGGTCGGGGCCCATGCCGTGCCGGCCGACGACGGTTCGGGCGCGCTCGTCCTGACGGGCATGGTGGCCGGGGCCGACGGACACGTGGTGCTGCGCCACGAGGCCACCGGCCCGGACGGACCCGCCCTCGGCCGCCGCGGTGGCGCGCTACCTGTTGGACGACGCCGGCGGCGGCGACCTCGGCCCGTGGCGGCCCTCGGCGTGAGTGTCGCCCTGGTGGGCGCCGGCCCCGGCGATCCCGGCCTGCTCACCCGACGGGGGGCCGAGCTCCTGGCCACCGCCGAGGTGGTCGTCTACGACCGGCTCGTCGCCCCCGAACTCCTCGACCTGGCCCCCCCGACGGCCGAGCGCATCGACGTGGGCAAGCGTCCGGGCCAGTCCGACCGCCAGGCCGGGATCAACGAGCTGCTGGTCGCCCACGGGCGCCGCGGCGGTCCGGGTCGTGCGCCTGAAGGGCGGCGACCCGTTCGTGTTCGGCCGCGGGGGCGAGGAGGCCGAGGCCCTGCGCCGGGCCGGGATCGAGGTGGAGGTGGTGCCCGGGGTCAGCTCGGCGTTCGCCGCGCCGGCCGCCGCCGGGATCCCGGTCACGCACCGGACGGTGTCGACGTCGGTGACCGTGGTCACCGGACACGCCGGGGACCCGTCGATGACCGGCGTGGACTGGGACGTGCTGGGCCGTCTCGACGGCACGCTCGTCGTGCTCATGGGCATGGGGGCCCGGGCGTCCATCACCGAGCGGCTCCTGGCCGCCGGCCGGGACGCCACGACGCCCGTGGCCGTCGTCCACTGGGGCACGACCGACGCGCCAGCAGGTCGTCCGCACCGATCTCGCCCACCTGGCCGACGTCGACCTGCCGGCGCCGGCCGCCATCGTGGTCGGCGCGGTGGCGGGGCTCGACGTCACCGGCCGGACCGGCGCCCGCGGGGGAGCTGAGCCGGTGCCCGGCCACGATCCCCGTCGCTCCCCGGCCGGCGGCGCCTCCCGGCCCGGTCCCGCCGCCCCCCGGCGTCGCTGGCCGGGCGCACCGTGGTCGTCACCCGGGCCCGGGCCCAGGCCTCGGTCCTCGTCGACCGGCTCACCGGCCTCGGGGCGGCCGTGGTGGAACTGCCGGTCATCGCCATCGAGGACCCGGCCGACGGGGGGACGGCACTGCGCGCCGCCGCCGACCGGGTCGTCGGCGGCGGGTACGAGTGGGTGGTGGTCACCTCGGCCAACGCCGTCGCCCGGATCGTGGACGCCCTGGACGGCCGACGGGTCCCGCCGTCCACCCGGTGGGCCGCCGTCGGGTCGTCGACGGCCAAGGCCCTCGATGACGCGGGGCATCGTCCCCGACCTGGTGCCCGACGAAGCGGTGTCGGACGCCCTGGTGGCGGTGTTCCCCGTGGCCGTCGCCGCCGGGGCGCGCCGGCCGGCCGGCCGGGGGGCGCGCCCTGTTCGTCCGGGCCGAGCGGGTGCGCGACGTGGTGGTGCCCGGGCTCACGGCCAAGGGTTGGCGGGTGGACGACGTCGTGGCGTACCGCACGGTCGCCGGTGAGGTGGACCCGGCGGCCGTGGCGCGGGCCCGTGTCGCCGACGCCGTGGCCTTCACCTCGTCGTCGACGGTCGAACGCACGGTGGACCTGCTGGGGATCGACGGGGTGCCGCCGGTCATCGCCTCGATCGGCCCGGTCACGTCCGGCGCGGCGCGGGCCGCCGGACTGGACGTCACCGCCGAAGCGTCGCCCCACACCCTCGACGGACTGGTGGGCGCGCTGGTCGCCGCCCTCGGGGGACCCGCGGTCTGAACGGTGACCGGCGGCCGGCCCGACCAGTGGCCGGGACCCGGCACGGGCGAACGGTGCCGTAGGCTGGGGCGCCGTGCCCGACCCCGTGACCACGCCCGCCTTCCCGGTGCGGCGCCTGCGCCGCCTCCGGCGGACGCCGGCCCTCCGCCGGCTGGTGGCCGAGACGGCGCTGGCCGTCGACGACCTCGTCGCCCCGCTCTTCGTGGCCGACGGGCTCGGATCCCCCCGGCCGGTGGGCTCGCTGCCCGGGGTCTTCCAGCACTCGGTCGCCTCCCTCGTCGAGGAGGTCCGGCGCCTGGCCGACCTCGGCGTACCTGGGGTCATCCTCTTCCCGTTGCCGGAGCCCGCCGACAAGGACGCCACCGGTTCGGCCGCCCTCTCGCCCGACGGCATCACCCGTCGGGCCCTGGAGGCCGTCCGCGACGCGGTCGGTGACGAGCTGGTGGTGATGGCCGACTGCTGCCTCGACGAGTTCACCGACCACGGCCACTGCGGCGTGCTCGTCCCGGGTACCGACGAGGTCGACAACGACGCCACGGTCGGGCTCTACGCCGAGCTGGCCGTGGTGCAGGCGGCGGCGGGGGCCGACGTCATCGCCCCCAGCGGGATGATGGACGGCCAGGTGGCGGCCATCCGCGCCGCCCTCGACGGCTCGGGTCACCCGGGGACCGCCGTGCTCGCCTACGCCGCCAAGTACGCGTCGGCGCTCTACGGCCCGTTCCGCGAGGCGGCCGACGTGACGATCGCCGGGGGTGGCGACCGCCGCGCCTACCAACAGGACTACCGCAACGCCCGGGAGGCGCTGGCCGAGGTGGCCCTCGACGTGGCCGAGGGCGCGGACATGGTCATGGTCAAGCCGGCGCTCACCTATCTGGACGTCCTCGCCGAGGTCCGACCGCATGGTCGACGTGCCGGTCGCCGCCTACCACGTGTCCGGGGAGTACGCCATGGTCAAAGCCGCCGCCGAGCGGGGCTGGATCGACGGACCGGCCGTGGCCCTCGAGCAGATCACCGCCGTCAAGCGGGCCGGCGCCGACTTCGTCCTGACGTACTTCGCCGGCGAACTGGCCGAGGTGCTCGGTGGTTGACCCGACGGCTCCCGGACAGCCGGCGTCGGACGCCCTCTTCGACGCGCGCCGCGCCAGGTGATCCCGGGCGGGGTCAACAGTCCGGTGCGGTCGTTCCGCTCGGTGGGCGGCCACCCCTACTTCGTGACGCGGGGCGAGGGCGCCTACCTGTGGGACGCCGACGGCCACCGGCTCCTCGACTACGTCCAGTCCTACGGCGCCTCGATACTCGGCCACGCCCACCCGGCCGTGGTCGCCGCGGTGCGCGAGGCGGCCGGCCGCGGCACCACCTTCGGGGCACCCGACCGAGGGCGAGGTCCTGCTGGCGGAGGCCATCAGGGACCGGGTGCCGGGCTGCGCGCAGGTCCGGCTGGTCTCCTCGGGTACCGAAGCCACCATGAGCGTCATCCGGGTGGCCCGCGGGTTCACGGGGCGGGACCGCATCGTCAAGTTCGCCGGCTGCTACCACGGGCACTCCGACGGGCTGCTGGCCGGCGGTGGCAGCGGGGTGGCCACCCTCGGCCTGCCCGACTCGGCCGGCGTGCCGGCGGCGTCGGTGGCCGACACCGTCGTCGCCCCCTACAACGTGGTCCCCGAGCTCGACGACCGGGTGGCGTGCGTGATCGTGGAGGCGGTGGCCGCCAACATGGGGCTGGTGCCGCCGGCTCCGGGCTTCCTCGAGGGGCTCCGGGCCGCCTGCGACGCCACCGGGGCGCTGTTGATCTTCGACGAGGTCATCACCGGGTTCCGCCTGGGGGAGGGGGGTGCGGCCGCGTGGAGCGGCGTGCGACCCGACCTGTGGTGCTTCGGCAAGGTCATCGGCGGCGGGTTGCCGGTCGGCGCCTTCGGCGGACGGGAGGACGTGCTGGCGGTCCTCGCCCCGCTCGGGCCCGTGTACCAGGCGGGCACGCTGTCGGGGAACCCGCTCGCCACCGCGGCCGGCCGCACCGTGCTGGAGGAGCTCACCCCGGACCGCTACGCCGCGCTCGCCGGGGCGGTGGCTCCATTCGCCGACGCCCTGCGGACGGTGCTCGACGACGCCCTCCGGGCGGCGGGCACCACCGACGGCGCCGGCCGGCGGCTGACGGCGCGGGTGCCCGTGGCCGGTCCGCTCTTCGGGCTGTTCTTCGTCCCCGAGGGGGAACCCGACGTGTCGGACTACGAGGGCGCAGTGGCGTCCGCCGCCACCGGCCGCTACGCCCGGTTCTTCCGGGCCATGCTGGACCGGGGGGTGGCGTTGGCCCCGGGCCCCTACGAGGTGGCCTTCCCGTCATTGGCGCACGGGAGCGCCGAGTACGACCGCACCCTCGAGTGTGCGGCCGAGTCCGCGGCCCTGGCGTTCTCGGACTGACGCCACCCCGGGTGCTCTCAAGGTGCGTGCCGTTCCTGCCGATCCAAGGGAGGTGGGCACCGGTCCAACCGATCCTCCCCCGGCATGGGGCAGAATGTCTGACAAGCGTCGTTGCGGCGCACACCACCCGTCGGACGGTTCCCGCCGGGAGCCGTCGAGGCACGACGGACCGATAGGCGCCCGCCCTCGATCGCCCGGGCCACGAAGGAGAGATGGATGACCGTCGGGATCACTGAGCTTCCTCCGGAGGGCATGCAGCTTCCCGGTGTCGCACTGGCGGGCGACCCCGAGCGGGGCACCAAGACCACCGAGGGCATCAGCCTGCTGTTCACGACCGCCGGCGTGACGGTGCAGGGCCCCCAGCCGCAGATCGAGCGGCTCCTGGTGTGGTCGGCGCTCGACTCGGCGACCTGCCGGGAGAAGATGCAGCTGCCCGACGGCCGCGAGGCCGCCATCATGGAGCTGACCTCCGGCGGCCAGTCGATCCGCTTCCTCCTGCCCAACGACGCAGTGTCGCCGGGCCAGGCCGCCTATCTCGACCAGGCGCTCCCGGCCTGGCTGCTCCGCTACAAGGGCGTCGCCGTCCCCACCGCATCGGCGCCGTCCGCCCCCGTCGCCACCGGTCCCGAGGTCGGGCCCGAACTGCCCCCGCCCGGACCGTCACCGGCCACGGAGGCCGCCCGGGCCGCCCAGGCCGCGCCCGGCACCCCGGCCGAGGCCCCGGCGCCCGCCGTCGAGGCCCCGACCCCCGCCTACGTCGGCGCCCCGGCCGCCGCCGTTGCCGCCGCCGGGGCGACCGCCCTCGTCGGCGACCCGTCCTCCGGCAACGGGACGGATCCGAACAGCCCGACCGACCGCCTCGGCGATCCGGCGACCGGCCACGGGTCGGCCCCGGCGGGACCGACGTCCCTGGTCGGCGACCCCGCTGCCGGCCGTGGATCGACGCCGGTGGCTCCCGCCATGCCGGCCCCGCCGATGACGGCCCCGCCGGCCGCACCGCCCTCCACCCCGGCCGCCGCGCCCGCACCGGCCGGTCACCCGCCGGCCCCGGGTCCGTCCGGTGGCGCAGCGTCCGCCCCCCCGGCCGGTCCCCCTCCCGTCCCCGCTCCGGCGGGTCCCGGTCCCGCCTCGTCCCCGGTCGGGCCGCCTCCGGCTCCGTCCCTCCAGGTCCCGCCGCCCCTGCCGCCCGGACCGTCGCTCCAGACACCGCCCCCGCCGCCCCCGGTCGCCGCCCCTCCCGTCGATTCGGCCCCTCCGGCAGCGGCGGTGGACGCGACGCCCGCACCGGCCACGGCATGGGACGATCCGCCGCTCGGACTGATCCCTCCGGAGGACTTCGTCGCCCCCATCAAGAAGCCGCGCTTCGCCCTGACCCGCAAGCACCTGCACGCCGCGGAGGCGGCCGCCGCCGCCGGGACCGTCGCCGCCGAGGCGGGTCCCGACCGCCCCGACCGTGGAGCCGCCCGCACCGGCCAAGAAGCCGCGCTTCGCCCTGACCCGCAAGCAGCTGCACGCCGCCGAGGCCGCCGCCGCCGCCAGTACCGCGGCCGAGGCGACCACCAGCCCGACACCTCCGGTGGCGGCCACGCCCGTCGAGCCGACGACGGCCGCCGGCCCCCCGCCCGTCGAACCCGCGGTCGAGACCCCCGCCCCGGCCAAGAAGCCGCGCTTCGCCCTGACCCGCAAGCAGCTGCACGCCGCCGAAGCGGCCGCGGCCGCCGGGACCGCCGCCAGTACCGCGGCCGAGGCGACCACCAGCCCGACACCTCCGGTGGCGGCCACGCCCGTCGAGCCGACGACGGCCGCCGGCCCCCCGCCCGTCGAATCCGCGGTCGAGACCCCCGCCCCGGCCAAGAAGCCACGCTTCGCCCTGACCCGCAAGCAGCTGCACGCCGCCGAGGCGGCCGCGGCCGCCGGGACCGTCGTCGCCGCCGCCACCGACACGCCCGCCATCGCCGCCACCCCCGCTGTCGAGACCCCCGCGGTCGGGACCCCCGCCCCGGCCAAGAAGCCACGCTTCGCCCTGACCCGCAAGCAGCTGCACGCCGCCGAGGCGGCCGCGGCCGCCGGGACCGTCGCCGCCGCCTCGGACCCGACCGCTCCGGCCGAGCCGACGTCGATGACGGCGGCACCGCCGGAGGCGCCTCCCTCGGCACCGGTCCCACTGAGCGTCCAGCCGCCGCCACCGGGCTCCCAGGCGAGCACCGGGCCGGACTGGCAGCCCGGCCCGTCCGCTGGGGATCCGACCGCGTCGGGCCCCGGTGACGGCGCCCCGGATGGATCGGGTGCCTCGGGTCCCGGAGAGGTGGTCCTGGCCGACTCGGGGTCGAAGTCGAGCCGACGCAGCCTCGTCCTGCTCGTCGTCCTGCTGGTCGTCCTCGTGGCCGCCGGCGGCTACCTCCTCACCAAGAAGAGCTCGACGCCTCCGGCCCCGACCGCCAGCACGGCGGCACCGTCGCCCGCCACGTCGGCGGCCGCCGACACGGTGCTGGCCGGGACGATCAACCTGCGGCTGGCCGACCTGCCGGCCGGGTGGACGCAGACGCCCCCGGCCCAGGCCGCGGTGCGGCCCCCGGTGGCTCCGGCCGTGGCCCAGGCCGGCGCCACCAACGTGATGGCCTCGTGCCTCGACACCAGCTACGCCGTGGTGTCGGGGATGTTCGGGTCCGGATCGCTGCCGGGGCAGACGAGCCTCGTCCAGTCGCCGATCTACCAGAGCACCGCGGGTACGGCCTTCGAGATGGGCTCGCGGACCGCGGTGCTCGGCTCGGCCGCCCAGGTCACGTCCCTCGACGCGCTCTTCACCAACCCGAAGTTCGTGGGGTGCTACCAGCAGTACCGCACGGCACTGGCCGCCGCCGCGGTGCCGGGGGCCACGGTGACCGTCCAGCCGGTGACCCTGGGCGCCCCGACCGGGGTGAAGACCTACGGCCTGGTCAGCACGTACACGCTGCCGGGCGCAGGCAGTGACGTCGTGGGTGACGCGTACATCCTGGGCGGTCGGGTGGTCACCACCCTCCAGCCGACGACCGACGGCGCGCAGATCCCGGCGAGCGTGTTCGCCCCGGCCTACGAGGCCGTGGCGGGCCGGGTGGCCGCCGCCGCCCGGTAGGGCGCCCCGTCGGCACCCCGGTCGACCCGTGGGTCAGACGCCGTCGGGGGCGAGGCGGGCGATGGTGGCGAGCGCCCGGTAGGCGGCCTCGGCGGGTCCGGTCTCGTCGGGCCGGACCAGGTTCGACATGATCGCCAGGATCCACGACATGAGCGTCTCGGAGTGCATGCCGGTGCCGACGCACAGCTTCATGAGCTCCGGCCGGGCGATCACCCGGATGAACGCCCGGGCCACCCGGTAGTAGAGGCCGTAGGCCTCGTCGAGACGGTCCTCGTAGCGCAGCAGGGCGTCGAAGCCGTCACCCGACAGGGCCTCGCCGAGCGACGCGGCGGCCAGCCGGCCCGTCTCGTAGCCGTAGGAGATGCCCTCGCCGTTGAACGGGTTGATGGCGCCGGCGGCGTCGCCGACCACCAGCGTGGTGGCGCCCAGGCGAGGACCCACCGACAGCCCCATGGGGAGCTTGCCGCCCGTCGCCGGGCCGAGGCTGGTGGCGGGGGAGATCTCCCACTCCTTCGGTGCCCAGGCCACGAAGTGGTCCATGAGGGTGGCGGTGTTGATGCCCTTCCACCGTCGGTCGGTGGAGAGGAGTCCCACGCCGACGTTCACCCGGCCGTCGCCGAGCGGGAAGATCCAGCCGTAGCCGGGCACGACGTTGCCGTCGCCGTCCCGGATGTCGAGGTGGGACTCGATGAACGGCTGGTCGTGGCCGGGCGAGGAGTAGTAGCCCCGCAGCGCCATGCCCATCGGCTGTGTCCGGTCCCGGCTGGTCCCGAGCGCCCGTCCGAAGCGCGAGTTGGCGCCGTCGGCCACCACCACGTAGCGGGCGCGCAGCTCCCGGACCGCTCCGGTCCCCTTGTCCTTGACCACCGCTCCCACGCACGAGGGCAGCCCGGCGCCCGCCGGGCGGCCGGCGTCCTCGTCGAGGATGGGCTCGAGGGCCTCGGTCCCCTGGAACACCGTGGCCCCGGCCTTGGCCGCCCGGTCGTTGACCAGGGCGTCGAGGTCGTGGCGGGTGATCACGTAGCCGTACGAGGGGAAGGAGGGGTGCTCGGGCCACGGCAGGTGCAGGACCCGTCCGAAGGCGTTGGCCCGCAGCCCGGTGTAGCGGTGGGCGCCGGCCAGGGCGCCCTCGAGGCCCATGTCGGCGATCTGGCGCACCGAGCGGGGGGTCAGACCGTCCCCGCACGTCTTCGCGCGGGGGAAGACCTTCTTCTCCACCACGGCCACGTCCCAGCCGGCCTCCGCCAGCCAGTAGGCGCAGGAGGATCCCGAGGGGCCACCCCCCACCACCAGGACGTCGTGGACGTGGCCATCGACGGGTGCGGCGGCGTCGGCGGGGGTGAGGGTGGGATCGGCCGGTGGAGTCACGCCCGTCATGCTACGGGGGCGGGAACGGGTCCGGCACACCGCTCCCGGAGGTGGGGACGGGGGCCCGGGCGGCCGGATGTGCCCCGCCGGAGACGTGCGTGATAAAAATCACTTGCTGTGGACGACTATCTGCCGATCCTGATCCTCATCATCCTGGGCTTCCTGTTCGCGTCCCTCTCCTTCGTGGCGTCGGCCCTCCTGGCGCCCAAGAAGCGGCCGACGGCGGCCAAGATCGCGCCCTACGAGTGCGGGATCGTGCCGGGCATCGAGCCGCCCACGCGGTTCCCGGTCCGCTTCTACCTGGTGGCGATGATCTTCATCATCTTCGACATCGAGGTGGTGTTCCTCTACCCGTGGGCCGTGATCTTCCGCCAGCTGCGCTCCTTCGGCCTCGTCGAGGTCCTCGTCTTCGCCGCCGTGGTGTTCATCTCCTTCGTCTTCCTGGTCGGCAACGGCGCGCTCAACTGGGGCCCGTCGAAGCGGATGCTGGGGGCGATGCCGTCGCGCACCTCGAGCTCGACGATCGCCCGTATCGCCGGAACGCCCGCCCCGCCCGCCTCCGACCCGTCCGTGCCGGCGACCTCGCCGACCGGGCCCGGCCGCGCGGCCTGAGCGGGGGGACGGCGACGTGGGCCTCGAGGACCTCCAGCACAATTTCCTGACCGGCCGACTCGAGGACCTGGTCAAGTGGGCCCGGACCTACTCGATGTGGCCGGCCACCTTCGGTCTGGCCTGCTGCGCCATCGAGATGATGTCGGTGGGTGCCGCCGACTTCGACCTGGCCCGGTTCGGCATGGAGGTGTTCCGGGCGTCCCCCCGCCAGGCCGACCTGATGATCGTGGCGGGCCGGGTGTCCCAGAAGATGGCCCCCGTGCTGCGCCAGGTCTACGACCAGATGATGGAGCCCAAGTGGGTGCTGTCGATGGGCGTCTGCGCCAGCACCGGCGGCATGTTCAACAACTACGCCATCGTGCAGGGCGTCGACCAGATCGTGCCCGTGGACGTGTACGCCCCGGGGTGCCCCCCGACCCCCGAGACGCTGATGCACGCCATCCTCACCCTCCACGAGAAGGTGCGGACCGACGACATCACGCGTCGCCGCGGTTCGGGCCTGTTCCTCGACAACTCCCAGGGTGGCGACACCGACGACGCCCGCGATCCGGGCGACGGCACCTCGGGCTGGACCCCCGACCGCCCCGATGCCGTCCACCTCGGCACCCCCAAGCGCAACCCCATCATCGCCCGCAGCGTGGGTGAGCCCCTGTGACCACGTCGTCCGACGCGGCGTCCACGTCCGACGCGCCCGTGGTGCGCCTGGCCGGGGGATCGTCCGCCCGCCGGCCGAGCCACCTCGACCAGGAGGTCCTCTTCCCCTCCCGGGAGCAGTACCTCGACGTCGTGTCGGGCCTGCGGGACGAGGGCTTCGAGACGTGCGCCGACCTGTGCGCCGTCGACTACCTCACCCATCCCGGACGGCGGCTGCCCGACGGCGTGGTGCCCGGGCGGTTCGAGGTGGTGGTCAACCTGCTCTCGCTGAGCCAGGTGCGACGGGTGCGGGTCCGTGTGCAGGTGCCCGCCGACGACCCGACGATCCCCACTCTGTTCGACCTCTACCCGGGCACCGAGGCCATGGAGCGCGAGGCCTACGACCTCGTCGGGGTCGTGTTCGAGGGCCATCCCGACATGACCCGCATCCTCCTGCCCGAGGACTGGGAGGGCCACCCGCTGCGCAAGGACTACGGGGTCGGCCGGGTGCCCGTGCAGTTCAAGAGCGCCCCGGGTCCCCGATGAGCGACACCTCCACCGACGCCGGGGACGCCGTGCCGCACCCGGACACGGTCCTGCCCGATCCCGTCTCGGGTGCCGGGTACACCGAGCCGTCCGACGTCGGCACCGAGCGCGGCCTGCTCATCGAGACGTCCGAGGGTGCCCAGGAGCTGTTCCGCCGGTCCGAGACCGCCCCCGACGAGCTGCGGCGCGAGGCCGGGGCCGTCCTGCGGCTCCCCGAAGGTGTCGTGGTCAACACCGAGGACATCGACGTCGAGCGGAGCGACGACGAGACGATGATCATCAACATGGGCCCGCAGCACCCGTCGACCCACGGTGTGCTCCGCCTCATGATGGAGCTCGACGGCGAGACGGTGCTGCGGACCAAGCCGATCATCGGCTACCTCCACACCGGTATGGAGAAGACGGCCGAGGAGCTCACCTACGTCCAGGGGTCGACCAACGTCACCCGCATGGACTACCTGTCGCCGCTGCACAACGAGCTGGTCCTGTCGCTCGCCGTCGAGGCGCTGCTCGGCGTGGAGATGCCGGCCCGCGCCGACTGGATCCGGATGCTGCTGGTCGAGCTCAACCGGGTGTCGTCCCACCTCATGTGGATGGCCACCAACGGCATGGACCACGCGTCCACGTCGATGATGATCTACGGCTTCCGCGAGCGGGAGATGATCCTGGCCTTCTTCGAAAAGACGACCGGGCTGCGCATGAACCACAACTTCATCCGCCCCGGGGGCACGGCCGCCGACCTGCCCGACGGGTGGGAGGACGACGTCACGGTCATCTGCGACACGGTCCTGCCCCGTCTCGACGAGTACGACGAACTGCTGACCGGCCAGCCGGTGTTCCGCCAGCGGTCCGAGGGCATCGGGAACATCTCCGCCGAGGAGGCGCTCGCCCTGTCGCTGACCGGGCCGATCCTGCGGTCGACCGGGGTCCCGTGGGACCTGCGCCGGACGATGCCGTACCTCCGCTACGACGAGGTCGAGTTCGACGTCATCGTCGGGACGTTCGGCGACAACTTCGACCGCTACTCCATCCGCCTCAACGAGATCCGGGAGTCGATCCGGATCATCCGCCAGGTCATCGACAAGATGCCGGCCGGCGACTACCGGGTCCAGGACAAGAAGGTCACCCCGCCGCCGCGTGGCCGCATCGACGAGTCGATGGAGGCCCTGATCCACCACTTCAAGGTCTTCACCGAAGGTTTCCGGGTGCCCGAGGGCGAGGTCTACGTGGCCATCGAGTCCCCCCGGGGCGAGCTCGGCTGCTACCTGGTGTCCGACGGCGGCCCCAAGCCTTACCGCATGCACATCCGGGGCCCGAGCTTCGTCAACCTACAGGGCATGCCCGTCATGATGCGCGGCGGCCTCCTGGCCGACGCCGTCGTGGTGTGCTCGACCATCGACCCGGTAATGGGGGAGGTGGACCGGTGACCGAGCCCACGCCGGTGGCCCCGCCCCGCCGCGCCGCCCTGGCGCCCGCCGCGCCCACCCACCTGTCGGCCGACATGGTGGCCAGGGCCCGCGAGCTGATCGCCCTCTACCCCGAGCCCCGGTCGGCGCTCATCCCCCTGTGCCACCTGGCCCAGGAGCAGGACGGCTGGCTCACCCCCGAGGCCATGGTGGACATCGCCGGCCTGGTCGGGGTGACCCCGGGCGAGGTCCTCGGGACCGCGTCGTTCTACGACATGCTCCACACCGAGCCGGTGGGTCGCTACGTGGTCGCCGTCTGCACCAACATCGCCTGCCTGCTGGGGGGCGCCGCCGAGCTCCTCGAGCACGCCGAGCACTCGCTGGGCATCGGCAGCGGGGGCACCACCGCCGACGGCACCATCACGCTCGAGGAGGCCGAGTGCCTGGCCGACTGCGACCGGGCACCGTGCGTCCAGGTCAACCACCGGTACGTGGGCGCCCAGACGCCCGAGTCGTTCGACCGGCTGGTCGACGAGCTCCGCTCGGGCGCCCGCGACGCCGAGATCCCCTCCCACGGGACCCTGATCCGGGTCCGCCGGACCAACGGTCTGGCGGTGGATCCGGAGGCGGTGGCCGAGGAGCGGCGGGCCGCCGCCGAGGCGCGGCGCCGCCCGTGAGGCCGCCACCGACGGGGGAGGTGCCTGATGGCCATCACCGAGCCACCGAAGATCGTCACCTCCCGGATGGGCTACGACGACTCGTTCACCCTCGAGCGGTACCTGGCCACCGGTGGCTACGAGGGTCTGCGGGCGGCGTTGGCCAGGACCCCCGAGGAGGTCGCCGCCGAGGTCGACGCGGCCAGCCTGCTCGGCCGGGGCGGCGCCGGGTTCCCGGCCGGCCGCAAGTGGTCGATGCTGCGCAAGAACCCGGTGACGTACCTGGTGGTCAACGGCGACGAGTCCGAGCCGGCCACGTTCAAGGACCACCTGCTCGTCGAGCGCGACCCGCACCAGCTGGTCGAGGGCGTGGTGATCGCCGCCTACGCGCTGCAGGTCACGCGGGTGTTCATCTTCCTGCGGGGGGAGTTCGCCCTGGGCCTGGAGCGGGTCCAGGCCGCCCTCAACGACGCCTACGCCCACGGCGCGGTGGGCCGCGACATCTTCGGCTCGGGGTTCTCCGTCGACGTGGTCGTCCACCCGGGTGCGGGCGCCTACATCTGCGGCGAGGAGACGGCCCTCCTCGAGTCGCTCGAGGGCAAGCGGGGCTTCCCCCGCATCAAGCCCCCGTTCTTTCCGGCCGCCATCGGGCTGTACGGCGATCCCACGGTGGTCAACAACGTCGAGACCATGTCCAACCTTCCCTGGATCATGACCAACGGGGGAGCGGCCTTCGCCGCCCTCGGCGGTGGCCGGTCCACCGGCACGCGCCTGTTCGCCCTGGCCGGCCACGTCACCAACCCGGGCGTGTTCGAGCTCGAGATGGTCAAGACGACGTTCAACGACCTCATCAACGCGCCGGTGCTGGGCGGCGGCATCCCCCACGGCCGGGCGCTGAAGGCGTTCATCCCCGGCGGCGTGTCGGCGCCGTGGTTCGGTCCCGACCGGATCGACCTGCCCCTCGGCCAGGACGAGGTGGCCGAGGCCGGTTCCATGCTGGGATCCGGATCGGTGGTGGTCATGGACGACCACACGTGCGCGGTGCGGGCCGCCTGGCGCATCACCAAGTTCTTCTCCCGCGAGTCGTGTGGCCAGTGCACGCCGTGCCGCGAAGGTTCGGGATGGCTCGAGCGGATCATGGAGCGCATCGAGCGGGGCGACGGCCGCGAGGAGGACCTGGACCTGCTCATGGACGCCTGCGACAACATCTCGCCCGGCGTGGCCTGGCCCCCCCAGCAGACCACCATCTGCGTGCTGGGCCCGTCGATCCCGTCCTCCATCAGCTCGGCCATCACCATGTTCCGCGACGAGTTCCTGGTCCACATCAAGGAGGGGGGCTGCCCCTATGACTGACCAGGCGACACCCGTCGGGGCCGAGGAGGCCCCACCCGTCGAGGAGATCGAGTTCACCCTCGACGGCCGACCCGTGCGGGCCCGCAAGGGCGAGATGCTCATCGCCGCGGCCGAGCGGGCCGGGACGTTCATCCCCCGCTTCTGCTACCACCCGCGCATGGAGTCCGTCGGCGTCTGCCGCATGTGCCTGGTCGAGGTCAGCGGTCCCCGCGGTGCCACCCTCATGCCCAGCTGCTTCATCGAGGCGACGCCGGGCATGGAGGTCGTCACCGACTCCGACAAGGTCAAGAAGGCCCAGGACGGGGTCCTCGAGTTCCTCCTCATCAACCACCCGCTGGACTGTCCCGTCTGCGACAAGGGGGGCGAGTGCCCGCTGCAGGACCAGACGCTCGCCTACGGCCCGGGGGAGACCCGCTTCGTCGAGGAGAAGCGGCACTTCGAGAAGCCGATCCCCATCTCCGAGCTCGTCCTCCTCGACCGCGAGCGGTGCATCCAGTGCAGCCGCTGCACCCGCTTCGCCGCCGACGTGGCCGGCGAGGCCCAGATCGACTTCATCGGCCGGGGCGAACAGCTCCAGGTGGCGACCTTTCCCGAGCTCCCCTTCAGCTCCTACTTCTCGGGCAACACCGTGCAGATCTGCCCGGTGGGCGCGCTCACCGCCTCGCCCTACCGGTTCGCGGCCCGACCGTGGGATCTCGACCAGGTCGAGTCCACGTGCACGACCTGCTCGGTGGGCTGCCGGGTGGCGGTCCAGTCGTCGGCCAACCGCCTCACCCGCCTCCTCGGCATCGACATCGATCCGGTGAACCACGGGTGGCTGTGCGACAAGGGCCGGTTCGCGGCCGACGCGGTCAACCGTGACGACCGCCTGACCGAGCCGCTGGTCCGCAAGGACGGCGGCCTGGTGCCGGTCTCCTGGCACGAGGCCCTGGAGGCCGCCGCCACCGGACTGAAGCGGGCGGCGAAGGCCGACCCGGCGGCGGTCGGGGTGGTGGGAGGGGCGCGGCTCACCAACGAAGGGGCCTACGCCTGGGCCCGTGTGGCCAAGGGCGTCCTCGGGACGGACTCGGTCGACGCCCAGCTCGGCGACGGGCTGCCGGCCGAGACGGTGCTCGGCCTCCCCCGGGCCACCATCGACCAGGCCGCGGCCGCGGCCACCGTGGTCCTGCTCTCCGGGGACCTGCGCGAAGAGCTCCCGATCCTCTTCCTGCGGATCCGCGCCGCCGCCGTCGACGGCGACCTGTCGATCGTCGAGCTGTCGCCCCAGGCCACGTCGCTGACGGCCCACGCCGCCGCCTCGCTCCGCTATGCGCCCGGCGAGGCCGCCGGCCTGGTGGAGGCGCTGGTGTCGGGCGGGCCGGCACCGGCCACCGTCGACGCCGACTCGCTGGAGACGGCCCGGCGCCTGGTCACCGACGGCCCCGTCGTCGTGGTGGTGGGCCGACCGTCGCTGGCCGAGGACGGGGAGCTGGTGGCCGACGCCGCGCAGCGCCTGGCCACGGCGCTGCCCGATGCCCGGTTCCTGCCCGCCCTCCGCCGCGGCAACGTGCTCGGCGCCCTCGACATGGGCCTGGCCCCCGGTGTGCTTCCGGGACGGGTCTCCCTGGAGTCCGGCCGGGAGTGGTTCACCGCCGCATGGGGCTCGACCCCCGCCACGCGGGGCCGGGATACCGCCGCCATCCTGGCCGCGGCGGCCGGCGACCAGCCCGAGGGTGCCCGGGTGGAGGCGCTCGTGCTCCTCGGGGCCGATCCGCTGGCGGACTTCCCGGACCGGCGCCTCGCCACCAAGGCGCTCGAGGGGGCCGGATTCGTCGTGGCGGTGAGCACCGCACCGGGGACCGTCCTCGACCACGCCGACGTCGTGCTGCCGTCCGCCGACGCGCACGAGCGTCCCGGCACCACCACCAACATCGAGGGCCGCATCTTCCGGCTGGGGCAGAAGCTGGTCCCGCCCGGGCAGTGCTGGCCCGACTGGATGATCGCCTCGGAACTGGCGTTCCACCTCGGTACCGACCTGGGCTTCGACTCGGTGGGTGCGGTGTGGGACGAGATCGAGCGGCTCGCCCCCTCCCACCGCGGCATCACCCAGTCGGTGCTCGACTCGCACGGTGCGGCCGACGGCGTCGTCGCCCCGCTGGCCTCGGCCAAGGTGGCCCTCGGGCGCCGTCCCGCACCGCTCGACCCCATCGCCGTGCCCGGCGTGGAGTCGGTGGAGCGCCAGGGCACCGGACTCCAGGCCGGCCTCGCCGCCTCGCCCAACGCCGGGCCGCCGACCGGAACGCCGGGCGGGGACGCCGGCGCCCCCCGTCCGGCCGTCCTGTCGGGACCGGCCGCGCTCGACGTCCCCCATGTCTCCCCCCTGGACGGCTACTCCGTGCGCCTGGTCGCCTCCCGGGTCCTCTACGACGGGGGCACCGCGGTGTCGGCCGTCCCCGAGCTGGCCGAGCTGGTGGCCCCCGGTGCGCTGCGGGCGAACCCCCAGGACCTCGACGGACTCGGCGTCGCGGCCGGCGGGACCGTGCGCCTGCGGTCGGCCACGGCCGAGGCGGTCGTTCCGGTCCAGCCCGATCCGTCACTGCCTCGTCGGACGGTGGCGGCCGACTTCAACGTCCCGCTGGGCGACGGCACCGTGGCCGACCTCATCGACCAGGCCTTCCCGGTGGTCGACCTCCGGATGGAGACCCCGTGACCCCGGCCGCCCACCTGCTGGCCCCGCTGCTCGCCACCGACCCCCTCTACGCCAAGGGAGTGGGCTGGGAGGTACTGCTCATCGTCCTCGTCAAGGTGCTGGTGGTCTTCGGCGCCCTGATGGTGTCGGTCATGTTGATGATCTGGTTCGAGCGCAAGGTGATCTCGGACATGCAGAGCCGGATCGGGCCCAACCGGGCGGGTCCGTTCGGCATCGCCCAGACCCTGGCCGACGGCATCAAGCTCTTCTTCAAGGAGGACCTGATCCCGGACAAGGCGGACCGGTTCGTCTTCAAGCTGGCCCCGTACCTCACCATCATCCCGGCCTTCCTGGCCTTCGCCATCGTGCCCATCGGCGGCGAGGTGACGCTCTTCGGGCACACGTTCGAGCTCCAGCTGGCCGACCCCCCGATGGGGATCCTGTTCCTGCTGGCCATGTCGGCCATCGGCGTCTACGGGATCATGCTGGCCGGCTGGTCGTCAGGATCGAAGTACCCGCTGCTGGGCTCCGTACGCGCCTCGGCCCAGATGATCTCCTACGAGGCCGCCCTCGGGATGACGGTGGTCATGGTGGTGCTGGTGACGGGCTCGCTCAGCACCCGCACCATCGTGAACGCCCAGGCCGGGCACCTCTGGCAGTGGAACGTCATCCGCCTGGCCGTCGTCCCCTTCCTCATCTTCTTCATCGCCGTGGTGGCCGAGACGAACCGGCCCCCCTTCGACCTCGTCGAGGCGGACCAGGAACTCGTCGGCGGCTTCGTGACCGAGTACTCGTCGATCCGCTTCGCCCTGTTCTTCCTGGCCGAGTTCATGAACACCATCACCATGTCGGCCATCACGGTGACCCTCTTCTTCGGCGGCCCCGACGGGCCCATCCCCCACATCCCCCACACCGAGTGGCTGTGGCCGATCGTCTGGTTCCTGGCCAAGACCATCGCCTTCCTCTTCGTCTTCGTCTGGCTCCGGGCCGCCCTGCCCCGCCTCCGCTACGACCAGCTGATGGACCTGGGCTGGAAGCGCCTGATCCCGCTGTCCCTCGGATGGCTCCTCATCGTGGCCGGCTTCATCATCGACGGCTGGTGGGGCGTCGGCATGGCCGCCACCGTGGTCGTCGCCAGTTTCCTGCTGACGCGGGCCTTCGCCGTCGGCGCCGAGCGCGAGGAGACCCGGGCCGTCCTGCCGCCCGTCGGGCTCCGCCTCTGGAACCGGGCCGAGGAGCCCGTCCCGCCCACGCCCGAAGGAGGTGACGCCTGATGCCGACCCCCGAACCGCCCCACGGCCGCCAGAACTTCCTCGGCGGGTTCAAGCTCACCCTCGAGCACCTCGGCCGGCCGCCGGTCACCCGGCAGTACCCCGAGGAGAAGCGTCCGAAGCAGCCGCGCCAGCACGGTCGCCACGTCCTCAACCGCTACGAGGACGGCATGGAGAAGTGCATCGGCTGCGAGCTGTGCGCCGGCGTCTGCCCGGCGGACTGCATCTACGTCCGCGGCCTCGACAATCCGCCCGACCACCCGGTCTCGCCCGGAGAGCGCTACGGCTACGTCTACGAGATCAACTTCCTGCGCTGCATCCACTGCGACATGTGCGTGGAGGCCTGCCCCACCGAGGCCATCACCGAGTCGAAGCTGATGGAGTTCTCCTTCACCAACCGCAACGACGCCATCTACGGCAAGGACGAGCTGCTGGTCGACGACGACGGCAAGCCCCGGCACATGCCGTGGGAGGACTGGCGCGAGGGTGACGACCTGCACACCTCGGGCTGGATGCGGGCGACGTCGCCGGCCGGCGCCGCCGCGTTCGAAGGGGAGGTGCAGTGGTCCGGCGAGCTCGGCTACGGCACCCGCGCCCCCGAGGGGGGCCAGAGCGGCGCCCGCGACGACGCCACCACCGGCTCGATGCCGCTCCGCCAGACCCTGGAGCGCCACCTGCGCCCGGTCGACATGCCGGCGGACAAGCGCGGGCCCCGCGGAGCCATCGGCCGCGCCCTCGAGAAGGCCGAGCGGTTCCGCCCCGGCTTCGGCAAGAAGCACAAGGAGCAGGCGGACGCCGACTACGTCGACGCCAAGCGGGCCGGCAACACCGAGCGCGACGCGATCGGGTCCGTCACCCCGGCCGCCCCGGTCACCGACCCGGCGGGTGACGCATGACCGCGGTTCTCTCGACCCTGGTGGCCACCACCCGGCCGACGCTGCCCGACGTCGCCGTGTTCGCCGTGGCGGCCGCCATCATCCTCGCCGGCGCGGTCGGCGTGGTGGTGGCCCGCAACCCGGTGCACTCCGCACTGATGCTGGTCATGACCCTGTTCGGCGTGGCCGTGATGTTCGTGCTCCAACAGGCCAGCTTCCTCGCCGCCGTCCAGGTCATCGTCTACGCCGGGGCCATCGTGGTCCTGTTCCTCTTCGTGATCATGTTCCTCGGGGTCGACCGTGAGGAGGACATCGCCAAGGAGCCCCTGCGGGGCCAGCGTCCGCTGGCCGTCGGCCTGGTGCTGCTGGGCCTGACCGGACTGCTGCTGCTGGGCCAGGTCTCCAAGTGGACGACGGGGCAGGCCTCGGTGTCGGGGTCCGACACCGGCGCCCCCAACGTCAACCTGATCGGCAAGGCGCTCTACACGACCTATCTATTCCCCTTCGAGGCGACGTCCGCCCTGCTGATCATCGCCGTGGTGGGCGCGGTGGTGCTCGCCCGCCGTCCGCCGGCCACCGACCGAGGCGAGGCGGTCGACGAGACCCCGGAGGACGGCGTGGTGCTCGACCGCACGCCCGGCGCCCCGGAGGCCACGGCCAGCGCGGCCAGCGCGGCCACCGGGGCCGCACCGGTCGCCCCGGGTCCCGGGGCCGAGGACGCGGGGGTGGAGGCATGAGCATCACCGTCGGCTGGTACCTCGGCCTCAGCGTCGTCCTGTTCTCGATCGGTGCCGTCGGCGTCCTGGTGCGCCGCAACGTGCTGATCATGTTCATGTGCGTCGAGCTGATGCTCAACGCCGCCAACCTGGCCTTCGTCTCCTTCGCCCGCACGCTGCACGACATCGGTGGCCAGGTGCTGGTGTTCTTCGTACTCGTGGTGGCCGCGGCCGAGGTCGTGGTCGGCCTCGGCATCGTGGTGGCCATCTTCCGGCGCCGGGCCAGCGCCAACGCCGACGACCTGCATCTGATGAAGGGCTGACCGGGCGATGCTCCACCTGACCTACCTGATCATCCTGCTGCCGCTCGTCGGCTTCGGGATCCTGACCGCCGCCGGGCGGCGGCTCGGCGACCCGGCGGCCGGCTGGGTCGCCACCGTGGCCGTGGGCGCCTCGTTCGTGGTGTCCGTCCTCGTCTACTTCGCCCTCCTGCAGGTCGACGCCCCGGTGCGCAGCTTCGGGCAGAACCTCTGGACGTGGATCCCGGTCGACCAGCTCCAGGTCCACGCCGCCCTGTACGTCGACCCGCTGTCGATGACCATGGTGCTCTTCATCACCGGCATCAGCACCCTCATCCACCTGTACTCCATCGGGTACATGAAGGGGGACCGGGACTACCCCAAGTTCTTCCTCTACATGAACCTGTTCGTCGCCTCGATGCTGATCCTGGTGCTGGGCAGCAACCTGCTGGTGACCTTCGTCGGGTGGGAGGGCGTCGGGACCTGCTCCTACTGGCTGGTGTCGTTCTGGTTCACCCGGGACTCGGCGGCCAGCGCCGGGAAGAAGGCCTTCGTCTACAACCGGATCGGTGACGTCGGCTTCCTGCTGGCCATCTTCCTCGTGTACTCCAAGGTCCACACGTTGGACTACCAGGTGATCTTCGCCAACCTGGACAAGATCGGCTCCGACAACATCACCGCCATCTGCCTCCTGCTGCTGGTGGGCGTCATGGGCAAGTCGGCCCAGATCCCGCTGTTCCCCTGGCTGGCCGACGCCATGGAGGGCCCGACCCCGGTGTCCGCCCTCATCCACGCCGCCACCATGGTGACCGCCGGCGTCTACCTGCTGTGCCGGGTCAACCCCCTGCTCCACGCCTCGCCGTCGGCCGAGCTCACCATCGCCATCGTCGGCGCGGCCACCGCCTTCGTCGCCGCCACCATCGCCTGCGCCCAACAGGACATCAAGAAGGTGCTGGCGTACTCGACCGTCTCCCAGCTCGGCTACATGTTCCTGGCCATCGGCTGCGGGGCCTACACGGCCGCCATCTTCCTCATGGTGGCCCACGCCTTCTTCAAGGGCCTCCTCTTCCTGGGCGCCGGCTCGGTCATCCACGGCCTCCACGACGAACAGGACCTGAAGCGCATGGGCAACCTCCGGGCCTACCTGCCCATCACCTTCATCACCTTCGGCATCGGCTGGCTCTGCATCGCCGCCGTGCCGCCCTTCTCGGGCTTCTGGGCCAAGGGCGACGTGCTCGACAACACGTGGGCCGCCCATCCGGCCCTGTGGGTGGTCGGCATCGTCACCGCCGCCCTGACCGCCTACTACATGAGCCGGCTCACCGGCCTCGCCTTCTTCGGCCAGGACCGCTGGGCCGACACCGACACCGGCCACGAGCTCGACGCCGCCCACGCCCACCACGCCGACGGTGCGGTCTCCGAGCCCCACGAGTCGCCGTGGATCATGACGGTGCCGCTGTGGATCCTGGCGTTCTTCGCCGCCGTGGCCGGCGTCATGGCCATCTCGGGCAGCCGGTTCTCGTTGGCCAACTGGGTGGACCCGGTGTTCGGCAGCAACCTCTTCCACAACAACCTGTCCACGACGGCCGAATGGGTCCTCGCCATCATCGACGCCGTGGTGGCCATCGTCTTCGTCCTGATCGGCGTGCGCCTGTGGTCGACCCGGTCGGACCGGCCGGCCCTGGAGGTCGCCTTCCTGCGGGGGGCGTGGTACATCAACGAGCTCTACGACACCGTCTTCGGCCGGCCGAGTGAACGCCTCGCCGCCTTCTGCGCCGACGTGGTGGACCCGAAGATCATCGACGGGGCCGTCAACGGGGTGGCCGGCGCCTTCCGCGGCTCGGGCTCCCTGCTCCGGCGCACCCAGACCGGCTTCGTCCGCAACTACCTGGTCGGCATCATGTTCGGCGCCGTCGTGATCCTCGGGTTCATGCTCACCCGGATGTGGTGGGGCTGATGACCGCCGTGACCTTCCCCTACCTCACCACCCTGATCCTCCTACCCGCGGTCGGCGCCGCCGTGGTGGCCCTGGTGCCCAAGCGGGCCGTCGCCACCTGGTTCCACGAGGCCATCGGGATCGTGGTGACCGTCCTCACCCTGGCCGTGGCGGCCGCCGTGCTCGTCGTCTTCAAGGCCGGGGTGGGCACGTACCAGATGGTCAGCGACCACACCTGGGCCAACGGGCTCGGGATCCACTGGTCCCTCGGCATCGACGGCATCTCCCTCTTCCTGGTGGTGCTGACGGCCGTGCTGTTCCCGCTCACCATGCTCGGCGCCCGCGCCCGACGCGACACCCGCTCGTTCGTGGCCTGGGTCCTGCTGTTGGAGGCGGCCTGCATGGGCAGCTTCGTCTCCTTGGACCTGATCCTGTTCTTCCTGTTCTTCGAGCTGACCCTGGTGCCGTCGTACTTCATCATCGGCGGGTGGGGCTTCGCCCGACGCGGCTACGCGGCGATCAAGTTCTTCGTGTACACGTTCGCCGGGTCGGCGTTCCTGCTGGTCGGGATCGTGGCCATCGCCTTCATCCACCAGTCCCAGACCGGGGTGCTGACCTTCGAGCTGCCCGCCCTGATGCACACCCACCTCTCGGGCACCGAGGGCGTCCTGCTGTTCTGCGCCTTCACCGCCGCCTTCGCCGTGAAGGCCCCGATCTTCCCGTTCCACACGTGGTCGCCCGACGCCTACTCGGAGTCCCCGACGGCGGGCGCCATCCTGCTGGTGGCCATCATGGCCAAGCTCGGCACGTACGGGATCATCCGGTTCGACCTCAACCTCTTCCCCCAGGCCAGCCGGACGCTGGCTCCGGTGCTGTTGACCCTCGCCACCATCGGCATCCTGTACGGCGCGCTGGTGGCCTGCGCCCAGCGGGACCTCAAGCGGCTGCTGGCCTACTCGTCGCTGGCCCAGATCGGCTTCATCGCCCTCGGCACCTTCGCCCTCAACAGCCAGGGCCTGAGTGGCGGCGTACTCCAGATGGTGAACCACGGCCTCGTCATCGCCACCCTCTTCATCCTGGTGGGCTGGATCTACGAGCGCCGCCGGACGTGGCAGGTGAACTCGCTCAAGGGACTCCAGTCGCCCGCCCCGGTGCTGGCCGGCGTCTTCACCCTGGCCATGCTGGCGTCCATCGGCGTGCCCGGCCTGAACGGCTTCGTGGGTGAGTTCCTGATCCTGATCGGCACCTTCGTGGCCCACCGCTGGTGGGCCGTGGTGGCCACCGCCGGGGTGGTGATCGCCGCCGTCTACCTGCTCTGGGCCTACCAGCAGGTCTTCCACGGTGAGCCGACCGAGGAGGACACCGCCACGGCCGACCTGACCGTGAACCAGCGACTCATCGTGGCGCCGCTCATCGTGCTCATCGTCCTGCTCGGCGTCTTCCCGAAGCCGGTGCTCGACCGGATCACGCCGTCGGTCGACCGCCTGGTCGTCCACGTGGACCAGGTCACCCGGACGCCGCTGCCGGCCGACCTGCGGCCCGGCGCCACCGTGGCGGTGCGGGTGACGAAGGCATCGACCGGGGACCAGAGCGCCTCCCCGGCCGAGCACGGCCCGGAGGGATCCAAGTGACCGTCTTCGCCACCTCGGCCGCCCCCACCATCCACGTGCCCCACATCGACTACCTGAGCATCCTGCCCATGCTGATCATGCTGGGTGGCGCGCTGGTGCTGATGCTCGTCTCCTCGCTGCTGAAGCAGATCATCGACGCGCGGGCCGGCACCATCGTGGCCTCCGTGGTGTCCGTCGCCGCTCTGGTGGCCGGCCTCGTGCAGTGGGACCACGTGGCCACCCACGGGCCGTCGGTGACCATCGCCGGGGCGATCGCCTTCGACGGCTTCGACGTCTTCGTCCAGATCACCGTGGCCATCGCCATGCTGCTGACCGCCCTGGTCGGCGACGGCTACCTCCGCCGCGAGGGCATCGACGGACCGGAGTACCACGTGCTGGCCATGGTGTCGGCGTCCGGGGCGATGATGATGGGCGCCGCCAACGACCTGATCGTCGTCTTCCTCGGCCTGGAGATCCTCTCGATCGCCCTGTACGTGCTGGCCGCCTTCAACCACAAGCGGGCCGAGTCGGGGGAGGCGGCCCTCAAGTACTTCGTGCTCGGAGGGTTCTCCTCGGCGATCTTCGTCTACGGCATCGCCCTCACTTACGGGGCGACGGGCACGACCAACCTCACCCAGATCGCCGACTACCTGTCGCGCAACGTGATCACCCACAACGGGGTCCTGCTCGGCGGCCTGGCCCTGCTGCTGATCGGCTTCGGCTTCAAGATCGCCTCGGTGCCGTTCCACATGTGGTCGCCCGACGTCTACGAGGGTTCGCCGTCCCCGGTGGCCGGCTTCATGGCGGCCGTGGCCAAGGCGGGGGCCTTCGCCGCCCTGTTGCGGGTGTTCGTGACGTCGTTCCCGACGGTGCGGGCCGACTGGCAGCCGATCGTCTGGGCGCTCGCCTTCCTCAGCCTGGTCCTCGGGGCCGTGGTGGCCCTGACCCAGCGCGACGTGAAGCGGATGATGGCGTACTCGTCGATCAACCACGTCGGCTTCATCCTGCTCGGGGTGGAGGCGTGCACCGCCCGGGGCGTCTCGGCCTCCCTGTACTACGTCTTCACCTACATGTTCCTGGTGATCGGCTCGTTCGCGGTGATCAGCGTGGTGGCGGGGCCGGGCGACACCCGCTCGCAGATCACCGACTACCGGGGCCTGGCCAAGCGCCAACCCCTGCTCGCCCTCGCCTTCGCCGTGCTCCTGCTCGGCCAGGCCGGCGCCCCGTTCACCACCGGCTTCCTGGCCAAGCTGGGGGTGATCGAGGCCTCGGTGTCGGTCCAGGGGTACACCCTGGCCGTGGTGGCCATGGCGTCGGCGGCGGTGGCCGCGTTCTTCTATCTCCGCCTGGCCGTCACCATGTACTCGCCGGTGGGCAGTGTCGGTGACCCGCTCGACGGCAACCTGCCCGAGGACGGAACGACGGGTGCGACCGCGTCCGTGCCCGCCGAGCCGACCCTGACGGCCACGGACCGGGCCGACGGGGTCCAGCCCGTCGCCGCCCTCCAGGTCCTGACCGACGAGGCCCCCTCGGCCGAGGTCGAGGCCCGCGGACCGGTGCGGGTGCCCGCCCTCACCGCCGTGGCCATCGGCACCTGCGTCGCCTTCACCCTGGTCTTCGGGATCATCCCGGGTCCGATCGTCAACTTCGCCCACCAGGCCACCCTGCTGCTGCTCCGCTGAACCGGACGGCCCGCCGCACCGGCCGGGTGCCCGCCGCCCTGCGGTCCGGGGGCGGCCCCGGTCCCGGAGTACTGTCGTCCACGACGACCCGAGGAGGGCGGCATGGCGACACCACCGGAGAAGGCGGGCAGGACGAAGTCCCGCACGCGGGACAACAAGGACATCATCCGACTGGTGGGCTTCGGGATCGGCCTCGTCCTCCTGATCGCCTTCGTGATCGGCAACTCGACGACGGTCCGGGTCGACTTCATCGTCTTCCACACCGACGCCAGCCTGGTGTGGGTGATCCTCCTCTCCGCCGTCCTCGGGGTCCTCGTCGACCGGCTCGTCATCGCGGTGGGGCGCCACCGCAAGAAGCGGACGTAGGGCGGCGGCCGGCCGGCGGCCGGAGGGTGCCGGCAGAACCTACCGGGCGGGGTTCCGCGGCGCACGGGGGCGAACCGGGCGAACGGGCGCGATGATGGCCCCATGACGATCGCCACCCCCACCGAACGGGCCGCCCACGGACGCAAGGCACGCGAGATCGTGCCCCGGACGCGGCACGGCGAGTGGGTGGCTCCGGCGGACCGCACCGACCCGCTCGAGATCCTGGCGCTGCAGGCCACCACCCGGGTGCCCGACCTGGTCCCCATCCGCTACGGCCGCATGGCCGCGTCGCCGTTCGCCTTCTTCCGGGGCGCCGCTG
Organism: uncultured Acidimicrobiaceae bacterium; assembly: GCA_963699345.1. GTDB lineage: Bacteria > Actinomycetota > Acidimicrobiia > Acidimicrobiales > RAAP-2 > Bog-756. The sequence goes on along the minus strand of CAVOTL010000005.1, from coordinate 1,193,080 downwards.
CCGTGATGGCGGCCGACCTCGCCCACGAGGTCCACTCCCACCTCGACGTCCAGCTCTGCGGTGACGCCCACCTGGTCAACTTCGGCGGCTTCGCCACCCCGGAACGCGACATGATCTTCGACGTCAACGACTTCGACGAGACGCTGCCCGGCCCCTTCGAGTGGGACCTGAAGCGCCTGGCCGCCAGCATCGAGGTGGCCGCCCGCAGCCGGGGCTTCGACGCCGCCCGCTGCAGGTCCCTGGTGGCGCTGTCGGCCCACGGCTACCGCCAGGCCATCCGGGGGTTCGGCGAGCTGCGCAACATCGAGCTGTGGTACCAGCGGCTCGACGCGGGGACGCTGGTCGGCATCTGGGGATCCGAGGTCACCGGCAAGGTGATCGACGCCTTCGCCCGAGCGGGTGCAGAAGGCCCGTTCGAAGGACCACCTGAAGGCCACGGCGAAGCTGACCGAGCAGGTCGACGGCGCCCTCCGCTTTCGGTCCGATCCGCCCCTGTTGACACCCGTCCGGGAGCTGTTCGACAGCGACCACTCGGCGGACACGGTCCAGCACCTGCTCGACGCCCTCGACCAGTACCGGATCACGCTCGCCCCCTACCGTCGTCACCTCCTCGACACCTACCACTTCGTCGACCTGGCGAGGAAGGTGGTCGGGGTCGGATCGGTCGGCACCCGTTGCTGGGTCGCCCTGTTCGTGGGTCGCGACGAGGGCGACCCGCTGGTGCTGCAGGTCAAGGAAGCCGAGCACTCGGTGGCCGAGCCGTTCCTGCAGCCCAGCGAGTACACCAACATGGGCCAGCGGGTGGTGGCGGGACAGCGACTGGTGCAGAGCGCCAGCGACATCTTCCTCGGCTGGGACACCGCCACCGGCCTCGACGGGGTCCGGCGGGACTTCTACTTCCGCCAGATGTGGGACTGGAAGCTGTCGCCCGACGTGGACACCATGGAGCCGGACGTGTTCGAGGTCTACGCCCAGATGTGCGGGTGGGTGCTGGCCCTCGGCCACGCCCGATCGGGCGACGCCATCGCCATCGGCTCGTACCTGGGGGCGGGCACCCGGTTCGACGAGGCCATGTGCCGGTTCGCCTCCGCCTACGCCGACCAGAACGAGAAGGACCACCAGGCCCTCAAGTTCGCCATCGCCACCAACAAGGTCCACGCCATCTCCGACGTGTGACGGGGCGGGGCCGGTCCGCTCCGGCCCGGCGGAATCGTGTCCGGATGCGTACACTTTCGGCCATGCCTCTCCACAAGCACGAATCCATCCGCGACGAACTGCTGGACTCCGTCTACGCCGGCAAGGACCTGTTCACCTCGCTGCCGTCCCACCGCTTCCCCCAGGGCGAGATGCGCAAGGAGGACGCCTTCCAGTGCATCTCCGACGAGCTGCTGCTCGACGGCAATGCCCGCCAGAACCTGGCCACGTTCTGCCAGACGTGGGAGGAGGACGAGGTCCACCAGCTGATGGACCTGTCGATCAACAAGAACATGATCGACAAGGACGAGTACCCCCAGACGGCCGAGATCGAGCGCCGCTGCGTCCAGCTGCTCGCCGACCTGTGGAACGCGCCCGACGAGGGCGGGGCCGTCGGGTGCTCGGCCATCGGTTCGTCGGAGGCCTGCATGCTCGGCGGCATGGCCGCCCTGTGGCGGTGGCGGGCCAAGCGGGCGGCCGAGGGGAAGTCCACCGACACCCCCAACTTCGTCTGCGGTCCGGTGCAGGTCGTGTGGCACAAGTTCGCCCGCTACTGGAACGTCGAGATCCGCGAGATCCCGATGTCGCCCGGCAAGTACTGCATGGACGTCGAGCAGATGCTGGCCCAGGTCGACGAGAACACCATCTTCGTGGTCCCGACCTTCGGAGTGACCTACACCGGCGCCTACGAGCCGGTGGCCGAGCTGGCGGCCGCCCTCGACAAGCTGGCCGAGGACAAGGGCCTCGACATCGACATCCACGTGGACGGGGCCTCGGGTGCGTTCCTCGCCCCCTTCAGCGCCCCCGACGTGGTGTGGGACTTCCGCATCCCCCGGGTGAAGTCGATCTCCACCTCCGGGCACAAGTTCGGCCTCGCCCCGCTCGGCGTCGGCTGGGTGCTGTGGCGCCACGCCGACGAGCTCCCCGACGACCTGGTCTTCCACGTCACCTACCTCGGCGGGGACATGCCGGTCTTCCAGATCAACTTCTCCCGTCCGGCGGGCCAGATCGTGGCCCAGTACTACAACTTCGTCCGGCTCGGCCGGGAGGGCTACCAGGCCGTCCAGGACACCTGCTACAAGACCAGCCAGTTCCTGGCCGAGGAGATCGTGAAGCTCGGTCCCTTCGAACTGCTCTGCGACGGCAACCCGTTGACCGGGATCCCCACGGTGGCGTGGCGGATCAAGGAGGGTGAGGATCCCGGCTACACGCTCTACGATGTGGCCGACCGTCTCCGGGTGAAGGGTTGGCAGGTGCCGGCCTATCCGTTGACCGGCTCGGTGTCGGACATCTCGATCCAGCGGATCCTGGTGCGCCAGGGGGTCAGCCGCGACCTGGCCTTCCTACTGCTCGACGACATGCGCGAAGCCATCGCCCACTTCGACAAGCACCCGGTGACGGTGGCCATGACCGCCCAGGAGTCCGGGGGCTTCAGCCACCTGTAGGCCGGACGTCCTCCAGGAGTCGGCGGGTCAGGCGCCTTCGGTCGGCAGGGGGCCGGGCAGGCTCCATCCGACCCGGAGGGGTCGGGTGGTGACCAGCCGGGGCCGGCCCACCCAGGCCGGGCGGTCGGTGGTCCACGGGGCCGGGGTGGCCTGCGTGAGTCCGGCGAGGCCGCGTACCGCCCGGTCGTAGGAGGAGCGCACCCACGCGAACCGGTGCCAGGCCGCGTCGCGGTCCCCGGGCGCCACCGGCACGATGTCGCCCAACCGGTCGAGGGCGGCCTCGAACTCCTCCCGGGTCACCGAGATCTCCGGCGGGGGATGGGTGGCGTCGGGTATCAGATGGGCCAGGGGGACCGGCGGGTCGATGGGCAGTCCCGCCGCCCGCCCGATCTCGACCAGGCTGGGCACCCCGTGGGCCAGGACCAGCATCAGCCCCTGGTGGGCCCGATCGGTGTCGCCGGTCAGTTCGAGCGGCGTGCCGGAGAGCAGCAGGGCGCCGGCGTCGAGGAGCGCGCCGACGGAGGCCACCCACGAGTTCGGCTCCGAGTTCTCGGGGAAGTAGCAGAGGGCCGGGAACGAGCAGTGGGTCTGGGCGAGCTCGATCAACCACTGGCTGGCCGACTCCCAGAGATCGCCGTTGTCGAGGGCGTCGAAGCCGGCCAGGGTGGTGAGGAGCGTCGACGCCTCCCGCCGGCGTGCCGGTGAAGGGCCGGAGGGTGGTGATGCCCTTCTCCCGGTCGTGGTGGGCGGCGTAGATCGTCGGGAGATAGCTGATCAGCAGCGCCACCAGCCCCAATCCGATGATGGCCTCGACGAACGTGATCCACGTGCGGACACTGCCCTGGGGGGCGGCGAACCCGAGCGTGGTGACCGATGACCCGCTGATGTCGAACGAGTGGGTCAGCGCCCCCGAGTCGACCCCCCAGAAGATGAACGTGAATCCGACGATCACCGACAGCATCCACACCATCGGGAGGCTGACCAGGGCGACGGGGCCGTAGAGGGCACGCAGATTGTCCGCCCGGGCGCCCGTCCGGCGGCGGTGGATGAGGAGCCGGTCGACGACCGCGAACGTGACACGGGTGAGCCGGGTGAACGTGTTGCGCGGGAGGACGACCGTCTCGACGGCCGACACCAGCACGGCGGCCACCAGGATCACGCCGAGGACGACCGCCGCGAGCTTCAGCCAGTCGGACGACGTCAGCGCGTACACGGGAAGGGGGAGGACGGCGGTCACGCCGTTCAGGCCCCCGGCGCGACCGGGTCCGCGGTGCCGGCCGACGTCCCGGCGGTACGGTTCCGCTTCAGGTCGGCCGGGGTCTGGGGCAGTCGGGCGCTGAGCACGTAGGCGACGACCACGGCCACGATGACCAGCGGGGTGACGCTGAGCCCGTCCGAGGCGAACAGCAGCACGGCCAGCAGGGTCGAGGTGAGCGGCAGCTTGAGCATGACCGTGGCCAGGGCACCGATCCCCATGGCCACCGACGGGACGAGCACCATCCCGGGCAGGTGGGAGCCGGCCACCCCCAGCGCGGCGCCGATGAACATCGACGGGAAGACGGGTCCGCCCCGGAAGCCCGACAGCGAGAAGGCGTAGGCGACGCCCTTGGCGAGGACGAGCACGACCAGGGCCCCGACCGACCACGTGCCGGCCTGGAGCACGAGGCCGGGGAGCTGGTTCTGACCGGAGAACAGCACGTTCTCACTGCTCTTGCCGGTGATCTCGAAGAAGATCACGGCGGCCGCGGCCACCACCAGGCCGGCCGCCGGCGTGAACACCAGGCGCTTCTTGTCGACCACGGCCTGCAGCGCCAGGCCGCTCAGGCGGATGGCGGTTCCGACGAACGAGGCGACGACGCCCATGACCAGCGCCCAGCCGAACATGGCCACCGTGGGATGGCTGAACACCGGCAGGCCGGGGATGGCCAGGGAGAAGGTGCCGAGGCCGGTGAGGCTGTCGAGGCCGATGAAGATCAGGGTCCCGATGCCGGCGGCCAGCAGGCCCGGCACCAGGACGAGGCCGAGCACGGGGCCGCCGAGGCCGGCCGCCTCCATCAGGAGGAAGGCCCCGACGAACGGCGAGCCGAGCAGGGTGCTGATCGCCGCGAAGCTGCCGGCCGCGGCCATGACGGTGGCGGCCGTGGGTGGGGCGTCCTTGGCCGCCAACTTGACGGCCAGGACGCCGAGGCCGCCCCCGATGGCGATGAGCGGCGCCTCGGGCCCGAGCACGGCGCCGAGCGACAGGGTGGCCAGGGCGGCGAAGACGACGCCGATCAGTTCGATGGGCTGGGGGGCGCCGCCGGTCTTGAGACCCTCAGCCGGTCGGTGGCCCGACGTTCCGGGCAGGTACTGGATCGACAGGCTGACCAGGATGCCGGCGATGAACAGCAGCGGGAAGGGCCACCACACCGGGGTGCCGTGGAACCCGAACGAGGACGGGATCGACGTGTAGAACCAGTGCTGCAGGTGGCCGACCAGCGCCAGGAACCCGTAGGCGACCGCCGACACGGGGACGCCGATGATCGCCGCCAACACCAGCAGTTGGACGTAGCTCTTCGACTTGAGCATCTCCATCGGGTCCACCGCCGCCGCCGGTGTCGTGGTCGCGGGCGGTGTGGCCGCCGGTGCCGGGTCCGCCGGTGCGGGATCCGAGGGTGCGGTCGGGGTCGCCGGAGGCCCGGCGTCGGTGTCACTCATCGTCGGGCCAGTTGTTCCGTTGACGCCACTTCATGAAGAAGGCGACCACCAGCACGATGGCGAGTCCCCCGAAGATGATGATGTAGAACACGTGCCTCCTCCGCCACGACGGACAGGAAGGAGACTAGGCGCTTCCGCCGCGACCGGTGGGGAGTCGGGTCCGGGTCACCGAATCGGCACCGCGGGCCGGTTAGGGTGATTGCCGCCTGCGGTCCACCGCACGGCATTCAAGACCGCGTAAGGAGCGACACCCATGACCCTGGCTTACAACTATCCGATCCTGGACCTCATCTGGACGATGTTCATGTTCTTCGTGTTCATCCTCTGGATCTGGCTGCTCATCGCCGTGTTCATGGACATTTTCCGGAGCCACGACCTCGGCGGCTGGGCCAAGGCCATCTGGGTGTTCTTCATCATCATCCTCCCGTTCCTCGGCGTCCTCGTCTACCTGATCGCCCGGGGTGGCAAGATGCACGAGCGGGCCGCGGAGCAGGCGGCACAGCAGCAGAAGGCCTTCGACGCCTACGTCAAGCAGACCGCCGGTTCGGGCAGCACCGCCGACGACCTGGCCAAGCTGGCCGACCTCAAGCAGCAGGGCGTGATCACCGATGCGGAGTTCGAGGCCCAGAAGGCCAAGATCCTCGCCTGACCTCATCCACCTCTGACGGCCCGGTGGCCGCTCCCCGCGCCCCGAGCGCGGAGGGCGGCCACCGCCGCGTCCGGGCCCGGCGGTCCCCGGTCGCGCCGGGGGGTGCCGGTACAGTGACGGCGTGACTCCCGACCCCACGCCGGACGATCCGGCGGACGAACACGCCGACCCCGCCACCGAGGCGTCTGCCGGAACGGCCGAACCCGCCGTCGAGGAACTCGAGCACGAGAACGAGGAACTCGAGCGGGAGAACGAGGAACTCCGCTCGGAGCTGGCGGGCAAGAAGACCCGGAAGAAGCGGGGCCGCACCATCGGGGCGTGGGTGCTCCTCGTCCTCGCCTGCCTGTTGGCGGTGCTCTCCGTGGTGGTCGTCTACGCCCGCAACGAACTGCTCAACACCGACACCTTCGTGTCCACGCTCGCCCCGTTGGCCAAGGACTCCGCCGTCCAGACGGCGGTGGCCGACCGGGTCAGCAACAGCCTCGTGTCCCAGACCGACCTGGAGCAGCGGGTCAAGAACGCGCTGCCGGCCCGCGCCGATTTCCTGGCCTCGCCCATCACCTCGGCGGTCCAGACGACCACCCACACCATCGTGCTCAAGCTCACGCAGAGCTCGCAGTTCCAGACGCTGTGGGAACAGGCGCTGCGCCGGTCCCACGAACAGGTCGACAACCTGCTGACCGGCCAGAAGGTGGGCGCCCTGCAGGCGACGGACGGGAAGGTCACGGTCGACCTCTCCCAGGTGGAGACCAGGGCCAAGCAGGTGCTGGCGAGCCACGGCCTGTCGGTGTTCGAGAAGGTGCCGCAGTACGCCGGGACCCCCTACGTGCTGTTCCAGTCCGACCAGCTGGCCAAGCTGCAGCGGTGGGTCAAGTTCCTCGACCGCCTCGCCCTGGTGCTCCCGATCCTGTCGCTGATCATCTTCGCCATCTCCGTGGTCATGGCCAAGGACCGCCGGCGGGGCCTGGTGCACGCCGCGGCCGGCCTGGCGGTCTCGATGGCCCTGCTGCTGGTGGCGGCCAACGTCGGCCGCAACCAGTACCTGCAGTCGCTGCGGCCCGGCCAGTCCAAGCCCGCCACCGCCGCCGTGATCGACACGGTCGACGCGTCGCTCCTCGACTCGGTGCGGACGGTCCTCGTCCTGGCCGCCGTGGTGGCCATCGTGGCCTTCGTGGTCGGCCTGGCCCCGGTGCGCCGGTGGATGGAGCGCCGCGAACTGCCGCGCTGGCTCACCTCGGGCCCCGTCCACGACACCGTCGCCGCCCACCGCAAGGCCTTCCAGTGGCTGGTGATCGTGCTGGGTCTGGTGGTGCTCGTGCTGTGGAACCAGCCGACCGCCTGGGTGGCCGTGATCGTGGTCCTGGTGACGTTCTTCTTCGTCATCCTGGTCGGCCTCTACGGCCGGACCGTGCCGACCGCCGGTCCGACGTCCCCGCCCGGGGACGGTCCGTCGAAGGGCACCCCCCCGCCGTCGGGTGGTGCCCCCGCGGGCGACGCCTCCCCGGACGCGACCCTGTCGACGGGTGCCGCCCGGGCGTGAGCGGGTGACGGTCCCGTGACCGTGGCGCCGGCCCGTCGGTGGTGGCTGGCCTTCGAGCCGGTGCACGCCGTCGTCTACTTCGATCCCGAGTGCCTGGCCGCCGTCGACGGACTCGGGTTCCGCGGTTTCTGGATGGGCTACTTCGCCGGTCGGGCGGCGCCGTTGGGGCCGGTCGGGCCGGAACCGGTCACCGCCACCTTCTTCAACTTCCACCCCGACCGGGCCGCCCGGGTGCTGCCCGAGGCCTGGTCGGTGGCCGCGCCGGGCGACGTGTGGAGCACCCGGACCCACGCGGCGGCGTCGGCCCTGCGGCGGATGGACCCGACGGTGGTGGCCACGGCCCGACGGCTCGTGCCCTCCCTGCGGGGCCTGCTCGACGGGGTGCCCGACGCCGGCCGCCCACTCTTCGCCGCCACCCGGGCGACCGGCGAGCCCGACGACCCGGTCGAGGCGCTGTGGTACTGGTGCACGTGCCTGCGCGAGCACCGCGGCGACGGCCACGTGGCCGCCCTCACCGCCGCAGGCCTCGACGGGTGCGAGGCGCTGGTGCTGTTCGCGGCCCAGGGGGGCCCGCCGGCCGACCTGCTGCAGCGCTCCCGGGGCTGGTCGGCGGAGCAGTGGGCCTACGCCCACGACCGACTGGCCCGTCGCGGCCTGGTGGACGCCACCGGCGCCACGGCGGCGGGCCGGGAGCTGCGGCGGTGGGTCGAGGCGACGACGGACGATCTGGCCGCCATGGTCATCGGCCGGGCCGCAGGCCCCGAGGGCGCCGCCCTCCTCGCCGGCCTGGAGGACGTGGCGGCGTCGGTGCAGGCGGCCGGCGTCATCACCTACCCGAACCCGATGGGGCTGCCGGCCCCGCCCGGACGCTGACGCCGGGGTCGGGTCCGGTCAGTCCCGGGGTGTCCCGAGCGGTGCCTCCGGCGCCGGGGCGGACGGCGCCGACGCGCCCGGCACCTGCATCCCGTCCTCGTCCCACGGCACGATCGACGCCAGGAACTCGTCCGTGTCGCGCTGGGCGGCCACCATCCGCTTCTCGGCGCCGGCGGCCAGCAGCCGGCCGAGCACCGGGATCTCCCACAGCGATTCGGCCCGGAGGATGGCCATGACGACGGGGACCAGGTGCTCGGCCGTGTCGAAGACGACGTAGCGGGGGAGCCACTCCGGCTCGTACTTGGCGTTGAACTTCCACAGCGACTCGATCTGCCCGAAGTTCGAGAGCCGCTTCAGGAACCACCGCTCGGCCCGCTGCATGGTGCCGTCGCCCTTCTCCCCGGCCAGGGTCGAGCGCATGGCGGCGAAGTTGAGGCTGAGCCCGTCGAAGCCCCGGGTCGCCAGGTGGTCGATCGTGGAGCAGAGGGCGAAGTCCAACAGGCCGTTCGGATGGTCGCCCGGGTCGCGCCGCATCAGGTCGAGCGAGTAGCCGTTGATACCGGTCGACGGGACGAACTGGCACATGGCCGCCGCCGCCCCGTCGGGCGTGCGGACCACGGTCAGCAGCAGCCCGGTGTCCCGGGGGTCGAAGACCCGTCCGAGCATCATGGAGAAGCCACGTTCGTGCTCGCCCTGGCGGGACAGCCGCATCAGGTCCGTCAGCTCGCCCGTCAGGGCCGGGTCGATGCGGGACGGGTCGTGGAAGCTGGCGGTGTAGCCGTACTTCTGGATCCGGTTGTTGGCCTGGCGGAGGCCTTTCATGTGCTTGCCGGCCAGGCTGAACTCCTGGAGCTTCACCACGGCCTCGTCGCCGAGGTAGATGTTGTGCATGCCCGAGTCGCGGTAGGTGGGGAGCCAGTCCTCCCCGGCCCCCATGACCGCCGTCGTCCAGCCGTGGGTGTCGGCGAACGCCCGGAAGGCGCCCCACACCTGGTCGCGCTCGTTGCGCGGCCCGATGGGGTCCGGGGAGATGAGGCAGACCCCGCCGTAGACGGCGTAGGCCACCAGGCTGTCGCGGTGGAAGAACCACTTCTTGTCGGAGCGGAGGGCGAAGTAGTCGAGGGTCGACGCGCCGTGGCGCCGGACGATGTCGCGGGCCCGGAACTCGGCGGCGCGTCCCGAGCCCAGCCGGCGGTCGACCACCGGCCGGGTCAACAGGTAGAGGGTCACGGCCACCAGGCAGAGGCCGATGGCCAGGAGGGCGGGGGACACGAACCGGTCGGCCCGGTGGGGGAGCGGGATGGTGGTGATCCCGACGAACCGCTCGGACACCGCCCAGAACGTGCGAGTCCACGGCATGGTGTGTCGGCCGTCCCGGTCGATGTGGGTGGCCAGCTCGATGGAGACGGTGGCCACCACGGCCACCCCGACGGCCACCGCCCCGAGGGTGATGAGCGCCGACCGCAGCGAGGTGGCGTCCGAGGCCGCCTGGAACTCCTTGCGGTTCACGAGGAGGAAGGCCAGCACCGCCCCGGCGATGAGCGACTCCTCGAAGTCGGCCCCCGCCACCAGGTGGAGCAGGACGGTGCCGGCCAGCAGCACCACGGCCACCCGCCAGGCCCGGCGCTGGCCGCGGAGGATGCCCCGGCCGAGGGCGATCAGGGCCAGGCCGGCCACGGCCACCAGGGCGCCGGCGGCCTCGCTGGCCCGGACGGGCAGGAACTGCTCGACCTCGTGGAGCCGGCCGCGCAGCGGTGGGGTGATCGAGTCGAGCAGGTCGATGATCCCGGTGAGGAGGATGGCCGCCGCCCCCCAGCGCCGGACGCGCCGCGTGCGGCGGTGGGCCTGGCGGAGGTCGGGGGCGGGGGGCCAGGAGTCGCCCACCGGGTAGGAGGCGACCAGCGACGGGTGGAGCGAGCCCCCGATGCGGCCGCGGGTGACGAGCCGTTCGAGGCGGCTGGGCGAGGCGAGCTCGTTGTGGGCCAGGAGGAGGCGCACGTGCAGCTCCGCGCCCGACTCGATCTCCACCCAGCTGACCCACTGGCTGTGCAGGAACACGGGGGGCAGGCCGAACCGGCCGCGGTGCTCGGCCACCACCTCGGCCGTGGCCCCGACGTTGGCGTAGAAGCCGGTGCCCAGGTTGGTCAGCTCGGACCGGAAGGTGGCGGCGGTGATCAGGCCGGCGTACCCCCGGCCCACCAGACGCCGGGCGTCGTCGCGGGCGGTGTCGTTGGCGGCGGCCTCGGTGCGGACCTCCTCGAGGGCGCCGCCGCCGAGGATCGACCACATGCGGCGGCTGAGGAGGCCGAGCACGACGGCCAGGACGACGAGAACGACCACGGCGACGCCCAGGGCCACCACCAGCTGGTCGTTGAGGTCGGCGGTGTGGGCGTGGCGGATGGCCCGGCCCGGCAGGCTGTTCCCCAGGTGGCCGAGCAGCCACGGGGTCACGGCCAGGCGGAGCAGCAGGGCCACGCCGAAGGGCACCAGGAGCCACCAGGCGTAGCGGCCGAAGCGGCGGTACAGGGTGCGGGACACGACGAAGCGGGTGAGCGCCGACGGGTCGCTCAGCTGGTCCACGCCGTCCAGCCAGGGCGCGTCCTCCGGCGACTCCTGGACCGGCACCCGCCAGTGGTGGCCCCGGGAGTTGGGCACCCCCGGTTTGGCGTCGGCGGTGGGCGGGTCGCCCGACGGCGTTCCGTAGACGTGGATGCCGGGCTCGACCCGGACGACCCGTTCGCCGGTGCCGGTCTGGATGTGGAGGTCGATGGCCCCGAGGTGCTCCACGCCGGCGGCGGCCAGGCTGGCCACCACGTCGGACGAACCGGGATCGACCCTCGGTCCCTCGGCGATGACCTCGGGCTCGTGGGTGCCCCGCTGGCGGAGGATCCGGCGCTCGTCCACCTGGAGGAACCGGAGGAAGGACCGGGCCAGGGCCGGATGGGCGTCGATGGCCCGCCCGGCGGCGCCGAGCGGGTCGTCACACCCGGTCAGGTCGAACAGGTTCCCGGCGATCACCAGGATGCCGGGTCCGTCCCAGGTGTCGAGCGCCCGGGCGAGCTCTCCGGTCAGGGCCAGGGTCGAAGGGGTGGCATCGGGCGTGAGGAGGAGGTCGCTCACGACCATGATGCGACGACCCAGCGGCACGTCCACGCGCGTACCGTCGGGTTCGGGGGCGAAGGTCGGGAGCCGGACGTCGACGGCGGGATCCGCGCCGGCTCCCGCCGCGTCCTCGGTGTCGGTGGTCGCGGTCACGGCCCCTCCAGTCTACGGCCACCGCGGCGGTAGGCTGGGGCGGTAAGGAGTCGTGGGCCGGACGCCCCGGAGCTGGGACGACGTCGGTTCCGGGCCTTCGGTGGCGGTCCGACGCACACCTGTGCCGACGAGCAGTCATAGAGGGGGAGCGGTGCCCGACGAGACCAGCCACGAGCCGACCATCGAGGACTATTTCACCGAGGAGCGGGTCTTTCCGCCGCCGGCCGGGTTCGTGGCGCGGGCGGTGGCCGACGATCCCGGGGTCTACGACCGGGCCGCCGAGCTCGGGCCGGAGTTCTGGGCCCAGCAGGCCGGGGCCCTCGACTGGTTCCGCCCGTGGGACACCGTGCTGACCTGGGACCTGCCCTTCGCCCGCTGGTTCGACGGGGGCACCCTCAACGTGTCCTACAACTGCCTCGACCGTCACGTGGCGGCCGGCCGGGGGGACAAGGTGGCGTACCACTGGGAGGGGGAGCCCGGCGACACCCGCACCATCAGCTACGCGGACCTCCTGGTCGAGGTCTGCCGGTTCGCCAACATCCTGCGGGGTCTCGGGGTGACCCGGGGCGACCGGGTGGCCGTCTACATGCCGATGGTCCCCGAGCTGGCCGTGACCATGCTGGCCTGCGCCCGGATCGGGGCCGTCCACTCGGTGGTGTTCGGGGGGTTCTCCTCGGATGCGCTGCGGGACCGGATCCTCGACGCCGAGGCCCGGGTGGTGGTCACCGCCGACGGGGGCTGGCGCCGGGGCCAGGGGGTGGGCCTGAAGGGCAACGTCGACGTCGCCGTGGCCGAGACGCCGTGTGTGGACCACGTGGTCGTGGTGGAGCGGACGGCCGCCGCCACCGTCGGCGGTCCGGTGGCCATGACCGCCGGTCGGGACCACTGGTGGCACGAACTGATGACGGGCGAGGACCCGGCGGCCGGCGGCGCGCCGGACGACTCGTGCGAGCCGGAGGCGATGGACGCCGAGGACCTGCTGTTCATCCTCTACACCTCGGGGACCACCGCCGCCCCCAAGGGGATCATGCACACCACCGGCGGCTACCTGACCCAGGTCGCCTACACCCACAAGGTGGTCTTCGACCTCCGTCCCGACGAGGACGTCTACTGGGCGGCGGCCGACATCGGCTGGGTGACCGGCCACAGCTACATCGTCTACGGACCGCTGGCCAACGGGGCCACCTCGGTCATGTACGAGGGGACCCCCGACACCCCGGGACGGGACCGCTGGTGGTCCATCGTCGAGCGCTACGGGGTCACCACCCTCTACTCCGCGCCGACGGCCATCCGGACGTTCATGAAGTGGGGCCCCGAGGAGCCGGCCAAGCACGACCTGTCCAGCCTCCGCCTGCTCGGTTCGGTGGGGGAGCCCATCAATCCCGAGGCGTGGATGTGGTACGCCGAGCACATCGGTGGCGGGCGCTGTCCGGTGGTCGACACCTGGTGGCAGACCGAGACCGGCGCCATCATGATCAGCCCGCTCCCCGGCCTGACGACCACCAAGCCGGGGTCGGCCACCTTCCCGCTGCCCGGCATCGGGGTGGAGGTGGTCGACGAGGAGGGGGTCGCCATCGAGCGCGGTGGGGGCTACCTCACCCTGACCACTCCGTGGCCGGCGATGCTGCGTGGCATCTACGGCGATCCCGAGCGCTACCGGGACACCTACTGGAGCCGGTTCGAGGGGCGGTACTTCGCCGGTGACGGGGCCAAGATCGACGACGACGGCTACCTGTGGCTGCTCGGTCGCGTCGACGACGTCATGAACGTGTCGGGGCACCGCATCTCCACCACCGAGGTGGAGTCCGCCCTCGTCGACCACCACCTCGTCGCCGAGTCGGCCGTGGTCGGCGCCGTCGACCCCACCACGGGACAGTCGATCGTGGCCTTCGTCACGCTGGTGGCCGACGCCGGGGACGCGTCCGACGAGCGCGGCCAGGAGCTGCGGGCCCACGTCGCCACCAAGATCGGGCCGATCGCCCGGCCCAAGACGGTGATCTTCACCGACGAGCTGCCGAAGACCCGCAGCGGCAAGATCATGCGCCGCCTGCTGCGCGACGTGGCCGAGGGCCGGTCGCTGGGGGACACCACCACCCTGGCCGATCCGGCCGTGGTGGAGGAGATCCGACGGCTGTCGGCGGCTTCGCCCGGCGAGGACTAGACGGTGGGTGACCCGGGGAACTGGGCCTGGCACCACGGACGGATCGAGCAGCCCGGCCCGGCGGTCGTCTTCGACATGGACGGCGTGCTGTCCGACGCCGTCGGGCGCCAGCACTTCATCGAGCAGGGCCGGCGCAACTGGGACGCCTTCTTCGACGCCTGCGGCGAGGACGCGGTCATCGACGAGCTGGCCCGCGTCCTCGAGCTGCTCGACCCGGAGCTGCAGATCGTCCTGCTGACGGGGCGACCCATGCGGGTCCAGCCCCAGACGCTGGCCTGGCTCGACCGCTACGACCTGCGGTGGGACCTGCTGGTGATGCGGGCCCGGGGGGACTACTCCCAGGTGACCTGGTACAAGCGGGACTCGGTGGACGAGCTGCGCCACTTCGGCTTCGACCTGCGCCTGGCCTTCGAGGACGACCCGAACAACTTCGCCATGTTCCACGCCATGGGCATCCCCTGCGTGTACATCCACTCCGGCTACTACGAGTAGGGACCCTCCGCCGGCGCCCCGGTCCGCCGGCGCGGACGGAGGGCCACCCACCATCCGGAGAGGAGGGCGAGCGCCGCCACGACGAGCACCGGGGCGTCACCCCACCGCACGTAGACCGTCCAGCCGGTCCGCAGCCCGAGTGTGGCGGGGACGATCTGGCGGGCGCCGAGGACCGAGCGGTCGAGCAGTTCGCCGCGGTGGGTGATCCACGCCGAGTACCCGGTGGGCGCCGACTGCAGGAGGTCGCGTCCCTGTTGGACGGCCTGGACCTCGCTGGCCGCGATCTCCTGGGTCGGCACCTGGGCGGTGGCGTAGGAGGACGTGTTGGTCGGGACGATCAGGACCTGGGCCCCGGCCCGCACGGCCGATCGGCCGCGGTCGGCGTAGAAGACCTCGTAGGAGATCATCGCCCCCAACCGGCCCGCCGGCGTGGCGAGGAGCCCGGAGCCGTGCCCGGGGACCGCGTCGAGGGGCACGGCCGACAGGCTGGCCAGGTGGGCGAAGAACGAGCGGAAGGGCACGTACTCGCCGAAGGGGACGCGGTGGACCTTTTCGTACCGGGCCACCAGCGATCCGTCGGGACCGAACGCCACCACCTCGTTGCGGAACGCCGTGGCCGAGACCGTCTCGGTCACCCCGACGACCAGGGTGGCGTGCAGCGCCACCGCCAGCTGGGACAGGACGCCCTCCTCGGGATCGTCCTGCAGCGGATCGGGCAGTGACACGACGTCCTCGGGCCACAGCACCAGTTCGGGGGAGTCGCGACGGGGCCGCGCCAGTAGCCGGCCGGTGGCCGCCACCGCCGCGTGCAGCACCGTCGCCGGGTCGACCTGGGATTTGGAGAAGCCGCGCACGCCACCGCCCTGCACGGCCGCGGCCGTCACCTCGCCGACCGGGGGTCCCCCGTCGGGGGCGTGGGCCGCCACCAGCGCGAGGGTGACGACCAGGACCAGGGCGACCCCCGTGGTCCCGGCCAGCGTCCCGAGCCCGGCCGCCGACCGCCGCCAGACCGGTCCGGCGTCGGGTCCGGGTCGGACCCGGTCGAATTCCACCACCCGCCGGTGGGCGCGCCAGAGGCGCACGCCGGCGGTGACCGCCGCGCCCACCGCCACACCACCGACGTAGACGACGGCGGTGAGACCGAGGGGTCCCCCCAGGCGGGCCACGCCGAGGACGGGGCCGTCGGCCTGTCCGAGGAACACGCCCCCGATGGGCAGGCCCCCGAACGGCCACGTCTGGCGGGCGGCCTCGGCCAGGGTCATGGCGGCCGGGAAGGCGAGGGCCCGGGCCACCACCGGTCCGCGGGGGACGGCCAGACAGGCGACGCCGACGAACAACGCCTCCAGCACGATGAGCACGGCGGCGCCGGCCAGGGTGAAGGACCGGGTCCACATCAACCCGGGCACGTAGCACCCGAGACCGGCCAACCAGCCGGCCCACAGCCGGGTGCGGGGGGCGAGGCCCCCGAGCCGCCACCACAGCAGGCCCGCCGCCGGGAAGGCCAGCCCCCAGAAGCCCCAGGGTGGGAGCGACAGGGCGAGGCCGACGCCGGAGGCCAGGGCGGGCACCGCCACCCGGCCCCGGGCGGGGGTCACCCGGTCCGGGTCGCGCCGCGTCATGCGCAGACGGGAGGGGCGCCAGGGCACCGCGTCGGGGGTGGAGGCCCCACCCGGACCGTCGGTCGGCGGGGCCGCCGGGGCGGCGACGCCTTCCGGCCCGGCGGTCATGCCCCGCGGCGGGCCGGCGCGGTTCGGTCGAGGGAGCCCAGCAGGCGGGTGGCCGCCGTCCGCCCCGAGCCGATCACCGCCGGGATGCCGACGCCGCGGTAGGCGCTGCCCGCCACCGCCACCCCCGGCAGCTCGGCCACGGCCTCCTCGATCCGGGCGGTGCGGTCCAGGTGTCCCACGCGGTACTGGGGGAAGGCGCCGTCCCACCGCGTGACCATCGACGCCCGCGGGCCGTCGGTGACCCCGAGCACGGCTGACAGCTCGGCCAGCACCGCCGCCGTCAGCTCGTCGTCGTCGAGGGTGTCGGGCCGGGTGTCGCCGAAGCGTCCGACCGACAGCCGGAGGAGTTCGTCCTCGGGACGGGCCAGACCCGGCCACTTGCGGGAGAGGTACGTGGCACCGGTGATGAGCGGGGTCCGTCCGTCGATGGTCGAGGTGCGGGGGACGAGGAACCCGGTGCCGACCAACGGGCCGACGACCGCGCCCGCCGGCAGGGACACGGTCACCACGGTGACCGAGGCCAGCTCCACGTCGCCGAGGATCGACGCGGCCCGCGGCGCGTGGTCACCCAGCAGGCCGGCGGCCTGACCGGCCGGCACGGCAAGCACGACGGCATCGACGTCCAGCGTCCGGGCGGTGTCGGCGGACCCCCCGGTCCCGGGCACCCGGTCCGCGTCTCCGGCGAGGACCAGGCGCCAGGGCGGCCCCGCGCCGGCCGGCAACCGGTCCATCGACTCGACGGCCACGCCCGTGTGGACGGTCACGCCGCGCCGGTCCAGCGCGTCGGCCAGTTCGGCGGGCAGGCGGGCGTTGCCGCCGTCGAGCGACCAGAACACCGGCGGAGGGGGTCCGGGGGCGGGGGCGCCCGATGCCGCCGGGGCCGGTGGTGGCTGCCGGAGGGCCCGGATCAGGCTGCCCGAGCGGTGGGCCGCCGCCAGGAGGGGAGGGAACGTGGCCTCGGCGCTGAGGTCGTCGACACCGCCGGCATGGATCCCGCCGACCAGGGGGTCGACGAGGCGCTCGACGACCTCGTGGCCCAGGCGCGATCCGACGATGTCGCCGACCGACCGGTCGGCGGTGCCCTCCGGATCGCCACGGTGGGGGAGGACCAGGTCGAGACCGGCCCGCACCAGTCCGCCCGGCCCCAGGATGCCGGAGCGGACCATGGGCCACGCCCGGGTGGGCACCCCGAGGTTGACCCCCTCGGGCATCATGCGCAGGCGGCCCCGCACCCACAGCGAGGCGCCACTGGCGCCCGGCGCCACCAACGCGTCGGTCAGTCCGAGTTCGTCGCATAGCCGGGTGGCCTCGGGCCGCCGGGCCAGGAACGCGTCGGCGGCCACGTCGACGGTGCGCCCGCAGAACTCGGTGGAGCGCACCTTGCCCCCGGGACGGCTGCCGGCCTCCAGCACGACGACGCGGGGGGCGCCGGGCCCGTCGGCCCCCGAGAGCTCCCAGGCCGCCGCCAGGCCGGCCATGCCCCCGCCGACCACGGCCACGGTCGGGCGGCCGGGCGCACCGTCGACCGTCATCACGCCGGGCCGGCCGCGGCCCGGACGACGTCGGCCAGCAGGGTGAGGAAGGCCGGGTCGTCGTTGAGCGACGGGGTCCGGGCGAAGGCCACGCCCAGGGTGTCGGCGCGGTCCCGGGCCTCGATGTCGAGGTCGTAGAGGACCTCCAGGTGGTCCGAGACGAACCCGACGGGGCACACCACGACCGCGGTCGCGCCCTCGGCGGCCACCCGGTCCATCTCGACCAGCAGGTCGGGTCCGATCCACGGATCGGCCGTGCGCCCCGCGCTCTGCCACGCCGTGCCCCAGGTGACGGTCGGATCGGCCTCGAGGTCGAGCCGTCCGGCGATGGCGGCGCCCGAGGCGGCCACCTGGTCGGGATAGGGGTCGCCCTCGGCCACCACCCGCTGGGGAAGGCTGTGGGCGGTGAAGAACACCGCGGTCCGGGCCCGCGCCGCGGGGTCCAGGCCGTCGAGGACGGCCCGGGTGCGCGCCGCCAGCATGTCGTCCAGGCCGGGCGCCCGGTACCACGAGGGCACCACGACCAGGTCGAGCGGGGGGACCGCGGCCTCGGCGGCCGCCCGGGCCCGCGCGAAGTACTCACCCGAGCCCATCGTCGACTGGTGGGGTGTCAGCACGACGCCGACGATGCGGTCGACCCCCGCGGCCGACAGGTCGGCGACGGCCTCCTCGATGGTGGGCTGCACGTACTTGGTGCCCAGGCGGACCGTGAACCGGTCGGGGGCCGCCGCCTGGAGGGCGGCATCCAATCCGTCGACCTGGGCGCGGGTCCGCTCCGTCAGGGGGGACGTGCCGCCGATGGCCTCGTAGCGGCCGGTCAGCTCGGCCAGCAGCTCGGGGGTGGGTGGTCGACCCCGGCGGATGCGGGTGTAGAAGGCCTCGATCTCCTCGGGGGCGTCCGGGGTCCCGTGGGCCATGACCAGCACACCGGTGCTCATGGGTGCCACCGGGACGGTGCGCCCCTCATGTCGGGACCACGCCGGCCCGCCCCTCGGCGTGCACCAGCGCGGCCACCTGCTCGAGGATGCCGGGATCGGTCTCGGGCAGGACCCCGTGACCGAGGTTGAAGACGTGGCCGGGGGCGGTGCCGGCCCGTTCGAGCACCTCCCGGGTCTCGGCCGCCGCCACGTCCCAACCGCCGAGGCACAGGGCCGGGTCGAGGTTGCCCTGGACGGCGGTGCCGGGCCCCACGCGTCGCCGGGCCTCGTCGAGCGGCACCCGCCAGTCGACCCCGACCACCGAGGTGCCGGCCGTGGCCATCAGGGTGAGCAGTTCACCGGTGCCCACGCCGAACAGGATGGTCGGGGTGCCGGGGTGCGAGGCCTCGAGATCGGCGAAGAGCCGCCGGGTGGCCGGCAGCACGAGGTCGGCGTAGTGCCGGGGGGTGAGGATGCCGGCCCAGCTGTCGAAGACCTGGACGGCGGAGGCGCCGGCGTCCAGCTGCGACCGCAGGGAGGCCAGCGCCATGTCGGTCAACCGCTCCACCAGGGCGTGCCAGAGCCCGGGCTCGGTGTGCATGAGGGACTTGACCTTCGTGAAGTTCTTGGACGGCCCGCCCTCGACGAGGTAGCTGGCCACCGTGAAGGGGCCTCCGGCGAAGCCGATGAGGGGGACCTCCAGCGTCTTGGCCAGCTGGCGCACCGCCTCGACGACGTAGGGGGTGTCGACCTCGGGTTCGAGCGGCCGCAGCCGGGCGAGGTCGGCGGCGGACCGGAACGGCTCGGACACCACCGGGCCGGTGCCGGGGGCCACGTCCACCCCGAAGCCCACGGCGGCCACGGGCACCACGATGTCGCTGAAGAAGATGGCGGCGTCGGTGCCGTAGCGGTCGACGGGCTGACAGGTGAGCTCGGCCACCAGGTCGGGCTGGTGGATGGCATCGAGGATGCTGCCCGGCCCGCGGGCGGCCCGGTACTCGGGCAGGGACCGTCCCGCCTGCCGCATGAACCACACGGGTACGTGGGACACCGGCTCCCCGCGGCAGGCCCGGATGAACGGTGCGTCGTCGAATCGGCCGGGCGGAGGGGCCCCGCCGGGCGCGCGGGGCGCTGCGGTGGACATGCGCCGAGTCTAGATACCGGGGGCCGGCCCCCGAAGCGCCCACCGACCCCGGCGCGTGCGCGCCGACGGGCGCCTACAATCGAGGGTTCCCCTGAGCCGGTGGTGGAGCCGGTCGGCAGGGCCGGGTGGGCCCCCGATGGAGACAGGAGGTGGGGCGTGGAGTCGGAGCTGGAGGCTGAGCAGGAGTTCGTCGACCTCGCCTACGCCCGTCTGGACGCCATGCGGGGGGACGCCAATTCCATGCTGGAAGGGGTGCTCGACCTGGGCAAGGGCGGCACCTTCCAGTCCCGTACCGAGCGTGACGTGATCGTGCGCACCAGCCTCGCCCGCCTCGAGCAGCTCGACATCGGCGACCAGGCCCTGACCTTCGGGCGGATCGACCGCACCGTCGACGAGGGGCCGTCGCCGAACGGTACCGACGGGGACGACGGGACCGGCGACGGTGTCACCGAGACGTTCCACATCGGCCGCCTGGCCATCCACGGGCCCGACCACGAACCCCTGGTCGTCGACTGGCGGGCGCCGGTGGCGGAGCCCTTCTACCGGGCGACGGGCCGCGACCCGCTCGGTCTCGTGCTGCGGCGGCACCTGGCCCTGCAGGGCCGCACCGTGGTGAGCGTGGAGGACGAACGGTTCCGGGTGGCCGGAGGCCCCACGGACCGGGTGGAGGGCGCCGACGGGGTGGCCCGTCCGGCCGACCCGGGTGGCGAGCTGATCGAGGGCGACCTCCCCATCGGTGGCCCCGCGGCCCTCCTCGCCGCTCTCGACCGGGCGCGTTCGGGCCGGATGACGGACATCGTCTCGACCATCCAGGCCGAGCAGGACGAGATCATCCGCGCCCCGCTGAGCGGCGTGCTCGTCGTCCAGGGGGGACCCGGGACCGGCAAGACGGCGGTGGCCCTGCACCGGGCGGCCTACCTGCTGTACACCCACCGGTTCCCGCTCGAACGCCAGGGCGTGCTGGTGGTCGGGCCGAACCCGTTGTTCCTCCGCTACATCGAGCAGGTCCTCCCGTCGCTGGGGGAGACGGGAGTGACCCTGTCGACGGTCGCCGGCCTCGTCCCCGAGATCCGGATCAAGGAGAACGGACCGGCCGACGTGGCCCGCCTCAAGGGCGACGTGCGCATGGCCAAGGTGGTGGCCCGTGCCGTCCGCACCCGCCAGCGACCCCTGGCCGACGACCTGGTGGTGCCCTACGGGGCACTGCTGCTCCGCCTGACCGCGGCCGACACCCGGACGATCGTGGACGGCGCCCGCCGCCGGCCGGGCACCCACAACGCCCGCCGCCGGCTGGTCGAGCAGTCGGTGGCCCAGGTGCTGGCCGACCGGGCCCGGCAGACCCAGCAGCGCCTCGGCATGGGCGCCACCTCGGTGACGGCCTTCCCGGGCTACGAGGACCCGTCCGAACTCGACGACGACGAGTTCGACTTCGAGGACTTCTCGCGCAAGGTGCGCCGCGTGCCCGAACTGGCCGCCGCCCTCGACCGCATGTGGCCGCGCCTGTCGCCCCACGAGCTGCTGCACGACCTCTACGGCGCACCGCCCCTCATCGCCGCCGCCTCGCGCGGGGTGCTCTCCACCGAGGAGCAGGCCCTGCTGCGCCGGGACCGCTCGTCCTCGTTCGACGAGGTGGCCTGGACGCCGGCCGACGCCGCCCTGGTCGACGAGGCCCGCCACCTGCTCGGATCCCGCAACGGGGGCTCCGACGAGGCGCTGCGCAAGTACGGGCACATCGTGATCGACGAGGTCCAGGACCTCTCGCCCATGCAGCTCCGCATGCTGACCCGCCGGTCACTGGCCGGCTCCATGACCGTGGTGGGCGACATCGCCCAGGCCACGGCCCCGTGGGCGCCCTCCTCGTGGGACGACATCGTGGCGCACCTGCCCCACCGCCGGCCGTCGCGCACCGTCGAGCTGACGGTGAGCTACCGAACCCCCGCCGAGGTCCTGGCGGTGGCGTCGCGCGTCCTGGCGGTGGCCGCGCCCGAGCTGACGCCGCCCACCCCCGTCCGACGCTCCGGGGTGGAGCCGCGCCTGGTGCAGGTCACCTCGGACACCGGCCCCGCCGGCCCGGGTGACCTGGCCCGGGCCGTGGCCCGTGCCGCCACCGAGGAGGTCGACGCCGTGCGGCCCGGCCGGGTGGCGGTCATCGCCCCCGACTCGCTGCGGGCGGTGCTGGCGGACGCCCTGGAAGCGGCCGGTACCCCGGTCGTCGACGCCCGGGACATGCGCCGGGGCGGCCTGTCCGAGCCACTGGTGCTGCTCAGCGCGGACTCGGCCAACGGACTGGAGTTCGACTCGGTGGTGGTCGTGGAGCCGGCGGTCATCGCGGGGGAGACGGCCCGCGGGCTGCGCACCCTCTACGTGGCGTTGACCCGGCCCACCCAGCGCCTGACGGTGGTCTCCCTGACCACCCCGCCGGCCGCCCTGGCCGGCGGCGCCTGACGCGCGAACCGGTCACCCCGGGGCGACGAACTCCCGGGTCGTCGACGGCCGGCATCCCCCGGTGCGTGAGTTGGCCCCCCGAGCGTCGGATGGGCTAAAACGTACGCCGTGACCCAGGCACTCGCCGCCGATCCGGCCATCACCGCCCATCCGCCGCGCCACCTCCCCGACCGTCCGCCGATGCTCGCCGTCGGGGTCATCATCTGGCTGGGTTCCGAGGTGATGTTCTTCAGCTCGATCTTCGCCGCCTTCTTCACCCTCCGGGCCCACGCCGCCGTCTGGCCGCCCCCCGGTGCCCACCTCGACACGATCCGGGCCGGCATCTTCACCCTGATCCTGGTGTCGTCCAGCTTCACCATGCAGAAGGCCGTGTTCGACCAGGAGCGGGGTGAGCGCAAGAGCGCCAAGCTGTGGGTCTGGCTCACCCTGGTGCTCGGCACCGCCTTCGTGGCCAACCAGTTCTTCGAGTGGATCTCCCTCTCGTCGAACCCCGCCACCGACCCGACCCACACCGCCTTCGGCTCGATCTTCTACATCTCCTCGGGGCTGCACGGCCTCCACGTGTTCCTCGGCCTGGCCGCCATGCTCTTCCTGCTCTACCGACTGCGGGGCCCGGCTGGCGACCCGGGCGAGACCGCGGTCTTCCAGGGCGTCAGCTACTACTGGCACTTCGTCGACGTGGTGTGGGTCGGCCTCTACTCCTGCCTCTTCCTGCTCAAGTGATGGCGACGACCTCCCGACGCTCCGTGGCCGGCCGGCTGGCCGCGCCCGCCGCCCTGGTCGGCGCCGTGGCCGTCTTCGGCCTGATCGCCTTCTCCTCGGGGCCGGCCCAGGCGACGACGACCAGCACCACCGCTCCCGCCACGGTGTCCACGCTGCCCGGCGCCCAACCCGGCTCCGTCCAGCAGACGCCGACCGCCATCACCGCCGTCCCGTCGCCCGCCGCCGCCGCCAAGGCCGCCAGTGCGTCGAACCGGTCGGGCATCTTCTACACCGAACTCCCGGCGTCGTTCATCAAGCCGGGCCAGGCGCTGTTCCAGGCCAACTGCTCGAGTTGCCACGGGCCGGACGCCCTCGGGCGCACCGGTCCCAACCTGCAGGGCCTCGGAGCGGGCACGGTGGACTTCTGGGTCTCGACGGGCCGCATGCCGCTCGCCAACCTGAGTGCCCAGGCGACCCGCAAGCCACCCCGCTTCGACCGGCTCCAGACCCTCGAGATCGCCGCCTGGGTCCAGTCGCTGACCCCGGGCCAGGGCACCCAGGTGCCCATCGTCCAGACGGCCGGTGCCGATCTCGAGCAGGGGGGCACGCTCTTCACCCTCAACTGCGCCGCCTGCCACACGATCTCGGGTGCCGGTGACGCCCTGGCCGAGGGCGCCTACGCCCCGAGCCTGCACCTCGCCACCCCGACCCAGGTGGTCGAGGCCATCCGGTCGGGCCCGGGCAACATGCCCCACTTCGGACCCGGCAACATCACCAACACCGAGGCCCGGGACATCGCCGCCTACGTGACGGGCGTGCTGCAGCACCCGAACAACGCCGGAGGCTTCGGCCTCGGTGGGATCGGCCCCGTCGGTGAGGGCTTCGTGGGACTCCTGATCGGTGTCGGCCTCCTGATGCTCGTCTGCTTCTGGATCGGAGACCGCGCGTGAGCGACGACAAGCCCGGCAGCGAGGTGCCACTGCCCCCGGCCGCCCTGGACGACCCGCACCTGCAGCCGTCTACCAAGAACCCGCAGCGGATGCAGACCCTGGCCGCCCTGGCCATGGTCGTCGGCATGCTCGGGTTCATCGCGTTCATCTGGGTGTACTGGATCGACGCCTCCAACCAGTGGGAGGCCGGCACCCTGGCCGTCGGCATGCTGGGCCTGGGCGTCGGGACCATCTGCTGGGGCAAGTACCTCATGCCCCAGGGGCCCTTCGTCGAGGAGCGCCACGACTTCCACTCGACCACCCCCGAACGCCAGGCCTTCAACGCCGCCATCACCGGCCGCGGCGGCCTCGAGGTCAAGCGCCGTGGCCTCCTGCTCGGCGTCTTCGCCGTGGCGGGGGGCATCATGACCCTGGCCCTGGTGGTGCCCGGGATCCGGTCCCTCGGACCGAAGCCGGCCAAGTCGGACGACACCGAGGGCTCGACGGACGACTCGTTGTTCACCACCAACTGGAAGAAGGGCTCCAAACTCGTCACCGTCGACGGCCGACCGGTCCAGGTCGACGACCTCGAGGTCGGCGGCGTCCTGACGGTCTTCCCCGCCGGCTACGAGGGCGTGTCCCCCGACCAGGTCATCCTGATCCGGCTCGCCCAGCTGGCCCCCGGCCAGACGCTCCCGCTGGGCTCGCCGGGCAAGCCGGAGTGGACCACCGCCGGCTACGTGGCCTACTCCAAGCTCTGCACCCACCTGGGCTGTCCGGTCGGCCTCTACCAGGAGCGCACCCAGCAGCTCGTCTGCCCGTGCCACCAGTCGATCTTCGACGTCAACTCCGGGGCGATCCCGGAGTTCGGCCCCGCCCCCCGCCCGCTGCCGCAGCTCCCCATCACCGTGGACGCCACCGGCCAGATGCGGGCCAACGGCGGCTTCGACCAGGCCGTCGGCCCCGGATTCTGGGAGCGCCCATGATCGACAAGAGCCTCAACTGGATCGACGACCGTCTGGGTGTCGCCAAGGGCGGTCGGACGTTCCTCGACAAGATCTTCCCCGACCACTGGTCGTTCATGCTCGGCGAGATCGCCCTGTACTCGTTCGTCGTCCTGTTGGGCACGGGCGTCTTCCTCACGCTTTACTACGTGCCCTCCGCCCACGAGATCGTGTACCACGGCAGCTACGCTCCGCTGCGGGGCCAGCACGTCTCCGAGGCCTACGCCTCGACCGTCGGACTCTCCTTCGACGTCCGGTCGGGCCTGCTCATGCGCCAGGCGCACCACTGGGCGGCCGACATCTTCCTCGGCGCCATCGCCGTCCACATGGCCCGCGTGTTCTTCACCGGTGCCTTCCGCAAGCCCCGGGAGTTCAACTGGGTGGTGGGCGTCCTGATGCTGATCCTCGGCATCGTCAACGGCTTCCTCGGGTACTCGCTGCCGGACGACCTGGTGTCGGGGACCGGTATCCGCATCGCCTACTCGATCATCGAGTCCATCCCGGTGGTCGGCTCCTACCTCGGCTTCTTCCTCTTCGGCGGCAACTATCCGGGCTCCGGGGTGATCATCCCGAGGTTCTTCATCATCCACGTGCTGATCGTTCCGGCCATCCTCGTCGGCCTGCTCGCCGCCCACCTCGGCCTCCTGGTCAAACAGAAGCACACGCAGTTCCCCGGGAAGGGGAAGACCGAGCAGAACGTGGTGGGCTCCCCGATGTTCCCCACCTTCATCGCCAAGACGACCGGCTTCCTGTTCATGACGGCGGCCGTCATCTTCGGACTCGGCGGCTTCGCCCAGATCAACCCGATCTGGCAGTTCGGCCAGTACGAGCCCTACCAGATCTCGTACGCCGTCCAGCCCGACTGGTACATGGGCTGGCTCGACGGTGCGCTGCGCATCATGCCCAGCTGGGAGTGGGTGGGCTGGGGCCACACCCTCCCGCTCGAGGTGTTCCTGCCCGCCGTCATCTTCCCGGGTCTGATCTTCAACATCCTCCTCGCCTGGCCCCTCATCGAGTGGGCCAAGACACGGGACTCGAACTACCACAACCTGCTCGACCGTCCCCGCGACCGTCCCAAGCGCACGGCGGCCGGCGCGGCGATGCTGACGCTCCTGTTCGCCGTCTTCTTCGCCTCGTCGACCGACGTCATGGCCAACTTCTTCGAGCTGCCGCTGATGGACGTGCTGTGGTTCTTCCGGTTCTTCGTGCCGCTGGCCCCGATCGTGGCGTACTTCCTCACGTTCAAGATCTGCCACGAGATGCGCGACGCCGAGCACATCGGGCAGCGCAAGCGGGCGCTCATCGTGTCCCGTTCGGCCGAGGGCGAGTACACCACGGAGTCCTCGGCCCCACGGCCCGGCGACCAGCACGAGGAGCTCGACGCCATCCCCGTGCCGACCTTCATCGACACCACCGACCCGGAGCTGGCCACCGCGGCCGGCGTCCGCCGGGTCATCCGCTAGTCGGCCACACCTCCCCGTGCGCCGCACGGGCGGGGCGCGGGCCCTCCCGGAGCCACGGTCGGTGACCGGACGCCGGGTGGGAGACTGGACGGGTGCGGATCCTGCTCAGTGACGGCTCGGGACTGACCGCCCGACAGGTGGCCGGTCAGTTGGCGGGCGAGGGCCACGAGGTGGAGGTGCTGACGCCGGACCCGCTGGCGCTCACCCGCTTCACCCGTTCGGTCCGCCGCCTGCGGCGGGTGCCCCCCTACGGCGCAGACCCGGTGCGGTGGCTGGACGCCGCCCTCGAGGTGTGGCGGGACGGTGGCTTCGACGTGCTGCTCCCCACCCAGGAGCAGGTGGCGGTCCTGGCCGCCTTTCCCGGCCGGCTGGCGTCGGCCGGGGTGGTGACGGTCGTGCCGGCGTTCGCCGCGCTGGCCCGGGTGCAGGACAAGGTGTCGGCCTGCGCCACGCTGTCCGAGCTCGGACTCCCCCAGCCCCCGACCGGGGTGGTGTCCGACGCCGACGGAGTGCGGTCGTGGGACCGGTTCCCGGCCTTCGTCAAACTGCCCATCGGCACCGCTTCGCGCGGCGTCGTCCGGGTCGACACCCGAGGGGACCTCGTCGCGGTGGCCGACTCCCTCGAGGTCGACGGCGCCTTCGCCGACGGCGGACGGGTGGTGGTCCAGGCCGCGGTCGACGGGCCCCTCGTGATGGTCCAGTCCGTCTTCGACCACGGCCGGTTGGTGGCCGCGCACGTCAACCGGCGGGTCCGCGAGGGGGCGGCCGGCGGGGCCAGCCACAAGGCGTCGGTCGACCTCCCCGAGATCCGGGAGCACCTGGAGGTCCTGGGTGCGGGCCTCGACTGGCACGGCGCCCTGTCGATGGACGCCATTCTGGACGACGGCGGGCCGCGGTACATCGACCTGAATCCCCGCCTGGTGGAGCCGGGCAACGCCCATCGGTCCGGGGTGGACCTGGTCGGGGCCCTGGTCGACCTGGCCCTCGGCGGCGTGCCGGCCGCCCAGGGCCCGGGACGGGCCGGAGTCCTCACCCACCAGAGCCTGATCGCCCTGTTGGGCGCCGCGGCGCGCCCCCACCCCCGACGGGCCGTCCTGGGCGAGGTGGTCGACGCCGTCGGACACCGCGGCGCCTACCGGGGGAGCGTCGAGGAGCTGACCCCGTTGGCGGGCGACTGGCGGGCCGTCACCCCGTCGGCGCTGGCCGTGGCGGCCATGGTGGTGCACCCCCCGGCGTGGCGCTTCTTCGCGTCGAACGCCACCACCAACTACGCGTTGAGCCCCGAGGGCTGGCGACAGCTGACCGGGCCGGGCGGCCCCGGCCCCCGTTGACGCCCCGGGTGGTGCGTGCGACGATGCGCCCCGACCCTCCTCCCATCGATCGGAGCCCACCATGTCCCGTCTCGAAGGCCGCCGCACCGTGATCACCGGAGCCTCGAGCGGCATCGGTGAGGAGACCGCCCGGCTGTTCGTCGCGGAGGGCGCCAGTGTGGTGCTGGCCGACGTCGACGACGAACGGGGCAGGGCCATCGCCGGGGAGCTGGGGGCGGCCGCCCGGTTCGTGCACGTCGACGTGTCCGTCGAGGGGGAGATCGAGCGGGCCCTCGGCGAGTCCGAGGAGGCGTTCGGCGGACTCGACGTCGTGTTCAACAACGCCGGCAATCCCGGTTCGCTCGGCCGGATCGAGGACATCGACATGGAGCTGTTCGACCGGACGGTGGCCATCCACCTGCGGGGGGTCTTCCTCGGGGTGCGGGCCGCCGCCCGGGTCATGCGCCCCCAGGGCCACGGCAGCATCATCAACACGTCGAGCGTGGCCGCGTTGCAGGCCAACGCGGCGGGCCACGACTACAGCGCGGTCAAGGCCGCCATCCGCCAGCTGACGGTCACCGCCGCCAACGAGCTGGGCGAGGACGGGGTACGGGTCAACGCCATCTGCCCCGGGGGGATCGCCACCTCGATCTTCGGCCGGGCCGCGGGTCTGGACGCCGGGGCCGCCCAGCGGACGGTGGCCGTCATGAAGGACGTGCTCGCCGATGTGGCCCCGATGCCGCGGGCCGGTCTCCCCGTCGACATCGCCGAGTGCGCGCTGTGGCTGGCCGGTGACTCGTCGAGTTTCGTCAACGGGCAGGCCATCGCCGTCGACGGCGGACTGACCACCGGCCCCACCTACCGGAGTTCGCGGGCCCCCATGGAGTCGATGGTCGGCCTCCTGGTCGACATCGGCAACGCCGAGGCGTAGGCACGCGGCCCGGGGCACGCGACCGTCGCCCGGTGGCAGACTGGTCCCGTGGACCCGCGCATCTCCCTGGTGACGCTTGGGGTGGCCGACGTCGAGCGGTCCCGGGCCTTCTACGAGGCGCTCGGCTGGAGCGGCCGGTCGCCGGACGGCGAGGTCGTCTTCTTCCAGGCCGGTCCCATGGTGTTGGCCCTGTGGGCCCGTGACCGGCTGGCCGCCGACAGCGCCGTCACCGACGGCGGCGGGTGGGGCGGAGTGGCGCTGGCCCACAACGTGGCCTCCCCCGACGAAGTCGACGCCGTCCTCGACGACGCCACCCGCGCCGGGGCCACCATCGGCCGACCGGGTGCGCCCACCGACTGGGGTGGCTACTCGGGCGTGTTCCTCGACCCCGACGGCCATCCGTGGGAAGTGGCCCACAACCCCGGATGGCGCATCGACGGTGACGGATCGGTCCACCTCGACTGAGGCGGCCGGGGCCAGGACGCCCCGGATCCGGCGACGCCCCGCAGCGCTGGCTACCATGCCCCCAGGCGATTGCGAATCGCCCGGCAGCAGGAATGCCTCATGGAGCGGAACGAGGAGTGTCCCATCATGTTCACGAACATCGTCGTCGGTGCAGGACCATCGGAAACGGCACGGGGCGCGGTGGCCGCCGCCATCGACCTGGCCAGTACCCACGACGCCTCGCTGCACATCGTCTTCGCCGTGACCGGGGACTCGGGCCCCAACCGCACGGCCACCGGCGGCTACGTCAACACGGATCACCGGGCGAACCCGTTGCTCGAGGAACTGGCGGCCGAGGCCGAGTCGAGCGGGGTCACCACCAAGGTCCACGCCCGGTCGGAGTCGCCGGCCGACGCCCTGGTGTCGGTGGCCGGAGACGAGGGTGCGGACCTCATCGTGGTGGGGAACAAGGGCATGAAGGGGAAGGTCCGGCTGCTCGGGAGCGTGCCCAACACGGTCGCCCACAGCGCCCCGTGCTCGGTGCTCATCGTCGACACCATCGGCTCCACCTCGGACTGACCGGTCTCCTGGAGGGCCTCCCGGGCCCGACCGCCCTCCCGTACCATCGGGGGGTGGCCGATCTGCGACTCCGACCTCCCCTCCCGGGGGACGAGGCGGCGGTGCTGGCGGCCCACCGCGAGCTGGCCGCGGAGGGCTTCACCTTCGCCCTCGGTTACGAGGCGGGGATGGCCTGGACCGCGTACCTCGATCTGCTCGAGTCCCAGCGGTCGGGTCGGAGGCTCCCTCCCGACCGGGTGCCCGCCACGTTCCTGGTGGCCGACGTCGACGGCCGGGTCGTCGGCCGGGCCTCCGTGCGGCACCGGCTGGACGACTGGCTCCGGCACGAGGGCGGCCACATCGGCTACGCCGTGGTGGCGGCCGAGCGCCGGCGCGGCTACGCCACCGAGATCCTGCGTCAGGCCGTCGCCGTGGCCCGGGCGGAGGGGGTCGGTGACGTCTTGGTCTGCTGTGACGAGGGGAACGTGGGATCGTCCACCGTCATCGTCTCGTGCGGCGGCGAGTACGACTCCACGGTCGAGGGGACGTCGGGATCCCGGGTCGAGCGCTACTGGATCCGGTAGGGGGCGGGCGGTGGTCGACCGGCGCGCCGGACCCGGCCCGAGGTCGGTTCAGAACCCGGCGGCGGCCACGATCGGACCGTTGAGGGGGACCCCCGCCATGCCCCCGTCGTCCGGGGCCGTCCCGAACGCGGACACGGCGCCGTCGGCCGTGGCGATCCAGTAGCCGGTCCCGGTCCCGGGGGCGAACACCGCGGTGGCCGGGTCGGCCGGACCGGGGCCCAGGGCGCCGCCGAGGTAGGGGGCATCGCCATAGGCGTAGATCGACCCGTCGGCCAGGAGGATCCAGTACCCCTCACCGTACGGGGTGCGCACGGCGGAGGTGACGGGGGACGTCGTGGCTCCCGGGGCGCCGAAGTAGGTGGCGTCGCCGAAGGCGTAGACGTCGCCCGCCGAGGTGACCAACCAGTAGCCGCCCCCGGTGGCGTCGGGCAGCACCGAGACGGCACTGCCCGGGCACGTGCCGATGCTCGGACAGGACCCGGCGAAGGTGGCGTCCCCGAAGGCGAACACGCCGCCGTCGGCGCCCACCATGAAGTAGCCGCGTCCGTCGGTGGTGGGCACGATGGCCACGATGGGCCCGTTCAGCTTGCGACCCGGCCCCGGTGACCCCGCCGGGGCGATGCCGAGCCCCGGGATCGAGCCGTAGAAGCCGGCGTCCCCGAAGGCGAACACGCCGCCGTCGGAGGCGACCTCCCAGTAGCCCCGGTGGTCGGCCGTGGCCACCATGCCCACCACCGGCCGCTGGAGCACGAGGTCACCCGTCGAGCCGTAGAAGCCGGCGTCACCGAAGCTGAAGATGCCGCCGTCGGAGCCGACGAGCCAGTAGCCCGGCGGGGAGGCGCCCGACGGCACTACGGGGGGCGACGGTTCGCTCGGGGGGCCGGTGCCGCCGATGTTGGTGGCCGTGACGGTGAAGGTGTAGGTGTCCCCGGGGGTGAGCGCCTGCACGGTGCAGGCGTCGGGCCCGGTGTAGGCCGGGGTCGAGGGGGTCACGCCGGTCACGGTGCCGACCACGCAGGTCTGGTGGCCACGGGCCGCATCGGTCCGGTCCGCGGCGGTCACCGTGTACCCGGTGACGGGCGCCCCGCCGTCGTTACCCGGCGGTGTCCAGGTGACCGTCACCCAGGTCGGACCCGAGGTGCCGGTGACCGCCGGCTTAGCCCGGTCCGGGTGGAGGAGGTGGGTCGCGGGGGCCGCGGCGGACGGGGTGGCGAGGCCCAGGCCGACGACGACCAGCAGGGCCACGCCGACGGGGAGCGAGGCGACCGACCGTCTCGCCGTGCCCAGATCCATCCTGGCGCCTCCCTTCCCGGTCCGCACGGGTGCGCGGTCGGCGCGATCCTACGGGTCACCCGGCGGGGTGGGGGCCATCCCGTCCGCGGGGGCGTTCCGGCCCGGTGTCCCGGGACGCGTAATGTGGGGGGACGGTGGTGCGGCGGCGCCGCACGGGAACGTTCGGTCGAACCGCGCCGGGGAGCCGGCAGGCCGGGCCCCGGGACCGGGAGCTGGCGGCCATCGGGCCGCCACGAGAGGAGTGACCATGGAACTCGAGGACATGATCCTCGTCAGCATCGACGACCACATGATCGAGCCGCCGGACATGTTCGAACAGCATGTGCCGGCCAAGTGGGCCGATCAGGTGCCCCGGGTGGTGCGCAACGACCAGGGTATCGACGAGTGGGTGTTCCAGGGCGAACGGACGTCGACCCGGTTCGGCATGGCGGCCACGGTCGGCTGGCCGAAGGAGGAGTGGGGATTCAACCCGGGCTCCTACACCGAGCTGCGCCCGGGGTGCTTCGACGCCGACGAGCGGGTGCGGGACATGAACGCCAACGGCGTCCTGGCCTCCATGAACTTCCCGACGATGGCCGGCTTCAACGCCCGGACGTTCACCGAGGCGAAGGACAAGGAGCTGGCCCTGGTGACCCTGCGCGGCTACAACGACTGGGCCATCGACGAGTGGTGCGCCTCCCATCCGGGACGGTTCATCCCCCTCGGGATCGTCCCGATGTGGGACATCGACCTGGCGGTGGCGGAGGTGGAGCGGCTGGCCAAGAAGGGCTGCCGCTCGGTGAGCTTCCTCGAGACACCCCACGTCCAGGGGTTCCCCAGCTTCCTGTCGGGATACTGGGACCCGATGCTGAAGGCGCTGGCCGACAACAACATGGTCCTGTCCCTCCACATCGGGGCCGGGTTCGACGTCATCCAGCGCCCGGTCGAGGCCCCGGTCGACCACCTGATGGTGCTGGCCTGTCAGATCAGCGCCATCACCGCCCAGGACCTGTTGTTCGGACCCACCCTGCGCAAGTTCCCGACCCTCAAGGTCGCCCTCTCCGAGGGCGGCATCGGATGGATCCCCTTCTACTTCGACCGCATCGACCGTCACTACGAGAACCAGTCCTGGCTGAACCACGGCGACGACTTCGGCGGCAAGATGCCCTCCGAGGTCTTCCGGGACCACATCCTGGCCTGCTTCATCACGGACCCCTCCGGACTGCTGCTGCGGGACCGGATCGGGATCGACGTCATCGCCTGGGAGTGCGACTATCCCCACACCGACACGACGTGGCCCGAGTCGCCGGAGTTCGTGTGGGCCGAGTTCCAGGCGGCCGGCTGCACCGACGAGGAGATCCACAAGATCACCTGGGAGAACTCCTGTCGCTTCTTCGACTGGGACCCCTTCCAGCACATCCCGAAGGAGGAGGCCACCGTGGGCGCCCTGCGGGCGCAGGCCGCGGACGTCGACGTGACCCGCATGCCGCGGGCGCAGTGGCGCGAGCAGAACGAGGCCGCGGGCATCGGAGTCTTCTAGGCGTACCCGGGGTGGGCGGCCGGCGGTCGTCGGCGGCGGGGGACCACGGGACGATGGCCGGAGGAGGCATGGCCGGACGGATGCACCCCGACGAGGTCGAGGTCGGCGACGCTCTCGTGCGCCGGCTCCTCTCCTCCCAGCCGCCCCATCTGGCGGATCTCGGGGTGCGTCGACTCGATTCGGCCGGGACCGTCAATGCGATCTTCCGGCTCGGTCCCGACCTCTGCGTGCGGCTTCCGCTCCGCCCGGACCGGGCGCCTGATCTCGACCGTGAGCTGGCGTGGCTGGACCGGCTCCGGCCCCACCTCCCACTCCGGATCCCCCGACCGGTGGCCGTCGGTGAGCCGGGGTCGGGCTACCCGTTCCGGTGGGCGGTCTACCGGTGGATCGACGGCGTCCCCTACGCCGAGGGCCTGGTCGGGGACGAAGTGGAGGCGGCTGTCGCACTCGCGGGATTCGTCCGGTCGTTCCGCACCATCGCCGCCTCCGGCGCCCCGGTGTCCGGGCGGCCACCCCTGGAGGTGCTGGACGCGGAGACCCGGCGGGCGATGGAGTCGATCGGGGACGGGGACCTCATGGCCCCGGTCGCGGCCGCGTGGGAGCGATCACTGGAGGCTCCACCGTGGGACGGGGTCTCCGTGTGGCGGCACGGCGATCTCCTGCCCGCGAATCTGCTGCTGTCGGCCGGTCGCCTGCACGCGGTCATCGATTTCGGTGGGTCGGGGGTCGGCGATCCGGCCGCCGACCTGATCCCCGCCTGGACCGTCTTCGGCCCGACGGGTCGGTCCGCGTTCGGAGAGGCGATCGGCGACGACGGGGGCACCTGGGACCGGGCCCGGGGCCTCGCCCTCCACCAGGCCCTGGTCGGCATCCCCTACTACTCGATCAGCAATCCCGGCTTCGCGGCGATGGCGTGGAGGACGGTCGACCGGATCCTCGGCGACCTGGGGTCGGGCTGACCCGGTCCGCGCTGTCGGGGGCCGAGCGTCCGCGCCGACGGGGGCCGAGCGTCCGGACGGCGATGTCCCGGGTCGGGTGCCGCGACTACGCGGCCGGGGGAGGCGGGGCGGACGGCGGCACCGTGGCCGCGTGCGCCGACCAGAAGTCGTTGAGCCGGCCCTGGACCTTCACCAGCCAGATGAACCAGCCGACCAGGGGGAGCAGTATCCACAGACCCGTGAGGGCCGATACCGGCTCCGGCCGCCCCTCGCTCCCGTAGAGGTGCCCGACCTCCATCGGCAGGAGGAAGATGTTGACGATGGAGACGAAGATGGCGAGGACCAGTCCGAGTCCACCGCCGATCCCCTCCCCGGAGTACTCCTTCAATTCCTTGAACGACGCGTACTGCCAGTAGAGGCCGTAGATGCCGAGCGTCACGATGGTGAGCAGGATCACCGCCAGGGAGCTCCTGGTCTTTCCGACGACACCGGTCACGTTCCGCCTCCGTTCCCCCGATCCCGCGTCGGAGTCCCCGTGGAGTCCAGCACAGGAACGGCTCGGGTGCGTCGACCCGGACCAGCGCGCCGGCCGTCAGCAGGCCGACCGAGGTTCCGGTCGGTGTCCGCCCGTCGTGAAAAGCGGGATGCGGTCCGCCGGCCGCCCCGGGACCCGATCTCGGGGCGCTGCCTCAGAGCGTGGCGCTCAGAGGGTGCCGCTCAGACGGTGCCGCTCAGACGGTGCCGCTCAGACGGTGCCGCTCAGACGGTGCCGCTCAGACGGTGCCGCTCAGACGGTGCCGCTCAGACGGTGCCGCCACGGCGGCTCTCGGTCACCCCGCCGATGACGGCGGACAGGCCGAGAGCGATGGCGATCGGGGCCAGCCACAGCCCGAAGATGAAGGTGAGCGTGGCGAACAGGGCGCCCATGCCCAGGAGGAACGGCCAGATGCTCGATCCCGGGAACGAGTCGATGGTGCCGGCACCGTCGCTCACCTCGGCATCGGGCAGGTCGCTCTCGAGCGGCCGCATCCGGCGCGACCACCACAGGTAGTAACCGCCGGGCAGCAGTCCGAGCAGGCAGGACCCGATGAGCATCAGGAAGCCGCCGTCGTCGTAGCTGAGGAACCAGTAGACGATCCCGATGATGCCGAAGAAGACACCGATGATGGCGAGGAACGCCCCGTTCACCTTCATGAGCTGGCCCCCACGGTCTCCTTCTCCCTCTCCGGTGCGCCCGTGCCGTGCTTGTCATCCTTGCGGTGCTCGGGATGGTTGTAGTCCCACGTCGGCCGCTCGGAGCGGATCGGGGGCAGCTGGGTGAAGTTGTGGTGCGGCGGGGGGGACGACGTGAACCACTCGAGGGCACCACCGTCCCACGGGTTGTCGCCCGCCGTCACCGGCTTGCGCCACGACGTGATGAGGTTGGCGAAGAAGAACAGGAACGAGGCACCGATGATGAACGCCCCCACGGTGGAGATCTGGTTGAGGCCGGTCCAGCCGTTGGTCGTGAGGTAGTCGGCGATCCGTCGGGGCATGCCCTTCAGTCCCAGCAGGTACTGCGGGGTGAAGGTGACCCAGAACCCGATGAACAGGAGCCAGAAGTGCACCTTCCCCAGGCGCTCGTTCAGCATCCGTCCGAACATCTTCGGGTACCAGAAGTAGAACCCGGCGAACCCGGCGAACACCGTGGTCCCGATCAGGACCTGGTGGAAGTGGGCCACCACGAAGTACGTGTCGTGGGTCATGAAGTCGACCGGCGGCGAGGCCAGCAGCACCCCCGTCACGCCGCCCATGAGGAAGGCGAACAGGAAGCCCACCGAGAACAGCATGGGCGTCTGGAAGCTGATCTGGCCGCCCCACATGGTGCCGATCCAGTTGAAGAACTTGATGCCGGTCGGCACGGCGATGAGGTACGACAGCAGGGAGAAGAACGGCAGCAGCACGACGCCGGTGGTGAACATGTGGTGGGCCCACACGCCGGTGGACAGGGCGGCGATGGACAGGGTGGCGAACACCATGCCCCGGTAGCCGAACAGCGGCTTGCGGCTGAACACCGGGATGATGTCGGTCACGATGCCGAAATACGGTAACGCCAGGATGTAGACCTCCGGATGCCCGAAGAACCAGAAGAGGTTCTGCCAGAGCACCGGCACACCACCGCCCTGGACCGAGTAGATGTGCGTCCCGAAGTGCCGGTCACAGAAGAGCAGCACCACGGCGCCGAACAGCACCGGGAAGGCGATGAGGATCAGGATGCCGGTCACCAGCATGTTCCAGGAGAAGATCGGCACCCGGAACATGGTCATGCCGGGCGCCCGCAGGTAGAAGATGGTGGCCACCAGGTTCACGCCGGTGAAGATCGCCGAGAACCCGGTCAGGCCCAGCGACATGAGCCACATGTCGGTGCCGGCCCCCGGCGAGTTGATCGAGTTGGAGAGCGGGGCGTAGGCGACCCATCCGAACGAGGCCGCGCCGCCGGCCACCACGAAGCTCAGGGTCATGACGCTCGAACCGCCGAGGTACAGCCAGTAGGACAGGGCGTTCAGGCGGGGGTAGGCCATGTCGGGCGCCCCGACCTGGAGCGGCACGATGTAGTTGGCCAGGCCGCCGAAGGCGAAGGGCCCGGCGAACAGGTACAGCATCAGGCTGCCGTGCATGGTGAACAGCTCGTTGTAGGTCTGGAAGTTGACCAGCGACGACGAGGGGTTGGCCAGCTGGGCCCGGATCACCAGGGCCATCGCCCCGGAGATGAAGAACAGCACCAGCGAGGTGATCATGTACGACTTGCCGATCACCTTGTGGTCGGTCGAGGTCAGCCAGTTGAGGATGCCCTTCGGCCCGTGGTGCTCGTGGTGGGCCTCGTGGATCCCGTCGTCGGGTCCGTGGGCCCCGGGACCGTGGGCGTCCGGACCCCCCGGCTCCTCGGGCTCGATCAGTTCGGGGGTGTCGACGGTGGTGGTCACAGGGAACCCTTCTTCGAGGACGGTGCGGCCAGAGCGTTGGACTGGGTCACGTGGTCGTAGGGCGGAGGCACGTTGGCGGCCGGGGGCGGGACCCGCTGCAACGTGTGTCCGTCGGCCACCTCACCCGACACCCAGCTGGTGAACTGCGAGGGGGTGACGGCCCGGACGCTGAAGAGCATCTCGGAGTGGTAGAGACCGCAGATCTGGGTGCACTGACCGGGGTAGAAGCCGGGATTGATGACATTGAGGTCGAAGTGGTTCACCACGCCGGGCAGGGCGTAGCGGCTGAAGTTGAAGTCCCGCACGTAGAAGCCGTGGATGACGTCGTTGGACACGAGGGTGATCTGGACGGTCTCGCCGACCGGCAGCACCATCTGGGGTCCGTGGTTGTCCGGGCCGTTGGTGACGTCGCCGGACACCGTGACGTTGTCGTTCGGGTAGTCGAACCGCCAGCCCCACTGGAACGCCGTGACCTTGACGTCGAGGACCGGGGTCCCGTCCGTGGTGACGCGGGCGGCGGCGGGCACGGTGGCGTCGACCTTGTTCTCGGTGATGACCGTGAAGAAGAAGAGCACGGCCACGATCAGGATCGGGATGCCGGTGTAGAGGATCTCGATCGGGATGCTCTCGTGGAACTGCTTCGGCATCGTCTCGGAGCGACGCCGGTAGCGGAGGATCGTGTACAGGATGAGCAGGCCGACGAGGCCACCGACGATGATGCCCGTCGTCATCATCCCCGAGTACAGCTTGAACGTGTCCTGCCCCTGGGTGGTCGCCCCGCGGCTGGCGCCGTAGGACGGGTAGAAGTTGCAGCCCCCGAGCACCAGGGGCGCCCCCACGCCGAGGCCGATGGCCAGGCGCTTCCACCGCGGCCCGGCGCCGGGAGCCCGGGTCCCCTCCGACGGGTCGGCGACGGGGTGGTCGCGGTCGGGTAGGGGCGTCGGGGATCCGTTTGTGAAGGCGATCACGGGCGAAACTCTAGTGGGGCCGCCGCGGAATTGAGAAGTTGAGCCGTGCCCGGGTGGCCGGGGGCGAACTCCCTGGTCGGAGCCTTGGGAATCAGCCGTTTCGTCCCGGCTCGGGGTGGCGGCCCCGCTGGTCGTCCCCCGACTCCCTGGCCGCCCAGCCGAAGACGCCCTTCGCCATGGTCGACGTGGCCACCTCGGCCCGACGGGTGAAGACGGCCGTCCGGGTCGCCGCCACGCCGGGATCGGTGGGTGCGGCCAGCCAGGCGAGCTCGGCCAGGTGGCCGGCGAGGCGCAGCGCCGCGTCCGGGGTGGGTGAGGCGTCGGCCCCTTCGACCAGGGCGATGGCCCGCCCGGCCAGCACGCCGGCGCCGCCGGAGAGCTCGGCCAGCTCCCGGGCGAGGGCGGCCTCGGGCGCCGGCTGGAGGGTGGCCGGGTTCCCGTCCCACCACCCCCCGTACCGGCGCCACACGCCGCGCACCACGAATTCGGGCTCGTCGTAGACCGGCTGCAGGTAGGGACGGGCCAGCAGGTGGGCGGGCGCGGTCACGGTGCGGATGGCCTCGTCGAGGCGCGCCCCGGCGTTCATGAGCTCGAGGGTCTGGGCTACCAGCGACTCCAGCAGCTCGGCGGTCTCGGTGAGGGCGCGCCGGACGCGGTCCGCGCCCATGATCGGGTAGCCGTGCCCGGGCAGGAGGACCTCGGGCCCGCCGCCCGGTGCGTCGAACAGCGTCAGCATGGAGCGCAGCGCCTCCGCCCACTCGAGGGGGTAGCGCTGGACCTTCTGGGGATTGCCGGCGTTGGGCGACGCCCAGATGAACAGATCCCCCGTGCACAGCACGCGCCGGGTGGGGAACCAGGTCCAGGCGTGGTCGTCCGTCTCTCCCCGGGCGTGGCGGAGCTGGGCCGGTACGCCCCCGACGTCGAGGTCCAGTCGGTCGTGGAACGTCAGGTCCGGATAGCGGTAGCGGGTCGGCCACTCGAGGTCGTCGATCCCGAACTGCCGGCGGTTGACCACCGCGTTGTACCCCGCGGTCGTCACGTAGCGGT
Organism: uncultured Acidimicrobiaceae bacterium; assembly: GCA_963699345.1. Classification (GTDB taxonomy): domain Bacteria; phylum Actinomycetota; class Acidimicrobiia; order Acidimicrobiales; family RAAP-2; genus Bog-756. Next base: position 1,154,356 of record CAVOTL010000005.1, on the reverse strand, counting down.
CGAACCGGGCGGCCACGTCTTCGTGGGCCACGACCCGGGGGGCCGGCCAGCCGTGGGCCTCGGCGTCCGCCTCGAACCGGTGGACTCCGAAGACGTGGTCGATGTGGCCGTGGGAGTACACGGCCGTGTGGAGCGGATCGGCGGACCAGGCGCGCAGGGTGCGGTGGACCTGGCCCGACAGGAAGGGACTGCCGACGTCGATGAGCACCAGACCCTCGGCGGTGCGCACGGCGGCGACGTTGGCGAACGACGGGACGAAGGCCACCCCGTCGGCCACCTCGGCCATGCCGCCCCCGAAGATCATCGGATCGACGAGCCCGATACCGGCGGGCGGCGGCCCGCCCTCCCACATCCGCTCGGCGACGGCCAGCACGTCCTCGGTCCCGCTCATGGCGTCATCTTCCCCGGGACACTGTCGCTCAGGACCGGTCGGGGTCGGGTGGTGCCTTCGGGCCGGCGAGCTTTCCGGCCAGGCGCCCGGCGCCGCGGATCGAGCGCTTCACCTGTTCCTCGACCCCGGGTCGGTGGTCGTCGACGGCCCGACGGCCGGCCGCGGTGGCGGCCGCCGCGGTGCGCCCCGCCCGGCGGGCCGCCGCGTCGATGGTGGACGGGGGGCGGGCGCGGGCGCCGGTTCGGGGGTGGTGACGGTGGCGGTGGCGTCGATGACCTCGCCCCCACCGGTCGCCCGACGGCGTCGCCGACGCCCACCCCGTCCGCCGGACACGGTGGTCCGCAGGGCCAGCACCGCCAGGGCGACCACCGCGAAGCCGATCAAGAGGAGGCCCTCGATATCGGGCCGCAGCGCCGGGACGATGCAGGCCACGGCCAGGGCGCCGGCGAAGGTGAGGACGAGGAGGCGGTGGAGCCGTCGGCCGCACACCCGGTAGACACCGAGCGGCCCGTCCGCGGTGAGCGCCAGACCGACCAGCACCGCGCCGGCTGCCACCAGGAGAGCGCCGTGGACGACATGGACCGACTGGGTGACAAGGAGGAAGGCCGTACCGAATTCCAGGACCTGGAGGGCCCAGAAGGGGATGCGCCAACGCGGATCGTCTGCCGCGGCGTCGGCGCCGACGTCCGACGGCACGTAGCGGTGCTGCTCAGGAGGTGGTGCCCGCGGAACCGTCCGCGGCGGGGGGAGCGGGTGCGGGTGCCGGGGTCGGTGCCGGGGCGGCGGCCGGTGGGGCCTGGTTCAGCGGGGCGGCCGGCACGGCGGCCGACGTGTCGCCGTTGGCTCCCTCGTCGAGGCCCTTCTTGAACTCCTTCTGGGCCGAGCCGAGCGACCGCGCCAGCTTCGGGATCTGCGTGGATCCGAAGAGGACGACGGCGATGACGATGATGACGATGAGGCCTTGCTCACCGAGGAGATCTGCTGGAGGGCTGAACGGCATGACGGTGGCTCCCTTGTCGAGTGCACCTCAAGGTTAGACGTGCGCGTGGTGGTCTGCCGCGCGGACGGGGCCCGGACCCGGTCGGGGCGACGGCGGTCAACCGGCCAGGAAGACGCCCAGGCAGAGTGCGATCACCGATGCCACCCCGCCGATCGACCCCCAGACGGCCAGGCCCGCCTTGGTGGTGGCCCGCTGATGGAGGAAGACGGCCACGCCGGCGACCACGACGAAGAAGATCTTGATGATCAGGACGGCCTTCCAGGCGGTGGTGGCCCCGCTGGTGCCCACGGCGCTGACGTTCCAGAACCCGGTCACGACGAGCACGGCGTAGGCCGGCCACATGAAGCGGCTGAAGGCCCGGGCGACCTTCTTCGGGGCGTCGTCGCCGAAGCCGCGGATCGTCGGCAGCAGCCCGGCCACGGTGAACTGCCCACCCACCCAGATGGTGGCGGCGAACACGTGGAGGATCAGGCGGATCCCCGTGACCGCGGTGGCCAGGCCGGGCCCGGCGTCGGCCAGCAGGTGGGGGGTCGGCACGGCGCCGACGCTACTTGCCCGTCCAGACCGGCGGCCGCTTCTCGGCGAAGGCCACCGCCCCCTCCATGGCGTCGGCGGAGCCGAAGACGGCGGGCATGGCGTCGTTGTTGACCTTCCAGCCCTCGGCCTCGGGAAGCTCGCCCGCCTGCTTCATGACTTTCTTGGAACTCCGCACCGCCAGGGGGGCGTTGGCGGCGATGGTCCCGGCGAGCTCGAGGGCCGACGGCATCAGCTGGTCGGCGGGCACGACCCGGTTGACCAGGCCGATGGCCAGCGCCCGCCGGGCGTCGATCGGGTCCCCGGTGAGGGCCAGCTCGAGGGCGATGGCCGGCGGGATCCGCTTGGGCAGCCGGAGGAGACCGCCGGCGCCGGCCATGAGGCCGCGCTTGACCTCGGGGATGCCGAACTTCGCCTCTTCGACGGCCACGACCAGGTCGCAGGAGAGCATGATCTCGCATCCGCCGGCCAGGGCGGACCCGTTGACGGCGGCGATGAGCGGCTTCGGGAAGTCGCGCTGGGCGATGCCCCCGAACCCACCCCGGGCGCCCATGATCTCGCCCGCCTCGCCGGCGGCGAAGGCCTTCAGGTCCATGCCGGCGCAGAACGCCTTGTCGCCGGCGCCGGTCACGATGACCACGTTGCAGTCGTCGTCGTGCTCGAGCTCGTCGAACGCCTCGGTGAAGGCCTGGGCGACGGCCCCGTTCACCGCGTTGCGGGCCTCGGGGCGGTTGATGGTCAGTATCTCGATGTGACCCTGGCGCTCACGGAGCACGGCATCGGACATGGTGGTCTCCCTCGGACGATGGGAGGCGCGTGTCAGCGCCCCGTCAGACGGTAGCGCGGCTCACCGGCCCCGACGACCACGGAGCCGCCGATCAGGCCGGGCATGTCCGTGTCGCCCATGGCGGCCACGACCTCCTCGTCCGCGGGGGCCAACGCCAGCTGGCGCCCATCGTCCAGGCGGGCCACCACGGGGGCGCCGGCGGCCGTCCCGTCGTTGTCGCGCCACACCGTGGCCGCCACCACGGTCGCCACCTCGGGCGTGTCGACGCCGGACGCCACGTCGACGGCCGAGCCGTCGATGGCGGCCTGGGCGGCTGCGGTGTCGCCCCGGCGGAACCCGCCGGGCGGTGGGGTGGTGGCATACAGGCCGAGGGCGTGCTTGGTGACGAACCAACCGAGCCCGGTGGCCAGGCCGATACGGGTGGCCGGGCCGTCACCGTCCCGCAGGATGTCGCACAGCGTGGCGATCCCGTGGGTCGTGTAGTTGTTCCCCGGCCCACCGAAGTAGGGGAGTCCACCGGTGACCGTCAGTCCCCGGGCGTCGTCGGTGGCGACGCCGAGCGCCTCGCAGGCCATCTGCACCGCGGACGGGAAGCATGAATAGAGGTCCAGGCGGTCGACGTCGTCGATGCCGACGGGCCGTCCGGCCGCGTCGGTGGCCGCCGCGAACAGGGCGTCGCCGGCCGCGGCGATGGCCGGGGAACGACCCGGGTCGGGCCGGGCCGACACGAAGCGGACGTCGACGGCCTCGGCACCCGACCACACGAACACCGCCCGGTCCTCGACACCGGCCCGGCGGGCCTCGGCGAGCGAACAGACGACGAGGGCGGCGGACTGGTCCGAGCCCAGGAAGGCGGTCATCCGTTTGGTGTACGGCTCGCACACGATCCGGTTGTCGGGCGTGGGCGTGGCGATCTCCGCGGCCGTGCGGACCTCGGGGAACCAGGCCCACGGGTGGGAGGCGGCCACCTCGGTGAACGGGGCCATCAGCCGGCCGAGGACGGCCCGCTGCCCGTCGGCGTCGCGCCCGGCCCGCGCCGCCAGCACGTTCTCGAACAGGGGGTAGACGTGCACCGGCGCCAACAGCGAGGCGGCCGACTCGGCCGGCCCGAACCCGGGCTCGTCGTCGCCCACCACCGGGTCGGGGGGAAGGTCGGTGACACCCCCGTCCCGGGGCAGGCCCCGGGCCCGTCGGGCCCGTGAGGAGCGGATCGCCTCGGCCCCGGCGATCAGGGTCACGGCCAGGGTGCCGGCGGCGATCTCGGACGCCGCCCGGTTGACCAGCCACTGCGGGGTGTTGCCACCGACGGTGGTGACCTCCCGCACGACGTGGGCCCCGAGGCCCAGGCGGTCGGCGAGCTCGGTGGCCGGGGCCGGCCCCACCCGGGTCATGACGTCCACCACCGTGAGTCGGTCGATGCGTTCCCGCAGGAGGGGGGCCGCCGAGAGCGCGGACTCGCTCGCCCGGACCATCAGGTCGACGGGTGTGACGAGGGCGAGCCGTTCGAGGTCCTGGCCGGAGGCGACGACGACGGGGGTGCGCTCGGGATCGAGGGCGGGTGGCGGCATGGGGGCGTCCTGGCGGCTCGGGGTCCGCGTGGGCGAGGACCTCTCGGGGCGGCAAGCTACCATCGCCTCCCGGTGGCGGCCCCGGTCGGCGGGGCGCCCGTCGAGTGAGGGTGTGGCCGTGTCGTCAGTGCGGGAGTCCAGCGGACCAGTGGCGGAGGGCCCGTCGGCCGGACGCGGTCCGCTGCCCGACGGGTTCCTGTTCGGGGTGGCGACGGCCGGGTTCCAGATCGAGGGGGGCTTCAACGGGCACGGGCAGCCGGCCAACAACTGGTTGGCCTGGGAGCAGGTCGGCCGGGTCGTGCCGTCGGGTGACGCCGTGGACTTCTGGCGCCGGCCCGAGGAGGCTCTGGACCGGGCCGCGGCCCTGGGCTGTGACAGCTTCCGGCTCGGCGTCGAATGGGCGCGGATCCAGCCGGAACCGGGCGTGGTCGACCGGGCCGCACTCGACCGCTACGTGTCCATCGTGGAGGCCTGTGCCGATCGGGGGTTGACGCCGCTGGTCACCCTCCACCACTTCACCCACCCGGCGTGGCTGGGGGAGGACCTGTGGCTGCGGCCCGACGCCGTCACGCGCTTTCAGACCTGGACGGAGATCGTGGTGCCGGCCCTGGCCCCCACGGTGCGGCACTGGGTGACCCTCAACGAGATCAACGTGCTGGCCCTGATGACCTATCTGCTCGGGGCGTTCCCGCCGGGGCGGACCTTCGGCGTCGAGGACACGGCCGTCGCCCTGGACAACCTGTTGGCCGCCCACGTGACGGCCTACGACGCCATCCACGCCGCCCGCCCCGACGCGGTGGTCACCACCAACAACTTCGCCATGTCGATCTACGAGTACGACCGGATGCTGCTCGACGTGCTGCTGTCGCGCAGTTTCGGCATCGATCGCGCGGACCTCGACTGGTGGATCGAGGAACGGCGCCGTGGTCACTACGGTCTGTCGCCCCTCCCGGGACTCGGCGAGTCGCTCCAGCGCCGGACGGCCGCGGCCGTCGCCCCGTACGGTTCGTCCGGCCGCCTCGGGTCGACCCGACGACGGGCCCTCGACGCGGTGGAGGCGAGCCCCCACGAGCGCACCCTCGACGTCCTCGGGATCGACTACTACGACCCCTGGGCGTCGAGGCACTTCCGGCTCCCGGGCCACCGCACCGCCGGGGGGAGGAACCTGCTGCCGGTGCGCGAGCTGTGGGACGACCCGCCGGATCCCGGTGGGCTGACCCGGTGGCTCGGCGTCCAGGCGGCGCTGACCCCGGGGCTGCCGCTGTGGGTGGTGGAGAACGGTCTGTGCAACCGCCTGCGGCGCGGTCGGTCGTACGGTCGGATGGACGGGTGGAACCGACCGCGGTACCTCGCGGCCAACGTGGCGGCGGTGGTCGACGCCGTCGACGCCGGCGTGCCGGTCACCGGGTACTGGCACTGGTCGCTGGTCGACAACTACGAATGGGGCTCCTACGAGCCCCGCTTCGGCATCCACGGCGTGGACCGCGAGCGGGGTGGCGCCGGGGGCACGTGGCTCGAGACCGACGCCATGGGCCTCGACTCGGCCGGTACCTATCGACGGCTGATCGAGGGGCTGCGGGCCGGTGACCGCTCGGTCCTGACCGGGGTCTGAACCGGCCGCGGGGTGGACGTCCACCCCGGTCGTCGCCGGGTCAGACCGCGTAGGGGCAGTGGCGACAGCCCTGGTGGCAGCAGGTGCCGCGCCCCGCCAGGTAGGCCGAGGTCATGACCGCGTAGCCGGTGGCGGGATCGGTATAGCTCGGGGCCCCGACGTCCCGGGCGGCGCGGTGGGCGGCCAGGATCCGGTCCCGGTCGGGGTGGTCGGGCGCCAGGCGCGAGGGGTGCGGCTCGTCCGGCCCCCGGTCGGCGAGGGGCTCCGGCCCGGTCACCGGAACCGGATGGTCACCCGTATCGGAACCGGGTGGTCACCTGCGTCCAGCCGGGTGGTCACCCGGTGCGGGCCGGGGAGGCGGGAGCGGGGCCTTCGTCGCCGTCGGTGACGGTGGCCTTCCCGTCGCCCGCGGCCCGGCCGTCGGGACCCGTCGCTCCGTCACCGCCCGGGGGTCCCGGTGTCGACCACTCCCCGGCGGCGACGCTCGGGACGAAGTCCTTCTGGCGGACGAGGAACAGGCAGCCGACGGCGCCGACGAGGGCGATGACGGAGGCGATCCCCATCAGGTGGTTGAAGGTCGACGCGAACCCGTCCTGGTAGGCGGTCAGGAGGGCCTGGCGGCCGGCGGCCGACGGGATGCCGGCCGCCACCTGGCGCACGCTGCCCGAGCCCAGGGCGCTCCCCAGGGCCTGGCCGCCGTGCTGCAGGATCGCCGTCCCCCGCAGGTTGTCGACCACGGCCGGAGCGATCTCGTGGACGAAGATGGCACCGAGTCCGGCGATGCCGGTGGCGATGCCGACCTGGCGGAACGTGCTGGCCGTGCCGCTGGACATGCCACTCTGCTCGGGGGGCACCACCGAGACGGCACCGGAGGCCAGCACCGGGTTGGTGAGACCCACGCCGAGGCCGCACACGATGAAGCCGGGCAGCAGGACCGTCCACGCCGAGTCGCCGGCGACGTCGGTCATGAGATGGCAGCCCACCGCCACCAGCAGCAGGCCCAGACTCATGAGGAGGCGCGTCTGGACGTGCACGGTGAGCTTGCCGGCGACGGGGGCCACGATGAAGGCGAGCATGCTGAGGGGGAGGAACCGCAGGCCGGCGGCCAGCGCCGAGTATCCGAGCACCTCCTGCATGTAGAGGGTCAGATAGAGGAACATCGCGAAGATCGAGGCCGACAGGGTGAAGGAGCCGAGGGACACCCCGACCATGGCGGGCCGCTTGAACAGCGTGAGGTCGAGCATCGGGTCGCGCTGTCTCCACTCACCCACGATGAACGTGACCATCAGCAGGCCCGAGACGACGAGCATCGAGATGATGTAGCGGCTGCCCCATCCCTTGTCGTTGCCCTGCACCAGGGCGTAGACCAGGAGGAAGAGCGACGAGGTGAAGGTGACGACGCCGAGCCAGTCGATCCGCCGACCGGTCTGGATCTTGGCGTTGTCGACCTTGGTGAGGGTGATGATGACGGCTACCACCCCGATGGGGATGTTGAGGAAGAAGATCCACCGCCACCCGATCCCGGTGGTGATGGCCCCGCCGACGAGGGGCCCGACGGCCACCGCCCCGCCGACCACCGCACCGTAGACACCGATGGCCGTGCCCCGCTGTTTGCCCGCGAAGGCCTGGGCGATGAGCGCCAGTGAGGTGGCGAACATGATGGCGCCACCGATGCCCTGGGCCGCCCGCGACAGGTTGAGCATGAGCGGTGTGGTGGCCAGGCCGCAGGTCAGCGAGGCGAGGGAGAAGAGCACGAGCCCGATGGCGAACATGCCCTTGCGGCCGTACATGTCCCCGAGCACCCCCGCCGTGAGCAGGAAGGCGGCCAGCGTCAGGGCGTAGGCGTCGACCACCCACTGGAGGTCCTGGAAGGTCGAGTGCAGGGCGATCTGGATGTCGGGCAGCGCGACGTTCACCACGGTGATGTCGAGCAACAGCATGAAGGTTCCGAAGCAGACGGCGATGAGGGTCCACCACTTGCGCTCCACGATGCCCTCCTCAGCTCAGTCCGCCGACCGCCTCCTCCGATGAGGTCGCCACCGTCTGCGCCCCTCCGGGCATGTATAGACCATGGGTCCGGCCCGGGCAACGGCTGTCGACCGGCAGAGGCCACCGATCCCGGCGGGTCCGCTCAGGGGGCGGAACCGTAGCGGGCGGTCCGGTCCGCGGCCCGGCTGCCCGACCCGGCCACCTCGGCCGCGGCCGACGCCAGGTCGTGGCGCAGCTCGTCGACCACGGCCAGGTGGCCGGCGTGCACGGTGGCGTGGAGGCTGTCGGGCGGAGTCTGGCGGTCGAAGTACCAGCCGCCCCGGGCGGCCAGGGCATCGCCGAGGGCGAAGGCGTCGACCCGGCCCGTCCCGTCGTCCCCGAAGGCGAAGACGGTAGCGTCGGGGGATCCGCGCAGGGCGATCCCCGGGGTCGACCCGATGGCCGTCCGCAGGGCGGTGGCCGCCTGCCAGGCATCCTCGGCCAGGCGGAGGTAGCCGTCCTCGCCCAGGTGGTGGAGCACCGCCCACCCGGCGGCGATCGGACCGCCCGGGCGGGTGCCGGCCAGGGAAGGCGACCCGTAGAGGCCGCCGAGCCAGTTCGAGGTGACGAACGGCTGCAGGCGTCCGAGCTCCCGGTCGCCGTAGACGATGACCGACACCCCTTTGGAGGCGTAGCCGTACTTGTGGAGGTCGGCACTGATGGACGTGACGCCCGGGACCGACAGGTCCCAGGGTCGGGTGACGTGGCCGAGGGTCACGAGGAACGGGAGCAGGAACCCGCCCAGGCAGGCGTCCACATGGCAGAGGACGCCGCGATCGAGGGCCAGGGCACCGAGGTCGGGGATGGGGTCGATGACCCCCTGGGGGTACGACGGCGCCGACCCGACCACCAGGACCGTGTCGTCGTCCGCGGCGTCGGCCATGGCGTCGACGTCGGCGCTCCCGTCGGGCCGCACCGGGACCCGGCGGGCCTCGACGTCGAAGTAGTGCGCCGCCTTCTCGAAGGCGGCGTGGGCGCTGGTGGCGAGCACCATGTTCGGCCGGGAGGTGCGTCCCGAGGCCCGTCCCCAGTCCCGGGCGGTCCGGGTGGCCTGGAGCAGCGACTCGGTGCCCCCCGACGTCAGGTAGCCCCGGACCGGCGGCGCCCCGGCCGGCCGGCGGTCGGCCCCCAGGAGTCCGGAGGTGATGGCCACGATGTCCTGCTGCATCGTTCCCAGGCTGGGGAAGGCCGCCATGTTCAAGGCGTTTTCGGCCGAGAACCGGTTGGCCGCCCGGGTGAGGAGGTCGTGCACGCCGTCGCCGGCCGAGTAGACGAGGCTGAAGACGCGTCCGCCGCGCCAGTCGCGGTCGTCGGCCGCCAGATCGTCCAGTCGGGCCAGCACCGTAGGGGCGTCGACCCCCCGGGCAGGCAGGCGTGCTCCCCGTTCGGCCATACCCCGAGCCTACGGCCGGGTGGCGACCGGGCCTGCGCCCGGCGGTTCCCTCAGGTGATGTCTCGCTTGGTCAGCAGGAACGACCCGATGGCGGCGAAGACCAGGCCGTAGGCCAGCATCAACAGGGCCCCCTGCCACCAGCTGAACAGGGTGAACTGGTTGCCGTTGTGGTTGCCGCGGGTCAGGTTCGACGCCGCCTGGGCGGCACCGGTCGGTACCCACTTGTAGGCCGCGTTGACGAGGGCGGTGAGGATGCCCTCCAGGATGATGAACCAGCCCAGGACGATGATGATGGCCGCCACCTGGTTGGTGATGATGGAGCCGACGCCCACGCCGAGGATGGCGAAGAGGACGAACACGAGCACGAAGCCGGGCACCACCGCCGGTATCTGGTGGACCAGCCCCGAGAAGGAGCCGCCCCGGGCCGAGAGCGTGAGCCCACCGCCGAGCAGGGCGACGACCAGCATCAGGACGGCCAACAGGGCGCCCAGGATCGCCGCACTGATGATCTTGGCCCCGACGAACTCGACCCGCCGGGGCGTGGTGAGGTACGAGGTCGTGACGGTCTTGTGCCGGAACTCGGTGGTGACCATGAGCACCCCGAGCAGGAGGGCAAGGAGGTACCCCTCGAAGCCCGACCCGAGCAGGTTGCGCAGTTGCTGGGTGGTGTGCGGCACCGTGTAGCCGCTGTCGTCGGGATTGTTGCGGCTGAGGAAGATGACCAGGAGCAGGAGGCCCTCGATGACGATGGCGATGGCGGCCAGCACCCAGGGCACGGCCGTGGTCCGGATCTTGAGCAGCTCGGAGCGGATGGCGGCGATCACGGTCGGTCCTCCGGTGACCGGAACGGGGCCGACTGCCCGCTGCCCGACTCGATGGGGTGGGCGGCGTCGAATCCCTGGGTCAGGTCCAAGAAGACGTCCTCCAGGCTGCCCCGCTCGTGTACCAGCTCGTAGAGCACGATCTGGTGCTGGGCGGCGAAGGGGCCGAACCACTCGGGCGTGGCCCCGTCGATCACGAGCATGTCCGGCCCGACCTGGCGCCAGTAGACCGGTACGGCGTTGAGCACGGTGGCCAACCGGTTGATCTCGGGGGTGCGGATGCGCATGCCCGTACTGGTGCCGGCCTTGGAGGACAGGTCGGCGAGCGTCGTCTGCAGCACGAGCTTGCCCTGCGAGATGATCACCACGTCGTCGACGGTCTCCTCCATCTCCGACAGCAGGTGGGACGACACGAGCACGGCGTGACCGTCGGCCGCCTGGCGCCGGATGAAGGTCCGGAGCCACTGGATCCCCTGCGGGTCGAGCCCGTTGGCGGGCTCGTCGAGGATGAGGATCTCGGGCTCGCCCAGCAGGGCGGTGGCGAGCTGCAGGCGCTGGCGCATGCCGAGGGAGAACTTGCCCACCCGGCGGCGGGCGACATCGGTGAGTCCGACCAGTTCGAGGACCTCGCGGACCCGGGAGCGTGGGATCCCACTGGCCAGGGCCACCGTCCGCAGGTGGTCCTCGGCCCGTCGCGACGGATGGAAGCTCGTGGCCTCGAGCGCGGCACCGACATGGCGGACCGGGTGGGGGAGGTCCACGTAGCGCCGACCCCCGAAGGTGGCCGTCCCCGCCGTGATCGACACCAGTCCGAGCAGCATCCGCAGGGTGGTGGTCTTGCCGGAGCCGTTGGGTCCGAGGAATCCGGTGACGCGTCCCTCGGCCACCTCGAAGCTCAGGTCGTCCACCGCCACCACGTCCCCGAAGTGCTTCCCCAGGCCATGCACTTCGATGGCGGAGGTCATGCCAGACGGTAGCCCGATGGTCACCGTCCGCGGTGCCACCCGGACGGCGCGGGTGTGGGCGGCCGGCGCCGGCGGACCTGCGGCGGGCGGGTCGCTCCGGTGCGGTCGGCCCCGTCAGACCTGGGCGTAGACGTCGGTGGGCAGCAGGAGGCCGATGGCCACGACCAGCTCGTCGTGCACCCGGTTCATGTTGCTCCATCCGTTCACCCAGCCGACCAGCGCTGAATACCAGACGTGGCCGAGGATCCGGGCCCGGTCGCTGATGTCGGCGGGCTGGGGCTCGCCGATGGCCCGGGTGATGATCCCCTCCATGAGCACCGACACCTGCTGCTGGCACTCGATGGCCGCCGGGTCGGGGGAGGCGAGGGCCGTGAACACGGCGCCGACCAGCTGGGGCTGGCGGCCCATCGCCCGGAGCGCCCGGTCGAGGGCGTCGATGACCCGTTCGGCCGGGGTCGCGCCCTGGGCCGGGCTCTGGGCCAGGCGGCTGTCGAGCTGTTCGACCCAGTGGACGAGGGCGGCGGCCAGCAGGTGGTCCTTGCTGGAGAAGTACCGGTACACGGTGCCCATCGCCACGTCGGCCCGGGCGGCCACGTCGCGCATCTGGACGGCCTCGTAGCCACCGTCCAGCGCCAGCGACATGGCGGCATCGATCACGCGCTGGCGTCGGGCCTGCTGAGCCCGCGTCAGGGTACGCGGCACCGGAGCGTTCGCCATGGATGAACACCCTAGTCGGACACCCTTTCCCGTCCCGGGGAACCGGACCCGTGGGTGGCCGCGCACCCGGGGTGGACGGGGGTGCGACCGGGGACGGCCGCCCAGCCGTCCCCGGTCGCCGTCCGTCGGTACGATGGGCCGCCATGCCCACCGCAGAGCCCACCGAGGACGAGCCGGAGCTCATCGCCACCACCGACGGGCGGGTGCCCGGCCGCCGGGGACTGGCCACCCGTCAGCGCCTCCTCGAGTGCACCGCCGAACTGTTGGTGGCCACCCCGTGGCGGTCCATCAAGGTCATCGACATCGCCCGCCAGGCCGGCACGTCGCCCGCCACCTTCTACCAGTACTTCGAGAACGTGGAGGCGGCCATCACCGTCCTGGCCGAGGAGCTGGTCGAGGGGGCCGGGGTGCTCGGCGACATGGTCGACGGCGACTGGTCCGACCACTCCTCGTGGGACACCGCGGTCGCCGTGGTCGAGGGGTTCATGGACTACTGGGAGAGCAACCGGGCCGTCTTCCGGGTGGTCGAGCTCACGACCGTGGAGGGCGACCTGCGCTTCCAGGGCCTGCGGGTACGGGCCCTCAACTCCGTCACCGTCACCCTGGCCCGGGTCATCGCCAACCACGCGGGGACCTCGGGCTCACCGGCCGGCGCCGACCCGATGGCGGCCGCGGGCACCCTGGTGGCCATGCTCGCCCAGGTGGCCGGCCACCGCTACGGGTTCGAGTTCTGGGGGATCCGCACGGCGTCGCTCGTCGACAGCCAGGCCCGCCTGCTGCACTGGTCGGTGACCGGGCGTCCCGCTCCGGAGGGGTCCCGGGTGCCCGGCGCCGACAGCCCCGCGCCCCGCACCGGCCCGGTGGTGGGTGGGGGTGCCGCCGCCGCCCGGACGGCGAAGCCCAAGGGGAAGGCCGACCGGGCCTGACCGGCCGGACGGGCCCCTACCGGAGGGCCACCGGGTTGACCGGCGAGCCCAGCGCCCCGGTGAACGGCAGCGGAGTGGCGTCGAGCAGGAACGAGTAGCGGCCGTCGGCGGCGCAGGCGTCGGCCAGCTCGTCGAGGAACCAGTTCTGGCCCTGGGTCATCCCCATCTCCACCAGGTGCAGCAGGTGGACCGGGAGGAACAGGTCCTCCGACTCGCAGGGGTACACCTCGAGGACGACGTTGTCGATGGCCACCGCGGCCACGTCGTGGTCGTGGAACCAGCCGGCGGTGGCGACCGTCAGGCCCGGGGTGGGCCAGGTGTAGGCCACGAGGTCGCGCACCGGTGGCTTCCCCCCGATGCCCGGGCGTCCGGGGAGGGCCAGGTGGGCGGCCTGTCCGGTGCGGACGAGGACGACGTCACCGGGTTCGACGGTGAGGCCGCCGAGGGCGCAGGCGGCGTCGAGGTCGGCCGGGGTGATCGGATAGCCCGGTTCGAGCAGTTCGAGACCTTTGGCCCGGGCCACGTCGAGCAGCAGTCCCCGGCTGATCAGGGTGTCGATCCGGTGGATCCCGAGCAGGGCCGCCCCGGCTTCGGTGATGGAGGAGGCCGGGTAGCCGTTGTACAGGCGGCCGCCGTCCGGTCCGGCGCCGTAGGAGCAGTGGGCCAGACCGTCCCAGTGGGTGGCGCACTGCATGGCGAAGGTGACGACGTCCTCGCTGAAGGCGATCCACGCCGGGTCCGGGCTCTGGGGGGCGTTGACCGAGACCATCTTGTGCGTCGGGTTGACCCGTCCCTCGATGAACCCCATCTGGATGCCCTCGGCCTCCGACATCGGGATCCCCAGATGGAAGGCGGCGCCGTCGACCACCGAAGCCACCCCCCGGAGGCGGGCCCGCTCGTCGACGAGGTTGAGGGTGCCGATCTGGTCGTCACGACCCCACCGTCCCCAGTTGCTCACCCGCTCGGCCATCTCGGTGAACGCTCGGGGGACGGTGGGCGGCACGGGCACGGGCACACCCCTGTTGTAGTCGATCCGGGCAACAGTTCTGCCCGGTTCGTGCCGATACATCCGGTGCAAGCGGAACTCAGGTTGATGCTCCGAGATGCGTCTGGGAGACTCAATCGCGAACCTCGAGGGGCTCGAGACTGTGGAGCGGTATCGGCAGAGGGACGGTTCGGACGTGGGGCACGCGAAGGGAGTGGCGCGTCCCGCCCCCAGGCGGACGTGGATAGTCGCCCCCCATTTGTTCCAAGCATGGCGTCGGACGTTGCTCGGCGGGTGGATGGTCGTCCTGCTGGCCGCCGCCGGCGTCCTCGTCCCGATCGGGCCCCTGGCCGCGGGGCGGGCGGCCGCCGCCCCGTCGCCGCACGATGTGGGGGCCGTCCAGGCCGTGTACGCCGCCGACCTCCTCTCCCGGGTCAACGCCGAGCGGGCGGCCCGGTCGGCGCCCGGTCAGCCGGTCCCGCCGCTCACCATGAACGGGGGGCTGGACGTCGCCGCCCAGGCCTGGTCCGACTACATCGCCTCCACGGGGGTCGTGGAGGATCCGTCGCTCCCCGGGTGCGGCAACGATCCCGGGCCCACCCAGATGTGCGTGATGGCCGCCAACTCCGGATCCTCGGGCAACGGGTACTGGCCCGGTGACGGCTCCGACGGCATGGAGGGGGCCTACATGGCCTCGGCCGGCCATCGCGAGAACATGCTCAACGCCGGCTACGAGTCGGTGGGCATCGGGGTGACCTGCAGCGGCGGCCAGGCCTTCACGGTCGAGCTCTTCGGCTACGCCTACGGCAACGTGGGCCTCGCCGAGAGCCTCCAGGCCGCGCAGAACGCCGTGGAGGGTGACCCGGTCCCGGCCGGGCCCTCGGTGGCCGGCGTCCAGACCGGGGTGCCCGTCTACTGCCCCGGCCAGACGGTGGGCCCGAACGGCACGACCACGGCGACCGGCGGTCAGTACCCGTACCCCTACCCGGTGCCGTCGGTGGCCGACGAGCCGGTGCCGCCCGCCCCCGCCCCCATCCCCTTCGTGGGGGTCGCCGCGTCGGCCGGTGACGACGGCTACTGGGAGGCGAAGGCCGACGGCACGGTGGTCGCCCATGGCGCGGCCACCGCCTACGGATCGATGGCCGGACGGCCCCTGGCCGCCCCCATCACCCACATCGTGGCCACCCCCGACGGCCACGGCTACTGGCTGGTGGGCGCCGACGGCGGCATCTTCGCCTTCGGGGACGCCGCCTTCTACGGCTCCATGGGCGGCCTCCCGCTCGACGCGCCCGTGGTCGACATGGCCCCCACCCCCGACGGCCACGGCTACTGGCTGGTGGGCGCCGACGGCGGCATCTTCGCCTTCGGGGACGCCGCCTTCTACGGCTCCATGGGCGGCCAGCGGCTCAACGCCCCCGTGGTGGGGATGTCGCCCGACGCCACGGGCCACGGCTACTGGCTGGTGGGCGCCGACGGCGGCATCTTCGCCTTCGGGGACGCCGCCTTCCACGGCTCCATGGGTGGGCAGGCGCTCAACGCCCCCGTGGTGGGGATGTCGACCGACGCCACGGGCCACGGCTACTGGCTGGTGGGTGCCGACGGCGGCATCTTCACCTTCGGGGACGCTCCCTACGAGGGGAGCACCGGATCGCTGACGCTCAACGCCCCGGTCGTGGCCATCGCCACGGACCGCTCGACCGGCGGCTACTGGCTGGCGGCGGCCGACGGCGGCATCTTCGCCTTCGACGCGCCGTTCGACGGCGCGGGCTGACCTACCCCGCCCAGATGATCGACTGCAGCTCCGAGTAGGCCTCGAGCCCGTAGTCGCCGCCGTCGCGACCGATACCGCTCATCTTGAAGCCCCCGAAGGGGGCGTCCATGTTGCGCTGGGCGGTGTTGATGCCCACATGGCCGGCCCGGAGCTGCTTGGCCACCCGGAACGCCCGGGCCGTGTCGCCCGAGAAGACGTAGTCGTAGAGGCCGAACTCCGAGTCGTTGGCGATGGCCACGCCCTCCTCGTCGTCGTCGAAGGGGATGGCCACCACGACGGGCCCGAAGATCTCCTCGCGGGCGCAACGCATGTCGTTGGACCCGGTGATGAGGGTGGGCTCGACGTAGAAGCCGCGCTCGAGGTGCTCGGGGCGCCCGCCGCCGAGCACCACCTCACCCTCGGCCCGTCCCGACTCGATGTAGTCGAGGATGCGCTGCTGGTGGACCCCGGTGATGACCGGGCCGACCACGGTGGCGGCCTCGGTGGGGTCGCCCACCGTCAACCGACCGGCGAACGCGGACAGACCTTCGACGACCTGGTCGAAGATGCTGGCGTGGACCACGGCCCGGGTCGGGGCCGTGCAGATCTGGCCCGAGTGGAAAGCCCAGGTCGATCCGATGGCGGTGATGGCCGACTTCAGGTCGGCATCGGCGAAGACCACCGCGGCCCCCTTCCCGCCCAGCTCCATCAGCAGGCGCTTCATGGAGGGCGCACCCGCCGCGGCGATCTGTTGGCCGACCTGCGTCGACCCGGTGAAGGACACCATGTCGACGTCGGGGGACGTGGTGAGCACCGCCGCGGGAGCGGGACCCTCGGAGCTGACCAGGTTGATCACCCCGGGCGGGAACCCGACCTCGTCGAGCACGCGCAGCAGGGCGACCACGGCGAGCGGGTCCTGGGGGGCGGGCTTGACCACCACGGTGTTGCCCATGGCCAGGGCGGGGGCGATCTTGCCGGCCAGGTTGGTCAGCGGGAAGTTGTAGCTGGCGATGGCGGCCACGACCCCCACCGGTTGGCGGTAGGCGAGGGCACTGATGAGTCCACCGGGGGCGAGCGGGGTGGCGGCGGTGGCGATCGGGGGGAGCATCGACTCCTGGACGTGGCGGATGTCCCGGCTGTACCGGTCGAAGCGGTCGGCGCACACCGGCACCTGCATCCGGGAGCCGACCGAGGCGGTGGCCCCGGTCTCGGCGATCACCAGGGGGACCAGTTCGTCGTTCTTGGAGCGGATGACCGCCGCCGCCTTCTTGAGGAGGGCGAGGCGCTCCTCGGCGGGGGTGGCCGACCAGGCCGGCAGCGCCGCCCGGGCGGCGGCGGCGGCGGCGGCGGCATCGGCGACCGACGCATTGGGCGCCTGGCCGACCTGCTCCTCGGTCGCCGGATTGACGATGGTGTAGGTGCCGTCGCCGGCGTCGACCCAGTGGCCGTCGATCAACAGCTGCGTCTCGTCCTTGGTGACCTTGTTCGCCATGATGGCTCCCCTTCTCGGTGTCGGGTTCGTGCGGTGGGTGGAGTGGTGGGTGGTGGATTCGTGCGGTGGGTTCGTGCGGTGGGTGGTGGTCGGCGCCGACGGGCGGTGGGGTGACGGGGTGGTGGCGCCGCAGTGTAGGCCCGACCCGACCGGTCGGCCCGGCGCCCGGGTCAGACGGTGGCCGCCGACGGGTCGACCGTCACCGTGTCGGTTCCCGAGCGCAGGAGGGTCCCCGGCAGGTTGCCGGTGGGCCGGCCGTCGACCACGGTCTCCACGCCGTTGACCAGCACCCGCACCACGCCGATGGGGTCGGCGATGAGGCGGGGACTGCCGCCGGGCAGGTCCTCGACGAGGGTGGCGGGCTCGGAGGCGACGGTCTCGGGATCGAAGACGAAGAGGTCGGCGCGGAGCCCCTCGGCCACCCGGCCACGGTCCTGGAGGCCGAACAGGTCGGCGGGGGCCTGGGTCATCCAGTGGACCGCCTGCTCCATGGGGACGAGCTTGCGGTTGCGCAGGCAGTCGCCGAGGAACGACGTGGGGTAGTTCGAGCCGCACATGCGGTCGAGGTGGGCACCGGCGTCGGAACCGCCGACCAGGGCGCCCGGGTCGTTCCACACATCGACGCGGGCCTCCCACGACGCGGCGTCACCGTCCGAGGCCTTGGGCCACAGCACGGTGCGGAGGTCGTCGGCGATGACGAGGTCCAGCAGGGCGTCGAACGGCGCCTTGCCCTGCTCCTCGGCGATGGAGCCGACGTCGCGCCAGCTGTAGCCGGCGTTCTCGGGGGCGAACGTGTCGCCGATGATGTAGTTGGCCCAGTGGGAGAGCCGGCGGAAGACGCCGGCGTCCTCGGAGTGGGCCAACTCGTCGAGTTGCGTCCGGACCGCCGGGTCCTTCAGCTGCTCGATCCGCTGTTCGGCCGGCAGACCCATCACGTCGCCCCATCCCGGGATGAGGAAGAGGGCGCAGTGGGTCCGGAAGCTCATGTTCATGGGCACCAGCGTCGGCATGGTGAGGGCGACGATCTGTCCGCCCGCCTCGGCGGCCGCCCGCGACGCCTCGAGTTGGCGTGCCGTCTTGTCCGGTGTCCGCGAGTCGACGGTGAGCAGGTTCCAGTTGAGCGGGCGCCGGGCCGTCGTGGTCATGGCCACCATCAGGTCGATCTCGTCGTCGCTGAAGGCGTCCAGGCAGCCGTTGGTGATGTACTCGAGCGTGGTGCCCGGGTGGTCCCGGACGACCTCGCAGAAGGCGAGCATCTCCCGGCGGTCGGCGTAGCGGGACGAGATCGGGTTGCCGTCGCCGTCGGAGTGCGTGCGCGACTGCGAGGACGAGAAGCCCAGGCCGCCGGCCTCGATCGACTCGGCCAGGAGCCGGGTCATGGCGGCCAGCTCCTCGTCGTCGGCCACCTCGGCGGCCCGTTCGGGTCCCATGACCCAGCGACGGATGGCGCAGTGTCCGACGAGGAACCCGGCGTTGACGCCGAGGTTGCCCTCCAGTCTGGCCAGGTACTCCCCGAAGGTGGTCCAGTCCCAGTCGATGCCGTTCTCGAGGGCGACGAGCGGCATCCCCTCGACCTTGGCCATCATCCGACGGATGTAGTCGTGGTCCTCGGATTTGATCGGGGCGAGCGTGAAGCCGCAGTTCCCGGCGATCACCGTGGTGACGCCGTGGAGGTTGGACGGCGACGCCGTCGGGTCCCAGAACAGCTGGGCGTCGTAGTGGGTGTGGGGGTCGATGATGCCGGGGGCCACGACCAGACCCTCGGCGTCGAGCTCGGTGGCCGCCTCCTCGGTGACGGTCCCCACGGTCACGATGATCCCGTCGCGGATCCCCACGTCGGCCCGGACGCCCGGTGCCCCGGTGCCGTCGACGACGAGGCCGTTGCGGATCGCGTAGTCGAGCATGGTGCGGTTCCCTTCGTGGGGCCCGGGTGCGTGTGCCGGGGCCGGTGGTGGTGAGGTGGGGACCGGGACGGATGCGGTGGGCGGCCCCCGGCCGTCCCCGCGTCCCCCCGGAGCTGACAGTGCGTCAGATTATGGCACGGAGGACGGGGTCGGGGGCCGGGGCGGGCGCGCCGCGGGTCGAGAGGGTGGTTCGTCCCCCCGTTGCGCACGGGACGGCCCGGAGGGCCGACGGTAAGGTGCGGACATCCTGCACCACTCCTACCTCCGGGACCACCTCCTGCCGGTGGTCGTGCTCGTCCTCGGCGCCGCCCTGCTGGTGCGCTTCGCCCACTGGGCCGGGATGCGCCGGCGCCGCTGGATAGACGTCCAGATGAAGCGCCAGATCGAGTCGGGGGCCGTCGCCTCCGAGGCGCTCAAACGGTCGCGGGCCATCAGCGAGGCGGTGGAGTGGGTGGCGGTGGCCCTGACCTACTTCGTGGGCGCCATCCTGGCCTTCGACCGGCTGGGGATCCCCCTCACCACCCTGGTGGCCCCGGCCACCGTCATCGGGATCGGGCTGGGCTTCGGCGCCCAGCAGATGGTGGGCGACCTCCTGGCCGGGTTCTTCCTGTTCGCCGAGCACCAGTTCGCCTTCGGCGACGTCATCCGCCTGTCGATGCCCGGCCAGACGACGGGGATCACCGGGACGGTGGAGGAGCTGACGCTCCGGGTCACCAAGCTCCGTACCCAGCAGGGGGAGCTGGTCGTGGTGCCCAACAGCGCCCTGCGCCAGGTGACCAATCTCTCCAAGGACTGGTCGCGGGCGGTCATCGACATCCCGGTGGACGTGAGCGAGGACCTCGAGCAGGTCACCGCGTTGTTGAAGCAGGTCGTCGACGACATGGCGTCCGAGCCCCGGTGGTCCGGTCTGCTGCTCGGCCAGCCCGTGGTGGCCGGGGTGGAATCGATCGACGTGGGGTACGTGCAGCTGCGCCTCATCGCCCGCACGCTGCCCGGCCGGCAGTTCGAGGTGGCCCGGGAGATCCGGCTCCGGGCGTCGACGGCCCTGCGGTCAGCCGACATCGCGTCGCCGGGCATCGGTGCCCCGCCCGGGCGGAAGGTGCCGTGAGCGGCCCACCGACCGAGGCGGGCCCCGTCCGGCCCGACGGCCCGTCGGCCGACGGACCCGACGTGCCGGACGAGCCGACCCACACCCGGCTGGTCGGGCTGATGGCCAAGCCGCTGTCCCCGTCGCTGCCGGTGCGGCGCTCGACGGTCCTGTTGGTGGTGGCCTTCCTGGGCTTCGGGGCGCTGCTCGAGATCTACCCGCCGGCGTCCACCACCACCGTCACCGTCACCTCCAACAATCCGGACGTGCTGCCCGGCCTGGTGCCAGCCTCGACCACCACCACGACCACCACCACCTCGACGACCACCACCACCACGACCGTGCCCCCGAGCACCACGACCACCACCCACCCGACCTCGACCACCACCACGACCCGCCCCGCCGGTTCGACCTCGACGACCACCACCCACCCCTCGACCACCACCACCACGACGTCGCGGTCCGGGGCCACGACCACGCTGCCGGGCGGCTCCGCCACCGGGACCGGCGGCTCGCCGTAGCCGGAACCCCGGGCGCCGGGCCGGAGGGGTGGGTACGGTGACGCGCATGATCGTCCTCGTCCACGGTGTCCCCGAGTCCGCCTCCCTCTGGGACCACGTGCGCGAGCGGCTGGACCGACCCTCGGTGGCGCTGGCGCTCCCCGGCTTCCGCACGCCCCGACCCGACGGGTTCGGGGCCACCAAGGACGACTACGCCGCCTGGCTGGTGGGCGAGCTCGAGTCCCTCGACGGCCCGGTCGACCTGGTGGGCCACGACTGGGGTGCGGCCCTCACCTACCGGGTGGCGACGACCCGCGGCGACCTGCTGGCCTCGTGGGCGGCCGACGTGGCCAACGTCATGCACCCGGAGTACGCCTGGCACGACGCCGCCCGGATCTGGCAGACCCCGGGGGAGGGCGAGGCGTTCTTCGCCGCCCAGGCCGACGTGCCGGCCGCCGACCTGGCCGCCGGCTTCGAGGCCATGGGGGTACCGGCCGGCGACACCGACGTGCTGGTGCCCTTCTCGGACGCCACCATGACCTCGTGCATCCTCGACCTCTACCGTTCGGCCCTACCCCGCCCGTTCGCCACCTGGGGAGCCGACCTCGGACCCACCACAGCCCCCGGTCTGGTGCTCCACGCGGCCGAGGACCCGTTCGGTGACGCGGCGATGTCGTCCGAGGTGGCGGCCCGGCTCGGGGCCCGCCAGGAGACACTCCCCGGGGTGGGGCACTGGTGGGCGTTGCAGGACCCCGACCGGGCGGCGTCCGTCCTCAACGCGTTCCACGCCGGGATCGTCTGACCGCCGACCGGACCGGACCGGCCCGGACCGGACCGGTCGGGTCGTCCCGTCAGGCGTTGACGAGGGGGGCCACGTCGGCGCCGAAGGCGGCGATCTGGTCGCACAGCTCCTCGACCGAGTGGGCCGGGAAGCGGACCTGGACCTGGCCACAGCCGGCCTCACGGTACGGGGCGAGGTACTCGGCCAGCCGCCCGGCGTCGCCCTGGACGGTGCCGGGCGGCAGCTCGTTGCCGGGAGGCGGGGTCCCGAGGTACACGGGATAGGAGATCGAGCCGATGTCGAGTGGCGCACCGTCGCGGTACTCGGCGCGCAGCTCGTGCAGGGTGGCCAACAGGTCGGAGTTCGGCCCGACCGACTGGGGCAGCCAGCCGTCGGCGAACCGGGCCGTGCGCCGCAGGGCGGCCGGCGACGAGCCCCCCACCCAGATGGGCGGCCGGGGCGAGCGCACCGGCCGGGGACGCAGCCCCACCCCCGACGCCGGCCAGCGCGGCCCGGCCAGGGTCGGGTACTCCTCGGTCAGCCCCCGGGCCAATCCGACCACGGCCTCGTCGGTGGCCGGCCCCCGCTCCCCGAAGGCGGGACCCAGCAGGTCGAACTCCTCCGACACGTGTCCGGCCCCCACGCCGCAGACGATCCGCCCCTTCGACAGGGTGTCGAGGGTGGCGAACTCCTTGGCCGCCCGCAGCGGGTGGCGCAGGGCGGCCACGTAGATGTGGGAGAGCAGGTGGATCTCCGAGGTGACGGCGGCCAGCCACCCGAGCGTGGCGACCGTGTCGTACCAGACCGTGCTCATGGCCCCGGCCAGGCGCTCGGGGATGAACGTGTGGTCGCAGACGCCGACGTAGAAGAAGCCCGCCGCCTCGCACGCCAGGGCGACCCGGGCCAGCTCGTCGGGTCCGGCGTCGGCCTCCCAGGGTTCGACGTAGATGGTCGACTGGGACTGGATCGGCAGCTGCAGGCCGAAGGAGAGCACGCCGTCGGGTAGGACGGTCACGACGTCGGCGGGTGGGACGAGGGGTGTGTCGGGCATCGGGGTCAACCTCACGTGTCGGTCCCACCGCGGTGGGCGCTGTCGTCCGGAGTCGGCGGTCAGGCGGTGTCGGGAGGGCTGAGCGAGGCCGCCAGCTGCTCGGCCAGGGCGTCCTCGGTCCCGAAGGTGGTGGCGAGGACCCGGGCCCGCTTGTAGGCGAGGTGGGCCGGCACCTCCCAGGTGAAGCCCATCCCGCCGTGGACCTGGATGCACGAGCGGCCGTTGCCCACGGCCGCCTCGTCGGCCAGCAGCTTGGCTCCGGCCGCGGCGACCGACGCGTCGCCCACGTCGGGCTGGTCGACGGTGACCGCGGCGGCCTGCACGGCGATCCGGGCCACCTCGGCGCGCACGGCCATGTCGGCGCACAGGTGCTTGACGGCCTGGAAGCCGCCGATCGGCCGACCGAACTGGACCCGCCCCTTGGCGTACTCGACGGCGAGGTCGCAGGCCCACTGGGCCATGCCCACCTGGAGGGCGGCCGTCAGCACGGCGCCGTCCCGCCGCCACCAGGCGGCCACGTCGGCGCCGGCCACCGGCTCCCCGGGGGGAGGGTCGGGATCGACCACACCGGGGTCAGCGGATCCATGGGCCGGGGGAGGGGAGTGGCGACGAGACCCGCCGGGTCGAGCCGTTCGACGCCATCGTCGGACAGCACCAACAGGACGTCGAGGTCGGCCAGGTGCTCGACGACGACGGGCAGGACGCCGGTGCCGACGGCCCCGGGGGTCGGGCGTTCGACGAGTCCCACCACCACCGTCCCGTCGTCGGCCCCGTCGACGAGCCCGGCCGCCAGGTGGGAGGCGACGAGCGGTCCGGGCACCAGCGACCGACCCAGCTCCTCGAAGACGAGCGCCGCCTCGGCGAGCCCGAGCCCGACCCCACCGGCCTCCTCGGCCAGACAGAGGTGGAAGACACCGGCGTCGCCGAGCTCCTTCCATCCCCCGCGGTCGACGACCCGGTCGGAACCCTCGCGCGAGCGGATCGACCCGAGGTCGAACCGGCCCTCGCACAGGCGGCGGATGCCGGCGGCGAGGTCGGACTGGAATTCGGTGACTTCGAAGTCCACGGCTCAGCCCTTTCCGCCCGGGGCGTTCGCCTGGGGTTCCTTGGGCAGTCCGAGGATGCGTTCGCCCACGATGTTGCGCTGGATCTGGGAGGTGCCGGCGGCGATGGTCAGCGAGATCCCCCGCAGCCAGTCCTCCACCATGGTGCCCGCCGGCAGGGCACCGAGCCCGTCGGTCCCCTCGAGGTCGGTGGCGGCCAGGCCGGCCCGGTCGAGCAGGGAGAGGGAGAACTCGCCGAGCTGGTGGCGGGTCTCGGAGTAGGCCAGCTTGAAGTAGGTCCCGCCGACGCCCGGGATCCCGGTGCGGGCGGCCTGGGAGACGTTCCGCTTGGTCAGCGCCCACAGGGCGTCGAGTCCGGCCTTCAGGTGCCCCGCCTGGCGACGGACGCCCGGGTCGGCCCAGGCGCCGGTGCGCCGGGCCAGGGCCACCGAGGTCGACAGCAGTTCGACCGCCTCGAGGAGGTCGCCCACGAACGCGGTGCCCCGTTCGAAGCTGAGGGTGACCATGGTGACGCGCCAGCCGTCGTTCTCCTCGCCCACCCGGTTGGCCACCGGCACCCGGACCTCGTCCAGGAACAGCTCGGCGAATTCGGTGGAGCCGGCGATGGTGTGGAGCGGGCGGATGTCGACGCCGGGGGAGTCCATGGGCAGGATCAGCCACGAGATGCCCCGGTGGCGGCTGTCCTCGGGTCCGGTGCGCACGAGCAGCTCGCAGTGGTCGGCCACCTCGGCGTGCGAGGTCCAGATCTTCTGACCCGTGACCACGTAGTCGTCGCCGTCCCGGACCGCCCGGGTCCGCATGGACGCCAGGTCGCTCCCGGCGTTGGGTTCCGAGAACCCCTGGCACCACACCTCGTCGCCGCGCAGGATGGGCGGCAGGAACCGGGCGCGCTGCCCGGGGGTGCCCTCGGCGATGATGGTCGGACCGGCGTGCAGGAGGCCGACGAAGTTGACGCCGACGTAGGGGGCGTGGGCCCGCTCGAGCTCCTCTTTGAAGATCAGCTCCTCGATGGCCGAGCTGCCCCGTCCGCCACCCTCGGTGGGCCAGTCCACCCCCGCGTAGCCGGCGTCGAAGAGGAGTCGCTGCCAGTGGGTGTCGTAGGCGCGCCGGCCGGGCCAGTCGCTCGGATCGGGCCGGGGCGGCAGGCCGGGCAGCGTGGCGTCGAGCCAGGCGCGTAGGGAGGAGCGGAACGCCTGCTCGGCGTCGGAGTACCGGAGGTCCACGGGGGTTACCGGGGGACGGTCACTTGAAGTCGAGGCCGAAGAGCTTGATGGCGTTGCCCCGCACGACCTTGTAGCGCTGCTCGTCGGTGAGGCCGGCCATCTGCTTCTCGGCGATCTCCCGCGTGCGGGGCCACGTCGAGTCGGAGTGCGGGTAGTCGGACTCGTAGGTGATGTTGTCCTCGCCGATCTCGTCGATCAGCCGGAGCCCGTTCGGGTCGTCGAAGAAGCAGCCGAAGACGTGGTCCTTGAAGTAGCTCGACGGCGGGTTCGGCACCTTGTCGGCCACGCCGCCCCAGCCCCGGTTGTCCTCCCATACGACGTCCATCCGATGGAGCAGGTGCGGGATCCAGCCGATCTGCCCCTCGGAGTAGGCGACCTTGAGGTTGGCGAACCGCTCGAACAGTCCCGACATCAAGAAGTCGGTCATCGACAGCTCGGCGTTGATGTGCGTCAACGACGACCCGACGGCGGCCGGGGCGTCCGCCGAGGTCGACGGCATCTTCGAGCTCGACCCGATGTGCATGTTCACGATCATCGAGGTCTCGTCGCACGCCGCGAAGAACGGGTCCCAGTAGTTGTCGGGATCGTGGATCGACGGCAGGCCCAGGTAGGCCGGGATCTCGCTGAAGCACACGGCGCGCACGCCGCGCTCGGCGTTGCGGCGCACCTCCTCGGCGGCGAGGTGGGCGTCCCACAGCGGGACGATGATGAGCGGGACGAGGCGGCCGCCGGTGCCGGCGCACCACTCCTCCACCTGGTAGTCGTTGTACGCCTTGACGCACAGGAGGGCGAGTTCCTTGTCCTCGGCCTCCGAGAAGGTCTGCCCGCAGAAGCGGGGGAACGTCGGGAAGCACAGGGACGCCTCGATGTGGTTGACGTCCATGTCCTCCAGGCGCTCCTTCTGGCGGTAGGAGCCGGGGCGCATGTCCTCGTAGGTCACGCCCTTCATGGTGACCTCGTCGCGGGGTACGCCCACCGCCGAGTCGACGCGCAGCAGCGGACGCTGCAGCTTCTCGTAGATCCACCAGTCCGCCGGGGCGCCGCCGCCGCCCTCGTTGACGGTCAGCTTGCCGCCGACGAACGTCACGTCCGGCATGTCCTTGCGGACGATGTGCGGGGCGGCGTCCTTGAACTTGGCCGGCATGCGGCTCGTCCAGGTGTCGGCGGGCTCGACGATGTGGTCGTCGACGGAGATGATCATCGGCAGTTCGGCCATGGGGCGAGCATATCCCCGGTTCTGACGGTGTGTCAGCTGGCCCCCGACGCCCTGGGTCGACCCCCGCCGGTCACACCATCGCCACGCCGCCGTTGGGCCGGAGGACCTGGCCGGTCATGAACTTCGAGGCGTCCGAGGCCAGGTACAGCACGGCGGCGGCGATGTCCTCGGGCTCGCCGATCTCGCGCAGGGGGGTGTACTTCTTCATGGGCGCGATGACCGCTTCCTGCATCTCCTCGTCGACGGTCCCGTCGGGCCGGACGAAGTAGCGGCCGGTCATCCCGGTCAGGACGAAGCCGGGGGCGACGGCATTGACCCGCACGTGCTTGCGCCCCACCTCGTAGGCCAGGGACTTGGTCATCTGGACGACCCCGGCCTTGCAGATCGCATAGCTCACGACGTTCGGACTCGGGGCGTCGGCGGCGGCCGACGACGTGTTGATGATGCTGCCGCCCCCGGGTTGGCCCACCATCACCCGCCCGGCGGCCTGGCAGCCGAAGAAGACCCCTTTGAGGTTGACCGCCAGGATCCGGTCGAGATCCTCTTCGGGAGCGTCGAGGAACGGCCCCTCGACCATGATCCCGGCGATGTTGCACCAGACGTGGATCCCGCCCCGTTCGGCCGCCACCCGTTCGGCCAGGGCGTCCACGTCGAGCCGCCGGGACACGTCGAGGCGCACCCCCTCGGCGGCGCCGCCGGCCGCGGTGATCTCGGCTGCCGTGTCCCGGGCCGTGTCCTCGACGATGTCGGCGCAGACCACCTCGGCCCCGGCCCCGGCGAGGGCCAGCGCGGACGCCTTGCCGATGCCGCTGCCGGCGCCGGTGACGACGGCGACCTTGCCGTCCACGCGGAAGGCGTCGATCAGTGTGATGGCATCCATGGTGGCCTCGCTCCCCTGTCGTCCCACGACCGTGTCCGGTCGGCGCCCGGAACAGTAGGCCAGTCGCCGCCGGGGCGTGGACGGGACCGACGGGTCGATCTGACCCTTTCGTCCGGCCGGCCGGCTGCCTACCATGGGTGCCCATGCGAGGAATGCGACGGGCCGTGGCCATGGGCGCCGCCGTCGTCGCCATGGTGGCCACCTTGGTGGTGGCCGCCGCTCCGGCACCGGCCGGCGCCGAGACGGTGGGTCAGGCCCTGGCGGCGCCGCACGTCTTCGCCGGCGGTGGCGTCCTGGGCTTCGGCGCGCCGGCGGCCGGCGCCACCCTCACGGGGTCGCTGAACTCGGTCGTGGTGGCCCAGGCGGCCAACCCGGCGGCGCCGCTGGGCGACGAGGGCTACTGGCTGGCGGGGGCCGACGGCGGCGTCTAGGCCGAGGGCGACGCCGGGTTCTACGGCTCGGTCGGCAACCTGTCGCTCACCGGGCCGATCGTCGCCATCGCCGCCACGCCCGACGGACGGGGCTACTGGCTCGCCGCCCTCGACGGCGGCGTGTTCGCCTTCGGGGACGCCGGCTTCTACGGCTCGATGGGCGGTCGACCGCTCAACAAGCCCATCGTCGGCATGGCCCCGACGGCCGACGGCCACGGGTACTGGCTCGTCGCCTCGGACGGCGGCGTGTTCGCCTTCGGCGATGCGCCCTTCCTCGGTTCGATGGGGGGCACGCCGCTGGTGGCCCCGGTGGTGGGCATGGCGGCCACCCACCACGGCGACGGGTACTGGATGGTGGCCGCCGACGGGGGCATCTTCACCTTCGGGGACGCCCCCTTCCTGGGTTCGCTGGGGGGCCGATCCCTCGTCGACCCGATCGGCAGCATGGCGGCCATGCCCGACGACCGCGGCTACTACCTGGCGTCGACCGACGGCGCGGTGTACGTCTTCGGGGACGCCGTGTGGCTCGGTGACCTCGGCGGCGGCCTCGGCGGCAACGTGCAGGACATCATGCCGGTCGCCGCCATCACCCTCGTCACGGGGGGCATCGGCTACTGGCTGCTCGACCCCGACGGGTTCAACTACAACTTCACCAATCCGCCGGACCCGTCCCCGTCGGCCACGGCCACGGCCATCGTGGTCACGGCGGCCGGCCAGGTGGACGCCGACCCCGACACCGGCTACTTCTGCAATCCGTACGGCCCGTGCGAGGCATGGTGCGCCCTGTTCGCCACCTGGGTCTGGGAGCGGGCCGGGGTGCCCATCCCGTCCTACGCCTTCACCGGCGACATCTACTACTGGGCGGCCGACCACACCGGGGTGCTGCCTCCCACCGCGTCCCCCCTGCCGGGGGACGCGGTGCTCTACGGCACCGGGCCGTGGTCCACGTCCTCGTCCGTGCACGTGGGACTGGTGGCCCAGGTCTGGCCGGACGGGGCCGTCGTCACCGTGGAGGGTGACGCCGGCCCCGGGGCGGTCGGCCACCTGGCCGTCGTCATCAACGGCCCCTACCTGCCGTCGGAGTCCGACGCCGTCAACGGCTTCCCCATCTACGCCTTTGCGCGGTTCTGACCCGGTCGCTCGACGGGTCACCGTCCGGTCGGCCACCCCCGACGACGCCGAGGCGCTCGTCGGACTGCTCGAGGCGGGCGCCCTGAAGCCGACCGACGACCGCGGCGGCGACGTCGCCCCCTACCGGTCCGCCCTGGCCGACATCGCCGGCACCCCGGGGAGTGACGTCCTGGTGGCCGACCTCGACGGCCGGGTGGTGGGGATGTGCCAGGTCGTCACGTTCCGCCACCTCCAGCGTCGGGGAGGGAGGTGCGCCGAGCTCGAGTCGATGCACGTGGCCCCGGACGTGCGGGGCCACGGCATCGGCGGCGTGCTGCTCGAGGCCGCCGTCGGGGTCGCCCGGGGGGCCGGCTGCTACCGGGTCCAGCTCACGTCCGACCTGGCCCGCACCGACGCCCACCGCTTCTACGCCCGTCACGGATTCGCGGCCAGCCACGTGGGTTTCAAGCGGCTCCTCCCCCGCGCCGAGGGGTGACGGGCCGGGCGCCGAGGCCGGGCCTCAGCGACCGTCGAGGAGGAGGCCGAGCAGGCGGGCCCGGTGGTCGGCGGCCGACCCCCAGGCCTCGGCCAGCGCCCAGGTCCGCTTGAGGTAGAGGTGGAGGTCGCACTCCCAGGTGTAGCCGATGGCCCCGTGCACCTGGAGGGCCACCCGGGCCGCCTCGGACGCGGCATCCGAGGCGTAGGCCTTGGCCACCGAGGCCGAACGGGACGCGTCGGGGGCGCCGGCGTCGAGGGACCAGGCGGCCCCGTAGACGGCGGGCCGGGCGAACTCGAGCAGCACCACGGCTCCGGCCAGCAGGTGCTTGACGGCCTGGAAGCTGCCGATGGGCCGACCGAACTGCTGGCGGTCCTTGGCGTAGGCGGCCGTCAGGTCGATCATGGCGTCGGCCAGGCCGAGCAGCTCCGCCCCGGACACCACCGCGGCCCGGTCGCCCGTCGCGGTGAGGGCGTCGCGGGCCGCGGCCCCGGTGGCCAGCACGGTGGCCTCCGACGACTCCCACGCCGGGATGCCCAGTCGGCGGGTCGGGTCCAGGGAGGGGACCGCCGCCACGGTCGCCCGTGACCGGTCGACGACATGGACCTCCGCCCCCTCCGCCCCCTCCGCCCCCTGGCGGACGAGCAGCAGGGTGTCCGCCCCGTCGGCCCCGGCCACGGGGGCGTCCGGCCAGCGGGCGTCGGCCACCGCGGCCGACCGGGTGCCGCCGGCGATGTCGGCGAGCAGGCCGTCGACCGTGGTCGCCGTCCCGTCGGTGGACAGGTCGCGGAGCAGAGGGGCGGCGATCCCGGTGGTGGTGCCGAGCGGTTCGGGCAGCGCCACCCGGCCGGCCGCCTCCACGAGGAGCACGAGGTCGACGAGGCCCAGGCCCAGGCCCCCCTGGTCCTCGGGGACGGTCAGGCCGGTGACGCCGAGCTCGGCCAGGGTCGCCCACCTGGCGGTCCCCGCCGGGCGGTCGGGCGGCGAGTCGTACGCCCGCCGCACGTCCTCGGTGGTGCACTCCTTGGCCAGGACCTGGCGGACGGCGTCACGGAACTCGAGCTGTTGGGCGGTGAAGGCGAAGTGCATGGTGGTGTCCCCTCAGCCCCGCGGCAGCCCGAGCATGCGCTCGGCCACCACGTTCCGCTGGATCTCGTTGGTGCCGGCGTAGATGGGGCCGGCCAGGGCGAACAGGTACCCGTCGAGCCACGGCGCCTCGACCCCGTCGCCATGGAACTCGGCCGCCGGTCCGAGCAGGTCGAGCGCGGTCCGGTGGATGGCCAGGTCCGTCTGGGACCAGTGGATCTTGTTGGCGCTGGCCTCGGGCCCGACCGACCCGCCGTCGAGCACCCGGGTGGCCGTCCACAGCGTGTTGAGCCGGTAGGCCTCGGCGTCCATCCACGCCCGGGCCACCGCGTCGGCGTTCCGCCGGGCCCGGTCCGGGTCGCGCCCGAGGGTGGCGGCGTACAGCTCGACCAGCCGGTCGGCGGCCCGGCTGTAGCGGGCCGGGCTGCGCAGACTCAGCCCCCGTTCGGACCCGGCGGTGGCCATGGCCACGTTCCAGCCCTTGCCCACGTCGCCCAGGACCAGGTGGTCGGGCACCAGGACGTCCTCGAAGAACAGCTCGGCGAAGCCGGTCTCGCCGTCGATCTGGGGGATCGGGCGCACCGTCACCCCCGGCGTCGCCATGTCGATGAGGAAGTACGTGAGACCGCGGTGGCGCTCGGCCTCGGGATCGGTGCGGAAGAGACCGAAGCACCAGTCGGCGAACGCGCCGCGCGATGCCCACGTCTTCTGCCCCGACAGCACCCAGCCGCCCTCGGCGTCGGACCGACGGGCCCGGCTGCGGATCCCGGCGAGGTCCGATCCGGCATCGGGCTCGGACCATCCCTGGCACCAGATCTCGGCGGCGGTGGCCATCGGCGGGAGGAACCGTGCCTTCTGCTCGTCGCTCCCGAACTCGAACATGGTGGGAGCCAGCAGGAAGATGCCGTTCTGGCTGACGCGGAGCGGGGCCTGGGCCCGCCAGTACTCCTCCTCGAACACCAGCCACTCGAGGATCCCGACCCCACGACCGCCGTACTCCTCGGGCCAGGACACCACCGACCACCGGTCGGCGGCCAGCTCTCCCTCCCAGGCCCGGTGGGCCTCGAAGCCCTCGGCGGTGTCGAGCGACGGCAGGGTTCCCGGTGGGGGCGCATGCCCCTCCAGCCAGGCGCGCGCCTCGGCCCGGAAGGCCTCCTGGGCGTCGGTGTAGTGCAGGTCCATCGGCTGGTCCGTCAACGGCTCCATCGGGTGCGTCCCTCGCTCGGCCGGGCCGGACGGGCGCCCGGCGGGGTCGGGGGAAATCTGACACACCGCCAGATTTCCGGCAACCGGGGCCCATCGGCCACAATGGCGGCATGGCCAGCGCTGTGATCGTCGATGTCGTCCGCACCCCCGTCGGGAAGAAGAACGGCCGCCTCTCGGGTTGGCACGCCGTCGACCTGGCCGCCCAGCCCCTGGCCGCGCTCGTCGCCCGCAACGACCTCGACCCGTCCCTGGTCGAGGACGTGATCTACGGCTGCACCATGACGGTGGGGGAGCAGGCCATGAACATCGGGCGCAACGCCGCCCTGGCCGCCGGGTTCCCCGACACGGTTCCCGGCACGACGGTCGACCGGCAGTGCGGATCCGCCCAGCAGGCCGTGCACTTCGCCGCCCAGGCCGTGGCGTCGGGCGCCATGGACATCGTCATCGGTGGCGGGGTCGAGGCCATGAGCCGGGTGCCGATCGGCTCGACCACCGAGCCCGGTCCCGGAGACGCCTACGGCCCCACCGTGCACGGCCGCTTCGACTTCATCCACCAGGGACTGTGCGCCGAGGAGATCGCCCGGCGCTGGGGGATCAGCCGCGAGGAGATGGACCGGTTCGCGCTGCGCTCCCACGACCGGGCCGCCACGGCCATCGCCGAGGGCCGCTTCGGGAGCGAGATCGTGCCGCTGGCCACCCGACGGGCGCGGGTCGAGGACAAGGTGGCGGTGGCCGGGACCGACGAGGGTGACCCTGCCGACGAGGGACCTCTCGACTTCGACGAAGGGGTCCGGGCGGGTTCGTCCTACGAGAAGCTGGCGTCGCTGCCGCCGTGCTTCGTGGCCGACGGACTCGTCACCGCGGCGTCGTCATCGCAGATCTCCGACGGGGCGGCCGCCGTCCTGATCATGTCCGAGGAGCGGGCCGCCCAGCTCGGGTACACCCCGCGGGCCCGGTTCCACACGTTCGCCGTGGCGGCCAACGACCCGGTCATCATGCTGACCGCCCCCATCCCGGCCACGACGCGGGTACTCGAGAAGGCGAAGCTCTCCCTCGACGAGATCGACCTTATCGAGATCAACGAGGCGTTCGCCTCGGTGGTGCTGGCCTGGGAGAAGGAGCACCACCCCGACATGGACAAGGTCAACGTGAACGGCGGGGCCATCGCCATCGGCCATCCGACCGGAGGGTCCGGCGCCCGTCTCCTCGCCACCCTGTTGAACGAGATGGAGCGCACCGGCGCCCGCTACGGGCTCCAGACGATGTGCGAGGGCGGCGGCCAGGCCAACGCCACCATCATCGAGCGTCTGGGCTGATCCCCGTCCCGGGGTCCCCGGGTCCCGGACGCGCAGGCACGCGCCGCCCCCGGGCGGCGCGGGCCCGCCCCGCATAGCGGGTGCCGTGGCACGCCGCTACGCGGGGAGGTCTGATTGGGGGGTCGTCTCCGCCGTCTTGGAGAAGTCGACGTGGTCGGCGCTGATCGGTCGGGACATCAGGTAGCCCTGGTAGAGGTCGCACCCGAGCGCCGCCACCCGTTCGAGCTGGGCGGGGGTCTCCACCCCTTCGGCCAGCACCACGATGCCCAGTGCCTTGGAGAGCTGGACGATGGCGGCGACGATCGCCTCGTCGGTCTCCAGGATCCCCAGGCCATCGACGAACGACTTGTCGATCTTCAGCACCTTCACCCGGAAGCTCTTGAGGCGGGCCAGGGACGATTCACCCGTGCCGAAGTCGTCGATGGCGAGTCCCACGCCCATGGCGTGGATCCCGTTGAGGGCGTCGATGGTCTCGGCGGTGTCGCTCATGAGGAGCGACTCGGTCACCTCGAGCACGAGCGCCTCGGGTGGGAGTTCCGAGTCGGCCAGCGCCTCGGCGATCGACTCGAGCAGGGTGGCGTCGCTCAGCTGGTGGACCGACAGGTTGACGGTGACGTAGGCGTCCTCGGCTCCCGGCAGGTCGCGGCGCCAGCGGGCCATGGCGTGGCACGCCTCGCGCAGCACCCACCGGCCGAGCGAGTAGATCAGGTCGGTCTCCTCGGCGACGGGGATGAACTCCATGGGTCCGAGCAGACCGCGGGTCGGGTGGTTCCAGCGGACGAGCGCCTCCAGCGCCACGATCTTGCCGTCGCCCACCGACGCGATCGGCTGGTAGTGCACGACGAGTTCGTCGTGCTCGATCGAGTGCCGCAGGTCGTCGATGATCTCGAGCCGGGCCACCGAGTTCACCCGGAGGGACTCGTCGAAGACCTCGATGCGCGACCGGCCCTTCCCCTTGGCCTTGAACATCGCCGTGTCGGCCTGCTGGAGGATGTCCTGGGCGCTCTGTCGCCCGCGCTCCACGAAGGCCACCCCCACGCTGCAGGTGACGACGACCGACCGCCCGGTCGAGAGCTTGAAGGGGGCGTCGATGACCGCCGAGTACTCCTTCGCCAACTCCACGGCGTGGGCCTCGTCGCGCACATCGGGACACAGCACCACGAACTCGTCGCCGCTGAACCGGCTGACCACGTCCCCCTTGCGGGCCGCCGTCTTGAACCGTCGGGCCAGCTCGAGGAGGAGCTCGTCGCCACTCGAGTGCCCGAACGAGTCGTTGACCAGTTTGAAGCGGTCGAGGTCGACGAACAGCACGGCCAGATTGGTGTCGCTCTGCATGGAGAGCAGAAGCTCCCGCTCGAGCTCGTCGTTGAAGAAGGAGCGGTTGCCCAGGCCCGTGAGGGAGTCGTGGTAGGCGAGCCAGTGGAGCTGGGCCTCGGCCGCCCGGCGGTCGGTGACGTCGGTGAACGAGCACACCAACATCGGGGAGTCGGTCTGGCTGGCACCTGACAGCAGTCGGGAGCTCATCGACAGCCACTGCCGGCGTCCGTGCTCGTCGGTGACCCCGATCACCACACCGTCCTCCGACTGCCCGGTGGACAGGGTCTTCACGTGGGGGAACATGGTGGGTGTGAGCGGAAGACCTTCGGTCGAGGTGGCGATCGAGGAGCCGGTGAAGAGGCGGTGCCCGTCGCCCTCGGTGAGCCGGGACCCGAGGATCGACTCGGCCGCCTGATTGTGGGCGCTCATCCTGCCTTCCTCGTCGAAGAGGATGATGCCCTCGCTCAGCGAGGCGACGACCGCCTCGTAGCGCTCCTCGGCGGCCCGGCGTCCGGCTTCGGCCCGGCGTGCGTCGGTGAGCTCCGTGCACACGACGACCCATCCGGCCGGCTGGGTGTCGTCGTCGATCAACGGGTCGATGGCGACGAGTACGTCCACTTCGGACCCGTCCTTGCGTCGGTGGCGCCGTTGGCCCCGCTCCAGCTCGGACGCGCTCTCGCTGCGGTTGGCGCTCACGACCGCGCTGATCGACATGCCGGCGACCTCGGACTCGGACCAGCCGTAGATCGTCTGGGCCGCTTGGTTCCAGCTCTCGATCTTGCCGTCGGCGTCGATGCCGATGATGGCATCGGACACCTGCGCGACCAGGTTGGCGCGGTAGCGGTTGGCCGCCTCGGCGGCGCGCCGTTCCGACACGTCGCGCATGATCACCTGGTATGCGGGCCGACCGGCCCACTGGGTGCGGATGCTGGTGACCTCCACGATCACCGGCGTCCCGTCCGTCCGTAGGATCCGTGCCTCGCCGTGCTCGAAGAACTGACCGTCCTCCTGCAGTTCGGAGATCCGCTCGATGGTGTCGCCGATGTCCCCCGGGTGGATGAACTCGGTGATGAACCGGCCGTAGAGCTCCTTCGCGTTGTCCGGGTCGAGGTCGAGGCCGATCAGTCGGAACGCGGCACGGTTCCCGTAGACCAGCCGCGCGTCCTGGTGCACCACCACAGCGTCGGGTGAGACCTCGGTCAGCAGGCGGTAGCGGTCGACCAGGTCGCCGAGCTCGCGCTCGAAGCGGTGCGTGTTGGTCACGTCGATGATGACCCCGATGACGTAGTCGTCGGAGACCACGCCCGCGTGGTCGTCATCCGACGCGGCGAGCGCGATCGGGGAGGCACGGACCACCACCTCGTGCTGCGCACCGTCGGGTGAGGTCACGATCATCCGGAGGTCGTAGGTGGCCGGCGGTACGCCGGCGGCGATCGGGGCCAGGACCGGGGCGAGGACCGCCCGCCCGACGTCCACGGCCGGGTGCGGCCCGGGGGACGGCGCCTGGACGGTGTACTCCGGCTCGCCGATCACCGGGGTCCCCGATTGGACGCGGAAGCCCGGGTCGCCGGGGTCGAAGCCGAACAGGGCCTCGAAGGGGGAGGACCACGACACCTCATCGGCGGTGCGGTCGTAGATCCAGCTGACGGTGCGCAGGCTGTCGATGGAGAGCTCGACGTCCTCGGACAGTTCGATCATGGCCGCAGGGCCGCGCTCGATGCGGTCAAACGAGAGCGTAGGGCGTTGACCCCCGAAGCTGCTTGTCGTAACCATACGCCGCAACATCGGCAGACGAGGGCGACAGCTTGAGGCAGAACTGGCCGCCCACCAGGTCCGCAGGGTCAGTGCGGCCGGCGACGCGAGCCTCCCGACCGCCCGGGTTCAGTCCGCGGGTTCGCCGATCACGATCACCGCGTTGTACCCGCCCATGCCGATCGACGACTTGACCATCGGACCGGGCACGCGGGGGGTGTGCCCGTTGACGAGTCGCGGGTGTCCGGGCGCGACCTGTGGCGGGGCCGGAATGTACCCGGACTGGAAGGCGTACACGGTGGCGAGGATCTCGACGGCCGCCGCGGCCGCCTGGCAGTGCCCGGTGAGGGGCTTGACCGAAAAGATCCCTCTGGCCTGCGGGAACATCTCGTCGAGGACGCGCGCTTCGGCGGCGTCGCACTGGGCCGTCCCCGGTCCGTGGGCGTTGAGATAGGCCACGTCCGCCGGGTCGACCCCGGAGATGCGCATGGCGTCGTCGAAGCAACGGAAGATCTGGGTCAGGTCCGGCTCGATGGCGACCGCGTTGTAGGCGTCCATCGACATGCTCCCGCCGAGCACCGTCGCGTACGAGCCACGGTCCTCCTTGGAGAGCACCATCGCCACCGCGGCCTCGCCCGCCACGAAGCCGCGGCTCCCCTCCTGGAACGGCCGGCAGGCGTCGAACGGGGGGGCGTCGCCCACGGCGACACCGACGTCGACGAATCCGCGCAGGTCCTGGCCCATCAGCGACAGGTCGGTGGCGAGCAGGATGACATCGGTGGCCACCCCGGTGTCGAGCCACGACTTGGCCGTGATCATCCCGGCATTGCCCGACGCGCACATGGCCGACACGCCCATCGTGGGCCCGTGGAAGTCGTTCTCCTTCATCATCAAAGCGAGGACCGTCGAGGGCATCATGTTGACCCACTGCCGGGCGCGGACCCGCTTGCCCTCGGCCCGGTGGAAGTCGGACCACATCTCGACGTCACCGAGCACCAGGCAGTGCACCACGCCGACGACCGGGCCGGGGCGCCAGCCGCGTTCGTGTGCGTCGGCGATCGCCTCGCGGGCCGCGAAGCGGAGCGAACGCATGAAGCGGCTCGGGCCGTCGCGGCGGTCGCCCTCAGCGGCGATGGTGGCGAGGTAGGCGCCGTCGCCCTCCACCTGATCGGGAACCTGCGTGAGCTTGACCGCACTCTCCCCGAGCAGGAACCCGTCCCACATGTGCTTGATGCCCCACCCGTACCCCGTGACCGCCCCCACGCCGGTGATGTTGACCGGTGAACCCGCACTTCCCGACCGCCGCCGCCCCGTCGAGGTCTTCAGCACTTCATCGGACATGGGAGCTCCTCTGTGACAAGCGACGCCCCGAGGTGGCGGGACCACTTCGGGACGGCTGGCCGATGGTTGGCAGGGTGAGGCGGCTACATCTGTTGACTGGTGAGGCAGGGAGTGATTATCCCCTAGGCGCCTTCGCTGCACAATGGGCAATCTTCTCGGTGGTCACAGTGCGTGGCCGTTCCGAGCGGTTGCCGCAGACGTTCCGGCGACGTGCGCCCACGCGCGACCCGGGGCGCGTCGGTTGTCGGGCGCCGCATCGTCGGCGGCAGCGACGTCGTCACGATCACGGGCGTGACGACGGCCCGCACGCCACGGCGCACCGTGCCGCCTCGGAGCGCGCGGGAGTTCCTACGGAGCGGGAGGTTCTCCCTCGGCGCGGCCCGACAGCCGTGTCAGGACGTGCTCGGCCTCGGCGACGATCCGCTCGATCAACTCGGCCACCGTCGGCAGCTCCTCGATGGCACCGACGACCTGCCCCGTCGGCAGCACGCCCACATCGGTCCGGCCGTCGACGAGTGCGGCCTTGGTCATCATCGGCGCGTTGGCGGCCATCACGACCTGGGGCCACGTCAGGTCGTTGCCCTTCTTCATCGCGGTCCCCTCCTTCCAGAGGGCCGGCAGGGTGGTGTCGGTCTCCTTGCGGAAGGCGTGGGCGTTCGCCAGGGCCCGGGGGAGGGCCCGCAGCCACCCCGACTTCTCCAGGTGGTCGACGAGGTCGGTGCGGATGACCCGCTGGGGCGCGCCGTCGACGGCGGTCGAGACCACCGTCCCCGTGACCGGCGTCTGCAGATAGAGCCGCTTCACCTCGTCGGGCACCCGGCTCTCCCGGGTCAGCAGGAACCGCGTCCCCATGGCGATGGCCGACGCGCCGTAGGCCAGGGCGGCGACCAGGCCGCGGCCGTCGAAGAAGCCGCCCGCCGCCACCACGGCCACGCGGTCGCCGACGGCGTCGACGACGGCGGGCGTGAGCAGTGAGGTGGGGACCGTGCCGGTGTGCCCTCCGCCTTCGCCCCCCTGGGCGATGACGGCGTCGACACCCCACTCCGCCACCTTCTCGGCGTGGCGACGGGCGCCGATGGTGGGCATCACGACCAGGCCGGCGGTCCGGCAGCGCTCGACCAGAGCCGGGTTCGGCGCCTGGGCGAAGCTGGCGACGCGCACGCCGTTCCCGATCATCAGTGCCACGCGCTCCGCCACGTCGGCGACGTCGGTGCGCAGGTTGACGCCGAACGGCTTGTCGGTACGGGAACGCACCTCGCCGATGGCGGCCACCAGTTCGTCGTAGGTCATGGTGGCCGAGGCCAGGATGCCCAGTGCACCGGCCTCGGCGGTGGCGGCCACGAGGCGCGGACCGGCCACCCACCCCATCCCGGTCTGGACGATCGGGTACCGCACCCCGACGAGATCGCAGAAGGGGGTGTGCAGGACGGGATGGCTCACGCCCGCACCTCCCGATCGCGGAGGCCCCGGGGATCGAGGACCGTCCGGAGGAGGTCGAGCTCCTCGGGCGTCGGATCGCGCGTGTCGGGGACCTCGTGGGGGATCACCAGGCTGAACCCCGTGGCCGAGACGACGTCGTCCACCGTGATCCCGGGATGGACCGACACCAGGCGCATGGAGTGGTCGGGCGTCGCGAAGTCGAAGACCCCGAGGTTCGACACGACGTAGCGGATCTCGTGGAACCGGGTGGCCGACGGGCCGGCCGCCGCGGCGCGGGCGTACCCGACCCCCGACACCACGTCGACCTGCTCGACGAAGGAGCGGGTCGAGTGGTTGGGCACCCAGTAGCTGGTCGAATGGTTGACGGTGTTGCCCGGCGCCCCCCGCACGCCGACGAGCTGCGCCTTGGGACGGCCCCAGGGACCGATGGCGCTGATGTTCTGGTTGCCCGTGCGGTCGATCTGGGACGCCATCATGATCAGGTTGCGGCGACCGGACCACACGACGTCGAACACCCGGCGGTAGGGCATGTGGGACTCGAGGACCAGCGACGACGGTGGCGCGCCGAGCGGAGGGGCGCCGTCGACGAGGGCGGCGTCGCCGTCGGTGAGGACGAGATCGGGGGCGAAGGTGAGGCGGGCCAGCCGGGCGCCCAGGGCGGGTGCGGTGCCGAAGGCGCTGGCCATCACCTCGCCGTCGCCGCGGAACACGTCCGCACAGGCGATCGCGGAGTACTCGGCCCGGGAGACGCCGGTGGGGGTGGTATCGGTCATGCGCCCTCCTTGGCGGCCCTGGTCGCGGCCCGCTCCTCGGCGGCCTCGCGGACGGCGGCCTGGTAGCTCTCCTCGTCGACGGCGAGGAAGCGATCGGTGAAGGCGGCCCAGGCGTCCGGGTCGCCCGCGGCCGCCACGTACTCCTTCTGGAACCCCTCGTCGCGGCCGTAGTCGGGCACACACGCCGTGAAGTGCGCGCCGCCGGGGGTCTCGACGACGCCGTCGGTGAGGAGCCGGCTGATGCACAGTGACTGGAGCGGACCGCCGGCGGCGAGCTCCTCGGTCGGCACCACGCGTTCGGTGGTGACGAACCGCCGGTCGGCGGCGCCTAGGAAGAGCTCGTCGAAGAAGGGATCCGGTCCGAGGATCTGTCCCGATCCGGCGGCGTCGGCCCGGTTGACGTGGACCACGGCGGCGTCCAGGCGCAGCGCGGGCATGGCCACGAGCTCCTCGGCGTCGTCGTAGGGCGACCGTACGGTGCGCAGTCCGGGGTTGACCGCCAGGACGTCGGAGCCCAGTCCGGCCCGCGTGGGCAGGAAGGGGATGCGTTGCGAGGCGGCCAGGAGGCCGAGGTAGAACATCCCCTCGTCGACCTCCATGGCCTCGATGGCGCCCGTCTGGCGGGCGGCCTTGAAGTGCGGGTCCGTCGGGATGGAGTCGAGCGTCACGAATCCGTAGACCGCCTTCTTCACCTTTCCGGCCGCACAGAGCAGACCCAGGTCGGGCCCTCCGTAGGAGACGACGGTGAGGTCGGTGAGGTCGGAGCGCAGGATGGCCCGCACGGCGGCCATGGGTTTGCGGCGGGATCCCCACCCGCCGATCCCGATGGTCATGCCGGAGGTGAGCCCGGCGACGAACTCGCCGAGGGAGAGGCGCTTGTCAGCCATGGGTGGGTCCAGTCTGTCGGGCGGCCGGAGACCCGGCCGGGCGTGGTCCGTCGGGGGACGCTGTCATCGGGACGTGTCGGCGTCGCGCTTCTCGACGAAGGCGGCCCGCTGCTCGTCGGCCACACCGGCCACGTGGAGTTCGTAGGTGAACCCCTGCTCCAGCCGGTAGCTCGATCGCACGTCGACGGGGTCGATCCCGTTGAGGGACTCCTTCGCCCGGCGCAGGATGGTCGGGCTCTTGGCCGCGATGTCCCCGGCCACCTCGTAGGCGGCGGACACCAACTCGTCACGGGGCACGACCCGGAGCACCGATCCGTAGTGGTGGAGTTCGGCGGCCGTGGCGGGTTCGGCGGTGTAGACCATCGACCGCATACGGTGCTGGGGCACCAGTCGGGAGAGATGGGTGGCCGCTCCGAGAGCGCCCCGGTCGACCTCGGGGAGCCCGAAGGTGGCGTCGTCCGATGCCACCACGATGTCGGCGTTGCCGGCGAGGCCCACCCCGCCGCCCAGGCAGAAGCCGTGGACGGCGGCGATGACCGGCACCTCGCACTCGTAGACGGCGGCGAAGGCGGCGAAGCAGCCCCGGTTCGCCCCGATCAACGCGGCGTCGCCTTCGGCCTGGATCTCCTTGATGTCCACGCCGGCGCAGAACCCACGACCCTCGGCCCGGAGGATCACCACTCGGTTGTCGGGCACGCGGCCGGCGGCCAGGACCGCATCCGCGAGTTCGAACCAGCCGGCCACGTCGAGGGCGTTGACCGGCGGATGGTCGATGACCACCTCGGCGATGCCGGGACGGTCCTGGTGGGTGGTGATGGGCATGGTCGGCTCCGGAGGTCTGCGGCGTGGCCGCGGGCCCGGCCGGCGCAGGGCACGGCGGGGCGCGGCCGCGCGGTCGTCGTGCACGGGTGCTGGCTCCCACCCGACACCACGAACGGTCACGGGGGTTTCCGATCTGATGCAGTGTCAGGTAATAGTGGTGAGGACAGTACCAGTCGGACCAGGGAGGCAGAAGTGGCAGCGGACCGGAGCACCGACGGCGGCGGCCCCCTCGACTTCCACGGACGGGTCGTCGTCGTCACCGGTGGCGGGCGGGGCATCGGCCGCGCCGTCACCGAGTCGTTCCTGGCGGCCGGGGCCGACGTCGTGGTCTGCGGCCGCACCGAGCTGTCGGGCGACGGTCTCCCCACCGGGACGGACGTGTCCGGAACGGTCCGGACCGCGGGTTTCGTGGTCGCCGACGTACGGGACCCCGACCAGGCGGCGGCCGTGGTGGACGCCGCGGTGGAACGCCATGGCCGCCTGGACGTCCTGGTGAACAACGCCGGCGGATCGCCCTACGTGGACGCCGCCACTGCGTCGCCCCGGTTCCTGGCGTCGGTGGTGAACCTCAACCTGCTCGCCCCCCTGTACTGCGCCCAGGCGGCCAACGCCGTCATGCAGGGACAGCGGGAAGGTGGCTCCATCGTGAACGTCGCCTCGGTGAGCGGCATGCGTCCGTCGCCGGGCACCGCCGCGTACGGGGCGGCCAAGGCGGGGCTGTTGAACCTGACGTGCACGCTGGCCGTCGAGTGGGCCCCCAAGGTGCGGGTCAACGCCGTGAGCGGCGGGCTGATCGCCACCGACGGGGGAGACGACCACTACGGCGGACCCGGCGGAGCGGCCGCGGCGGCGGCCACCGTCCCGATGGGCCGCTTCGGCACCCCCGCCGAGATGGCCGGGATCTGCGTCTTCCTGGCCTCCCCGATGGCCGGCTACGTGACCGGCGCCAACATCGTGGCCCACGGCGGCGGCGAACGGCCGGCGTTCCTCACGGCCGTCGAGCGGGTCGCCGGCGCCGGAACGGGGGGTGCGGGGTAGCCCGGGCGCTCAAGTTCCTGTCGATCCGGGACGATGGAGGAGCACAGGACTGAACCTTTGTGGACCGACCCAGATCGGGGTCGGCGGAGCACGTCCAGGAGCGACGAGTCGCATGTTGACCTATCCGGAGCCGACGTTCACCCTGCAGGGGACTCCCTACCTGGAGTACCTCCCCGTGGTCGACGTCCCCACCGGTCGGCTGCTCGGCATGGAGGCGCTGGTCCGGTGGCGTCATCCCACCCGGGGGCGGATCTCCCCCGACCTCCTCATCCCGGCGGCTGAGGCGAGCGGTGACATCGGCCCGCTGACGCGCTGGATCGTGGCGGCGGCCTGCGAGGAGGCGTGCGGCTGGTCCCGGAGCATCCAGCTCGGGGTGAACTGCACCGTCGAGCAGCTGCAGCGGGGTGAGGTCTCCGAGGCCGTGGCCGAGGCGCTCCAACAGACGGGCTTCCCGAGTGACCAGCTGAACATCGAGGTGACCGAGGACGCGG
The DNA here is from genome assembly GCA_963699345.1 of uncultured Acidimicrobiaceae bacterium. GTDB lineage: Bacteria > Actinomycetota > Acidimicrobiia > Acidimicrobiales > RAAP-2 > Bog-756. The sequence continues at coordinate 1,112,175 of CAVOTL010000005.1, read as the reverse complement.
TCGTCGATCCGACGGCGGCGGCGGACCTGCAGGCCATCAGCGACATGGGTGTGCAGCTGTCGGTGGATGACGTCGGCACCAACTGGTCCTCGTTCGAGCCCTTCAAGCGGCACGCCATCAGCACCGTCAAGATCGACGGTTCGTTCGTCGCCGGCCTCGAGTCCAACCAGGGGATCAACCGCCTGGTGGTCGAGACGGTGATCCACATGGCCCACTCGCTCGGGATGTCGGCCATCGTCGAGCAGGTGGAGTCGGCCGCCCAGGTCCGCATCGCGGCGGGCTTCGACGCCGACGCCGCGCAGGGCTTCTTCTTCGCCCATCCGATCTCCCGGGCCGACGCCCGGACCTTCGCCGCCGGTCCCGAGATCCCCGTCTTCTCCCGGACCGAAGCCCGGACGTTGCTGCTGGCCGACGGTTCCAGCGCCCCGGTGGAGTCGATGCTCACCGACTTCGAACGGGAGCCCGACGCGTCGGAGGGGCCGCCGGTCCCGGTGGGCCCCCGGCTGGTACCGGACGTGGACGGGCTGCCCACCGCCTGACCGGGCGCGCGCTCCGGGACCCGGGACGCCCACCGGCGGACGTCGACCGCCCGACACCCGGTGCTCCACCGGCGGCGTAACGAGGCACCCTGCATGCCCCCTTGCACCCTGTGGACGGCGCGGACTCGCACGGTACGTCCGTGGTCTGGCTACGATGTCGCGTCCCCCCGTCGTGCCCTCCTCTTGCAGGCAGGAGCGGTCCGCGCCCCCGATCGCCTGATATACCCATGCCCGTGAAACTCGCAGTCATCAAGGAGTCGCGTCCGGGGGAGGATCGCGTCGCGATCGTCCCCGAGGTCGCGGCCAAGCTGGCCAAGACCGGCGTGGACGTGGTCGTCCAGGCCGGGGCGGCGGCCGGTGCCCGGTTCGCCGATGCGGAGTTCGCCGCCGCGGAGGCGACCGTGGTCCCCGACGCACCGTCCGCCCTGCAGGGAGCCGACGTGCTGGCCCACGTGCAGCCGCTGACCGTCGACGAGGTCTCGTCCCTCCCCGACGGCGTCTCGGTGATCAGCTTCCTGCAGCCGGTGGCGGTCCCGGACGTCATCCGGGCGTTGTCGGCCAAGGGCGCCACGGTGTACAGCCTCGACCTGCTGCCCCGCATCAGCCGGGCGCAGTCGATGGACGCCCTCTCGTCGCAGGCCACCGTGTCGGGCTACCGGGCCGGACTCTCGGCGGCCGAGCACCTGGCCAAGTTCTTCCCGATGTTCATGACGGCCGCCGGTACGGTGCCGCCGGCCAAGGTCCTCGTGATGGGGGCGGGCGTCGCCGGGCTCCAGGCCATCGCCACGGCCCGCCGACTCGGTGCGGTGGTCCGGGCCTACGACGTGCGGGCCGCCGCCAAGGAGGAGGTCCAGAGCCTCGGGGCCAAGTTCGTCGAGTTGGGACTCGAGACCCAGGAGGGCTCCGGCGGGTACGCCAAGGAGCAGTCCGCCGAGTACCTGGCCAAGCAGCAGGAGCTGCTGGCCGCCGAGGTGGCCGCGTCCGACGTGGTCATCACCACCGCCCAGATCCCGGGGCGCAAGGCGCCGGTGCTGGTGACCGAGGCGATGGTCGCCGGCATGTCCGAAGGTGCGGTGATCATCGACATGGCCGCCGACTCGGGCGGTAACTGCGAGCTGACCAGGCCCGGCGAAGACGTCCGGGTCGGCGGCGTGACCGTGGTCGGCCTCACGAACCCGCCCGCCTCGATGCCGACCCACGCCAGCTTCCTCTACGCCCGCAACATCGCCAACTTCCTCGGCCTGATCGTGAAGGACGGGGAACTCGCTCCGGACTTCGACGACGAGATCGTGACCGGCACCTGTGTGGTCCGGGCCGGAACGGTCGTCCACGGTCCCACGGCCGAGGCGCTGGGCCTGAGCGTGCCGGCCCCCGAGCCGCCGGCCGCACCCGAAACCGCCGATGCGCCGGGCCCCGGCGACGACAACGAGCAGGGGGAGTCATGAACACCACGGGGATCCTGGAATTCCTGACCATCTTCATCCTGGCGATCTTCGTCGGGAACGAGGTCGTGGCCCGGGTGCCGAGCATCCTCCACACGCCGCTGATGTCGGGCAGCAACGCCATCCACGGCATCGTGCTGGTCGGCGCCATGATCGTGCTCGGCACGGCATCGGGTACCGCGCAGCTGATCCTCGGTTTCTTCGCCGTCCTGCTCGCCACCCTCAACATCGTGGGCGGGTTCACGGTGACCGATCGCATGCTCGAGATGTTCAAGGCCAAGCCGGCGGACAACGCCCGCGCCAAGTCCGGCGACGCCGAGGACGGTGCCAAGTGATCGCCACCGTGTGGAGGATCGAGATCATCGACCTCATCTACCTGGCCGCCGCGGTCTGCTTCATCATCGCCCTGAAGGGGCTGAGTTCACCCAAGCAGGCGCGTAACGGCAATCTCCTGGCCGCCGGCGCGGCGATCGTGGCCGTCGTCGCCACCTTCTTCAACCCCGAGGCCGACTTCGGGCATCACACGACCAACCTCATCCTGGCCCTCGTCGCCATGGTGGTCGGGGCGGTCATCGCGGTGCCCGTGGCCCGCATGGTGAAGATGACGGCGATGCCCCAGCTGGTGGCCATCTTCAACGGCGTCGGCGGCGGCGCCGCCGCGCTGATCTCGATGGTGGTGTTCCTCCAGCACTCGGACCTGGCCACCAAGCCCGCCGTCTACACGATCGCCGAGGGCCTGATCGGCCTGCTCATCGGCTGCGTCTCCTTCAGCGGCAGTGCCATCGCCTTCGCCAAGCTCCAGGAGCTGATGACCGGGCGGCCCATCACCTACCCGGCCCAGCAGGTCATCAACGGGCTGGTCGGGGTGGCCATCGTCGCCCTCGCGGTGGCCACGCTGGTCACCGGCAGCGTCACGTTGATGGTGGTGACGGCCGTCCTGTCGCTGGTCCTCGGCGTCATCTTCGTGCTGCCCATCGGCGGAGCCGATGTGCCGGTCCTGATCTCGCTGCTGAACTCGTTCACCGGCCTGGCGGTGGCGGCCTCGGGCTTCACGCTCAACAACAACCTGTTGATCATCGCCGGCACCCTGGTCGGTGCCTCGGGCATCCTGCTCACCCGTCTCATGTCCAAAGCCATGGGCCGATCGCTGGCCAACGTGCTGTTCAGCGCGTTCGGCTCGGTGGTGACGGCCGGCGGGGGCGCCGACGGCACCGGCGAGACCCGCCAGGTGAAGTCGGGGACGCCGGAGGACATCGGCGTCCTCCTGGCCTATGCCCGCAAGGTGGCCATCATCCCGGGGTACGGCCTGGCCGTGGCGCAGGCCCAGCACACCGTCCGCGAACTGGCCGACCTCCTGGCCGAACGGGGCGTCGAGGTGTTCTACGCCATCCACCCGGTGGCGGGTCGCATGCCGGGGCACATGAACGTCCTCCTGGCCGAGGCCAACGTGCCGTACGACCAGTTGAAGGAGATGGACGAGGCCAACCCGGAGATGGCGACGTGCGACGTCGCCCTCGTGGTCGGGGCCAACGACACCGTCAACCCGGCGGCCAAGAACACCCCGGGGAGCCCGATCTACGGCATGCCGATCATCAACGCCGACGAGGCCGGCACCATCGTCTTCCTCAAGCGGTCGATGCGTCCCGGGTTCGCCGGTATCGACAACGACCTCCTCTTCGACGAGAAGACGACGTTGCTGTTCGGCGACGCCAAGGACACCTTGAGCAAGCTGGTCGGCGCCGTCCAGGAGTCCTGAGCCCCGGACGTCCACAGGCCCGCCCGACGGCCGTCCCGCCCCGTCCGGGGCCGGGCGGCCCCGACGGCCGGCCGCAGGACCGTCCGTGGGGGCACGACTCCGGCCCGAGGTCGTCCGGACTCCCGCATTGCAATATGTGTAGCGATCACCTACCGTCGCGCCGTCCGCGGATGTGGGCGCGCAGTGTCGTCGGGGTGTGTCGGACGGCGGTGTGTACAGAGCAATTTCGGGGGTTGGTTCGATGGAGCAGTCGGTTGCGCGCGTGTCCCACCTGAGCAGGTTCGCCCGGGTCCTCCTGGTCGCCCTGGTGAGCCTCGCCGGGCTCTCCGTCATCGGCGTCAGTTCGGCCGGCGCCGCCACCGGGCCCTCGATCAAGTCGCTGACCCCCCCGACCGGCGGGACGAGCGGGGGGACGAGCGTGGTCATCGCCGGCTCCAACTTCGGTTCGAGCGCCTCCAGCGTGACCGTGACCTTCGGTGGCGTCCCGGCCACGAGCTTCACGCTGAACTCGGCGAGCAAGATCACCGCGATCTCTCCGCCCCAGGCGGCCGACACGGCGCCGGCCACCACCGTGGTCGTGACCGTCAGCGGGGTCGCCTCGATCCCGGTGGCCACAGGGGACAACATCTTCGACTACATCCCGTCGGTGTCCGGCACCGGCCTGATCCCGGCGACGTCGTCCCAGACCGGCTCCACCGTCACGATCACCGCGGCGGGCACGTGGACCGCCGGTCAACAGGTCTCCGTCGCCGGGTTCTCGAACGGGCTCACGTCCGGCGTCTACTCGGTCGTGACCGGTGGCACCGGAACGTTCACGATGTCCTTCAGCGGCAGCACGTCCGCATCCGGCGCCGGCAGTGTGTCCCCCACCCTCAACGGCGCGGTCGGACCCTTGTCCGGAGGGACCTCGGTCATCGTCAACGGCACCGGGTTCACGGGCGCGACGGCCGTGGACTTCGGTTCCGTCGCCGCCACGAGTTTCGCGATCGACTCGGCCACCCAGATCACCGCCGTCTCCCCGGCGGCGACCGCGGTCGGCGGCGTCGACATCACCGTGACCGTCCCCACCACCCCGACCGCCTCCACCTCGGTGATCGTGCCGGCGGACGACACGTTCAACTACGTGTCCACCCCGACCGTCACCGGGCTCACGACCACCGCCACGCCGGCCGGCGGACCCACCGGAGGGGGGACCCAGGTGACGATCGCCGGTACCAGCTTCGACGGCGTCACGGCGGTCCACTTCGGCGCACAACCGGCCACCTCCTTCCTGGTCAACGGGCTCAACTCGATCACGGCCATCGCCCCGTCGGGTACCGGCACCGTCGACGTGACCGTCACGACCGGACTCGGCACCACGGCCAGCGGTCCGGCCGATCACTACACGTACGACCCGACGCTCAGCGTGGCCGCCGGCACCGCGTCGTACGCCAACTCGCCGGGCACCACGGTGCCGGTCACCGGGACGAGCCAAACGGGCTCGACGGTGACCGTCGACGCCATCGGGGCCTGGAAGGCCGGCCAGGAGGTCGGGCTGTCGGGCTTCACGAACGGACTCACCGCGGCTACGTACTCCGTGCTCGCCGCCGCGACGAACAGCTTCACGGTCACCTTCAACGGCACCCCCACCACGGGGAGCGGCACCGGCCAGGCCCTGGTCTTCACCACCGTCAGCTCGTCGTCGGTGACCGCCACCACGACCGGGACCGGGATGATCACCCTGACCGCACCGGGGGCATGGTTCGAGGGACAGGAGGTCTACCTGACCGGCTTCACCAACGGCATCGCCACCGGTGACTACCCGGTGACGGCGGGCACCAACGGGACGTTCACCGTCTCGGTGCCGGGCACCGTCACCGCGTCGGGCACCGGCACCGTGGTCCCCTTCCAGGCCCAGAGCTTCAACGTGTCCACCCTGGTCACCGGCGGCGGGACCATCAACCCGGCCAGTGTGACGATCCCCACGGGGGACCAGCCGAAATCCGGTTCCGTCAGCGTCGTCGGGACCCAACTGGTCTACGTCCCCCAGCAGGGCAACCCCACCAGCTACAACGAGAACGGCACGACGGTGTGGCTGGCCCACGTGACGACGACGGGCAGCCAGACCGTCACCTTCTCCATCTGCAACTCGTCACCGGACACGTCCTGCGCCACGAGCACGGTCACCTACAACCCGGGTGAGACGGGCCTCTACGTCGGCAACCAGCTGAGCGCCATCGGACTGGAGGTCTCCGTGGTGGAGGACACGGGTGGCGGCGTCGTGGCCCCCGCGACGGCGGCCCCGGGATCGACGTTCACCACCATCACCTCCCCGACCTCGACCGACCTGCCGTCGACCGACGTGCTGCCGGTGATCGGCATCGGCGGGTACCGGTCGATCACGCCGGTGCCCACCGGAGCGACGCTCGTGCCCGGGTCGCTCAGTGTGACCGGAGGCGACGCGGGGTCGACGGGCAAGTACACGGCGACTCTCTGCACCCAGGCGATGGGCTACGTGCCGAACGTGTGCACCGCCAACTTCGCCGGCAACTTCAAGGCGACCTACCCCTACATCGAGACGTCGCTCAATGCGGGCACCCTGATCGCCGGCGGCTCGCAGCTGAGTCTGCCGTCCGTCTCCGCGACGTGGACCGTGACCGCTTCGGCCGGAGCCGTGATCAACTCCTACCAGACGGAGTTCGCGGTCAGCACGGACGTGGAGTCGATCGGCTTCCTCGCTCTCGACGCCTTCCCCTCCAACCTCGCCTCCTACCTCAACCAAGGGCTCAGCGCGCCGGCGCCGGTCTACGCCCCTCCGAGCCCCCGCTGGACGGTGGACGTCGAGGCGCCCACCGTCCCGGGCGCCCCGACGGCGGTGACGGCGACCCCCGGTGACGCCTCGGCCACGGTGTCGTGGACCGCACCCGACGACGGGGGGAGTCCCATCACCGGCTACACGGTGACCTCGTCACCGGGGGCCTTCACCTGCACCTCGACGACGACCACCTCGTGCACGGTGGACGGCCTCACCAACGGGACGTCCTACACGTTCACGGTCACCGCGACCAACGCCATCGGCACCAGTCTGCCCTCGTCACCGTCCACCGGGGTCATCCCCGTCACGCTGCCCGGTGCCCCGACCGGGGTGACGGCCACGGCCGGCAACGCCTCGGCCTCGGTGTCGTGGACCGCTCCCGACGACGGAGGGACCGCCATCACCGGCTACACGGTGACCTCGTCACCGGGCGCCTTCACCTGCACCGCTACGACGAGCACCTCGTGCACGGTGGACGGCCTCGCCAACGGGACGTCGTACACCTTCACCGTGACCGCGACCAACGCCGTAGGCACCGGACCGGCGTCGTCCCCGTCCACCGGCGTGATCCCCGAGGCGGGGGTGCCGGGCTCCCCGACCGGGGTGACGGCCACGGCCGGCGACGCCTCGGCCACCGTGTCGTGGACCGCACCCGACGACGGGGGGAGTCCCATCACCGGCTACACGGTGACCTCGTCACCGGGCGCCTTCACCTGCACCTCGACGACGACCACCTCGTGCACGGTGGACGGCCTCACCAACGGGACGTCCTACACGTTCACGGTCACCGCGACCAACGACAGCGGAACCGGGTCGCCCTCGGCCCAGTCCAACGCGGTCGTCCCGTTCACGGTGCCGGGCGCCCCGACGGGGGTGACGGCCACGGCCGGCAACGCCTCGGCCACCGTGTCGTGGACCGCTCCGTCCGACGACGGCGGCGCCGCCATCACGGGTTACACCGCGACCTCGTCGCCGGGCGCCTTCACCTGCACGTCGGCGACGACCTCGTGCACGGTGCACGGCCTCACCAACGGCACGGGCTACACCTTCACGGTCACCGCGACCAACAAGGCCGGCACCGGCGCGGCGTCCGGGCCGTCCCCGTCGGTCACGCCGATGGCGACCGTGCCGGCCGCCCCGTCCGGGGTGACGGCCACCGCCGGTGACACCTCGGCCTCGGTGTCCTGGACCCCGGGAGCGTCCGGTGGTTCGCCGATCCTCACGTACACGGTGACGTCGACCCCATCGAGCGCCGGATGCACGGTCAGCGCCCCGACCACGAGCTGCACCGTCACGGGCCTCACCAACGGCACGTCGTACACCTTCCAGGTGAAGGCCACCAACGCGGTGGGATCCGGACCGCTGTCCAACCCCAGCAGTCCGACCACGCCGACCGCCAACGGCCCGATCAAGGGCTACTGGATGGCCACGTCGACCGGCAAGCTGCTGACCAACGGAGCGGCGGTGAGCTACGGCTCGCCGGCGGGACTCGCCCTCAACGCCCCGATCGTCGGCTTCGCACCCACGCCGGATCGTCATGGCTACTGGTTCGTCGGGGCCGACGGCGGTGTCTTCAACTACGGGGACGCCGGGTTCTACGGCTCGACGGGCGGCCAGCACCTGAACGCGCCGATCGTGGGGATCGCCTCCACCTCGGACGGTAAGGGCTACTGGCTCGTCGGAGCCGACGGTGGAGTCTTCAACTACGGTGACGCCGCCTTCGCCGGGTCCCACGGGGCCACCCATCTGAACGCCCCGATCGTCGGCGTCGCCGGCCACGGCACGAACGGCTACCTGCTGGTCGGATCCGACGGCGGCGTCTTCGCCTACGGGAGCGCCACCTTCCGCGGTTCGCTGGGCGGAACCCACCTGAACGCCCCCGTCGTCGGCATCACGGTGCCGGCCGACGGCACCGGCTACTACCTGGCCGCCGCGGACGGCGGTGTCTTCGCCTACGACGCCCCGTTCATGGGCTCGGCGACCGGAGTCACCAACCAGCCGATCATCGGGATCACCGCCGGGGCGTCGGGTGGCTATGTGCTCTCCGGCACGGCGGGGGCGGTGTTCGCGTATCCGAGCAGCAACTTCTTCGGCAGTCAGACGGGCCTCTCGTCGCCGGTCGTGGGCGTCTCGTCCTAGTCGACGACCACGTTCCGGCCGGTGTCCGGCCGCCGTGACGTGACCAGGCTCGCCCCGTCCACCTCGGTGGGCGGGGCGAGCTTCGCGAAGACCATCAGCCCCTGGCTGGTGGGCCGCGTGGAGAGCACGGTGATCTCGACCGGACCCTCGTCGATGAGGTGGGTGGCGTCGTTGACGACCACCATGTCGCCGTCCGGCAGGTAGCCGACCGCCTGGCGGGCCTGGCGGCCCTCCTTGACCAGGGAGACACTGATCCGCTCGCCCGGCACGTGGTCGGGTGCCAACTCGCTCATGACCGAGTGGAGGTTGACCACCGCCAGGTCCCACTCGGCGGCGGCCTCCATGACCGCGGTCGAACAGGTCCCGATGCGGAGCCCGGTCCGTCGACCGATGGTGAGGAGCTTGGTGGTGGGGTCGTCGACCTCGGGGACCTCGTCCTTGGCCAGGTCGACGGCGACGGACAGGTTGAGCATGGCCTCCAGTCCCTCGAGTCCGCGACGGGCCCGGCGGGACGTCACCGGGTCGGGGGACTCGGCCATCAGCTGGACATGGTCGACCACGAACTGGGGGACCACGAGACCACCGGGCAGCAGTCCGTTCCGGCCCAGGATGAGGAGGAAGCGGTCCATGACCGCCGACGCGTCGACGAGCAGGGCCTGCCCGGGCAGGGGGCGGGACGGAGGACTGAGGATGCGGGAGAGCCCGGCGGCGGCCACGATCTGGCGGCCCTTCACCAGCCCGAGCCGCCAGCCGAACCCGGCGAAGACCCACACGATCCCGGCGGTGATGACGAAGGCATAGGCGGACCGCACGATGGCCACCAGGGCCATGCCCAGGATCAGACCCAGGATCATCCCGGAGGTCGAGATGATGGCGGCGGCGAAGATCTCCCCCGGAGGGCTGAGCCGGAACAGCCGCACGCCCCGCTGGAGGCCGCGGTCGAGGGTCCGGCCCACGATCCCGCCGATCACGTAGCTGACGGCGGCGCCGATCAGCAGTCCGATGACGTCGCGGTTCCCGAGGGGATTCGAGTGATGACCGATCTCGTAGCCCACCAGGGCACCCAGGAGGACGACGATGAGCCGGACCCCTTCGACGAAGATCACGCCGTTGCGCCGGGGTGCCGAGTTGCTGTCGGACTGGTTCATCAGGCGCTGCTCCGTCACGGGTCCGGCGGCGCGGGCGCACAGCCGTCCCTTGAATTGTCGGAATCGCGGTGAGAAACCTTGAGGGGCGGGTATGCCCGGAGCCGGTGGTCGTCTAGGATCTGTGCGCGAGACCGGCGGGGCTCCGGTCCTCGAAGATGCTTCACCGCTGCACCAGCCGACCGTAACTGACACTGAGAGTGATGATCTGACCACGAGAGCGGGCGGATGAAGGGGCCGACCGGGCCTCCCGCCGGCTCCCGACCCGACCTACTCCCATGACAGACTCCCCCGAACCGACCACCCCTGTGTCCAGTCCCGCGCCCATGGACGGGCGCGGACCCGACGCCGCCGGACTCGATCCGCCCGCCTGGGAGTCGATGGTGGGGTCCGAGGTCGCCGTGGTGGGGCCCGGCGCCCGCCCGGTCCCCCAGCTGGTGCCCAGCCTCGACCTCCCGGTGGACGCGGACACCGACCCGTCCGGCAACGTCCGGGCCCGGCGCATCGGAACGGTGGCCGCCGCCGCCACGGCGTTCGCGCTGGTGATCGCCCTCATCACGTCGCTGGTGGCCACGTCGGCCACCGCCACCCACCGTCCGGCCGCCGCCGCCGCCCCGGCGGCCTCGGCCTCGTACGGCAACCGGGCCGAGGCCTCCACGCACCGGGGGTCGCACCTGCCGGCCGCCACCAGCGCCCCGGTGCCCGCCCCCCCGGCGGTGGCCGACTCCGCGCCGCTGCAGTCCCACGAGATCTTCGGCTACGCGCCCTACTGGACGCTGCCCGAGTCGTCGGCTTTCGATGTCACCGACCTGACCACGCTCGCCTACTTCAGCGTCGACGCCAACGCCGACGGCACCCTGGACCAGAGCGGTCCGGGGTGGAACGGATACGAGAGCCAGGACCTGTCCGACCTGGTGACCCGCAGCCACGCGGCGGGCGATCGGGTGGTGCTGACCATCACCTGCTTCTCCCAACAGACGCTGGACGCCATCACGTCGGATCCGAACGCCCCGGCGCGACTGTCCGCCGCCCTCATCTCCGCCGTCGAGGCCAAGAACCTCGACGGGGTCAACTTCGACTTCGAGGGGGAGGGGAGCGCCGACCAGGCCGGTCTCACGAACCTGATCACCAAGGTGTCGGACGCGCTCCACGCCACCGACCCCCACTGGCAGGTCACGATGGCGGTGTACGCCAGCGCGGCGGGGGATCCGGGAGGCTTCTACAACATCGGCGCCATCGCCCCCGCCGTCGACGGTTTCTTCGTCATGGCCTACGACATGAACTCCCGATCCGATCCGAGCCCGACGTCGCCACTGATGGGGGGCAGCTTCAGCGACACCGAGGCGATCGAGCAGTTCCTCAAGGTCGTCCCGGCGTCGAAGATCGTCCTCGGTCTCCCGTACTACGGCTACGACTGGCCGACCACGGGCCCCAACGCCAACGCCCCGGCCACCGGGTCGGAGTCCCCACTCAGTTACGCCACCATCGCGGCCGCGGGGCACCCGACCTACTGGGACGCGGCCACGGACACCCCGTGGACCTCGTACCAGGTGGGCGCCCAGTGGCACACCACGTACTACGACGACCCGACCTCGATGGCGCTGAAGGCGCAGCTCGCCAACTACTTCCACATCGCCGGGGTGGGTATCTGGGCGCTCGGGATGGACGGCAACGACCCGGCCATGATCGCCGCCCTGCTCGGCAACGCCCCGGTGGCCAAGGACGCCCTGTCCGGACCGCCGGCCGGTAGTGGCTTCACCACCGTGGCGACCTTCGACAACGTCCCGAACATCGCCCTGACGCCGGTCGCATCGATCCCCACCAGCGGAAGCGCGGCCCTGGTCGGCTTCCTCGGCGGCATCGGCACCAACGATCCGGCGCTGGGCTGCCTGTCGACCGGGCCACCCCTGCCGGTGTGGTCCTTCACGTCGCTGCCCGGCGTCTACGTCGTGACCGCCGGCCCTCCGGCCGACTGCGCCAGTGCCGTGTGGACGTTCCCGGTGCCGCCACCGGCGGCGGCCCCCCCGCCGAGCACCGTCCCCACCCCGACGACCACCACGACCGGCCCGGTGTCCAGCACCACGACCACCACCTCGACCACCCGGCCCCCGCCGACCACCACGACCACCACGACGACCGAGCCGCCGACCACCACGACCACGACCCTCGGCTCCTGACGTCCCCCGGGGGTTCGTCCGGATCCGCCGCCGTGCCTGGACCGGCCGGGCGGCGGCTAATCTCTGCAACGCACCCGGGGGTGTAGCTCAGCTGGTAGAGCGCTACGTTCGCAATGTAGAAGTCGGCGGTTCGAGTCCGCTCACCTCCACCCGGGCGGCCGAGATCGGGCCGCCCTCCTGATGGGCGGTTCGCCTGGCGGAGCCGGGACGCACGGACCACACCCCGCGCGCCGCCTCCCCGCGTGCCCGTCGACACGGACCCGGAGCACCACCCGGCGGTACCCACGCGGAGGGGACCGTGTCCGGTCCCGGCTGGACGGCGGCGTCTCTCGGACTTTCTGCGGGTTCCGTTAGAAAGAGCGTCCCACCTCGGCCGACGGGGCAGTTCTCGGGTATTCTAAAGAAGTCTTTAGAAAGAGATGCGCACGTGAACAAGCGGGAGAACCCCTACACACCCGGAGCCGGACGCAAACCCAGGACCCTGGCGGGCCGCGACTCGGATCTGGAGCAGTTCCAGGACCTCGTCGAACGACTCAACTCCGGATCGTACGAGCGGAGCCTGATCTACACCGGACTCCGCGGTGTCGGCAAGACGGTCCTGCTCATGGAACTCGACGTCCTGGCCAGCGAGGCCGGCTGGGCCACGACGGACGTCCAGGAGGTGGGATCCCAGGCCGACTTCAGGGTCTCCTTCGCCCGCATGGCGGTTCGCCTGCTCACGAACATGAGCTCGCGGCACCGGGCCAAGGAACGGATCCAGCGGGCGCTCTCGGTCGTCAAGGCCTTCAGCCTCGCGGTACCGGGCACGGTCGAACTGCGGATCGACGTGGACGCGGCCACCGGGGTCGCCGACTCCGGGGACCCCGAACACGACCTGACCGACCTCCTGACCGAACTCGGCGAAGTGGCCCAAGCGAACGCCATGGGAGCGCTGTTCCTGATCGACGAGATGCAGAACCTGGACGGCCCCTCGCTCTCCGCCATCTGCATCGCCTTCCAGGCACTCAGCCGCAAGTCGCTACCGGTCTCCGTCGCCGGTGCGGGTCTGCCGGACCTCAAGGTCCGCCTCCTGTCGGCGAAGCCCTACGCCGACCGCCTGTTCTCCTACCGGGAGCTCGGCCGGCTCTCGGACGCCGATGCGCGATCCGCCCTCGTCGGACCGGCCGTGGCCCACGACGTCGAGTTCGAACCGGAGGTGGTCAAGCAGGTGATCACCGAAGCGGCCGGCTACCCCTACTTCCTCCAGCAGTACGGCCTCGAGCTCTGGAACTTCGCCGACGAGTCGCCTATCACTCCCGATGACCTCGAGGGCATACGGGGCGTCGTGCGCGACACCCTCGCCAGCAGCTTCTTCGGTACCCGCTTCGAGATGGCGACCGACACCGAACAACAGGTGCTGGCCGCCATGGCCTCTCTCGGACCGGGTCCCTACCGAATCGGCGAGGTCGCGAACACGTTCGGGGCGAGCGATCAACGGGGGATCTCGGCATACCGGGAATCGCTGATCTCCAAGGATCTCCTCTGGAGTCCCCGTCGGGGCATGATCGACTTCACCGTCCCGCTCTTCGATGCCTACCTACGGGAGAACCACCCGCTTGACTGAGCCACCCCCTACCCACCCGTCGGCCCTGGGTGCAGACGGGGACCGCACCGTCGGATCGGGCACGTCCGTCCGGTTCCTGCGTCGCCGGACGCTCCGTCGCGGGCGGGCGACGTGGTGACGGAGGATCGGGAGCGTCCCGGACCGTCGGGTCGTTCGTCGGCCACCGGCAAGGACAGGATCGCGTCCCTCGACGGCCTGCGCGCCTTCAGTCTCCTGATCATCATGGGCTACCACTTCGGGGTGGCGAGGTTCCAGGGCGGGTTCTTCAGCCTGGACATCTTCTACGTGCTCTCGGGGTACCTGATCACCGGTCTCCTCCTCGGCGAATGGGCCCGGTCCGCGCGCATCCGGCTGGGCGCGTTCTGGGCCCGGCGGGCCCGGCGCCTGCTGCCGGCTCTGCTCGTGCTCGTGGTGGTCGTCACCCTGGTGGTGCGATTCACCGACGTGTCCGGCACCTATCCGAATCTGCGGATGGCCGACCTGTCCGCCCTCTTCTACTTCTCGAATTGGTGGCAGATCGCCTCCAGTGGGAACTACTTCGTGGTGACCGGAGCCGTGTCGCCGCTCACCCACACCTGGTCACTCGCCGTGGAGGAGCAGTTCTACCTGGTGTGGCCGTTCGTGGTCCTGGCGGCGCTGTATCTGGGCAGGCGGTTCGATCGGGGTGTCGAGTTCCTGCTCGGTGTCTCCCTGGTCGGGGTCGTCGCCTCCGCCGGGGAGATGGCGTACCTCTACCGCTCCGGATCGGGCATCACCCGGCTCTACTTCGGGACCGACACGCACGCCCAATCGCTCATGGTGGGGTCGGTGCTGGCGTGCACGTTGACGTTGCTCCAGCGCCACCGGGGCCTGGCGGGGATGGCGCCGGTGGCCTCGTCGCGGATCGGTCGGTCGATGCTGACCCTCCTGGGACTGGCCGGTGCGGCCGGAACGCTCCTGTTGACCACCACCTTGTCCGGCGTCAGCGCCGTCGCCTACCAGGGTGGGTTCCTGCTGTCCGCGCTGTCGGCCGCCGCCCTCATCACCGGGGCGGTCTGCGTGGTCGGGGGCCCGATCGACCGGGCCCTGTCGGTCCGCCCCATGGTCTGGATGGGAACGGTCTCCTACGGTGCCTACCTGTGGCACTACCCGGTGCTGATCGAACTGGACTCGTCCCGCACGGGCCTCACCGGGTTCCCTCTCCTCGTCGCGAGGGTCGTCGTCACCTTCACCTTGGCCGGGCTCAGCTACTACCTGGTCGAGCGGCCCGTCATGGCCGGGACGTTCTGGCGCTCGGTGCGGTCCGCCGGTCCGGCGATCGGAGCGGTGGGCGCCACCGTCGCCATCGTGTTGACGTTCGGCTCCTCCGTGGCCGTGGCGGGTCTGCCGTCCGTGCGGGCCGCCGTCGACCGGAGCGGAGGAGCGCCGGGGTCCGACCTCGTACTCGTCGTCGGCGACTCGAC
Organism: uncultured Acidimicrobiaceae bacterium; assembly: GCA_963699345.1. Classification (GTDB taxonomy): domain Bacteria; phylum Actinomycetota; class Acidimicrobiia; order Acidimicrobiales; family RAAP-2; genus Bog-756. The sequence goes on along the minus strand of CAVOTL010000005.1, from coordinate 1,097,138 downwards.
GGCCCTGACGCTGGGCTTCGCGCTGAACGACGGGGCGAAGGACTCCCACGACGGACTCCGGATCGTGGACAACGCGTGGGTGGGTTGCGGCGTGGCGGACGGCCGGTACCTCATCGCGGGCGGCGAACAGGTGGCCGTCCAGACCGAGTGCAACCCGACCACTCCGGTGGACCAGCAATGGCCCGCCAGCCTGGCCGCCGATCTCCGGCTGGACCATCCGAAGGTCGTCGTCTTCCTGGCCGGCCGGTGGGAGGTGTACGACCGTGTCGACGCCGGCGGCCGGGTGACGAGCATCGAGGACCCGTCCTACGCCGCTTACGTCCGACGCCAGATCCAGCTCGTCGACTCGATGGCGACCGCCGCTGGCAGTCGGGTGGTCCTGCTCACGGCGCCGTACTACCAGCCGGGCGAATTGCCGGACGGACAACCACTTCCCGAGGACGAGCCGGCCCGGGTGCGTATCTACAACCACCTGGTCGCCCAGGTGGCGGCGTCGAACCCGCGTACGACGGTGCTGCTCGACCTGAACGCCATCGTCGACCCCGACGGGCGGTTCACGTCGAGCCTGCACGGGATGGTCATCCGCGCTCCGGACGGCGTCCACTTCCCGTACTTCGACATCGTCGAGCCCGACGTGGCCTCTCCGGACACGTCCGCCCAGGTCGACCGGTTCGGCCGGTGGCTCGGCCCCCGGGTCCTTCCCACCATCGCCGCCCAGGTGCGAATGGACGGGAGTGGCGGGTCGACCTGAGGCGCCGGTGCCGTCGGGATCTCAGTAGGTGCCGTTCGGACCGTTGCTGAGGGCGGTCCGGCCGCTCGCGTCCGTCACCCGGATCTCGTCGATCGACCTGAACCGCGCCGCACACGCCATCGTGGCTTCCACGGGACCGGACCCGGTGGTCCGGTAACTCCCCGCCGCCCACCACCGCCCCTGGATGGCCACGAAGATCACCGCGATCACGAGCCAACGGGGACGGACCCGAGTCGGGGCACGACCACCCAGGGCAGGTCACGACGGATCTCCTCGGTGAAGGAGAGGGAGAGCGCCACCACCAACGGTGCTATCAGGGTCGCGTTCAGCACCGTGTACAGCAGGTCCTGGCGGTACCCCTGGGCGAAGGGGCAGAGGTGGGGCTCGGCGGGAGGGCATGGGTGGGGACCGGCGGGAGCGTCTTCATCGAACATGACTACCGGGCGCGGGACCGGATCGTTCACCGGCGTCCGGGGTGATCCCCACGGCCGGTCACTCCGAGGAGAGTGCCCGCTCCATGTCGTCGGCCAGGTCGGGATGGTGATAGGGCCCGGGCGCCCGCAGGGCGGCGATCACCTGGCGCTGGGTCACGGGGTCCTTGTCCTGGCTCATCTTGATCTTGCAGTCGAACCGGGCGATCGGCAGTCGGATGCCCACCGTGCCCTCGGCCACGGGTCGACCCCACTCCAGGTCCAACAGCATCGGTTCCTCGACCCGGTGCTCGAAGTGCTCGACCAGCCTGGCCAGGACGGCGAGATTCTCCTCCGGCTCGAGGATCTGGGGGACGCCGTAACAGTGGACGGCGCTGAAGTTCCACGTGGGGGCACGGATCGCTCCCGGCGCGTACCAGCTGGGGGAGATGTAGCCGTGGCGCCCCTGGATGATCAGGAGGACCTCGCGGTCCCCGAATCCGTGGATCAGGTCGTCGGGCCTGCCGACATGGGTGAGGACCACCAGGTCCTCGGAGGTGTCGTCGAGCAGGATCGGATAGTGCGAGGCGACCGGCCCACCGTGGTTGACGCTCACCAGGGTGCCCCATGGATTGTCGCGGATCAGGCGACGGACGACCTCGGCGTCCTCCGAGGCATGGAGCGGATTGGGGCGCACGGGGCACCATGCTGTCACGCTGCGGCACCCGGCGAGCGATGGCTGCCGTGGGCCGCGATGGTGCAGCGACGGCCGGGCGACCTGGACGTCGTCTACGACCGGAACCTGTTCTTCACGAGCGTACCCATGAGTCACCTGGAGCGACGGCGGAGCGGTCGGGGAGTTCGCCGACGGCACCGGTGGATGTAGGGCCGTAGCGAGGGGGAGTGCCGCTCGGGCGGCCGGGACCGTTCGTCCGGCGTCCGAGGTGGGAACGCCACGCCTCCGCCACCGGATGGGCGGTTTCCGGGCCGATGCCCCGGGTACGGCCCGGAAGGCTCGGCGCACGGGGCCGGAGGGCGTCGATCGGTGATGCCTCCGGCGCCCGGCCGACGGTTCCGTGGAGAGGGAGATCTGATGGAGAGGTTCGATCGTGGCTGAATCTGGGCAGGAGAACGGCAAGGGCCGCACCGCGGCGATCGGTGACGAGGTCGTCGAGCGGGGCGTCGGAGGGGAGAGCCACCAGGTCGCCGGCGACGGTCGACCGCGACTGACCACCCAGCAGGGCGTGGTCGTGGCCGACGACCAGAACACCCTCCGGGTGGGGGACCGTGGCCCCGCGGCGCTCGAGGACTTCCACTTCCGGGAGAAGATCTTCCACTTCGACCACGAGCGGATCCCCGAGCGGGTGGTCCACGCCCGCGGGTACGGCGCCCACGGCTACTTCAAGACGTACGAGTCGTTGGCCGACGTCACCCGGGCCGGTCTGTTCCAGCGCGCCGGCCAGCGCACCCCGGCCTTCGTCCGCTTCTCGACGGTGGCGGGCAGCGAGGGGTCGGCCGACCTGGCCCGGGACGTCCGCGGCTTCGCGGTGAAGCTGTACACCGAGGAGGGGAACTGGGACCTGGTGGGGAACAACATCCCGGTGTTCTTCATCCAGGACGCCATCAAGTTCCCCGACCTCATCCACGCCGCCAAGCCGGAGCCCGACCGCGGGTTCCCCCAGGCCCAGACCGCCCACGACAACTTCTGGGACTTCGCGTCGCTGATGCCCGAGTCGACGCACATGCTGCTGTGGATCATGTCGGACCGGGCCATCCCCCGCTCCTTCCGCTTCATGGAGGGGTTCGGGGTCCACACGTTCCGTTTCGTCACGGCCGACGGTCGCTCGACCTACGTGAAGTTCCACTGGAAGCCGAAGGGCGGCCTGCAGTCCGTGGTGTGGAACGAGGCCGTCAAGATCAACGGGGCCGACCCGGACTTCCACCGCCGGGACCTGTGGGACGCCATCCAGCGCGGCGACCTCCCCGAGTGGGAGTTGGGCGTGCAACTGTTTGACGACGACTTCGCCGACCGGTTCCCCTTCGACATCCTGGACCCGACGAAGCTCATCCCCGAGGAGGAGGTGCCGGTTCGCCGGGTCGGGCGCCTGGTGCTCGACCGGGTGGTGGACAACTTCTTCGCCGAGACGGAGCAGGTGGCGTTCTGCACCCAGAACATCGTCCCGGGCATCGATTTCACCGACGATCCCCTGCTGCAGGGCCGGAACTTCTCCTACCTCGACACGCAGTTGAAGCGTCTCGGCAGCCCCAACTTCACCCGGCTCGACGTCAATGCGCCCAAGTGTCCCTACGCCTCGTTCCAACAGGACGGGCACATGGCCACGGCCAATCCGCTGACCCGGGCCAACTACGAGCCCAACTCCTGGCCCCCCGAGGAGGGTGGACCCCGTGAGGACCCCGACGTCGGCTTCACCTCCGTGGCGACCACCGCGACGGGACCCAAGCGTCGGATCCGGCCGAACTCTTCGCCGACCACTACAGCCAGGCCCGCCAGTTCTACCGGAGCCAGACGGCCGTCGAGCAGCGTCACATCGGGGACGCCTTCGTGTTCGAGCTGGGCAAGTGCCGGCGGCCGGACATCCGGGCCCGGATGGTGGGCGGGCTCCGGAACGTCGACGAGGATCTCGCCTCCTACGTGTCCGAGGGTCTGGGCCTGGCCGAACATCCGGACCCGACGCCGGCCGCCCGCCGACCGGTGGCCGACCTGGCACCGTCGCCGAGCCTCAGCATCGTGGAGAACGGTCCCGGGACCTTCGCCGGACGCCGGCTCGGGGTCCTGGTGGGGGACGGGGCCAGCGCCCGGTTGCTCGACCTCGTGCGCCGATCGGCCGAGGCGGCCGGCGTGGACGTCGAATTCGTGGGTGCCAGTGTGGGCGGGGTCACCGACGGGGACGGCAACGTCGTGCCCGTCGACCAGAAGATCGACGGGGCCCCGTCGGTGCTGTACGACGCCGTGGTGGTCATGACGGCCACGCAGTCCGCGCCCCGACTCGCCCGCGATCCGGCCGTCCGGGACTTCCTGTTCGACGCCTTCGCCCACTGCAAGTTCATCGCGTACGCACCCCAGGCGGGGGAGTTGCTGGCCGCCGTCGGACTGGACGCCATGATGGACGACGGGTTCCTGGCCGTCACCGGTGCCGACGACTTCGACGAGTTCCTGGGCCTCTGCGCCGGGTTGCGCTACTGGAACCGCCTGCGCGCCCTGGTGTGAACGGCCTCAGCCCGGCGGGTCCTCGCCCACCAGCCCGTCGACCGACTCCCGCAGGAGGTCGGCGTGGCCCACGTGGCGGGCGTACTCCTCGACGAGGTCGACCAACGACCTCCGGAGGCTCGGGGCGAGACCGTCCCGCCCCGGTCGGGCGGCGAGCCGGTCCAGGCCCCCGTCGGCCAGCGCTTCGGTGAGGGCGGCCCGGGACCGGGCCACCGCCTCGTGCCAGAGCCGGTAGAGGTCGTCGGGGCTGTCGTCGGACGCGGTGCGCCACTCCCAGTCCGGGTCGGCGTCGAAGTCCACCTCGTCGAAGGGAGGATGGACCGGCCGGTCCCACAGCCGGACGGAGAAGTAGTCGTCCTCGACCAGAGCCAGGTGCTTCAACAGGCCACCCAGGGTCATGGAGGAGTTCCCACGGTGGCCGACAGTCCGGCGGCGTCGAGGTCGCCCGTCTTCCAGGCGAACGTCGCCCGCTGGCGCTCCAGGGAGCCGACCAGGGTGGCCGCCTCGTCGCCCGCCGGGGGCGGCTCGATGCGGGTGGTGGCCTCGTCGGGAGTCATGCCGGAACCCTTCCCGGTCGGCCCCCGTCCACGCCCCGACTCACGCCGGCGACAGCTCGTCGTATCGGAAGCAGTCGGGCTGGTGGTCGTTGACCAGTCCGGCCGCCTGCATGAGGGAGTAGCACGTGGTGGGGCCGACGAACCGGAACCCGCGCCGCTTCAGTTCCCGGCTGAGCGCCGCCGACTCCGGCGTCGATGCCGGGAGCGGGTCCCCGGCCGGGCGGACGGGCGTCCGGGGACGTCCGTCGACCACCGCCCAGAGCAGGCCGTCCAGGCTGTCGCCGGCCTGGTGCAGGGCGACCACGGCGGCCGCGTTGGACACCGTCGACTCGACCTTGCCGCGGTGGCGGATGATGCCCGGGTCCTCGAGCAGCCGGTCCACGTCGCGGGCGGTGAAGCCGGCCACGGTGGCGGGGTCGAACCCGGCGAAGGCGGACCGGTAGCCGTCCCGTCGGCGCAGGACCGTGAGCCAGCTCAGTCCGGACTGGGCTCCCTCCAGGGTCAGGAGCTCGAAGAGCCGGCTGTCGTCGTGGACCGGGACCCCCCACTCCTCGTCGTGGTAGGCCCGCATCTCCGCGTGGTCCGCCCAGCGGCACCTCGTCACGGTCGTCCGGTCGGTCATGGGACGATCATGGCCCACGGGCGAGGGGGCGTCACTCCCCGGTGTCGGCCCCCGTCACCGGTCGACGGACCCTTCGCGGGCCGGACACCGTCCGGTCAGTTCCGCGACCCCCTCTCCCGCGAGGTCGCGGAGGGCGTCGGTCCGTCCCGACATGGCCAGGATCATCGACAGGAGCGGACCGGCCACCTCGGGTCCCTGGCCGTGGGTCCACCCGACATCCGTCGCCCGCAGGCCGAGCCCGGCCACGCGGCGCTTGGCGCCCAGTAGGACGTTCGTCCTCACGTAGTTGTCGGCCACCGCCACCAGGGTGTCCGCCGGGACGTCGCGGGTGATCCCGAGCGGCCGGCGGATGTCCTCGCCGTGGACGACGATCTCGCCCAGCATCACCACCACCGGAGCGGGCGGGTGGTTGGTCGTCGTCGTCCGGGCCCGCAGTCGGCGGACCATCTGGTCGGCCGGCACCTCGGCGAGGCGACGGGCGGCCCGGTCGGCGAACACGTCGAACCGGAACCCGGCCCGGATGAACTCCCGGTAGAAGCGGGGGAACGTCTGCTCGGCGGCGGCCAGGATGTGCCCGGCGGTGGTGCGGACCGACCACCCGTCACACCCGGAGGCGGTGGCCCACTGTTCCGGGGTGAGCGCTTCCCAGGTGTCGGCCATGGCCGACCGTTCGGTATGGATGCGGGCCCAGGTCTCGGCGGTCTTCACAGTCGACCCTTCATCCCATCAGGTCCGGTCCGGGGTCCCCCCCGGCCACCACGACGACCAGTCGGCCGAGATAGTGGTCCCAACCGCCCGTGTGGTCGCCGACGGCGTCCTCGGGCAGACCGGAGTGGGTGAGGCGGACGGTCGTCCCGCTGCCGTCGGGCACCAGGTCGATCCGGACGGTCGTGGAGCCGGGTGGGATGGGGTGGTCGGGTTCGGCCCAGCCGAAGCTGTAGACGACCCGGGTGTCCGGCTCGACCTCGAGGAACTCGCCCGCCGACCAGTGGGTGCCGCCCATGAGGGCGCGGTAGGTCCCACCGGGGCGGGGGTCGAGCTCGGCCTGGGCGCCGCCCCATTCCTCGAACTTGGCGGGATCCACCAGGAACGGGAAGATCACGTCGGGGGAGGCCTCGATGTAGACCTCTCGGATCAGTTCAGCCACGGGTGTCTCTCCTGTCCTGTCGTCGGTTGCGCTGTTCGGCCTCGGCCGCCACGCGGAGGCGCTCGAGGCCTCCGGTCCAGTAGTCCTCGAGGAACGTCCGGAGCCGGGCCATCTCCTCGTGGTTCGACCGGTAGAGGCGACGGGTCCCGTCCCGCCGCTCGACGACGAGGTCGGCGGCCTTGAGCACGGCGAGGTGCTGGGAGACCGCCGACCGTGAGATCTCCCCCACCCGTTCGGCGATCTCGGTGGCCGGGAGCTCAGCCGACCAGACGAGCCGGAGGATCTCCCGACGGCGGGGCTCGGCCACCGCTTTCAGGGCTGCGTCCACGGCGGCTAGTTAAGTCGAAGCTTACGTTAGTGTCAACTGAATCAACGGTCGGTTCGTCGGAAATGGAGACACCTGTCAAGATCGGGGCGGGCGACCGGGGAGTGTCGCCATCGAGAGGTCCAGAGGGGGAGTCCTTGTCCGTAGCGCGCCGACGTCCATCCGTCCGGTTCCGGGCGGCCGCCATCGGTGTCGCCCTGGCGGCGGTGTCGTCGGTCCTGGCCGGGGCCGTCCCGCCCGCCGCGGCGGCCACCATCCATCAGCTGCACGCCCTCGGCTCGGTCGACGAGGCGTGGCTCACCGGTGCGGGTCCGGGAGACTCGATCACCCTGGAACGCAACGGCGCCGCGGTGTCGGGCACCCCCGCCCGGGCCGACGCTCTCGGGTCGCTGATCGTCCGGAACCTCACCCCGGGATCGGGCTATTCGTGGCACGACGCCACCCGCGGCCAGACCACCCCGACGTTCGCGGTCCTCGCCCCGGGGGCCGATCCGACCACCGACTCGCCGCTGTACACGGACCAGCCCATGCACCAGGGGCTCAACTACCTCACCATGCGCGACGGCATCCGACTGGCGGCCACCGTGCGCTACCCCTACGGCGGCACGTGCAGCGCCGCGTCGCCGTGCCCGACGGTCATCGAGTATTCGGGGTACGCCACGGCGGGGCCCACCGACCCGATCCCCAGTCTGATCTCCAAGGCGCTCGGCCTGCCCTGCACGGACTGCGGTGACCCGGACCTCCTGCCCGACAGCGCCACCGACGTGGGTGCCGTGCTGGCCCGGGTGTCGGGGTTCGCCACGGTCAGCCTCCAGATGCGCGGCACCGGCTGCTCGGGGGGTGCCTTCGACCTCTTCGGCTATCCGTCCGACTACGACGCCTACGACGCCATCGAGATCGTGGCCCACCAGGACTGGGTGGCCCATCACAAGGTCGGCATGGTGGGCATCAGCTATTCGGGGCTGTCCGAGCTCCCCGCGGCCGGCACGGACCCCCCGGGTCTGGCCGCCATCGCTCCCATGAGCCCGACCGACGACCTGTTCTCGACCGGCTACCCCGGGGGGATCTACAACGACGGCTTCGCCGCCTCCTGGATCAGCGAGCGCATCGACGACGCCAGAGCGGCCGCCAAGCTGACGGACGGGCGCCTGACGCCGTTGGCGGCCACTCCGGTGTCGAAGGTGGGCCAACCCTGGGTGTACCACGAGATCGACGCCGAGCTGGCCGCCAGCGACGGTGCCTCGTCGACCTGCCTGGCCGACCAGGCCCTCCACGGCCAATCGGAGAGCCTGTCGTCGCTGGTGGGCCCGCGCCTGGTCGCCCCGCACACCGGTCCCGGACGCCAGGCGTCGCTGTTCGACCGACGGTCGATGGACGGGTGGGCGGCGCGGATCACGGTGCCGGTGTTCATCTCCGGGGCGCTCCAGGACGAGCAGACCGGACCGCAGTGGACGGCCCTGCTCTCGGCCCTGCCCGCCAGGACGCCGGTCTACGCCACGATGGTGAACGGGAACCACATCGACTCCACCGACCCGCAGACCTTGAGCCGGTGGCTCGAGTTCCTGGACGTCTACGTGGCCGACAAGGTGCCGACCAAGGTGAACGCCATCGAGGGCCTGGTGCTCGACTCCTTCACCAGCTTCGCGGCGGGCACGTCGGCCCAGGCCCCGCTCCCGGCCATCCGGTTCACCGGGGCCACGTCCCCCGCCCAGGCGCGGGAGGAGTTCGCCGCCCGGACGCCCCGGGTCGAGATCCGTTTCGACAACGGTGCGGGTGCCGCCGGGAGCGGCGACCCGGAGTCGACGTACGCGGCGTCGTTCCCGGAGTGGCCACCCGCCGGGCGGGTGGAGAGCTGGTGGATGGGCCCGGGGGGCTCGTTGGCGGCCGCCACCACGGCCCCGACCGCGTCGGCCAGCCCGTCGCTCCGCCTGGCGCCGGGCGCCCGTCCGGCCACCAGCCTGCCGGCGAGCGGCAACGCCTGGGCCGCCGACCCGGGGTGGGACTGGACGCCCGTGCCGGCCGCCGACGGACTGGGGTTCCAGACGGCCCCGTTCACCACGGCCACCACGATCGTGGGTCCCGCCAGCCTCGATCTGTGGGTCGCCTCGTCGTCACCGGTCGTCGACCTCCAGGCCACCGTCACCGAGGTGCGACCGTCGGCGGCACAGGAGGAGTACGTCACGTCCGGATTCCTGCGCAGCTCGAACCAGGTCGACCTCCCGACCACCACCCCCCTCTTCACCGCACCCACCTACCTGGGCCCGGACGCCCGGTACCTGCATCCGCACACCTATGAGCTGGTCAGGATCCCGATCGATCCGATCGTCCACACCTTCCGGCCGGGGACGGCCCTCCGGGTGGTGGTGTCGGCCCCGGGAGGCGACCGCCCCACCTGGGAGTTCGACACCCTGGACGACGGGAACCAGCAGGCGTCGGTCCACCTCGGTGGGGCGGAGGCCTCGAAGCTGGTGGTCGACGTGGTGCCCGGGGTGCCGGCCACGTCCACACTCCCGGTCTGCGGGTCGCTGCGGGGCGAGCCGTGCCGCCCCTACCGGGCGGAGCACAACCAGACGTGACGCCGGTGCCCCGGTGGCCTCAGCGCAGCCGGTCCACCCGGGCGAGGGCGGCCTCGGCCTCGGCCATGAGGCGGCCCACCAGTTCGCCGGCGGGCACCAGGTCGTCGATGGCGCCGACGCCCTGCCCGCTCGGATAGCACTCCCGGGTCGGGTCCACGTCGGGGTCGTCGGGCCCGGTGGGGAGATGGAGGACGCCCTCACGGATCGACTCCAGCATCTGTTCGGGGAACGGGACCAGCTCGTCGGGGTGCCGGTCGAAGTAGGAAGTCCGGTCGTTGGCGATCACCCGCATGGGCTTTCCGCTGTAGGAGCGGCTCACCGTGGTCTGGCTCTCGTCGGCGCCGAGCAGCGCGTCGTGGTAGCCGAGCGAGACCCGGGCCTCGGGGGTGGCGATGAAGCGGGTGCCGATCCAGACCCCGTCGGCCCCGAGGGCCAGGGCGGCGGCCACACCGCGGCCGTCGACGATGCCCCCCGCCGCCACCACGGGGACCCGGTCGCCCACGGCGTCGACGATCTGGGGCACGAGCGGCAGGGTGGCCACCCGGCCCGTGTGGCCGCCGGCCTCGGTGCCCTGGGCGACCACGAGGTCGCAGCCGGCCTCCACCGCCTGCACGGCGTGATGGACCCGTCCGCACATGTTGACGACGAGCACGTCGGCGTCGTGGCACAGGGTGATGACCTCCCGGGGCACGCCGAGCGCACCCACGAAGATCCGGGCGCCGCCGTCGATGATGCGCTGGACCTGCGCGGCCATGTCACCGGGCATGGCGGTCAACAGGTCGACGCCCCAGGGCCGGTCGGTCAGGGCGCGCAGGGCGGACATCTCGGCGTCCATGGTGGCGGCGTCCATGGTGGCGGCCCCGAGGGTGCCGATCCCGCCGGCGGCGGACACCGCCGCCGCCAACCGGTGGTAGCTGACGCCACCCATCCCGGCCAGCATCACCGGATGCTCGATCCCGAGGAGGTCGGTCAGTCGCGTCTGCATGGTCGTCCCTTTCCGAGGGGGCGCGCCGGCGGGCACGGAGCCCGCGGGCGGCGCCCGTCGGGGGACATCCTAGGTAGGTGGGTCCCGGCCGGCCCGATCCGGAGGTCGGTCCGGCTACAGGTCGTCGGGACCTTCGGGCACGTCCACGGCGTGCTGGCGGAGCGCGTCGAGGGGGACGATCTCGAGGGCCCGCTCGTGGGTCGACGCCAGCACCACGAAGGCGGCGGCCCCGTCGCGGTGGGCCCGCAGCCAGTTGGCCGCCGTCACGCACCAGCGGTCGCCCGGCACCAGGCCCGGGAACCGGTAGGCGGGCACCGGCGTGGACAGGTCGTTGCCGATGGACCGCTGGTGCTCGAGGAACTCGGCGGTGACCACCGCGCAGACCGTGTGGCTGCCGAGGTCCTCGGGCCCGGTGGAGCAGCAGCCGTCGCGGTAGAAGCCGGTGAGCGGATCCGTGCCGCAGGGCTCGAGATCGCCGCCGAGGACGTTCCGCTCCGTCAGTTGAACGTCTCCATCTCGAGGTGGTCGTCGTTCCCGCCGGTTCCGGGGGAGGGGGCGAGCGACACGTCGAAGCCGTCGACACGGACGATCCGCTCGAGGGCGTCGAGGTGACCCGGGGGCGACCCGCGCCACTTGGCGACGGCCCGGGCCGCCGCGTCCTCGCGATCGACGGCCGCCACCAGGACCACCTCGTGGCCCTCGCCCATGCGCCCGTCGGCCAGTGGTCCCCCCAGATAGGCGGCGTACAGGTCCATGGGTGGACTGTACCGCCGACCGGGGCCGCCGCTCAGCGGGCGGCGTTCTTGACGAAGTCGTCGGTCCCGTGCCCGATCTCGAGCCGGGAGCCGCCGTGCCAACTGCCGCGCAGGTGACGCCGGACGGCCGGCGCCCCTTCGGCGGTGGCCCGGGCCGCGCTGTGCCAGAGGTCGGCGTGGTGGAACAGGACGTCTCCCCGCTCCTGGTAGACCGCGATCTCGCCGGGCACGCGCTCGAAGCCGGCCGGGAGTCCCCCGGTCCCACCCCGGTGGCTCCCCGGCAGCACGCGCAGGAAGCCGTTGGCCGGTGAGGTGGGGTCGAAGTGGATGGTGAAGGCCAGCCCGGGCCACACGTCGAGATGGGGCCCGGACTGGTGGTCGGTGTGCCATCCGATGCGCGAGTAGCCCGACCCGGGTCCGGGCCGGGCGTCCTGGTAGACCACCCCGAACTGCTCGTAGTCGAGCAGCCAGGCCTGCGGGCCGAGCACCCGACGGTTGACGTCGACCAGGGGGGCGAGGTGGACCAGGGCATCGGCCCGGGCCGAGGCGACCGTGGCGAAGCACACGTAGTGGGCGAAGCGGGCGCCGTCGACGGTGGCGTCGGGATCGTCGAGGATGGCGGTGGCGTGGCGGTCGTCGAGGGCGCCGGCCACAAGTCGCTCCTGGGCGACGACGAGCTCCTCCTCGGCGGCCGACAGCTCCTCCTCGCCGATCGCCCCCCGCAGGGTGGCGTAGCCCCGGGCGGCGATGTGGTCGCGCAGGCCGTCCAGGTCGTCGGGCCCGAAGACGCCTTCGGCGGCCGCCGTCACGGCGTGGACCGGGGCGGTCGGGCGACGGACGGGGACGGCATGGCCCGATGGTACGTCGACGGGTACCCGTCCGGTCACCTGTGGGCCGGGACGTCGACGGGGTCCCGCGTAGAGTGGCGGGATGCGCACGCGCCCCTCCCCGGCCGGCCCCGCCCGGGCCTAGCGACCGGACCGGGGCCGCACCATGGCGTCCTGGGCCGACTTCCGGAGGGGCGATCCCGAGCTGGCGGCGGTGGCCGACGCCCGCATGGCCGAGGACGGCGTGGTCCTGGTGGGCACCCTCCGGGCCAACGGCTGGCCCCGGGTCAGCCCGATCGAGCCGCTGGTGGTGGGCGACCACCTGTACCTGGGGATGATGTGGCGGTCGCGCAAGGCCGTCGACCTGCTGGCCGATCCGCGCTGCGTGGTCCACACCGCGGTGCACGACCGTGCCGGAACGGAGGGCGACGTCAAGGTCTACGGCCGGGCTCTCGACGTGACCGGTTCCGACGAACGCGAGCGCTACGGCGTCGCGCTCCACGAGGCGATCGGCTGGCGTCCCGAGGGCGACTACCACCTCTTCCGCGTCGACGTCGTCGAGGTGGGCTACTTCCGGGTGGTGGACGGGGGCCACGACACCCGGGTGTGGCGACCGTGACCCGGCACTGGACGTGACCCCCGGGTCGTGCAACAATGTCCGGACCATGCGTATCTCCATCCCGACCCGCCGCACCCTGGTACTCGTCTCGTAGCGCACGCGACGCCCCTTCGCCGTGTGCGCTTTCCGACCTCCCAGATGGGAGGTCGTTTTCATGTCCGCCCTCGGGTCCGCCCCGGTGGCCGTGACGATCCCCCGACCGACCCCACGACACCACCGACCATCGCCGACAAGGAGCACCCGATGGAACTCACCGGAGCACAGGCCCTGATCAAGAGCCTCGAGATGCAGCACGTGGAGGTCATGTTCGGCCTCCCGGGCGGCGCCATCCTGCCGGTCTACGACCCGATCCTCGACTCGTCGATCCGCCACATCCTGGTGCGCCACGAGCAGGGCGCGGGTCACATGGCCCAGGGCTACGCCCAGGTCACGGGCCGTCCCGGGGTGGCCATGGCCACCTCGGGTCCCGGCGCCACCAACGTGGTCACCCCCCTGGCGGACGCCTACATGGACTCGACGCCGCTGGTCGTGGTGACCGGGCAGGTGGCCACCTCGGCCATCGGCTCCGACGCCTTCCAGGAGAGCGACATCACCGGCATCACCATGGGGATCACCAAGCACAACTGGCTGATCACCGACGTGGCGGACATCCCCCGGGTGGTGGCCGAGGCCTTCCACGTCGCCACCACCGGCCGACCGGGCCCGGTGCTCATCGACATCCCGAAGGACATCGCCCAGTCGACCATGGAGTGGTACTGGCCGGCCCCCGGCGACCTGGACCTGCCCGGCTACCACCCCGTGACCGAGGGCGACCCGGCGCTGGTGCTCGAGGCCGCCGAACTCCTGCTGGCCGCCGAGCGCCCCGTCATCTACGCCGGTGGCGGCATCCTGAAGGCCCGGGCGGCCGACGCCCTCCGCGAGCTGGCCGAGCGGACGGGCATCCCCGTGGTCACCACCCTGATGGCCCGCGGGTGCTTCCCCGACTCCCATCCGCTGTGCCTGGGGATGCCGGGCATGCACGGGAACTACACGGCGGTCACCGCCATGCAGCGCTCCGACCTGCTGATCGCCCTGGGCAGCCGATTCGACGACCGGGTGACCGGTCGCGTGTCGGCCTTCGCCCCGGACGCCAAGGTCATCCACGTCGACATCGACCCCGCCGAGCACCACAAGGTCCGCACGGCCGACGTCGCCATCGCCGGTGACTGCCGCCTCGTCATCGAGGAGCTGCTGCTGGCCCTGGACGCGTTGGGCCTGGCCCACTCCGAGGCCACCAGGGGCGGTCGCGGTGGTTCGCCGTCCGATGCCGTCCCGGGTGCGGACGCCGCACCGGGATCGGTCGCCGAGCGGTTCGACCGGGGGCGCCTGGCCCCGTGGCGGGCCCAGTTGAGCCAGTGGCAGGAGCGGTATCCCCTGGTCTACGACCAGCAGCCCGGGGCCGGGCCGCTCAAGCCGCAGTTCGTCATCGAACAGCTGCGGGACCACACACCCGAGGACACCATCGTCGCCTCGGGCGTGGGCCAGCACCAGATGTTCGCCTCGCAGTGGTGGCGGTTCGACCACCCCTACACGTGGGTCAACTCGGGGGGGCTCGGCACCATGGGGTTCGCCGTCCCGTCGGCCATCGGCGCCAAGGTCGGCCGGCCGGACAAGACGGTGTGGGCGGTGGACGGCGACGGCTGTTTCCAGATGACGGCCCAGGAGCTGGTCACGGCCAGCTCGGAGCGGATCCCGGTGAAGATCGCCATCCTCAACAACGCCTATCTCGGGATGGTCCGCCAGTGGCAGGAGATGTTCTACGAGGAGCGGTACTCCGAGGTCTACCTCTCGCCGGACCTGCCCGACTACGTCGGGTGGGCCGAGGCCATGGGCTGTGTGGGCATGCGGGTGGAGTCGCCCGACGACGTGGCCATCGCCATCGACAAGGCGAACTCGGTGGACGACCGCCCGGTGGTGATCGACTTCCGCACCGACGCCTTCGAGAAGGTCTTCCCCATGGTGGCGGCCGGTGCGTCCAACGACGACATCATGGTCGACCCCTCGCTGATCGGAGAGACCCGCTCATGACCCTGTACGGCACCGATCACCGCCACCACACCCTGTCGGTCCTGGTCGAGAACAAGTCGGGCGTGCTGGCCCGGGTGGCGAGCCTGTTCAGCCGCCGGGGCTACAACATCTTCAGCCTGGCCGTCGCCCCGTCGGACGATCCCCGGTTCAGCCGCATCACCATCGTGGTCGACGTGGAGTCCGCGCCCCTGGACCAGATCATGAAGCAGCTGGACAAGTTGATCCCCGTCGTGTCGATCACCGAACTCGACCCGGCCCGGTCGAGGGAGCGCGAGCTGCTGCTCGCCACGGTGGAGGCGGGTCCGGAGTCACGGGGCCAGGTCATCCAGCTGGTCGGCGTGTTCGAGGGGAAGATCGTGGATGTCGGTCCGGAACACCTCACGGTGATGCTGGCCGGCGCCCCCACCAAACTCGACGACTTCGAGGACCTGGTGCGGGGCTACGGGATCGTGGAGATGCAGCGGACCGGCCGCGTGGCGTTGCCTATGCTGGACCGGTCCGATCACCGCGGCCGACCGGCCGCCGGGACGGGACACATCACAGAGAAGGCAGGTTGAGGAACGATGGCCACGCTGTATTACGAAAAGGATGCAGACGCAGGTCTGATCGGGAACCGGAAGGTGGCCGTCATCGGCTACGGGTCCCAGGGACATGCGCACGCCCTCAACCTGGCGGAGTCGGGCGTCGACGTCCGGGTCGGACTCCGGGAGGGTTCGTCCTCGCGGACCAAGGCCTCCGAGGCCGGCCTGCGGGTCCTGTCGGTGGCCGACGCCGCCGCGGAGGCCGACCTGATCATGATCCTCCTGCCCGACACCGAGCAGGCCAAGGTGTACGAGGCGGAGATCGCCCCCCACCTGAAGGCGGGTGACGCCCTGTTCTTCGCCCACGGCTTCAACATCCGCTTCGGGCTCATCACCCCGCCGGCCGACGTCGACGTGGCCATGGTCGCCCCCAAGGGCCCGGGGCACCTGGTCCGCCGCACCTACACCGAAGGCGGCGGGGTGCCGTCGCTCATCGCCGTGTCCCAGGACGCCACCGGCAAGGCCCACGACCTCGCCCTCTCCTACGCGCACGGCATCGGTGGGACCCGCGCGGGCGTCCTCGACACCACGTTCGCCGAGGAGACCGAGACGGATCTGTTCGGCGAGCAGGTCGTGCTCTGCGGTGGCATGACGGCCCTGGTCCAGGCGGGGTTCGAGACCCTCGTCGACGCCGGCTACCAGCCCGAGTCGGCCTACTTCGAGTGCCTCCACGAGCTCAAGCTCATCGTCGACCTGATGTACGAGCAGGGCATCGCCGGGATGCGGTACTCGATCTCCGACACCGCCGAGTACGGCGACCTGACCCGGGGCCCCCGGGTGATCAACCAGGCCGTCAAGGACGAGATGCGGGCCATCCTCGACGAGATCCAGGACGGCCGGTTCGCCGCCGAGTGGGTCGCCGAGAACGAGGCCGGGCGGCCGAACTACGAGCGGCTCAAGCGGGAGGGCCAGGAGCACCAGATCGAGACCGTCGGGGCCGAACTCCGCGAGATGATGCCGTTCGTCACGGCCGGCAAGCAGAAGGTCCAGGACATCTCGGGCGGCTGAGCCGGGAGCCGACGGGCACCCCCGGCTCCTCCGGCGTCGTCGACGGAGCCCGGGGTACCCGACCCGGACGGCGGGACCTCAGGCGGGGGCGGTCGTCGTGGTGGTGGTCGAGGCCGCCGCGGACAGCGACGTGAAGATCTGCTCGGACAGTGTCTCCATCTGGTCGACGGAGGCCGTCGACGTGACGGTCACCTGCGTGTCGCCCACCAAGGTGACCAGGCTGTTCACCGTCCCGTCACCGGTGTCCACGCTGTAGGTGTAGGCCGTCCCCGTCCCGGACTGCACCGTGACCGGCGCCGTCGACCCGTGCAGCTTGGAGAGGGCGGCCTCCTCGGCGGCCGCGGCGGCGGTCGTCACCTTCCCGCGGAAGGTGACCACGACCGAGTCCGCCCGGTCGCCGTTGGCGGCCTCGTAGGTGCACGCGGTGGACGCGGTGGTGTTGACGACGGTGGGGGCGTGCACGCTCCGGCCCAGTGCCGACTCGACCTGCGACGCCGGCACGAGGGTGCACACCGAGGTCGCGTCCTGGTGACCCGGTTTGCGGATGGTGGCCGTGCCCGACGGCGAACTCGAGCAGGCGGTCACGGCCAGCGCCAGTGCGGCCAGGGCGAGGAGGGCGGTCCGGCGGGGGGGCGTCGTCGGTGGCACGGGGGCACGATACACGCCGTCCCCGGCATCGCGGCCGGCGACCCGCCGGCCTCCTACGGCGCCAGCGCGCCGACCACGTGGGTGATGCAGCCGCAGAGCGCCGCGATGTCCTCGGGGTCGATGGCCGGGAACATGGCGATCCGCAGCTGGTTGCGCCCGAGCTTGCGGTAGGGCTCGGTGTCGACGATCCCGTTGGCCCGCAGGATCTTGGCGACCTGGGCGGCGTCGATCGAGTCGTCGAAGTCGATGGTCCCGATGACGTGGCTGCGGTCCTCGGCGCGGGCGACGAAGGGCGTGGCGAAGTCGGAGCCGTCGGCCCAGGTGTAGAGGATCTCGGCCGAGCGGTCGCTGCGGCCCGTCGAGAAGGCCAGGCCGCCGTTCTCGTTGAACCAGCGGACCTGGTCGTCGAAGAGCCACAGGGTGGCGAGCGCCGGGGTGTTGTAGGTCTGGTCGAGCCGCGAGTTGTCGAGGGCGATGGTGAGATCCATCGAGGCCGGAACCCACCGGCCGGACGCGGCGATGGAGCCGATGCGCTCCACGGCGGCGGGGGAGAGCAGGGCCACCCACAGCCCACCGTCCGAGCCGAAGCACTTCTGGGGCGCGAAGTAGTACGCGTCGAACGCCTCGGGGTCGACCGGCAGCCCCCCCGCCCCGGACGTGGCGTCCACCGCCACCAGACCGCCCCCGTCGGCGGGCAGGGCGGCGCCCTCGGGGCGGGTGATGGGCATCATCACGCCGGTGGACGTCTCGTTGTGGGTCAGGGCGTAGAGGTCGATGTCGTCGCGGGCCACCGCCAGGGGGTGGGTCCCCACCTCGGAGGTGATGATCTCGGGCCCGTCGAGATGGGGGGCGGCGGCCGCCGCGGAGGCGAACTTCGACGAGAACTCGCCGAAGCTCAGGTGTTGGCTCCTGGTTTCGATCAGACCGAACGTGGCGGCGTCCCAGAAGCAGGTGGTGCCCCCGTTGCCCAGGACCACCTCGTACCCCTCGGGCAACGAGAACAGGGAGGCCAGGCCCGACCGCAGGCTGGCGACCACGTTCTTGACGGTCTTCTGGCGGTGACTGGTGCCGAGGTAGGACCCCGCCACCCCGGCCAGGCGCTCGACGGCCTCGGGGCGGACCTTGGACGGCCCGGCGCCGAAGCGTCCGTCGGCGGGCAGCAGGGACTCGGGAATGCGGATGTCGGGGGTGTCGGTCACGTATGGAATCATGGCACTCATGGCCCAGCAGACAGAAACCGCCCCCGGCCCCGCCCGTGGCGCAGGAGTGACGGGCAACCGCATCTCGGCCAGGATCGCCGCCGTCTCGCCCTCGGCCACCCTGGCCGTCGACGCCAAGGCCAAGGCCCTCCAGGCCCAGGGGGAGAGCGTGATCGGCTTCGGCGCCGGGGAGCCGGACTTCCCCACGCCCGAACCCATCGTCGAGGCGGCCGCGGCCGCCTGCCACGACCCGCGGAACCACCGGTACACGCCGACCGCCGGACTGCCGGAGCTGCGCGCCGCGGTGGCCGCCAAGACGGCGCGCGACTCGGGCTACGAGGTCACCCCCGCCCAGGTCCTGATCACCAACGGCGGCAAGCAGGCCGTGGCCAACGCCTTCGCCGCCCTCTGCGATCCGGGTGACGAGGTGCTGGTGCCGGCCCCGTACTGGACGACGTACCCCGAATCGATCGCCCTGGCCGGCGGCGTCAGCGTGGTCGTGGCCACCGACGCGGCCGCCGGCTTCCGGGTGACCGTGGACCAGCTCGAGGCGGCCCGGACCCCGGCCACCAAGGTGCTGCTCTTCGTGTCCCCGTCCAATCCCACCGGGGCCGTATACCCGAGGTCGGAGATCGAGGCCATCGGGCGCTGGGCGGCCGAGCACGGCATCTGGGTCGTCACCGACGAGATCTACGAGCACCTGGTCTACGGCGTCGAGCACCACTCGATGCCGGTGGTGGTGCCCGAACTGGCCGACCGGTGCATCGTGGTCAACGGCGTGGCCAAGACCTACGCCATGACCGGGTGGCGGGTCGGCTGGATGCTGGGGCCGACCGACGTGATCGTGGCGGCGACCAATCTGCAGTCCCACGAGACCTCCAACGTGGCCAACGTGTCCCAACGCGCCGCCCTGGCCGCCGTCACCGGCGACCTCTCAGCGGTGGCGATGATGCGCGAGGCGTTCGACCGCCGTCGGATCACCATGCACCGGATGCTGAACGAGATCGACGGCGTCGAGTGCCTGCTGCCGGAGGGGGCGTTCTACGCCTTCCCGTCGGTGGAGGGCCTCTACGGGCGGGAGCTGCGGGGGCGGACCTGCCGGTCGAGCGCCGAGCTGGCCGAGCTGGCCATCGAGGAGGCGAAGGTCGCCGTGGTACCCGGCGAGGCCTTCGGGTCGCCCGGCTATTTCCGGCTGTCGTACGCCTTGGGCGACGACGACCTCGTGGAGGGCGTCTCGCGCCTGGCCGGCCTGTTCGCCGGAGGTTGACCAGCCGGTTGGCCGACGGTCCGCCCGGGCGTCATGCTGTACAGGCGGTCATCCGGCCTCCGGGCGCCCCACCCGCAGACCGCGTCCGACCGCGACCCGTTCGCACCATTCAACGCGTGGTCGCCCGGCGACCCGTGATCCGCAACCGAAAGGAACACCATGGGTAGGGTCCTCGTCACCGAAAAGCTGGCCCAGCCGGGTCTGGACCTCATGGCCGAGGCCGGCCACGAGGTGGACGTCCAGCTGGGGCTGACCCCCGAGCAGCTGGTCGAGGCGATCGTGGGCGCCAACGCCCTGGTGATCCGCTCGGCCACCACCGTCACGGCCGAGGTCCTGGCGGCCGGCACCGATCTCGTCGTCGTCGGCCGGGCCGGCATCGGCCTCGACAACGTCGACGTGGCCGCCGCTACCGAGCGCGGGGTGATGGTGGTGAACGCCCCGCAGTCGAACATCCTCTCGGCCGCCGAGCAGGCCATGGCGCTGCTCCTGGCCCAGGCCCGCAACATCCCCCAGGCCCACGCCGCCCTCGTGGCCGGTAAGTGGGAGCGGTCCAAGTGGGAAGGGGTCGAGCTCCACGGCAAGACCCTCGGTGTGGTGGGCCTCGGCCGGGTGGGCGCGCTGGTGGCCCAGCGGGCGCTGGCCTTCGGTATGCGCCTGGTCGCCTACGACCCGTTCGTGTCGGCCGACCGGGCCAAGCACATGGGCGTCGAACTCATGAGCCTCGAGGACCTGATGGCGGAGTCGGACTTCGTCACCGTCCATCTGCCGAAGAACAAGGAGACCCTCGGCCTCATCGGCCGGGAGATGCTGGAGCGGTCCAAGCCCGGCCTGCGCATCATCAACACGGCCCGGGGCGGCATCGTCGACGAGGAGGCGCTGGCCGACGCCATCCGGGACGGCCACGTCCAGGGGGCCGGCCTCGACGTGTTCGCCAAGGAGCCGACCACCGAGTCCCCCCTCTTCGAACTGCCTTCCGTGGTCGTGGCGCCCCATCTCGGTGCGTCGACCGTCGAGGCCCAGGACAAGGCCGGCATCACCATCGCCGAGCAGGTCATCCTGGCGCTGGCCGGCGACTTCGTCCCGTTCGCCGTCAACGTCAACGCCACCGACGTGTCCGAGACCGTCCGTCCCTTCATGGGCCTGGCCGAGCAGCTGGGCCGGATCCTGGCCGGTCTGGAGGACGGCCTGCCCGAAGCCCTGGAGATCGAGTACAAGGGAGGACTGGCCGGATCCGGTACCGGGATCCTGACCCTGTCGGTGCTGAAGGGCCTCTTCGCCGAGGGCACCGCCGAACCGGTGTCGTACGTGAACGCGCCCCAACTGGCCGCCGAGCGCGGCCTCGAGGTGCGCGAGACGTCGACCGTCACGGCCCAGGACTTCGTCAACCTCGTCACCCTGCGCGGCGGCGGTCACTCGGTCGCCGGAACGCTGGCCGGCCCCCGCTCCGAGCCCCGCCTGGTCATGCTCGACGACCACACCGTCGAGGTGCCGCCCGCCCCCCACATGGTGGTGGTGCGCAACGACGACCGTCCCGGGATGATCGGCGTGGTGGGCACCATCATCGGCGACGCCGGGGTGTCGATCTCCTCGATGGCCGTCGGACCGTCGGCCACCGGCAACACCGCGCTGATGGTGCTCTCCACCGATGGCGAGATCCCCGACGGGGCGCTGGAGCGGCTCCGCGAGACGGCCGGGATCAGCGACGTCCACACGGTCCGGACCTGAGGCCGGGAGCGTAGGGATGACCGACCGGCCCGGGCCCGACTTTGCACCGGGGCAGGTCGTCACCGTGTTCCGGTCGCGACGGCGGCCCGGATCGGACGAGGACTACGCCGACCTCTCCGAGGCGATGCTGTCGGCGGCGCGGCAGATGCCCGGGTTCGTGGACTTCTCGACCTTCGTGGGCGACGACGGCGAGCGGGTGTCCCTGGTCACCTTCGCCACGCCCGGGACCCACGCCGCCTGGCGCGACGACCCGCGGCATCGGGCCGCGCAACGACGGGGACGGGACGGACTCTACGAGTGGTACTCGGTCCAGGTGGCGACCTGCGACCGGGCCACGACCTGGTCGTCGGAGGACGGCTGAGCACCGACCGCCGCGACCGGGCACCCGTCCGGGTCGGTCAGGTGGTCCCGTCGGTCAGGTGGTCCCGTCGGACTTGAGCGGAACCGGGGGCCAGGTGTCGCCGCCCACCGAGGGGACCACGGGGGAGTCCGCCCGGTACCCGGCGGGGCGTCGTAGCGCCCTCGCCACCCCGGCGACGACCAGCGCACCCGCCGCCAGCCACACCAGGCGCTTCATCGCATCACCGTCGGCTGGCATCGGTCCACGGACCCGAGCATAGGACCAGCCGACAGGACGGGAATCTGCAGGTGACGCGCAGGTGAATCTTCGGTTACCGGCGTGCGTCCCACACGGGACGGGCGACGCGAGGGGCCGTGACCGCGTTGACACTGTCGGGAGCGTGTGGCAGAACAGTCCGGCCCAGGGGCGCGGGGCTCTCCGGTCGGAGGCCGCCCGGTCGTCCCTCCGGCCAGCCGGACCGCACCACCACCAGCCGTCCCGACGGCTCGACACGGAACAGGACGCCATGACCCCGCAGCCAACCGGAGCCCCCGACCGATCGCGGCAGCAGGTCCGCCCCGCCCGGTCCCGGACGGGTGGCCGTGTCGCCCTCCTGGCGTCGTTGCTCGTCGTCGGACTGACCGCCAGCGCCTGCTCCTCGGCCTCCTCGACCCCGACCCCGCAGACCACGGGGTCCACGGGGTCCACGACCCCGCTGGTCGGACCGCCCGACGTAGCCGTCGAGGACTGCACCTACGCCCCCGGCGGGACCGTCCCGGCGGGCGAACCGCACGGGGAAAACCCGGGCTTCGCGTCGTTCACCCCGACCCGGTCGGCGCAGCAGGCCGTCGAGGACATCGCCGCCCACGGGGGAACGGGCATGGTGGACGGGTTCGAGTTCCCGGCGGGGGTGGCCATGTACGGCGGCCCGGACACGACCGGCTCGCCGGTCGCCACCGTTCCGAACGGCCGGACCGTCCTGGCGATCGATCCGGTGCTGTGGACGACGGGCACGGGTGCGCACTGGCTGGCGTTCTTCATCGCCTGCGGCGGCGACAACCTCTACTGGGTGGGTGTCGACCAGACGAAGGCGACCAACGCCGACGAGGGGGCGGCGTTGGCCCGGCAGATCGCCTCCGCCCAGGCGGCGGCGCCCTACACCACGACGGGGATGGTGTCGACGTTGCCCATCAAGATCGCCCAGCGCCAGTTCACCTGGGCGGTGACCCCGGACGCCGCCCATCCGCTGACCCCCGTGGCCCGGGGCGAATTCCTCCCGTACTGACCACGGGGGCCGACTCCCGCGCCCCCGACGCGACGGATGTGGACACCGGTCGCATCCTGCTCACGGAGGGTGCGACCGTCGCCACGCGGCGTGCAGATGCCGGGCTGCACTACACACAACGATCACCTGCATATGGGCGAGAGTTTGCCGACTGTTTACCTTCGCTCGTTAGCCTCGGGGTCGATCACCGACTCGCTCCGGGCGGCGCCTGCTGACACGTCGGGCCTACCGCTGCGCGAGACCCACGACCCACCCCGCCGGGCAGAAAGGACTGCGAGTTGACCCTCACCGCCGAACCGCTCCAGGACCCGACCGCCGGCGTCATCCCGCAGCCCATCTCCCCCAACCGCGACTCGTCGACCCCGGATCGGATCTATCGCCGGGGCGTCCAGGCCGCCGGGTTCGGGGTGCTGGTCCTGCTGGCCGCCATCGGCTGGTTCCTCTTGAAGTCCGGACTGCCCGCCTTCACCAAGGAGGGGTTCGGCTTCTTCACCCGGTCGGGGTACCAGACCCTCGGCCGCCACCCCAGCTACGGCGTGCTCGCCTCCCTGGTCGGCACCGTGGAGGTGGCGACGGTGGCGCTCATCGTCGGCGCCCCGGTGGCGATCGCCACGGCCCTCTTCCTGAGCGAGTATGCGCCGCTGCGGGCCCGTCGGGCCCTGATCGCCCTGGTCGACCTGGCGGCCGCCATCCCCAGCATCATCTTCGGCCTGTGGGCCATCTTCGAGCTGCAGCCCAACGTCGTCGGCTTCAGCAGCTGGCTGTCGCGGCACATGTCGTTCATCCCGATGTTCAAGGTGGTGAGCCCGCCGCTCAGCTCCTCGATCTTCATCGCCGGACTGGTCGTGGGCATCATGATCGTCCCGATCATCGCCTCCATCTGCCGCGAGGTCTTCTCCCTCGCCCCTCCCGGTGAGCGCGAGGCCGCGCTGGCCCTGGGTGCGAGCCGTTGGCAGATGATCCGCACCGTCATCCTCCCGTTCGGACGCGGCGGGATGATCGGTGCCGTCATGCTCGGCCTCGGTCGCGCCCTCGAGGAGACCATCGCGGTGACGATCATCCTGGGTGGCGGATTCGTGTTCGGCTACCACATCCTCCAGCACGGGGGGACGACGATCTCCCAGCTGATCGCCACGAACTTCGGGTCGGGCGGCAAGCTCGGCCTCCAGATGCTGCTGTTCAGCGGCTTCGTGCTCTTCGTGATCACGCTGGTGGTGAACCTGGTGGCGTCCAGGATCGTCAACCGCTCCCGCAGCGGTGCCGGAGTCGACCTGTGACCGAGGACCACAGCACCCAGACGGCCCCTCCGGGCGTGCTGGTGCCGAGCGTCTCGGTCTCCACGGGTTCACTCCCGTCGCGTCCCCGGACGGAGCGGTCGTCCGCCGGCCCGTCCGGCGCGGAGGGACCGGCGGAGCCGGCCGGCACGGGGGAGCCTCCCGTGCCCGCACCCCCGACGCCACGGCGCCTGCCGTCGCCGATCCGGCCTGGTGCGGTCGGCGTCCAGGACGTGATGCTGATGGTGCTGTCGGCCCTCGCCTCGTTGTGCCTGGTGTGGATCATCTTCTACCAGCTCACCCTCCTGTCGGGAGCCCTCGGCTTCCTCGTCTGCTGGTACGTCGGGTTCCTCGGGATCAACTGGGTCGTCACCAGTCACGTCATCGAGCGCCAGGTGGCCACCGACCGCGTGGTGGGCGTCATCGTCGTGAGTGCCGGTCTCCTCATCATCGGGATCGTGCTGTTCATCGTGGCCTGGGTCTCCTACAAGGCGATCCCGTCCATCCACTGGGGATCCCTGTTCACCAAGGACCAGAAGAACTTCATCGTCTCGGATCCCAACGCACTCGACCACGTCGGCGTCGTGCACGCCGTGATCGGCACCGTCGAGCAGGTGCTGCTGGCCGCCCTCATGGGCGTTCCGTTCGCCATCGCCACCGCCGTGTTCCTGAACGAGGTCAAGGGCAAGGGGGCCCGTCTGGTCCGCACCGTGGTCACGGCCATGAGCGGCACCCCGTCCGTGGTGGCCGGGATCTTCATCTACTCGCTGCTGATCCTCACCGGGGTCCTGCCGTATTCGGGGTTCGCCGCGTCGCTGGCCCTGGTCGTCATCCTCCTCCCGTCGGTGACCCGGGTCGTGGAGGAGGTGCTCCGGGTGGTGCCGAGCGGTCTCCGCGAGGCCTCGCTCGCCCTCGGCGCCCCCGAGTGGCGGACCACGTGGTCCGTCGTGCTCCCGACGGCCCGTTCGGGTGTCGTCACCGCCGTCCTGCTGGGCGTGGCCCGGATCGTGGGGGAGACGGCCCCGCTCATCTTCACGGCGTTCGGCTCGCAGGTGACCAACGCCAATCCGTTCGTCCACGACCAGGGCGCCCTGCCCCTGGTCATCTACTCCGACGTCCGTCAGGCGCAGGCCGTGCTGATCGACATCGCCTTCCAGGCGGCGTTCGTGCTGATGGCGATCGTGCTGATCCTGTTCGTCCTGGCCCGCCTGTTCTCCCGGACCAAGGCCAAGAAGTCCGGCAAGGCGCAGGCGGGAGCATCCGCCACCGAGGACGATTTCATGGCCCGGCTGTTCGTGCCCGTTCCCATGGAGGAGCCCGACGTATGACCACCTACGCAACCCCCCCGCCCCCGCCGATCGACAGTGCCACCGGCACCCTCGGACGCCCGCCCGCCGGTGACCACCTGGGCGAGGCCGGACAGATCGACGCCGACGGTGTCTGTGCCTGGTTCGGTGGCCGTCTGGTGCTCGAACTGGTCTCGCTCACCATGGAGAAGTCGAAGGTCACCGCCCTCATCGGCCCCTCGGGCTGTGGCAAGTCGACCTTCCTGCGGATCCTCAACCGGATGCACGAGGTGGTCCCGGGCGCGCAGCTGGCCGGCACCGTCAAGCTGGACGGACTCGACATCTACGGCCCGGGCCAACGGGCGATGGAGACGCGGCGGCACATCGGCATGGTGTTCCAGAAGCCCAATCCGTTCCCGGCCATGACCATCGCCGAGAACGTGCTCGCCGGCCTGCGCTTCTCCCGGATATCGCCGCCGGACAAGGACGCGCTGATCGAGGAGTCGTTGGTCAAGGCCGGCCTGTGGAACGAGGTGAAGGACCGCCTGGGTGAGTTGGGTGGGGCGCTCTCCGGAGGCCAGCAGCAGCGCCTCTGCATCGCACGCGCCCTGGCCGTCAAGCCCCGGGTGCTGCTCATGGACGAGCCGTGTTCGGCGCTCGACCCCACCTCCACATTGCGGATCGAGCGCACCATCAAGGACATCGCCGACGAGGTGACCGTGGTCATCGTCACCCACAACATGCAGCAGGCCCAGCGGGTCTCGGACTACTGCGCGTTCTTCCTCGCCGAGGAGAACAAGCCCGGCCGGGTGATCGAGGCGGGCCGGACCACGACGATCTTCGAGGCCCCCACGGATGCGAGGACGGAGGACTATGTCAATGGCCAGTTCGGCTGAGCCCCCCGGCACGAGGATGTCCCGACGCGCCCGGGCCCTCGTCGGTTCGGCGCTGATGGTGGTGGCACTCGGCACGAGTGTGCTGCTCGCCGCGCCCGCCTGGGCGAGCCCGAACCTGCAGGCGACCGGCTCGAGCTTCGCCAGTGTGGCCATCCAGCAGTGGGTGGGCCAGTCGAGCACCCTCTACGGACTCAACATCAACTGGCAGGTGTCGTCCTCGGTCCAGGGTCTCAACGACTTCGGTCTGAACCAGATCGACTTCGGTGCCTCCGACATCCCCTACAGCTCCGGGCAGGCCACGAACGTGCCGACCCAGCCCTACCAGTACATGCCCGACGTCGCCGGTGGCCTCGCCTTCATGTACAACCTGACCGGCAACGACGGCCAGCGCATCACGAATCTCAACCTCAACGCCTCGGTCATCGGCAAGATCTTCTTCGGCGAGATCACGTCGTGGAACGACCCGGCCATCGTCGCCCTCAACCCCCAGCTGGCCGGCGACCTGCCGGCGAACACCGCGTCGTTCCACCTGACCCCCGTCTACCGGTCGGACGCCTCGGGGGAGAACTACCTGCTCACGGACTACCTGCTCCATCAGGACGGCGCCGACACGGTGGCCGCCCAGACGGCGTTCCGGTCGCTCAATCCGGGCCAGCCGAACGCCTCGTGGCCGACGCCCCAGCAGGGTGCGGACCTCTCCCACTACCCGGGCTTCGCCGACGGCTACCCCCAGGCGCAGCAGGGTTCGGACGCCGCCGCCAACTACGTGGCGGCCGCCACCTCGAACGGGTCCATCACCTATGTCGAGACGGCCTACGCCATCAACCACCGCTTCCCGGTGGCCAACCTGATCAACTTCAGTGGGAACGCCGTCCAGCCCACCTCCGTCAACGTGGCGACCGCCATGGAGGCGGCGGTGCTCCACGCCGACCTCACCCAGGATCTGACCGGCGTCTACGTCAACCCCCTGAGGAACGCCTACCCGCTCTCCGCCTACAGCTACCTGGTGACCCCGTGCACCCCGTCCCTGGGCTCCTGTGCCGGAGGGAGCGGCCCCTCGCCCTTCCCCGCGGACAAAGGGGCCGAGCTCGGACAGTTCGTGGCCTTCCTGGCCTGTGCCGGCCAGGAGAAGATGGCCCTGCTCGGCTATTCCCCGCTACCACCCAACCTGGTGAACGAGGACTTCGACGCCATCGGCCGCATGAACGGCGGCGTGCAGCCGCCGCCGGCGACCGCGGCCAACTGCAAGAACCCCTACGTGGACGGGGAGACCCCGCTCCCCGGCGAGCCGACCATCCCCGGGCAGGCCGGAGGTGGCATCCAGCAGTCCACGACCACCACCGGTGTCACGACGACGGGCGCGTCGGGTGCGTCAGGGACCTCGGGCGGCTCCGGCTCCGGCTCGAGCGGCTCCGGGAGCGGCTCGACCTCGTCGGGCGGCTCCGGATCGTCGAGCACCCGGGGTCTGACCGCCGCCCAGATCGCGGCCGGCTACACGATCGTCAACGGCCAGGTCGTTCAGAAACTGGGCGTCGGGGGCCCGAACCGGTTCCTGCGGGCGGACGCCATGGTGGCGGCCACCAACGACCTCATCAGCCCGTCGGACGGGCTCTACATCGGTTGGGCCCTCGTGGTCGTGGCCCTGCTGATCGGACCCCCCCTCATCGCGTTGCGGATCAAGCGCCGGCGCGAGGCGACGGGGGAGGCCTGACATGACCCGACCGGACGTACGGATCGCATCGACACGAGGAGCAGACGTGGACCAGGGGCAAGGCACGACTCCGGACGGCGGGCCTGGTCGCCGGCTGGTGCGGAACCGGTCCCTGCGCTCCTGGCTGGTGCTGGTGCTGGTGCTCGGCTCGCTCTCCATCGTGGCCGTGTCGGCCGGCGTGACGCCCCATGGGAGCACGGCCGGGGCCGCATCGGTCTGCGGCTCCGACGGATCCGGCGGCTGCCAGGTGGTGCTGCCGTGCACGCCTCCCGCCACCCAGAACTGCCCCACGGCCGACGTGAACCCGGTGTCGGACGTCGTCGACGGGCAGTACCTCTTCGTCAAGGCCACCAATTTCGACGACACCGGGAGCATGCGGGTGGCCATCTGCTCGATGCTCGGCAACCAGGCCGACCCGGCGTGCCTGACCGGTGAGTGGGAGACCAACAACGTCGTGCCCGTCCAGGTCCCCATCGCCACCGATGCGGCTTCGGGAAACCTGACGACGATCTCCTACCCCGCCTTCTACAATCCGGACAGCGACGGGGACGCGCCGTTCCCGGCGCAGACCATCCTCGGCAAGGCCAGTCCCGGATTCTTCTGTGACAACGCGGCCAACCCGTGCGCCATCATCGTCACCACGGAGGCGGGTCAGGGCACCGGTGTGGAGAACGGACAACGCGGTCCCGAGGTGACGGCCCAGAACAGCGCGGTCATCCCCCTCAAGTTCCGACCCCGGTCCAGCGGCTGCCCGACGACGGCTCCCCAGATCCAGACGCTCAGTTCGTACAGCCTCGAGCAGTTCCTGCCCCCCGCCGTCCAGGCCAGCTGTTCGGCCGCCGACGGCGTGACGGCCCTCAACACCACGCTCAACGTCGCCCAGGTGGTCCAGAACTTCGCCCAGGGCGGCTCACCGGTCGCCTTCGTGGACGACGTCGACGACCCCGCCGTCCTCGGGCAGCTGCTGGGCACGGGCTACTCCCTGATCCCGGTCGCCGTCAGCGGTACCGAGGTCGGCTTCCTCGGCGGCCAGTCCGTCGGCCCGATCAACTTCCCGCTGTCGTCCTACAACGTGACGCCCAACATGCTGGCCGGCGTCATCACGTCCGAGTACGGGTCGCCGGAGGGGACCGTCGCGCTGGTCAACGGCAAACAGGCGGTCGTCGGCACGGACCTCCTGGTGCCGCCGCTCGAGTGCGCGTTGCTGGTCGGGTGTCCGAAGAAGAACGGCAAGCCGAATCTGACCCAGGTCCAGAAGTACAACGCCTTCGAACTCCTGAACCCGAGTTCACCCGGGGTCGTCACCCCCAGCACGATCGGCGCGTTCATGTCCAGCGTTCCCGACGGGTCGAGCTTCAACGCCACCTCGTACATCTGCTCCAGCCCGAACACGCCGTTCAGCGTGACCACCACCCAGACCGTCGGCGGTACGCCGACCCCGGTGACCCAGCAGGTGACCGACGCCAACCTCGCCACCAAGACCCTGGTGACCGCACCCACATCGTCGATCCTGTGGCCGCCCCCCAACGTGTCCGACCCGACCTGGCCGATCACCAGCTGCACCGGCACGTCGAGCCTGCCGGCCCTCGGGGGCTCGACCCCGCAGTACGTGCCGTCCCAGTCTCCCGAGAACCAGGCCAAGCAGCTGCGCAGCTGGGCCTACGGCGGCGGCTCGCTGCCGTCGCCCCCGTCCTCGAACCAGCAGGAGATCGGCTTCGCGGTGATGGACAGCTCGGAGGCCGACTTCCTCGGCATCAACGCGGCGAGCGTGCAGAACGCCGCCGGCGCCTTCGTCACCCCGGACACCGCCACCCTCGAGAAGGCCGCCGACGACATGACGCCGTGCACCACGGTGAGCCTGACCTGCCCGACGGGCACCTATGAGACCGACTACGGCAACCGCGACGCCGGGGCCTATCCGATGCCCGACGTCACCTACGCACTGGTGACGTCCACGCCCCAGCCGGCGGCCACGGCCACCGCCATCAAGGACCTGCTCACCAACCTGGTGAACTACTCCCACACGGCCCAGCTCCCGACCGGCTACGCCAGCCTCCCCGACGACATGTACCAGACGGCCATGGCCGCCATCCCGACCGCGGTGCACGCCCTGGCCGGCACGGCGACGTCCACGACCACGACCACGACGACCACCACGATGCCCACGGCCACCGTCCCGGGAGCCACCAACAGCTCCGACTACGGGGGTTCCTCGTACAACTCGGCCGGGACGGCCCTGCCGCTCACCGACACGGGCTCGTCGGACGTCGGTGGCGGGTCGTCACCGTCGTCCGGGAACGCGGCGGACAAGATCCCCGTGGTGGCCACCACGGTGCCGACCGGCAAACTCCTGGTGGCGTTGGACACCGCCGGGCGCCTCCTGCTCCCCGCAGCGGCCATCCTGGCGCTGGCCAGCCTGGTCGGAGGTCTTCTACTGCTGTTCGGGCCGGGAGCCCGACGTCGACGGGAAGAGTCATCGTGATCGAGTCGCAAGGAACCGTGACGGCCGACAGCCCGGGGATCGGCGAGCCCATCCCGAGTGGGGTGCCGGACCGGGTGCCCGACGGAGCATCGGGATCCGACGAAGGGGTCCGGGCCGAGGCGGCGACGCCGGCCGCCCGGGGCCGCACCATCCAGATCCCGGACGTCGAGTACCGGCGGCTCGCCGGATTCGCCCTGGTGGGCATCGGCGGGTTGGTGGTGATGTTCCTGCTGTACCTGTTCCTCTTCACGCCCCTGACCGCCAGCCGGAACCAGCAGCAACTGGCCCACTCGCTGATCGGGCAGCCGCTGACGGTGTTCAAGCTGGTCGACGGCAACCTGCCCCCCGAAGGCTCGGCCGTGGCCGTGATCAAGATCCCCACCATCGGTGTCCACCAGGTCGTCGTGCAGGGCACGAGTGCCGCCGATCTCATGAAGGGTCCCGGGCTGATGGCGGGAACCGCCCTGCCGGGGTCACCCGGAAACTCCGTGATCGCCGGGCGACTGGTCACCTTCGGAGCGCCGTTCCGGGCCATCGGCACCCTCCGGCGCGGGACCGTCGTGACCGTCGTCGACGGGGCGGGCACGTTCCGCTACAAGGTGACGCGGGTGTTCACGGTGGCGGCCGGAAGCCAGGACGTCGTCCTGCCGTCGATCCACAACCGGTTGACGCTCATCACCTCCAACTCGAAGGTGTACCCCACGGGACGCCAGGTGGTGCAGGCGAGCCTGGAGGGCCACGCGGTGGCCATCCCCAACGCCGTCGTCACCATCCCGTCCTACGACCTGGGACTCAGCGGCGACGCCGCCGCCGGCGGCCTGGCCGTGCTGTGGTCCCTGATCACCATCGCCGTGCTGGTGGTGGCGGCCATCGCCGCGTGGCGGTGGCGGCGTCCCTGGATCGTCTACCTGTTCACGGCCCCGGTGCTCGTGATGTGTGGTCTGTTCGCCTGTGAGTCGGTCGCCCGGGCCCTCCCGGCGACGTACTGACGCTCCCCGTCGCGGCGCTCGCCGGTCCGCGGCACCGACCGCCGGTCGGGTGGGGTGTTCCACGCGAACGTCCTGTTCAGGGGCGTCGCACGGGACCGGTCCGGGCCGTCGACGGCCCGGAGCCCGGGGACGTCGGCGCGGAGGTGACGGTCACGGTGCGCGGCGGCATGGGGACCCAGAGGGATTGGGTGAACGCCGTCACCAAGAGTTAAGCCACACCGCACCCATCCGTGACGTTGCGGTTACTTGGCTTCCTTACAGTCCGTTCACGAGGGATGCACGCGGGGTTTCGTGTTGTTCCGTGCCCTCACGACCAACTGATCAACCCTAGGAGATACTCAATGCTTCGTTCCTTGTTCACCCGCCGGGGTGTGACGGCTATCGCCGCCGCAGCCATCGGCGTGTCGGGGATGTCCCTGGCGCTCGCCGCACCTGCCGGTGCTGCCGCCCAGGCGTCGCTCCTCGTCGGTAGCGGGTCCCAGACCTCCTACGCCATGATGGTCCAGCTCGGGGACCTGTTCAACAACTCGCCCGGCTGTGACCTCACGACCGGCACCGGTTCGCTCGGCCTCGGCTGTGGATCCAACGGCTTCACGGCCGGTACGCCCGCGGGTGAGCAGGGTTACAACGTCGCTGCGGAGAACCCCTACAACGACTACACCGTGCAGGCCCCTCCGGTCGGTTCGGGTAACGGACGCGCGCAGCTGCTGCTCGTCGGTGCCGGCACCCCCAGCACCACCCCGGCCATCAGCTACGCCCGTTCCTCGTCGGGTCCCGGCTCGTCGGACAACGCCACGGAGAATTTCGTGGAGTACGCCACCGACGGTGTGTCGTGGACGACCTTCAACGAGGTCGCCGGAGCCAAGACTCCCCAGGCCAAGGTGGTCAACATCACCAAGACCCAGCTGCAGGAGATCTACGCCGGCACGCTGAGCTGCTCCGTCAAGGGTGGCGGCACGGTCCTCATGAACTGGGAGTGCCTCGGCGCCAAGACGTCCAACCACATCGACTGCTACGTGGCCCAGACCGGGTCGGGTACCTACTCGACGTGGCAGGGTGCCATGGGCTTCACCAAGGGCACCCCTCCCGGCTGCACCACGGTCGAGTCGTCGGGTACGCAGGCGAGCCACATCAACCTGGCCGAGAACTCGATGTCCTACATCTCCCAGCAGGCGGATGCCGCCCAGGCCATCTACTTCATGTCCTACGGCAAGTACGAGACCACCTGCAACGTCGCCGGTAAGGCTCCGGTGGGTGGCACGGCCGCCAAGGCCGTGTGCTTCGGTGTCGCCCAGAAGCCCAAGGCCTCCTACGTGACCCTGGGCCAGATCAACGGCATCTCGCCGAACCAGAACAGCATCCAGGGCTCGGGTGGCGGCGGCGGTGTGACCTTCCCGATCACCCGTGGCCTCTACAACGTGTACCTCAACTCGACCTCGAGCTTCCCGGCCAGCCAGGCCACGCTGAACTTCGCTTCGGAGTACGGCTTCCTCTGCAAGCCGGACACGGCCTCGCAGATCGACCCGGCCACCGGTGCGACCTACCGCTCGGAGATCGAGGCGGACATCCTCGCCCAGGGCTTCTTCCCGCTGGACGTGAGTGGCAACGCCTTCACCTTCGTGCAGGGCACCAACCACGCCGTCATCACGGACCCCGGCTACACGCCGAACGTGACGCAGGGGACGCAGGGCTACTGCAACGTCACCGACGGCTGACCGTCCGGTCGACCGGTAGGACCAGCCCCCTCGGGAGCTGGGGAGAAGGGGTCCGGCTCCGGCCGGGCCCCTTCTCCGCGTCCCGGGTGCGGCGGCCCCGGTGGAGCCCCGGCCGGACGGGTCGAGGGGTCGGCGACTCCCCGGTCGCCACGAATCCCTGTGCGGCGTGACCGGTTCGTGTATGGTCGACCTGCACGGCGGAAGGACACGCCACAGGTCCGTTTCAGCCGCCCGGCGGGGCGGCGCCAGTCCGAAGGTGCGGGAGCAGGGGAGTGCCCCGCAACTCATAATCCTCCGGGTTCCCCGACGTTGGCTGCCCCCCTGCCCCTCGTGGTGGTCGGCGTCGGGGACCCGGCGGGCTCTCCGTCTCTTCCCCGGCCGTGCCCGCGGACCCCGCTCAGCGGGTGGAGGGGAGCCAGGCCGGTCGGGCGGCCTCGTAGGTCGTGATCTCGTCCTCGTGGCGCAGCGTCAGGCCGATGTCGTCCCAGCCGTTCAGCAGCCGGGCCCGGGTGAACTCGTCGAGGGGGAACGTCCCCTCGATCCCGGCGGCCGGGGCGTCGATCGTCCCGCGCCGTACGTCGATGGTGATCTCGAGTGACGGGTCGGCCGCCAGGGCGTCGAGCAGGGCCCGGCCGAGGGCGGGATCGACCTGGACGGGTACGAGCCCGGCCTTGGTGCAGTTGTTCCGGAAGATGTCGCCGAAGCCGGGCGACACCACGGCGGCGAAGCCGTAGTCCTGGAGCGCCCACACCGCGTGCTCCCGGGACGATCCCGTGCCGAAATTGGGGCCCGCCACCAGGATCGTCGCCCCGGCGTACTCCTCGCGGTTGAGCACGAAGTCGCGGTCGTCGCGCCACTCGCTGAACAGTCCGGCACCGAACCCGGTGCGCTCGACGCGCTTGAGCCAGTCCGACGGGATGATCTGATCGGTGTCGACGTCCGAGCGGTCGAGGGGCACGGCCCGACCGGTCACCAGCTGCACGGCGTCCATCAGTCGAGCTCCCCCGGGGTGGCGAACCGCCCGGCCACCGCGGTGGCGGCGGCCACCGCCGGCGACACCAGGTGGGTACGGCCGCCCCGGCCCTGGCGGCCCTCGAAGTTCCGGTTCGACGTCGAGGCCGCCCGCTCGCCGGGTTGGAGCTTGTCCGGGTTCATGGCCAGGCACATCGAACACCCGGGCTCGCGCCAGTCGAACCCGGCCGAGGTGAACACGGTGTCGAGTCCCTCGGCCTCGGCCTGGGCCTTGACCCGGTGCGACCCCGGGACGACGAGGGCCCGCATGCCCGACCGGACCCGGCGACCGCGGAGCACCTCGGCGGCGGCCCGCAGGTCCTCGATCCGGCCGTTGGTGCACGATCCGATGAAGACGGTGTCGACCGGCACCTCGGTGAGGGGGGTGCCGCCCACCAGGCCCATGTACTCGAGCGCCCGGGCCGCCGACTCCCGCTCCGCCGGGGTGTCGAACTCGTCGGGCACGGGCACGGTCCCGTCGATGCGGGCCACCTGGGCCGGGTTGGTCCCCCAGGTCACGAACGGGGCGAGCCGGCCACCGTCCAGGACGACCTCCTTGGCGAACGTGGCCCCGGGATCGGTGGGCAGCGAGCGCCAGAAGTCGAGCGCCTCTTCCCAGGCGGCCCCCTTGGGAGCGTGGTCGCGGCCCTCGATGTAGGCGAACGTGGTGTCGTCGGGGGCGATCATGCCGGCCCGGGCGCCGCCCTCGATGGACATGTTGCACACGGTCATCCGCCCCTCCATGGACAGGCCGGTGACCGCCGAGCCGCGGTACTCGATGATGTGGCCGCTGCCTCCGCCGGTGCCGATCCGGCCGATCACGGCCAGCACCAGGTCCTTGGCCGTGACCCCGGCCGGCAGTTCGCCGTCGACGGTCACCGACATGGTGGCCGGGCGCCGCTGGGGGAGCGTCTGGGTGGCGAGGACGTGCTCCACCTCGCTCGTCCCGATGCCGAACGCCAGGGCGCCGAAGGCCCCGTGGGTGGACGTGTGGCTGTCGCCGCAGACGATGGTCATCCCCGGCTGGGTCAGGCCCTGCTCGGGGCCGATGATGTGGACGATGCCCTGGTCGGCGTCGCCCATGGGGTAGCAGGTGATGCCGAACTCGGCGCAGTTGGCGTCGAGCACCGACAGCTGCTTGGCCGAGATGGGGTCGGCCACCGGCTTGTCGATGTCGGTGGTCGGCACGTTGTGGTCGGCCGTGGCGACGGTGAGGTCGGGCCGGTGGACCCGGCGACCGGCCAGGCGGAGCCCGTCGAAGGCCTGCGGGGACGTGACCTCGTGGACCAGGTGGAGGTCGATGAAGAGGAGGTCGGGCTCCTCGGTGCCCCCGGCGTGGACGACGTGACCGTCCCACACCTTCTCGGACAGGGTGCGCGGCTGGCTCACGGGCTCAGGCTCCGATCTTCACGATCTCGACCCGGAGGTTCCCCCCGGGTGCTGCGTACTCGACGGTGTCGCCGACGGCGTGGCCGATGAGGGCCTGGCCCAGGGGCGACCCGGGGGAGACCACGGTCAGGTCGCCCTGGCGCTCCTCGATGCTGCCGACGAAGTAGTCCGTGGTGTCGTCCTCGTCGTCGCCCTCGTAGCGGAGGGTGACGACCGAGCCGTGGGCCACGGTGCCGTCCGACACGGCGGCCCCGTCGACGACCGTCGCGTTCTTGAGCATCTGCTCGAGCTGGCGGATGCGGGACTCCATCTTGCCCTGGCTGTCCTTGGCCGCGTGGTAGTCGCCGTTCTCCTTCAGGTCACCGAGGGCCCGGGCCGCCTCGATGAGGGCGGCGATCTCCACCCGACCGCGCGTGGTGAGGTCCTCGAGCTCGGCCTGGAGCCGCTCGTAGGTGTCTCGGGTCAGTCGGGTGTCGGACGCGTCACTCACGGGGTACAAGGGTAACGGGTCACGGGGGGTCCACGGCACGGGCCCTCGGTGGTGGCCCGGCCCGGCGGTCCCCCGTCGGGTCCCGTCCCGGGGTGCGCGTCGGGGCGGGACGGATTCGTAGGATCGGGTGCGCCGGGGCCCGACCCGGCCCGTCGGCCGCCGGGTGGCGATCCCGGTGCGGTCGGGGGTGGGCCGGCCGTGGGACAATCGGGGCCGCAGCACGGGACGAGGGAGACACGACGATGGCCGACATCCAGGGCACCGGGGACCCGAGGTCCGACGGGGTGGCCTCCACCCCCGCGGTGAGCTCCGTGATGCACCGCGAGGACGCCGGCCTCCGGGGCGGGCCGCACGGCGCCGACGTCGTGTCGGCCGCCGTGACCGGGCCGGCCGGGGGCTGAGGGCGGACGTCGACGATGGCCGGGGGGGAAGGAGGCGGAGACGACGTGACGACGGTCCCCGGCCTGCCCGACGACCCCAACCCCCGCTCGTTCGAGCGGCGGTTCGAGGCGGAACAGCAGTCGCCCATCCGGTGGAAGTCACTGGTCAAACGGTGCATCGCGATCGCCTTCACCGGGGTGGTGCTCTACCTGGTCGCCCCCAGCATCCTCGCCGTGTTCAACTCGTGGCCCAAGCTGGCCGAGCTCAACCTGCTCTGGTTCGTGCCGGCGCTGTTGGCGGAGTGCATCCATTTCGCCTGCACCTTCTCCCTCCAGAGGATCGCCCTCCGCACCAAGGCCTGGTTCTCGGTGATCACCGCCCAGCTGGCCGGCAACGCCATCTCGCTGGTCGTGCCGGGAGGGGCGGCGGCCGGCGCCGCGGTGCAGTTCCGGATGCTCGGTACCGCGGGCATGGACCCCACCGAGTCGGTCAGCGGCCTGACCGCCTTCTCCTTCCTCGGCATCGGCGGCCTGCTGGCCCTGCCGGTCTTCGTGCTGCCGGTGGTGGCCTTCGGCGCCCCCGTCGCCTCGGGCCTGACCGACGCAGCCTGGATCGGAGCCGTCGGCTTCGTCCTCTTCACCGCGTTCGGGGCGGCGGTCATGGTCTTCGACGCCCCCCTGGAGTGGGCGGGGCGGGTGGCCCAGGCCGTGCGGAACCGGGCGCTCAAGAAGCGGCCGCGGCTGGAGGGGCTGCCCGAGCGGCTGATCGAGCAGCGCAACGTGATCCGGGCGGTCCTGGGCGAGCAGTGGTGGCAGGCGACCCTGCTCTCGGTGGGCCGACTGCTCTTCGACTACCTCTGCCTGCTGTTCTGCGTCCGGGCCGTGGGCGCCCACCCCCGACCGTCGCTCATCCTGCTGGCCTACGCGGTGGCCGGCGTCATCGGGCTCCTGCCGATCACGCCGGGCGGCATCGGGGTGGTCGAGGCCAGCCTCGCCGGGTTCCTCACCCTGGCCGGACTGGACGGGGCCCAGGCGGTGCTGGCGACGCTGGCCTACCGGCTGGCCTCCTACTGGTTGCCCATGCTGGCCGGCCCGGTGGCCTACGGCGCCTTCCGGCGCCGCTACCGGGACCACGGCAGCGCCGCCCCCCAACTCGGCAGCGTCC
The DNA here is from genome assembly GCA_963699345.1 of uncultured Acidimicrobiaceae bacterium. Classification (GTDB taxonomy): domain Bacteria; phylum Actinomycetota; class Acidimicrobiia; order Acidimicrobiales; family RAAP-2; genus Bog-756. The sequence goes on along the minus strand of CAVOTL010000005.1, from coordinate 1,059,427 downwards.
ACCCCGTAGGGCGGACGGCTAGCGGAGATCGACCTCGCCGTCGGGCCGGAGGGTGCCGAGCCGTCCGCACCCCTCCTCGGTCACCAGCAGCGTCAGGTGGGCGGCATCGGTGACCCGGGCCCAGGCGCGTCGGCCCCCGGGGGTCCGACAGGCCACCACGGCGTGCTCGGGGGCGCCGTCGCGACCGAACGAGACCGAATACGTCTCCACCGTCACCTCGCCCTCGGCGTCGGCGTCGGGGGCGCACTGGGGGAGCGCCCCGACCGCGGCCTGGGGGTCGGCCCAGGCGAAGCCGGCGGCCGACTCGACGATGGTGCCCGGCGGCAGCGCGTCGGGGTCGGAGGTCCGCCCGGCCGGCGGCTCGGTGCCGTACAGGCCGATGCTGTGCTTGGACACGTACCAGCCCAGCCCCGTGGTCAGTCCCGTGGTGCCGGGCCGCTCGCGCAGGGCCCCGACCATGGCGGCCAGCGCGTGGGTGCCGTAGTTGTTGCCGGGCCCGCCGGCAAAGGTGAGTCCCCCGGTGACCGTCAGGGGCCGGTCCCGGTCGTCGTCGGGCAGACCCAGCTCGCGGGCGGCGATCTCCACGGCGGACGGGAAGCACGAGTAGAGGTCGAGGTGGTCGACGGCGTCGACGGAGGTGCCCACCAGGGCCAGGGCGGAGGCCCCGGCCAGACGGATGGCGGGTGAGGAGTGGAAGTCGGCCCGATGGGACAGGAACCAGTGGTCCTCGGCATCGGCCCCGGCGAGCGGGAACACCCAGCGGTCCCGCGGCACGCCGGCGGCCTCGGCCGCCGCGGCCGAGCACAGGACGGCCGCCGCCCCCTGGTCCACCTGGAGGTCGGCGGTCAGCAGCTTGGTGTACGGGTAGGCGACCATCCGGTTGGACTCGGTGGGGGTGACGAGCGCCTCGGCCGTCCACGGCTCGCGCAGCCAGGCGTACGGGTTGCCGGCCGCCACGTCGGAAAACTGGGACCAGAGGGTGCCGATGTGGGCGAGGTGTTCGGGCAGGGTCCGTCCGGCCTCCGCCCGCAGGGCGTTCTCGAAGAGGGGGAACACGTGGATGGGGAGGTCGAGTCCGCGTTCCTCCTCCGACCGCGTGGTGCCCCGCCGGTCGCTGCCGAACAGCGTGGGGGGCCCGGTGTCGGCCGCCTGGACGGTCCAGGGCAGCAGGGGTCGGTCGGGGTGCCGGCGGGCCGCCGCCTGGGTGTAGTGGCAGTCGGCCCCGGCGATGACGGCGACGTCGAGCTCCCCCCGGCCGATGGCCAGGGCGGTGGCGTTGACCAGCGACTGCGGGTTGTTGCCGCCCGTCGTGGTGACCAGGATCTCGGCCGGCTCGATGCCCAGCTCCTCGGCCAGGAGGGCGCCGGGATCGACGTACTTCCAGCTCAGCGGGTTCGCCACCCGCAGCGACCCGGTCCGGGCCAACAGGGCCCGGCCCACAGCGGCGGACCCGCCGGCAGGGGTGCCGTCGCAGTCCTCCAGGGCCGCGGTGACGGCGTCGAGCATCAGGCCCAGGGGTTCGGGGCGGTCGGACAGCGACCCTTCGCCCTCCGTGTGGGGCCGGTTGGTCACCTGACCGACTCCCACGACCACCGGGGTGGAGGGGTGGAGGGGCATCGTCCCACGAGCCTACCGGCGCCCCCGGGGGCCCCTGTCCGGCCGGGACGGCCCCCGACCGGCTCCGCCGCGCTCGGTACACTCGGGCCATGCGCATCGCCGTGGCCTCGGACCATGCGGGCTACGCCCTGAAGACGGAGATCGTCGCCCACCTGGTGGCGGCCGGACACGAGGTGGACGACCTCGGCACCGACTCGGCCGAGGTGTCGGTCGACTACCCGGTCTACGGACGGGCCGTGGGGGAGGCCGTGGCGGAGGGGCGCGCCGAGTCGGGTGTGTGCGTCTGCGGGACGGGCATCGGTATCGGCATCGCCGCCAACAAGGTGCCCGGGATCCGGGCGGCCGTGGTCCACGACGTGACCACGGCCCGGCTCGCCCGCCGCCACAACGACGCCAACGTGGTGTGCGTGGGGGAGCGCACCACGGGGCGGGCGACCGCCCTCGACGCCCTCGACGCCTTCTTCGCCGCGACCTTCGACGGCGGCGGCCGTCACCAGCGGCGCATCGACCAGATCACCGACCAGGAAAGGGAGCCCGCCACCCCATGACCCGCCACGCCCACGCCTCGCCCTTCGACCCCTGGCTGGCCGGCGATCCCGAGGTCCTGTCCCTGCTCGGTGACGAGGAGGTGCGCCAGTCCAGCACCCTCCAGCTCATCGCCTCGGAGAACTTCACGTCCACGGCGGTGCTGGCCGCCACCGGATCGGTGCTGACCAACAAGTACTCCGAGGGCTACCCCGGCCGCCGCTACTACGGCGGCAACCAGGTCATCGACGAGGTCGAGGACCTCGCCCGCCAGCGCTGCAAAGACCTGTTCGGGGCCGAGCACGCCAATGTCCAGCCCCACGCCGGCTCCAACGCCAACCTGGCCGCCTACCAGGCCCTGATCAAGCCGGGGGACACCATCCTCGCCATGCGGCTCGACCACGGCGGCCACCTGACGCACGGATCGCCGGCCTCGATCACCTCCAAGATCTGGAACTTCGTGTCCTACGGGGTGTCGCCGGCCACGGACGACCCCGACAAGCCGGGCGAGATCATCGATTTCGACCAGGTGGCCGACCTGGCCCGCACCCACCGTCCCCAGCTGATCGTGGCCGGGTCCACCGCCTACGCCCGGATCATCGACCCCATGCCCTTCCGACAGATCGCCGACTCGGTGGGCGCCCGGTTCCTGTTCGACGCCGCCCATCCCGCCGGGCTCATCGCCGGGGGCGTCCACCCGTCGCCGGTGGGGGTCGCCGACGTGGTGACCTTCACCACCCACAAGACGCTGCGTGGGCCGCGCGGGGGTGCCATCGTGTGCTCGGCCGAGCACGCCAAGGCGGTGGACAGCGCCATCTTCCCGGGGCTGCAGGGAGGTCCCCTCGAGAACGTGATCGCCGGCAAGGCCGTGGCCTTCGCCGAGGCGTCCCGGCCCGGGTTCCGCGACTACGCGGCCAAGGTGGTGGCCAACGCCGCGGCCCTGGCCACCGCGGTGGCGGCCGAGGGCATCCGCCTGGTGTCGGGTGGCACCGAGAACCACCAGGTCCTGTGCGACCTGCGCTCCTTCGACGCCGAGCTGACGGGCAAGGAGGCCCAGGAGGTCCTCGACCGGGCCGGGCTGACCTGCAACCGGAACACGATCCCCGACGATCCGCGCTCACCGTTCGTGACCTCGGGACTGCGCCTCGGCACCGCGGCGCTCACCACCACGGGCATGGGGACCGAGGAGATGGCGCGGGTCGGCGCCCTGCTCGGGCGGGCCCTGCGCCGAGCGCGGTGACGACGCCGCCCTGCGCGTCGTGCGGTCCGAGGTGCGCGAGCTGTGCGCCGGCTTCCCCCCGTACCCGGACCTGGCCGGGGCGTGACACCGGGCGTGGCGGCCCCGGCCCCGGGATGACCCCGTGAGCTCGATCGTCCCGCTCAACTGGTACGCCGTCCTCCTCGTCGTGGCGGCCCTCTCCACCTGGGTGCTGACGTTCCCGGCCCGGCGGATCGCCGTGCAGATCGGCTACGTGGCCCAGCCCGACGACCGCAAGGTGCACCAGCGGGTGACCCCCCAGTCGGGGGGCGTGGCCATGTTCCTCGGGATGTTGGTGACGTGGGCCGTGGCCGCGTCGGTGCCGGCGCTCGACCAGCTCTTCCGCGGGTCGTCGGAGCCGCTCGGGCTGCTGCTCGGGGCGGCCGCCATCTTCGTGGTCGGGCTCATCGACGACTTCCGGGACATGTCGGCCCCGGCCAAGGTGGCGGGCCAGGTGCTGGCGGCCAGCATCCTGTACTTCACCGGCGTCACGTGGTTCCAGTTCAAGGTCCCGCTGGCCGGCTTCCTGCTGCTCTCGCCCGAGTGGACCCCGCTGCTGACCGCCCTGTGGGTCATCGCCATCACCAACGCCGTCAACCTCATCGACGGGCTCGACGGCCTGGCCGCGGGCGTCGTGGCCATCGCCTCGGGGGCGCTGGCGGTGTACGGACTCCACCTGCAGCACCTCGGCAACCTCCCGGCCGACAACATCGGACCGCTGATCGCGGTGGTGACCTGTGGGATCTGCCTGGGTTTCCTGCCCCACAACTTCCATCCGGCCAAGATCTTCATGGGGGACGGCGGGGCGCTGCTGCTCGGCCTCCTGATGGCCGCCTCGACGATGCTGATCGGTGGGCGCTCGGCCGGCACCGTGGGCGGGGTGGCGGCCCGCAGCGGGCAGACCTACTTCTTCTTCGCCCCCCTCTTCATCCCCTTCTTCATCCTCGGGGTGCCCATCGTCGACATGGCCTTCGCCTTCGTCCGCCGCACGGCGAACCGGACGGGGTTCTCCACCCCGGACAAGAACCACCTCCACCACCGCCTGCTCCGCCTGGGCCACGGCCACCGCCGCAGCGTGCTCATCCTGTGGGCGTGGACGGTCCTGTTGTCGGGCCTGGTCCTGTTCCCCCTGTACGTGTCGAGTGTGAACGCCTTCATCCCCTTCGGGGTGCTCGCCCTCGGGGTGATCCTCTTCACCCTCTTCCACCCCTCGCTGCGCCGTCACGGGGACCCCGACGAGGTCACCGAGCCCGACGAGCCCCCACCCGGTCCCGGCCCCGACGCCCCCACCCGGTCGGGCGACCCTCCCGTCGGAGTGGCGGCCGGCGTGGGGGACCCTCCCGCCTGACCAGGACGGCCTCCCGACCAGCTCGGTTTCCGCGCTGTGAACAGCATGTTTCGGGCGTTTTGCCGGTGGCGTGGGAATAGTGCGATGATGCGCCACGTGAATTGCAGGCCTTCCACCCCTCCGGAGGGGTCCGCACCGACGGGTCGCGCCGTATGCCTGCACGCCCCCGCCGACGATGCACGGACGACCGCCAACTCGTCCCCTGCGTGAACCCGGATCCCTCTCGTGACGCCTCTTCTCCCCACATCGACTGACGCGGTCCGGACCCGGCATGGACGATTCCACCCCGCCCCCCTCGGACGGACAGGAGCCCGAGCCGCGCTGGACGCCGGCGGACCGGCGCCTCTCACCGGGGGCCACGGCCTTCCTGGGGCTGGGGATCTCGATGGCGCTGTGCGTGGCCGTGACGGTGGGTGTGGGCCTGTGGCTCGACGCCGTCACGCACGACACACCGGTGTTCCTGCTGGTCGGCCTGGCCGTCGGGATCGTGGCGGCCGTGGGTATGGCCGTCGCCACCGTGCGGAAGTACCTGTGACCACCGCCACCACCGCCACCACCGGACAGGGGGACTGACCGTGTTCGCCCACTTCACCCTCCCCAACGTGGGCGACGTCGCCCGCCGGACGACCGCCGCCGCCCTGATCCTCGGGGTCGCGGGGCTGGTCGCCGCCGTCTCCTTCGGTTACCTGCTCGTCGGTCTCGGCGCCTGCATCGGGCTGGCCATGGGTCTGGTCAACTTCCGGCTCGTCGGGGTGTCCGTCGACAAGGTCACGGCCATGGACGTCGACAACCCGAAGCGCCCGCTGGCCGTCAACACGCTCGGTCGCATGGGGATCATCACGGTGACCGCCCTCGGCCTGTGCTTCGTGTCCAAGCCGCTCGGCTTCGGCGTGCTCGGGGGCCTGGCCTTCTTCCAGATCCTGCTCATCGTCAACGTCGCCCGCTCGATGGCCCAGCCGGGTCCGATGACCTCGGTCGACGACGTCATCAACGCCAACGTCGTCGACGACAACGAGCCGGTGGTGTCGCCCGCCGCCATCGAGGCCGCCGACGACGCCCACGGAGGTGCGTGACCGCAATGGGATCCAACCTGCTGACCCCGCTGGTGGGCATCGACATCACGGTCGGCGATCACGTCCAGCGCCACATCTTCGGCCTGACGATCGACATGGACATCGTGTGGGCGACCTGCATCGCCGGCCTGATCGTCATCACCCTGGGCCTGATCCTGCGCTCCAAGGCCACCAGTGGGGTGCCGGGCAAGTTCCAGCTCGCCTGGGAGATGATCGTCGGCGCCGTCCAGACCCAGGTGGACGACTCCATCGGGCCCCGGGGCGCCAAGGTGGTACCGCTGGCCCTGACCCTCTTCGTCTTCATCTTCACCTGCAACCTCTTCGAGGCGATCGGCATCGGCTCCAAGCTCGACGTCCTGCCCGCGCCGACCAGCGACATCAACCTCCCGCTGGCCATGGCGCTCTACGTGATCGTGATGGTCCACCGGGCGGCCATCAAGAACCGGGGCGTCGGCGGCTACTTCAAGCACTACTTCTCGCAGCCGTTCCCGGCCAAGCTCTTCTTCGTCAACGCCTTCATGAACGTCATCGAGGAGCTGGTCAAGCCGGTCACGCTGACCCTCCGTCTCTTCGGCAACCTGTTCGCCGGTGGCCTGATGCTGGCCCTGCTGGCCGCCCTGGTGGACTGGAAGTTCGGATCCTTCGGAGTCATCGGCGGGGTGCTCTCGACCCTCTTCACCGTGGTCTGGAAGCTGTTCGACATGGCCATCGGGGCCATCCAGGCCTTCATCTTCGCCCTCCTCACCATCCTCTACTTCGACACCGCGATGGCCCCCGACACGGCCCACTAGGCCGGCGGCCCACCGCACCCGACCCTTCCACCCACTACCTCAACAAAGGAGCAGTTCCCATGTCAGATCCGGTCAACTACACCAGCGCCATCAAGACGGCCGGCGGCCTCATCGGCGCCGGCCTGGCCCTCGGCGGTGGCGCCGTCGGCGCCTCCATCGGTGACGGCCTGGCCGGTAGCCAGACGATCGCCGGCGTGGCCCGGAACCCCGAGGCCCAGGGTCGTCTGACGACCATCATGTTCCTGACCGTCGGCCTCTGCGAGGCGGCGTACTTCATCAACCTGGTGTTCGCCGCGCTGTTCGTCTTCTCGCTGGGCAAGTGAGCACCGCCCGTACGGGCGCTCCGATCGGTGGCCGTGAGGACCGCCGTCGACGGGGACCCCGTGGGCACCACCGACCGACCGACCAAGGATGACGTCTATGCCTATCGCCACCAGTAACTTCCTCGTCCCGAACGGGACGTTCATCGTGGTCCTGATCGCGTTCATCATCGTGCTGTACGTCATCACCAAGTACGTGCTGCCGCCGCTGAACGCCGCCCTCACCGAGCGCCAGGAGCAGATCCGTGGCGAGCTCGAGGCCGCCGACAAGGCCAAGGCGGACGCCGAGGAGGCGGACGCCGAGCGTCGCTCGGTGCTCGAGCAGGCCCGCTCCCAGGCACGGGAGATCGTCTCCCAGGCCCAGACGACGGCCGACCAGATCGTCACCGGTGCCACCGCCGAAGGCCAGGCCATCCACGACCGGATCGTGGCCTCGGCCGACGCGGAGGTCACCGTGGCCCGCCAGGCCGCCGTCGAGGAGGTGACCGCCCGGGTGGGCGAGATCGTCCTGGCCGCCGCCGAACGGGTCATCGGCCGCGAGATCAACGCCTCCGACCACCAGGACCTCATCGACGAGGCCATCGCCGCCGTGCGGTCCGAGAGCACGGGCGCGCGGCGGCCGGGGGCGCGCGGTGAACCCAGCCCTCCAGGGCTACCTGGCCGCGATGGAGGAGTCGCTGTCCGCCGACGGCGGGCTGGCCGACGCCGGCGCGCAGCTGTACGCCCTCGCCGACATCGTGGAAGGCAACAACGGCCTGCTCCTGGCCGTCAACGACGGGTCGGTCCCCGTGGCCGCCCGGCGGGCTGTGCTCGACCACCTGCTCGAGGGCAAGGTGCGCCCCGAGGTGGCCCGACTGGTCCACCAGGCCGCTTCGGTCGTCCCGGCCGGTGAGCTGGTGGCGTCCTTCCGTTGGCTGGGCGCCCGACTCGATCACCTGGCCACCCGGGCGGTCGCCACGGCCGTCGAACCGTTCGACGAGGACGTTCTCGGGCGCCTCGGCGCGCGCAACCGGGTCTCGGGCTACGCCGCCGCCGTCTTCGAGGGCTGCACGGTCGCCCAGCTCGAGGAGATCGAGGACCAGCTGTTCCGGTTCGCCCGGACGGTCGAGGACAACCGGGCGTTGCGGCACGCCCTCGGTGACCGCGACCTGCCCGTCGTCGTCCGCCAGGACGTCATCGCCCGCCTCCTGGAGGGCAAGGCCCTCCCCGAGACGGTCCGTATCGCCTCCTACGCCGCCCGCGGTGGCCGGGCCCGGGATATCGTGGCCACCCTCGACACGCTGGTCGAGGACGCGGCCAAGGCCCGGGGCTGGCGCGTGGCCCGGGTGTCGGCGGCCGACCTCGTGGGAGACGCCCAACAGCGCGACCTCTCCGACGTGCTGTCCACGCTGACCGGCAACCCGGTGGATCTCCAGGTCACCGTCGACCCCTCGCTGCTCGGTGGAGTGATCGTCCAGGTCGGCGACCTGCTGGTGGACTCCAGCACCCGCCACCGGCTCGACGAACTGAAGGAGCACGTGCTCGCCTCCGAGGAGGCCTACCGGATTCCAGGATCCCCAACACGAAGGGAAGCAACCGATGGCTGAGTTGACCATCAACGCCGACGAGATCACCGCTGCACTGAAGCAGTACGTCGACGACTACACACCCGAGGTCGGCACCGAGCAGGTCGGCCGGATCGTGGAGGTCGGCGACGGCATCGCCCGCATCACCGGCCTGCCCGGCTGCGCGGTCAACGAGATCCTCGAGTTCCAGGACGGGACCGAGGGACTGGCCCTCAACCTGGACGAGGAGACCATCGGCGCCGTCATCCTCGGCGACGACACCGGCCTGGAGGAGGAGCAGCTGGTCAAGGCGACCGGTCGGATCCTCTCGGTCCGGGTGGGCGACGCCCTGCTCGGCCGCGTGGTCAACGCGCTCGGCGAGCCGCTCGACGGCAAGGGCCCCATCGCCACCACCGAGACGCGCCGCCTCGAGGTCCAGGCCCCGGGCATCGTCAAGCGCCAGCCGGTGAGCGAGCCCCTGCAGACCGGCATCAAGGCCATCGACGCCATGACCCCGATCGGCCGGGGCCAGCGCGAGCTCATCATCGGCGACCGCAAGACGGGCAAGACAACCGTCGCCATCGACACCATCCTCAACCAGCGCGGTCTCGGCGTGAAGTGCATCTACGTCGCCATCGGCCAGAAGGAGTCGTCCGTCGCGCAGACCGTCGCCACCCTCGAGCGCTACGGCGCCCTCGAGTACACGGTGGTGGTCCTGGCCGGTGCCGCCGACCCCGCGCCGTTCAAGTACCTCGCCCCCTACGCCGGCTGCGCCATGGGCCAGCACTGGATGGACGCCGGCGAGCACGCCCTCATCGTCTACGACGACCTCTCCAAGCAGGCCGAGGCGTACCGCCAGATGTCGCTGCTGCTGCGCCGGCCGCCGGGCCGTGAGGCGTATCCCGGTGACGTCTTCTACCTGCACAGCCGGCTGCTGGAGCGGGCGGCCAAGCTGTCCGACGACGCCGGCGGCGGGTCGCTGACCGCCCTGCCCATCATCGAGACCAAGGCCGGTGACGTGTCGGCCTACATCCCGACCAACGTCATCTCGATCACCGACGGCCAGGTCTTCCTCGAGTCGGAGCTCTTCTACGCCGGCGTGCGCCCAGCCATCAACGTGGGCATCTCGGTCAGCCGGGTGGGCTCCTCGGCCCAGATCAAGGCCATGAAGGCGGTCTCGGGCACCCTGAAGCTCGACCTCGCCCAGTTCCGCGAGCTGGAGGCCTTCGCCACGTTCGGGTCCGAACTGGACAAGGTGTCCCAGGCCCAGCTCGACCGTGGCTACCGGCTCACCGAGCTCCTGAAGCAGGGACTCAACCAGCCCGTGCCGGTGGAGGAGCAGGTGCTGGTCATCTTCGCCGGCTCCGAGGGCTACGTCGACGACATCCCGGTGGCCGACGTGCAGCGCTACGAGGCCGAGGTCCGTGCCTACTTCAAGGCCAACCACGCCGACATCCTCGACGGCATCCGCACCTCGGGGAAGCTGCCCGAGGGCGACGGGCTGGCCGACGCGCTGCGCAAGTTCACGGACACGTTCGACACCGGGAAGGTCGACTGACCGATGGCAGGTGGCCAGGAGCGCATCCTCCGTCGACGGATCCGCAGTATCCGATCGACGCAGAAGATCACCAAGGCGATGGAGCTCATCGCCGCCTCGCAGATCGTGCGCGCCCAGGGCCGCATCGCCGCGTCCCGCCCGTACCAGGAGGGCATGGCCCGGATCGTCCTGGAGACCGCCCTCGGCGACCCGGCGGCCGCCGGCCGCCTGCTCGGCACGCCCGAGGACGTCTCCCGGGTGCTGGTGCTGTGCGTGGTGGCCGACCGGGGCCTGTGCGGCGGGTACAACACCTCGGTCTTCCGGGCCACCGAGCGCCTGCTGGCCGAACAGTCCGGGTCCGGCATCGAGTCCCGCCTGGTGACCGTGGGCAAGAAGGCCCAGGGGTACTTCCGGTTCCGCGGGGTCGACGTCGAGCGCTCCTTCCTCGGGATGAGCGAGCGTCCGAGCTTCGCCGACGCCCGTGACGTGGCCGGCGCCGCCGTGAACCCGTTCGTCAACGGGGAGGTCGACCAGGTCCTGATCGTGTCGACCCGCTTCATCAGCGCCGGTTCCCAGAGGGTCGAGGTCCGCCAACTCCTGCCCCTCGTGGACCCCCGCGACGCGGAGCAGAAGGCCGACCACGAGAACGAGAACGGGGTGAGCCGGAACATCGCCCCCCACGAGGACGGCGTGCGTCTCGGGTACACCGAATTCGAGCCCGACGCCGCCGTCCTGCTCGTCGACCTCGCCCCCCGGGCCGCCGAGACGGCGATCTTCGCCTCGCTCCTCGAGGCCTCGGCCTCCGAACTCACCGCCCGCCAGCGCGCCATGGCCGCGGCCACCGAGAACGCCGGCGAGCTCATCAAGAAGTACTCACGGATCATGAACCGTGCCCGCCAGGACACCATCACCACCGAGATCATGGAGATCGTCGGCGGTGCCGAGGCGCTGCGGGCCGGGGCCCAGGGTGACGAGGGCGGCCTCGTCATCGAAACCACGGTCTGACCGTGTCCACCGCCGCACCGACCGCCGTATCCACCACCGCAGGACCAGACGACACCAAGGGAGCCCGACGCTCATGACCACCACCGCCCCGCAGCCCACCGAGTCCACCACGCTGGCCACCGGCCGGGTGGTGGCCATCGCCGGGCCCGTCATCGACGTGGAGTTCCCGCCCCACGCCCTTCCCGAGATCAACGGCGCCGTCGAGGTGGACGTGGTGCTCGAGGGGACGCCCGAGACGATCACCGCCGAGGTGGCCCAGCAGATCGGTGACGGCCGCGTGCGCTGCATCTGCTTGAAGGCGACCGACGGCATGACCCGGGGCGCCGAGGTCCGCAACCTGGGCCACGGCCTGCAGGTGCCGGTGGGCGACGCCGTCCTCGGCCACGTCTTCAACGTGCTGGGTGAGCCGCTCGATACGGCCGACATCGGCGAGGTCGAGGACCACTGGGACATCCACCGCTCCGCCCCCGACTTCGACACCCTTGAGCCCCGGGCCCTCATGTTCGAGACCGGCATCAAGGTCATCGACCTCCTCGAGCCCTACGTGCAGGGTGGAAAGATCGGCCTGTTCGGCGGCGCCGGCGTGGGCAAGACGGTGCTGATCCAGGAGATGATCAACCGCGTGGCCACCAACCACGGTGGTGTGTCCGTGTTCGCCGGGGTGGGCGAGCGGACCCGTGAGGGCACCGACCTGTGGCTCGAGATGCAGGAGTCCGGCGTCATCGAGAAGGCCGCCCTCGTCTACGGCCAGATGGACGAGCCCCCGGGCGTGCGGCTGCGCGTGGCCCTGGCCGCCCTGACCATGGCTGAGTACTTCCGGGACGTGAAGAACCAGGACGTGCTGCTCTTCGTCGACAACATCTTCCGCTTCGTCCAGGCCGGCTCCGAGGTCTCGACCCTGCTCGGCCGTATGCCCTCGGCCGTGGGCTACCAGCCCACCCTGGCTGACGAGATGGGCCAGCTGCAGGAGCGGATCACCTCGACCCGGGGTCGCTCGATCACCTCGCTCCAGGCCGTGTACGTGCCCGCTGACGACTACACCGACCCGGCGCCGTTCACCACCTTCACCCACCTCGACGCCACCACCGAGCTCTCCCGCGACATCGCCTCGCTGGGTATCTATCCGGCCGTGGACCCGCTGTCGTCGACCTCGAACATCCTCGCCCCCGAGATCGTGGGGGAGCGCCACTACGCGGTGGCCCGCCGGGTCCAGGGCGTGCTCCAGCGCTACAAGGAGCTCCAGGACATCATCGCCATCCTCGGCCTCGACGAACTGTCCGAGGAGGACCGCGTCACCGTGGCGCGGGCCCGCAAGGTGCAGCGCTTCCTGTCCCAGCCATTCAACGTGGGCGAGGTGTTCACCGGACTGAAGGGTGTGACCGTCCCCGTCGAGGAGACCGTCGAGTCCTTCGAGGCGCTCGTCAACGGCGACCTGGACGACGTGCCCGAGCAGGCGTTCTTCAACGTCGGCGGCGCCGAGTCGGTACTGGCCAAGGCCCACGACCTGGCCAACGGCTGACGGGCCCCCGATGGCCGACGACTCGCTCCTCCAGATCAACCTGGTCACTCCCGAGCGCATCCTGCTGGGGGGAATGGCCACCGAGGTCCTCCTCCGCACCGGCGAGGGTGACGCCACCTTCCTGGCCGGCCACACCCCGTTGGTGGGCACCGTCCAGCCCGGTGTGGTCCGGGTGGTGCGGCCCGAGGGGGACGTCGTCCGGATCGCCGTCCACGGCGGCTTCACCCAGGTGGAACAGAATGTGCCGCTCGACGACGGGGAGGACACCAGCTCGCGGGTGACGCTGCTCGTCGGCGTGGCCGAACTGGCCGAGGAGATCGATATCGACCGGGCCCGGGTGGCCCTGGAGGCCGCCGAGGCCCGGGTCACCGAGCTCGGGGGAGCGTCCAACCGGACCCCCGTCGAGGGCGAGGAGAGCGACCCCGAGCTGGTCGAGGCCGAGGCGGCGGTCCTGCGGGCCCAGGTACGCCTCGAAGCCGTCGACGCATCGACGGCGACCACCGCCTGAGCCGACCACGCCTCGGGGACCGGGCCTAGGGCCGGACCCGTCCGGCTGCGGCTGTTGCGGTCCCGGGGGGTCGCCATCGGGGCCGTGGGACCGTCGTTCCGGTAACGTCGACATCGGCGAAAGGTCGACGGCATGACACTGGGCGCAGGGCGGGTTCCGGGGCGATGGAGGGGCCGGACCGTGGCCGCCGCGGGTGCGACCCTGGTCGCGGTGGTGGCGACCGCCTGTGGCGGTGGGAGTCCGGCGTCCGCCCCGGCGTCCGACCCGGCGTCCGACCCGACGACCGCCCTGGCGTCGGTCCCGGCGTCGGTCACCTTGGCCGCCTACCGGGCGACCGTGGCGGGCGGCTCCGCCGACGTCACGAGCTCCTTCGGCGAGCACACCGGTAGTGGCGCCGCCTTCGTCGTTACGGGCAACGGCGTCTTCTCCTGGACCTCGGATCTCGGCGAGATGACGGCGGACGTCAAGGTGGACGGATCCGACGTCCGGACGGACGACATCATCGACGGTGACGTCGAGTACTCGAAGATCTCGGTCGCCGGCGGACCGACCGGGGTGACGAACCTCCCGGGCAGCGGTCAGTGGTCGAAGACGACGTGGTCGGGTGGCCAAGGGGCGAACCTGTTCAGCGGACTGGTCTTCGGCAACCCGGGACCTCCCAGCCCGGGGGCCCTGCTGCACCTCCTCGAGTCGCAGGCGACGAGCACCTCGGATCTCGGGCCGGCCGTCGTCGGCGGGGTCGAGACCACCCACTACCGGTCCCAGCTGCCGTTCTCCAGCCTGGACTCCGGCGACGCCTCGCAGACGGCGCAGGCCGAGCGGTCCTTCGGCACCTCGTCGGTCCCGATCGACTTCTGGGTCGACTCGTCCGACCTCCTGCGGCAGCTGACCATCGCCCTCACCATCGTCCGGATCCCGACCGACCCCGGTACGCAGGCGTCGGGGCAGTCAGGGACGTTCAAGCCGCCGATCACCGCCACCATCACGCTGGGTGTCTCGAACTACGGCGTGCCGGTCGACGTCACCCCACCGCCCGCCGACCAGGTGGACGGCGGTGGCACCTGTCAGAGCGACGCGAACGGGATCTCCTGTGAGGACTCCTCGCCCGGAACGGTCATCGCGGGCCCCGGGTCGTCTACCGGCTGACCGGGTGATGTCAGGTCCGGCCTCCCGGGATGTCGTTACCCGGCCCTTACCGCCCTGGCGCATCCTGGATCGATGAGCCAGACGGGGGACGCCTACGGGCCGGTGTCGTGGGACCGGCCGACGGACCGGCTCTCCGCCGGGTACGACGGTGACCGCCGGCCACTGGTCCCGAATGCCGACGTGGTGCGGTCGATCGCCGGACGGGCGATCGACTCCCGGGAGATCCGCCGGGATCTGGTGGCCCTCGTCCCGCTGGTGCTGTTCGTCCCGGCCTACCTCCTGATCTGGGCATCGGCCTGGAGCAGCCGGGACCACGCGGTCGGCGTCCAGATCGGCTTCGGGATCACCCTGGCGGTCGTCGGCCTGGCCCTTCTGGCCCGGACGGCCCGGATCGGCACGGACGTCACCTGGACGGGCATCCGCTACCACTACTTCGTCGGCTACGAGGACTATCCGTGGACGGCCGTCCAGGGCTTCACCCCGCAGTGGCGGGGGAGGAGCGGCGTGTGGGCGGTCGTCCCGCGGAGCACCGGCGTCGGAGCGGACATCGGGGTGATGGTTCCGAGCCCGCTCCACCGCTGGGATCCCGAGGCGGCGTCCGCGGTGGTGGACCGCCTCAACGCCACGCTGGAGACCCGTCCTCCCGTGTCCGAGCGCCGGGGACCGACGGCCTTCGAGCGGCTCTGCGCCTGGACCTGGTTCCTCCCCCTGGTGACGTTCGGACTCGGCAGCGTGCCCGTGCTCATCGCCGTGGCCTGCACCGGTCGGCGCCTGTGGGTGTGGATCGTGACGGCCGGGGTGTTCGACGCCACCGCCGTGTTCTGGTCGGCGATCAACGGCACCGGGGTCGCCCAGGTCGTGGCGGCCGTGTCCTTCGTCGGCATCTGGCTCGGATCGTCGGCGGCGCTCCTGGTCGGATGGCTCGGGACGAGACGGGGGCGCCGCCGCCATCTCCCCGGGTGACCCCCGGCGCCCCCGAACTCAGCTGTCGGGGGTCGGGCGTCCCCGCTGGGCGGCGATGGCGTTCAACGCCGTCTGGGCGAGCACGAGCAGGAGGGCGGCGACCAGGAGCCAGTCGCGGGTGTCGCCATGAGGCAGGAACAGGGTCACGACGAGCAGGACGATCCCCACCAGGATCAGCCATCGTCTCCGCAGCATGGTGATGACCACCGCGCCCATGCCGCTGACCGTAACCGCGGTCGACCGTCCCCGCTCAGCCGAACTCGATGGCGCTGTACTCGGACAGCTTGTGGAGGGGGTGGCGGGCGTCGATCAGCCGGACGGTGCCGGACTTGGACCGCATCACCAGCGACTGCGTGTTGGCCCCGAACTCGTCGTAGCGCACACCCTGGAGCAGCTCGCCGTCCGTGATCCCGGTGGCGGCGAAGAAGCAGTTGTCGCCCTTCACCAGGTCGTCGGTGGTGAGCACGGCCTCGAGGTCGTAGCCGAGGTCGAGTGCGGCCTGCTTCTCGGCGTCGTCACGGGGGTACAGCCGGCCCTGGATCTCGCCACCCATCGACTTGAGGGCCGCCGCGGTGATCACGCCTTCGGGGGTGCCGCCCACCCCCACCAGCAGGTCCACGCCCGTGTCGGGCCAGGAGGTGGCGATGGCCCCGGCCACGTCGCCGTCGGTGATGAGCCGGATCCGTGCCCCCGTGCTCCGGACCTCGGCGATCAGCTCCTCGTGCCGGGGGCGGTCCAGGATCACGACGGTCAGGTCGCGCACCGACGTCCCCTTGGCCTTGGCCACGGCGTCGAGATTGTCGCGGATGGGCCGGGTGATGTCGATGGCGCCGACGGCCCGCGGGCCCACGGCCAGCTTCTCCATGTACACGCACGGGCCCGGATCGAACATCGTGCCCTCCTCGGACACCGCGATCACCGCCAGGGCGCCGCCCCGGCCCAGCGCGGTCGAGGTGGTGCCGTCGATGGGGTCGACGGCGATGTCGGTCTTCGGCGGGCTCCCGTCCCCGATCCGCTCGCCGTTGAAGAGCATGGGGGCATCGTCCTTCTCGCCCTCGCCGATCACCACCGTGCCGTCCATGGCGATCGACGACAGGACCACCCGCATGGCGTTGACGGCGGCGCCGTCGGCTCCGTTCTTGTCGCCTCGGCCCATCCACCGGGACGCGGCCAGGGCCGAGGCCTCGGTGACCCGGACGAGTTCCATGGCCAGATTGCGATCGGGTGCCTGCGGGATGGCGTTCACGCCCCCGACGATAGTTCCTGGCACCGCGCCCGCCGGACTGCGCCCGACCGCGGGACCCCCGGGCGCGGTGGGAGGGCCCCGACCCGGTGATCGGGGGCGGGCCGGTCCCGGGCGACCCCGGGTGGGGGATCTCCGAGGGGGTGGGTCCACAGGGGCCATACTGTTGTACGTGGACCGCATCGTCGTCACCCCCGGCGGGCCGCTGTCGGGCACCGTCCGGGCCGGGGGCGCCAAGAACTCCGTCCTCAAGCTGATGGCCGCCTGCCTGCTCGCCGAAGGCGAGCACGTCCTGACCAACGTGCCCCGGATCTCGGACGTCGACATCATGGCCGAGGTGCTGGCGTCGATGGGGGCGACGGTGACCCGCGGCGGGCGGCCCGACGAACTCGTGGTGTCCACGCCGGCCGAGCTGGTCCCCGAGGCCCCCTACGAGCTGGTCGAGAAGATGCGGGCGTCGGTGGTCGTCCTCGGTCCCCTGCTCGCCCGCTGCGGATGGGCCCGGGTGTCCATGCCCGGGGGCGACGACTTCGGCCCCCGACCCATCGACATGCACCTGCGGGCCCTCGAGACGCTGGGCGCCGAATTCACGTCGTCGCACGGCAACGTGGACGGCCGCGTGTCCTCCAGTGTCGGAGGGTCGCCCCGTCTCGTCGGCAACCGGGTCGTCCTCGAGTACCCGAGCCACACCGGCACCGACAACGTGCTGATGGCCGCGGTCCTGGCCAAGGGGACCACGGTCATCGAGAACGCCGCCCGCGAGCCCGAGGTCTCGGACCTCGCCGACTTCCTCAACGCCATGGGCGCCCGGATCACCGGGGCCGGCACGTCGCGCATCGAGGTCGAGGGGGTCGACCACCTCGAGCCGGCCACCCACGCCGTGATCCCCGACCGCCTGGTGGTGGCCACCTTCCTGGTGGCGGCCGGCCTGACCGGCGGCGAGGTGACCGTGGAGGACGGCCGGCCCGAGCACATGGACATGCTGCTGCGGAAGCTGACGGCCACCGGGATCGAACTCTCCTACGAACCCGACGGGCTGCGGGCCTCGGCGGCCGGCCGGGGCCGGCTGCGGTCGACCGATGTGGCCACCCTGCCCTACCCGGGGTTCGCCACGGACTACAAGCCGCTCTTCGTCACGCTCCTGACCGTGGCCGACGGCGTGGGCATCGTCACCGAAAACCTCTTCTTCGGCCGCTTCCGCTACGTCGAGGAGCTGCGCCGCATGGGGGCGGACATCCGCACCGAGGGCCACCATGCGGTGGTCCGGGGCGTGGACCGGCTGTCGGGCGCCCCGGTGCGGGCCCACGACGTCCGGGCCGGGGCGGCACTGGTGCTGGCCGGGCTGGTGGCCGACGGCGAGACGGTCATCAGCGACGCCCACCACATCGACCGGGGCTACGAGGACCTCGACGGCAAGCTCGTCGCCCTCGGGGCCAAGGTCATCCGGGACTAGGCCGGTGGGCCCGCTCCGGGTCTGACACCCGACCCCCCTCCCGGATACGCTCCTTCGTCCATGGCCACCCGCCGAGACGCCGATCCCGCGACGCTGTTCGACGCCGCCCGTTCGGGCGACCGGGTGGCCCTCCCCCGTCTGCTGTCGTTGGTGGAACGGGGGGGCGCCGGGTCCCGGGCGGTGGCCGCCATCGCCTACCGGGTGGCCGACCAGGCCTACTCGGTGGGCATCACCGGGGCCCCGGGGGCCGGAAAGTCCACGCTGACCGACCAGCTGATCGCCCGCGCCCGCACTCGTGGCCTCGACGGTTCCGACCGGGTCGGCGTGCTGGCCGTCGACCCGTCCTCCCCCTTCTCGGGGGGCGCCATCCTCGGCGACCGGGTGCGCATGCAGAACCACGCCCTCGACGACAAGGTCTTCATCCGGTCGATGGCCACCCGCGGCCACCTGGGGGGGCTGGCGGTGGCGGTGCCCGACGCGGTCCGGGTCCTGTCGGCGGTCGGGATACCCGTCGTCCTGATCGAGACGGTGGGCGTCGGCCAACAGGAGGTGGCGGTGGCGGCGGCCACCGACACCACCGTGGTGGTGGTCAACCCCGGCTGGGGGGACGCCATCCAGGCCAACAAGGCCGGACTGCTCGAGATCGCCGACCTCTTCGTGATCAACAAGGCCGACCGGCCGGGCGCCCGCGAGACGCGGCGGGACCTCGACCAGATGCTCGACCTGACCCAGCTGGGCGACTGGCGTCCCCCGATCGTGGAGACGGTGGCGTCCTCGGGCGACGGTGTCGACGACCTCTGGACGGCCATCGCGGACCACCGGGCCCACCTCATGGCGTCCGGGGCCCTCGAGGTGTCGCGCCGGGAGCGCCTGGCCCGCGAGTTCCACCAGATCCTCATGGCCCGCGTGGAGGAGCGGATCGGCGCCCTGGAGGCCGCCGACGGCACGGCGGCGGTCCTGGCCGACCTGTCCGACGGTTCGCTCGACCCCTACGAGGCGGCCGACCGCCTGCTCGGGGCCCTGCTGCCGGAGGCCTGATGTCCGGACGGCGGGTGGCGGGCCCCGGTCCGAGGTGCGTTCCGGACCGGCGCGGAGCGTCGGATAGCGTGCGCAGGTGACCGTCGTGCCCCCCCTTCCGAACGGCCCGCTGCCCCCGGCGGCGGAAGACCCCCTGTGGTTCCAGCGGGCGGTCTTCTACGAGGTGTTCACCCGCGGCTTCTTCGACGGCAACGACGACGGGGTGGGGGACATCCCGGGCCTCATCGCCAAGCTCGACTATCTCCAGTGGCTCGGTGTCGACTGCCTCTGGCTGCTGCCCTTCTACCCGTCGCCGCTGCGCGACGGTGGGTACGACATCAGTGACTACACCTCGGTGCACCCCGAGTCCGGCACCGTCGACGACATCCAACGGCTGCTGACCGAGGCCCACGCCCGGGGGATCCGGGTCATCGCCGACCTCGTCATCAACCACACCTCCGACCAGCACCCCTGGTTCGTCGAGTCCCGCCAGAGCCGCGACAACCCCAAGGCCGACTGGTACGTGTGGAACGACGACGACCAGCGCTGGCCCGAGGCCCGGGTGGTCTTCATCGACGTCGAGCGGTCGAACTGGTCCTACGACGCCGCCCGCGACCAGTACTACTGGCACCGCTTCTACGCCCACCAGCCGGACCTCAACTACGACAATCCCGACGTGGCCGACGCCATGCTCGAGGTGGTGCGGTTCTGGCTCGACCTCGGTCTCGACGGGTTCCGGCTCGACGCCGTGCCCTACCTGTACCAGCGCGACGGCACGGCCGGGGAGAACCTGCCCGAGACCCACGCCTTCATCAAGCGCGTGCGTTCCGAGCTCGACATGAAGTATCCGGGGCGCATCCTGCTGGCCGAGGCCAACGGCTGGCCGGCGGACGTCGCCGACTACTTCGGCGACGACGACGAGTGCCACCTGTGCTTCAACTTCCCCCTCATGCCGCGCCTCTTCCTGGCCGTGCGCCGCGAGCAGGCGTACCCCATCACCGAGATCCTCTCCCAGACCCCCGAGGCGCCCGTCGGCGCCCAGTGGGCGATCTTCCTCCGCAACCACGACGAACTGACGCTCGAGATGGTGACCGAGGAGGAGCGCGACTTCCTCTTCGCCGAGTACGCCAAGGACCCGAGGATGAAGCGCCACATGGGGATCGGGCGCCGGCTGGCCCCTCTCCTCGACCGCGACCGGCGCCTGTCCGAGCTGCTGTTCTCCGTCCTGTTCACCCTCCGGGGCAGCCCCGTCCTCTACTACGGCGACGAGATCCAGATGGGGGACAACCTCTACCTGGGCGACCGGGACTCGGTGCGGACGCCGATGCAGTGGTCGCCTGACCGCAACGGCGGCTTCAGCCGGGCCGATTTCGCCCAGTTGTACCTGCCTCCGCTGATGGACCCGATCTACGGGTTCGCCGCCGTCAACGTGGAGGCCCAGCAGCGCAATCCGAGCTCCTTCCTGCACTGGATGCGCCGGATGCTCGCCGTCCGGCGGCAGTTCCCCGTGTTCGGGACCGGATCGGTGCAGATGGTGACCTCGGCCAACCCGTCGGTGCTGGCCTTCGTCCGGGCCGACCGCCGGGAGACCGGGTCGGGTCGCGAGGTGGCGAACCCCGTGCTGTGCGTCCACAACCTCAGCCGGATGGCCCAGCCGGCCACCGTCGACGCGGCCGAGTGGTCGGGGCGCCAGCCCGTCGAACTACTCGGCCGGGTGGCCTTCCCCCTGATCGGGAGCGAGCCCTATCCGGTCACCCTCGGCCCCTACGGATCGCTCAGCTTCGAGCTGGTGTGAGCCGGGCCGGGCAGCCGGCCCGGACCCTCAGCCCGTCTCGGCGACCTCGACCGGAGCGGCCAGCTCCTCGGCGGCCTGCTCGGGGTTGACGATGTTGATGAGGACGCCGGTCCCCAGTTCGAATCCGGCGACCGTCGTGAGCTTGGGCACGACGTGGACGTGCCAGTGGTACGGCTCGGGGGCCCGGTAGGGGGCGGAGTGGAACACCAGGTTGTAGGCGATGTCGCCCAGCACGGCCCGCAACCGGCCGAGGGCGATCTTGAGCGCCCGCCCGACGGCGAGCAGCTCGGTGGTCGGGCTGTGGTGCAGGTGGGGGCCGTGGGCCCGGGGGATCACCAGCATCTCGTAAGGGGAGCCGCTCCAGAAGGGGCAGACCACGAGGACCTGTTCGTCCGAGTAGATCACCCGGTACCCGACGTTCTCCTCGGCGTCGACGGTGGTGCACAGCAGGCAACGGCCGGCGAACCGGGCGAAGCCGGCCTGCTCCTCGACGAGCTCGCGGGGAACGAAGGACATCCCGAGCAGCTGGCCGTGGGGATGCTCGATCGAGGCCCCCGCCTCGCGTCCGGCGTTCACGATGGCCTGGCTGTACCGCAGGCCGGGGATGGTGGCGTGCTCCCCGATGCGCTGGCTGATGGCCCGCATGACCGCGCCGGTCTGGGCGTCGGACAGCATCGACCAGGAGTTCTGATGGTCGGGGGACAGCACCAGCACCTCGTGGATGCCGCCGGCGGTGGCCTGGGTGAAGACGGGACCCCGGTTGGTCACGACGAAGGGGGCGTCACCCTCGAAGGCCGGGTACAGGTTGGGGACGACCCGCACCTGCCAGTTCCCGTCGGCCCCGACCGTCTCCAGGGTCGGCGACATGCCTTCCTCGTTTCCCGGGCAGAACGGGCAGGGGCGTGACGTGTCCGCCTGGATGGAAGCCACGCGGGGGGCGAACGCCCGGGGCCGGTTGGCGCGGTCGGTGCTGACCACGACCCAGCGGCCCGTGAGGGGATCGAGTCGGAGCTGGTTCATCGGGAGGGAGCGGCGCTCCTCCACGATCGTCGGTCGTATCTGCTCACCTGGCTGCCACCTCGGGTTTCGTCGATGCCCGGTCGGGGCCCACGCCATCGGAGCGACCGTCGACCCGCGCCCAACCTAGCAATTCCATGGGCCCGTGCGGTGCAGGGTACCGCCCCGGCCGGCCGGCGCGGGAATGCCAGAATCGCAGCGTGCCCAGCATCGAGCCTACCCACGTGGCGTTCGTCGTGGCCGCCGTCGACTACAACTCGAAGACGTACGACATCGTCCTGTTGGCCCACGTGCTGACCGCGGTGGTGGGAATGGTCGCCGTGGTCGTGTCCGGGGGCTTCGCCCTCACGCTGCGCGGCGCGGCTGGCCACCGACGGCCCCCTTCCGGTGGCCGTCGTCCGCTACTACCGGCCCGGGGTGAACTGGGTGGGTCGCGTGCTCTTCCTGGTGCCGGTCCTCGGCGCCGCGCTGATCGCCATGAGTGGTGGGCAGTGGGGCTACGCCGACGGCTGGGTGGCGACCGGCCTGGCGGTCTGGTTCGTGGTGGCCATGGCCGCCGAGGGGTGGCTGTGGCCGGCCGAACGATCCCTGCAGCGGATCGTGACCGACCGGGAGGCCGGGGTGGTGGAAGGGCGAGGTGCGGCCGGTGACGACGGGCCGGCCGATCCGGCCGCGCTGTGCCGGCGGTCGGGACTGCTCGGCATCGGCCTCGGCGTGGCGCTCGTGGCCGTGGCGGTGCTCATGGTCGCCAAGCCCTGAGTGCGGGCGGGCCGGGGCGCCGTCAGGTCGGCGTGAACCGGCAGGGCAGGTGTCGGATGCCGCTGACCAGACGGGAGACGCCCCACTCGGGCTCCTCGGCCGCCTCGATGTCCGGGAGCCGGGCGAACAGCCGGCGCAGCATCACGGTGATCTCCAGCCGGGCGAGGTGGGCCCCCAGACAGAAGTGGGGACCACTGGCGCCGAAGGAGACGTGCGGGTTGGGCCGGCGCAGCACGTCGAAGACCTCGGGGTCGACGAACACCGTCTCGTCCTGGTTGGCCGACCCGTAGACCAGGACGACCTTGTCGTCGACCCGGAGCTCCTGGTCGGCCAGGACGGTGTCCTCGGTGACGGTGCGACGGGTCCAGTTGACCGGGGTCGCCCAACGCACGATCTCGTCGACGCCGGTGACCGCGACGCCGACCGGGTCGGCCTGCCAGAGCGCCCGCTGGTCGGGATGCTCGGTCAGCAGGTGCATGCCGTAGGTGAGCGAGTTCCGGGTGGTCTCGTTCCCGGCGGTGAGCAGCAGGATGAAGAACGAGGCGAGTTCGGCCTGGCTGAGGGCCTCACCGTCGATGTTGGTGGTGATGAGGGCGGTGGTGAGGTCGTCGGCGGGGTGGCGCCGCCGGTGGACGGCCATGTCGGCCATCAGGGCCGTCAGTTCCTGGCCGGCGTTCAGCATGGCCACGAAGTGGTCGCTCCCGTCCGGGAGGAGCTCGACGTCGTCGGGGTAGATGATCTCGTTGGAGCAGCGCAGCACGGTGCCGTACTCCGACGGGGGGACGCCCATCATGTCGCAGATGATCTCGTTCGACAGGGGGGCGGCCAGGCTGGTGGCGAAATCGCACTCGCCGAGGTCGGCGACCCGGTCGATCAGCCGGTCGGCGACGAGCTCGATGGTGGTGCTGATGCCGCGCACCTGCTTCGGCGTGAAGGCCCCGGCCACGATGCCGCGGAGCCGGGCGTGGCGCGGGTTGTCGGTCGAGATCATCCCGGTGAAGTAGTCGACGAGCTCGTGGGGCAGGTCGACGATGCTGAGCGCCCCCTTGCCCGAGCAGAACCGGTCGGGGTTGCGGGTGACCTCGGTCACCTCGGCGTGGCGGGTCACGGCCCAGTAGCCGCGCCCCTCGGGAACGAGGAGACCGGAACCGTCGTGGAAACTCGGTTCGTCGAAGAAGGCGATCGGCCGCTCGTGCCGCAGTCGGGCGAAGGCTTCGAACCGCTGATCCGGAGGGCGCCCCCAGAAGTCCAGATCCGACAAGTCGACGTCGTCGACCGAGCCATGGGCGCTGAGGGCGGCAGTCACCCGACCGGTATCGACCGGTTGTCCCTCCGAACTTGAGTAATTGGTGCGAGCACAGGTGTATTGACAGCCGACCACCCGGCGGGTCGACATCCGGCCACCGGGCGGGTCCGCGGGTCCGCCGGCGGGCCGGGCCCCCGTACACTCGGGGCCGTGGGTGTTCGTCGCGAACTTCCGCTGCACGTCGGGAATGTTTCAAAACCTGATCGGGTTAGTCATGTATAGTCTCCAGGTGGTGCGGGCAGGCCCAGGGGACGTGGATCGGGCACCGGACCGGGTGGGAGAGGAAGAGGCGACGTGAAGCTGAGCGTGGTGGACAACCGGACGAGGCTGGCCGACCTGGCCGTCGACCCGGCGGTGGCGCGCCTGCGCCAGGAGATGGCCGAGCAGTCGGCCGCCTTCGAGACGGCGCCGGCCGGACTGGTCCTGGCCTGGGCCGTGGAACGGTTCGGACCCAAGCTCGCCCTGTCCTGCTCGTTCCAGGAGGCCGTCCTCATCGACCTCGCGGTGGCGGTCGACCCGGACATCGAGGTCGTGTTCCTCGACACCGGCTCGCACTTCGAGGAGACGCTCGAGTACGTGGAGACCGTGCGGGCCCGCTACGACCTGAACCTCACCGTCGCCCACCCCGCCCCCGGCGCGGAGGACCACCCGTGCGGCACGGCCCAGTGCTGCGAGTACCGCAAGGTGCGTCCGTTGCGGTCCGCCCTGGTGGGCAAGGACGCCTGGGTCACCGGTCTCAAGCGCGCCGACGCCCCGACGCGCCGGCACGCGCCGATCGTGGCCTACGACGACAGCTGGGGAATGGTGAAGGTCAATCCCCTCGCCACCTGGACGCACGAGGACCTCGTGGGCTACGCACTCGACCATGACATTCCCCAGCACCCCCTGCGTTCGCAGGGCTACGTATCGATCGGTTGCGCCCCGACCACCCGTCCCGTGGCGGAGGGGGAGCACCTCCGCGCCGGCCGGTGGGCGGACACGGACAAGGTCGAGTGCGGGCTCCACGTCTGACATGAGCGTCCGCTGAGGTGACGAAGGACCGCGACGAGCTGTACGGGCTGCATCTGCGGGGGACCGACCGGCCGATGCCGTTCGTGAACCCCTACCGGACGATCGGGGAGCTGAACGAGATCGAGCGCTTCAAGCTCGAGCGCCATCCCCTCGAGATCGCCGACGCCATCATCGACACGTACTCGAAGGAGGGTCCGGCCGGTATCGCCAAGGTCCCCGGCGAGGTCGAGCGCCTCAAGTGGGCCGGCATCTACCCCCAGAAGCAGGGCGGCGACGCCTTCATGATGCGGGTGAAGGTGCCGGGCGGTTTCCTGACCGCCCCGCAGGCCCGCGAGATCGGGGTGGCCGCCGACGCCTTCGGCGAGGGACCCGACGGTACCGAGTCCCGGATGTTCGGCTCCCGCTACGCCGACCTGACCACCCGCCAGACGGTGCAGATCCACTGGCTCCGGATCGAGGACATCCCACGGATCTGGCGCCGGTTCGCCGCCGTCGGACTCACCACGGTGCAGGCCTGCGGCGACTCGGCCCGCAACGTGCTGTGCTGCCCGGTGTCGGGGGTCGACGCCGACGAGGCGTTCGACGCCCTGCCCGTCGCCCGGGCGGTCTCGGCGTTCTTCACCGGCAACCGCGAGTACGCCAACCTGCCCCGCAAGTTCAAGATGTCCGTGTCGGGCTGCACCGAGGACTGCGCCCAGGCCGAGATCAACGACATCGGCCTCTGGCCGGCCCGGGGCACCGACGGGTCGCTCGGGTTCAACCTGCTCGTCGGCGGCGGTCTGTCCGACGGCGAGCGGATGGCCTCGGACATCGACGTGTTCGTGGCCCAGGACCAGGCCGTCGAAGTCACCCGGGCCATCGCCCAGCTCTTCGGCGAGCTCGGCAACCGCGAGAACCGCGGCCTCGCCCGTATGCGCTACCTCGTCCAGGAGCTGGGCCCGGAGGGATTCCGCGAGGAGCTGGCCGCCCGGGCCCGCTTCGAGCTGGTCCCGGCGGGGGAGGAGCTGACCCGCCGCTACCGGGGCGACCACGTCGGTGTCCACCACCAGAAGGAGGACGGCTACTTCTACGTGGGCTGTTCGGTGCCGGTGGGCCGGATGCAGGGCATGGAGCTGGTCGAGGCGGCCCGACTGGCCGACGCCTACGGCGACGGCACGCTGCGGGTGGGCACCGACCAGAACATCACCTTCACCGGCGTGCACGGTGACCGGGTCGACGCCCTGCTCGCCGAGGACCTGCTCGCCAAGTACTCACCCTTCCCGGGCCCGTTCAGCCGCGGGGTGGTGGCCTGCACCGGCTCCGAGTTCTGCCGCTACGCCATCGTCGAGACCAAGGAGCGGGCCGTCAAGTGGGCCCGCTTCCTCGACGACCAGCTCGCCGGTGAGCCGGTGGGCTCCCACCCGACCCCCGGGGAGTTCTCGCCCAAGGGAGAGGACGCCGGGGTGATCCGGATGCACTTCTCGGGCTGCTCGGCCAGCTGTGCCCAGCCCCAGATCGCCGACATCGGTTTCCGGGGCGATGTCGCCCACGTCGGCAACCACCTGTCCGAGGCCGTCGACATCGGGATGGGCGGCTCGCTCGGGGCCGATGCCGGCTTCATCGACTGGATCGAGCACGCCCGGCCCGTCAACGACGTGCCCGACGCGCTGTTGCGCGTGGTCCGGCGGTACCAGTCCGAGCGCCGGCCCGACGAGCCGTTCGCCAACTGGGCCCGTCGTATCCCCAACGACGACCTGCGCGCCACGCTCGCCGCCGAGGGCACCGGCACCCCCGTCGTCCTCGGCACCAAGCCGGGGGTCGGGGCATGAAGGCCTACCGCATCCGCCAGGAGATCAACGGGATCGAGGAGCCACCCGGCAAGACCTGGTTCTTCGAGCTGGAGGCCGGCGTGATCGACGCCGGGCGGTGCATCCAGTGCGGCACCTGTGTGGCCGCCTGCCCGTCCAACTCCATCGGGATCAACGAGGACACCGACCTGCCGGAGCTGGTGAAGATGTGCACCGGCTGCTCGTTGTGCTGGGACTTCTGCCCCCGGGGCGGCCTGCGCTACGAAGCCCTGTGGCCACCGTCGACCGCTGTGCCCGGGGCCGACCCCGGCGCCGGGGTCGACGAGTCGGTGGAGCGGGTGGATGCCAGCGACACCTACTGGAAGATCACCGGTGGACCCCCCGGTGACGGTCTCGGTGCCGTCACCGAGGCCTACGCCGTGCGGGCCGGCGCCCGTCCCGACGGGGCCCAGGACGGCGGTGTGGTGTCGGCCCTGCTTATCGCCGCCCTCGCCGCCGGCGACATCGACGGAGCCCTGGTGACCCGGCCGAGTGACGACCCCGAGGAACCCTGGAAGGGTGTCGCCCACCTGGCCACCACGGCCAAGGAGATCACCGCGTCGGCCGGCTCGTTCTACAACCAGACGATGGCCCTGGCCGAACTGGACCTGTCGCGCTACGACTTGCCGCCCAAACCGCGCATCGCGGTGGTCGGCACGCCGTGCGAGATCCAGGGCATCCGGGCCATGCAGTCCCGGCGCTGGCCCACCGGGGCCCACCGCATCGACGCCGTGGTGCTGACCATCGCCCTGCTGTGCACCAAGAGCTTCGACTACCGCGGACTGATGCTCGAGCTGCTCGAGCGGGAGCGCGGCATCGACATCGGCCGGGTGTCCAAGGTGGACGTGATCCGCGGCCGCATGATCGTGGAGTACCGCGACGGTGAGCTGGCCGTCGACGAGCCCATCAAGCACTTCCACGGGGCGGCACTGAAGGGCTGCGACGAGTGCGCCGACTTCCTCGGCCGCAGCGCCGACCTGTCCGTGGGCAGCGTGGGGTCCATCGACGGCTGGAGCAGCGTGCTGGTGCGCACCGAGCGCGGCCACCGGGCCCTCGACAACGCCCGCGGCCGGCTCGACTTCCGGGAGCTCGACAATCCCGGGGCCCTGGTCAAGCTCGACGCCTTCGACAAGAAGGTGGCCTTCGAGAGCCTGCGTCGGCCGTTCGACCCCGACGCCCCGCTGTTCATCGACTACGCCGAGCACGTGGCCCACTACGACGAGACCGACCGGGCTCCCGTGGTGGCCGAGCGTTGAGCGGGACGGGCGGTCTCCGGGGCGGTAGCGTGGGACCGGTGACCGACGAGGACGACGAGGCGGCGGCCGGGGGACCCCGGCTCGAGATTCCCGAGGAGCCCGAGGACCTCCGGGTCTCCCTCCGGGACGCCCTGCTGGCCGGCGAGGACTGGCGGGCGGGGTTCTCCGACGACCTGTGCGTGGGGGTGTGGCTGTGGAGCCGGTGGCAGCCGGCCCTCGAGCCCGCCGGCTGCACGCGGGAGGACTTCGTGGAGATCGTGGTCTCCACCCACCGCGAGCTGTGGCTCTGGCTGCTCGGCGACCGGCGGTGGGAGCAGTACGTGTCGGGGCTCGCCGGACGCGTCCTGCGGCGGCTCCCGGACACCACCGCCCCGTGACGCCCCCGTCGGCCGCGGGGGTCGACCCGTCGAGGAGGACCCGATGCCGAACGTGACCGTGCCCGATGGCCAGGATCCGCTGATCCACGTGTGGACGGCCCTGGCGCCCGAGCTCACGGCGGCCGCGGCCGGCTACTCGTCAGCCGTGTACGAGCACTCGGACCTGTCGTTGCGCGAGTTCGAGGCCGCCCGCATCACCATGGCCCGCATCAACGAGTGCGCGCTGTGCCTCGACTGGCGGACCGCCCGTGACGTGCCGTCCCGGGGGGCGTCCCCCGACGAGGTGCCGGAGTCGTTCTATGCGGCGGTCGGGAGCGACGACGACTCCCTGACCGCCCGCGAGCGGCTGGCCGCCGAGTTCGCCCGCCGCTACGCCACGGACCACACGCACATGGACGCCGAGTTCTGGGCCCGGTGCCACGACGCGTTCAGCGACGACGAATTGGTCGACCTGGCCCTGTGCGTCGGATCGTGGTTGGCCCTCGGCCGGTTCAACCAGGTCTTCGACATCGACGGCGCCTGCCGGGTGCCGGCCGTCCACGACGCCCCGGCCGTCCGGGCCTGAGGCCGGAGGATGGAGAAGGTCATCGCCCTGGTCTGGGGTCCCGACGACGGCGAGTCGGGCGACGCGCTGCGCCACCAGCTGCTGGAGGACACCCTCCCCCGACTCCACGGTGCCGGGGCTCGGGCGGCCACCTTCAACGTCCACGACTCGGCGGCCGCGGCCGCACCCTCCCCGGCTCCGGCACCGGCGGGTGAGGCCCCCCACGTGGCGGAGGTGTCGATGTGGCTCGACTGCTACGAGCGCACGGCCGGCATCGACGAGGCGCTGGCCGACCTCAAGGCGACGACGGCGTCGTACCTGGTGGTCGAGTCCCTCTACGACGATTACGGCACCACCCCGTACGCCGCACCGCGCGACTGGCCGAACGGCGAGCGCTCGCCCGGCGTGCTCACGGTGGCCCTCATCCATCGACCCGAGGGCCTCGACTACCGCGAGTGGATCACCCGGTGGCACGGCACGCAGTCGCCGGTGTCGGGTGAGCTGCAACCCCGGACCCGGTACGTCCGCAACGAGGTCGTCCGGGCGCTCACCGACGGAGCCCCCGAGATCGACGGGATCGTCGAGGAGGGCTGGCCCTCCGCCGAGCACGTGGCCGACCCCAAGCTGTTCTTCAACGCCACGAGCGACGAGGAACTGGCCGCCAACGTCACCCGGATGCTGGACAGCGTGTCGGCCTGTCTCGACCTCGGCCGGCTGCGCAGCTCGACCATGAGCGAGTACCTGGTGGCTCCGCTGGACTGAGTGCCCCGGTCACCGCTCCGGTCGGCATCGCGTACGCTCGATGCTGCCGCGGGCCGGTCGGGCCCGTCGGCGACATCGGAGGAAGCACCCGTGGGACTGTCCATCGGCATCGTCGGTCTCCCCAACGTGGGGAAGTCCACGCTGTTCAACGCCCTGACCCGCAACGAGGTCCTGGCGGCCAACTACCCGTTCGCCACCATCGAGCCCAACGTGGGCGTGGTGGCCGTCCCCGATCCGCGCCTCGGGGTGCTGGCCGGGATCTTCGGGTCCAAGGAGATCCTGCCCGCCATGGTCACCTTCGTGGACATCGCGGGGATCGTGAAGGGGGCGTCGGAGGGGGAGGGTCTGGGCAACAAGTTCCTGGCCGCCATCCGCGAGAGCGACGCCATCTGTCAGGTCGTCCGCGTCTTCGAGGACCCCGACGTGATCCACGTCGACGGCCGCATCGAGCCGTCGGGGGACATCGAGACCATCAACACCGAGCTGATCCTGGCCGACCTGCAGACCGTCGACAACCGGATCACGAAGCTGGCCAAGGAGTCGCGCAAGCAGCCCGACCTGGTGCCCCAGCTGAAAGCGGCCGAGCAGGCCCGCGGGATCCTCGACGCCGGCCGGACGGTGGCGTCGGCCATCGCCACGGGGGAGATCGACGCCGATCTGGTGTGGGACCTGCACCTGCTCAGCGCCAAACCGTTCATCTACGTGTTCAACGTCGACGAGGACGCCCTGGGCGACGAGGCGCTGAAGCAACGCCTCCAGGCGCTGGTGGCCCCGGCCGAGGCGGTCGTGCTGAGCGCGCAGATCGAGGCCGAGGTGGCCGCCCTCGACCCCGAGGACGCCGCCGAGCTCCTGGCCGGCTACGGCCAGGACGAGTCCGGACTGGTCCAGCTGGTCCATGTCGGCTTCCACACCCTCGGGCTCCAGACGTATCTCACGGCCGGCCCGAAGGAGACGAGGGCGTGGACCATCCACATCGGGGACACCGCCCCCCAGGCCGCCGGCGTGATCCACACCGACTTCGAGCGGGGATTCATCAAGGCGGAGGTGATCGGCTTCGACGACCTCGTGGAGGCGGGCTCGGTGGCCGCCGTGCGCGCCGCCGGCAAGGCCCGGGTCGAGGGCAAGGAGTACGTGATGCAGGACGGCGACGTCGTGGAGTTCCGCTTCAACGTCTGACGGCGCGGGGCCGCAGGCCCCGTCGATGCCCCCGGCGGTCGCCGTCCGCGGGGGTCCTGCGCCGTTCCGGTGGGGCTGCCGGTGGCTTGACGAGGTAGGCCGGCGCCAGCCTGTCCCGGGTACCGTCGGGCGGGTCCACGCCCGTTCGCCCGGGCTGATCGGGAGCATCTGATCCGGATCGACCACCCGGGGTGACGTCGATGTTTTCGGCGACGGTGGGTGGCGACAGTTCAGTCGTGGACATCCGTGGGGAGGATCAGCGGTTCCTCGACACCGGCGACGAGGCGGGAACCAGCCCCGGTGATCGGGCGTGGCGGCCCGACGTGGAGGGCCTGCGGGCCGTCGCCGTGACCCTCGTCGTCTTCGTCCACTACGGCGTCCCCCGGTTCGGGGGTGGCTACGTCGGTGTCGACGTGTTCTTCGTGATCTCCGGATTCGTGATCACCGGGCTGCTGCTCCGGGAGCGGAGCGGCACCGGGCGCACGTCACTCATGGACTTCTACGCCCGTCGGAGCCGTCGTATCCTGCCGGCGGCCCTCCTGGTCATCCTCGTGATGGTGGCGGCGACGTTCGCCGTCTCCGGACCGCGGTTCGGTGCCGAGGCCGCCGGCGAGGGTCGGTGGGCGGCGGCGTTCGCCTTCAATTTCCGTTACTTCTTCCCCAGCTGGAATCCGTTTCCCGTCTTCGGGAACTTCTGGTCGCTGGCCGTGGAGGAGCAGTTCTACATCGTCTACCCCGCCCTCTTCCTCCTCATGGCCCGGGTGCGGCGAGGCCCGTCGTTCCGGGTGCGCCTGGCCGTCGGGCTGGTCGTGGTCATCGTCGTCTCGTACACCCTGTCGATCGTCCAGACCGGGACCGATCAGGGATGGGCCTTCGTCTCCCCGGTCACCAGGGCCTGGGAACTCGCCCTCGGGGCTCTCATCGCGGTCGCGACACCCTGGCTGTCGGGGATCCCGAAGTGGGTGGCGGCGGTGGCCACGTGGGCGGGGATGGGCCTCGTCCTGGGTTCCGCCCTCCTGTTCACCCCGTTGACGTCGACGGCCTTCGGTCCGTTGACCAACGGATTTCCGGGCTGGCGGGTGGCGGTGCCGGTCATCGGGGCCGGGATGATCGTCGTCGGGGGAACCGTCGTACCGCGGTGGGGGGTCGAATCGGTCATCGGGACCGCTCCGTTCCGCTGGCTCGGCAGGCGTTCGTACTCGCTCTACCTGTGGCACTGGCCGCTCCTGGTCGTCTTCTCCCAGGCGGCGGGCAGCGCCAGCTTCTGGAGCGTGAAGGCACCGGCCCTCGTCCTCTCGGTGGTGCTCACGGTCGTGGGCTACCGGTACGTCGAGAACCCGCTCCGGCATCGCGTTCTTCCGTCGAAACGGACGGTGGGGCTCGGCCTGGGCGCGAGCGTGACGACGATCCTGCTCCTGACGGTGGTGATCCTGGCGACCTGATCGAAGACGCGCGGCATCGAGAGCGCTGGGCACGATCCCCACTCCTGCGCCCATACCAGCCGAGTCCCCGGTTCGACTGCTATCGGCGATCGCATTCAAGGGGTTTTGCGCCAGGGCCGATACACGGGAGTCGGAGCGGGAAGCCCGGCCGGGGAACGCCGAAGTGAGGACGACGTGGCGCAGACGACAGACACCGGCTCCGTGCGGGTGGGGGACGATCCTGACGGGGACACGGGTACCGGCCCGCGTGCCGGCTCGGCCGGCGACATCGACCTCGACGGCGCCCTCCGGGCCATGCTGTCCGCGAACCGTGATCTGCGACAAGAGCTCGAGCGGTACGAGGCCATGCTCCTCCACGGGGCGGAGAAGGTGGAGGCGGGGGCCAGCCTCTGCGAGGCGTTGGCCGACGTGCCACCGCTGTCGGCACGTCGAGCCACCGAAGCGGCCATCACCCGGCTGTTCGAGGCCCGACACCGCCTCCGTCGGGCCGTCGTCTACGCCACGCTCCGGGAGGGCATGACCATCGACGCCATCGCCGCCACCCTCGAGGTGTCGGCCCACATGGTCTGTGCCATCGCCGCCGAGACGCCGTTCCGGTCCGACTGCCCGGGCGGCCTGGGCGCCGACGCCATCTCGGCCTGCCGGTCGTCGGGCGTCGGTCCCTGCACCTGCTGACCGGGGGTCCGAGCGGCGGCGGGCACCCTGTCAGGATGAGGGTATGGGTGTGATCCGCGGTGGTCGGCGAACAGCGGTCGACCATGCCCGGACGTCGATCGGGGCCGACCGGTGACCCACGGGCCGGTGGTCCGCCTGGACGGGGTGGCGATCGTGCGCGACGGCACGGCCATCCTCGACGACATCGCCTGGACGGTGCGGTCGGGTGAGCGGTGGGCGCTGCTCGGCCCCAACGGGTCCGGCAAGACGACGCTGCTGCGGGTGGTGGGCGCCGGCCTCTGGCCGACCCGCGGGACGGTCGAGATCCTGGGGGAGACGTTGGGCCGGGTGGACATGCGGGAGCTGCGCCGGCGCATCACCGTGGTGAGCGCCTCGGTCGGCCGTACCCTGCGACCCGCGCAGGCGGCCCTCGACGTGGTGCTGACCGGGCGCCATGCCGCCCTCGAGACCTGGTGGCACGAGTACTCCGACGACGACCGTGACCGGGCGGCCCGGCTGCTGGCCGACGCCGGGTTCGGCGGCGGGGCCTTCGCGGCCCGGCCCTTCGGCCAGCTCTCGGAAGGGGAGCGTCAACAGGTCCTCCTCGCCCGGGCGCTGATGGGTGACCCGGAGCTGATCCTGATGGACGAACCCGCCGCCGGCCTCGACCTCGGGGCCCGGGAGGGTCTGCTCGGCCGCCTGGCGGCCCTGGCCGCCGATCCCGAGGTACCCCCCCTCCTCCTCGTCACCCACCATCTGGAGGAGCTGCCCCCCGGTATCACCCACGCCGCCCTGCTGCGCAACGGCCGGATGGTGGCGTCGGGGCCGGTCGGGGAGGTGCTGACCGACGCCTGGGTGTCGGATGCGTTCGGCGTGGCGGTGACGGTCGAGCGCCGGGGTGGCCGCTGGTCCGCCCGCGCCGGGTCCTGATCCGACGGGATCCTCCGACGGACTCCGACTCCTCCCGTTCGGGGAACACCGGACGTGGGTACGGCGTTGTACGGACGAGGGACACCGCCGAGCCGGATCGGTACGCTCCCGATGCGCCAGACCGCCACGAAACACGAAAGAGGAGTGCCACCGTGACCACCACCACCGCCAGCCCCGAGACGACCGCCACCGGCGTCCGGGCCGTCGCCGACTTCTGGTTCGATCCGCTCTGCCCGTGGGCGTGGATCTCGTCGCGCTGGATCCTGAACGCCGCCGAGGTGCGGGAGATCGACGTGCACTGGCACGTGATGTCGCTCGCCTACCTCAACGCCGACAAGGAGGATCTCTCCGACGAGTACCGCGAGCTGCTGTCCAAGGCCTGGGGGCCGGTGCGCGTGGTGGTGGCCGCCGAGCAGGCCCACGGGTCCGACGTGGTCCTGCCGCTCTACACCGCCCTCGGCACCCACCGGCACCTCGGCGGCGAGGAGCTCGACCGGGGCACCGTCGAGAAGGCACTGGCCGAGGTCGGCCTTCCCACGGACCTGGCCGACGCCATGGACACCGACGCCTACGACGAGGCGGTCAAGGCCTCCCACCACCG
Organism: uncultured Acidimicrobiaceae bacterium; assembly: GCA_963699345.1. Lineage (GTDB taxonomy): Bacteria > Actinomycetota > Acidimicrobiia > Acidimicrobiales > RAAP-2 > Bog-756. Next base: position 1,025,104 of record CAVOTL010000005.1, on the reverse strand, counting down.
GGGTATGGACCAGGTGGGCATGGATGTCGGCACGCCGGTCATCGCCGTCGGGGGCGTCGCCTTCTTCGGCCCGGTGGTGACCCCGGCCCCGAAGGGGGAGGCCGCCGGACGCCTGTGGGACGGTGTGCTGCTGGTCGCCGGGACCCCCGGCTTCTACGAGCTCAAGCGCACCCGCGACGTCGGTCCCATCTTCGACTGACGCCCCCGGGTGGTCCCGCCGGGCCCACCGCCCACCACCCGATGCACGACGCCCGACGCTCCGATGCCCACCGCCCACCACCCGGCGCCCGGCGCCCGACGCCGCATCAGTGGAGTAGCGACAGGACGAGGAGCCCCTGGGCGAGGTGGTACGTGATGTGCACGGCGACGTCGCCGTGCCGGGTCGGGCGGACGAAGCGGTGGAGGGCGAGCAGGGTGTCGGACACCACGAACAGCACGGCTCCCACCAGCGCGGCCGGCACCCCGACGTTGGCGGCGATGACGGCCATGGTCAGGATGGCCACCAGGTAGACCGCCACCGGCGCCAGCAGCGACCGGTGGCCGTCGCGGCGCAGGGCCCGGAAGAGGAGCGTCGCCGGCACCACCGCGTAGGCGACCGCCACCCCGGCCACCACGGCCAGACCGGTGGCCGAGAACGCGAAGGGCGGCACGCCCGGCGGCGACGGTGGCTGCAGGAAACCGACGATGTAGAGCCCGTGGGCCACCAGGAAGGCGGCGAGGCCCGGGACGAACAGGTCGCCCGGGAGCATCAACAGCACGTCACCGGCGAGGCAGAACGCCAGGGCCCCCACGAACCACCACTTCCGGTCGACGAGGTCGATGCGCCCGTCGGGCAGGAGGGCGCACGCCGCGGTCAGGGCGACCAGGACCGCCGGTTTGGCCACGTACTCGAGGCCGGTGTCGGACCGGGCGACCGCGGTCCAGTCGACCAGGGCCGCCGCTCCGGCCACCGCCATGAGCACCCAGAAGACGGTCACCGGGACGACGCTACCGGTGGTGTCCGCCACCCACGGTGACCATCCACCACTACGGAATTCGTCGTCGGTAGCGTTTCTCCTGGTAACAGGTCGGTCGAGGAGCTGATGCCTGTGGTGCTGGTGATCATCATCGTGGCGGCCTGGGCCGTCATCCTGGGACCGAGCCTCCTCAAGCGCCGCGCCCACAGCGGCGGGGACCAGTCGATCACCCACTTCCACCACCAGCTGCGCATCCTCGAGCAGCGGGCCCCCGAGCCCATCGTCGCCCCCGCCTACCGGCTGCGGGCGGTCGACGGCACGAGCTCACCGACCGGGATCCACTACCCCGACGACGGCCGTCCCCCGGTGCTCACGGTGGTGGGGGCGAAGGAGCTGCCCCGTCCGGCCCTGGCCTTCCTGGGTGAGCCCGAGGTGACCCCACCGCCCCCGGCACCCACCACTCCCTCACCGGTGGTCCGGGACGACGACCGCCACCCGCCCGCCGACCGCCACGGCGGAACCGTCCCCTTCCGGGCTCCGTACGGAGGTCCCCCCACCGGTGGCGACACCCCGCCCACCGAGCGCCACCCGGCACCCCGCGCGATCGAGTCCGTCACCCGGGCGCAGGCGCGCCGCCGCCGTCGCGACACGCTGGCCGTCCTCTTCGGTGTCTTCATCGTCATGCTGCTGGTCGGCCTGGTGACCGGCGCCACCGGCGCCTGGGCGGTGGCCGGCCTGGACGGCGTGGCCCTGGCCGCCTACGTCGTGGTCCTGGTGCACCTGCGCCGCCTGGCCCAGGAGCGCGAACTGAAGCTCCGCTACCTCGACCCGGAGGCCGCCCGTCCAGGGCGTGCCGCCGGTCCCCCGAGCTACGTCAGCGGTCGCTACGCCCACCCGTCGAGCCAGCACGCCGTCGCCCGCTGATCGGCCGTCCCCCGTCCCGGGCGCCCCGCCGGAGCCGGCGGTAGGGTTGGCCATGACCTACGACACCGCCGAACCCACCGGACCCGCCGACCCCCGGGCCGGCCTGGCCGCCGCCGTCACCTCCGGCCTCAAGGGCCGCATGCTCCTGACCCACCCCTTCTACCGCCGGTGGGAGGCGGGTGAGCTCCGCGGCCAGGAGTTGGCGGAGTACGCCGTCCACTACCGGGCCTTCGAAGCCGTGCTGCCCGCCGTGCTCTCGGCCGTCGTCGACCGGCTCGTCGCCGACGGACAGGACGTGGCCGCCGGGCTCGTCGCCCGCAACCTGGCCGACGAGCTCGCCAGCCCCCGGCCGCACCTCGACCTGTTCGACGAGTTCGCCGATGCGCTGCCCGACACCGCGCGGGCTCCGCGACCGTCGGAGGCGGCCCTGGCCCTGGCCGACACCTACCGTCAGCTCGCCGACGAGTCACCGGCGGCGGCCATCGCCGGACTGGCCGCCTACGAGACCCAGGCGTCGGACATCGCCGCCACCAAGGGGGACGGACTGCGCCGCTGGTACGGGCTGGACGCCACCGCCACCGCCTTCTGGGACGTGCACGCCACGATGGACGCCGACCACGGCGACTGGGCGGTCGAGGCCCTGGCCGAGATGGGGGCCGAGCCCGACGAGGTGGCCGGTGCCGTCCGCCGGGCCGCCGACGCCTGGTGGGCCCTGCTCGACGAGCGGGAGGCGGAGGGCGTCACCGCCGTCGCCTGAGGCGCGGCGGAACGATCGGCCGGTGACCGGAGGTCCGGGGCGCCGATCGACCGGCGGGCGGGGCGTGCAGGTGGCCGCCCTGGTGGTGGTCGGGGTCGGTCTCGTCGCGCTGGTCGGTGCCCTGGTCGTGCGCCCGGGGGCGCGACAGGAGCTCGGGGGCGTCGGGCTCGCCGTCGTCATGACCGGCCTGATGGTCCTCGTGCTCGGCAACTACCTCCGGCACGCCGCCGTCCGGCGGGCGATGGACCCCGGTGCCGGTCCGCGCCCGGATCAGCCGGGCTCGGTGCCGACCACCGAGACGAACGACACCATCTCTCCGGGGTAACCGCCCAGATTGTGGGTGAGGGCCAGCTTCCGGTCGGTCTGGATCTGGCGTTCCGGGGTGGCCTCGCCCCGCAGCTGCAGCCATGCCTCGAAGAACATCCGCAGTCCCGACGCCCCGACCGGGTGGCCGAAGCTCTTCAGTCCGCCGTCCGGGTTGACGGGCAGGGCCCCGTCGCGGTCGAAGGTGCCGGCCAGCACCTCCTTCCACGCCGTGCCCCGGGGGGCGAAGCCGAGGTCCTCCATCAGGACCAGCTCGGTCGGGGTGAAGCAGTCGTGGACCTCGGCCATGGCCAGCTCGGCGCGGGGGTCGGTGATGCCGGCCTGGGCGTAGGCGTCCTGGGCGGCGGCGGCGCACTCGGGGAACCACGTGTAGTCGTAGTCGGGATCGATGAGGCCCGAACCACTGCCCGCCGCGAACGACAGGGCCTTGATGTAGATCGGCTTGTCGGTGTAGCGGTGCGCGTCCTCGGCCCGCACCACGATGGCCGCGGCCGCCCCGTCGGCCACGCCGGCGCAGTCGAACACGCCGAGCCGGCCGGCCACGCGGGGGACGCACAGATGGTCTCCGTGGAGACCTCCTTGCGGAACTGGGCGCGCGGGTTCCGGGCGCCGTTCTGGTGGTTCTTCCACGAGATGCGGGCGAGCACCTCGGTGAGCTCGTCCTCGCCCACGCCGTACTTCTTGCCGTAGGCCGGGGCCACCATGGAGAACATGGCCGCCGCCGTCAGGGTCCGGGCCGTACCGTCGTTGGGGATGGGGAAGGCGTTGAGGCCCTGATACCCGGAGTCCTTGACCTTCTCGGCCCCCACCGCCATGGCCACGTCGTAGGCCCCCGAGGCCACCGCGTAGGCCGCGGCCCGCAGGGCCTCGGAACCGGTGGTGCAGTAGTTCTCGACGCGGGTGACCGGCTTGTTCTCGAGTTGGAGCGGCCGGGCGAGCGTGATGCCGCTCATGCCCGACTGGGCGGTGCCGAACCAGTAGGCGTCGACATCGTCCTTGGTCAGCCCGGCCGAGGCGAAGGTCTCCTCGGCGGCGTCGACGATGAGGTCGTCGAGGCTCTTGTCCCAGTGCTCGGCGAAGCGGGTGCACCCCATCCCGACGATCGCCACCCGGTCCTTGATCCCGTGCGAAGCCATTGCTCTCCTTGGAGGTGTGAGGGGCCGGGAGTCCCGGCCCGGCGCGGTGTGGTGGTCAGCCGTCCGTGGCGCCGTGGCGGACGGGGGTGGCCTTCCAGAAGTAGTCGTGGATGCCGTCGGCGGTGTAGAGCTTGCGGAACGTCATGCGCACCCGGTCGCCGATGTCGACGGTGTCGGGGTCGACGTCGGTGAGCTCCACCGGGAACCGGCCGCCGCCGTCGAAGTCGAGGACGGCGAAGACGATGGGGGGGCTGGGCGAGTACGCCAACCGGTCGATGGTGTACGTGGCGATTGTGGCCTCGGCGTCGGCCCGGTCGACGGGCACCATGTCGTCGACGGCGCCGCCCTGCATCGACACCCGGGACGGCGGCAGGTGGACGGCCCCCGAGGTGCGGTCCCGGGAGCCGACGAAGCCGAACTTCCAGTCCTCGTTGCGCCAGGCGGCCGACGACGAGACCCGGGAGGGCTCGGGTCGGCGGGGCGGCTCCGGGGTGACCATGCCCCGCCAGGCGAGGAACTTCGCGTACGGCAGGTCGCCACCGGTCGCCACCTGTTCGGCGACGGGGTCCGCGGACGACCAGCCGGCGATGGCCGCCGTGGTGCGGAACACCAGGACGTCGGCGCCGTCGGCCAGGGACACCACCGCCACCACCTCGTCCGGGCCGGCCGCTTCGAGCAGCGACGCCAGGACGAGCCCGGCATGGGCCGCTCCGGTCTGGCCCACGGTGGTCGACAGGTCGTCGGCCAGCGCCCCGTCGCGCACGCCGAGGACCCGTCCGACCGCCTTGGCCGCCCGGCCGTGCATGCCGGTCACGACCACCCGGTCGACCTCCTCGGCGGTCACGCCCGCCGCCTTCAGTCCCGAGCGCCAGGCGTCGGTCCCGAGCGGGACGTAGCGGGTCTCGCCGAAGCGCTCCTCCCAGGTCCGGGACCGACGGTCCCCCGGGGTGCGCCAGCGGTCGAGGAACTCGTCACTGGCCGAGGCCCCACCCAGGAATTCGGCGATCACCGGGGTGCCGGGGCCGTCGTCGCCGACGAGCAGGGCGGCGGCCCCGTCCCCTCCGGCGGCTTCGTCCCCCGAGGTGGGCAGGCCGTCGCGCAGGTCGGCCACCACGACCAGCGTGGTGCCGGTGCCGGCCGCGTCGAGGGCCGTCCGCAGGGCGCCGGGACCCGAACGCAGCGCGCCCCCGAAGTCGAAGGCGGGCACCTCGGCGGGCTGGCGCAGGGCGGCGTGGATCGTCGTGGCGTTCGTCTTGTCCAGGTAGGCGGGGGTGGCCGTGGCGAACCAGAGGGCGTCGGGTGCCGCACCGGGCGCGGCGCGCAGGGCACGACGGGCGGCCTCGACCCCCATCGTGGTGGTGTCCTCGTCGTGGGACGCCACGCTGCGGGTGCCCTTGCCCCCGCCCGACCCGAAGAAGGTCGTCACCTCGGAGCGGCGGAGGCGCCGGAACGGGACGTACCCGGCGATGCTGACGATGCCTCGTGTCATGCCGGGCTGCCGGCGGGGTCGTGCTGCTCCATGGCCCAAGTGGTCCCTTCGTCGTGGTCGCGGCGTACCGGCGTGAGCCGCCCGGAGCGGCTCACTGGCCCCGTCCGCCCCCTCATCCTATGATGGCAGAGTATCTGACGGTCAGTCAGGTAACATCTGACGGTCAATCAGATCACACGACGGCGTGCAGCGCACCACACAGGATGGAGACCGGGCCATGGACTTCGAATTCACCCCCGAGCAGCTCGAGTTCGTCAAGGACGTGGAGCAGTTCCTCGACGACAACTACGACCCCGAGGTGTTCGACGTCACCCGGGAGAACATGGCGCAGATCGTGGACACGCCGAAGCGCCGCCAGTTCATGGCCAAGCTGGGGGAGAAGGGCTGGCTCGGCATCACCTGGCCCGAGGAGTACGGGGGCAAGGCCGGCGACGGTGTCTACGAGTACCTGCTCAACGAGGCGCTGGCCGCCCGGGGCGGCCCCCAGATCGGCAAGGGTGTCGGGATCATCGGCAAGACCATCATCAGCCACGGCAGCGAGACGCTGAAGGCCGAGTTCCTCCCCAAGATCCTGAAGAACGAGGTGGAGTTCGCGGTCGGCTACTCGGAGCCCAATGCGGGATCCGACGCCGCCTCGATGCAGCTCAAGGCCACCAAGGTCGAGGGCGGGTGGATGCTCAACGGGCAGAAGACCTGGACCACGTCGGCCCACTTCGCCGACTGGTACTGGGTGGGCGCCCGCACCGATCCCGACGCCCCCAAGCACAACGGCATCTCCCTCTTCCTGGTCCCGATGAACCACCCGAACATCACGGTGAAGGCGATCTGGACGATGGGTGACGAGCGGACCAACGAGGTCTACCTCGACGAGGTCTTCGTGCCCGACGACTACGTGGTGGGCGAGCTCAACCGGGGCTTCCAGTACATCTCCGAGGCGCTCGACCTCGAGCGGTTCACGCTGTTCACGTACTCGCCCATCGCCCAGCGCCTCGACCTCCTCACCGAGTACGTGAAGGGCGCCACGCGGGACGGCGCGGCCATGAAGGACGACCCGGTGGTGCGGTCCACGGTCGCCAACCTCCACACGGAGGCGGAGGTGGCCCGGGTCCTCGGCCTCAAGTTCGTCGCCGCGTCGACGGCCGGCGGGGCCCCTCCCACGACGGAGGCCTCCGAGTACAAGCTGTTCACGACCGAGTACTCGCGTCGGCTGGCCAACGCCTCCATGGACCTCGCCGGCCCGGGCGGCCAGCTGCGGGTCCACACCGAGGAGGCCCCGATGGCCGGCCGTCCCGAGTCGACCTACCGGTACACGGTCATCGACACCATCGGGGGTGGCTCGTCCGAGGTGCAGAAGAACATCCTGGCCCGGCGCAAGCTCGGGCTGCCCAAGAACTTCTGAGTCCACCGACGCCCGTGCCCCCACCGCCTCCGACCTCGTCCGCCGCGCCCCCGGACAGCGGCTCCGGCGCGCCCGCCGGGCCCCTGGCCGGCGTGGTGGTGCTCGACCTGGCGACCTTCGGTCCGGCGGCGCGGTGCACGCGGATCCTGTCCGACTACGGGGCGACGGTCGTCAAGGTGGGGGCGGTGGCCGGTAGCGGGACCGAACCGGCCCGGACACCCTTCTACCTCTACAGCGGGGCCCGCCACCTCCGCCACGTGGCGTTCGACCTCAAGGCGGCCGAGGGCCGTGACGCCTTCCTCGAACTGGTGCGCGGCGCCGACGTCGTGGTGGAGAGCTTCCGACCCGGGGTCGTCGACCGGCTCGGCATCGGGTTCGACGCGCTGCGGGCCGTGAACCCGGGGGTGATCCTGTGCTCGACCACCGGGTACGGCCAGGACGGACCCCGGGCGGCGTGGGCCGGCCACGACATCAACTACCTGGCGGTGGGTGGCTACCTGGGGGCCACCGAGCCGGCGGCCGACGGCGGACCCCCGGTGTCGGGGGCGACGGTGGCCGACGCCGCCGGGGGTGGGATGCACGCGGCGCTCGCCGTGATGGCCGCCCTCATCGGGCGGGGGTCGGACGGATCCGGGGTGCACCTCGACGTCTCGATCGCCGACGGGGTCCTGTGGCTCACGTCGCTCCCGGTCGACGAGTACCTGGCGACGGGGGCGGCGGTGGGCTTCGGTCACGACGTGATCAGCGGACGGTACGCCTGCTACGACACCTACCGGGCCGCCGACGGGCGGTGGTTGGCGGTCGGCGCCATCGAGCCCAAGTTCTACGCCAACCTGTGCCGCCGGCTCGGCTGCGAGCAGTGGCTCGGGAGCCAGCGCGACGACGCCGTCCAGGACGCGGTCCGGGCCGACTTCGCGTCGGCGTTCGCCACCCGCGACCGGGACGCCTGGGTCGCCGAACTCGCCCCGGCCGACTGCTGCGTCAGCCCGGTCCTCGACGCCGCCGGGCTGGCCGCGGACGACCAGTTCGCGGCCCGGAGGGCCTTCGTCGACGCCACGGTGCCCCAGTCGGCCCGGGCCGAGGGGGTGCCGGACGTGTTCCGCCAGGTGGGCCCGGTGCTGGCCGGGATGCCGGGCGTGGGTGAACCGGTGGAGGCCGGGGACCCGTCCCGGTCCGACGCCGACGAGCTGCTGACCGCCGCCGGCGTGCCGGCCGAACAGATCGCCGCATGGCGGGAGAAGGGAGTGGTGGCATGAGCGCCATCGGGATCGACGACGTCGAGGGGCTGGTCGGCGTCTCGCTGTACGAGGAGGAGGGGGAGTTCCCGGTCGAGCAGGGGTACGTGTGGACGACCTGCTCCTCGGTCGAGAACGGCAACCCGCTCTTCTGGGACGAGGCGGTGGCGGAGGAGATCACGGGCGGGCCGATCGCCCCGCCGACCATGGTGTCGGTGTGGTTCCGCCCCCACCACTGGGCGCCCGACCGCTCGACACCGGGCCTGCCGCTCCAGATCCACTTCGACCTGAAGGAGGGGCTCGGTCTGCCCGAGGCGGTCATGAGCGACAACACGATCGTCTTCCACGAGCCCGTCCGGCCCGGTGACCGCCTGCGGACCAGCCAGATCCTCCGCTCGGTGAGCGATGAGAAGACGACCAAGCTGGGCACCGGCCGCTTCTGGGTGATCGACGTCGAGTACCACAACCAGCGCGGCGACCTGGTCGCCGTCGAGAGCTACACCGGCTTCGGCTACCGCCGGGGTGGCGAGGAGGACGCATGACCACGCCGACGTTGCTCCAGGGTGGGGTCGAGGTGGGCGCCACGCTCCCCGAGCTCGCCTACCCGGTCACGGCCACGACCATCGTGCTCGGCGCCCTGGCCGCCCGCGACTGGCGGCCGATGCACCACGACAAGGACTTCGCCGTCAACCGCAACGGCACCCGGGACATCTTCCTCAACACGCCGAACCTCGCCTCGTGGTTCGAGCGCTACATCACCGACTGGACCGGTCCCTTCGGCCGGTTGCAGCGGGTGACGTTCCGCATGCTGGGCTCGATCTTCCCGGGGGACACCATGGTGTTCCGCGGCACCGTCACCGACACCGGCGTGGACGACACCGGCTGCGGCTTCGCCGCCCTCGACATCACCGTGTCGGTCGACGGCGACGTCAAGACCTCCTGTTCCGCCCGGGTGGCCCTGCCGGTGTCGGAGGACGACAACCCGTGGGCCCGCCGGGGCGACCGTTGGGTCCCGTGACCCGAGGCCCCACCGTTCCACCACCAGACGACGAACCATCACCAGACGCCGGACCACCAGAGGAGAGCACGACATGTTGGACCTGACCTTCAGCCCCGAGCAGGAGATGCTCCGCGAGACGGTGCGCGGCGTCGTCGCCACCACGAGCCCGCTCAGCGTCGTGCGCGAGCTCGAGGACGACCCCACCGGCTACTCGCCCGAGCTGTGGAAGCAGCTGGCCCACCTCGACCTCATCGGCCTCCAGCTGCCCGAGGAGTACGGCGGTTCGGGCATGACCACGCTCGAGACCGTGGTGCTCTACGAGGAGTTCGGCCGGGCCATCGCCCCGTCGCCGCACTTCGTGAGCTCGATCCTGTGCGGTGGGACGCTCGCCCGGTCGGGCAGCCCCGACCAGAAGCAGGCGTGGCTGCCCGGCATCGTGTCGGGCGAGGCCATCCTCACGCCGGCCTGGCTGGAGCCCGAGAACTCGTCCGGGCCCACCGGCGTGCAGCTGGCGGCCGTGCCCGACGGCGACGGGTGGACCCTGACGGGCACCAAACGCCACGTGGCCTTCGCCTCGTCGGCCAGCCGCCTCGTCGTCCTGGCCCGCACGGGGGACGCCCCCGGTGACATCGACCTCTTCCTGGTCGACCCGTCCGATCCCGGCGTGACGCTGACCCAGCAGCTCACCATCGGCTCGGACGCCCAGTACAAGGTGGAGCTGTCCGGCGTGGCGGTGGGCGAGGCCGACCGCATCGGGGCGGCGGGCACCGGCTGGGTGACCTGGAGTGCGGTGATGCACGAAGCCATCATCCTGGCGGCGGCCCAGGCCGTCGGCGGCGCGCAGTTCGCCATGGAGATCACCACGCAGTACGCCAAGGACCGCCACCAGTTCGACAAGCCGCTCGGGGCCTTCCAGGCGCTGGCCCACTACCTGGCCGACGCCGTCACCGCCGTCGACGGGGCCGAGGTGCTGGTCCACGAGGCGGCCTGGGCCCTGGCCGAGGGCCGTCCCGTGGCCAAGCTGGCCCCGATGGCCAAGCTCTACGCCTGTCGGACGTTCCGGGACGTGACGGCCACCGCCCAGCAGATCTTCGGCGGCATCGGTTTCACCGTCGAGTTCGACATCCAGCTCTACTTCCGGAGGGCCAAGGAGCTGCAGCTGTCGTGGTGGGATCCGCGCACCCTCGAGGAGCTCATCGCCGCCCAGGTGCTCGACGGCTGAGCGGTCCCGGCCTCCGGGTCAGGCCGGGCGGCCTCCACGGGTGGCGGAACGCCCGCGCCCCGGCCCCGGCACCCCGGGGACACCCGCGGATTCGCTCCGTCCACCTCTGCCTGGACTACGGTCGTCCCTGCGCCCGGGAAGGGCGGTTCCAACTCGGTTCGGGGGAGACAGATGGCAGCAGACACGGCAACCGCCAGGCCAGAAGTGAGTTCGGGATCCGGTCGTGGAGGAGTCTCGAAATTCCTCTTCGTCCACGAGATCGACGAGTACCCGGGCAGCGGCAAGCGGACGGCCTACCTGGCCCTCGCGGTGCTCGCCACCATCGTCCTGTACTACACGTACTTCACCCAGACGGGCGTCACCCCGCAGATCCTCGTCTCGTACCACATGTCCTTCTCGTTCTACGTGTGGATCGTGGTCATCTCGAACCTGCTCGGCGCCTTCGCGTCGCTGCCGGCCAGCAAGACCGACAAGCTCGGCCGATCCAACGTGGTCATCTACGGCCTGTTGATCGTCGGCCTGCTGGTCGCCTTCGGGGTGCCCGCCTGCTCCACCGAGTGGGAGTTCCTCTTCGTGATCTGCCTGCTCGGGGTGGTCGAGGGCGCCATCCTGGTGGCCACCCCGGCGCTCGTGCGCGACTACAGCCCCCAGCTGGGGCGGGCGTCGGCCATGGGGTTCTGGACCGTCGGACCGGTGGCGGGCAGCCTGATCACCTCGATCGTGGCGGCCCACACGCTCGACCACTTCCTGGCCAGCGGCGGCATCGACGGTTGGAAGAGCCAGTTCGTCATCTCCGGGGTCACGGCCCTGGTGGTGTTCGTGCTGGCCCTGTTCTTCCTGAAGGACCTGTCCTCGGGGCTGCGTGACCAGTTGATGGTGTCCGAGCGCGACCGGGCCCTGGTGGAGGCTCGGGCCCGGGGCCTGTCCGAGCAGGACGTGCTCTCGGCGACGGCCCACCCGTGGCGCCAGATCCTGAAGTGGGACCTCATCGGCTCGGCCATCGGGATCTCGCTCTTCCTGCTGCTTTACTACGCGGCCTCGGCCTTCTTCACCATCTACTGGGCCACCGTCTTCAAGGACCCGAGCGGGGTCAACCTCTCCACCGCCCAGGCCAACAGCCTCAACGCCTGGTTCTGGTGGGCCGACATCGTCGCCCTCATCGTGTTCGGGATCCTCTCGGACATCCTGAAGGTCCGCAAGCCGCTGATGCTGGCCGGCGCCATCGGGTCGGTCATCATGCTGGTGCTGTTCATCCACGCCGCCGACAACCCGCACACCGCCCTCGACACGCTGATCACCCTCGAGGTGGTGCTGGCCGCCTGCATCTCGCTCGCCTACGCCCCGTGGATGGCGGGCTACACCGAGATGGTGGAGGCCAAGAACCCGGCCCTGGTGGGCACCGGCCTCGCCCTGTGGGGCTGGCTGCTCCGCCTCACGGTGGGCCTGTCGTTCATCTTCCTGCCCGTGGTGGTCACCGCGGTCAACCCGGTGGTCGACAACCTGCAGTACGCGCAGGTGGCGCCCAACGGGCACGCTCCCTTCAACGTCCAGCAGTTCCAGGTGGAGCACCCTGAACTGGTCGCCTTCGCCACCGCCAACGCCAGCTGGCTGCAGCCGCTGTCGGATCCGAAGAACGCGGCCGTCGTGGCGGCGGCGCACGCCAATCCGATCACCGGTGCGGCCGCGCTGACCAAGGCGGTGGGGCCCCGGGTCTTTGCCCACGTGCTCGCCAACATCAAGGAAGTGAACGGCCCGATCTGGACGTATCGGACCGAGCTCGCCTACCTGTCCCAGCACCAGGCCCAGCTCACGGCCCTGGAGAACGGGGTGGCCAAGTCGCCCGCCCAGTGGCAGCACTGGTTCTGGGTGTGCCTGGTCGGCATGGTCGTGTTCATCCCGACGATCTGGCTCAACCGGGGCCGGTGGAGTCCGGGCAAGGCGCGGGAGGACGAGCGCAAGCACGAGGCCGACGTCCAGGCCGAGCTCAAGCAGCTGGTGGGCGCGGACGCCTGACCGTCGCGGGTTCCGGGTGCCGCCACCATCGGGCACCCTGGGACACCCACCCTCTACGGTGTCGTCCATGGAGTCCGGTTCCGTCCCCGATGCGGGGTTCGCCGTCATCGACCTCGAGACGACCGGCTTCTCCCCCTTCCAAGAGCGGGTCGTCGAGGTGGCGGTCGTCCTGCTCGACGCCGACGGGCTGGAGACCGGGGCCTTCTGCACGCTGGTCGACCCGGAGCGGGACCCGGGCCCGACCCACGTCCACGGCATCACCGCCGCCATGCTCGGGGGTGCACCCACCTTCGCCGAGGTCCACCCCTATCTGGCCGGCCTGCTGTCCGGCCGGGTGGTCGTGGGGCACAACGTCGACCGGTTCGACCTCGCCTTCCTGCGGGCCGAGTGCGCACGGCTGGGGGAGGACCGGGTGCCCGTGGCCGTGGTGAGCCTCGACACCCTTCTGGTGGCCCAGACCTACCTCGACCTGCCCGGCAAGGCCCGCCTGGTCGACTGCTGCGACCGCTACCGACTCACCTGGGCGGATCACCACAGCGCGCTGGGCGACGCCCGGGCCACGGCCGACCTGCTGGGGGCCATGCGGACCGAACTCGGCGACGACCTGCTCCGCACGGATCGACTCCTGGCCGAGGGCCGGTTCGGTGTGTGGCCCGGGGCTGCCACGGACCGACCCCTCGCCCGGTCCCGGGCCCACACGCAGCCGGCCTGAGCGGCGTCAGCCGGACGGGGGCCGGATGCCGGTCAGGGCAGCGCCTCGACCGGAGGCACGAACAGGGCGCGCTCCCGGGCGCCCCCCAGCATCTCGTCCGTGCCGTCGCCGGGTCCGGATCCGGCGACCAAGGGCGAGCGGGTGAGGACGACCACCCCAGCCACCAGCACCGCCAGCGATGCCACCTCGAGGGGGATCCACAGGGCGCCGCCCCGCAGCACGTCGCCGAAGAGGGAGACGCCGATCACGATGCTGAGCAGCGGGTTGAGCGTGACGAGGGTGGTGCGGGACGCGGTGATGGGACCGGCGTGCAGCGCGTTCTGGAGCAGGAAGACGGTGCCGAGCCCGGTCACGGCCAGCATGTAGGGCTGGAAGTGGGTGAAGACGTGCCCCCACCCCTGGCTGACATAGCCGGTGATGGCCTTGGTCAGCGCCGCCCCGAACGCCGCGGTCACGGCGGTCGCCGCCCCGAAGGCCGCCGCCCGCCACCAGCGGGGACCCCGCAGGGCGGCCAGGATGCAGGCCACGATGGCGCCGATGAGGATCGCCGAGGCGACCACCCACTCGGAGGTGGTGGGCAGCACCTGACCACCACGGGGCCGGGCCGCCAGGAAGAACCCGGCGAGTCCGCCGACCACCAGGAAGGCGCCCAGCCACTCGCGGGCGCCCAGGCGGTAGCGGAACCAGACGGCCAGGATCGCCAGCAGGAAGAGCAGTTCGGTGGTGAGGACGGGCTGCACGACGCTGAGTTCGCCGAACCGCAGGGCGGTGGCCTGCAGGCCGAACTGGACCAGCATGAGGGCGAAGCCCACCAGCCAGATGCCGCGCTTGATGGCATGGGACATGAGGCTGAGGCGCATCGCCGAGGACTCGGGCGCCGTCTCCACGCCGATGCGTTGGAGGACCGACGTGACGGCACTGGTGAGTGCGGCGAGGGCCGCCAACAGGAAAGCCACGCCCCTGTTGTAGTCGGAAACCGGCGATGACGTCAGCCGGCGTCCGACACCGGCCGGATCAGTCGATGGCCGGATCAGTCGATGGCCGGGGTCCCCGCCCCCGAGTCCATGTGGAGCCCGAGGTGGTAGCCCTCGAGGAACAGGTCGGCGTCGTGGCGACGGGGGAAGCGGGATTCGAGCTCGCGGAAGCGGGGGGAGTGGTTGGGCTCGAGGAGGTGGGCCAGCTCGTGCACGATGACGGCGTCGAGCACCCACGGCGGGGCCACCTTCAGCCGTGACGAGATGCGGATCTCGCGGGTGGTCATGGTGCACGACCCCCAGCGCTTCGTCTGGTTGGTGGCCCATCGGATCGACGACGGCGTGACGCCGTCGAGGTAGGTCCGACCGAGCTCGTGGGCCCGCCGCTCGAGTTCGGTGTCCGAGGCGTGCAGGTGGGGACGGTGCCGGGCGAGCCGCCGGGTGAGGTGCTCGACCATGTCGTCGCGGGCGGCCCCCCGCAGGTGGGTGGGGACGACCACCACGATCCGGTCTCCCTCCCAGTGGGCCCCGGCCGTCTTCTTCCGGCGGGTGGACACCCGCACCTCGACATCCGGGGTGAACAGGGTGGCGGGCTGGGGGATCGAGGTCATGGCGTCACGCTACGGCCGGGCTGTGACGACCGGGACGCGAAGGGCGCCGGCGCTACCCGGTCCGGCGCTATTCGCTCTTGCCGAACGGCGCGGGGGCGGCCTCTTCGACCTGCGCCTGCGTCTCCTCGTCCTCCGCGTCGGACCGCAGGAACCTCCACACGACGGCGCCCAGGATCCCGCCGACGAGCGGGAACACGATGAACACCCACAGCTGGCTGAGCGCCCAGCTGCCCTGGAAGATGGCCGTGGAGAGCGAGCGGGCCGGGTTGACAGACGTGTTGTCGATCGGGATGGAGATGAGGTGGATGACGGTGAGGGTGAGGCCGACGGTGAGGCCGATCTGTCCGGGCGGCATCGACTTGCGGCTGGTGGAGGCGATGACGAACACGAACACGGCCGTGAAGAACACCTCGGCGAGCATGACCACCCCGAGCGGGAAACCGCCGGGGGAGTGGACGCCGTACCCGTTGGATGCGAAGCCGGTGGCCTTGGCGCTGAACGTGCCCAGGTTGGTGGCGGTGGCCGACGCCTTCCGGGTGGCGTCGGCGATGATGTAGATGACCGTGGCGCCCACGATGCCGCCGATGACCTGGCCGACGATGTAGAAGGGCAGGTCCTTCGTCTTGGTCTTGCCGATCACCCACAGTCCGACGGAGACCGCCGGGTTGATGTGGCAACCCGAGATCGATCCGATGGCGTAGGCGGCGATGAGCAGGCTGAGGCCGAAGGCCAGGGCCACGCCCAGGATGCCGACCGAGTTCAGCTTGCCGGTGAAGTGGCCGGTGGCGAGGATGGCGGTTCCCGGGCCGCCGACCACCAGGATCATGGTGCCGATGGCCTCGGCGATACCGATGCGCAGCCGATCGTTCATGGTGGGTGGGTCCTTTCCTCCGGTGCACGGCGCCCGGCCGTCCGTCCGGCGCGGCCCGGACTACTGGACGACCAGGCTAAACAGCGGTGGGTCCCGAGCGGTGGATGGAGGCGTGGACGGCGGCCCTCCGCCGAATGGGACCGGGACGGGGTGGCCGGTACGATGGTGGTGTGCGCCCGTACCTGTCCCGCCGCTGTCTGCTGCTGCACGCGACGCTGCTGGTGCTCCTCCCCGCCTTCGCCTGGCTGACCGACTGGCAGCTCCACCGGGCGGAGGGAGGCAACTCCTTGAGCTGGGCCTACGTGTTCCTGTGGCCGTGCTTCGCCGTCTATGCGGTCTACACCTGGTGGAACCTGGTGCGCGACGACGTGGCCCGCCAACGGGGTGCGGGGCGTGGCGGCCCGGTCCCGTCGGCCGTCGCCGGTCCGGCGTCGGACGACCGTGACCGAGCCGTGGCCGGGTCCCCGTCGTCATCCGACCGGGCGCCGGGCTGGGCGCTGACGGGCGGCCGGAAGAAGAACATGGCCATCGCCGCCGCCGCCCCCATCGACGCCGAGCGCGGCGGGAAGGGTGAGCGGTTCACGCCGCAGACCGAGGACGAGGCGGCCCGGCTGGCCGAGTACAACCGCTACCTGGCCGCCCTCAACGCCCGGGACGAGGCGGAGGACGCCCGGCGGGCGTCGGGCCGTGCCCGGTGAACGACCTCTTCGTCTTCTCGGGTGACCGGGCGCTGCACGGCGCGGTGGTCCGCTACCGGGTGATGGCGTTCGTGGTCGGGACGGCGCTGCTGGTGCTGTTCGCCATCGTGATCTGCCAGTACGGGTTCGATCTGAAGTCGCAGATGAAGGTGCCCGAGAAGATCGTGGCCCCGATCCACGGCTACCTCTACCTCGTCTACCTGGCGGTGGCCGCCGACCTGGCCCGCCGGGCGCGGTGGGGGATCGGACGGATCCTGCTCGTCGTCTGCTCGGGCTTCGTCCCGTTCCTGGCCTTCATCATCGAGCACCGCGTCTACCAGCAGATGCTCGCCGAATGGGCCGCCGACGGGATGCCGGAGGCGTCGGGCCCGGCGGTCGACGCCACGACCGGTTCGGGCTCGACTCCCTGACCCCGCCGGCCGGTCGCTCCGGCCGGATCAGCGCATGCCGCGGACCAGCGTTCCCGGACGGGCACCCGTGTCGGCGCCGTCGCGGAAGGTCGTCACCCCGGACTTGATCGTCTCGACGTAACCCACCGAGCCCTGGAGGATCCGTCGCCCACCGGCCGGCAGGTCGGCCACCACCCGGGGGTTGGTCAGCTGCAGGCGGTCGTAGTCGATCAGGTTGAGGTCGGCCAGGGCGCCCGCCTCGACCCTCCCCCGGTCGCCGAGTCCGTAGAGGCGGGCCGTGTCGAAGGTCTGCTTCTTCACCACCCACTCGAGCGGCAGGCGCTCCCCCCGGGCCCGGTCGCGGGTCCAGTGCGTGAGCATGAAGGTGGGCTGGGACGCATCGCAGATCATGCCGCAGTGGGCCCCTCCGTCGCCGAGGCCGCTGGCCGCCCGAGGATGGAGGAGCATCTCCCGGGCGGCATGGAGGTCGCCGTCGGAGTAGTTGAGGACCGGTACGTACAACAGGCCCCGGCCGTCGTCCTCCAGCATGGCGTCGTAGGCCACCGACAGGGCCGGCCGGCCCGTCGCCGCGGCGATCCCGGCCAGCGACCGCTCGGGCCCCGGCTCGTACTCGGGCGGGTCGCCCAGGACGAAGGTCGAGCGGAAGGCCTTCTCCATGCGCTCGGCGGTGGCGGGATCGGGCTCCCACGACTCGATGGACGCCCGGACCTCGGGGGTCCGCAGGGCGGCGACCAGGTCGTCGGCCGACAGGTCCCGGGCCTTCAGCTCCTGGTAGGCGGGGATCTGGTCGAGGAGGCTGTAGGTGGTGAAGTGGCCGGACAGCAGGCCGAACCCGCGCCCGGCGACCTGGGGCCAGAGGTCGGCGCCGTCGGCCACCGCCCGCAGCGACTCGTCCATGAGCTCGCGCCACTGGTCAGGGGCGTCGTCCACCTGCACCATGGCGAACGTCACCGGCCGTTGGATGGCCGCCGACAGGCGCCGCATCCAGTCGACCTCCTCCCGGGGGGCCACGATGTCCTCACCCGCCGAGCCGGCCGGCGCCAGCTCGAAGATGCCGGTGCCGAGCTCGCCGAGGGCCGCACCGATGCCGAACAGCTCGTCCTCGGCGGCAAAGGTGCCGGGCACCGGCTCGCCGTCGATGGCCCGGTGGGCGATCGTGCGCGACGTGGAGAAGCCGAGCGCCCCGGCGGCGATGGCCTCCTTCACGACGCCCTTCATGGCGGCGATGTCCTCGGGCGTGGCCGGCTCGTTGCGGGCGCCGCGCTCGCCCATCACGTAGGAGCGCACCGCGCCGTGGGCGATCTGGGTGCCGACGTCGACCGTCCACGAACGGCGGCCGAGGGCGTCGAGGTACTCGGGGAACGTCTCCCAGTCCCACGTCATCCCTTCGGTCAACGCCGTGCCCGGGATGTCCTCGACGCCCTCCATCAGGCCGATCAACCACTCGTGACGGTCGGGGTGGGCGGGGGCGAAGCCCACCCCGCAGTTGCCGGTCACCAGGGTGGTGACCCCGTGCCAGCTGCTCGGGGCGAGCACCTCGTCCCAGGTGGCCTGGCCGTCGTAGTGGGTGTGGATGTCGACCCACCCCGGGGTGACGAGCAGGCCGTCGGCGTCGACGGTCCGGGTGGCGGCCTCGCCGCGGTGGTCGCCGACGCCGGTGATGCGTCCGTCGGTCACGGTGACGTCGGCGGTGCGGGCCGGTGCCCCGGTGCCGTCGACCACCGTTCCCCCTTCGATGACGAGGTCGTGCATGGGTTCTCTCCCCCTCTGGTCCCTGCGCCGATGCTGACACGGGCCGGGGTCGGGCGCAATGCGCCCGACCCGCGGGTCGGGCGTCAGCGGGGCGGGATGGAGTACGTGACCTGGGCCTTGGCCACCAGGGCGTCGTCGGCCACCGAGTGCAGGGCCACGTCGACCACACCGAGGCGGGAGCCGAGCTTCAGCAGGGTGCCCACGGCCACGACGTCGACCAGGGCCGGCTTGCGGAGGAAGTCGATGTGGAGGCTGGTGGTCACCGACAGCGCCACCGGGCCGATCTGGGCCACCACGGCCAACCAGGCCGCGCAGTCGGCCAGGGCCATCAGCGACGGGCCCGACACCGTGCCGCCCGGCCGGACGTTGGACTCGTCCACCGCCAGGCGTAGGCGGACACCGGTGCTGTCGGCGTCCTCGACGGTGTAGGGCAGGTCGCCCGGGAAGGCGGCGTCGAGGAAGGCCTGGAGGGTCGGCACGTCCATGGCGGCGGGGGGTGGCATGACGGAGGGATCGTAGCCAGGTGGGACCGGGCCCCGGTCGGCCCGGGTCCCGCGGGGTGGCCCGGGTCGGGCAGACTGTGCTCCGGGGCCGGGCCGAGGGGCACGGTCCGGAGGGACAGGGGGACGGGTGGCCGAGAGCGACGACAACGCGGCGGTCGAGCTGGCACGCCGGGCCGGTGAGGTCCTGCGCGGACTGCAGGACGGCCCCCTCGAGGGCAAGGAACTGGGGGCCGAGGGTGACCGGCGCTCCCACGAGCTGCTGGTCGGCCTGCTCGCCGAGCGGTTCCCCGACGATCGGGTGCGTTCGGAGGAGGACGACCGGGCCGCGGAGCTCACCGACGATGCCGGCCGGGTCTGGATCATCGATCCGCTGGACGGGACGCGCGAGTACTCCGAGCGGCGGACCGACTGGGCCGTGCACGTGGCGCTGGCCATCGACGGCGCGCCGGTCGTCGGGGCGGTGGCCCTGCCCGGCCTCGACCTGGTGCTCGGCACCGGCGACCCGCCGCCCCTGCCGTCGCCGGCCGACCCGCCGCGTCTGGTCGTGAGCCGGACGCGCCCGCCCGAGTTCGTCCCCTTCGTGGCCGAACGCCTCGGTGCCGTCACCGTGCCGATGGGCTCGGCCGGGGCCAAGATCTCCGCCGTCGTCCGGGGGGAGGCCGAGGTGTACGTGCACGCCGGCGGTCAGTACGAGTGGGACTCGTGCGCCCCGGTGGCCGTGGCGCTGGCCGCCGGACTGCACGCCAGCCGGATCGACGGTTCCCCCCTGCGCTACGCCCGTCCCGACCCGTGGTTGCCCGACCTGGTGGTGTGCCACCCGACGCTGGCCGACGCCGTGCTCGCCGCGGTGGCCGGGTCCGGCCTGGTCGACGGGGGCTGAGCCGGTGGCCGAGGCACCCGCCACCCCACCGCCCGTCTTCGGGGAGGCGCGCCTCGGCCCGCTCACGCTGAAGAACCGCATCATCAAGTCGGCCACCTTCGAGGGCGCCTGCCCGGGGGGCGAGGTGAGCGACCAGCTCGTCGCCTTCCACGAGCGGGTGGCCCGGGGCGGCGTGGCCATGACCACGGTCGCCTACCTGGCGGTCTCCCCCGAGGGGCGCACCGACCGGCACTGCGTCCAGCTGGGACCGGGGTCGCTCGACGGGCTGTCGCGGTTGACGGCGACTGTCCACGACGCCGGCGCGCTGGCCTCCGCCCAGATCGGCCATGCCGGACCGGTGGCGAACTCCCGCTCGAACCGGGCGCCCTCCCTGTCGCCCAGCCGGCGCTTCGGCGCGTCGGGGGCGTTGACGTGGGCGGCCACCGACGCCGACATCGCCCGCATCACCGACGACTACCGGCGCGCCGCGTCCACCGCGGTGGCCGCCGGCTTCGACTGTGTCGAGATCCATCTGGGCCACAACTACCTGTTGAGCTCGTTCCTGAGTCCCCGGCTCAACCGCCGGCGCGACCGGTGGGGCGGGTCGCTCGAGAACCGGGCGAGATTCCCCCGCCAGGTGGTGGCCGCGGTCCGCGAGGGGGCCGGTCCGGCGGTCGCGGTGACCGCCAAGCTGAACATGGCCGACGGCGTCCCGGGCGGTTTCGACGTGCCCGACAGCATCGACGTGGCGGCGATGCTGCAGGACGACGGGCACCTCGACGCCCTGGAGCTGACGGGCGGGAGCTCGCTGTCCAACCCGATGTACCTGTTCCGGGGGGACGCGCCCCGGGCGGAGTTCGCCGCCACCCTTCCTCAGCCGCTGCGCCTCGGCTTCTCGGTGGTGGGCACCCGATTCCTGAAGGAGTACCCGTTCGAAGAGGCGTTCTTCCGCCCCCAGGCCCGTCAATTCCTGGCCGCCCTCGACCTCCCGCTGATCCTGCTGGGTGGGGTCAACCGCCTGGACACCGTGGAGTCGGCCGTGGCCGAGGGGTTCTCCTTCGTGGCGATGGCCCGGGCGCTGCTGCGCGAGCCCGATCTCGTCGGCCGCTGGGAGCGGGGCCGACCGGACGACGGTCGGTGCATCCACTGCAACCGCTGCATGCCCTCGATCTACCGCGGCACCCACTGCAGCGAGGTGGGCGTCACCCCGTGACGGTCAGCTGAGCTCGGGCTCGCCGTCGTCCCCGCCGTCCTCGCCGCCGCCCGGCACGATCGGGGCGTCGAGATCCCAGCCCTCGGGGTCCTGCTCGCGGTCCCGCGTGCGGGCGGAAGGACCGCCCAGGCCGTCCGGATCGTCGATGAGCCCGTCGAGGGTGGCGATCTGCTCGGGATCGTCGAGCTCGGCCCCGGCCTCCTCCAGCTCCTTCTCGTCGACCTGGAAGTTGGGGTCGAGGGAGGGGTCGAGCTCCATCTCCTCGATGAAGTCCGGGTCGAGGCGGGACGCCTCGTCGATGGCGTCGTCGCCCTGCTCGTAGATCTCGCTCTGATCGTCCGGTCCGCTCATCGCCACTCCACTGTCTCGGGCCCGGATCGGGCCGGCCGGCGGGCACCGGCGCATGCCCGATCGTAGGGGCTGGGGCGAGGCTCCCCCAGGGCCGTTCGGCCCGAGGTCAGTACTCGGCCACCGTGGCCCCGGGCACGACGGCCAGCTCGGCGTGCTCCAGATGGTGGGTGAGGTCCGGGTCCGCCCCCGTACCCGGCCCCTTGGGGATCAGCAGCGCGGCCACCACCGCCACCACCGTCATGACGGCGAGGAAGAAGAAGCCCTTCGTGTAGTCCGACTCGGCCGGATAGCCGTCGCGGAGGATCTCGGAGGCCACGATGCTGGACATGACCGCCGCCCCGATGGCGCCGCCGATGGTCCGGATGTTGGCGTTCATGCCGCTGGCCACCCCGGTCTGGGCGGGCGGGACGGCCTGCACGATGAGGTTCGACATGGCGGAGAAGGCCAGGCCCAGCCCCACCCCCAGCAGGGTGCTGGCCAGGTAGATCTCCCACGCCTCGGAGTGGGCGAAGGCCAGCAGGAGATAGGCCCCGGTCGAGGCGATCGACCCGATGATGACGGCCGCCTTGGACCCGATGGTGGCGGCGATCCGGCCCGACAGGAGGCCGAAGACGAACATGGTCACGGTCAGGGGCAGGAGGAAGAGCCCCGACTGGATGATGCTGGCCCCGAAGCCGTAGCCGGTCGACTTGGGGGTCTGGACGAACTCGGGGAGGAAACCGATCACCGAGTACATGCCGATGCCGAACATGAAGGCGACCAGGTTGTTGGTCCACACCGCCCGACGGCGCATCATGTGCATGTCCACGAGGGGTTCGGTGGCGCGGAGCTCGACCCACACCCACAACCCGGCGAGGACGACGGCGGCACCGATGAGGCCGAGGACCCTCGGCGAACCCCAACCCCACGACGGGGCCTCGCTCACCCCGAGGAGGAGGGCGACCAGCCAGGCCGACAGCAGCCCGGCGGCCAGCCAACTGATCCTCCCGGGCGTTCGCACCGGTGACTCGGGCACGAAGATCCAGGCGCACACCGTGGCGATGGCGGCGATGACCATCGGGATCCAGAACAGCCAGTGGTAGTTGAGGTTGGAGACGATCGGGCCGGCCAGCACGATCCCGGCGCCGCCGCCGACGGCGGCCATGGCGGCGATGATGCCGACCGCGCCGGCCACCTTGACCCCCGGGAACTCGTCGCGGACGATCCCGAAGGAAAGCGGGAGGACGGCACCGCCGATGCCCTGGATGGCCCGGGCGATGATGAGCACGGTGATCGAGTGGGCCAGTCCGGCCACCACCGAGCCGGCGGCCAGGGCGGCCAGGGTGACGACCAGCATCCGCTCCTTGCCGACCATGTCGCCGACCCGGCCCAGGATGGGAGTGAAGATCGAAGCCGACAGCAGGAAGGCGGTCAGCACCCAGGTCACGGTGTTCTGGGTCGTGTGCAGTTCGTGCTGGATGGTGGGCAGCACGGGGGACACGAGGGACTGGAGCAGGGCGTAGGCGATCGTCCCGAGCATCAGGACGGTGAAGGTGACCCGGTAGCTGGACCGCGTGGAGGTGATGGCCATCAGTGTCCGATCGTACGGAGGAGGGAGCCGGCGGGCCCCGGTTCGACAACTCATCTTGTCACCGCCACACCGCCACACCGCCACACCGCCACACCGCCACACCGCCACACCGCCACACCGCCGCCCCGCCACCCGGGCCGACCGGTCGAGCCCACTTCCGGCCCGTCACCACCGCGCGCGGTCCGGTACCGTTCGCCCATGGCCACCCGGACGATCGTCGAGCGGGGCACCGGTCCCTTCGGCACGGCGGTCGCCACCTTCGATCCGACCCGCGCCTACCGCTTCCGGCTCTCCCGGATCTGGGACCCCGACGCCGGGGTGGTCGCCTTCGTGATGCTGAACCCGTCGACGGCGGACGCCCACCGACTCGACCCCACGGTGCGCCGGTGCGTCGGCTTCGCCCGCTCCTGGGGCTTCGGGGGACTCGAGGTGGTCAACCTCTTCGCCTACCGGGCCACCGACCCGGCCGAACTCGTTTGGTGCCCCGAGCCGGTCGGACGGGGCAACGACACCGCCGTCCTCGACGCGGCGACGCGGTCCGACCTGGTGGTGGTGGCGTGGGGCGCCCGCGGCGGCCTCCGCCACCGAGCGGCCGCGGTCACCGCCCTGCTCGACGGTCGGGGCGTGGCGATGGGGGCGCTCGGCAGGACCCGATCGGGCCACCCACGCCATCCGCTCTACGTGCGGGGCGACGTCCGGCCGATGGCCTGGACCGGGCTCACCGCGGAGGGTGACGGGGTGCTCACCGCCGTGACCAGGTAGGACCTGGGTCCACGCCCCGATTCGGAAACAGGTGTAGACAACGGCAACTCCGGGGTGCATAGTGGATGGGTGGAACCGGGCGAGGCGGTGGCGGGGGCGGAGGCGTCGGCCCCGGGGCCCGCGGGCCGGCCCCGCCGGCGCCAGCCCAAAAGCGAGCTGCGGCGCCTGATGCTCGAGACCGGCCGGGAGATCCTCCAGGAGGAGGGCATCCAGACCGTCTCCTCCAACCTGACGTTCAAGCGGGTCTTCGACCGGGTGGAGCGCGACACCGGGCGCCGGCTCAGCAACGCCTCGGTGATCAAGCGCATCTGGGACAACCAGGCCGACTACCAGGCGGATGTCCTGGTGGCCGTGGCCCACGACGAACGACGTCCCGAGGTGGCGGACACGGTGGCCGCCGTGCAGGAGGTGCTGGCCACGGTCGACCTGTCCACGGTGGAGGGACGCCGGGCGGCGATGTCGGAGCTGTGCCGGGTGGCGGGGGCGGCCAGCCGGACGGCCCTCTCCGACTCGACCGGCTGGTCCCTGTGGGTGAGCACGGTGACCATCGCCACCACCACGGTCAACGAGGACCAGCGCCAACGGATGCGCGTGGCCCTGATGGAGGGCTACGAGTCGGTGACCGAGTTCTGGGCGGGCATCTACGGAGGTCTCGTCGCCCTGCTCGGACTCCGGCTGCGGGCGCCGAGGACGTTGGAGCAGTTCGCCATCGCCGTCTCGTCGCTCACCGAGGGCGACTCGTTCCGCCAGCACGTCGAGGGGCGGACCGTCACGTTGGACCTGCCCTCGGGCCCCGGGGGGGAGCTGCGCACCTGGACCCTGTACTCGGTGGCCATCGAGGCCCTGGCCCTCCAGTTCTTCGAGCCCGACCCCGACTTCGAGGCGCCGGCGCCCACCGGGACGTCAATTGCCGGCTGATCCCGGGGACGCCGGGGCCCGACGCGGCGGATGCGCCGTCATCCGGGACGGTCGGCGACGTCGAAGAACGGTCATGAGCTTCGACGCCGCCATCTACCAGAGCCTGTCGGCCCGGCTGGAGATCGAGGACCTCGACTTCACCTCGTTCCGTGACCGCCCGTTGTCGGCCGAGGTCCTGCGCTGCCTGCGCTACATGCACGACGTGGAGAGCCACACCGTCTGCTACCTCCGCGACGTGTTGGTGACGCGGGCGCACCGGGACCCGGACATCACCTCGTTCCTCACGTTGTGGAACTACGAGGAGTTCTGGCACGGCGACGCCATCGGCCGGGTGCTCGCCGCCCACGACGAGGCCGCCGGGACGTCCCGGATCGCCGCGTTGCGCCAGCGCCTGCCCACCGGCGACCGGTGGCGCCCGGTCGGGTTCCAGGTGGCCTCGGCGCTGACACCGCACCTGACCGCCGTCCACATGACGTGGGGCGCGGTCAACGAATGGACCACCCAGGCGGCGTACGCGCGGCTGGCCGGTCTCGCCGGCCATCCGACGCTCTCGGTCCTGCTGCGCCGGATCATGAAGCAGGAGGGTCGCCACATCGACTTCTACGCCACCGAGGCGAAGGGTCGGCTGGCCGGCAGCCGGACCGCGCAACGGGTGACCCGGTGGGCCCTGCGCCGGTTCTGGGCCCCGGTGGGCTCGGGGGTGGTGCCCGGAACGGAGGTCGACTTCCTGCGGACCTACCTCTTCGGTGACGACGAGGGTCGTGCCCTGGCGGAGCGGATCGACCGGCGCGTCGACCGGCTTCCGGGCCTCGAGGGTCTGCACCTGCTGTCCGACGCGGTGGCGGCCTGACCGACCGACGGCCCGCCCCCGCCGACCCGCGGGCCCGGACATGACGAGGCGCCCGTCCCACACGGTTGCGGGGATCGGGCGCCTCCCATGATCTGTATTTCCCTGGGTGCGCTCCGGCGGGGATGGCTTCGAGAGGGACATCCTCGTCCCTGCTGATGCAACGCTCCCATTTCGAGCCGCTTGCCGTTACTTCTCACTCGGCCGCCCGGCACTCCGCCGGACAACCCCGCGGCCACTCACCCTCAGGATGAGGTACCTCCGGTGCGTCTCCGCATAGGCAACCTCCCCCGGGATCTTCCTCGATCCCTCACCAGCCATTCTACGACGGGAGCCCCCCCGGGAGAAGGGGCGAAAGTCGTCGTTCTGGGAGGATCCGCCACGGATACGCGGGGTCCGGACCGGGGTGGCCACCGGTCGGGGACCGCCGCCCTCCGCGAGATCGGGACCAAGGCCCCTTTCCGCGCCGACGGGACGTGTCCCATGCTGGACCCGAGAGGGTCGTCGGGATGCCGGGTGGTCCGGCGTATGCGGACGATGGGTGCGATGGACCGACGGTCGACAGGGTGACCCCGGACAACCCGTTCCGTCGGGTCCAGGTCGGACTGGCCGCGCTCGCCCTGGTGGTGGTGGTCGGGACCGTCGGCTACACGGCCCTGGGGTTCGGCGTGCTCGACGCGCTCTACCAGACGGTGGTCACCGTCTCCACCGTCGGCTACGGGTTCCCGCACCCGATCGGCGAGGGGATCAAGGCCTTCACCGTGGTGCTGATCCTGCTGGGGGTGGGGACGGCGCTGTACACGTTCACGGTGACACTCGAACTGCTCATCGACGGGCACATGCGGGAGCTGATCAGGAGGCGACGGATGGAACGCGAGATCGCGACGATGAAGGACCACGTGATCATCTGCGGATGGGGACGGGTCGGCCGCGAGGTGGCCCGCTACCTTGCCAACGCCGGTGAGCAGATCGTGGTGGTGGACCGCGACCCGGAACGCCTCGGCTCCCCTGGGTTCCCGACCGTGGTTGGCGACGTCACGGAGGACGCCACGCTCCTCCAGGCCGGTGTCGAGCGGGCGGGAAATCTCATCGCCGCTCTCGACACGGACGCCGACAACGTGTTCGTGACGGTGGCCGGCCGCTCCTTCAACCCCGGGATCCACGTGATCGCCCGGGCACGCGGGGTGTCGTCGGAGGCGAAGCTGCTCCGGGTGGGCGCCGACCGGGTGGTCAACCCGCAGCGCCTGGGCGGCGACCGCATGGCGGCGTTCGTGACCCAGCCCCACGTCGTCGACTTCGTCGACGTGGTGATGCACGACGGCTCGCTCGAGTTCCGACTCCAGGAGCTGGCGGTGGGCCCGGACTCGCCCCTGGCGGGCCGGACCCTCCGCGACTCCCAGGTGCACGAGCGGACGGGCTGCCTCGTGCTGGCGCTGCGCCGGCCCGACGGGACCTTCACCCCCAACCCGTCCCCCGACGCGGTGGTGACGGCCGGGGACGTGCTGATCGGGGTGGGCACCGAGACCCAGCTGGGTGACCTGGCCGTGTACGCGCAGCGGGGCTGATCCGCCGCCCCTCACTCCGGTGGCGGGCCGCTGTCCATCGAGGCGATCTGCCGCTTGATCCGCCGGACCATCTCCGGACTCACGTTCCACAGCTCCTGGACGTCGGCGTCGGAGGCCCCTTCGGCGAGCACGACGGCCACGAGCCGGGCGCGGGACGTCCGCCGGGCGACCTCGTAGCGGTGGATCGCCTCGGTGGCGCTCATCCGGGCCTCCCACGCCCGGTGCTGGCGCATGGCCGCGATGAGCGGCTCCCCGTCCTCGAGCCCGTCGACCAGGTCTCCGGCCACCTGCATGGCGGCGTCCATGGCCTCGGACAGGTCGCGACAGGCCGCCATGGCCGCCCGGGCGTCCCGCACGGCCGCCCTGCGGAGTCGGTCCCCGTCCGGTTCTGCCGTCATCGGAATCCAGCATCGCGCCGAACGGTCGATCCGACCACCGGTCCGAGGCCGGGGTCGGCGGCTGGTGCGCCGCCTCGTGGGCCTGGCAGGATCGTGGCTCGGGACGGGGCCGACGAGCGAAGGGAGGGCCCATGGGACGTCGGGGCCGGGACGAACGGGTGGCCGCAC
Organism: uncultured Acidimicrobiaceae bacterium; assembly: GCA_963699345.1. Taxonomy (GTDB): domain Bacteria; phylum Actinomycetota; class Acidimicrobiia; order Acidimicrobiales; family RAAP-2; genus Bog-756. The sequence goes on along the minus strand of CAVOTL010000005.1, from coordinate 997,467 downwards.
GGATCACCTCGGTGCCTCACGCCCGGGCCGTCGCCTCCCGACGGGTGCCCGCCCCGGTCCGCGGCTACGTCGAGGGAGGGGCCGGCAACGAACGCACCCTCGAGGCGAACCTGCAGGCCGTCCAGGCGGTGCGGTTCCGTCCCCGGGTGGGCGCCGCCTCCGGCGCGCCACCCGAGCTGTCGACCACGGTGCTCGGCACGACCGTGTCGATGCCGGTGCTGCTCGGACCGGTCGGATTCACCCGCATGATGCACCCGCAGGGCGACGTGGCCGGCGCCGTGGCGGCCTCCGGGGCCGGCACGATCTTCACGCACAGCTCGATGTCGGGACACACGATGGAAGAGGTGGTGGCGGCGTCGTCCGGGCCGGCCTGGTTCCAGCTCTACTTCCTGGGCGGCCGCGACGGCGCGGCTCGGCTGGTGGGCCGGGCCCAGGACCTCGGGTACTCGGGACTGGTCGTCACCCTCGACACCGCCATCCCCGGCGACCGCCGCCGGGAGAGCCGCTACCGGCTCTCCCCGCCGCTCCAGCTCGACCGGCCGACCGTGCAGAGGATGGCGCCGTATGCGCTCCTGCGCCCCCGGTGGCTGGCCGATGCCGCCCGCGACGGCTTCTTCCTCGACCTGGTCAACGCCCAGGGCCACACCAGCGGGGGCACGCCGATGGGCGAGCAGGAGGCGCTCATCCGGTGGTTGGGGGAGCCCGCCACCTGGGACGACGTCGAGTGGATCTCGGACCGGTTCGAGGGCCCGGTGATCGTCAAGGGCATCATGACGGCGGACGACGCCCGGCGGGCCGTCGAGGTGGGCGCCGACGCCCTCGTCGTCTCCAACCACGGGGGCCGTCAGCTCGACGGGTCGCCCGCCACTTTCGCGGTGCTGGAGGAAGTCGTCGACGCCGTCGGTGACGAGTTGGAGGTCCTGGTGGACGGGGGCATCCGCAGCGGCGCCGACGTGGTCCGGGCCGTGGCCCTCGGTGCCCGCGCCGCGCTGGTCGGGCGGGCCTGGGCCTACGGCCTGTGTGCCGCGGGCCGGCCCGGGGTCGACCAGGTGCTCGCCCTGCTGCGCCAGGACATCGACCGGACGATGCGGCTCCTCGGGGTGGCATCGATCGAGGAGGTCGACCGCTCGCGGGTGGACGTGCCGGACCACTGGCCCCGCTAGGTCGGGATCGTCACCGGAGAACGCCGCCCGGAGGGCCCGCATCGCCGTCCGTCAGGTGTCCAACAGCCGGTCGATCAGGCCCGCCCACTGCAGCAGGTGCCGGTCGCCGAGAAAGTGCCGGGTGACATGGTCGCGGGCGTTGGCGCCCATCCGGTCGATCTCGTCGGGCCGGGTGAGCAGGGCGGCCAGGGTGTCGCCGAAGGTGACGAGGTCGGCCGGGTCGTCGAGCAGCACGCCCGTCCCGGCCACCACCTGGTCCGTGATCCCGCCGACCCGCGAGGCGACGAGGGGCTTCCCCTTCCACATGCCCTCGGCGACGGTCAGCCCGAACCCCTCGGCGAGGCTCTTCTGGACGATGACCGTGGCCGAGCGCTGGATGGCGTTGACCATGGCCGCGTTCTCCTCGAGGTCGTCCATGGGGAGGGAGACGAGCCGGATCCGCCGGCGGGCCTCGACCGGCAGGGCCCGCCAGTCGGCCACGCACCGCTCGAAGACCTCCACCTCCTCGGGGTCGTCGGCCACACCCTCGGTGGAGGGGCCCACCAGGGCCAGGTGGGCGTCGACCCGTCCGACGACCTGGGAGGCGAACCCGGACATCACCCCCTGCATGTCCTTCAGGCCGTCCCATCGCGAGACCTGGACGACGAGGTTGTCGAGCGAGTCGGGAGCGCCGTCCTCGGACAGGATCGACGCGGTCCGGACGATCTCACCCGGCGTCCCGTCGCGTCGGGTGAAGACGGCCTTCTGTGCGGGAGGCAGGGATGTCATCCCGATCTGGGCGAGGAAGCGCGGCAGCTCCGGGTCGGCGATGGCCTCGTTCTTGGCGGAAAACGGATCGATGGAGGGCGGGATCACGGCCACCGCGTCGTCCGACAACCACGGAGGCACGTAGGCCTGCCGGGAGAACACGAAGGCGTCGCAGGCCGGCAGGTACGGCCGGAGCAGGGACCAGGCCTCGTCGGTCCACCGGTTGACGGTGGCGGTGCCGATGTGGCTCCGCCACACCACCCGCGCCCCGCAGGCGGACAGGAGCGGGGCCATCCCGAGGGTCTGGGGATCGTGGAGGAGGACGATGTCCCCGGGACGCACCCGCCCCGCGAAGGACTCGGCGTTCGCCCGGGTCACCTCGGCGTAGTGGGCGGTCGCCTCGGGCCCGAGCGCCCCGGGGCCGCCCTCGAACCCGTGGATCCGGTTGTGGACTCGTTTGGTGATGTCGAAGAACGCCGCGTCCCCCTCGATGACCGCCCACCGGGCGTCCACCCCGGCGCCCCGGAGGTACCCGACGAGGACGTGCAGCATCTCGGCCACCCCACCGCCGGACGCCGTCGAGTTGAGGTTCCAGACGACCGTGCCGTCGAGCCGGAGACGGCTGGCGGCGGCGGTGGACTCGAGATGGGCCTGGCGGTCGCTGCCGATGACCGGTCGGAATTCGCTCAGCTGGAGCGTCGGTACCTCGACCTCGTGGAGCAGCGTCACCGGGGGTCCTCTCTGGCGTCCGACCGACGGGTTCGACCCTACTGGCACCGTCGAGCCCACTTCGTCGTATCGGTGGGACGTCCGCTCCGACCGGGACCCGCGCCGGTGGCACCCCCGGCGCACCCGCCGGGGGTCCGGACCGGCCGGATATAAAGTTGACGTCGATGTCAACTCTTGCTACATTGACGGTGCCGGCAGTGGGACGCCGGAGTCGGACGCACGGGCCAGGGCACTGCCCGGTCGAGCGGCCGCTCCCCGAGGCGTTCACCGCCGGGACCCCGAGACCCCGACATCACGACCAGAGGAGCCACCGTGGCGAACCGACTCGACTTCCCCGTCTTCGACGCAGACAACCACATGTACGAGCAGCCCGACGCCTTCACCCGGTACCTTCCGTCCGAGTACCGCAACCTGGTCAAGCTCGTGCAGGTCAACGGTCGCGACAAGCTGGCCATCAAGAACGTCATCTCGGAGTACATCCCGAACCCCACCTTCAGCGTCGTGGCCCAGCCGGGCGCCCAGGAGGACTTCTTCAAGAACGGGAACCCGGAGGGGAAGAGCCGCCGCGAGATCCTCGGTGAGCCGATGCGGTCGCCGGAGGCCTTCTTCAAGCCCGGACCCCGCCTCGAGCTCATGGACGAACAGGGGCTCGACCGCGCCATCATGTGGCCGACCCTGGCCAGCGTGCTGGAGGAGCGTCTCACCACCGATCCCGAGGCGACCCACGCCGTGGTGCATGCGTTCAACCAGTGGATGTACGAGGAGTGGACGTTCAACTACCAGGACCGGATCTTCCCCGCCCCGGTCATCACCCTCCCCATCGTGGACGAGGCGATCAAGGAGCTCGACTGGATCGTCGAGCGGGGCGCCAAGATCATCCTGATCCGACCGGCCCCCGTGCCGAGCCTGCGGGGCTTCCGTTCGTTCGCGCTGCCCGAGTTCGACCCGTTCTGGGCCAAGGTGCAGGAGTACGACATCACCGTGGGCATGCACGCCTCGGACGACGGACTGACCCGGTACTTCAACCAGTGGAACGGCCACTACGACGAGCTCCTCCCCTTCGCCGACTCCAACGCCTTCCTCGATGTGCAGCACCTCATGAACCGCGGCATCTTCGACGCCATGTGCTCGGCCGTGACCCACGGCATGCTCTCGCGGTTCCCGAAGCTGCGCCTCCTGCCCGTGGAGAACGGCTCGGGCTGGGTGCTGCCGCTCCTCGATGCGCTGGGCCGGTCCTACGCCAAGCAGCCGAAGATGTACTCCGAGGACCCGGTGGAGGTGGTGCGACGCAACATCTGGATCCACCCGTTCTTCGAGGAGAACCCACTCGGCCTCATCAAGGCCATCGGCACCGACCACGTCGTCTTCGGCTCGGACTACCCGCATCCCGAGGGCCTGGCCGACCCGGTCTCCTACGCCAAGGAGCTCGACAGCCTGTCCGACGAGGACGTCCGCCGGGTGATGGGCGGCAACCTCGCCGAGGCACTGAAACTGCCGGCCGTGGCCTGAGCCCGGACCGGATCGCCCGACCACCGCTCACCGGGCCCGGCCCGCCCGGCCCGGTGAGCCGGTGACGGCACCGTCCGAGGGAGCCCGACGCCGATGACCGATCTGACCCAGGCGGCACCCCCGCCCCGCACCGGGGTCCTCGACCCCGATCCGGTCGTGCCGGTGCGCGCCCTGTCCCGCAAGGGGCGGATGACCCGCGCCCGCCTGCTGGCGGCGGCCAAGGAGATCTTCGAGGAGGACGGTTTCCTGGAGGCCCGGATCTCCGACATCGCCGAGCGGGCGGGCCTCTCCCACGGCTCCTTCTACACCTACTTCGACTCCAAGGAAGAGGTGTTCCGGGAGGTGGCGCTGGCGGTCGAGGACGAGCTCGGATCGCCGGTCGGCGAGGTGATCCTGGCCCCCGGCTCGACCGCCCCGCCCTACGAGCGCATCCGGGTGGCCATGCGGAAGCACCTCGAGACCTACCGGCGCGAGGCGCGGATCATGGGGGTCATCGAGCAGGTGAGCCGACACGACGCGGAGTTGCGGGCCGCGCTGTGGGAACGCCGGGCGCTCTACGGACGGGCGGTGTCCGACTCGATCCGCCAGCTCCAGGTGCGCGGTCTGGCCGACGCCCGGCTGGACCCGGAGGTGGCCGCCGCCGTCCTCGGCTCGATGACCGAGCGGTTCCCCGAGAAATGGCTGTCCGAGGGTCGGGTGGTGTGCGACTTCGACGACGGGGTCGACCAACTGGCCACGATCTTCCTCAACGCCCTGCGGATCCCCACCCCCGACGAGGGGGGATGACGCGGCGGCGACCGGGGACGTGGTTTCGGCCGGTCGCATACAGTGGGTCCCGACGGACGACCGTCGCGGGCGTGGGACCGGTGCCCACCGCCCGTACCGCCGAGCGCTGAAGGGTGACGATGCCCAAACGAGTCCCATTGGTCGACTATCTGGTGCTGGACGACGACCCGCACCTCGAGGCCTTCGAGTGCACCGCCTGCGGGGCGCGATTCTTCGACCACCGTGACGCCTGTGCCTCGTGCAGTGGCACCGACTTCACCAAGAAGGCGATCGCCACCGAGGGCGTCGTGCGGACGTTCACCATCGTCTCCATGGCGGCCCCGGGCATCGACGTCCCGTTCGTGGCCTCGGTCGTGGACTGCGACGGCACCAGCGTGCGGGCCAACGTGGTCAACACGCCGCCCGACCCCGACCACGTGACCGTCGGTATGGGTGTCCGCCTCACCACCTTCCCCGTGTTCACGGACTCGGAAGGCAGCGAGGCGATCGGATTCGGCTTCGAGCCCCTGGAGGTGGCGTGATGGCAGACGACGTATGGATCCTCGGGATCACGATGACCAAGTTCGGCAAGCGTCCGGACACCGATGCGGTGGGGCTGGCCGCCGAGGCCACGCTGGCCGCACTGGCCGACAGCGGGGCGAGCATGCGGGACATGGGCATCCTGGCCTACGGCAACCTGATCGGCCAGACCAGCGGACAGATGCTGCAGAAGCAGATCGGCCAGACCGGCATCCCCGTCTTCAACGTCTCCAACGCCTGCGCCACGGGGGCCACCGCCCTGCGCACGGTGGTCATGGCCATCAAGGCCGGCGAGTGCGAGATGGGCCTCGCCGTAGGCGTCGAGAAGCTGTCCGGCGCCGGCCTGCTGGCCGGCGGGTCGATCAAGGGTGACCCCGACGTGTTGGAGCCGAGCGGCCGGTACGGCGCGGTGCTGCCCATCGACGGACGGCTGGGCACCGAGACGATGCCGGGTGTCTTCGCCCAGATCGGCCAGGAGTACGGGTACGCCCACGGCGTCGACACCTCGTTCGAGCTGTTCGCCTCGATCTCGGAGAAGAACCACGCCCACTCCGTGCTCAATCCCATGGCCGCCTACCAGAAGCGCTTCACCCTGGAGGAGATCATGGGCGACATCATGATCGCCTATCCCAACACCCGGCCGATGTGCTCGGCCAACTGCGACGGCGCCGCCGCCGCCGTGCTGGTGTCGGGCGCCAAGCTCAAGACGCTGAGCCTCGAACAGCAGCGCCGGGCCGTCAAGGTGACCGCCTCGATCCTGACCTCGGACCCGTGGGGCGAGGCCTGCCAGGTGCTGCCGGACGTCAACACCCTCACCCGCAACGCCGCCGCCCAGGCCTACGAGCAGGCCGGGGTGGGTCCGGACGACCTCGACCTGGTGGAACTCCACGACTGCTTCGCCACCGCCGAGCTCGTCCACTACGACAACCTCATGCTGTGCGAGCCCGGCGGAGCGGTCGACTTCTTCCGGTCGGGGGCGACCTGGCGCGACGGCACCAAGCCGGTCAACGTGTCCGGCGGCCTCGAGTCCAAGGGACATCCGATCGCGGCGACCGGGATCGCCAACGTGTGGGAGATCTGCCAGCACCTGCGCGGCGAAGGTGGCGACCGCCAGATCGACGGTGCCCGGGTCGGCCTGGCCCACGTCATCGGCCTCGGCTCGGCGTGCGGCGTCCACATCCTGGAGAAGTCCGCCGCCTGACACCTCACCGACCCGTCGGCCGGCCGTCGTCGGGGAGACTGGGAGGGTGCTGCTGGTCGATGCCGCCAATGTGATCGGGTCGCGGCCCACGGGGTGGTGGCGCGACCGCCCGGGGGCGGCTGCCGCCTTCGTCACCCGGGTCAGCGCGGCGGTAGCGGAGGGTCGGTTGTCCGGTCCGGTGGTCGTCGTGCTCGAGGGGGCGGCCCGAGGGGGTGTGGCGGAGGGAACCACCGACGAGGTGACCGTCCGGCACGCCGCGGGCAGCGGCGACGACGAGCTCGTCGCCGTGGCGGCCGACCGCACCGACCACGTGACGCTGGTGTCGGCCGATCGCGGACTGCGGGCGCGGTCGAGGCGCTGGGGGCGGACGTGGTCGGCCCGGGTTGGTTCCTCGAGCGGCTCGACGGATGACGGAGTCGGACGGTCGAACGCGGCGCGGAGCCGTCGACGGTGTCCTCAGACGGCCGACACCGACCGGTGGCGGCGGAGGTGGGCCCGACCCGCCGGGGAGATGGCGACGACGGCGCCGTCGGCCCCCGTCGGTCGGCGGTCGAGGAAGCCCCGGCGGTTGGCCTCCTCCCACACCGGGAGCCGTGGGCACGAGGTGCGCCACGCGTCCATGACCTCGGCATACGGACGCGGTCCCGCATCGAGCCAGTCGAGCAGGTCGAGGATCAGGGCTTCCACCGGTTCGTCCATCGTGATCGGAACCTCCGCCGGCGATCCTACGGCCGACGTCCCGCCGGATGACGGTCGTCCGGGCCGCCGGGCGGACCGGCGCACCCCGGCCGCGGAGCCTGGTGGTCACGGAGGAGACAGGCGGTGTGCGGGCCACCCTCTACCATCGGTGGCGAACTTCCCGGATGCCGCGTGGAGGAGCCGATCATGAAGTTTCGGGCCGAGGTCGAGCCGACGGAGCCGATGCGGGGCCTCGAGGTGCCGCCGGAGGTGGTCGAGGCGCTCGGTGGGGGCAAACGGCCGCCGGTGACGATCACCGTCAACGGGCATTCGTGGAAGAGCCGGGTCGCCATCATGCGGGGCCGCCACCTGCTCGGACTGAGCACGGCCAACCGGAAGGCAGCCGGGGTGTGCACCGGGGACGTGGTCGAGGTCGACGTGGTGCTGGACGCCGAGCCCCGCGTGGTGGTCGAGCCGCCGGATCTGACCGAGGCCCTCGATGCCATGCCGGCGGCGCGGGCCGCCTACGACCGGCTGTCCTACAGCCACCGGCGCGAGCACGTCCGGGCCATCGAGACCGCCAAGAAGCCCGAGACCCGGGCCCGGAGGATCGCGGCGGCGGTGGAGAAGCTGTCGGGTCCCTCCGCGACGGAGGAGTCGACGACCCGCGCCGCACGGTCAACGGGAACCTGAGGTCGTTGCCGGAGCCCTCCGTGTCCCCGACGACCCGGGCCGGGATCGCGGCCTACCCGGGGTCCGTCGGCCAACCGGCGGCGTCGAACACCGCGATCGGGTCGAGGTAGTCCCGCCACCGTGCCACCTTGCCGTCCCGGATCGTGACGATGGACACGAACCGGTTGTCGTAGGGGCGCCCGGTCTGCGCCGATTCGCCGTGCACCTCGTACTCGAGGACGACGACCGACGCCGCAGGGTCGCGGTAGACCTGGAGGCTGTCGGCGCGGCGTACCGTCATGTAGCTGTCGTAGTCGGCATAGAGGTCGATGACGTTCTGGCGGCCCTCGACCCGTCGGGGGTACCCGGGGACCGAGATGACGTATTCGAAGATGACGTCGTCGGCCAGGAGGTCGAAGAAGTCGTCACCGTCGACCAGACCACGGAGGCCTTCCCGGATGATGTGGAAGAACGGCCCGTCGGCGCCGAAGTTGGAGCCGGCATCGACGTACCGGGTCATGCGAGCCCCGCGCGGTGGCCGTGTCCGGCAATGGTGGCTCCGGTCGGTCGGCCCGACGCGCCACGACGGCCGGCGGCCCGTCGACGGTGCCGCCGCGCCGGAAATCCGGTGGACGGGAACGAACGGGTGCCTGGCCGTCGGGTACGCACGGTCCGAGTATCCCACCGACCCCGTCCCGGTGACATCGGGGTCGTGGGAACGGTCGACCTAGCGGTGTGACGTGACCTCTCGGATGTTCCGGTTGACAGGACCGATTCGATCGTCAACTGTGACGCATTGCAGACCCGTCCTGCAGGCGGCCCGACCGATGGTGTGGACATGGTCCGAAGACCCTCTCCTGGCATCGGCTGACATGCCTGCATGTTCTGAGAGGTGGCGAGTGGGTTCCATGCACCAGCAGCGCAGGCGTCAGTCCATGAAGGGCCTAGCCGTGAAGGGCGCGGTGCTGCTCCTGATCATCGGCATCCTTACGGTGCTGCCGGCGGTCGTCGGCAAGAGCGCCCCGGCCGAGGCGACACCCCTCACATCCTGGAACGTCCAGACGGCACCCGGCCCGGGGACCCTCGGCGCCGTGAGTTGCGCGACGTACTCCGACTGCCTGGCCACCGGGACCGCAGGCACGCAGCTCTGGAACGGTTCGACCTGGAGTCTCGTGTCGACGTTCGCAGGCAAAGCCGTCTACTGCGTCTCCGGTTCCGACTGCTGGGTGGTCGGGAGCACGGTCGAACAGTGGGACGGATCTTCACTCACCGACACCGGAATGTCAGCGGGCTACGAGGGTCAGTTCAACGGCGTGACCTGCGTCGGGGCGAACGATTGTTGGGCGGTGGGGGAGTACAACTCGGGAGCCCCGAATTATCAGGTTGCGATCGCGGCCGACTGGGACGGAGCGGAGTGGACTGAAGTATCCGTGGGCAGTTCCGCTCCCCTCCTCGCCGGAGCGAACGACCTCGATCTCTACGGCATCTCCTGTACGTCGGCCACCGATTGCTGGGCTGTGGGCGGTTACCAGGCGAACGGCGGTTTCCAGTTCCACAACGATCTGGCGTTCCTGGATCATTGGGACGGGACGGCATGGACGATCTCGCCGGCTCCCATCCCGAGCGTCCTCAATCCGAGCCGATTTCCCGGGGTCTACGAGTCTCTGAATTCGGTGACCTGTTTGAGCGTGTCCGACTGCTGGGCCGTCGGGAGCTATGGAGACATCGAGCTCGACCCGACGCTGGTGTTGAACTGGAACGGTTCGTCGTGGAATCAGGTGGCCACCCCCGACACCGGCGGTCCGCTCGGCTTCAATGACAGTGAACTGGAGAGCGTCTCCTGCCTCTCGTCGTCCGACTGTTGGGCCGTGGGACAGAACATCGACGGGGAGCTGCTGGGCTACGTGCTCACGGGAACCGGTTGGCAGGTCGGGAACGTGCCGAGCCAGCCCGGATACCAGTTCGGGGATGCGTACGGCACCCTCGGCGGAGTGTCGTGTGTACCGGGTTCCGGCTGCGTGCTGGTCGGCGACGTCGGGAACGGATCGAGCACCTACAGCCCGATCTCACTGTACGGCGCAGGTAGCAATGCGCCCCCCTACGGGGTGATCCCCGACGGTGGCGATCCCGTGGTCGATCTGCAGGGTGGCGGCGGGGGAGCGGACACGAGCTGCACGTGTTCCACGGGCGATCCCGTCAACCTCGCCGACGGTGACTACTTCGATACGACGACGGACCTCAAGATCGCGGCGGCCGGAGTGCCCGTCACGTTCTCCCGGACCTATGACGCACTGGCCGCCCAGGAGGAGGTGGCATCTGGTGCGTCTCCGGGCCCCATCGGCTACGGCTGGTCGGACGACCTCGACATGTCCGTGTCCGAGTCCGGCGGTACGGCGACAGTGACGCAGGCCAACGGCTCACAGCTCGATTTCAACTACTACGCCGCAGGAACACCGGAACCGGTGGGATCCGGAGGGGCGACCTGGTGTCCCTCGGACGCAAGCGCCAACGTGTGGTGTCCCCAGTCGCCCCGGATCATCGCCTCGCTGTCGGGGGCGTCCGATGGGGGTCTGGCCGGGCCGTGGACGTTCGTGGACGAGAGGAACCGGACCACGGAGTCCTTCGACGCCTCGGGTGCTCTGCAGTCCATCACCGACGCGGCAGGTGACTCGTTGCAGCAGTCGGCCACGCCGTACACGGGCGGCCCGGGGCAGACGCCGTGCCCATCCGGAGACACCTGCACGGCGTGGTCATCGGTCCCGGCCGGTCAGTCCAACCCCGTGGCGACGCTCGTCGAGGACTTCGCCGGCAGCCAGCTCAACTCGGTCTTCGATGCGGCCGCTCCGGCCCAGACGGCGACCTTCGCCTACGGCGGCGCCGGCTGCCCGTCGGAGCCGGACTCCCAACAGGAGCTGTGCTCGGTGACCGACCCGGGATCGGCGACGACGGGATACACCTACGACACGATCCGTCGGCGAGTCCCTACAACTTCGACCTGGCGACGGTTTCGCCGCCCTCGGCCGGCGAGGTCGTCAACACCTACAGTGCCGGACAGCTGACTGAGCAGGTCATCTCGCCCTCCCAGGATCCCCAGGTGGAGAAGTTCGACTACGCCGCGAATTCGACCGTGCTCGACGGAACGCAGACCACCGTGACGGACTATCCCGATGGGCCCGACGAACCGGGCCGCGCCACGACGTACGTGTTCTCGAACGGAGTCGAAGTCCAGAAGACGAGCCCGTCCGGCGTCACGACCTACACCAATCCCGATCCGACGACCCTGCTGCCGCTGAACTCGATCTCCAGCTCGGGTGCGGTGACCACCGACGTCTACTCCAACTACGCGGATCCGCTGGCCGGTGCTTCGCAGACGGTGCCACCGTCGCAGACGGCCAACCTGGTGCTGCAGACCGATGGTGTCGGCAACACGACGGAGACGAACTACACGGCGTCCAACCTTCCTTGGTGCGCCGTCGACGCCGCCGACTACGCCAACGGTGTCCGGTGTCCGGCGGCCCAGGTCACGGCGATTCCCGCCCCCGGGGTCAAGATCGGGTACACCCTCGACATCTACGACCCGTCGGACAACCTCATCTCCACGACGGATCCGCTGGGGAACACCACGCTCTACGGGTACACGTCCGGGGGGGCGACGGCGAACGGCGTGGTGGCTCCGGACAACCTCCGGTACTGCACGATCGATCCGGTCGAGTACGCCGTCCTCTACGCAACCGACCACACGGTCGCCTGCCCCGCCTATGGCGACACCGAGGCCAATGTCGCCACCCAGGTGTTCGACGCGACCGGCGATGTCACGAGTTCGACGAACCCCGACGGCGGGACGACGCTGTACTCCTACGAGTCGGCCGACAATCCGGGACTGCCCACCCAGACGACGGACCCGGACGGAAAGATAACCACGGACACCTACGACGCCCAGGGTGACGTCCTGACCGAGACGGTCTCGGACACCACGGGCTCGTACTCCGCGACCACCGAGAACGCCTACGACGGAGCTGGCCGGAAATGGTGTGAAGTCGACGCCTACAACTATGCGAACGGATTCACCTGTCCCGTGAGCGAGCCGTCGACGTTGCCGACCGGCACGACGGGATACACCTATACCGACTATGACGACCAGGGTCGAGTGATCGCCACGGTGAGCCCGACCGGGGGGACCAGTCTCTACGCCTTCGACGGGGCCGGCAACCAGTACTGCACGGTCACGCCGTCGAACTACGCGGCCGGCCGGAGGTGCCCCGCTCCGGGATTCACCACACCGACCCCGGGGAACGATCCCTATCCCGGCGTCACGCTGGACCAGTTCGACTCCGACGGTCGCCTGGTCCAGGAGACCAACCCCCTCGGTGGGATCACGCTCACGTCCTACAACCCGGCCGGACAGGTGCTCCAGACGGAGGTCGAGTCGAACGACCCGGCGAGCGATCCGACCGTGACGACCAGCTACACCTACGACGCCGACGGTCGTGTGCTCGACACATCGGTGGGCCCGAGCGGTGCCAGTGCGCACACCACCTCGAGCGCGTATGACCCCGACGGCAACGTCTACTGCTCGATGTCGGCCAACGCCACCGCCGGGCAACCGACCGCCGGACAGTGCGCACCGTGGCAGCCGGGGTGGATCTCGACACCACCGGCTCCGGCCTCGGTGTATTCCACGACGCCGGGACCGACGCAGTTCGACGATGTCACGACGACGTTCCACAACGCCGATGGAACGGAGGTACAGACCACGGATCCGGACGTACAGACCACGGTCACCGCCGTCGACGCTGATCAGCGCACCTACTGCACGGTGGACCCGACCAACGCCGCCCACGGGGTCGTGTGCCCGGCTCCGGGAGCCGCCCATGTCACCGGGACCTCTACCACCACGTTCAGCCCCGGTGGCGAGACGCTGTCGACCACGGATGCGGACGGCAACACGACCACGTACGCCTACGACCCGGCCGGGAACAAGATCGAGACGGTCAATCCTGACGGGGTGGCTACCTTCTACTGCTACTACGGCAGTGGCTGTGCTTCGTCCGCACCACCGAACGGCGGATCGAATGACGACCTGTACGAAGAACAGGATCCCCCGCTCACCGATTTCGGACAGAACACCACCACGTACACCTACTATCCGGGCGACCTGGTGGACACCAAGACGACGCCGGCGGGTACCACGACGGATATCTACGACGCGTCATCGAATCTGACGAACACGTCGTATTCGGACACGGCGCCCGGATACTCCACTCCGGCGACGACGACCTACACCTACGGCGGCGACAATTCGGTCGTCTCGATGACGGACGGAACGGGCACCACGACCTATGCGCGGGACGCCGACGGCGACGAGACCCAACAGCAGTTCGTGGCTGCCCCCGGGAGTGGATTGAGCAGCAACACCACTTCCTACGGGTACTTCTCCACGGGGGTGCGCTCCTCGGTGAGCTACCCCTCGTACGGGACCCAGAACTCGCCCACCGCGAACTACTCCTACGACGCCTACGGCAACATGACCTCGGTCTCGGACTGGCTGGGCACGAGCGTCGGTTTCAGCTACGACGCCAATGGGAACGAGACGGGCCAGGCGAACGGGGAGACCGGTCCAACCCCTCGGGGACGAGTAGCACCCAGTTCGCCTATGACGCGGCCAACGAGAACTCGTCCGCCACCTCGACGATCGCCCAGTCATGCTCCTCGTCACCCGAGACGCTCGTCCAGTCGTTCAGCGGAGCAGGAGGGTCCCGGAATCCGGACGGACAGTTGACGTCGGATTCACAGTCGTATGCGGCGTCGTGTTCCTCGGCACCTTCGTACCAGCGGGACTACTCCTACGACGCAGCGGGTCGCCTCGTGTACGAGGGGACGACCCCCCAGGTCACCACGCAGACGACGCTGCCCGACGACTACGCCTACGACCCCGCCGGCAATCTCACCGAGATCTCCAACTTCGACACCTCGGGCGGATTCGACACGTACACCAACGACCTGGACCAGAACGGCATGCTGCTGTCCCAGATCCCGGCCACTGGTTCGGCGGATGCGGTCAGCTACAACTTCGACAGTCTCGGCGACCGGACGTCGACCACGACGCCATCCGATGTGCCCATCTCGACGTCGACCTACAATCAGATCGGTGAGATGACGTCCTCGTCGACGACAGGACAGGGCTACCGGTACTCCGGTGACGGCCTGGTGTCGGGCAAAGGGAGGGCGACCTGGGGCGCCGCCAGCGCGGTCGACAAGGCAAAGGCGATCGACCATGTCTCGTGTCCGAGCGCCTCCTTCTGCCTGGCCGTCGACAACGGCGGAAAGTTCATGATCTACAACGGTACGGGTTGGTCGTATCCGGCCTACATCCAGCCCAAGACCAAACTGGTGATGGAGAGCATCTCCTGCCCGTCGACGACGTTCTGCCTGGCGGTGGGCAACTCGGGGGATGCCTACGTCTACAACGGCACGTCGTGGTCGGGGGATGTCGGGATCCCCAAGGGCCACACCCTGGAATCGGTGTCCTGTGTGAGCCCCACCTTCTGTGCGGCGGTGGGAGTGGACGGTGAAGCGTACTCCTACGACGGATCGAGTCTCACCCTGGTCGGCGATCCGGGGGGCAAGGGCAAGATCAACAGCGTGTCGTGCCCGACGGCGACGTTCTGCGTGGCCGTGGGGGCCAAAGGTGGAGTGCTCACCTATGCCGCCGGCACCGGCTGGTCGGCCCCGGTCCGGGTGGACTCGACGCACACCTTGGACTCGGTGTCGTGCTCGAGTCCGACCTTCTGTGTCGCCGTCGACGCCAACGGCAACGGGGCGGTCTACAGCCATGCCGGGACCTACGCCGCCTCGCAGTGGCACGTGTCGGACGTCGACGGCTCGAAGGCACTCGAATCCGTCATGTGCGTCGACACCTCGTTCTGCAAGGCCACTGACGCCGACGGGAACGGGCTCAGCCTGACCTTCGGCAGTTGGTCCGGCGCGACGGATGTCGACGGGTCCCACGCACTCGAATCCGTCTCCTGTGCATCCGAGTCGAGCTGCGTCGCGGTGGACAACGATGGGGAGGCCCTCCTGTATCAGGTGGGAGCCCAGGCTTCGGACGACACCTGGGATCGGACGGGTTCGCTCCCGCAACTCCTGTCCGACGGAACCGACGACTACATCTACGGACCCTCGGGGGAGCCGGTCGAGCAGATCAACATCAGCTCGACTCCGCCGACGGACAATCCTCAGTACCTGACCTACACCGCCGCGGACTCGACGTGGCTCATCACCGACTCCGCCGGTCAACAGATCGACTACTACGGGTTCGACGCCTTCGGAAACCTGGCCTTCGGCGTGCAGGGCTCGCCGTTCGGCTACGCGGGACAGTACGAGGACGGTCCCACCCAGTCGGGGGGCCTGTACGACATGCGGGCCCGCTGGTACGACACCCAGACGGGCAACTTCACGACCTGGGATCCCGCCTTCAGTCAGACCGATCAGGCGTATTCGTACACGGACGGGGATCCCGTGGATGGGAGTGATCCCAGTGGACAAAACTATTCAGGACGATTCACCGCGATAAAGGCGGATCCAATATTCGCCAGAATCCCAAACACTCCCTCGACTCTTGAGGTGTACACGCCATTTCTTAATCAAGTTAGCGGAATGACGTCGCAGATGAATCCCAAAATAGTGGTCAGTGCTCTCACGACTCTGTGGAACGGCCTATATGGCTATGGAGATTCGTGGTCTGACAATCGTTTGCTCGTGTCCCCCGACCCAAATGTGGAGAACGCTTGTCAAGGTTTCAGCGGAACTGCGGTAGCTCAGTTCCTTTGCTTTACGGTCGGGACACTCAATTCTTCACTCTACGATAACTTCTCCGGAAGCGTCACTCCGCAGCTCTACCAGTGGTACGCAAATGAATTGCCCACGGCTAACGGGGAAGGAATTTCTTCGAGGGAAGGGAGTGTCGCGTTCATGATTCAGAATATGTACAAGACGCTTTTTGAAGTTGGCCAGCACTTCATCGATGGCCTCCAATCCGAATACGAGTCGGAGGCAAGAATTCCCGATTGGCTGCAGCACCTGATCAACATCGGATTGACATCGTCGGTGACCTCGGGAGGAGTGGCTCAGAATTGCGGAAGTGTTGCCTGAAGTTCGCAGGTTTCATGGCAGCGTTTCAGTTCATGTGGCTCACGGCGTCATGTGGAGTGACCCATCCTCCTGGTCAACAGCTGGAGGCCACGGGCACCTGCTCTCTTGTGTCCTCGCAGCAGATGACGTCCATCGTCGGGAAGCGGGTTACCGGCGTTGCGCGGAAGGGCGAAACGGGTGAGTGCACGTACTTCGCCCAAGGCGTCCCGGTGGTCACCGTAGACAGGTTTGTGGGAGAAAATGCAGTGAACAGAGAGCAGAGCGCCTGGGCATCATCCGAAGAGATCCCTGGAGCGATTGTCAAGCCAATTGCGGGAACACCGACGCTATGGCTGCCTTATCCCCGTGGCGCCGGAGGAGGGGGCCGCTTGCTGGCGAGTCATAACTCATTGGCATATTCCGTATCGGTGACGGCGGCTCTCGAGGATCCGGAAAAATTGAGTGACGCGATCCTGAGGAGAATATTCACTCACGATGACGTCCCTTCAATTAAATGAACTAACTGTTGGTCCCTCGGACAGCGGAGGAGCTTGGGCAGTGTGGTGGTGGACGTCGATGCGAAAGGGATCTGATGGCACACGCGCTCCAGACGATCGTTGGACAGGGACCGACTGGACCTATGGTGTCTCGGCCCCGCCGTTGAGGCGGGCGAGATTGAGCAGACGGGTGAGCTCGCGCAACTCTGGCTTGGTGCGTGCCCCCCATTGTCGCCAGCGGAGGGCCTTGATCTCGGCGGTCAGTCGCTCGAAGAGTTGGACGCCCCTCCGGTCGGGACGACGAACACGACTCGGCGATCCGATGGGACGCTTCCCGGGTGACGAGCCCGGCCACCAGCAGCCGGCATTGGCCCTCTGGGTGGTTCAGGCCCGATAGGTTTCTGTGGGGTCTTCTCCAGCGTATTTCCCCATAGTCCGCCCACGTAGCTCAGGGGATAGAGCGTCGGTTTCCTAAACCGTGCGTCGCAGGTTCGAATCCTGCCGTGGGCACGTTGTGATGTCTCAAGACATCGGAAACATCTGAACCTGCGGCCGGAGGCGAATCACGTTCGCTTCCGGCCGTTTGGTTTGCCGGTCGGCTGGTAGTCCCTGGTCGGATCCAGCACCAGTTCGCGCAGTAGTTCACCGGTAGCGGCATCGACCACCCGGATGTGCAGATCCTGGACGAGCAGCATCACGGGGGTTCGGGCGTGGGCTCGACCGACCCCGATGTGGTGGAGGCGGCCGCTGTAGCGGATGGTGACCGCCCCGGCATCGTCGATCCGGTCCCGGCGCACCCGGTCGTGAGGTTCGGCGATCCGGCTCCCGGCGGTGGCCTTCGGACGGGCCCGATAGGTCGTCTCGGGGGTGGCGTGGTGGGGCAGGGACCGGTGGGGACGACGGGTGTTGTACTCGTCGACGAAGCGATCGAGCAGCTCTTGGAGCTCGACCAGGTTCTTCGGCTGGACGGGCTGGGCCCGCAGCCACTTCTTCAGGGTCTGCTGGAACCGCTCGACCTTGCCGCAGGTGGTCGGGTGGTTGGGCCGGGAGTTCTTCTGGACCACACCGAGCCGGGCCAGCTCGGTCTCGAGTCCGTTGCGACCGCCTCGGCCGCCGGCCAACCGGGTGGTGAAGACCATGCCGTTGTCGGTGAGCGTGGAGGCGGGAATGCCGTGGTCAGCGACGCATCGGCGGAACGATGCCACCACGATGGGCCCGGTCACCCGCTGGTGGACGGTGACTCGGAGCGCCTTTCGGGAATGGTCGTCGAGCCAGGAGAGGATCTCGACACCAGGGTCGGGCCTCTTCCGCCTTCCGGCCAGCCGGTAGTGGGTGAAGTCGGACTGCCAGCACTCGTTGGGCTGGTCAGCCTCGAACCGGATGTAGGAGGACTTAGGGCGCTTCGCGGGGGCCGGCTCGACCAGTCCGGCCTTGACCAGGTGACGGCTGATCGTGGACCGGGAGACCTCGATCCCGTCGTGATGGGCGAGGTGCCACCGGATGGTCTCGGGCCCGGCATCGAGCCCCGTTGCCGTGAGCTCGTGACGGAGCTCGACGATCCGTCCCACGACCGTGTCGGCGACCGCCCGGGGCGAGCGCTTGGGTCGTCTCGAGTGTGCCTCGAAGGCCGCCTCACCCTCGTCCCGGTAGCGGGCGACGAGCTTGGACACCCAGCCGGGCGAGACGCCGTAGGTGCGGGCCACCTCGGCCTGGGATCGGCCCTCCACGACGACGGCGGTGATGATCAACCGGGCTCTCGACATGCCCGATCCTCAACGGACCGGTGTTTCCTATGTCGCGAGACACCCGTTTCCTATGTGTTGAACCAGGACACTGCCGTGGGCACGTTTGTGATGTCGCGAGACATTGTGGACGCGCGGAAGTTTGCTCCAGGTCGTGGCCCGCGCGGTCAAGTGGTCGCGCAGACACGCGGATCCCGCCGCACGGCCGAGCGCCTTCGACGGTCAGCTCTCCGGCGTCAGGTCGTTGATGCAGGTGTTCCCGTCGTTGTTGCTCAACGTGGAATCGGGGCAGACGGTGTTGTTCCAGTTCACACCGTCCAGATCGGCTCCGGTGAGGGTGGCCCCGAGGAGCGACACGTCAGTGAAGTCGTCGTTGGTGAGATTGTCGCCGGCCATGTCCGCGTAGGAAAAGTCGTCGTAGGTCGTGACGGCGTTGTCCAGGTCGGCGTTGGGCATTCCGGCACCGTAGAACGAGGCGCCGTACAAGTTGGCGCGTGACAGGTCAGCTCCGGAAAGATTGGCCGACAGGTAGGCCCCGTCCAGGTCCGCTCCGGAAAGGTTGACGTCGACCAGCGTTGAGTTGTTCAAGGAGATGCCCGGCATGACCGCTCCGCTGAGATCGACTCCGGTGAGGTTCACGTCGTAGGTGACGAGGTACCCGTTGACGAGGAAGCAGTTGGCCGGCAGTACTGCTGGCGTCCCCGTCAGACCACCGGAGACGACGCCGGACAGCATCGCGTTCGTGAAGTCCGTTCCTTCGATGTTGGCTCCGGTCAGTACCGCATCGTCCAGGCCCGTACTCTCCAGGTCGGCGCCGGCCAGGTCGGCGCCGGTCAGATGCGCACCGCCGAGGTCGACCTTGGGGCCCACGAGATAGCCGTCGATCAGTTGGAACCCCGTGGGGAGTGACGCCGGCACTCCGACGATCGACGTGGAGGTCGAATTGGCGAGGTTCGCTCCGGCGAGTTGAGCTCCCGCCAGATCGGTACCCGTGAGCGTGGAGAACGACAGATCCGCATCGGTGAGGTTGTCGCCGCTCAGATTGGCATCCGTGAAATTCCCGTTGTCCAGATCCGCTCCACTGAAGTCGGCGTCCGGTGCTTCGGCCGACGAGAAGTTGTCGTTGCCGAGACCGGCCCCGACGGCGTCGACCCCGGTCGCATCGATGCCGGACAGCGGATAGTTGTACAGCTGAACCCCCGCCAGGTCGCAGTAGGCGATGTCCACGTTCGGGCCGGCGCTGGAGCAGTTGGGGGCGGGGGCGGTCGTCTTCACGGACGTGACGCCCCGCAGCGCCGGGTTGTCCTGATCGACGGCGACGGCATGACAGGTGGCCCCGGCCGCGCACGTGCCACCGGCGCCGTCGGTGCCCTGTGGTGTTCCTGACGGGGCGTAGGCGGAGCCGTCTGATTCGATGATGACCGCCCCGTCGATGTTGCCGTTGGCCGCGCCGGCAGCCGCGTGGCCTCCGGTGGCGACCGTCGTGACGTCCTGGGCCCCTCCGTTGGCCGCGTCGCAGGCTTCAGCGGAGGGAGAGGCGTTCTGGCTGTCGCACTCCGAAAGCTCGACCGGGTCCGCCGAGCCGAGCGGGAATCCCGCCGACGAGGTGACGGTGAGCGTGACGTACCCGCCCCCCTTGGGGCCGGCCTTCAGCTTGATGCTCGGATAGTTGAACGAGAGCGACTTGGACAGCGAGGTACCCGATGGCGAGCCGACGACGGTGAGAGAGCAACTACCCGATGCCGCCGTGACCACGGAACTGACGCCACAGACGGGCTCTCCGCTGATCGACGGTCCCGCCGCGCCCGACCGGACGAGCACGACTGCGCCCGAAAAGGATCCAGCTGTCACGGGGATCCCGGTGGCCAGGGTGATGCACGACCCGGGAGCGGCGGCGCACTCCTTGACGGTCGCCGACGCGTCGCTCACGAAGGACGCCCCGGAACCTGCCCCGAGGTTGGAGCCCGAGACCGTGACGGACTCGTTCCCTACGAGGTGCTTGAACGAACTGACGGTGATCGGGCTCGAGGCCCCCGCCGTCGACGCCGGCACTCCGAGGGAGATGCCGATGCCGGCGGCCACGATCAGGCAACCGGCCAGGGCCCGGACCCCGCCGGATACCCCACTCCGGCGCCACGAGCCACTCCGCGTCATGTGGTCCATGTCCCACCTCCTGACCACCGTCCGCGCCCGCCGCGGACATGAACTGCGTGGCTGACCGTACCAATGCCGAGTCGCTCTGGCAACGGACTTCTGCGGTGTGGGCGAAGACGTGGGAAGCCCGCCTCGCGGATAGCGATCGATGGTTGCTCCGGTGGATGAACGTCCTGGTCCAGGCGTCGAGGGTGCCGTCGAGTCGGCCAGCTTCCACCCGAGCGATCAGCAACTCGGAGTACCTATTTGGTGAGCACCACCAGGCCCCAGTGCCGTCGTTCGATCGACGCCGCGTAGAACGCGCGGATCGACGCGACGATGGGCATGCGGAGGATCCGCTGCCTCGCCGACTGTGCCTCGGACCGTGGGCGATAGGCGGGGACGATGAACCGCTGGGGATGGGGGTAGACCGCGGACGACCGGAAGCCGGCCGCCCGCCCGGCCTCCACCACCATGGACGGTGTCATGTCCCGTTCGGTGACACCGTAGGAGTCCATGGCTTCCCGGGAGGTCACCGCGGCGGCATGGCCCCTGCCGGGTTCGCACACGACGCAGAGTCCTCCGGGTCGGAGCGCGTCGAAGGCGAACTGCAGCGGAGGTCCCTCGTCGGATGAATGATGGAGGGAATCGAAGAACACGGCCACGTCGTACGTCCCCGGATCCGGGCAGGGCTCGTCGAAGTCGCGCACGTCGAACGTGAGACCGTTCTGATGATGGAACTCCTTGGCGAACGCGATCGCCTCGGGCGCCAGGTCGACCCCGTGCACGTGGTAGCCACGTTGGGCGAACAGGGCGCTCGTCCAACCTGCGCCACAGCCGATGTCGAGCAGCCTGCCGGGAGGGGCCGGACAGAGGGCGAGCACGGACCCGATCTCCTGGAGGTACTGCGCGCACTCGGGATCGCTCCACGGCTTCGTCGCGGCATGGATGAGACCGGCCTCACCGATCTGGCGGAAGTACGCAGCTTCGGTGAGCTTTCGATCGGCGGCGGTCATCGAATTGCAAGCTACTGCACGGTGTCGCCCCGTCCTCGCAGCCGGCAGCGAACGCGGCACCCGCCGTCCCCACCGGGCGGCCTCCACCGGTTCCCGGACCACCGGGAGCGGCCCGCCCGACAGGGTTTCCCGCCCGTCTGTCATCCTGGCCCCATGAGCGAGGACATCTGGACCGGCCTGGCGGACACGTTCGCCGACGAGGCCTACGCGTCGGTGAAGGGGTACGTGCGGACGTTCGTGATGCACCACCAGCTGGTCGAGCACCTCCCCCCGCCTCCGGCGTCCGTTCTCGACGTCGGGGGTGGCGCCGGTCACCAGTCCTTCCCGCTGGCCCACGCCGGGTACCAGGTGACCGTGCTCGACCCGTCGCCGGCGATGCTCGACAAGGCACGCGAACGCCTCGGGCGGATGCCCGAGGAGGCCCGGGGACGGGTGGCACTCGTGGAAGGTGACGGCCTGCACGCCGACGAGGCGGTGGACGGCCGACGGTTCGACGCCGTGCTGTGCCACGGCGTGCTCGGTTACCTCGAGGATCCCGTGCCGATGGTCGGCCAGCTGTGCCGGTGCACGGCCCCGGGCGGCGTGGTCTCGATCATGACGGCGAACGCCCACGCCATGGCGGTCCGCCCCGCCATGGAACAGCGGTGGGGCGATGCCCTGGGGGCGTTCGACGCCACGTCCGAGGTCGGGGTCCTGGGGGTACCGTCCCGGGCCGACACGGTGGAGGAGCTGAGCGACCTCCTGGTGGGCCATGGGGTGGCGCCCATCCGATGGTACGGGGTCTGGCTGTTCGTCGACTGGCTCGAGTTCAGCGGTACCGAGCTGGATCCCGGGGACCGGGCCCAGGTCGAGGCGACGGCCGCCGTCGAACTCGAGGCCGCCCGGCGGGATCCCTACCGCGGGCTCAGCCGCGTCTTCCATCTCGTCGGGCGCAACGGTCCGACCTGAACGTCACCGGACGGGGCCCGGCGGCCGTCAGGCGCCGACGCCCCTATCCCCGGGTGACCGCACCGGGGTCGGACAGCAGCTCCGCATAGTCACGGCCGGGCACCCGTCCCGACGCCAGCACGTTCCGCAGCAGCGTGGTGGCGTCGGTCAGGCCCTGACGCTGGTCACGGTCCTTGGGCATGGCGGCCCGGTTCGATCCGTTCCCCTTGGCCATGGTGATGGCGCTGAGCACCCCGGCGCAGTACATCCCGTGCCGGTCGACCTTGTTCTTGCCCTTGGCCGTCGGCTCGGTGTGGGCGTCCAGCTCCTGGCGCGCCCACCGCTCCATGCCGGCCACCCAGAGGGCCGTGCGTCGTTTCGAGATGAAGCTCATGGGACACCTCCCTGTGGCCGGACGGGGAAAACCGGAGTGTACGGCGTCCGACCCCCGGCACCAATCCGGGCGACCGGTCGCCCCGTCGCCCGGTCAGGTGGCGTCGGGCAGCACGACGGGCTCGATGCGGTCCTCGACGGCCTCGTCACCGTCGCGGCGCACGGCGTAGGCCCCCTGGCCCCGGATCTCGGTGACGGCCCCTTCGAGGGCCGTGCCGCGGTAGACGAGTCCGACCCCGTCGTCGGTGGCGTACCCGTCGGGCAGGGTCCCGTCGGCGACCAGCCGCTGGAAGAGCGGACGCCGCTGCGCCTCCGAGTCGTAGTGCACGCCGTTGGCGTAGGGGAGCAGACCGAGACCATCGGTGACCGCCCGCAGGTCGGGTCCGTACGAGTCCGTCGTGCCCCCGACATGCCAGCAGATCGACCCGGCCGACACCCCGCCGAGCACCACACCGGCGCGCCAGACCTCGGCGAGGACACGGTCGAGGCCGTGCAGGCGCCACAGGCTGAGGAGGTTGGCCACGCTTCCGCCGCCCACCCATACGACGTCCTGGTCGAGCAGGAGTCCGAGCGGATCGCCGGTGCTCGGCATGGGGAACAGGTTGAGGTGCACCACGTCGATGTCACCGACCTGGCCGGCTTCGTCGAGCCAGGCGTTCCACCAGCGCTGGTCACCCAGGGCGGTCCCCAGGTGGCAGAGCCGGGGTCGCCGGCCGGTCACCCCGGCGAGCTCGATGGCATGGAGGACGAGCGGCGCGAACTCGACGTCGGTGCGGGACCCGCGTCGGATCCCGCCCGAGGTGGCGACGATGGTGGGCTGGTCGGCGGCCATGGGGGCAGCGTAGTGACGCGCCCGCCGTCGCGATCGTCCGGGCGACCGCGGATCAGCCGGCGAGGGTGGCGACGGCGTCCTCGAAGATCCGGCCGTGCCGGTCGACGTCGTCCTCCGTGGTGTCCGGGCACATCAGGACCATGTTGTGGAACGGCGTGATCAGGACGCCGCGGTTCGACAGGTAGAGGTGCAGGTACTCGTCGAGACCGGGGTCCTCGGCCTGGTGGGACTCGGTGCCGTTCCTCGGCGCGGGGGAGCAGAACCGGTATTCCGCCCGCGCCCCGAGCTGGGTGATCGTCCACGGCATGCCGTGGCGGGCGATGGTGGCCTCCGCCTGGGCCACGAGGCGGGTGGCGAGGCCTTCCATCCGGACGAAGGCCTCGTCGGTCAGCACCTCGGCCAGGCAGGCGCGGGCCGCGGCCATGGACAGCGCGTTGCCGGCCAGGGTGCCGCCGATGCCGCCCACGTCCTCGATGTCGGCCCCCTCGTCCTCGACCAGGGCCAGGACGCGGCCGGCCAGGTCGTCGCGCAGGCCGAACGCCCCGATGGGGATGCCACCGGCGATGGCCTTGCCCAGCGTCACGATGTCCGGGTCGAGACCCCAGGCGCCGGTGGCGCCGCCGGGGCCCGCCGACAGGGTGTGGGTCTCGTCGATCATCAGGAGGGTGCCGGTGTCGTCGCACAGCCTGCGCAACCCCGCGTGGAAGCCGTCGTCGGGGGTGACGATCCCGATGTTCGTCAACGCCGGCTCGGTCAGCACGGCGGCGATCTCGCCGGTGTGCAGGGCGCGCGCCACGGCCTCGAGGTCGTTGAACTCGACGGCGACCGTGGTGGTGGCGGGATCGACGGCCGGGGCCACGTTGCCCGGGCGCGACCGGGTGGCGCCGTCGGGCCCGGCCACCACGAACGTCTCGTCGACGCTGCCGTGGTAGCAGTAGGAGAAGACCAGCACCTTGGGCCGGCCGGTCACCAGGCGGGCCAGGCGGAGGGCCCACCGGTTGGCGTCGCTGGCACTCAGGGCGAAGGACCACTGACCGGGACCGAAGCGTCGGGCCAGTTCGGCGGCCACCCATTCGGCGTCCTCGCTGGGCAGCATCGCGGTGATCCCCCCGAGCGTCTCCACCCGTCGGCGGATGGCGGCGACCACCGCGGCGGGGGAGTGGCCGGCCATGGCCCCCGTGTCTCCGAGCGCCAGGTCGACGTAGGTGTGCCCGTCGACGTCGGTCACCCGGGCGCCGCGCGGCTCCGGCGAGGGCCAGGGGGAAGCCGCCGGCCCAGTTGGCCATCCAGGTCATCGGCACCCCCGTGAAGAGGTGGGCCGCCCCGGCGAACTGGGCCCGGGAACCGGGGTTGCGCTCCCGATGGGTGGCGCGTTCGGTCTCCAGCAGTTCGGTCAGTCGGTCCCTCTCCATGGGGCTTCCTCCGGTTCGGCGGTGCGGGCGGTGCCCGTCAGCGCCCCATTCTGCCTCCGCCCCCCGACGCCGGCGTACGACTCGGCCGGGGTCAGCCGGCCGGCGACGCCTTGTCCGGGAGTGACTGGATGAGCCGGCTCACCGCCGAGTAGTGGCCGTCCCGCCAGGCCTCGGCGATCGTCTGGTCGTCCAGTTCACGGTGGCGCGTGAAGTTCCACCAACGGGTCACATCACTGTCGGAGTACCCCTTGTTGGCCAGGATGATGTTCAGGCGGGTCGCCTCCCACGCCGCCTCGTCAGCGGTCAGCGTCCCGGACGGCCCGTCCGGGGTCACCGGCGGCGCAGACCGCTTCTCCATCTCGTGGGCCAGTTCGCGGTCGAGGTCCCGGGACACGTGGCCACGGATGGTCGACAGCGACCCACCCGTGATGTCGTGGCGGTCGGCCACCCGGCGCTCGCGCTCGGCCTCGAGGCTGCGGGACCACAGGTGGTGGGCGGTGTCGTCGACGTCGTCGGCGGTCACCCGGAGCCGGAGGCGCCGCTCGATCCGTTCGGCCGCCTTCTGGGGCGCGTCATCGTCGGGCGCCAGCCTCGGGTCCGCCTCGGCGACGTCCACCGGCCGACGGTCGCGGGGGCGACGACGACGCTCGAGCTCGTTGGGCGTGGGCCCCGGCGGGATCGGGGCGTGGCCCCGCTCCACCTCGTCGGCCCAGCCGGCCGGTTCGTCGTGGTCCGTCCGGGAGGGGGCCGCATAGCTGTCCGGACCGAACAGGTCGTCGATGGTGCCGGCGATGGCGGCGGACAGGTAGGCGGTGGCCCACCGGCTCTCGCCGACGGTCACGGCGGCGGCGCCCGTGGCCGTGAGCCGGGCCAGGGGCACGTCGAGGCAGGCGGCCGCGGCGATGGCCTCCGTCAGGCCGATCCGCCGGTTCGTCGTCTCGACCTGGGCCACGGTCTCGCGCGTCCAGGCGACGCCCCGCAGCTGCATCTCGTCGGCGAGCGCCTGCTGGGTCAGGTTGGCCCTGGCCCGCAACGCGGCGACGTTGCGCCGGACGATGTCCTCGATGCTGGTGGCCCCATCGCCGTTCATGGGGGAACCCTACCGCCTCGGGCTGCGTCCATGCGTTCCATTTGTGTAAGGAATTTGAACATCATTTACCGTCATCGCGCGCATTTCGATACCGTGACGTGCACTTTCTCCGGAGCCAGCGGAAAACCTGTGGACTATCTCCTAACAATGGCTGCGACGCACGGTCGCAGCGCGACCACGGAGAGCGCCCAGGCTGGGTCGTCGGGCCCGCTCAGTTGCAATACCTCTGGCGGGCTTCAGGTGGTCCCGGACCCGTCCGATAGTTCACCTGTACGGCGGGGACTCCCGGCAGGACCGGGTACAGGGAAGGAATCGGCTTCCAACGGCCGAAAGCGCCGACGACGACAGCACAAGGGGCAGGAACCACAGTGACCATCGAACCACGCACGCAGCGCGTCCTCCGGGACTGGCATGACCACGACTTCGACCTCGAAGACCTCGACGACCTCGGCGACCTGGCGTTGCCACCCGCACGGACCTGGCAGCGCTGCGGGGCCGTGCACTGCATCGACCACGGCCCGTGGATCGGGACCCTGGTGTGCTGCATCCGGCAGAGCGGCCACGCCGACGACCACTCGATGTCGCTCGGCGACTTCGGACAGGTCGACTACTGGCAGGAGACCTGGCTCTAGCCGCTGACCTCGGTCGGACCGGCCGGACCGTCAGCCGCGCACGACGACGGCCCGGTCGGGCCCGAGGCTCCCGGACCACTCACCGGAGGGCGACGGTTCGTCCGACGCCAGGAGCACGTCGGCCCCGACCCTCCCGAGGGCGGCCACGTCGACCTCCTCGTCGCGGAAGTTGACCATCACCGTGCAGGCGTCGCCGTCGAGCGCGCGACGGTAGGCGAGGGTCCCCTCGGGCGAGTCGAGCAGCACGAACCCGCCGAGCACCAGCGCGGGTTCGGCTCGGCGCACGGCCAGGGCGCGTCGGTACAGGTGGAGGATCGACCCGGGATCGGCGGCGAGGTCGGCCCGGTTCCGCGTGGCGGCGTCGGGGGGAAAGGGCAGCCACGGGGTGACCCCCGCCTCCGTCGGCCAGCCGTGGTCGGGCGAACCGTCCCACGGGATCGGTGCCCGGCAGCCGTCGCGTCCCCCGGGTCCACCCGGAGTTCCTCGGGCACGTCGGCGTCGACCAGACCGAGCTCGTCCCCCTGGTAGACGAACGGCGTACCCCGCAGCGTCAGCAACAGGACCGCCGCCGCCCGGGCCCGCCGCTCGCTCCTCCGGGCGGTGGTGCCCGGGTCCTCACCGGCTCCGGCCGCCCCCCGGTCGTAGCGGGTGCGGTGGCGGGGGTTGTCGTGGTTCGACAGCACCCACGTCGGCCACGCACCCCGGGGGTCGAGCCAGCGATGGACGTCTTCGATGCAGGCGGCCCACCGGTCGGCCAGCCAGGGGGCGAAGAGCGGCGGGAAGTTGAAGGCGAGGTGGAGCTCGTCGTCGTGGCCGTAGTAGGTGGCGACGGCCTCGGTGGACATCAGGAACACCTCGCCCACCATCATCCGGTCGCCCGGATAGCCGTCGACGAGGGTCCGGATCGCCCGCAGCCGCTGGTGGGTCACGGGTACGTCGTTGAGCGCGCAGTGGGGGATCCCGGCCGACCCGGGCGGGTCGTCGGGCAGCGCCGGGTCCTTGCCGATCCCGTGGATCACGTCGGCCCGGAAACCGTCCACGCCACGGTCGAGCCAGAACCGCAGGGTGGCGTGCATGGCCGCCTCCACCGCGGGCTGGTCCCAGTTGAGGTCTGGCTGGGCCGCCTCGAAGAGATGGAGGTACCACTGGCCGGTGGGCTCGTGGAAGGTCCACGCCGGAGCCGTCAGGTCGAAGGCGGCGACCCAGTTGTTGGGCGGCGAACCGTCCGGGTCCGGGTCACGCCATACGTACCAGTCACGGTGGGCGCTCCCCCGTGACGACGCGGCGTCGACGAACCACGGGTGCTCCACCGAGGTGTGGTTGGGGACCCAGTCGATGACCACCCGGAGTCCTCGGGCGTGGGCGTCGGCCACCAGGGCGTCGAAGTCGGCCAGGTCGCCGAACAGGGGGTCCACGTCGCAGTAGTCGCTGACGTCGTAACCGAAGTCGGCCATGGGCGAGCGGAAGAACGGCGAGATCCAGAGCGCGTCGACACCGAGCCAGGCGAGTTCGTCGAGGTGGGCGCGGATGCCGGCCAGGTCGCCGACCCCGTCGCCGTCGGAGTCGGCGAAGGATCGGGGGTACACCTGGTAGAAGACCGCCCGCCGCCACCAGGGGACGTCGTCGGCCGGCCCCGTCACCGGGGTGACACCCCGGGACGTCCCTCCGGGTGGGCCCGTCGTCCGGGCCCGTCGGGTGGGCCCGTCGGGTCGGTGGGGCGGGGCATGGGTCGGACGTTACCAATCCGGCGGCGGATGCCGGCGGTCGCGCGTTTCAGTTCTGGTCGTCCCCTGCCGATGGACTCTGCAGGTCAGGTCGCCCGAGGGCGGGCCTGAGGTGTTGGCAGTCCGGTGGTCGAGGTGCCGCCGGAGCAGAACAAGGAGAGCGGGTGGCATGGTGGAACGACGAATCGCCGAAGACAGCTCGATGCTGGCCGAGGGCCTGTCCGGGGCGATCCCCCCGGAGTCCTTCGGAACCGGTCGGGTGTGCATCGAACCGTCGTGCGGAGTTCGCCTGTCGCGCTACAACAGCACCGACTGGTGTGCCCTCCACGAGAGCCCGGCGGCCACCGGTCGTCCCTACGACACGTCGATCCGTCCCCGCGGGCGTCGCCGCAACTCCCGTCGCCGCTCGCACAAGTCGGCCGCCTGACCGGGGGCCGCCGGTCCCGCCGGTCGGGCCCCGCTGAGCGCCTCGGTACACTGCGTCGCTGACACCGCCCGGCCGGGCCGGTGGCGACCGGGACGGAGGACCGCCTGATGACGGAACGACTCGACGGCACCGTGGCCCTGATCACCGGGGCGTCCAGTGGCATCGGTGAGGCCACGGCCGCCGTGCTCGCCGCCGAAGGTGCCCAGGTGGCCGTGGCCGCCCGCCGGCGCGACCGCCTGGAAGCCCTGGCCGACCGGATCGGCCGGGACAAGGTGCTCGTGATCCCGACCGACGTGACCGACGAGGCCCAGGCCCGGTCGATGGTGCGACAGACCGTCGACGCCTTCGGCCGCCTCGACACCCTGGTCAACAACGCCGGCGTGATGCTGCTCGGCCCCATCGTCGACGCCCCGGTCGAGGAATGGCGCCGCATGGTCGATCTCAACCTCCTCGGCCTGCTCTATGGCACCCACGCCGCCCTGCCCCACCTGCTGGCCGCCGCCGACACCGCGCCCCGCCATGTGGCCGACGTGGTCAACATCTCTTCGGTGGCCGGTCGGTTCGCCCGCACGGGCAATGGGGTCTACAGCGCCACCAAGTTCGCGGTGGCGGCCTTCTCCGAGTCCCTCCGCCAGGAGGTGACGACCCGCCACGTCCGGGTGTCGCTGGTCGAGCCGGGGGCCACCGCCACCGAGTTGGTCGTCCAGAACCGGCCCGAGGTGATCGAGCAGCTGGCCGCCACTTTCGGCCCGATGGCGACGCTGCAGTCCGAGGACATCGCCGACGCCATCGCCTTCACCGTCACCCGCCCGCGCCATGTGACCGTCAACGAGGTGCTGGTGCGTCCGACCGAGCAGGAGCGCTGAGTGGGCTTCAGCGCCTACCCACCCCCCGACCACCTGTTGGGGGACATGGGGATGGAGGCCGAGCTCACCACCGAGGAGACCGGTCGCGTCCGGACCCGGGTGACCCCGTTCGTGACCACGCCCGACGGTGGTGTGCGGGTCGGGGTGCTCGCCACCCTGGTGGACATCGTCGGCGGGGCGATCGCCGCCCGCGTGCTCCGGCCGGACTGGTTGGCCACGGCCGACCTGGCCGTCCAGCGCACGGGGCCCGTGCACGGTTCGTGGGTCGAGGCCCGCGGTTCACTCGTGCGACGCGGTCGGACGACGCTGGTCATCGAAGCGCTGGTGGTGTCCGTCGACGAGGAGGGCCGCGAGGTGGAGGTGGGCGGCGTGCCGGCCGGCCCGGTGGCCTGGGCGTCCATGACCTTCGCCGTGCTGCCGGCCCGCAACCCCGCCTCATCGGTCCAGATGGCGGGTGACCTGCCGGTCCGGTGGTCGTTCGACGGCGGCTCGCTCGACGCCCCCATCCTCGACGTCCTGCCGGTCGAGGTGCTCGACGGGCCGTCCGGACGGGTCTCGGTGACCATCCGTCCCTATCTCCACAACTCGTTCAGCGCCATCCAGGGCGGAGTGATCGCGCTGATCGCCGAGGCGGCGGCGGCCGAGGCCCTCGGGGCGTCGGCCGGGGGCGACGCCTCCTCGGTGGTGGTCACCGATCTCCAGATCGCCTACCTCGCCCTCGGTCGTGTCGGACCGGTGACGACCACCACCCGGGTCCTCGGGACGGGGCCCGACGGCCACGCCAGTGCGGTGGTGGAGCTCCGCGATTCCGGCGCCGAGGATCGCCTGATGACGGTGGTCGACGTGGTCGTCGCCCCGGCCGACACCCTGGCCCGTACCCGGCCGTGACGACCGACGGGGGGGATCCGGGGGAACGGGGTGTCGACCGACGGCACCACGTCAGCGAGTACCTCCGCCTGGCCCGCTGGGAGGTCCCGTCCGAGACCGAAGGGGGACCCCCCGTCGTGCGGGGGCGCGCGCCGATCGACGACCACCTGCGGGGGGCCGGCGGCGGCCTGCGCACCGGAGCCCTGCTGACCGACCTCGACTCACTGGGTGGCTTCACCAGTGGCCTGGCCGTGCTGCCCCAGTGGATCGTCACCACGTCCCTGCTGGCCACCGTGTCCGACGTCCGCCAGGTCGGCCCCCTCGGATTCCGCGCCGACGTGGTCCGCCGGGGGCGGTCCTCGGTGGTGACGGCCCTGGAGGTCGTCGACGAAGGGGCGGCGGACCGCCGGGTGGCCGCAGCCACCATGACCTGTGCCGTCCTGGACCCCGGGGCCATGGTGCTCGAGTTCGATCGACCGGTCGCCGTAGGGGTGCCTCCGGCCCAGACGGATCCCGTGCCGCCCGAGACGTTCTTCTGCATCGATCCGGGCGAGGGTCCGGTCACCCGGTTGCGCCTGGCCGACGAGTTGCGCAACCCGTGGGGGATCCTCCATGGGGGAGCCATCGCCATGCTGGCCGACGAGGCGGCGTGCCGGGCGGCGGCCGCGTCCGGGGCGACCGGTCCGGGTGGGTTGGCGGCGGCCGATGCCGTGCTCCACTACCTGCGACCGGTCAAGGCGGGTCCGGTGGAGGCCCGGTGCACGGTGCTCGGCGCCGGGTCGGGGCGCACCAGCGTGCGGGTCGCCATCCACGACGTCGGTGCCGAGGGTCGCCTGACGAACCTCGGCACCGTCACCGTCCTGGCCGTCTGAGGCCGGACGTCCCGCCCGGGTCCGGCACCGGAGTCCCGGACCCGTGGGCCCTACCTGGTGATCGTCACCACGGCGCCCCCGCTCGAGGAGCCGAGCGGGGCGATGACGGACGTGTGGACGAAGTTCAGGTTCCCGAACTTGTTCACGTACCACGCGGCGCCGGTCGGCGCCTTGCGTGACGGCTCGCGGCCGAGGACGTCGTGGGAGAAGGTCAGCGTGCCGCCGTGCTGCACGATGCCGGCACACGGGGTACCCGACGTCGTCGGCCGGCAGGAGCATGGTGCTGTCGGAGACCGTGACGGGCTGGAGGGCCGTGGCGTCGTCCAGCAGGAAGCTCCCCGAGCTGGAGTCGTGGTCGAACGTGAGGGGCCCCGTGAGGCCCTCGATCACGTTGATCCGGCCCTTCCAGGTGGAGTCGCTGATCGTGATGTCGCCGGTACCCATCTGGGGGAGGTCGCTCTCGAAGTCCCAGGCGCTGTCGGCCTGCGACACGATGTCGACGTGGCTGAAGGTGGCTCCGTCCACGAAGGCCGGGGTGACACCCTGGCGCCCGGACCGGGTGATGGTGAGCCCGTCGACGGTGATGTTCCGGTCCTTGCCGCCACCCGCCGCATTGGCGAGGGTCAGACCGTCACCGAAGGTGTCGAGGGTGGTGACATCGGAGATGGTGACCTCGGACGACGACCGTACGTCGATGCCCGACTGGCCGACCAGGGCGGGGTGGTAGCCACCCGCGGCGTTGGCCCCCACCAGGTGGACGTCCTCGATGGTCACGTCCGACGTCAGCTTGACCAGGATGACGGGGTGGAGGCTGGGTGCCTCGTGCCCCGGGACCCGCGGGGGAACGACACTGGCGTCGTCCTCGAACGTGCCGCCGACGATCCCCAGGGGATGGTCGACGTTGACGCCCTCGTCCACCAGGTAGCAGGCCGAGGCCGGCGACGTGAAGACCGCACCGTCCGGTAGCGCGTCGAGGTAGGCGTCGAGGGCGGCGGACACGTCCGTGCTGCAGTTGGAGGCGATGGACGGGCGGGCCGGGGCGGTGGCCACCGTGGTGGACGTCGTGGTCGACCCGGTGCCCTGCGGGGTCACGACCGGAAGGGTCGTGGCCGGCACCACCGTCGTGGTCGTCACTCCGGGAGCCGGGGAGGTGCCCGACGCCACCGCGTGGGCCGTCGGGACCGGGGCGGTCGTCGTGGTCACCGTCGTGGTCGCGGTGGAGGGGACCGTGGTCGTGGTCGTCGACGGCCCCACGGTGGTCGTGGTCGTCGTCGACGGGGTCACGGGGACGGTGGTCGTCGGGGCCGGGCCCGTCGGAACCGGCCCGGTCGGGCCGACGGCGGTCGGTGACCCGGTGCCGTCGACGGTGGTGACGGCGACGACCGTCGCCCGACCGGAGGTGACCGGGGCGGCGACACCGTTGGACGAGGCGGCGATGCCTCCGGTGGCCGTACCCAGGACGACCAGGGCGCCGACGGCGACGACGGC
The DNA here is from genome assembly GCA_963699345.1 of uncultured Acidimicrobiaceae bacterium. Taxonomy (GTDB): domain Bacteria; phylum Actinomycetota; class Acidimicrobiia; order Acidimicrobiales; family RAAP-2; genus Bog-756. Next base: position 964,415 of record CAVOTL010000005.1, on the reverse strand, counting down.
GATGCCGTGGCGCCGGAGGGTCCGCCCGGGTACTGCGTCATGTGCGCGTCGATCCAGGTTCCTGCCCATTGCCCCTCATTTCTTCCGAGGGGCCGGGCCGGCGCACCGCCATGCCACGAACAGCACAGTTGATTCGGCAGCCCGGCTGACTCGGAGAGTCCCGTGGTTTTGCGTCCCCGCCTCGCAGCGGGTTTGCCATTTGTCGTCATTCGGTCCGGTACATCGACTTCATTGGACCTAATGCCATCGTAAGGCCCGGGGTGTGACCCGCACAAGGCCGAAGGTCCCAACCTCCCCACGAAATTCCTGTGAAAATGCGTCTGAAATCGTCCGTCCTGAATGAATCAATAGGTTGCCGTCGTCCTCCCGTTTACCGCCTGCCTCGGATCCGGTCACACCGGGGCCCGGACGCGGTGCACCTGCCAGACGCACTGTCGGACAGCGACCGCCTACCATGGGCACCGCAACGATCCACCGGAAGAAACGGGATGACGACATGGCGAACGAATGGGGACCGCTCGAGGCGTTGATCGGCGAGTGGGAGGGCGAGGGCGGCCTCGACAGTTCCTTCTCGCACGCCCGGGGTGAGGTCGTCGCCACCCCGTACCTGGAGAAGGTCTCCTTCAAGCCGTTCGGACCGGTCGACAACGGCAGCCAGCACCTCTACGGGCTCGACTACAAGACCGCCATGTGGCGGGGGGAAGAGGAGAACCCGTTCCACACCGAGGTCGGCTACTGGCTGTGGGACGGCGCCACCGGCGAGCTCCTCCGCGCCTTCGCCGTCCCCCGGGGTATCGCCGTCCTGGCGGGGGGCACGGCGACGGCCGACGCCACCTCCTTCACGCTGCGGGCGGCGGTGGGCGACACCCGGTACTCCATCGGCGAGAACACCTACCTGTCGGCCAACGCCAGTTCGGTCAGCTTCGAGTCGACCGTGACGCTCGGCGACGACGGCTCCTGGTCCTACGAGGAGACGACCATGCTGCGTATGACCGAGTTCCCCGACCTGTTGCCCCACACCGACCACAACACCCTCCACCCGGCCGGCTGACATCCCGGGCGCCGGCCCCGACCCGGGCCAAGGGTTGACAGGCCGAAAGAATTAGGTCAGCCTAACTCCATGACGTCGCCGCACCTTCGGTGGTTGGCCGGATGATCCCGACCTTCGTGATCTTCCTGCGCGAGGGGGTGGAGGCCAGCATGATCGTGGCCATCCTCCTGTCGTACCTCGACCAGATCGGGCAGCGCCGCCACTTCCGCGACATCTTCATCGGCGTCGGCGCCGCCCTCGTGCTGGTGCTCGGGGGTGGGATCGCCGCCTACAGCCTCATCCACCAGTACGAGGGCTCGACGGTGCAGACCATCTTCGAGACGATCACCTTCCTGCTGGCCGCCACCGTCCTCACCTACATGACCTTCTGGATGCAGAAGCACAGTCGCACCATGCGGGACGAGCTGCAGCGACGTTCCGAGGAGGCGCTGGAGGGTCGCACCCGGTGGGGCCTGGGCCTGCTGGCGTTCCAGGCGGTGGGTCGTGAGGGCCTCGAGACCATGGTGTTCACCCTCGCCATCGTGTTCGCCTCCTCGTCGCAGGCCCCCACGACGTCCCACGGTCACGGCCTCCTGTTCGGCGCCCTCCTCGGGCTGGCCCTGGCCCTGGCCATCGCCTACGTGATCTTCAAACTGGGTCGCCGACTCAATCTCGGCATCTTCTTCCGGGTGATCGGCATCGTCCTGATGGTGTTCGCCGCCGGCCTGCTGGCCGATGCGGTGGAGAACATGCAGCAGCTGGGCTGGCTCCCCTTCCTGGACCACGTGATGTGGAACACCAGCAGCTATCTGAGCGAGGACAGTTCGATCGGCGACGTCTTCCACAGCCTGCTCGGCTACGCCGACCAGCCCACGGTGCTGCAGTTCATCGTGTGGGCCGTCTACCTGATCGTGGCCACCACGGCCTTCATCCTCCTCGGACGCAAGAAGCAGGGTGCGGCCCGGAAGGCGACGGCACCGGGCGCCGGGGTCCCGGCGGTCGCGGACACCCGGGGCGTCGGGGCGGAGGCCACGACGCCACCCCTGGCGCCGGCACCGGGTGCCGCCACCCCCGGCGTCGTCCCCCACCCACAACCCCAGGCCTGACCGGGCCGGGCCCAGGCGCTACCGTCGGCGGGGGCCCGACCGCCGGGCCGTCTCCCGACCGGTCAGGACCACCATGCGCTCGAAGGCCCCCGACGTCCCCCGGATGGACGGCTCCACCGTCGTGATCACCGGGGGGAACTCCGGCATCGGCAAGGCCGCCGCCGTGGCCCTGGCGACGGCCGGTGCCCGGGTGGTGATCACGGCCCGCAACGAGTCCCGGGGCGTGGCCGCCCGTGCCGACATCGCCGCGGCCAGCGGGTCCGACGCCGTGGAGCTGTCGGTGTTCGACCTGGCCGATCTGGCCTCGGTCCGGGCGGGGGCGGCCGACCTGCTCGACCGCTGCCCCCGCATCGACGTCCTGCTCAACAACGCCGGCCTCATCCTCTCCGAGCGCACGCTCAGCGCCGACGGCTACGAGGCGACGTTCGCCATCAACCACCTCGGGCCGTTCCTCCTCACCGAGCTGCTGCTCGACCGCTTGAAGGCGTCGGCACCGGCCCGGCGCGCATCGTCAACGTGGCCTCGACGGCCCACAGCTTCGCCCGCCGGGGCATGGAGTTCGACGACCTCATGGCCGAGCGGGACTACAAGGCGATGAAGGTCTACGGCCGGAGCAAGTTGGCCAACATCCTCTTCACCACCCAACTGGCCAAGCGGCTGGCGGGCACCGGGGTGACGGCCAACTCGCTGCACCCCGGCTCGGTCGCCACCGGCTACGCCCGCGACGGCGATACGAACGGCTTCATGGCCTGGGGCATCGAGATCTTCGCCCGCCTGCCGATCAGCCTCTCCCCTGAACAAGGGGCCCGGACCTCGGTCTACCTGTGCTCGTCGCCCGACGTGGCCGGGGTGACCGGCACCTACTTCGCCAAATGCCGGCCGAAGCGGCCGTCGTCCAACGCCCGGGACGAAGCGGCCGCCGCCCGGCTGTGGGACGTCAGCGAGGAGCTGATCGCCCGGGCCGGCCCGGCCTGACCCGACCGCCGCCCGCGGTCCCACCGGGGGGAGCCCCGGCGGACGATCGGCGCCCGGCACCGGTCAGAAGGGCTCGCCCTCGCCCAGTTCGGTGATGGCCTCGGACACGGCCTCCTCGGTGGCCGCGGCGTCGAGTGGCTGTCCCCCTCCGGCGTCGGCCCACAGTTCGGGCACCCGCCACAGCAGGACGCCGACCCCGATGACGCAGGCCAGACCGCCCGACCACACGGCGAACTCGGGGCCACCGATGGCCGCGGCCACCCCGGTCTCGAGGTCGCCGAGGCGGGGCCCGCCCGCCACCACCGCGAAGAAGGTGCCCGACAGGCGCCCCTGGAGGTGGTCGGGGACGGCCCGTTGCTGCACGTTCTGGCGGAAGACCGCCGAGATCACGTCGGCGCCGCCGGCCACCGCCAACAGGGCCAGGCCCACCCACAGGACGGGGACGAGGCCCACGACGGCGATGGTCCCACCCCAGACCGCGACGCAGGCGGCGATGGCCCGGCCCTGGTGACGGATGCGGGCCGTCCACCCGGTGAACAGGGACCCCACCAGCGCCCCGGCCCCGGGGGCGGCGTAGAGCAGGCCCACCACGCCCGCCCCGCCACCGTAGAGGTGGACGGCGAGGGCGGGGAAGACGGCACGGGGCATGCCGAAGATCATGGCGTTGAGGTCGATCCAGTAGGTGGCCGACAGGAGGCGTTCGCTCTTCAGGTGGCGGAAGCCCTCGGCCATCGACCGCAGGCCCATCGGAGTGCCACCCCCCCGGGGGACGAGCCGGGGCAGCAGGCGCACCACGGTCAACGAGACGGCGAAGGAGGCGACGTCGATCAGGTAGACCGGCGTGAGGCCGAGCCGGGCGATCAGCACCCCGCCCAGCGCGGGACCGACGACCATGGACAGGGCCATCGTGGTGGTCTGGAGGGTGACCGCGGCGGTGACGTCGTCCGCCTCCACCAGCACGGGGAGGGCGGCCCGGCGGGCCGGCCAGTCGATGCCCTGGAACCCGGCACTGGCGGCGGCGCACACGAACAGCACCCAGATCCGGGGACGGTCGAGCGAGGCGTTGAGGGCGAGTCCGCCCACGGCCACGGCCATGGCCGTCTGGGTCAGGGTGAGGACCCGACGGCGGTCCCAGGCGTCGGCCAGCGTCCCGCCCCAGAGCGCCCCGGCGAGCAGGGGGATCAACCCGATGAACCCGAGGAGACCCACCATGAACGTGGAGTGGGTCAGATGGAAGGTCTGGTAGGCGAGGGCCACCAGGGTGAGCTGGCTGCCCATGGCCGAGATCGTCTGGCCCGACCAGAGGCGTCGGAAGTTGCGCGAGCGGCGCAGTGGCGAGATGTCGGCGAAGAGGGCGGCCACCCGTCAACGGTAGCGGTTGGGCCGTCCGGCGCCGCCCGGGCTCCGACGCCGGCGGCCGCCGCGCCGCACCCCCCGGCGTCCCCAGAGTTCACGTCGGCGAAACACACATGCCCCCACCGAACGCACCGGGGTCGGTACACTGGACGGACATGGGAGCAGGGGACACCACCGGGACGGACACCCGTCGGAGCCGGAAGCGACTCGGCATGGTGGAGGCGGCGGGCGCCGAGCCCGGGCCCACCACGGATCCGGCCGCTCCTCCCATGGCCGTCTCCATCGCCGGCGTGTCGACCGCCTGCAGCAAGGACGCCCTGGCCTCGAGTGCCGAGGCCGTCCGCAAGACGCTCGCCCCGGAGTGAGCCGCCGGCCCCACGGCCGCCCGACCCCACCTTCCGCCCGCGGCCGGTCGGGGGACGCCCGGACCTACCAGTACCCGGCCATGAGCTCGGTCGACCACGCCGGCTGGCGCACCCCACCCCGGGGGCCGAACTCGGCCAGATAGGGCTTGACGTCGAGCACCGGCGTCCCGTCGACGGCGTCGAGGCCGGTGACCTCCAGGGCGAAGGGACGGACGGCGACCAGGCGGCACGTCGTCACCCCGATGCGGTTGGGGCGGTCCTTGGCCCGTTGCGCCAGGATCCCGACCGAGGGCCAGTCGGTGCGGCCCCGAGGGTGGCGGGTGCCCCGACAGACGGTGTCCTCGTCGACCCGGTCGAAGCAGAACACCACCTCGACGTGGGAGAAGTCGGCGAGGCCGTCGGTCGCCCCGGCCTCGAGCCGGTCCGGGTCGAGTTCGATGGTGCACGTCTCGGCGTCCCACCGGTCGTCGACGGCCTCCTGGCGGCCTCCCACCACCCGGCCGATTGGCCGCACCGTGATCGATCCGTCGTCCGTCGTCACAGGACCTCCCGGATGTCGGTGGTGAACTCGGCGTCCGCCGTCTCGTCGGCGGGCCAGCCCGTGTCGGCGTCCTGGCCCTCGAACTGGATCCGGTAGAGCTCCGCGTACTGGCCGCCGGCGGCGAGCAGGTCCTCGTGGCGCCCCTCCTCGACGACGTGACCGTGGTGGAGCACCAGGATCTTGTCGGCCTCCCGCACGGTCGACAGCCGGTGGGCGATGACCAGCGAGGTGCGCCCCTCCAGGGCCGTGGCGAGGGCGAGCTGGACGGCCGCCTCGGACTCGCTGTCGAGGTGGGCGGTCGCCTCGTCCAGCACGACGATCTCGGGGGCCTTCAGCAGCAGCCGGGCGATGGCCAGCCGCTGCTTCTCCCCACCCGACAGCCGGTAGCCGCGGTCACCCACCACGGTGTCCAACCCGTCGGGCAGCGAGTCGACCATGGTGGCGATCTGCGCGCCGGCCAGCGCCGACGCCAGCTCGGCCTCGGTGGCCTCGGGGCGGGCGTAGAGGAGGTTGCCCCGGATCGTCTCGTGGAAGAGGTGGGCGTCCTGGGTCACCACCCCCACCGTGGCGGCCAGAGACTCCTGGGTGGCGTGTCGGATGTCCAGTCCGTTGATTCGGATCGCCCCGGCGGTCACGTCGTAGAGCCGGGGCAGCAGCTGGCTGATGGTGGTCTTGCCCGCGCCGGAGGGTCCGACCAGGGCCACCATCTGGCCGGGCTCGACGGTGAAGGAGACGTCGTGGAGGACCTGGCTCGACACCGTGGTGTCGAGGACGGCCACCGACTCCAGGGAGGCGAGGGACACCTCTTCGGCGGTGGGGTAGCGGAAGTCGACGTGGTCGTACTCGATGGTGGCCGGTCCCGCGGGCACCGGCCGGGCGTCGGGGGCGTCGACGATCATGGGCTCGAGGTCGAGGACCTCGAACACCCGGTCGAAGGAGACCAGGGCCGTCATCACGTCGATCTGCACGTTGGACAGGGCCGTGAGGGGTGCGTAGAGCCGGGTGAGGTAGGCGGCCAGGGCCACCACCGTGCCGACGGTCAGGGCCCCGTCGATGGCCTGGACCCCACCCCAGCCGTAGACGACGGCGGTGGCCAGCGCGGCCGTCAGGCTGAGGGCGGCGATGAAGAAGCGCGCGTACATGGCCTGGGTGACGCCGATGTCTCGGACGCGCCCGGCGCGGGCCTCGAAGGTGCCCAACTCCTCGGCGGGCCGGCCGAACAGCTTGACCAGCAGGGCGCCGGACACGTTGAAGCGTTCGTTCATCGTGTTGTTCATCTCGGCGTTGATGGCGTAGGACTCGCGGGTGATGACCGAGAGCCGGCGGCCCACCCGCTTGGCCGGGATCACGAAGACGGGCAGGATGACGAGGCTGATCAGGGTGATCTGCCACGACAGCAGGAACATCACGATGAGCACCAGGGTGACGCTGATCAGGTTGGAGACGATCGACGACAGGGTGTCGGTGAACGCCTGCTGGGCGCCGATGACGTCGTTGTTCAACCGGCTGATCAGCGCCCCGGTCTGGGTCCGGGTGAAGAAGGCGATGGGCATCTTCTGGATGTGCTCGAACACCTTGGACCGCATGTCGTAGATGAGTCCCTCGCCGACCGACGCCGACACGTAGCGGATGCCGATGGACAGTCCGGTGTCGATGACGGCGATCAGGGCGGCGACCACCGCCAGCGTGACGATGAGGCGCTTGTCGGGGTGGCCGCTCGTGAGGCTGTTGATGATCGACCGGAACAGCAGCGGATTGACGATCCCGACGAAGGCGTCGATGATCACCAGGACCAGGAACCAGGTCAGGATGGCCCGGTAGGGACGGGCGAAGCGGATCATCCGTCGGGCGGTGCCCTTGGTGACCCGTTGGCCCTTGACCGAGTCGTCCCGGCGCATCGAGCGCATGACCGAGCCGTACTGGCCGCCGCCCCCACCCATGCCGTGTCCGCTCATCGCCATACGCGGGCTCCGGGAACGAGGGGCATGAGCCGGACCCTACCAACTGGCCCCGTCCGACCGATCGCCGGACGGCCGGTGGCTACGCTTGTGCGGTGGCGTTCGACGAGGGGCTGGGGGAGCGCATCCGGGAGCTGTTCGGGGGTGCTCCGGACGTCACCGAAATGAAGATGTTCGGCGGCCTCGCCTTCCTGGTGGGCGGCAACACGGCCTGTGGGATCCTGGGGGACGACCTGATCGTCCGGGTGACCCGCGACGACTACGTCGCCACCCTCGGGCTGCCCCACGCCCGCCCGATGGAGATGGGTGGCCGGACGATGCGGGGCTTCGTGGTCGTGGACGGCACCGGGGTCGCCGAGGACGACGACCTCGGCACCTGGGTCGACCGGGGGGTGGTCGTCGCCCGGTCGCTGCCCCCCAAGTAGGGGTCGCTCAGACGACCAGACCCCTGCCGTAGACGGTGGGGAGGTCCAGCGCGGTCAGCAGGCCCGGACGGCCCTCGACGACGGCCGGAACCGCATTGACGAGGCGCATCGCCGTGGCCTTCAGCCCGCCGGTGTTGTGGTCGCCGTCCCGCCCCATCAGCTGCATGTCCACGGTGTAGGTCGGCTCGCCCGTGAGGGTGACCCGGTAGCAGCCCTGGCCCGCCGGCTGGGGCCAGTCGGGCGCGAGGTCGTCGCGCAGCCGGGTGACGTGCTCCAGGACGATCACCGTACGGCCGTCCTTCATCCCCCGCAGCTCGAAGTGGAGGGCGGCGGCCGTACCCTCGGCGATGGGGCCGGCGTCGACCTCGAAGTCCTCGGGGGCGGGTACCCGCTCGTACCATTCGACGAGGTCCCCCTCGAGCTCCACGCCGAGTCCGGCGGCCAGTTGGCGGACCACGCTGCCCCAGGCCATGGTCATGACGCCCGGCTGCAGGATCATGGGAACGTCGTCCATCGGTCGACCGAAGCCCATGATGTCGAAGAGCACCATCCCCTGGTTGTACGTGGCGTAGTTGAGGATCTCGGCGACCCGGACCTCGTCGATCTGTTCGCAGACACCGGACAGGACGAGCGGCAGGGCGTCGTTGGCGAAGCCGGGGTCGACACCGTTCACGAAGATCGAGACGCCTCCGGCCTCGGCCGCCTCGACGGTCGGGGTGATCATGCCGTCGTCGACGACGCCGTACGGATACTGCAGGAAGACGGGTCCCGAGGACAGCACGTTGATGCCGGCCCGCAGCATCGACTGCATGTCGCCGAGGGCCTCGAAGAGCCGGTCGTCGGCCATGGCCGAATGGATGATGGCGTCGGGCGCCAGGGCGAAGACGGCGTCGACGTCATCGGTGGCGGCCACGCCGAGCGTGCGGCCGAGTCCGGCCAGCTCGCCGGCGTCGCGTCCGACCTTGTCCGGGTTGGAGACCCACAGGCCGACGAGCTCGAGGTCGGGGCGGGCATCGATGCCGGCGATGACGTGCCGGCCCACATTGCCGGTGCTCCAGGCGACGACTCGGTAGGTCTTGGACATGGCGTGCTCCTCGTGTCGGGTGATGGGGTGGGTGGATCCGGTGCGGACGGGGTGGGGTGGGGCTCAGAGGTCGGGCAGGCCGAGCGGCAGCGTGGGTGACTCGATGCCGCCGTCGACCTCGAGGATCTTGCCGGTCACGTACGAACCGGCCGCCGACGACAGGTAGACGATGGCGGCGGCGATGTCCTCGGGATCACCGATGCGCCCGAGCGGTGTGGCCGACTCCATGGTGGTGCGCATCTCGTCGACCTGCATCACGATGTCGAGGGCGGAGGTGGCCACCGATCCCACCGCGATGGCGTTCACCCGGATCCGGGGGGCGAGGTCGGTGGCCGCCAGCCGGGTGTAGTGGGCGAGCGCTCCCTTGGCCGTGCCGTAGGCGACGAAGCCCCGGTCGGCCATCCGGCCCATGGCCGACGAGATGTTGACCGCCGAGCCGCCGCCACCCTCGAGCATCAGCGGCACCGCGGCCTGCAGGAGGGTGTGGGCGGTGGCGACGTTGAAGTGGAAGGCCGCCTCGAGCACCTTGGGCGACGTGTCCATGAAGGCCTGGGGCATGGTGCCCCCGACGTTGTTGACCACGATGTCGAGCCGGCCGAAGGCCTCCCGGGCGGCCCCGACCAGCCCGGCCACCGCGTCGAGGTCGTTCAGGTTGGCCGGCACGATGACCGCCCGGCGTCCGGCCGCCGCGACCCGGGCGGCCACCTCGTCGAGCTGCTCGGCGGTCCTGGCCGAGATGACGACGTCGGCGCCCGCCTCGGCCAGGGCCACGGCGGTGGCGGCACCGATGCCGCGGCCGGCACCGGTCACGATGGCGACCTGGTCGTCCAGCCGGAAGCGATCGAGAATCATGTGGAGGTCCCCCTGACGGCCGCGGGTGCGGCCGGATGTAGTGCTACCAGCCCGGGGGACACCTCCGCCACGCCGGTGGTCTCAGTCCAGACGCCAGGTGACGCCGTCCCACCGCGCCGGGTGGGACCACCCGGACCCGTTCCACCAGCGCATCCGCCGTGCATCACCGTCGACCACGTACCAGCCGGGAGGGGCGGTCGCCGGCTGGGGGGGTGGAGGTGGCGGTGGGGGAGGCGGTGGCGGAGGCGGTGGAGGTGGCGGTGGCGGTGGAGGTGGCGGTGGCGGTGGCGGTGGCGGTGGGGCCAGGCGGGGGAGGTCCGCCAGCGCGTCGGCCGGTGCGGACACGAGGGTCGGTCCCGCGGTCGCCGCGCCCGGCACCGGGGCGGTCGAGGGCAGCGATGGAACCTTCGGGATCGACGGCACCAACGGGATCGACGGTACCAACGGGAGCGACGGCACGGGCACCGGCGCCCGGGCCGGGGGAGCCGGCCCGAAGGCGGACGGGAGGGTGGCGCGGTAGGGAGTGGCGGCCGGGACGGCCGGCGCCTCGACCCGCACCGGGGCCACGCAGCCCCATGTCTTGATCTGCGGGCGCCAGGGGGGTGGGCACGAGCCGACCGCACCGGGCCGGGTCAGCTCCCGGGCGGCGTGGCGACCGAGCAGGAAGCAGGCGATACCGATCCCGGTGGCGAAGACCGCCCCCGACACGCCGAGACGGACGGCCTGGCCGAGCGACTGGGCGATCGACGCCCGCGACGGCGAGGGAGACACTCCGAACAGGGTGATGAATCCGTCGTGGACCGAGTGGATGACCACGGCGATGAGGAAGGCCCCCGCACCCGCCGCCGTGAGTGGCCGCCCGCGCCGCCACGCCGCCAGCCAGATGACGGCACCGGCGAACCCGGTCACGAACACATGGGGAAGCTCGGCTGCAGGCCGGACGAGGGCGAGTTGGAGGTGGAACCACGGGTAGCCGGCCCGGGCCTGCCACTCGGCCCCTTCGATCGCCCCGGTGGTCGCCCCACTGACGAGCACCAGGTAGAACCCGGCCAGCGGGTCCTTGAAGCGGACGGAGCCGAAGACGAGCAGGAGGAATGGTACGAGGAGCTTCCCGCTCTCCTCGATCGGACCGGTCAGCCACAGGGTGGCCACGATGCCGATGTGGTGGACGGTCAGGGACTCGAGGCCGAAGGCGAAGGCGAACCCGACGATCCCGCAGCCCACCCCGATGGCCGTCAGCCCCGTCCGGCGGGGCAACCGGTCGATGGCCAGGAACCGGACCATGACCTGGACCGTCCCGACCATGAAGGCCGAATAGCCGACGATGGACGTCCACGACCAGACGGCGGAGCCCGTGTCGCCACTGACCACGCCGGGGACGATGACCAGGACCTGCCCGACCACCAGCCACCACAGCCACGACTGGCGGAGGAAGGAGAACGGCGCGGGCGGCCCGGGCAGGTCCGGGGCGCCGGCCGCGAAGTGGGTGTCCCCCGTCCAGGCGGTCCCGTCCCACTCGGCCAGCGACGGGACGGCCCGGTAGCAGTACCAGCCCGGCGGGTCGCTCAATCCGCGACCGCTCCCATGGCGAGGATTCGGGTCGGTCGCAGCCGCACGACGAACTCGCCCGGTACGCCGTTGCGGGCCCCGTAGGCCTCCGCCTGCTCCTCGCCCATGTAGTGACCACCGATGACGGTCGCCCAGTGGAGCAGTTCTGCGGGGTCCTCGCTCAACGTCACCGTCCCCTCCACGATCACGAAGGAGTACGGCGGCCGGTCGTCGTCCACGCACAGGGCGACGCGGGGGTCACGGGCCAGATTGTGCCCTTTCACGGTGTCGGTCCCGGTGTTGAACACGAGGTCGCCGACGGGCGACGTCCGGCCCGGCCGTCGACCGGTCGAGGACGAACCAGACCGGCGCCACGTGGGGGCGCCCGTCGGCCCGGACGGTGGCCAACTTTCCGGTCCGGGCGGGCCGGGCCTCGAAGAAGGCCACCACCTCTTCGTCGTCCATCGGATGGGCCACGGCCGTTCCCCTACGCGGGCCGGGTCGGCGGGAGGCCGAGCTTGCGGTGGTCCCAGGACACGGTGCGCTCCACGTTGACCTTGGCCACGATCCGCTTGTTGAGCATCAGCTCGACCATCGGGCGGACCTCCTCGCTGTAGGGGCCGTAGTAGCGCTCGAACAGGTTGACGCCGAGCTCCCACACCTTGTCGGGGTCCTCGATGATCTCGGCGTGTCCGACCAACTCGACCCCCCGGAGTTCCTCGTAGTAGTCGCCGTCCTCGAACATGCAGGTGATCCGGCCGTCCCGGACGAGGTTCACGGCCTTCTGGGCCTTGGCCTTCGTCTCGATGGCGATGGTCCCGTCGACGAAGCCGTACCACATGGCCACGGCATGGATCGAGCCGTCGTGGTTGATGGTGCACATGGTCATCGGCCGCCGCTCGTGGATGAACGCCTCCACCTCGTCGGGCGTCATGCGGATGACGTCCCGCTGCTTGATCCCGTGCCCCATCTGCTGGTCGGGTTGACTGGCTGGTGACTCGCTCATCGTTCCTCCACGACTCGGCAACGGGTCCGACCCGCTCCCTCCGCTGCCACCGTACCGGGGTGGGCGTCGCCCGGGACGGGACCGCCACGACGGCGGGGCAGAATGAGCCGGTGGCGAGCTCCCGACCTCCAGATCCCGACCCGATCCGGGTGGTGTTCGTCTGCACCGGCAACATCTGCCGGTCCCCGATGGGCGACGTCGTGCTGCGGGCCCTGGCCGCCGACCGGACCCTGGCCGACGGCTCGACGCTGGGGGACCGGCTCGACGTCTCGAGTGCGGGAACCGGGGGCTGGCATGCCGGGGAGGGGATGGATCCCCGCGCCCGGGCCGCCCTCCAACGCCGTGGCTACGTCGACCACGGCCACCGGGCGCGGGCGTTCGAGACGGCGTGGATGGACGATGCGGACCTGGTGGTCTGCATGGACCGCGGTCACCGTCAGACCCTGGCCTCCATGGCCCGGGCCCGGGCCGGCGACTACCGGCACGATGACCGTCTGGTGATGCTGCGGAGCTTCGACCCCCGGGCCGGTGGCGACGTCGACGTGCCCGACCCCTACTACGGCGACGACGCCGAGTTCGAGTCCTGCCTCGACCTGGTGGAGGCCGGATGCCGGGGGCTCGTCGCCCACCTGGCCGAACGGGCCGACGACCGCCTCCGCCTCTAGGGTCCGGGCCCGGAGCGGGCGCCGGGGCCCGGGACCGACACCGGGGTCAGGAGCGGTTGGCCCGGAACCACCGGGTGGCGAAGTCGACGAGCGACCGTTGGGGGAGGAGCCGGGCGGTGGCCCGTCCGACCGGTCCGATGGTCTCGAGCCCGGCGTCCGCGGCGGCCGCTCCGACCGCCTCGAAATCGTCGCTCCAGGTGTCGAGCTCGTCGAAGGTCACCCAGCGGCGCTCACCGTCGACGAGGACCGGAGCCCCCTGGGCCACCATCTTCCGGGTCCCGCTGCGGTGCTCGGCGAGGTGCAGCGACGTGTTGTTCTCGTGGCTCACGCCCAGCAGCAGGACGTACGCACCGAGGTCGTAGAGCCGGCCCAGGGGAGAGCCTTCACCGAGCTCCCGCTCCGGTGTGTGGCCCTCGGTCACCCGGGACGCCTCGGGGCCCACGGCGCAGAAGGAGTAGAGCGGATGCTGGCTGCGGAGCGCACCCGGCACCTGGCGCACGGTGTCGGAGATCACGCCCATGCCGGCCGTGGCCGTGAGGCGGGGGTCGTAGGCCGGGGCCATCTCCCGGATCGTCTCCCACCACGCCTCGGGGACGGGTGGGTGCTCCCAGGGTGCGGGGTCCGACAGCTGGGTGGAGTGGGTCGGGACCACCAGGGTGCCGTCGGGGCCGAGGACCTCGAGGAGCGCCAGGACGACGGCGTGGGCCCCGCCGCTGACGTAACCCAGCGACGACAACGAGCTGTGGACCACGAGCACCGATCCCGGCGTCACCCCCAGCCGGACGAGGTCCGCCGCCAGCGAGGCGGTCGTGACCGGCAGCGGCTGGCTCGGGTCGATCGTCTCCACGACGCCAGACTACGTCCGGGGTCGCACCGGCTACCGGGTCCGGGCCTGTGGATCGGCGCTCTCCTACGCTTAGGTCCATGAGCTACACGACGGCCGTCTCGGTCTTCGCGATCGCCCTGGCGGTCGTGGTGGCGCCGTTGTGCTCGGAGGTGCTGCGCCGGTGGCGCGTCCCGAGTGTCCTCTTCGAGCTGCTCTTCGGCATCCTGATCGGGCCCGACGTCCTCGGATGGGCGCACATCGATCCCTTCGTCAGCGGACTCTCGACGCTCGGGATCTGCTTCCTCTTCTTCATGGCCGGCTACGAGATCGACTTCGCCAAGCTGTCCGGCGAGCCGCTCAACCGGGGGATCGTCGGCTGGCTGGTGTCCCTCGTCCTCGGTCTCGCCGTCGGCATCGTGTTGTTGCTGTCGGGCTACGTGATCTCCAGTCTGCTGATCGGACTGTCCCTCACGACCACCGCCGTAGGCACCCTCCTGCCGATGCTGCGCGACCGGGACATGGTCGAGTCGCCCTTCGGCAAGTTCCTGGTGGCCTCCGGCACGGCGGGGGAGTTCGGGCCCGTGCTGGCCGTGACGGTCCTGCTCGGCGCCTCCAGCCCCGGTACCGAACTCGGGCTCCTCATCCTCTTCGTCCTCCTCACCGTGGGGGTGGCCTTCCTGGCGTCGCGGCCCCAGCCACCCCGGATGGTCGAGACGCTGCAGCGCCAGCTCGGCACCTCCACCCAGCTGCCGGTGCGCATCGTCCTCCTGCTCATCACCGGGTTGGTGCTCATCGCGTCGTCGCTGAGCCTCGAGATCCTGCTGGGCGCCTTCGCCGCCGGCCTCATCGTCCGCATCGCCTTCGACCGTGACCAGGCCGTGGCCATGCAGCCCCGGCTGGAGTCGATCGGCTTCGGCTTCCTGATCCCCGTCTTCTTCGTGGAGAGCGGCATGGAGTTCCACGCCCACGCCCTGTTCCACAGCTCGGCCACCCTGGAGCGGGTGCCGATCTACCTCGGACTGTTCCTGGTGGTCCGGGGGCTGCCCGCCTTCGTTCGTCTACGGGCGCGCCCTGAAGCTTCGCCAGCGCGCCTCCCTCGGGGTGCTGCAGGCCACCGCCCTGCCCCTGCTGGTCGTCATCAGCCAGATCGGCCTGGCCACCCACCGCATGCTGCCGGTCAACGCCACCGCGCTGGTCGGAGCGGGCATGGTGTCGGTGCTCGTCTTCCCGCTGGTCGGCTTCGCGCTGGCCGGCCCCGATGCCGGACCCGTCCAGCCGCGGCTCCAGGACGAGACCGACCCGGCCCGCGACTTCCTGTAGCCGAGTTCTCGGCAGGGCCCGGGGCCCGGTCCCGGGCATCGCCGGTCAGCTGGGGAACGTGACGAACGACTCCCGTTCGTAGGTGAGCAGGCGCTCGTACTGCTCGCGCAGGGCGTCGGCCCGGGCCGGGTCGTTGGCCAGGTTGACCAGCTCGTGGGGGTCGCTGTCCTGGTCGTACCACTCGTGGTCGTTGTCGTCGAAGGCGCAGTCGACGTCGAAGAGCTTGACTCCCGGCGACCTGCCCCACAGCCCGGTGCCCGGCTTGCCCCCGCCCACCCCGTAGTAGCGGGCGTACTTGTGGCGCCCGTCGAAGAAGCCGCGCAGCGCGTAGCGGACCGTGTTGAGGTTGGTGGTCTGGGCCGAGTCCTGGGCGAAGAGGATGTGGTCGCGCACCGAAGCCGTCGGGTCGGCGAGCACCGGCGTGAGGTCGCGACCCTGCACGGTGGCCGCGGACGTCGGTCGGGTCGACGCCGGCCAGCGCGCAGATGGTGGCGGCCAGGTCCACGTGGGAGCCGAGCGCCGAGGTGGTCGTGCCGGGGGCGGTGGTGCCCGGCACCTTCACGTAGAGGGGCACCCGCATGATCTCGTCGTAGACGAAGGGGCCCTTGGAGCGCAGGCCGTGGGAGCCGCACATGTCGCCGTGGTCGGAGGTGAAGATCACGACGGTGTCGTCCCACGCCCCCGACGCCTCGAGGGCGCCCAGCACCGTGCCGAGGTTCTGGTCGGCCAGGTGGTGGAGGTGGACGTAGTAGTCGAGGTGACGGAGCCAGGAGGCGGTGTCCGTCGGGTCGATGTAACCCATCAGCCCGTGCTGCTGGTCCCACCGCCATTGGCGGTGCGCCTCCGGCTTGGCGTGGAGGGGGTCGCCGAAGTTCGCCGGGAGCCGGTCGCACACCTCGGGGTAGGGGTCGCGGTAGACGGGCAGCGTCTCGTCGTCCTTCCAGGCCGCCGACTCCAGGACCCGGCGGATGTGGGCGACGTCCTCGGGGTGGCGGTCCTCGTAGCCGGGTTGGTCCACCGGGAACCACATCACGTCGTGGGGGTTGACCAGCGCCACGGTCAGGAACCACGGCTCGGCCCCGTCGTCGGCGGCGCCGGCGTGCTCGGACAGCCAGTGGGCGGCGTTGGAGGCGATGATCGGGTCGAAGTGGACGCCGGTGCCGGCCCAGCCCATGAAGTGGCGGTCGTTGCCGTCCCAGTCGGCGAAGCCGTACGCCTCCATGTCCGGCCGGGGGGCGTGGGAGAGGTGCCACTTGCCGATGTAGGACGAGCGGTAGCCGGCCCCCCGGAGCAGCGAACCCAGGGTCGGGGTCGACGTCGCCAGTTCGTCGTGCTCCGGCATGATGACGTTGTCCAGCACCCCGTGGCCCGGTAGGTACCTCCCCGTGAACAGACTGGCCCGACTCGGCGAGCACGGCGACGAGTGGGTGAAGTAGTCCGTGAACTCGAGGCCTTCGGCCCGCAGCCGGTCCCGCCAGGGCAACGAGGTGCCGGGGGGCAGCCACGAGCGCTGGCGCTCCTGGTCGGACACGACGAGCAGGATGTTGGGGCGCCGGGGGGCGGGAGGGGTGTCGGCCATGGCTGCACGGTACCGCCGTCCGAGGCCGCCGGTGCCGGCCTCCGCAGTCTCCGGGGCCCGAAACGGGGCCCAGAGAGGCACAAAACTGAAATCTGTTCTACATTTCGACGGTCACGTTCACCGCACGCCAGGGGGAGGCCCGATGGCCGACAGTGAGGTCCTGCACGCCGAGCACCGGCTCGAATATCCGTACTCGCGCTCGACCGGGCCGATCATCGGCGCGTTCCTGACCGCGCTGCGCGACGGCCGCTTCGTGGGGGCCACCGGCTCCGACGGCCGGATCGTGGTACCGCCCACCGAGTACGACCCGATCACCGGCGACGACGTCGGCGAGCTCGTCGAGGTCGGTCCGGGTGGTGTGGTCGAATCGTGGGCCTGGGTCTCCCACCCGCTCCGCAGGCACCCGCTGCAGACGCCGTTCGCGTGGGCCCTGATCAAACTCGACGGAGCCGACACCGCCATGCTCCACGCCGTCAGCGCCTCCGGTCCCGATGCGGTCTCCACCGGGGCGCGGGTCACGGCGAAGTTCCGTCCACCGGCCGAACGCGTCGGCTCGATGGCCGACATCGAGTCGTTCGTCATCGAAGGAGGTGCGTCCTGATGGGCGACGAACCGACCGAACAGGGGCCGGTCACCACCCTGGCCACGCCCATCCGCCTCGACTTCGAGTTCACGCCCGGGGTGGCCCAGTCGAAGTTCCTGCGGGGGCTCGAGCGGGGCGAGTTCCTCGGGCAGCGGTGCGCCACCTGCGGCAAGGTCTATGTGCCCAGCCGGGGTACCTGCCCCACCGACGGCGTGCCGACCACCGAGGACGTGCTGCTCGGCAACTCGGGGACGGTGACCACCTTCTGCGTCGTCAACGTCCCCTTCGCCGGTCAGTCCATCGAGATCCCCTACATCTGCGCCCAGATCCTGCTCGACGGGGCCAACCTCTCGTTCATGGGCCTCATCCAGGAGATCCCCACCGACCAGATCCGCATGGGCATGCGGGTGGAAGCCGTCTGGGTCGACGAGGCCGACCTGGTGCCGTCGCTCGCCTCGGTCCGGTACTTCCGGCCCAACGGCGAGCCGGACGCCGACTACGACACCTACAAGGAGTACCTGTGAGCGCCGCCGGAAGGACCGTACGTCCCGTCTCCATCGCCTCGTTCGCCCAGTCCACGAGCGTCCGCCGCGACAACGAGCACAACGAGGCCGAGGGCCTGCACCCGGTGATCGCCGAGGTCTTCGGCAACATCGGTATCACCAAGGACGACGTCGACTTCATCTGCTCGGGCTCGACCGACTACCTGATCGGTGGACCCTTCAGTTTCGTGATGGCCCTCGACGCCATCGGGGTGTGGCCGCCGCGGTCGGAGTCCCACGTGGAGATGGACGGCGCCTGGGCGCTGTACGAGGCATGGGTGCTCCTCCAGGAGGGTGAGGTCGACGCCGCCCTCGTCTACTCGTTCGGGCGGTCGTCCCTCGGCGACCTGAACGAGATCCTGACCCTGCAGCTCGACCCGTACTACGAGGCCCCGCTGTGGCCGGACATCGTGAGTCTCAGCGCCCTGCAGGCGCGGGCCCTGATCGACTCGGGGAGGGCCACCGAGGCCGACTTCGCCGCCATCGCCTCCCGGTCCCGTCGCGACGCTCTGGCCAACCCGAAGGCCCAGGTGCGCAAGGACGTGTCGCCCGAGGAGCTGCTGACCGACGAGTATGTGGTGGCGCCGCTGCGCCGGCACGCCCTACCGCCGATCACCGACGGTGCCGCGGCGATCGTCCTGGCCGCCGGCGACAAGGCGACCCAGTGGTCGGAGCGACCGGTGTGGATCACCGGCTTCGACCACCGGATGGAGACCCACGCCCTCGGGGCCCGGGACCTGACCGTGTCGCCGTCGACGACCCTGGCCGGTGACGTGGCGGGCGTGGCCGACGGCAAGGTGGACATCGCCGAACTCCACACGCCGTTCGCCCACCAGGAGGTCATCGTCAAAGAGGCGCTGGGCCTCGACGACTCGGTGGTCATCAACCCGTCGGGCGGTCCGCTGGCGGCCAACCCCCTGATGTCAGCCGGTCTCATCCGCATCGGCGAGGCGGCCAGCCGTATCCGGGCCGGCGACGCCGACCGGGCCGTGGCCCACGCCACGTCGGGCCCCTGTCTCCAACAGAATCTCGTGTGCGTCCTGGAAGGTGCGTGATGGCAGAGCGCTGTGCAGTCATCGGGGTGGGCCAGACCCACCACAAGGCCAAGCGGGACGACGTGTCCATCGCCGGGCTGGTCCGCGAGGCGGCCAAGATGGCCCTGGCCGACGCCGACCTCACCTGGTCGGACATCGACGCCGTGGTCATCGGAAAGGCCCCCGACATGTTCGAGGGCAACATGATGCCGGAGATCTACCTCGCCCCCGCCCTCGGCGCGGTCGGCAAGCCCATGCTGCGGGTCCACACGGCGGGCTCGGTCGGTGGTTCGACGGCGCTCGTGGCCGCCCACCTGGTCAAGTCCGGCATCCACAAGCGGGTGCTGACCGTGGCCTACGAAAAGCAGTCCGACTCGGACGCCATGTGGGCGCTGTCGGTCCCCCAGCCCTTCGCCGCGCCGCTGCTGGCCGGCGCCGGGGGCTACTTCGCCCCGCACATCCGGGCCTACATGCGCCGGTCGGGAGCACCCGACTACATCGGCCGGATGGTGGCGGTCAAGGACCGCCAGAACGCCATGCGGAACCCGTACGCCCACCTCCACCTCGCCGACATCGACATGAAGATGGTCGAGGACTCGATGATGCTGTGGGACCCCCTGCGCTATCTCGAGGCCTGCCCGTCCTCGGACGGCGCCGCCGCCATGGTGCTGGCTGCCGAGGACGCCGTCTCGGGCAGCTACCCGCCGGCGTGGATCCACGGCACGGCCATGCGGTCCGAGCCCACCATGTTCGCCGGACGGGACCAGATCAACCCGCAGGCCGGCCGCGACTGCTCGGCCGACGTCTACGCCCAGGCCGGCATCACCGACCCCCGCGCCCAGTTCGACTGCGCCGAGGTGTACGTGCCGTTCAGCTGGTACGAGCCGATGTGGCTCGAGAACCTCGGCTTCTGTGACCTGGGTGACGGGTGGAAGCTGACGGAGTCGGGGGCGACCGCCTTCGACGGCGACATCCCCTGGAACGCCTCGGGAGGGGTCCTCTCCTCCAACCCGATCGGCGCCTCGGGCATGCTCCGGTTCCTGGAGGTGGCCATGCAGGTGCGGGGCCAGGCCGGCGAGCACCAGGTCGACGGGGCCAAGCTGGCGCTCGGTCAGGCCTACGGCGGCGGGTCGCAGTTCTTCGCCATGTGGGTGGTCGGGAGCGACAAGCCCTAGGCGGCCGCCGGCGAAGTCCGGGCGAACCCGCCCGGGGAGTGGGTCCCGGGTCCGTCGACCGGGAGCGGGCACGGCCTCCGGTCGCCCCCACCGGCCCCTGGGCGTCCCGAGGGGCGTCCGACGGTGCGTCGGTCCCACCGGGACCGGACCATTGCCGGGACCGGACCATCACCGGCGCCCGGCGCGGACGGGCGGGCTACCATCGAACCGTGAAGTGAGCTCCGGTCGACCCCGCCCCGTCCCGCGTCCCGGTCCCGGAGGTATCCCATGCCCACGTCACGATCCACCCCGCCGGCCCATCGCCCCCAGCCGGTATCCGCCGCCACCCTGGTGGCCCGCTCCCTCCGTCACGACCGTGGCGGCCGTACGATCCTCACCGACGTCTCCCTGACCGTCGGACCCCGGGCCTGCGTCGGCGTCACCGGCCCCAACGGCGTGGGCAAGACCACCCTGCTGCGTCTGCTGGCCGGTCTCGACGTCCCGGACTCGGGCTCGGTGACCCTCGACCCGCCGTCCGCCACCGTGGGCTATCTGGCCCAGGAGCACGAGCGGGTGCCGGGGGAGACGGTCCGACAGCTGTTGACCCGGCGGACCGGGGCGGCGGCCGCCGAGGACGAGCTGGCTTCCGCCGCCGCCGGCCTGGTGGAGGGGACCCGGGCGGCGGAGGTCCGCTACGAGACGGCGCTCGAGCGTTTCACCGCGCTCGGAGCCGCCGACCTCGACACCCGGATCGACGCCGTCCTCGACGATCTGGGGGTCGGTGCCCCGCTGGCCGACCGGGAGACGGTGACCCTGTCGGGAGGCCAGGAGGCGAAGGTGGCCCTGGCGGCGATCGTGCTGTCGCGCTTCGGGGTCACGCTGCTCGACGAACCCACCAACGACCTCGACTTCGACGGACTCGCCCACCTCGAGGCGTGGATCGGGCGTCGCACCGGGGGGATGGTCATCGTCTCCCACGACCGCGCGTTCCTCGAGCGGACGGTGTCGACCGTCCTGGAGATCGACGAGCACCATCACACGGCCCGGGAGTACGGCGGCGGTTGGGCCGGGTTCCAGGCGGAACGGGCCACCGCCCGTCGCCTGGCGGAGGAGTCCTACGAGCTCTACCGGCGCACCCGGTCCGATCTGCGCGAGCGGGCCGAACGCCAACGCCAGTGGGCCACGTCCGGGGTGGCCCGCGAGACCCGGTCCCCCCGGGACCACGACAGGGCCCAACGCGGCTTCCGGATCAACCGCACCGAGAAGCTGGCGTCGAAGGCCCGCCAGACCGAGCGGGCCATGGCCGCCCTCGACGAGGTGGCGAAGCCGTGGGAGGGCTGGGACCTCCGCTTCAGCATCGAGGAGGTGCAGAGGTCAGGAGACGTGGTCGCCCGCCTGGACGGGGCCGTCGCGACCCGGGGGTCGTTCGTCCTCGGGCCGGTCGACCTGGAGATCGCCTGGGGGGACCGCCTGGGTCTGACCGGCGCCAACGGCACGGGTAAGTCCACCCTGGTCGGCGCCCTCCTCGGTACGGTCCCGCTGTCGGCGGGCACTCGGTGGCTCGGACCGAGCGTGGTGCCCGGGGTCCTCGGGCAGGACCGGCGTCTGCTCGGCGGCGGGCGCGACCTCGTCCGGGAGGTGTGCGACCGGTGCGGGGTCACGGTCCCCGAGGCCCGCTCGCTCCTGGCCAAGTTCGGCCTGGGAGCCGAGCAGGTGACCCGTCCGGCAGGCACCCTGTCGCCGGGCGAGCGTACGCGCGCCGAACTGGCCACCTTTCAGGCGCTGGGGGTCAATCTGCTCGTCCTCGACGAACCCACCAACCACCTCGACCTGCCGGCCATCGAGCAGTTGGAGTCGGCGCTCCGTGGCTTCGCCGGCACCCTGGTGCTGGTCTCCCACGACCGACGCCTGCTGGAGGCGGTCGAACTCACGCGCACACTCTCCCTCGACGGGTCCGAGGGCACCGGCACCCTGTCGACCGGTGTCCCGGGAGCGGAACCGGGTCAGCCCTCGTAGACCTCGGTGCGCTGGGTGCCGTTGACGGTGACGGTGACGGTGTCACCGGGCTGGAGGGTCCAGTAGGGCTTGGCCCCGTACTCGCTGCCGAACCCGAAACTGGCCAGACCGTCCGAATACCCGGCGACCAGCAGGCCGATGCAGTTGCCGGTGCTGCCGGCCGTCCACTGCTGCCCCAGGGGGGTCACGACGTGGACGACCAGCGAGTCGCCGGAGTAGTCCTGGCCCGAGCCCCCGCAGCCGGCGTTCGTCGCCGTGCCGGGTGGATTGGGCCCCGGACCGAAGCCGGCCCCGCTGACCTCGACCAGGACGTTGCTTCCGGACGGGGTGTACGTGATCCCCGAGATGTCGCCGCCCTGGGTGTTGAACGTCCCCGTCGCCACGGACGACGAGGCGCCGCCGGCGTTGATGGCCCACACCTGGACGGTGTACAGCGAGGTCCCGGGGTCGATGTCGTCGGCTACCTGGTAGTCGGTGGCCCCACCGGTGTCGGCACACGTGGATTTCGACACTCCGATCAGGCAGATCCGGTAGTTGACGATGGCTGAACCACCGTTGTTGACCGGCGGCTGCCAGGCGATCTCCTCCTGGCCCAGGAGGGGGAGGAGTTGTAGCCCGACCCGTTGGCTGGCCAGCGAGAATGTCAGGTCGGTGGGTGCCGAGAATTGCACACGGGTGCCTACCTCGCACGGGATCGAGCCGCTGAGGCCGGTCCTGTCGGTGGCGCTCACGATGAGGATCTGACCTCCGGGTGCCGCCGTGGTCAGCTCGCCCGCCGACGTAATCGAGTCTCCCGAGATCCCGTTCTCGAGTTTCCAGGTGATGGGCGGGTCCGAGGCGCCGTCGCTGCGGGTGGCCGTGAACCCCTGTACATCCGACCCGACGGGCACGATGCAAACCCCGGCGGGTTGGCCGAGGGCCGCCGCGTCCAACGTCGGAGGTGGCCTCGGGGTGGATACGCATCCGACATTGTCGGAGTAGATCGTCGTGTCCCAGTTGAAGTTGTGGATGACCAGATCGAGGTTGAGCCCCACCGCCACCGACACCTGCCCGCACAGGGTGAAGTAGGGCGTCGCCGACGTGTTGATGGTGGCGACCAGGGCGACCTGGCCCTGGAAGTTGAGGCAGGCCGCGATATCGATGCACAGGGCGCCTTCCGCCTGCAGCGTGGCGGTACCGGTGCCGTTGGCCGACAGCGTGGCCGTCCCGCCGGGTGGAAGGGCGATGTTGTCGTTCGGTGTCGACGACGAACAGCCGGCCCCTTGGAAGAGGATGGCGTGGCACTCCACACCACCTCCGAAGCCGTCGCCCACGTTGCCCTTGACGTGCAGTTCGCCCGCCAGGTTGAGGTTGGCGATCACCGTCGGCGTCAGAACGATCCCGACGAAGAGCGGAATGACGTCCAGGATGTCGTTGACCAGCTGGTACTGCTGGCTGAGGTCGCCGTCGACCTGGAGGTCTCCGACGAACCCCAACGAGGCGTCGGCGTAGAAGTTGACACCGTCGGGAATCGGGACCCCGACGCAGTCGCCGAAGGCCGAGAAACCTCCACAGAAGGTGTTGATGCCACCGCCCGCGTCCAGTTCGTAGGACACGGTGGCGTCCAGACAGACGGCCACGTCGTTGGGATCCGGGTTGCCGCAGTCGCCGAAGTCCACGTCGAGCCCCGCCGAGCCCGACGTTCCGACGCCGACGTCGATGTTGTCGGGATGGGCACGGACCCCGGCGGACATGGCGTGGACGGACTGCGTCCCGCCCCCGGGTGCCGCGCCCGAGACGCTGAACGTGTAGGTGAGGAGGGCCTGGCTCGTCGATGCGGTGGTGGTGTAGACGGTGATCCCGCCCGAGGGGGTCGGGTACACGCTCTGCACGAGGGCGAAGAGCCCGTCCGGCTCAGCTGCCGTCGGCGTCGACGCCAGGACGGCCCCGGCCTTCAGGCCGGACAGCTGGGCCGGCACCGGGGAGGGCCAGGTGAGCACACCTCCGACGTCGGAGGACAGGGCCGCCGTGGTGGCGCCCGTCAGCTCGATGGTTCCCGGATTGAGGGTGACGCCCGGTGTCACCGGTAGGTTGGTGGTGCGAGCGGGGCTGTCACCGTCGGCCACGGCGACGATCGACACGTCGTAGTACGAGTCGGGACTGAGGCCCTTCAGCGTGTCGGAAGTCACCGTCGGGCCGAGCTTCACCTTGCCCGAGACGCCCTTCTTCTTGGCCTGGCCGGAGCGCTGGGCCGCCAGTGGGGCGGCCGCCGAGGTCACGTCGTAGGAGAGGATGTAGCCCTTCAGCGGCTTGGTGCCGGAAGTCGCGGGGGGTACCCAACTGGCCACCAGATCGCCGGTCGTGTCGGGTTGGACCTCGAGACCGGTGGGTTCGTCCGGGAGGATCTTGGCCTCCGGCTTCCCGGTCGCCGTAGCCACCGCCGACGACAGGTCGGCCTGCGAGGTCACCGACAGGCTGACCGTGTAGGTGGCGCCGTCCACGAGGCCGGTCAGCGTGTCCTCGGTGGCCGGGGCCGCCGGCTCGAGCGAGACGGACTTCTCGCCCGGTGCCGTGGCGGTGACCAGGTAGGTGGTGAGCGGCTCGCCACCGTCGTCGGCCGGTGGGTTCCACTCGACGAGGAGCGACTTCTTTCCGGGCACGACCGACGTGATGAGCGGCTGCGACGGTGGGAGCGCGGCGAACGGGGTGACCGGCGCCCCGGCCGTGCTGGGCGGGCTCGTGCCGTAGGCGTTGGTGGCCGTCACGGTCGTCGTGTACGGAACGCCTGTGCACAGTGCGGTGATCTCCGCCGCGGTGACGTCGCCGCTCACCGACACCGGAGCGGGGTCGCCACACCCGGTGGGGACGGTGCCGGTGTACCCGGCGGCCACCGCCGCGGTGGCCGTATAACCGGATACCGCATCCGCCGACGAGCTCGGTGCCCAGGAGACGTAGGCGCTCAGGCCTCCCGGCTGGGCGGTGGCCGCGGCCGGCGCCTGGGGGGGCAGGTCGTACGTGAACTGGTCGCCCGGAGTGACCGTCGATGGACCGACCGCCGCGGTGACGGTGACGTTGACCGGGCCGGCGGCCGTTGCCGGCGGCTGGTCGACGACGATGGACGTGGCCGTGTCGGAGAGGATGTCGGTGGCGGCCACGCCGCCGAAGTCGACGGTCACCGGTCCGGCCAGATTCGAACCGGTGATCGTCACCGGTTCGGGGGTGTTCGTGCCGCTCGACGGGCTGACACTGCTGACATAGGGGAGGGCGGAGTTGTCGACCGTCAGGGTGAACGGCTGGGTCGTGGCGAGCGATGACGAGTCGACGGCGACGAGGGTCAACGGATAGGCCCCGCCCGATCCGGGCAGCGGGGTTCCGACGAACTGGCCGCCCGCGGCGTCGGGGTCGGGTACGAAGGAGACACCCGGCGGTAGGTTGCCGACGCACTGGACCGTCTCGTTGAGCGCATCCTGCAGGGAGACGACGAAGGTATTGGGTGCACCGGCGGTGAAGGTGGCCGCGTCGGCCGTGGTGATGGTCGGCCCGGTCGCTGCCAGTCCGGCGCTGACCTCGCCGTCGGCGAAGGTGAGGGAGGACACCCCGGACCCCGAGGCACAGTCGGTGAGGAACTGGGACCGGGTGATCCCGGCGAAGAGGGTCATCGAGGCCGGGCCCGGGTAGGACCCTTGCGAGGTGGCACCGGTGAGGCCGATGCCCAGGTCGCCGTCGAGGTTCTGGCCGTCGGCGTCCTCGGTCCCCGTCGAGGTGACCGTCGTCGGCGCGATCCCGTCGGTCGGGGCCGGCGACGCCGTCCAGGTCAGGGCGTAGCTGGCCGGTGTCCCGGCCAGGTAGGCGGCACACGCGCTGCCGGTGAAGGTCGACGTGGCGGTGACCGTCCCGGTCAGCGTCGGTGGCGAACCCCCGGTGCCCGGGACGTTGTCGTTGCCCTGTTGGGCGCAGCCGCTCACGGACAGGGTGGTCGTGGCCGTCTCGGTCACCGGGGTCGGCGACGACGTGAGCGGCGGTGCGAACGTGGTTCGGCCGTCGATCCCGGTGCAGCTGGCACTCCCGTCGGCGGTGACCGCCCCCTGCGTGGCCACCCGACCGATCGAACTGCTCGCCACATTGGTGAACCACAGCGCACCGTCGGGCCCGGCGGTGATCCCGGCGGGCACGTTGATCGTCGGATCGGTGATGTCGGTGATCGATCCGGTCGTGGTGATCCGCCCGATCGAGTTGTTCGCCCCGTTGGTGAACCACAGCGCGCCGTCGGGCCCGGCGGCGATGCCGATCGGTTCCTCGACGGTGGTCGCCGTGTAGGTGGTGACCACGCCCGCCGTCGTGATCACGCCGATGGCACTGCCCGCCCACGTGCGCACCGTGCCCGCGTCGGTGAACCACAGGTTCCCGTCCGGGCCGGCGGTGATCCCCACGGGGCGGTCGATGCCGGTACCCGTGTAGTCGGTGACCACACCGGCCGTCGTGATCCGCCCGATGGAGTTGTTGCCGGCGTTGGTGAACCAGAGGTTGCCGTCCGGACCCGCGACGATGCCGCTCGGATCGTCCACACCCCCGGTCTTGAACACGGTGACGACTCCCGCCGGAGTGATCTTCCCGATGGTGTTCGCGGTGAAGTCCGTGAACCAGAGGTTGCCGTCGGGGCCCGTGGTGATGGCATTGGGTCCCTCGCCGGTCGGGAGGGAGTACGTCGTGACCGTGCCACCGGTCGTGATCCGCCCGATGGTGTCGCCGGCGAAGTCGGTGAACCACAGGGCGCCGTCCGGTCCGGCCACGATCCCGGTCGGCTGGTCGATCGCCGTGCTCTGGTACTGGGAGACGGTGCCGGCGGTGGTGATGCTCCCGATCGAGTTGTTGGTCTGGTTGGTGAACCACAGGTTCCCGTCGGGTCCCCAGGTGATGCCGTCGGGTCCGTCGATCCCGGTACCCGTGTAGTTGGTGACGCCATCGGACCCGGAGGCTCCGGCTGTCACCGGGGTCGCCACGACGACGAGCGGGAGGAGCAGGAGGAGGGCGAAGAGGGCCCCGGCGGCGGTCCGCACCCGGCGCCCGTTCCGGGCCCGCCCTCCGTTGTGGCTCGACCGACGCGGTCCGTCGGTGCCGTTCCGCCATCGACCCATGGTCCCCACCTCCGGACGCCGTGTGGATTTCGATGGTGACACGGGGTCGGAAAAGGGTCAATCAGATGTTCTCCGGTCGCCGCTCCACGGGGCGGTGATCGACGCGTGACGATCGAGTTCCGTTCCCGGATCGTGAGGACGCGGACGGTGCACGTCCACCGTCGAAGTGCTGCGTAGAGGGCTATTCCGACATCGCAGGCCCGCTGTCTACAGGTGGCGCATCCCGCACCGCCTGCCGCTGACCGCCTCGTAGCGGGTCTTTGGTAGTTATGCGTGATCTACGGATACGTCCCCACCATGTCTTCGACGAGATTTACCGGACGGCGTACCCGGCCGACGGATGGTGGACCATCGGGCGGACGGTGACCGGGACCCCTCGTGGCGGGCTCACCGGCCGACGGACAACGCTCCACAACCGGCATGTCGGAATCCCCCCTGTGTAAAGTCCCGTGATGGCGAGCGCGCGGCTCCTCGCGGGACGCATCCAGGAGGTCAGCCTGCTCGAGCGGTTCCTGGACGACCTCCTCGAAGGACCACGCATGATGGTCCTCGAGGGGGAGGTGGGGGTCGGGAAGACGACCCTCCTCGACCGGGTGGAGGCGTCGGTGAGGGCGCGTTCTTGGAACCTGCTCGCCGCCCGCCCCGTGGCGTCGGAACTCCCGTGGGAGTTCGCGGCGCTCACGGACCTCCTGCGGGAGCTGCCACGGGAGGTCGTCGATGGCCTTCCCCCCGCCCAACGGCTGGCCCTGGGCGTGGTGGTGTACCGGGACGAAGTGCCCGACGGTCCGGTCGACCGGCTGACCCTGGCCACCGCCGTGCGGGCGGCCGTCGTGCGAATGGCCGAGACGTCGCCGGTCGTCCTGGTGGTCGACGACCTGCCGTGGCTCGATCCCCCCACGACCAGGATCCTGGAGTTCGTCCTGCGCCGCCTCGGCGACACTCCCGTCGGTCTGGTGGGAACGGTGCGGACCGAATGGGGGAACCGGCCCACGCCGCTGTTCACTGACGACCTCGATCCGCGTCTCGTCGATCGCCTCACCGTGGGACGACTCGACGCCCGGTCCATCGACGAGCTCCTGGCCGACCGGGAGCCCTCGATCGTGTCGGAGCGGAGAAGGATGAAAGAGATACGCCGCTGGTCCGACGGTAATCCACTCGTGGCCGTCCAACTCCTGACGGTCCCGGCCGGCGAGTTCGGATCCGACTCGGTCCCGTCCCTCGGCGTGCCCGACGCGCTCCGCCGGCTGATCGGCGAGCGACTCCGCTCGGTCAACCCGCAGACGAACGACGTCCTGCTGGTCGCCGCGCTGGCCAACACCCCCTCGGTGGCGCGGACGATGGCGGCGGCCCTCGACCCGGTGACGGCGCGGGGCGCCGTGCACGACGCCGTCGATGCGGGGTTCGTGTCCGTCCGCGGAGACATCGTCAGCTTCACCCATCCGATGGTCCGGGCGGCGGTCATCGACGCCGCGACGCCGGCGCAACGTCGGAACGCCCACCTCCGGTCGGCGGAGGTGGCCGGCACCCGGGAGGAGCGGGCCCGACACCTGGCGCTCGGATCCGAGGGCCCCGATGAGTCGGTGGCGTCGGAGGTCGAGGAGGCGGCCGGCATCGCCGCCGGGCGGGGGGCTCCCGAGATCGCCGCGAGGCTGGCCACCCTGTCGGTGGAGCTGACACCGGCCGGTGAGGCCTCGTCGCGGCGACGCCGGGCCGCAGGGGAAGCCGACTGGCACTTCCTCATGGCGGACCCGCAGCGGGCCTGCGAGCTGCTGGAGGATGTCGTCGGAACCTGTCCCGCCGGACCGGAGCGTGCCGAGTACCTGCGTCGCCTGGCCCGCTATGCGACCCACCGCGGGGACCCGTCGACCGACTGGGTGGATCGGCTCTCCGGCGCGTTCGACGAGGCGGGGGAGGATCCGGGCCTCCGGGGTGCCATCGCCCTCGATCTGGCGGTGGCGCTGAGCAACGCCGGCGATCAGGCGCGCGCCGCGCGATACGGGGAGATCGCTCTGGCCATGGCCGTGGAGTCAGGGGACGGCGCACGAGCGTCCCAGATCTACGCCGGGATGGCCTACAGCATGTTCCTGGCCGGTGGGGGAGTGTCGGACGAGCTCGTGGACCTGGCCCTGGCCGGACCGGACCAGCCGGCGGGCCTGAGCATGGAGCTACGTCCGAGGTACGTGGTGGGGCGGCTGCTCAGCTACGCCGGGCGGGACGGACGGTCGCGGGAGCTCTTCGAGGCCGAGTTGACCGCGACCCGCCACGAGGGGATCACCTCCGGGCTGGCCCTGTTGCTCGGCTACCTCGCCGATCTGGAGATCTGGGCCGGTAACTGGGACCGGGCCGGCCACCTCCTCGACGAACTCGCCGAGACCGGCGACGAATCCCGCGTCATCGCCGTCATGGACGGCGTGCGCGGACTGCTGCAGGTCTGCAGGGGCCACGTCGACGACGGCAGGTCGGCGATCGAGGCCGCCATCTCCGTGGCGTCCGCGGTGAACATGCCGATCTTCGTCCTCGACAATGCGTACGCACTCGGCGTGGCCTGTTCACTGGGGGATGCCGCCGAAGCCCATCGCCAGCTGGCCCCGTTCGTCGCCCTGGCCGGGGCGGCGGGCGTGACCGAGCCGTCCCTCCTCCGATTCGTCCCCGACGAGGTCAGTGCCCTCGTCCGGCTCGGCGAGCTCGAGGCCGCGTCGGAGCTCCTGGCGTACTTCGAAGCCTGCGCGGAGCGATCGGCCAGGCCTTGGCCCAGGGCGGCCGCCATGCGATGCCGTGCGCTCGTCGCCATCGCCTCCGGAGACGCCTCGGGGGCGACAGCGGCCATCGATCGGGCCGTCCGGCACCATCGGGCCGCCGGGTACCCGTTCGAGGAGGCGCGCACGCTGCTGGTCGCCGGCGAGATCCACCGACGGGCCCGGGCGAAGCGGAAGGCGGCGGACGCCCTGACCCGTGCCGTCGGACTGTTCGAGGGCCTCGGGAGTCCGGCGTGGGCGCTCGCCGCCCGGGAGGAGCTGGCCAGGGTGGGTCTCCGCGACACGAGGACCTCCGACGACGGGTCCACCCTGACGACGGCCGAACAGGAGGTCGTCGAACTCGTCATCTCGGGGATGTCCAACCGGGAGGTGGCCCGCCACCTGTTCATGAGCCAGCGGACCGTGGAGTCCCATCTGACCCACAGCTACCGGAAACTGGGCGTGCGGACACGGACGCAGCTGGCCGCCGCCTATCGACCTCCCGGCCCCGGGCCCGGGCCGCGGTGACGGTGGCCCACCGGAGGAGGTCAGCCGGCCGCGGTGGCCCGCCGACGCAGCGGTGGAACCGTGGCCGGGGGTTGGCGCCGGTCGGGGAGTTCGTCCAACAGGGCGGCCGTGGCCTCGGCCACGGCCCGGACCGCTCGCGCCACGGCCGCTTCGGTGGCGGGCGAGACGGACTGGATCCCACCCACCTTGCGGACGTACTGGAGGGCGGCGGCCTCGACCTCCACCGGCGTGGCCGGGGGCTCGAGGCCGCGGAGGATGGTGATGTTGCGGCACATGCGCCGACTGTACGCCGGTGGACCCGTCGGCCGCGGCCGGTCAGGCCGCACCGGGTGCCTGGTAGCCGCTGAAGACATCGTGACCGAACGGGCCCGGGACGGTGGCGGCCTGGCCGAGTCGGGACAGGCCGAAGAGGTCTTCGATGGTGGCGAGGGTCGAATAGTGGTTGTAGGGCACCGCCGACACGGTGCCGGGTCGGATGAACGGTGACACGAGCACCGTTCCGATCCGTCCCCCGCCGGGCCCGGTCTCTCCGGGCAGCGCCGCCGCCGGGCCGGGCTGCTCGTCGCAGCAGGCCGAGGCGTCGGCGCTCGGGCCCGTGGAATCGGCCTCGTCGAAGGTGACGATCAGGAGACCGTCCCGGACGAAGGCCGGCGACCGGGTGATGAGGGGGACCCACGTCGAGAGGAAGGAGTCGATGTCGTCGCCCGCCGTCTGGCCCCCGGTCTGGTTGATGCACGGCACGTCGTGCCCGTCCTCGCACAGGTTGGGGGTGATGAAGCTGAGGTTCGGGGTGGTCGAGATCTGCTCCAGGTCGGTGGCGAGACCGGTCGTGCCGGCCGGGGCCGACGCCGGCAGGACACCGGTGGGGGAGCCGAGCGGGACCACCCGGGCGTCACACAGGGCGGTGTCGTCGATGATCGAGTGGAAGTAGACGAACGGGTCGTGGCGGGTGGCGTAACCGTCGCCGGGGACCGCGGCCTGGGTCCGGTCGGGGGCGCCCACCGCCGGGTGCCCACAGACCGCCGGTTCGCGCGGACGTGATGTTGCCCATGTCCTGCATGTACGCCTTCCAGGTCAGGTGGTGGGCATCGAGCTGGTCGGCGACCGTCGGCACGGTGGAGGGGAAGACGCAGCCGGACCCGCTGATCTGGCCGTCGGTGGCGACGGTGGCCCCGGTCGGGAAGTCGTTGAAGACCTGGCAGTCGGACTGGTTGTCCGGGTTGGGTGCCTGGCCGGAGATGAGGGCGATGTAGTTGTCGTTGGAGAAGTGGCCGATGGCGTAGTACTCGTTCAGCTCGGCGCCCGAGGCCGGCAGCACGGTGGCGAGGTAGGGATCGGCGCCCGGGTCGCCGAAGGTGTCGGCGTAGTCCTCGTTCTCCAGCACGATGACGAACACGTGGCGGATCGGCGGCAACCCGGTCCCCGCGGGGACGGGGGCGGGGGCGGGGGTCGCCCGGGTCGTGGTGGTGGCCGGCGCCTTCGACGGGGGGCCGGTGCCGGTCGCCGACCCGCTCGACGAGCAGGCCGAGGCCACCAGCGCCACGGCGGCGACCACCCCCGTCGCGAGGGCGCGTCCGGCCCGCCCCCCGGTGGCGTGGAGCCCGGTCCCGACACGTTCCATGTCCGGGTTCTAGCAGTCCGGCCATGGCCCGGCCGGACGCCGGCGGCCCGGTACAGTGGGCGTCTTCGCCGAGCTCCCGGAGGGACACCATGAAAATTGTCGTGGACTACGACGAGTGCGCCAGCAACGCCGTCTGCATGGGCATCGCACCCGAGGTCTTCGAGGTCCGCGACGACGGGTTCCTCTACGTGCTCGACGAGCACCCGGGCGAGGAGCTGCGCGAAAAGGTGCGCCAGGCCGCCAACGGCTGCCCGACGGGCGCCATCACCATCGTCGAGGACGAGTAAGGCCCGGGTGGCCACCGGCACCCCCCGGGTCCGCTTCGCGCCGTCGCCCACCGGCTACTTCCACGTCGGGAGCGCCCGGACGGCGCTCTTCAACTGGTTGGTGGCCCGACAGGCCGGCGGCACCTTCGTCCTGCGGATCGAGGACACCGACGCCGAGCGCAACCGCGAGGAGTGGGTGGACGGCATCCTCTCCGCCCTGCACTGGCTGGGCATGGACGCCGACGAGGGCCCCTACCGTCAGTCGACGCGCGGCGCCCGGTACCACGAGGCGGTCGGCGCCCTGTGGGATGCCGGACTCCTGTACGCCTGTGGTTGCACCCACGACGAGGTCTCGGCGCGCAACAAGGCGGCCGGCATCCTCACCCCCGGGTACGACGGCCATTGCCGTCCTCTCGGGCTGGCCCGGGGTGAGGGTCGGGCCCTGCGTTACGCCACCCCCGACGAGGGGACCGTGGTGGTCCCCGACGTGATCCGGGGTGACGTCGAGTTCCCGTGTGCGGCCATGGACGACTTCGTGGCGGTCAAGGGGAACGGCGCCCCTCTGTTCGTGCTGGCCAACGTCGTCGACGACATCGACATGGCCATCACCCACGTGATCCGGGGCGAGGACCTCTTGCCGACCACCCCCAAGGGCATCCTCATGTGGGGCTCCCTGGCCGCCATCGGTTGGACCACCGACGGCTCCTGCGGCCCCCCGGGCCGGCCCACGCCGCCGCTCCCGGTCTTCGCCCACCTGCCCATGCTGGTCAACGAGGCCCGCAAGAAGCTGTCGAAACGGAAGGACCCGGTCGCCGTCGAGTCCTACCGCGATCAGGGCTACCTGCCCGAAGCCTTCGTCAACTACCTCGGCCTGCTGGGTTGGAGCCCGCCTAACGACCAGTCCGAGATCTTCAGTCGGGACCAGATGGTGGCGTGGTTCGCCCTGTCCGACGTGAACCATTCCCCGGCGTTCTTCGACGTGGCCAAGCTCACCCACATGAACGGCGAGTACATCCGGGCCCTGTCCGTCGACGACTTCGTCGAGGCGTGCCGCCCCTGGCTCGAGGGCGACAGCGCCCCGTGGCCCGCCGGCGCCTTCGACGACGCGGTGTTCCGGGCCATGGCGCCGGTGGTCCAGGAGCGGGTCGCCGTGCTGGGCGAGGTGCCCGGCATGGTCGACTTCCTGTTCCTCGACGCCCCCGACACCGACCCCGACTCCTGGGCCAAGGCCATGGCCGGTGACGAGGTCGCGCCGGCCATCCTGGCCGCGGCGACCACCGCCTACGAGGCCCTCCGGCCGGACTGGACGGCCGACGCGCTCCACGCCGCCACCCTCCAGGTGGCCGAGTCGGTCGACCGCAAGCTCGGCAAGGCGCAGGCTCCCATCCGCGTAGCGGTGACCGGCCGCCGGGTGGGACCACCGCTCTTCGAGGCCCTCGAGGTACTGGGACCGGACCGGACCCTGGCCCGACTGGCCGCCGCCATCGAGCGACTGGCCGGGACCCCCTCCTCCCCGTCATGACCCACCGGCCGTCGTCCACCGGCCCGAACCGCTGATCCCGGCCGACGCCGGCATCGCGCTCGCCGCTGTCCGTATGCTCCGGCTCCTCTTCAAGATCCTCAAGTGGTTCCTGGTCGCCGTGGTCGTCTATCTGGTGATCACCGCGTGGCAGGTGTGGAGGACGGGCCAGCAGTACTCGCCCCAGGCGGCCGGGGCCATCGTGGTGATGGGGGCGGCCCAGTACGACGGGGTGCCTTCCCCCGACCTGGAAGCCCGCCTGGAGCAGGCCGCCCTGCTGTGGCACCAGCACTACTCGTCGACGATCGTGGTGACGGGGTACAAGGAGCCCGGAGACGACTACACCGAGGCCGAGGCCGGAGCCCGCTACCTCGAATCGGTCGGGATCCCGTCCTCGGACATCCTCCAGGCCGGTGGGCGCAATTCGTGGGAGAACCTGTCCGACGCCGCCGCGCTGCTGATCCCACGGGGCAAGACGGATGTGTTGATCGTGACCGACAAGTTCCACGAGGCCCGCAGCATGGCCATCGCCTCGTCGGTCGGCCTGACCCCGCACCCGACGCCGACGCAGACCTCGCCCATCAGCGGGCTCTCGGCCGTCCCCTACTACGCCAAGGAGACCGTGGGGGTGGCGCTGGGCCGGATCATCGGATTCCAGAACCTCGACTCGATCCACTCCTTCGGGCTCGGTCGTGCGGGGTACCGCCCGACGTCGTGATCGGCGGTCGGGCCGCGGACGGTGCCGTCAGAGGACGACCCCGGGCAGCTCGGCGATGGAGCCGAGCAGGTGGGTGTGGGGAGCATCGCCCAACTCCTCGGCGGTGTGGGCCCCCGTCAGCACGCCGGCCACCACCGAGGCCCCCGAGCGTGTCCCGGCCACCAGGTCCGAGGCGGTGTCGCCGGCGACGGCGACCTCGGCCACGTCGTCGATGCGCAGCCGGAGCACGGCGGTGAGGATCATGTCCGGCCAGGGACGGCCCCGGCCGGCATCGGCCGGGGACAGGGCGAGGTCGATCCGCCCGGCCCAGTCGAGCGCGTCGACGATGCGGTCGCGGGTGGCGGGCGAGAAGCCGGTGGTGAGACAGATCCGCACGCCGGCGTCCCGCAGGGCGGCGAAGGTGTCCTCCGCGCCGGGCAGGGCCGTGACCTCACCCCGGTCGA
Source organism: uncultured Acidimicrobiaceae bacterium (assembly GCA_963699345.1). Lineage (GTDB taxonomy): Bacteria > Actinomycetota > Acidimicrobiia > Acidimicrobiales > RAAP-2 > Bog-756. The sequence continues at coordinate 929,506 of CAVOTL010000005.1, read as the reverse complement.
CGGCCTGGTCGAAGGCCGACTCGAAGGCCGTGTTGGCCCGTCCGGCACGGTGGCGGTCCCCGCCGAGCAACTCCGTGAACACGGCGATCTTGGACTGACCCATGGTGCGTCGGATGTAGGCGCCGGGGTCCTCCGTCAGGTCGCCGGCCACCAGGCCGACGGCGTCCAGGGCGGACTGGAACGCCTCCTCCACCGCCCCTTCGTCGGCGACGGTGGTGCCCGCCATGTCGAGGGCGGCCAGTCGGATCGGCGGTGTCATCGGGTCAACTCCTCCCAGGTCTGCTCGGCGATGGCCGGTGACAGGGTCATGCCCCGGCCGGCCGGTCCGGTCACCACGACGATTCCGGGCTCGGGGGTGGCCCGATAGCAGATGCGGTCGTCGGTCACGGCGGTGTACACACCGGCCCAGCGGCGCACCACCGGTGGAAGCGACCAGCCGAGTACGGACTCGGCCCGGTCGATGAGGTCCTCGTCGAGGTGCTGCTCGACGGCGAAGTCGAAGGGCTCACCGTAGACGTGGGTGTCCCCGATGGTGAGGCCGCCGGCGGCCCGCTGGGCGATCAGGAGCTGCATCCCCCACTCGGTGGTGGATGCCGGGGGTTCGGGCAGTCCGGCTCGGCCGGGCAGGTCGAAGGCCGGGTAGTAGCGCATCGAATCGGCGTCGGCGACGGCGGTCGCCAGGCGCTCGGTGGTCGGCGCGGTCTGCAGCATCTGGAGGCGGCAGCGACGGAGCGGCGCCGCGGCCAGGGTGGCTCCCACGGCTCCTCCGACCCCCGACAGGCGGTCGCCGATGCAGAGCACCACCATCGACCCCTCGTAGCGTCGCCCCAGGTGGTCGACGGCTACGGCGGTCCCGCCGGACGTGGCCCCGACCTCGATGACCTGGCGATGGGGGAGCCACGTGTAGCGCCCGGTGGCCTCGAGGGTGACCCGCAGGGCGCCGAGCACCAGGCCGGGCTCGACGACCGCGTCCCGGCGACAGAGCAGGCCGCCGACCAGATCGCCCCGGACCGCCGGGTTGGCGGCCCGGACGCCGGTCGGATCGAGGAGTTCGAAGCCCCGCAGGTCGGCGTCGGGCCGGGCCACCGCTTCGGCCATGAGCGCCAGCTCGGACTCGTGCCGGGCCACGGTGAGGGAGCCGTCGGGACGGAACCCGACGGCGGGAGAGTGGGAGGCGATCTGCTCCCACAGCTCGCGGGCCCGGACGGCGAGGTCCAGTTCGGGACCCGCGGCGCGACCACTGACCCAGACGAGGCCGAAGTTGCGGACCGAGGCCCGTCGGGGTCCGGCGTCCGCCTCCAGGTGGGTGACCTCCCAGCCGCGGCGGCAGGCCTCCCGGGCGTGCATGGTGCCGAGGACACCGCCGCCGACGATGACCACCCGGTGCGCGTCCACCCCGATGATCGTAGTGACGCCGACGGACGCCACCGACGGCGGCGCCGGGACGGAATACCAGGTCGGCCGGGGTGACCGACGGGGCCGCCTGGACAGGGCCGGGAGGGTGGTTCCGGGTTGCCGCCGCCGGGACCCGCCAGGTCGGCTAAATTGGCGGTTCGCCCATTCGGGGGTGGCGCAACTGGCAGCGCGCGTGATTCTGGTTCATGAGGTTGGAGGTTCGAGCCCTCCCCCCCGAGCGCATGCAGTGGCCCTGGTCAGGGCCGTTGTGGCAGATTGCTCCCTCCGGAGCGGTCGGCTGCAGCACGTCGTACCGGCTCACCCTCGGGTGGCCGCACAGGGTCCCATCGTCTAGAGGCCTAGGACACCACCCTCTCAAGGTGGCGACACGGGTTCGAATCCCGTTGGGACTGCTTGGCATCGTGGCTGGTCAGAGGGGTGACGGAGGCTCCGGCCTCCTTCCCCCGCCGGCATCGTCGGACGGTCCTCGGGTGGGGACCCACCCTCCGGCCCGTCTCGGTGAATCTCCGACCCGTGCATCCGTGGCCTGCGGATCCGGTCACACCGCCTACGGGGCCCGACGCAGCTTCATGAGTTCGTCGAACGCCCGCTGCTCGGGCGCCCAGGTGAACCGTCGCAGGCGACCCTTGGTGACGGGCACACTGCAGTCGAACCACGCCAGCGTGTGGAGGACGACCGTGTTGCGGAGGATGGCACGGCGCAACCGACTGCGTCGCGTCGTCGGCCACGAAATCCCGAGGCTGGCCACCCGCCCGCCCTCGGAGACGGTGGCGTGGCCCGTCCACCGGCTTCCGTCCCAGTAGCGATACCGGTCCGGCTGCTCGGGATCCTCGTTCCATCCGATGGATGGTTCTCCGTCCATCGGTCAAGTCTCCCAGGCCCCGTGCCTGGAGGTGGAACCGGGTGAACGGGAGCTCGGGCGTCATGGGACTGGCCACCTTCGATCCGACGCACGCAGCCCGCTCCATGCCCGGGCCCTGACAGGGTGAGCGCGGTTCCGCTCCTTCGGCCAGACTGACACCGCCACCGGCAGACCTTCTTCCGGTACGGACGAGGGGTGGACCATGAGGCGGATGATCAGGCGGCCGACCATCGCCGCGGGCGGGGTACTCCTGCTCGTGGGCGTCACCGTGACGGCAGCCGGCGGTTCGACGCCGACCTGGACCCTCACGAAGCCGGCCGGCGCAGGTTCCGCGGCGTCCTTTTCAGCGGTGTCCTGCGGTTCGTCGACCACGTGTATGGCGGTGGGTGGCGGCGGTTCCCACCATACGGAGTCCCCGGTGGCCGAACAGTGGTCGGGCGGCAAGTGGACCAAGACCCCGTCCCTGCAGGGTGGACCCGTCCTCATGACGGCCGTGTCGTGCCCGTCGTCGACATGGTGCGTCGCCACCGGTCTGGGGTCCGGAGCCGATCCCCAGTTCGAACTGTGGAACGGCACCTCTTGGACGTCCATGTCCGCGCCCGAGCTCCCGGGGAACCCCCTGGCCCTCATCACCGGCATCGCCTGCAGTTCGTCGTCGTTCTGCCTCGCCGTCGGAAGCCAGTCCAGCGGCGAGCCGAACGGATCCATCGCCGCAGGCCTCGACGGCACCTTCGACGGCGGCTTCGCCCGCGGCACGAAGGGCGACAGCTCCCAGGGGGAGGGCACCCTTCCCCTGGCCGAATCGTGGAACGGCGCCAACTGGTCCGTCGTCACCGTCCCGGCGTCACTCGACAAGATCCAACTGTCGAACGCTTCCTGCCCTGTCGCCAACTGGTGCCAGGTCGTGGGAACCGATCGCACGACGTCCGTCGTCGCCACGTTCAGCGGCGGTCTGTGGACCCCGGGGTCACGTCAACGCAAACATGCGTATCTCGCCGATGTGTCCTGTGTGTCGCAGGATGCGTGCGTGGCGGTGGGAAGCCACGCCACCAAGTCGGCGACCAGCACGCTCACCGAATCATGGAACGGAACGGCGTGGGAGGCAGTCGCCAGTCCGAATGCGGGGCCCACCGATGGACTGGGTTCGGTCTCCTGTACGTCCACGACGTCCTGCATCGCGGTGGGCGGATCCTCCACGGGGAGCGGGAACACCCTCACGGGGGTGGCGACCCTCATCGAATCGTGGAACGGCAGCGCCTGGACCGTCGAGCCCGGCCCGAGCCCCGTCCCCTTCGCCACGCTGTCCGGAGTCTCCTGCGTGTCGCCTTCGATGTGCGTGGCGGTCGGTGCCTCATCGCCGAACGCCGGGCACTCCTATCTGCTGGCCGAGGCCCTCGGATAGTTCGCACCCGGCGAACGACGCCGGTCGATCACCGACTTCCTCATCGATCCCGGCCGGACCGGGCTTCGCTGGGCCGGACGCCATCACCCAGGGAGGGGCCGGCGAACACCGGCGCTCGCCGACGATCCTGCAGATCCCGTCGTAGGGCCTCCGCGAAGAGGCGAGCGGTCCGGGGCAGGCTGCGGAGGAAGCTCGCATCCGCCACCCCACCCGCCTCGCCGTCGAAGATGCCGTGGGCACCGTGGTCGGAGTCCTCGTCGACCGGACGGGACAGGTTCACCGGCCGGTCCGGTGCGATCGGCTGGTCGGTGAGCTGGGCGTCCCACGCCGCCAGGGCCGCGTACTGGTTGCCGACGCCGGGGACCAGGCTGTCCACCATCACGAGCATCCGGTTCCAGCTGCCCACGATGCGCGAGCGCCTCCCGTCGAGAGCCGAGCGCACGATGTGCTGGGCGGCCACCTCGGGCTGATAGATGGGGGGCACCGGCTTGGGGTGGCGCCGCAGCGACGTCTTGCACCAGTCGAACTGGGGCGTGTTGACCGCGGGGAGGTGGACCATGCACAACCGCACGTTGCTCCCGTCGTGGAGCAGCTCGGCCCGGGTGGACTCGAAGAAGCCCCGGCAGGCGAACTTGGAGGCGCAGTACGCGGCCTGGAGGGGGATACCCACGTACGCCAGTGCCGACCCCACGTTGACCACGACCCCGGCGTCCCGGGGTCGCATGCGGGCGAGGGCCGCGGTGGTCCCCCATACCTGGCCGAGCAGGGTGACCTCCAGGGCCCGCTGGAAGTCAGCCGGATCCGTCTCGGACAGCGGCGCGAACACCGTGGTCATGGCGTTGTTGATCCAGACGTCGATCGGTCCGAACTCGTCCTCGATCCGGGACGCGGCCGCGTCGACCTCGTCGAACCGGCTCACATCGGTGGGGACGGCGAGGGCCCGTCCGCCGACGAGCTCCACCTCGCCGACGGCCGCCTCGAGACCGGCCGGGCCACGGGCCAGCAGGGCGACGTCGAACCCCCGCTCCGCCAGCTCCCGGACCGTGGCCCGGCCGACGCCCGCCGAGGCCCCCGTCACTACGGCGATCGGCCGTGCAGTCATGTCGTCCTCCCGAGCTTCGTCCGAGTTCCCACCCGTCGTCAGTGGGTCGTTCCCTCCACCTATCCCCACGTGGTCAGGCGAAACATTGCTGTCTGCAACGGTTGCCACGCCGCTTCGACGGGCCGACCGACGCGGCGCCCGGTCGGGGCCGGGCGAAAGGTGACTACACCGTCGGCGGTGTGTCGCGGAGGGCGGGGACCGGGCCCGGAACCGGGCCGGGAGCAGGGCCCGTCGCCAGTTCACGGATGGCCTCGATGTCGGCGTCGGGCCCGATGAGGACCAGTTCGTCCCCGGCCTCGAGCACGGTGCTCCCGTCCGGGACGAGCAGGTCCCGACACCGCTGCATGGTCGTCACGATGACGCTGATCGGGAAGCCGGACTCCCGTAGTGATCGCCCCACGAGTGCCGATCCGACGTGGAGCCGCACGCGGTTGGTCCCCCCGTGATCGCCGACCGCGTCCATGTCCTGCAGGCTCGACAGCAGGCCCAGGCGGTATCCACGCACGACGTCGGTGACACCGACGGTGCCGACCACGTGCCGCTCGGTGTCGAGGACGGTGACCCAGTGGGCCGCGGTGGTCGTCAGCGCGTCGAGGGCCACGTCGAGGTGGGCGGTGTCGGCCACCGTGGGGGCTGCCGGGTCCACCACCCCTTCGAGGGTCCGGGCCCCCGCCCCGTCGTCCGGGACGAGGTCCTGAGCCGAGACGGTCCCCTCGAAGCGGCCCTGGTCGTCGACCACCGGTGCACCGCTCATGCCGGCCCGCTGGAGCTGTCGCCCTGCCGCTTCGACGGTGGTCCCCCCCGGGATCACCAGCGGCTGGGGGGCCATGGCATCGCCGACCACGACGGCGGACAGGACGGGCATCCCCGTCAGCAGACGTTGCGCGGGGGCATCGGCCCGGCTCTGGAGCTGGCTGCGGTAGATCGTGTCGTCACCCCGCCGGACGATGAACCAGGCCAGGCCGACGGCCAGCATGGCCGGCGCCAGGATCGAGAGGCTGCCGGTCATCTCCGCCACCATCAGCATGACGGCCAGCGGCGCCCGCGAGATGCTCCCGAAGCAGCACATCATGCCCACGATGACGAACGGAACGGGATTGTGGCCCATGGAGGGGACGATCGGCTCGAACAGACGCCACACCGATGCGCCGATGAAGGCACCGATGACCATGCCCGGGCCGAAGATGCCGCCCGAGCCGCCCGAGCCGATCGACAGACCCGTGGCCAGGATGCGGGCGAACGGCAGGGCGAGCACGACCCACAGGGGCAGGGTGAGGAGGTGGGGCCCGAGGCCCTGTTGGATCCATCCGTACCCGGTCCCGAGGACCTCGGGGATCACCAGGCCGATGCACCCGACGATGACCCCGCCGATGACCGGCTTGACCCACCGGGGGAGTGGCATCCGACCGAAGACGTCGGAGATCCCGTAGAAGCCCTTGGCATACAGCAGGCCGATGAGACCGCCCAGGACCCCGATCAGGGCGAACCAGAGCAGGTGGGACGGATCGGTGAAGTGGTAGCTGGCGTTGAAGCCGAACAGCGGTGTGTAGCCGATGGCGGCGCCGAAGATGACGTAGCCGACGATGGAGGCGACGAAGCTGGGCAGGAGGGCGGCGGCATCGAAGTCGTCCCGGTAGAGGATCTCGGTGGCCAGGACGGCTCCCCCCAACGGCGCCCCGAAGATCGCGCCGATCCCCGATCCGATGCCGGTGACCACCGCGATCCGGGCGTCGGCGGGGCTCAGGTCCATCTCCCGGGCCAGTAACGAGGCGAATCCGGCACTGATCTGACCGGTGGGCCCCTCCCGACCGCCGGAGCCCCCCGAACCGATCGTGAGCGCCGAGGCGACGATCTTGACCAGCACCGCCCGGAAGCGGATACCCCGGGGATTGTGATGGACCGCCGAGATGGCGGCATCGGTGCCGTGTCCTTCGGCCTCCGGGGCGAACCGGAACACCAGGACCGACCCCAGCAGGGCCCCGAGCCCGACCACCAGGGGCAGTGCCCAGGGCCGGGTGAAGGACGCCGAAGCGGCATGCCCGCCCTCACCGGCGGGGGTCGGCGGGTGGTAGCCGGCCAGGACGCCGAGGAAGAAGTGGGTACAGACGAGCAGGGCCTCGTAGAAGACGATGGCTCCGACGCCGGCCATCGAGCCGATGAGGATGCCGAGCACCAACCACTTCTGCAGGTAGGAGGCGCCCGCGAGCCACCGGGACACGCCGGTCATGGCGGCCCGCCAGGAGGTCCGTCGCAGGAGGCTCATGGACGGTGGGCGCGCATCTACAGGTCCCATCCGGCCGACCAGTCCTGCTCGGGCACCTCGCCCGCCGCCGTGGCGAGGCGTCGGAGGGAGTCGACCAGCGCGGCCTGCTGCTCGCGTGGGATGGACCGCAGCAGGCCCGCGATCTCCTTCCGACGCCGCTCGGTGACCGCGTCGACCAGCTCCTGTCCGCTCTCGGTCAGGGTGAGTCGGATCAACCGGCGGTCACCCCGCTCGTGGCGACGCGTGACGAGGCCTTTGCGGACCAGCCGATCGCACATGCGGGTGGCCGTCGACGGCGTCACGTCGACGGCCTCGGCCAAGGTGGCCAGGCTCTGGGGACCGCGGGACGCCAGCACCACGAGGGTGCGGAACTGAGTGAGCGTGACCTCCTCGGCGACGTCCCCCAGCGAACGGGCGGCCACCGCCACCAGCACCCGACTGGCGCTCAGTACCGCATCGACGACGGAATCTCGGGAGGCCCGCGGACCCACGACTTCTCCACGCATAGGCGAACTATTGTAGTAGCTAATGATATTGGCGCAACCGGGCGGGTAGGTAAGTCCCGCCGACTGCGCAGTTCGCGCCGACGTGCGGATCGGTCACGTCCACACGACATCGGCCCGCAGGTGCCGCACCCGACAGCCCGCGACCCCACGGGGAGGGGACCGGTACAGTGGCCGTCGGAGAGCCGGGAGGCCCGGTCGGCAGCTCATCCACCGCGAAAGGACCCCGGCATCATGGCGCTTCCCGGAATCGCCTTCGTCGTGGGGGCGCTCGTCTCTCTGGCCACCAGCTGGGTGCTCGTATCCCGCCTGGAACGGGTGGGTGAGCGACTCGGGCTGTCCGAGGCGCTGCTCGGGGTGGTGGCGGCACTGGCCGCCGATGCGCCGGAGATCACCGCCTCGGTCACCGCGCTGCGCCAGCACCAGAAAGCCATCGGGGCGGGCGTCGTGATCGGATCGAACGTCTTCAACCTCGCAGCCCTCCTCGGTCTCGGTGCCGTGGTCGCGGGGTTCATCGCCCTGCATCGGAGGGTGATCCTGCTCGGTGGTGCGGTCGCCCTGTGGGTCGCCGCGGTGTGCCTGGTCGCCGTCGAGGGTGTGCTCACCCCCGCAGTGAGCCTCGGCGTCGCCCTGGTCGTCGTGATTCCCTACCTCGTCGTCCTGGGCGCTTCGGCAGCCAGGATCGAGCGTCTGCCCGGACCGGTCCGCGCCAAACAGTGGATCATCGCCGCCGTGCACGAAGAGTCGTTGGAGCTGGAGGAGGCCATCCGACCCGTCCGCGGACGGCCGGTCGATGCGCTCGTGGCCGCCGGCGCGCTGGTGGTAGTGGTCGCCGCGAGCGTGACGATGGAACGGGGAGCCGCCACCCTGGGCCGACACTTCCATGTCTCGGACGCCGTGATCGGTGGCATCGTGCTGGCGGCGGTCACCAGCCTGCCGAACGCGGTGGCCGCGGTGCACCTCGCCCGCCTCGGAAGAGGGGCCGCGGCGTTCTCGACGGCCCTCAATTCCAACAGCCTCAATGTGTTGGCGGGTCTGCTGCTCCCGGGAGTGATCCTGGGGCTGTCCGCGCCCTCGACCTCGGGAACCCTCACCGCGGCGTGGTACGTGGGATTGACCTCGTTGACGCTGCTCCTGGCGTACGTCGGTCGCGGCATCGGCCGGACCTCGGGTTGGGTCATCATCGCGGGGTACGCCACCTTCGTCGGGTGCCTGGTGGCGGTCACCTGACGGTGGTGCTCGGGCCGCCGAGATGAAGCCGTTTCCCGAGTGCCAGGAATGGCGTATTCGCCCCTCCATCGCTGGGATGGAGCCGGTCCGGGCCACGGAGACGGTGCCATGGAGCGACGGCGGCGTTGGGCGTCCGAGGTCGTCACCTACGACGTCGAGGTTCAGCTGTCGCGGGCCACGTACGTGGCGGTCATGCGGTAGGGACCGGTGAACGCCAGGGGCTGGAAGCTGGCGCTCGGCAGGAGGTTGCGGTAGGCGAGCGAGCTCTGGAGCGGCTCGGGTCCCGCCACGAGGCAATTGACATAGCCGGCGACCGGGCAGGTCGGGGACACGATGACCGTGAAGACATCGGAACCGCCCGGGATCGAGACCTGCTCGTCACGCAGGCAGTCGCCGGTGTGGCGACCCTTCAGCGTCGTGCACAGTGACCAGTAGCGCACCTGTGGGTGCTGGCCGGCTCGGCGGGCCAGGTCATTGGCCTTCGGGTTGGAATCGGTCTGGTACGTGGGAGGCTTCGCGGTGACCACCAGGTCGCCCCGGGTCGTGGTGTAGGCGATGTGCTCGTAGATGTTGTCGGGGTTCGCATAGGGGCCGGTACCGTAGGTGACCCCGCCGACCGGCGGGGGGCTCTCGATCGGAACCGGTACGGGGGCGGCCGGCGGATAGCTCTGGGTCAACGTGGACGGCAGCGCGCCGTGTTGGTCGCGGTAGGTGGCGATGACCTGCCCCACGGCGGTTCCCCCCGATGCTCGATCGAGCGAGACCTCGTGCCCTGACCGGTCGACGAACCCGACGTGGGGGAGCGGTACGCCACCGGTGCCGGCTCCGCTGATGTCCACCGGCACATAGAGGCGCATGACCAGGATGCCCCCGTCCGTCGAGCCCATGGCCATACAGGTCCCGCTCACACCCGTGCACGTCTGGGCGATGGTGAGTGTGTATCGACCGTCTGACTGGCCGATCTGCGTGTCGTGGAGATGCTGGCGTCGGTTGTTCTGGGGGACGGGGTACGCCGTGAACGACCAGTACCGGGCGGTCGGGACCTGTCCGCTGACGATGGTGCGTGCGCCATCGGCGGTGCCGTAGCCGTCGAACCAGTAGATGCTGTCCTCGTCGGGCAGGAAGACGTTCAGGGCGCGCGTACTGTCCTCGACCCACGCCGTGTTCGTGCCGACCGGTGTCGTGGAGGAGGTGCTCGGGTTGGTGGCCGATGTCGAGGACGGCGACTGGGCGCAGGAGGCCAACGTCATGGCGCTGAGGGCGATGGCCAACCACAGGAGGCCGGGCTTCGGTCGGTGCATATGGGTGAGAGCCTCGCAGCTCACCGATCCCACCGCCCGTATCGGCGCATCGCTCCGCCCCGTCGCCGATGGCGCGGTAACGGTGAGGATCGGACGGTGAGGTAACCCACGTCGGAATGCACGCCCCGGACCACAGTCCCGATCCGGTCACGGTGGGCACCGATCGGGGGCTAGACGTCGCGCGGGACCGGTGGCGACCGTGGATTGATACCCCCCTGGGTACCTGGTACCGTCGGCATGCCTACCCCGGTATCTATGCGGGCCCCACCGCCAGCCGGCAGTGTCTCGACCGGAGGACTCCCCCCATGACACCGACTCGAGGAACGGACATCGACCTACGGCCTCCGACGGCGGCCGGGTCGGAGAGCACGCCGGTCGAGAAGGGCACGTCCCCCTCGAGCGCCATGGAACCAGCCTCCGACAGCGGACACCCGTCGGGCCCGTAGCAGCCTGATCGTCCAGCTCGAACGATTCCTCGCCGTCACCCTGGAGATGGCGAAGACCCCCTGGAAGGAGCATCACGAACCATGTGTACCCAAGTGACGTGCAAGCAGTGCGGCCGACCGACCTGGATGGGGTGTGGCATGCACGTGGAACAGGTATTGGGGCACGTTCCCGAAGCGGATCGCTGCCAGTGCCGCGCTCAGCAGACGACGAGGCGACGGAAGTGGTTCTCGCGGTGACCGCGCACCGGACGGGGTGGCGCGTCCCGTCGGGTCGCCAGCGCTGGACCCACGCGGACACCCTGGCGCGCGGCGACGAGGGAACCCGGCACCGTGGCGGGCCGACGACCCGGTCGTCCGTCCCCGATGTCGTTCCTGACGCGCGGATTCACTTCGGGGCGTCGGCCCCGGTGACTTGGCGCAGCAGCCGTGCGGCGGTCGGCACCAGCGGACCCGTCGACGGCCAGATCGCCCGGATGTGACGTTCCAGCGGAATGCCCGACGTCGTCACGACGGTGAGCCGACCATCGCTCGCCTCGGGTCCGATGGCCAAGCGGCTGAGTACGCCGGGCCCGGTTCCCCCCGCGACGGAGGACTTGATGGCCGTCGTGGACCCGAGCTCGATGAGGGGCGTCGGCTCGAGTCCGCACGAGGCGAGGGCTCGCTCGAGCACCTCTCTCGTGCCCGAGCCCGGCTCCCGTAGGACCAGGGGGGTGGAGGCGAGGTCGACGGCGGTCAGTGGACGTCGCCGGCGCGCCCACGGGTGCGACGGCGCCACCACGACGACCAGGTCGTCGGCTTCCACGACGCGGGAGCGCACGTCCGCTGGATCATCCGGGCCCTCGACGAAGCCGATGTCGGCACCACCTTGGCGGATGATGTCGGTGACGTGCTCCGAGTTGCCCATCGTCAGCGACACGGCGACCGGGGGACCGGAGCCCCCCAGGCGGCTCAGCCACCCGGGCACCAGGTACTCGGCGACGGTCATGCTCGCCGCGATGCGGAGGGTGTCCCGGCCCTCGGACCGCGCCGCAGCCGCTCCCAGGAGCAGGTCCCGCATGCCCTCGACGACCGACTCGCTCCACTGCACGACCGCCAGCCCCGTCGCGGTGGGTCGTGCTCGACCGGACGAACGGTCCAGGAGGGAGAGGCCGAGCGTCCGCTCCAGACTGCGGAGCCGCATACTCGCCGCCGGCTGGCTGATGTGGTGCGCGGCGGCGGCCTGACGGATCGAACCGAGCTCGGCGACACTGCGGAGCAGGTCGAGCGAACGGATGTCGGGGACCGGCTCCGCCAAAGGCATAAGGGTACCTTATAGGGTCGCGGCGATTCTCCACCTATCGGGTCCCGATGGCGCGGCGCAGGGTGGAGGCATGGAACCGCATCCAACTGTCGTCCTCCCGGGGACGGCCGATGCCGAATCGGCCACCGGTCCGGGTCCGGGACGTGGGCGTCGGACGGCAGCGCTCCTTCCCGGCCTCGTGCCGGTGGCCGTCATCGCCGTCGCGGCCACCGTGCTCGGACACCTGGTTCCGGTGGTCGGGGCACCGGTGTTCGCGGTGCTCGGGGGCATCGCGACGACCGTGGTACGACCGCCGGCGGCGCGGTCAGGGCCGGGGCTCGATTTCGTCGCCAAGACGGTCCTCAAGGCCTCGATCGTCGTCCTGGGAACCGGACTCTCGTTCCACGAGGTGCTGACCGTGGGGACCACCTCGTTGCCGGTACTCATCGGGACGTTGGCCACGGCCCTGCTCGGAGCGGTCGTGATCGGACGGGTACTGGGAGTGTCGCGGGATCTCCGGACGTTGATCGGGGTCGGTACGGCGATCTGCGGCGCGTCGGCCATCGCCGCCACGGACGGGGTGATCGGCGCCTGCGACGCGGATGTCTCCTATGCCATCGCCACCATCTTCACCTTCAATGTCGCCGCTGTGCTGTCGTTCCCGACCATCGGCCACGCGCTGGGCCTTTCGCCGCACGCCTTCGGCCTCTGGTCGGGTACCGCCGTGAACGACCTCTCCTCGGTCGTCGCCGTCTCGACGATCTACGGACACGGAGCGACGTCCTACGCGGTGGTGGTGAAGCTGACCCGCACGCTCATGATCGTCCCCATCGCCCTGGGCCTCTCCGTCTGGCGTGGCTGGGCCGGTCGTCGTCCGGCCGCGGGGGGCGACCACACCGCGCCCGGGGGACTGCGCCGCGCGGTTCCGTGGTTCATCGCGTGGGTCCTCGTGGCGGTCGCCCTGAACACCGTCGGTCTGGTGCCGAACGGCTGGCACGAGTCGCTGTCGGAGGTCGCCGCGGTCATGATCACGATGGCGCTGGCCGCCATCGGCCTCTCCACCCGCCCCCGGGACATCCGCTCCGCCGGATTCCGGCCGCTCGCTCTCGGGGCGATCCTGTGGGTCGTGGTGGCCGGGAGCAGTCTGGCCCTGCAGGCGCTGACCGGTAGCCACCCATGATCCCGGGATCCGGCGGCGTGTCGGGCCGCCGGCGACCCTCACTCGACCATGTCGAGGGCCCGCACGGTGACCGGCCCGCCGTCCGCCGTGGCAGCCACCAGACCGGCGGCCATCGCGATCCCGGCGAGGACGAGGCACGTGAGGGAGAACGCCCGGGCTACGAGTTCCGGAGCGGCCGCACTGCCACCGGTGGCGTCGAACACCAGTCCGGTGACCGCCAATCCCAGGGACGTACCCATCCCCCGGGTCATGTTCAGCACGCCCGAGGCCACCCCGGCCTGACGAGGGGGCACGGCGCCCATGATGGTGGCGTTGTTCGGGGGCGTGAACGCCCCCATGCCGAACCCCACGACCGCCAGGAGGACCACGAAGAGCGGGGTCGCGGGGCGCAGGACGGCCAGAGCCACGAGACCCCCGCTGACGCAGACCATGCCTGCGACCGTCAGGGGACGAGCGCCGACGTGATCCGCGAGCCGACCGGCGACGGGAGCGGTGACTCCGAGCGCCACGGGCATGACCATCAGCTCGAGTCCGGCACGCCCCGAGCCGAGTCCCACACTCCGCTCGAGGTAGAAGGGCACCAGGAAGAGGACGCCGAACATGACCAGATAGGACAGCAGCCCGCTCGAGATCCCGGCACCGAAGCGGGGGAGCCGGAAGAGTCGGAGGTCGAGCATGGGATGGGCGCACCGGCGTTGGCGCACGATGAACGCCGTGATCAAGACCACCCCGATCACCAGGAGTCCGACGATCGACGGCGAACTCCAGCCTCGGGCGTTGCCGAACGAGAGGGCGGAGAAGACGGCCAGCACCGCCGGGAAGAAGAGCATGAATCCGGGCCAGTCGAACGGCGTCGGCTCCTGGAGATTCCGGCTCCGCGGAACCAACAGCCACCCGGCGGCCATGCCGACGAGCCCGAACGGGACGTTGACGAAGAAGAGGAGCCGCCATCCACCGGCGGCGAGGAGGAACCCACCCACCGTCGGGCCCAGCGCCAGCCCTACGGCCTGGGCCGCGCCCTGGATCCCGATCGCCTTGCCCAGCGAGCACTTCGGTACGGCGAGGACGATGATGGCCACACTGTTCGCCTGCAGGAGTGCCGCTCCCACCGCCTGGAGGGCGCGGAACCCGACCAGCCAACCGAGGTCCGGGGCCAGCCCGCACAGGGCCGAGCCGACCACGAAGATCCCGAACCCGTAGACGTAGAGCAGCTTGCGACCCCACATGTCGGCGAAGCGTCCGACGGCGACCACCGTGGCCACCAGCACGAGGAGGTAGCTCAGCCCCACCCACGTGACCGCTCCCACGCTCGCATCGAAGGTGCGCTGGAGGGTGGGGAGGGCGACGGTCACGATGCTGGCGTCGAGTTGGCCCATGAAGGCGCCGATGCACACCGCGGCGACGGTCAGCCAGAACGCCTCCGGTCGATTTCTGATCCGATCGGGACGTTTCGGCTCGACCAGCAGCCGTTGCCAGCCGCTCGCAGGGGCGGGTCTCGAGCGCGACGTCCTCCATCACTCCACCGTGGCCCAGGTCCATCCAGAAGTCGAATAGCGATACTTTCTGAAATAGATAAGATGAAGTGATCGATACGAACCGCTTGCGTCACTTCGTCGCCGTCGTCGACCACGGTGGCTTCACCGCCGCGGCCAAGGCCGTGTTCGTCTCCCAGCCCGCCATCTCCCTCGCGGTGAAGGAGCTCGAACGGGAACTCGGAACGCCGCTGTTCCTCCGGGTCGGCCGTGGCGTGCGTCTCACCCCGGCGGGGTCCGCCCTGGTCGGGCCCGCCCGCCAGGCACTCCGCGACCTCGAGACGGGCCGGGCCGCCGTGGCCGCGGTCGCCGGCGTCGTGGCCGGGTCACTCAGTGTGTGCAGCCTCCCCACCTTGGCCGCCGACCCCATGGCCGCGCTGGTGGGCAACTTCCGGCGTCACCACCCCGGGGTACGGATCGAGTTGGCCGCCCCCGAGGACACCCAGGAGCTCTTCGACCTGGTGGAGGCGGGCACCTGCGAACTCGGTCTGACCGATGCGCTGCACGTTCCGTCATCGTTCGCGTCCATCGACCTGGGCGCCCAGTCCCTGGTGTACATCCATCCGCCCGGCACCGAAATGGCCCACCCCGGGAACGACCACGCGGACGACCCGCTCGACGGCGTGTCCTTCGTCGCGGCCCCCGAAGGCACGTCGACCCGCCGACTGCTCGAGGAGCAGCTCGGGGCAGGTGCCGCGGCTGAACTCACCCTCGCCGTGGTCACGGCCCAGCGCGAGGCGATCGTCCCGTTGGTCCTGGCCGGCGCCGGCACGGCACTCGTCCCCGAGGCGGTGGCCCGCTACGCCGAGCAGTTCGGGGCGGTGGTCTCGCAACCCGACCCGCCGGCGGTCCGGGGGCTGGCTCTCGTCCACCGGGACGGCGTGTTGTCGCCCGCCGCCGAGCGCTTCTTGGACCTGGCCTCCGCCTGACCTCGCGGCGTCGACCGCCCATGAGGTACCCACGTTGCGTGACCGGTCAACTGCGCCGTGTAGTCGGTCACAACTCTTTCACTTTCCGTTAGCGCAACCGTGACACTCAGTTCGCGACTCCGTGTCACCGTCACCTTGCGGGAACTGGGATCGGGGTCTGCTGAGGGTCGCCTCCGGGCGGGAGCAGATACCGAAGGGACATTCGGCCACCTTGGCTGACGGGACGAAGGAAGGTCGACGACATGTCGAAACGAACGATGGCAGCTATGTGTATGACCCTGAGCCTCGTGGCTGCGGGTCTCCTGGTCGGAGCCGGTACCGCCGGAGCGGCTCCGTCCAAGCCCGGCGCCCCGACGGCGGTCCAGGCGCGCTCACAGGCCGATGAGTTCGTGATCTCCTGGGCGGCCCCCGCCTACTCCGGAAGCAGCCCGATCAGTGGTTACACGGCGACCGTGAAGGGCCCCCATCTGCATACGACGTGTACGACCACGTCCGCCTTGACCTGCACGACCTCCGGTGCCACCGACGGCAAGACGTACGCGATCAAGGTCGTGGCCACCAACGCGTCGGGAACGGGTCATGCCGGCAAGATCCTGCGGGTGGAGGCCGGCGTCCCCTATCCTCCGACCGGACTGGTCGCCACCGCCGGACACGGATCGGCGACGGTCACGTTCCAGCCGCCGACGATCGACAACGCCACCATCCAGCATTGGACGATCACCGCGAGCCCCGGTGGAAACTCGTGTCAGGCATCTCTCTCCGGGTGCACCGTGACCGGATTGACCAATGGACAGACCTACACGTTCACGGGCGTCTCGGTCGGCACGTACGGCACGAGCATCCCCTCGGCCCCGTCGGCTCCGCTGACGCTGCCGACGGTGCCCACGGTCCCGACCGGGGTGTCGGCGACGGCCACCACGATCAGCGGGAGCCCGGCCGCCTACGTCAACTACACCGCTCCGTCGTCCAACGGCGGATCGACGATCACCGGGTACACCACGGTCGTGGTGGATCAGACCACGTCGACGACGACCAAGGTGTCCGGCTCCTCCACCCTGGCCACGGTGACCGGGCTGAACGCCACGGACTCGTACACGTTCTCGGTGTACGCCACCAACGCCCTGGGCAACTCGCCGGCCTCGACCCCGATCCAGGCCGTGCCCCAGGGTCCGACCTCGGTCACGGACACCAACGTCGGCGACGGGACGGCGACCATCTCCTGGACCCCCTCGAACGTGACGCTCGGCAATCCGGTGACGGGGTACGGCGTGAACTCGTTCGACCTGACGGCCCTGGCGATCGGTCCGTCGGCGTCGGTCGACAGTTCGACCACCTCGACCACGCTGTCCGGCCTGACCCTGGGCGACCTCTACGACGTGTGCGTCAGCGCACTGAACAGTCAGGTCACGGCCAACGAGACATGTTCGGAGTTCACCGCCTTCGCGGCGCCTCCGGGACCGACGGACGTCACCGTGGTGGACAACGGGGACGGGACGGGCTCGGTGTCGTGGAACCTGGCGACCGGTGCGCCGGCCGGCAATCCCGTGACCGGGTACGCGGTCGGTGTGCTGGATCTGTCGTCGCTCACCCTGCAGTCATCGACCACGGTGAGCAGCTCGACCACCACGGAGCCCCTGTCCGGCCTGACCCTGGGCGACCTCTACGACGTATGTGTCGCGTCGCAGAGCGCCTACACCACCGATCAGACGTCCTCGTGCACCGAGTTCACGGCCTGACCGGAACCCACCCAGCGGCCCGGGCTGCGGGCGCCGCGCGTCCACCCGACGATCCGCCAGCCGTGACCGATCGGGATCAGCGGGGGCCACAACTGATTGTCGACCGGCGCCCGATCCCCTGAGCCGTCGGGTGGACCGGTCGTGGCAACGGGCCTGCACACCCGAGGAACACCGATGGTCGAGAATCCGATGACTCAGCCGTGCCCGAGCTGTGGACGGGTCCAGGATCCGGTCCTCGTGATCCGAAGTTCACGGGAGCCGGGAAACCGCTGGGTCTTCCGGTGCCGATCGTGCGACCCGACATGGTCGGCCCAGACGTCTGCTCCGGACGAGCCGGCGCGCAGCGCCTGAATCGGACACCGGCACGCCCGGGCGGATCCACGGGAGCGGTGGCCACCCCGTCAACGCGATGAGCGGGGGCCGAGCACGCAGAACTCGTTCCCCTCCGGATCCGCCAGCACGACCCACGGCGGCTCGCCCTGTCCGACGTCCAGGCGGGTGGCACCCAGACCCAGCAGCCGATCGACCTCGCGTTCCTGATCGTCGGGGCGGAAGTCGAGGTGGAGCCGGTTCTTGACCGTCTTGACCTCGGGAACCGGAACGAACAGCAGGCCGGGGAGCCGGTCCGGTGCCGGCCGGATCTCGAACTCGTCGGGAGCGTCGTTCACGACCACCCACCCCAGTGCGTGCTGCCACCAGCGTCCGAGTGTCTCCGGATCCTCGGCGTCGACGTTCGTCTGCTCCCATTCGAGGCTCATGACTCTCCGATGCTACGCCGCGCTCCGAAGGGCCGACGGGGCGCGGCGTCCGGTCGTCCGACACGGAGGGTGAGGGGGGCGCGAGCCGATACATCTGTGTTTGACGCGGAGCGTGACAGATCCACCGAACTAATGCGGGTGGGTTCTTGACTTTGCACCGGCCGTATTTAACAGTGACCCACAATCGCCAACCGGGCCGGTCGGCGACGCGGCCGTGTGGGGGGATCTACCACGGTCGACGGGACTTGAGGATGGGGGAGATCACGTGACCATTGTTGGGGACCTCTGGACGCGCGTGCGCGCGGTGGTGAGATTGGCGATGGCGGCCGTGGCGGCTGTCGCCATCAGCGCGACGGGGGTCGTGCTGGCCACGTCATCGGCGGGGGCCGCCGGTTCGGGGCCTGTCGTCACCAACGGGATCGCCGCGTACACCGTCGGGTCCAACGCCCCGGCGGCCAGCACCTTCGACGTGGACACCCTCGTGCAGGGTGGGGCGGCCAGCATCGACCCCACCTCACTGACCATCGTCACCCCGGCTCCGGCGGCTGATGGCTCGTCCACCGTGACCTCGACCGCGTCCAACGGCCTCATCACGACCACCTTCGCCGTGAACGGCAGCGACGACACCGTCGCGACCGGCACCTTCGGCCTGACGTTCGGTATCTGTGCGTCGGGCACCGCCACCTACTCGGCCTCGGATCCGAGCTGCTCCACCGGAACCCTGAGCTACGTCCCCTCGTCCAATCAGGACATGGGCGACGAACTCAAGGTTCTCGGATTCGTCACCGAGGACATCTACGAGGGCGTCGGCATCGCCTCCGTCGAGCCCGCCAGTGTGCACCAGGGTTCGACATTCACCCTGACCACGGCGGGGGTGGCCTCGTCCCTTCCGGCCAGTGACGATGGTTTCACGGTCAACTACGGCGACGAGTTCGCCTCCATCATCCCGGTCCCCGCCGGCCTCACCTACGTGCCCGGCTCCATCCGTCTCGAAGGGGGCGACGCGGTGACCTCCGGCCAGGCCACCGGCACCTACTGCACGACGACGGGCACCGGCTGCGACGCCCAGCAGACCGGCAACTACAAGACCGGCTATCCCTACATCGAGGTCGAGCTCCCGTCCTCGATCCACGTCGCCGGCGGCCAGACGGTCTCACTGCCCACGGTCACGGCACAGTTCACCGCCACCGGCGCGGTGGGGACGGTCGAGCCCGTGGACCTGACCGAGTTCCGGGTCAACACCAATGTCAGCACCGCCGGCAACGTCACCTTCGACGGCTATCCGACCAACAGCAGCGACGGGAGCGGAACCCCTCCCTACACCGCGCCCACGCCCCTCTCGACGACCACCATCTCGTCGCCGGCCGTCGCCTCCCGCCATTACCTCGGGCAACGCGACCACCTTCACCGAGGGCGACGCGGGCTCCTTCACCGTGACGACGACCGGCGTACCCACCGCCTCGATCACCGAGACCGGCTCCCTGCCCAGCGGTGTCTCCTTCGTCGACAACGGCAACGGCACGGCGACGCTGTCGGGTACACCGGCGACCGGTACCAACGGCACCTACCCGATCACCATCGTCGCCAGCAACGGGGCCACACCCAACGCCAGCCAGTCCTTCACATTGAAGGTGACGTCCGCCCCGGCGATCACCTCGCCGTCGAGCACGACCTTCACCGCCGGCTCGCCGGGGAACTTCACCGTGACCTCGACCGGCAACCCCACCGACTCCCTGTCGGAGAGCGGCACCCTGCCGAGCGGCGTCTCGTTCATCGACAACGGCGACGGCACCGGCACGCTGTCGGGCACCCCGGCCGCCGGTACCGGAGGGAGCTACCCGATCTCCTTCGGCGCCTCCAACGGCGTGGGGAGCCCCGCCTCCCAGTCGTTCCTCCTCACGGTGGACGAGTCGCCGACGTTCACCTCGGGGACGGCCGCCAGCTTCGCGGAAACGATCCACAGCACGTACACGGTGGTGACGACGGGCAACCCGACCGCGGCCGTGTCCGAGTCCGGAGCGCTCCCGAGCGGCGTCACCTTCACCGACAACGGTGACGGCACCGCCAGCCTGGCCGGAACACCCGCGCCCGGAACGGTGGGCTCCTACCCGGTGACCTTCACGGCCTCGAACGGCATCGGCTCCGATGCCACGCAGTCGTTCACCCTGAACGTATCGAGCACGGCCTTTGCCCCGACGATCACGTCCGCCGACGCCACCACCTTCCAGGAGGGATCGTCCGGCACGTTCGCGGTGACCACCATTGGCGAGCCGTCGGCCCAGATCTCCGAGGCGGGCGCGCTCCCGGGCGGGGTGGCCTTCATCGACAACGGCGACGGCACGGCGACCCTGTCCGGCACCCCGACCGGCCAGGGCACCTACCCGATCACCATCGACGCCACCAACGGGGTGGGTCCGGACGCCACCCAGTCCTTCACCCTGACCGTCGACGCCTCGCCGGTCATCACCTCGGCCGCCGGCACCGACTTCGTGACCGGAACCGCGGGGACCTTCACCGTGACCTCGACGGGCTTCCCGACCGCCTCGCTGTCCGCCATCGGCAGCCTGCCCCCGGGTGTCACCTTCACCGACAACGGTGACGGCACGGCGACCCTGTCCGGCACCCCGGCGGCGACGAGCAGCGGGACCTACCCGATCAGCATCGACGCCACCAACGGGGTGGGCCCGGACGCCACCCAGTCATTCACCCTCAGCGTCGACGCGGTTCCGGTCATCACCTCGGCCGCCCAGGCGACCTTCTCCACGGCGGGCGCCGGCTCGTTCACCGTGACCTCGACCGGCAACCCGACCGCCACCCTGTCGGAGACCGGCAGCCTGCCGAGCGGGGTCTCCTTCGTCGACAACGGTGACGGCACCGGCACGCTGTCGGGCACCCCGGCGGCCGGCACCGGTGGCACCTACCCGATCACCTTCGGTGCCACCAACGGGGTGGGCGGCCCGGTGTCGCAGGCCTTCACCCTCGCGCGTCGACGAGCCGCCCTCCATCACGTCGAGTGACTCGGCGACCTTCATCGTCGGTACGCGGGGGAGCTTCACGCCGACGGGCAGCGGCTACCCGACCCCCTCGATCACCGAGTCGGGCGCGCTCCCGGCCGGGGTGACGTTCACCCACGGCTCGCTCGGAGGGGTCCCCACCCAGACCGGATCCTTCCCGATCACCTTCACCGCCACGGGCGGGGGTACGGCCACCCAGTCGTTCACCCTGACCGTGGACCAGGCGCCGGCCATCACCTCGGCCGACGCCACGACCTTCTCGCAGAGCGCGGCGGGATCCTTCACCGTGACCGCCACCGGCACGCCGACGCCCACCATCTCCGAGTTCGGCAATCTGCCGTCCGGAGTCACCTTCACCCCGGAGGGTGGCGGGACGGGCACCCTGGCCGGGACCCCGACCCAGGCGGGCACCTACCAGATCGGCTTCATCGCCTCGAACGGTGAGGGTTCCGACGCCACCCAGTTCTTCACGCTGACGGTGGGTGCGCTGACGATCACCACGACCTCGCTGCCCGACGTCACCGAGGGTGTCTCCTACCGCGTCCAACTGACATCATCGGGAGGACTGCCTCCCGTCAAGTGGACGAAGGTGGGGACGCTGCCCAAGGGACTGAAGCTCTCGTCCGCCGGAGTGCTGTCCGGGACGGTCCTGGCCAGCAAGGTGCCGGCCGGCCGCTACCCGGTGACGGTCAAGGCGACCGACTCCACCAAGAAGGCCCACGAGACGGCGACACAGACTTTCGAGCTCCAGATCGATAGCTGACAACCGAGAGCCGGCCCCGGACGAACGCGGCGCGAGTCGGCTCTGCAAGTACGGACAAGATGACGAAACAGAGGAGAGCGGTGCGATGAACGGTCTGTCGAACAGGACCCGGGGGCTCAGGTCACTGGGCACGGTGCTGATGGCCCTGGCCCTCGGCGGCGGCGTGCTGGCCGTGTCGGCGGTGACCGGGGTCACCGACGCGGTGCCGGCCGGGGCGGTGCCGGCCACTCCCTCGTGGTTCACGACGTCGGGCAGCCCGGCGCCCTCCACCCTGGCCTGTGGCACCTGGTACGTCACGACGCTCAGCGCGCAGACCGGTGGCGGCAGCGCCGCCATCACGTTGATCGGTGGCGGCGGCGGTGGCGGCGGTTCCAGCCTCGACGGACTCGGTAACGAAGCCAACACCGGTGCCGGCGGCGGTGGCGGCCAGCTGCTGGGAACGTTCAACGTGTCACCTGGTGAGACCATCGCCGCGATGATCGGCTGCGGTGGTGGCGGCGGCTCGGAGAACACCAGCTCCGCGGTCACCGGGGGATCGGGGGGCTCGGGCTACTCGAACGGCGGCAACGGTGGTCAGCAGAGCTCGGTCTCGGACAGCTCGGGTGGCGGCGCCGGCGGTGGCTCCTCGGCCGTCTGCGTCTACGGCACGTCTGGTTCACCGTGCGCCAACCTCCTGGCCGTGACCGCCGGTGGAGGCGGTGCCGGTGCCGGTGGCTGTCGCGGTAACGGGGGGAACGGTGGGGCCGGCAATGCCGGGGCGTCCACCGGCTCCGGGGCGACCTCCGAGGCCAACCCCTCGGCCCCGGGGGGTGCGGCCAGTGGACAGGGCTTCGGTGGTGGCGGCGGAGGCTCCGACTCGGACAAGCAGGCCGCGGGCGGCGGCGGTGGCGGCGGCGTCGGAGCACCCGGGGGCACGGGCGGTGTGACCGCCACGACCGGCGGCTCGGGTGCGGCCAACAGCACGGGCGGGGCCGGCGGGGCCGTCCTCAGTGGAGGCAGCGGTCCGGCCGGCACGACCGGGTCCGGGCCCGATGCCTCCGGTAACGGCGCGCCCGGCGGCTCGAACAACTCCGATACCGACCATCAGGGCGGTGGCGGTGGTGGCGGCGGCTACTACGGCGGCGGCGGTGGGGCCGGCAATGGCTGCACACTGCTCCCGTCGCTCGGTAGCGGCGGTGGCGGCGCCGGCTCCTCGTGGGTGTCGACGGCCGCCCTCACCAGCTTCTCCAACGGTGCCAATCCCAAGTTCACGGCCGGGACGGCCACGTCGACCACGGCGTGCGGTGTCCACACCACCCAGGGGACCTCGGGGGCGTCGACCGGAGCCGGCGGAACGGGCACCACCTCGAGTGGCAAGGCCAGCGCCGATGCCGGGTGTCCGGGCAACGTGAGTCTGACCTGGACCGCCCTACCCGGTGCCCCGAGCGGGGTGACGGCTACAGGGGGCAATGGACAGTCCACCGTGAGTTGGACCGCGCCCGCGGATCCGGGCACGTCGTCCATCACCGGCTACACGGTGACGGCCACGCCGACGGGTGCCGGTTCGACGGTGACCCAGACCTTCAACTCCACGGCCACCTCCGAGACGCTCGCCGGTCTGACCAACGGGGACTTCTACAACCTCTCGGTGGCCGCGGTCAGCTCGGTCGGCACCGGTCCATCGGCCAACGCCTCCGACAACCCGGTCGGCATCGGGGTCGCCGCGTCCATCACCTCGGCGCCCGGCACCACCTTCGCCGAGGGCAGCGCCGGGACCTTCACGGTGACCAGTGCCGGGAATCCCACGGCCACGCTGTCCGAGTCGGGGGCGCTCCCGAGCGGGGTCACGTTCGTCAACAACGGGAACGGCACGGCCACGCTGGCGGGTACGCCCGCTGCCGGGAGCAACGGTGTCTATCCGCTCATCATCTCGGCGGGCAACGGGCTGCCGCCGGTCGCCACCCAGTCCTTCACCCTGACCGTCGACGGGCCGCCCCGCATCACGTCGGCCGCCGGGGCCACCTTCACCGAGGGGAGCAACGGCTCCTTCACGGTGACCACGACCGGAACGCCGGTGCCGGCCCTGTCGGAGTCGGGCACGCTGCCCTCCGGGGTCGGCTTCGTCGACAACGGCAACGGAACGGGCACACTGTCCGGGACTCCGTCCGTGGGCACCCAGGGGACCTACCCGATCACCATCGGGGCCACCAACGGCCAGAGTCCGGACGCCAGCCAGTCCTTCACCCTCACGGTGGACGGACCGCCGGCCATCACCTCGGGTACCGGCACCACCTTCGACGAGGGCGTGGCGGGCAGCTTCACGGTGACCTCGACCGGCACACCTGACGCGGCGCTGACCGAGTCGGGCGGCCTGCCGGGTGGCGTGACCTTCGTCGACAACGGGGACGGCACGGCCACCCTGGCCGGCACCCCGGCCGCCGGCAGCAGCGGCTCCTACCCGATCACCATCACCGCCTCGAACGGCGTGAGCCCCGAGGCCAGTCAGTCCTTCGTCCTCACCGTCGACGGCCCGCCGGCCATCACCTCGGGGGATGCCACCACCTTCACCGAGGGATCGTCCGGCACGTTCACCGTGACCACCTCCGGCCTTCCGGATGCCGCCCTTTCCGAATCGGGCGACCTGCCCGCCGGCGTGACGTTCACCGACAACGGGGACGGCACCGCCACGCTGACCGGGACGCCCGCCGTCGGGACCCAGGGCTCCTATCCGGTCACCATCTCGGCGAGCAACGGGTTCAGCCCCGACGCCAGCCAGTCCTTCGTCCTCACCGTGGACGGCCCGCCGGCCATCACGTCCGGGGACGCCGCCACCTTCACCGAGGGGGCCGTGGGCAGTTTCACGGTGACCTCGACCGGCACGCCGGACGCGGCGCTGAGCGAGTCGGGCGACCTGCCCGCCGGCGTCACGTTCACCGACAACGGGGACGGCACCGCCTCGCTGGCCGGCACGCCCGAGGTGGGGAGCAACGGCGTCTACGCGTTCACCATCACCGCCGCCAACGGGGTGAGCCCGGACGCCACGCAGTCGTTCACCCTGACGGTCGACGGGGCACCCACCATCACCTCCGGGGACGCCGCCACTTTCAACGAGGGGTCGGCGGGAAGCCTCACCGTGACGACCACGGGCACCCCGGTGCCGGCACTGTCCGAAGTGGGCGCCCTGCCGAGCGGTGTCACGTTCACCGACAACGGGGACGGCACCGCCACCCTGGCCGGCACCCCGGCCACCGGGAGCAACGGCGTCTATCCGATCACCATCACCGCCGCCAACGGGGTGGCTCCGGACGCCACCCAGACGTTCACCCTCACGGTCGACGGCCCCCCGGTCATCACATCGGGGGACAGCGCGACGTTCACCGAGGGATCGGTCGAGGACTTCACGGTCACCACGACGGGTACCCCGACGCCGGCGCTGACCGAGAACGGGCCGCTCCCGGCCGGCGTCACCTTCACCGACTTCGGTGACGGGACCGCCGGCCTTTCCGGCACCCCGGCATCGGGGAGCGACGGCGTGTACACCCTGACCATCGAGGCGGACAACGGGTCGAGCCCCGGGGCGTCGCAGACCTTCACCCTGACGGTCGACGCGCCGCCGGTGTTCACCTCGGCCGACAGCGCCACGTTCGAGCAGAGCGGGCCGGGTAGCTTCACCGTGACCACCACCGGCGACCCGACCCCGACGCTGGTCGAGTTCGGGAACCTGCCGAGCGGGATCACCTTCCGGGACAACGGGGACGGAACCGGGACCCTGTCGGGCACCACGAGTGCCCTCGGGACCTACGAATTCTTCTTCGGTGCCGACAACGGGGTGGGTCCGCAGGTGGCCCAGGAGTTCACCCTCACCGTGGGTGGCCTGCGCATCACGACCACCTCACTGCCGGCGCTGACGCTCGGGGTGCCCTACAGCGCCCAGCTCACGTCCACGGGAGGCATCGCACCGATCAAGTGGTCCAAGGTGGGTGCCCTGCCGTCGGGGCTCAAGCTGAACAAGAGCACCGGAGTGATCTCGGGCACCGTCCTGGCCAAGCACGTCCAGCCCGGTACGTACCAGATCGGGGTGAAGGTCACCGATGCCACGAAGAAGGTGCACCAGACCCAGTCGGTGACCCTTCCGCTGCAGATCCAGTCCTGAGCGGCTCCGCGACCCTCGACCGGAGGGTCGAATCCGATCGGCGACCGGGGGTCGGGACGTCGCGGGCCCGACGGGCCATCGGTGTGGTGTTGGCCGCGTCCGGCCTCGGCCTGGCGGCCTGCTCGAGTGCTCCGTCGCCGGGCGCGACGTCCGGTCCACCGGCCCGGCTCGGCTCGGTGCTCACGCGCTGGCAGTCCACCCGGCCGGTCAACGGCGACGGCTACGGACGGTCGATCACGGTCGACGGCGCTTCGACGCCCGAGTTCCGGGACGTGGCCACCACCGAGGGGAAGGTGACCGGGTGGCGCCAGGCGTTCTCCTCCGGCACCCGTCTGGCCCAGGCCGAAGCGGCCCTGCGTGCCGGTCTGCCGACCGATGCCCGCCAGACGGCCTCCTGGCGGGGATCCTTCGCGGCGGGCGCCGGGTTCTGCGAGTTCGTCAACTACCAGAGCGCCTCGCTGGCCTCGCAGCTCGCCGACACCAAGGCCCCGTCCGCCGGGAGCAACATCGGTGCCGCGTTCTACGAGGAGACCCCGCATAGTCCGGGGTCCTCCAGCATCGCCACCGTCAACTCGGCGACCGTCAGGGCGACGCCCTACACGCAGGGCGAACCGTGCTGAACGGTCGGCGACCGGCGCCACCAGGCGGCGGGCGGCCGGCGAAGGCCGCGTCGTCGGACCGGACGACTAGCGCGCCTCGGCCCCGCTCCGGTGGGGGAGGACCCAGCCCGGGCGCGGGAAGTGACAGGTGTAACCGTTCGGATACCGCTCGAGGTAGTCCTGGTGTTCGGGCTCGGCCTCCCAGAACGGACCGGCCGGTGTGACCTCGGTGACCACCTTGCCGGGCCAGAGGCCGGAGGCCTCGACATCGGCGATGGTGTCCACGGCCACCTCGCGCTGCTCGTCGTCGACGTAGAAGATCGCCGACCGGTAGCTGGCGCCGACGTCGTTCCCCTGCCGGTTGAGGGTGGTCGGGTCGTGCACCTGGAAGAAGAACTCGAGCAGTTCCCGGTAGGAGGTCACGTCCGGGTCGAAGGTGATCTCGATCGCCTCGGCATGGTTGCCGTGGTTGCGGTAGGTGGCATTCTCCACCTCGCCGCCGGTGTATCCCACCCGTGTCGCCAGGACGCCCGGTCGTCTGCGGATGAGGTCCTGCATGCCCCAAAAGCACCCTCCGGCCAGGATCGCCTTCTCTGTCGTGTCGCTCATCGGTCTCGTCCTCCGTGCCATGGTCCT
Source organism: uncultured Acidimicrobiaceae bacterium (assembly GCA_963699345.1). GTDB lineage: Bacteria > Actinomycetota > Acidimicrobiia > Acidimicrobiales > RAAP-2 > Bog-756. Next base: position 902,423 of record CAVOTL010000005.1, on the reverse strand, counting down.
GTCGTGACCCTTCCGGTGACGACCGTATCCGGGGTGCACGGTCCACCGTACGGGACGGGCGGAGGGGGACCGACCCGGAGGTCCGGATGGGGTCCGATCACCCCCCGTCCCCCGGTCCGAGCGGCCCGGTGCGGTGGGGACGGACGCGACGAGGGCGGGGCCGGAGCCCCGCCCTCGTCGGTGCGACCGGTCCGGAGGTCCGGACCGGGTGTCGGGTCAGCTGGCGACGATGGCCGGTCCACCGCCGTTGGCATTCGGCTGGATGGCGATGCTCTTCAGGCCCTTCTTGCCACCGCAGGTGGCCAGGATCGAGGAGAGGGTGGACGTGGTCTCGGCGTTCGTGGAACTGGACGTGCCGTTGTCCGTGCCCTGGAACGGACCCGAGGTGGCGGGGCCGAAGGCGATGGAGAACGTGGCGTGTCCGTCAGCACCGATGCCGCCGGTGACCGTCGTCGGGTTGACGACCGAGGTCGACGACGTCAGCTTGGGGCTGGTCTTCCACTTGATGGTCAGGGAACCCGACTCCGTGGTCGGGGACGCCAGGCCGCTGCAGGTGTGGGTACTCGAAGCGTCCGTGATGGTGCCGCTGATCTTGGCGCTGGTGATGGTCACCGGGGTGCCCCCGCTGGTCGGTGTCGCCGTGCAGCTACTGGCGCTTCCCTTGATCTTGGTCGTCTCGGGACTGGCGGTCCCACCGTTGGTCGTCAGGGCCGGGCTGAAACTGGCCGTGGCCTTGATCCCGGTGCACGCTGCCGTGTAGTTGGTGGCGTTCACCGGCGGTGAACCTTTGGCTGAAGCGGTGCCGGCTGTGGCGCCGACCACCGTGACCGGTATCGCGAGCGCAGCCGCGAGTATGAGCATCTTTCGGATCATTACATCCCCCCTTGATGGTTCCCGTGTCACCACGGGTTGTGGGTCGGGCGACGGTCGCCCCCTGTTGATTTCCCTTCCGCTCCGGAACTATGCGCCCCGATGGAGGAAATAATTCGCGATCGTCAGGCCCGATCGCGCGGCCGATCGGGCAGCTGATCGGGCAGCCGCTCGCGAGGCCCGGTCGCGCGACCGATCGGGGGCCCGACGGGCTCCGAGCGGTGGCGTCCGGAGGGCGGAGCCGCTCGGGAGTGGCGGCTGGCGGCGGGGGCGGAGCGCAGCACGGCCGGGGTGTCGCCAGAGCGTTTTGCGACCTGCAGGGGGTATGCTGGTCATTCGCACGGGATTGTCGATTGACGCCGAAACGGGACCAGTGAAGATACGCCTCTCCAGGACCCGGTCGTCCGGTACCGAGAACTCGCCGACCGAGTCGCTGCTCTCCCTCATGCGAACGCTCGGTCTCGGTTCCGTGCGCCTGAAGTTGGTCGCCTTCACCGTGCTGTCCCTCGTCGGTGGCCTGAGCCAGGCCCTGCTCCTCGTCCTCATCTCCGAGGTCGCGGTGGCCAACGTCGAGAACAAGAGCTCGATCCACGTCCACGGCCACGCCGTCTCGCCGACCGATGCGATCGTCATCTGTCTGGTCGCCCTGGCGCTCTTCGTCGTCACCAGCGTCCTCGGGGCCCTCCTCAGCACCTCGGTGTCGTCCGAGGTCCTGGCCGCCACCCGCACCCGGGTGGTCACGGGATTCTTCCGGGCCAACTGGTCGCTGCAGTCCACCGAGCGGCTCGGGCACCTCCAACAGCTGCTCATCCAGAACAGCGCAGCCGCGGCCGGTGTCGTCGCCAATCTGTCCGGAGGCCTCCAGGCGCTCCTCATGGTGGCCGGTCTCCTGGCGGTCGCCCTCGCCGTCAATCCGGCGGCGGCGATCGCCGTCATCGGCATGGGGGTCGTGCTCTCGCAGATCCTGAGGCCGTTGAACCAGCGCACCCGGCGGAACAACCGCCAGCTCTCCAAGACCACGAGGGCGATGGCGACGCAGGTGACCGAGTACACCCGTCTGAGCCGGGACTTCCGGCTGTTCGGCGTGGAGAGCCGGGTGATCGACAGACTGGGCGCGTTGATCGAGGACACCAGTCGCGTGTTCCGCCGGACCGCCATCCTCAACAACATCGGACCCGTGCTCTACCAGTCGTTCGCGCTCGGGTTCATCATCGCCGCCATCGTCGCCCTGGGCAGTGCCGGCCACGCGAAGCTCGCCGACCTCGGCGCCATCCTCCTCCTCGTACTGCGCTCCGTCAGTTACGGCTCGGCGCTCCAGAGCTCGGTGATGGGCCTGCGCTCCAATCAGGGCATGTTGGAGGACCTGACCCGCGACCTCCACCGCTTCGAGGACGCCCGGGTCGTCACCGGTGAGCTGGAGCCCGACTCCTTCGTGGTGGACTTCGATTCGGTGGACTACTCCTATGACGGAGTGACGCTCGCCCTGTCCGGAGTGAACCTGCACATCCCCGAGGGGAAGATCGTCGGGGTGCTCGGACCCTCCGGCAGTGGCAAGACGACCATCAGCCAGCTCCTGTTGGGTCTCCGGGAGCCGACGAGCGGTCGGGCCACGATCGGCCGCGAGGACGCCAGCGCCCTGGCCAAGAGCGACGCCCACAGCACCGTGGCCCTGGTGCCCCAGGAACCGGTGCTCCTCCAGGGATCGATCATCGACAACATCAGGTTCTTCCGGGACTTCGAGGAGGCCGAGGTCGTCACCGCATCGAAGTCGGCGCACCTGCACGAGGACGTGGCCAAGATGGCCGCCGGCTACGAGACCACGGTCGGCGAGGGTGGCGGTGCCCTGTCTGGCGGCCAGAAGCAGCGACTCGCCATCGCCCGGGCCCTGATCGGCTCCCCGAAGCTGATCGTGCTGGACGAGCCCACCAGCGCGGTGGACGGACGCACGGAGGAGCTGATCCGAAAGACGCTGTCGGAGTTGCGGGGGCACGTGACGGTGGTGATCATCTCCCACCGCATCGAGACGACGTCGCAGTGCGACCTGCTCCTGGTCCTGGCCAACGGCAAGATCGCCGACTTCGGGGATCGGGACGCGGTCATGGCCGGTTCCGCCTACCGCAACATCGTGCTGGCCCGCCAGGAGCTCGGCCGCCAGCCCATCTCCGGGGAGTAGCGCCGGCTGCGGCCGCCCGGGTGATCGGGATCGAGGTGGCCGGTGGCCGTGCGTGACGGAACCGGGACGGGCAGAGTGGGGGGCATGGCCGGGCCCCGAGCGATCGTCGACCGGCTGCGCCGGGCGGTGGGCGGGCACGTGGTCGTCGACGAGGACCTACTCGCCTCGTACACGGTGGACTGGACGGGCCGGTTCCGGGGTTCCACCGTCGCCGTCGTGCGGCCCGGGTCCACCGAGGAGGTGGCCGAGGTGGTCCGGGCGTGCCGTGATCTGGGCGTGGCCCTGGTTCCCCAGGGTGGCAACACCGGACTGGTGGGCGGCGGTGTCCCCCTGCACGGTGAGGTGGTGATGAGCCTCCGCCGCCTCGACGGAATCGGCGCGGTCGACCTACTGGCCGGACAGGTCACCGCCGGCGCCGGCGTCACCCTGGCCGCCCTCCACGACGCCGTCGACGGCTCCGGGTGGGCCTACGGCGTGGACCTCGGGAGCCGCGGCTCGGCGACGGTCGGGGGCATGGTGGCCACCAACGCCGGTGGCATGCGGGTCCTCCGCTACGGCGACACCCGGGCGCAGGTCCTGGGCGTGGAGGCGGTGCTCGGGACGGGCCGGGTGGTCTCCCACCTGGGTGGCCTCGTGAAGGACAACACCGGGTACCACCTGCCCGGACTGCTCTGCGGCAGTGAGGGCACCCTGGCCATCGTCACGGCCGCCCGCCTCCGCCTCGTCCCCCACCAGTCCCATCGCACCGTCGCGCTGCTGGCCTTCCCGGAGGTCAGCCATGCGATCGACGCCTCGGCCGTCCTCCGGCGGGCCCTGCCGTCGCTGGAGGCCTGCGAGCTCTTCCTCGGCTCCGGACTGGAACTGGTCCGTTCGGTGACGGGGATGCCGGATCCGTTCACCGGTCCGCACGCCGTCCACCTGCTGGTCGAAGTGGCGTCCTCCACGGATCCGACGTCCGCGCTGGGCGCGGTGGTGGCATCCCTGCCACACGTGGAGGACACCGCGGTCGCCACCGAGCCGGCACCGCGCGCCGAGCTCTGGCGCTACCGCGAGTCGATGTCCGAGGCGATCAACACGCTCGGGCCGCCCCACAAGCTCGACGTGACCCTGCCGCTCGCGTCGCTGGCCGAGTTCGTCCAGCGGGTGCCGGCCGAGGTCCGGTCGATCGCCCCCGAGGCCCGCACCTGGCTCTTCGGCCACGCGGGGGACGGCAACGTCCACGTCAACGTGACCGGACTGGCGTCCGACGACGACCGGGTGGACGACGCGGTCTTCTCCCTGGTGGCCTCCTACGACGGCAGCATCTCCGCCGAGCACGGGATCGGAACGGCCAAGCGCCGGTGGCTGCACCTGGCCCGGTCCGCCGACGAGGTGGCGGCGTTCGCCACGATCAAGCGGGCCCTCGATCCGGACGCCGTCCTCAACCCCCACGTGCTCCTGCCCGACGCCGCGGACTGAGCCCTCCGGCGACCCCTTCCGGCGTTCCTGCCCTGGTCACCTCCGGTGCGGCCCGGTCCCCGGTGCCTTCCCCGCGTCGCAGCCCTACACTCGGCCCCGTGCAGATCACCGCGACCCCCGAGCTCCTGGCCTACGTCCGGGACAACGGCGGTTCGCTCTTCGTCCGGAGCCAGCGTCGGCGCCTCGCCCGGGGCGTCTCCTTCCTCCGCGCCACGGTGCAGGAACCCCGGTCGCTGGCCGGCTACGAGGTGTTCGTGGTCGAGGGGGTGCTGGTGTCGACCCACTTCCCGGCCCGGACGCGTCCCCACGAACTGCACCTGTCCATGGTGGGACGGCGGCGACAGCATCCTGTGGCCTCCTGGGACGGGTGCGCCTTCGTCTCGTGACCCCGCAGGTGGCCGTCCCGACGGATGAGCGGCCGGCCACGTCGAAGCCCGTTGATGTCGCCGACGGGAATGGTGGGGGCAGTGCGCGAACCACTCCAGAACTCTGGGTAGGATCGCGGCGAAACGATGGAACCAGCACCCCCAGAGCCGACGTGGAGTAAAGAAGTCGAGTCGTCGTATTTCCGTCGCATCCCCGACGAGGCGCTCGAGCAAGCAACTCGAAAGCCATTCTCTCAGAGCGATCGAGCGAGGCTCCTTGTCGAGATCGGTACGGTCCTCAGCCTTCTTCCGGATCCCCCTGCCCGCATCCTCGACCTCGGGTGTGGCCCTGGTTGGACGAGTTCGTTCTTCGCCCAGTGTGGGTACGAGGTCCTGGGCATCGACTTCTCACCTGAAGCGATCACCGCGGCGCGAGCGACTCATCGCCATGCGGGACTGACATTCTTGCAACACGACTGGGACGAGCCACTCGATTCATCCTTGGGTAGGTTTGATGTGGCGGTATTCATCGATTGTCTCCACCATTCGATGGACGAAGTCGGACCCCTGCGCACCGCCTATTCATCATTGAAAGCGTCAGGATCCATATGCGTCGTGTGTGAGCCTGGCACCGGTCATGCGGACTCCGCGGGAAGCCTTCACGCAGTTGAAGTATTCGGAGTGAACGAACGCGACATGACTCCCGTCCAAGTGGTCGACGCAGGCAGACGGGCCGGATTTGCGTCGACGGTCGTACTTCCCCATCCCCAGGAGGTTCATCGGAGCATCTTCGAGGAGCGGGTGGGATCCGGCATGGCGGACCGCTTCCTCGCCACGTCGCTCGGCAGGCTCGTCCAGGTGACGCGTATCGTGACGATCCACAAGCAGAAGTGGGGGGTCGTAGTCCTCACCAAGTGAGCTTCGACATCCGGGGGCGAGGATCCCAGAGGGTGCGGGATCGTGAGAACCGAGTACGCCCAAGTACATGCTTGACGGAACGATCGACCTCGATCGAGCCTTCCACGCGCTGGCCGACTGGAGCCGGCGCAGCATGGTGGAGCGGCTGACCCTCGGGCCCGCATCGGTCAGCGAGCTGTCCGGGCCCCTGGCGATGTCGCTCGCCGCGGTCGTCCAATATGTCCTGGTCCTCGAAGGCCTGCAGCGTCGTACGGATCGAGAAGGTCGGGAGAACCCCCATGTGTCGACTTCGAGCCGGCGGCGATGACCGCCGAGGAGCCCTGAATCGCCCGGCACCACGGCTGGGAGGCCCGTCCGGACCGAGGGGGCGAGGTCCGGGTCGCAGACTCCGGCGACGGTGAGCGGCCGTGACGGTGGCCGTCGGGTACGAGGTGCCCGCGGCCGTCACCGTCATTTCAAGATGTTGACCGCCCGGGCGATGACCAGGAGGGCGACGACGAGGGAGATGGCCTCCTCCGCCATCATCAGGAGCTTCATCCACGGCCGGACTGCCGACACGTCGGTCGGGCTGAAGGCCGTGGCGGTGGCGAAGGAGAAGTGGAAGTAGTCCACGAACTTCGGTGTCCACCCCGGCGCCACGTGCTCGGTGTTCTTCATCTCGGGGAAGATCAGGGCCGGCGGTCCACCGTCACCCCGGGCCCGGGCGACGGGACCCTTGCGGTCGAGGTCCCAGTACCACAGTGCGAACGTGATGACATTGGTGAGCCAGATGGCCCCGCCGCTGGCCAACAGCACCTTGGCGTCGTTGGTGAACGGCGAGACGTTGACGATGGACACCACCAGACGGACGGCGGCGTCCGCGTTGGTCAGGGTGATGATGCCGATCAGGCAGCTCGTCGACACCCGCAGCCAGGGTCGGTCCCGGTCGATCCGTCCGGGGTCGCCGATGATCAGGATCCCGAGGAGGACCACCTCGACCGCCAGGAACCACCAGCGCGCGTCGCCGTTGCGCAGCTCGTTGGGCAGAGATGCCCGCAGCAGGCCGGTGGCGAGCACGGCCAGCGCCATCGGCCACCGTGGCTCGCCGACGACGGGCGCCGGTTCCGTGGTCGTGGGGTAGTCCAAGACCGTCGGCTACAGACCTGACTCGACCGTGATGCGACCCGACTCGGCCGCCTGGCGGAAGGTGTCGTAGTCCCGTTCGTTCTGATCGGCGTACGTCTCGGCGAACGAGGCGATCGCCTGGTCGAAGGGGCCACTGCGTCCCAGATAGCTGGCGATGGCGATCCGGTCGCCCGATCGGGCGTGGGCCCGGGCGAGAGCCTGGGCGCAGACGGCGGCGTAGCGGCTCAGGCCGGCGGGCACGGACCCTTCGATGTCGAAGCTGCCCTTCCAGTCGCGCAGCTGGCGGATGTAGTAGTCGCGGGTCACCCCGTCGGGACCGAGCACCTGTTCGAAACCGAGGAAGATGTCGCTGGCCGCCTGCATCAGGTGCTGACCGGCGACCACCCGTTCGCCGTGGGTCGGGTACTCGCTCGCCCCGACGAACTCCTCGAGTACGGAGGACTCGGCCTCCTTGGCCTGCAACAGCAGCGAGTCGTCACTGTCGCGACCGACGAGGAGGATCACCCACGCTCGGGTGCCGACACTGCCGACCCCCACGACCTTGCGAGCCACCTGGACGAGTCGGAACTCCTCCAGGAGGTGGCGCCGATCCGACTGCAGGCTCCGTCCGTAGTGGCGCACGACGTCATCGAGCTGGCTGATCACGGAGCGACTCTCGACCTCGGAGAACACCTCGTCCACGGGCACGATGAGCGGTGGGTCGCTGATGAAGCGGCGCTCGCCGTCGACCACCGTGGTGAGCTTGTCCAGTGCCTGCAGGCTGGTCCGGGTCCGTGCCTTGGCCACCGTCCTGGCCGTGCGTTCGGCCATGCGCCTGGCGACCTTGGACCCCGTCGCCGCCGACGCCTGCAGGTCCTCGAGCAACGACAGCACGTCGATGTGGGAGTACCACACGTCGAGGGTCGACAGCGGGGCCAGCCGACGCATCTCGGTGCGGTAGGCGGACCCCACGGCGATCGCCGCCGTCCGGGCCTCCGCCTCCGTGAACTCGCGATAGCGGGCGGCGATGACGACGCTGGCCGCCAGCCGCTTCACGTCCCACTCCCAGGGCCCCGGCAACGTCTCGTCGAAGTCGTTGACGTCGAACAGCATCGTCCGTTCGGGGGAGGCGAACAGTCCGAAGTTGGACAGGTGGGCGTCGCCGCAGATCTGGGTGTGGAAACCCGACCGCGGCGTGGAGGCGAGGTCGGAAGCCATGATCAGGGCGGCGCCGCGGAAGAAGGTGAACGGGGACACGAGCATGCGCCCGTAGCGGATGGGCACCAGCTCGGGGACGCGCGTCTCGGCCTGCCGCTCCAGGAGTGCCACGGGGTCGGGGCGGTCGGCGGCCGGGCTGAACTCGGCGTGGGACGACCGGGGCGTGCGGGCCCGGGCGTCCTTGCCCAGCTTCTCGCGCTCGGACACCGTCCGGGCTGCGGGTCGGGTACCGGTCTCCTCGGGGGTGGTCACGGAGGTCATACCCCAGTCTGGCGCGGTTCGGGGGCCGCCACCTCACCCGGATCGGCCGGGGTGGCGGCCGCGGACATCAGTCGGGTGTCGACACGACGAACTGTTCCCTCGGGACGGGTCACGAGACGATCAGATAGACGCTCTTGCCGATCAACCAGAAGCCGAGCACGAGCGAGGCGACGATGATGACCTGGTCGGTGTGGCTGTCGATCCATGCCCTCGCGGAGGCCAGTAGGGCCGCGCTCTTCTCGGGCCGGAAGCCGGCGTAGACCTCCAGGGCGATGTACACGGCGCTGGAGACCAGGCAGAACAGGACCACGGCGACATAGCTCTGCCACGACGAGAGCTTCGCCTCGACGATGGTGGCGACGCCGGCGGCCACCAGCCCCCACGGCTGGGTCAGGGGGGCGAGGGCCATCGCGTACCAGGGCGACATGTTGTCGATGCCCGTCTGCCATTTGGGCGGCTTCTTCGGCGGCTTGGGCTTCCCCATGCGCCGACGCTGGCGGACGGCGATCAGGACGAGCACCACCCCGATCAGGATCTTGGCGGCCAGCGCCGCCAGCGACGGTGCCGTGCTCGGTTTGGGCGGCTTGTTGCCGGTGACGAGCAGCGTCACGGCCACCACGATGGCCAGCGACAGGAGCCATCCGAAGATGAAGGCGGCTCCTTTGCGCACCCCGCCCTTGGACGCCAGCACGATGAGGAACGCCGTGAGGGGGATCGGCTCCAGGGTGATGACCAGGCCGATCAACAGGAGATCGAGCGTCACGTCGGACCCCGGTCGTGGTCCGTGCGGGGTTCCGACTCAGTCATGGCCACGACGGGACCTCCGCACGAAGCCCGCGGTCGCCCGGAGGGCCGGTGCCGCACCCACGACTCCGCCGGCGTGGCCCACGGGGCTCCCGTCCACGATCCGATCCGCCAGGACCCGTCCACCGGATCAGGCGAGGATCTTGGCTTTCTGCGTCTCGAACTCGGCGTCGCTGATCACGCCCTGCTGCTTCAGGTCGGCCAACTTCGCCAGCTGGTCGGCGGTACTCGTCCCGGTGCCCGCCGTCTGCTTGACGTAGTCGTCGAACGCCTGCTGCTGCTGCTGTGCCTGCGCCGCGGCCCGCTCGTGCATCTTCCCGCCCCGGGCGATGAGGTACACGAAGATGCCGAGGAACGGCAGGATGATGACGAAGAGGACCCACAGCATCTTGGCGCCGCCCCCGAGGTCCTTGCTGCGGAAGATGTCGGAGAAGATCACGATGAGCAGCCAGAACCAGATGAAGAAGACGAACAGTCCGAGCATGGTGCCGAACAGGTCGGCGAGGGGGTAGGTGTAGGCGGTCATCGGAGGTCCTCCTGGGCTTTCGTACGTCGGGTTCCGGGCATCCGCCGGGGGAACCGGTTCTCCGAACCGTAACCCGTGTTCCGGGCCGATGCGTGGTTCCCGGCCGAAGGGCGGCACCGGTCCGGTCCGACCCCCGGCCCGTCCGAGCCGCGTCAGGTGGGTGCCGAGGCGCCGTCCCCGATGCCCGAGGGGAGGGCATCCGGCGCGGCCGGCGGCCGGTTGGGCAGTGCCACCAGCACGATCACGCCGGCCAGGGCGACCACCGCCGCGGCCACCGTGAAGCCGAGATCCATGCCCGAGACGAACCCGTGGTTGGCCGCGGCGGCCAAGGCGGCCCCGGAGCTTCCCGGTATCCGGGCCGCCACGGCCAGGGCACCTCCGAGCGAGCCGAGGATGATGCGTTCGATGCCGGCCGGGACGGCGTGGTGGGCGAGGAGGGAGGACACGATGTCCTGGTACCGGAGATTGAGCACCGTGCCCAGGACACCCACGCCCAGCGCTCCGCCGATCTGCATCGACGTGTCACTGGTGGCGGAGCCGACCCCGGCGTCGCTCGACGGGAGCGAGCCCATGACCGATTCCGTCGACGGGGCCAGGGTGAGCCCGACGCCGGCCCCGATGACCGCGAACCAGGGGAGACAGTCGGCGTAGGTGCTGTGGACGGTGGTCCGGGACAGCATCCCGAGGCCGACGGCGATGAGGGCGAGCCCGCCCGCCACCACCGGTTTGGATCCGAAGCGGCGGGCGAGCAGCACCGACGACGGGGCGGCGACCAGCAGGATGAGCGCCAGCGGCGCCAGTCCCAGCCCCGTCTTCAGCGGGCTGAACCCGAGGCTGAACTGCAGGTACTGGGTCACCAGGAAGAACAGGCCCAGGAGGGCGAACAGCACCAGGGCCAGGGAGGCGATGGCCGCGCTGTAGCGGCGGTTGCCGAAGAACTGCATGGGCAACAGGGGATGGTCGCTGTGCCGCTCCCAGGCGACGAACAGCCCGATCAGCACGGCGGCTCCGACCAGGGCGGCGATCACCGGCGGCGACCGCCAGCCCTTGGCGGGCGCCTCGATGATCCCCCACAGCAGTGTCCCGAGACCCAGCATGGACAGCATGACACCGATCGGGTCGGCGGCCCGCGGACTCGGGCTCCGGGAGTTGGGCACGAGGAAGACGGTGGCGACCAGGCCGGCCAGGGCGATCGGGACGTTGATGAGGAAGACGGCGCCCCACCAGTAGTGGACCAGCAGGAAGCCGCCGAGGATCGGTCCGATGGCCACGCCGAGTCCGGCGGTGCCCGACCAGATCCCGATGGCCCGGGCCCGGTCCCGCTCGGCGGTGAACACATTGGTGAGGATCGACAGGGTGCAGGGCATGAGCGCCGCCGCCCCGATGCCCATCACCGCCCGGGCCGCGGTGAGCCGGTCCGGGGAGGGTGACCAGGCGGCCAGCGCCGATCCCCCGCCGAAGACCACCAGCCCCGCCATGAAGACCCACTTGCGCCCCACTCGGTCCCCGAGCGCTCCGAAGGTGAGCAGGAGGCCGGCGAAGGTGATGGCGTAGGCGTCGACGATCCACTGGAGCTGGCTGGACGTGGCGTCGAGGCTGCGCAGCACCGAGGGCAGCGCCACGTTGATGATCGTGTTGTCCAGGCTGATCAGGAGCAGGGTGACGCAGAGCACGGTCAGCGTGGCCCATCGCCGTTCGGCACCCTTTGACGCGCGCACCTCGGTGAGAGCCGTCACCCCGTCATTGTCGGTCACGCTCCGGGTGACTGCCTAGGGCAGAAGGCCTCCACCTGGATCGCCCGCATCCCGGTGCGTGGACACCGGCTCGTCGGGGTAGTGCTCGCCCATGCGAGGCCAGACGAGCGGTACGGGACAGCCGGTCCTCGATTCGAGACGTCCATGAACACCCTCGAGAAGTCGCTCCGACGCGTCGATGCGTTGCAGCAGCGCCACACGGTTCCCGCCTTCCTCTTCGGGGTGGTGAAGAAGTTCGGCGACGACAACGGCGGCAACCTCTCGGTGCAGCTGACCTACACGATGTTCGTGACGGTCTTTCCGCTCCTGCTCCTGCTCGTCACCATCCTGAACCTCGTCCTCGGGGGTCATCCGGGACTCGAACGGAGCGTGCTCCACTCGGCCTTCGGGCAGTTCCCGATCATCGGGACACAACTGGCCCACAACGTGCATGCCATGCGCCGGACCTCGGTCATCGGCCTGGTGGTGGGGGTGCTCGGCCTGGTCTACGGCACCACCGGACTGGCGCAGGCCGGACTGTTCTCGATGGCCCAGATCTGGAACATCCCCGGAGCGGACCGTCCCAACTACGTCACCCGGTTGACCCGGAGCATCCTCTTCCTGGTCGTCCTCTTCCTCGGTCTGGTGGTGACCACCGCCCTCACCGGGTTCGGGACCTTCGGACGCCACGACCTGTGGCTGGGCCTGGTCGGGGAGGGGTTGGCCGTGGTGGTGAACGCCGCCATCTACCTCACGGCCTTCCGCGTGCTCACCCCCAGGCAGGTGGACACGCGCTGGCTGGTGCCGGGGGCCGTGGTCGGGGGTATCGGCTGGACGCTGCTCCAGGCGTTGGGTGGGTACGTGGTCGGACACGATCTGAAGGGTGCCGGCGCCCTCTACGGGCTGTTCGGACTCGTGCTCGGACTGGTGGCCTGGATCGCCCTCGGGGTGCAGGTGACCCTCTACTCGGCCGAGCTCAACACGGTGCTGCACCACCGCCTCTGGCCCCGGGGCATGGTCCAGCCACCGCTGACCGAGGCCGACCAGCGCTCGGTCGCCCTCCAGGCCGTCGAGAACCGACGGAGGCCCGAACAGCAGGTGGTGACCTCGTTCGACAACCGTCCCATGAGCCAGGACGAGTACCGCCGGGCGGGCTACCGGGAGAACGAGGACTCGGAGGGACTCACCGTGTCGTCGCCGGGACGCGGCGATTCGGCCTGACCGGCGCACCCCGGACCGATCCGGGCACGCCTGACTCCGCCGTCGCCCCGGGCGCGACGCGAGGTGGCATCGGGGGCATGAAGGCGGTGGACGTGGGTAAAGACCGCTCGTGCCACTCTCCCGAATGATCGCCCGACCGCTCCTCGCCTCGATGTTCATCGCCGGAGGGGTCGATGCCATCCGCCATCCCGAGGGCAAGGCCAAGGCGGCCCAGGCCGTCACGGTCCCCCTCAGCCGCCGACTGCCGTCACTGCCGGACGACCCGGAACTGCTCGTCCGGGTGAACGGTGCGGTGCAGGTCGGGGCCGGCGCGCTGCTGGCCGTCGGGCGCTTCCGCCGCCTGGCCGCCCTGGCGCTCATCGGCTCCATCATCCCCACCACCTACGCCGGCCACCGCTTCTGGGAGGAGGAGGACGATGCCGCCCGGGCCCAGCAGCAGATCCACTTCCTCAAGAACCTCGGTCTGCTGGGGGGGCTCATCCTGGCCGCCTTCGACACGGAAGGAGCGCCCTCGGTGGGATGGAGGGCGCGTCGCCGGGCGGCCAGTGTCGCCAGTGCGGTGGCCGTCGGCAGAGCGGTCGGATCCTCCTCGGCGAAGCACACGGGGAGTTCGGTGGTCGATGGCGTGGCCCGGGCGGGCCACCACGCGCAGGACGCGGCCGCCCGCGCCGCCCACCAGGCCGACGTGACCGTCCGGCACCTCGGTGAGCGCCTGCCCGGGGCCGGCCAGCAGTGGGCGGAGACCCTGACCGGGGCCGGCCAAACCGTGGCGGACTCCGTCTCCACGGCCGCCCACTCGGGGGCGGACACCCTGGCTCCCTATGTCGCCACCGCCGCCGACCGCGCCGGTGACCTCGTCGAGCGCGCCCAGGATCTCCTCGACCGCTGAGTCAGCTCGGCCCCGACGTCAACGCGAGTTGGCGGCCACCAGGACGGCGATGGCGTCGGACGAGGACGGCTTGCGCTGGATCCGGGCCGTCACCAGTCTCGTCGACCAGGCGCTGGCTGCCGGCCCGGGAGCCGGCGGCCACCAGGGTGAGATCGACGATGTCGCGCTGGGCGTTGCTGCCACCCACCGACCGGACCCGGGGCCGTGCCTCGACGAGGAGGTCGACGGCCCGCTCGGCCCGGCCGTCGGCGAACGAGGCGAACCCTTCCAGCAACGCCACGCCGACCTCGTCCACCACGCATCCGGTTGGTTCCGACGGCGCTGCGCCGGGCCTCGGAGATGACGCGGTCGACGGTGTCGGCACGGCCGGCCAGTCCGAGGGCCATCACCGCGTGCCAGTCGTTGAACAGGTAGATCGACCGCCCGAGGAGGGGTTCGATGTCGTCGGCCAGGTGGACGGCCCGCTCGGTCACCTCGACCCCGACCAGTGACAGCCGCCACAGCAGTGCGGAGGCATCCACCAAGTCGAGCCACTCGCACGACCGGCCCGACCGGATCGGGCCGTCGTACAGCTCGAGCACGGTGTCGAACCGTCCGAGCTCGAGGTGGAAGAGGGCCAGGTGCCACCAGTTGTGCACGGCGAAGTAACTGGGGGACCAGGTCTCGGCGGTGCCGGACAGGAACGCCTCGCCGGCCTGCAGGTCGCCCTCCATCTCGTAGACGTGGGCGAGGGCGTGGGTCGCCCAGACGTCGTCGGCCGACGCCGCCAGGGCGGCCCGGGCGCGGCCCTCCGCGCCGCGGTAGTCACCGTTCTCCTCGAGCCCGAAGGCCAGGATCCCCTGGACGTAGCCCCATCCGGGACGGTCGGACGACGACCAGGCGGGAAGCACCCGTTCGACCACCTCCCGCAGCTCGACCTGACGGCCCAGGAAGAAGTAGAGGTCCTGGGCCACCTTCAGGGCGAGCAGGTCGTGGGGATCGTGCAGGAGTGCCCGTTCGAGCGCCCGGGTGGCGCCCACCCAGTCGCCCTCGGTCCAGGCGCGGACGGCCCGCAGGTGGAGGATCTCGCGCTCGCCGAGCGGCGGTGTGACCGCCTCGAGGCCGGCCAGGATCTCCTCGGCACCGGCCACCCCGTCGGCCGAGGCGCCGTACAGGGCGAAGTAGGCCAGGAGGAGCCGCGCCAGGACCAGCTCCGGATCGGCGGCCACGGCCGCCTCGGCGTGGGCCACGGGATCCCCCCGAGGCGGGCGAGATCCTCCACGGAACGGTCGAAGTGGGCCACCCCGTCAGGGGTGCCGGCGTGGAGCGGAACGCCCCATCTGTCGCGGAATGCAGTACGCATCGACCCTCCTGAACTGGCGGAATCCTATTCTAGTAATTAATCGGAATACGGTTAAGGCTTGACGCTACGGGATCGGGTCTTAAGGTGACTGACTCCATCGACTTTATGGGAATAAGCCGACGGGAACGAGGTGTGACCTGCCCCACTTCACCGGCTGACCGGCGACGTCTACCACCGCCGGCGGATGACGGTACGGAGGCCTGGTGTTCCTCCACGGGTTCGCCGCCCGGTCTTACCACCGCCTGGGCGACACCCGCGGCCGCCGGCATCGACCTGGGCGCTCGACGAGATCGGGCACGGTCAGACGGCGAGCGCCGTGTCCACTCGACGACCTGGTGGAGAACGGCCGCCGGCTGGCGGCGCTGGCCGGCGCCCAGAGTCGGACACACCGCTCGTGCTGGCCCACTCCCTGGCGGCGGTTGCCGTCGGGCGGGCGCCAGGCCCTTCCGGGGCTCGTGCCGGTCGCCGCTGCCGCTCCCGTCCGGACCTGGCCGCCGCCGGGACGCCCGGCCGCGGACCCGGACGAGTGTCGTCCGACCCTTCCACCTCGACGATTGGCGAACGACCCGCTGGCGTCCCCGGGATGCCGTGGAGACCCTGGCGACCGTACCCGCCGGCGTGGGCCGAGCTGGCGGTGTCGCTCCACGGGCTGCCGCTGCCGGTGCTGCTCGTCCACGGGACGGTGACCTCGTACCGGTCGCCGACGCCCGCCTCGGTCCCGGCGGCTGCCCGACGCCCGGTTCGTGAGTTCGCGGGGCCGCCACGCGTCCTCAACGACACCGTCACCGGGAGGTGGCCGCCGAGATCGCCGCCTTCGTCGCCCGGGTGACCGACGACGACGGCCCGAACGCATCGCCGGGACCTCGCCGCTGGTCGCCGCCCACTGAACGTCTTCGGTCGCCCCCGGGATCGGCCGACCCCGGGACCCGACTCGCCGCCGAAGGCATCGGGGGACGGACTCGGCCGCCGGCAGTGTGGCGGCCCGGCACCGGGGGTGCGAGCATCTGTCCGTCGACCCGAAGGAGCAGTCCCCATGAGTGCCCACATCCACTGGTTCCTCCCGACCGCCGGCGACGGCCGGAACATCTCAGGATTCGGTTCGGTCGCCGACCACCGGCCCGTCGACATCGGGCAGCCCCACCTGGAAGAGGCCTACTGGTTCGGCGAAGGCGTCCTCCCCCTCCTGCGCCGGTCGGGCATGGTCGCCGATCGGAGGGCCGCCACCGGGACCGCCGCGTCGGGGGTGGCGGCGTCGTGACCGCGAGGGTGGACGTACTGACCGTCGGGTACGCCGACGACCGGGTGGCGAGCACGGTGGTGCTGGTGCGGTCGGGGGAGTCGGTGGTGGTGGTGGACCCGGGCATGGTCGCCTCGCGCCGGGCGATCCTCGATCCGCTCCGGGGGCTCGGCGTCGAACCCGACGAGGTGACCGATGTGGTGTTCAGCCACCACCATCCGGACCACACCCTCAACGCCGCCCTCTTCGCCCGCGCCCGGTACCACGACCACTGGGCCATCTATCAGGACGACGTCTGGACCGACCGCCCGGCCGACGGCTTCGAGGTGGCGCCCGACGTCCGGCTCATGAGCACGCCGGGTCACTCGCCCGAGGACATCACCACGCTGGTGACGACCGACGAGGGACTGGTGGCGTGCACCCACCTGTGGTGGTCGGCCGACGGACCCGACATCGACCCCCTGGCTGCCGACCAGGACCAGCTGGAGGAGTCGAGGAGCCGCCTCCTCGCCCTCGGCCCGGTCCGCATCATCCCCGGTCACGGCGCGCCGTTCGAGCCGGCCTGACCCGATGGCCCTCCTCGCGCTCAACGCCAGCCACTCGACCGCGTCGTCCACCCACCACCTGGCGGCCCGGGCGGTCGAACTCCACGGATCGGGGCGCGTGGTGGACCTGGCCACGCTGGACCCGGCCGGCCTGCTCGGCACCGGTGGCGACGACGAGGTGGCCGCCCTCCTCGACGACGTCGCCCGGTCGGACATCCTGGTCCTGGTGACCCCGATCTACCGGGCCACCTACAGCGGACTGCTCAAGGTCCTCTTCGACCAGCTGGCGCCCGACTCGCTCCGGGGGGTCCCGTGCGTGCTGGCGGCGACCGCCGCGTCCCCCGCCCACTTCCTGGCCCTGGACACCGGGTTCCGGTCCCTGGTGGCCAGCCTCGGCGGATGGTCGGTCCCGACCGTGGTCTACGCCACCCCCGCCGACCTCGACGGGGACAAGCGACCGCTGGCCTCGGTGGACGGGGCCCTGCAGGCCGCGCTGTCCGAGGCCGAGGTGGTCGGACGGGCCGGGTCGCAGCCGGGGTAGGCCCCGACCTCGCCGACACCCGTTCCTACCCGGTAACGCCGTTGCCCGGAGTTGGGAAGCACGGATTTCCACGGATTGATCGCCGTCCGATGATGAAATCCGTCGACATCGTGCCCCTGCAACCGTTTTGCCATCGTGTGCCGACCTGAACGGCAATTTCCGTACCTCATACTCCGGGTCAGGAAGCGGAACGGTACGGCAACGAAAGGTCGAGCGCATGTGCGGAATCGTCGGATACACGGGGGAGCGCCAGGCGGTCGGCGTACTCCTCGAGGGGTTGGCCCAGTTGGAGTACCGGGGCTACGACTCCACCGGCATCTGCGTGGCCGGCGCGGACGGCTTCACCCGGGTGCGGGCCGACGACAACCTGGCCGCCCTCCGGGCGCTGGTCGACGTCACCCCGGACACCCCGGCCCCCGCCGGAATCGGGCACACCCGTTGGGCCACCCACGGCGAGGTGTCGGTTCCCAACACCCATCCGTTCGTGGGTTGTGACACCGGCTTCGCCGTCGTCCTCAACGGCATCGTCGAGAACTTCACCGAACTGCGCGACGAACTGGTCGAGCGGGGCCACCGCTTCGAGTCGTCGACCGACGCCGAAGTCGTCGTGCACCTCCTGGAGGAGCACGCCCACCTGGAGCCGGAGGACGCCATGGCCCGGGCCACCGGTCACCTCGAAGGCCATTTCGCCATCGTGGCGCTCGACAGCCGCCGCCCCGGGGTCCTGATCGGGACCCGTCACCAGGTCCCCCTGGTGGCGGGCATCGGCGAGGGCGAGCACTTCCTGGCCTCGACCGTCGACGCCGTGCTGGCCCAGACCCGCCGGTTCGTGCTCCTGGAAGACGGTGACGTGGTCGTCCTCGACGGCACCCGGTGGACCGCCTACGACGGCGACGGCCGGGTCGCCGACCGCGAGGAGACCACCGTCGTCCGGTCCACCACCCGGGCCGATCACGAGGGCCACGGTTCCTTCCTGGCCAAGGAGATCGACGAGCAGCCGGGGGCGGTCTCGGACACCCTGCTCGGGAGGATCGCCGGGACGTCGGTGCACCTGGCGGAGCTCGACGACCGGCCGGGCGACGCCGCCGACCAGTCCTTCACCGGCCGCGTCGCCGACTTCGACCACCTGGTGGTCGTCGGGTGCGGCACGGCGCTCCATGCCGGCCAGGTGGCCCGGACCATGTTCGAGCGGTGGACCTCGCTGCGCACCGAGATCGCGGTGGCCAGCGAGTGGCGCTACGCCGCCCCCATCGTCGACGGGACCACCCTGGTCGTCGCCATCTCCCAGTCCGGCGAGACGGCGGACACCCTGGCGGCCGTCCGCCTGGCCCGCTCCCTCGGGGCCACCACGGTGGGCATCACCAACATGCCCGACTCGCAGCTCACCCGGGAGGTCGACCGGGTGCTGCTCACCCGGGCCGGCCTGGAGATGAGCGTGGCGGCCACCAAGACCTTCACCACCCAGGTGGCCATGCTGTCCCTGCTGGCGTTCGAACTCGGGAGCCTGCGCGACACCCTCGGCGGACTCGAGGCCGAGCAGGCACTGGTCGAGCTCGAGCTGATCCCCGAGAAGATGGCGGAGCTGCTGCGGCGGCCGAGCCCGGTCCAGGACATCGCCCGGTCGATCGCCGACGCCCCCTTCGTCGTGTACCTCGGGCGCCAGGCCGGTGTGCCGGCCGCCCTGGAGGGCGCTCTCAAGCTGCGGGAGATCGCCTACCGGCCCGCCGAGGTCCATGCCGCGGGCGAGCTGAAGCACGGCTCGATCGCCCTGATGGAGGCGGGCACCCCGGTGATCGCCGTCGTCACCGACGCGATGGAGCCCGAGCGCACCATCTCCAACCTCCACGAGGTGCGGGCGCGCGGCGCCCGGGTCATCGCCATCGCCACCGAGGGGAACCGACGGGTCGAGGCCGCCGCCGACGACGTCATCTGGGTGCCGGCGACCGACCCGATGCTCGAGCCGATGCTCGCCGTCATCCCCCTCCAACAGCTGGCGCTCCACGCCGCGTCGTTCCTCGGCCTCAACGTGGACCAGCCGAGGAATCTGGCCAAGACCGTGACGGTCGAGTGATGGAAGCCCGTCGACGTACACGACGCCCGCTGGCCGCATCCGGGCACCCGGGTCACATCCTCCTGTTCGACACCCACCCCGACGCCTCCCGCGTCGCCGCGCTGCTGTCCGGGCCGGGCGGCTTCACGGTCCAGTCCCTCGTCGATCCCGGAGAGGCGCAGTCCTGGCTCCTCACCCAGCCGTGCGACCTCGTCCTGGTGGACCCCACCATGGCCGGTGGCCGGGGCTGTGACCTCCTGGCCCAGACCCGGAATCTGGCGCCGGGCACCCCGGTGGCGGCGCTGACCGGCGAGGACGGCCCGACGGCGCGGATCGACTGCGGCCGGACCGTCCCGAGCCTGCGCCGGTCCGACGGCGACGTCGAACTCCTCGTGCGGGTGCACCGACTCATCGACGCCGCCCGGATCGAGGCCGACGTGCCCACCGAGACGGTGCTGGCCATCGGCGCCCACCCCGACGACGTCGAGATCGGCGTGGCCGGCGCCCTGCTGGCCCATGGTGCCGCCGGACACGCCGTCAACCTCCTCACCCTGAGTCGAGGGGCGGAAGGGGGAGCCACCGACCTCCGGGTCGCCGAGTCCCAGACCGCGGCGTCGCTGCTCGGGGCCCGCCTGTTCATGGAGGACCTCGAGGACACGCGGATCTCCTCGGGCCACCCGACCGTCGGGCTCATCGAACGGGTGATCGACCTGGTGCGGCCGACCATCGTCTACACGCACTCGATCCACGACACCCACCAGGACCACCGGGCCGTCCACGAGGCCACGATGGTCGCCGCCCGACGGGTGGCCCGGATCTCGTGCTACCAGTCACCGTCGGCCACCGTCGACTTCCGGCCCAACCGGTTCGTCCCCATCGCCCAGTTCGTCGACGCCAAGCAGCAGGCCATCGACGCCTTCGCCACCCAGTCGGGCCGCGACTACCTCCAGCGCGAGGTGGTCACGGCGACCGCCCGCTACTGGGGCCGGTTCGCCCACGCCACCCACGCCGAGGCACTGGAGGTCGTGCGGGACAGCACGGCACTCACCGAGGCGCCGATCCTTACCACCCACCCCACCGACCAGGGGCACCCGGTGCCCCGGCGAGAGGACATCGATGTCGCCAGCTGATCCCGTCCAACCCGTCCGCGTCCTGGTGACCGGCGCCGGTGGCCCCGCCGCCATCGCCGTCCTCCGGGCCTTCGAACACGACGCCACCGTCACGCTCGTGGCCGCCGACATGGACCCCTGGGCCGCCGGGCTCTACCTGGTGCCCGCGTCCGACCGCGCGGTGGTGCCCGCCGGCGTGGCGGCGGACTTCGTCGATGCCGTGGTCGACCTGTGCCGGTCGCACCGGATCGACATCCTGGTCCCGACGGTCGACTGCGAACTGGAGCCCATCGCCCTGGCGGCCGGACGGTTCACCGACCTCGGGATCCGGCTCCTCCTCCCTCCGGCCCCGGTCCTGGCCGTCACGCTCGACAAGCAGGCCCTCGCCACCGCCTGCACCGACGTCGTGCGGGTCCCCCGCACCGAGTCGGCGTCGACCACCGATCCCGACAGCTGGGAGTACCCGGTGATCGTCAAGCCCCGCCGGGGCTCGGGATCGAGGGGGGTCGACGTGGTCGCCTCCGCCCGGGACCTGGTCGGCCGGGACCTCGGGGACGACATGCTGGTCCAGGAGCTGCTTCCCGGGGAGGAGTACTCGGTCGACGTCCTCGCCGACTCCTCGGGCCGGGTGTGCGCCGCGGTGCCGCGGGTCCGCCAACGCGTCGACTCCGGCGTTTCGGTGGCGGGCTACACCGTCGTCGACCCCGAGCTCCAGGCCTTCGCCACCGGTGCCGTGGAGGCCCTCGGCCTGCCCTACGTGTCGAACGTCCAGATCCGCCGCGACCGACTCGGTCGGCCGGCGCTGTTGGAGATCAATCCCCGGGTCCCCGGCTCCCTCGCTCTGACCGTCGCCGCCGGGGTCGACATGGCCCGCCTGGCGATCGATTCGCTGCGGGGCCTACCGCTGCCGGCCACCGTCGCCCACCGCCCGGTGGCCATGGTGCGCTACCTGGCCGACCACGTGGTCGAGCTCGACGGGCTCGTGGCCGGCGCCATGGAGACCGGGCCCCGGACGGACGCCACGGCGGCGGTGGCCTGATGGTGGCGTTCCGGCTCGACGAGGACTACCACGTCCACACGACCTTCTCCGACGATGCGGTCAGCTCGCCGGCCGACAACGTGGCCGCCGCCATCCGGGCCGGACTGTCGACCCTGTGCCTGGTGGACCACGTGCGGGCGGACACCACCTGGGTCCCCCGCCAGGTGGCCACCGTGCGCTGGCTCGACCGCTCCGCACCCCTCACGGTCCTTTCCGGCGTCGAGGCCAAGATCCTCGACGCCGACGGCCATCTCGACCTCCCGGCGTCCGCCGACGGGGCCGATCTGGTGCTGATCGCCGACCACCAGTACCCCTCCGGGTCGGGTCCGCTGGCGCCGGCGACGGTGGCGGCTCAGCTGGCCCGTGGAGAGGTGCGGGCCGGGGACGTCGTGGCCACCCTCGTCGAGGCGACGGTGGCGGCCATGCACCGCGTCGAGCGCCCGGTCGTCGCCCACCCGTTCAGCCTGCTGCCCAAGTTGGGCCTGGACGAGTCGGACGTCAGCGAGACGCTCGTCTACCACCTGGCCGTCGGTGCCCGCGCCACCGGGGCCCTCGTCGAGGTGAACGAGAAGTGGGACTGCCCGGGACCGCGGCTGGCGGCGGCGCTGGACCGCCGGGGTGTGCACCTGGTGGCCGGCAGCGACAGTCACGACTGCGCATCGGTCGGTTCCTATCCCCGGGTGACCGCCACCCTCGACCGCTGGACGGCGGGCGACCGGTCCCACCGGGAGCTGGCCGTCACGTCATGATCCTGGTCCACGAGTGGTCATCGGGCGCGAAGTGGCTCCTCGTGGCGGCCGTCATGATCGGGGTCGTCCCGCTCCTGGCGGCCACCTACCTGTTCCTGCTCGTCGCTCTCCACTGGCGGCGGAACCACTACGCCAAGGTCGGAGACCATCTCCCGCGGACGGCCATCCTCGTCCCGGCGTGGAACGAGGAGGCGGTCATCGCCGCGTCGATCGACCGGCTGATGCTGCTGGACTACCCCCGCGACCGGCTGCGGATCTGCGTGGTCGACGACGCCAGCACCGACGGGACACCGGAGGTGATCCAGGCCAAGATGCGCGAGTTCCCGGGCTCCGTGGTGCACATGCGCCGGGAGCAGGGAGGACAGGGCAAGGCCCACACGCTCAACCACGGGCTCGCCCTGCTGCTGGAGGACGACTGGATGGAGGCGCTCCTGATCATGGACGCCGACGTGATCTACGAGCCGGCGTCGTTGAAGAAGATGACCCGACACCTGGCCGATCCCGAGGTCGGGGCCGTCACCGCGTACATCAAGGAGGGCAGCCGGCCGGGCAACTACATGACCCGGTTCATCGGCTACGAGTACATCACCGCCCAGGCCGCCGCCCGCCGCAGTCAGAACGTGCTCGGGGTGCTGGCCTGCCTGGCCGGCGGCGCCCAGCTCCACAGCCGGGCGAACATCGAGGCCATCGGCGGACGGATCGACACGACCTCGCTGGCCGAGGACACCTTCACCACCTTCAAGACCCAGCTGGCCGGCCGCCGGGTGGTCTTCGAGCCCCATGCGGTGGTGTGGGCCGAGGAGCCCGGGAGCATCGACGCGCTGTGGAAGCAGCGCCTGCGCTGGGCGCGGGGCAACGTCCAGGTCACCAAGCAGTTCCGGCGCCTGTGGTTCCGGCCGGCGCCGGGCCACCGCCTGGGCAGTGTCACCTTCGGCCTGTTCTGGTTCTGCCTGTTCCTGCTGCCGGTGCTGATGATCCTGATCAGCGCCAGTCTGGTGGCGCTGTACTTCCTCGACTTCCCGCTGTCGTGGGCGACCTTCCACCTGCTGTGGATCGTGGCCGGGCTCTGCTACGTCTTCACCACCTCCTTCGCCCTGTGCGTCGACCCGCAGACCGCCCGCCACACCTGGAAGGAGGGGGTGCTGTTCCCGGGGGTCATCAGCCTGGCGATCATCACCTACGCCTGCGCCCCCCGCCCCGCCCGCTGGCTCATCCACTCGTCGACGGGCCTGGTCGGCGTCCACCTGACCTCCGGAGAGATCCACCTGGCGGTCCTGTTCGCCTATCTCTGGCTGGCGGCCTCCATGCCGGTGGCCTGGCTGGCCCGCGTCCTCGAGCCGGGGCGGTGGGGGAGGCTGCTGAGTCCGGCGATCGTCTACATCGTGGGCTACGGACCGCTGTTGTGCGCGGTGACCTTCAACTCGTACGTGAAGGAACTGCGGGGTGCCGCCATGACGTGGGACAAGACGGAGAAGTCCGGAAAGGTGGCGATGCCGACATGAGCGAGTTCGACGTGACCGAGCAGACCGACGTGCACCACGAGCTGGCCCACGAGCGCCGGCTCGCCCTGAAGGCGCTGGTGTGCGTCGGGATCGTGGTGGTCCTGGTGCTGGTCCGCCAGCGCTACCTGGGGTAGGCGGGGCGGCGGGGTCAGGATGCCGGCCCGGACCCGTCGGGGACGTGGGAGCGGGCTTCGATGACGAGCTTCCCGTTCTCGAAGGCGGCGGCCACCTCCCCGGTCAGGAGGCGGCGGATGGGGGCGCCGGCGAGGTCGCGGCGCCACCCGTGGTCCAGGCGGCTCTCCTCCCCGACCACCAGCAGGGCGATGTCGGACCGGGTGGCGAGCAGACCCTGGTCGAAGTCGAGTTCGTCCGCGATCTGACGGACGAGGCCGGCACACACCGCCACCGCCACCGGCGACGCCTTCGACTCGGCCGCATCGGGCGGGAGGCGGAGATCGGCCGGATCGAGGGCACGGCCCCGTTCGACCGCCTCGAGGATCTCGGTCGCCCCGCCCTTGGCCAGGCTGCGGGCGTCGACCCCCCGGAGCTTCTCGAGCTCCGGGCGGTTGCGCGGCGGCCGTTGGGCGATGGTCAGGATGGCGAGGTCGGACAGCACGCTGCGGCGAGGGCGGTCGACGGCGGTCGCCCGGCGCTCGCGCCAGGCCGCCACCTCCTGGGCCACGCCCCGGGACCGGCCGGACAGCCGGCGCACGTCGCCCACCTTCCACCACGCCTCCTCGGGCACGACCCGGCGGCGCTGGCCCGGCAGCACGAGGGTGCACTCCTCGACCGCCCACTCCAGACGCCCGCGTCGCTCGAGCCGGTCGACCATCACGGATCGGAGTCGCAGGAGGTGCTCGACGTCCGCCGCCGCGTAGGCGAGCTGGGTCGGGGGCAGTGGCCGGTGCAGCCAGTCCGAGAGCTGATCCCCCTTGGCGAGGCTGATGCCGAGCACGAGGTCGACCAGTCGGGCGAGGGACGGTGACGACATCCCGAGGAATCCGGCGGCGACCTGGGTATCGAAGACGCGGACGGGAGCGACGCCGCAGGCGGTGCGGAGGATGTCGAGGTCCTGGCCGGCGGCGTGGGCGACGGCGGTGCCGGGACCTTCGAAGATGCGCCGGAGGGGGGCCGGATCGACGGCCAGCGGGTCGACCAGCGCCACCTTGTCCTGCCACGCCAGCTGGATCAGGGCGAGCTTGGGCCAGTACGTGCGCTCGGTGTGGAATTCGGTGTCGAGGGCGTAGAACTCCTCGCCGGACACGACGTCACAGAGGACCTCGAGCCGATCGGCCTCCGTGATCAGCTCGGGTACGTCATCCGTGGCCACCGGGACGAACGTAGTGCAGCCGGCGGCCGGGTCGCGACGTCGGCCGCCGTCAGGCCGCGACCCGGTCCTCGCCCGAGGGACCGGCGCTACCGGTGGCCGCCGCCCCACCGGCCAGTGCCGCGGCCAGCACCTGGTCGATGTCACCGGCCAGATGGAACGTCATCTGGTCGCGCACCGCCTCGGGCACGTCCTCCAGGTCGGGTCCGTTGCGCTCCGGGAGCACCACCGTGGTGAGGCCGGCCCGATGGGCCGCCAGCACCTTCTGGCGCACGCCACCGATGGGGAGCACCCGGCCCTGCAGGGTCACCTCGCCGGTCATCCCCACCACGGGACGCACGGGCACGTCCCGCAGCAGGCTGACGAGCGCCGTGGTCATGGTGACGCCCGCCGAAGGACCGTCCTTGGGGATGGCCCCGGCCGGCACGTGCAGGTGGAACCGCTTGCCGGCGAAGGCGGCCGGGTCGATGCCCAGGGCGTCGGCATGGGAGCGGACGTAGGACAGGGCGATCTCCGCCGACTCCTTCATCACGTCCCCGAGCTGGCCCGTCAGGGTCAGTCCTTCGACTCCGTCCATGACCGAGGCCTCGACGTAGAGCACGTCCCCTCCGGTGCCGGTCACGGCCAGGCCGGTCGCGACCCCCGGGACGGCGGTGCGGTCGGCCGACTCGAAGAAGAACTTGGGGCGGCCGAGCCACTCGCGCACGTCGACGGCGTCGACGGTGACGGGCGCGATCGACGGATCGGCGGCGATCCGGGCGGCCACCTTGCGGAGGAGGCGACCCAGCTCGCGTTCGAGGGAGCGCACACCCGCCTCCCGGGTGTAGTCACCCACGATGGTCTCGAGGGCGCGGTCGGTGACGACCACGTCCTCCTCGCCGAGGGCCGCCCGCTCGCGCTGGCGGCCGACGAGATGGTGACGGGCGATGGCCACCTTCTCCTGCTCGGTGTAGCCGTCCAGGCGGATGACCTCCATGCGGTCGAGGAGGGGACCGGGGATGGTGTCGATGACATTGGCCGTGGCCAGGAACAGGACCTTCGACAGGTCGAGTTCCACTTCGAGGTAGTGGTCGCGGAACGTGTGGTTCTGCGCGGGGTCGAGTACCTCGAGGAGCGCCGACGACGGATCTCCCCGGTAGTCGGCGCCGAGCTTGTCCACCTCGTCGAGGAGGATCACCGGATTCATGGTGCCCGCCTCGCGCAGCGCCCGCACGAGGCGCCCCGGCTGGGCGCCCACGTAGGTCCGACGATGGCCCCGAATTTCCGCCTCGTCGCGCACGCCGCCCAGGGCCACCCGCACGAACGACCGGCCGAGCGCGCGGGCCACGGACTCGCCCAGCGAGGTCTTGCCGACCCCGGGAGGTCCGACGAGGGCGAGGATGGCGCCCGCCCCCCGGCCGCTGAGCGGCGCCAGGCCCCGCTCCGCCCGGAGCTTGCGGACGGCCAGGTGCTCGAGGATCCGGTCCTTCACGTCATCGAGTCCGTCGTGGTCCGCATCGAGGACGCGGGCCGCCTCGTCCACGTCCAGGCGGTCCTCGGACTCGTTGCCCCACGGCAGTTCGAACACGGTGTCGAGCCAGGTCCGGATCCACCCGTGCTCAGGGTTCTGCTCGCTCATGCGCTCGAGCTTGTCGATCTCGCGTTCCACCGCCTTGCGCGCCGCGTCGGGCAGATCGGCCGACTCCAGGCGGGCGCGGTAGTCGTCGGGCTGGTCCTCGTCGTCCGAACCCAGCTGACCCAGCTCCTTCTTGATGGACTCGAGCTGGCGGCGCAGGAGGAACTCGCGCTGGGTCTTCTCCATGCCCTCCTCGACGTCGGTCTTGATCCGCTCGCGCAGTGTGAGGTCGGCCAGCACCTCGCGCGACCAGGCGATGACCAGCCGGAGGCGGGCGGCGATGTCGAGCGTCTCGAGCACCTGCACCTTCTGGTCGAGGGAGAGATCGGGGGAGTAGCCGGCCATATCGGCCACCCGGCCCGGATCGGTGACACCGGCCAGCCGTTCGGCCAGGCGGCCGGCACCGCGGCTCACCAGGATGTTCTCCACCACGGCCCGGTACTCACGGGCCAGCTCCGACGTCTCTTCGGTGGCTGCGGCCTCCTGGACCACTTCGACCTCGACCCAGAGGGCCTGGCCGGTCCCGGGCACGGCCGTGCCCAGGCGGGCCCGCTCCACCCCGCGCACGGCCACCGCGGCCATCCCACCGGGGAGTTCGCCCGACTCCATCACCTCGGCCACCACCCCCACCGACGCGTAGCGACCGTCGATGAACGGCACGATGACGAAGTGACCGTCGGCTGCGCCGGCGGCTTCGGCCGCCGCGGTGGCCTCCTCGGACTCCAGGGCCATGGTGAAGACCATGCCCGGAAGCACCACGCCGGACGTGAGGGGCAGGAGGGGCAGGTTCCGGAGCACCACCCCGGCTCCGTCGTTGTGCGTCGTCACGTCGTTCGATTCGTCCACTTTTCCTCCAGATGTCTCCAGCGGTACTCCGCGGAGAGATCAACAGTGGAAGCGAACGTATATTCCCCTCGGTGCGTCGGGCGGGTCGGATCCGTCCGTGCCGCCCGACGCTGACCAGGTCAGACGCGTTCCTGGAACTCCTCTTCGGACGTCTGGTTGTACGTCCGGGGGACCTCGAAGACCGAGGCCGGGCGCCGACGGTGCCGGCGCATCCAGTCGCGGGCCCCACCATGCAGGTCACGGTGCTCCGAACGGAGCATCACGACGATCGGGATCACGGTCACCGACAACGCCACCACGGCCGCGATCACGGTGATCAGCACAATCGTTCCTGTTCCCATAACACACCTCTCCTGTCGGGGTCAGACCTGGACGATGCCCACCGCCCGCCACCACAAACCGGCACCCGGCGTTGCCGGGACCATCGGAATCGGGTGCCGTCCGGACGCGCCGGAGCGGGCACCCCTGCCGGTGGTCGTCCCGGCGGGGGTGCCCGTCCCCGTGGCGAGGTTCAGTGGCTACCCGCGAGGATGGGCGGCCACCGGAGCCCTACTGGCCCGACGTGGTCGAGCCACTCCGGGGGGCGGACCCCGCCGCCCCGCTCTGGCCCGAGCTGTTGGTCGAGCTGGTCCCGGACTGGGCGGCACCGGTCGACCCGGTGTCCCCCGATCGGGTCGTACCGCGGGTGTCGGCGTTGCCCGACTTGGCGGTGGAACCCGAGTCCGACGTGGTGGTGACCGCACCGGACGTGCCGCCATCACCCGAGTTCCCCGAGGTGGCCACGGGGTCCGAGGTGGCGTTGCCGGTATCGGTCGACCCGGTGGAGCCGGTGTCTCCCGAGGTGGCGGTGGCGGTGCCGCCGCAGGTGCCCACGACGGTCACGCACGGGGCGACGACCACCGCGGGGCCCGAGTCACCGGAGTTGCCCGAGTTGCCGGAGTTGCCCGACGTCGCCGACCCGGTGGACGTGGCTGACCCGGTGGTACCGGAGTCGGCGTTCCCCGAGGAGGCGTCGGTGTCGTTGCCACTGGTCGACTGGGCGGAACCGGTGGTCCCTCCGGTGGTCGTGCCCTGGGCGGTGGAGTCACCGCTCCGGCCGGAGGTTGCACCGGCGGTCGAGCCGGAGTCGGCGTTGCCGGTGTTCCCCGACGTGGCCTTGCCTCCGGTCCGGCCCGACGGATCGCCCGAGCCGCGCCACGAACCGGCGTCAGCCGATCCGGAGGTGGGATCGGACGTAGCCGGACCACTGGCCCCCGAGCTGTTCTGCGAGGTCGTCCCCGCCGTGGACGGTCCGGTGGATCCGGTGTCGCCCGAACGGGTGACTCCGGTCGTGTCGGCGTTCCCCGACGTGGCGGACGATCCGGAGTCCGAGGTGGTGCTCACCGAGCCGGAGGTCCCCCCGTTACCCGAATCGCCGGACGTGGCGACCGGATCGGCGGTGGCGGTACCCGTGTCGGTCGAGCCTGTCGCACCCGTTTGGCCCGAACTGGCTTTCTGGGAGCCCTGACCCTTCGAGCCCTGACCCCAGGAGCTATGACCCCAGGAGCCCTGACCCCACGAGCTATGACCCCAGTCCGTGACCGGTGCCCAACTCTGCCGGGGAGCGAACACCGCGCCGCCTCCGGAGTCTCCGGAGGAGCCGGTGCGGCCCGAGTGGCCGGACGTCGCCGTGCCGGTGGCTGTGGCCGGACCGGTAGCGCCCGAGTCGGCGTTGCCCGACGCGGCCGTGGTCCGGTTGGTGCTCACCGAGTTGGCGGCTCCGGTGGTGCCGCCGGTCGTGGTGCCGGAAGCGGAGCTGTTGCCGCTGTTTCCCGACGTGGCGCCGGCGGTGGAGTCGTCGATCGCGCTCCCGGTCCGACCCGAGTGGGCCGATCCCTTGGCGCTGCCCGACGTGACGGTGTGGGTCGGTTGGGGTGGATTCCCTCCACCCCAGGCCGATCCGGCTCCGGCGGTCCCGGCGGCCAGGAGGAGTGAACCCCCGACCAGCCCGGACGCGAGGAGCGTCTGCTTGATCCGTGTACTCATGGTTGATGCGTCCTTTCAGGTTGTCGCCCCCGTCCTACGGACGTGGGGGCGCTCCGCTACCCATCTGGTAGGGAGTTGCTGCGGTGGTGACTCCGAACGCCGGCAGGCATGGGGATGCCCGGGGCGTGAAGTTCACGGTTCCGTGCGCTCGGAGGGTGCCGGTCCGACCGGGTGGTCGCTCCGGCGGTCGCAGAAGACCTGAAAGGTCAGCCGGGGGGGACGGCCAGGGTCACGGGGAGGGCCACGACCGGCACTCCGCCGAGATGGATACGTCCGACCATGTCAGGCACCCGCCAGGCCCCTCGTCGATCGCTGGCGTAGGCCGCGGTGCCGGTGCCCCCGGAATGGAGCGATCCCGAAGCCGGGCCGCCACCCTCCGCCGGACATCCCGCGGGCTGTACCGGGGCCGACGGGAGCGGGCCCGGGGTGGGAGCGGGCACGAGGGGAAGTGGAACGGGAACGGGGTGGGTCGACGGCGCGAGGTCCGTCCGCACCGTGCCCGTCGGCGAGGGAGCACGTGCCACCGCGGTCCGGTTCTGGGCGAGGGGAGTGGCGCCTCCCGATCCCCCGGCCACTCCGGAGGTGGTCGCAGCCGACGGGCTGGCGAGGGTGGGTGTTCGGATCGATGCCGGGCCACTCCGTGCCACCGACGTCACCGGAGCCACCACGGGAGCCACTGCCGACGTCACAGGGGCAACGACCGGCGCGACCGCTGACGTCACCGGGGTCACGACGGGTGCCACCGCCGACGTCACCGGAACCCCGACGTGACTCAGCGCCGACGTCAACGGGGCAGTGACCGGTGTCACCGCCGACGTCAACGGGGCAGTGACCGGGGCCACTGCTGACGTCAACGGGGCAATGACCGGGGCTACCGCCGACGTCACCGGAGCTACGACCGGTGCCGCTGCCGACGTCACCGCACCGATCGGCGCGGCAGTTGATGAGGTCGTCGAGTCAGCGTGACCGGAAGGGGCTGACACCCGGTCGCCGGCCAGTGGACCCGTGACCGAGGAGACGGCGGACGACACCGCACCGAGCGGACGGGCGGGGAGGCCGGCGGCCGATGCCGTGCCGTGGAACAGGACGAGCAGTGCCGTCACCCCGACCCCGGCGAGTACGGCCCGCACGATCCATCGAATGGCGCCGGTGGCGCTCGGCCCTGTCATCGCCCATGCGATGCCCCGAACGAATGGTTCCAACCAGCGAATTCCTGCATCGGGAGGTGCGCAGCCACCCGGACGGGTTCCGTTCCGACGCCGACGGTGTCGCTCCGATCAGGAGTCGGAGTCCTCCGACCCGAGCGCCCGTGCCTCCCGGGCGAAGCGACTGGCCAGCTGCCGGGTGACGCCGAAGAGCTCGCCGATCTCGGCCGCGGACAGACCTTCGGCCCGGAGTGCCGAGGTGATCGACAGCCGGATGTCCCGGCGGACCTCTTCGAATTCCTCGAGGCGCTGGGTCAGCTCGCGGCTGAGTTTCGCCGAGTTGGAACGGCGCATCTTCGCCTCCATGGTGATCCCACTGCGGAGGATCTCCACGTCCTCGTCGCTGGAGGTCACCTGGTTCTCCAGACCCTGGATGAGCCGTCGGGTCGCCTCCCGGTACCGGATGATGTCGTCGATCACCCGATCGATCGGACGTTCCATAGCGGAATCCTAGGGGATGGCGCGGTCGACCTCTCCGGCGATGTCGACGGAACGGGCTGGCATCGACGGAACCGGCTGGCGTCCGACCACCGGGGACCGCCCCGGGGGCGGGTGGAAGGGGGCGCGGTCCGGTCGTCCGCCCGCCTAGCGTGAGCCCGCACGGCCTGGACGTCGGGCCCGGGAACTGGAGGCACCATGGGCTGGGATTTCTCGACGGACCCCGACTACCAGCGGAAACTGGACTGGGTGGAGCAGTTCTGCCGTGAGGAGGTCGAGCCGCTCGAGTACGTGTTCCCCTACGCCGTGCGATCCAAGGAGCCGAAGATCCGGGCGCTGGTACGAAGCCTGCAGCAGCAGGTCAGGGACCAGGGACTGTGGGCCATCTTCCTCGACCGGGACCTCGGTGGCCCCGGCTACGGCCAGCTCCAGCTCGCCCTCCTGAACGAGATCCTGGGACGGTACCCGTCGGCCCCCCAGATGTTCGGTGCCGCCGCGCCGGACACCGGAAACATGGAGATGCTCGCCGCCTACGGCACCGACGAGCAGAAGGAGCGGTGGCTGCGACCGATGCTCGACCAGGAGCTGTGGTCGGCCTATTCGATGACCGAGCCCCAGGGCGGATCGGATCCCAATCTGTTCCGCACCCACGCCGTCCGGGACGGGGACGAGTGGGTCATCAACGGCGAGAAGTGGTTCACGAGCGCCGGCCGGGTGGCGGACATCCTGTTCGTGATGTGCACCAACGGCATGTTCGTCGTGCCCCGGGACTCGCCCGGCGTCGAGATCCAACCCGAGCCCCGCAACCACAACCACATCATCTACAACGAGGTGCGCGTCCCCCTCGACCATCTGCTCGGGCCCGAGGACGGGGCGAAGGTGCTCGCCCAACGTCGGCTCGGCGGTGGCCGCATCCACCACGCCATGCGGACCATCGCCCAGTGCCGTTTGGCCTTTGACATGATGTGCGAACGGGCGCTCAGCCGCGAGTCGCACGGCAGGATCATCGGGGAGCACCAGATGGTCCAGGAGCGGATCGCCGACTCCTACGCCCAGATCCGGATGCTGCGCCTCCTGGTCCTCGAGACGGCGTGGAAGATCGACCACTCGAGCACGCAGGAGTGCCGGACCGATATCGCCGCCGTGAAGTTCACGATGGCCAAAGTGCTGCGCGAGGTCTCGTACAACGCCCTGCACATCATGGGCTCCCTCGGAACGACCGACCTCACACCGCTCCAGGCGATGTACGCCGGGGCACCCACCATGGGGATCGCCGACGGGGTCGACGAGGTCCACAAGGCCACGGTCGCCCGCAACGTCCTGAAGGACTACCGACCCCACGAGGGGTACTGGCCGACCGAGTACATCCCGGCCAAGCGGGAGGCGGCCTGGGAGGCCTTCCAGCCCCGGTTCGACGCCGACCCCGAGCTCCTGGCCCTGGCCGAGGGGTATCGGGCCTATCTGGCCAAGCGGCGTTGACGCCCACCACCGGGAGGGGTGGGCGTCCCCGGGCCGCCGCCCCGTCGACGGACGGCGAAACGGCCCGGGGTGTACCGCTCAGGGATACGTGACGACGATGGGGGTGAAGGGCTGCAACTCGACCGTGTCGATGCCGGTGGGCGTCGGAACCCCGATGTAGCAGCGCATCGACAGACCGCCCGTGCCGGTGGTCGACGTGGCGTCACAGGCCTGGACCGTGAATGTCACCTTGAACCGGCCCTTGCCGTTGGTGCGGACCGTCACGGTGTTCGTCGTGCCACACGGACTGTTCGGCACGACCCACGAGGTCGTTCCGCACTCGGCGATGTGCACCGTGGTGTGCGCCGCGAATCCGGCTCCCACCAGCTTCGTCGTGGCGTTCACCATCACGTCGT
Organism: uncultured Acidimicrobiaceae bacterium; assembly: GCA_963699345.1. GTDB lineage: Bacteria > Actinomycetota > Acidimicrobiia > Acidimicrobiales > RAAP-2 > Bog-756. The sequence continues at coordinate 869,439 of CAVOTL010000005.1, read as the reverse complement.
CGGGGTGGGCGGTGATCACCGGTGGTGTGCTCGTGGCCGCCCCGGCGGGAACCGCCAGGGCGGCGGGTGCCGCGGTGGCCAGGACGGCCGCCGCGACCAGGACGCCGGTCCGTGCACGGGTGCTGCGCATGATGTCCTCCGTTCGCTCGGGCCCCTCGTCCGCCGGCCGGCCACCGTCGTCGGTGGGGTGAGGCCCGCGACTGGTACAACGCTCGGCGCCGCCGCGCGTTACGGACCCGCCGGACGCACCGGCGCCGCCGTGGTCGAGGACGACGACGGCGGATCGGACCCACGGGCCGGGGCCCCGGTCAGCGGAGGACCCAGCGGGCCCGCGACCACAGCTGCCAGTACTCGAGTGTGACGTAGCCCTCCTCGTGGTAGAGCCGTTCACCCGCCGGGGATGCCGTGCACAGCGCCACCGGTGGGCCACCCCGGTGCAGACGGTAGAAGTTGGAGGCGCGCAGCAGGCGCCTCCCGTAGCCGGAGCGCTGGTGCTCGGGGGCGGTGGCCAGGGCCCAGCCCACGTTGAACTGGCCGTCCACCCACACCGCGAGCGAGCAGCACCGCAGGATCCCGTCCTCGAACAGCCCCCACGCCCGGGTGTCGGGTCGGTCCACCGCCCCGTCGGAGTAGACGATGGCGCTGACCTCCTCGGGTACGCCGAAGGCGGAGCCGGCCAGCACCCGGGCCTCGGCCAGCTCCTCGGCCCGCAACGGGCGGGCCGCGGCGTCCTCGACCGCCGGTCCGCCGGTGCGGGCCATGAAGGGTTGCGTACCCGTGCACACCCAACCGGCATCGCCGAGGGCGTCGGCGGCCCCGAGACCGGCCCCCGCCAGCATGACCAGTGCCGGACGCCGCGCCCGGCCGATGGCGTCGAGCACGTGGGCCACGGCCTCGCCCGATGAGGGTCCGTGCAGGAGGGAGAGGTTGTAGTCGACGAACGGCGTGTGGCTGAGGGCGAGCCACCAGTCGTCCTCGACCTCGAGCCGTCCCCCCGCCGACCAGGGCGCGGTGCCCCGGCCGTACCCCGTGCGGGCGAGGGCCAGATCGATGCCCGACTCCACTGTCAACGATTCCATGGTCCCCCTGTCCCGGCGTCGTCGTCGCCCCGCAACCCGGGTGTCGCCTCAGTCTCCCAATCCGGGGGGTGGAAGAGGTGTCATGACGCCCCGGCCCGACAGGATCACCCTCCGCCAGGTGGATCCACCTGTACCTGGCCGCCGCCGCGGACACCTATATTGCGTCGATGCGACGCGACGAACTCCGCGACCTGCTGGTCGAAGCGGGGCTCGACATCCTCATCGACGAGGGGCTGGCCCGCGGCACCGAGCGGCTGACCTTCAAGCGGGTCTTCGACCGGGTGGCCGAGGAGCAGGGGCTCCGGATCACCAACGCGTCGGTCATCGGCCGGATCTGGGCCGACATGGCCGACTACCAGGCCGACGTGCTGTCCGCCGCCCTGGAGAGCCTCGACCGGGCCGGTGCGGAGGAGACCGTCCGGGCGGCCGCCGCCGTCCTGGCGGCCGCCGACCTCGACACCGTCGCCGGCCGGCGCGCCGCCACCCGGGAGGTCATCCGGGTGGCCTGCGCCGCCCACGTCAAGGCCATCACCACCTCGCGCACGGCCGCCCTCAACATGGGACTGCGGGGGCTGTCCGTGTCGAAGCTCCCGGGCGAGGACGGGACGCCGACGTCGGACAGCGTGCGGCGCGCCTACGACGTGTACTGCGTCCGGTGGGACTTCGTGTTCGAGCAGTCCTTCGGGCTGCTGGGTATCCGGATGCGGCCCGGACTCACGGTGCGGCAGTTGTCGATGTTGGCCATCTCGATGGTCGAGGGGTACGCCATCTGGGACCGGGTCGATCCGATCAGCGCCCGGGACATCCTGCAGTCGTCGGGACCCGACGGCGAAGTCGAGGAGTGGTCGCTGCTCTCCGTCGGACTCGATGCGCTCGTGGCCCAGATGACCGAGCTGACCGAGCTGACCGAGGAGGGGGCCGATCGGTCATCGACCGACCGGCCCGTCGCCGGAAACTCCGAGTAGCCGCCACTACCCGGGCTCCGGTGGATCCGCCGGGTGGATCCGCCACCTGTGCTGTCAGTATGCAGCGGCGAGGGGCAAATGGCAATCAGTGGTTGCCATTTCTTGCCACCACTGTTGCACCTCCGCGGTCCTCGGGGTCCGGCAACGGCGTCGCCACGGCACCGAACGCTGCGTCGGGCGTGTGTCGGCGCCGTCGCCGGTCATCCCCCGACCAGGGCGGGACGCGCCACCGCGAACAGGACCACGCAACCGAGGACGGTCACCAGCGTCCACGACCAGGCGGCCCGAGGGGCATGACGGAGCGTGGTCACGACGACCATGGTGGCGGCCCCGAGCGTGGCGGCCAGCGCGGCGGCGCGGGCCACCGCCGAACCACCCCCCAGGGCCCAGATGGTCAGCGCGCAGGCGCCCAGGAGCACGACGCCGACCAGGAGGTCCGTGCGGGCCGAGAGGCGCTGGGGCAGTCCGGCGATACCGGACCGGGCGTCGTCGTCGCGGTCGGCCAGGGTGTTCACGAAGTGGGCGCCCACCCCCAAGAGGCCGGTGGCCACCATCACCGCGGGTCGGGGCCACGGGTGGGCCGGCAGGCCGAGGGTCACGAAGGCGGGCAGTAGGGCGAACGAGACGGCGTAGGGGAGGGGGCTCGCCACCGTGGCCTTGAGCCCCGCGTTGTAGGACCAGGCCGAACCGACGGCCACCAGGTGCACCGCGGCGGCCCGCCAGCCGGACAGGAGGGACAGGGGAACGCAGGCGGCCAGGGCCAAGAGGGCCGCAGTCCGCACCGTGGCGACGTCGACCATCCCGGCGACGATGGGCTTGTCGGTTCGACCGACACCGGCGTCCCGGCCGGCGTCGAACCAGTCATTGCTCCATCCGGTGGAGAGCTGTCCGGCGAGCACCGCCACGGCCACGGCCACACATCCGGCCGACCCGCGGCCGGCGAGAGCGGCGAGGGCCGTCGTGACGGCGACGACCGCCACGGTGGGCTGGAAGTGGCACGCCCGCACCAGGCCGAGCAGCGGACGCCGGGGCGCCGTCGCCGGGGTCGTGCGGTCCGTGGTCACGGGCCACCCTACGTCCGTCCCGCCGGCGGGGCCCGGGGCCGGGCACGGGTGGTGCGGAGGACGCGGACCCGGGTCTACCGTGGATCGGGGCGACGGACGGCCGCCCCGGGGAGAGGGGAGGTGTCGGGTGCTCGACGGTGCCACGGAACGAGGGTCGTCGCCCGACCGCCCGGCCGACGCGGGTCGGGGGGTGGGGGGACCGGCCGATCGTGGACCGGTGGACCGCCACCGGCCACGGGCCCGGCGGGGTGTCCCGGCCGCCCTGGCCGCCGCCATCGCCGTGGCGACGATCGGTGTCTCCCTCCTGGTCGCCCCGTCCCCGGCCGGCGCCGATCCGGGGACGGTCCTCCCCGGCACATCGTGTCCGGCCTTCCCGGCGGACGACGTCTGGAACACGCCGATCACGGGACTGCCCGTCGACGCCGACAGCGCCATATGGCTCGCCTCGATGGACGCGTCCACCACGGACCTCCACCCGGACTACGGCCCGTCGTCCCACCCGACCAAGCCCTACGGCATCCCGTGGCAGATCGTCCCGTCGGGCACGGCGTTCGTCCCGATCACCTTCACCTACGCCTCGGAGAGTGATCCCGGTCCCTATCCGCTGTCCGCCACGACGCCGATCGAGCACGGTTCGGACCGTCACGCCCTGATGGTCGACCCGACCACCTGCACGCTGTACGAGACCTTCGCCACCCACTACCACCCCCACGGGAAGTCGAAGGCGGGGTCGGGGGCCGTCTGGAGTCTCGACTCCGACGCGCTGCGACCGGCCGGGTGGACATCGGCCGACGCCGCCGGCCTCCCCATCCTGCCCGGACTGGTCAACTACGACGAGGTGGCCTCGGGTGCCATGGACCACGCCATCCGCTTCACGGTGGCGTGCACCCAGGAGTCCTACCTCTGGCCGGCGCGCCACGAGGCGGGCCAGTCGGACACCTCGTGCCCGCCGATGGGCGCCCGCTTCCGGCTCGACGCTTCCTTCTCCCTTCCCACCTCGACGTGCTCGGCGTTCTGCCAGACCGTCCTCACCACCATGAAGACCTACGGAATGATCGTCGCCGACAACGGGTCGAACTGGTACTTCCAGGGAACGGCGGACACCCGCTGGACGGCCACCGAGGTGGACCAGCTCAAGCAGATCCCGGCCAGCGAGTTCCAGGCGGTGGACGAGTCGTGCCTCCAGGTGGCGGCCGACTCCGGCCAGGCGTGGCAGCCGGGCACCCCGGCCTACGTGTCGGCCTGCGGGTGAGCGCGCCCGTGACCGACGCCACCCCGGCGCCCGGGTCGGGCGGCGTCCGCACCGCCCTGGTCGACGCCACCACCCAGCTGCTGGCCACCGGAGCGGCCGTCATACCGTCCGACTGGGACCGGCCGGGCACCGACCGGTGGACCGTCCGCGAGCTCTTCGCCCACCTGGTGCGCAGTGTGACCGTGATCGCCGACTACCTCGACGCCGACCTGCCGCGCCACGGTCCCGGGCTCGGCGACGCGGCCGGCTACTACCGGGTGGCGCTCGATGCCCCCGGTGTCCATGACGGGATCGCCCGACGGGCCTCCGACGGGGCCGTCGCCGCCGGGGCCGACCCGGTGCCGCGAGCCCGCGCGGTGGTCGCCGCCACGCTCGACCGGGTGGCGGTGACCCCTGACGACCGGGTCATCGTCCACACCGCCGGATGGCTGCCGTTCGACCAGTACCTGGTGACCCGCGTGGTCGAGGTCGTCCTGCACACCTGGGACGTCCAACTGGCCTGCGGCCAACCGCTGGCCGCCCCCGCCTCGGCCCTGGACGTGGTGGTGCCGTTGCTCCTCGAGCTGACCGATCGGGTCGACCCCCGGGCCCTGGCCCTGGCGCTCACCGGCCGGTCCTCGACGCTCACCTGCGACGTCCTGGGTTGACGCCCGGCGGCGCACCGGCGCAGTCGTCCCGTCGCCGTCACCCCGGGGGACGCGTCGGGCCCCCTACGCTGGCGACACACCGACCGGGGGAGGGAGGGCGATGGAGTTCACGGTGACCGAGACGATCGCCGCCACCCGGGACGACGTCGTGCGCGCCCTGGCCGATCCGGGCTACTACGGGAGCCTGGGGGACGCCTCGAGCTCGGTGCGGGCGCCCGAGCTGCTGTCGGCGGTCACCGATGGCCCGTCCCTGCACGTGCGTGTGCGGTACGCCTTCGCCGGGACGATCACCGGTCCGGCCGCCCGGATCGTCGACGTCGACAAGCTCACCTGGGTCATCGACACCACCTTCGACACGGTCGCCCACCGCGGCCGGCTGGTGGTGGAGCCCGACCACTACGACGGACTGCTGCGGTGCTCGGGGACGCTCGCCCTCGACGAACTCGGCACCTCCACCACCGAGACGGTGGCCGGCCGCCTGGAGGTACGGGTCCCGCTCGTCGGCGGCTCGGCCGAGAAGGCCATCTTCGGGGGCTTCACCCGGCAGCTCGGCCTGGAGGCCGCGGCCCTGGGCGCCTGGTGCGCCACCCGTCCGGCCTGACGGGATGGCCGGCGTCCGCTCACGACGCGTCGTGCTGGGCGGCCAGGAGGTAGCCGGCTCCTCCGGCGGTGGTGGTGATGCCGAAGTAGCGGTCCGCCCCCGGGGTGCCGGCCCGGGAGCCCAGGAACGGTGCGTCGAAGCAGAACACGCCGCCGTCGGCCGCCACCATCCGGTAGCCCGCCGTGGCCGGGTCCGTGGAGATGCCCACCATCGGGCTGTTGAGCACCGTCCCGGCCATCGAGCCCAGGAAACGGGCGTCCCCGAAGGCGAACACCCCGCCGTCGGCGGCCACCTCCCAGTATCCCTGGCCGTCCGGGGTGCCGGCGATCCCGACGACCGGCTGGTTCAGCGGGAGCCCGCCCATGGATCCGTAGAAGCCGGCATCGCCGAAGGCGAACACCCCGCCGTCGGCCGCCACCTCCCAGTACCCGCGGCCGTCCCGCGTCCGGGCCATGCCCACCACGGGGGCGGCGAGCGGCTTGGACCCCATGGAGCCGTAGAAGCCGGCGTCCCCGTAGGCGAACGCCCCGCCGTCGGACGCGGCCTGCCAGTAGCCACCCCCGTCGGTGGTGGCGGCGACCGCCACCACCGGGGCCACCGGGGTGATGTCGAGGCCGGGGAGCGATCCGTGGAAGGCCGCACCGGCGAAGGCGAACACCCCTCCGTCCTCGGCGGTCAGCCAGTAGCCGCCGGACGCCGGATCGGCGGCGATGCCGCGGAAGGCCACCTTCGAGGTGATCGACGCCCCGGGCGACGGGGCGTCGCCGAAGGCGTAGGCGTCGCTGGTCTGGGGCGGCGGGGGCGGTGGGGGCGGCGGCTGCAGGGGGGAGCAGATCGTGGTGAAGCTGTAGCCCCGGGCCTCGAGGCCGGTGATGATCTGGGGCAGGGCGGCCACCGTCTCGCTCCGGTTCCCCCCGCCGTCGTGCATGTCGACCACGGCACCCGGGAAGGCGGAGCCCACCACGCTGTCCACGATGGACTGGACACCGGGGAGGGACCAGTCGCGAGGATCGATGGAGTAGCTCATGGTGGTGAGGCCGCGCACGGCGAGCTGTTGGAGCACCGTGGCGTCCCAGGCGTCATAGGGGGGTCGGACGCACGTCGGGGCCGTGCCGGTCAGTGAGGCGATGAGGTTCTGGGTCTGGTCGATCTGGTAGGGGAATCCCGAGACCGGGACGGTGGTGAGGTCCGGGTGGCTCCAGGTGTGGTCCTGGACGGATTCGCCGGCCGCCGCCAGCATCCGGGTGTACTGCGGGTAGGCGGCCACCTCCTCCCCGATCTCGAAGAACGTGGCCGGTACGTGGTACTGCTGGAGCACCGCCAGCACCTGGGGGGTGTAGGTGCCGGGCCCGTCGTCGAAGGTGAGGGCGATGACCCGCTGGCCCGCCGTGGCTTCGTCGTAGGGGGCCTGCCAGGTGTAGAAGGCCGGCGTCCCGAGGGGGACCACGGCCGCCGCCGGGGAGGCCGGCCCCGTCGCCGCCACGCTGGTGACCATCGCCACGACGACGGCGACCGCCCCCGACAGGACGCCCGCCACCGCCCACCGTCCCCGTCCCGACCGCTGGTCACCCATGGGTCGATCCTCCTCCACGGGGGGTGCCCGGAACAGAGCCGATCGCCCTTTTCGCCGTCCCGGCCGGCGGATCGGGGGTCGGAGGAGGCCGTCCGGCTCAAGTCCTGGCCGGTGGTGCCGATCCAACAGGTACCCGTTCCCGTCCGGAGGTGACGACCGTGAGTGACCCAGAAGCATTCAGGACCTGCCCCTACTGTGCGGCGCAGGACGTGCCCAAGCTGGTCGTCTACCCCCGTCTGGTGTCCGGCTCGGCCACCCACTGGAAGTGCCGGTCGTGCCACGGCTACTGGTCGGACGCCCAGATGGTGCTCCTCCGGGCGTCGTAGACGCCCGGTCGGTCCGGTCCGGACCAGACGCATGGGGGAACAGACCGGGTTTCGGCGTCGTCGGACCGCGACCCCAGACCGCACCGGCCACCCGGGAGAACTCGACCGGCCGGTGGCGACCGCCACCCTGGCGCGGCGCCGGCCCGGCGCGCCCCGGCCCACGTTGGCGATCGTCTACGACGTCACGTCCTCGTCGCCGCTCGAACTCGTCTCGGCCCTCGGTGGCCGCTACGACCTGGTGTGGGTGGCGGAGACCACCGATCCCTCGCTCGGGTCCTGGACCCGCCTGCTCCCCCGGCTCGGTCGGGTGGTCGACGTGGCCGGTCGCGACGTCGACGAGCTGGTCGCCATCGGCCCCGACGGGGTGATCTCCTTCACCGACGACCAGCTCGAGCTGGCGTCCGGGCTGGCCTCGGCGTTGGGCCTGGAGGGGAATCCGCCCGAGGTGGTCGAGGCACTCGTCGACAAGGTGGTGCAGCGCCGGGCACTCGACCGGGCCGGCCTGCCGGGTCCCCACTTCGTCGTCCTCGAGCCGGACGACGGCGACGAATCGGTGGTGCGCACGATGGCGGGCCTCGACGGACCCGTCGTGGTCAAACCGGCCCGGGGGAGTGGCAGCCGGCACACGGCGCGCGTCGAGGGAGCTCGGGAGGTACTCACCCACATCCGCGGCGCGGGTGACCCGGGGCGGCACGGGTGGATCGTCGAGGAGTGGCTGGGTGACCCGGTGGGCCCGGCGGATGCCTCCTTCGCCGACTACGTGTCGGTGGAGGCCGTCGCCGGTCGGGGCACGATCGTGCCGCTGGCCGTCACCGGGAAGTTCCCCCTCGCCGAACCGTGCCGGGAGACGGGCAATTTCCTGCCCCACCACCTGGATCCCGACGCCGCCGACGCCGTCCAGGACGTCGCCGTCCGGGCGGCGGAGGCGCTCGGCGTCCGGACGGGAGCGCTCCACATCGAGGTGAAACTGGCCCGGTCGGGGCCGCGGGTGATCGAGGTGAACGGGCGGGTCGGCGGTGGGGGCATCGAGGCGCTGTTCGCCTCCGTGTGCGGGTGCTCGCTGACCGGGCTGGCGGCCGCCGTCGCCGTCGGCCGGCCGGTCGGTTCCCTTCGGGCCCACCCACCCCGGCCCGGCGGTTTCACCTACGCCTACTTCGTCCAGGCACCGACCGCCGCCCACCGCCTCGCCGGTCTCGATGGGCTGGAGCGGCTCGCCGGCCTCGACGGGGTGACGGCGACCACCGTGAACCGCACCGTCGGCGACGAACTCGACTGGCGTCAGGGCAGCCAGGGGTACCTCGTGTCGGTGCGCGGGACGGCCCGGGACCTCGGCGATCTCGGCGGTGTGCCCGAGCGTGTGCACGGCACCCTCGAGGTCACCTACTGAGGCCGGCCGGCCACCCGGTTCAGGACCCGTAGCGGGCGGCCGCGGCGACCCAGTCCGAGGCGATGGCCTCCTGGGCCGTGGCCAGGGGCAGGCGCCCGGCGCAGACGAGCCGCCGCAGTGTCCCCTCGAGCCCGTCCTTGGCGTTGCGGGTCGAGGTGGCACGGGGGTCGTCGTTCGGCTCCACCCACAGATTGGCCGGGTCGTCGGGGTCCCCGCCGAGTTCGAGCGGGACCAGGTGGTCGTACTCGGCGGTGGCGAACGGCCCGGTGTAGTCGTAGGCGGCGGCCGATCCCACCTTCTCGGGTGCCGTCACCGCTTCGGGAGGTCGGACCGTGGCGGTCCAGCCCGGCCGGCAGATGGTGACGGCGATGTCGGAGGCCGTGACGTGGGGGTCGACGGCGCCGGGGGTGCACCTCGGATCGGGGAGCGGGTCGGGGCCCACCCACGAGTAGTGACAGGTGCCCGGCGCGGGTTGGGGCTCGACCGGGTAGACGGCACGGGCCCCCGGCCCCGCTTCGACGACCCCGGCCGGCGCCCCCGTCCCCATCGGGAACGGTGGCCCCGACGGCCGGGTGGTCGGGGAGGACGTCGGACGGGTGGTCATCGGACGGGTGGACGCGGCGACGGACCGCGGGGGCACGGGCGCCGTGGCCCCCGGAATCCCTCCGCAGGCGCTGGCGACGATCCCCAGCGCGACCCCGGCGACCATCGCCGGGCGGGGCGCGGACCGTCGCTTCACCGGTCGGGGTAGTGGATCGTCGCCACCGACCCCTTCGTGGTCGAGGCGATCGTGATGCCGTTCGGCAGGGCGTCCTTCAACTCCTGGACATGGCTGATGACGCCGACCATCCGGCCGCCGTCCTGCAGTGACCGCAGCACGTCGATGACGGTGTCCAGCGAGTCGCCGTCGAGGGAGCCGAACCCCTCGTCGACGAAGAGGGCACCGATGGAGTAGTTGGATCCGGCCGCGACGACGTCGGCCAATCCGAGCGCCAGGGCCAGGGCGGCCATGAAGGTCTCGCCACCCGACAGGGTGGTGGCCGGCCGGGACTGGCCCGTCTCGGCGTCGAGGACGGAGATGTCGAGCCCCCAGGGCCGGCGTCCGTCGGTGTGCTCGGCGCTGAGGTCCAGGGCGTAGCGACCGTTGGTCATGGTGTGGAGGCGGTGGTTCGCCTGGGCCAGGACCTGGCGCAGGTAGTAGGCGAGCACCCAGTTCTTGAGCGAGAGCCGGGTGGCGTCGGGCCCCGTGCCGAGCCCGGCGCACAGGCCGGCCAGCGTGTCGGCCTCCTCCTTGGCGACCAGGGCGGCGACGATCGCCTCCGACCCACCGGCCAACTCGGCGACGGCCGCGTCGATCGACGCCAGCCGGCCTTCCAACGTGGCCACGCGTCCCACCAGCGAGTGGTGGGCGTCCGCCGCACTCCGCTCGGCCAGCAGGGCGGTCGTCACGTCGGGCTCCTCCTCCGGGCCACCGTCGGCCACGTAGGCGGCGATGCGACCGGTCACGTCCCGCCGGCGCTCCGCCCGTCCGGCGAGCGCGGCCCGGGCCGCCACGACCTCGTCGGGGGCGCGGGACCAGTGTTCGAGGTGGGTCGGGTCGTCGACGCCGAACTCGGCCATGGCGTCGGCGAGCACCCCCAGCTGCTGGAAGCGGGTGGCCGTGGCGGCGGCGGTGGACTCCAGGTTGGTGGCGAGGGTGGTCACGGCATCGGCCAGTGACCGACGGGCGCGGGCGGCTTCGGCGGTGGACACCAGGTCGCCGTGCTCCTCGACGAACGCCGCCCGGTCCGCCTCCCACCGGGCCCGGCGTTCGGCCAGTCCACCCGCCCGTCCGTCGAGGAGGGAGCGAGCCTGCTCGATCTCGGAGGCCAGGGACGCCGCGGTCGCCCGCAGGCGCTCCAACCCGGCCGCCCGTACCGCCCGATCGGCGGCCGCTGCGTCGAGGACCTCCAACTCCCGGCGGGCGGCGGCCAGGCGCTCGGCGATCTCGGTGGCGTCAGGTACCTCGGGGAGGCTGCCCAGGGCCCCCCGTGCCAGGGCCACCTCCATCTCGAGGTCGCGGTGCTCACCGCCCAGCGTCCGGGCCGTCCGCTCGGCTTCCTCGAGCTCGTCGTCGCCGGGCGCGTCGCCGGCCGGTCGGGCCGGGCCGGGGTGGTCGGTGGCGCCGCAGGTCGGGCACGGCTGACCGTCGACCAGGTGCGTGGCCAACCGTCCGGCCAGCCCCGACGTCCAGGCGACGCGGAGCCCGGCAGCCTGCTTCTCACCGACGGCCAGCCGGGCGGCGGCGAGGTCGAGCCGGGCCTCCAGGTCGGTCAGATGTCGTACGGCCCGGGACCGGGCCTCCACCGCGGCGGCCGCTCCGGTGAGCTGGTCGACCCGGGCCTCGACCGCCGGTCGGGTCGCCACCCGGGCGGTGTCCTTCGCCAGCCCGGACTCCATGGCCGTGGCCTCCGCGGCTGTCCGGCCGAGTTCCTCGACCCGGGAGGCGAGGGTGGCGGTGTCATCGGCCAACCGCCGCTCGTCCACCTGGAGCTCCCGGGACGTGCGATCGAGGGCGACGAACACCTCGTCGGCCCGTTCGAGGGCGGCGGCCTCGGCGCTCAATTGCGAGGCGAGCCGGTGGGCGGAGGTGGGTCCGTCGAGCGAGTCGCGCCCGTACCCTTCGACCCAGGCGGCATCGACGGTGGCGAGGAGGCGGCGGCGCTCGACGTCCAACGCCGCGAGCTGGTCGGTGGCACCCCGCCAGGCGCCGAGGGCCCGGGACAGCGTGGCCACCGTCTCGGCCCGGGCCAGCTGCCGGGCCTCCTCCTCGTCGGCGGCCTGTTGGGCGGCGTGGCCGGCGGCCTCGGCGACATCGGCCCGCCAGCGTCGCCACCGGTCGACGGCCGTCCTGACCCCGGCCAGCCGGTCCCAGGCCTCGCGGCAGGCCGCGTCCGCCTCGTCGCGGGCGGCGGTGACGGCGGCGAGGACGGCCACCATCTCGGCGCGCAGGGCCGGGAGCCCCCCGACGTCGATCGACTCGCCCTCGCCGGGGCCCTCCCCGTCCGCGGACGGGCCGTCGTCGGCGATGTCGCGGGCGGCGGCCCGGAAGGCCGCCACGTCCCCCCGGATGCGGTCCTCGGTGGCCTCCCGACCCCGGGCCAGCCGCTCGTAGGCCTCCCGGCGATCGGTGGCGAGCTGGCGGAGCGCCTCGGTGGTCCGCAGGTAGACGTCCACCGGGAACAGCTTGGCCAACAGGTCCGCCCGCTCCTGGGTCCCGGCCTTCAGGACCTCTTCGAACCTTCCCTGGGGGATGAGCACGACCTGTTCGAACTGCGCCTTGTCCAGACCGACCAGTTCGGCGATCCGCTCCGTCACCTCGCGCTTCTTCGTCGAGGGCGCGCCCGTCGGCGCCGGATCCGGTGAGGACGACCTTGGACGGGTCCTCGACCAGGCCGGTGGACGAACGCCCGCTGCGCCGGGTCTGGGCCGGTGACCGGGTCAGGACCCAGTGGCGCCCCTCCGCCTCGAACTCCAGGGTGACCTCGGTCCGCGTCCCGGCGTCGGCGAACTGGCTGCGGATGTGGCTGTTGACGCGGAAGCCGGGCAGGTCGTCGTAGAGGGCGTAGACGATGGCGTCGAAGATGGTCGACTTGCCCGCCCCGGTCGGCCCGGTGATCGAGAAGACGCCGTGGTGCCCGAGCCGGGCGAAGTCGATGGCGAACGCGCCGGCATAGGAGCCGAACGCCTGGAGGCGGAGGGAGACGGGCCTCATGGGTGCTCGCGGCGATGCGCCGCTCCGACGGCCTCGAGCACGAGGCGGCGCTCGGACTCCGAGGGCGGCCGGTCGCGGATCTCCTCCAGGAACTCCAGGACCACCTCCTCCTCCGATCGTTCCTCGAGGGGCGGTCCCGCCGACCCGACGTCGGCCAGCGCCCCCGTGCGGGGGTCGTCGTACCGGAGGCTGGCGGCGTGGGGGAACCGGGCCCGGAGGCGCTCCATGGGTTGGGTCTGCACGGTGTCATCGGTGAGCCGCGCCGCCACCCAGTGGTCGGTGTACCGCTCGTGGGCCGGGTCGGTGAGCAGTCCCTCGAGCGGCCCCGTCAGGGTCACGACCTTCCGGCCCACGGGCACGGGCACGGTCGTGACCCCGGCCAGGCGACCCCCGTCGACTTCGAGGAGGCGGACCGACTTCGGGTGGGCCTCACTGAAGGAGTAGGGCAGCGGCGATCCCGAATAGGCGACGGCCTCGGAACCGCCGATCCGCTGGGGCCGGTGCAGGTGGCCGAGGGCCACGTAGTCGAATCCGTCCAGGACGGCGGGGTCGACCTGGTCCGCCCCCCCGATGGCGAGCGTTCGCTCGGAGTCGGACAGGCCCGCCCCCGACACGAAGGCGTGGACGACGGCGATCGACGGTATGCGGTCCAGGGCACCCAGCCCCTCGCGCCCCGCATCGAGGGCGGCGGCCAGCACGCTCTGGTGGGTGGCCGGTCGGAGGGCGGTGTCGTCGGACGTCGCCCCGGGGGCGACGTGGGGATCGAGGAAGGGGACGGCCACGAGTGCCACCCGCTCGTCGCCGGCGGCGAAGACGTGGGGGACCGGCGGGTGGCGGTCGTCGGCGAAGACGTGGACCCCACCGAGCGCCTGGCGGCCGGCGCCGAATCCGAGCCGGCGGGCGCTGTCGTGGTTGCCGGGGATGAGCACGACCTCCGCTCCGGCGGCCCGCAGCCCGTCCAGGCCCCGGTCGAGCAGGGTGACGGCATCCTCCGCCGGCAGGGACCGGTCGTAGACGTCGCCCGCCACGACGACCAGGTCGACCTGCCGCTCCTCGACGAGCGTGGTCAGCCAACCGAGGAACGCCCGCTGGTCGTCCTCGAGCGACTCCCGCTCGAAACGGCGTCCGAGGTGCCAGTCGCTGGTGTGGATGATCCTCATGGTCCCTTCCCGTGCACGACGACACACTGCCAGACCGGTATGTCACCGGGAGCCCGGCGCGAACCACCATCTCGGCCAGCCGGATCGGTAGGGTGCGATGGTGGACGACCACCCGGCCGACCCGGCGCAGACGGAGGTCGACCGCCTGGTGCGCACGGCCGGCCGGTTCCTCCTCCGCAACAGCTCGGAGGGCACCTTCGACCTCGACGCCACCCTGCGAGGTATCGGGGCCGCCTACGGCGTGCGGGTCGAGTCGTTCATCACCATGGAGGGGATGAGCTTCGTGGTCACCCACGCCGACGGGCGCCAGCGCACCGGCGTGATCCACGCCCAGCCGACCCTCGAACGGCTCGACCAGATGTCGGAGTTCAAGGAGCTGGTCACCCGCATCACCTCGGGGGTGCTGACCGCCGGTGCGGCCGGTGACGCCCTCGAGCGGCTGGAGCGGTCGCGTCCCCCCTACCCCGTCTGGGCCCGGTTCATCGGGGTGATCCTCTTCGCGGCGGGGTTCGCTCCGAGCATGCAGGCGAACTGGCGCCAGGTCGGCGGCTCCGTCATCCTCGGCGCCGTCATGGCCGTCGTCTACCTGGTCGGCGAGCGGCTCGAGGTCCTGCGGACGATCCTGCCCCTGGTCGCCGCCACCGCCGTCGGCGTCGTGGGCTTCGGCCTGCTCCACGAGGCGCACGCCCACGGTGGCCCCGTACTGGTCATGGTGCCGGCCCTGTTCGTGATGATCCCGGGGGACTTCCTGTGTGCGGCCGCCGCGGAGATCTCGGTCGGTCAGTTCACCGTCGGCACCATCCGCCTGGTCCAGTCGGCCTTCATCCTCTTCCAGCTGGCGGCCGGTGTCATCATCGCCGCCCAGCTCACCGGGGCGGGGACGGCGTCGTTGATCTCAACGACCACCGTCGACAACATCCCCTGGATCGTGACCGCCCTGGCGTGGATCCCCTTCACGGCGGGGATGGCGCTCACCTTCTGCGCCCGGCGCCGGGACGTCGGCTGGCTCCTGCTGGGCGTCTACATCGCCTGGGGGGTGCAGCTCGGCGTGGTGCGGTCCGCCGGGGACGCCGCCGGGACCTTCATGGCCGCGGTGGTCCTGTCGCTGGTGGGCGTCCTGCTGGGCGAGAGCCCGAGGCGCCCGCCCAACCTGGTGATCATCCTGGGAGGGGTGTTCGTGCTCACCGTGGGCTCCATGGCCCTGCGGGGGCTCACCACGCTGGCCGGCGGTCACCTCATCGAGAGCTTCCACGACCTGGCCACCTTCGCGCGGGTGGCCGGGTCGCTCTCGCTCGGCCTGATCGTCGGCACCAGCGCCGGTGTGCTCGTTCTGCGCCGACGCAGTCCCCGCGTGGCCGAGGAGCTCGCGGTCGAGCGCTGATCGCCTCCGGGCGCACCGGCGACCGCTACAGGCAGGCGTACA
The DNA here is from genome assembly GCA_963699345.1 of uncultured Acidimicrobiaceae bacterium. Lineage (GTDB taxonomy): Bacteria > Actinomycetota > Acidimicrobiia > Acidimicrobiales > RAAP-2 > Bog-756. The sequence continues at coordinate 854,208 of CAVOTL010000005.1, read as the reverse complement.
CGGCGTCGATGAGGGACCGGTTGCGGCTGCTCTGCCAGCGGGGGATGACGTGGTTCATCACGTACCCGAAGGCCACCCCGGCATCGGGATCCGCGAATCCGACCGCCCCACCGGTGCCGAAGTGGCCGAACGCCGAGGGATTCGGGCCGAAGGGACGCCGGACGGTGGTCGGCTTGAATCCGAGCCCGAAGGTGACCGGCTCGCCGAGCACGGGGCAGTAGCCCACCGACTGGGGTGCGGTCGCCTCGGCGAGCAGGGACGCCGAGAGGAGATGGTCGGTCTCGAGCAGGGCCCGGTAGATCCGGGCCACGCCGGCGGCGGTGGCGTGGGTGTTGGTGGAGGGGACCTGGGCGGACCGCCACGCCGGCGTGTTCACCACGCCGACCGACGAGTACCCCGGAGGGTTGAAGTAGCTGAGGGCGACCATGAGGTCGTCGCCGGCCAGCGCCCCGACGTCGAGCGGGATCCCGGTGTGGCCGAGCGCCCAGATGACGTCGGCACAGCGGTGGTGCTGGTCGTCGGGGAGACCGCACCAGACGTCGGCCCCGAGTTCGGCGGCCAGGGCGCGCAGCCGCGTTCCGGGCAGGTCGCCGGTGAGTCGGTGCACCGGCTCGCCGATCAGGTGCCCGTAGGTGTTGGTGTGGTAGGCGTGCCGGGTGCCGGGCTCCCACCACGGGGCGGTCGAGGCCAGGGCGTCGGTCATGGCCGACCAGTCACCGAGATCGGCGTCGACCAGGGGCCGGCGGATGGCCGGGACGGCCGCCCGGTGGCAGAGGGCGTGGCGCAGGGTGGCGCCACCCTTGCCCTCGGCGGCGAACTCGGGCCACACGGTGGCGAGCGGGTCGTCGAGCGCCACCTGTCCGTCATCGACCGACTGCAGGAGCAGCAGGGCCACGAAGGCCTTGCCCACCGAGTAGACGTCGACGAGGGTGTCCGCCTGCCAGGGCCGGGAGCGGGCCGCGTCGGCCCACCCGCCGACGAGATCGACCACCGGGTCGCCGTCGACGAACACGGCGACCCCGGCCCCGACCTCGCCCCGCTCGACGAAGTTGGCGACGAAGGCGTCGCGGACGGCGGCGAACCGGTCGAGGCACCGGCCCGAGACCGGTACGTCGGCCGGACGTCGCCCGTCCCGGACCGCCCCGGTCATGGGCCGGGAGCGGTGAGGAACGCCCGGAGGTCGGGGAGCGCGGTGGGGTCCTGGACGAAGAAGGCGTGGCCGCCGTCGTAGGCGCGCAACTCCGCCCCGGCGATCCGCGAGGCGATGGCCTCGCTGTTGACGAGTGGCGCGATGGGGTCGAACCGGCCGGCGGCCACCAGGGTGGGACAGGCGATGGCCCCGAGCCGGTCCCAGACGTCGTGGCCCCGCCGGGCCTCGAGTTGGGCCCGCTGCCCGGCGACGACCTCCGGGTCGGTGACCTCGGGGAAGTCCATCATCCCGACCAGGGCCCGGTCGGCGGGGTGGGCCTCCAGCCACGCCTCGTCGAACCGGTCGTCGAGGAGGTGTCGGCGCACCTCGGCCCGGGCCTCGGGATCGAGGTCCGACAGCTCGTGGAGCGGGTACGAGGAACCGCCGGCACCGCCGGCCGAGGTGCAGAGCAGGGCCAGGCGCTCGACGCGGGCCGGCGCGGTCACGGCCAGCTCGAGGGCCACCATGCCACCGAAACTCATCCCGACGACCCGGGCGGTGTCCCACCCCACCGTGTCGAGCAGTCCGAGGGCATCGGCCGCGCAGGCGGCCATGTCGTAGGGACCCGGGGCCGGGCCGCTCGCCCCGAGGCCGCGGGCGTCGAAGGCCAGCAGGGTGAACCCGGACCCGAACCGCGTCAGGAGGGGTGCCGCGCTGTCGAGGGTGGCGCCCGAGCCGTTGACGAACAGCAGGCAGGGGCCCGAGCCGGAGACCTCGTAGGCCAGGTCGACGCCGTTGACGTGTGCGATGGGCATGGGACCTCGGGAGTGGGCGGGGGATCCGGACGGTGGACCAGCCTTGCACGCGTAGCCGGATCCGGGCCTCTCGCTCGCCACCCGGGCGGGGGATCCGCCCTACAGTGCCGCCATGGCTCTGGAGCGATTCGACGGTAAGCACGCACTGGTGACGGGAGGCGCCTCGGGAATCGGGCGGGCGACCGCACTGCGCCTGGCGGACGAGGGTGCCGCGGTGGTGGCCGTCGACGTCAACGCCCAGGCGTTGGAGGACGTGGCCGCCGAGGCCGCCGGACTCACCGGGTCGATCACGGCCCGGCCCGGCGACGTCTCCACCGAGCCGGGGGTCAAGGCCATCGTGGCGGGTGCCGTGGACACCCTGGGCTCGCTGGACGTGGTCGTCAACGTGGCCGGGGTGCTCTCGTTCGGTCACTCCCACGAGGTCACCCTCGAGGAGTGGAACCGGCTGATCACCATCAATCTGACCGGCACCTTCCTGATGTGCCGCGAGTCACTGCCCCACCTGCTGGCCTCGAAGGGCAACATCGTGAACATCGCCTCCACGGCGGCCCACGCCGGCCAGCCCTGGGCACTGGCCTACTCGGCCTCCAAGGGGGGCGTACTCGCCCTGACCCGCGAGCTGGCCATCGAGTACGCCCGGGCCGGCCTGCGTTGCAACAGCGTGAGCCCGGGAGCGGTGGACACGCCCATCACCGCGGCTTTCGAGGTGCCCGAGGGGGCCAACGCCAAACTGATCAACCGGGTGATGCCGCTCGGCGCTTTCGGCACACCGGAGGGGATCGCCGCCACCATCGCCTTCGTGGCCTCCGACGAGGCCTCCCACATGAACGGGGCCGACGTGCGGGTCGACGGCGGCACCCTGTCCTGACGGGCGCCGTCGGGCGCCACCCTGTCCCGACGGGCGCCGACGGGCGCCACGACGGCCCTCGGCTCAGGCCCCCAGGGTCGACCGACCGTCGGTGGCCCACCATTCGGCGGTCAGCTTGATGCCGGCGATCGACGCCCGCGGGATCAGTTCCTCGAAGGAGCGCTTGTAGCCGGTGTGGAGGATCTTCCAGTCGCCGTCGCGCTTCACGTAGCGGTCCTCGTAGAACGCCGCCCCCTGGATGGTCAGCCCGAAGTCCGTGAGGATGACCGTGTCCTCGAGGGCCCACGTACCGGTCGCCTGGTCGGCCCCGACCAGGTCGATCTCGGGGTGGTGGCAGCGGTGGCTCGACAGGAAGGTGGTGGCGCCCATGGAGTCGCGGCAGAAGGTCATGATGTCGTCCCGGTTCGAGAACTCGTAGAGGCCACCGCCGTAGCGCGCCGTCGCCTCGGGGACGAAGCAGGACTCGAGCTCGTCCCACAGCTTCTGGTCGATGCTGCGCAGGTAGCGGTACTTGAGCCGCTTGATCAGTTCCAGCTCGACGAGATCCTCTGGCGTCATGGCTTCTCCTGGGGTCGGGGGACCCGCCGACGGCGGCTCCGGTTCGGGCGGCGGCGGGTCAGCGGACGGTGCCGACCCCCGGGATGAGGGGCAGGTCGAGGGCGGTGACCCACCCGGCGGGCAGGTCGTTGACGTAGGGCACGGCGTTGAGGGCCCGTAGTCCGGTGGCCAGACAGCCGGCGGCCGCGGCGTCGCGACCGGAGCCGTCGGTGAACCGGAACGCCGTCTCCTGGGTGATCGAGGGCGTCCCGTCGATCACCACCCGGTAGACGTCGTTGTCGTTGCCGCGGGGCCAGTCGGGCGCGGCGTCCTGGCCGACCCGGTTGACGTGCTCCAGGCAGATGCGGGGCGCGCCGCCCACGATCCCGTTGATGGTGAACCGGATGGCCGCCACGTTGCCGGGTTCGATCGTGCCCTTGGCCGTGGTGATGGCGGTCGGGGTGACCCACTTCTCCCACGTGGAGGTGACGGCCTCCAGTTCGACGCCCAGCGCGTGCGCCATCATCGGTACCGTGCCGCCCCAGGACATGGCGAGGATCTCGGTGTGCTCGAGCAGGGGGACGTACTCCGGCGGCATGCCGATCCCCATCTCGACCTCGTAATCGCCCTCGTAGTTGATGTAGTCGAGGATCTCGAGGGCCCGGACCTGGCGCACCTCGCTGCACAGACCCATCAGGGTCATGGGGAACAGGTCGTTGGCGAACCCGGGGTCGATCCCGGTCGTGAAGCACGACGAGCCGCCCTCCTGGCACGCCTCGGTGATGGGGTCGATCCACGACGGGGGATTCTGGGCCATGTGCGGCCACACCCAGGGCGTCATCGCCGTCGAGCAGACGTCGATGCCGGCCCGCAGGAACGCACCCATCTGGGCGATGTTGACCTCGGCCTGGGCGGCCGTCGGCCCGTAGTGCACGAGGGCATCGGGGCGCAGGCCGATCAAGGCGTCGATGTCGTCGGTGGCGATGACCCCGGTCGGACCGGCGCCGCAGATCTCGCCCGCGTCGAGGCCGACCTTTTCCGGGTTCGAGACCCCGACGCCGACCAGGTCGAACCCGGGGTGCTTCAGGATCTCGGGGATCACCATCTTGCCGACGAACCCGGTGCCCCAGACGACGACGCGCTTGGGGGTGCTCATCGGAACATCTCGCCCGAGTTGACCAGCAGGTACTGCCCCGTGACCGCCTTGGCCCGGTCGGAGGCGAAGAAGGCGACCACGTCGGCCACCTCACCGTCCTCGGTCATCCGGCGCAGGGGGAACTTCCCCACCACGTCGTCCAGCGCCTCGTCGACCGTCTTGCCCTCGTTGGTGGCCCGCCAGTTCATCAGCATCTCGACGGGAGGTCCCCACATCCAGGAGGGGATGACCATGTTGCAGCGGATGTTGTCGGGTCCGAGTTCGTCGCACAGGTAGTACATGGCGGACAGGAGGGCGCTCTTGGAGGCGGCGTAGCCCCCCTGGGGCATCTGCGGGGCGAACATCGACTGGGACCCGATCAGCACCACGGCCCCCCCGCCCGCCGCCTTCATGGCGGTGGCGGCCGGGCGGATGACGTTCATGGCGCCCAGCACGTTCGTGTCGAAGGCGGCCCGCCAGTCGTCGTCCTTCATGTCGTAGAGACCGCCCCAGGCGTTCTCGAAGGCCGCCACCTGCACCAGGGCGTCGACCGAGCCGAACCGCTCCGTGGCCACGTCGACGAGCGCCGCACAGGAGTCGGCGTCGGTGATGTCGGTGACGTGGTGCGCCACGTGGGCACCCGACGGGTCGAGTTCGCCGGCGATCGTCGCCAGGGTGTCGGCGGTGCGGGCCGCCACCACGACATTGGCCCCGTCCCGCAGGGCCGCGGCGGCGCACTCGCGCCCCAGACCCCCGCCCACGCCGGTCACCAATACGGTCTTGCCCTCGAGGATCATCGCACTCGTCTATCGGGTGGGTACCCGGGGTGTCAATCGAGGGGTGGCGGTGACCGGCGGTGGCGGGCCTCGGGGACGGGCCCGTGGACCGGGCCGATCGGGACCTTCGGCCCTGTCCGCCCTCCGGGGGCCGCCCGAAGATGGACCGGTGGCCCGTCCGGGTCACGGCGCAAGGAGGAGAAGGACGCGATGGAACTCACCATGAACGATGCGGAGGCCTCGGAGCTGCGCGACCTGTTGGACGGAGCTCTCGGTGACCTCTCGAGTGAGATCGCCGACACCGACAATCCCGGCTACCGGGTGGCCCTGAAGGAGCGCCGCGAGCGCCTGCGTGCCGTCCGGGACAGGCTGGCCGACGTCGGGCAACGGGTGGGCTGAACCGCCCCCGGTCGTGTGCCGGCGACCGCTCAGGCGATGCCCAGGCGGGCGAGCAGGTCGTCGGGCGCCTCGATGGCGTGCAGGGCGGCGGCCAGGCCGTCCAGCAGCGCCGACTCCTCGCGTCCGCCGGACCGGTCCTCGAGTTCGTCCGGGTCGATCGAGGTGTCGAACAGCCGCGTCTCCGACGGTAGCGGGCCGAGGGCCCAGAAGGGCAGCGCGTCCCCCGGACCGAACGGCTGCACGATGACCGGCACCGAGGTGCCCGGCATGGTGCGGAGTTCGGCGCGGGCGTCGGGCCGCGGCAGGCGCAACTCGGGGAGTGCCGGCACGGGCATGGTCGACCACCGGTTCGACCACATCGACAGCGGCAGGTTCTCGTCGCCGCAGCCGCGTAGGTAGCGGCGGCGCCCGTCGGTGACCCCGACGTGGCGTCCCCAGTAGCCGAACAGGGCGAGGTCGCGGACCGACGGCGAGGTGCCCTCGATCAGGGGGAGCAGGGACGTCCCGTGGGTGGGGTGTCCGACCTCGGCGTCGAAGACGTCGGCGATGGTGGCGTGGAGGTCGACCGAGGTGGTCAGCGCCCCGATCTCCCGCGGGGGCCGTCCCGGCCACCGCACGAGCAGGGGGATGCGGCCGAGTTCGCTGTAGACCGGGGCGGCCGGCTTGCCGAACAGGTCGTGTTCGCCGAGGTAGTGGCCGTGGTCGGTGGTGATCACGATCCCGGTGGTGTCGGACAGGCCCGCATCGTCTACGGCCGCGAGGAGGCGGCCGAGCCAGTGGTCGATCATCGTCAGCTTGGACCCGTAGTTGTTGCGCAGGTGCCGGGCCCGCACCGGATCGAGGAGTCCGCTCGCCAGCGCGTCGACGAGGTAGGGGGGCCAGATGGCCCGCTCGGCGCCCCGGTCGTCGCCGTTGTAGAGGGATGCGTAGGGCTCGGGGGTGTCGAACGGCTCGTGGGGGTCGAACTCGTCCACCATCAGGAAGAACCGGTCATGGTGGGCCGCCGACCGGGCGATCCAGTCGGCCGCCGCCCGCATCGTGCGCGGCCCGGGGAAGTCCTCCTCGGTCCGGAACCAGGTGCGGGAGTCGTCGTAGGCGTGGTGGTAGGTGGGCCGCTCGACCGGCAGCGCCGGGGAACCCGTCCAGGTCGGGTCCGGTGTCGTCCGCCAGGGATCGTTCTCGTGGCCGCGCTCGTACTCCCAGGCGGTGAAGTCGGTGTGGTAGTTCTCCCCACCGGTCTCGAACAGGTGGGGATGGTCCGAGACCAGCATGGTGGTGACCCCGCGGCGCCGCAGCGACCGCGTCACCGCGTCCTCCCACACCTCGATCGATCCCCAGGGCCGCCAGGGGAAGTCGAGGGCGCCGACCAGGATGTCGTGCCGGGCCGGCATGCAGGGCAGCGAGCCGGCGTGGTGCCCGGTGAACCGCAGGGCGGTGGCGGCGAACGCGTCGAGGGTGGGGGTGGCGAACTCGACGCCGCCGTAGGAGCCGAGCATCCGGCGGTTGAGGCTGTCGAGCAGGATCACGATCAGGTTGTCGGGACGCGCCCCCCGACCCGAACCTCCGCCCCGGTCCCCGTCCGACCGCAGCTCATCCACGGCCGCCTCCCGGGGGGCGCCCGGCGCCCGCCACCACCTCGACGAGCCGGTCCAGCTCGTCGTCGGTGTTGTAGTAGTGAGGCGATGCCCGCACGACCGTTTCGGGGCGTCCGTCACCGAGGTCGAGCCGGGCCGCCGGTCGATCCGAGACCGAGATGTTCACCCCCGCCGCCCGGGCCGCGTCGGCGACGTCGACCGGGGACCGTCCCGCCACGGTGAAGGTCACGATCCCGCACCGCCGCCGGCCGCCGTCGTGGACCGCCACCCCGTCGACCGACCCCAGACCGGAACGGAGGCGCTCGGCGAGACCGGTGACGCGCTCGGCCACCGCGTCCATCCCCAGCTCCAGGGCGTGGTCGAGGGCGGTGCCGAGCCCGAGCCGCAGCGCCACCGGGGCCTCGAAGACGACGAAGCGCTGGGCCCCCGCCTCGAGCCGGTAGTGGTGGTCGCCGTCCCAGGTGGCGGAGCGTCCGTCGATGCCGATGGGCAGGAGGCGCTCGACGAACCCGTCCCGCACGTAGACGAGGCCCGTGCCCCGCGGGGCCCGCAGCCACTTGCGACCGGTGGCGGTGAGGACGTCGCAACCGATCCCGCGCACGTCGACGGGGAGCTGGCCCACGCTCTGGCACCCGTCGACGAAGGTGACCGCCCCGGCCTCGCGGCAGCGGCGGGTGGCCTCCGCCACCGGGTTGACCAGACCCCGGTGGGTCCCCACATGGGTGAGGCTGGCGAGGGCGACGTCGCCGCCCGCCAGGGCGGCGGACAGGGCGTCGAGGTCGAGGGTGCCGTCCGGGTCGCTGGGCACCGCCTCGATGGTGGTGCCGGCCACGCCCGACACCTGGACGAGGCCCAGGTAGTGGCTGTCGTAGGCGATGCGGTCCACCAGGATCCGGCGCCCGCGCTCCAGGCCACCGCCGAGGAAGAGACCCCAGAGCGCCTTGGTCCACCCTTCGGTGTCCGATCCGGTGAGCGCCACCTCGCCGGCGTCGCAGCCGAGCAGGGCGGCAGCCGACGCCCGCACCCCGGCCATCCGGTCCCGCGCCACGGCCTCCGCCTCGTAGCCCCCGATCTCGGACTCCAGGCGGAGATGGTCGAACACCGTGGCGAGGGTGATGGTGGTCGCCAGGGCGGCACCCGCATTGTTGAGGTGGGCCACGGTGGCGACGCCCGGCGTGATGTCGCGCTCCGCGGCGACGTCGATGGACGGGGTCACGCCTCCGACGCTACCGGTCCTGAGTTAGGGGGACACCGGGCCCGCCGTCCCCGAGGGCCGTCGTCGCCCCGCCGACGGGCCACCCGGGCCCGATCGACCCCTTAGGAGTGGGACCTTCCCGTCCCAGTAGGGTCGTAGCCATGGACGGCACCTCCCGGGGCGACGGCCCGGACGACGACCGGTCGCTCGACGAACGGTCGGTCGATCCCGATCCCCTCGTCGAATTCGGCCGGTGGTACGAGCGGGCGTCCCGGGTGGTGGGAGCGCCCGAGGCGATGGCGCTCGCCACGGCGGACGCCCGGGGCCGGCCCTCGGCGAGGATGGTGCTGCTCAAGTCGTGGGGCGCCGACGGATTCGTCTTCTACACCAACTACGACGGTCGCAAGAGCCACGAGCTCGCCGCCAATCCCGAGGCCGCGCTGCTCTTCTACTGGGAGCCCCTGGGCCGCCAGGTGCGCATCGAGGGATCGGTCTCCCGGACCTCCGCGGACGAGTCCGACGCGTACTACGCCACCCGGGACGTGGCCAGCCGCGTCGGTGCCTATGCCTCACACCAGAGCCGCCCGATCGGAGGCCGGGTCGAGCTCGACGCCGCCGTGGAGCGGTGGACGGCCGAGTTCGCGGGCCGGGACGTGCCCCGGCCCGGGTGGTGGGGCGGCTGGCGGGTCGTGCCCCGGGCCTTCGAGTTCTGGCAGCAGGGTGACCACCGCCTCCACGACCGGGTCCGCTACGAGGCGGACGGTCCGGGCTGGCGGGTGGAGCGGCTCCAGCCCTGACGCGGGCGGGCGCCCCCGGCCCACCCCGGTAGGCGGGCGGTAGGGTCGAGACATGCCAGATGACACGACACTCGTCGAGGAGCGCACGTCCCGGTTGCTGGAGGAGCTCGACCCGGCGTCGGTCGGGGTCGAGGAGTTCCGGGGGCGCCAGTACGACCTCGGCCTGGCCTGGATCTCCTTCCCCGAGGGTCTCGGCGGCCTCGGCCTCCCGCCGAACCTGCAGCGCATCGTCGACCGGCGACTGGCGGATGCCGGCGCCACCCCGCCCGGGGCGCGCGAGTTCTTCGGCCTGACCATGGCGGGGCCCACGGTCGTGACCCACGGCTCGGAGGAGCTGCGGGGGCGGCTGCTGCGGCCCACCTTCACGGGCGAGGAGTCGTGGTGCCAGCTGTTCAGCGAGCCCGGTTCGGGCTCGGACCTGGCCGGTCTGGCCACCCGCGCCGTCCGGGACGGCGACGAGTGGGTCATCACCGGCCAGAAGGTGTGGAACACGCTGGCCCACATCGCCGACCGGGGCATGCTGGTGGCCCGCACCGACCCCGATGCCCCCAAGCACAAGGGCCTCACGTACTTCGCCCTCGACATGCATGCCCCCGGCGTGGAGGTGCGCCCCCTGCGCCAGATGACCGGGGAGGCCGAGTTCAACGAGGTCTACCTGACCGAGGTCCGGGTGCCGGACGCCGACCGGATCGGCGACGTGGGTGAGGGGTGGCGGGTCGCCATGACCACCCTGTCGAACGAGCGGACCACCATCGGCGGTGGAGGTGGCGCCCCGCCCCGCGGGTCGGGGTCGATCGCCGAGGCCGTGCGGGTCTTCCAGGCCGACGGGGCGCGTCGCACCGCGGTCGAGCGAGATCGGCTGATGCAGTTGTGGATCGAGATGGAGGTGCTCCGTCTCACCAACATGCGGGCCTCGCAGAACCGCAAGGCCGGCAACCCGGGCCCCGAGGGCTCCATCGCCAAGCTGATGTTCGCCGAGGTGAACAAGAAGATCTTCGACCTGTGCGTGGACCTGCTCGGAGCCGACGGTCTCGTGGGCTACGACTACACGATGCGTCGCTCCGAGGTCCTGGGACTGGTCGGTCCGGCCGGCACGTCCCGCAAGTTCTTCCTGCGGTCGCGGGCCAACTCCATCGAGGGTGGCACGTCGGAGATCCAGCGCAACATCCTCGGCGAGCGCATCCTCGGCCTGCCCGGCGACGTCCGGGTGGACAAGGAGCTGCCCTGGGCCCAGGTGCCGCGCAGTTGACCGACCGTCACCCGGGGTCGGCCCGATGACCGACGCCCGGCAATTCCTCGGCATGCAGGAGCAGGGCGACGTCCGCCACTGGCGCCTCGACGTGGTGCCCGAGCTCTGCACCCCGGGCAAGTTCCTGTTCGGGGGCTGCGGACTCGGGGCGGCGCTGGTCGCCCTGGAGGCGGCCGCCGGACGGCCCACCGTGTGGTCGACCTGCCAGTACCTGTCGTTCGCCTCGACGGGCTCCGTCCTCGACCTGTCCGTCACCCTGGCCGCCGAAGGCAACCGGGTGACCCAGGCCCGGGCCGTCGCCCGCACCGGTGACACCGAGATCCTCACCGTCAATGCCGCGCTCGGACTGCCGAGCGGGCTCGAGGCCGACGGCGTCTGGGAACAACCACCGCCGGTGCCGCCGCCCGACGAGTGCCCGCCCCGGCGCCTGCCGTCGATCTTCTCGACGTCCATCTTCGACCAGATCGACGTCCGGGTGGCCAAGGGACTGAGCTTCGAGGAACTCAGCGAGATGCCGTCGGCGCCCGGCGAGCCGACCAGCGCGCTGTGGGCCCGGGTTCCCGGGCACCTCGAGCCGTCGGCGGCCACGCTCGCCATCCTCGGCGACTACGTGACCGGCGGCATGGCCCAGCCCCTGGGCCGCCGCACGATGTCCCGCAGCCTCGACAACACCCTCCGGGTCGTCCGACTCGAACCGACCGAGTGGGTGCTGTGCGACATCCGGATCCAGGCCCTCGCCGGGGGGTACGGCCAGGGGACGGCCTTCCTCTGGTCGGAGCGGGGCAATCTCCTGGCCACCGCGAGCCAGTCGATGAGCGTCCGGCTGGTGCCGCCTCCCGCCTGACCGCGCCGGAGCGTGGGGATCCCGACCCGTCCCCTAATGTCGGAGGGCACGTTCCATACCCGATCCGACAGGGGATTGCGATGAAGATCAGCACGATGCTCAGCTACGCCGGGGGCTTCCGCAAGGCCGCCGCCCAGGTGGCCGAGATGGAGAAGGCGGGCCTGGACCTCGTGTGGGTCGCCGAGGCCTACGGAATCGACAGCCCGAGCCAGATGGGCTACCTGGCCGCCCTGACCGAGACGGTGGAGATCGGGTCGGCCATCCTCCCCATCTTCACCCGGACGCCCACCCTCATCGCCATGACGGCCGCCGGCATCGACTCCCTCTCCGAGGGGCGGTTCCACCTGGGGCTGGGGTCCTCGGGGCCCCAGGTGATCGAGGGCTGGCACGGTGTGCCCTTCGACTCACCGATCGGCCGCACCCGCGAGATCGTCGACGTGTGCCGACAGGTCTGGGCCCGGGAGGCTCCGCTCGAACACCACGGTCGGTACTACGACATGCCGCTGCCCGAGGGCCGGGGGACCGGACTCGGCAAGGCGCTCAAGATCATCGGACGCCCCGAGCGCCCCCGGATCCCGATCTGGGTGGCCTCGCTGGGCCACAAGAACGTGGCCATGACCGCCGAGATCGCGGACGGCTGGATCCCGATGCTCTTCGTTCCCGAAAAGGCCCGCGACGTGTGGGGCGAGTCGCTCGACGCCGGCCGGGCCGAGCGGGACCCGTCGCTCGGACCGCTCCAGATCACCGTCGGGGGGATGGTGGCCATCGGAGAGGGCGACGAGGTGACGGCCCTCCGTGACCTGGCCCGGCCGATGGTGGCGCTGTACGTCGGCGGGATGGGGGCCAAGGGCCGCAACTTCTACAACGACGTGGTCCGGCGCTACGGGTACGAGGAGGAGGCCGAGAAGATCCAGGACCTCTACCTCGACGGCAAGAAGGCGGAGGCCGAGGCGCTCGTTCCCGACGAGCTGCTCGAATCGATGTCGCTCTGTGGCCCCGAGAGCTACGTGGCCGAGCGCATCGACGCCTTCCGGGCGGCGGGCGTCAGCCACCTGCAGGTCGTGCCCGTACCCACCGGCGACCAGACGCCGGTGGACATCATCGCCAAGGTCAAGGACATGATCGGCTGACCCGAGGCCGGGGGCCGCCGGCCGGCGCCGTCACTCGTCGGCGACGAGCTCAGCCCGGGTGTCCTGGACGGTGTCGAGGGCGAGCAGGGTGTCGAGTTGCTGCGCCATCTGCTCGATCTCGTCCGCTTCGTAGTAGCTGCGGTTGAGCGTGAGGGTGAGCTGGTCCTGCACCAGGGCCAGCGCGTCCTCCGCGGCGGTGGCGGCGTCGTACACCGAGAAGAGGCGGGCCTGCATGGCCTGGGCCGACACGAAGCGGGTGCCGCGGCCGGCGGCCTCGGCGGGAAGGGCCCGCAGGGCGTCACCCGGCGTCGCGGGGGCCGGCGTGTCGGCGGTCCCGGTCGTCTGCGTTGCCTGCTCCTGGTCCATGGTCTTCTGCCTTTCATGGTGTCCACGTCACCGGTTGCGGTGCTCTACCCATTCAACACCCCGGGAGCGACATTTCGTCCGCATCCCGGCTGAAGTTCACCGTTCTGCAACCGACGGGGGTCGTCGGGTGGGGGCGGGTCCGTCCCCTGGCCGTCAGGTGCGATGATGAGCGGCCGTGGTGCCGTCCCGTCCGGGACGGACCGGATCCCGGAAGGACCGGCAAGTATGGAAGGCCCCATCACCGACAGCGCCCGAGAGGCCATGCTCCTGGCCGCCCTGGACCGGGTGGACCCGCGGTCCCTCCGGGACTCCCTCCAGGTCGTATCCGACCCCCGCTTCCCGATCTCCAAGCCCATCGCCAACGCCCTGGCGGCGTTGCGCAAGCACCGCGACCCGAAGTCCGTGCTCGGGCGGGCGCAGTACCGCGCCGCCGTGCCCTACGCGGCGGCCGTCTACGCCGAGCCGTGCCTCGCCGCCGTCATCGAGGCGCTGGGGGACGCGGCCGACGATCCGACCCGCGAGCAGCTGCTCGAGGCGATCGGAGCGGTCGCCGACGACTACGACGACGTCACGGTGACGGTGATGCTGGCGTCGGTGGCCGACGGGGACATGGCCGCGTCCGACCTCTGCTTCACGCTGCTCGACACCGAGGAGCGGTTCGGGCTGACCGGTTGGCGGACCTTCGAACGGTCGGCCGCGACCCACCGGGCGGACGCGAAGGGTGGGTCGACGCCGACGTCCGGGCCCGCCGGCACCACCGAGGAACAGCGACAGGCCCGACGGGTCCGCAAGCAGCGCGAGGCCGAGGAGCGGCGCCGGAAGGCCGATGCCGCGGCCCGGGCGGCCGAACAGGTCCGCCAGGCGAGGAAGAAGGAGCGCGCCGCCTCGGACCGGCCGGCGGTCCCGACCGGGTCGGAGGCACCGGCCCCGATCCTGCCCAGCCTCGGCCGGCGGCGGGCCGTGCTGACGCCATCGGAGGAGGAGGAGTTCGACCCCCGGGACCCGTGGTCGGCCGGCGTCGTCCTCGCCTGGGTCCCGTTCGACGCCGACGAGCCGGATCATCCGGGCCTCGACGGCAAGGTTCGACCGTGTGTGGTGATCGCCGGCTCCGACACCCACGTGCTGGTCCGTCCCGGGTACTCGGCGGGCGGTGTCAAGAGCCGCGACTGGAAGTCCCACCCGGTGCGCCACTGGAGGAGGTCGGGGTTCGACGAGCCGACGTGGATCGACGTGGTGGCGGTGCGCGTCCCGCGTCCCGAGGAGGGACCGACGGGATACCTCGAGCCCGACGACTGGAACTCGCTCTGGTGAGCCATCGGGGTCCGGAGAGGCCCCGGAGGTGACGGTCAGGTGACGCTCTGAACAGGTCATTCGCGCGGTGCGTGAGCAACCGACCACTTTTGTGGATCCGAGTCCGGGAGATCGCGATCATCGCGAGCAATTCCGAGGTGCGTCAGGTACGCTGAACCGCGACGGGTTAGTTGGGGGCCCCTTGATCACGGGCGCCAGTCTGTGGCGGACGTTCTGGTCCCCGTTCAAGGAGGAAGCGATGTTACGAAATTTCGCGCTCGGCACGGGGGTCCTGACCCTCGGACTGGGCCTGGCCACCGGGGCGGGGGGCGGCATCGCCGCCGCCAAGACCCCGCCGACGACGTTCTCCGGTGACATCAGCTGTACCGCCACCGGCGACGTGAGCTTCACCCCCGCGATCACCGACGCCGGCACCGCTCCCGACACGCTGTCGGTGAAGCTCCGGCTCACGGCATGTGGCGGGGCGGGAGCCACCGACGGCGCCGTCACCCTGACCCGGGGCATGCTCAAGGCGACGACGGCGCCCGGGGCGTTCACCAACGCCTGCGAGCCCATCGTCAACGGCTCCCGCATCCCCGAGGCCACCGGCCAGATCGTCTGGAAGGGCAAGGGCGGCACGATCTCCTCGTCCCCGGTGACGGTCTCCTTCGAGACGCTGTACTTCAACTCCGGGGCCAACACCCTGGACGTCTACCTCAACTCGACCACGGTGGGGGCGACCGGTTCGTTCGCCGGTGAACCCGTGGTCTTCGGCACCTTCGGGGCCAAGAAGAATCCGTACAAGTCGGTGGCGAGCTGTGGCGGCAAGGGCATCAAGGTCGTCGCCCTCGGCGCCAGCACGGCCACGGTGGGAGCGTGACGAACATGACCAGCAACCGACAGCCCCGTCCGCTCCGCCGGCTCCTCGCCGGAGCCGCGCTCATCGGGTCCGCCACGGCCCTCCTCGCCGGGGCGCTCGCCGTCCCGGCCGGCGCCGCCGGCTCCGGCCCCCTCGCCACCAAGGTGGCGATCACCACCGGCATCAGCAACCTCCACACCGGTCAGGCGGTGACCTACACGGCCACCGTGACCTCCACCCCGCATCACGTGCCCGGCGGCCAGGTGACCTTCTCCATCACCGGTGCCGACCTGTCGACGGTCAACTGCGGCGGAAGTGACCTGCAGACGCTCACCAACGGCATCGCCACGTGCGTCGTCGCCGGCGGCCTCCAGGCCGCCAGCGGTCCGTACACGGTGGTGGCCCAGTACGTCGACACCGTCGACTCGACCTACCAGGGATCGACGGGCACGAAGACCCAGGTCGTCAACCTCGGGACGACGGCGACCACCGTCACCCCGCAGGTGACGCCGGCGGTCACCGGTGAGCCCCTCGCCTTCACGGCGGCGGTGGCCCCGTCGGGCTCCTCCACCGGCAGCCCCACGGGCACGGTCACCTTCGGTGGCGTCACCTGCGACGGGGGCACGAATACCGAGCCCCTCGTCAACGGCACCGCCCAGTGTTCGGTCAGCGGTGGTCTGGTGTCCCAGAAGGCGGCATACCCGGTGACGGGCGCCTACTCGGGTGACTCCAACTTCGCCGCCAGCACCGGCACCGGCAACCAGGTGGTCACCCCGGCCGCCACGACCCTCACGCTGACCCCGTCGGCCGGCTCCTGTTCGGGTGACGTCTGCACGATCGGCGAGGGCACGTCCGTCAGCTTCGTGGCCACGGCCGCGGCGTCGGGGACCGACTCCGGTTCCGGCACCCCGACCGGGACGTTCACGTTCGCCATCCTCCGGCCCGGATCGAAGACCTCGTACCCGTGTGACGGCGGTAGCAATGTGATCCCGCTGGTGGCGGGGAGCGCGACCTGCACGATCAGTGCCGGGCTCCCGGCGCGTCGTGTACTACGAGGTGTCGGCCACGTTGGCCTCCACCGGGTACCAGTCGGGTGTCGCCACCCTGTACGAGAACTCCTCACTGGCCTCGACCACCATCACGACATCGGTGCCGAAGAACATCGGCGCGGGGCAGACCTTCAACGTGACGGCCGTCGTCTCGCCCATCGCGGGCTACACGGGCTCGAACGTCCCGACGGGCTACGTGGACTTCAACGTCTGCGGATCGAACTCGAACGGCGAGTCTTCCTGCCAGGGCACCGCCGAGCCGGTGGGTGCCGGGGGCGTGGCCACGCTGACGGTCGGCGGTGGTGAGTACCCCGGTCTCTTCTCCTACGAGGCCGTCTACACCGGCGACACGAACTTCTACTCGAGCAACGCCAAATCCAAGAACACGCTCATCGAGAAGTCGGACACGACGGTGGCGTTGAGCGAGCCCGGCGGGTTCGCGTCGACGGACGGTTCCCCCGTGGCCATCACGGCCTCGGTGACGGTGCCCGACGGCGGCGGTGGGTCGACCCTGGTCGGCCCGCCGACCGGCAACGTCACCTTCACCATCACCGATCCCAACGGGAACGCGGTGACCTGCCAGGGTGGCAATGTCATCGCCCTGCCCACCTCACCGTTCCAGACGCCCGGCTCGGTGACGTGCTTCCTGCCACCGGGGACGCTGACGCTCCTCGCCCCGCCCGCCGCCACGGACTACACGGTGCAGGTGAACTACTCGGGCGACTCGGACTTCGGTCAGAGCGCCGCCAAGGCCGTCCAGGTCGTGGTCCCTCTGGTCGACTGACCGGCGGACGAGCAACTGCGTCCACACGAGGGCGTACCCCGGGACCCCGGTCCCGGGGTACGCCCTCGGTCTTTCCCGGGCGCATACCCGCCGGCCCGCGCCCTGTGAATCCACTCCACGACCGCAACCCGCCTGTCGGAACCCCTCCCTACCGCAACCAGGGGCGCTCAGCCCGGAGCGGACGCCCGGTGCCGGCGGCGCACGACCACCCCGCCCGCCACGAAGGCGACGATCACCGTGGCCAGGGCGACGAAGGGGAACACGTCGTAGGGCGACGGCTGGCCCGGTGTGCACAGGGTCACGAACGGGACGGCGAGGGCCACCGCGCCGAGGCCGGGCACCGCGACGTGGCGGACCACGGAGAACCGGTCCCGGTGCCGGCGCCAGGCGTAGAAGGGCAGTGACGCCATGGTCAGGACGTACACGAACAGGATCACGATCGTCCCGAGGGTCGAGCACTCGGCGTAGAGGCCGACGGGATCCATCGACCCGGTGCCGACGCCCAGGGCGTGGACCAGCGCCCAGCCGCCGATGACCGCCAGGCCGACGCCCACGAAGGCCGCCAGGGCCCGCGCCGGGGTCCGGGTCGACGGTGCCACCACGCCCAGCCAGCGGGGGAGTTTGCCCGTCCGCCCGGCGTCGTAGAGCATCCTCGACTGCGAATTGCTGCCCGACACCAGGGTGGCCAGCACGGACACGATCCCGGCCACCCAGGCCACCACCGCGAACGGCCCGAGCGCCCGGTCGGCCACCGTGAGGAACGGGATCGACGACCGCCCGATCGAGGACACGTCGTAGCCGAACCCGGTCACGGTGGCGTAGGCGAACAGCAGGAAGAGCACCGTGGCGATGGCGACCGAGGCCAGGAGGGCCCGCGGGACCGTGGTGCTCGGTTGCCGGCACTCCTCGGCCAGTGCGGGACCGTTCTCCCAGCCGATGAACATGTACAGCGCGAGGGGGAAGCCGGCCGACAGGCCGCCGAGCCCCCCGGTGACGGCGGACCAGTGGAACGGTGCACCCGAGAAGTCGCCCCGGTGGTCGACGAGGATGATCACGCAGGCGACCACCATGATGGTGACCTGCAGCACCACCGCCCCGGTCACCGCCGAGGTCGAGAGCCGGATGCCCCGCACCATCAGGACGAGCGCCGCCAGGGTGATCACCACGGTGAGGGGACCCCAGGCGATGTCGGCGATCCCGCAGTGGGCGAGGGTGATGGCGATGAAGCCGCCGGACATGGTGAAGACGCCGGCCATGGCGATCGTGTAGCCCACGGCCACCAGGACGGCGGTGGCGATGCCGGCCACCGGCCCGAGCCCGCTCTCGACGAACTCGATGAAACTCCCCGCCGACGGTTCGGTGCGGCTGAACTCGGCCACCCCCATGGCCAGGAGGAAGACGGCCAGGGCGGCGGCCAGGATGGTCAACGGTGCGCCGGTGCCGGCTGTCACGGCGACGACGCCGAAGCCGAAGTAGAAGTCGATGCCCGGACCGATGTTGGCCACCGTGGACGCCGTCACGTCGGCGGTGCCCAGCTGGCCCGGGCGCAGGCTGTCGCCGGTGGTGGGGGCGGGGGTGGGTGGGCTCACCGCGTCACGGGACCCCGGCCGCTCCCGACTGTCGACCGGCGGGACGTGCCGAGGTCCCCCGAGCCGCCCATGGCTGCATTGTCGTCCGGTGGGGCGCCCGGGTCAACGGACCCGGGAACCGCGGTCGATCACTCCACGGTGTCGGCGGCGGCCCGGCCGGTCACGTCACCCGTCCGGGCGACGTGACCCGAGACCAGTCGGGGCCGGTCCCGCAGGTTGGCCGGCAGCACGTCCGGATCGGCGACCGCCCGGCCGATGACCTCGAGGATCTCGTCGCCGATCAGCTCACTGCGCACGAGCAGCGCGTCCCGGAGGGCCTCGACGATGTGGCGGTGCTCCTCCATCATGCGTGTCACCGAGTGCTTCGCCTCGTCCAGCAGCGCCTCGACCTCGCAGCGACTCTGCTCGTCGGCCAGGACCTTGCCGACGATGCCCCCGCCGGGGTGCTCGATGGCCGCCACCGAGACCAGGGAGGAACCCATGCCCAGTTGGCCGACCATCTGGCAGGCATGGAGGGTGGCGGCCTGCAGGTCGCTGGCCACGCCGGTCGAGCACTCGCCGAAGAACAGCTCCTCGGCCACCATCCCCCCGAAGGCGATGTCGATCATCGCCCGCACCTCGGAGCGGGTCTTGGTGAAGCGCTCCTCGGTCTCGGAGTGGCTGAGCAACCCGAGCGCGTCCCGCCGCTTGACGATGGTCAGCACCTCGAGCTTGCGGCCGCGTCCGACCAGCCAGGCCACCGTGGCGTGACCGGCCTCGTGGGTGGCGATGGTGCGACGCTCGGCCTCGGTGTACTCGACGGGCTGGGCCAGTCCGATCTCCTCGGTCATCTTGGCCTGCTGCACGTCGTTCCAGGACAGCCGGTCGGCCCCGCGGCGCAGGGCCCACACCAGGGCCTCGTCGAGGAGGTGCTCGATCATCACGGGGGAGTAGCCCGCCGTCATGGCCGCCAGCGTGTCGCGCCTCGCCGGATCGTCCAGCAGGGGCTCGTGGGCCTTCTTGTCCAGGTAGTAGTCGAGGATGTCCCGTCGTCCGGAGCGACCCGGCAGGCCGAAGTAGATGGTGCGGTCGAAGCGTCCCGGCCGCACCAGGGCGGGGTCGAGGTCGTCCATCCGGTTGGTGGCCCCGATGACCAGGATGTTGGCGGGGACGGCCGTCGGCTTGCGGAGGCGCCGGCCGGCGGGGAGCCAGGCGTTGACCGCCTCGACGATCTTGCCCCGGAAGCGGACGGACCACGGGGTCTGCTCGAACGACTGGAGCTGGATGAGGAGCTCGTTGACCACCCCGGGCACGCCCTCGCCGTGGCTGGAGCCGCTCCCGCGGCGCCCACCGATGGCGTCGAGCTCCTCGATGAAGCCGATGGCCCCGCCCTCGCGGCGGGCCTGGCGCCGCAGCTCCTTGAAGTAGGAGCGGATCTTGCGGTTGGTCTGCCCGTAGAACATGGACTGGAACGCCGAGGACGAGACGAAGAGGAAGGGCACGCCGGCCTCGGCGGCCATGGCCTTGGCCATGTAGGTCTTGCCCGTGCCCGGCGGCCCCTCGAACAGGATCGCCTTGCGGGGTGTGCCCCCCATCTGCTCGTTGAAGGTCCGGTAGGCGAGGAAGAGGTTGAGGGTCTTGGTGACCTCCTCGACCAGGCCCTCCGAGCCGCGCACGTCGTCGAAGGACATGGTGAGCTCGTCGGGGCGGTAGAGGATGTGGGGCGACCGACCGGCCCCCAGGAGCGGGACGATCATCACCAGGGAGAGCAGGACGATGAGGCCGATCGGGAGGAGGTAGGGGGTCAGGCCGGAGGGGATCGACGGGCTGGGGAGGGGCGCGCCCGACGACAGCACGTCCCGGAGCACCAGGAGGACGGCCACGGTCCCGAGCAGGAGCGCCAGGCGGCGGAGACGGGTCGAGCGGGCCTTGGTCCGGTGGGCTCCGACGTCGGTCGTGTCCATGCGGGCGACGCCGGCGCCCGAGAGGGCCACCAGGCCGTCGGTGGCGGTGCCCTCGGCGGGGGTGGGCCCCGGCGGGGCGGCCGGTCCGCCGGACGGGGCGTCCGACACGTCGTCGGGGGCTGCCTGTCGTGGATCCATGCGATCGCTCCGTCCTGTACGGGGTACGGCTGACCGCCCCCCTGCCTGCGGCGAAATTACGGCGGGGTCACCGGACCGTCAACCGAGTCCACGGAGGGTGACCGGATACGCGTCCATTCCCGTAATCCGTCGGAAAAACCCCACCCATGGTGAGAGAACCGGGTTCTGGGTGGCTGATCGGTTGCGGTCCGGTTGCGGGCCGCCACCGTGGCCACCGCCGCGCCAGGTTCCGCCCTACGTCGGGACGGGGAACTCGCGTACCTCGAAGTCCGACACGATGGTCGGGCAGAGCGACGGGTCCTCCAGGGCGCACGATTCGGCCACCACGGCTTCGGACCGGCCGTAGGAGATCGAGGGGACCTGGGGGAAGATCACGACCCCGGTCACCGTCTCCTGGCCGCCGGAGGCGGCGAGACTGCCCACCACGCCGGCCGGGTCGACCACCGCGGTCACATCCGGGGTCAGGGTGTTGCTGAGCTCGCCGGTGGGCTTGGTGGTCGAACACCCCGCGGCGTGGGCCTGCCACGACGGGATGAGGAAGAACGGGCAGACCAGGTCGACACCGGCCGAGGACCCGGTCGTCGTGTAGGTGGCGAAGATCCCCTCCGATCCGGCGGCCGGGGCACCCGTCGTCGGCGGTGACGGGTCGTTGGGGGGATAGAGCGCGAGGGTGGTCGAGCCGCCGGTGGTCATGGCCGCCGACTGCCCCGTGAGCTGGGCCCCGGCCACCGTCGACTCCGTCGGACCGGTCGTGGTCGTGGTGGTCGTGGCGTAGCCCGACCCCGAGGCGCCGGACGCCACCAGGGCGCAGGTCCATCCGGCCGGACCGAGGAGGGTGTGGGCCCCGTCGGAGTAGAAGGTGACCTTCCCGACGAGCGAAGTCGGTATGGGGGCCATCAGGATGCTCGGATCCCACCCCGACGGCGACTTGATCGGGGTGGAAAAGGCGGCGGGGTTCACGCAGGCCACGACGGGGAAGGCCACCGAGACCTCGCCGTTGACCGGGACGGTCGTCGACGGGGAGGACGCGTTCGTGGACGTGGTGCTGGGACCGCCCGAGGTCGACGTGGACAGGAGGTTGCTGCCGCACCCGGCGAGCACGGCCAGTCCGGCCGTCGCCCCCGCCGAGACCCAGCGGACCCGCCTCCCCCTCGTGCCGCGCGTCATGCCCCGACGATAGGCCGCCACGCCTGGGGAGGGTGGCCAATCGCCGGCGCGAGTGCCTGACGTTGACGTATGCGGTAAGCTGGTGACGTCCATCCAACCGACCTGGCGGGCGTCGGACCCAACCCGTTGGGAGCACCATGGCCGTCATCGAACAGGACGCACCATCGGGCGACGGTCACCGGCGGCGCGGTCGAGGGGCCGGTGACCGGCGTCGCACCAGCCGGGAGGAACGCCTGAGCGGCGACCTCTCCACCCTCCCGCCCAACTACAAGTGGATGGCCCTGTTCATCTCCACCCTCGGGATGCTGATGGCCACCATCGACGGTTCGATCGTGCTCATCTCGCTGCCCAACATCTTCCGGGGCATCGGCATCGATCCCCTCGAGGCGGGCAACACGTTCTTCCTCCTGTGGATGATCCTCGGGTTCCTGGTGGTGACCAGCGTGCTGGTCGTGACCCTCGGCCGGATGGGGGACATCTACGGCCGGGTGCGCATCTACAACCTGGGATTCGCGGTCTTCACGTTCTTTTCGCTGATGCTGTCCATCACCTGGATGTACGGCCATGCCGCGGGGGTGTGGCTGATCGTGATGCGCATCTTCCAGGGGGTCGGGGCGGCCATGTTGATGGCCAATTCGGCGGCCATCCTGACCGACGTCTTCCCGGACAACCAGCGGGGCCTCGCCCTCGGGGTGAACCAGGCCGCCGCCTTCAGCGGCACGTTCATCGGCCTGGTGCTGGGTGGCCTGCTGGCGCCGCTCAACTGGCGGTGGATCTTCCTCGTGTCGGTGCCGGTCGGCCTCGTCGGCACGATCATGGGCTACCTCGAACTCCACGAGACGAGCCCCCGCCGGCCGGCCCGGATCGACTGGCCCGGCAACCTCACCTTCGCGGCCGGCCTCGTCCTGGTCATGATCGGGATCACGTACGGCATCGAGCCCTACGGCGGCCACGTGATGGGCTGGACCAACCCCCTGGTGCTCGGGGCCCTGGCCCTCGGCGTCGTGCTCCTGGCGGTGTTCTGCCGGGTGGAGACCCGCGTGGCCCAGCCCATGTTCCGCCTCCAGCTGTTCAAGATCCGGGCCTTCACCTCCGGGGTCCTGGCCAGCTTCCTGGCCGCCCTCAGTCGAGGGGGGCTGATGTTCATGCTCATCATCTGGCTCCAGGGCATCTGGCTCCCCCTCCACGGCTACGCCTTCTCGGTGACCCCGCTGTGGGCCGGCATCGCCATGCTCCCGCTCACCCTCGGGTTCCTCGTCGCCGGACCCCTGTCGGGGATCCTGTCGGACCGCTTCGGCTCCCGGCCGTTCGCCACGGGCGGCATGCTGGGCACCGCCGTCTGCCTCTTCCTGCTCGAGCTCCTGCCGGTGGACTTCCCCTACTGGATGTTCGCCCCGCTGCTCTTCGCCACCGGGATGTTCATGGCCTCGTTCGGCTCGCCCAACCGGGCCGGGGTGATGAACAGCCTGCCCGCCGAGCACCGGGGCGCGGGCTCGGGTATGAACACCACGTTCCAGAACTCGGCCCAGGTCCTGTCGATCGGCATCTTCTTCACGCTCATGATCGTCGGGCTCACCGCCTCGCTGTCGGCCAACCTGCTCCACGGACTGGTGGCCCACGGCGTCCCCGACGACGTGGCCGAGCGGGTGGCCCACCTGTCGCCGATCTCCACGCTGTTCGCCGCCTTCCTCGGCTACAACCCGGTCCAGCACCTCGTCGGCGGCCACGTGCTGTCCCAGCTCACCCCGGCCCAGCGGGCGGCGCTCACGGGCCGCAGCTTCTTCCCGGGGCTGATCAGCGAGCCGTTCCGGGCCGGTCTCCACGCCGCCCTCGACTTCGCCATCCTGGCCAGCCTGCTGGCGGCCTGGGCGTCCTGGCGGCGGGGCGGCCGCTACGTCTACCACGAGGGCGACGAGGCGGACGCCGAAGGTGACCAGCTGGTGCTGGTCGGGGTGACCGCCGAGGTCGCCGCCGACGAGGCCCGGGGCGCCGACTCCGAGGCCCTGCCGTGACGGCGGCCGAGGCCACCCTCGCCACCGGGGACGTCCTGCGCATCGGCGAGCTGGCCCAGCGCACCGGGGTGACCACCCGGACCCTCCGCTACTGGGAGGAGCAGGGTCTGATCCGGCCGAGTGGCCACCGGGGCGGGGGCGAGCGCCTGTTCCTCCCGACGGACATGGCCCGGGTCACCCGCATCCGGGACCTCCAGGAGCTGCTCGGGTTCTCCCTGGCCGAGGTCCGGGTGGTGCTGGACACGGCCGACGTCGACGCCCTCGACCGGTTGCGTTCCGAGTTCCGGTGGGGTGGAGCGGGCCCGGCCCACCGGCGGGCCCTGCTGGCCGAGGCGGTCGAGGCCAACGCCCGCCTGCTGACGCGACTCGACGAGACCCTGGCCCGCATCCAGGCCTTCCGGGACGAGCAGGCGGCCAAGTCCGAGCGACTCGGAGCGCTGCTGTCCGAACTCGACGCACCGACCACACCCGGATCCGGAGAGAGGACGACATGACCAGAGGTGACCTCACCGCCGAGACGATCGGGATCACGGGGCACGGCGGCGACGCCGTCGAGGCGTACGTCGCCCGTCCCCGCCGACCCCGCCCCCACCGGCGGCGTGGTGGTGATCCACCACATGCCCGGGTGGGACGAGGCGTCCAAGGAGATCACCCGCAAGTTCGCCGCCAACGGCTACGCGGCCGTCTGTCCGAACCTCTACAGCCGGGAGGCACCGGGGGCGAGCCCCGACGACGCGGCCGCGGCGGCCCGGGCGAACGGAGGGGTGCCGGACGAGCGACTGGTGGGGGACGTCGCCGGCGCCGTCGCCCATCTGCGCGCCTCGCCCGGATCGAACGGTCGGGTGGCGACGATCGGCTACTGCTCGGGCGGCCGCCAGTCGCTCCTGGCGGCGTGCAGCCTCGATCTCGACGCCGCCGTGGACTGCTACGGCGCCTTCGCCCTGACGGCGCCCCCCGACGAGTTCCCCCTCAAGATCGAGCCGCTGGGTGACCGGATCGAGGCGCTCTCGTGCCCACTGCTCGGGTTGTTCGGTGCCGACGACCAGTACCCCGGACCCGAGGAGGTGGCCGAGCTCGAGCGCCGGCTGGCGGCCGCCGGCAAGGAGTTCGAGTTCCACTCCTACGAGGGAGCGGGCCACGCCTTCTTCAACACCGACCGCCCGAGCTACCGCCCCGAGGCGGCCCAGGACGGCTGGGAGCGCATCTGGGCGTTCTTCGGCCGGCACCTGTCCGACGGCTGACGACCACCGGCGACCCAGGAGGAACCATGTGCACGTACCGGACGACGACCCTTCCCGTGGCCGGGAGCGGCAAGGGGGGCGACGGGTGGTTCCCGGTGACCGACGCGTCGGTCTACTTCGACCATCCGGTCCACGCGCCGGCGGACCACACCCTCAACGTGGACCTGCGCAACCCCGACCGGGGGCCGTCGGCCCGCGTGGCCGTCGAACTCGACCCGGCGTCCGCCCGGGCCCTGGCCGTGGCCATCCTGGAGATGCTCGACTCGGTGCCGCCCGGTCTGGTCCCGTCGTAGCGGTCGCAACCGGTGACCGGGTGACCTACTGACCGGGTGACCTACTGACCACTGCCCTCCGGCGGGTTCGGAGGCGGGGTGGCGGCGGCGGTGGGGATGCCACGGGCGGGGGCGGGGGCGGGGCACTCGACACCGGGGGTGGCGGAGGCGGCGGGTAGGCCGTTCCCGGCTGGGGAGGCGGTGGGTAACCGGCCCCGGGAGGCGGCGGCGGGTACCCGCCCGGCTGGGGATAGCCGGCCGGCGGGGGCGGATAGCCACCCTGGCCGGGGTACCCGGGCTCCGCCAGGCCGCCGGAACCGTAGCCGGCGGTCTGCAGGCCGAGCGGGCCCTTCGGTCCGAGATAGCGGCTCTTGCCCAGCCAGAGGATGAACCAGAAGATCACGGGCAGCAGGACCAGACCGACGGTGAACCCGGCGCCGTGGCCGAAGCTCTTGGACACGTCGTTGAGGACGAAGATCGAGATCACCAGCAGCGCGAGGCTCCCGAGGTACGGGACCAGGGGCAGCAGGAGGAACCAGGCCCACCACTTCGGGCGCCCGGCCACCCGCAGGAGCACGATGAAGTTGTAGATGGGCACGAAGGCCGCCCACGCCGGGTCGCCCTGCGGCGACGCCTTCTGGTAGCTGCCCCACACGGGCAGCGCGAACAGGACGTAGAAGAGGAGCGCCACGACGATGACGATCCCTCCTCCGCCCGACGAGGCCGCAGTCATGAATGGCACGAGAACCCCCTGAGGTGATGGTCCCGCCGTCGGGACTCCGGCTCCATCGTTGCACCTGGAGCCGCCCAGGGGTGCGATCCGGACTCCGGCGGCGACATCCCGTCCCGCCGGGCCGGAGCGGGCGTCGCACCCCCTGAGTAGGGTCGCCCCCCGTGGGCGATGCACCCCGGGCCAGTGGCCTCCACCTCTATTCGTCCGACCGACCCCTGCCGCTGGTGGCCGCCCTCGCCGAGGTGATGGCCGACGATCCCCTCGACCCGATGGTGCCCGAATGGCTGGCGGTCCCCTCCGACGGCATGCGGCGATGGGTCCTGCTCGAACTCGCCCGTCGCCTGGGTGCCACCGGTCCCCATGGGGGCGACGGGGTGGCGGCCAACATCCGCCGTGCCTACCCGGGGACGCTCCGCAACCTGGTCCTCGAGGCGGCGTCGGTCACCACGGGGGTGGAGGGGCGTGCGTCCGACCCGTGGCAGATCGACCGGATGGTCTGGCCACTGTTGGCCCTCTTCGACGATCTCGACGCCCGGGACGCCCTGCCGTCGTTCACCGCCCTGCCCGACGGAGGCGCCCGCTTCACCCGGGTCCGCGCCGTCGCCGACCTCTTCGACCGCTACCACCTGCACCGACCCGAGATGATCCGGGCCTGGGCCGACCCGGACCGTCCCGACGGGGGACTGGTGGACGGGTCAGGTGATCCGTTGTCGGTGCACGCCCGCTGGCAGGCGGAGCTCTGGCGCCTGCTCCGCGCCGAGATCGGCGTGCCGAGCCCACCGGAGCGGATGCCCGAGGTGCTGGAGGCGGTCCGGTCCGGCGGCCTGGACCTCGACCTCCCGCCCCGACTCCTCCTCTTCGGCTTCACCTCGTTGCCCGGCCGCGACTTCCTGCCGCTCGTGGAGGCGGTGTCCGAGGGCCGAGCGGTCCATCTCTTCCTGCTCGGACCGCACCGGTTCGACGCGGTCGGCCTCCGGGCGGCGTGGCCCCGGCCCCCCGGGGGGCGGCCGCGCCTGCGGTCGGACGACCTGGGCGGGCGATCGGTGCACCATCCGCTGCTGCGGTCGTGGGGGCGGCTGGCCCGGGAGTCGGCCCTGCTGCTCGCCGATGACGTGACGGCCGGACCGGACCGGTCGCCCGACGTCCCGGCACCCCGGATGTCGGAGGCCACGCTGCTCCACCGGCTCCAGGCCGACATCCGCCGGGACGCCGAGGCGACACCGGCGCCGCTCGACCCGCACGACCGCTCCGTGCAGTTCCACGCCTGTTTCGGCCCCATGCGCCAGGTGCAGGTCGCCCGCGACGCCATCCTCCATCTCCTCGACGGCGAGGCGGGGATCGACGAGGAGGACGTCCTCGTCGTCTGTCCCGATCTGGAGCGGTTCGCACCGCTCGTCGAGGCGGTCTTCGGAGCGCCGGGGGGCGGCGCGGCGGTCGGCGCCCCGGCCCTGCGGTTCCGGATCGCCGACCGGTCGATCCGGTCGTCCAACCCGGTGCTGGGGGCCACCGCCGCGCTGTTGGACCTCGTCGCCGGCCGCTTCGAGATCACCCAGGTCCTGGACTTCCTCTCCCTGGCGCCGGTGCGCGCCCGGTTCGGGTTCGACGAGTCCGATCTCGGCGTCCTCGCCGACTGGGCGACCCGGACCCGGGTCCGCTGGGGCCTCGACCCCGTCCACCGTTCCGGGTTCGGCGTCCCCGCCCGGGTGACGGGCAACACCTGGCAGGCGGCCCTCGACCGGTTGCTGCTCGGGTCGGCGGTGACCGAAGGGGAGCTCGACCTCGCCATCGGCGGAGTGGCGCCGTTCGGCGTCGACAGCGGGGACGACGAGCTCCTCGGCTCCCTCGCCTTCGTGCTCGGGCGACTGGCCGACCTGGCCGGGCACGGCGTCGACGGCGACCGTACCGCCGCCGGTTGGATCGCCGTCCTGCGCCGGGCGTGCGACGACCTCTTCGCCGCGCCCGACCAGGGCGGTTGGCAGCTCGAGGCGCTCGACCGGGTGCTCGCCGACGTGCTGGAGGGCGCGGCGTCCTCGCGGGGCGGGTCGGACGTGTCACTCGACCTGGTGGATGTCCGCCGGCTGCTCGAGGATCGGCTCGACCGCGAGCCGGGGCGCCCGGACTTCTTCCGGGGCGGGGTGACCGTCACGTCGACGGCGTCGCTGCGATGGGTGCCCTTCCGCATCGTGTGCCTGCTCGGACTCGACCAGGACGCGGCCGGGTCGACGGCCCCCGATGCCGCCGACCTCGTGGCCGCCGCTCCCCAGATCGGTGATCCCGATCCACGCTCCGAGTCCCGCCAGGCCCTGCTGGAGGCCGTGTTGTCGGCCGGCGACCACCTCCTCGTCGTCCGGGACGGACGGGACCTCCGGTCCAACCATGCCGTCCCCCCGGTCGTCCCGGTCGCCGAGCTGTTCGATGCGGTGGTCGCCCTCGTCGACGCGGCGGACCGGACCCGGTTCCGCGAGGAACTGGAGGTCGACCACCCCCGGCATCCCTTCGACGAGAAGTGCCTGGAGCGGGGCGGGCTCGTCCCGGATCGGGTCTGGTCCTTCTCGCCGAGCGACCTCGCGGCGGCCGAGCGCCGGCGGGCGCGCCCCCACCAGCGGCGCCCGTTCCTCGACCGACCGCTCGGCGGCGGGGCCGACGAGGTGGTCGAACTCGAGGAACTCCGGTCGTTCCTCCGAGATCCCGTGGGCACGTTCGTGCAGCGGACGCTGGGGGCACGCCTGCCGCGTCGGGTGGAGGAGGTGGACGACGTGCTGCCGGTCGAGCTCGACGGCCTCGAGACCTACCGGGTCGGGCAGGAGCTCCTCGACGCCCGCGTGAAGGGGCTCGACGACGAGGCGTGGCGACAGGTCGAGCGGGCCCGGGGGACGCTGCCGCCGGGCGTCCTGGAGGACGGACTGTTCGACACGTTGTCCCAGGAGGTCGACGGGATGATCGCCGAGGGCCGGTCCCGGGGCGTCCGTGCCGTCCCGACCGGAGCGCACCAGATCGACATCACGCTCCCCGGGGGGACCCGCGTGGTCGGCGTGGTCCGCCTGGGCCTCGAGGAGCCGACACCGGGTCCCGGCCGCGTCGTGTTCTCGCGGCCGAAGCGGGTCCAGCGCCTGGAGGCGTGGCTCGAGCTGATGGCGTTGACGGTCGCCGATCCGGGCGTGGCGTGGCGCTCCGTGGTCGTCACGCGGGCCAGGAACGGCACCAAGAAGTTGGAACCGGTCGACCTCTCGTCGTCCTCCCCGGCGGTGGACCGGGAACGGGACGCCCTGGCGGCCCTCTCGGTGGTCGTCGACCTCTACCGACGCGGCCGTCGCGAGCCGATCCCGCTGTTCGCCGAGTACTCGGGCGCGGTCCACGAGGGATCGGGCCGGGGTGCGGCGTGGCAGTCGTTCGGTGGTCGGGGCGACGGCACCGGTCCGGCGGTCCGCCTGGTGTTCGGTGACGTCACCGAGAGCGAGATCTTCGGCCTCGAACCGGTGGAGGGCGATCCCGGTGACGAGGGGGGACGCGTCCAGCGCTACGCCGGACGACTGTGGGAGACCGTCCGGGCGACCGCGGTGGCCCGCCCGTGACCGATCCCGTCTTCGACGTCCTCGACCCGCTGCCCGAGGGCCAGGTCGTCATCGAGGCCAGTGCCGGAACCGGCAAGACCTACACCCTGGCGTCCCTGGCGACGAGGTTCCTCGCCGAGCGGGACATCGCCCCGTCGGAGCTGCTGATGGTCACCTTCACGAGGGCGGCCACCGCCGAGCTGCGGTCCCGCATCCGCAGCCAGCTGGCGACGTCGGCGACCGCGCTGGCGCAGGGGGTGGCCGCCGAGGACGACAGGCTCTCGGCGTTCCTCGCCGCCGGTGACGTCCCGGCCTGCCGGGCCCGGCTCGACCGGGCCGTCGCCGAGTTCGACGCCGCGGCGATCTCGACGATCCACAGCTTCGCCGCCCAGGTGCGCAACACCCTCGGCATGACCCCGTCGATCGACCCCGACGCCCGGCTGATCTCGGACGTCGGTGAGCTCGTCCGGCATGCGTGTGCGGATGCCCTGGCCACGGCGGCCACGGGCGGGGTCCCCCTCGCCGAGCTACCCCGGCTGTCCCAACTGGTGAGCGCCACCGAGAAGTACGTCGGCGGCCCCGATCTGGTGCTCGAGCCGGCCCCGGGGTGTCCCGGGGCGAAGCCGGAACAGACGCGTCTCTACGAGCTGGTCCAGGCATCCGCGGCCAATCTGTCGGAGCTCCTGCGGGACACGGGCCGGATGGGCTTCGACGACGTCCTCACCGAGCTGCGGGACGTGCTGGCCCACTCCGGCTCCGCCGCCGTCATCGACGCCCTCCGCCACCGGTTCAAGGTGGTGCTGATCGACGAATTCCAGGACACCGACCGGGTCCAGTGGGAGATCTTCTCCACCCTCTTCGGCGGGAGGACGCCGAACCGGGCCCTGGTCCTCGTCGGCGACCCGAAGCAGGCGATCTACCGGTTCCGGGGCGCCGACATCGCCGTGTACCTGGACGCGGTCCGGTCCACCCCGGCCGCCAACCGGTACACGCTCGGGACCAACTGGCGATCGGACCCGGCGGCGATCGAGGCGGTGCACGCGTTGCTCGACGGCGCGACGTTCGGCGACCACGCCATCGCCTACCACCCGGTGGACCCGTCACCGGCCCACGCCGCCGAGCGGATGTGGGGCGCCGGAGGAGAGGACCTCTCCGGCCTGGGCATCCGGCTGGCCCTGGGGCCGACGGTCGCCGGCGACGACGGGAAGCCGTCCGTCCCGCGGGCGGCGGCCCGCGTCGAACAGGACCTCGTCGCCCACGTGGGCGAGCTCCTCGACTCGGCGTCGATCCCCGACTCCCGGGAGCCGGGCGGGTCACGCAGGCTCCGGCCGTCGGACATCGCGGTCCTGGTGACCTCGGGCGAACACGCCCGGAGCGTGCAGTCCGCACTCCGCCGGGCGGCCGTGCCCGCCGTGGTCGCCGGAGCCGGCAGCGTCCTCGGGTCCTGGGCGGCGGAACAGCTGCGCCTCCTGCTGTCGGCCATGGAGCGACCCTCGGACATCGGCCGCGTGCGGGCGCACGCCCTGTCCTGGTTCGTCGCCTGGCCGGCCGAGCGGGTGGCCGGGGCGTCCGACGAGGACCTGGCCGTGCTCCAGGAACGACTGGCGGCGTGGTCGGCGGACCTCGGCACCCGCCCGGTGGCCGAGGTGCTGGCCTCCATCTGGGCCGAGACGGGCGTGGTGGCCCACGTCCTCGCCGAGTTCGACGGCGATCGGAACGTGACCGACCTCGACCATCTGGCGGAGCTCCTCCACGACAGCACGCCCCACGGGATGGCGGGCGCGTCCGGCCTGCTCTCCCTCCTGGACAACCCGCCCGAGTCCGAGGAGGACCTCGAGGTCGACGGTGACGTGGTGGCCCGACGCATCGAGTCGCAGGCCCAGGCCGTGCAGATCATGACCGTCTGGAAGGCCAAGGGACTCGAGTTCCCGGTGGTCTGCCTGCCCATGCTCTGGCGGTTCGAGGCCAAGGTGGGTGATGTCGTGTACACGGACCCCACCGACGGCACCCGTCGGATGGACCTCGCCCGGGGTGCCGACTGGCCCGACAAGCCGGCCGCCGCGGCGAGGAAGGAGCTGGCCCGCGAGGAGATCGCCTGGGAGCAGTTCCGGGTGCTCTACGTCGCCCTCACGCGGGCCCAGCACTACACCGCGGTCTGGTGGGCGGACGCCGGGTCCAGCGCCAAGCGACCCCTGAGCCGCCTGCTGTTCTCCCGCGACGGGGAAGGGTGGCTCGATCCGGCGGTCTTCACCGGGCCGTCCTGTCCGGTGCCGGCGGACGACCGGGTGGAGGATGCCCTGCAGGGGTTGGTGCTCATCTCCCGCGGGACCGTCCGGGTGGAGCGCATCCCCGGATCCGGCCCCGCCCCGACGGCGTGGTCGGGGGACACCGGTGAGGCGTCCGGCGGACACCTCGAGCACGCCACCTTCAGCCGCCGCCTCGACCGGTCGGTGCACCGCTGGTCGTTCAGCGCCATCACCGCCGACGCCGACGCCGGGTGGATGGACCCGTTCGACCCCTCGGGCGCCGACCGCGGGGCGGCCGACGAGTCGGGTCCCGGCCCGGTCGACGACCGCGGCCGCGACCCGGACGCCCCCACCCGGCCCGACGCCGGCCGGCTGGCCGACCTGGCGGCGGGCACCGAGTTCGGCACCTTCGTCCACGGGGTGCTGGAACGGGTCGACTTCGCCTCGGCCGAGCTCGACGCCGACCTCGGTACGGCCGTCCGTGACCAGGTCGCCCGGTCGGGGTTCGACCTCGACACCCTGACCCGGGACGGCTCGGCGGGACTGCCCCAGCTGGTGGGTGGCCTGCGCGACGCCATCGGGACGCCGCTCGGCCCCCTGTTCGGAGGCACGCGGCTGGCCGACCTCACTCGGTCGGACCGGCTCGACGAGCTGGGATTCGACCTGCGGCTCGGCGAGTCGGGGCGTCGGCCCACGGTGCGGGACATCGGCCGGGTGGTGGTCGCTCACCTGCCCGAGGACCACGTCCTCGGGTCGTGGGCGCGGGCGCTGGCGGCCGGTGCCATCGAGGTGCAGCTGGCCGGGTACCTCACCGGGTCGATCGACCTCGTGGCCCGGGTGGGGCCGCCGGCGGGACGGCGCAGCTTCGTGGTGGCCGACTACAAGACCAACCAGCTGACACCGCGCGGCGACGTCACCGGAGCGTCCGACTACGACCGGGCCCACATGGCCGACGCCATGGTCGAGCACCACTACCCACTCCAGGCCCTCCTCTACGGCGTGGCCCTCCATCGCTACCTTCGATCGAGGCGGCGGCCGGGCTCGCCGCCCGATGTCGTGCTCGGGGCGGCGTACCTCTTCGTCCGGGGCATGACCGGGGAGGGGGTGGCCCACGACGGGGTCCATCCCCACGGGGTCTTCAC
The DNA here is from genome assembly GCA_963699345.1 of uncultured Acidimicrobiaceae bacterium. Taxonomy (GTDB): domain Bacteria; phylum Actinomycetota; class Acidimicrobiia; order Acidimicrobiales; family RAAP-2; genus Bog-756. The sequence continues at coordinate 821,357 of CAVOTL010000005.1, read as the reverse complement.
CTGGGAGTTCGACACCGCCATGCTCGGATCCCTGAGCGATCTCCTCGACGGTCGGGAGGTCTAGCCGTGGCCCTGGGACAACGCCGGGCGCCCGGGGGGTGGGACCGCGGGCCGACCGAGGAGCTGCTCCGGCCATGGACCGACGCGGGGGTGCTCGGACGCTACGAGGTCGGACTCGTCGCCTCCGTGCGGCGCCTGTCGCCCGGGCCGGTGGCCGACGGCGCCCTGTTGGCCCTGGCCCTGACGGCCCGGGCCGTGCGCCTCGGACATGTCTGCCTCGACCTCGACGCCGTGCGCTCCCAGCTGGCGGCGGCGCTGGTCGACGCCGACGGTCTGGAGAGGCTGGACCTGCCCGATCCGTCGGACTGGCGGGCCGAACTGGCGTCCTCCCCGATCGTGGCTCCGGACGGGTCGGCGTCCGACGCGGCGACGGGCGACCACCTGCGACCGTTGGTGCTCGACGCCGGGCGGCTCTACCTGGAGCGGTACTGGAGGTTCGAGGTCGACGTGACCCGCGAGCTCGACGACCGGTGCGGCCGGTCCGTTCCCCGCGACGACGCCGTGGAGGCGGTGCTGACCACCGTGTTCGGCGGTGCGCCCGTCGGTGACGACGGTTCGCCGGACCTCCAGTTCGTGGCGGCCCGGCGGGCGCTCACGAGCCCGGTCTCGGTCATCGCCGGGGGCCCGGGCACGGGCAAGACCCATACGGTGGCCCGGATCCTGGCCGCCGCCCACCTGCTCGCCGTCGAGCGGGACGAGGTGTTCCGCGCCGCCCTGGCGGCGCCGACCGGCAAGGCGGCGGCGCGCATGGCCGAGGCCGTCGAAGCCCAGGTGCGCAGCCTGGTCGCCGAGGCCCGGATCGGTGCCGCTCCGGCCGGTGACCTGGCCGGGATCACACCGACCACCATCCACGGCCTCCTCGGCTTCGGCTCGCGGACCTCGTTCCGCCACGACCGTGACCACCCCCTGCTCCACGACCTGGTCATCGTCGACGAGACCTCGATGGTGTCGCTGCCCCTCCTCGCCCGACTGCTCGACGCCGTCCGTCCCGAGGCCCGCCTGGTGCTCGTGGGCGACCCGTTCCAACTCGCCAGCATCGAGGCCGGCACGGTGATGGGGGACCTGGTCGGGCGCCGGTCCCCCGGGGACGGCCCGTCCGGCGGGCCGCTGGGCGGCCGGGTCACCGAGCTCCGCCGGGGGCACCGCTTCGACGCCGGCTCCGAGACGGCGGCGCTGGCGCTGGCCATCCGGGACGGTGACGCCGACGCCGTCATCGACCGCCTGTCGGGCGGAGGGGCCGGGGTCCACTGGGTGCGACCGGACGATCCCGTCGGCCTGGCCGCCCTCCGTGACCAGGTCGTCACCGCGGCCACCGAGGTGGTCACGGCCGCCCTGGCGGGGGACGGACCGACGGCCCTGGCCGCCGCCACCCGGATCAAGGTCCTCGCCGCCGTCCGGCGGGGCCCGCTCTGCCTCTTCGAGTGGAGCGGGGTCATCGACAGCGCGGTCCAGACGGCGATCCCCCTCGCCCGGCGCGGCGGGTGGCCGAGGGTGGGCACGCCGGTCATGGTCACCCGCAACGATCGCGTCAACGATCTGGCCAACGGCGACGTAGGGGTCGTGATCCAGTCCGACGACGGTCGGTGGGTGGTGCTTCCGGGCCCGGACGAACCTCGTCGGCTCGCCCCGGCCCGACTGGGGGAGTGGGAGCCGTGGTGGGCGATGACGGTCCACAAGAGCCAGGGCTCCGAGTTCCCCCACGCCGTGGTGTCGCTACCGACGGTGGACTCGCCGATCCTGACCCGCGAACTCCTGTACACCGCGGTGACGCGGGCGAAACCCGAGGTCACGGTGGTCGGGAGCGAGGACATGATCCGACGGGCGGTGGACCGGCCCGTGGCCCGGGCCTCGGGTCTGCGGGACCGGCTGTGGCCGGGGCCCTGAGGTTCAGTCCCGACGACGCATCGCGTAGTACGCCTTCACCGACGAGTCGGTGGCCACCAACCCGTCCTCGTCGACCTCCTCCAGCAGGACGAAGCCGGGTTCGGTCAGCTCCCGCACGCGGGACAGCTCCAGGGCCAGCTCGCCGATGCACTCGTGGTGGAGCTCGTAGCGGGTGTCGGTGATCCGCTCGAAGATGCGGATGTCCCAGTCGGTGACGCCGAGACCGGCCGCATCGAGGGCGAACGACACGTCGATGATGGCCGTGCCGCCCTCGAAGTCGTAGACCCACGGGAGCTCCTCGCCGAGGCGGCGCAGCTCGCCCACCGTGTTGACGTCGAAGACGAACAGTCCGCCGTCCCGGAGGTGCCGGTGCACGCCGTCGAACAGCGAGGTCCACGCGTCCACGTCGAGCAGGTGGTTGAGGGAGTCGAAGACGCACACCACCACGTCGAAGCGCCGGCCGAGGTCGAAGTCGGCCATGTCCCCTTCCAGCAGCTCCGCCCCGGGCACCTTGGCGGCGGCGATGGCCAGCATCTCGGGTGACCGGTCCAGACCGGTGAGGGCGGCCCCGGTCTCCAACCGGGCCAGGATGGAGCCGGTCCCGCAACCGAGCTCGAGCACCGAGGTGGCATCGGGCCGGTAGCGGTCGATGGCGGCGTTCACCCGGGCGGCACGCGGTCCCGGATCGTCCATGACGACGTCGTAGAAGGCGGCGAAACGCTCGTAGGCGACCATGGTCCACCGTGCCACACCCGGGCCGCCCCGCGTGACGACCGGAGCCCGGACGACCGGCGCCGTCCTAAGGTCACGGGATGGACCAGTTCGCCTCCGCCATCGAGACCGCCGCCGCCATCCGGGCCCGGGAGGTGAGCCCGCTCGAGGTCCTGGACGCCACGCTGGCCCGGATCGACGCCCGGGACCCCGCCCTCAACGCCGTCATCTGGCGCAACGACGACGAGGCCCGGGCCGAGGCCCGCGCCCTCGGTGACCGCATCGCCGGAGGGGCGACGGACCTGCCCCCCTTCGCCGGGGTGCCGCTGCCCATCAAGGAGCTGGTCGAGGTGGCCGGCCAGCCCGTCACCTACGGCTGTGCGGGCGCTCCGGACACGCCGGCCGTGGAGTCCGAGCTGGTCGTCCGCGCGTTCGTGGCCGCCGGGTTCATCCTCTGCGGCCGGACCAACTCCCCCGAATTCGGTTCGGTGAGCATCACCGAGAACCTCCGGTTCGGGGCGACGCGCAATCCGTGGGACACCGGGGTCACGCCGGGCGGCTCGAGCGGCGGTGCCGCCGCTGCGGTGGCCTCGGGCATGTTCCCGGCGGCCAACGCCAGCGACGGCGGCGGCTCGATCCGCATCCCGGCGTCGTGCTGCGGCCTGGTCGGGCACAAGCCCAGCCGGGGTCGGGTGCCGGACCGCGTGCCCGGATGGTCCGGCCTGTCGGTGGAGGGGGTCCTCACCCGGACCGTGGCCGACTCGGCCGCCATCCTCGAGGTCATCAGCGGCCCCGACCCGCTGGCGTGGTGGAGCTCACCCGGCAAGGAGCGGCCGTTCACCGAGGAGGTGGGGGCGGACCCGGGGCGCCTGCGGATCGCCGTCAATACGGTGTCGGCCCTGGGGATCGAGGTGGCGCCCGAGTGCCTGGCCGCCGTCGACCACGCCGCCGAGCTGCTCGAATCGCTCGGGCACGAGATCGTGCACCTCGACGCCGACCTCTTCGACGCCGCCGAACTGCGGCCACTTCCTCAACCTGATGCGCTCGGGATTCGGGGTCCATCTGGACCTCGACCCGGCCGGTATGGAGCCCCACAACCGCGTGGCCTACGAAGCCGGCCGGTCTACTCGACAGCCTGGAGTACGTCCGGTCGCTCTCGTCGCTGCAGCTCCTGTCGCGGGCCCAGCTGGCCCGGTTCGACGACGAGTTCGACCTGCTGGTCACCCCGACCATGGCCATCGAACCGCCCCCGGTGGGCCTGCTGGCCGAGGTGCACGCCCAGCCCGACTTCCCCCCGATGGAGATCGTGTCGATGGCCGCCTTCACGGCCCTGTTCAACATCACGGGCCAACCGGCGGTGAGCCTGCCGCTCCACGTCGCCGCCTCGGGTCTCCCGGTCGGCGTGCAGATCGTGGCCGGAGCGGGCCGCGACGCCCGGCTGATCCAGGTGGCCTCCCAACTCGAGCAGGCCGACCCGTGGATCGACCGCTACCCGTTCGCCGGCTGACGGTCCCGACGGGTGCCGGTGCGGGTCCCGGTCGGAGTTTCCTGGCTATCTTGAGCACATCCGCCGACAAGGAGGCACGAACGATGGCCATCGACGAGTCCGTCCACCAGCACAAGTACCTGCTGGACGAGAGCGAGATGCCGACCACCTGGTACAACATCGTGCCCGACCTGCCGTCGCCCCCTCCGCCGGCCCTCCACCCGGGCACGCTGGAGCCGGCCGGTCCCGACGACTTCGCCCCGCTGTTCCCGATGGAGCTCATCCTCCAAGAGGTCAGCCAGGACCGGTACGTGGACATCCCGGGCGCCGTCCTCGACGTCTACCGCCAGTGGCGGCCCACGCCGCTCTTCCGGGCCCACCGCCTGGAGCAGGCCCTCGGCACGCCGGCCCGGATCTACTACAAGTACGAGGGCGTCTCGCCGGCCGGGTCGCACAAGCCGAACACCGCGGTGCCCCAGGCGTACTACAACGCCCGGGCCGGGATCCGGCGCCTCACCACCGAGACGGGGGCCGGGCAGTGGGGGACCGCCCTGGCCTTCGCCTGCCGCGCTCTTCGGCCTCGAGTGCGAGATCTGGCAGGTGGGGGCCAGCTACGACCAGAAGCCGTACCGGCGCCTCATGATGGAGGCGTTCGGCGGCCTGGTCCACCGGTCGCCGAGCACCCTGACCGCGGCCGGGCGAGCCGTGCTGGAGGCCGACCCGGACAGCCCCGGCTCGCTCGGCATCGCCATCAGCGAGGCCGTCGAGGTGGCCGCCCCCGACCCCGAGACCCGCTACGCCCTCGGCAGCGTGCTCAACCACGTGCTGATGCACCAGACCATCATCGGCGAGGAGGCCCTGCTGCAGCTGGCCAAGGCCGGCGAGCGGGCGCCCGACCTGCTGGTGGGATGCACCGGGGGCGGCTCCAACTTCGGCGGCCTGGCCTTCCCGTTCCTGCGGGAGAAGCTCGCCGGGAAGATGAGCCCGACGATCCGGGCGGTCGAGCCCGCGTCGTGCCCGTCGCTGACCCGGGGCGTCTACGCCTACGACTTCGGCGACACCGCGGGCATGACCCCGCTGATGAAGATGCACACCCTGGGCCACGACTTCATCCCCGACCCGATCCACGCCGGGGGCCTGCGGTACCACGGGATGGCACCGCTCATCTCCCACATCTACGAGCTCGGACTGATGGAGGCCGTCGCCATCCCGCAGACCGAGTGCTTCGGGGCGGCCATGCAGTTCGTCCGGACCGAGGGCATCCTGCCCGCCCCCGAGCCCACCCACGCCATCGCCGCGGCGGTGCGCGAGGCGCTGGCCTGCAAGGAGAGCGGCGAGGACAAGGTGATCCTGACCGCGCTGTGCGGGCACGGCCACTTCGACCTCGCCGCCTACGACTCCTACCTGTCGGGTCGCATGGTCGACGAGGAGGTCACCGACGAGCGGTTCGCCGAGGGTCTGGCCACCGTCCCCTCGGTGGGCTGACCGCTCGGGCTCAGGCCGGCGAGCCCGGCCTTGGTCGCCTCCTCGACCTCGACGAGCCGACCCGAGGTCACGTCGTAGAGGTAGCCGTAGACGGGGATGGACCCGGGGACGAGGGGGTGGGCCCGGATCCGGGCGACGTCGTCGACCACCGAGCGGGCGTTGTCGTCGATGGTGAGCCAGTCGATGTAGCGGGCCTCGGAGGAGCCGGGGCCGGTCCCGACGTCACGGAAGCCGTCCGGACCGAGTTCGGCCGTCTCCAGGCTGGCGGCCAGGAGGTCGCGCATCTGCTCGTCGGTGAAGAACTCCATGCCGCAGTCGGTGTGGTGGACGACGAACCACTCCTCGGTGCCGAGCAGCTTGTAGGAGATGACCAGCGACCGGATGGCGTCGTCGCTGGCCCGACCGCCGGCGTTGCGGATGACGTGGGCGTCGCCCTCGCGCAGACCGGCGTACTTGGCCGGGTCGAGGCGGGCGTCCATGCAGGTCAGGATGGCGAAGCGTCGGGCCGGGGGAAGGGCCAGACCACCCTTGTCGCCGAAGTCGGCGGCGTAGGCATCGTTGGCCTCGAGGACCTCATCGCGGATGGACATGGTGGGCTCCTGTTCGTCGGTGGTGTCGGCTCCGCCCGACGGGCGGCGACCGGCCGGATACCCAGTAAACCAATCGGAAAACTAGAGTATTCCCGTCCGACCCCGACGGCACCCGAACCGTCAGCCGCTCCCGAGGACCGCTCCGCAGGACCGCTCCGCCCGCGTCCGGCCGGCTCAGAAGATGAACGGGACCAGCATCTTGGACGAACTCCGGTACGCCGGATAGGCGTCGGGGAACTGTTCGGTCAGGTAGCGCTCCTCGACGGTCGCGCTGTAGACGAAGTAGACGCCGGCCAGCCCGACGACGATCAGCCACAGCCAGCCCAGGGCGATGGCGGTGCCGATCCCGGCGATCAGGATGCCCGAGTAGATCGGGTGACGGACCAGCTGGTAGGGGCCGCTGGTCACCAGTTCGGGATCGTCCTTGCGGGACATCGGCGTGCCCCAGTTGCGCCCGATGTGCACGCGTGCCCACACGGCGAAGCCCAGTCCGAGCCCGAAGATCACGAGCCCGACCCCGGCCCGCCACGGATCGGTGGTGGTTCCGTGGTGCCGGAAGATCCCGGCGCGGAGCAGCACGAGGACGACGACGGCCAGCAGCAGCCGGATCCGGAACTCCCGCGACCAGGCGATACTGCCCCGCTTCATGGTGAAGGCCATGGCGAGCCAGTAGATCCAGAACGCCGCCCAACCGATGACGAAGACGACATCGACCTCTTGCATGGGGTGCAGCCTTCCACCGAACCGGGCGGAGGCGAGGACGGGTCCCTGCGGGACGATCCGTGGTCCGCACCCAGGGCCGCCCCGCGTCGACCCCTCCGTCCGGAGTCCCCGTTCAGCCGAAGAGGGGTCCCGCGGACGAGATCTCGAAGCGGGTGAGTTCTGCCGGCCCGTCCACGGCGGCGAGCAGAACCTCCGAGAACGACGCGAAGTGCGGCGTGGCGAAGTGGGCCTCGAGCGCCTCGGCCGACTCCCACTGCTCGAAGATGTGGACGACCAGGGGATCGTCGATGTCGGTGGCGAACCGGTACTCGATGCACCCCGGCTCGTCCCGGCTGGTGGCAGCCATCGTCGACCCGGCGCGCCGCGCCTCGTCGACCTTCGACCCGTGCAACCTGGCCCGTCCCGAGATCACGATCATGCCCAACCCTCCGTCACTCGGCCGGGGCCATCCGGACACGGAGACCACTGCGGCTCACCGTAGCGCCGGTCCGACCCGGGCACCCGGGGTGGGCGCCGCCGGCTGCGGTCAGGTGGTCATCCCGGCGATGTTCGAGAAGCCCTGGTCACCGAGACTGCCGTAGAAGTCGGCGCTTCCGAAGGCGAAGACGCCCCCGTCGTCGGCCACCAGCCAGTACCCTCCGCCGTCCGGTTCGGGCGTCATGCCGACCACGGGCTGGGCGAGCGGGAACCCGCCCATCGAACCCTCGAACGCCGCGTCGCCGTAGGTGAAGATCCCCCCGTCCGACGCCACCAGCCAGTAGCCCGCGCCGTCCGGTGTCGGGGCCATGCCCACCACCGGCCGGTTGAGCTCCACGTTCCCGGCCGAACCGTAGAAGGGGGCACCTCCGAAGGAGAAGATCCCCCCGTCCGACGCCACCAGCCAGTAGCCACCGCCGGGGTGGGCCGCCATGCCGACGATGGGACGGTTGAGGTGGGACCCACCCATCGATCCCTCGAACGCCGCGTCGCCGTACGAGAAGACCCCGCCGTCCGACGCCACCAGCCAGTACCCCCTGTCGTCCGCCGTGGCCGCCATGCCCACGATCGGTCGGTTGAGCCGGATGTCCCCGGCCGATCCGTAGAACCCCGCATCGCCGTAGGCGAAGACCCCGCCGTCGGACGCCACCAACCAGTAGCCGGCGCCGTCGGATGTCGTGGCCATGCCGACGATCGGCTCGTTGAGGGGGGAGGCACTGAGGTCGCCCAGGTAGAGGAGATAGTCGTCGTTGCCGAAGGCGCTGATCCGCCCGTTGGACTGGTAGGTGTAATACCCCCGGTGCGGGCTCGTCGGGGTCACGCCGAGGGCGAGGGCGACATACGAATAGGGCAGATCGGTGCCGGGGGCGTGACAGGTCGCCTGGATGGCGAACGCGGTGATGTCCCCCGAGCCGTCCGTCACCACCTGGTCGACCTGGACCACGGCCGTCTCGAAGGCGCCGTTGCTGGCACACCCGAACGCGGTGGTGATGGAGACCAGTCCCGTGTAGCCCGATCCGTAGTCGGATCCCGCCGTGATGGTCTGTCCGGCGGGGAGCTGGACCACGACGCTGGCGCCGGTCGGGAGCTGGGGGGACGGGGCGAGGTCGGCGTCGAGGTAGTCGGCCGGTCCGGGGGTGCCGTTCGAGACGGCACCGGTCGCATAGGTGCCGTTGCCGAGACTGTCCACCGACTCGTAGTAACCCGAGTCGAGGGGCGCCACGTCGGCGGGCTCGAGGTGGCGGCCGACCGACGCGGTCGGGGGTCGCAGGACCCTCGGGGCGGTGGCCGCCGCCGCCGGCCCCGCCGGGCCGGCGAGCGCCGGCACGAGGATCAGCCCGGCGAGCGCCAGCACGAGGGCCAGCCCGGCGCCCACCCCGCCACTCCGTCTGCACGCCACGTCGACACCTCCGTCATGCACCATCGGTTCCGATGAGCGGCCGCCGGAAATGTACCAGTAGGTGGCTCGGCGCGGCAGGCGGCCCCGGGCCCGGAGCGTCATCGGGGCCACCGGCCCGGCCGACTCAGGGGGTGGTGACGCCGACCTCCGGGCCGTGGTCGGCCGCCTCGGCCTGGCTCACCCACGTGTCGTACATCTCGGCGTAGCGGCCGCCCCGGGCCACCAGCTCGGCGTGGCTCCCGACCTCGATGATCCGCCCGTCGTCGACCACCGCGATCCGGTCGGCCCGCATGGCGGTCGACAGCCGGTGGGCGATGAGGATGGCCGTCCTGTTCTCGAGCAGGACGTCGAGGGCCGCCTCGATCTTCGTCTCCGACTGGAGGTCGAGGTTGGAGGTCGCCTCGTCGAGGACCAGGACCCGGGGATGGGCCAGGAAGGCCCGGGCCAGAGCGATGAGCTGGCGCTCGCCCGAGGACAGGGTCTGGCCCCGTTCGTGGACCACGGTGTCGAGTCCCTGGGGCATGCGGTCGATGACGTCGGTGAGTCCGACCCGCTCCACCGCCTCGTGGATCTCGTCGTCCGAGGCCTCGGGGCGGGCGAAGGCGATGTTGTCGCCGATCGTCCCGGCGAAGAGGAACGGCTCCTGGGGAACGACACCGAGCTGGCTGCGGAGCGACCGCATGGTGACGTCGCGCAGGTCGTGGCCGTCGATGGCCACCCGGCCGTCGGTCGGGTCGTAGAAGCGGGTGACGAGCTTGGCCATGGTCGACTTCCCGGCCCCCGTGGGCCCGACGAAGGCCACGGTCTCCCCCGGGGCGACGGCCAGGTCAACGTCGGTCAGGACGGGCCGACCCGGGAGGTACTCGAAGGAGACGTGCTCGAAGGCGATCGCCCCCTCGATGGGGGGCAGGACGATGGCATCGGGAGCTTCGGTGACCTCGGGCTCGGTGTCGCACAGGTCCCGCAGCTTGGTGACCGATGCCTGACCCTGCTGGTACGTGTTGTACTGCTGGACCAGCAGCTGGATCGGCTGGAAGAACCGGTTGAGGTAGAGGAAGAAGGCGACGAGGCCGCCGATGCTGAGCTTGTGCTCGGCGACCATCGTCCCGCCGATGGCCAACATCACGGCCTGGCCGAGGATGCCCAGCATCTGGGTGCCCGGGCCGTAGACGGCGTTGACGTGCGCCGTGTAGTTGTTGGCGTCCCGGTAGTCGCCCACCACGTTGCGGTGGTGGATCACGTTGTGGCGCTGGCGGTTGTGCGCCGTCACGATCCGGACGCCGTGCAGGCTCTCGGACAGGTCGGCCAGCACGTTGGCGATGCCGTCGCGCACCGCGTCGTACCCCCGCTCGGAGGCCCGCTTGAACCAGATCGAGGCGCCGACCAGCGCGGGCACGATCAGCACGACGGTGATGAAGGCCAGGAGGACGTTGGTGGTGAAGAGGATGATCGTGATCACCACCATGGTGAGGGCCTGGATGGCCAGCTGGGACAGCCCGTCCTGCAGCAGCTGCTGGAGGTTCTCGATGTCGCTGGTCATCCGGCTCATGACCACGCCGGCCTTCTCCTCGGTGAAGAAGCCGAGGGACAGGCGCTGGAGGTGGGCGAAGACCTTGACCCGCAGGTCGTTCATCACCCAGGCGGCCAGGCGTCCGGTGACCTGGACCTGGAAGCGCTGGGCCAGGGCCGTGATGCCGATGAACACCAGATAGGCGACGGCCATGGCCACCACCACGGCGAAGTCGAGGTGGTTCGGCCCCGGTGACCCACCCATGCCGTTGTCGATGGCGTACTCGACCAACTTGGGTCCGACCTGGCCGGCCACGGAGATGACCACGACCAGGAGTCCGGCCAACACGAGCATGCCCGGGTACTTGGTGAGCAGGCTCCACAGGGTGAGCCGCTTGAGCTCGGCCTCGTCGGCGTTCTGGTCGAACCGGAGCGTGGGGGTCTCGTACTCGGGTTCGGTGGCCACCAGCCGGTCGACACCGGCCTGCAGCTCCGTGGGGATCCCGGCGAACGGCAGCCCGGGTGCGGCGGGCCGGCCGAAGCCGCCCGGGGCGCCGCCCAGCCCCCCGCCGCCCATGCCTCCGCCCCACGTCATCGGGCACCTCCCCGGACGGCGTCGAGCATGGCCCCGAGCGGCGTGTCGCCGGTCGCCCGGTCGTTGCCGTCCTCACCGTCGGCTTCGGGCTCCCCGCCGTCCTCGGCCTCGAACTCGGCCGCCTGGGCCAGCACCTCGGCGTAGAGAGGGGTGGTGGCCAGCAGTTCGGCATGGGTGCCGTCGGCCACCACCTTGTGCTGATCCAGCAGGACCACCCGGTCGGCCAGCGAGATGGTCGACAGGCGGTGGGCGATGATCAGGGTGGTCCGGCCCTCCATCTGGACCTTGAGCCCGGCGTGGATGGTCTGCTCCACCTGGACGTCGATGGCGCTGGTGGCGTCGTCGAGCACCATGACCGGGGGATTGACCAGCAGGGTGCGGGCGATGGCGATGCGCTGGCGTTGGCCGCCCGACAGCGTGTAGCCACGCTCGCCGACGATGGCGTCGTACCCCTCGGCCAGATGGGAGATGAACTCGTCGGCCCCGGCGGCCCTCGCCGCGGCCACCACCTCGTCGCGGGTGGCCGAGGGCTTGCCGTAGGCGATGTTGTCGTGGACCGACATCGAGAAGAGGAAGGGCTCGTCCAGGACGACCCCCACGTTGGCCCGCAGGCTGGCCAGGGTCAGGTCGCGGACGTCGTGCCCGTCCAACTCCACCGAGCCGTGCCGGACGTCGTAGAAGCGGGTGAGGAGACGGGCCACCGTCGACTTGCCCGAGCCGGTCCGACCCACGATGGCCACGGTCTGCCCGGGCGGTACGTGGAGATCGAAGTCGGCCAGGACCAGCTGCTCGGCGTCCTCCGCATAGGCGAAGTCCACATGGCGGAAGCGGACGTCGCCGGTGCAGTCGACCAGGTCGACGGCGTCGGGCGAGTCGGTGATGGTGGGCTGCTCGTCCAGGATCTCGTAGATCCGCTCGGCCGAGGCGGCGGCCCGCTGGCCCATCATGATCAGCATCCCGAGCATCATGAACGGTGCCTGGAGCATGAGCAGGTAGAGGTTGAAGGTCAGGATGGCGCCCACGTTCAGACTTCCGTGGATGACCATGTAGCCCCCGAACAGGAGCACCAGGGCCAGGCCCACCTGCGGGAGGTTCTGCACCATGGGGGTGAACCGTGCCCGGAGGTCGGCGTCTTTGATGTAGCCCCACTGGAGCTTGTCGGCCGCACCGGCCAGGGACCGCAGCTGCTGCTCCTCGGCGGCGAAGGACTTGACCACCCGGACGCCGTTCACGTTCTCGTCGACGATGGTGGCCACGTCGGCCAGGCGGGCCTGGATGATCCACGACACCGGGAACATGGACTTCCGCATGCGCACCCCGGTCCAGTAGACCAGCGGCATGGTGGCCATGGCCACGAGCGCCAGCGGCACGTTGATGGTGAGCATCACGCAGAAGGCGATGACGGCCATCGAGCACTGCACGAGGATCAGCGGTGCGAACGTCATGTACATCTGGACCGAGCGGATGTCGGAGTTGGCCCGGGAGATGAGCTGGCCCGACTGGACGCGGTCGTAGAACGAGAACGACATCTTGGTGAGGTGCTCGTAGATGATGTTCCGGAGGTCGTACTCGATGTCGTACGCCGTCTCGAAGAGGAACAGCCGGGCGATGTAGCCGAAGACCCCGCTGAGCAGTCCGAGCCCCACGATCCACCACACGTAGTGGCTGAGGGGCACCACGTGCTCCTCGATCGAGTTGGTGATCGCCTTGTTCAACAGCAGCGGGATGGTGACCTGCAGGATGAGGCCGAAGAACGAGAGCGTCAGCGACGTGATGAAGATGCCCTTGTGGGCCCGCATGATCGGCAGGGCCCGCCGCAGCCAGCTGAGGGACTTGTCCGGGTCGATACCGGCCGGGGGCGCCTCGTTGCGGGCCTCCTCGGCGATGGGGACGAACTCGGTCCCCGTCTCGGGTGGGCCCGTCGGGGTGGGCCGGAGCGTGAGCATCTTCACCGGCCCCACCGCGCCCGGGTGTACGCGACGAACGCGGTCCGCCAGGCGGCGAGTCCGCGGAACGCCGCCTCCGCGGCGTCCGGGTCGTCCATGGCGTCGGTCACCCCTCGCAGGCGGGCCTCGACGGCGGCGTCGGCGGCGTCCAGCACCCGATGGCCCTCGGCGGTGAGCACGTGGTCGACGCGGCGCCGGTCACCCACCACGGGACGGCGTTCCACCAGGCCCCGGGCCACCAGGCCGTCGACCACCGCGGTGATGGTGGGTGGGCGGACGGCCAGTCGCTCGGCCAGGTGGGAGGAGGCGGCCGCCGACTCGTCCAGGAGGCTCAGGATCCGGTACTGGGAGACCGAGAGGTCGACCGTGCCGAGCCCGATCTCCACCTGCTTGGCCAGCCAGGCGGCGGTACGGCCGAGCGAGCGACGGCCACTGTCGATGGCGACGACGGACGGAATTGGTTCGGGGGTCACATAGTTAGACTATCGAATGAGTGCCGGCCTTCGGACACGACCCGGACACCACCGGAATCCCGGAGCCGACCCGGAATACGGCATCCCGGTCTCGCTCACGGCTGCGTCGGGCGGCCGGTGGGCGTCGACGCGGCACGCCTACCGGCGTGGCGGGACGCACCGGGGGTGACGCCGACCGTGGATCGGGCCGCCCTCGGGCCGCCCGGCACCCCTACGAGAAGATGCTCGAGGTGCCCATGTTCAACCCATCGGCGGTGCGCGAGCGGTGCACGGCCTGGACCTCGGTGAACTCGGACAGTCCCCACGGTCCGTTCTCGACCCCCACGCCGCTCCACTTGAACCCGCCGAACGGCTGGGCCGGCCCGAGGGCCAGGTGCGTGTTGATCCACGCCGTGCCGCACTCCAGCTGGCCGGCCACGGCGGCGGCCCGGTCGGTGTCGGTGCCCCACACGGAGCCCGAGAGCCCGAAGTGGGTGGCGTTGGCCCGCTCGACGACCTCGTCGACGTTGCGGTACGGGATCACCGGCAGTGCCGGACCGAACTGCTCCTCGTCGACGATCCGCGTCCCGTCGCTGATGTCGGTCAGGATCGTCGGTTCGAAGAAGTAGCCGTTGCCTTCGCGGGCGGCACCACCGGTGGTCGCCGTCGCCCCGTGGGAGAGCGCGTCGGCCACCAGTTCCTTGACCCGTTCGAACTGGGGGGCGTTGTTGACCGGGCCGAGCTTGGTGCCGGCCACCGCCCCGTCGCCCACCTGGACGGCGGACGCCGCGGCGGTCAACCCGTCCAGCACCTCGCCGTACAGCGCCTCGGGCACGTACACCCGCTTGATGGCGGAGCAGACCTGGCCGTTGTTGTTGAACGCGGCGGCGAAGATGGCCCGGCTGACCACGGCCGGGTCGGCGTCGTCGAGCACGATGGCCGGGTCGTTGCCCCCGAGTTCGAGGGTGACCCGCTTGAGGTCGGGGGCGGCCGACATGGCCACCTTCTTGCCCGTCTCGATGGAGCCGGTGAAGCTGACCTTGCGGGGCACGGGATGACCGGTCATCCAGGCCCCCAGGGCGTCGCCCCCGCTGACCACGTTGACGACGCCCGGGGGAAGCACGTCACGCAGCAGCTCGACGGCCTTGAGGGTCGACAGCGGGGTGAAGGGGGACGGCTTCAGCACCAGGGTGTTCCCGGCCATGAGGGCCGGGGCGATCTTCCAGAAGCCCAGCAGCACCGGGAAGTTCCACGGGGTGATGGCGGCCACGACGCCGATGGGACGGCGGACCACCTCGACATAGGCCTCGGCGTCGTCCTGGATCACCTGGGGCGGTGTCTCGAGCTTGGCGAAGTACTGGCACCACATACCGGAGGCGAAGATCTCCATCGTGGCCTGGTCCAAGGGCTTGCCCTGCTCGGCGGTCAGGACGGGGGCCAGCTCCTCGGCCGAGGCGAACAGCACGTCGGCCACCCCGAGCAGCGTCTCCCGTCGGGCGTCGGCGTCGAGCTTCCAGTCCCGCTGGGCCTTGGCGGCGGAGTCGAAGGCCGCGTCGAGCTGGTCCCGGGTGCACTCGGGGGCGTGGGCGAACACCTCGCCGTTGGCCGGGTTCACCACCCCGAACGAGTCGGCGGCGGGCACCGTCTCCCCACCGATGGTCATGACGAAGTCGGACATGGAGAACCCCCTGGGACGTGATGGTTGCGGCACCGAACTTACACCGGGATCCCCGGAGGCGTGCGGGCCCGCGATCCGCGGGCGGTCCTCGGCGGCGGGCCGGTCGGGACCGGCCGACGGCTCAGACCGGGACGGGTTCCTCGGCCGCCGGGGGAGGGGTGACGGTCGGCTGTCCGGTCGGGGCTTCGGGGTCGACGGTCACGTGGGGGAGCCACTGGAGCCACTTCGGGAACCACCAGTTGGACTTCCCGAGCAGGATCATGACCGAGGGCACCACGGCCATGCGGATGACCACCGCGTCGATGAGGATCCCGCCGGCCAGGCCGAGGCCGAACTCCTTGATGACCCGGATGCCACCGAGGATGAACGCGCCGAAGACCAGGATCATGATCGAGCGCGGCCGCCGTGATCGTCTTGCCGGTGGCCGCCAGGCCGTTGCGCACCGCGGTGCGGTTGTCGCCGCACTTGAAGTACTCCTCTTGGATCCGGGTGATCAGGAACACCTCGTAGTCCATCGAGAGTCCGAACAGGATGGCGAACAACATCACCGGTAGGAAGGCCTCGATGGGCCCGGTCTGGTTCACCTGGAACACCGAGCCGAGCCAGCCCCACTGGAACACCGCCACCAGGATGCCGAAGGCCGCGCCGATGGAGAGCAGGTTCATGCAGGCCGCGGTGAGCGGGATGACGATGCTCCGGAAGACGAGGGCCAGGAGGCAGAAGGACAGCAGCACCACGAGGCCGATGAACAGCGGCAGCTTCGACGTCAGCACGTTGGCGAAATCGACGAAGATCGCGGTGGTGCCTCCTACGAAGACGGCGACGCCCGTGCCGCTCACCACCCCGGGGATCGTCGACTGCCGGAGATGGGTGATGAGGTCCGTGGTCGCGGAGGA
The DNA here is from genome assembly GCA_963699345.1 of uncultured Acidimicrobiaceae bacterium. Lineage (GTDB taxonomy): Bacteria > Actinomycetota > Acidimicrobiia > Acidimicrobiales > RAAP-2 > Bog-756. Next base: position 805,466 of record CAVOTL010000005.1, on the reverse strand, counting down.
CTGCGGCGACGTGGTCGGGTAGACGTTGATCAGCGCCACCTGCTCGCCGTTGCGGGCGGGCAGGACGATCGGGGGCAGGACGGCGGCCACCCCGGGCTGCTTGGCCACCTCGGCGGCCAACTGGTCGAGCGTCTGGGTGTCGACCTGGCCCTTTTGCTCGGCCACCAGCTGCAACGGACCGTTGAACCCGGGCCCGAAGCCGGCCGAGAGCAGGTCGTAGGCCTGTCGGGTCGTCGTGTACGTCGGGTCGTTGCCCTGGTCCGAGGAGCCGAGGCGGAGGGAGAAGAACGGCATGGCGACGAGGACCACCACGATGAGGGCGACGACGGCGGGCAGGACGGGCTGGCGCTGGATGAAGTCCGCCCAGCGCGGCCAGAAGCCCTTGCTGCCGGCCCCGACGATGCGCGGCCCGTTGGTGGCGAGGTCCCGCTTCTGCTTGCGGCTCATGACCCGCGGCCCGATGAAGCCGAGGAGGGCGGGCAGCAGCGTCGAGCGCGGCGATCATCGTGAACGACACCCCGATGGCGGCGGCGATGGCCAGGCCGTACAGGAAGGTGACGCCCAGCGCGAACATGCCGAGGAGGGCGATGCAGACGATGATCCCGGCGAACAGCACGGCCCGTCCCGACGTGTTGACGGCGGTGATGATGGAGTCCTCGACGCTCTTGCCGGCCAGGAGTCCCTGGCGGTGCCGGGTCACGATGAACAGCGCGTAGTCGACGCCGACCCCGAGGCCGATCAGGAGGACCAGCTCGGTCGAGAAGACGGGCATCTTGAGGACGTGGCTGAGCAGGCCGATCACCCCGATGGCCGTCCCGAGCGAGGCGAGTGCGGACAGCAGGGGCAGCGCCATGGCGAAGACGGAGCCGAAGACGATGAGCAGGACGACGGCGGCCAGGATGATGCCGAGGCCGGTGCCGCCGAGCGGCTGCCTGTCGGCCTGCTCGGCGATGAGGCCGGACACCGCCACCTCGAGGTGGGGGCCCTGGGCGGTCAGCGCGGCATCGACGAAGTCCTTGGCCTGGGCGACCTCCACGTTCTGGCTCTGGACGTCGAAGGTCACGTTGACGAACGCGGTCTGCCCGTCGGCGCTGACCTGGTGGGGCGCGGGGACGACGGCGACGGTCTGGCCCGACGTGGCCCCCGGAAGGGTGGTGGCGGTGGTGGCGAACGGCGACTGCAACGTGGTCACGTGGGGGATCGCCGCCACCTTCTGGAGCATGGCGTCGACCGAGGCCGTGTTCTCGGGCGAGGTCACCGGGGTGCCGTCGGTGGTGTGGAGCACGATGCGCTCCTGGTCACCGGCCTGCTTCGGGGCCGCCGTCTGGAGCAGCTGGAGCGCCTCGGTGGACTCGGTGTGGGGCAGCGAGAAGTTGTTGTTGTAGGCCGTACCGATGCCCTGGGACAGCAGGGTCATCCCGACCAGGGCGGCGACCCACAGCAGGACGACGACGAGTCGGTGGCGCACGCACCAGGTGGCGAGGGACTTCATGGGGTGGGGAACTCCTGTTCGGCGGTGGGGCGGGGGATCGGTGTTCCGGTCGGGGTCCGGCGAGCGGGCGCGGCCGCACGCCGCCAGGGCGATGGGCCGACCGATCGGTGTCATCCTATTGTCGCCCATCGGGCGGTCCATCCCGGACACCTCCCGCGGACACCTGTGTTCCGGGCGACCGGCCGGAGGGAGAGCGGCCAAGATGGAGTCCATGGACACCGACGCACGACTGGTAGCCCTCGAGGGATCGTTCAACTTCCGTGACCTGGGCGGCTACCCGGCGCGTGACGGCCGGAACGTCCGCTGGGGACGGCTGTTCCGCAGCGACGCCCTCCACGAGCTGACCCCCGACGACGTGGCGCGCCTGCGGGAGCTCGGACTCCGGACCGTCATCGACCTCCGCACCGAGCGCGAGCTGGAGCGGTCGGGTCGGGGTCCGCTCGGTGCCGAAGGACTGGCCTTCCACCACCTGGCCGTGGTCCAGGAGGGGAGGTCCGTCGACCCGACGTCGCGGGGCGCGTCCGTCGGCGAGGCGATCGCGGCGCCGGCGCCGGCGGGGGACGACCTCGCCGAGCGCTATCTCTGGTACCTGGAGGTCGGCGGCACCGCCCTGGCCCGGGCCCTGACGCTGCTCGGATCGCGCGAGCACTACCCCCTGGTGTTCCACTGCGCGGCGGGCAAGGACCGGACCGGAGTGCTGGCCGCGCTGGTACTGGACATCGTCGGCGTGGACCGGGAGGCCATCGTCGCCGACTACGTGATCACCGCGGAGCGGATCCAGCTGATCCTGGAGCGATGGAAGGCCGAGCCCGGGTTCGCCGAGCGGATGGCCAAGGTGCCCCCGTCGCGCTTCAGCGTCGAGGGTCCCACCATGGAGGGCTTCCTCGACGGCGTGGCGTCCCGGTACGGGGGGGCCCGGGCGTGGGCGATCGGGGCCGGAGTGCCCGCGTCCACCCTGGACCGGATGGTCGAACTGCTCCTGGAGCCGGCACCCTGAGCGGCCGTCCGCCTGGCCCGGGGGATGCCCCATCCGGGGGGCACCGCCCTAGGATGGCCCCATGACCGGATCGCTGCTCGAATCGCTCGCCCTCGGCGTCGTGGTGTTCGCCGGACTGGTCATGCTCGCCGTGGTCACCGGGGGCTTCCTGCTGTGGCGCTACGGGCGGCGGAAGCTGCGGGCCTTCCGTTCCCACGGCGCGGTCGTCGGCGCCTCGACACTGTGGGACATGGCCGCCTCCAACCGGTGGAACCGGACGCCGACCGGCCTCCGCGAGGCCGACGTCCGGCAGTGGTCGTCGGCCCGGGTGGCCAAGGAGATGTGGAGGACCGTCGACCGGGCCACCACCGCGGTGCGCGCCGCCGACGACCTGGGCGGACCCACCGCCGAGCTGCCGTCCTTGTGCCGCCGCCTCCAGGCCGCCGCCGTCGACCTCGACCGGGTCCTGCGGGTGGATCCGGCCGCCCGGGTGCCCGGCCCGGTGGTGCCCCAGGTCCTCGAGGTCGTCCGCGCCGCCACCGACGTGCAGCAGGCGGCGGTCGCCTCGGCGGGCGAGGCCAACGCCCAGCGCCTGCACGATCTCACCGAGGACGCCGGTCACGAGCTGACCCTGCTCGACGCCGGGCTGGCGTCCATGCGGGACTCGGGTCGGCCCGGACTCCAGGCCTGATCCCCGGGGTCACCGGTCCGGCGGTCGCCGGCTGAGTCGGCTGGCTACAGCTCGGCGGTCACGGCGTCGGCGAGGATCCCCAGCCCGTCGTCGAGCAGTTCCGGGGTGATGACGAGCGGGGGCAGGAGCCGGATGACGTTGCCGAAGCTCCCGCACGACAAAGTGACCACGCCCTGGCGGTGGCAGGCGGCCACGATGCGCCTGGCCGCGTCGGCATCGGGCTCCCGCGTGCCGGGCCGCACCAGCTCCATGGCCAGCATCGCCCCCCGACCCCGGATGTCGCCGATGCCGGGTCGGTCGGCCTGCATGGACCGGAAGCGCTCGGTCACGGTGGCTTCGATCCGGCGGGCCGCGCCGGCCAGGTCCCGCTCGACCATCAGCCCGATGGAGGCGAGGGCGGACGCGCACGAGACGGGGTTCCCGCCGTAGGTGCCACCGAGACCACCCACGTGCACACCGTCCATGAGATCGGCCCGACCGGTCACGGCGGCCAGCGGCATGCCGCCGGCCATGGCCTTGGCGGTGGTGACGAGGTCGGGCACCACACCCTCGTGGTCGCAGGCGAACCAGTCGCCCGTGCGGCAGAACCCGGTCTGGATCTCGTCGGCGACGAACAGCACGCCGTTGGCCCGGCACCACGCGGCCACGGCGGGCAGGAATCCGGGAGCGGGGACGATGAACCCGCCTTCGCCCTGGACGGGCTCGATCAGCACACAGGCGGCGTTGTCGACGCCGACCTGGCGCTCGATCTGCTCGATGGCCCGGGCGGCGGCCTCGTCGCCGGTCATGCCCTCCGGATCGCGGTAGGGGTACGACATGGCGACGCGGTAGACCTCCGGGGCGAACGGCCCGAAGCGGTTGCGGTAGGGCATGTTCTTGGCGGTGAGCGCCATGGTCAGGTTGGTGCGGCCGTGGTAGGCGTGGTCGAAGACCACCACGCCGTCCCGGCCGGTCACGTGCCGGGCGATCTTGACGGCGTTCTCGACGGCTTCGGCCCCGGAGTTGAACAGCGCCGAGCGCTTCTCGTGGTCCCCGGGCGTCCGGGCGTTGAGCTCCTCGCAGACGGCGACGTACTCCTCGTAGGGGCTCACCATGAAGCACGTGTGGGAGAACCGGCCGACCTGCTCGCGGACGGCCTCCACGACCTCGGGGACGGCGTGGCCGATGCTCGCCACGGCGATACCCGAGCCCAGGTCGATCAGCGAGTTGCCGTCGACGTCGACGAGGATCGCCCCCTCGGCGCGCTCGATGTACAGGGGGAACACCGAGCTGACCCCGGGGGCGACCGCCGCCGTCCGGCGGGTGTCGAGCTCCTTGGACCGGGGACCGGGCAGATCGGTGACGATCCGACGCGATTGGTTGATCGGGGGCTGGTTCACGACGGTAAGCGTATCGGACCGGCTCCGCGCCACGCCGTGGCGCGACGGGACGGGCACGGGGGTGGCCCCGAGCGTCCGGGCGGTCGGCGCCGCCGCGGGGGACCGGCCGTCAGATGCCGAAGTTCCAGCCCTCCCCGCGCTCGAACTGGTGGAGGATGTTCTTCGCCATCAGGATCTTGTGGACCTCGTCGGGCCCGTCGGCGAGGCGCAGCACCCGGGCCGTGAGGTACATGCCCCCGAGGGGCAGGTCGTTGCTGACCCCGGCTCCGCCCCAGACCTGGATGGCCCGGTCGACCACCCGGTGGAAGGCGGCGGGCACGAAGACCTTGATGGCGCTGATGGCGGTCCGCACGTCCGGCGACCCGGCCGCCACCTTCTGGGCGGCGTCGATCGTCATGAGGCGGGCCGACTGCACGTCCATGTAGGACTCGGCGATGAATCCCTGCACGAACTGCTTGTCCTTCAACAGCCCGCCGTGGACCTCGCGGGTGAGTGACCGCTCCACCATGAGGTCGAAGGCGCGCCACATCTGGCCCACCGAGTTCATGCAGTGGTACACCCGGCCGGCACCCAGGCGGTCCTGCGCGGCCTGGTGGCCCTGGCCGACGAGGCCGAGGGTGTTCGCGATCGGCACCCGGACGTCCTCGTAGCGGATCTCGCAGTGGTCGGACGTGGCGTGCCCGAAGATCCCGATGCCGCGGACGATGTGCACCCCCCTCGTGGCCGCCGGCACGATGATCTGGGTCATCCGGCCCGGGTCGCCCAGCTCCCCGGTCGGATCCACGGCCCGACACATCACGATGAAGAAGTCGGCGTCGACGCCGTTCGACGTGAACCACTTGTGGCCGTTGATGATCCAGTCGTCGCCGTCGCGGACGGCCTCGGTGGCGATGGAGCGGGGGTCCGAGCCGGCGTGGTCGCGTTCGGTCATGGAGAAGCCCGACTCCATCTCCCCCTCGATGAGGGGGAGCAGCCACTGACGTTTCTGTTCCTCGGTCCCGTACTTGACCAGCACGCTGGCATTGCCGGAGTTCGGCGCGGCGATCCCGAACAGGGCCGCCGCACCGGTGGCGTACGACAGGATCTCGTACATGTAGGCGAGTTCGAGGAAGTCGAGGCCCATCCCGCCGTACTCCTCGGGGAGGTGGGGGGCCCACAGCCCGGCCTCGTTGACCCGGACCTTGATCTGCTCGCGGAGCTCGATGCTGCGGTGACGGGCCCGCTCGCGCTCGTCCGCATCGAGCTCGCCGGCCCGGCGGGACACGAAGAGGATCTCCTCGTGGGGCAGGATCTCGTCGTTGATCAGCGCGGCCGTCCGCATCCGCACGTCGTTGACGGCGAGGTCGAGGCCGGGGATCGGCGTCACATTGATGGCCACGGGCGGTGCCTCCGGAGGTCGTTCGGATGATCCGTCCCCATCATCACCGAGGTCCCCGCCGCGGAAACGGGCCGAAAGTCCCGATCCTGGCGGGGGCTCGGGACCCGGGGACTACTCTGCGCGTCATGCCGTCCGCGCCGTTCACCTGTTCATCGATGACCCTCGACCGGCACGTCCTCAACGAGGCGGCGGTCCTCGCGGCGAGGAGCTTCTACGACGACCCGTTCTTCGTCCACCTGTCCTCCGAGCCGATGCTCCGCGCCCGGGGCCTGGCGCTCTACTGGCGCAGTCACCTGGCCGCCCTGGGCGCCGCGGCGCTGGTCTCCGGCGCCCGCGACCGGGCCGGCACGCTGGTGGGCATCTGCGTGTGGCAGCGACCGGGGACGTACCCGCTCCCGGCGGGGGCCCAGGCCGCCGAGATGGCCGGGGCCCTGCGGGCGTTGATCCCGCGACCGCCGGCCGTGCTCCAGGGCCTGCGCTACACCATGGCCATGGAGAAGGCCCGGCCGCGCGACGACCACTGGTACCTGTGCCTGCTGGCCGCGGACCCCATGGCCTGGCGCCGGGGGATCGGCACCGCGCTCCTGGAACCGGGTCTCGAGACCGTCGACGCCGACGGGCTGCCCGGCTACCTCGAGACCCAGAAGGAGGACAACCTCGCCTACTACCGGCGATTCGGGTTCGAGGAGACGGCACGCCTCACGCCGAGTCCGAACGGTCCGGCCCTGTTCACCATGACCCGGGACGCGCGCTGACCCCTCCGGCTCAGGTGTTCGGCGACGTCAGGTCGTAGACCGTGACCCCGTCCACGGTCCGGGCCGTGAAGTGCGAGCTGACCCACGAGGAGATGGCCGAGGCATCCGAACTGGTGGAGTTGCCGCGGCCCCCGAAGGTGCTCCCGAAGCCCCCGCCACCGCTGATGTAGTAGTGGATCCTGCCGTCGGCGACGTACCGCTGGAACTGGGCGAGCGTCGGTGAGGGGTCGGTCCCGTTGAAGCCCCCGATGGCCATGACCGGGTCGTCGGTGGCGAGCTGGTAGCCGGCGGCGGAGTCCGCCCCGGTGGTGGCGGCCACCCAGGTGTAGTGGGAGGCCCCCGACTCGAGCAGGGCGACGAGCGCCTTGCCGGGGGTCGACGAGTTCAGCAGACCGCCGGCCGCTCCGCCCCGACCGCCACCGAATCCGCCGGCGAACCGGCGCACGATGCTGCCCGGGACGGTGATGCTGCTGGGCAGTTTGGAGCCGTTGGGGAGGGTGATTCCCTTGGGGATGGTCACCGAGCCACCGGGACCTCGGCCGAAGCCCCCGAAGCCACCGCCTCCGCCGGGCGCCCCACCGGGGAAGCCGCCGGCCCCCGCGCCGGGGCCGAACCCGCCCCGGGCGGCGCCACCGCGGCCGCCGAAGCCGCCCGCCCCGCCGGGACCGAACCCACCGCCCTGGACGGCGGGGCCGGCCGACGGGATCGAACCGGAGTGGGGGGTCGAGGCCGTGTCCACCGCGTAGGCCGCCGGCCCGGCGATGACGGCGGCGATGCCGAGGCTGGCGATGCCGGCGGCGAGCAGGCGACGGGCCCGGGGCGTGGCCGCGATCCCGATGGCCGCCAGGACGCCGGCCGCCAGGATCGCCCAACGCAGGGCCGGGTGCCACTGGGGGCTCCACCCGAGGAGGACGAACGCCCAGGCGGCGGTGGCCAGGATGGCCAGGCACAGGGCGATGCGGGGGAACAGTTCGACCCGGCGGGACCACAGGTAGGTCCCGCCCATGCCGACCAGGGCGCCGATGGCCGGCGCCAGCGCCACCGAATAGTACGGGTGGATGATGCCCTGGGCGTAGCTGAAGACCAGGCCGGTGAGCACCAGCCACCCGCCGAAGAGCACGAATCCGCTCCGGGTGGGATCGGTGCGGGGCGCCCGGCGCGTCATCCAGAGGGCGGCCAGCAGTCCGATCAGCGCGCCGGGGATGAGCCACGAGATCTGGCCGCCGAACGACTTGAGGAAGAGGCGGTCCCATCCCGTCGGACCCCACATCGAGCCCGCCGTGCCCGAGCCCCCCACGCTGCCCGTCTCGTTGCCGCTGATCCGACCGAGGCCGTTGTAGCCGAAGATCAGGTTGAGGATGCTGTCGTCGGTGGAGCCGCCCACGTAGGGGCGGTCCGCCTTGGGGGTCAACTCGACGGCGGCGACCCACCAGCCGGCCGACACCACCACGGCGATCCCGCAGTAGACGAGTTGGACGATCCGGCGGCCCAGCTTGGGCGGACCCGCCAGGAGGTACACCAGCGCCAGGACCGGCAACAGGATGAAGGCCTGGAGCATCTTGGTGATGAATCCGAAGCCGATGAGCGCTCCGGCGAGTACCAGCCAACGCGTGCGACCGGCGTCGACCGCCCGGATGGTGGCGTACGCCGCGAGCGTGAGCAGGAGCGTCAACAGGGCGTCGGGGTTGTTGAACCGGAACATCAGCGTGGCCACCGGGGTCACGGCCAGGACGGCACCGGCCAGCAGGCCGGCGGCCGGCGAGAACCACCGTCGGACGCACAGGTACAGGACGCCGACGGTGGCGACACCCTCCAGGGCCTGGGGGACGAGCACGCTCCACGAGTTGAAGCCGAAGAGGCGGGCCGACAGCTCCATGACCCACAGGGAGGCCGGAGGCTTGTCGACGGTGATGAAGTTGGACGAGTCGAACGAGCCGAAGAAGAACGCCTTCCAGCTCCGGGTGCCGGCCTCGACGGCCGCCGAGTAGAAGCTGTTGGCCCACCCCGAGGCCCCGAGCCCCCAGAGGTAGAGGACGGCGGTGGCGACCAGCAGCCCGATGAGGGCCGGGCGGACCCAGGCCGGGTCCTCGGGACGTCCACGCACCAGACGGCGACCCAGGCCGGGGCGGGGGGTGCCTCCGGCCGGGTCGTCCGTCATGGGGGCCGCCGCCACGGGATGGGGGGACACCCCGTCGTCGGCGGCGTGGACGCCCCGCTCGGGGGCGTCCACCACTGCGCCCGGGGGGACGGGCGGCAGGATCTGGTCGTCGGTGGTCCGGACGTCGGTCATCGTGGGGTCCTCGTGGGGATGCGGTCGGGGCCGTCCGGGGTGGACGACGGCGTCGGAAGCGGGGCGGTGATCCGGGACGTGGACGACCCCGGGGGGGCGGTCGTGGCGACGTGGGTGCCGAACCGGGGGCGGAAGACCCAGGTGCGCAGGATGGTGAAGCGGAACGCGGCCGCCGCCAGGTTGGCCGCCGTCACGGCGACGAGTTGGGGCGCCAACGCATCGAGGCCGAGGGCCCGGGTGGCCGCCAGGGCGATCGTGGTGAAGCCGAGGCTGACGCCGAGCAGGGCGGCGGAGACCCCGACTCGCTGGAGGCGGTCGAGGCCGTGGCGGGCGCTGCCCGCCATGCCCCGGTGGGCCGCGGTGTTGCCGAGGCCGCAGGCCACGATGGCGACCGCATTGGCCACCCAGGGCCCCGTCCAGGGCTCGAGGAGCGCGAAGAGGACGACGTAGGCGAGCGTGCTCACGACCCCCACGCCGGCGAACCGGAGCAGCTCGTCGGCGAAGACCTCGTCGGGCGCGGCGACCTCGGACCCGGTCGGCGGCGCGGTCGAGGTCACCTCCGGGGTGGGACCGACGCGGGGGAGGGGCGCCCGTCGGAGGGCACGACGCGCCCGGGACACCCGGCGCCGGGCGCTCGGGCCCATCAGGCGGGCCACGCCGCGCAGGTCGAGCCAGGCGGTGTGGGCCACGGCCACCCGGGAGTCGAGGTCGTCGACCCAGTCGACCGGCACCTCGTGGATGCGCAGCCCGAGGCGTTGGGCGGTGACCAGCACCTCGGTGTCGAAGAACCACGCCTGGTCCTCGACGAGGGGCAGCACCTCGGCGGCCGCGTCACGGCGGAGGGCTTTGAACCCGCACTGGGCGTCGCTGCAGTGGACCCCGAGGGCCATGCGCAACAGGAGGTTGTAGGTCCGCGAGATGATCTCGCGGCGGGCGCCGCGCACCACGTGGGCGCCGGGGGCCAGGCGGGTGCCGATGGCCACGTCGCTGTGCCCGGTCAGCAGGGGGGCAACCAGGGGCAGCAGTGCCTCGAGCCCGGTGGCCAGGTCGACGTCCATGTAGGCCACGACCGGCGCCCGGCTCGCGGTCCACGCTGCCCGCAGGGCCCGCCCCCGCCCCTTCTGGTCGAGGTGGAGGGCCCGGACCCCGGGCAGGCTGGAGGCGAGACCGTGGGCGATGTTCCAGGTGTCGTCGGTGCTGGCGTTGTCGACCACCGTGACGAGGGTGGACAGCGGAAACGAGCGGTCGAGGAAGGTCCGCAGCGAGGTGATGCTGGCGGCCAGCTGCTGCGCCTCGTTGAAGACCGGGACGACGATCTCTAACTCGGCCGGGGGGCCGGGGCTGTCCCCCGGGGAGGGCGGGTTCGCGACGCTCATGGGCCCACCTTCGTCCGCCGGGTCGCGGCCCGGGTTGGAGTGGCCTGTGGGTCGCCTGTGGATCGCGGCATCCGGGGCTCCGGGTTCATGGGGAGGCCGGGGTGTCCACGGTCGGCTCCGGCGAGCGGGTCGTCGACGACGAAGCGGTCACCGGGGCGGGCGGCGGGGTCGGGGGTGGCGGGATCGCCGGGCTCGGCACCGGGGGTGGTGGGGTGGGTCCGGCGAGTCCCGGGGCCGGCGGGAGCTCCGTCGGGGGGACGACCGGAGGCGTCGGCGGGAGCCGCACCGTGAAGGTCGTGCCGCGGCCGGGTGCGCTCGAGGCCGAGACGGTGCCGCCGTGGGCGGCCACGATGGCCGACACGATCGACAGTCCGAGACCGGCGCCGCCGTGGAGCCGGGAGCGGCTGGGGTCCGACCGGTAGAAGCGCTCGAAGACGTGGGCCACCTGCTCGGGGGTCATGCCCGGACCGTCGTCGGCCACCACGATCACCGCCCCGGGCCCGTCGGGTTCGACGGAGACGCGGGTGGTCGTCCCTTCGGGGGTGTGCGACCGGATGTTGGCCAGGAGGTTGTCGATGACCTGGCGGAGACTGCGGGCGTCCCCGGACACCTCGATGGGCCGGGGGGCGCGGAACGAGACCGGCCAGGCCGGACCGACCGTCCGGGACGTCTGGACGGCTTCGGCGCACAGGGCGACCAGGTCGACCGGATGGGGCTCCATCGGTCGCCCCTCGTCCAGGCGCGCCAGGAGCAACAGGTCGGCCACCAGGTGCTCCATGCGGCCCGTCTCGGTCATGATGCCGCCCATCAGGCGTTCGAGGTCCTCCTTCTGCTCGGAGGCCCCCCGCCCGAACAGCTGGGCGTAGGCACTGATGGCGGCGATGGGCGTGCGCAGCTCGTGGGAGGCGTCGCCGACGAAGCGCCGGAGCCGGGCATCGGACTCGCGGAGTCGCTCTTCGGTGGCGACCCGCATGCGGAAGGCCGACTCGATGCGGGTCAGCATCACATTGAGGGTGCGGGCCAGGCGGCCGACCTCGGTCTTGTCGTTCTCCCCGGGGACGCGCTCGGTCAGGTTCCCCTCGGCGATGGACTCGGCCGCCGTCTCCATGTCGCGGAGGGGACGGAGCCCGATGCGGACCAGCCAGAAGCCGCCCAGCAGCGCCACCACGACAGCCGCCCCGGTGACGAGCAGTTCCACCGCCAACAGGTGGTGGAGGGTGCTCTCGGTGTCGCCGAGCGGTTGGGCGATGAAGAGGACGTCGCCGTTGGCCAGGGTCGAGGCCTGCACCCGGAAGTCGGGGCCACCCGACTGCACGGAGGACGCGTCGAAGGTGGTCACCTGACTGCCGTCTTCGGCCGTCTCGAACGGCGGGAGGGTCGAGGGGATGGACGGCGTGTAGGCGACGTTGTCCACGTAGACCGGGCAGTCCAGGCCGGCGGACTTGCCCGACGCGGTGCGGACCTGGACGGCCAGGCTCTGGACGGCATTCGACGGGCCGTTGTCGTCGCCGTCCCCGTCGCTGTCGCCTCCCACCGGCGCGCCGGCGCCGGATCCGAACGGTCCACCCGGCCCTTCGCAGGAGACGGGCCGTCCCTGTTCGATGGCGTGCTCGTAGAGGCCGCGGGCCCCCACCAGCTGTTGGTCGACCCGCTGATAGAGGAAGGACTCGAGCTGGGAGTACGTGACGACGTCGACGACGGCGAGGGCCACGACGGCGATGATCCCGATGGCGATCAGCAGCCGCGTGCGGAGGGACACGGTCAGACCTGGGCCGGCTCGCGCAGCGCGTACCCCACCAGGCGCACCGTGTGGATGACCGGGGGCCCGGCCACCTCCAGCTTCTTGCGGAGGTAGCTGACGTAGGTCTCCACCACGTTGCCGTCGCCCCCGAAGTCGTAGTGCCAGACGTGGTCGAGGATCTGGGACTTGGACAGGACGTGGCGCGGATTGAGCAGGAAGAAGCGGAGCAGATTGAACTCGGTGGCGGTCAGCGGGATCACCTGGCCGGCGCGGGTGACCTCGTGGGCGTTCTCGTCCATCTCGATGTCCGCGAAGCGGAGGACCCCCGTGTCGGCGGGCTCCGACCCGAGGCGGCGCAGGATGGCATGGACCCGGGCCACCACCTCGGCCAGGGCGAACGGCTTGGTGACGTAGTCGTCGCCGCCGACCGTGAGCCCCGCCACCTTGTCGTCGACGGCGTCCCGGGCGGTCAGGAAGAGCACCGGCACCCGGATCCCGTCCTGGCGGAGCCGGCGGGTGACCTCGAGGCCGTCGAGGTCGGGGAGCATGACATCGAGCACGATGAGGTCGGGGGGGTCGTCCTGGGCGGCCGACAGCGCCTGGCGGCCGTTGACCGCCTGGCTCACCTCGAAGCCCTCGTAGCGGAGGGAGGTGGCCACGGCGTCGACGATGGACGGCTCGTCGTCGACGACCAGGATGCGCTGGTTCCGGCTGTTCTCCACGGTTCTCCTCAGGGGCCCGGCGGGCGCCGGGCCGGTCGACGGCGTTCGGTCCGCTCCCCAGCATCGCATCGGTGTCTGGAGAGTGGGTGTGAACCACCTGTGAACCGGCTGTGAGGGGCGGAGGTCACCGTCCGAGGGGTCCGCCGCACCCCCCGGCCGGGCCTCCCGGCCCCGGTGTGGAGCCCGGATGCGGCGCGGATGCCCAGCTCACCGGGGTGTGGAGCGTCCGGATCCGGATTCACAGGTGGCTCCCAGCTGGCATCAAGGGGGCGTTGTGACCGGGTCGGTGGAATGGGCTCCAGATCCCCGGCCGGGGATCGTCCGACCACGAAAGGCGAAGCCATGGCTCCCACGCCCGACGACCGCTCCACCCGGGGTGCCGCCCGTTCGCGAGACGCCGCCCTGGTGCGCATCCGTCGCACCACCGTGGCCATGGGGGTGACCGCCACCGTGGCGGCCGCCGGCATCGGCATCACGGTGGCCGGCGCCTCCGGGCACAAGGCGACCTCCACCACCACCTCGACGGCGGCGGACCCGTCGAGCACCTCCCCTTCGACGTCCACCTCGACGTCCACGTCCACCTCGACGTCGACGTCCCCCTCGACGTCCTCCTCGGACGACGGGAGCTCGGCGTCGACCACGCCCGCCACGTCGACCCCGACCACCACCACCACCACGACGCCGACCACCACCGTCCAGACGCCGTCGGCCTCCACCACCTCGGGTCAGTCGTGAGCGCCCCCGCCCCCACCCGGTCCGACCGCCCGGTCGTGCGGACGATGCCGGCCATCGGGACCACGGCCTCCGTCGTCGTCGGGGACGCCGCGGTGGCCGACCGTGCCCTCGATCTGCTGGGTGCCGACCTGGCCGCCCTCGACGCGGCCTGCAGCCGGTTCCGTCCCGACTCCGAACTCCGGCGGCTGGAGGAGCGGGGGGGACGGTCCACCCGGGTGAGCCCCCTGCTGTTCGACGCGCTGTCCACCGCCTGCGAGGTGGCCGCCCGGACGGCCGGCATCGTCGACCCGACGATCGGCTCGGCGGTCGTCGCCCACGGCTACGACCGGGACCTGTCCGAACTGGACGGCTCCACGCCGACCACCACCGCCGATCCGGGACCGGCGGCCGGTTGGTGGCGCCTCGGCCTCGATCCGACCGAGCGGACCGTGTCGGTGCCCGAGGGTGTGCACGTGGACCTCGGGTCCACCGGCAAGGCCTTCGGGGCCGACCGCTCGGCCCGACGGATCGCCGCGGCGCTCGGGTGCGGCGTGGTCGTGAACCTCGGAGGTGACGTGGCCGTCGCCGGACCCGCACCCGAGGAGGGATGGGGCATCGGCATCGCCTCGCACTGCACCACCGCGCCCGAGCGGGCCGACGAGGTGGTCGCCCTCTGGGGCGGCGGCCTCGCCACCTCGGGCACGACGTCCCGGACGTGGTACCGGAACGGGAAGCGGATGCACCACATCGTCGATCCCTGGACGGGCGACGTGGCGCCGACCACGTGGTCGTTGGTGACCGCCTTCGGCGCCAGCTGCGTCGAGGCCAACGGGTGGACCACGGCCGCGGTGGTGTGGGGCGAGGATGCCCCGGGCAACCTCGCCGCCCACGGCGTGACCGCCCGGCTGGTCCGCCCCGACGGCCGGGTGGTGCGGGTCGGCCCGTGGCCGGACCCCCGGACCGGGTCGGAGGCGGCGTGATGATCGCCGCCGTCTCCACCTCGACCAGCGAGGCCGTCTGGTACACGATCCGGTCCACCGGCATCGTCGCCCTCATCCTCCTGACCGTGACCACCGTCCTCGGACTGTTGTCGGCCGCCCGGGTCCGCACCCGCCGGTGGCCCGCCTTCGCCCAGGTCGAGCTCCACAAGCGGGCCACCCTCCTGGCCCTGGTCTTCCTGGGTCTCCACGTCCTGAGTGCCGTCGTCGACAGCTACGTCCACGTCGGCCTGGTAGCGGTCGTGGTCCCGTTCACCTCGTCCTACCGGCCCCTGTGGACCGGTCTCGGCGCCGTGGCCGTGGACCTGCTGATCGCCGTGGCCGTCTCCAGTGCCCTCCGCCAGCGGATACCACCCGATCTGTGGCGGCGCCTCCACTGGTTGGCCTACGGCTGCTGGCCCTTCGCCATGGCCCACGCCCTCGGCACCGGCACCGACGCCGGACAGCTGTGGATGGATGTCATCGCCGCGGCCTGCACGCTGGCCGTCATCGTGGCCCTGGCCTGGCGCATCCTGGAGCACCGGGCGGCCGGCGATGCGGCGGCCCGGCTGGGCGCGACCACCCGGGCCGTGCCCGCCCGCCACCGGAACCGACCGCCGGGGACCCCGCGGCGCACGCCGGGGAGGACCCCTCGCCCGGCGGGTGGCGCACCCCGCCGGTACCCCTCGACCGGTGCCGACCGGACCCCGACCACCACGCAGCTGCTCGAAAGGGATCACCGATGACCGCCGCCACCCTCCCCCGCGTCCAGCGGCTCCTCCACGCCGGCCCGGGAGTCGCCACCGACCCCGGCCTCGCCGGCCACCTGGCCCTCCACGGGCCCCTGGCCGTGCCCGGTCGCCACGACGCCGCGTGGGCCGACGCCCTCCTGGCCGAGGTGGCCGCCTCCGGGCTGACGGGCCGGGGCGGCGGGGGTTTCCCCGCCGCCGCGAAGTGGGAGACCCTGCGGCGCTCGGGCCGCCGCCCGGTGGTGGTGGTCAACGCCATGGAGGGTGAGCCGGCCAGCGCCAAGGACCGCACCCTCCTGACCTGGACGCCCCATCTGGTGCTGGACGGCGCCGAACTGGCGGCCGTCCTGGCCGGCGCCCGCTCGGTGATCGTGTGCGTCGCCGACGACCGCGACGCCACCGCCCGGGCGGTGGAGCGGGCCATCGCCGAGCGCGCCGGCCGTCCCGGCGCCCCGACGATGAGCGTGCAGCGGCCGCCGGCCCGGTACGTGACGGGTGAGGAGTCGGCGCTGGTCCACTGGATCGCCGAGGGTGACGCCCGACCGGTCCTGCGGGTGGACAAGTCGGTCCCGCTCCGGGCCGGACGCCGCAGCGTGCTCGTGCACAACGCCGAGACCCTCGCGCAGGTCGCCCTCGTGGCGCGGCACGGGGCGGCCTGGTTCCGATCGGTGGGCACCGAGGAGGCACCGGGGACGACCCTCGTCACCGTGACGGGCGGTGTCCAGGCGCCCGGGGTGGTCGAGGTGGAGCTGGGCACCCCCGTCGGCGACGTGGTGCAACGCTGCGGGCCCACCGGCCCGGTCTCGGGCTTCCTCGTCGGTGGCTACGGGGGCGCCTGGCTGGCCCCGGATCTGGCCGCCACCCCGTTCGCCCCGACCCCGCTCGCCCGGGCCGGCGCCACGCACGGCGTGGGCATCGTCGTGGCCCTGCCCGCCACGTCCTGCGGGATCGCCGAGACCGCCCGGATCACCCGTTGGATGGCCGGGGAGAGTGCCGGGCAGTGCGGACCGTGTGTGTACGGCCTGCCCGCCCTGGCCGACGATCTCGAGGGGCTGGCCGCCGGACGGGCCGATGGCGCGGTCATCGGCCGGCTCGACGAGCGGGCCCGCTCGGTGGTGGGGCGCGGTGCCTGTCGCCACCCCGACGGTGTCGCCCGCCTGGTGCGCACCGCCCTCTCGGTCTTCGCGGTCGACGCCGCCGCCCACGCCGCCGGCCGGCCGTGTGACGGTCGTCACGCCCCGAGCGTGCTTCCCTTCCCCCGGCCGGCCACCCTCGGGGCGGTGGCGTCGTGAGCGCCGCCGTGGCCGTCGGCCTGCGGGTCAGGGTCGACCCGGTGGCCTGTGACGCCTACGGGTACTGCGCCGAACTGCTGCCCGAGCGCGTCTCCCTCGACGAGTGGGGCTACCCGATCGTCGACGGTCGACCGCTCGAGGCCGGACTGGTGGAGATGGCCCGGCGGGCGGCGGCCGAGTGCCCCCGACGGGCGTTCATCGTGGACCGGGCCGCCCGGAAGAGCTGACCGCCGCCGCCGCCGCCGTCAACGGCCACGGTCACCGGCAGACGGTTCCTTTCGGCGGGAGCACCCCCTCGGTGAGGTAGCGGGTGACGGCGGACTGCACGCAGGGGTCGGTGGGTCCGCTGAGCAGCCACGTGTGGCCCCATCCGTCCCAGGTCAGGAAGCTCGACCTCGGGAACAGGGCCGCCAGGTGACGGCCCCCGACGATCGGGGTGTTCGGATCGCCGGTGTTGCCGATCACCAGGACGGGGGGCGCGTCGGAGGGGTGGCTGTCGGAGACGGGTCGTCGTCCGTCGGGCCACGTCACACAGCCGCTGAGGTTGTTGTTGACGACGTAGCCACCCATCAGGGGCCAGCGGGACGCCAGCGATCGGGCCAGGGTCCCGGCGGCCCGGGGACCGGGGTGGTCCACGGTGTCGTTGCAGGTGATCGCCCACTCGCGCGTCGGCCAGGGAGGCACCGTTGATGTCGGTCACCAGTTCGAGGGAGAGCGACCGCAGCGGGCCCCCGTCGCCGGCGGTCGCCGACACCAGGGCCTGCTCGTAGTCGTCGGTGAACCCGGTGGCGCTGAGGGCCAGCAGGGTGGCGGTGTCGAGATCGCCGACCGTGACCGGCACGTCGTCGCCCTTACCGGGAGCGGGCAACGGGTGGGCGGTCAGCGCCGCCGACAGGTGGGTGAAGTAGGCGGTGGGGTCCGCACCCAGCGGACAGGCCGGGGCGGCGGCGCAGGTCGCCAGGAGGTGGTCGAGGGACGCTTCGGCGGCGGGGGCCTCTTCGGTG
The DNA here is from genome assembly GCA_963699345.1 of uncultured Acidimicrobiaceae bacterium. Classification (GTDB taxonomy): domain Bacteria; phylum Actinomycetota; class Acidimicrobiia; order Acidimicrobiales; family RAAP-2; genus Bog-756. Next base: position 787,930 of record CAVOTL010000005.1, on the reverse strand, counting down.
GCCTGGGTCGCCAGGCTGGCGTCGATGTCGACGGCGCCGTCGAGGACCATGGCCCGGACGTGACGGGGGAAGAGGTCGGCGTAGACGGTGCCGAGCACCGTTCCGTAGGAGAGTCCGTAGTAGCTGACGGTGGACACGCCGAGGGCCTGGCGGATCCGGTCCATGTCCCGCGCCGTGTTCACGGTGTCGACCGCCGCGGTCAGCGCCGGCTGGTGGGTGGCGCACGCCTGCTCGATGCCCGAGAAGACCGGGGTGCCGGGCAGGGGGAGCCCGGCGGCGGCCGGGACCGGGTCCGCGGCGGCGACGGCCGAGGGATCGGTGCCGCACTGCAGCGGGTCGCTCGCCCCGGTGCCCCGGGGGTCGAACGTGACCACGTCGGTGTCGGCCCGCACCTCGGGCGGGAGGAGGGGGAGGAGCACGGGCAGGTCCTCGTTGCCGCTCTCGCCGGGACCACCCGGATTGAGCAGGAGGATGCCGTCCGGGTCCGTGCCACTCGACGCCGGGGCGCGCGACACGGCGATCGACAGCGTGCCCGCCGACGGGTGGCTGTAGTCGAGCGGCACCTCCACCGACCCGCACTGGTAGCCGGACTGATCCGGGCACGCCGTCCACGCGATCGGGGCCGGGGGGGCGATCGGGGCCGGGGGGGCGATCACCGCCGACGCGGCGGGCCGGGGGGTGGCCGTGGTGGTCGCCGGCCCGCCCGTCGTCGACGCCGAGCAGGCCGCCAGCGTCAAGGCCACGACCGACAGCACGAGCCCGGTGACGCCGATGCGTCCCGGGGCGGTGGCCGAGGAGGGACGCAGCCGGCCCACCGTCCGGGGCGTCCGAGGCGTCAGATCATCGTGCGGGGTCGGGCGGTGGGGACCCATCGGCGCAGAACGTACCAGGGCGGCCCCGGCCCCGACGGGGCGCCCGGGGACCGATGGTGAGCAGCGGGCCCCGGCAACGCCTAGGGTGGTTACCACATAGGCCCTATCACGCGGGTCCATGTAGGTAGGGCTTCAAAGTGGATCCCCGCGTTTTCGTGCGTGAATTTCAAGGAGACTCAGTTATGGGTGTAGGTGCAGTCAAGTGGTTCAACGCCGAGAAGGGCTTCGGATTCATTACGCCTGACGGCGGCGGGGATGACCTGTTCGTCCACCAGTCCGAGATCCAGATGGAGGGCTTCCGCGACCTCGCGGAGGGCCAGCGTGTGGAGTTCGAGACCAAGCAGGGCCAGAAGGGCCTCCAGGCGAGCCAGGTCCGCAAGATCTGATTCCCACTCCGACGGGCTCCGGTCCGGCACCCTCCCGGTTCGCCGGGTCGTGCCGGTCCGGCGCCCCCGGAGGGTCTGAGCACCGGGGGCCTTAGGCCCCCGGTGTGGCAATTGCGGGGTCGGACGCCGTCCGGTCCGAGGGTCTGCTCGCTGCGGAGGTCTGCTCGGTGGGCGGGTCTGCTCGGTGGGCGGGAGTGCTCAGTGGGCGGCGGGGGCGCGCTCGACCAGCTCGTACAACTCCACCGTGTTGCCGGCGGGATCGGCCACGAACGTCTGGCGACCGGGGCCCACGTCCGACGGGTCGGCGAGGTCGATGCCCCGGGCCCGCAGTTCGGCCACGACGTCGTCGAGGTCGGCCACCCGGATGGCGAAGTGCTGGCCGAGGGTCGGTGGCGCCACCGCTTCGAGCAGATGGACCTGGCTCCCCCCGAGGTCGATCCAGGCCCCGCCGAACCCGAATTCGGGCCGGTCGTCGCGCCGGGTGCCGCCCAGGACGTCCGTGTAGAAGGCGACCGCCGCCCCGACGTCGGGGACGTTGACCGACACGTGGTGGATCTCCAGGGGATGCATGCCCCGAGTCTGCCCCGCCGCCGCCACGCTGTCATCCGACGCCCCGGACCCGTCGCCGGGTGACGGGAGACCGGCCGGGCGTAGCATCGCGGGATGTCCCGCCTCCGAGCCGTGGCCCCCACCGCCCTCGCCGGCGTCTTCGGTGTGTCCGGAGTCCTGCACGCCGTGCGGCCCACGTTCTTCGACCCCCTGGTGCCCCGGATCCTGCCGGACCGTCTGCACCGCCCTCTCATCTACATCAGCGGCGCCGCCGAGCTCGTCTGCGCGCTCGGCCTGGTCCGACGGACCCGTTGGGCGTCGGCGGCGTCCACCGCGCTGCTGGTCGCCGTGTGGCCGGCCAACCTGCAGATGGCGGTCGATGCCGGTTCCGGTCGACACGCCGGAGCGATGGACTCGCGTCCGGTCGCCTGGGGGCGGATGCCGCTCCAGCTACCGCTGCTGTGGGCCGCCCGCCAGGCCCGTCCGACCGACCGGTGACGCGGCCGGGCCCCGGTCGTTCGACCGGGGCCCGGGTCACGGCGTGCGTCCGGCTGCTGTGAGGGGCAGGGGGAGGCGTGCTGCCACTACCAGCTGGAGCACCCGTCCTGGTCGGGCGGGTAGGACTGGATCCGCTCGGCGACCATGATCTGCTCGTCGGGCGAGGCCTCGGCGGCCTCCGGCGCGTACTGGAGACCACCGTAGATGTCCCAGTTCGAACGGGTGATGCCCAGGCCGCCACTGAACCTCGAACCGTCCGACTGCCAGTCGCCGCCTTCCTCGCACATGGCCACGCGGTCCCACTCGGCCCGCTGCGTCGCGGTGACCGTGTCGACGGGACCGGCGGGTACCGGGGGCGGCGGCGGGGGCGGAGGCACGATGGACGCCACCTCCTTGGTGCCGACGTGCTGGCCGGTGAACAGGGCGGTGGCCAGCCGCTGGTCCGGCAGGGTGATGGCCGTGGTGACGGCCGACGTCGTGTGCGGCCGGGGTGGACGCACGTATGAGGTCAGCCGGTCGGCCCGTCGGGCCGGGGGGGTGGCCGACGCATGGTGCGACGACCGGATCGAAACCCGGGCGGGCTGCGCGGAGGCAGCCTGGGCCAGGGGTGCGGCAGTGATGAGGGCGACCGGGATGATCGCCACGAGTGCAATGCGGGTCCGCATGGCACCTCCCTTCGTAGGGCGCACGGGGCGCCTTCCTCTGATTGGTGTTGGCGGGCAACGGCCATCGCATGCGGTCCCCGGACGACGAGCGGGCAGGCTCCTTCGTCCTGGCGTGATGCCTCAGGGTGTGCGGCCGGTGTTGTTATGCCCAGGATTGCGTCGTGGGGACATCACTCATTTCTCTAAGGATCGCCAGGACCTTTTTCTTCGTCCGCATTCCTGCCTCAGGGTGTGACGAAGAGTGACCGAATGTTGTGTCGATCACTCCCGAACCGGGAGTCGATGACCTGTGCATCGTCATCGACCCGGGGGCATCACGTGTGGCAACCGTGTCGGCAGGAGTGCGTTCGGAGAAGTATAGCGAGATTCCGCGTCTTTGGGTCGCAGGAGCCAAGAATGCCCGCTGAACTGGGAGATTGGACTCGATGACCTGGTCGGTCCGGCCCGGAGTCGCCGACAAATCCCCGACTCAACGACGGCCCGATTTGAAGGCAATTGCGTCCAGATGATCCTGTGGAAATGCTGCCGATGGTTACATTGTTTTCCACAGGAGGACGGCTACGCAATTCAAGGTCACTTGACGGGTGATGTGCCTCATCGGATCGTCCGATAGTTGCAGGTCGACAGCGACAAATCGCCCGATCGACGGCCGTTCAGATGAGCGGTGAAGCGCCGGTCACGATACGGCGCCACCACGCAGGGTGGGGAGGAGGGGACCGAACGTGCGTTCCCGGAAGCAACCCCTCCACACCCCGGCGCCGTAGGCGGCGTCGTCGACGACGGAGGCCGCCACCCACCGCGGAAGGTCCAGGTCGGGGAGCCGCCGGACCCAGTCGACGAGGGGCGGGACGAGGACCAGGCCGATGGCGGCCCGGCGTCCCCTCCGGCCGGTCGCCCCGAGGGCGACCAGGCCCGGCCACGCCAGCATGGTGGCCGCCCGCCCGAGGCCCATGACCGTCCAACCGGTCGCTCCCAGTCCCCAGCGCCACGCCTGGCGGTCGGGGATGCCGAGCGGTCGCACGGTGCGGGCGAGGGGCACGGCGGTGGCGGCCAACGCGGCGGCCGCCACGAGGGGACGCCCGGCCAGGACGGCGATGGCGCCGGCCAGGGGCAACGGCCGCAGCTCGACCGGGGCCAGCCGGCCGGGGTGGCGGACGGCGAGCGGGGCGGCGGACGTGCCGTAGTGGTAGCGCCTCTCGAACAGGTCCCGCCACCGCCCGGGCTCACGGTGGTGGACGGTGGCCGACGGCACGTACCGGACCCGCCATCCGCCGTCCACCAGCCGCCAGACGAGGTCCACGTCCTCGCCGACCCGCAGGAGGGGATCGAATCCACCGACCGACTCCAGAGCGCTCCGGCGTACGACCAGGGCCGCCGTCGGCACGTAGCGGACGGCCCGATCGGGACCGACCTCCCCCTCGTCGGGTCCGAGGTCGAGCGGGGAGTGGGCCGCCGAGAAGCGGTCGATGGCGCTCGGCGGCCCGGGGTCGCCGTCTTCGGGTCGCACCCGGGGAGCCACGGCCGCCACGTCGGGGTCGGCGAACAGCCAGGTGAGCCGGTCGAGCCAGTCCGGGGTGGCCGTGCAGTCGGAGTCGACGTAGGCGACGAGCTCGGTGGTGACCACCTCCACGGCCGTGGTGCGGGCCCGGCTGGGCCCTCCGTTCACCTTGCGGCGGACGAGTCGGGCGCCGTGGGCCCGGCACACGTCGGCCACGGCGTGGGCATCGGTCGAGGCGTCGTCCACCACCACCACCGGCCGGTCCCGTCCGAGGGAGGCGAGGCACCGGTCGAGCGCCGGAGCCCGGTCCCGGACCGGCACGACCACGGTGACGTCGGGTGGGGGGACCGGCGGGGCGGGGGCCGGGGGACGCGGATGGGCCATGCCGGCGGCCACCAGGCGTCCGGCCAGCTCGCGGGTGGCGTCGTCGGGCCGGCCCCCGGCGAGCAGGTCGTCGAGGGCGCGGGCGCCGGTCGGGGTGAGTGTCACCACCCGGCCCGGGCGCCCGCCGGCCAGCACGGTGCCGCGTCGCACGCGCACGAGGCCCGGGTCGAGGACCAGACCGAAGCCTTCGGGCAGGGCGGACATCAGTCCCGGGTCACAGGGCGAGCCCTCCGTCCACCGCGAGGACGGCGCCGGTGACGCCCCCCCGCCCGGCGTCGGCCAGCCACACCAGGGCGTCGGCCACCTCGGCAGGGGCGAGCAGGCGGCCGACCGGCTGTTGGGCGGCGAAGGGTTCGGTGCTCCCGAGGTCGTAGAGGCGGGCGCTCTCGGCCAGCATGGCCGTGTCGGTGGAGCCCGGGCACACGGCGTTGGCGGTGACGCCCGTGCCGGCCAGCTCGACGGCGAGGCCGCGCACCAGCCCCGTGACGCCGGCCTTGGCCGCGCCGTAGGCGGCCAACCGGGGGAGTCCGGTGGTGGCGGCGGCCGAGGCCACGGCCAGGTAGCGACCCTGGCGGGGGGCCGGACGCCGCAGCAGCGCGGGGATGCCGACGCGAGCGGCGACGATCGGTCCGAGCAGGTCGACGTCGAGGACGGCCGCCAGCTGATCGGAGGGCATCTCCCAGAGGGGAACGCCTCCGGCGATCACCCCGGCCACCGCCACCACGGCATCGAGTCCTCCGAAGCGTTCCTCCGCGGTGGCCACCGCAGCCCCGAGGCCGACCTCGTCGGTGGTGTCGGCCACCTGGGCCACCACGGCCCCGGGGGGCCCGGGGCGCGACCGACCGGCCCGCTGGACCACGTCGTCGAGCTCGGCCCGGGTGCCGAGCGGGTAGGGGACCCGCGGGTCGTCGGCGCAGCGGTCGACGGCCAGGACGGACCACCCGGCGGCGGCCAGGGCCACCACGGTGGCGGCGCCGATGCCGCGGGCCGCCCCGGTGACGAGCGCCACCCGCCCGGCACCGGTCTGGGTCTCGGTCTCGGTCATGGTGTGACCTCCTGATCGACGGGCCGGCGGGGCACGCCGGTGGCCACGGACGCCAGGTCGGCGGCCGCCGCCGCGAGCAGGGCCCGCCCCTCCTCGGCCGAGGCGCCGTCCGGATCGCCCAGGACCCCGTTGGGGCTGACGGCGCGCACCCCCGCCGCCCGGAGTCGGGGGAGCAGCTCGGCGGCCGGCCGCCGGTCTCCGGCCTCGGCCCGGTCCGGGTGCACGCGCTGAGGGGCGATGGCCAACATGAGCGACGTCTCGGTCCGGCCCGCGTGCAGGTCACCCGACCAGCGCGGCCACCACGCGGTGACCGGACGGCCCTCGATGTCCAGGCGATCGACGGCCCGGGCCAGCGGAGCGGCGTTCCCGCCGTGGGCGCACGCCAGCACCACGTGGTCGAAGCTGGCGACGGCCGACCGGACGAGCTCGACCAGCAGTCCCTCGGTGGCTTCCTGGCCGATCGAGAGGGTGCCGGCGAAGCCCTCGTGCTCGCCGCTCGAGCCGTAGGGCACGGCGGGGGCCACCACCAGCCGCGGGTCCAGTTCCGCCGCCGCCTCGGCCACGGCCACCGCGATGTCGGTGTCGGTGGTGAGTGGGAGGTGGGGACCGTGCTGCTCGGTCGCCCCCACGGGGACGATCAGCACCGCGCCCGCCGCAGCCAGATCGCCGGCGGTCGGCCAGGGGGTGTCGGCCAGGCGTGTCATGGGGCCCGGTCCGCCGGGGCGTCGGTCGTTGCGGCGAGGTAGCCGTGGCGGACGAGGAAGGCGAGCAGGACGTCGGCCGCCTCGGAGGCGTCGCCCGGATGGGCCACCGTGGGTGGGTCGTGGGCCACCAGGGCACCGGTCAGGGCGAGGAGGCGGAGCCGGGGATCGTCACCCTCGGGCGGTGGGACGACGCGGGTGCGGGGCGAGTACGGGCGAGGGGGCCCGAGATGGAGTGGGCCGCGACCGGCGCCCGCCGCGGCCGCGTCGATCGACCGGTCGACCGGGATGGGGACACCGTCGACGGCGAGGGCTCCGGTGAGCGACGCCCGGCGCAGGCGGGCACCGGCCGCTTCCACGGAGCACACCGCCGGGACCCGCACCGAGAGGCGTTCGCGCCACCCGCCGTCGAGCCGGCGCTCCGCGGTGAGCGACCCCGGGCCGTCGGCCTCGACATCGACCAGGCCCAGTGCCTGGGTGGCTCGCAGCTCGTGGGCCAGGTAGGCGGGCAGGGCGCCGGTGCCCCGGTCGACCGAGCGGTCGCCGCACAGCACGAGGTCCGGCCGGCCGAACGGCCCGACCGCGGCGAGCAGCGTGCGGGCCAGCGAGTGCTCGTCGTCGGCGAGCTCGCCCACGTAGCGGTGGGCGTCCCCCTCGTCGGCGGCGGGGACCCGGACGACGTCGACACCGAGAGCGGCCACCTCCCGCAGGACGGGCTCCACCGAGTCGGGACCGACGCAGACGGCCACCACCCGGCCGTCCCAGGCCGCGGCGACCCGCAGGGCGTGTTCGAGGGCGGCGGCGTCGGCGGGCGACAGGCCCACCCCCCATCGGTCGCGGGTGATGGTGCCGTCGACCTGGTCGACCCCGGGGCGGAGGTCCACGATGCGCAGGCAGGCCACCACCAGGGGTCCGACGGTCGGCGCCGCGGCCTCGGCGGCGCCCCGGTCCACCGGGTCCGTCCTCATCCGTGGTGGAAGACGACGCCGTGGCCGCCGTCGGGATAGGTCCAGGTGAGGGCGCCTTCCGAATTGCAGACCATGTAGCAGGTCCCGCACTCGAAGCACTCCTCGTAGTTGAAGAGGATGCCGCCGTCCGCCGTCGGCGCGAAGAGGTTGGCGGGGCAGGCGGTGACGCAGGCCTTGGTGGTGCACGACCGGCAGACATCGGCGTCCACCACGATGTGGGCCCGGGCCGCCACGCGGAAGTCCACGGTGGCCATGCGCTCCTCGAAGGAGATGCCGTCCCAGCGACGGTGACCGGCCGGGGGCGCGCTCATCCGAAGATCCTCAGGCCCCGGAGGGTGTCGCCGGCCAGTTGACGGAGGCTCACCCCGTGACGGGCCGCCGCCTCCCGGGTGACCTTCAGGCCACCGGCCTTGGGAGTCGGGTTCGTCACCGTGAACATCCCCTCGGCCAGGTCGCACAGGAGTCCCGGGTAGCGCCGCTGCACCCGGTCGGACAGGACGAGGGACGGCGCCTTGCGCAGGCGCTTGTGGTCGGCGAGGACGAACTGGGACTCCAGGTCGGCCCGGTACGAGGCGAGTCCCCGGGCCGAGCAGTCCCCGGCCGCCAGCGCCCGGTCGGCGGCCCGGCCGGCGGCGTGGCCGGAGCCGATGGCGAAGTTGACGCCCTCCAGCCACAGGCCGGCGGCCAGCGTCATGGCCCCGGCGTCACCGGCCACGAGCAACCCGTCGGCGGCCAGGGCCGGCATGGTGTCGTAGCCGCCCTCGGGGATGAGGTGCGCCGCGTACTCGCGCAACGTGGAGCCGCGCAGCAGCGGGGCGATGGTGGGGTGGGCCTTCAGGTCGGCCACCAGCTCCTCGGGGCGCACCCCGGAGGCGGCCAGCTGGGGGAGGGCGAGGACGACCCCGATGCTGACCGACTCGGCGTTGGTGTAGAGGAAGCCGCCCCCGGGGATCTCCCGGGTGCAGCCCAGGATCTCCATGTCCACGCCCTCGTGGTCCTGGACGGAGAACCGCTCGTTGACGGCCCCCGGCGGGAGGTCGAGGACCTCCTTCACCCCCAGCGTGTGGTGCGAGGCCTCGGCGCGGGGCAGGAGGCCCGCCTCCTTGGCCAGGAACGAGTTGACCCCGTCGCAGGCGATGACGACCGGCGCGTGCAGCTCGGCCCCGTCGCGGTCCGTGCGGACCCCCACCACCCGGCCCGAGCCGTCCCGCACCAGGCCGGTGACCACCGTCGACGGCAGCAGCCGGGCCCCGGCCCCGGTGGCGTGGCCGGCCAGCCACGCGTCGAAGTGCGACCGCAGGGTGGTCATGCCGTTGTAGGGGGCCTCGCCCCAGGCGTCCGTGCGGAAGTCCACCGACAGCGACTGCGTGCCGGTCATCATCACGGTGGACCGCCGCACCACCCAGCGCTCCACCGGCACCTCCTCCCACCAGTTCGGGACGATGTCGTCCAGCACCCGGCCGTAGACCACCCCGCCGTAGACGTTCTTGGATCCCGGGAAGGGTCCGCGCTCCACCAGCACCACCGATCGTCCGGCGCGGGCCAGGGCGAGCGCGGCGGACGAACCCGCCGGGCCGGCCCCGACGACGACCGCGTCGAACGACGCCACGTCAGGCACGGTCCACCCCCACCACCTCGTCGGACGTCGTGGCCACGCCCAGCCGGCGGGCCAGCTCGACCAGCAGGGCGCGGGCGTCGGTCACCAGTCCCAGGTCGGCCATGGCGGTCATCGGACACGACGGGTCGGTGTTGACGCTCACCACGTGGCGCGGGGCGCCCAGACCGCCGACGTGCTGCGCCGCCCCCGACACGCCGAACGCCACGTAGAGATCCGGGTCGACGGTGACCCCGGTGGTCCCGATCTGGCGCTCGTAGCCGGTCCAGCCGGCGTCGGTGGCCACCCGGGTCGCCCCGGCGGAGCCGCCGAGCGCGGCGGCGACCGCCGCCAGGAGCCCGAACACGCCGGTGGCCTGCCGGTCGTCGAGTCCGGCCACCAGTCCGGCCCCTCCGGCCAGCACCCGCGTGGCGTCGGACAGGTCCATGGTGTGGAGGTCGGGCTCCAACAGGGCGACCAGTTCGGGATCGGCCGGCGCGTCGTCGGCCGGGTCGTCCAGGACCAGTTCCTCGACGCGGGCGTCCGGGGAGGCGTCCTCGTCCCGGTGCCCCGGGGGACGTCCACCCACGGCCAGGGTGACCACGGCGGGACCCTGCACCTCGACGGGCACCAGGACGCGGTCGTCCACCCGGGTGACGGTGGCGCACACCCCGGGTCGGGCGCCCGCCACCGGGGCGGCGGCGGTGGCGCGGGCCACCAGGGGCCGGCCGGTGGACGGCGGCCAACCGGGGGGCGAGGTCGCGACCGTCGGGTGACGCCGGGAGGACGACGAGCGTCGCCGGGGCGACCACCGGAGCCAGGGCGGCGGCCAGGGCGGCGGGACGGAAGGCCGCCCCCGTGTCCGCCCAGCGGGCGTGCACCACCCCGGGCAGGGCGCGCACCGCCGCCCGGGCGCCGTCGCCGAGTACCACCACGTGACCGCCGGCCTCGGCCACCACCTCCGCCGCGCCGACGGGCAGGCGACCGTCCCGGGCGACCACCACGGCCACCGCGGCCGCCTCGACGGTCCCTCCGCCGGGTGGCTCGGCCCGGCTCACAGCGACACCGCCACCCGGTTGCCCTCGATCACGGCGGCGTGGGCCCGTCGCGGCGCCAGGCAGTCGCCGATCCGGTGGACCTCGAACGGGGCGCCGTCCAGTGCCCGCCACAGGTCGTCCTCGGGCTCCTGGTGCACGGCGCAGACGACCCAGTCGCACCGACGGACCTGGTCGGTGCCGGTGGGGTGGTGCTGGAGCTGGAGGGCCAGGGGTGGCCCCCCGTCGTCGGGCCGCGACACCCCCATCGGGACCAGATCGACGGCCTGACCGATGCCCAGCGCATGGGCCTTCACGTTCCACGTCTCGAGATCGAGGGTGATCCCGAGATCCTGACCCACCACCATGGCGTTGGTGACGACCTCGACGTCGCAGCCGCGGTCGGCCAGCAGTTCGGCGACGGAGGTGGCCGGGTGGAAGCCCAGCTCGTCGACCACGACGACGCGGCCCTCGGGGTGGGCCCTGGCCTCCAGGACGTCCCGGACGTCGACCACCCGCTCCTCGGCGCCGGCCCACCAGGGGCGGGCCGGCCGGGCGCCGGTGGCGAGCACGACCACGTCCGGCGACTCGGCCCGCACGAGGTCGGCGGAGGCGTCGACCCCGGTGCGGAGCTCCACCCCTTCGCGACGGGCGGCGACGATCAGGTTCCGGGCGATGTCGAAGAACTCGGCCCGGCTGGGCACCACCGCGGCCACGTGGGCCTGGCCGCCGAGCCGGTCGTGGCGTTCGAACAGGACGACGTGGTGACCGCGCTCCGCCGCGGTGACGGCGGCCTGCAGGCCGCCGGGGCCCCCGCCGACCACGACCACCCGACGCCGGCGGTGGGGCCGCGCCACGATGGCCGACTCCCGGCCGGTGCGGGGGTTCTCGATGCAGCCGAGCCAACGGTTCAGTCCCATCCGACCCACGCACTCCTGATTGCAGGAGAGGCACGTCCGGATGTCGGTGGCGTGACCGGACCGGGCCTTGGCGGTGAAGTCGGGATCGGCGATCTGGCCCCGGACCACGCCCACCAGATCGCAGACGCCGTCGGCCAGCGCCCGCTCGGCCTGGAGGGGGTCCTTGAACCGCCCGACCCCGACCACCGGGAGGTCCACGGCCGCCCGGATGGCGCTCGGGATGAAGAGGGCGTACCCGGGAGGCACCTGCATGCTGGCCTCGATCATGTAGAGGGTCGCCGTGGCCACCCCGATCGACGTGTTGATGTAGTCGACCTGCCCGGTGGCCTCGACCATGCGGGCCACGGCCACGGCGTCCTCGATGCCGGTGCCGCCCTCGATGAGCTCGTCGCCGCAGATGCGCACGCCGAGCGCCCGGTCCCGTCCGATCGTGGAACGCACGGCGTCGACGATCTCGAGCAGCAGGCGGGCCCGGTTGGCCAAGGTGCCGCCGTAGGCGTCCCGCCGACGGTTGGTCGCCGGGGACAGGAAGCCACGGACGATCGAGGAGTGGGAGCACTGGAGTTCGATGCCGTCGAACCCCCCGGCGGTGCAGTGGTCGGCCACGGTGGCGTAGCCGTCGACGATGTCGGCGATCTCGTGGGCCTCCACCGCCTTGGGCACCTCGCGGAAGAGGGGATCGGGAACGGGGCTCGGCGCCCACACCGGGAGCCGCGAGTACATCGACGACGCCTGGCCGCCGTTGTGGTTGATCTGGGCCAGTATCGGCGTGCCGTGGGCGTGGACGGCGTCGGTGATGCGGCGGTAGCCGTCGACCACCTCGGGGTGGAACCCGTGGATGAGTTTCTCGTAGGGCCAGTCGGTCGGGTGGGTCGAGTGCTCCTCGGTGATGATGAGGCCCGCGCCCCCCGCCGCCCGGGCGGCGTAGTAGGCGGCGTGCTGCTCGGTCGGGAGGCCGTCGGTGGCGTAGTTGGTGAGGTGGGCCGAGAAGACGATGCGGTTGGCCACCGTCACGGGACCGAGGCGCAGCGGGCTGAAGAGGTGCCGGTACCGGCCGCCGGAGCTCATGGCGCGCTCACCGCGCCGCCGCTCCGGCGTCGACCGTCATGGTCAGGCCGGTCACGTAGCGGGACTCGTCCGACGCCAGGAACACCACGGCGTTGGAGATGTCGTCGGAGCCGACGAGGTCGACGGGCAGCGAGTTGCGGAACAGCGCACCGACGCCCGGGTCGTCCGCGATCCGCTCCGTCAGCCCGCCCATGGCGTTGAGCATGGGCGTGTCGACCCCGGTCGGGTGCAGCGAATTGACCCGGATGTGCTTCGAGGCGAGCTCGTTGGCCAGGCTGCGCATGATGCCCACGACGCCGTGCTTGGCCGCCACGTAGGCCGTCAGGAAGGGCTGGCCCTTCAGGCCGGCGGTGGAGCTGATGAGGATCATGGACCCCCCGCCGCCGACCAGGTGGGGGAGGGAGGCGACGCAGGTGTTCCACACGCCGGTCAGGTTGATCCCCACGACCGTGTCCCACACGGCCGGCTCCACCTCGTCCCACCGGCGGATGGCGCACACGCCGGCGTTGGCCACCACCACGTCGAGGCGGCCGAGCTCGGCCACCCCGTCCGCCACCGCCGCCTCCATGCCCTTGGCGTCGCGGACGTCCACGGCCCCCGTGGTGATCCGGCCGCCGACCTCGGTGACCAGCCGGGCCGTGGTGGCCAGGTCGTCGGGCGTGGCCGTGTCGTAGTCGAGGGACGCCACCGGGGCGCACACGTCGAGGGCGATGATGTCCGCCCCCTCGGTGGCCAGCCGCACGGCATGGCTCCGACCCTGGCCGCGGGCGGCCCCCGTCACCAGGGCGACCCGGCCGGCCAGGCGTCCGGAACTGCGGTCCACGTCGGTCATGGGGCTGCTCCCGTCGTCGCCGGTGTCCGCGCCGCCGTCACGGGGTCACACAGCTCGAGGGCGACCCGGCGGCCTTCCAGGACGGCTTCGAGGACGCCGCGGGGAGCGACGCAGTCGCCGGCCCGCAGCGTCCCCGGTCGTGCGAGGTAGAGCTCCTCGTCCGGCAGCCGGTGGCCACAGTCGACGACCACCGCGGCCGCCACGCTCCGGGTCGCGCCCGTCCAGGGGTCCTCCAGGTGGGCCCGCCCGTCGGCCAGCCGGCGCAGGACGGCCCGCAGCTCCCGGCGCACGCCGGCCCGTTGGAGTCGCGTGTTGGCGTCGGCGAGGTCCCCGGTCAGGGACAGCAGGGTGCCGGCGATCGGGTCGCCGGTGACCAGGGCGACCTCGCGACCGGAGGCGGCCAGCCACTCGGCGACGCCGACGCCCACCGGGCCACCGACCGTGTCGTGGACCACCACCGGCCCGTCGGGCAGGCCCTCGGGATCCCGGGCCAGGGCGCGGGCGGCGTCCACCACGGGCACCGAGCCGTCGTCGGGCACCTCCGACGGCGCCGGGCGCCCCCCGGTGGCGAGCACGACGGCCGTGCCGGTGGACCGCGCCGCCTCGAGGTCGTCCACCGTGACCTCGGTGCCGGTGTCGACGGTCACCCCGAGCCGGGCGCACTCGGCCTCCAGCCACGCCACCAGGTCGCCCAGGCGCTCCCGGCCGGGCCCCACCGAGGCCGCCCGCAGCGCACCGCCCACCCGATCGGTCCGTTCGGCCACCCGCACGCGGTGGCCCCGGAGGGCCAGCACCCGGGCGCACTCGAGGCCGGCGGGACCGGCTCCCACGACCAGGGCGTCGAGAACGGAGGAGGGTCCGTCGACCGATCGCTCCTCGGGGTCGGCGTCCACCGTCTCGTGACCGGACCGGGGGTCACCCACGCAGCTCACCAGCGGGTTCCGGTTGTCACGGACCCGACAGGCCTGGTTGCAGAGGATGCAGGGCCGCACCGTCCCGGCGGCGCCGGCCCGGACCTTGGCCACCAGCCGCGGGTCAGCGATCTGGGCCCGGGTCATCTCGACCAGGTCTGCGGTGCCATCGGCCAGGGCGGCGGCGGCCATGACGGGGTCGACCACGCTGCCCTGCAGCACCACGGGCACCCGGCCGGCGGCCGCCCGGCGCATGGCCGTGCACAGGTCGACGTTGAAACCGGCGGGCGTGTGGGCGTCGGGCCGGTAGGCGGTCGTGGAGTACGGCCCGCCACGCACCACGGTCAGGAGGTCGATCCGGTCGGCCAGGGCGTCGACCTGGACGGCCGCCTGCTCGGGGGTGACGCCGGCCCAGGGGGCCAGCTCGTCGCACGACAGGCGTAAGGCCACGATCCGGTCGGGTCCCAACGCGTCGTGGACGGCGTCCAGCACCTCGAGGGTGACGAGCAGGCGGTCCTCGCCGCTGGCGTCGACGCGCTGGTTGGTGAGCCCCGAGTGGAACTGGCGCAGCACGGACAGGACGCCGGCGTCGAGTTCCACCCCGTCGAGCCCGGCGTCGGCCGCCGCTTCGGCGGCGGCGGCGAACCCCTCGACGAGGGCGTCGAGTTCGGGTCGACCCATGGCCATCGGGAGTTCGCGGCTGACCACGTCGGCCACGGGGGAGGGCGCCCACAGGACGGACTGGGAGAAGGCGCTCGATCCCTGACCCCCGGCGTGGCCCAGGCCGGCGAGCACGAGGGCGCCGTGCGGTCGGCAGGCGGCGGCCACCGCCGCCCAGCCCGCCGGACAGGCGGAGGCCAGCGGCGCCCGCTCGTAGGGCCAGTCCGACGGGTGCACCGACGCGGTCTCGGTGACGATCACCCCGGCACCGCCGGCCGCCCGGGCCGCGTAGTAGGCCACGTGCCGGTCGCCGATGGCCCGACCGTGGCCGAGATTCGTCTCGTGGGGCCCGAACACCACCCGGGAGGGGGCGGTACGACTCCCGACGGTGACCGGGCCGACGAGGTCGGTCACCGTGGCGACGGGGCGGGTGCGGGCACGAACCCGGCCAGCGGGTGCTCGTCGCAGCTGCGGTCCGGCCGGCGTTCGGGGTCGGTCCGGACGCCGTCGGCGCCGCGGGCCGGGGTGAGGGCGACCGCCACCCGGCGGGGGCGCGACGAGTGGTCGGGGGCGGGCCGGGGGGTCTCGGCCCCGGTGCGCGCGCCGAGGGCGTCCTCGCCGTGCCCGAGCACGCACTCGGGGTCGGGCCCGTCGAGCGGCAGGCCCGTGAAGAACTTGGCGGCCATGCAGCCGCCCCGGCAGGCGTCGTAGTGACCGCACGAACCACAGGCCCCCGCGCTCTGGGGGGCGCGCAGGGTCTGGAACAGGTCGGACTCGCGCCACACCGACACGAAGCCCCCGGGGTCGCGCACGTTGCCGGCGAGGAACTCGTCGTGGATGGCGAACGGACAGGCGTAGACGTCGCCCACCGGGTCGACGAGGCAGACCACCCGGCCGGCGCCGCACAGGTTGAGGCCGGGGAGGGCGTCGCCGTAGCCGGCGAGGTGGAAGAACGAGTCCCCGGTCAGCACCGACTCGCCCCGGCGGACCAACCAGTCGTACAGCTGGCGCTGCTGGTCGGCGGTGGGGTGCAGCTCGTCCCAGACGTCGGCGCCGCGCCCCGACGGCCGGAGCCGGGTGAGCCGGAGCTGCGCCCCGTAGCGGTCGGCGATGGCCGCGAAGTCGTCGAGCTGGTCCACGTTGTGGCGGGTGACGACGACGGACAGCTTGAAGCCGGCGAATCCGGCGGACGACAGCCGTTCCATGGCGGTGACGGCGGTGGCGTAGGAGCCCGCCCCCCGCACCGCGTCGTTGACGTCGGCCGTGGCGCCGTCCAGGGAGATCTGGACGTCGACGTAATCGCTGGCGGCCAGGCGGGCGGCCACCGACTCGGTGATCCGCGACCCGTTGGTCGAGAACTTCACCCCGACGTGATGTTCGGTGGCGTAGTCGACGAGCTCCCAGAAGTCGGCGCGGATGGTCGGTTCGCCCCCGCCGATGTTGACGTAGAAGATCTGCATGCGTTCGAACTCGTCGATGAGCGCCCGGCACTCCTCGGTGGAGAGTTCCCGAGGGTCCCGGCGGCCGGAGCTCGACAGGCAGTGCACACAGGCGAGGTTGCAGGCGTAGGTCAGCTCCCACGTCAGGCAGATGGGGGCGTCGAGGCCCCGCTCGAAGCGGTCGACCAGGCGGGTCCCGTCCCGGGGTGCGAGGGTCGTCATGCCACGCGCTCGCAGATCATGCCGGTGTCGGCGAGGGTGGCCAGCGCCCGCTCGTAGCTGGCCAGTTCCTCGGGGCGCACGCCGGCGGCCCGGCAGGCGTCCAGGCCCGAGGGCTGATCGGCCAGCGACTCCACCACGGCCAGCAGTGTCGGGCTCTTCAGGAACGACAGACGGCGGGTCCCGAAGTGGTACGCCAGGGCCCCGAAGGACTCAGGACGCAGCGCCACCTGGGGGTGGAGCGCGTACGGCCGCGTCGCATCGAAGGGCGCGCCGGGCGGCGTCGGCGGAAGGGGAGGCATGTCGGGTCGGGGGGTCGCCGGGGTCTCGGACGTCGGACTAGTAGACGCCGCACATCCCGTCGATGGAGACGTCTTCCACCAGCAGGTCGCTCTCGACCAGGGCATCGGCGGGCGGCGTGGACTCCGGTGCCTCCGCGGCGGGGGCGGTGGTGGGCTCGTCAGCGGTGACGGTCATGGATCCTCCGTTGGTCGGCCGGCGCGACGCCGGGTCGGGTCGGTGGGTGCAATTTAGTGCACCGGATGCCAAAATGGAAGCGTGCCGATCGGACGGGCCTGATGCCGACCACCGACGGGCCCGCTCGCGGTCGCCCGGCGGCCACCTCGCGTCAGGACGTGGCCCGGGCCGCACTGGAGCTCTTCGCCCGTCGGGGCTACGACGAGACGACCGTCGACGACATCGCCGCCGCCGTCGGGATCTCGCGCCGGACGTTCTTCCGCTACTACGAGACGAAGCCCGATGTCGTGTGGGGGGAGTTCGACGCCGAGCTCGTCCGGCTGCGCGACCGGCTGGCGGAGTCGTCGGACGAGACGCCGCTCCTGGACGTCCTGCGGCGGTCGGTGATGGCCACCAACCACTTCGGCGCCGGCGAGCTCGACGAGCTGCGGATCCGGATGGTGCTCATCAGCACGGTCCCGTCGCTGGTCGCCCACTCGGCCGTCCGCTACGAGGAATGGTGCGACGTGGTCGCCGGGTTCGCGGCGACGCGCCTCGGTGGCGCGCCCGAGGACCTCGGGCCCCAGACGGTGGCCCGGGCGTCGTTGGGGGCGGCGATGGCCGCCTTCGCCTGCTGGGCCCGCAGCGACGGGGGCGACCTGGTGGCCGAGGTGGACCGGGCCTTCCGGCTGCTGGCCACCGGTTTCTCCGGACCGACGGCGAGGGGTGGGTCGACGTAGGCGCCCGGGTGGCGCGATGCTGGGCCCTCGATGCACGGCGCCGGGGGGCGCCGACCCGAGGGAGGACCCAATGAAGACCCGTGCCGCCGTCTGTTCCGGACTCGAGGAGCCCTGGAAGACCGAGGAGATCGAGATCGATGCTCCCCACGCCCACGAGGTGAGGGTCCAGATGGCCTTCGCCGGGATGTGCCACTCGGACGAGCACCTCCGCAGTGGTGACATCAGCGTGGACCCCGAGGTGCTGTCGGTCTTCGGCGTCGACTCGCTGTTCCCGTGCATCGGAGGCCACGAGGGCGCCGGCATCGTGGTCGAGGTCGGCGACCGGGTGGAGACGGTGGCGGTGGGGGACCACGTGGCCGCGGCGTTCATGCCGGCCTGTGGGACGTGCTTCTGGTGCGCCTCGGGACGCCAGCACCTCTGCGATCTGGGCATGTTCACCCTGGCCGGCCCGATGATGGGTGACCTGACCTGGCGGCACCACCTGGGAGGGACCAATCTCAACCGGATGACCCAGCTCGGCACGTTCGCCGACGAGATGGTGGTCAACGAGGCGTCGCTGGTGAAGATCGACCCGAACGCCTCCCTCAAGGCGGCGGCCCTCATCAGCTGCGGCCTCTCCACCGGTTTCGGCTCGGCCGTGGACCGGGCCAAGGTGCGCCCCGGCGAGACGGTCGTCGTCGTGGGCTGCGGCGGGGTGGGCTCCGGAGCCCTGCAGGGCGCCCGCCTGGCCGGCGCCCGCCAGATCGTGGCGGTGGATCCCGTCCCCTTCAAGCTCGAGAAGGCGACCGCCATCGGCGCCACCCATACGGCGTCGTCGATGCTCGAGGCCAACCTGCTGCTCCCCGACCTGACCGAGGGGCGGATGGCCGACGTGGTCATCCTCACCCCGGGCGTGCTGACCGGAGACCTGATCGCCCCGGCGATGGCGCTGGCCTCCAAGGACGGCCGGGTGGTCACCACGGCCATCGCCCCCTTCAGCCAGGACAAGGTCGACCTCAACCTGTTCAACTTCGCCATGTTCAACCAGGCGTTGCTCGGGACGGTGTTCGGGTCGGTCAGCCCGCGTGTCCAGATCCCCAACCTGCTCCGCCTCTACGAAGCGGGCCTGCTCGAGATCGACTCCCTGATCACCCGGGAGTACACGCTCGACCAGGTCCAGGACGGCTACGACGACCTGGCGGCGGGCACCAACATCCGGGGGATCGTCGCCTTCGACGTCTGACCGGCCCCGCCCGTCGCCGGCCCGTCCGGCAGCACGAAGCCCCGGGACCCGTCCCGGGGCTTCGTCGCGTTTCGGTGGCCCGGCCCGGCGGCCGGTAGCCGGTTCAGCCGAGCAGCTTGGCCTTGGCCGCGGCGAACTCCTCGTCGCTCAGCAGCCCCTGGTTCTTCATGTCGACCAGCTTGGTCAGCTCACCGGTGACGTCCACGTCGGCGGCCGGGGCGGCCGCCGGAGCCGGCGCCGGCGGGGGCGGCGGTGCCTGGGCCTGCTGGGCGGCCATGGCCTTCTGCTCCTGGTGTCCCTTGACACCGCCGACGACGGCGGTCGCCGTCCCGGCGATCACCGCGGTGCGGGCCATCGTGCCCACCAGTCCGGGTCGTCCCATTCGACGCATCATCGTTGGTACCTCCTGTGATCGGTTGTTGTTCGTACTCGGGTCGGAAAAGGGTGGCTCAGTCGAGGGTGGCGAGCTCGTCGAGGAGCTCGTCCACGACCAGGCCCGGCAGACGCATCTCCCCGGTGAGGATGCCACCGGAGTCGAGGATGGCGTCGCGGAAGGGCTTGGCCCAGGTGTGCTCGAAGACGATGATCGCCTCGGAGTCGCCCGGGGCGAGATCGGCGGCCAGCTCCTCGATGTCCTCGTCGGAGATGAGGGACTCGATCTGGTCGAGGACGCCGGCCAGACGGGCGGCGTCGTGGTTCTCGCCGAGCTCCTCGAACTCGACGAAGGCGACGTCACCGGCGTCGTCGCGGGTGACGAACACCCCGTCGATGACGGTGATGATCCCGTTCGACGTCAGGCGCTCCAGTTCGGGGATGATCGCCCCGTTGAACTGACTGCCCGGAAAGCTGAACACCAGGACTTCTACCGGTCCGAGCGCCATGGTCTTACCTCCGCATCGCATCGTGCGGCGGCCCGTCGGACAGGGTCCTCGGGGCACACCGGCCTGTTCCGGCGACGTTAACAGGACCCGAACACAGGGGTGGACGAACCGTCCCTAGCGGTACGTGTAGCGGTCCCCGCCACCGGTGGCCGAGGTGCCTTCGGGGGTGGTGACGGTCACGTCCGCCGTCCCCGCGGATCCGGGAGGTGAGGTGACGGTCACCTGGGTCCCCTTGGCGTTGACGGCGACGACCGTGGCGGTCACCGAGCCGAACCGGACCGAGGTCAGCCCCTTCAGGCCGGAACCGGCGATCTTGACCTTGGTGCCACCGGCGACCGGGCCCGAGGTGACCGACAGCGAGCTGACGGTGGGTGGCGTGTAGGTGAACCGGTCGGTGGGACCGACCAGGGTGGGACCGGCCGCCGTCGTCACGACGATGTCGACGGTCCCGGCGACGTGGGCGGGCGCCAGCACCGTCAGCTTGGTTCCCTTGTGGTTGGCCTTGACGCTCGTCCCGGGAGAACCGGCGAAGTCGACCGAGACCGGCGAGGCCAGCCCGGTGCCCACGATGGTCACCTTCGATCCTCCCGACGCCGGCCCGGTGGCCGGGGTGACGGACGTGATCACGGGACCGGTCACCGTCCAGGTGAAGCCGGTCCGACCCGAGAACCCCGATCCGTCGGTGGCCGTGACGGTGACCGTCGCCACCCCCGAGCGCGTCGGCGTGCCCGTGATCGTCCCTGTGGTGGGTGCGATCGCCAGTCCCGGGGGCAGGCCGGTGGCGGAGTAGGTCACCGAGGCGGTGGGCGACGAGTCGGTCGCCGTCACGTGCACCGCGGCCACCGCCGAACCGACGTGGGCCGTCTGATCGGCCACCGGGGCCACGGTGACCGAGTTGGTCACCGTCCAGGTGAAGGTGGCCGAGCCGGAGTAGCCGGCGCCGTCGGTGGCCGTCAGGGTGACCGGTGACGATCCGGCCGTCGTCGGGGTGCCCGAGATCGTCCCGGTGGAGGGGTCGACCGACAGTCCGGCCGGCAGCCCCGTGGCGGACCAGGTCAACGTCGCGGTGGCCGAGGAGTCGGTGGCTCCCGCGCCCAGCGGGGCGATGGCCGTTCCGGACACCGAGGACTGGTCACCCGGTGAGGTGACGGACACGGTGTCGGTGACCGTCCAGGTGAAGGCGGCCGAGCCGGAGTAGCCGGCGCCGTCGGTCGCCGTCACCGTCACCGGGAAGCGGCCCCCGGTGGTCGGCGTGCCCGAGATCGTTCCCGTGGACGGATCGATCGACAGGCCGGCCGGCAGGCCGGTGGCCGACCAGGTGACTGACTGGCCCGATCCGCTGTCCACGGCCGAGCCGGTCACCGGGGCGACGGGGGTGCCGGATGCGCTCGTCTGGTCGCCCGGTGAGGTGACGGACACCGTGTCGGTCACCGTCCAGGTGAAGGTGGCCGAGCCGGAGTAGCCGGCGCCGTCGGTGGCCGTGAGGGTGACCGGTGACGATCCGGCCGTCGTCGGGGTGCCGGAGATCGTCCCGGTGGAGGGGTCGACCGACAGCCCGGCCGGCAGCCCCGTGGCGGACCAGGTGAGGACGGCATCGCTCTCCGAATCCGTGGCCGTGGCGCCCAGCGGGTCGATCGCCGTTCCGGACACCGAGGACTGGTCACCCGGGGAGGTGACGGACACGGTGTCGGTCACCGTCCAGGTGAACGTGGCCGAGCCGGAGTAGCCGGGGCCGTCGGTGGCCGTCAGGGTGACCGGGGACGATCCGGCCGTCGTCGGGGTGCCCGAGACGGCACCCGTGGACGGGTCGATCGACAGTCCGGCCTGCAGCCCGGTGGCCGACCAGGTGAGCGTGGCGGTGGCGGAGGAGTCGGTCGCCCCCGTGGTCACGGGAGCGATCGCCGTTCCGGACACCGAGGACTGGTCGCCCGGCGAGGTGACGGTCACGGTGTTGGTCACCGACCACGTGAAGGTGGCCGAGCCGGAGTAGCCGGCGCCGTCGGTCGCCGTCAGGGTGACCGGGGTGGCGGCGGCCGCCGTCGGGGTGCCCGAGATCGTCCCCGTGGACGGATCGATCGACAGTCCGGCCGGCAGACCGGTGGCCGACCAGGTCAGCGACTGACCGGCTCCGGAATCCGTGGCCGACCCGGCCAGAGGGTCGATCGCCGTTCCGGACACCGAGGACTGGTCACCCGGGGAGGTGACCGCGACGTTGTCGGTCACCGTCCAGGTGAAGGTGGCCGAGCCCGTGGAGCCCGAGTCGTCCGTCGCCGTGATCGCGACCGATCCGGTCCCACCGGTGGCCGGCGTGCCCGAGATCGTCCCGGTGGACGGGTCGATCGACAGTCCGGCCTGCAGCCCGGTGGCCGACCAGGTGAGCGTGGCGGTGGGGGAGGAGTCGGTCGCCCCCGTGGTCACGGGAGCGATCGCCGTTCCGGACACCGAGGACTGGTCGCCCGGCGAGGTGACGGTCACGGTGTTGGTCACCGACCACGTGAAGGTGGCCGAGCCGGAGTAGCCGGCGCCGTCGGTCGCCGTCAGGGTGACCGGGTACGAGCCCGCCATCGTCGGGGAGCCCGAGATCGTCCCCGTGGACGGATCGATCGACAGTCCGGCCGGCAGACCGGTGGCCGACCAGGTGAGCGACTGACCGGTGGCGGAATCCGTGGCCGAGTCGGTCAGGGGTCGGATGGTGGAACCCGAGAGGTCGGACTGGTCACCCGGGTTGGTCACGGACACGGTGTCGGTCACCGTCCAGGTGAACGTGGCACTGTCGGTGTAGTCCTGTCCGTCGGTGGCGGACACGGTCACCGGGGACGTCGAGGCCGCGGTCGGGGTGCCGGTGATCACGCCGGTCGACGGGTCGATCGCCAGGCCCACCGGGAGACCGGTGGCGGCGTAGGTCAGCGAGGCCGTGGACGAGGAGTCGCTCGCGGTGATGGCGAGCGGAGCGATCGCCTGGCCGGAGACGTCGCTCTGGTCCCCCGGGTCGGTGACCGAGACGATGTTGGTCACCGTCCAGGTGAAGGTGGCCGAGCCGGAGTAGCCGGCGCCGTCGGTGGCCGTCACCACCGGGGCGTAGATGCCCCCGGTGGTGGGCGTGCCGGAGACGGTCCCGGTCGACGGATCGATCGTCAGGCCGGTGGGGAGACCGGTGGCCGACCAGGTGAGGACGGCCCCGGTCCCGCTGTCGGTGGCCGACGCCGGCAGCGGGCTGATCGCCGTGCCCGACGCGTCGAGCTGCGGCCCGGGGTCCCTGACCACCACGTCGTCGGTGATGATCCAGGAGAAGGTGGTCGAACCCGAGAAACCCGCACCGTCGGTGGCCGTCACGGTGACGCCGTAGGTGCCACCGGTGGTCGGCGTTCCACTGATCACGCCGCTGGACCGGTCGATCGCCAGGCCCCCGGGGAGGCCGGTGGCCGACCACGAGAGTGACTGGCCGGCCTGGGAGTCGGTCGCCGAGTTCCCGAGGGGGGCGATGGCGGTGCCGGACCCGTCGGTCTGGGCGCCGTGGCCGGTGACCGAGACCGTGTTGGCGACCGTCCAGGTGAACGTCGTGGAGCCGGAGAACCCGGCACCGTCGGTGGCCTTCAGGGTGACCGAGCAGGTGCAGGGTGCGGTCGGCGTGCCCGAGATGGTCCCGGACGAGGAGTTGATCGACAGGCCGGCCGGCAGGCCGGTGGCCGACCAGGTCAAGGTGGCCCCGGACTGGGAGTCGGTGGCCGAGTCCGTCACCGGGGTGATGGCCGTGCCGGTCACCGCGCTCTGGTTGCCCGGATTGGCGACGGCCACCGTGTTGGAGATCGTCCAGGTGAACGTCGTCGAGCCGTTGGCCCCGGAGGGGTCGGTGGCCTTGACGGTCACCGAGGAGGAGCCGGGCGTGGTCGGGGTGCCCGAGATGGTCCCGGTCGACGAGCTGATCGACAGCCCGGCGGGCAGGCCGGTGGCCGACCAGGTCAGCGTGGCCCCGGACTGGGAGTCCGTTGCCGAGTCCGTCACCGGGGTGATGGCCGAGCCCGAGAGGGAGGACTGGTTCCCCGGGTTGGCGACGGCCACCGTGTTGGAGATCGTCCAGGTGAACGAGGCGGTGCCCGAGAACCCGGCGCCGTCGGTGGCCTTGACGGTCACCGAGGAGGAGCCGGCGGTGGTGGGCGTGCCCGAGATGGTCCCGGTCGACGAGCTGATCGACAGCCCGGCGGGCAGGCCGGTGGCCGACCAGGTCAGCGTGGCCCCGGACTGGGTGTCGGTGGCCGAGTCGGTGACCGGGGTGATGGCCGTGCCCGAGAGGGAGGACTGGGTGCCCGGGTTGGCCACCGCCACCGTGTTGGTCACCGTCCAGGTGAACGAGGCGGTGCCCGAGTAGCCGGCGCCGTCGGTGGCCTTGACGGTCACCGGGGAGGAGCCGGCGGTGGTGGGCGTGCCCGAGATGGTCCCGGTCGACGAGCTGATCGACAGGCCGGCCGGCAGGCCGGTGGCCGACCAGGTCAGCGTGGCCCCGGACTGGGAGTCGGTGGCCGAGTCCGTCACCGGGGTGATGGCGGTGCCGGTGACCGAGGACTTGGCCCCCGGGTTGGCCACCGACACGGTGTTGGTGATGTTCCAGGTGAAGCTGGTCGTGGCCGTCAGGGCCTCGGAGTCGGTGGCCGTGACGGTCACCGAGCAGGCGCACGCCGTGGTCGGGGTGCCGCTCACCACGCCCCCGCTGGAGATCGACAGGCCGGCCGGCAGGCCGGTGGCCGAGTAGGTGACCGAGTTGCCGTTGGTGGTGTCGTGGCTCCCGGTGATGGTCAGGTTCGAGATGGCCGAGCCCGAGACGTTCGACTGGGTCCCCGGGTTGGTGACCGACAGGTTGTCGACGTTCCAGGTCAGGGTGATCGACCCGGCCGTGCCGGTCGCCGAGGTGCCGCCCCCGGCCGATCCGGTGGCGTAGGCGACACTGGAGGCGTAGGAGGAGTTGACGGCCGAGGAGCCGCCGCCGCCGCCACCACCGGCATCCGAGCCCGACGTGCACTTGTCGCCCCCGCCGCCGCCACCGCCGGTGTAGCCCCCGCCCCCGCCGCCGCCGCTGGCCCCGGCCTCGACCGGGAAGCCGCCGCCGCCGCCCCCGCCGGACCCGCCGGCCGAGGCGTAGGGGCTGTTGGCGCCGTTGGACCCGTTGGAGGAGTCGCCGCCCCCGCCACCCCCACCCGAGGTGGAGGCACCGCCGCCCCCGCCGGTGCCGTCGGAGCCGTCACCGTTGGTGCCCGCCGCCCCGGCCGAGAAGGTCGTCGTCCCGCCGGTCTGACCGTTGCCCCCCGTGCCCGGACCGGTCGACCCGGTGCAGTCCCAGCGGGACCCGCCACCACCGCCGCCACCGGCCACGGCCAGGGCCGTCGTGCAGCCGGTGCTGCCCAGGCAGAGCCCCGAGGCCCCGCCACCGCCACCGCCGCTCGAGATCCCGTCGACCGAGACGCTCTCGTCCGAGGCGCCGCCCGAGGCCGCCCCGGTCGCGTAGCCCGCGCCCCCGGCCGCCCCGCCGATGGAGCTGCCCCCGCCACCGCCGGTCGTCCCCCCGGCCCCACCGCAGCCCAGCTTGACGGCCACGGCCCCGGTGGCGTGGGTCAGGGCGAACGTGGTGGCGTTGATGGCCCCGCCCGACCCGCCGCTCCCACCCGACCCCGAGTTGGTGGCCCCGCCACCGCCGCCGGCCCCCGACAACGTGAGGGTGGCGGACACCGTCCCGGCCGGCGGCGCCGCCGTCACCCAGGTGGAGCAGTTGGGCGACGAGCTCCACGAGGCGGCCACCGGCGTGGTCGCGGCCGCGGCGATGCCGGGGGTGGCGGCCACCAGGGCCACCGTGCTCAGCATCCCGGCCGCCAGGGACGCGGCGAGCGCGCAACCCGTCGATCGACGGAGGCGACCGCCCCGGCTGGTGTGGGATTCCGTCACTCGAGGCATCGAGCCCCTCCTCATGTGGGCGGCGCCCTGCGGGCGTCTGGTGATTGCGGTTCAGCTGGTGGGCCGCCCCCGGGGCAGCCGGACGACTAGGAGACGATGAACAGATCGGCGCTGGACGTCGGGCTCGTCCCGCCCGGTGTGGTGACGGTGACGTCGACCTGACCGGCGGACTCCGCGGGGCTGTCCACGGTGATCTTGGTGCCGCCCTTGTTGACGGTGAATCCGGTGGCTCCGACGCTGCCGAAGTGCACCGCGCTCGGCACCCTGGAAGTCCGAGCCCTTGATGATGACCTTGGTGCCTCCGGTCGTCAGTCCGGATCCCTTCGACAGTCCGGTCACCACCGGGCCGAGGAACGTGAACCGGTCGCCGGTCGACGGCAGGGAGGGTCCCTGCGGCGTCGTCACGATCACGTCGACGACTCCTGCCGCCTCCGCGGGGGTGTACGCCGTGATGGCGGTCCCCGACTTGTTGACCGTGAAGCTGGTGGCCGGTGTCGAGCCGAACATGACGGAGCTGGCCTCGGTGAAGTCGCTTCCGGTGATCTTCACCTTCTGCCCTCCGGCGCCCGGACCGCTGTCCTTGGTGACCGAGGTCACCGCGGCGCCGACCGCCGTCCACGTGAAGCTGGTGGAGGCCTGGAATCCGGCGCTGTCGGTGACCGTGACCGTCGCGTCGAAGACGCCCGAGTGCAGGGTGGCTCCGGAGATCGTCCCGGTGGTGGGGGAGATGGAGAGGCCCGTCGGTAGACCCGTGGCCGACCACGTCAAGGTGGCCACGGCCGAGGAGTCGGTGGCCGTCTCCGTCACCGGGATGATGGCGATACCGACGCGGCTGGTCTGGGTGCCCGGACCGGTCACCGACACGACGTCGGTGACGGACCAGGTGAAGGCGACCGAGTCGGTGGACGACGCGTTGTCCGTGGCGGTGACCGTCACGGGGTAGCTCCCTCCGATGGTGGGCGTGCCCGAGATCACCCCCGTGGTGGGGTCGATGGAGAGCCCCGACGGAAGGCCGGTGGCGGAGTAGGTGAGCGTGGCGGTGGACGACGAGTCCGAAGCCGCGACGTCGACCGGTGCGACCGCGGTACCGGAGGTTCCGCTCTGGTCACCCGGGTCGGTCACCGACACGACGTTGGTCACCGCCCAGGTGAAGGTGGCGGAGCCGCGGTAGCCGGCCCCGTCGGTGGCCGTCACGGTGGGCGAATAGGACCCGGCCGTCGTCGGTGCGCCCGAGACCGAGCCGGTCACCGGGTCGATCGAGACACCCGGCGGCAGCCCGGTGGCGCTGAAGGTGAGCGTGGCGGTCGACGAAGAGTCGCCGGCAGCCACCACGAACGGCGCGATCGGGGTGCCCGACAGGCCCGTCTGGTTGCCCGGGTCGGTCACCGACACCGTGTTGACGACGGTCCAGGGGAAGGAGACCTCCGCCGAGAAGCCCGAGTCGTCGGTGGCGGTGACCGTCACGTCGTAGGTCCCGGCGGTGGTCGGTGTCCCGCTGATGACGCCGCTCGAGGGGTCGACCGACAGACCCGGCGGCAGGGTTCCCGAATCACCGAACGAGAGCACCGCGCCCGGCAGCGAATCCGTCGTCGGGACCGGGAGCGGGGCGATGGCGCTCCCCGAGGTCGACGTCTGGCTCCCGGGATCGGTCATGGTCAGCGTGTTGGTGATGGTCCAGGTGAAGGAGATCGTCGACGCGAATCCGGCGTTGTCCGTGGCCGTCACCGTCACCGCGAAGGTGCCCGCGGTGGAGGGCGTTCCGATGACCGTTCCCGACGCTGCTCCGATCGACAGGCCCGGGGGCAGGCCGGTGGCCGAGTAGGCGAGGGTGGCGGTCGACGAGGTGTCGCTGGCCGCCAGGCCGAGCGGTGTGATGGGCGAGCCGGACACCTCGGACTGCGATCCGGTCGCGGGAAGGGTCACCACGTTGGTGATCGTCCAGGTGAACGAGGCGTGGGCCGAGAACCCCGAGCCGTCGGTGGCCGTCACGGTCACGGACGGCGTCCCGGCCGTGGTCGGCGTGCCCGAGATGGTTCCCGTCGAGGGATCGATCGACAAACCGGCCGGCAGGCCGGTGGCCGAGTAACTCAACGTGGTCGTCGACGAGGTGTCACTCCCACCGGTGGTCACCGGGGTGATGGCCGAGCCCGAGAGGGAGGACTGGTTCCCCGGGTTGGCGACCGCCACCGTGTTGGAGATCGTCCAGGTGAACGAGGCGGTGCCCGAGAACCCGGCGCCGTCGGTGGCCTTGACCGTCACCGAGGAGGAGCCGGCGGTCGTGGGCGTGCCCGAGATGGTCCCGGTCGACGAGCTGATCGACAGCCCGGCCGGCAGGCCGGTGGCCGACCAGGTCAGCGTGGCCCCGGACTGGGTGTCGGTGGCCGAGTCGGTGACCGGGGTGATGGCCGTGCCCGAGAGGGAGGACTGGGTGCCCGGGTTGGCCACCGCCACCGTGTTGGTCACCGTCCAGGTGAACGAGGCGGTGCCCGAGTAGCCGGCGCCGTCGGTGGCCTTGACGGTCACCGGGGAGGAGCCGGCGGTGGTGGGCGTGCCCGAGATGGTCCCGGTCGACGAGCTGATCGACAGGCCGGCCGGCAGGCCGGTGGCCGACCAGGTCAGCGTGGCCCCGGACTGGGAGTCGGTGGCCGAGTCCGTCACCGGGGTGATGGCGGTGCCGGTGACCGAGGACTTGGCCCCCGGGTTGGCCACCGACACGGTGTTGGTGATGTTCCAGGTGAAGCTGGTCGTGGCCGTCAGGGCCTCGGAGTCGGTGGCCGTGACGGTCACCGAGCAGGCGCACGCCGTGGTCGGGGTGCCGCTCACCACGCCCCCGCTGGAGATCGACAGGCCGGCCGGCAGGCCGGTGGCCGAGTAGGTGACCGAGTTGCCGTTGGTGGTGTCGTGGCTCCCGGTGATGGTCAGGTTCGAGATGGCCGAGCCCGAGACGTTCGACTGGGTCCCCGGGTTGGTGACCGACAGGTTGTCGACGTTCCAGGTCAGGGTGATCGACCCGGCCGTGCCGGTCGCCGAGGTGCCGCCCCCGGCCGATCCGGTGGCGTAGGCGACACTGGAGGCGTAGGAGGAGTTGACGGCCGAGGAGCCGCCGCCGCCGCCACCACCGGCATCCGAGCCCGACGTGCACTTGTCGCCCCCGCCGCCGCCACCGCCGGTGTAGCCCCCGCCCCCGCCGCCGCCGCTGGCCCCGGCCTCGACCGGGAAGCCGCCGCCGCCGCCCCCGCCGGACCCGCCGGCCGAGGCGTAGGGGCTGTTGGCGCCGTTGGACCCGTTGGAGGAGTCGCCGCCCCCGCCACCCCCACCCGAGGTGGAGGCACCGCCGCCCCCGCCGGTGCCGTCGGAGCCGTCACCGTTGGTGCCCGCCGCCCCGGCCGAGAAGGTCGTCGTCCCGCCGGTCTGACCGTTGCCCCCCGTGCCCGGACCGGTCGACCCGGTGCAGTCCCAGCGGGACCCGCCACCACCGCCGCCACCGGCCACGGCCAGGGCCGTCGTGCAGCCGGTGCTGCCCAGGCAGAGCCCCGAGGCCCCGCCACCGCCACCGCCGCTCGAGATCCCGTCGACCGAGACGCTCTCGTCCGAGGCGCCGCCCGAGGCCGCCCCGGTCGCGTAGCCCGCGCCCCCGGCCGCCCCGCCGATGGAGCTGCCCCCGCCACCGCCGGTCGTCCCCCCGGCCCCACCGCAGCCCAGCTTGACGGCCACGGCCCCGGTGGCGTGGGTCAGGGCGAACGTGGTGGCGTTGATGGCCCCGCCCGACCCGCCGCTCCCACCCGACCCCGAGTTGGTGGCCCCGCCACCGCCGCCGGCCCCCGACAACGTGAGGGTGGCGGACACCGTCCCGGCCGGCGGCGCCGCCGTCACCCAGGTGGAGCAGTTGGGCGACGAGCTCCACGAGGCGGCCACCGGCGTGGTCGCGGCCGCGGCGATGCCGGGGGTGGCGGCCACCAGGGCCACCGTGCTCAGCATCCCGGCCGCCAGGGACGCGGCGAGCGCGCAACCCGTCGATCGACGGAGGCGACCGCCCCGGCTGGTGGGTTGGGTGGCGGGCGCGTTGTCCATGTCGTGAACCTCGTTCATTTCTGCGGCCCGGAGGGCCGGGTGTCGGGTCGAGTGGTGGAGCGGTCGGTGAGGAGGGGTGAGGCGGCCCAGGCGCCGGCGGTGGACGTCAGCCGTAGGTGAAGTGGTCGGCGCTCACGGTCGGCGACGTGCCGCCTGGCGTGGTCACGGTGATGTCGACAGTGCCGGAGGAGCCGGCGGGAGCCGTCACCTTGATCGAGGTGCCGGCGCCGTTCACGGTGAAGGCCGAGGCGTTGGTGCTCCCGAAGGAGACCGCAGTGGCGCCCTTCAGGTAGGCGCCTCCGATGGTGACCTTCGTGCCGCCCGCGGCCGGGCCGGAGGACGGCGAGACGGTGACGACCGACGGGCCCTCGTAGGTGTACTGATCGGCCGCCGATGCGGCACTGGATCCTCCCGGGGTGATGACGGTCACCGTCACCACACCCGCACTGTTGGCGGGGACGATCGCGGTCATCTTGGTCCCCGCCTTGTTGACCTTGACGTGCGTCGCCGGTGTCGACCCGAACAGGACCGAAGTCGCCCCGCTCAGACCGGTTCCGTAGATCTTGATCTTGGCGCCACCGACGGCGGATCCCTTGGTCGCCGACAGGGAGGTGATGACCGGTCCGAGGTAGGTGAACCGGTCGGCCGACGAGGTCGAGCTCGTCAGTCCGTGGGCCGTCACGGTCACGTCCACCGTCCCGGTGGTGTGGGCCGGGCTGGTGGCGGTCACCTGGGTGCCCGCCGGGTTGACCTTCACCTTCGTGGCCGCCGTCGAGCCGAAGGCCACGGCGGTCGTGCCCTGGAGGTTCGCCCCGGAGATCGTCACGACAGTCCCCCCGGCGCCGGGGCCGGACGTGGGGGACAGGCCGGTGACGACGGGCGTCGGGTTGATGACGGTCCAGGTGAACGACGTCGTACCGGACTGCCGCGGAGTCGCGTTGTCCGTCGCGGTGACCGTCACCGAGTACGTGCCGGCGGTGGTCGGTGTGCCGGACATGACGCCCGAGGTGTGGTCGATGCCGATGCCCGACGGGAGTCCGGTGGCCGTCCACATCAACTTGACCGGAGGGGAGACCTGCGAGTCGGTGGCGGATGGCGTCACCGGCGTCGCCGGCGAGTTCGTGTAGGTGGTCTGGTCGGCGATCGGCGACACGGCGACGATATTGACGACCTGCCAACGGAACTGGACGGAGCCGCTGAAGCCAGCCGAATCCGTGGCCGTCACCGTCACGGCGTTGTAGTTGCCCGCCGTGGTCGGTGTGCCCGTGATCGCTCCGGTCGTGCTGTCGATCGCCAGACCGGCGGGCAGATTGGCGGCCGACCACCCCACGATGGTGGCGGTCGACGAGGTGTCCTGGACCGGGAGCGTGAGGGGTGGGACCGGCGTGCCCGATGTCGCCGACTGGGGACCGGGGGTCACCACCGTGACCACGTTGGTCACCGTCCACGTGAAGCTCGACGTGCCGCTGAACCCGGCGCTGTCGGTCGCGGTGATCGTCACGGCGTAGGTCCCGGCGGTGGTCGGTGTACCCGAGATCGTGCCCGCCGACGGATCGATCGCCAGTCCCGGCGGCAGCGTGCCTCCGTCGGAGTAGGTGATCGTCGCCGCCGGCGACGAGTCGGTGGCCACCGCGGAGACCGGCGTGATGGCCGTCCCGGAGACGCTCGACTGGTTGCCGATGACGGCGGCCGACACGACGTTCGTGACCGTCCAGTTGAAGGACGCGATCGCCGCGAAGCCGGCATCGTCGCTCGCCGTGAGGGTGACCGGGTACGTCCCGGCCGTCGTGGGCGTGCCGCTGACGGTGCCCGACGCCGGGTCCACCGAGAGCCCCGGGGGCAGGGTTCCGCCGTCGGACCAGGTGACGGTGGCCGTTGACGAGCTGTCGGTGGCGGTCGCCGAGACCGGGGTGACTGGGGAGCCCGAGACCGAGGACTGGTCGCCCGGACCGGAGGTGGTCACCACGTTGGTCACCACCCAGCTGAAGGAGTCCGACGCCGAGTAGCCGGCATCGTCGCTGGCGGTGATCGTGACGGCGAAGGTCCCGGCCGTGGTCGGTGTCCCGGTCACGGATCCCGTGGAGGGATCGACCGAGATGCCCGGGGGCAGTGTTCCGTTGGCGGAGTAGGAGAGCACGGCGGTCGTCGACGAGTCGGTGGCCGACGCGTCGATGGCTTCGATGGCCGTCCCCGATACGTCGCTCTGGTCGCCGGTACCGGCGGTGGTGATGACGTTGGCGATCGTCCACGTGAGCGTGACCGACGCCGTGGCGCCGGAGTTGTCCGTCACGGTGAGGGTGACATCGTCGGCCCCACCGGTCGTCGGGGTCCCCGAGATCACGCCGGTCGCACTGTCGAGGGCGAGCCCGGCCGGCAAGGTTCCGCCGTCGGAGAAGGTCAGGGTGGCCGTCGACGACGTATCGCTGGCCGAAAGGGTGACGGGGGAGATCGTCGCTCCCGAGTCATCGGTCTGGTCGCCGGGGTTGGCCAGGGCCAACGTGTCCGAGATGCTCCACGAGAAGGAGGCGGAGTCACTGGCCCCGGCATCGTCGGACGCCGTCACCGTGACCGACGACGTCCCGGCCGTGGTGGGCGTGCCGGAGATGACGCCGGTGGTCGGATCGATGGCGAGCCCGTCGGGCAGGCCGGTGGCCGAGTAACTCACCGTGGCCGTCGACGAGGAGTCCGAGGCCGTCACGTCGACCGGGGTGATGGCCGCGCCGGACAGGTCCGACTGGTCACCGGGGTTGGTCACCGAAACGGTGTTGGCCACCGTCCACGAGAAGGAGGCGGAGTCACTGGCCCCGGCATCGTCGGACGCCGTCACCGTGACCGAGGACGTCCCGGCCGTGGTGGGCGTGCCGGAGATGACGCCGGTGGTCGGATCGATGGCGAGCCCGTCGGGCAGACCGGTGGCCGAGTAACTCACCGTGGCCGTCGACGAGGAGTCCGAGGCCGTCACGTCGACCGGGGTGATGGCCGCGCCGGACAGGTCCGACTGGTCACCGGGGTTGGTCACCGAAACGGTGTTGGCCACCGTCCACGAGAAGGAGGCGGAGCCCGAGTAGCCCGAGTCGTCACTGGCCGTCACCGTCACCGAGGACGTCCCGGCCGTGGTGGGCGTGCCGGAGATGACGCCCGACGAGGGATCGATGGCGAGCCCGGCGGGCAGGCCGGTGGCCGAGTAACTCACCGTGGCCGTCGACGAGGAGTCCGAGGCCGTCACGTCGACCGGGGTGATGGCCGCGCCGGACAGGTCCGACTGGTCACCGGGGTTGGTCACCGAAACGGTGTTGGCCACCGTCCACGAGAAGGAGGCGGAGCCCGAGTAGCCCGAGTCGTCACTGGCCGTCACCGTCACCGAGGACGTCCCGGCCGTGGTGGGCGTGCCGGAGATGACGCCCGACGAGGGATCGATGGCGAGCCCGGCGGGCAGGCCGGTGGCCGAGTAGGTGAGGGTGGCCGTCGACGAGGAGTCCGAGGCCGTCACGTCGACCGGGGTGATGGCCGTGCCGGACTGTTCCGACTGGTCACCGGGGCTGGTGACCGAAACGGCGTTGGTCACCGTCCACGAGAAGGAGGCGGAGCCCGAGTAGCCCGAGTCGTCACTGGCCGTCACCGTGACCGACGACGTCCCGGCCGTGGTGGGCGTGCCCGAGATGACGCCGGTGGTCGGGTCGATGGCGAGCCCGGCGGGCAGGCCGGTGGCCGCGTACGTCACCGTGGCCGTGGACGAGGAGTCCGAGGCCGTCACGTCGACCGGGGTGATGGCCGCGCCGGACAGGTCCGACTGGTCACCGGGGCCGGTCACCGAAACGGTGTTGGTCACCGTCCACGAGAAGGAGGCGGAGTCACTGGCCCCGGCATCGTCGGACGCCGTCACCGTGACCGAGGACGTCCCGGCCGTGGTGGGCGTGCCGGAGATGACGCCGGTGGTCGGATCGATGGCGAGCCCGTCGGGCAGGCCGGTGGCCGAGTAACTCACCGTGGCCGTCGACGAGGAGTCCGAGGCCGTCACGTCGACCGGGGTGATGGCCGCGCC
Source organism: uncultured Acidimicrobiaceae bacterium (assembly GCA_963699345.1). Classification (GTDB taxonomy): domain Bacteria; phylum Actinomycetota; class Acidimicrobiia; order Acidimicrobiales; family RAAP-2; genus Bog-756. Next base: position 754,335 of record CAVOTL010000005.1, on the reverse strand, counting down.
GGACAGGTCCGACTGGTCACCGGGGTTGGTCACCGAAACGGTGTTGGCCACCGTCCACGAGAAGGAGGCGGAGCCCGAGTAGCCCGAGTCGTCGCTGGCCGTCACCGTGACCGAGGACGTCCCGGCCGTGGTGGGCGTGCCGGAGATGACCCCGGTGGTCGGGTCGATGGCGAGCCCGGCCGGCAGGCCGGTGGCCGAATAGGTGAGGGTGGCCGTGGACGAGGAGTCCGAGGCCGTCACGTCGACCGGGTTGATGGCCGCCCCGGACTGGTCGCTCAACGCCCCGGGGTTGGTCACCGAAACGGTGTTGGTCACGGTCCAGTCGAAGGTCCGAGTACCCGAGAAACCGGACGAGTCGGTGGCCGTCAGGGTCACGGCGTAATCGCCGGCGCTCGCTGGCGTGCCCGAGATGACACCCGTGGTCGGATCGATGGCGAGCCCGTCGGGCAGGCCGGTGGCCGACCAGGAGGAGATGGTGGCCGTCGTCGAGCTGTCGGTCGCCACGTCGGCCAGTGGCGTGATGGGCGAACCGGAGATATCGGACTGGGCGCCCGGGTCGGAGACGGCCACCGCGTTGGTGATGGTCCACGTGAAGGAGGTCGAGCCGGAGGCACCCGATTCGTCGGTGGCCGTCAGCGTGACCGATGACGTCCCGGCCGTGGTGGGCGTGCCGGAGATGGTGCCGGACGAGGGGTCGATGGCGAGCCCGTCGGGAAGTCCGGTGGCCGACCAGGTCACCGTGGCCGTCGAGGAGCTCTCGGTGGCCGAGTCGGGGAGCGGCGTGATGGCCACACCCGACTGGTCCGACTGGTCGCCCGGATTGGCGGCCGACACGGTGTTGGTGATCGTCCAGGTGAAGGAGGTCGAGCCGGAAGCGCCCGATCCGTCGGTGGCGGTCAGGGTCACCGCGCAGGTGCAGGCGGTGGTCGGCGAGCCGGTGACGGTGCCGGACGAGGGGTCGATGGCGAGTCCCACCGGCAATCCGGTGGCCGACCAGGTCACCGTGGCCGTCGAGGAGGAGTCGGTGGCCGAGTCGGGGAGCGGCGTGATGGCCACACCCGACAGGTCCGACTGGTTGCCCGGATTGGCGGCCGACACGGTGTTGGTGATCGTCCAGGTGAAGGAGGCCGTGCCGGTAGCCCCCGACCCGTCGGTCACCGTCACCGTGACCGAGCAGGTGCAGGCGGTGGTCGGGGTGCCCGTGATGGCCCCGCTCATGACGTCGATCGAGAGGCCGGGCGGCAGACCGGTGGCTCCGAAGGCGAGGGTGGCGGAGGGGGAGGAGTCGACGGCACCCACGTCCAGCTGGGTGATGGGTGTGCCGGACAGGTCCGACTGGCCACCGGGATTGGTCACCGAGATCGTGTTGGTGACCGTCCACGAGAAGGACGTGGAACCCGAGAACCCGGCACCGTCGGTGGCCGTTACGGTCACCGATGACGTGCCCGCGGTGGTCGGCGTGCCCGAGATGGTGCCGGACGCCGGGTCGATGGACAGCCCGGCGGGCAGGCCTGAGGCCGCCCACGTGAACGTCTCACCGGTCTGCGAGTCGGACGCCGAATTCGAGAGGCCCGGGATCGGTGACCCCGAGGCCGAAGTCTGGGCGCCCTGACCGGCAACGGTCACCGTATTGGCGATCGCCCATGAGAAGGTCGTGGAACCGGCGAAACCGGCACCGTCGGTGGCGGTGAGCGTCACCGACGAGGCGCCGCCCGCGGTGGGCGTACCGGTCACCGCCCCGGAGGCCGGGTTGATCGACAGTCCGGCGGGCAGACCGGTGGCCGACCAGGTGAGAACGGCTCCGGCCTGCGAATCGGATGCGGAAGGGGTGAGCGTGGCGATCGCCGTGCCCGAGGTTCCGTAACGGGTGCCCGGATTCGTCACGGCAACGGTGTTGGTGACCGTCCAGGTGAACGTCGCCGTGCCGGACTGCCCGGCCGGGTCGGTGGCCGTCAGGGTCACCGCGCACGAGCACGGAGCCGTCGGCGTCCCGGTGATCGACCCGGACGAGGAGTTGATCGACAGGCCGGCCGGCAGGCCGGTGGCCGACCAGGTGTACGACGAGACGCCGGCCTGGGAGTCGGTGGCGGAGTTGGACACCGCGGAAATGGCTGTGCCCGTCACACTGTTGTGGCTGCCCGGATTGGTGACCGAGACCGTGTTGGCGACCGTCCAGGTGAACGTCGTGGAGCCGGAGAACCCGGCACCGTCGGTGGCCTTCAGGGTGACCGAGCAGGTGCAGGGTGCGGTCGGCGTGCCCGAGATGGTCCCGGACGAGGAGTTGATCGACAGGCCGGCCGGCAGGCCGGTGGCCGACCAGGTCAAGGTGGCCCCGGACTGGGAGTCGGTGGCCGAGTCCGTCACCGGGGTGATGGCCGTGCCGGTCACCGCGCTCTGGTTGCCCGGATTGGCGACGGCCACCGTGTTGGAGATCGTCCAGGTGAACGTCGTCGAGCCGTTGGCCCCGGAGGGGTCGGTGGCCTTGACGGTCACCGAGGAGGAGCCGGGCGTGGTCGGGGTGCCCGAGATGGTCCCGGTCGACGAGCTGATCGACAGCCCGGCGGGCAGGCCGGTGGCCGACCAGGTCAGCGTGGCCCCGGACTGGGAGTCCGTTGCCGAGTCCGTCACCGGGGTGATGGCCGAGCCCGAGAGGGAGGACTGGTTCCCCGGGTTGGCGACGGCCACCGTGTTGGAGATCGTCCAGGTGAACGAGGCGGTGCCCGAGAACCCGGCGCCGTCGGTGGCCTTGACGGTCACCGAGGAGGAGCCGGCGGTGGTGGGCGTGCCCGAGATGGTCCCGGTCGACGAGCTGATCGACAGCCCGGCGGGCAGGCCGGTGGCCGACCAGGTCAGCGTGGCCCCGGACTGGGAGTCGGTGGCCGAGTCCGTGACCGGGGTGATGGCCGTGCCCGAGAGGGAGGACTGGGTGCCCGGGTTGGCCACCGCCACCGTGTTGGTCACCGTCCAGGTGAACGAGGCGGTGCCCGAGTAGCCGGCGCCGTCGGTGGCCTTGACGGTCACCGAGGAGGAGCCGGGTGTGGTCGGCGTGCCCGAGATGGTCCCGGTCGACGAGCTGATCGACAGGCCGGCCGGCAGGCCGGTGGCCGACCAGGTCAGCGTGGCCCCGGACTGGGAGTCGGTGGCCGAGTCCGTCACCGGGGTGATGGCGGTGCCGGTGACCGAGGACTTGGCCCCCGGGTTGGTCACCGACACGGTGTTGGTGATGTTCCAGGTGAAGCTGGTCGTGGCCGTCAGGGCCTCGGAGTCGGTGGCCGTGACGGTGACCGAGCAGGCGCACGCCGTGGTCGGGGTGCCGCTCACCACGCCCCCGCTGGAGATCGACAGGCCGGCCGGCAGGCCGGTGGCCGAGTAGGTGACCGAGTTGCCGCCGGTGGTGTCGTGGCTCCCGGTGATGGTGAGGTTCGAGATGGCCGAGCCCGAGACGTTCGACTGGGTCCCCGGGTTGGTGACCGACAGGTTGTCGACGTTCCAGGTCAGGGTGATCGACCCGGCCGTGCCGGCGGCCTCGTTACCTCCTCCGGATGCGCCGGCACTGTAGGTGAAGGTGCTCGCGTAGGAGGAGTTGATGGCCGAGGAGCCGCCGCCGGCGCCACCGCCGGCATCAGCACCAGATGTGCAACCGTCGCCACCGCCACCACCGCCGCCGGTGTAGCCCCCGCCCCCGCCGCCGCCGCCGGCACCGGCCTCGCTGCCCTTGCCTGCGCCCCCATTGCCGCCGGACGAAGCGTAGGGAGTATTGGCGCCGCCGCCCCCGCTGGCGTTGTAACCGGCACCGCCGGCACCACCGCCGGCGGAGGTTCCGCCGCCACCGCCGGCACCGTCGGAGCCGTCACCGTTGGTGCCGGCCGCCCCGGCACTCGTAGAACTCGATCCGCTGTTGCCGCCGGCTCCACCAGCTCCGGGGCCCGTCGATCCGGTGCAGTCCCATCGGGCGCCACCACCGCCGCCACCGCCGGCGACCGCGACGGCGGTGGCGCAGGTTCCACTGCCGAGGCAGAGGCCCGAGGCCCCGCCTCCGCCACCGGCCGACGACTCGCCATCGATCGATGCGAATTCCGAACTTCCGCTTCCCCCGGACCCGCCGGAGGCGTAGCCGGCCCCACCGGCGGGACCGCTGATAGTGGAGTCACTGTTTCCGCTCTCCCCGCCGGCTCCGCCTCCGCAGCCGACCTTGACGGAGACGATTCCGGTGTTGTGGGTCAAGGCGACGGTGGAGCTGATCCCACCGCCGGCACCGCCGCTCCCGCCCGATCCCGAGTTCGTCCCGCCACCTCCGCCGCCGGCGCCCAGGAGCGTCAGGGTGGCGGACACCGTCCCGGCCGGCGGCGTCGCCGTCACCCAGGTGGAACAGTTGGGCGACGAGCTCCACGAGGCGGCCACCGGCGTGGTCGCGGCCGCGGCGATGCCGGGGGTGACGGTGATGGCCGCCGCGACGGCGATCACACTCAGCATGCCGGCCACCACCGACGTGGCCAGGCCGGAAGCGGTCAGCCGGAAGAGCCGGCCGTGGTGAGGCCCGTCCGATCGGACGGAGGTTGCATCGCCCCGTCGGGCTGCTCTCCGGCTGGAACCCCGCGAATCGGAGTCAGACGTGGACGTGCGCATGATGGACTCTCCCCCGACTTCCGCCCGGGAAGGACCGTCCGTCGTCCGACGCCTGTGCGTGCACAGTTGCCCCCCGTGTCGTCCCCCCGGACGATCTTGCGAAGATATGCCGACTCCTGGCGAACGGCAACAAGTACTACCCACCGTGGTCGGTTCACTACCGCTCGCGATGTGCGTCTGGACCCCCGAAACCTGGCGGTACGCACGCTGTGTCCAGCCCCCACAAGGGTTCTCGTGCCACCGGCGATAACGGACACATACGTGACCTCTGAAACGGGCTGCGGAATACGCAGTCGGGCGGTTGCCAAGCGCAGACCGGTGACTTACGGTTCCGGAGGCGTCGCGAGCGCGCGATGCGTCGGGGGACCTCGGGGGGAGCTCGACTGTTCGGCGAGTTTGGGGAGGGTCGTCCCTGTGCGATCGAAGCGTGGTCTGTCCGGATTCCTGGCGCGTTGGGTGGCGCTGGTGGTCGTCGCCCTGACGTCGGTGGCGATGTTGGCCGTGGCCGGTGCCACGCCGTCGGTCGCCGCCGGGGGACCGGTGATCGCCGACGGCTATGCCAGCTACACGCCGGGGTCGACGTCACCGCCGACGCAGTTCGACGCCCTGACCCTGGTCACCGGCGGTGCCGCCTCGGTCGACACGGCGTCGCTGACCATCGTCACGCAGCCCTCCAGCGGGACGGCCACGGCCGCGCCCACGGCGACGAACGGCATCGTGACGTACACGCCGGCCTCGGGCTCCACCGGGAACCAGACCGTGACGTTCGCCTACTGCGCTCCGGGGGACACGTATCCGAGCGCCGGGAACTGCACGACGGCGACCATCACCTTCGCCCCCTCGGTGGGCGAGTACATCGGTGGGAACGTGGACAATCTGGCGGGGGAGATCCAGGACCTCCAGACCTCGGTCAGCCTGCCGTCGACCGCCGTGCAGGGCTCGACGGTGTCCCTGTCCATCGCCGCGTCACCGACCAGCATCCCTGCGTCGGAAGACGGCGTGTCGGTCACGGGTGCCTCCCAGTTCTCGGTGATCCTGCCCGTGCCGAAGGGCTTCACGTACGTGCCCAACAGCATCTCCGTCGCCGGTGGTGACGCCACGACGTCGGGCCACTTCAGCGCGACGTACTGCACCGCGGCGGTGACCGACGCCTGCACGGCCCACATCGACAGCGGCAACTACAAGACGGTCTACCCCTACATCGAGACCTACCTGAACCCGAGTACGACCATCGCGGGCGGGGACAACGTGACGTTGCCCACGGTGACCGCCCAGTTCACGGCGACCGGCGCGGTGGGGGCGGTGGAGCCCATCGACTACACGGAGTTCGTGCTGACCACCACCGTGTCGATCATCGGCTCGGTCACGTTCGACGGCTATCCCTCCTGCGCGGCCTGTGCCTCGGGGGACAACCCGCTCTACCAGGCGCCGACGCCGCTGGCCTCGACCACGATCACCGCGACCGGGTCGAACACCGTGTCGGTGACGGGCATCGGCCCGTCCACGGGGCCGCCGACCGGTGGCACCAGCGTGACGGTCACCGGCACGGACCTGTCCGGAGCCACCGCCGTCGACTTCGGATCCACTCCCGGCACCATCACCGCGGACAGCGCCACGTCGCTGACGGCCACGGCGCCCGCCGGCACGGGCACGGTCGATGTCACGGTCACCACCCCGGACGGGACGAGCGCCACCTCGCCGGCCGACCAGTTCACCTACACCGTGGTCCAGCCGCCGCCGACGGTCACCGGGATCAGCCCGTCCACCGGCCCGGTGGGCGGCGGCACGAGTGTCACGGTCACGGGGACGAATCTGAACGGTGCGACCGCGGTCGACTTCGGCTCCACGGCCGGCACCATCACGGCCGACGGTCCGGATTCGGTCACCGCGACCTCCCCCGCCGGGACCGGCACGGTGGATGTCACGGTGGTGACGCCCACCGGTGTGAGTCCTCCGGTGGCGGGCGACCAGTTCGCCTTCGGGACCCAGGTGCTGACGAAGCTGTCGACGTGGACCGATCCCGAGGCCTGCGGTCTCCCGGCCACGACCACGGTGCCGTCCCTCGCCTCCGCGGTGGTCGCCTCGCTGGTCGGCGGGGCGGGTGGTGGCGGCGGCGGCGCCGCCAGTAGCGACTCCGGCGGTTCCGGGGCGCCCGGCTCGACGGTCACGGGGACGTACCCGGTGACCGCCGGGTCCACCCTCACCGCCACGTCGGGCTGCACCGGCGCCACCGCGCCGCACGGTTCGGGGGTCGTGAGCACCGGTGGCGCCGGCGGCGCCGGGTTCTCGAACGGTGGTGGAGGCGGCAACGGCTACTACTGCGCCGGCATCGACGCCGAAGGTGCCTGCATCGGCACCGGCGGGGCGGACGGGAGCGGTGGCGGCGGCGGGGGTTCCAGTGCGGTCTGCTCCGGCCCGTCGTGCCAGGTGGGGGACACCCCGCTCGTCGTGGCCGCCGGTGGCGGCGGTGGCGGTGAGTCGATGTGCGCCGGGTCCGATGGCGGTGGCGGCGGGACGGGGGGTGCCGGCTCGTCCACCCCGTCCACCGACGGTACCGGTGCCGGCCCGAGCGGCACCGGTGGGGGCCAGGGGGCGACCAGCGGTGACGTGGGCGGCGCCGGTGGCGTCAACGACTCCACCGGGAGCCCCAGTGGCACCCCCGGGGGCCCGGGCTCGAGTTCGGTGTCGGCCGGTGACTCGGCCGGCAACGGCGGCGGCGGCGGTGGCTACGTGGGCGGCCTCGGCAGCACGGCGACCGCCGGCGTCGACTGCGGCGCCGGCGGCGGCGGCGGGGGTGGGTCCTCGTGGTCCGTCAACGGCTCGGGTGCCAGCTTCGGCACCTCGTGGGCGGGCGGCTCGGTCGTCCTCACGTACTACGGCTTCGTGGGGACCGCTCCGGCCGTCACGACGCAGCCGACATCGACGACCGTGGTGGCGGGCCAGACGGCCACATTCACCGTGGCGGGTACCGGGAACCCGTCCCCGCAGGTCCGGTGGGAGGTCTCGACCGACGGAGGAACCACCTTCACCCCGATCTCGGGGGCGGACTCCGGGACCCTGTCGGTGGCGGCCAGCGCCGCCGACGACCAGGACCGGTACGAGGCCGTCCTGGCGAACTCCATCGGTTCGACGACCTCGGACCCGGCGACCCTTTCGGTCCACACGGTGCCGGTGGTGACGACACAACCGTCCGACCAGGCGATCGTCACCGGCCAGTCGGCGACGTTCACGGCCGCGGCCAGCGGCAATCCGACGCCGACGGTGCAGTGGCAGGAGTCCACGGACGGCGGCACGACGTTCTCCGACGTCGCCGGGGCCACCTCGGACAGCTACACCTTCACCACGGCCGCCGGACAGACCGGTGACGAGTACCAGGCCGTGTTCACCAACGCCGCCGGTACGGCGACGTCGACGCCGGCCACGCTGACCCTGGACACCGCCCCGGTCGTCACCACCGACCCGACCGCGTCCACGGTGATCGCCGGACAGACGGCGACGTTCAGCGCGGCCGCCAGCGGTGCACCGGCCCCGACGGTCCAGTGGCAGGTCTCGACCGGGGGAAGCCCGTTCACCAACATCTCCGGCGCCACCTCCGGCTCGTACTCGATCGTCACGACCCTGGGGGAGAGCGGCAACCAGTACCGCGCAGTGTTCACCAACCCGGTGGGGACCGCCGACTCGACGGCCGCCACGCTGACCGTCGACCCGGTGCCGCCCCTGTCGATCACGACGACCTCGCTGCCGTCGGGCACGGTCTACTCGGCGACCGACAAGGTGAAGTACTCGGCCACCGTGACGGCCACCAGCGGCACTCCGCCCTACCAGTGGTCGATCGTCGCCGGCAGCCTCCCCAACGGGCTGAAGATCTCCAAGAGCAAGGGGACCATCAGCGGCAAGGCCTCGTTCGCCGGGACGTTCAACTTCACCGTCGAGGTCGTCGACCACAAGGGGCCGGCCCCTCTGCACGCACAGCAGAGCGCCACCCGCCAGCTGACGATCGTCATCAACCCGTAGCCCACCGGGTCGGGACCGGACCGGTGGGGACGGATCCCGACCCCTAGGGTGGGTACGTGGACGACCAGCCGCGCCGAGGCCCCGCCGTAGATCCACCTCCGGCCGGCGCCGACGGCGGGGTGGTGCGCTACGTGGCCGATGCCGTCGTCCCCTGCGACGGCTCCTCGGCCGTCCTCCGCCCCGGCGGGGTCGAGGTCCGGGGGGACACGGTGGTGCGGGTCGGACGCCCCGGGGACCTGCGGAGTGCCGACGACGACCGCGGCACCGAGGTGCACGAGATCCGGGTGGAGGGTGCGCTCCTGCCGGGCTTCGTGAACACGCACTGCCACTCGCCCATGACCCTCTTCCGGGGCACCGGGGAGAACCTTCCCCTGCTGCGGTGGCTCGAAGAGGTGCTGTGGCCACGCGAGTCCCATCTCGATCCCGAGGACGTCTACTGGGGGATGACGCTGGCCGCCGCCGAGCTGCTCGGCTACGGGGTCACCACGACGTGTGAGATGTACTTCGAGGAGGAGGCCACGGCGGACGCCGTGGTCGCCGCCGGCTCGCGCGCCATCATCACCCCGGGGGTGCTCCAGCTCCCGGGCAGCGACGGGGGAGCCGAGTGGTGGTCGGCCTGCATCGAGCGCTTCGCCGGCTTCCACGACCGGCGCAACGGCGAGGAGGGTCGCATCGAGGTCGGGTTCGCCGCCCACGCCGCCTACACGGTGCCCCTCCCCGGGCTGGTCGCCACCGCGGCGGCCGCCCGGGAGCGGGACGCGCTGTTCCACCTGCACCTGGCCGAGACCGAGGGGGAGGGCGACGCCTTCACCGCGGAGCACGGTGGCAGCGTCCCCGCCGTGCTGGCCGGCGCCGGCGTGTTCGAGGGACGTGTCCTGGCCGCCCACAGCATCTGGCTCTCGCCGTCCGACATCGACGTCTACGCCACCCATGACGTCGCCGTGGCCCACTGCCCCCAGTCGAACGCCAAGCTCGCGTCGGGCATCGCCCCCGTGACCGACCTCCTGGCCCGGGGGGTGCGGGTCGGCCTCGGCACGGACGGCCCGGCGTCGAACAACGACCTCGACCTGTGGGAGGAGATGCGCCTGGCGGCCATGCTGGCCCGCCTGCGCCAGGGCGACGCCGGGGCGCTCCCGGCGGTGGAGGCGCTGGACCTCGCCACGCGGGGTGCGGGCCGAGCCCTCGACCGGTCGGACCTCGGGGTGCTCGCCCCCGGTGCCAAGGCCGACATGGTGGCCGTCACCCTCGACGACCCGGCGTTCGTGCCCCTGCTCGACGACGGCATGCTGGTCGAGCACCTGGTGTGGTCCGCCTCGAGTCGCCTGGTCACCGACGTCTGGGTCGGTGGCGTCCCGGTCGTCGTGGACCGAGTGCACGCGACGGTGGACGTGGAGCGGGCGCGCCACGAGGTGGCCCGGCGGGCGGCCCGACTGGCGGCCGCCGTCCGCTAAGCGCCGCCGGCCACCCGGGTGGCGTGGGCGGCCAGACCGTCGGCGAAGCGCTGCATCATCCTCCGCAGCACGGCGTCGAGCACCGGACCCGAGCCCGGCAGCTTCGGGTCGAAGCTTCCGACCCAGTCGATCCGGGTGCCCCCGTCCTCGGCGGTGAGGGTCACGTCGGACCGGTAGTTGCGCACCGGGAAGCCGCGGAGGATGCGGTAGGCGAGGTGGTGCGGCGGGTCCCAGGCCACCACCTCTTCGCGTGAACCGACGCCGAATCGGGTGAAGTGACGCACGGCGCCGACGCCGTCGGGGGCCGGCTCCCCCTCCCGCTCGAGTTCGGTCCGGGTGAGGAAGGACCAGTCGCGCCACCGCCGCGCCTCACCCAGCAGGGGCCAGACCACCTCGACCGGGGCCGGGGTGGTCGCCCCCACGCGGTAGTGGTGCCCACCGGTCGGGGCGGCCGACGGCTGGGCGTCGCTCACGCCTCGACGTGGGCCTTCAGGGCCTCGAGCGACTGCTGGTACACGGTCGCCATGAGGTCGGCCATCTCCTCGGGGGCGGCGTCGACGACCCAGGTCACGTGGCTCCCGGAGCCGGCGGGCGTCACCGTGATGGTGGCCTCGTGGGACTCGATGGGCACGCCGTCGACGATCGAGTACGTGATGGCCCGGCCGGCGTCGTCGCGGGTCACCAGCTTCTCGGTGATGGTCATGCCCATGGTGTCGAGGATCCGGTTGTCACCCTCCAGGCGGCACGACTCCATGCCCGGCATCCACCCGGCGATCCCGCCGAAGTCACCGACCAGCTCCCACACCGCATCCGGACTGCCCTGGACGTCGATCTCTGCCGTGCGCTCTGCCATGGTGCTCCTTGGGTCGGGTCCGGTGCCGGACGAGGGCGGTCGTCCCGGACCGTGCGGACCGGGGCGGACCGATGGTAGGCGCGCTCGCGTCGGTGCTCCACCGCTAGCGTCGCACCAATGACCGGGTCCTCCGCCGACGCCTTGTTCGTGCCCGACGGCGACTCGCTGGTCCCCACCGAGTTGGCCCGCGGCCCCTGGACCTCCGAGGCCCTCCACGGGGGACCGGTCGCCGCCCTCGTGACCCGCGCCACCGAGCGGGCGGTGCCGACGGGCGACGGCCTGCGGATGGTGCGCCTCACCCTCGAGCTGATCCGGCCCGTCGGTACGGCGCCGCTGACCGTGTCCGGCCACGTGTCCCGTCCCGGCCGCAAGGTCCAGCTGGTCGACACCGTGGTCCGCCAGTCGGGAGCGGAGGTGGCGTGGGGACGGGCCGTGCGGATCCGGGTCGACGACGGGGTGGGTCCGCTCGAACCCACCACCCCCGAGGACGCGGCACCGCCGCCCCCGTCGGAGGGGACGGCGGTGACCGCCGACGGCTCGGCCCCCGTCGCCTTCCACACCGCCGGCGTGGACATCCGGTACGTGACCGGCCGGCTCGACCGCCCCGGCCGGGCCGTCGCGTGGTTCCGCCTGCGGGTGCCGGTGGTGGCCGGCGAGGAACCGACGGCGGCCCAGCGGGCGATGGCCGTGGCCGACTTCGGGAACGGCATCTCCTCCGAACTCGAGTTCGGGTCGTACCTGTTCATCAACCCCGACCTCACGGTGTACCTCCACCGGGACCCTGTCGGGGAGTGGGTGTGCCTGGACGCCGGCACCCGGTTCGGTCCGCCCGGGACGGGCATGGCGGAGTCGGCGCTGTGGGACGGGGGTGGACGCATCGGGCGGGCCCTCCAGAGTCTCTACGTGGAGGCGGTCCGATGAACTTCGACGGGTATCCCGAGGGGACACCGTCGGTGGCCGACCTGCTGGTGGCCCGGGCGGACGACGACCACGTGGCGGTGGTCATGGGCGACCGGTCGTGGACGTGGGCCGAGGCGGTGGCGGAGTCCGCCGCCCGCGCGGGGCTGCTGCGCTCCCTCGGGACGCTCGACCCGCCCCATGTCGGGGTCCTCCTGGGCAACGAGCCGGAGTACCTCTTCTGGTTGGGGGCCGCGGCCCTGGCCGGGGCGGTGGTGGTGGGCATCAACCCCACCCGCCGCGGCGACGCCCTGGCCGGCGACATCCGGCGCACCGACTGCCGGGTCCTCGTGACCGACGGTGACGGTGCCGCCCTGGTGGAGGGGCTCGACACCGGGGTCCCGCCGGACCGCGTGCTCCGGGTCGACGCGGCGACGTACCCGGCCCGGGTGGAGGCCCGTGCCGGTGTGGTCGCGGCCGACGTGGTCGCCGACGCCCGTCCGACGGCGGCCGACCTGTTCCTGCTGCTCTTCACCTCCGGCACGACCGGATCCCCCAAGGCCGTCCGCTGCACCCAGGGTCGGTTGGCCTCGATCGCCCTGCGGTCGGCGGAGGCGTACGGCTACGACCGCGACGACGTGGCCTACTGCGCCATGCCGCTCTTCCACGGCAACGCGCTGATGGTGCTCTGGGGACCGACCCTCGCCGTCGGGGCGACCGTGGCCCTGGCCCGTCGCTTCAGCGCCTCGGGGTTCCTTCCCGACGTGCGGCGCTACGGCGCCACCACCTTCACCTACGTCGGCAAGGCCCTGGCCTACGTGCTGGCCACCCCCGGGCGGGACGACGATGCCGCGTGCACCCTGCGCCGCGGCTTCGGCACCGAGGCGTCGGTGGCCGACCATGCCGCGTTCCAGGAGCGGTTCGGATGCGTGCTGGCCGAGGGCTACGGCTCGAGTGAGGGCGGGGTCGCCATCAACCGGGTGCCCGGGACCCCCGAAGGCTCCCTCGGCCTGCCGTCCGAGGACGTGGTGGTGGTCGACCCGGCGACCGGCCAGGAGTGCCCGCGTGCCGAGTTCGACACCTCGGGGGCGTTGGTCAACGGGAGCGAGGCGGTCGGCGAGATCGTCAACCGCTCCGGGTCCGGAAGGTTCGAGGGGTACTACAACGACCCCGACGCCACCGCCGAGCGCCTGCGCGACGGCTGGTACTGGACGGGCGACCTGGCCTACCGCGACGGGGCGGGCTGGTTCTGGTTCGCCGGACGGGGAGGCGACTGGTTGCGCGTCGACTCGGAGAACCTCACGGCCGGACCCATCGAGCGGGTCCTGGTGCGCTTCCCCGACGTCGCCGCGGTGGCCGTCTACGGCGTGCCCGACCCCCGCAGTGGGGACCAGGTGATGGCCGCCCTCGAACTGCTGCCGGGCCACGCCTTCGACCCGGAGGCCTTCGGGGCCTTCCTGGCGTCGCAGGGCGACCTCGGGACGAAGTGGGTGCCGTCCTTCCTGCGGGTCACCGGCGCGCTGCCCCAGACGGCCAACGGCAAGGTCACCAAGACGTCGCTGCGCTCCGAGGGGTGGTGGCGGGGGGACGATCCCCTGTACCGGCTCCGCCCGGCCCCCTCCGGCGGCCCACCGGCCTACGAGCCGCTCGGACCGGCCGAGGCGGCGGCGTTGCGCGACCAGCTGGCGGCCCACGGTCGACTCGGGCTCGTGCCCGGGTGAGCGGGGCCGCGGACGCCCCCGGTACCGGGCCCGAGGCGTGGGCCCACCCGGAGGCACCGGCGTGGCTCGATCGGCTCGACGGGCGCCTGCAGCGCCACCGGTGGACGGCCCTGGTGGCGGCCGTACTGGCCAAGTGGTACGACGACGGCGCCGCCCGGCTGGCCAACCTCCTGGCCTACTCGGCCTTCCTGGCCGTGTTCCCCCTCCTGCTCATCCTGCTCACCCTGGTCGAACTCCTCCTCGTCGGCCACGCCTCGGCCCAGAAGGAGGTGATCGACGCCGCCCTCCGTCAGTTCCCCGAGATCGGTGACGAGCTCCGGGCCAACATCAACGGGTTGAGCCACCGCAACGCCGTCTTCTTGGTGGTGGTCCTGGCGTGGCTGGCCTACGGCTGCCTCCGGCTGAGCCGGAACGCCCAGATCCTGATGGCCACGGTGTGGGAGGTGCCCCGGCGGGAGCTCCCCCCGTTCGGCCGCTGGCTTCCCCGGGCGCTGACCTTCCTCGCCGTGCTGGGGGTGGGGTTCGTGGCCGGTGGCGCCCTGTCGGGGATCGGCACCTTCGGTGGGCTCGGGCCCGCCTCGGCCCTGGTCGGTTTCGCCGGCTCCCTGGTGGTGAACGTCGCCATGTTCTGGGCCGGTTTCACCGTGGTGCTGGCGGTGGGTCGGCGCGGTGGGTCGATGTGGCGTGGAGCGCTCGTCGCCGGGATCGGCTGGACGCTCCTGCAGTTCGTCGACACCCTCCTGGTGAACCACGAGCTCCGTCACTACCGCACCCTCTACGGGACGTTCGCCACCGTCATCGTCCTGGTGTGGTGGATCGGCCTCGGCACCCTGCTGACCGCGTTCGCCGCCGAGTTCGACGTGGTGGTGCAGCGCCGGCTGTGGCCCCGGTCGCTACGCCGGGGTCGGACCGTCACCGCGACGGGCGCGGCCGACGGCGTGACGGGTCAGCCCTCGAGGGCGACCGGCGAGGCCTGAGGGACCGACCCGGCGGACTCCGTCGCGCCGGCGCCCCCGGGGCGGGGCGGGGGGATGACGAGGCCCAGTGCGCCACCGGCCAGCACGACGACCGCGGCGATCAGGAACGCCCGCGAGAAGCCCGCCGTCAGCGCCGCCGCCTGGGCGCCGGCCCCCGGGTGGGGGGAGGCGGCGAGCAGCGCCGCGGTGCGGGATGCGGCCAGGGTGGTCAGGGCGGCCAACCCCACCGAGGCGCCGATCTGGCGGCTGCAGTTCACGAGACCCGAGGCCAGCCCGGCCTCCCGCGGGGGGACGCCCCCGGTCGCCAGCAGGGCGATCGGGGTGAAGGCGAGTCCCATGCCGAAGGTGGCGAGGATGCCGCCGCCGCAGGCACCCGACCAGTAGGTGTCGCCGACCTGGACGAACGAGAGCCAGTACAGCCCGGCGGCCGCCAGCACCGCCCCCACGATGAGCACGTTGCGCGGGCCGACCCGGGGTGCGATCCGTCCACTCAGGGTGGCCCCGACGGCGATGGCCGCCGTCTGGGGCAGGAAGGTGAGACCCGTCACCACGGGGCTGTAGCCGAGTACCTGCTGGAGGTAGAGGGAGAGGAAGAACCACATGGCGAACATGCCGGCCCCGAAACAGAACATCACCAGGTTGGCGCCGGTCACCGACCGCACCCGGAACAGCCGCAGCGGCACCAGCGGGTGGGACGCCACCCTGGCCTCGATGAGGACGAAGACACCGAGCAGGACGACGGCGGCGGCCAGCACCACCAGGGTGGAGGTGGAGCCCCACGGGACCACGTCGGTGTGGGAGATGGCGTAGACGAGCAGGAACAGCGCGCCCGTCACCGTCACCGCGCCGGCCACGTCGAGGCGGTCGCGGGGCCCCTCGGCCCGTGACTCGTGCAGGGTCACCCGGGCGACCACGAACAGGACGATGCCGATGGGCACGTTGACGAACAGGATCCACCGCCAGGACAGGTACTGGGTGAGGATCCCGCCGAACAGCGCACCCGCCGCCCCACCGCCGGCGGCCACCGCGCTCCAGACGCCGAAGGCCTTGGCGCGGGCCTGCTGGTCGCGGAAGGTGACGGTGAGGATGGTGAGCGTGGCCGGTGACAGCACGGCGGCGCCGACCCCCTGGAGCGACCGGGCGGCGATGAGCTCGGCCTGGCTGGAGGCGAAGCCGCCGAGCAGGCTGGCCAGGGTGAACAGGCCCAGTCCGGTCAGGAAGATGCGACGGCGCCCGAAGAGGTCCGCCAGCCGGCCCCCGAGCAGCAGCAGGCCGCCGAAGGTCAGCGCGTAGGCCGTGACGACCCACTGCAGGCCGGTGGCACCGAAGTGCAGGTCGCGCTGGATGGCCGGCAGGGCGACGTTCACGATCGAGACGTCGAGGACCACCATGAACTGGGCGAGACAGACCACGACCAGGATCACGCCGTCCGACGATCGGGGTCGCCCGTCGGCCCGGACTTCGGGCGCGTCCGCCGGGGGCGTCGAGGAGTCAGCCATGGGTCGAGCGTAGGGGAGAGGGGCGTTTCACCATGCACCTGGCGCCCGGGCGTGGCCGGGTGCCGAGGCGGTCAGCGGGCGAGCCGCTCCACGAGCCGGCGCCGGGCGTCGGGCCACTCCTCGGCCGTCATCGAGAAGACGGCCGAGTGCCGGACCGAGCCGTCCGGGGCCGGCCGGTCGACGCGCAGGACCCCGTCGAGGGAGCACCCGAGCCGGGCGATGGCCGCCCGGGACCGCTCGTTGCGGGAGTCGGTCTGGAGGCGCACGGCCCGCACGTTCCAGACCTCGAACGCGTGGGTGAGCATCAGCAGCTTCGCCTCGGTGTTCACCGGACTCCGCTGGGCGGCGGACCCGAGCCAGGTATGGCCGATGCTGGCCCGGTCCCGGACCCGCGGGTCGGGGGCTGGCCGGGGGGACGCCGTCGACGCCCAGTCCCACGGCTCGAGCTCGTAGAAGCGGGTGCTGCCGACCACCCGGTCCCGCGCCAGGGAGTGGGTGGCGAAGGGGACCTGGTCGCCGGCCACGGCCTGGCGGAGCGCGGCCTCGACGTAGGCCACCATGCCGTCACGGTCGGAGGGGACCGACGTGTAGCCGAAGGTGGAACGGTCCTCGGTGGCCGCCGCCAGCAGCTGGTCCACGTGGTCGGGGGAGAGGGGGACGAGACGGACGTGGCGGCCCTCGAGGGTGAACGGCTCGAACATGCCACCAGTTTCGCGGACCCGCCGGACCCCCGGCGCCCGGCAGGTCCGACGGTCACCTGCGCCCCCCGTAGTATCTGACGGCACGCCGACCCGGTCGGCACCCCGCCCCCCGAACCGCACCCCCGACCGCCCGCCACCAGAAGGACGCCCCGTGTTCCGCCCGGTCCCCGCCGAAGCCGATTTCACCGCCCTCGAGGACGAGGAGCTGGCCCGATGGGCCGCCCACCGGGTCTTCGAGCGATCGGTGGAGCTGCGCGCCGGGGCCGAGCCCTGGGTGTTCTACGAGGGCCCGCCCACCGCCAACGGACGACCGGGCCTGCACCACGTCTGGGCGCGTGTCTACAAGGACCTCTTCTGCCGGTACCGGACCATGCGCGGCTACGCCGTGCCCCGCCGGGCCGGATGGGACACGCACGGCCTGCCGGTGGAGGTCGAGGTGGAGAAGCAGCTCGGCATCACGGCCAAACGCCAGATCGAGGACGAGGTCGGGATCGCCGAGTTCACGCGGCTCTGCAAGGAGTCGGTCCGCAACTACGTGGGGGAGTGGAAGACCCTCACCGAGCGGATCGGCTACTGGATCGACATCGACGACGCCTACTGGACCTTCTCCCCGGACTACGTCGAGTCGGTGTGGGCCAACCTCAAGAACCTCTGGGACCAGGGCCTGCTCTACGAGGACATCAAGGTCGTGCCGTACTGCCCACGCTGCGGCACCGCCCTCAGCAGCCACGAGCTCGGCCAGCCCGACGTCTACCGGGAGGTCGAAGACGAGTCGGCCTACGTCCGGTTCCCGTTGACCGACGAGGGCGGGGCCGCGGCGGCGCTGCGCGCCACGCTCGGCCGCGACACGCTCGAAGGCCTCGACCTCGTGGCGTGGACGACCACCCCCTGGACGCTCCTGTCCAACACCGGGGCGGCGGTGGGACCCGAGCTCGGGTACGCCGTGGTGGGTGACGCCGTCGTGGCGACGGCCCTGGTCGACGACGTCTTCGGCGAGGGCACCCCCGTGGACGCCACCGTGCCCGGGGCGGCCCTGGTCGGCCTGCACTACCGCCGTCCGTTCGACGACCTCGTCCCCGGGCCGGCGGACGCCGGCCGGGTGGGCTGGCGGGTGGTGGCCGGTGACTTCGTCGAGGCCGATGAGGGAACCGGGATCGTCCACCTGGCGCCCGCCTTCGGCGAGGTCGACCGCCAGGCCGGCCGTGAAGCCGGACTGCCGACCCTCAACCCGGTCGGGCCCGACGGCCGCTTCACCGACGCCGTGCCCTGGCTGGCCGGCCAGGCCGTGCGCGACGTCAACGCCGTCGTCGACGACCGCCTCGAGGCCGCCGGCCTGCTGTTCCGCCGCCATCCCTTCCTGCACCCCTACCCCCACTGCTGGCGGTGCGGGACGGCGCTGATCTACTGGGGCAAGCCGAGCTGGTACATCCGGACCTCGGAGCGCAAGGCCGACCTCGTCGGGCAGAACCAGATCATCGGCTGGCACCCCGAGCACATCCGTGACGGCCGCATGGGCGAGTGGCTGGACAACAACGTCGACTGGGCCCTGTCCCGCGACCGCTTCTGGGGGACCCCCCTGCCCGTGTGGCGGTGCGACGAGGGGCACCTGGCCTGCGTCGGGTCGCTGTCCGAGCTGTCGGAGCTGGCGGGGAGCGACGTGACCGGCGTCGACCCGCACCGGCCGGCCATCGACGAGGTGACGGTGCCGTGCGCCGAGTGCGGCGGCGGGGCCGGCATGCACCGGGTGGAGCCGGTCATCGACGCCTGGTTCGACTCGGGGTCGATGCCGACCGCCCAGTGGGGCTATCCCGGGGCGCCGGGCTCGGCCGAGTCGTTCGTGTTCCCCGCCGATTTCATCTGCGAGGCCATCGACCAGACCCGTGGCTGGTTCTACTCGCTCCTGGCCGTCAACACCCTCGTCCGGGGCGCCACCCCGTACCGCAACGTGCTCTGTCTGGGCCACATCGTCGACGCCGACGGTCGCAAGATGTCCAAGAGCGTGGGCAACGTCATCGACCCGTGGGAGATCCTCACCACCCGGGGGGCCGACCCGCTGCGGTGGTGGATGTTCTCCCAGGGGTCCCCGTGGACCCCGACCCGGGTGAGCTTCGAGGTCATCGACGCCTCCATGCGCGACGCCCTCCTCACGCTGTGGAACACCTGGTCCTTCTTCACCACCTACGCGACCCTCAACGGGTTCGATCCGGCGGACCCGGCCGTGCCGGCCCCGGCCGACCGCTCCATGCTCGACCGCTGGATGCTGTCGAGGCTGCACGACACCGTGGCCCGGGCGACGGCGTCCCTCGACGGGTACGAGCCCTTTCCGGCGGCCACCGCCATCGCCGGGCTGATCGACGACACGTCCAACTGGTACGTGCGGCGCAGCCGGCGGCGGTTCTGGCGCACCGACCCCGGCGCCGACCCGGCGGACTCGCTGGGTGCCCAGGCCACGCTGCACGAGGTGCTGGTGACCGTGGCCCGCCTCCTGGCCCCGATGACGCCGTTCCTGGCCGACCGGATGTGGCGCGACCTGACCGGCGCCGAGGACTCGGACTCGGTGCACCTGGCCGACTGGCCCGGGGCCGACCGGTCGCTCGTCGATCCCGGGCTCGAGGACGGGATGGCCCTGGCCCGCCGGCTGTCGTCCCTCGGCCGGGCCGCCCGGTCGGAGGCCGGCGTGAAGGTGCGCCAGCCCTTGGCCCGGGCGCTCGTCTACCTCCCGCCCGGGAGTCCCGACCTCCCGCCGGGGATCGTGGAGGACGAACTGAACGTCGACCGGGTCGAGGCGGCGGACGAGCTGGGAGACGTCCTCGCCTACGAGCTCGTCCCCAACTTCAAGCTGCTCGGCCCCCGGATCGGCAAGCGGGTCCAGGCACTGCGCTCGGCCATGGCCACCGTCGACTCCGCGGCCGCCGCCGCGGAACTGACCGAGGGCCGACCGGTGACCGTCGAGCTGGCCGACGGCCCCCTCGAACTCGGCGCCGAAGAGGTCGAGCTCCGGGTGCGGGCCCAGCCCGGATTCGCCGTCTCCCGGGACGGTGCGGAGGTGCTGGCCCTCGACCTGGCCCTCGACGACGACCTGAGGCGCCGGGGGCTGGCCCGGGAGGTGATCCGCCACGTCCAGGACCTCCGCAAGGAGTCGGGGCTCGACGTGTCCGACACCGTCGTGCTGCACGTCGTGGGCATCGACGACCTCGTCGCGCTGTTCGACGTGGTCGCCCGGGAGGTGCTGGCCGTCCGGATCGAGACGTCACCGCCCGACGACGGGGGGGCCGGCACCGCCATCACCCTGGGAGACGACGGGGCCACCCGGACCGTCACGATCTGGATCCGGCGGGCATGACCGGGTCGGTCCGGTGACGGCCGCCGGAGCGGCCCGGGGCGAGCCGTGCGTGCTCGCCGTCGACCTCGGGACCGGGGGACCCAAGGTGGCCGTGGTGACGGAGTCCGGGCGCATCGTCGCCCACGCCACCGAACCCGTGGCTCTCCATCTCCTGGAGGGTGGCGGGGCCGAGCAGGATCCCGGCGAGTGGTGGTCGGCCGTCCGCCGTGCCACCGCCCGGGCGCTGGGCACCGGCGGGGTGGATCCGGGCGGCCTGGTGGGCGTCGGGTGCACCGCCCAGTGGTCGGGCACCGTGGCGGTCGGCGCCGACGGCACCCCCCTGATGCGGGCCGTCATCTGGATGGACTCGCGGGGCAACGCCGAGATCCGCCGGGTGGCCGGGGGATCGGTCAACGTCCTCGGCTACGACCCGCGCAAGCTGCTGCGCTGGGTCCAGGTCACCGGCGGGGCCCCGGGCCTGTCGGGCAAGGATCCCGTCTCCCACATCCTCTTCATCCGCCAGGCCTTTCCCGACGTCTACGCCCGGACGGCGACGTTCCTGGAGCCCGTCGACTACCTCAACCTGCGGTTGACCGGACGGGTGTCGGCCTCCTTCGACTCGATCGCCGCCCACTGGGTCACCGACAACCGGGACATCGACGCCGTCGCCTACGACGACCGGCTGCTCGAGTGGACCGGGCTGGACCGCGGCCGCCTGCCCGACCTGGTGGCGCCGGGATCGGTGGTCGGGACCGTGACCGACGCGGCCGCCGCCGACCTCGGCATCCCCGCCGGCCTGCCGGTGGTGACCGGCTCCGGCGACGTCCACTCGGCCGTGTTCGGTTCGGGGGCGGTGGCCGATTTCGCCGCCCACCTCTACATCGGCACGTCGTCGTGGATCTCGGGGCACGTGCCGTTCAAGAAGACGGCGCCCACCTCCAACGTGGCGTCCATCCCCGCCGCCCTGGCCGGTCGCTACCTGATCGCCGACGAGCACGAGACGGCGGGCGCCTGTCTCACCTTCCTGCGCGACAACCTCGGGCTCGCCCCGGACCTCGAGACGATGAACGCCATGGCCGGCCGGGTCCCGGCCGGTAGCGGGCGGGTGCTCTTCACGCCCTGGTTGAACGGTGAGCGCTCGCCGGTGGACGACCACACGGTGCGCGGCGGCTTCCACAACCTGTCGCTGTCGACGACGTCGGACCAGATGGTGCGGGCCGTCTTCGAGGGGGTGGCGCTCAACTCGCGCTGGCTGCTCGAGGCCGTCGAGAAGTTCGCCGGTCGGCGGCTCGACACGATGGCCTTCGTGGGGGGCGGCGCCAGCTCGGACCTCTGGTCCCAGATCCACGCCGACGTGCTCGGTCGGGAGATCCGCCAGGTGGCCGACCCGGTCCTCGCCAATGTCCGGGGGGCGGCGCTGGTGACGCTCCACGCCCTCGGCCGGGTCGCCCTCGACGACATCCCGGCGATGGTGGAGATCCGCCGGACCTACGAGCCGACCGCCGCCCACGCCGAGGAGTACGACCTGCTCTTCGGCGAGTTCGTCACGCTGTACAAGCAGACGAAGGGCATCTTCAAGCGGCTGAACCGCTTCTGAGCCGGGAGGGAGCCACGTTGTCACGTACCAGCGACACCACCGGCCCGGTGGCCATCGGCGGGGTCGGGGGGAGCGGCACCCGGGTCATCGCCGCCATCGTTGAGAGCCTCGGCTTCGACCCCGGGGCCAACCTGAACCGCCCCCACGACGACCTGACCTTCACCGTCCTCTTCAAACGTCCCGACGTCTATCCCGGGGTGCGGGGTCTCGTCCCCGCCGGCCATCCCGCCGCGGTGGCCGCCACCCGGCTGTACGCCTCGGTGCGGTCCGGTGGCCGCCGGCCCCTGGCCGACGTCGCCCCGATGGTCCGCGCCAGCCTCTCGCTGCCGTCGAACACCACGGCTCCCGGGTTCACCATGGCGGTCGCCGCCATGAACCGCCGGATCACCCGCCTGCGTCGGCTGCCGGCGATGTTCCGCCGCCCGCCGCCCGGCGCGGGCCCGTGGATGTGGAAGGAACCGAACACCCTGTTCTTCCTCCCCACCCTCTTCGCCGAGATCGCGGGGCTGCGCTACATCCACGTGGTCCGCAACGGTCTCGCCATGGCGACCAGCGCCAACCACTACCAGCTGACCAACTGGAGTCACCTGTTCGACCTCGAGGCGGACGGGAGGGACGACGACGTCCGCCAGCTGGTCTACTGGGCCCGGGCGAACCTGGCGGTGGCCGACCTGCTCGCCGGCCGCCCCGAGGCGCTGTTCGTCAGCCACGAGGACACCGTCACCGACCCCGAGGCGGTGGCCGCGGCCATCAGTGCCTTCCTCGGCGCGCCGGAGACGGCCCGCACCCGCGAGACGATCGGCGAGGTGCGCACCCCGTCCGACTTCGGGCGGACGTTCGCCATCCCCGTCGAGGACCTGTCGCCGAGCGAACTGGCCGACGTCGAGCGCGCCCTCGACCGGTTCGGCTACGGCGGTGTCCACGACGGACACTGAGGTCGCCCGGTGTCCCGTTGCGGTCAGGGGCGCAACCGACGGGGCGGCGGTGTCGCCTCAGCGGGCCGACTTCCTCCCCCGGTCGGCGGCGCTCACGACCGCCGCCAGTGACGCGTCGAGGATGCTCGAGGCCATGCCCACGCCCCACCAGGTCGCGCCGTCCTCCCCCTCGGCCTCCACGTAGGCGACGGCCGAGGCGCCACTGCCCGAGGTCAGGGCGTGCTCGCTGTAGTCCTTGACCTCGAAGGCCACGCCGAGATCGGCCCGCAGCGCGCCGACCAGCGCATCGATGGGTCCGTTGCCCTCGCCCATCACGGTCCGGGGCTCGCCGTCGACCAGGAGCTGGGCGGTCACCGTGGTGCGGCCGCGGCCGGTGGTCATCTCACTGCCGAGCAGCCGGACGCCCGCCTCGTCGGGCAGGTACGTCCGCGAGAAGACGTCCCACATCTCGCCGGGCTGGATGACGGTGCCCGAGTCCTCGGTCACCTCCTGGACCCGCTTGGAGAACTCGACCTGGAGCCGCCGGGGGAGGTCGAGCCCGTGCTCGGTGTCCATGATGTAGGCCACGCCGCCCTTGCCGGACTGGCTGTTGACCTGGATGATCGCCTCGTAGGTGCGACCGGTGTGGCTCGGGTCGATGGGCAGGTAGGGGACCTCCCAGTGGTCGTACTCGTCGCCGATGGCCTCGAACCCCTTCTTGATGGCGTCCTGGTGGGAGCCCGAGAAGGCGGTGTAGACGAGGTCGCCGGCGTAGGGATGGCGCGGATGGACCGGCATCCGGGTGGCGAACTCGGCGACCCGGCGGACCTTGTCGATGTCGCCGAAGTCGAGTGCGGGGTCGACGCCCTGGGAGAAGAGGTTCATGGCCAGCGTCACGACGTCGACGTTGCCGGTGCGCTCACCGTTGCCGAACAGGGTCCCCTCGACGCGGTCGGCGCCGGCCAGCACGGCCAGCTCGGCGGCGGCCACGGCCGTGCCCCGGTCGTTGTGGGGGTGCAGGCTGAGGACGATCGAGTCCCGGTCGCGCACGGTGCGGCCGAACCACTCGATGACGTCGGCGTAGACGTGGGGTCCGTACATCTCGACCGTGTTCGGCAGGTTGATGATGATCGGCCGCTCGGGCGTCGGTTGGATGACGTCCATCACCGCCTCGCAGATCTCCACCGCGAACTCCGGCTCGGTCCCCGTGAAGCTCTCGGGTGAGTACTCGTAGCGGATGTCCGTGTCGGGCAGGGTCGACTCGAACTTCTTGCAGAGCCGGGCGGCGTTGGTGGCGATCTCGACGAT
Organism: uncultured Acidimicrobiaceae bacterium; assembly: GCA_963699345.1. Classification (GTDB taxonomy): domain Bacteria; phylum Actinomycetota; class Acidimicrobiia; order Acidimicrobiales; family RAAP-2; genus Bog-756. The sequence continues at coordinate 730,455 of CAVOTL010000005.1, read as the reverse complement.
GCCCGGCCGGTCGAGGCCGAACACGACGCGGCGCTGCAGGGTGGACGTCGAGTTGTAGAAGTGGACGATGGCCCGCTTGGCGCCCTGGAGCGATTCGAAGGTCCGCTCGATCAGTTCCTCACGGCACTGGACGAGGACCTGGATGGTGACGTCGTCGGGGATGAGGCCGCCCTCGATGATCTCGCGCTGGAAGTCGTAGTCGGTCTGGGAGGCGGACGGGAACCCCACTTCGATCTCCTTGAAGCCGATGGCCACGAGCGCCTGGAACAGCTTCAGCTTGCGCTCGGAGTCCATCGGGTCGACCAGGGCCTGGTTCCCGTCCCGCAGGTCCACGCTGGCCCACTGCGGCGCCACGGTGGTCTGCCGGTCCGGCCAGGTCCGGTCGGACAGGACGAGCGGGACGTAGGGGCGGTACAGGTGGAACGGCATGGGGGAGACGTCGCACGGCATGGCGAGTCGACGGCCGGCGGGGTCGGCGTCGGTGGGGGTGTGCTCGTGGTCACTCATCGGTACTCCCTTGCGTGTGGTGCGTCTGGTGTCGGGACCGGTGCCCTCCCCCGTGTCGGGGGCGGCGGTCGCCCACCTCGTTCGGCCAACAAAAAACCCCCTGGCCGGAGGCACAGGAGGTTGCGGGCGAACGCGATGGGGCGTTCGCCGTCAGGTAAGGAGGAGGACCCGGGTCGAGTGGTTCATGCACCATCTATGGTGCCAGTGCCCGGGCCGGTCGTCAAGGACGGTGCCCGGCCGACGGACCGGTCGGGCGGGCACGCCCGTCGGGGCCGGGCGCGGTCCACCCCCGGACTCAGATGCGCTCGAAGTTGCGGGCCAGCTCCCAGTCGGTCACCACGGAGTTCGCCTTGGCCCACTCCTGGCGGGCGGTGTTGACCAGGTGCTGGTGGACGTCGGCGCCGAACGCCTCGACCGCCACCTCGCTCGACTCGAGGTGGGCGATGGCGTCGGGGAGCGTCGTCGGGATCCGCGGGACCTCGGGCGCGTGGTAGGCGTTCCCGGTGAAGGCGGGAGCCAGTTCGACGGCGTGGTCGATGCCCCACAGCCCGCCGGCGATCGCCGCGGCCAGGGCGATGTACGGGTTCACGTCCGCGCCGGGGATCCGGCTCTCCACCCGACGTCCCGCCCCGTGGCCCACGGCCCGGAACCCGCAGGTGCGGTTGTCCTCCCCCCAGACCACGGCGGTGGGGGCCCACGAGTCGGGCACGTAGCGCCGGTAGGAGTTGACGTAGGGGGCGAAGCACCAGGCCAGCTGGTCGGCGGCGTGCAGCTGTCCGGCGATCCACCGGGAGCCGACGGCGGAGAACCCGGACGCCGTGTCCTCACCCTCGGCCGGTGCCATCAGCGGGGCGTCGGTGGTGGCGTCCCACAGGCTGGTGTGGATGTGGCACGAGGAACCGGCGGTGTCCATCGACCACTTGGCCATGAAGGTGGCGGCCCGGCCGTACTCGCCGGCGATCTCCTTCACCCCGTTCTTGAAGACCAGGTGCCGGTCGGCCACCTCGAGCGCGGTGTCGTAGGTGATGTTGATCTCGTGCTGGCCGATCCCGGCCTCGCCCTTGGAGAACTCGATGGGGATGCCGGCCTCGATCATCTCGTTGCGGATGCGGGCGATGATGTACTCCTCGCGCGACGTCTGGAGGAGCTGGTAGTCCTCGATCGAGGTGGCGTGGGGCACCAGGTTCCGCCAACCCTTGTCGGAGGCCTCGGTGAACGAGTCGAGGAACAGGTAGAACTCGAGCTCGGTGGCGCACTTGACGACATAGCCGCGCTCGGCCGCCCGCTCGATCTGGCGGCGCAGGATGCGCCGGGGGGAGACCTCGACCGGCTCGCCGTCCAGGGTGAGCAGGTCGCACAGGACGAGCACGCTGCCGGGGAGCCACGGGATGGGCCGGACCGTGTGGGGGTCGATGACGGCGTTGAGGTCGCCGTAGCCGGTCTCCCAGTTGGCGAACTCGTAGCCCGGGAGCGGGTCCATGTCGACGTCGCAGGCCAGCAGGTAGTCGCAGGCCTCGATGCCGTGATCGGCGACGTGCTCGAGGAAGAAGGCGCCCGTGACCCGCTTGCCGACGGGCCGTCCCTGGAGGTCGGGGAAGGCCACCACGACGGTGTGCACGTCGCCGGACCGGATCATGTGGGGCAGGGTCTCGAGGGTCAGCATCCCTGCACAATGGCCCAATCCGGCGCCACCGGTCCACTGGTGCCCCGGGTCGCGGACCGCGCCGTCGACCGACCCGTTCGTCGCCGGCGGGATGGGATACTGGCCCCATGACGCCGCCCGGAGCCCGCCCGTTGGTGGGCGTCACCACCTACCGCCAGGAGACGAGGTGGTGGTCGTGGGACCGGGACGCCGCGCTGGTGCCGGGCGCCTACCTCGACGTGGTGGTGGCCGCCGGCGGCTGGCCGGTCCTGTTGCCCCCGCTGGGCGACGGGGCCGTCGACGACCCGGTGGGGGCCGTCGCCGCCGTGGCCGGTCCCCTGGTCGACGCAGTGGACGCCCTGGTGGTCATCGGTGGGGGCGACGTGTCCGCCCGGCGCTACGGCGAGACGCCCGATCCCCGCAACGGGGGGACCAACGAGCACCGCGACGAGCTCGAGTGCCGCCTCCTCGAGGCCGCCCTCGACCGCGACCTGCCGGTCCTGGCCGTCTGCCGCGGGATGCAGGTCCTCAACGTGCTGCTCGGCGGGACGCTCGTCCAGCAGCTGCCCGACGTCCTCGGGACGACACGCCACCAACCGGCCCCGGGGGCCTTCGGCCAGGTGACCGTGCACACCGAGCCGTCGACCATCCTCCGGCGCCTCCTCGGCGACGCGACGGTGGTCGCCTGCAGCCACCACCAGGCGGTCGACGCCGTGGGAGAGTCGCTCCTGGTGTCGGCCCGGAGCGACGACGGTGTGATCGAGGCGGTCGAGGCCCTCGGCCGCACCTTCGTCGTGGGGGTCCAGTGGCATCCCGAGGAGACCGGGGACCGGCGGCTCTTCGCCGGCCTGGTGGAGGCCGCCCGCGCCGTGCAGGCCCGGCGCGCCGGCTCCTGACCCCGGCTCGTCCGACCGGGGCTCCCCATGGCACCATCGTCACCGCCCGAACCGACAAGGAGTACCCGATGCCCGACGTGACCCACGTGGTCAACCCGACCACCGAACAGGTCATCGCCGAGATCCCGATCAACGGGGTCGAGGCGACCGACGAGGCCGTGGCCCGCGCCCGGGCCGCGCTCCCGGGATGGCAGGCCATCGCCCCCGCCGACCGCGCCCGGTTGATGCGACGCTTCGCCGCGGCGGTCGAGGACCACCACGAAGAGCTGGCCCAGCTGGAGACGGCCAACGTGGGCAAGCCCATCGGGGAGAGCCGGGACGAGGTCGCCATGGTGGCCGAGGTCCTCTACTTCTACGCCGGGGCCGTCGACAAGCACCGGGGGGCCACGGTGCCGGTGGCGGGCGGCGTCGACATGACGTTCCACGAGCCGTTGGGGGTGGTGGGCGCCATCGTCCCCTGGAACTTCCCGATCGCCATCACCTCCTGGAAGGTGGGACCGGCGCTCGCCACCGGCAACACCATCGTCGTGAAGCCCGCCGAGATCACGCCGATGACCGCCCTCCGCCTGGCCGAGCTGGGCCTCGAGTCCGGTCTGCCCGAGGGAGTGCTCCAGGTGGTCACGGGCAAGGGTTCGGTGGTGGGCACCCGGCTGGCCGAGCACCCCGACGTGGCCAAGGTCGCCTTCACCGGCTCGACCGAGGTCGGCCGCGACGTGATGACCCGGGCGTCGGGGACCATCAAGCGCGTGACCCTGGAGCTCGGAGGCAAGTCGGCGTCGGTCGTCTTCGCCGACGCCGACCTCGCCAAGGCCGCGTCCAGCGCCCCCGGCGGCGTGTTCGCCAACGCCGGCCAGGACTGCTGTGCCCGCAGCCGGATCCTGGTGCAGCGCCCGGTCCTGGACGAGTTCCTGGACCTCCTGGCCGACGCCGTGGCGGCCTGGACGGTGGGCGACCCGACGGACGAGAAGTACAAGATGGGACCGCTGGTGACCGCCTCCCACCGGGCCGTGGTGGCCGGCTTCCTGGAGGAGGGGATGGGCGCACCGGGCGGGCCGGTCCCGGCCCGCACCACCGGTGCGGTGCCCGAGGGTCCGGGCTACTGGTTCCCCCCGACCGTGGTGGCCCCCGCCGATCCGGGCTGGCGCATGGCCCGTGAGGAGATCTTCGGGCCGATCGTCGCCGTCATCCCCTTCGACGACGAGGCGGACGCCGTGCGTCTGGCCAACGACACGCCCTACGGGCTGTCGGGATCGATCTGGACACGGGACGGCGCCCGGTCGCTGCGTATGGCCCGCGCCGTCCAGGCCGGCAACCTGTCGGTCAACTCCAACAGCTCGGTACGCGTCCAGACGAGCTTCGGGGGCATGAAGCAGTCGGGCTTCGGACGCGAGCTCGGACTCGAGGCGCTGGCCTCCTACAGCGAGGTGAAGAACGTCTTCGTCTCGACGGTCGACTGACCGGGGTGGCGGGCGTGGCCGAGGGGGCTCCGGTGGCGGTGGTGACGGGTGCGTCCCGCGGCATCGGGGCGGGGCTGGCCGCCCACTTCGCCTCCCGGGGGATGCGCCTCGGCCTGTGCGGACGGTCGGTTCCGGCGCCGCCGCCGGGAGCCGACGCCGTCACGGCGGCCTGTGACGTCACCGACCCGGAGGCCGTCGACCGGTTGGCCGACGAGGTGGTGGCCCGCTTCGGACGGATCGATCTCTGGGTCAACAACGCCGGTGTGCTCGAGCCCATCGGTCCCCTGGCCGACGCCGACCCGGCCGCCCTGGAGCACCACCTGGCCACGAACGTGCTCGGCGTGGCGCACGGGAGCGCCTCGTTCGCCCGCCACGTCCGCAGCCGTCCGGGGACCGGGTCGCTGGTCAACGTGTCCTCGGGGGCGGCCACCCGGGCCTACCGGGGCTGGGCCGTCTACTGCGCCTCCAAGGCGGCGGTCGAGATGCTGACCGAGGTCGTCGGCCTGGAGGAGGCGGACGCGGGCCTCCTCGCCTACGCCGTCGCCCCCGGCGTGGTCGACACCGACATGCAGGCCCTCATCCGCGCCACGCCCGGGACGCGCTTCCCCGACGTGGCGCGTTTCCACCGGCTCCACGACGAGGGCGCCTTCCTCACCCCCGACCGGGTGGCGGCGTGCATCCTCGAACGGTGCCTCGACCCCGCCACCCGGCTGCACCCCGTGGCCGGCGCCGGGTCGGTGCGGTTCCGCGTGCCCGATCCGCCCGCCGGTGCCGGCCGGAGTCCGTCTCCCTGAGCGGGCGCCGGGGCGCCGGGCGCCGGGGCAGCGGGGGCCGGGTCGCCGGACCCCGCCCCCGTCGGGCCCCTCAGGTCCGGGTCGTCCCGCGGTAGTAGAAGTCCTCGCTGAGGTCGTCGAGGAGTCCGGGGCCGGTCGGGTCCCAGTCCAGGAGCCGGCGCGTGGCGACACTCGAGGCGGGGCTGTCGAGGCTCAGGAAGCCGCCGAGCCAGAAGAAGTGGTCGGCCTCGACGGGCTCGACGGGTAGCCCGAGGTGCGTCCCGATGGCGGTGGCGATGTCCCGTCCGGTCACGCCTTCCTCGGCCACCCCGTGGAGGACCGACCCGACCGGCGCCCGCTCGACGGCCAGCCGGAACAGGCGGGCGGCGTCGGTGCGGTGGACGGCCGGCCACCGGTTGGATCCGTCACCGACGTAGCCGGAGACCCCGGTGGCCCCGGCGAGGTCCACGATGTGGGCCATGAAGCCCTGGTCGCCGTCGCCGTGGACGGTCGGGGGCAGGCGCAGGACCGATGACCGGACGCCGCGCGAGGCCAGGGCGACGGTGGCCGCCCCGGTGTCGTGCCGGATCGACGGCCCGCTCTCGCCGAGGAGCGGGGACTCGGTGGCGTTCCCCCCGTCCTCCTCGGTGGCCAGGCGGCCGGGGGCGACCCCGAGGCATCCCGAGGCGATGACGAACGGCTTGCCGCTGCCGGCCAGGGCGTCGCCGATGGTGTCCACGGCGTCGCGGTCGGCGGTGGCGGCCGCCTCGAAGTCCCCCGAGAAGGCGAGTTCGTGCTTGAAGGCGAGGTGGATCACACCGTCGGACCCGGCGGCCGCCCCGGCGAGCACGTCGAGGTCGTCGAGCGTGCCCCGGCGGACCTCGGCGCCGGCGGCGGCCAGGGCGGCGGCGGACTCGTCGGAGCGGGCGAGGCCGACGACCTGGTGGCCGGCCCCGAGCAGTTCGGGGACGACGGCGGAGCCGATCCAACCGGATGCTCCGGTGACGAAGTAGCGCATGGGGGTACCTCCCGGGTAGGCCAGCCGGTGCGGTGGGTCGCACCGGTGATGTCAGTAACTGTCGTCACCTTAGCAGGCATGTCAGGTACTGACATCACCGGCCGGTACGATCGTCGCATGGGACGTTGGGAGCCGGACAGTCGGGGAAGGCTCCTGGAGGCCGCCTTCGCCCTGTTCTGCGAGCACGGCTACGACGACACCACGGTCGCCGAGATCGCCGAACGGGCCGGCCTGACCGAGCGCACCTTCTACCGGCACTTCGCCGACAAGCGGGAGGTGCTGTTCTGGGGGGCCGGACTCCTCCAGGAGCGGGTGGTGGCGGCCGTGGCGGCGGTGCCCGCCGGCACGTCGACCATCGGGGCGGTGGCCGCCGGCCTGGCGGCCGCCGCCGACCAACTGGAGGCCGGCAAGGCCTTCGCCCGCCAACGCCAGGCCATCATCGCCTCCAGCGCCGAACTGCGCGAGCGGGAGCTGATCAAGCTGGCGTCGCTGGCGGCCGCCGTCGCCGAGGCCCTGGAAGGGCGCGGGGTCGACGGCGCGTCGGCCACCCTGTCCGGCGAGATGGCGGTGGCCGTCTTCAAGATCGCGTTCGAGCGATGGATCGCCCCGCCGTGCGATCGCGGTCTGGCGGACGTGATGGCCGACACCCTCGACGAACTGCGGGCGGTGGCGTCGGGGGACTGAGGCCGGGGATCGGCGCCGGTGTCAGCGGGTCCGGGCGGCCGGACCCTCCGAGGCGGTGGGTCCACCGCGGTGGTCGTCGAGGAGCCGGGCCAGGCGGTCGATGACGAGGCTCCGACGGTCGATCGGGCCCGAGCCGGGGGACGCCGTCCCCTCCCTGTCGGGTGATGCGCTGCCCCTCGACGTACGGTGGAGGGTGGGCGACCCCGGCTCGGAAACTCGGACGGGACGCACCGGGATGGGGCCCGGCGTGCCGTCCGGCGTGAAACCCTCGAACGCGGGATGGCGTCGGGGCGGGTCACGCTCGATGGTGGGGGCGCCGCCGGTGCCGGTCACGAGGGTGAGGGCGGGTCCGGCGTTGCGCCGGCGCTCACGCTCGATCGGGCTGGTGGTGAAGGTGCTCCCGTTCATGTCTCCATGCTGCGGCCCGGTCCTAAGGGGAACCCAAGGAGGGTGTAGGAGAACGGGAAGAAGATCGGAAGAAGAACGTGAGAACGCCGGGCGGATCCCGGCTGGGGCGGCGGCGGTCCGGGTAACGTCGTCGCATGTCCGACCGCTCCCGCAAGATCGCCAAACCGGCCGCGGCCCTCGGTGTGCTGGCCACCATGGCCAGCATCTGGTGGTTCGCCCTCCGCCCGCGGCGCAAGGTCAAGCTCGACAAGTAGCCCCGGCGTCGGCGGTCCGGGGACCGGTCCCCGACCCGCCGGGTCCGACCGGGCCGGCGGTCCTGTCCGGCCGTGAGGTCGGGCCGGCCCACCGCCGACGGCCCGGGCACCGGTAGCCTCGCCGCGTGGCCCTGGCTTCGCTCCGCCCGCTCCGCTCGCGGAACTTCGCCCTCATCTGGTCGGCGGCCCTGGTGTCGAACCTCGGCTCGTGGATGCAGACGGTGGCGCTCGGCGTCCTCGTCTTCACCCGCACCGACCAGCCGGGATGGGCCGCCCTGGTGGCGGCGGCCGGCTTCGTCCCCATCGGGCTGCTCGCGCCGGTGGGGGGCGCCCTCGCCGACCGGCTCGACCGCCGGCGGTGGCTGATCGCCACCACCCTGGCCGAGACGGCGTTCGCCGCCGTCCTCGCCGTGTTGGCCGGACTGCACCACGACCCCCCGTGGGCGCTCGTGCTCCTGTCGTTCCTCGGCGGGGCCTCGGGGGCCATCGGATTCCCGGCCTACCAGGCCATGGTGCCGGACCTCGTCCCTCCCGAGGACCTGCTCGGGGCCGTGTCGCTGTCGTCGGCCCAGTACAACCTGGGTCGGGTGATCGGACCGGCCCTCGCCGGCCTGGTGCTGCTGAGCGACAACTACGCCTTCGTCTTCGGCATCAACGCGCTGTCGTTCGGGGCGGTGGTGGTGGCCCTCCTGCTCGTCCGCCTGCCCCCGCCGATCCCGGTGGCCGGGCATCCGTCGATGGGCCGGCGCATCGTCGAGGGGGCCCGGGCGGCCCGGGCCGAGCCCGGCTGCCGCTCGGCCATCCTCTGCATCGCCGTGGTCGCCCTGTTGGCCTCGCCGTTCATCGCCCTGGTGCCGGCCATGGCCAAGCAGTTCCACGCCTCGGGCCTCAGCCTCGGCCTGGTCACCGCGCTGTTGGTGACCGCCCAGGGCGTGGGGGCCGTGGGCGGCGCCCTGGCCCTGCCGGGCCTGGCCCTGCGGTTCGGTCGTCTTACGGTGCTGCGGACGGCGCTGTTCGCGGTGCCGGTGCTCCTGTGCGCCTACGCGCTCTCGCCCACCCTGGCGGTCGCCGTCCCCGCCTTCGTGGCCGTGGGCGCCGCCTACATCTGCGTCCTGTCCGGCCTCAACACGGTGGTGCAGCTGCGGGCCCCGGCCGCGGCGCGGGGCCGGATCCTGAGCATCTACATGATGGCGCTCGGCCTCGTGTACCCCCTCGGCGCCGTGCTCCAGGGGTGGGCGGCGGACCGGCACGGGATCCGCGCGGTCACCGTGGTCGGGGCGCTCGTCCTGCTCGCCCTGTGCGCGTTGACGGTGCTGTTCCGGCCGTCGATCTTCACCAACCTGTCGGACCCGACGCCCCCCGGGGTGCGCGAGGTGGTCGACGTCGTCGAGCCGGGGGACCCCTTCGACCACGGGATCCCGGACCCGGCCGGTGACGGTCCGGTCGACCCGGCGCCCACCGGCGGCACCCCATGAGCGGTGGCGTCGAGGTCCTCACCGCCGACGCGGCCGAGGGGGCCCAGGCCCGGGCCGCCGGGGCCCTCCGGTCGGCCGGCTGCCACGAGGGGGACCGGGTGGTTTTCTGCCTCGGGTCCTCGGCCGCCCTCCTCTGCGCCGTGCTCGGTGCCCTGCGGGTCGGCATCGTGCCGGTCCTGCTCAACGCCACGCTCACCGACGAGGAGCGCGACGGGTTGGTCGACGACGCCGACCCGAGGCTGGTCGTCACCGATCCCGACGCCCTGGCCCGACTCGATTCAGGGTCGCCGGCCCGGTTGGCGCCCCACCCGCGGTGTCGGCCCATGCACTACACCTCGGGGACCACCGGTCGGGCCAAGGGGGTCTGGACCGGCCTGTGGGACGCCCCCACGGCCGCCGCCGCCCTGGCCGACGAGGCCGACCTGTGGTCGTTCGGCCCCGACGACGTGCACCTCGTCTGTTCGCCGATGTACCACTCGGTGTCCATCCGCTTCGCCGGTGGCACCCTGCTGGCCGGCGGCACGTGCGTCGTGCTCGACCGGTTCGACGCCGGAACGGCGGCGGCGGCCCTCGAGGGGGACCACGGCCCGACGCCGACCACGACCTTCCTCGCCCCGGCCGCCCTGGCCCGGCTCCTCGCCCTCCCCGGCACCGGGCCCGACCGGTTCCGCGCCCTGCGCCTGTTGGTCCACGCCGGGTCACCGTGCCCGCCGGCCCTCAAGCGGGCGGCCCTGGAGGTGACCGGGCCCGGGGTGGTGTGGGAGTTCTACGGCTCGACCGAAGGCCAGTTCACCGTGTGCCCGCCCGACGAGTGGCTCGAGCGACCCGGGACCGTGGGGCGGGCCCGGCCCGGCCGGCGGGTGACGGTCGACGCCGACGGCACCGTCTGGTGCCGTCCGCCTGGGTTCGCCCGGTTCGTCTACTGGCGCGACGAGGCCAAGACGGCGGCGGCCTGGCGCGACGGGGCGTTCAGCGTGGGGGATCTCGGCCGGCTCGACGACGACGGCTACCTGTTCCTCGAGGGCCGCCGCGACGACCTGGTGATCACCGGCGGGGTCAACGTCTACCCGGCGGAGGTGGAGGCGACGCTCTCCGACGTCCCGGGCGTCGAGGAGGTGGCCGTCTTCGGCCTGCCCGACGAACGGTGGGGCCAGCGCGTCTGCGCCGCGGTGGTGCCGGTGCCGGGCGCCGACGCGCGGCGGGTCCTCGCCGCCGTGTCCGACCACGCGGCCGCCCACCTGGCCGGCTACAAGCGGCCCAAGCAGTACGAGGTGGCGTCCGGGCTGCCCCGCACGGCCACCGGCAAGGTCCGCCGACTGGAGCTGCCGGCCCGTCTCGGCCTGGAGTGAGCGTCGCCGACGGCCCCGGGCGGGCCGTCGCGGGCCATCGGCGATACTGGGACCCATGCACGCCGTCGATCCCGGTCCCCCCATCGCCACCGTCAACCCCACGACCGGCGAACTGCTCGAGTCGTTCACCCCCCTCGACGCCGAGGCCCTGGAGGCGCGTCTGGCCACCGCCGCGGCCGGCGCCCGGACCTGGGCGGCCACCTCGTTCGAGGAGCGGTCGCGGCTCCTCGTCACCGCCGCCGAACTGCTCGAGGGCGAGGTGCCCGACATCGCCCAGACGGTCACCACCGAGATGGGCAAGCCGTTCGCCCAGGCCAAGGGCGAGGTGGCCAAGTGCGCCCACGGATTCCGGTGGTTCGCCGAGCACGCCGAGGAGATGCTGGCCGACCGCGAGGTGCCCGTCGACGGATCGCTGGGCCTCGTCGCCTACCAGCCGCTCGGGGTGATCCTGGCGGTCATGCCCTGGAACTTCCCGCTGTGGCAGGTGGCCCGGTTCATCGCCCCCGCCGTCATGGCCGGCAACGTGGGTCTGCTCAAGCACGCCCCGAGCGTGCCCCGCACGGCGCTGCTGCTGGAGGACCTGTTCCGGCGCGCCGGTGCCCCCGACGGTGTGCTGCAGGCCCTGCTCATCGGCACCGACCAGGTCCCGGGGGTCATCGCCGACCCGCGGGTGGCCGCCGTGACCCTGACGGGCAGCGTGGGCGCCGGGCGCGCCGTCGCCGCCCAGGCCGGTGCGGTGGGCAAGAAGGTCGTCCTCGAGCTCGGGGGGAGCGACCCCTTCATCGTGCTCCCGTCGGCCGACCTCGACCGGGCCGTCCCCGTGGGCGTGCAGGCCCGGGTGCAGAACGCCGGGCAGTCGTGCATCGCCGCCAAGCGCTTCATCGTCCACCGGGACGTGGCCGACGAGTTCACGGCCCGGTTCGTGGCGGCCATGGCCGCCCTGTCGGTGGGCGATCCGCTCGACCCGGCGACCGAGGTGGGCCCCCTCATCAACGCCGCCGCCGTCGAGGGGATCGAGGCCCAGGTGGAGGACGCCCGGGCCAAGGGGGCGACGGTGCTGTGCGGAGGCGAGCGGATCGAGGGACCGGGCGGCCCGTTCCGCCCCGGCTGCTTCTACCGGCCGACCGTCCTCACCGGCATCACCCCGGACATGCGGGTCGCCACCGAGGAGCTGTTCGGTCCGGTCGCCCTCCTCTACGTGGTGGACGACGCCGATGCCGCCCTGGCCCTGGCCAACGACACCGAGTTCGGGCTGGGGTCGAGCGTGTGGACCGAGGATCCCGACGAGCAGCAGCGGTTCGTCAACGACCTCCAGGCCGGCCAGGTGTTCGTGAACGGCATGACGGTGTCGATGCCCCAGCTGCCCTTCGGGGGCATCAAGAGCTCCGGCATCGGCCGCGAGCTCTCGTCGTTCGGACTCCACGAGTTCTGCAACGTGAAGTCGGTCTGGATCGCCTGATGCCCCACCTCCCCGGGGGGTGCGCGTGACGGGGGGCGGCGGACGCCGGGCGTACTTCGACCACGCGGCCACGACGCCCCTGCGACCCGAGGCGCTCGAGGCCATGCTCCCGTGGCTGACCGACGGGTTCGCCAACCCGTCCGGTGCCCACGCCGAGTCCCGCCGGGCCAGGGTCGCCCTGGACGACGCCCGGGACCGCATCGCCGAGCTGGTCGGCGCCGCCCCGGGTGAGGTCGTCCTCACGTCGGGCGGCACCGAGGCCGACGGCCTGGCCGTCCACGGAGGATGGGAGGCCGTGGCCGAGCGGCACGTCGACGGGCACCCCCCGGCGATCGTCTGTTCGGGCATCGAGCACCACGCGGTGTTGCGGGCGTGCCGGGCCCTGTCCGCCCGCACCGGGGCGGAGCTGCGCGAAGTGCCGGCCGGACCCGACGGCTGCGTCGACCTGGACGCCCTGGCCGACGCCTGCCGCGACGATGTGGGCCTGGTGTCGGTCATGACCGTCAACAACGAGCTCGGGACGATCCAGCCTCTGGCGGCCGTCGCCGCCCTGGTGGCGGAGCGGTCACCGGACGCGGTGCTGCACACCGACGCCGTGCAGGCCGTGCCGTGGCTCGACGCCGGCCCGGTGACCGCGCCGGCCGCCCTGGTGTCGGTCAGTGCCCACAAGTTCGGCGGCCCCAAGGGCGTCGGCGCCCTCGTCGTGCGGGGAGGGGCCCGGGTCCGGCCCCGCATCGAGGGCGGAGGCCAGGAGCGGGGCCGGCGCAGCGGGACCCCGAACGTGGCCGGGGTGGTCGGCGCGGCCGCCGCCCTGGCGGCCACGGTCGCCGGCCGGGAGGAGGACGTGGTCCGGGTGCGGGCGCGGCGGGACCGCCTGGGCGACGGCCTGGTGGCCGCGGTGGCCGGGGTGGTCGAGAGCGGCGAGCGCGACCGGCGGGTGGCGGGCATCCTGCACCTGGTGGTTCCGGGGGTCGAGTCCGAGGCGGCCGTCGTGCTGCTCGACGGTGCCGGGGTGGCGGTGTCGGCGGGAGCGGCCTGCTCGAGCGGGGCGGTGGAGCCGAGCCACGTGCTCCGCGCCATGGGGCTCGGCCCGGAGAAGGCCTCCTCCGGCCTGCGGTTCTCGTTGGGTGTCACCACCACCGACGAGGATGTCGACCATGCCCTGGCCCAGGTCCCCGGTGTCCTCGACGCCCTGCGAAACTAGGCCCGTGCGCGTCCTGGTGGCCATGTCCGGAGGAGTCGACTCGTCGGTGGCCGCCGCCCTGGCCGTCGACGCCTACGGTCCGACCGACGTGGTGGGGGCCACCCTCAAGCTCTGGGGCGGCGACTCCGACTCCGGCTGCTGCTCGGTGGCCGACGTGGACGACGCCCGACGGGTGGCCGACCAGCTGGGCATCGTCCACCACGTGTTCAACTTCAGCGCCGACTTCGAGGCCCGGGTCGTCGATCCCTACGTGACCGGGCACGCCGAGGGCCGCACCCCCAATCCGTGCATCGAGTGCAACCGGCACCTCAAGTTCGACCGGCTCCTGGACCGGGCCACCGACCTCGGCTTCGACGCGGTGGCGACCGGTCACCACGCCCGCGTGGGTCGGGATGGCGACGGCACCTGGCGCCTGCTGCGCGGCGCGGACGCGGCCAAGGACCAGTCCTACGTGCTGGCCATGCTCGGCCAGGACCAGCTGTCCCGCACCCTGTTCCCGGTGGGGGACATGACCAAGGAGCGGGTGCGGGCCACCGCCGCCGGCCTCGGGCTGCGCACCGCCGCCAAGCCGGACAGCCAGGACGTGTGCTTCATCCGTTCGGACACCGGACGGGCCGCCTTCCTCGGGGACCGGGTACCGCTGCACGCCGGCCGCCTGGTCGACCACGACTCGGGGGCGGACCTCGGTCCCGTGGAGGCGGTGGAGCTGGTCACGGTCGGACAGCGACGGGGCATGGGGCACGGCGCCGACGGGCGTCGCCGGTTCGTGACGGCCGTCGACGTCCCCGGCCGGCGGGTGACCGTGGGATCGCCGGAGGCGTCGATGACCACCTCGGCGGCGCTCACCACCGTGGCCTGGGTCGATGCCGCCCCCGTCGGGGGGCCGGAGGGCTTCGACGCCCTGGCCCAGTGCAGTGCCCACGGGACGCCGGCCCCGTGTTCGGCGCGGGTCGGTGACGACGGGGTGACGGTGACGTTCGCCGCACCGCAGCGCCGGGTGGCCCCGGGCCAGACGGTCGCCCTGTACGACCCCGGCCGACCGGAGTCGGTGATCGGGTCGGGCGTGGTGCGATGAGCGACGAGGGGGCGTCGGCGGTCGATCCGGTCGGGCGGGCGGCCGAGCTTCGGGCCCTGATCGCCCATCACAACGAGCGGTACCACACCCTCGACGACCCCGAGATCACCGACGCCGAGTACGACGAACTGGTCCGCGAGCTGCGGGGCATCGAGGCCGAGCACCCCGACCTGGTCGTGCCGGACTCGCCCACCACCACCGTCGGGGCGGCACCGTCGACCCTGTTCGCCCCCGTGGTCCACCACGTGCCCATGATGAGCCTGGACAACGCCTTCAGCCCCGACGAGCTGCGGGCCTGGGCCGACCGGGTGGCCAAGCAGGTGCCGCCGGACACCGCCTTCGAGTGCGAGCTGAAGATCGACGGCCTGGCCATGTCGCTGCTCTACCGGGACGGCGAGTTCGTGCAGGCCGCCACCCGGGGCGACGGCACCACGGGGGAGGACGTGACGGCCAACGTCGCCACCGTCGCCGCCGTCCCGGCGCGACTCGACCCGTCCGTCGGGCCCCCGCCGGAGGTCCTCGAGGTGCGGGGCGAGATCTACATGCCCATCGCCGCCTTCGACGACCTCAACCGGCGTCAGGCGGAGGCGGGGGACCGGCTGTTCGTGAACCCGCGCAACTCGGCGGCCGGCTCGTTGCGCCAGAAGGACCCCACCGTGACCGCCTCGCGGGCCCTGTCGTTCTGGGCCTACCAGGTCGGCGAGGTGACGCCGACGCCCTCCAACGGGCCCGGCGGAGCGACGCCGGAACTGGCCACCAGCCAGTCGGCCACCCTCGCCTGGCTCGGTCGGGCCGGGTTCCCGGTCAACCCCGAGGTCCACCTCGTGCACGGCCTCGACGACGTGCTGGCCTTCTGCGCCCGGTGGGAGGAGCACCGCCACGACCTCGACTACGAGATCGACGGCGTGGTGGTGAAGGTCGACGACCTCGCCCTCCAGCGGGCCCTCGGCTCCACGTCGCGCGCCCCCCGCTGGGCCATCGCCTACAAGTTTCCCCCCGAGGAGCGGTCGACGACCCTGCGCGACATCGCCGTGTCGATCGGCCGGACGGGCAAGGCCACGCCGTTCGCCGTCCTCGAGCCGGTCTTCGTCGGCGGGTCGACCGTCGGCCTCGCCACCCTCCACAACGAGGACCAGGTCCGGCTGAAGGACGTCCGCCCCGGCGACACCGTGATCGTGCGGAAGGCCGGCGACGTGATCCCCGAGGTGGTCGGTCCGGTGCGGGTGAAGGGGAAGCGTCGCAAGCCGCCGTGGAAGTTCCCGACCGAGTGCCCCGTGTGTGCGGCCCCGCTCGAGCGGCTCGAGGGGGAGAGCGACACCTTCTGCACCAACCTGGACTGCCCCGGCCAGCGGGTCCAGCGGATCGCCCACTTCGGATCGCGCTCGGCCATGGACATCGAGGGACTGGGCGAACAGCGCGTGCAGCTGCTCGTCGACCACGGCCGGCTGGTCGACGTGGCCGACCTCTACTCGTTCACCCCCGAGACGTTCGCCGGACTGGAGGGGTTCGCCGAGCTCTCGGTGGCCAACCTGCTCGGGGCCATCGACGCGTCCCGCCAGCGGCCGCTCAGCCGGGTGCTCATCGGCCTGGGCATCCGCCATCTCGGCCAGGTCGGGGCCACGGCCCTCGCCCGGGCGTGCCACGACATCGACGGTGTGCTGGACGCCGACGAGGAGACCCTGGCCCGGATCGACGGCGTGGGTCCCGTCATCGCCGCCAGTGTGGTGGCGTGGTTCGCGTCGCCGGTCAACCGGTCGGTGGTCGAGCGGCTGCGGGCCGCCGGCCTCCACCTGTCCGAGCCCGGGACGACCGGGTCGGGGGGCGCCCCGGTGCCGGCGCAGACCCTCGAGGGACGCTCCGTGGTGGTCACCGGGACGCTCGAGGGGTACACGAGGGAGGAGGCGGAGGCCGCCGTGCTGGCCCGGGGTGGCAAGTCGCCCGGCACGGTGTCGAAGAAGACGTACGCCGTGGTGGTCGGCCGGGCCCCCGGGGCCTCCAAGGTGACCAGGGCCGAACAGCTCGGCGTCCCCGTCGTGCCCGGTGAGCAATTCGACGAATTCCTCGGTTCGGGTGAGCTTCCGGAGCGGGCCTGACGGCATCGGGGCAGGTGGTGGCGGTGTCGCCGGGGCGCGGGATCCGTGGCCGGGCGAGAGGTCGGTCTCCTCACTATTGGGGATCTTCGATTGCGACCCGAAGTTGGGACCTCCCCCTCCTTGTAAACGGTCGGTTACGTAGTTACTGTACGGAAACCAGACCAGGACTCACGAGGGCAGGTGGGAGACCGGTACTGCCCGTAGTGCCGGGCAATCGGGGGGCGTCGGTTCGACGGTACCGAGGGCGCGGGAGCTACGGGGGGTCACTGTCAACTCCCGTTGTAACGGTAGGGAGACCTCGCACGTTGTACCTTCCGCCACTCGTCCGAGGGGGATCGGCTCTGGTGGCTGCACACGTCGGGGGGCGACCGTCGCCTGACTTCTAGCCCGTGGTGACGCGGGGGAAACAAGGAGCAACTCATATGATTCGCAAGATGCTTGTGATCGCCGCGGCGATCGCTGTGCCCGTCTCGGTGGTCGCCGCCACCGCCGGTACCGCCGGAGCCGGGGGAACGACCGTCGACGCCACCCACTACACCGTGTCGTGCACCGGCATCACGGCCACCGCCGACTTCAGCCCGGCGCTGACCACGGCCGGCGCCGCCTCGAGCCCCGAGAAGACGACGATCAAGGGCTCCGCCTCCGACTGCACCGTCACGCCGACGACCGGTGGGACGGCGGTCACGGTGACCGGCGCCAAGGTGAGCGGCATCATCACCAACGCGACGAGTGACCACACGTGTACCGGCCTCACGAGCCCGACGACGGAGACCGGCAGCCTGACCGTCAAGTGGAAGACCAGCCCGAAGCTGACCGCGACGTCCTCGGTCGTCATGCCGACCACGGTGACCGGTGCGCTCGGCACCGACCTCCACGCCACGTTCGCCATCGCCTTCGGGGCCGGCGCCACCGGTCCCTTCCAGGGCACCGACGGCGGCGCCGGCAGCTCCGTCAACGCGGAGACGGTGGACAACGCCGGCGTGATCAACGGCCTGTGCGGCGGTAAGAAGGGCCTCTCGAAGCTCTCCATCCAGCCGAACTCCAACGGTGGTGGCGCAGCCATCGTCGTCGGCTGAGTCCAGCTTCCCGTCCGGGCAACCGGACCGGTCGTACCGTCGAAGGCGGGGCTCCGGCCCCGCCTTCGACGCGTCCCGGGCCCCCACGGCCGGCCGACCCTCCACCGCTCGACGCGTCGCGGTCGGTAGCCTGACGCGAGCCATGCCAAGTCTCACCGACTCCATCGGGCGCGTCCTCGGCGACCGCTACCGACTCGTGACCCCGGTGGGCACCGGTGCGTCCGCGCACGTGTACCTGGCCGACGACGTCTCCCTCAAGCGCCAGGTGGCCATCAAGGTCCTCCATCCCGCCCTCGCCGGGGACCAGGCCTTCCTGAAGCGCTTCCGGGCCGAGGCCCGGGCCGTCGCCGCCCTCAACCACCCCAACGTCCTGCGCGTCTACGACTGGGGCGAGCAGGACGGCGAGCCGTACCTGGTGCTCGAGTACCTGGCCGGCGGCTCCCTCCGCCAGATCTACGACACCGGGGTCCTCCTCACGCCCGAACAGGCCGTCCGCATCGGCATCGAGGCGTGCGCGGGGCTCGACTACGCCCACCGCCGGGGCCTCATCCACCGGGACATCAAGCCGGCCAACCTCCTCTTCGACGCCGAGGGCCGTCTCCGCATCGCCGACTTCGGCCTGGCCCGGGCCCTGGCCGAGGCGGCCTGGACGGAGCCGGACGGGGCCATCCTGGGGACGGCCCGCTACGCCGCCCCCGAGCAGGTGGAGGGCTGGGTCCTCGACGGCAAGGCCGACGTCTACGCGCTGGCCCTGGTGCTCTACGAGGGTGTCACGGGGGAGTCCCCCTTCATCGGCGACACCACGGTGGCCACCATGATGGCCCGACTCGGCGCCCTGCTGCCCGAGCACGAGGCCCTCGGCCCGCTGGCCGACGTGCTCACGTGGGCCGCCGCCCCGGACCCCTCCGAGCGCTACGACGCCGCCACGTTCGGCGCCGAACTGGCCCGGCTGGCCACGACCCTCCCCGCTCCCGGGCCCCTCCCGCTCGTCACCGAGGAGCCCGAGGAGGAGGACCCGTTCGTGATGGCCGCCGCCGTCGGGCTCACCCCCCGGGCCGAGCGCCCGAACCGCACCCCCGTGCGGCCCCCCGAGCCGGTGGGCGACCTCACCGAACTCGGCCTCCCGGTCGCCGCGGCGCCGCAGGGCGCCCCTCGAGGCAACGGAGCGGAGCCGCCCCCGCCCGGGGCGGATACCGAGCGGCGCCGGTGGCCCTGGCTGGTGGCCGTGGGCGTCGTGGTGGCCGCCCTCCTGGGTGGCGGCATCGCCTGGGCCGTCACCACCCGGGCCTTCACCCCGTCGACACCGGTTCCGGTCCTGGTGGGCCGGTCCCTGCCGGCCGCCACCTCCGCCGCCACCGACGCCCACCTCACGCTCCGGGTCTCGAGTCGCAGCTCCTCGATCCACGTGCCCGCCGGCGTCGTCATCAGCCAGCAGCCGGCGGCCCGCTCGGGCCGGGCCGCCGTCTCGGTCAAGCAGGGCACCACCGTGTCGGTCATCGTCTCGACGGGGCTGCCGCTCGTGGCCGTGCCCGACGTCACCTCGTTCACCGACTGCCACGACGCGGTGGCCGCCCTGGCCGTCGTGCACCTGGTGGGCGTCTGCCCGGCCAGCGCTGCGCAGTACAACCCCACGGTGGGCGTCGGCGGGGTGCTCGGCACCACGCCGACCGGGCACGCCCCCTACGGCTCCACCGTCACCGTCGTCACGTCCAAGGGCCACGCCCCGGTGCCCGTCCCCGCCGTCGTGGGGACCGGGAGCACCTACGCGTCGGCCGCCGCCGCGCTGACCGCGGCCGGCTTCGTCCCGGCCGAGACGAAGCTCTACTCGTCGACGGTGCCGGCCACCGAGGTCGTCGCCACCGTGCCGGGGGCCGGGACCGTCCAGCCCTTCGGCTCGACGGTCACGGTCCAGATCTCCCTCGGCCCCAAGCCCGTCACCGTGCCGCCGCTGATCGGCTCGTCGCCGTTGGCGGCGGAGTCCGAACTCCGGGCGCTCGGCCTGGTGGTCGGCGGTCCCTACGGGCCGGCGGGCTCGACCACGGTCGTGTCGAGCGCCCCGGCGGCCGGATCGTCGGTGCCGGTCGGCTCGACGGTCGACGTCTACACGGCATGAGCCGCACCGGCGGGGCGTGCGAACTGTGCGAGGCGGCGCGGATCACCGAGTGGTTCCACGAGGACGACACCTGCTGGGTGGCCGACTGCGAGGTGTGCGGCGTCCCGATGGTGGTGTGGAAGCGGCACGGCAACGAGCCCCCCGAGGCCGACGTCGACCACATGCTGGCCCGCCTGGGCGAGGTGGCCGACCGGGTCCTGGGGGAGGGCGTGTGGTCCTACGACCGGGTCATGCGCCAGATCCCGGACCACTTCCATGCCCACGCCCGGGACCCGCAGTGGTGGGCGCGCCGCTTCGGCCGTTCGTGAGCCGCCGGTGAGTCGGTACGGCGGGGCATGATCAAGTACCTGGGGTCGAAACGGCGCCTCGTGCCGGCGCTGCGCGTGCTGGCCGCCGCCAGCGGTGCCCGCAGCGCCCTCGACCTGTTCTGCGGCACGACCCGGGTGTCCCAGGCCTTCAAGGGGCTGGGGATCGCCACCACTGCCGTCGACAGCGCCCGCTGCGCCCACGTGCTGGCCCGCTGCTACGTGGCGGCCGACCCGGACGCCGATCCCGGCCTCCGGGCCGAGGTGGCGGACGCCGTCGAGCGGCTCAACGCCGTCCCCGGCCGACCCGGGTACGTCACCGAGACGTTCTGCGTCGAGTCGCGCTACTTCCGGCCCGAGAACGGCGCCCGCATCGACGCCGTCCGCCAGGCCATCGAGGAGGGGTGGGGCGGCACGCCGCTGTGGCCGATCCTGGTGACGAGCCTGCTGGAAGCGGCCGACCGGGTGGACTCGACCACCGGGCTCCAGATGGCCTACCTGAAGCAGTGGGCGCCCCGGGCCGACCGGCCGCTGACCCTGCGGGTGCCGGACCTGGTGCCCGGTCCGGGCCGGGCGCTGCGGGGCGACGCCTGCGGGCTGGTCGCCTCCGGCGCCCTCGGTCCCGTCGACCTCGCCTACCTCGACCCGCCGTACAACCAGCACCGCTACGACTCCAACTACCACGTCTGGGAGACGCTGGTGGCCTGGGACGCCCCGTCCCACTACGGGGTGGCGTGCAAGCGGGACGACCTGCGGGACCCGACGGGGCGGAGCCCGTTCAACGGGCGGCGGACCATGCCGGTGGCCCTGGGCGAGGTGGTCGACGGGCTGGCGGCGGACGTGGTCGTGCTCTCCTACAACAACGAGGCCTGGCTCAGCTACGACGAGCTCCACGCCCTGTGCGCGGCCCGGGGCCACGTGGAGGTCCTGGCCTTCGACTCCGCCCGCTACGTGGGGGCCCGGATCGGCATCCACGACCCGTCGGGCCGCAAGGTCGGGAAGGTCTCCCACCTGCGCAACACCGAGTACGTGGTCCTGGCCGGCCCGAAGGCCCGGGTACGGGACATGGCGCTCGCCGTGGAGGCCGCCGGCCTGGGCGCGCGGGTCGACCGCCCGGTGCCCGTGCCGGCCGCCTGACCCGGCTTGACCACCACCGCGGCCCGATGAGAACGTGGTCGGCGGCCCCCGCACGTTCCCGGCACCCGCCGAGGCGCGGGCGCCCACCGACGGCACCGGGTGACGCCCGGCGGCCGCCGCCACCGCCGACCCGTCGCCCGACGGGCGGCCGACACGAGGGAAATCTGAGGACATGGGAACACTGGACGGACGCATCGCCATCATCACCGGCGCGGGCCGCGGCATCGGCCGTGAGTACGCCCTGCTGTTCGCCGCGGAGGGGGCGAAGGTGGTGGTGAACGACCTCGGCGGCTCCCTCGACGGCTCGGGTGACGACGTGAGCGCCGCCCAGCAGGTCGTCGACGAGATCACCGCCGCCGGTGGGGAGGCCGTGGCCAACCACGACGACGTCACCGACTGGGAGGGCGGCAAGCGCCTCGTCGACACCGCCATCGACACCTTCGGCGACCTGCACGTGCTGGTCAACAACGCCGGCATCCTGCGCGACCGGGTCCTGGTGAACATGTCCGAGGCGGAGTGGGACGCCGTCATCCACGTGCACCTGAAGGGGCACTTCGTTCCGACCCGCCACGCCGCCGCCTACTGGCGCGAGCAGACCAAGGCCGGCAAGGAGGTCTCGGCGTCGGTGATCAACACCTCGTCGACCTCGGGCCTGCTGGGCAATCCGGGGCAGACCAACTACGGCGCGGCCAAGGCCGGCATCGCCGCCTTCACGACCATCGCCGCCACCGAGCTGTCGCGCTACGGGGTGCGCGTCAACGCGCTGGCCCCCAACGCCCGCACCCGCATGACCGTCGAGACCCCGGGCCTGGCCGACATCGTGGCCGCCCCGGAGGACGCCGCCACGTTCGACGCCTGGGACCCGGCCAACATCGCCCCCCTGGTGGCCTACCTCGCCACCGAGTCGTGCCCGGCCACCGGCAAGGTCTACTTCATCCTCGGCGGCACGGTCCGCCTCTTCCAGCCCTGGACCCTGACCGACACGATCGAGAAGGACGGCCGCTGGACGGTGGAGGAGCTGCAGGCCGAAATGCACAAGCTCGGGGGCTGAGTGGTCTCCCGGGCCGACGGGCCCGGCCCCCCGACCCCGGACGGGGACTTCGACGCCGACGAGCTCCGGGAGGCGGAGGCGCTCCTGAGCGGCACCGGTTCGGGGGGCGACGGTGGGATCACGATCCCGTGGCCCCTCTTGTTCCGGCACCGGATGCACCACAAGGTGGCCGGTTCGGACCGCTACCAGTGGTGGGTCCTGTGGACGGTGCTGGCCGGGCTGCTCTCGGTCAACATCACCTTCACGGTGTTCGTGGTCGCCCTGCCCGAGGTGGCCCGCCAGCTGCACACCACCGTGTCCACCCTGACGTGGACGTCGACGGGCCCGCTGCTGGCCTTCGGCGTCGCCGCGCCGGTGCTCGGCAAGCTCGGGGACCTGCGCGGGTACAAGCGCCTCTACCTGTGGGGCCTGAGCGGCGCCGCGGTCAGCGTGGTGCTGACGGCGTCGGCGCCGACGGCCGGCGTGCTGATCGCCGCCCGCCTGTTCGACGGTGTCCAGGGCGCCGCCACCGGGGCGGCCTCCATGGCGCTGGTCCTCGAGGCCTTCTCCCACGAGGACCGGGTCAAGGCCATGGGCTGGTGGGCCCTGGTCGGGGCCGGCGGTCCGGTGCTGGGGGTCACCATCGGGGCCCCCATCATCCAGTTCTACGGTTGGCGGGCCCTCTTCTGGGGGGAGTTGCCGCTGATGGCCGTCGCCGCCGTCCTGGCCGTGATCGTGCTGCCCGCCCACGACCACGTGGGAGCCGGCGCCGGGCCCGGGTCGGCGGAGCGGGAACCCCCACCCGACGGGGCGGCCGCCGCCGTCGACCCGCCGGTCGTCCCCGACCCGGCCCACGAGCACCCCTGGCGCGAACTGGACTGGTTGGGCTCGGCCACCCTGTCGGGATCGGTCACGCTCGGCCTGCTCGGGCTCAACCTGGCGCCGACGTGGGGATTCGCCGACCCGAAGACGGTGGCGCTCTTCGTCGCCAGCGTGCTGGTCGGCGTCGCCTTCGTGCTCCACGAGCAGCGGACCCCCCGCCCGCTGATCCCGCTGCGCTACTTCAAGAAGCGCAACTTCGTGTTCCCACTGGGGGCGCGGGCCTGCGTCAACTTCGCCTACATGGGCGGGTTCTTCCTGTTCCCCATCCTGATGGAGCGCATCTACGGCTACAGCGAGACCAGCGCGGGCATCATGTCGACGGCCCGGCCGCTGGTGTTCTCGCTGTCGGCACCCATCGCCGGGTACGCGGCGGTCAAGGTGGGGGAGCGGTGGTCGATCGTGGCCGGGTCCGCCGCCCTGTTCGTGTCGATGCTCGTGTTCACCCAGGTCGGGGCCGATCCCTCGGTGGTCCTCATCATCGTGGCCCTGGCGCTCTCCGGACTGGCCAACGGCGTGTCGACTCCGTCGACGGCGTCGTCGGCCTCCAACGAGGTCGCTCCCGACGAGCTCGGCGTCATGAGCGCGGCCCAGCTGCTGATCACCCAGATCGGCGTGGTGGCCGGCATCCAGACGATGGTGACCGTGCAGGCCTCGTCCCACGGGGGAGCGGGAGACCTGGCCTCGTTCCACTCCGCCTATCTGGTCGGCGCCCTGGTGGCCCTGGTCGCCGTGGTGTGCGGCTTCTTCACCCGGGACACGCCCCGGGGCCGGCTTCCGGCCCCGGTCGAGGTGGCGGTCCACTAGTCCGACGGGGGGTCCGGCCGGCGGTCGGTCCGACCCGTGTCAGCCGGCGTTCCCGGCCTCCCCGAGGCCGTCGGCGGGGGGAGGCCGGAGGCGGCTCAGGACGGGGACGACCAGCCACACGGTGGCGAACAGCAGGACGATGGCCACCGGGAGGACGGTGGTGGCCGGTCCCGTCGACACGAAGCCCACGATGAGCCAGACGGCGGCCGACACCGCCAGCGCGACCGTCGCCAGGCCGCCGCCGGCCATCAGGTTCGCCGCCCGGAGCAGCCGGTCCTTCTCGTGGCGGCGGAAGACGATCCGGTGGAACGCCACCGGACCTCCGAGGAGGGCGACCGAGGCCGCCGCCAGCACGACATCGGCCAGGTACAGCCGGCGCTGGGCCGGATCCAGCCGGACGAACTGGGTGGTGAAGGGGAGGGCGAGGAGGAACCCGAAGAGGACCTGCACGCCCAGGCCGGCCACCCGCAGCTCCTGGATGAGCTCGGAGAGGTTGCGGTCGATCCGCTCGGCCTCGGACTCGGGGCGGCCGAGGTCGTCGGCCGCCCGGCCACGGGACAGGGCCGTCCCGTCCGGCGGGGTCGGCTCCCGGTGGAACGTCAGTTCGGAGGCCACCCCGGGACGGCTACCCGCATCCGGGTCGACCAAACCGGGCCGCCACCCCGGTGCGGGTCGGACTACTCGGTGATCGCCTGGATCCGCGCGGCGATCTCGGCGGCGGTCGGGTCGGGCGAGGCGGTCTGGAGGGCCATCAGCTTGGCGATGTCCCCCTCCACCTTGATCCGGCCCTGCATGAAGGCCTGGAGGCCGGCCTGCGGGTTCCCCTCGACCAGGAGGGCCCGGGCGATGTCATAGCCGATGGTCACGGTCAGGTCGACGGGATCGATGTGGCCGAGGTCCAGGATCAGCTCGCCGGTGGAGGTGTCGGCATGGGCGTGGATCGACCCCTCGCCGA
This sequence comes from uncultured Acidimicrobiaceae bacterium, assembly GCA_963699345.1. Taxonomy (GTDB): domain Bacteria; phylum Actinomycetota; class Acidimicrobiia; order Acidimicrobiales; family RAAP-2; genus Bog-756. The sequence goes on along the minus strand of CAVOTL010000005.1, from coordinate 705,859 downwards.
AGGGCACCTCGACCACGATCAGGTTCACCCGGACGGCGTGCCCGATGGCGCCCCCGCGACCCTCGTACTCGGCCCGGATCGACCGGGCCTCGTCGAGCCAGTCGTCACTCAGAAACAGATAGGTGGCCATCGGTGCACTGCTCCTTGCCCGTCGGGTCGATCGTGGCGCAACTCTATCGGGCGCCCCCGGGACGGGGGCCCGTCCCCGGGGCCGGTAGCATCGCCCCCGTGACTGCTCCGATCATGCAGGGCGCCGAGCCCTTCGCCGCCGCCGGCGGCCCCGACGGCGTGCTCGTCCTCCACGGGTTCACCGGGAACCCGCAGTCCATGCGGCCGCTCGCGGAGGCCCTGGCCACCGCCGGGTTCACCGTGGAACTGCCCCTGCTGCCCGGCCACGGGACCTCGCTCGAGGACATGGTCCCCACCCGGTGGGAGGACTGGTCGGGGGCGGCGGAGGCCCAGTTCCAGGCGCTGGCGGCGCGGTGCGACCACATCGCCGTGGTCGGCCTCTCCATGGGCGGTGCCCTGGCCTGTTGGCTGGCCGAGCGCCATCCCCATCTGTCCGGCATCGCGTTGGTCAACCCCCTGGTGCACGCGCCCGGCGAGGACGTCCGGTCGGGTCTGCGGGGACTGCTCGACGCCGACGTCGCCACGCTGGACGCCATCGGCTCGGACATCAAGAAGGAGGGCCAGGTCGAGGCCTCCTACCCGGGAACGCCGGTGGCCGCGCTGCTGTCGCTGCTGGAGGCGGCCGACGACGTCGAGGCCCGGCTCGCCGACATCCACTGCCCGGTGCTGGTGCTGTCGAGCCGCGAGGACCACGTGGTCGAATCGGTCTCGGGCGACACCGTAGAGGCCCGGGTGTCGGGTCCGGTCGAACGCGTCTGGCTGGAGGACAGCTACCACGTGGCCACCCTGGACAACGACGCGCCGTTGATCGAGGCCCTGGTGACGAAGTTCGTCACCTCCGTCTTCGGAGGAGACGCCTGATGGACACCCCCGCCCGCCTGACCCGGGAGGACGTGGCCCACGTGGCCGCCCTGGCCCGCCTCGAGCTGACCGAGGAGGAGCTGGACCTCTTCACCGGCCAACTCGCCCGGGTGCTGGACCACGCCGCCGACGTGGCCTCCCTCGACCTGGCCGGGGTGGCCCCGACGGCCCACGCCATGGCCGTCACCAACGTGCTGCGACCCGACGAACCCCGGGACTGCCTCGATCGCGACGAGGTCCTGGCCCAGGCGCCGTCGGTGGAGGACCACCGCTTCCGGGTGCCCCGGATCCTCGGGGAGGCACCGTGACCGCCCCCCGTCCCGCCCTCGAGACCGCCACCATGGTCCGGGCCGGCGAGTTGAGTGCCGTGGACGTCCTGGAGCACCACCTGGCCGTCATCGACGCCGGCGAGGAGACGGTCCACGCCTTCAACCTGGTGCTGGCCGACCGCGCCCGCGCCCGGGCCCACGAGATTGACGCCCTGGTGGCGGCCGGCGGGGACCCGGGCCCTCTGGCGGGCGTGCCGGTGGCCCTGAAGGACAACCTCTGCACCCGCGGGATCCCCACCACCTGTTCGTCCCGCATCCTCGACGGATGGGAGCCCCCCTACGACGCCACCGTCGTGACACGGCTGGCCGACGCCGGCGCCGTCGTCATCGGCAAGACCAACATGGACGAGTTCGCCATGGGGTCGTCGACCGAGACGTCGGCCTTCGGCCCGACCCGCAACCCCCACGACCCGGACCGGGTGCCGGGCGGCTCCTCGGGGGGCTCGGCCGCCGCGGTGGCCGCCGGCTTCGCCCCGCTGGCCCTCGGATCCGACACCGGTGGCTCGATCCGCCAGCCGGCCGCCCTGTGCGGCGTGGTGGGGATGAAGCCCACCTACGGCACCGTGTCGCGCTACGGCCTGGTGGCCTTCGCCTCCTCGCTCGACCAGATCGGCCCCTTCGCCGGCTCGGTGGCCGACGCCGCCCTGCTGTTCGACGCCATCGGCGGCCACGATCCGCTCGACTCGACGTCGTTGCACCGGCCCACCCCCCGGGTGCTGTCGGTCCTCGACGACGGCGTGGACGGGATGACCGTCGGCGTCCTCTCCGAGCTGCTGGACGGCGCCGACCCCGACGTGGCGGCCCGGGTGCGCGAGGCCGCCGAGGCCCTGGCCGCCGCCGGGGCCCGCGTCGAGGAGGTGTCGGTCCCCGAGGTCGCCCTGGGCCTGTCCGCCTACTACCTCATCGCCCCGGGCGAGGCCTCGTCCAACCTGGCCCGCTACGACGGTGTCCGCTACGGACTGCGGGTGGAGGCCGAGGACACGGTGACCATGAACACCGCCACCCGCTCCGAGGGCTTCGGCGACGAGGTCAAGCGACGCATCATGCTCGGCACGTACGTGCTGTCGGCCGGGTACATGGACGCCTACTACAACCAGGCGCTGCGGGTCCGGACGAGGATCATCGAGGGCTTCTCCACCGCCTACGCCCGCTGCGACGTCCTGCTCGGCCCGACGGCACCGACCACGGCCTTCGCCATCGGGGCCAAGGTGGACGACCCGATGGCGATGTACCTCTCCGACGTGTGCACCATCCCGTCGAACCTGGCCGGGCACCCGGCCGTGAGCATCCCCTTCGGCCCGGGCGACGACGGGATGCCGGTCGGGGTGCAGCTGCTCGGCCCGGCGCTCTCCGAGGGGGCCCTCTTCCAGGTGGCGGCCGTCGTCGAGTCGGCCGCTCCCGAACTGGCGACCCCGCGCATCCGGACGGGGGCCCCGGCATGAGGGCGGACTGGCAGCTGGTCATCGGGCTCGAGGTGCACTGCGAGCTGCGGACGACCACCAAGCTGTTCTGTGGCTGCCCCAACGTGTTCGGCGACGAGCCCAACACCAATGTCTGCCCCAACTGCCTGGGACTGCCCGGGTCGCTGCCGGTGCTCAACCAGCGGGCGGTGGAGCTGGCCATGGCCATCGGCACCGCCCTGCACTGCGACATCCGGCCGTCGACGTTCCACCGGAAGAACTACTTCTATCCCGACCAGGCCAAGGACTACCAGATCAGCCAGTACGACGAACCGCTCAACGTCGACGGCTACCTCGACCTGCCCGACGGGTTCCGGGTCGGGATCGAGCGCGCCCACATGGAAGAGGACACCGGCAAGACCACCCACGCCGGGGCCTCGGGCCGCATCCACGGCGCCGACTACTCGCTGGTCGACTACAACCGCTCCGGGGTGCCGCTGGTCGAGATCGTCAGCGCGCCCGACATGCGCACGCCGGACCAGGCCCGGGCCTACGTGACCGAGCTGCGCGCCATCCTGGTCGCCTCCGGTGCCTCGGACGGCAAGATGGAGGAGGGGTCGATGCGGGTCGACGCCAACGTCTCGGTGCGGCGCCGGGAGGAGGACCCGTTCGGCACCCGCTGTGAGATCAAGAACCTGAACTCGGTGCGGTCCCTCGGGCGGGCCATCGAGTACGAGGCCGAGCGCCAGATCGGCCTCATCGAGTCCGGCGAGCAGGTCGTCCAGCAGACGCGCCACTGGGACGAGGGCGCGGGCCGCACCCAGGCGCTGCGGTCCAAGGAGGACGCCTACGACTACCGGTACTTCCTCGAGCCCGACCTGGTGCCGCTGGTGCCCGACGCCGAGTGGGTGCGGGCGGTGGCCGACACCCTCGGGATGATGCCGGCGGCCCGTCGCGCCCGCCTCGTCGACCTGCTGGCGGCCACCGGAGGGGCGACCGACGCCCAGCTGCTCCAGGTGACGACGGTGGTCGACCTCGGTCTGGACGACCTCGTGGTGGAGGCCGTGGCCGCCGGGGTGGGAACGCCGCTGGCGCTCGCCCGCACGGCCAACGAGGCGGCCACCGACGCCGACGCCGCCCGCCGCATGGACCCCAAGGCCTACGTCGAGCTCCTGACCCTCGAGGCGCAGGGCAGCCTGTCGGCCACCCAGGCCAAGGCCGTGCTGGGCGAGCTGTTCGCCCGGGGCGGCGGCGACCCGGCGGCCATCGCCCGCGACAAGGGCTTCGAGGCCATGTCCGAGGACTCGTTGTCGGCCACCGTCGCCGAGGCGGTGGCCGAGCATCCCGACGAGTGGTCCCGGTTCTGCGGAGGGGACGACAAACTGGCCGGGTTCTTCACGGGCCTCGTGATGAAAGCCACCCGGGGGCAGGCCAACGGGAAGGCCGTGGCCGCCGAGCTGCGCCGCCTGCGGGGCTGAGCGGAGCGGAGCGAGCCGGTCAGGGCGCCGGTGACCTCACCGTGGCGCGGAGTAGGTCGGACGACGACGGTGGCGGCCCGGCGGCCAGATAGGGGCCGGCGGGGTGGAAGCCGATCCGGGTGATGAAGACCGGTCGAGGTGGGATGTCGGGGTGGGGCGCCAACGACCGCCAGGGGCTGTAGAGCATCCAGTAGCCGGCGCCATCGTGGAACACCGATTCCTCGCCGGGGCCCTGGCCCTGGAGATTGGAGGACAGCAGCGGGGCGGTGGAGGTGTCCCGGCAGGGTCCCGCCGGTCCCCGGCAGCGGGCGGCCCCGATGGCGTAGGCCGGCTGGTTGAACCAGTTCGCCGAGTAGAAGACCCAGTAGGCCCCGTCCACCTCGACCATGTCCGGCGCCTCGACGACCGTGCCCTGCCACGGCTCGTCGGGGGAGAGCAGGAACGACGGCCTCCCGAGCAGGGCGGTGCCGTCGCGGGAGAGGCGTTGCGACCACATCTTGGTGGGGGTGGACGCCCCGCCGATGTTCTGGTCGGACTTCCACACCATCCACGGGGTCCCGTCGCCGTCGACGAAGACCCGCGGGTCGATGGAGCCCCCCTGGTCCAGCTGGCAGATGAACGGGGTGGGGCTAGCGACGTAGGGGCCGGTGGGGGACGTGGAGAAGGCGCTGCCGATGCACTGGGTCGCCGGCGTCCGTCCGACCACCTTGGCGGTGAAGTACAGGGCGTAGTGCGTTCCGAACCGGTGCATGTCGGGTGCCCAGGTGTAGCCCGCATGGGCCCACGCGGGCAGGACGGGGAGGGCCTCGGTCGGCGCCGTCCAGTGGACGAAGTCGCGGCTCGTGGCCACCGGCACGTTGAGCGGCGCGGGTCCGGTCCCACCACTGGTGAAGAGCAGGTAGCGGCCACCGGCCGTGGTCAGGAACGGGTCCGACTGGTCGGCCCCGCCGGTGACCTCGGCACCCGGCGCCCCGGGGGTCGCGGTGGCCGGGGGCGACACGCCCGGGTCGACGGACGCGGCGGTGGGCGACGGCCGGTGGGCGACGTGGGCGCCGGCGTCGGCCCGTCCGGGGCCGAACTCCAGCCCGAGGGCGCCCAGGCCGACCGCCAGGACCCCGGCCGCCACGCCGACGGCGAGCGCCCGGCGACGCCCGACGCGGCGCGACGGCGTGTCGGTACGGCCCTCCGCTCCTCGTTCGTCGTCGGTGTCCACGGCGTCCCCACGTTCCCCCGGTCGGACGGTCCCGGCCCCGCGGGCCCGGGTCGCCCCGTCCCCCGGGGCGTCCGTCACCCCGCGACACTACCGCTCACGGACCCACGCGAAACGGTTTGTCGGGCGGCCCCGTTCGTCCCCAGCCCCTTGGGGACGAACGGTGGAGATCCTCCGGGGATCTGGGGAAGGAGCCAGAAATCCGGAGGAAAAGCTCAGGATTTCGCGTGGCGGTCTTGACCCTTCCGGGGCCCCGGTTCACAGTGGCTCCTGTCGGAAAGCCGAAGCCCACCGGGGCTCCGGGCGAGGTCCAGGGACACGGTCGCAGACCGGTTCCCGGGGCCGGACCGGGAGGTTCGGGACGGCCGTAGGCGACCGGCAGGAGGTCCGGGGACGGACCGGGGTGCTCTCGGGCACACCGGTACGGATGCCTGGCGCGGGTTGTCCGACACGATCCGCGACGGGTGGAGCCGGCCCACCGGTACGTGGCCCCGAGGAGCTGGGGCGGTTTCGGCCGCCCGGTTACTCGGGGCTGCGTCGCGCCCGGGGCCGACCGGCGACGGGCGCCGGGTCAGTGGTGGTGGACCGCCGCCGGGGCCGGGTCCAGGGACTCCATGGCACAGGGGTCGACGTCCACGTCGGCACACGGCTCGCACTCGAGCTCGAGGGTGCTGTGGGCGATGCCGAAGGGTGGCCCGATGGCCCGCTTCACCCGCTCGCCGACCACGTTCGCCTCCTCCAGGCTGGGATGGCCGGTGAGCACGACGTGGGCCGAGAGCACCCGGACATCGCTCGACAGGCTCCACACGTGGAGGTCGTGCACCCCTTCGACCCCGGCCACGTCGCCCATGGCCGTGGTCAGGTCGCCGAGGTCGACGTCGTTCGGCGTCGACTCGAGCAGCACCGCGACGGCCGACCGGAACACGCCGGCGGCCTGGGTGACGATGAGGGCGGCCACCACCAGCGAGGAGACGGGGTCGAGCCAGGTGGCGGACGGGACGGCGAGCAGGGCCAGACCGGCGAGGAGGACGGCCGCCGAGGCCAGCGCGTCGCCGACCATGTGCACGAGGGCCGACCGCATGTTGAGGTCACCCCCGCGTTCGGCCAGCACCACGGCGGCGATCCCGTTGACCACCAGCCCGGCGGCGGCCACCGCCACCACGATCCCGGCGTGGACGGGTCCGGGATGGAGCAGGCGGTGGACGGCGGCGACCACGATGAGCACCGTCACGGCGGCGACGAGGACGGCGTTGGCCAGGGCTGCCAGGATGGTGGCCCGGTGGTAGCCGAAGGAGCGGGCCGGACTGGCCGGGCGCAGTGCCAACCGAACGGCCACCAGCGACAGGACCAGTGCCCCCACGTCGGTCAGGTTGTGCCCGGCGTCGGCCAGGAGGCCGGTCGAGTGGGCCACGATGCCGAACACCACCTGGGCGACCACCAGGCCGAGGTTGAGGACGAGGCTGACGGCCAGTCTGCGGGTTCGGTCCATGGGAGATTCCTCCGGCAATTCTACCCCCCACGGGTGTCGGGCCGTCGGGCCCGGGCCCCACGGCCCGACTGCCGGTCCGAGAACCGGCACCCCGGCACCCGACCCGTCGGTCCGACCGGTACCCTGCGGCGGTGGCGTCCCCCCGCTCGACCGTGTGGCGGAGGATCGCCCTGGTCGGGGGCGTGGGCCTGGTCCTGTTGGTGGCGGCCTCGGCCCGGCTGTTCGTGTGGCCCCCGACCGACCATCCCGTCCGGGCGGACGCCGTGGTCGCCCTCGGGGGTGACCCGGGCCAGCTCCGGGCGCAGACGGCGATCGACCTGGTCCGGGCCGGCTACGCGCCCGAAGCCCTGGTCTCCCTCGGGGGGACCGTGGAGGCCCCCTGCCCGCACCCCGTGCCCGGGGTGCGGATCGTGTGCTTCCGGGCCGACCCGCTCGACACCCGGGGCGAGGCCGAGTACGTGGGTCGGATGGCCGCCCGCCTCCACTGGACGACGGTGATCGTGGTGCCGGGACGGACGCAGGCCACCCGGGCCCGGCTGCTCTTCGAGCGGTGCACCGGCGCCCGCGTGGTCATCGTGCCCCGGACCGGGTCGCCGGCCCAGCTGCCGCTGGCCGTGCTCTACGAGTGGGGTGCTCTGGCCAAGGCGCTGGTGCTCCAGCGGCGCTGCTGACCGGGTCGGGCCCCCAACCCGGCGACCCGCCTACGGCTCGGTGGGGTCGAAGGCGGTGAAGAACTGCGGATCACGGGTCAGCCGGTCGAACACCGCCTCCTGACGCCGTTCGGTGGCGGCCAGGCGCCGGAGCCGCTGGTGCTCGTGCCACCGGCGGGACTGCTTGCCGAGGGTCACCTGGGCGGCGCGGCCGAGGCGGGGGATGTCCCCGGGGCGGACCGAGGTGATCAGCGACGGCTGGTGCACCGCCCGGCGGGCGAGACCCTCGAGGCTGGTGCCCCAGGCGGTGGCGGCCGGCGGGGCCGTCGAGGCGCTCGCCCCCACGCGGTGTCACGGGTGGGCGGAAGCCGGCTCCGTGGTGGTACACGCGATGGCCGTAGACACCGAAGCACAGCGGCTCGGGATTGTGGCGGTTGGTCCGCAGGATGGGGAGCCAGTCGTGGCCCCCGTCGCGCAGCTGGTGGAGCAGGGTGCCCCCCACGTCGGTCGTCTCCTGGCCGGACGCCGAGGTCCACGTCCCGCCCTCGCGCCAGTCGCCACCCAGGTCGGCCCAGAACCGGCAGGTGGTGAACGTGAAACAGGGGTGGGGTTGGACGTCGCCGAGGTTCTCGTCCCGGCGCACGGCGGCCAGCGGGTACGAGTCGAGCACGTCGTCCATCCAGCGTCCGATCGGCCGGACCGGGAAGGCGTCACCGTCCAGGAAGACGAGCCGGTCGTCGGGGTCGGCCTCCGCCAGGACGACGGCCGCCAGGGCGTTCAACTTCTCGGCGTGGCTGCCTTCGAGATCGGCGGCGAAGTGGAATCGGTCCGAGAGGCGATGGTCGGCGATGCCGTTCAGCGAGGCGAACACCCGGTAGGGGGTGTCGATCGTGCTGGCCAGGTACGACAGCTGGGGGTCGATCCACCGGGGTGACCGCCAGTGGACGGTGACGATGTTGATCACCGGCTCAGGGGGTGGGCGTGGCGCCGGGCGTCCGGTCGCCCGCCACGGTGGTCGCCACGTCCCGCATGGACAGCGACACCAGCCCGTCGTCGCGCGCCAGGCGGTCGAACTCGTCGAGCAGGCGGCCGAGGAGCTCGAAGCTCTCCTCGGGGTGGCGGGCGAAGTTCTGCGGGTGCCACCAGAGGTGGAAGATCCGGCCCCGTCGCGCGGCGTCCCGCATCCCGGCGACCAGGCGCCGGTACTGCAACGGCACCAGGCGGCGTCGACGGGGGGAGTACGGGCGCAGGAAGGCGCTGGCGGGCACGTCGCACAGCCCGTCGGACCGGCGGACGGCGTCCCACGCGGTGGTGGGTGGGGGGGCGACCCCCGCGTAGGTGTCCACCAGCCGACCGGCGCGACCGATCGGGCCGTGCCCGCCGTGGGCCCGGGCCTCGTGGCCGAAGGACGGCTGGGGGCCCCGGATGCACGTGAAGCCCGCCTCCTGCACGATCGGCGCGTACCGCGGGTTCCACTGGTTGCGCGGCAGCACCAGGCTGGTGAGCGCGCAGGCCGAGTGTCCCGGCGATGGCCTGGGCGGCGGCGAGATCGGCGCGCAGGTCGTCGCCGTCCTGTCCGTCCTCCAGGCAGTAGAAGTGGGAGAACGTGTGCGACGCCACCTCCTGGCCCGGGGTGGCGGCGAGTTGGCGGACGAGCGAACCGGCCAGGTGTTCGGGGTCCACGTCCTCGGATTCGCCGATCGGCTCGCGGTAGGGGTCGAGTTCCGGGCGCCGGTAGGCGGGCCGCCGCTCCGGTCGCACGGCCTCGGCCGACTCCCGGGTCGAGGCGAACAGCAGGCCGACGGTGGCCCAGGTGGCCCGGATCCCCCGCTGCGCGAACGTCGAGGACAGGTCGGTGACGATCTGTCGGGACGGCGCCAGGTCGGCGTAGGCGGCCGTGGTGCGGTCGGCGTGGTCCCGGATGCCCCAGTGCAGCTCGAAGTCGAGCGAGATCACCAGGGCCCCCGGAGATGCGCTGTCGTTCACCGTGGGTGCCCTCCGATCCCGGGGTCGTGCCTGGCGCTACGTCGCCCGGGCGTCAATTGTTACCCCGGATGGGATCCGGCACCCGACGGGGTCCGTCCGGGGAGCCGACCGGCGGGGGCACTCAGCGCACCCCGTCGACGATCCGGCGGCGGAGGTACTCCCACAGGGTCGGGTGCAGGTAGAGGCGCGAACCCCCCGCCGGGGGGTCCTCGACCCGTGGGGTCAGGCGTTCGCCGGCCACCGCCCGTTCGACCTGGTCGGCGAGGGGTGGGAGCCCGGCGGCCAGGTGGAGGTACGGATAGGTGGCGATCGAGTCGGCCCGGGTGACGGCGAACGGGGCCCGGGCCAGTACGGACCCGGTGTCGATCCCCTCGTCGACCAGGTGCACGGTCGTCCCGACCAGCTCCGGGTGGCCCTCGGCCAGCGCCCAGTACCCGCCGTGGACACCGCGGTAGCGCGGGGTGGTCCCGGCGTGGGTGTTGACGAACTGGCAGCCCACCGAGCCGAGGACGGCCGGGGAGATGATCCGGGTGCCGTTGACGACCACCACGACGGGCGTGGCGTCACCGAGGAGGGCGACGGTGTCGTCGCCGTTGACCGACTCCACGTGGTGGACCGGGACCCGGGGGGTGGTGTCGAGTCCCGCCCGCGCCACGATCTCGTCGATCCGGCGCCGGCCCCGCCACCGCAGCAGCGGCAGGACGGTCGTCACGAAGAGCACCTGGCCGATGACGGTCGGCCATCCGATGCGGGCCGCCCGGCGCCGGGCCATGGTGACCCGGGAGGGCGACTGCTCGACCACGACGACGAGGCGCGGCACCCGGGGCGCCAGGTAGTTCGCCACGATGTCGGTGGTGTCTCCCGGGCCGGCCAGGAGGACGACCGGACGGATGGCGTCGGATGGCTCGGGGACGGGCACTACGCCGGGCCGCGGTGACCGTTGCGCCGGAGGTCGCGACTGTTGGCGAGGGCCACCGCCGCCAGTTGGGAGCGGACGCCGAGCTTGCGCAGCACCGAACGGATGTGGGAGCGCACGGTGGTGAGGGACACGACGAGCTCGCCGGTCATGTCCTGGGCGGCCCATCCTTCCGTGAGGTAGTAGAGGACCCGTCGCTCGCTGGCCGTGAGACCCACCAGCGCCCGGAACTGCTCCGGGTACACCTGGTCCGTCGAGGTCCCCTTGTCACCCGACGGCGAGGCCGTCGAGTGCAGCGCATCCGGCAGTTGATCCGGGCTGAAGACGGCGGTGGCGCCCTGGGCGACGCAGCTGGCCAGGGCGCCGGCGCCGGATCCGGCGTGCAGCGCGAGGACGGGAACGCCGGTGGCGTGGTACGCCGCGGTCGACGCGGGCCGGCACGCCCCACGTCCCCGTGTCCCAGGTGGACGGGGGGTGCTCCCATCCGCCGTCGAGGGCGACGACGACGACGTCGACGGGATCGTCGGCCGTGGTCGGCCACACCGGGGCCTCGGGGGCCACCACCAAGGAGACGGCGTGACAGCCCAGCTGCTCCGCGGTGGCGGCCGCCGAGAGGGCGGCCAGTCCGGGCCCGTGGCCGGCGGTGCCGATGGGATCCACGACGAGGACGCACAGGTCGAGGGCCGGGGTGTCGCCGGCCGGGTCCGGCGCCGGGCGCACGGGGACCGCCGCGGTGGCGGGACCCACCCACGGTTCCCCGAGTTCGGCGCAACGGATGCTCCGGCGCCGGATCGCCGGGGGGACGGACCTCGCCCGGTCGATGGCCGGCCGGGGTCGGGCGGCGAGGTCGTCGACGGTGACGACCGCCAGCTGCCGGCACGCCCCGCGGGCCGGCCCCGTGGCCAGCGAGGCGGTGCCCAGTCGGGCTGCGGCACCGGCACTGCGGGTCACGTCGACCGGTCCGGCGGCTCCATCGGTCCGGTCGACCCCGATCGACACCGCCACGGGCAGCGCCGCCCCCGGCAGGGTGCCGGCCGGATCGACGGCCCGCGCCAGGCGATCGCCGAGGACCCGGGGCGGCACGCCGACGACGGACGGACCGAAGGCGACCGCCAGGCGGGACAGGGACATCGGGCAGATCCGGTCGTCGCCCCGGACGGCCTGGCGGATCCGGTCGAGGGCGACCACCGCCATCGCCGGGGCGACGGCCCGGAGGTACCCCACGTCCACCCAGGCCACCGTGCGGCGGATCGTGGCGCCGTTGGTGGGGGGACTGTTCCGGCCCACCTCGTCCTTCACATCGTCCACGGTGCCCCCACGCGTCATCCGATCAGGCCGGATCTCCCCCGCCACACCCTTCTACAAGGGTCTTTACGCTCACCTTACCGAAGATGGGTGTGCGGGGGACAGGCCTCTCCTCATTCTTGAGGAGAGGCCCCGCCGGGGCACCCGGCGTCAGCGGGTACCCGGCGAACGGGTCGGTGGCCTCGACGGTGCGGCGGCGCCGACGGCCAGATGGAGGCACCCGTCGACCAGGAGCACGGTGCCGACGCCGCAGACCGCTCCGGCCAGGGCGTCGCTGGGGTAGTGCCATGCCAGCCTCACCACGGCCATGGTCATGAGGAAGACCACGACGGCGGCGACGCCCGCGGCCGGCCACCGGAGCCAGCGGGGCACGGCCAGGGTCCAGGCCGTGCCCAGGGCGGCCACGGAGGTGACGTGCCCCGAGGGGAAGGTGAGCACACCGGCGTAGTGGCGACCCACGGCGGGTTTGATGACCCACTCGGACAGCACCACGGCCCCCACCGGTCCGACCAGGCAGGCGACGGCCCGCACGCGGTCCCGTCCGAAGGTGACGACGGCGGCGAGCAGGGATCCCCCGATGAGCACGGGGAGTCCGCCGAGTTCGGTGACCCGGACCATCCATGTCGAGTGCCGGACCACCGGGAAGAGCCGGAATCCCCAGCGGTCCAGGGCGTTCGGAGCCGGGGAGTGGTGGACGACGACGCAGGCGACCAGCAGCCAGGCGAGGAGAATGGCCCCGGCGATGGCCTCCCGTCGCCCGCGGGGTGGTCGGGGGCGGTCCGGACCGGTCCGGGGACCGGCCTCGAGGCGCCCACCGGTCTGGGTCAAGTCCGCTCCGCGAACCACGCCGCGGTGGCGCGGAGCCCCTCGTCGAGGGGGACGGCCTCCGCGTCCGGAAAGAGCGTGCGGAGGGTGGTCTGGTCGGCCTGCGAGTCGCGCACGTCACCCGGGCGCGGATCGACGTGGCGGCGCTCGACCTCGACGCCGAGCACCGCCCCCATGCGCTCGATGAGCTCGAGGAGCGACACCCTCGTGCCGAACGCCAGGTTGACGGGTGTGGGGTGGGTCACCGGACGGCGCACCGCTTCGGCGATGACGGCGGCGACGGTGCCCACGTAGGTGAAGTCGCGGGTCTGGCGGCCGTCGCCGTGCACGGTGACGGGATCCCCCCGGAGCGCGGCGGCCAGGAAGGCCGGGACGACGGCGGCATAGGCGTGGTCGGGCGACTGGAGCGGTCCGAAGACGTTGAAGAAGCGGAAGGCGAGCACCGGCAGTCCGAAGGAGTACCCGTAGGCGAGGGTCGAGGACTCGGCGGCCAGCTTGCTCGCCGCGTAGGGGCTGACCGGTCGCGCCACCATGTCCTCGCGCTTGGGCAGTGTCGGGTTGGCACCGTAGACCGACGAGGAGGACGCCACGATCACCTGGGGCCCACCGTGGCGGCGGGCCGCCTCCAGCACCTGCATGGTGCCGGTGGCGTTGGCGTCGTGACTGGCCATGGGATCCGTCAGGGACCGGGGGACCGACGGCCGGGCCGCCAGGTGGACGACGGCCGACGCGCCGGACACGACCTCGTCGAGCACGGACGGGTCGAGGATGGAGGCCTCGACCAGGGTGACGCCGTCGACACCGGCGAGGTTGTCGCGGTCCCCGGTCGACAGGTCGTCGAGGGCCACCACGCCGTCGACCCCCGGGTCGGCGGCGAGCACCCGGCACAGGTTGGCGCCGATGAACCCCGCGCCGCCGGTGACGACCACCGTCATGGCCGGAACTCGATCATGGGGTTACAGCTCGCACAGGGGCACCGGTGGCCTTCGTCGCAGGGGTGGTCCTCCGGTGATGCTAGGCCACTGGACACCGCCCCCGATCCGGCGCGACCCCCGGATCGGCCCGGGGCCGGCGCCGAGGGCGCGGCTACCATGTCGTCCGTCACGCCGACGACGTCGGGCAGTTGAGCTGATTGCAGGGGATCGCCGTGGACGGATCGAAGGCCGGGAGGTTGCGCCAGTCCGCCCCGGCGCGGTTCTACCGGAACTCCCGACTGCAGCGGTTCGGCTTCCGGGGTCTGACCGCCGGCCGGCGGCAGTGGCCGGATTTCGTGATCATCGGCGCCCAACGGAGCGGCACGACGTCGCTGCTGCAGTGGTTGAACTCCCAACCGCGGGTGGAACCGGCCCGGACGCCCGAGATCCACTACTTCGATCTGAAGTATGACCGGGGGCCACGCTGGTACCGGTCGAACTTCCCGATCCGCCACGACGGGCAGCTCACGGGGGAGTCGACCCCCTACATGCTCTTCCATCCGCTGGCCCCCGAGCGGGCGGCCCACGACCTGCCGGACACCACCCGCTTCATCGTCCTGCTGCGGGATCCGGTCGAACGGGCCATCTCCCAGTACTGGCTGAACCGCCGGCGCCACCACGAGACCGAGTCGTTCGCGACGGCGGTGGAGATGGAGGGGGAGCGGCTCGCCGGCCAGGAGGAGCTCGTCCGTCGCGGGCAGCGCGGGGACGACTACCAGCGGTTCTCCTACGCCGCCCGTGGGCAGTACGCAGAGCAGCTCGTCCGGTGGTTCGACCAGGTGGGGAGGGACCGGGTGCTCGTCGTGCAGAGCGAGGAGATGTTCGAGTCGGCGGAGACGGCGGGCGGGATCCTGACCTGGTTGGGCCTCGGACCGTCGGAGCGGCCCTTCCCGAAGGGGAACGAGGCCACCCGTCACGAGGAGACCGACGCCGACGTGGTGGCCCGGCTCCGCACCCATTTCGTGCCCTACAACCGCGACCTCGAGGACCTCATGGGCCGGCAGTTCTGGCGGGACTAGGGCCGTTCCCGGCTCCCGGGCCACCGTCCGGGGTGGTCGAGACCGGAGGCACCGGCGTACGGCGTCTACAGGCGCTCGACCGAGGGTCCGTCCAGTCGGTTGCGGGTGTCGAGGATGAAGCGGGCGTGTTCGCGGATGAGCGGGAAGTCGAACGCGTCGTGGTCGGTGATCAGCACCACGGCGTCGGCCGCCCGGAGTTCGTCGGGGGTGACGTCCACGAAGGTGAAGGCCGACGTGTCCCCCGACACGTGGGGATCGGCCACCCGGACCTCGGCCCCCAGGGCGATCAGCGAGCGGGCGATGGTCGTCCCGGGCGCCTCCCGGGCGTCGCCGGTGTTCCGCTTGTAGGCGAGGCCCAGGAGAAGGACCCGGCTCCCGTTGAGGGCGCGGCCGTCGCGGTTGAGGGCGAGCATGAGCCGGCGCACGACATAGTCGGGCATGTGCTCGTTCACATCGTTCGCCAACTCCACGAAGCGGAAGGGCTGCCCGAGGCTTCGGCGCACCTTCCACGACAGGTAGCTGGGATCGATGGGCAGGCAGTGCCCTCCGACGCCGGGTCCCGGGGTGAAGCGGAGGTAGCCGAACGGTTTGGTGGAGGCCGCGTCGATGGCCTCCCACACGTTGATGTCCAGATCGGACGCGAACATGGCGAGTTCGTTGACGAGGGCGATGTTGACGTGGCGGAAGGTGTTCTCGAGCAGCTTGGTCAGCTCGGCCACCCGGGTGTCGGACACGGCGACCGTCTCCTCCACCAACCGGCCGTAGAAGTCCGACACCGCCGCCAGCGACGGAGCGTCGATGCCGGACACCACCTTGGGGGTGTTCTCCAGACGCCAGGTGGGATTGCCCGGGTCGATGCGCTCCGGGCTGTAGCCGACGTGGAAGTCCCGACCGGCCCGGAGGCCGGATCCGTCCTCCAGCAGAGGCACCACCAGCTCCTCGGTGGTGCCCGGGTAGCTGGTCGATTCGAGGATGACCGTGGCCCCGGTGGTCAGGTGGGCGGCGAGGGTGGTCGCCGCCTCCTCGACATAGGAGAGGTTCGGGTTCCCGTCCTGCAGCGGGGTCGGGACGTCGATGACGGCGACGTCGAACGCCGCCAGGTCGGCCGGGTCGTCGGTCGCCCGGTACCGGCCCGTGGCCAGCGCCGCCGTCAGCTCTCCGTCGCTGATGTCCTCGATGTAGGACTGCCCGTCGGACAGCCGTTTGATCCGGTCGACGTCGAGGTCGTAGCCGACGACCGCGAAGCCCGCGCCGACGGCGCGCAGGGCGAGAGGGAGGCCCACATACCCCTGGCCGACGACGACGAGCTTGGGGGCCGTGCCGTGCCCGCTCATCCGGGGTCGGACCCGGGCACGGTCATGCCGACACCTGCTTGGTGCCCGGTTCCGACTCGGTGACGAGCTTGGGCCATTCGAATTCGACGTCGATCAGCTCGTCGGCCGGCACGACGTCGTCCGCCGGCACGACGCCTCAGCCGACGCAGCCGCCTCCGGCACCCGCGCGGCGTGAAGAGCAGCGCCCGCACGCGCAGCCTGGTCCCGGTCGGCGACCGACGCCTCGAGTTTCGCCATATCGGCTCCGAACTGGTCCGGATCCGCCTTGGTCGGCACCAGGCGGTTGATGTAGGGGTGGCTGGTCGGGAGGACCTCTTCGTCCGGGGTGCTGAGGACCTCGTTGAGCTTCTCCCCGGGCCGGATCCCCGTGATCTCGATCGGGATGTCGATCCCCACCTGGCAGCCGGACAGCCGGATCATGCGCTCCGCCAGATCGAGGATCCGCACGGGCTTCCCCATCTCGAGCATGAAGATCTCGCCGCCACGGGACAGCACGGAGGCCTGGAGGACGAGCTGCACGGCCTCCTCCACGCTCATGAAGAACCGGGTCATCCGGGCGTCGGTGACGGTGACGGGACCCCCCTGGGCGATCTGGCGGGCGAACGTCGGGATGACGCTGCCGCGGCTGCCCAGCACGTTGCCGAACCGGACGGTGCAGTATGCGGCCCCTTCGGGGGAACGGGCCAGCACCGTCTGCTCCGCCAGACGCTTCGACGCACCCATCACGCTCGAGGGCCGCACCGCCTTGTCCGTGGAGATCTGGACGAACCGGGTGGCGCCGCAGGAGGCGGCGGCATCGACCACGTTGCGGGTCCCGAGCACATTGGTGTTGGCGGCGGCCGAGGGGTGGTCCTCCAGAACGGGGACGTGCTTGTGGGCGGCCGCGTGGAACACGACCTCCGGTCGGTAGCGGTCGAACGCCTCCAGGACGGCGGCGCGGTCCGTGATGTCCACCAGGGCCTGCGTGCACGGGCCGCTCAGGGTGGCCGCGGCGTCGTGGAGGTGGGTCTCGTCGTGGTCGAGCAGTACCAGGAGGGCCGGATCCAGGCCCGACACCTGGCGGCAGATCTCCGATCCGATCGATCCCCCGGCGCCGGTCACCAGCACGCGGTGACCCGTGAGGGAGCGACGCACCGACTCGAGGTCGGTGGGCACCGGTGTGCGCCCCAGCAGGTCCTCGATCCGTGGCTCGCGGGCCTGGCGGAGCGCGGTTACGTGGGCCGGCTCGGTGAGCATCTCCTGGACGCTCGGCAGGATCTTCATCGACACGCCGGCGGCCTCCGAGGCCAGCAGGGCGCGCTCGACGAGGTCGGGAGAGGGGGAGGGGATGGCCAGGAGGACCTGTTGGATCGTGTAGCGGCTGGCGGCCTCGGGGATGTCGGCGATCGTCCCGACCACCGGGACACCGATGACCGACAGACCGTGGGCCCGCGGGTCGTCGTCGAACACGGCGACGGGCACCAGGCCGGCCCCCGGGCTCCGGAGCATCTCCCGGATGGCGGCGGCCCCGGTGTCGCGGCTGCCGATGATGGCCACCCGCAGACCCATGCGCTTGGAGCCCCGCTGCCAGGCGAACAGGCGTGAATGGAATCGGAGCAGGCCCTGCCCCGCCGCTGAGAACATGCAGCCCACCACCACGACGATCGGCGGGACCAGCTCGACGTGGAGGGTGCGCCCGACCGGCCAGAAGGCGATCAGGACGCAGAGGATGGTGGCCGAGGAGACGACGATCTGGCGCGCCTCCTCGGAGCCCGCATGGCGCCACATGCGCCCGTACAGGCCGAACAGCCGGTTCGACATGAGGGTGACGACGACCGCCACGAGGAGGAAGCCGGCGAAGTGCTCCCAGTAGTGGGCGGGGGCCTTGTCCCGGAAGTAGGCGACCTCCGCCAGGCCGAATCCGGCCACGACGCAGACGGCGTCGAGGAGGATGAACACGATGGAGGCCCGGATGCGGCTGGCGGCCATGGCCACGCGGCGCATGTCCGTTCCGGAGGAACTCGTCTCGACCGGAGGCGTCGACTCAGGCACCGAATCCCCCTGTGCTGCAGACGCATCCATGTCCGAACCCCTGCTTTCCCGATGCCACATCGAGTTACGCGGCTGCGGTGCCCGCGTGCTGCCCCTCGATGTTGCTTCTGCCCTTTGGCGCCGTGTTCGGAGCTCCCCCGCTCCTCGACGTCGTCCGTGGATCCCTCGTGGCTCAACTGTCGACCCAGGCAAGACACTAGTCCGCCGACGCGCGTTCGGCATCCTCAAGTTTGACGATTGGGGCGACGGGGCCGTCGACCGGACCGGCCGCACCGCCGGTCCGGTGGGACGGGTTCCGGACGCCGTGGCGCTACAGGCCGCCCCCCGACCGGCCGATAGGTCAAGTGCAACAGCGGGTCGCTATCGGACCCCGGCCGGAACCGCCGGCCGCCGCTCCGGCGCGCCTGATCGGGTGGTGACGGGAACATGACTTAGCATGACGTAGCCGTGCCCCCCGGGGTGAGTGGGGCACGGAGGCGATCCCAAGGGGAGTCCCCCGCGATGTCCCTGGTCAAATGGCGATTTGTCATGTCGTGGGAGTAAAGTTGATGAGCTGTCGAGGAGATGGGACCGGGGCATGATCGAGCCGATCAATTACACGGCGGCGCTACGGCGGAGCTGGCGGCTCCTGCTGGTGCTCGCCGTGGTCTTCGCGATCGTGGCCGTCCTGCTGCCCGTGAGCAAGGCGCCGTCCCAGAAGAACAACCCCCTCCGCTTCCGGTCGACCGCCGTCGTCGGCGCCCCTCCGTCCAACGGCATCGTCGGGACGGCGACGGTATCGGTGGGCCAGATCCTCTTCTACGGCAACAACTTCTTTCTCAAGGGCGCCGCGGTGGCGGCGGCCAAGACGCCCGGACCGACCCTCGACCTGATCGGGGCGATGAGTGCGAATCCCCAGACCACCAAGTCCAGCTCGGGTAGTGGCACGAGTACGGCCTCGACCGCCCCGGTCGTCAAGGGTTCGGCCAAGAACGACACCGGTCTGGTCGAACTGACCGGATCGGCGGGCACCAAGGAGGAGGCGGTGGCGCTGGTCAACCAGTACGCCACGACGCTGGGCAACAAGCTGACCGCGGTGGCCGCGGCCGGACAGGCCGACGCCAAGACGTCCACCTCGGACAAGTCCACTTCCAGCGACACCACGTCGGGCTCTCCGCTCACCGGTTACCAGGTGATGATCCCGGCCCAGGTCTCGACCACCAAGCGGACGACGCCGGTCACCTCGAGCATCACGTCGAGCCACAAGGTCCGGTTGGTCGCCGGACTCCTCCTCGGCCTGATCATCGGCGCCCTGGTCGTGCTGATCGTGGAGCTGATGAACAAGAAGCTGCGCCTGGCCTCGCGGGCGGAGGCGCACTTCAAGTACCCGGTGGTGGCCGAGATCCCCGAGACGTGGCCGCCGGCCACCGACGCCGAGAGCCCGGCTCTCGTGATGGTCACCCAACCGCTCTCCCGGGCCGCGGAGGCCTACCGGAAGCTCCGGATGTCCGTCCTGTTCGAGGCGCTCGCCCCCATGGGTCCGGTGGGAAACCAGTTCCAGGACCCGTACGTGGACAGCCTGGTCCCGATGCCGATGGAGCCCTACAGCGCCCCGGCGCCCGAGTCGCGTGCGGTGATCCTGGTGGTGTCGCCCGCCGCCGAGGCGTCACGGCCCCGCGTCGTCGTCAACCTGGGCGCCGCCTATGCCGAGGCCGGGCAACGGGTCGTCATCGTCAGCACCAGTGACATCGACTCGGGTGCGCCGGCGGGGCCTGCCAGCTACACCGGCCCGATCGGACCCGACGACGTGCGTCCCCACCTCCGCCCGTCCTCCATCGAGAACGTCTCCATGCTGTCGCTCCGCCCCTTCGTGAAGAACAGCGCCCAGCTCGTGGGTCGCGCCACGCCCGTCTTCGAGGCCACCCGTCAGCTCGCCGACGTGGTGCTCGTCGAGGCGCCGCCGTTCCTGCAGTACCACCACGGCGAGGCGCTGGCCCACGCCGTGGACGTGGTCCTCGTCGTCGGCGAGTGCGGGTCGACCACCTTCGACGGGGCCGACGAGACCGGGGTCCTGCTCCGCCGCATCGGCGCACCCGTGCTCGGCGTGGTGTTCACCGAGGTCCCCCTCTCGAAGGCCGAGAAGCTCGAGGTCCAGGGATCGGTCGCCGTGCCACCCGGGGCACCGGCGGTGACGCCGGAGGCCGACGTGCCCTCGGAGGCGACCAGCCAGTACCCCGTGGACACCCAGGCCTAGTACCCGGGCCGAGCGTCAGGTCCCCCATGGCACTCGTGGCCGTCATCTCGTCCAACCCGGTGGTGGCGCTCTTCGTCGCCGTCGTCCTGATGGCGATCAGCAGTCCGATCATCCGCCGGGTGGCCGCCGCGGAGGCGAGCCCGTGGCTGATCCGGATCCTGTGGATCAGCCTGATCCTCCACCTCCTGGGTGCCCCGGCCCAGGTGTACGTGGTCCACCACTTCTACCATGGCATCGCCGACTGGAAGCGCTACGACCAGCAGGGCAGCATCCTCGGTCCCGAGTTCCGCCACTTCGACTTCAGCCTCTCCGGCGCCAACGTGCGGGGGATCGTCAACGACGGGTCCGTCAGCATCGCCACCGGCATCGTGATGGCCGTCGTCGGCACCAACCAGATCGCCACCTTCCTGGTGTTCTCCTGGTTCTCGTTCCTCGGAACGCTCCTCTTCTACCGGGCATTCACCCTGACGTTCCGGGAGGCCCGCGTCCACCACCGGCGCTACGCCATCATGCTCTTCTTCATGCCCTCGCTGATCTTCTGGACGGCGGACGTCAGCAAAGAGGCGATCATGATGCTCTCGTTGGGCGTGACCGCCTACGGGGCGGCCAAGGTGCTCGTCCACCGACGTGGCGGGTTCTCCCTCATGGCCCTCGGCGTGGCCATCGGGATCCTCATCCGGCCGAACGAACTCCTCCTCATCCTCGGCGCCTTCGCGGTGGCCCTGATGGTCCGTCCCTCGGGGGATCCCCGGAGTTTCGGCGGGTTCCGTCGGGTGGGCGGCCTCCTCGTGATGGGCCTGCTGCTGTTCATCTCCGTGTTCCTGACGTTCCACTACCTCCACACCAGTGGGGGTCGCTGTCGCTGAACCAGGTCGGGCAGAACAACACCGGTGCCGGCATCGGGTTCGGCAGCAGCAACCTCCCCTACTCCTCCAGCCCGGCGTACTACTGGAGGGACGTCTACACGGTGTTGTTCGACCCCCTCCCCTTCAACGCCCACGGCTCGAGCCAGCTCGTCGCCGCCATGGAGAACACCCTCATCGTCGTCCTCATCCTCATTTCGCTGCGCCAGCTGCGGATGACGGTCCGGGCGTCCTTCGCCCGGCCCTACGTGATGATGTGCACCATCTACTCCATCCTCTTCGCCTACGCCTTCGCCGCCCTCGGGAACCTCGGCCTGATCGCCCGGGAGCGCACGCTCCTCTTCCCCTTCTTCCTCGTGCTCCTCTGCATCCCCCGGACGCCCAAGGGCCGCCCGGCGGTCTATCCGTGGGAGCTCCGGCGCAAGGCCAGGAAGCGGCAGCAACGCCAGATCGCCGCCGCCCTGGCCCGGGGCGGACGACCGCCGACCGCCGCCCGGACAGCGGGTCCCGGTGCCGGCCCTCGCCCGGGCGGCGGGTCCGGACGGGGCCGGTGCGGGTGACGCCGGTCCGGCGACCAACGAGCCGGACGGGCCCGGAGCCGGGGGCCCGCCGACCACCGACGTCGGCCCACCGGGGAGCTAGTGCCCGGCCGTCCGGCGACGGGTCGGTCGGTCCGCCGCCGCCCGGTGGTGCGGTCGGGGCTACCGGGCGGAGGGCGGCAGCAGCGGTGCCAGCACGCCCAGCCAGCGCTCGGCCACGGCCTGGAGGCTGAATCGGTCGAGGCAGCGCCGGCGGGCCGCTTCGCCCATGGTCCGGCGGAGCGTGGCATCCTCCACGAGCCGGGTGACCGCCCGCACCATGGCGTCCAGATCCTCGACGTCCACCACGATGCCGGTCACACCGTCCTCCACGACGGTCCTCACCCCCGGCACGTCGGTGGCCACGACCGGGAGCCCGCACAGGCCGGCTTCGATCAGCACGCCCGGCATGCCCTCACCGACCGGTCGGCTGGGGAAGACGAACACGTCGGAGTCGGCGAGCAGTCCGGCCACGTCGGAGCGCGAGCCCAACAGATCGACGTCGGCGCGGCGGGCCGGCTCCTCCAGCACGGCCCGGTCCGGACCGTCGCCGGCCACCTGCGCCCGGCACGCGACGCCCCGGTCGCGCAGCGCGGCGATCACCTCGACGAACCGGTCCGGGCGTTTGCCGTCGTTGAGCGCACCGACGAACGTGACCATGGGGACGGACGGGACGTCGTCGGGGGGACGCGGACGGAACACCTCGGGATCGCGTCCGTTCGGTGTCATGGTCACGCGGGCGGCGGGTACGTGCAGCAGGTCGGTGCACTCGTTGCGCACCTCGTAGCCCTCGGCGGTGACGGCGGCCACCCGCCGCAGGAGGAGGCGCCACGGCCACAGGTGGGGCCCGTCGCGGGGCCCGGCGAACGTGCCGATGGCGTAGTAGACCAGCGGACGCCGGGTCCCCAACAGCGCCGGCACCAGGTACTTGAGGGGATCGCCCCCGTGGGCGACGATCAGCGCCGGATCGAGCCGCTTGACCAGCGACCGGAGCTTGGGGACGACGTGCGGGTCGTAGCCCTGGGCCGGCGTGTCGCCGCCGTCGATGTGTAGGGACAGGTCGGTGTCGACCTCGGCGGGCCCGTCGAACACGGTGAGGAGGCGGTGGGAGCGCACCCCGGGGAGGTCGAGTTCGTCGGCGAGCGCCCTCGCCTCGCGCTGGGCGCCGCGCGCCCGGGCCGTCGGGATGACGTGCAGCACCAGCGTCCCACCCTCCGCTGGTGCATGCGATTGTGCCGACATGTCGGAATTCCCCTGCCGTCGCCGGGGTGTCCGGCGGGGCGAGTGTAGCAGTCACCTCGTCAACGGTCCCGGGGTCGTCCACCCGCACCCCCGGTCGGGCCGACCCCGACCCACCGGGTACCCGGTCCGCTACGATCGCCCGATCCGCGACGACGAAGAGGGGCCCGGACGCCGGTCGATCCGGCCGGTCGCGAGCGGGGGTCCGTGGCGCGCATGAGGACACTGGTGATCGCCGGCGAGTACCCCTGGCCGGAAAACAGCGGGTCGCGGATGCGCCTGATGACGACGGTGCTGGGGCTGTGCGCCCTGGGCCCCACCGAGCTGTTCTCGGTGATCCCGCGCGGTCGACAGGACCTCGGACCCCCGGCCCTCGGGGGCAACCTCGACAAGGTCGGCCACACCACCTACGAGCAGCTGGCCAGCACCCCCGGCGCCGCGCTGCTCCGGCCGTGGCTCCCGTTCTCCCTCCCGATCCGTGAGCGCGGCGCCGTCCGGTCCGCCCTCGACGCCTTCGTCTCGGGTGACTACGACCTGGTGTGGTACTACGGGATCCGCCCCTGGTTGCTCGCCCCCGCCCCGTCGTCGGCGCCGGCGGTCGTCGACCTCGACGACCTGGAGGACCAGAAGATCCGCGCCCGACTGTCCGTTCCCGAGCCCGGGACCGGCCCACCGTCCGCCCGGGTGCGGCAGTGGTCGGCGCACCGCTACTCCGAGGAGGAGGCGCGCCGGTGGCGCCGACTCCGTGACCGGGCCGCGCGCCAGGTGCGCGCGCTGGTGGTCTGCAGCCAACTGGACGCCGACCGGCTCGGCCCCGGGACGGCGGCGCCGGTGGCGGTGGTCCCGAACGGCTATCCGGCACCCGAGCCGCCGGCCGCGCCGCGACCCGTGAACTCCCCTCCGGTCCTCCTCTTCCAGGGGACGCTGCGTTACCCACCCAACGCCCAGGCGGCCCGGTACCTCGCCACCGAGGTCGGTCCGGCCGTCCGGGCGCGGGTGCCCGACGCCCGGATCCGCCTGGTCGGTCTCACCACCCCGGCGCTCGCCGACCTCGACGACCCGCCCCGGGTGACCCTCGCCGGCCAGGTCCCCGACGTCGGGGTCGAACTGGCCCGGGCGGACCTCGTCGTCGTCCCCATCCGGTTCGGCAGCGGCACCCGGGTCAAGATCATCGAGGCGTTCGCCCATCGCGTCCCGGTCGTCTCCACCACCCTCGGCGCCGAAGGTCTCGGCGCCGTCGACGGCGAGCACCTCCTGATCGGCGACGACCCGGAATCCCTCGCCCGCGCCTGCGCCCGGCTCCTGACCGACGAGGACCTGCGCCGGCGGATCGTCGAACGCGCCTACGACCTGTTCGTCGACCGGTTCCGACGCGACCACGCCGAGGACGCCGTCCGGTCGGTGGCCCGCCGGGCGGTGGCCGGATGAGGATCCTGGCGGTCGGCGAGAACTTCCCGTGGCCGGCCAACGGCGGCGGGCTGATCCGCCTCGCCAACTCCGTCGAGGTCCTCGCCGGCCTGGGGGACGTCGACCTGTTCACCCTGTGCGACCCCCGCCGGACGGGGCGCGAGGTACCCGCCGGTGTCGCCCTGGCGAGGGTCGGCACCACCCCCTATCCGCGGGTCACCCGGCCGATGCTGTGGAGGGCGTCGTGGGCCGGGCGGTCGGGTCTGCCCCTCGAGGTGGCGATGCGCCGCTTCGACCCGGTTCCCCGGGCCGACTTCGACGCCTGGGTCTTCCCGTCCTACGACCTGGTCTGGTTCAGCACCCCGGCCGCGTTCGCCTGGTTGGGGAGGCCCCGGCTCGGTCCCACCGTGGTCGACCTGGTGGATCTCGAGGACGAAAAGGAGCGCCAGCGCACCACACTGCTCCGCTCGACCGGCGGAGGCCGTGGCGGGGTCGGGCGACTCCGCCGGGCCGCTGCCGTCGGACAGAGCTGGATGAACGCCCGAGACTGGCGGTCGTTCCAGCGGTCCGTGAGCGCCAGCGTGGAACGGGTCGTCCTGGCGTCCGCGCTCGACGTCGAGCGGTCGGGACTGGCCAATGCCACCCCCGTCCCCAACACCCTGCACCGCCCGGAACCCCCGCGGGGCCGGGACCGGGTGGGGAGTCCGCCGTCGATCCTGTTCCAGGGCTCGCTCAACTATGCGCCCAACATGGATGCCGCCGACTGGTTCGTCCGGGACATCGCCCCCCGGATCCGCGCCCTGGTGCCCGACGCCGAGGTCCGGCTCGTGGGCCGTCCGACACCGGCCGTGGAGCGTCTGCACGCTCCACCGGCCGTGACGGTGGTGGGCCGGGTCGCCGGCATGGACCCCGAGCTGGAGCGGGCGGACCTCGTCGTCGTGCCCGTCCGCTACGGGTCCGGGACCCGGGTCAAGATCCTGGAGGCGTTCGCCCACCGGATCCCCGTGGTGTCGACGACCGTCGGCGCCGAAGGGCTCGACGTCGAGGACGGGCGCCACCTCCTCATCGCCGACGACCCGGACACCTTCGCCGCCCGGTGCGGGCGTCTGCTCACCGACCCCGCGTTGCGACGTCAGCTGGTCGATGCGGGGGAGCGCCTGTTCGAGGACCGGTACACGTTGGCCGCGGCTCAGGACCGCATCCGGGCCGTGGTCCACGAGGTGGGTGGTTCGGGGAGCGAGCGGTAGGCGTCGAGCGTGCGCCCGATGACCACGCGGTCGTCGAACTCGGCCTCGGCCTTCGTGCGACCCCGGGCCCCCATGTCCGATCGCCGGGCCGGGTCGGCGGCCAGCGCGACGATGGCCAGAGCCAGCGCGGCGGCGTCGTGGACGGGTACGAGCAGCCCGGTGACGTCGTCGTCGACCACCTGACGGCACCCCCGGATGTCGGTGGCGATCACCGGGACCCCGCTGGCGGCCGCCTCCATGGCCGAGCGGGGGAATCCCTCGCGGTAGGACGGGAGCGCGTACAGGTCGAATCCGGCGTAGAGGTCCTCGACGTCGTCCCGGTGCCCGGTGAAGACGACGTTGCCGATCGCCCGCGCCTCGGCGAGGTCCCCCGGGCCGAGGGCGTCCCCCTTGGCGGTGTCCTCGGGACCCACGACGACGAAGACCACGTCGTCCCGGATGGTCCGGAGGTGACGGGCCGCCGCGAACAGCTCGCGGAACCCCTTCTGCCACACCAGGCGGCCGACGGTGCCGACGACGATCGACGTGTCTGCCACCCCCAGGGCCCGCCGGGCGCGGGCACGGGCCTCGGGGGAGCGGACGGCGTGGAACCGCTGCAGGTCGATGCCGTTGCCCAGCAGCACCAGTCGCCGGGCGGGGACACCGAGGCGGCGCATGACCTCGAGGTCCTCGGGATTCTGGAAGAGTTCGACGTCGGAGCACGCCGCCGCCATCCGCTCCAGGCTGTAGACGACCGACTTGCGGGCCAGGGTGTCCTCGGGCGCCGCGTACAGCCCGTGCACCGTGTTCACGATGCCCGGCACGCCGGCCGCCTTGGCCGCGATCCGTCCGTAGAGGCCGGGCTTGGGATTGTGGGTGTGGACGATGTCCGGCCGCAGCCTGCGGAACAGCCGCTCGAGTTCGACCAGGGCCAGGACGTCCTGCCCGACGGCGACGGACCGCGTGGCGTGGCCCAGCGGCACGTGGGTGATGCCCCACGAGGTGAGCTGCTCCACGAAGGGGCCGGGGGCGGACACGCCGATGACCTCCATGCCCGCGTCGGCGAACGCCCGCAGCTGGGGTCCGAGGAGGAGGGCCAGGCTGATGTCCGCCGAGGTGACGTGGACCAGGCGGCGTCCCGTCAGGTCGCTCACCGACCGGCCCCCACCAGGCGCCGGTAGATCCCCTCGACCTCGTCACTGGCGGCACCCACGTCGAACAGGGAGCTCCGCTGCGTGGCTCCTTCGCCGAGGCGGCGGCGCAGGTCGGGATCGGTGGCCACCCGTTCGACCGCATCGGCCAGGGCCTCCGGATCGCCGGGCGGGACGATCAGGCCGTCGACCCCGTCGGTGATCACCTGGGGCACCCCTCCGACCGCCGTCGCCACGATGGCCGTGCCGGTGCTCGTCGCCTCCATCAGGGTCACGGGCAGTCCCTCCTGGCGCGAGGGGAGCACGAAGACGTCGCAGCCCACCAGCAGGCGGATGACGTCGGATCGCTCGCCGAGGAACCGGAACCGGTCGCCCAGGCCGAGCGCCCGGTGGCGGGCGGCGAGCTCGTCGGCCAGGGGCCCGCGGCCGACGGCGGCGAACCGGACGGGGACGCCGCGGTCGGCGATCGACCGGGCGGCGTCGAGGAGGACGTCGTAGCCCTTCTCCGGGCGCAGGTTGGCGACGGTCAGGACGAGCAGTTCGTCGTCCGGCACGCCGAGCTCGGCGCGGACGTCGGCGCGGACGGCCGGGCGCTGGGCCGTCAGCTCCCGGGACCGGGCGAGGTCGATGCCGTGCACGATGACCCGGGCGCGACCCCGCAGGGCGGCCGGCAACGCCTGGTGGGCGGCCTCGGACACCACGATGAGGGACTGGTCCATCCCGATGGTGGTCCGGTTGAGCGCCTTGACCAGGACGGCCATCTTGTCCCAGGCGCTGTGCTCGGTGTACACGATGGCCGGACGCTGCGCGCGGGGCAGCGTGGCGATCCCGAGGCGGCCCAGCGACGCCGTGTAGGGGAGGTGGAAGTGGACGACGTCGTAGCGGCCGGCGACCAGCAGGGCGCGCAGGCGGGCGATCCAGCGGAGGTCCCAGTTCCCCTGCGCCCCCAGGGGGTGGACCGGGGTGCCGTCGGCGGCGATCGTCGCCACCAGGCCGTCCTCGGAGGCCAGCACGTAGGCCACCTCGTAGTCGAAGGCGTCGGCGTCACGCCTGGCCACCATGTCGACGAGCAGGCGCTCGGCGCCCCCGTGGCCGAGGACCTTGATGACGAGGAGGACCCGGATCCTCCGACCCCGGTCGATCCCACCCGCACTCCGAACGGGCGCCCCCGCGCTGTGGTCGGAACGCACCCGGCGATGGTACCAACGATGCCGGCGGGGCCCGCGTCGAACGCCCCCGGGGACCGAGCCGAATCAGACCCCGACGTTCGGCAGGGTCTCGCCCGCCGCGAAGATGGTGGTGAGGTCCAACTCCGTCCGGTCCGATCCGGGCATCGTGGCCTCGGTCCGCCACGGGCCACCGAGGAGTTCCCGCGGCCAGTCCGCCCGCCCGGCCAGCAGGTTGCGCTGTTCGAGTGGATCCGCGTCGAGGTCGAATTGCTCGAACGCGAAGAGTCGGTCGCCCACGATGTGCATGGTCGGCGACCCCTGGAGCTGGCCGCCGAGGTCCACGAGGGTCGCCCGGTCGGCAGCCGGATCCGATCGGGACGCCAGGCCGAAGGAGGTCACGATGAGTTTGTCCGAGTCCCGGGTGAACGACCGGAGGGTCGGCCCCCCGTCGAAGAGGCTGAGCATGTCGGCGTTGCGCTGCAGCTCCTCGGGCGTCATCCGTCCGTGCTTGCCCCGGTAGTTCAGCCGGAAGCGGTCCCGCAGGTAGAGGTACCGCCGGTCTTCGCTCACCAGGGTGCGCGGTCCGATCCTGGTCACGGCGGTCCCGTCGGGGGTGGGAAGGTGGTGGGTCCCGGCCAGGCCGAACAGCGTCGGGAGGATGTCCGTGGTGGAGACGGTCCGCGACGCCAGCGCGTCACCCAGCTCCCCGCGTTGCCCGGCGGGGACCGTGGACGGCAGATCGAACAGCAGCGGAACCTGCAGGAGGTCCTGGTGGACGCGACCACCGTGGTGCACCCGGCCCAGGTCGTAGTCGAACCCCTCGCCGTGGTCGGCGGTGACCGCGACCACGAAATCGTCACGCTCGCGGACCACGTCGAGGACCGCCTGCACCCGCTCCACCATCGCCGCCACGCAGGCCCGGTACCGCACGACGGCGTCCTCCCGGTCCTCGGGGGTGGTGTCGCGCCAGGTGATGATCCGTTCACCGAGTCCGCGCGGCGCATCGGGACGCAGGTAGGGGGCGGAGCTGATGAAGCCGTGGTCGTGGGCGATGTTCGAGTGGAGGAGGAGGAAGGTCGGGCGTCGGCGCCCGGACTTGGCGATGACCCGTTGCGCCCGCTCGAAGGGTGCGTCGTGGTCTCCGATGAAGGTCCAACGGTCGAACCCGAGTTCGGCTCCCGATCCCTTGCTGAGCGCGCTGTTGTTGACGATCCCCACCTTCCGGTAGGCGCTCGGGAGGGCGTCGAGGAGTGGATTGCGGCGCGACGGCGGATTGCGCCAGTAGTTCCCGAGGTGGGCGGAGGTCGTGCCGTTGAGCATCGCCGTGCAGGACGGGAGCGTCCAGGGGGCCGAGGCGATGCACCTCCGGGCGGTCAGCGATCGATCCGACCGGCCGAGGCTCTGCCACGCGGCGTCCGCCCGCAACGTGTCGAGCAGGATCAGCAGGATGTTCGGTGGCTTGTCCACAGCGCCCCCCTTTTCGGCCAGGTGGAACTTCCGAGTGTAGGTCAGCACCTCGGCGACACCGGGCCCGGATCGGCCCGGGCGGGAGCGGCGCGGGTGGTGCCGACGACGTCGGGGCGGACGGGTTCGTGTCGCCGGAAGCGCCCACCGGTGGTGGCCGTGGCGGACCCGGCCGGGGTCGATCGACCGTGGTCCACCCGATCGGTGGTGGCCTTCCGGTGGTGAGGGGGTGCGACCGTCGCGGGTTCGGCGACGGGCCGGTCCGCGGGGCGTCCGACGACCCGGCCCCGGGGCGGATCAGCTGGCGCCGGGGACCTCCGACGAGTGCCCGGGCCGCCGGTCGTCCTGATCGTCGACGGCGAAGTCTCCCGCGGACCACGCCGTGAGCGGGAGCCACGACATCACGCGCTGCAGTTCTCGGATCTGATCGGGCGTGAGCCGGTGCTTCCAACTGTCCAGCTGGTCGTTGGCCAGCCGCCGGGTGCGGAACCCCTTGCCCGGCCGGTTGTTCTCCACCAGGAAGGCTTCCGTCTGCTCGTTCCAGTGGAGTCCGAGATCGGCGTAGAGCTGTTGGAACCGGGCCACCGGGTCGACGCACATTTGTTCGTGGGTGCGGACCACCCACCCGGGGTGTCGGGCGGCGGCCCGTTCGAGGGCCACGACCAGCATGCCGATCTGCCAGATCATCTGCTCCAGATGGTCCGGTCCCGGTAGCCGGACCCCCCACTCCTCGGCGAGTCGCCGGACGGCCGGCGTCTCGGCGAACGGGAGGTACTGCTCGCCGATGTCCAGGGAGATCCAGCTGGCCAGGATCGACCCCGGATGCCGGAGCAGGATGAGCACGTCGATGTCGAACTCCGAGGCGATCCACTCCAGGGACAGTGGGGCATGGACCGTCTTGACGAGGAGGCGGTGGTCGTCGAGGACCGGATTGCGACGGACCGGCGGGTAGCTGGCGATGGCGCCGGCCAGCGTCATCGGGAGGGAGAACCCGCCTCGCTGGTAGCGGGCGCGCTCGAGGGTCGGGATGGCCCGGAGGCGGTTGGCCTTGCCCCAGGCCGGCGGAGACATCACCCGGAGCATCTGCGCGGCCACCCGGAGGCGGAAGTTCTCCGACGCCCCGTCGAAGACCCACTCCCACAACCGGTGGTAGGGATCGTCCCGGTCGCCGGGCGCCAGCACGGGGATGCGGCCCACCTGTCGCTTCGCCCAGATCGCGGGGGACTGCTCGGCTCCGTGGTCGGGCTCCTTGATGCGGTAGAGCGAGGGGTCGCGCTCGAGGGCCTGCATCGTCCACGTCGTGCCCGACCGGGGGATCCCGGCGACGACCAGGGGTCGCGGGTTCTGGGCTCCGCCGCCCGGCCTCGGGTCGGTCACGACCGGATCCAGCTGCGGTGGATGCCGCCGTGGGTCTCCGTCCGGGTACGTGTGGACCCCTGACACCTACGCCCCATCCTGGCGAAAGTAGCAGACGGAGGACGTCCCACCCGATCCGACCCCGCGGGGTGCTGCGGTCGGGAGACCGACCTCCACGTCCGGATCGTGGGAGGCCGTGGCCGGGCGCGCTGCGTACCCGCCATCAGAGGGGGGTGGCGTCGAACTCGAGGAAGAAGTCGGGATCGGATCGGAGGCGCTTGAACAGGGCGCGTTCGTAGGGATCCCACTGCTCGAACCGGCTGCTCAGCCGGGCCAGGTCGTGTCGCCGGATCTGCTTCGCCACACTCATCTGCGCGGCCAGGGGCAGACCGGCGGCGAGGGAGGGCTGACGGATCGCCTTGACCATGAGACCGCCGAGGGACGTCCGATCGGGCGCCGTGGTGGCGATGTCCTTGTCCGCCTGGAGATCCACCCGGGACTCCCTCGACCGGAACCCGGCCCCGTGGTGGTAGATCCGGTGGTCGTAGACGGCGAACCACACGGGGTGGGCGTCGAACGTGTTGGTCCGCAGCAACGGGAGCCACTCGATGCCGCGCTCGTTCAGGATGTGCAGGAGGTTGCCTCCGGGATCGGTGACCGTGTCGCCGAGCGAGTTCGTCCAGGTGCCCCCCTTCCTCCAGTCGCCCCCGACCGACCGCCAGAAACCGGGCGTGGTGAAGCTGAAGCACGGGTGGGGTTGCGGATCACCGAGGTTCTCGTCCCTCCGGACGGCCACCAGCGGGTAGTCGTCCAGTGCCCGCCGCATCCACTGGGCGATCGGCCGGACCGGCAGCGCGTCCCCGTCGATGAAGACCAGGACGTCGTCCGGATCCGAGTCCTCGTACACGATGTCCGCCAGCGCGTTGAGCTTGTCGGGGTGCGTGCCCTTCAGATCCGCCGCGAAGTGGAACTTCCCCCACTCGCCCGCATCGATGCCTTCCAGCGCCGCGTACACCCGGAAGGGCTCCTCGATGTTCCGCTCGAGATACCGGAGCTGGGGGTCGATCCACTTGGCCGACCTCCAATGGACCGTCACCACGTTGATCATGAACTACATCCTCGCTCCGGAGCTGCTCGCCCCGTCCGGGATTCCGGCACGGTCGCCGTCCGTCCACCGTCGGGAGGGTCCGGGACGGAGGGACGACGGCATGTCGGCATGCTCTCATTCTGGGGCAAGGTCAGAACACCCGTCCATCGTCGCGCGTTCGGGGACCCCGCGACCCTTCCGGATCGCGCCGGGCGATCCCGCCGGGTGGCGGGAGCGTCGCGCCCGGTGGTCATGGGTGGCGAGGGGGTCGCGTGGCCGCCGCCCGAGGCCGCCGCCCGCCGTCGTCCCCTGACGAATGGAGACGAACATGGGGTATAGTCAATGGGCAGCAAACAGTCCGGCAATGGGCCCTCCACGTCGGGCCGGGGGGCAGTCGTGTCGATGAGCGAACCTCTTCCTGCTCCGTCGTCGGATGGTGGCGCCCTGAGGGTCAACGATCCGACGACGATCCCCGAAGAGCCGCCGGACGACCTCCTCTACCACCACAACGTGCGCGTCGGGGAGTCGATCAGACTCCTGTGGGCCCACCGCGAGGTGGTCTACACCTTGGCGGAGCGGGACTTCCGGGCCCAGTACAAGCAGGCGACGCTGGGCATCCTGTGGGCCGTGCTCAGCCCCCTGGCCACCCTGGCCATCTTCATCATCGTCTTCTCGCGGGTGAAGTCGTTCCCCCACCAGGGGATTCCCTACGCCCTCTACTCCTTCGTGGGGATCCTGTGCTGGAGCTTCTTCGCCGGATCGGTCGGGTCGGGAGGCAGCTCGCTGCTCGGCAACAAGGCGTTGCTGGCCAAGACCCAGTTCCCCCGCGAGTGCTTCCCCCTCGAGTCGATGCTGACCACCGCCCTCAACACCGTCCTGTCCTGGGTGCCGCTGGCCGTCCTGTTCGTGATCTTCGGTCGGGCCCCGAAGCTGGCCACGGTGTGGGTGCCGCTGCTGATGCTGATCGAGGTGGCGTTCGCGGCGGGCGTGATGCTCGCCCTGTCCGGACTGATCATCCAGATGCGGGACCTCGCCCAGGTCGTGCCCATCCTGTTGTCCCTCGGCATCTTCATGACTCCGGTGATCTGGCCCTTCTCCTACATCCCCACCCACTACCACGTGGCGGGGGGCCACCTGGTCCACGGGCACTGGATCGGCGGGTTCACCGTCAATCTGCAGATGGTCTACGGGTTCTTCAACCCGCTCGGACCCGTCATCTCCAACCTGCGGAGCACGATGCTCCTGGGGCACAACCCGACCTGGGGTCCGCTGGTGGCGGCCGTCTGCGGATGCGTGATGTACCTGACGATCGGCTTCCGGATCTTCAAGCGGTTGGAGGTGAACTTTGCCGACATTGCCTGACGGGAGCATCCGGGTCGAGCACGTCTGGAAGAAGTTCCGGGCCGACCGCGCCAAGCCGCTCTTCTACGACCAGTTGCTGCGCCTCCGCAAGTCGGTGCTGGCCGGCGATCCCGAGTACCGGTGGGTCCTGAAGGACGTGAACCTGGAGGTCGAGCCCGGTGGGAGCCTCGCGCTCATCGGCATCAACGGCTCCGGCAAGACCACGTTGCTCAAGGTCCTGAGCAAGGTGACCTACCAGACCGCCGGCTCCGTCCGGGTCCAGGGCCGCATCGGCGCGCTGCTCAGCGTGACCGCCGGCCTCCACCCCGACCTGACCGGGCGCGAGAACGTCTTCCTGTACGGCGCGGTCCTCGGGATGGGACGCGAGAACATCCGCAAGAAGTTCGACACCATCGTCGAGTTCGCCGACCTGACGGACGCCATCGACCGGCAGGTGAAGTTCTTCTCCCTCGGCATGCAGATGCGACTCGGGTTCGCCATCGCCGCCTACCTCGAACCCGACGTGCTGCTCGTCGACGAGGTCCTGTCCGTGGGGGACGCCAACTTCCAGCAGAAGTGCCTCCAGCGGATCGACGAGATCGTCCGGTCGGGCACCACGCTGCTGTACGTCTCCCACGACCTCGCGTCCGTCGAGGCCGCCTGCGAGAAGGCGGTGTGGCTGTCGGACGCCGTGGTGCGGGCGTCCGGTCCGAGCAAGGAGGTCGTCTCCCTGTACCGCACCGCCGTCGAGAAGAACGCGACGCTCCTGTCCTCCAAGGAGGGCGCGGTGCAGGTGCTCAAGGCGGAGATCCACGCCGTCGACGGCGGCCAACTCCGGTCGGAGTGCGAGACCGAGGTCGTGCTGAGGTTGCTGTCGCCGGAGCGGGCGGAGGCCAGCTACTACCTCGGGATCTCGCAGGGGACGGCGTTCCCGATGTTCGTGGTCAACCAGCAGGCGGCGATGCCGGCAGGGGAGTTCGAGGTCCGTTGCCGTCTCGGGTACCTGCCGCTTCCCAAGGGCCACTACTCCCTGTGGTTCTCCATCACCGGCTTCCCCCGGGGGCGGCGCGACCCGTTCCTCCAGTGGCAGCCCCTCATCTCGTTCGACGCGTTCGGCCCGCAGCGCCGCGAGCCCCCCGAAGGGGTGATGGTGCTGTCGCCCATCTACGTCGGGGCCACCTGGCAGATCTCCTGATCGCCCGGTTCCTCGGGAACCGTGGTCCCGTGCGGGCTACGGGAAGAACACCGACTGGGCGATCGATCCGACCAGTCGGCCGGATCGCATGCCTGCGGCGCGGGCCCACTGCATCCGGCGGTACCGGTCGTAGAGCAGGGGCAGGGACACGATGAGCCACACCCACGACTTCGAGGCG
This sequence comes from uncultured Acidimicrobiaceae bacterium, assembly GCA_963699345.1. Taxonomy (GTDB): domain Bacteria; phylum Actinomycetota; class Acidimicrobiia; order Acidimicrobiales; family RAAP-2; genus Bog-756. The sequence continues at coordinate 671,436 of CAVOTL010000005.1, read as the reverse complement.
CCGATGAGGTTGCGGTGCGCCCCGTCCGCCCGGTAGCGCCGGTAGAGGGCGGGCCCCGACCGGCCGTAGGAGAACGCCTTCAGGAAGATCTTCCCGAACCCGGTCTCCTCGCGCTTGGCCACCACGGCCTCGGGAGCGAACGCGAAGCGGAACCCCTGGAGCTGCAGGCGCCAGCAGAGATCGATGTCCTCCCCCAGCAGCAGGTCCTCGTTGAAACCACCGACCCCGTCGAACACCGACCGCCGGACGGCGAGGTTCGCGCCCAGGCCGGCCGGGAGGAAGCCGAGTTGGCGGATGGCGGCCGGGGCGTCGGGCGACTTCCGGGAACCGTTGAGCGACCAGAAGTCGAACGCCCCGGCCACGATGTCCGCGTCGCGCAGGCCCTCCACACACGCCGACAGCCAGCCTTTGCGGACGACGTCGTCGGCATCGCAGAAGGCGATGAACTCGCCGGTGGCGGCGCGGACGCCGACGTTGCGGGCGGCCGGAGCGCCGTGCAGCGCCGATGCGTCGACGACCCGGAACCGCTCGTGGTCGGCCGCCCAGCACCGGGCGAACTCGCCGCTCCCGTCGCGGGAGCCGTTGTCGGCCACGATGACCTCCCACGGCTCGGAGCAGTCCTGGTCGGCCAAGGCCCGCAGCTGCTGTTCGAGCCACGGCATGCCGTCGCGGACGGGGAGTACGACGCTGATCATCATCTGGGTCGGAGTCCCTGGCGTTCCACAGGCCCTGGCGCGACGCGGACGGGCGGGCGCCCCTCCGAAGATCGTGTTGTTCGAATCGTGAACTCCCCCGAGTCTGCGTCGAAGCGCCTGTATCCAGCGGCAGGCGTAGCCTAGCCCCGCGAGACCGGTACCCCCATTCGGCGCCACCGGGCGATGCCCGCACGACAGGGACCACGAGGTGGGTCACGGCGGTTCCTCGGAGACGAGCCGTCCCCGACGAGGGCGGCGCGGCGGCCGATCGACGCCCGGCCCGGCCGATGCCTCAGGTGGACCCGGCCGTCGGGGGCGCGTCGTCGCCCGCCGGCCCGGGGCCGGGGGAGAGGTGGGCGAAGTTGGGCCAGAGCCCGAGGTCGATGCTGGGCAGGGTCCTGGCCAGGCTCACCACGTCGGACGAGTAGAGGGAGACCAGGCGCTTGCGGACGGTGGGGTCGAGGTCGAGGGACGTCTCGTCGTTCCCGGTCCGCACGGCCGCCGGCTGCTCCGGCGGGCGGTGCGCCAGTTCGGCCTCCTCGAGTCCGAGGAAGTGGAAGGTGGATCGCAGCTGACCGACGGGGTCGGAGGCGCAACGCTCGTACTGGAGGATGTGCAGCTGGCGACGGTCGAAGTGGTGCAGCCAGTCGTTGAGCAGTCGGAAGTAGAAGCCGCGCTGGATGGCGTCGTTGACCGCCGCCGGACCCGACGGCTCGCCCATTCGCCGGCGGTGGGCCAGGCCCGACCGGAAGCGCTCGACGGGGTCCCGCAGCAGCAGGAGGAAGGCGCGCGTCGGGGGCCGCCCCCCGGAGCAGCAGGGGTGCCCACGGCAGCCCGAAGTAGTCCGGCGTCCATTCGCCGGTGAGTGTCCCCGGCCGGCGCGGGAACCACCCGGCGTAGCCGTCCCGGTCCGACTGCTCGAACGCCGCGGCCCCGAAGCGGTCGAAGTAGTGCCGCTCCTTGTGGATGTCCGCGCGGGCGTAGAGGCGCGGGTGACTCATGAGGAGGTCGTACCACCACGTGGTACCGCACTTCTGGACCCCGATGCCGACGAAATCGGGGGGACCCGTCTCCTCTCCCGGCAACGGGATCGGGGGGGTGAAATCGAAGCCGGACTCCCACGGTGCGTACCGTCCGAGGCCGTGGAGGACGTGGCGGCGCAGCCCCGGCGGGAGTCTGGCGAACTGCTCCTTGGCTTGTTCCCGCAGACGGTCGCTGTAGTCCGCGGCAGCCACCGCCGCACAATGCCACACGGGTGCAGGGGCCACAAGCCATGGAGGGGGACGTGGCGCGGGCGTCCGCGGCCCGTGTCATTTGACGTCACCCGTGTGTGCGCCGATGATCTGACGATGGGTCGCGGCGTCGAAATCGGACGATCCGGCGCCGACATCCCCTCCGTCCCGACGCGCATCGGGCGCTGACATGTGCGGGATCGCCGGCCTGTTCGACCCCACGCGGAGCGGTGGCGTGGACCGACTCGGGGCGGAGGCGGTGGCCATGGCCGCGACCCTCGCGCACCGCGGTCCGGACGACGACGGACTGTGGGTCGACCCCGACGGCCGGATCGCGTTGGGCCACCGGCGACTGGCGGTCGTCGACCTCAGTCCCCAGGGGCACCAGCCGATGGCATCGGCCGACGGCCGGTGGATCGTCAGTTACAACGGAGAGATCTACAACTTCGAGGAGCTGCGCTCGCAACTCACCGGGCAGGGACTGTCCTTCCGGGGCGGGTCGGACACCGAGGTGCTCGTCGGCGCGGTCCAGGCGTGGGGGGTCGAGCGCACGCTCGACCGGATCGAGGGGATGTTCGCCATCGCCCTCTGGGACCGCCGGCGGGCCGAGCTCCACCTCGTGCGGGACCGTTTCGGCGAAAAGCCGCTCTACTACGGCTGGGTGGGGCGCCGGTTGGCCTTCGCCTCGGAGCTGAAGGCGTTCCACGCCCTGCCCGAATTCGTCCCGACCCTGGACCGCGGGGCGGTCGCCTCGTTCCTGCGCCACAACTGCGTTCCGGCGCCGGCCACCGCGTTCGCCGGGATCGCCAAACTGGCGCCGGGTCGGTGGGTCACGTTCAGCGAGCAGGACGGACCCGGCTCGCCGCCCCCGGTCCGTGCGTACTGGTCGGCGTCGGAGTCGATCGTCGAGGCGATGGGCGAGGGGATGGATGCACCCGGGACCGGGGGCGACGACGACCTGGTCGACCGGCTCGAGCAGGTCCTGTCCGATGCCGTGGCGGCCCGCATGGTGGCCGACGTGCCCGTCGGCGCCTTCCTCTCCGGAGGGGTCGACTCCAGCGTCGTCGTGGCGCTCATGCAGCGGGCCGGCCGGCGGCCCGTCCACACGTTCTCCGTGGGCTTCGCCGACCGCGCCTTCGACGAGTCCGTGGACGCGGCGGCGGTGGCCGCCCACCTGGGGACCGACCACACCTCGCTGCGGGTCACCGACCGGGACGCCGCGGCGGTCATCCCCCGGCTCCCGGAGATCTGGGACGAGCCGTTCGCCGACGTCTCGCAGATCCCGATGCTGCTCGTGAGCGAGCTCGCCCGGACCCAGGTGACGGTGGCGCTCTCGGGTGACGGGGGCGACGAGCTGTTCGCCGGGTACAACCGACACGCCTGGCTCGACCGTCTGTGGCGCCGGGGGGCGACCCTGCCCGACCCCGTGCGGCGGCTGACGGGCTCCGCCCTTCAGGCACTGCCCCCGGGACTCGTGGACGGTGCCGCCGGCATCACGCGCGTCCTCCCGGCCCGCCTGCAGGTGCGGACGCCGTCGACCAAGGTGGCGAAGGTCGGACGGGTGCTCGCCGCGTCGGGCCCCGAGGAGGCCTACCACTCGCTGACGTCCCACTGGGAGCAGGCCGAGTCGATGGTCGTGGGGGCACCCCCGCCGGGACCCTCGTCGTCGGCGCCCCCGTCCCCGCTGTCCGACATCACCGAACTGATGCTGCTGTGGGACGTGACCGGGTATCTGCCCGACGACATCCTGACCAAGGTGGACCGGGCGGCGATGTCGACCTCGCTGGAGACCCGGGTCCCGTTCCTCGACCGGCGGGTGTTCGAGCTGGCCTGGAAGCTGCCGATGGGCGTCAAGCTGCGCTCGGGGACGACGAAGTGGATCCTGCGCCAGGTGCTGTACCGCCACGTCCCGCCGGGTCTGGTGGACCGGCCCAAGATGGGGTTCGGCGTACCCATCGGGGCGTGGCTGCGCGGACCGCTGCGGCCGTGGGCCGAGGAGCTCCTCGGCTCCCGCCGCCTCGTCGACCAGGGCCTGCTCGATCCGGCCCCGGTGCGGACGGCCTGGAAGCAGCACCTGGCGGGACGCCGTGACCTCGGCTACGAGCTCTGGGACGTGCTGGTGCTGCAGGCCTGGCTCGACCGCTGGGTGCCCGGGGGATGACCGGGCCGCCGTCCCGGTGACGGACGGCGACGCCGACGGCGCCGTGGCGTCGGGCGTCCCCTACAATCCCAGCACCGTGGAACTCGTCGACCGGATCTACAGGCGGTGCGTCAAGCCCGACCTCCCGTACTACGACGCCATGGACCTGGTCCACCGCCATCTGGTGCCCCGGACCTACGTCGAGATCGGCGTGTCGACCGGTCGGACGTTCCGGCTCGCCCTGCCGGGCACGAGGTGCGTGGGGATCGACCCCGAGCCCCGCCTCGAGCGCCCCGTCGCCCGGGGCCAGCAGGTCTTCGCCCAGACCAGTGACGAGTTCTTCGCCACCCGCGACCTCGGCGAGGTGCTCGGCGGGGCACCGCTGGACCTCGCCTTCATCGACGGGATGCACCACTTCGAGTTCGCCCTCCGGGACTTCGTCAACCTGGAGCGGGCGTCGCATCCGGACACCACCGTGCTGATCCACGACTGCCTCCCCCAGAGTGAGGAGGGCGCGGCCCGGGAGCGCACGACCGTGCTGTGGAGCGGCGACGTCTGGCGCCTGATCGTGGCCCTGCGGGAGTGGCGTCCCGACCTCGAGGTGGCCGTGGCGGACTGGGGCCCCACCGGGCCTGGGTGTGGTGCGCGGGCTCGACCGCCGTTCGACGGTCCTGACCGACCACTACGACGAGATCGTCGAGCGCCTCCTGGCCATGCCCTACCGCGAGCTCGACGACGGCACCATGGACGCAGCGGTTGCACCGGGTGCCCGGGCACGTGGGAGGCGCTGCGGGACTCCTGCCCGCCCATCCGTACCGGTCGGGCAGTGTCGAGCTGCTGACGGCGAGGCGCGCCGCCCAGGAGTTGGTCCCGGCGGCGCGGAAGTCGATCGGGTACCGGTGGTCGGCCCGGCACCGCGCCTCGGCCACCGTGGCCGGCGGGACCGCCGACGGCTGACCACCGCTGTTCGACGTCAGGTCGTCTCGAACCGCCGGTAGAACTCGGGGTCGGCGACCAGGTCGGCGTAGACCCCGTCGGAGAGCGCGGTCGCATCCTCCAGGTAGCGGGACTGCTCCGAGTTGGGCAGCTCCTGGCGGAGCCCGTTCCACAGGTGCCGCAGATTCGCCATGTTCACCCGCCGCAGGAGGTCGGTCGGACGCTCGTGGCGCATGCGGTAGAGGCGCGCCGTGTCGCGCAGGCGCGGGGCCGCCAGGTCGCCGTGGTCGGCCACGTCGACGCGCGAGACGCGGCGACGGAAGCCGGCCCCGTGGTGGTAGACGTGCTCGGCGTAGACGGCGAACCACACGGGATGCAGGTCGTTGGTGTTGGAGCGGAGCAGCGGCAGCCACTCGATGTCGGCGGTACGGCAGCTGGTTGTACAGCGTCCCGCCCACGTCGGTGACCTCGGTGCCGCCCGGACTCGTCCAGGTGCCGCCCTCGCGCCAGTCGCCTCCGATCTCCTTCCACAGGCCCACGGTCGTGGCGCAGAACGACGGGTGCGGCTGGCGCTCGCCCCGGTTCTCGTCGCGGCGGACGGCCACCAGCGGGTAGTCGGTCCAGGAGGCCCCGCAACCACCCGGCGATGGGCCGGACCGGAAAGGCGTCCCCGTCGATGAACACGAGCAGGTCGTCGGCGTCGGCGGTGGCGACCACCAGCGCGGCCAGCGTGTTCAACTTGTCGGCGTGCATCCCCTCGCCGTCCTCGACGACGTCGAACTTGGCCCGGTCCGCGGGGTCGGTGATGCCCTTCGAGCGAGGCCCACGTCGTGAACGGCTCCTCCACGTTGCGCCGGAGGTACGACAGCTGTGGGTCGATCCACTTGGGGTCCATCCAGTGGACGGTCAGGATGTGGATCATCGCGCTCCTCGGTGACCTGGCTCGACGCCGCCCGCGAAGCGTAGTTGGTCGTCGATCGGACGGTGGCCGGCGGCGTTCGCGTCGGTCGTCCCGTCGCTCCCCGGCGTAGGCCGCCGGTGCGGCAGCGCACCGGGCACGTCCGGACCCCAAGTGTGCAACACTCTGCCGCTGTGACCACCGGAGCAGGGGCAGGGGGCGGTGTCCGGCCGATGCGCCGGCCGCGTCCCGCCATCGGTGAGCGGTCCGTCCGCCCCGGGGGCCGCCCCCTCGTGTTGGCCGGGATACCCCGGTCCGGCACCACGTGGACGATGCGGGCACTGGCGGCCGACCCGCACCTGCAGTCCCTCATGGAGCCCGACAACGAGGTCCGGTCGGCCCCGGCGATCTGGGCGAAACGTCGCAGCGGCCGGTATCCGGTCCTGGGGCCGGGGGACCGGGACGACCGGCTCGCCGAGCTGTGGTCCTGGGTGATGGACGGGGCTCCCGGGAGCGCACGCCTCCGCGTGACGGAACTCATGCTGCGGGCGGTGCGCCCGTCGGAGAACCGGCGCTACTACCGGGGGCAGTTCGCTCCGTTGATGCGACTGGCCGGAATGGTCGGCGCCCGACCGGCCCACCGGACGTGCTCCGTCGGCGCCGGGCCGACGGGTGTTCGTCAAGACGGTGTACATGCCGTTGGCCCTCGAATGGCTGGCGTCCCGGTTCGACGTCGACGTCCTGGTGCTCCTCCGGCATCCGGGCAACGTCCTGGCCAGCTGGATCTCCCTCGACCTGAACGACCGGTACGTGCGGCTCGACCAGGAGCCGACGATCCGGCGCATGGTCGCCGACGGCGAGCTCCCCGAGCCGGGTCCCGATCCCTTCGAGCGCCTCGTGTGGCAGGTCGGGGTGTTGGATCTGGCCCTCGAGCGGTCGCTCGCCCGTCAGCCCTCGTGGGTGCGCCGGACCCACGAGGAGCTCTGTGTCGACCCCGTGGCCCGGTTCCGGGAGCTCTACGAGGAGCTGGGGCTGGAGTGGAGTCCGGCCGGCCGAGGAGTACCTCGTCGTCGAACGACCGACCCGGCGAGGGATTCCCCACCCAGCGGGTGTCGGCCGACCAGTCGGACGGATGGAAGCACCGTCTGGACCCGTCGCAGATCGCCACCATGCAGCGGGTCCTGGCCCGGTTCCCCCTGACGACCTGGGCGCCGGACGAGTTCGTCCCCTGACGCCGGAGGTCGACCGGCGCGCCGGTCGACCGGTGGTGGATCAGGACCGGGTGCCCTTGTCGCCGGTGGTGAGCTGGCGCTCGCGGAGGGGGACGATGGGATACCGGATGCCCAGGCGCCCGAATGCGCCGTCCACCGTGCCCTGGCCGATGGCCAGCAGGCTGCGCAGCTTCGCCTGCTTCTGGCGGACCGCCGCCCGGCCGATCAGCCGGGTGAAGTTGCGCGGGTACCGACCCGTCCGGTGCATGACGTGCCAGTGGTAATAGAGCATGTTGCGCGACTCGTAGTAGTACTTCCACGTCGGCAGGTCGCCACCCTGGCGGATGGCGTGGTGGTGCACCACGGCGTCGGGGATGAACCGGAGTGGATACCCGGCGTTGGGGATCCGCCAGTGGCAGTACTCGGTGTCCTCGGCCCACCAGAAGAGCTCCTCCATGGGGAAGCCGACCTTCTCGACGATCTCGCGGGAGATCACGAAGCCGCACCACGACCCCCACCGCCCGACGGCGCCGTTGGGCTGGATCGACACCGGACAGGCGAACGCCGACGACGGATCGTCCTCGACCGCCGACCACAGGCGGTCGAGGCACTCGGGCTCGGGGACGATGTCGTCGTCCATGATCCACGCGTGCGTGTCGTCGGCCGGCGACGAAGTCCCGAAGGGCGATGGCCCAACCTCCGGCCGGACCGAGGTTGGCGTCCGAACGGATCACCCGGACCGGCAGGCCGTCGGACGGGAGCCCCCCGGCCTCGACGGGCGGCGAGCTGGCGTTGTCCACGACGACGATCCCGACGGGCCGCCGGGTCTGGGCCGCGATGGCACCCACGCAGCGGGCCAGTGACTGGGGGGCGTTGTGCGACAGCACGAGAGCCACGATCTGGGGCGCCTTGGCGTCAGTCATTTCTCAACCATCTCTCGAGGGCGTCCAGGTGGCGGCGACGTCTGCCGGATCCCGCGAGATGCTACCGCAGATGCGCGTCGATCCGGCTGGCCACGCGGCACGGATGCACCCGCCGGCCGTCGGGTCGACGGTCACGTCGAGCCGACCGGGTCACCGCCGCAACCGATGGTCCCGGCGGGCCCGCGGCGGCGCTGATGGTAGCCTCACCGAGGCAATTGGCACGGCGGCGAGGCCCCCACGGGGCCTTCGGTGGCGCTGGTCGCGAGGAGGGGTAGGTCGACATGGGCAGACGAGGGAACACGGCGACGGGAACGACGAGTGTGGCCTCCGACGGGGTGGCCACGGGACACTTCCTGCAACCCGACTGGGGCGACGGTCCGTGGGGTGAGGGATCGCTCGCCGACCGGTACGAGGTCGTCCGACCGCTGCTCGGCAACGGCTCGGTGCTCGACATCGGCTGTGCCTCCCGGCTACGGCCGACCGGACTGGCTCCACGGTCTCCTGGCCAAGGACGTCGACCGACCTGGTGGGCATCGACATCGACGTCGACAAGATCGAGCGGGTCCAGGCCGCGGGCTACGACGTCCGCCTGACCGACGCCCGCCAGTTCGACCTGGGCCGGACGTTCGACGCGGTGTTCGCCGGCGAGCTCATCGAGCACCTCGACGACTTCCGGGGCTTCCTCGCCAACGTGCGTCGCCACCTCGAGCCCGGCGGCCGGCTGGTGCTCACGACGCCGAACGCGTTCTACGTGGGGAACTTCGTGTACCGCTTCGGCGGCCACGGCCAGGTGCACCCCGAGCACACCTGCTGGTTCTGCGAGGACACGCTCCGGCGGACGCTCCAGATCAACGGCTTCTCGCAGGTGGAGATCATGTTCGCCGGCCACACCAGCCCGACGCCGCTGCGGAAGGTGGCGACCTACTGCGCCCAGCACCTGCTCCCGCCCCGCCTGGCGCTCGACGAGATCATCGCGGTGGCCATCGCCGACTGACGGGGGCGCTCAGTCCGTGGTGGAGCCCGTCCAGAGCTCGTAGCCGAGGAGCTCGAACAGCTCTTCGTTGTGGGGCTTGAAGTGGGCCGCCAACCGCTCGAGCAGCTCGGGGCTCTCGGTGTCGAGTCGGACCGACTCGTTGGCGGCCAGGAACGGCGAACTGTGCGGCTGCAGGCCGATCCACTCGATGATGGCGGCCGGGACGGCCGGATCGGTGTACATCTGCTCACTCTCGACGACGAGGATGCGATCGCGTCCGACGGCGTCGAACCAGCGACCGCACCTGGTTCGCGTACTCGCTGCGGCTGACGTAGGAGTAGCCCGAGTAGGCGTCGCTGTTCTCCCCGCGCAGCACCCGGTCGATCTCCCCGGCCAGTCGTAGGGGCTCGAGTTCGAGGGCCCGCTCGATGGGCTCCGTCTCGAACCGGCGCCGCCGTCGCGAGAACCAGTAGTGGGAGATCGTGCGCTGCACCGGCTCGCGGCAGGAGGATGATGAAGCGGGTCGACTCGGGGAGGTCCCGGGCGGCCCGGGCGGGGGCGAGCGGGTGGAAGAGCATGTACGGGCTCCCCTCGCCCGTGATGTGACCGGGGCGGGCGATCGGAAAATGCGATCGGTACCACCGGGGTCCCAGGTCGTAGTGGACGTCGAAGTAGTGGATCTCCTTCTTGGTCGGTGGATCGAATTCGGGGTGCTGGCTGATCCACCGGAAGAGGGACGTCGTGCCACCCCGTTGGGTCCCGACGATCACGAAGGACGGCCGGGCCCGCAGGTCGGCCGTGGCGTGGCGCCATGCCCACCGCAACCGGTGGGACAGGTTGGGATCCGGCGGCGGGTTCAGGCTGGTGGGTGGCGGGGGTGGGGGAGGTGGCGCGGCGTCCGGCGAGGTGGAGGAGGGCACCATGGGGAGGATGATACGGCAGGTGGTCGCGATCCCGGAAGGTCGGGCCGCGGGTGTCGCGGGTCCGGGTGACGGTCCCGTCCGTCCGTCGCGTCGGACCCGGGTGCCGACCGGCGGGGCCGCCGACAGGGCGACGCTATGGTGATGGCTTCCACGGCAGCAGTCGCCGTACGGGGGTAGGGGTGTGCTCGACAACGACAAGCAGGCAGTCCCGGATCTGATCCTGGACCGGATGCGGTGCCCCCGGTGCGGTTCGACGGTGTCCGACGACGACGCCGCGGTCGAGTGCGCCGACGGCCACCGGTTCGCCAAGCACGACGGCTTCGTGGACTTCTCCTCCGCCGGGGAGCGGGCCGGGTCGACGGAGCGGACGCTCACCAGCTTCGGCTACGAGTGGAACGCCTTCGACGACGTGCGCGACGAGGACGAGCGGTTCGCCGAGATCTACTTCCGCGACCTCGACCTCCCGGTCTCGGGTCCAAGGTCGGCCTCGACGCCGGCTGTGGGAAGGCACGGTTCACCCGGATCCTGGCGGACCATCTGGCGGCCGAGGTCGGCGCTCGACGGGTCGTCGGCCGTCGTGGCCGCGGCCCGCAACCTGCCGGGACGCGACAACGTCACGGTGCTCCAGGCCGACCTCCGGGACGCGCCGTTCGCCCCCGAGAGTTTCGACTTCATCTCGAGCCTGGGTGTCCTCCACCATCTCGACGACCCCTTCGAGGGGTTCACCCGGCTGGTGCGCCTCCTCGCCCCCGAGGGGCAGATCCTGCTGTACCTCTACAGTCGCCCCTCCGAGGCCGGGGTGCGGTCCGTGGCCCTGCAGCTGGCCACCGCGGTCCGCAAGGTGACGGTGCGCCTGCCCCACCGGACGCTCAAGGCGCTGTCGACGCCGATCGCGGGCGTGCTCTACGCCTCCTTCGTCGTCCCGGGCCGGTACGGGCAGCGACGCCGGATCCGCGCCCTGGCGGACCTCCCCATGGACACCTACCGCGACAAGCCCTTCCGGAGCCTGGTGCTCGACACCTTCGACCGGCTGAGCGCCCCCGTCGAGTACCGCTACGTCTGGAAGGACCTGGAGCCCTGGTTCGAGGCGACCGGGCTGGAGGTCGACGCCGCCCGCGACGAGACCGGCTGGTTCGTCCTGGCCCACCGGCCCTGAACGCGGGCCGCGGGTGGTGTGATGCGTCGGACTCCTCGACAGGGTGGGCGTCCGGCCCGTGGGTGATCCGACCGCGGGATCCGGTGACGACGGCGGTCGCGGGCTGACCGCGCCGGTCACGTTGACCTTCGTCATCCTGGTGCTCGACCGGGTCGACCTGCTCGAGGGCTGCCTCGCCTCCATCGGCCGCTCGACGTCGCGGCCGTCGGAGGTCATCGTGGTGGCCAACGGGACCCCGGAACCGTCCCTGGCCGGCCTCGGGCAGCGTGCCGACATCGTGCTGATCCGCAGCGGTGTCAACCTGGGATTCGGCGGGGGATGCAATCTGGCCGCCGAGTCGGCCCGTGGCGATCACCTGGTCTTCGTCAACGACGACAGCCGGCTGGTCCCGGGCTGCGTCGACCAGCTGCTGCGTCGGGCCCTGGACGAGCCGGGGATCGGGGCGGTGGGGAGTCGGATCTTCGCCGGTGACGGCTCGCTGCAGGAGGCGGGCGGCATCATCTGGCGCGACGGGACGACGGCCCACGTCGGCCGCGACCTCGCCGCCGGCGACGCCACCTACCTCACGCCACGGGAAGTGGACTACTGCTCCGCCAACGGCCTCCTGGTGCCGAGATCGGCCTGGGACGCCGTCGGCGGCTTCGACGAGGCCTACTACCCGGGCTACTACGAGGACGCCGACCTGTGCATGAAGTTGCGGGCCCGCGGGCTCCGGGTACCGTGTACGAACCGACCGCCACCCTGGTGCACCTCGAGACGCAGAGCTCGTCCCCGTCGTTCCGCCGCTTCCTCATGGACCGGAACCGGGAGACGTTCCGTCGACACTGGGGTGACGCGCTGGTCGACCATCCGCCACCACCGGGCACCGACCGGCGGGGGGCGATCGACGCGGCGGGTGGCATCGGCCCGGACGCTCGCCCCCCTGGACGGGCGGGCCCCGTGGCCGGATCCGGCGGTGGGGGACGGCGGAGCGCCGCCACGACTCGGCGGGGCGGAGGGCCGAGGCGACGAGACCGTCCGCCTGCGACGCGAGGTGGACCATGCGATCCGGGCCCTCGAGGTCAAGGACGCCTACATCGCCCGACTCGACGACGAACTGCGGACCTGCTCGCGAACGTGAATGGCGACGGACCCGATGGCCGCGGGCCGTCCGCCGCCTGGGCCGACGGCTCCGTTCGGCCGTCCCGCCCGAGGTCAAGGTCGCGCGTCCGGTCGTGGCGAGGGGACCGGTGAGCGCGGAGGCGCGCAGAGGGTCGGCACTAACGTGACCCCGATGGCGCACTCCTCCGGCGTGGCCGACGGCCCGAACATCCTGTTCCTCTTCACCGACCAGCAACGGGCCGACAGTCTGGGGATCGTCAACGGATGGGCCAAGACCCCCCACCTCGACGCCCTGGCCGAGGAAGGTGTCCTCTTCACCAGCTGCTTCGCCAACGCCCCGGTGTGCATCCCGTCCCGGTTCAGCCTCCTGTCGGGCCTGTACCCGCACAACCTGGGCGTGCAGTCCAACCGGAACGCCACCTACCCGGCCTGGCTGGAGACGTGGGTGGGGGAGCTCCGCCGAAACGGCTACCGGACGAGCATGTTCGGCAAGCTGCATCTCCATCCCACCCAGGGTGACCTGCGGAAGTACGAGCGACTGGTCCACCGGTTCGGCTTCGACGACGTCGACGAGCTGGGCGGGCCCCGGGCGCTGCGGTCGTGCTCGACGAACCTGACCGACCGGTGGGAGCGCGCCGGGGTGCGCGAGGCGTACCGCCAGGACGTGACCGAGCGCTACCGCCACACGCCGTGGGTGGTCCGGCCCTCCCCGGTCGGGGCCGACCTCTACTACGACACCTACGTCGCCAGGAGCGCCGCCGACTACCTCCGGGACTACGCCCGGCCGGAGCCCTGGTTCTGCTACGTGGGGTTCCCCGGACCCCACGAGCCGTGGGACACGCCCGAGCCGTGGGCCTCCGCCTACGAGCCGGGGGACATGGCCCCGCCCCGCCCGGAGCCGCGATCGACCCCCGGCCGCCCCGTCGGACTGCTCGACGAACGGCTGGCGGACCGGCCCGCGGTCACTCCCCCCGAGGTCGCCGCCCTGCGGGCCGACTACGCCGGCGGGGTGAGCCTGATCGACGACGTGATCGGGGAGCTCCTCGACGTCGTCCGCTCGCGCGGTGAATGGGAGCGGACGATCGTGGTGTTCACCTCCGACCACGGCGAGATGAACGGCGACGCCGGCCTCCTCTACAAGGAGGTCTTCCTCGACGGGGCGGTGCGGGTTCCCCTCATCATCCGCGACCCGGCGGGAGCGTCGGGGGCCACGGTGGCGGACCCCGTCGAGCTGGTGGACCTCGGGGCCACGGTCCTCGATCTCGCCGGCCGGAGCGACACGGGGACGTTCCGGATGGGTCGCTCGCTGGCCGGCGTGGTGCGGGGCGAGGAGCGGTCGCCGTCCCGCGCCGACGTGCTGTCGGAACTGCGGGGCGAGGTCATGCTGGCCACCCCGGACTGGAAGATCGCGTTGAACGCCGAGGGGGAGACCTACCTGTTGTTCCGGCGGTCGGACGACGAGTCGGAGAACCTGGCCGGCGTGGAAGGTCACGAGGAGATCCAGCGGAGCCTCGAGCAGCGCCTCCTGCGGCGGCTGATCGCGTCGTCCGACGCGTGACCAGGACTTCGCCGACCTGCAACCGCCACCGGCCACGGCGTCGTCGCTCCTGCGCCGACTCGTCGGTGACCGGTGGTACGGCGAGTTGACGGCGCGGGCGGGGGCGCCCCTCGGACGCGTCCGGCGCCTCGTCCGGCGCTGACCGGTTCGGTCGCGACCTTGACCGGGGTGGACGGGCATGCGAGGGTGACGGGGGCAGCCCGGGGGACGGGAGACCACGCGCCCGGCCCGGACCCCACTCGTCGCCCACCAGGGTCCACGGTGACGCATCGAGGAAGCAGAAGATGATCCATGTCGTGACGGTCCACTGGCAGTCGGCGAAGTGGATCGACCCCCAGCTCCGCTACCTCGAGCGGAACATCGACCGGCCCTTCCGGGTGTATGCGGCGCTCGAGGGTATCGACCCCGGGGAGTGGGAGCGCTTCCACTTCGCCGCCGACCTCCGGGGCACCCATCCCCAGAAGCTGAACGCACTGGCCGCGATCGTCGTCGAGCGGGCCGACCCGGACGACATCCTCGTCTTCCTCGACGGGGACGCCCTGCCGGTGCAGCCGATCGGCTCGTGGATGGCGAGCACGCTCGAGACCTACCCCCTGGCGGCCGTGCGCCGTGACGAGAACCTCGGCGACCGGCAGCCGCATCCCTGCTTCGCCTTCACCACGTGCCGGTTGTGGCAGGAGATACGGCGGTGACTGGGGCAAGGGGGGGACGTGGACGAACTCGCTGGGCGACACCGTGACCGACGTGGGGGGCAATCTGCTCCACCGGCTCGAAGAGCGGGGGATCGACTGGCTCCCGCTGCTCCGCACCAACACCGTCGACACCCATCCGCTGTGGTTCGCCGTGTACGGACACCGCGTCTACCACCACGGCGCCGGATTCCGGTCGAGGCAGTCGCGGGTCGACATGTACTCACAGGAGCGGACGGCCGCACCCAAACCCACCAGCTCCACCCTGGAGGGTCTGGTGGTCAAGGCCATCCGCCAACCGTCACTCGTCACCACCCTCCGTCCCCGGCATGTCGCCGAACTCCCGACGGCCGCCCGGATGAGTGTGGTGAAGCAGCGGCGCAAGCAGAGCCTCAAGCGACTGAGCCGGGAGTTCGAGGGGGAGGATCCCTACGAGCGGGACGCTGTTCGGACGACTGACGTCGGACCCCGACTTCTACCGGGAGTTCGATTCCACGCCCATCGTGTCGGGCCCGTCGGACCCCTCGGACTGAGCGGTCGACCGGTCCGGACGGCGTCCTCGGACCCGTTCAGCCGGCGGAGGAGGAGCCGCCGACCGCGGCGGCCGATGAGCCGACGGGCACGGGCCACGGGCGAAGTGGACGACCCGTGGCGCCGGCGTTCCTCGAGGAGCTCCCGTCGCATCGTCAGCACGTCCTCCACCCACGCCGGCTCCGGTCCGAGCTCCGGGGGCGTCCAGGCGTCGTGCGCCCCGTCCCGGGCCTCGAGCGCCGCGAGGATCCGGGCCTGGGTCTCGTGGATCCCGGACGGTTCCCGTTCGGTTCGATGCACATGACGGAGCCCGCCGTCGAGGGACCGGGTCGCCCGGTCGACGGCCGACGGATCGAACCCGATACCGACCGCACCCAGGAACTCGGCCAGCTCGCCGCACCAGGCGACCGGGTCGGAGAGGACCCGGTCGAAGCCGACGACCAGGGTCGGGATGCCGTCCAGGTTGGCGGCGGCCGATCGGACGTAGCGCTCCCACAGGGCCAGACCGTGGGTGAGGGTGATGCCGTTGCGGGCCTGCATCGAACCCGCCACCTCCAGTGGGTCCCGGTAGACGAGGACCGCGGCCTCGGGCGGCGCGATCACCGTCCGCCAGAAGGGGAGGGTCAGGCAGTTGCGGGGATCCTTGAAGACGAACGGCTCCGTCGCGAACACGTCGCCGATGACCCTCGTCGCCCGCTCGGAGCGGTCCGCCATCGCCGGGGCCGTCTCCCATCCGGCGTCGAACGGGCGGGGGGCACCCCAACTGCCGCCGTGGTCGATCAGGATCTGGTCGTTGAACCGGATCAACCGGGCGCTCTCGAAGTTGCCGCGGGCGTTCCATTGCGTGACGGCCGGGACGTCCTCCGCGTCCGGTCCCGTCAGGCCGAGTTGGACGAGGAGGCCGGTCACGGCCGAGGTGCCGCTGCGGTGCATGCCCATGACGTAGAGGCCGCGGGGGCCCGGACCGCTCGCGGCGTGGGCGCCGCCCGGCGTCGTCGAGGAGGGGAGGTCCATCGCTCAGCCTTTCGTGGGCCGGGTCCGGGCGAAGACGGCGCGCAGCGGCGCGGTCACCCGCCAACTCGTCGACGACCGCAGCCGGTCGATCTCGGTCTGCTTCTCGTGCACCTGGGCCTCGACCCCCGCCAGCTCCCGCGGTCCGGCTGCCCCGGCGGGCCCCCAGTAGCGCCGTCGACCACGGTGACTCGGTCCCGAGCGGCCCGGGGTCGAGCGGATGGTGGCCGCCGACCAGGTCGGCCAACCGGCTGACGAGCTCCTCCTGGGGCGCGAGCAGCAGGCCGTCGTCGTCGGTGTCGGCCGGGATCGCCGGGACCTCCGTCACGGCCGCGGCGGCCCGCTCGACGTCCCAGTGGCCGGATGCGTCCCCGAACTGGGGAAGCGTGGCCAACCATCCGGCGATGGCGGCGAGGGCGTCCCGGGGATCGGCGAGCAGGGACTCGTAGCGGCAGACGTAGGTGTCCAGGCCGGTCAGGTTCCCGAGCGCGGACCGGTTGTAGTGCTCCCACAGCGCCACCCCCTCGGCGAGATGCATCCCGTCGCGGCGTCGCAGGGAGCGCGCCACGTCGAGGGGCGACCGCCAGATGAGCACGGCGGCGTGCGGACGGGGGAGGAACCGTCGCCAGTAGGGGAGCAGGACGCAGAGCCGGGGGTCCTTCCAGACGATCGGTCCGGGGTCGGGAAAGGCGCGCCGGGCCACCGTGTCGGGACGGGGATCCGGGCGGATGGCCGCGGAGGTCTCCCATCCGGGGGCCAGCTCGGGGGGTGCGTCCCAGCTCCCCCCGAGGTCGGCCAGCACGTCGTCGTCGTAGACGGTCAGTGCCGAACTCTCCCAGTGCTCCGGATTGCTCTCCGGCCAGTCCATCCGGTCGTCACGGTGGGGCACGCCGAATCCGAGTTCCCCGAGGGCGCCGGCCAGGGCCGAGGTCCCGCTGCGGTGCATGCCGAGCACGGCCAGCCACGGGCCGGCCGGCATGGCGGAGTCCTGGCTCACGCGGGTCCGTCCCGGAGTCTCCGGTAGGCCGACGCGGTGCGGGGTGACGACTCCGCCAACCGGCCGAGTGTGCGCCGCCAGGCCGGAGCGCCCGGGCGTCCCTGGGCGGCGGCCCGGCGGTTGGTCTCGCTGGTCACCAGGCCCACCGAGGCGAGGTAGCGGGCCAGGGCCCGATGCTGCTCCTCGGTGTAGTGGCGGGGCGTCTCGTCCGGATCCGGGGCGACGGCCTCCGCGAAGGACCCCGGGCACCGATGGTCGGCGGTCGGGGCCAGCGCCCACACGAACGTCTCGACCGCCCACTGCGGGTTGTACGCCTCGGCCAGCACGGCGAGGGCGCCGACCATCTCCGGCGGGAGGTTTCCGGCGAGCTCCCCGTCGAAGCGCTCCGACTCCACCGCACTGACGTCGTCCCGGGCGACCGCCGCCCAGCCGCACCGTTCGACCAGACGGGTGAGGGTCGCCTCGGTGAAGGTGTGGAGACGACCGTCCCCCGGTTCACCGGACCGACCCGGGTCCCACGTCCCCGCCAGGAGACTCAACGCCCGGTCGAGGTGGGTCGGGTTCGGCTCGACGAGGAACAGGGGCACCCCCCGCTCCCTCGACCACGTCGACAGGTGGGACAACAGGACGTGGGGTCGTCGGAGCCGCCCCACCACGTCCACGAGGAGCAGGCTGCCGACCTCGGCGTGCCCGCGGAGGGCCGCGACCAGGGCTTCGCCGTCCTCGACGTCGTAGGGGCCCCCGTGGCCCGTCGACGACCGGTCGTCCGGACGCGACGCCAGGTCGCCGTCGCACGCCCGGAGGGCGACGAGGTCCCGGGCCGGGGCCGGTCCGTCGTCGGCGACGACGACCTGCACGCAGGAGTCCGCCACCGCGCCCTCGGCCCGCAGCAGTCCGGCGACGTTCCACCGGGCCCGGTCGTCGGCCCCGGCGGTGTCGCCGGTGGACTCCCCGGAGGGCGCCACCGCCGCGGTGGCACCGGCCGGGGAGGTGGCACCGGGCAGCAGGACGGCCCGGGTGGCTTCCAGGAAGGCCCGGCCGAAGCGTTGGTCCGGTTCGAGGTGGTTGCCCTCGGCCCACTCGTTCCAGGCCAGCAGGAAGACGTAGTTCTCCTCCGCCCTGACGTCGGAGACGGACGCCACGGTCCGCTCGAGCCAGGTGCGGTAGGCGTCGGGTGTCGCCCCCTCGAAGATCGTGGCCCGGCGCGGGTGACGCGCGGTGCTGTCCCAGCCCACCATGACCGAGGGGAAGTGCTTCCACGGCGGCGACGGCTCGGCGAGGCGCGCGTCGGCGGCGGCCCGGTAGTCGAGGATCCGGTGGGCACGCATCGGCTCGACCGGCGCCGACACCGGTGGTCCCCCGAAGGGGATGAAGCCGACCGTGGCGTCGAAGCCGACGGTCGCCGGCCCGTGTTCGGGTCGACCGAACCCGTCGACCCAGCACAGGTAGAGGTCGGGGAACCCGGCGCGTCGGGCCTCCGTCCGCCACCGGTCCGTCGTGCGCCGGGGATCGGGCAGGAGGGCCGGACGGTAGACGAGCATCAACGGTCGGCCGTCGATCCGGATGTAGCGCTCGTCCGCGAAGGCCGTGCACAACCACCGGATGTGGGCCAGGTCGTCCGCGTCGCTGTACTCCTGGGGCATCAGCACCGTGCCACTCCGGCCGTCCCAGTTGCGGGTCCACTCCTCGTTGGCCCAACACAGGGCGAACGGGAAGTCGGGCTCACCGGAGGCCAGCACCTCGTCGAACGGACGCTGGAGGAGCTGCTTCCCCTGGAACCAGTAGTGGTAGTAGACGAACCCGGAGATCCCGTGGGAGCGGGCCAGCTCCGCCTGGGCCGCCCGTACCTCGGGCACGCGCAGGTCGTAGTAGCCGAGCTCGCCGGGCACGTGCGGCTGGTAGTGACCGGGGTAGAGGGGCCGCGCCCGGGTCACGTTGAGCCATTCGGTGAACCCGGCCCCCCACCAGGCGTCGTTCTCCGGGATCGGGTGGAACTGGGGAAGGTAGAAGGCGAGCGCCTTGGCCGCCGTCGGCGCAGAACCGCTGTGCCCCCCCGGCGTCGACATGGGCACAACAGTAGAGCGCTACCGTGCCTGGGACAGGACGATGTCGGTGATGCGGGCGAGCTCGTCGTCGGTCAGCGCCGAACCGCTCGGCAGGCACAGGCCCCGGTGGAACACGTCGGCGCAGACCGGCCCGCCGATCACCCGCCGACCGGAGAAGAGCGGTTGGAGGTGGAGCGGCTTCCAGGTGGGCCGCGATTCGATGTCGTCGGCTTCGAGGGCGAGGCGGATCGTCTCCCGGTCGGTGCCGAACTGCTCGGGGTCCACGGTGACGCAGGTGAGCCAGTGGTTCGGCTCCCCGTAGTCGGCCCGGGGCATGAACTCGATGCCCGGGACCCCCTCGAGGCGCCTCCGGTAGTCCTCGTTGATCCGGCGGCGCCGGTCGATCCGGCTGTCCAGCCCGCGCAGCTGGGCCCGTCCGAGGGCGGCCAGGAGGTTGCTGAGCCGGTAGTTGAATCCGAGGGTGGTGTGCTCGTAGTGGGGGAACGGCTCACGCGCCTGGGTGGCGAGGTAGCGGGCCCGGTCGGCGAAGGCCGCCGAGTCGGTCACCAGCATGCCGCCGCCGCTGGTGGTGATGATCTTGTTGCCGTTGAAGGAGAAGACGGCCGCCGCCCCGAACGATCCGGCGGCCCGACCCCGGTAGGTCGCGCCGAGCGCCTCCGCCGCGTCCTCGACCACGGGGACGTCGTAGGCGGCGGCCGCGGCCAGGAGGGCGTCGTAGTCGGCGGACTGGCCGTAGAGGTCGACCGTCACCAGCGCGCGGGGCAGCCGGCCCTGGCGCGCCCGGACGGCCAGCTCGTCGGCCACCAGGTCGGGGTCGATGTTCCACGTCGACGCCGAGCTGTCGACGAAGACCGGCTCGGCCCCGAGGTAGCAGACCGCGTTCGCCGTGGCCACGAAGGTGAAGGAGGGGACCAGGACCTCGTCGCCGGGCCCGACTCCGAGCATGAGGAGGGACAGGTGGAGGCCGGCCGTCCCGCTCGAGAGGGCGACGGCGTGCCCGATCCCGACCCGCTCGGCCAGTTCGGCCTCGAACGCGTCGACATCCGGGCCGAGGGGGGCGATCCAGTTGGAGTCGAACGCCTCGAGGAGCATCCGGCGCTCCTCGGGTCCGACGTCGGGCGGGGAGAGGTAGATGCGACTCATGGGGTGGCTCCGTGGTCGGGGGACAGGGCTCCGGTGGCGGCGGCCATCGCCACCAGGGCGACGGCCGCCACGGCGTCGACGGCGATCACGGCGGCGAGACCGAGGTGGTGGGCGACGGCCACCGCCCCCAGCCCGATCACCGCCTCGACCGCGATGTAGGCCAGGCTCGCCCCCGTCCGGGGCCAGCCCCGCATGACGAGCCGATCGTAGGGGTGCCCGCGATCCCCCGACAACAGGGAGGTCCGCCCCCGCAGGCGGCGCACGACGGCGAAGGCCAACTCGGCGGCGGGCAGCGCCACCACCGCCAGCGCCGCCACGCCCACGTCGAGGGGGCGGTGGGGTGCCCACGCCGCGCCCACCAGCACCGCCAGGGTGGCGCCGAGCAGATAGGCGCCTCCGTCGCCCAGGTACACCCGGGCGGGCGGCCGGTTGAAGACGAGGAACGCCACCAGGGCCGCGGCGAGCGCCACGGCCAGCTGCCGTCCGGGGCCCCCGATGAGGAGGGCGAACGACACCGCGGCGACGGCGCACACGCCGCCGGCCAGCATGTCGAGGCCGTCGAGGAGGTTGACCCCGTTGATCAGGAGCACCGTCACCGCCACGACCGTCACCCCGGCGACGGCGCCGTCGAACCGCACGGGACCGGTGACGACGACCATGACCCCGACCACCACCTCGCCCACCAGGCGCAGCCCGGGCGAGAGATCGAAGCGGTCGTCGGCGACGCCGAGGGCCAGTGCGGCGGCCAGCGGTACCAACACCGACGGTCGTCCGATGAGGGCGCCGGCGGCCGTGCCCGCGAACACACCGACCCCGCCGAGGTAGGGGACCGGCGCCGTCTGGGACTTGAGGGCACCGGGACGGTCGAGGATGCCGGTCCGTCGGGCCACGACGATCATCACCGGTGTCACCACCAGCGCGATGGCGAAGGCCACGGCGGCGAGTCCGGGAAGGCTCACGCCGTCATCCCCCGGGACGGCCCGGACCCGGACCGTCCCACTGCAGGAGTAGGGAGCGGGCCCCGGCGTGGAGTTCGAACTCCGACTGGCGGACGAAACCGGCGCGCTCGTACAGCCGGATCGCGCCGAGGTTGTCCGCCGCCACCACAACGTAGGCCGCCTCCCGGCCCCCCCGCCCGACCTCGTCGAGGAAGGCGGCCACCAGCCGACCGCCGACGCCGGTCCCCTGGGCACCCTCGTCGACGGCGATGGCCAGCAGCTCGGTGCCGCGCCCGCGCCCGGCCCCGTCGTCCGACCCGTGCCGCAACGTCTCGAGGACCCGGCGCCAGTTCCGGAGCAGTGGACCGGCCGCGCCGACCCCGGCCCGGACGCCGTCGTGGAGGATGAACGAGCGGTACAGACCACTCACGTCCTCCGATCCGGCCACGAACCCGACCACGTCACCGTCGTCGGCCACCAGGAGGAACGATCCGTCGGTCCGGGTGATCCGGCGGTAGAGGAGGTCCAGGAAGCCCGGTCCCAGCAACGCGAGGAATCCCTCCGAGATGCGTTCGGCATGGAGCCGGGCTGCGGCCCGGGCGTCGGCCGGTCCCGCCCGCCGGACGGAGGGCGGTGGGCGCCCCGGGGTGTCCGTCACGAGCGGCCGCCGGGCCCGGGGCGGTGGCGCCGGCTCCGGGCGGGGTGCGCGACGGGGGTCGCCGATCGGCCACCGGGGTGGCGTCCTGCGCTGGTTCCCATCGTGGTCTCCCTCCGCCACGACGGCACGGCCGGTCCCCGGTTGCGGCTCATTGCGGACAAACGTCCAGTATAGGGCCTATTTCTGAATCCACGCCCGTACGCTAATATCGTCAGTCGTGGAATACAGCAGTGGGGCAGGACTGACCGGGCAGTACCAATTGTCGAACCTCCGAGCCATCGAGGCGGAGTCGATCCACATCATCCGGGAGGTGGCCGCCGAATTCGAGCGGCCGGTCCTGCTCTTCTCGGGCGGCAAGGACTCCGTGGTGATGTTGCGGCTCGCCCAGAAGGCGTTCTGGCCGGGGCGCATCCCGTTCCCGGTGATGCACATCGACACGGGTCACAACTTTCCCGAGGTGCTGGAGTTCCGTGACCGCACGGTGTCCGAGCTCGGCGCCAACCTGCTGGTGGCGTCCGTGCAGGCGTCGATCGACGCCGGCCGGTCGGTCGACGAGGCCGGGCCCGACCCCTCCCGGAACCGTCTCCAGACCCGGACGCTCCTCGACGCCATCGCCGAGCACAAGTTCGACGCCGTCTTCGGCGGTGCCCGGCGCGACGAGGAGAAGGCGCGGGCCAAGGAACGGGTGTACTCGTTCCGCGACGAGTTCGGCCAGTGGGACCCGAAGAACCAGCGTCCCGAACTGTGGTCGCTCTACAACGGGCGCCATCGGGCGGGGGAGCACATCCGCGTGTTCCCGCTCTCGGACTGGACCGAGCTCGACGTGTGGCAGTACGTGGGGGAGGAGGGCCTCGACCTGCCGTCGATCTACTTCGCCCACCGGCGCGAGGTCTTCCGCCGCGACGGCATGCTGATCTCGACCGGTCCCTACGTCAGCGTCCGGGAGCACGAAGAGGTCATCGAGTCCACCGTCCGCTACCGCACCGTCGGTGACATGACGTGCACCGGAGCCGTCGAGTCGTCGGCCGAATCGGTCGACGAGATCATCCTCGAGGTGGCGGCGTCCCGGCTCACCGAACGCGGGGCCACCCGGGCCGATGACCGCGTGAGCGAGGCGGCCATGGAGGATCGCAAGCGAGAGGGCTACTTCTAGATGGAACTTCTGCGATTCGCCACGGCGGGTTCCGTCGACGACGGCAAGAGCACCCTCATCGGTCGGCTCCTGTACGACTCGAAGGCGATCTTCGAGGACCAGCTCGAGGCCGTCGAGCGGGTGAGCACCCAGCGCGGCGACGACTACACCGACCTGGCCCTGCTGACCGACGGCCTGCGCGCCGAGCGCGAGCAGGGCATCACCATCGACGTCGCCTACCGGTACTTCGCCACCCCGGTGCGCAAGTTCATCATCGCCGACACACCGGGTCACATCCAGTACACGCGCAACATGGTCACGGGGAACTCGACCGCCGACCTGACCATCGTGCTGGTCGACGCCCGGATCGGCATCGTGGAGCAGACCCGGCGCCACGCCTTCCTGGCCTCGCTCCTGCGGGTGCCCCACCTCCTGGTCTGCGTCAACAAGATGGACCTGGTCGACTTCGACCAGGGGGTCTTCGACGCCATCCGCGAGGAGTTCACGGCGTTCGCGAGCCGGCTCGACGTCGCCGACATGACCTTCATCCCGATCTCGGCGCTCCAGGGCGACAACGTGGTGCAGCGGTCGGCCAACATGCCCTGGTACGAGGGCGCGTCGTTGCTCCACCACCTCGAGCAGGTCTACATCGCCTCGGACCGCAACCTGATCGACCCCCGCTTTCCGGTGCAGTGGGTCGTGCGGCCCAAGGCGAGCAGCCATCCGGACTACCGCGGCTACGCCGGACGGGTCGACGGCGGTGTGTTCCGCGTGGGTGACGAGGTGATGGCCCTGCCGTCGGGTCTGACCACCACCGTCTCCGGTATCGACACGTTCTCGGGGCCCGTCGAGGAGGCGTTCGACCCCATGTCGGTCACCCTGCGCCTCGCCGACGACATCGACATCTCCCGGGGCGACATGATCTGCCGTCCGCACAACCGGCCGACGGTCGGACAGGACCTCGACGCCATGGTGTGCTGGATGACCGACCGTCCGGTGCAGGTGGGTGATTTCCTGGCCCTCAAGCACACCACCCGCTGGGTGCGGGCCGTGGTTCGGGACATCCACTACCGCCTGGACGTGAACTCGCTCCACCGGGACGAGGCGGCCACGTCGCTCGGGCTGAACGACGTCGGCCGGCTGAGCCTGCGGGTCACCCAGCCGCTGTTCTACGACAGCTACCGGCGGAACCGGCAGACGGGATCGTTCATCCTCGCCACCGAGGACAACAACGTGACCGCCGGTGCGGGCATGCTGCTCGGTCCCGATTGACCCCGTGACGACACCGTCGGCGCCGACGAACATCACCTGGCACGCCGGGCACGTCTCGCGGGCCGACCGGGCGGAGCTGTTCGGCCAGCAGGGTGCCACGCTGTGGTTCACGGGGCTGTCGGGCTCGGGCAAGTCGACCCTCGCCACCGCCGTCGAGCAGCACCTCGTCGGGCAGGGACGCGGTGCCTACCGGCTGGACGGCGACAACCTCCGGACCGGGCTCAACGGGGACCTCGGCTTCAGCCGGGAGGCCCGGGAGGAGAACTGTCGGCGGGTGGGGGAGGTGGCCTGCCTGTTCGCCGACGCCGGACTGGTGGCGGTGGTGGCCATCATCAGCCCGTATGCATCGTCGAGGGCCAGGGCGCGCCAGGTGCACGCCGACGCCGGCCTGCCGTTCATCGAGGTGTACCTGGCCGCGTCCGCGGAGGAGTGTGCCCGACGGGATCCGAAAGGCCTCTACGCGGCGGCCACCACCGGGGGCATCGAGTCGTTCACGGGTGTCGACGACCCCTACGAGGTGCCCGAGGCCCCCGACCTCGTCATCGACCCCGGGATGGCGGTGGGGGAGGCCGTGGAGGTCGTGCTGCACGCCCTGCGCGGGGTCGGCGTGCCCACCGTCGAGGGCGAGTCCTAGGTCCGCACCCGTCGGGATCCCGGGCCGGCGCAACCCCCGCTGCCCGTTGGCGACCGCCGCTGACGACTCCCGTCGAGCCGCGGCGAGCTGATGTCGCGGACCCAAATACCTAGTAGGCCTACGGATAAAGTAGGTCTAAATGGCCCCGGCCGAATAGCGGTTCAAGGGTCAGCCGCGGGTTGGCGTGAACGGGGGTGGGGCCGGCCCCACGCCGGGACCGACCCCGGCGGGCGGACAGGGATCCGCCGGCGTCGCGACGGGCCGACACCGAGAGAATTCCCTGGTCAGGGCGTAGCCACGCGGCCTCCGTCCCGGCCGGTGCACCCCATGGGGGCGCCGACCCGGCGGCTGTCCGGCGCGTCGGCGCCGCGCCCCGGGGGTGGTGGACCCGGAGTTCACCTGATCGTCACGCGTTGCATTGGTGTGTCCTCCGCGGTGTCGCATACCCTTTTGAACGGAGGATGCGTGGGATCCGCGGCGGGGTCTTCAAGGGTTCGACGTGCAGCGAATCGGGTACGGCAACCGCACGGTAGGAGAGGACGCATGCGGGTGAAGCGATTGCGCAGGGCGGTGATGGTTCTGGCGGTCGTCGTGATCGCCGTCGGCGCGTCGATGGTGTCGGCCGGGACGGCGTGGGCGATGAAGGAGCGCTCCCCCGAGGCCATGCCCCGGTTCGACGGCATGACCTCGGCGGTCGAGGTGACGATCCCGACGGACTGTCCGATCGTGCGGCCCGTCTGCCAGTGGGTGTTGTTCGTGAACGAGCCGGACGCTCCCGGAAAGCCCGTGGCCGGCTTCGAGGTCGGCACCTCCGGGGTCCTCTCGGTGCCGTTCCCGCCGTACTGCGGTGTCATCCAGGCGGACGTGTTGGTCGGGCCGAAGCCGTGGAAGATGATGGACGGCGTGCGGGCCCCGATCGAGGACTGCCCGCAACCCACGACCACCACCACGACGTCCACATCGACGACCACGACGTCCACCAGCACCACCACGACGTCCACGTCGACGACGACTACGACGTCGTCGACGACCACGACGACCACCACCACCCGTCCCTCCACGACGACGACCACCAAGGTGCCGGCCGTCGTGGCCTCCGCCAGCACGACACCGAACGGCTCGTCGGACCTTCCGTTCACCGATGACACCACTGCGTCCACGGTCGCCAAGGCGGCCGACGGGAGCAGCCAGCTCCCGTACACCGGGGCGCCCGTCCGACTGCTGCTGCTCCTCGGGATCACCCTGATGCTCCTCGGTGCGGTCCTGCTGACCTCCCTCGAGACGCGTCGGCGGATGGTGCGTCGGGTGGCCTCGGTGAGGGTCGACGACCTGAAGGACGGTGCCGACCGGATGTCGTCCTGGTTCCTCGGCCGCTGACGACACCCGCGGCAGGCGGCACCCCGGAGGTCGGGACACCGTCGGCACCCTGAACCGCCGGGCTAGCATCGCCGCGTGGTGAGTCGTCGAGGCGCAGTGGGGTACCCGCCGGAGGCGACCGCCTCTGCCGGCGGCCGCGCCCGGTGGCGTCGACGATGACCGACGGGCGGGGGGCGGACGGGCCCGGGCCGGGGGGGTACGCCGAAGGGGTGCCCGCCGGCGTGCTGATCCTCGGGATGCACCGGAGCGGGACGTCGGCGGTCACGCGGCTGGTCAACCTCCTCGGACCCTCGGTGTGCGTGGACGAGGACCTCCTGGTCGGGACGCGCACGAATGCCAAGGGGCACTGGGAGAGCCGGTCGCTCTTCAGGCTGAACGACCGCCTGCTGGGCGAGATGGGGTGCTCGTGGTGGTACCCACCGACCGCCGGGACCCTCGCCGCTTGGCAGCAGGACCTCGAGGAGTCCCGGTTCGAGGAGGCCCGGGCCATCTTCGCCCGCGCCCACCCCCGCGAACCGTGGGTGTGGAAGGACCCGCGGGCCTGTGTCACCCTGTCGTTCTGGCGCCGGGCACTGGGCCGACCGGTCTCGGGCATCGTGGTCTACCGCAGCCCGCTCGACGTGGCCCGGTCGCTCGAGACGCGTGACCGCATGGAGACCGAGTTCGGGATGGCCCTGTGGATGCGCTACACCCGCCTCCTCCTCGAGCAGGCGGCGGGCATGCCCGTGATGGTCACGAGCTACGACGACGTCCTCGAGGACCCGGTGGCCTTCTCGGAACGGGCGCGCCAGTTCCTCGCCGGCCTGGGGATGGCCGTGGCTCCCGAGATCGACCTCCCGTCCGTGCGCGAGTTCATCGATCCGGCCCTGCGCCACAGCTCCCGCGATGCGGCCCGACTCGGACCCACCGCCGATCTCTACGACACGGTGCAGTCATTGGCCGGCGTCCACGACTGCTTCGCCCCGCCGCCCCTGGACGCCGAGGCGCCGTGGATCGACGCCCAGCTCACCGCGGCCGGCCCGGCGTGGCGGGACACGTGGAAGGTTCCCGGTGAGGTGCCCCGGACCGCCGGCACCCGCCTCCGGGCCCTCGTACGACGGGCGACCTCCATCGTGCGGTAGCGCCGACGCGGTGGCTACTCGGAGACGCGGTGGCTACTCGGAGTCGAAGGTGTAGCCGCGGAGCCAGGGGTACCGGGCGATGACGTCGTCGACCTCCCCGATCTGGCGGTCGCTCCACGTCACCGAGTTCCTCGATCGGCGGGGGGACGGCCAGACGGACGCCGAGCACTGTTCGAGGTAGGCCGCATCGGCGTCGACCCCGAGGAAACCCGTCACCCGCCGCAGCTCGTCCGCCGGCGCCGCCACCAACCGTTCGTGGCGCGTCTCCAGCTGCTCGTCGTCGCGCAGCTCGTGACGGACGACGTCCAGGTTCCGGCTCCACAGGGTGAACCACCGGATGGCCTCGGGCAGCCGCGGTTCGACCCCGTCGGACTCGATGGTGGCGCTGGTGGCGATAATGTCGAACGGGTTCCGGCTGTGCTGGATGACCCGCAGGGGGACGCCGGTCACCCGGCGTATCCGGTCGATGAGGCCGACGTCACCCGCCAGCCGGAAGCCGGTGGCGGTGCCGCGCTTGTCGCCGATCACCCGCAGCCGGGACGCCGCTCCCTGGTGACCGCCGGGGACGGAGTAGTCGAAGTCGGGCTTGCCGTAGCCGTAGAGACGCTCGTGCCACAGGACGAGACCGTAGATCTGACGCCTCGTGAAGCCGTGGTCGAGGTACCGGAAGGCGTCCAGCTCGTTGGAGATCACGACCTCGGGATGCGCGTCGAGGAGGCTGGCCAGCAAGGTGTGGCCGCTGCGCGGATACCCGACGAAGAAGCACCACCGCTCCACGTGGGCGATCTGTCGGCCGGTGCGGGCCGCTTCCACCAGTGACCGGACGTACCTCGCCGACCACTCGGGAAGGCTCCGCGGAACCGGGTGGGGCCGCCGTGGGGAACGACTCGTTGACGGCATGGCCGAGAGTACCGTTCAGCGGGAGAGGCCGACAACGGCCGGCCGGCCGGGACGGTCACGGACCCACCGACCGGCGTCGGTCGTCATCGCGGTGCCTCCGGGGCGTCGTAGCCCAGCCGACCGACCAGGTCGCCGGTGAGCTCCGCCAACCGCTCGAGATGGGCCGGGCCCAGGCGGTCCTGCCACTCACCCGGGCGCCCCGACCGGACATGGTTGGGGATGGCGCCCCCGCGTCGCAGGCTGAGTCGGTCGACCGCCTCGAGGCCGATGGCCGCAGCCGTGTCGTCGAAGCCGTACCAACGGAACAGGCGCTCGAAGGTGCCGGCTTCGTCGCCCATCGCCTCTTCGTAGCGGAGTTCGAGGAATTCCGGCTGCCGGTAGTCCCATGCGCCCATGGCCGCTCCGGTCTCCCGGGAGAACCACTCGATCTCGACCAGGAGCCCCTCCTCCTCGCCGAAGCCCCGGAGGTACTCCTGGTAGCCGAGGTCGCCGAACCGGGGATTGGGCCTCCGCACCCACGGCTCGTCGGTGACGAGGTGGTACTCGTAGCCCGACACCACGAGGTCGCGGGGGTCGCGTATGAGGTGGGAGCCGCGGAACGGGCGAGGTCCCACCTGGTCCCGGTCGAAGCGGCCGGCGTTGGTGTAGAAGGCGAGATCGGTGTCGGACCGCAGCGGCTCGCCGTTCCCCTCCTGTTGACGGAGCCCGTAGCGCCGCATGACCTCGAGGAGGATCTGGCGGAACCACACGGTGGCCGCCTTGTGGTGGCCGCAGTGGACCAGCAGGACCCGTTCGGTACCGGACGCGAAGGGGTTGGTCGTGGCCCTCCGCACCCGTTGCCGGGCGACCCGTCCCATCCTGACGGGGAGCGGCGGAGCCTGCCCGGTCCACGTCCCCCGTCCAGCCATCCGTGCCCTCTCCTCGTCGGCCGCCACCGCCGGAACGCAGTGTAGGTCGCCGTCCTCGGGTGGCCGGACGGCCGGGGTGGACCGTCGCGTTCCGCGCGGTCCCTATGCCAAACTCTGGAGATGCGGATCCTGACCGTGGCCAACCACCTCGGGTCCCGGGGGGGCTTGGAGCGCAATCAACTCACGATGTGCCGTGCGCTGGCGGAACGCGGGCACGTCGTCGACGTCGCCTACGCGTCGGCCGGCGACTTCACCAAGGACTGGGAGGCCTTCTCGCGCCGGATGGTCACCATCGAGAGTTCCCTGCCCCGGGCCCGTCGGCCGGTCCGCTCCTCGATCGGCGTGGCCCGCGGGATCGTCGAGACCGTCCGGTTGCGCCCCGACGTGATCTACGTGTTCCGGCCGTTGGACATCCCCTTCGCGGTGGTCGTCGGCCTGCTCTGCCGGGCCCCGGTCGTGTTCCACCTGTGCCTGCCGCAGCCCAACAAGCTCCCGCTGCCCGTGAGGTGGAGCCTCCGTCACGTGGCGCTCACGCTGTCGGTGTCCCACGACACCGCCGGACTGTGGATGCGGAGCGGTCTCCGTCCGTCCGCCATCCAGGTGGTCCACACCGGGATGGACATGGACCACTACGTCCCCGCCCCGCCCGAGGACCAGCTCGCCACCCGCCGCGAGCTCGGCATCGAGCCGGGGGCGTTCGTCACGCTGTTCGCCGGCCGACTGGCGTCGGTAAAAGGCGTGGACGTCCTCGTCCGGGCGTTCGCCCAGGTGTCGGAGAAGGTGCCGGGCGCCCGCCTGGTCATCGTCGGCGCCCCGTCGCTGTCGGCGGACCCCGCGGACGCCGAGCGCTACATCCGTTCGCTGCACGCGCTCGGGTCGTCCGACGACATCCTGTGGTTGGAAGCCCGCAAGGACGTCGAGCCCCTGATCCAGATGGCGGACGTGGTGGCGGCCCCGAGCCGCTGGCCCGAGCCGTTCTCCCGTTCGGTGATCGAGCCGCTCGCCTGCGGGGTGCCGGTCGTGGCCACCCGCGTCGGGGGCAATGCCGAGATCCTCGTCGGCTGGCTGGCCGAGTACCTCGTCCCGGCGGACGACGTGGACGCGCTGGCGGAGCGGCTCGTCTCGCTCAGCTCGTGGAAGGTCGAGGACCCCGGACTCGGCTCCCGGTGTCGCGACGCGGTGGTGGTCCGCCTGTCCCTCGACCAGGAGGTCGATGCCGTCGAGTCGGCGCTCGCCCGGTTGGCCGGGAAGCGGCAACCGACGCCCTGACCGGCCGGGAGGTTCCGCACCGGAAGTCCCCCCGCCGGCCCCGAACCCGGGAGTGGACGGCAGACGACGTCTGTACGTGGTCGGACCGACCACTCTGCGTCGTTCGGCCGGGCGGCTGTTGATCTTTGTACCGGTAGTAGGGCAGGCTGGGAACAGCCGCTTTTCCGGCGGAGGTGGCGGTCAAGGGGTCAAACAGGGGGAAGACGTCGGATGGGATGCTGCCTCAGCCTGATCATTCCTGCGTACAACGAGGCCGATCGCCTCGCCGCGGGCCTGGAGCGCCTCATGGATGCCGCCCCACCCGACGGCACCGAGATCATCGTGGTGGACGACGGCAGCACCGACGGCACCGCCGCGGTGGCCCGGTCGGTCCTCGCCTCCTGGTCCTCGTACTCGGTCATCCCGCTCTCGAAGAACAGCGGAAAAGGTGCCGCGGTGCGGGTCGGCGTGACGCATGCCCGGGGCGACACCATCGGGTACATGGACGCGGACATGGGAACGGATCCGAAGGACCTCAAGCTGCTGGTCGACGCCCTCCGTCGGAGCCATGTGGCGGTCGGGTCCCGGGCCCACGAGCTGTCCGTGGTCCAGCGCGACATCCACCGTCGGATCATGAACCGGGTCTTCGGCATGACCGTCGCCTCCATGACCCGTCTGCCCTACATGGACACGCAGTGCGCCTTCAAGGCGTTCCGGGGGCCGATCGCCAAACTCCTGTGGCACGGGGCCCGGGTCGACCGGTTCGCCTTCGACGTCGAGGTGCTCGATCTGGCCGTCCGGTTCGGGCTGCGGATGGAGGAGGTGCCGGTCACGTGGACCGACGTGTCGGGGAGCAAGGTGCGTCCCGTCCACGACGGGCTGCAGATGTTCGGCGACGTGGCGCGCTCGAGGCTCATCCCCAAGGCCGTCCCTCCCGTGCACGGTGTCTTCCTGCCCGACGTGCCCATCGAGGCCGCTCCGGCGCTGATCCGGCCGTTCGTGCGGAACGTCGATCTGGTGGTCGCCTGGGAGTCCGGAACGGCCGTCCTGCTCCCCGCGGTGCCCCCGACCGTCGCCCGTCGTATCGGGCAGCGCCTGATCTCGGATCTCGAGGTGTACCATCCGGAGTCGCTGAGCGTGGAGTACAGGTCGCTGTTTGCTCCCTTCTCGGGGGTGAGTATCCGCCCGAGGGAGTTGGCCGTATGAATGGGTTGAAGCATTCCGTCGAACTGTTCAAGGCATTTCGACACGAGGCCACCGATCCCGAGACGTTCTACGGACTGCTGGCCGCCGACACGGTGGCTGACATCTCCCGCTTCTGCCAGGTCTACGAGGCGACCGTGCTGGACGTCGGCGGGGCCTCGGGGTACGTCGGCGACGCCTTCCGGGCGGCCGGCGCGAGGGCCGTCACCGCGGAGTACGACTTCGACCAGATGACCGAACACGGACGGACGCTCGTCGACGGCGTCATCGCCGACGGGTGCGCCCTGCCCATCGCCACCGGCTCGGTCGACGTGAGCTACTCGTCCAACGTCCTCGAGCACGTGATCTCCTACCGGCGGATGCTCGCCGAGATGGTGCGGGTGGTGGCCCCGGGGGGGGTCATCTACGTCACGTTCACCAACTGGCTCTCGCCCTGGGGTGGGCACGAGACGTCGCCGTGGCACTATCTCGGCGGGGAGTGGTCGGCCCGGCGGTTCGAGCGGAAGACCGGCGCCCCTGCCAAGAACCGGTTCGGCGTGAGCCTGTTCCGACTCGACGTGCGCGACGTCCTGGCCTGGTGCGAGGCGTGTCCGGACGTAGAGATCCTCGACTCGTTCCCGCGGTACTACCCGAGGTGGACGAAGGTGATGGTCGACATCCCGGTCGTGCGGGAGTTCCTGACCTGGAACCTCGTCGTGGTGATGCGACGGTCGAGTCGAGCGGCCATCGAGCCGTAGCGGTGGATGCCCTCCATGCGCCCCGGACACCCGTCGGGGCGACCCGGCGGTTGGACGTCGGTCTCCTAGGATCGCCTCCCTGCGAGGGGTCGGAGTCCGACCCGGTGACCCCGAGGAGGCGGTGACATCATGCGCGTAGCGTTCATGAGTTGGCGCGACCTCGCCAACGACCTCGCGGGTGGCTCCGAAGTGCTGATCGACCGCCTGGCCGTCGGGATGATGGAGCGGGGGCACGAGGTCATGCTCCTGTGCGGCGGACCGGTCGCCGCTCGTCCCTACCCCGTGGTCGAACTCGGCGGCACCTACACCCAGTACCTGCGGGCGCCGTTCGTGCACCACCGGACGGCCCGCCGGTGGGATCTCCTGGTCGACGTCGAGAACGGCATCCCCTACTTCTCCCCGTTGTGGAGGAGGAAGGCGGTGCTCGCCTTCGTCAACCACGTGCACACCGACCAGTGGGGCCAGCACTTCGGTCCGTTGCTCACCGGGGTGGGCCGGGCGGGCGAGGAGATCGTGATGCCCCGGGTCTACCGTCACGTGCCGTTCCTCGCCATCTCCGCGTCCACGGCCACCTCACTGGAGAAGATCGGGGTGGCCGCCGACCGGATCAGCGTCCTCAACCCCGGTGTGGACCTCCCCGTCGTCGACGCCGTCGAGCGTTCGCCCGAACCTCTCTTCGTGAACGCCGGACGTCTCGTGCCGCACAAGCGGATCGATCTGATGCTCCGGGCCTGGGAGCAGGTGCGGCCCGTGACCGGGGGAAGGCTCGTCGTCCTCGGTGACGGGCCCGAGCTCGCGAACCTGCGGGAGCTGGCCGGCGACGGCGTCGAGTTCGCCGGATGGGTCGACGAAGAGGAGAAGTGGCGGCTCCTGGCCCAGGCGTGGGCCCTCATCCACCCGTCGCACCACGAGGGGTGGGGCATCGTGATCATCGAGGCCGCCGCGGTCGGGACCCCGTCCATCGGATTCCGGGCCCCGGGGGTCCGCGACGCCATCGTCGACGGCGTGACCGGCACCCTGGTCGACACCGAGGCGGAACTCGTCGAGCAGTGGGTCCGGCTCGCCAAGGACGAAGACCTCCGGGAGGCGATGTCCTCCGCCGGTCGACGGCATGCGGCGGGGTTCGCCTGGGACGGGGTGGTCCGTGACTTCGAGGCCATCGCCCTGTCCGCGGTCGAGTCCGGCCCGAGGGGCGGACGGTGACCGTCCTCGACGCCGATCCGGCCGTCCCGGAGCTCCGGGAGGATCCGGACCGGATCGTCGAACCCTGCCCGGATCCCCTGGGGCGCGGGGTCCTGGCGGGGCTCGGGGCGCTCTTCCTCGCCGTCGCCTTCGTGCAGGCTCCGGGGTTGATCATCGACGACACCAAGCTCCCGGTCGTCATGGCCCCCCAGAACTGGATCAGGGCGGCCCTCCACATGTGGAGCCTGACCGTGGCGTCGGGCTCCGTGCAGGACGAGACGTTCGGCTACCTCTTCCCCATGGCGCCGTTCTTCGAGCTGATGCACCTGCTCCACGTGCCCGTGTGGTGTGCCGAGCGGATCTGGCTGGCCCTCCTGCTCACGGTCGGCGCCTGGGGCGTGATCCGCCTGGCCGAGGCACTCGGGATCGGGAAGCGCTGGGCCCGGGTCCTCGCCGGGGTGGCGTACTGCATCGCCCCGATCGTGGTCGACTGGGCGGCGATCTCCGCCGTCCTCCTGGCCGTGGTGCTGCTCCCGTGGCTCCTCGTGCCGTTGGTCCGCGGATCCCGTGACGGATCGCCGAGGCGGGCGGCGGCGGCGTCGGGGGTGGCGCTCGCCCTGATGGGCGGCGTCAACGCCACCGTGGTCGTCTCCACCCTGCCCCTGGCCGTCCTGTGGCTGTTGACCCGCGCACCGGGGCCACGACGGCGGTCACTCGCCGGGTGGTGGGTCGTCTCGGTGGGATTGGCGTGCTTCTGGTGGGCCGTCCCCACCGTCCTCCAGGGGAAGTACGGCTACAACTATCTGCCCTACACCGAGACGGCGTCGGTGACGACGGCGTCCGGATCGGTCTTCGAGGCGTTGCGGGGGGCGTCGTACTGGCAGAACTACTACGACATCGGCGGCCCGCTCGTCCCCGGCGGCTGGACCATCGTGACGTCGCCGCTCGCCATCCTGGGCACGGTGACGGTCGCGGCCCTCGGGCTGGTGGGTCTGGCCCGTCGGATCCCCGAGCGTCTCTTCCTGGTGGCCAGCCTGGCCTTCGGGGTCGTGGTCATCGCCGCCGGGTACGCCGGCCCGTTCGGTGGCCCCCTGAGCGGCACGGTCATCCACCTCCTGTCGACGAGCCTCGCCCCGCTCCGGAACATCTCCAAGTTCTCGCCGGACGTCGCGCTCCCGCTGGTGTTGGGGCTCGCCTGGCTGGTGTCGTCGATCGGCCGACCCGCCGTGGCGACCTGGCTGCCGTCGTGGGTGGACCGGCGATGGATCCGGCCGGCCGTCGCCGCGGTGGCCGTCGCCGCCGTGGTGGCGGCGTCCATGCCGTTCTGGCTCGGAGAGCTGTACCCCCCGGGCGGGTTCCGCGCCCTGCCCACCTACTGGCAGCAGACCGCCGACTGGCTGACGGCCCATCAGGGCGATCAGACGTCGCTGCTCGTACCCGGGGCGACCTTCGCCCAGTACACCTGGGGGAGTCCGGACGACGAGCCGCTGTCGGTCCTGGCGGACACGTCGGTCACGTCCCGCTGGATCATCCCGCTCGGGTCCGACGGCAACACGATCATGCTCAGCACGGTCGAGGCCGTGCTGGCCAGCGGGACCCCGCAACCCGGCCTGGCGGCGTACCTGGGCCGGTCGGGGATCGACTACGTGGTGGAGCGCAACGACCTCGACCCGAAGACCACCGGGGCCATCCCCCCCGCCCAGGTGCACCAGGTCCTCAGCCAGTCCCCCGGACTCGTCCGGGTGGCGGCGTTCGGGCCCTACATCCCGGCGTCCCAGGCGGCCCAGAGCCGTCTGCCGAACTACGACGCCGCGACGTCCACCCACCTCCGGTCGGTCGAGATCTGGGCGGTGACGCCCGCCGTGGACGAAGTGCGGACGTTCCCGGCCGCCGACCCCCTGGTCGTCAGCGGGTCGAACAGCTCCCTGCTGCCGCTCTCGGGCTCTCCCGTACTCGACGGACGGGCAGCCGTCCTGACCACCGATGCCGGATCGACCCGGGTGGCCGCGAGTCCGGGGGCGACCCTGGCGATCACCGACGGGTCCCAACGACGGGCGGTGTCGTTCGGCAAGGTCGACCGCAACGTCTCGTACCTGCTCTCTCCGGCCCAGCAGTTCGGGAGGTCGACGGCGGTACCACTGACCTATTCCTCCGTGGACAAGAGCGCGGACCAGACGGTGGCGTCGCCCATCGGCGGGGCCGAGGTCTCGTCGTCGTCGTACGGGTCGACCGCCCTGCAGGACGATCCCGCCGAGGGCCCGGCGTCCGCCTTCGACGGGGATCCGACGACGGCGTGGGTGGCGTCGAGGGCGAACGATTCGGTCGGCCAGTGGATCAGCATCCGCCTGCAGCATGCCGAACCCCTCCACTCGATCACCATCACCCCCCTCGACGACAGCCGGCTCCGGCCGTGGATCGA
This sequence comes from uncultured Acidimicrobiaceae bacterium, assembly GCA_963699345.1. Taxonomy (GTDB): domain Bacteria; phylum Actinomycetota; class Acidimicrobiia; order Acidimicrobiales; family RAAP-2; genus Bog-756. The sequence goes on along the minus strand of CAVOTL010000005.1, from coordinate 635,524 downwards.
GGAGGTGCTCGTCACCACCGACCGCGGATCGATCCGCCAGACCCTCGCCGAGGGGAGCGTGCCGACCACCGTGCAGGTGGTCCCCGGGGAGACACGCAACGTCAGGATCAAGATCGTGAAGGTGTGGAAGACCCACATCCACTACGTCGACGGTGCCGGGATCACCGAGGTGGCGATCCCGGGTGTCGTCTTCCAACCCGCCATGCGGCTCCCGACGGACGGGCTCGCACCGTTCACGAGGGCCGGCGCCACCCCACCGGTGCTCAGCCTCTCGGATCCGGTCGACAATCCGAACCTCGACTTCACCGGGCCCGTCACCCCGACCCCTCCGATGGCCCGCAAGTTCGTCCTGCCCGCGTCGACCGCCATGCGGATCTCGGGGACGGCGGTCCCGGTCCCGGGAGCCGCGCTGGACCGGTTGCTGTCGACGACGGCGACCCCCGCCGGTCAGGTGGTCCAGATCTCGGCGAGCTCCTGGCTGCGCGACCTCCCGCGCTACCGGCCGGAGAACCTGGTGGAGCGCGCCGGTCTCCCGTGGATCGCCGGCCTGGACGACCCCCACCCGTCGGTGACCCTGACCTGGACCGGCGCCCGTCCGGTGGACTCGCTGGATCTGGGCCTGTCCCGGTCAGCCGCCCGTCCGACCGAACTCACGGTCGCCAGTCCGGCCGGAACCCGGTCGGTGGCGGTTCCCCCCGGGGGCGGGACGGTCCACTTCGCCCCGATGACCACGGACACCTTGACGGTCCACTTCACGGCCTGGACCCACGTGGTCACGCCCCAGCCGGTCGGGCCCACCACCGTCGGGATCCGGACGACCTACATCCTGGTCCCCGTCGGCCTGTCCTCGATCAGCGTCCCGGCCCTCGGCGACGTCGCCCCGGAGCCGGTGCCGTCCTCGACCCCGGTCACGCTGGCGTGCGGCCAGGGCCCCCGGGTGGTGGTCGACGGCCACGAGATCCCCACGTCGTCGACGGGCACCCTCGGGAACCTGATCAACCTGCAGCCCATGGCGTTCCAGGCCTGCCAGTCGCCGGCCATCACGCTGGCGGCCGGTCGACACGTCATGTCGTTCCCGCCGGGCGCCGCCCAGCGCATGACGGTGCTCCTCGGCGCGAGCCCGTCGGCGGGAGCCACCGCACCGACGGGCACGGCCGGAGGGGTCGCGACGACGGCCCTGACCACCACCCGTCAGATCCGGGTCGTCGACTGGGCTCCGGCCCGACGGACCGTCGATGTCGGCCCCGGAGCCTCCGCCTACCTCCAGGTGTCCCAGAACTACAACCCCGGCTGGGTGGCGACATTGGACGGTCGCACCCTTCCGTCGATCCAGCTCGACGGGTGGCAGCAGGGTTGGAGGATCCCGGCCGGTCCGGGCGGCACCGTCACCATGACGTTCCGACCGGACACCCCGTACCGGGTGGGACTGGGCCTCGGGGCGATCTTCCTGGTGCTCCTGGCCTGCCTCGCGCTGTTCGGCCGCCGCGCCTCGCCGTATCCGGCCGTCGGTCCCCGCCGCCGCCTGCCGTTCGCCTTCCTGGTGGCGTCGGCCGTCGTCGTCATCCTGGTGATCGGCGGACCGGTGATGGCCGTTCTCCTCGTCGCGCTGGTGTTCGCCGCCCGACGGTGGGGAAGTGACCTGATGGCCGGCGTGGCCGGGGTGTCGTTCATGGTGACGGGGGTGATCGTGGCCCTCGACCCCGGGACCGTGCCCGGGTACCACCTGGGGGCGTTCAGCGCGTCCGTGCAGTTCCTGTCGGTCGCGGCCGTCGCGGCCGTGCTGTGCACGGTCGTCGTCGACGAGCGGGAGCCCATCGCGCCGCCGGCCGACGTCGGGACGGGGGACCCGGAGTGAGGGGGACCGTCGTGGCGACCGGTGGTTCCGGGTCTTGCGATCGGTGGGGACCGCCGGTGGAGCGGGCGGGGGGGTGGCGGCACCCCCGGGGCAGCGGGTCCGACGTGGCGCCTGGCAGCGTGCAGTGGCGGTCCGGGTGGATGCGGTCACCGGCCGCGCCACCGCCGTGCCATCCGTGACCGACGGAGTCGCCCAGCTCGACGACGCGTCGACCGACGGACGGATGCTCCGTGTGGGTGACGAATCGGGGACAGGCCCGGGTGACCGGCGCTTCCGGCCCGATGTCGAGGGGCTGCGGGCCCTGGCCGTGGCCCTCGTCGTCCTGTACCACGCAGGCGTGCCAGCCGTCTCCGGGGGTTTCGTCGGCGTCGACGTGTTCTTCGTCATCTCCGGGTTCGTCATCACCGGCCTGTTGCTCCGCGAGCGATCGTCGACGGACGGGACGTCGCTCCTGCACTTCTACGCTCGTCGGTGCCGACGCATCCTGCCGGCGGCGACCCTGGTGATCCTGGCGGCGGTCGCGCTCGAGCTATCTGTTCCTGGGCATCGTCACGGGGGCCGATACGGCGGGCGACGGGCGCTGGGCGGCGGTCTTCCTGGCCAACTTCCATTTCGAGTCCGTGGGCACGGACTACTTCCTCGCCCTCCGGCCGCCTTCGCCCCTGCAGAACTTCTGGTCCCTCTCCGTCGAAGAGCAGTTCTACATCGTCTATCCGACGGTGTTCCTCCTGTTGGCGAAGATGAGGACCCGGCTCACCCTGCGCGTCCGACTGGCGCTGGTGCTCGTGCCCGTGATCGTCGTCTCCTACGGCCTGTCGATCGTGCAGACCGCCCAGCGTCCGACCGCGGCGTACTTCTCCCCCTTCACCCGGGCCTGGGAGCTGGCCCTCGGAGCGTTGGTCGCGGTCGCCGTCCCACTCCTGAAGAAGGCACCTCGCCCGGCGTGCACCGCCGCCACCTGGTCGGGTCTGGTCGCCATCCTGGTGGCGGCGTTCCACTTCACTTCGGCGACCCCGTACCCCGGAGCGCTGGTCGCCGTCCCGGTGGTCGGGACCGGGCTCGTCATCGCCGGTGGGGTGGGATCACCTCGGTGGGGAGCCGAGGCGGTGCTCGGGCTGGGTCCGGCGCAGTGGCTCGGACGGTTGTCCTACTCGCTCTACCTGTGGCACTGGCCGATCCTGGTCATCGCCGCCGAGGAGGCCGGTCGGGCCCACCTCCCGGTGTGGGAGAACCTGGGGTGGGTCGTGGTGGCCGTCGGGTTGTCCATGGCCACGTACCGCCTGGTCGAGAATCCGGTCCGCCACTCCCGTCTCACCGTTCGCCACAGCGTGATGCTGGGCGCGGCGCTCGTCGCCTCCACCCTGCTCCTGTTGACCGTCGTCCTCGCCGTCGGGGCGTCGGCACCGAGCCCCCGGCCTGTCATCCCCGCGGCCGATGCCCAGGTGGAACGCCAGACGGTCATCGCCGCGGCGGCTGTGCGGACGCTTCCCGGGCGGATGGACCCTCCGCTGGACACGCCCGCCGTGGAGTGGGGCGACGGCGTGGAAGGATCGTCCTGCCTCGCCACCCTGTCGGAGGACCGGGAGAAGATCTGCACGATCGGTGACCCGACGGGCAGCCGGTTGATGGTCGTCTACGGGGATTCCCATGCCTCGATGTGGCTCCCGGCCCTCCAGTGGATCGCCGCATCGGCGCACTGGAGGCTGGTCGTCCTGTCCAAGCCGTACTGCCCCGCCGTCGATCTGACCATCGCCGATCCGCCCAGCCTCGGGAGCGCCAACTCCCCGGACACGGTCTGTGACCACTGGCACACCTGGGCCACCGGATGGATCAACGCCCACCACCCACAGGTCCTGGTGGTCACGGACGAGAGCATCTACGAGCTGCCCGTGCCCGGCAGCTCGTCCCCCCGGTGGGCCTACGTCTCCGACTGGCACCGGGGTCTCCTCGGGCTCTTCGCGTCCCTCACCGACAAGCAGACGAGAACCGTCCTGTTGGGTGACACCCCGACGCTGGCCCGGCCCGGTCCCCAGTGTCTGGCGGCCCACGAGTCGGACGTCCAGGCCTGTTCGACACCGGTGGCTGCGGCCGTGCCCTTTTCGAACGCCGTGGAGCAGTCGACGGCCGCCGAGCTCGGCATCGGCTACATCGACCCGATCCCGTGGTTCTGCTCGTCGGTCTGCACCGCGGTGATCGGGCACTTCAACGTCTATCTCGACGGGATCCACATCAACGCCGCCTGGGCCACCTACCTCGAGCGGGTGCTCGGCCAGGCCATCGACCTCGCCCCGGGAGGTCGGTCGTCCGGCTAGATCATGGACCCCTGGAAGAAGTATCTCGACAGCAGCACGGTGGCCACCGCGGTGACGACGGTGATCGGGACCAGGACCGTCGCCGGCAGCTTGCGGAGGCCCACGATGCAGGGGGCGGCCAGCACGACACTCCGGTTCCAGGCGCTGACGTTCTGCGACACCAGCATGCCCACCACCACGCCCACCCCGACGCACGCGGCGATGGTGGTCGCCGGATCCTGGCGGTGCTCCCGGTACGCCTTGCCGGCGACCCCGGCCGCGGTGCCCGTGATGGCCAGGATGACGGCCACCTGGAGGGAGAGCACCCGGGCCCCGAACCGGCCGATCAGGTGCTGCTGGACGGTGGTGGCCGTGACCAGGAGATCGAGGAGGTAGGTGACGGGGAACCCGCCGACGTTGGACTGCTGGAAGACGAAGTACGCGTCCCAGACGTTCACGCTCACGGCGTCGTACACCGCCAGCACCACCAGGGACGAGAGCCCGGCCAGGCCCCACGCGGCGTTGCGGACGATCCGGTCACGTCCTTCGGGCACGGCGATGAGCACGAGGCCGATGGCGAACCCGACGGCGGCGAACCAGGCGGAGGGGTAGCAGAGCCCGGCGACGGTCATCAGGACGGCGGAGGTGAAGAGGTGCCGGCGGGCCGCCACGATGATGGCCCCGATGACGGCGACCAGGGCGAGCGAGGTCGGGAAGATGGCGAAGTTGTACACCGCCCCCGGAAAGACGCCGAACAGCACGAGCACCACCAGTGCCCGTCTCCACGACAGATCGCGACACCAGCCGAACCAGATCAGGAAGATGGCGGCTGCCGTGGCGAGCCATGCGACGAGCATCCCCGCGGTATCGGGGGCGATCCCGACGGTGGCGACCAGCTTGACGACCAGCGGATAGCCGGGAAGCCATCCGGCATTGCCGCACCACTTGACGTGGGCATAGCGCTCGAGCGCGCTCATCGGGAAGCCGGGACTTCCGCATCGGCCGAACGTGTTCCCGCTCTGGACGATCCACAGGTAGTTGAAGCTGTCCCAGCGGATCCACTGGTCCGGCTTGAGCGACCCGACCGTGCGGGCGGGCCCCCATGCGAGGGTGATCACGAGCCGACAGATCAACCACGCGGCCGCGGTGAGCACGAGGCCCTGCCGCACCGGCGTCGGCTGCGGGGTGCGCACCGTGGCCGTCTGCTCTTGCGGCCCCAGAACCTCTTGTGGTTGTGCCTGCTCCGCCATCGACGCTCCGCCGCATCGTCGTTCCCCCGGGCCGCCGGACGTCCCACCGTTCCAGCAGCCAAGGCCAGTGCCGCAGAGACTACCCCGTGGTCTGCGTCGGTGGCGTCAGGGCGACGTCGGCGCCAGCATGCAGGCGACCACGCGGTCGACCCCCGTCCGTCCGCCTGCCGCGCCGGCCGTGCACGAAGGGAACCGGGTGCTGGGCGCCGTGTCGGTGGTCGTCGCCCTCCGCACGCCGTTCCACACCCAGGCGCGGGCGGTCAGGACGGGAGCGACACCGGTGGCCCCGGTGATGAGGGCGGCCATGTCGGGGACCGACGCCACCTGGTCGTACTCGGGCAGCTCCGGCTGGTCGGGGAGGACCACGGTGTCGACCCGCCAACCCCGCAGGGCCCGCGTCACCGCCTCGATGTCGGCGGACGTCACCACCGGGGGGACCACGTAGGCGAAGGTCACCTGGGAGATCACGTTCTGCCCCTCGTCCTCGGCCCGGGTCCGGACCGTTCCGGCGCCGAGTCCTCCCGACCCGACGATCGAGAAGCGCTGACCGCCGAGCGCCTGCCAGGTCATGGCCGCCTGCTTCCCCGAGATGATGAGCGGGTACCGGCGACCGGTGGCGTCCGTCCACTTCAGGACGGCCCGGGTGGCCGAGAAGGGGGCGGGGAGGGCCAGGACCACCGGGTGTCCGCGGAGGTGGGGCGCCACCGTACGGAACCAGGTCGGAAGGACGATCGGCTCCACGGTGAAGGGGATGCCCTGGGCCACGTAGGCGGCGGGAGGGGCGATGGCGACCACCGCCACCGCCAGACCGGCGGCGGCCCCGGGCCACCCTCGCCATGCGCTCCGCCACCCGGAGGGACCGGGGTCCTGGGTGGCGGACGGGCGACCCGGGGACGCGAGATCGACGGCGGTGCGGGTGTTGTCCACGATGATGCCGAGCAGGACGGCGACGGCCAGATAGGCGAAGAGGACGAAGTGGCTCGGGACGATGTTCTTCAGGACGGGCAGGGAACCCAGGTACGGACCGGAGGAGGTCGTCAGGACCAGGGAGGCGAGGGCGAGCAGACCGAAGAGCCACAGGATCCGCTGGCGTCGCCAGATCAGGGCACCGGCGACACACACGACGAGCACGCCGACACCGAAGAACTGGGCGGACAGCACCGGGCCCTGGTACCCGCCGACGACCCGGAAGAACGCCGCGCTGAACGCCCCGTGGACGGAGGGCTTGGCCGCCACGAAGAAGCGCTGGGCATTGCCGCCGAAGGAGCTCAGGTCGAGGCCGGGATGGATCGAGCCGGAGTAGTGGGCCGGTCCGGCGACGACCAGCCACACCGGATAGGCGAGCAGGAGACACGATGTCGCCGCCGCCACCAGACCGCCGGTCACGGCGTGCCGCAGGTGCTGGCGGAGGGCCGCCGGATTCCGCCAGGCGACGTTGATCACGATGAGGACGAGTCCCATCACCGCCTCGATCACGAGGAGGACGAGGATTTCGGTTCCGACCAGGAATTGGAGGCTCACCAGGACGCCGAGGACGATCCCGGTGGGGATGGGGCGTCGGCGTTGTCGGATCACCAGTTCGTCGAGGCCGATGATGATGAGGGGCGGAACGGCGACGAAGGTGAGGTCGATGTGCGCCGACGTCAGGTTGTTGAGCACCAGCGGCGAAAACCCGTAGAACAGTCCGGCCACGAAGGCGGCCGGCATCCAGGTGACCCACCGGCGAACCAGGGCGAACATGGCCAGGCCGGAGGTGACCGGGATGACCGTGAGGGCGACGTTGAGGGAGGCGATGGTCCCGACGAGCCAGGTGACGGGCGCCAGCGGGATCCCGAAGGCGGCGAAGACGAGGCTCACCCCGGTGGGGTAGCCGACCGCCGTGGAGAACAGGGGATCGAGACCGTGGCTGATCCCGTAAGAGGGCCAGAAGGTGAACCAGATGGTCGACGCCGGGTCGCCACAGCCGCACGTGGCCACCGACGAGGGATGGCCGGTCCACACGTGGGCCCACAGCAGGACAGACAGGGCGAGATAGAGGAGGCCGGCGACGAGGTACGGGTACCGGGGCCGGGAGGTGGCGCTCCGGTCCGTCGTCTCCGGGGCCGGGTGTCCGGTGGCGGGGCCGCTCGCCGCGTCCCCGACCACGGGTCCCGCTTCGGCGACACCCGTCCCCCCTGCCTGCGGCGGCCCCTCCGGATCCATGATCGGCCGAGTCTACGCATGCCCGCGGCGTCGCCCCGGTGCGGTCCGTCCGGAGGGTGGGGGGAGGGGCGCCGGGTACCGGTCGCCGGGGCGGTCACCGCGGTCGCACGACCGGGCCCGTCGCCCGTCGTGGTGTCCGTGGCCACTCCCCGGGGTCGTCACTGCTAGACAGTCGACGGGGGAATTGCCTCCATCGACGAGGAAACGGGGGGTCGTGACCGAAGCGGCTGAGGTTGGATTCAGCTCGAAGGTGATGAGCCACGTTCCGGTCCGGTTCGTCGTTCCCGCCGTCGCCTGGCAGTACCGGTTCTTCGAACCCGAGCTGGGCCGGCTCGAGGAGTTCGTTCCCGCCGGGCGCGGGGCGGTCGACATCGGCGTGTGGTGGGGACCGTGGACGTGGTGGCTCGCCCGCCGGGTCCCGCGGGTCGATTCGTTCGAGCCGAACCTGGATCTGGTGGCCCGACTCGAGCCCGTCCTCCCGCAGAACGTGACCATCCACCCGGTGGCCCTCAGCGACCGGGCCGGTCAGGCGGACTTCTGGGTCCCGTCGGGAGGCACGGGGACCGAGGGTCGGGGTTCCCTCGAGCGGCCCGGACCGTCCGACGGTGGATGGAAGCACCGCGAGGCGGTCACCGGACGCCTCGACGATTTCGACCTCCGTGATGTCGGGTTCGTGAAGATCGACGTCGAGGGACACGAGTTCTCCGTGCTGCAGGGAGCGAGCGGGCTGCTCGAGCGCGAGCGCCCGAACGTACTGGTGGAGATCGAGCTCCGACCGGACCGACCGGCACCGATGGACGACATCATCCAGTTCTTCGACGATCGTTCCTACCGGGGCGAGTTCCTGTACCGGGGTGCCTGGCGCCCGATCGCCGAGTTGGACCGCCCGTCGACCGAGGCCATGTCGGTGCGGGTGGCCGGTCACGGGTACGCCGCCAACCTCCTGCTCTACAGCCGCCGGTACGTCCACAACTTCGTGTTCCGACCGACCTGACCGGCTGTGCCGGGCGGCGCGGGCCGACGGACGGGTCGTCGGCGGTCACGACCGGCGCTCGGCCACCCGATCGGCCACGGCCTTCGCCCGCGTCCGGGCGTCCGCGGCCATCGCCCGCATCCACGCCTTCGTCGGGTTCACCCGAGGCCCCGGCGGACCGGGGCAGACCGCCGCGCGCCGTGATTCGTAGAGGGTGAGCGCCGGTCCGGGCAGAGCCACCGGACCGGCCGACGGCATGGCCGTGCGGGTGGCGGCGATGGCCCCCAGGCGGGCGTAGTGGGCCGCTTCGGCGACCGGGTCCTCGAACGTGGGCGCCCGGGCCACCATGAAGTTGTCGTGCCAGTCGAAGCCCGTCATGCGCGGGTCCGGCCCCCGGTCCTCCATGGCGTGTTCGAGCAGATCGAGGCCCACGAAGGCGCAGGCCGCCGGCCACGCGTCCGGGTAGAACCGCCAGCAGTCGAACGGGTACCGGTGCACGGCGCCCCCTCCCGGGGCGACGATGGCCGTCAGGCCGCCCGGGACGAGCACCCGGGCCACCTCGGCCAGCGTGACCCAGAAGTACGGGTTGTGCTCGAAGGCCTGGCCCGAGATGACCACGTCGACGCTCCGGTCGGGGATCTCCGCCCAGTGGAAGACGTCACGCGGCACCAGGTCCACGTTCGGCCCCTCGACGATGTCCAGTCCGGTGAAGGCGTAGCGCGGCCCGTCGAACAGCGGCCGGTAGGTGTCCTGGGCCTTGTGGGCCATGGAGCCGACGTCGAGCACCGACAGGACCGGTCCGGTGGAGGATTCCAGATAGGCGTCCCGGAAGGCCCGCACCTTCTCGTAGCTCGACGTGTGCATGACGGTGGCGTCCCCCGTCCCCGGCTCGGACCGCGGACGACCGTCCGGGCGGCGTGAGCCTAGTCGTGGGTGGGTGCCGGTGAAAGCGCCCCACGGAGCGCATCGGCTCGCCATATTGGCTACATTCCGCTGCATGAGTACAGCACAACGGATCGGGTTCATCGTCTTGATCGTCGTCGGCGTGGTCGCCGCCGTCTACGCCTTCGAGTATCTGACGGTGTCGATCCACGCACTGCCGTCCTGGGTGCCCGGCAAGCACCACGGCCGTGGCCACTACCACAAGCGGGGGGCGATCCTGGGCCTGATCGCCATCGTCTGCCTCGGCGGTGCGGGCTACATCTTCTACCGGGCCCGGTCCCAGGGCGGGGCCGCCGCCACTGACGGGGGGACGGCCACCGCGGCGTCCACGCCGGCCGCCGCGGCGTCCGCCCAGGATGCCGCGGCACCGGCGCAGGACGCCAGCTCGCTCCTCGGTGGGACGGAGGAGCCCCCGAAGGAGTAGGGGTTTCGGTCGACCGGGGCCGGCTCCCGGGCCGACCGGGCCGACCGGGCCGGTGGTGCCGGCCGCGGCCGTCAGGTCAGCCGACGCCGTCCCAGGCGTTGGCCGGGCGCACGCCCCAGGCCACCTGGCGGGACAACTCGGCGCCGACGATCGGGAGATCGGCGGCGTGGGTGACCCCGACGAGCCTGGTGTCGGTGGTCAGCACCCGGACCGGCAGTCCGTCCCCTTCGGCCACCATGGTCGAGATCACCTCGGGGAGCAGGACCTCGGCCTTCGGAACCTCAGCGCCCGCCGCCACGTCGGCCAGCAGGGCCTCCTCGTCGAGGCCGGATCCGTCCATGGCGGTGTGGAACACCTTCCAGATGTCCGACTGGAATCCCCACAGGTTCACCGAGGTCGCCAGGTCGCCAGCCAGCTCGCGGGGCTCCAGCCCGTCGTCGGACGCGAACCCGTCCCCGTCGGTGTGGACCTTGCGCCGCTCGTCGAGGGAGACGAGCAGCCCGTCCGGTCCCACCGTGCAGATCCCCCGCGTCACCGGATCGTCGGTGGCCACCGTGGAGTGCAGCTCGTAGCCGACCAGGACGTGCTCGGCGGCCGACGTCCGGAGCTGATCGGCCAGCATGCCCATCGCCACCTCGCCGTAGACGTCATCGGCGTTGCACACGGCGAAGGACGCCGTTCCGGCCAGTGCCTCCTCCGCGGCCAGCACCGCGTGCACGGTGCCGAGCGGCAGACGCTGCACGGCGAACCCGACGTCGACGGAGCCGGGCCAGCACTGCTCGACGTGGTAGCGGATGGCCGGGCCCGTCTCGGGGTGGAGGACGAGCACGACCCGGCCGAACCCGGCCCGGACGGCGTCGCCGACCAGCAGGTCCAGGACGGCCTCCCCCCGGGGGCCGATCGGCGCGAGCGGCTTGCAGCCGCCGTAGCGGCGGGCCATCCCGGCCGCCAGGACGACGAGCGAGGGCGCGACGGCAGACGTGTTGGTCATGCTCCTTGCATCGGCCGTCAGCCGCCCCACTTGAGGACGGCGCTGGCCCACGTCATCCCGCCCCCGAAACCGGTCAGGAGCACATGGTCGCCGGGCTTCAGCCGATCGGTGTCGAGGGCGTCGGCCAGGGCCAGGGGGATCGAGGCCGACGAGGTGTTGCCGTAGCGGTCGATGACGACCACGGCCTTCTCCTCGGGGATGTCGAGCCGCTGGCAGGCGGCGCTGATGATGCGCAGGTTGGCCTGGTGGGGGACCACGAGGTCGATCTGGTCCGGGGTGAGGCCGGCCTCGGCGATGGCCTGGCGGGACGAGTCGACGACCGCCCCGACCGCCTTGCGGAAGATCTCCTTGCCGTTCATGTAGAGATACCCGCCGTGGTCGCACTTGAGCAGGTGCCGCAGCGACCCGTCGGCCCCGAGCACGTAGCTGAGCAGCTGGCCCGGACCGTCCACGGCCTCGAGCACGACGGCCCCGGCGCCGTCGCCCACCAGGATGGAGACCGAGCGTTCGTCCCAGTCGGTGATCCGGGAGAGGGTCTCGGACCCGATCACCAGCAGTCGCTCCGCCCCGACGGCGATGAGGCCGTGGGCCACCGTCAGCGCGTAGACGAAGCCCGAGCAGGCGGCGTTGACGTCGAAGGCACCGCCGGTGATTCCGATCCCGTCCTGCACGGTCGCCGACGTGCCCGGCACGATCTGGTCCGGCGTCGTCGTGGCCAGGATGACCGCGTCGATCTCGTCCGGTCGCCGGCCGGCCCGCTCGAGGGCGGCCAGGCCCGCTTCGATGGCCAGCCCCGACGTGGTCCCACCGATCCGGCGCTCGCGGATGCCGGTCCGCTCCCGGATCCAGGCGTCGTTGGTGTCGAGGGTCAGGGAGAGGTCGTCGTTGGTGACGACCTTGTCGGGCACGGCGATGCCGTACCCGGTGATCACGCCTCCCCGTCCGATCACGCCTCAGCCCGCCTCGAGGACGTGGATACCGATGAATGCCGCGTCAGTGGTGCCTGCATGGGACCCGATCATGCCACCGGTATTGGCCGACACGGCCACCCGGGCCCCCTCGACCTGGCGCGGACCCGCCTCGTCGCGCAGCTGGGCGGTCAGTTCCACGACCTGGGCGATGCCGGTGGCCCCGAGCGGATGACCCCGGCTGACGAGGCCGCCGCTCGTGTTGACGGTCACCCCCCGGCCCCCGAGGGTGGTGTCGCCGGCGGCCGTCGCCGAGCCGGCGTCTCCGGGCTTGTAGAAGCCGAGGGCCTCGAGGGCGCAGATCTCCTCGGCGCTGGTGGCGTCGTGCAGCTCGACCACGTCGACGTCGTCCGGGTCCACGCCCGACGCGTCCCAAGCGGCGGCGGCCGTCTCGGCCAGCCGGTCGTGGTAGTCGATGTCGCCGTTGCCCGACCGCACCGTGGTGGACAGGATCCGGGGTGCCCCCGGCCGCGGTTCGAGGGAGAGGACGACGGCGGCGGCGCCGTCGGTGAACGACGAGCACATGAGCCGGGTCAGCGGCGGAACGATGGGGGAGGAGTCGAGCACCTCGGCGAGGGTGACCTCGCTCTGGAACTGGGCGTTGGGGTTGAGGGCCCCGTGGCGCCGGGCCTTGACGGCGGCGGCCGCGATCTGTTCGACGGTGGTGCCCCACTGCTCCATGTGTTCGACCGTCCACTTGGCGTTGAGGGCCATCAGTACCGAACCCGACGGGTTCTCCCAGTTGCCGTGCATGAAGTGGCGGTCGACCTCGGGTACCCCGTCCTCGATGCCGGCCAGCGTCTCCATGCGGTGCCCCGTCCACATCTTCTCCACGCCGACGGCCAGCACCGTCCCGGCCCCACCCTGGGTGGCGAGGGTGGCGAGGTGGAGCGCGGAGGCGCCGCCGGCGCACGAATTGTCGACGTTGATGATGCCCGCGTTGCGCAGGCCCGCGTCGAGCAGGAAGCTCTGGCCGCGGATGCAGGCCTGGTTGAGCAGGCGTCCGGCCGTGGCGTTGCCGAACACGACCAGGTCGACCTGGTCGGGCGTGAGCCCGGCGTCGGACAGGGCGTGGTCGACGACCTGGTGGGACATGACCTCGATGGTCAGGTCCCGGCGTTGCATGGGGGTGGTGGCGGTGCCGACGATACGTGCGGTGCGGTCCATGGGTCCTCGGTCTCTGCCGTTCAGCGTCCGGTCGGGACGCCGGCGGCGGGCAGCGCCGCCACGAGGCGGTTGAACTGGTCGATGGGCTCGTCGTCGGTGACGTACACGGCCACGTGCTCGGCCCCGACGGCACGGTACTGGGCCACCCGGGCGGCGACCTCGTCGGCCGTGCCGGCGACGAGGTGACGCTCGAAGGCCTTGGGCGGGAGCCCGTAGAGCGAGCCCATCCACCGGGTTCCGGCGGCCACACCCCGGTCGCGGTCGTCGTCGAGCGAGACGAACAGCACCATGGCCGGTGTCACCGACCCCGGCGGCCGACCGGCCGTGTCCACCTCCTTGGCCAGACGCTCGACGGCGTCGCCGTACTGGTCGACGTCGAGGAAGAGGGGCATCCAGCCGTCGGCCCGCGTGGCCGCCCGGCGCAGGGCCGCCTCGGACGATCCGCCGACCCAGACCGGGACGGTGGCCGGTGCCGGCAGCTGGAGGTACCGCTCGGTGGGGTCCGACGAGCCGGTGTCGCCGTGGGCGGCACCGTGACCGGAACGCCACGAACGGTGGAGTTCACCGATGGCCGTGTCGAGGTCGTGGCCCCGTGAGTGGTACGCCGCACCGACCTGCTCGTACTCGCCCGGGTGGCTGCCGACGCCGACGCCGAGGATCAGCCGGCCGCGGCTGAGGGTCTGGAGGGTGGCGGCCTGCTTGGCCACCGCCACCGCCCGGCGGAGGGGGAGCTGGATCACGCAGGTGCCGAGGGCGGCGCGTTCGGTCACCGTGGCCGCCACGGTGAGGACGAGCAGGCACTCGAGGCAGGGGCCGTGCCAGAACAGGTGGTCACACGCCCAGAGCGCATCGGCGCCGGCCGCTTCGGCGCGTCGGCAGAGGTCGGCCAGCTCGCGCAGCGGGTCGGCGTCGTTCGGGGGCCCGTCCGGCGGCTCCGCCCACGCCGGCACGGTGTGCTGCACGAAGGTGGGGAGGATCAGGCCGATCGGCCCGAGGGGGGCGGTGGGTCGTACCGGGGGCACACTGCATGGTACCCCTGTGCCCTCGGGATCGCGGCCATCGGCCGGGCCCTGCGGGAGGGGTGACGGCCGGTCGGGGCGACGACGGTCCGGCGATGTACGGGGTGGCGGGCGGACACGGCAGAATGGGGGTCAGCGGGGGGACCATCCACCCGTGCCGGTCCTGCGGACCGGGGGAAGGACGACGACCGTGGACACCGACGCCACCCCGCCAGCCGACGACGCGGAGCCGGGTGCGGCCGCGCCCGAGCTGTCCGACGAGGAGCGCGGCGCCCGACTCGCCGCCCTCAACTCGATCATCGAGCTGATGCGACCGGCGGTGCAGGCCGACGGGGGCGATCTGGCCCTGATCAGCGCCGACGTGGTGACCGGGGTCGTCGAGGTCCAGCTGCAGGGGGCATGCAGTTCCTGCGCCATCAGCTCGTCGACCCTCCAGGGCGGCGTCGAGCGGATCCTGCGCGATCGCCTGGACTGGGTCACCGAGGTCGCCGGCGGGGTCGACGACAGCGTCGACCCGTTCGTGAGCGAGTCGATGGGCCGAGGGGGCTACGTCCCCAGCCTCTGACCGTCGGGGGCCCCGAACGCCGGGGCCGCGCCACCCCCCATCGGCCCGACCCGTACCGTAGGATCGTCGTTCCATGGATCCCGACTCCGACCAGGTCCCGGGACCCGTCAGGGGTTCGGAGGGATCCGGAGGGGCCGGCCTGGTGCCGCCCTCGTCGTGGCTGACCATCCTGGCCTTCGGGGTCGTCGCCGTCCCCTTCGCGGTGGCCGTCGTCCGACTGCTGGCCGCCTCGGACGCCCACGTGACCCTGGCCGACGACCTGGCCCTGATCGACCTCCACACCCGGCGGGCGCTCGAGTGGAGGCAACAGGTCGGCGTCTTCGACCACAACGGGTGGAACCACCCGGGGCCGACCTACTTCTACCTCCTCTCGCTGGTCTACCGCCTGCTCGGCTCCGGGGCCCGCTCCCTGTTCGTCGGGGCGACCCTGATCAACGCCCTGGCCGCGCTGGCCTGCCTGGAGGTGGTGCGCCGGCGCACCTCGTCCCCGGCCCGCACCCTGTGGGCCGCGATCTGGGTCGGCTGGCTGGCCGCGGTGATGGCCGTGGTGGGCTACCCCGCCGTCGCCTACTCGGAGTCGCCGCTCGGCGGGCTGGTCAGCCCGTGGAACCCGATGGTGGTCATCTTCCCGTTGCTCCTGTTCACCCTGTTGGGCGCGGGAGCCATGGACCGGTCACCGCTCTCGCTGGTGGGCGCCGTGCTGGTCGGATCGTTCGTGGTGCAGACCAACATCTCGACCCTGCCCCTGGTGGTGGCCGTCGGCGCCGTGGCCGGGTCGACGCTGGTGGTCACCGCGGCCCTCGACCGGCGGGCGGCCCCCGCCCGGGGCGACGGCTCGGCGGCCCGGAGGGTCGCTCCGGCGGCGGACCGACGCGTGTGGATCTGGTCGGGTGTCGGGGCCGTCGCCTTCGTCCTCCTGTGGCTGCCCCCGGTCGTCCAGCAGTTCACCAATCATCCGGGCAACCTCACGCTGATCTACCGGTTCTTCACTGCGGGGTACCCGGGGCACACCGTGCGGTCGGGCATCGGTGCGGTCGCCGCCGTCTCCGCCATCCTGGTCGAGGGGCCGGCCGAGGTGATGCGCTCGAACCTGGCGATGGCTCCCCGTCACGGGGTCGTGGCGGCGATCGTGGCGCTGGTGGTGCTGGCGGCGGGCGTGACGACGACGGTGGTCGGCCTCCGCCAGCGCCTGCGGTTCGCCGCCGGACTCGGCATCCTCGGACTCGTCGGCACCGCCGCCATGGTGGTGGCCGCCACTCGGGTGGTCGGCCACCTGTACGGATACCTGGTGGTCTGGGCCGTCGCGGTGCCGGTCGCGCTGCTGATCGGGGTGGGCATGATCCGGGTGCCCCGAGGTGCCGGTGCGGGCGCCGGTGCACGGCCCTCCGACGTCCCGGTCACCGCGCGCCCGGCCGTCCGCCTGGCGGGATGCGCCGTCGCCGTGGCGGTGTCCGTGGTGCTGGTGGTCCGGGTGGTGGCCATTCCGCCGCTGTCCGCCGCCTCCGACCCCCAGGTCGGGGCGCTGGCCTCCCTGGTGGTCCCGGTCCTCGGCCACGACCGCTCCGTCTTCGTCAACGACAGTGGCGCCGGCCGGGCGGCCGACGACAGCCGCCTGCTCGACGTCGAGAAGTTCATCGGACTGGTCAACCTCCTCAGCATCCGGGGCTACCACCCCACGGTCAACGGGGCGTGGCGGGCCGAGTTCGGACCGGGGTTCGAAGCCGACGGCACCGAGGACCACGCCATCGAACTGCGCACCTGGACCCCCGGGTCACCGTCGCTCCCCGGTTACGTGGGGAGGGTCGGCGACATCGCCGTGACGCAGAGCTCGGCGGTGGACGGGCACTCGACCGATCCCGCCGATCCTGCCGATCCGGCCGATCCGACGGGCTGACCGGTCGGCCCGGACCCTCAGGTGACCCAGTAGCCCAGGTTGAACAGGACCTGGGTCAGCACCGCCAGCGAGGCCGACAGCCCGACGCCGACGATCACCAGGGTGGGCCACCGTCGGACGGCGAGGTAGAGGCCGGCGTAGAGGGGGAAGGCCACGCTCACCAGCCGGGCGGCGCCCTCGGGGGAGTCCGGGGCGCCGGGCACCCGGATGACCGTGGACGACGCGGCCACCACGATGCCGGCCAGCAGGACGAGCCAGCCCACGGGAACCGTGGCGTGGCGGAGGGTCGTGCCCGCCCGCAGCTCGGCGACGAGCCGGACCGCCAGCACGACCAGCGCCACGAGGGCGACCAGGACGACCGTGTCGTCGAGCCACTGCATCCACGCCACGTCGTAGACGAACGGTCGGATGCCCGCCGGGGCGGTCCCGGCGGTGGACAGCGTGTGGGGCAGGGACACCAGGTTCGAGACGATCCCCCCGAAGGGGACGACCACCTGTCGGTGGAAGTCGGGGAGCACCGTGGCGAAGGCGAACGGCTCGCCGAACCGCACGCCCAGGAAGAGGCAGTAGGCCGCCGCCCCGAGGGACCCCACGATGCCATAGCCCACGGCCCGGGCCGGACCCCGTCGGGCCACCAGCGCCGCCACCACCAGGGCCGCGGTCAGGGCCACGGCCTCGGGTGACGTGGCGGACGCGTACCCGGCGACGAGGGCCGCCGCCCACCAGCGGCCGCGTCCGATCAGGGCGAAGCACGTCAGGATCTCGAGGGCGAACAGCGCCTCCGAGTAGGGGGCCAGGAAGAAGACCGACGTGGGGAACCAGGTGAACAGGGCCGTGCTGGTCGACGCGGCCCGCGTCCCGTACCGGAGTCGGACCTCGCGGTACAACAATCCCGCCGCCGCCGCGAAGGCGGCCATCGAGACGAGACACCCCACCTGTCCGTAGGACAGCACCCCGCCGGTCACCGTGTGGACGACGCGCACCACGAGCGGGTAGCCGGGGAAGAACGCCCGCAGGTCGGGGTCGCGTCGGGGTAGCCGTGGGCGGCGATGGTCAGGTAGTGCCCGGCGTCCCAGCGGTCGAACGCGCCGGCCCAGGTGCCGGAACTCAAGGTGCCCAGCCGGGTGCGGACCAGCGACCGGGGGAAGAACACGAGGACGAAGTGGGCGACGAGCACCCCTCCGGCGATGCGGCCCAGGGCGAACGCGGTTCCGGTGCGGGTGGCCGACCACCACCGGGCCACGGCGGACCGCGGCGGTGGGGTGACGACGGGCGGCGTCACGTCGACGCCTTCGATCCGGCTCGGGGCGGTGGGGTCACGTGGTACCAGACGTCGAGACCGCCGACCCGGACCGGCGCCCTCCCGAGGGCCCGGTGCAGCACCGCCGTGACCACCCCGGCCCCGCGCTCCCTCGGGTCGACGAGGACGGTACGCACGTGGTAGCGGTCGACGAACAGGCGGAACTCCCCGATCAGCTGCGGCGTGACCGGGACCGGGGCGGACGTCGGGAAGGGGTCGCCACCCTCCTCGGTCACCAGGAACCGCGGGACCGGACGGGGTGCCAGGACCGACGGGTACAGCACGGGCACGCCCTGGGCGTCGGGGATGAGGGCGTAGCCGCCGAGCAGCGAGAAGCGGAGGGACGCCACCGCCTGCCAGACCATGGCCTGGGCGTGACCCGGCACCGGGTACGGATAGGTCAGGGCCACCGAGCCCCGCGGGACGGTCGTCACCATCGGGGACGTCACGAAAGGTGGGAGATCCGTCGCCACGGTGGGGTCGGGCCACCGGGGGAGCCAGGACACCGCGATCACCACCGCCACCGCCACCCACCACCACCCCCGGCCTCGGGAGCGGCCGGCGCCCCCGGGGCCGGCGCCGGCCCCGTCGGGAGCGAGGACCGACTCCAGTCCGAGGGCCACGGCGGTGGCGACGAAGAACGTCGTCGCCAGGGAGATCCGGGCCGGGATCAAGGAGTTGAGCAGGGGGACGTGGGTGAGCAGGGCATCGGGCATCGGGAGTCCGGTCGACCGCCCGGCCACGCTCAGCGGCGTGCCCAGACCGAGGACGAAGGTGATCCCGGCCATGCCGACGGCGAAGCGGATCCACCGGTCTTTCCAGCCTCGCACGGCCAGGTAGGCCACGAGCGCCAGCAGGGGTACGCCGAGATAGCTGCCGTCCTCGGAGTAGTCGCCGAACACGGTCAGGGTGTCGCCGAACCGCGCCCAGGCCGTCGGCGACAGGCGTTGGAAGCTGGTGGGGACCACCGGGCCGAGCAGATCCGTCCGGAGGAGGAGGCCGCCTCCGGCGACCGACGACGCCCGGTAGTGGAGCGGCCCTTCGAAGAAGATCCAGACCGGATACGCCAGGAGGACGGCGACGACGACGGCGGCGGTGGCGAGGCCGGGAGCCGCGACCCGCAGGGCGGGGGCCACGTCGGCGGGACGGGCCACGGCCAGGACGGCCAGTCCGATGACGGCGACGAGACCGGTGGTGACCAGGATCTCGGAGGAGATGAGGAACTGGCCGGCCGCCAGCAGTCCCAGGGCCAGTCCCCACCGGGGTGCGGATCCCGTCCGGCGGACGAACAGCTCGACCAGGCAGAGGAAGATCAGCGGGGGGAGGGGCACGAACGTCAGGTGGAGGTGGGCGGTCGACTGGCCGACCATGTAGGGGGAGAAGCCGTAGAGGAGACCCCCGGTGAACGCCGACAGCGGCCGGCACGACCAGCGGCGCAGGACGAAGAACATCGACGTCGCCGAGAGGGGGAAGGCCAGCCACAGCAGGAGGTTGAGGCTGGCGATCGGACCGGCGATCCAGGTCAGCGGGGCCGCGAGCACCCCGAGCAGGGGCATCTGCGTGTTGTAGGTGAGGTTCACCCCCCGCGGGTAGTTGAGGGCCGTGGTGACGAAGAGGTCGTGACCGTGGGCCAGTGCATGGGCGGTCGCCGCCAGGAACCACGTCATGAGCCCGGCGTCGGCGCAGGTGCACTGGGGGATGCGGCCCGGATCCCCCGGCCAGGTCGGCAGGTAGGCCGCCAGCCCCAGTGCGGCGTAGGCCGTCACCACCGCGACCCATACCCGGGCCGGATGGCCCACCGGGGCCGGGCCGCGCCGGGTCACGACACCGGCCGCTCCGGGCACCGCCCCGGTGGCGGCCGACGTCGCCGGCGGCGTGGACGGCGTCGGGTCACCTGGCCGCAGAGCGCTGCCGCCAGGTCATGAGGGGCCTCTCGATGCAGAACCAGCTGGCGATGGCGATGGCGAAGATGATGGCGAGCCGCAGGAGCTCGGTCGGCCAGAAGGACCAGTGGGTGCCGTCGGCCCCGGGCTGCAGGGCCAGATAGACGGGGAAGTGCACGAGGTAGACGGTGTAGGAGAGGTCGCCGATGAACACGAAGGCGCCGATGCCCACCAGCCGCGACCCGATGCTCATCGGACAGATGACGAAGTAGACGAGGATCACCGCGGAGGCCACCGAGGTCATGGGCAGCCACCACACCACCAGGTTCTCGCGGAACAGCGGGGCGTAGAGCAGGGTCCAGACCAGGACGGCGGCCGAGGCGATGGCGCCGACGACGAGGATCCGGGTGGGCCACGTCCTCCAATTGTCGAGGTACCCGTCGGAGGCGAGCAGGCCGAGGAGGCAGCCGAGGAACAGGGCGTCCGCCCTCGGGTCGAAGGCGTAGTAGACGCGGGTGAACACCTTGTCGTCGTAGTGGTGGGCGCCGTAGACGAGCCAGAGGCGGTCCGCGGTGCTGAGCGCGATGCCGGCGATGGCGAGGCCGTAGGCCAGGCGCCGGCGGTGGAGGGCGACGCACACGACCATCAGGACCGACCAGATGACGTAGAACTGCTCCTCGATGGAGAGCGACCAGGTCTGGGCCAGGTAGCCGAAGAACGGCGCGTGCCCGAAGGCCTGGCGGTAGTCCGCGTAGTAGAACATCGCCGCGGCGCTGTCGCCCCACAGCCGCTGCGATGCGTCGGCCACGTGGACGAAGGCCGCGTAGATGGCCAGCAGCCCGACGGTCAGCACCAGCGGTGGGAGCAGCCGGACGCTGCGCCGGGCGTAGAACCGCTTGAGGCTGATCCGACCGTTGCGCACGCCCTCGCCCGCCAGCATCGCGGTGATCAGGAATCCGCTCAGCACGAAGAAGACCTGGATGGCCGCCCACGTGCCCGGGAGCGTCTTGAAGTTGGAGTGGTACGTCAGGACGGTGAAGAGGGCCAGGGCCCGGATCCCGGTCAGCGGCGGGCGGTTCCCGAGGCGGAACCCCCGCCCCGACGGGTTCGGCGCCGTGGTCGAATCGTCCGCCGGCTGCCCCGCCCCGGACTCCGTCGCCGGCTCCGACGCGGCCGCCGCGGGGACGCGGGTCTCCTCGAGGCCGATGGGCGGCGTCTGGTCGCCGTCGGGCACGGCCCGACTAGCCAGCTGCCCGGTGCGGCAGGGACGGGGCCGACGGTACGGAGGGAGGTGTCCGTTCCCGGAGTTGCATCGTCGGGACCTTAGTGCATGCCTGCGGATTCCTACCCCGGTCCCGACGCCACCGGACCGCCCCGCAACACGCAGGGACCGACCGTCGCAGGAGGGGACGGCCCGGCCAGACACGCCCCCAGCGCCTCGCCGGAGATCGCCCGGGGCGGCCCGGACGGAGCCGTGGTCGACCACACCCATGCCCCGTCCTGGCGTTCGGGGAGCGAGCCGAAGACCGCGGTGAAGAACGCCACGCCGTAGGCGGTGCCGCGCCCGGTCTCGTAGCGGGGGAGGCCGGCGTCGTCGGGGACGACCACCCGGGTCACCCCCCACGCCCGCACCGCCTCCCGCACGGCGTCCAGGTGGGCCACGGTCAGGTCGGGGGCCGGCAGGAGGATGACCGAGGCGTCCCGCAGGACGGCGAACCCGGCCCGTTGGGGGCCGGCCCGGGCGACGGTGGCCCCGGGCCCTCCGCCCCCGGCCATCTGGTACCGCATCCGGTCGACGGCCTGCCAGGGGACGGCCGCCTGGGAGTCGGCGGTGGCGAACGGGTAGGTGAGGAGTACCTGGCCACTGCCGAGGTGGTCGGCCGTTCCCTGGAACCAGGAGGGGATGGCGACCGGCTGCACCGTGAGCGGGATGTTCGGGGCCAGGGCCGCCACCGTCGAGCCGAGGGCCACGACCGCCACCAGCCCGGCGGCCAGGGACCCGCCCCGGCCCGACGTCGACGAGCGGACGCGGTCCACGATGATGGCCAGCATCGCCGCCGCGCACAGGTCGACGACGGCGGAGAAGCGGGACTGGACCACGTTGCGCACGAGCGGCAGGTGGTCGACCAGCCCCCACGGTCCCCACCGGCCGCCTCCGGCCCGCAGGCTGAGGACGGCGGCGACGAGCCCGAGGGCGCCGAACAGCCACAGGCGGCGGTCGCGTCGCCAGATCGCCGTCCCGACCGCCAGCACCACCGGCATCCCGATCCCGAGGTAGGAGGGGGAGGGTGGGGCCGGACCCCGGTACCCCCCGAGGACCGGCGCCTCCTGGGCCAGGGTCCGGCCGTTGATCGGGCCGAAGCGGTCGAGGGTGGTCCAGAAGTTGCCCACGACGTTCCCGAGGTTGCCGGGCACATCGGTGGACCACACGGTGGTCCCCAGGTGGGCCGGCCCGGCCAGGAAGAACCACAGCGGATAGGCCAGGAGCACGGCCCCCACCACGAGGGCGACACCCAGTCCGGTGGCGGCGTGGGGCAACCGGCGGCGGAGGTCCCGGGGGTCCCGGACGGCGTCGTAGGCGGCCAGGAGGACGACCGCCACGACGCCGGCCAGGACGCCGATGAGGAGGAGCTCGCTGCTGACGAAGAACTGGACGGTCGCCAGCAGGGCCAGGGCCACGCCCACCCGGGTGGGGCGGACCCGCTGTCGGATCAGGAGCTCGTCGAGACATCCGGCGACCAGCGGCAGGAGGGCCGTACAGGCGAGGTTCAGCCAGCCGAAGGCCAACTGGACCACCACGAACGCGGAGAAGCCGTAGAGCAGGCCGCCGACGAACGCCGCCGGCGCCCACCGCACCCATCGCCGCAGCAGCCAGAACATCGTCAGGCCCGAGGTGACCGGGATCAGCGTGCCGGCCAGGTTGACGGCCACGACGGGACCGAACAGGGAGGTCACCGGGACCAGCACCAGCCCGATGGCCGGGACGCTGGTGTCGGCCAGCAGGTTCACGCCACCGGGATGGAGCATCCAGGTGGAGAACAGGAGATCGTGGCCGTGGGTCAGGGCATAGGTGACCCACTCGACGTACCAGGCGGTCCTGCCGGCATCGGTGCACGCGCAGGTCATGACGCCGGACGGGTGCGACGTCCAGACGTGCCACCACACCACGACGGACGCGAGGCCGTAGAGGCCGCCGGCCACGAGGTAGGGGAGCACGATCTCGCGGGTGAGCGGACGCGTGGCGTCTCTCCACCGTCGTGACCCCCGTCCGGGCCGACGTCCCCGGGGGTCCCGGGACCCGTCCCGGTGGAGACCGTCATCCGCCGCGCAGCACGCACTCGGCCGTGGCGGCACCGGTGGGCACGCCGGGCGGTTCGTCCAGGCACCGGGCGAACGCCGGACCCGACAGGGGCACGGGGGCGTGGTCGGCGGGCACGCCCTCCCACACCCACGCGTCGGCCCGGTGGACGGGCGCCTCCCCCCAGGCCGCGGTGAAGAGCCCGACGGCGTAGGGCACACTCCGCCCGCGGTCGTAGCTGGGCAGTCCGGGCTCGTCCGGTACGACCACGGTGGTCACCCCCCACCCGGCCAGGGCGCGGCGGATGGCGGTCAGGTTCGCGGCGGTCGGCTCCGGTGCCGGCGACAGGGGCAGTGACGCCCGGGCCAGCACCTCGAAGCCGGCGGACTCCGGCCCGGCTCTCGACGGGGCGATGCCCGGCCCACCGCCACCCACCATCGAGAACGCCAGGTCGGCCGACGCCTGCCAGGCCATCGACGACTGGATGCCGCCGAGCGCGGCGGGGTAGGGGAGGACCACCCGGGAGGACGCCGTGCCGGCCGCCGTACGGAACCACCGCGGCGTCGTGACGGGTCGCACGGTCATGGGCAGGTTGGGCCACAGGGCCACGGCGATCGGGACGACGGCGAGCGCGGCGACCGCCCCGGCCACCGCCGCGGCCGGCGTCGACCGGTCGCCGGCGCCGGCTCCGGTGGAGGCGCGGACGTGCCCGAGGATGACGCCCAGCATGACGGCCCCACAGGTGTCGATGACGACCGAGATGTTGACGGGGACGACGTTGTTCAGCACCGGGAGGTGGGTGAACAGCCTCCACGGGGTCCAGTGGGTGGCACTGACCCCGAGCGAGAGGACCACGGCCACCGCTCCGAGCCCGCCGAACAGCCACAGCCGGTGGTCGTGCCGGTAGGCGATCGTCCCGCCGACGAGCACCACCACCAGTCCGATGCCGAGGAAGCACAGGAGCGGGAGGGCGGGGCCCTGGTACCCACCGAACGTGTGCATGATGGCGGTGAGCGGGGCGCTGATGAAGCCGGAGACGAAGTCGGACGCGGAGTTGGTGACCGTCCCGGCCGGGGAGTCGGGCCATGCCCGCCCGACCAGGTGGGCCGGACCGGCGAAGAAGAACCAGAGCGGGTAGGCGAGGAGCACCGCCGCCACCCCGGCCGCCACGGCCAGTCCGGGCCAGGCCCGCTCGAGCGCCGGACGCACCGTCCCGGGCCGCCGGGCCACCGCCCACGATGCCACCAGGACGGCGGTGACGGCCGAGAAGAGCACCAGGAGGAGGAGGACCTCGACGCTGATGAAGAACTGCACGGTCACCAGGAGGCCGAGGGCCACGCCCACGGCCACCGCCGAACGCCGGCCCCGGCCGAAGAGGGCCTCGAGGCAGCCGATGATGAGGGGCACGGCGGCGAGGAGGCCGAAGTTCGGGTGGCCCAGGGCCAGGCTGACCAGGACGAAGGGGGAGAAGCCGAAGAACAGGCCCCCGACGAAGGCGGCGGGCCGCCAGGGCACCCAGCGGGTCAGCAGCCCGTACATGGCCAGCGCCGACAGGGGGGAGAGACCAGGTCGATGAGGTTCAGGGAGGCGACCGGTCCCCAGAGCCACGTGACCGGGGCGGCGAGCACGCCCAGCCCGAGCGAGTTGGGCGCCATGTTGATGCCCACGGGCACCAGCAGCTTGTCCGAGTAGAAGGGGTTGAGCCCGTGGCTCAGCGCGTAGGCCGGCCACTTGATGACCCACAGGGTCAGTGCGGAGTCACCGCAGTCGCACGTGGTGACGGTGGTCGGATGGGGCAGGACGTGCCACCAGATGACGGCCGACAACGCGGCGTAGGCCAGCGCGGCGGCGACGAACGGCCACGGCCGGCGTGGCCGGGCCCCGGGGGGGTCGTCGGGCCCTGACGCGGGTGGTGGTCGTCGTTCGGTGGCGGACGCCGGGCGGTCCTCCCCGTCGCCCCCGTCCCCTCCCGGGGGACGGCGTGATGTCTTCGGCTGCCACGGCATTGGGTTCACGTCCACCGCGGGGACGGCGGGAGCCGTCTCGACAAGGGATCCGGGAGCATACCCCCGGGCCCCTGGGACCGGTCGGAGGCCTGTCGGCGCACACCATGGGGCAGTATGGACCCGATGACCACGTCGAGCGACCTCTCGGCTCCCGGGTCCGGTGGTGTCGGCGCCACGCTGACGACCGTGCCTTCGGGACGGGTGGCCGCGGCGCCGACGGGGACGGGGTCCCGCCCGCCCGCGCGACGCGCCGTCCTCCTCCACCTGGTGGTCTTCGCCGGATTCGTCCTCCTCGGGGTCGGGTTGTGGTGGAACGTCTGGATCACCGGACACCCGACGACCACCATCACCTGCCAGTGCGGTGACCCGAGCCAGGGACTGTGGTTCCTCACCTGGACCCCGTGGGCCGTGGTCCACGGGCACTCGCCCTTCCTGAGCAACGCCATCTTCGCCGGGCAGGGCGGCGCCAACATGATGATCAACACGTCGTGGATGGTCCCCTCCCTGGTGTTCGCCCCCGTCACGTGGCTCTTCGGACCGATCGCCACGTTCAACGTGGTCGGGACCCTGGCACCCGCCGTGTCGGCCTGGTGCTTCTTCGTGGCCGCCCGACGGGTGACCACGCTGGTGCCGGCCCAGATCCTCGGGGGCCTCCTGTTCGGCTTCTCGCCGTTCGTCGTGCAGAACGACCCGTTCGGACACCTCAACTTCACCCTGCTCTACTTCCCGCCGCTGGCCTTCGTCCTGGTGCACGAGCTCCTGGTCACCCGGCGACGCTCGCCCGTCGTCGTCGGCGCCTGGTCGGCCGCGTTGGTGGTGGCCGAGTTCTTCACCAGTACCGAGCTGCTGGCCATGACCGTCGTGGTGATGGCCATCGCCCTGGCCGGTGCCGCGGCGATGGCCCCCCGGGAGGCGTGGGCACTGCGACGTCGCGTCGGGACGGCCGCGGCCGTGGCGGGCGGGATCGTCGTCGTGGCGCTCGCCTACCCGGTGTGGCTCATCGAGGCCGGACCCCGACACATCACCGGCCTGCCGTGGCCCGACTCACCGACCCTGGGCACGACCCCCGGCGCCATCGTCGACTCGGGGGTCGGCGCCCACGCCAGCTCGTTCTTCGACGTCGTCGGCGGGTACTCCGGGGGCGTGGGTCCCAACTCGGGCCCCCTCCACCTCCCGAGCCTCGACTACCTCGGACCCGCCCTGGTGGTGTTCCTGGTGGTGTCGGTCGTCACCTGGTACCGGTCCCGCCTGGCGTGGACCGTCGTGATCGGCACGGTGGCCGCCTGGCTCTTCTCGTTCGGTACCACCCTGGGGACGGAGGGGGGAGCGCGGTCCGCCGTCTCCCATCCCTGGTGGGCGCCGTGGCGTCTGTTCGCCCACGTCCCGTTGGTGTCGGACATCCTCCCCATCCGCTTCGGCGTCTTGGTGACGTTCGGCGCGGCACTCCTCCTCGCCATCTCGCTGGACCGCTGGTGTGCGCTCGGAGCCCTCGCCCTCGACCGCGCCGCCCGGCCCCCGGGGGACCCGGCCGGGAGCCGCCGCCGGGACCGGGCGGTGGCGGCCGTCATCACGACCCTCGTCGGGGCGGCCCTGCTGGTCCCGGTGGCCCACGCCGAATCGGTACCGTTCAAGGTCGAGTCCTCGGCGCCGCCGGCCTGGTTCACCGCGGTGGCGCCCCGGTTGGCGCCGGGCACGGTCGTCCTCGTCGAGCCGTTCCAGGGTCAGCAGGCGGAGGGCTGGCAGGCGCAGTCCGGCCTGCACTTCGCGCTGGCGGGGGGCTTCGCCGTCGTACCCGGCCCCGACGGTCGTTCGGAGTTCGTGGTCCCGCCGACCGGCGCGGTGGCGACGCTCGGCCGTCTGTCCGTCGATCCGGACGAGAGTCCGGTCGCGGACCTGGTGGCCACCGACGGCCAGATCGGCCAGGTCCGGGCGGCACTGGTCCGATGGCACGTGGGGATCAGCGTGGTGACGGACGTCGGTGACCGGCCGGGCTACACCGTCGGCTTCTTCGCGGCGGTCTACGGAAGGCCGCCGTCGGTCCAGCACGGCGCCTGGGTGTGGTCGGGGCCGCCGGCCACGACGACCGGGACCGGTACCGCCGGGCGACTCGTCTCGTGTACCGGACCGGGGGGCCCCGTGGCGCCGGCGGCCGTGGCCGACTGCGTGCTCGGGACCGGAGCCTCCCGAGCCGGCGCCGTCGGTCCCCGCCATCGGACCCCCGTGGGTCACAATGGTCCCGATGAGTGACGAGGGGGACCTTCCGGGCACGGCGGTCGCCGAGCCCCGCGCCCCGGTGGGCGGGGCGACCGGGGCGGCCGTTCCCGACGGCGCCGACCCGTCCCGCGCCACGGGGGCGCGTACCACCCCCGTCCCCCACCGGCCCTTCAGCCTGGGGAACCGTCCGGCGCTGACCGGGATCCGGGCGGTCGGCGTCACCCTGGTGCTGATCTTCCACTCCAACTTCAAGACGCTCCCCGGCTCGTGGGTGGCGCTCGGGGTGTTCTTCGTGCTGAGCGGGTTCCTCATCACCACGATGCTGGCGACGGAGCACCAGAAGACGGGGTCCATCAGCCTGGGCAAGTTCTACTCGCGGCGGGGCGTCCGGCTGCTCCCGCCCCTGCTCCTCGCCGTGGCTCTCCTGGGCATCTACGCGGCCATCGTCCCGGTGGCCAATGCCGGCAACCGGATCTGGGGGGACTCCGCGGCGGCGGTGTTCTACGTGTCCGACTACCGGTCGGCCTTCGGTCACGAGCCGTTCCTCGGGTTCATGGCCCAGTGCTGGTCCCTGGCGGTGGAGGAGCAGTACTACCTGATCTGGGCGGCCGCCTTCGTGGTGGCCCTCAAGTACGGCAGCCGGAGGGTCGCGTACCTGCTGGTGGGGGTGGGCATCGTGGGCTGCGTGGCGAACCGGGTCCACATCGTGCTCGCCGCCAGCCATTGGAACAGCTATGTGGCCGGGCGGGTGTACTACGCCTTCGACACGAGGGCCGACGCCCTCTTTCTCGGGTGTCTGCTCGGCCTGCTCGCCACCGGCGGGCATCTCGACCGTTGGCCGCGCTGGGCCCAGCGAGGCCTGTCGACGGCCGCCCTCGCCTCGACCGCCATCATGATCTACATCATCATGACGGTCGGCCTGGCCTCGCGGGCGCTCCCCTTGTGGTGGCTGCCCATCAGCGAGGTGGCGTCGGCCCTGATCATCGTGTACTTCGTGGTCCGGCCCCAAGGATGGGGTACCCGGGCCATGGGTCTGGGCTTCCTCGTGCTGCTCGGGAACATGTCGTACACGATCTACATCATCCACTGGCCGATCTACGTGGCGATCAGTCCGTTCACGGTCAAGTGGTCGTACGCGGTGACCGAGACGGTCAGGCTGGCCATCATCCTGCCGCTGGCCGCCGCCAGCTGGTTCCTGATGGAACGGCCGCTCACCCGGTGGCGACGCAGGGCGCTGGACCCCGCCCAGGCGCGGCCGGTGGTCCGTGACCCCACCTCCGACGACGCCGCCACCCGGTGAGCCAGGCGGAACCGGGGCCCGTCCCGCTCGTCGCGCGCCGGCGGATCGCCTGGTGGCCGGTCCTGGTACCCGTGGTCGTGGTGCTGATCGGCGCCTGGGTCTACCGCTGGGTCGACGAGGACGCCTTCATCAACTTCCGTATCATCGCCAACCTCTTCGCCGGGCACGGTCCCGTGTTCAACGTGGGGGAGCGGGTGGAGGTCGATTCGGACCCGCTGTGGATGTTCACCCTCGCCGCGCTGCACGGCGTCCTGCCCTTCGTGGACCTGGAGTGGCTGTCGGTGGTGCTCGGCCTGGTGTGCACCGCCGGCGGCTTCCTGGCCGGTGGCCGCGGCATCCAGCGCCTGGCCGCCGGCCGGGGCGAGGACACCGTCTTCCCGCTGGGACTGCTGATGGCCGCCGCCGTGGCCGGGGTCTGGGAGTTCGCCACCTCCGGACTCGAGATGTCGATGGTGTTCCTGTGGCTCGGGGGTTCGTTCCTCCTGCTCGTAGCCGTCCAGGACCGGCGCCGAAGAGCGGTGCCGGCGGCCGTGGTGATGGGCCTCGGCCCCCTGATCCGACCCGAACTGGTGTTGGTGTCGGCCGTCTTCGGACTCGCCCTCCTGATGGTGATCGGCGCTCCCCGGTGGGCCGGTCCGACCTCGTGGACGGCCCGCTGGGCCCTCCCCGTCGTCGCCGGCCTGGCGCTGCCCGTCCTCTACCAGGGGTTCCGGATGGGGTACTACGCCCTCCTGGTGCCCAACACGGGTCTGGCGAAGGCCGGGGTGTCGGGCTGGTGGACCCAGGGGTTCACCTATCTGTGGAACTTCGTCTCGCCGTACACGCTCTGGCTACCCCTGCTGCTGGCCGTGCCCCTGGTGGTGGCCCCGGCGAGGTCGTGGTGGGGCCGGGGGGACCGCCTGGCGGTCCTGGTGCTCGGCGTACCCCTGGTGGCGGGGGCGGTGGACGCCCTCTACGTGGTGTACGTGGGCGGCGACTACATGCACGCCCGCCTGCTCCTCCCGGCGTGGTTCTGCCTCTGCCTGCCCGTCTTCGTCTCGCGGCCGATGGCCCGGGGACTGCTCCTGGTCCCCGCCGCCGGGATCGCCGTCTGGGTGGTCGTCTGCGTCGGCTGGCTCCGGTTCGTACCACCGCCGGTCACCAGCCTCAATCCGCAGACGGTGGTCATCTCCAACGAGCGCAACAGTTGGATCTCGGCCACCGACAACGCCCATCCGATCACGGCGGGCGACTACGCGAAGGCCCTCTCGGGGTCCACCGGCGCGCTGCTGGCCCGCCTGGCCCGGCGGGTGCCCCCGGGGCACCAGCGCCTCCTGGTCGTCACCGATCCCTACACCCCCCTGTCCAGGGACGCGACCCTGCCCGGCCGGTCCTCCCTGCCGTTCGCGCTGGGGGTCGACGTACCGGCCATCGGGGTGATCGGCTACCTGGCCGGCCCGGACGTCTACCTGTTCGACTCCTACTCGTTGGCCAATCCCATCGGCAGCCACACCGTGGTGGTCCACCACGCCCGACCGGGCCACGAGAAGTTCATCGGGCCGGCCTGGATGGTCGGCCGCTTCGGGAGTCCCGGGGTGACCGGCGCCATCCGGCTCCCGCCGGGCTCCGGCCTCGATCCGGCGGCCGTGGCCGCCGCCCGCCGGGCGGTGGCCTGTGATCCGCTGGCCGCCTACCTCCGGGCGATCACGTCGCCCCTGACCGTGTCCCGCTTCGTGTCCGACCTGGGCGCGGCCGCCGGCTACACGGCCATGTCGTTCAGCGCCGACCCGGTGCGGGCGGCCATGCAGCTCTGCGGGCCCGCCCGGTGAGCGGAGCCGCTCCGGTCCGCCGTACCGGAGGCGGCGCCGGCCTCGCCCTGGCCGCGCTGGTCTATCTGGTCCTGGCCGTGGTCCTGTGGTGGGGGGTGTGGTCGACGGACCCCGGGGTGACCACCACCTGCGGGTGCGGTGACGCCGCGCGGTTCCTCTGGTTCTTCGAGTGGCCGAGCTACGCCATGACCCACGGGCACAGCCTCTGGTACTCCTCGTATCTCTTCCATCCCACCGGCATCAACCTCCTCGACGACACCAGCGTTCTGGCCCTCGGGGTGGTGCTCTCACCGGTCACGCTGGCCTTCGGCCCGGTCGCCGGCATGAACGTCGCCCTGACCCTGGCCCCGGCCCTGTCGGCGCTGGCCATGTTCGTCCTGCTCCGGCGCTGGGTCCGGTGGACGCCCGCCGCCTTCGTCGGCGGTCTGGCCTACGGGTTCTCGCCGTTCCTGATCTCCGAGCTGGCGCTCAACCAGCTGAACATCGCCATGGTGGCCGTCCCTCCCCTGGTGGCCCTCGTCCTCGACGAGCTGCTGGTGCGGAGGCGGCGTTCACCGGTGGGGACGGGCGTCCTCCTCGCCGGCCTGGTGGTCGTCCAGTTCTTCGTCAGCACCGAGGTCCTCCTCATCACCGGGCTGTTCGCCGGCATCGCCGTCGGGGCCGTCGCCCTGGTCGCCGTCACCCGGCACCGCGCCGAGTTCGCGGGGGCGGTCCGGTACGCGGCCACCGGCCTCGGGACGGCGGCGGCCGTCTCGGTGGTGGTGCTGGCCTACCCCCTCTGGTACCTGCTCCGCGGGCCGGCCCACCTCACCGGGCCGATCTGGTCCAACGGTGGCCTGTCGCACTACGGCAACTCCCTCACCGCCTTCTGGCTGCCGGGGACGCTGGCGGTGCCGGGCCACCGCTTCGGGGGGTACCAGGGCCCGGCGCTCCCCGGACTCGGGTACCTCGGCACCGGCGTGGTCGTGGTGGCGGTGGTGGGGACCGTCGTCGGGTGGCGCGACCGCCGTCTCCTGCTCTTCGCCGGCCTGGGGGTGGTGGCCGCCGCCCTGTCGCTCGGACCCGGGCACGGCCGGTGGGTCCCGTGGCAGGTCGTCGACCGCCTGCCCTGGATCGGCGACATCGTGGAGGTGCGGTTCACCCTCGTCCTCACCCTCTGCGCGGCCGTGATCCTCGCCCTCGTGGTCGACCGGGTGTACGGCTGGGCCGCCGACCGGGCCCCGGCGGCGTCGGGTCCACGGTCCGCCACCGTGGCGTCGTGGGTGGCCAGCGCCCTGGCGGTCGCGGCGCTCCTGCCGTCGGCGGTGGTCGTGGCGCCGAACGTCCCGATCACGACGCGGGCGGTGGTGCTGCCCCGGTGGTTCACCGAGGTGGGGGCCGTCCTGCCCCCCGGCCGGGTGGTCCTCGCCTATCCCGTGCCCTTCTCCGGCCTGCAGTCCTCGGAGGCGTGGCAGGCCGTCAACCGGATGCGCTGGGCCCAGGCCGGCGGTGGCGGTCCCGAAGGGCAGGCGAGCCGGGCCGGTGCCGCCCGGGCCGGCTTCGCCGTCCTGTTGCAGGCGTCGCTGCCCATCGGCCCGCCCCCGGCGCTGACGCCGGCCGCCCGGCGGGCCGTGCGACGGACGCTCGGGCTGTGGCGGGTCACCACCATCGTGGTCCCGGACCAGGGGGACCTGCCCGACTACGAGGAGGGGCGGGGTGCCGCCTACGCGGTGGGCTTCTTCACCACCGTGACCGGGCGGTCCCCGGTCCTCGAGCACTCCGCCTGGGTGTGGACCCTGGCACCGCCCCCGGCGGGGGTGTCGGGCTAGCGGTGGCCGGCGGCGGCCAGCTGGGGCAGGACCTCGGGGGCCAGGAGGACGCCGGCGGCCTCGGTGGTGTGGACGCCGTCGGTGAAGCGGACGGTCTGGCCGTCGATGGTCGAGGTGTAGTGCCCGTCGGGATCCAGGTACCGGTGGAGGTCGACCACCGAGACGGTGGAGGGGTGCCCCGCCGCCACCGACCGGATGATCGAGTTGAGGATGTCCACCCGGGCCGGGGCGTCCTCGTCCCAGGGCTGCCCGTCGAGCTGCTCGCCGCTGTGGAAGTAGGGCGCGGTCGTCAGCACCACGTGCGCACCCCCCGCGCCGAGGACGGTCACCGCCTTTTCGAGCTGGTCCCGCTCGTAGGCGTCGAACGCCGGATCGCCGAGGTGCTGGTAGCGCCCCTCGTACATCCGGTCGGCGGTCTCCCAGAACCCGATCACCAGCACCACCACCTGGGGGTGCAGCTCGGCCACCGCCGAGCCCCACAGGGTGGGCCAGGTCGCACACGGGGCCAGGGGGTACGAGGGGGTCCCGTGGAACTCGTAGGGGACGGTGGTGACCAGGCCGCAGCCGTCGAGGGGGCGTCCCCGGAGGACCACGCCGTACTGGGAGGCGAACGGGGTCAGCCAGAAGCCGACGGTCAGCGACAGCGAGTCGCCCACCACCAGCACCCGCACCTTGTCGCCGGAGCCGGCGAAGCTCCCGTGCTCGTAGGTGTGGAGCTGGGACTTGAGGGCGGCCGGGCTGGCCAGCACGTTGACGGTCGCCGACCCGACCGACGTGGTGGCGACCAGCAGGCCGGACACGGCCACGGCACCGACCGGGACCCAGGCCCAGGACCGCCACCCCCGGAAGGTCATCTGCCGGACGGGTACCTCGACCAGGTACCACGAGAGGAGGGCCGCCGCGAAGGTGACGGCCAGGCGGACCGCGAAGAGCGCCCACCCCTGGAGTCCCGTCCGGGCGTTGTCCACCACCAGGAAGATGGGCCAGTGCCACAGGTACAGCCCGTAGGAGATACGCCCGACGTAGGTGAGCGGACCGAACGAGAGGATGCGGGCGGGGAGGCCGCCCGGCGCCAGCGTGACGCCCAGGATCACCAGCGCCACCATGACGTCGGCCAGGAGGAACCCACCGCGGTAGGTGAGGTCGGCGGAGCGGTTGATCCGGATCCATTCGGCCGCGAACACGGCCGCCCCGGCCACCGCCACCGACGACAGGGCCAGCCGGGAGCGCGGCGACGTGGCGGGGGCCCGTCGGAACAGCAGGATGCCGAGGGCGGCGCCGGTCAGGATGTCCTGGGCCCGGGTGTCGGTGCCGTAGTAGAGCCGGCTCGGGTCGACGCCGGGGTGGAACAGCACCGCCATCTCCGTGGCCGACGCCAGGACACCGAGGACGGCCACGGCCAGGAGGACCCTGGGGGACCGGCTCCACTTGAGGACGAGGATCACCACGATGGGCCACACCAGGTAGAACTGCTCCTCGATCGCCAGCGTCCAGGTGTGGAGCAGGGGGGAGGCGCCCGAGACCTGGGCGAAGTAGCTCTGCCCGGTGAAGATCTGGTGCCAGTTGCTGAAGTAGAAGAGCGTGCTCAGCGCGTCGCCCCGCAGTTGGGAACCGGACACGCTCGACGTGACGACGACGGCGTAGACGGCGATGCCGCCCAGCAGGACGAAGAGCGCCGGGAGCAGGCGCCGGGCCCGCCGGCCCCAGAAGGCGCCGAGGCGGATGGTGCCGGTCCGGGTCCACTCCTTCATCAGGAGCATGGTGATGAGGAAGCCGCTCAGGACGAAGAAGACGTCGACGGAGATCACCCCGCCGGCGGCCCACCCGAAGCCGCCGTGGTTGGCCATGATGCCCAGGATGGAGACGGCACGGATGCCGTCGAGTGCGGGCATGTACTGCAGCTGTTGCCCGATGCCCGAGGGGATCCCCCTCGCCCGTGTCGCGCTCATGGACCCCTTCCGAAACTGGAGCAGACGGTAGTGCATGGGTCGTCGCGGATGGACTCGGATTCGGGGGCCACGTACCATCTCCCGTCTGACCGCACGGGGAGGTACCCCGGCACGGCGGTCCGGGGGGATGATGGCGCCATGCCGATCGTGACGGCGATGATGCTCACCCTCCCCGGCCGATCGCGGCGCGTCCTCGGCGGGTCGGTCGGCCCGGGGCACCTCCTGGCCGGTCCATGACCACCACCGAGTACCGGCCCGGCGACCAGCCGGTCGGACCCGGCGACGCGGAGCCGGACGCCGGCACCGCCCCGGTGGTCACCCCGTCGGACCCGGGCCGGCCGGTCGCCGTCCCGTGGGTGGCGGCCACGGCCGGCTACCTGGCGCTGTCGGTGTTCGTGTGGTGGCACGTGTGGTCGTCCCACCCGACGTCCACCACCACCTGTGGCTGCGGCGACTCGTCGCTGTTCACCTGGTTCCTCGAGTGGCCGGCGTACGCCATCGCCCACGGTCTCGACCCCCTCTACTCGACCGCCCTGTTCCACCCGTCGGGCGTGAACCTGTTGGCCAACACCGCCGAGGTCGGCATCGGCGTGGTCCTGGCCCCCGTGTCCTGGCTGTTCGGCCCGGTGGCGACCCTGAACGTGGCGCTCACCCTGGCGCCGGTGCTGTCGGCACTGGCCATGTTCGCCCTGCTGCGCCGGTGGGTGACGTGGTCCCCCGCCGCCTTCGTCGGAGGTCTCCTGTACGGCTTCTCGCCGTTCGTCCTCGTCTCGCTCACCGACGCCCACCTGATGCTCGGGATGGCCCCCTTCCCGCCGCTGGTGGTCCTGGGCCTCGACGAGATCCTGGTCCGCCAGCGCCGGCGACCCGTTCCCGTCGGGATCGGCCTCGGCCTCCTGGTGACGGCCCAGTTCTTCGTCGGAACCGAGATCCTGGTCCTCACGGCCATCGCCGGAGCCATCGGGGTGGCCTTCGTGGTGGTGGTCGCCCTCGTCCGCCGCGAGGTGTCCCGGCCCCAGGTCCGCTACGCGGTGGCCGCCCTCGGCACCGCGGCCGGGGTGGCGGTCGTCCTCCTCGCCTATCCGGTCTGGTTCGCCCTGGCCGGTCCGGCCCACTTCTCGGGCCCGGTCTGGGGCAACGAGCACTACATCAGCTACGGCGGGACCACCCTCGGTCGCTACGTGTCCCCCTGGCCGCCCTCCGCCGGGATCACCGCCCTCGGTCACCGGTTCGGTGGGTACCAGGCCCCGACGCGGTCGCCCCAGTACCTCGGAGCCGGGCTGGTGGCCGTCCTGGTGGTCGGGTTGGTCCTGTGGCGCCGCGACCGGCGCCTGTGGTGCTGCGCGGTGGTGGGCCTGGTCACCGTGCCCCTGTCCGCCGGCCTGTCCGTGCACGGCTGGTCCGCCTGGCGGCTCTTCGTCCGGCTGCCGCTGATGGAGAACGTCATCCCCGTGCGGTTCCTCGACATCACCTACCTGGCGGCAGCGGCCATGCTCGGCGTGATCGTGGACCACACCGTGTCCGGGGTGGGCTCGTGGTGGGACACGTCACCCGCGTCCCGACGCCTCGGTCCCGGATTCCGGGGCCGGACGGTCGGGGCGGCCACCGGACTCGCCGTCTCGGTGGTGGCCCTGGCGCCCATCGCCGCCTACTTCGCCGGCGGTCTGCCCTTCACCACCCAACCCGTCTCGGTCCCCGCCTGGTTCCGCCAGCCGGTGCCGGCGGCGACCGCCCGACCGGTGGTGCTCGTGCTGCCGGCCCCGTTCGCGCTGTACCAGGGCGCGATGACGTGGCAGGCGGTGGACCGGATGTCCTTCGATCTGGTGGGCGGGGGTGGACCGGGGTCACTGCTCGAGCGGGCGGGTCCGGAGGCCGCGGGCCAGTCGGTGATCTCGACGCTGACCATCGGGCCGCCGCATCCGAGCATCACCCCCGCCGATGTCCTCGCCGTCCGCCATGCCCTCGACGGGTGGGGCGTGACCACCGTGGTGATCCCCGACCCGGGCCCTCTGCCGCTCTACGACCGGCTGCCCGACGTCCGCAGTACGGTGCTCCTGATCACCGCCGCCACCGGACAGGCCCCGACCCGTTCGCACGGGGCGTGGGTGTGGACCGACGTCCGGGGTGCCGGCCCACCCCACCGGGTGGCCTCCGACGTGACGGCCCGCTGCGAGGTCGGACCCGAACAGGGGAGTGTGGCCTCCATCGGACGATCGGCGGCCTGCCTGCTCGACGCCCCCGGGGACGGGGCGTGACCCCGGTGGACCCCGGTGAAGCCCCTCCGCCCGGGCCAAACACTCCCCGGCACCGGGGCGCCGGGCACCACGCCCCCGGCCTCAGCGCCCGCCCGTCAGCCACCGGCCGACAACGGATCGCGGCCCTCGACGGGCTGCGCGGCGTGGCCCTGCTCATCATCATGGGCTACCACTTCGGGGTCGGGTGGCTCCGGGGCGGCTTCTTCAGCCTGGACATCTTCTACGTGCTCTCCGGCTACCTGATCACCGGGCTCCTCCTCGGGGAGTACCGACGGCGGGGTTCCATCAAGCTGTCGGCCTTCTGGCTGCGCCGGGCCCGGCGTCTGCTGCCGGCGCTGGTGATCGTGCTGATCGTGGTCACCCTCTTCGTCCGCTTCGCCGAGCCGGCCGGCCTCTACCCCGACTTCCGGATGAGCTCGTTGTCGGCGCTGTTCTACTTCTCCAACTGGTGGCAGATCGCCGCCTCGTCCAACTACTTCGTGGTGACCGGGGCGGTCTCCCCCCTCACCCACACGTGGTCCCTGGCCGTGGAGGAGCAGTTCTACCTGGTGTGGCCGCTGGTGGTGCTGGCCGTGCTGCACCTGGCGGGCACCTTCACCCGGGCGGTGCGGGCCCTGGCCGTGGTCTCGGTGGTCGGCGCGGTCGCCTCGGCGATCGAGATGGCCTCCCTCTACTCGCCCACCGCCAACCTCACCCGCCTCTACTTCGGCACCGACACGCACGCCCAGTCGATCCTCGTCGGGGCGTCACTCGCCTGCATCCTGACCATGGTCCAGATGCGCGGCGGCCGCGACGGCATGGACCCGGCGGCCACCTCGCCGACCCTCCGCACGGTCCTCACCGCGGTGGGCATCGCCGGATTCGCCGGGACCCTCACCCTCACCGTGCGGTTGGAGGGCACCTCGGGCTTCGACTACCGGGGCGGGTTCTTCCTCTCGGCCCTCTCGGCGGCGGCCATCGTCCTCGGTGCGGTGTGCGTGCCCAGAGGTCCCATCGCCCGGGCCCTCTCCCTCCGGCCCATCCTGTGGATCGGGACCGTCTCCTACGGGGCGTACCTCTGGCACTACCCGGTCTTCATCTATCTCGACCCCGGGAGGGTCGGGTTCGGTGGCCTCGGCCTGCTCCTCCTGCGGGGCGCGGTCACCTTCGCCCTCGCCGCCGTCAGCTTCACCCTCGTCGAACGACCGGTCATGGAGGGAACGTTCTGGAGATCGATCCGGGCCGTGGGCCCCGCCGTCGCCGCCATGGTGGTCACGGTGGTGGTGATCGTGGCCGGCACCGCCGTGTCCGCGTCGGCCGCCGACGTGGTGCGCCCCTACCGGGGAGGCGGGTCGCACGGGCCGCCGCCCCGGGTGGTGGCGCTCGGGGACAGCACGGCGCTCACCCTCGGCTACGCGCTCACCGCCACGGCCCCCCGGGGCACCACGGTGGTGAACGGGGGGCTCTTCGGATGTGGGGTGGTCATGGGGACCTACGCCTCCAACGATCCCCCCACACCGCAGCTGGCCATGTTCCCGGCCTGCAACTCGGCGACGCCCGTCGACCAGCAGTGGCCGGCCCGGGACGTCGCCTCGGTGGCCGGTACCGGACCCGGTGACGTGGTCCTGTTCGTGGCCGGCACCTGGGAGGTCCAGGACGTGCTGCGCGACGGGCGGTGGACCAACATCGAGCAGCCGTCGGACCGGCGCTACGTGGCGTCCCAGCTGCGTCGGGTGGTGGCCATCGCCACGGCGCACGGTGCCCACCTGGACCTCTTCACCCTGCCGGCCCTGGCCGCGGGGGCGGGCTTCCAGGAGGGACCCCTGCGGGAGGACTCCGCCCTGCGCCGCGACCTCTACGACGGGCTGGTCCACGAGGTGGCGGCCGAGTACCCCCGCAAGGTGAGCGTGCTCGACTACGCGGCCATCCTCTCGCCCGGTGGGGTGTTCACCTCCACGATCGACGGCGTCGAGGTCCGGACCCCGGACGGCGTCCACACCCCGTCCTACGCACCGGGCAACGTGTTCGCCGGCAACTCGACCGAGGCGGTCGCCCACGCCTTCTACAACTGGCTGTCCCCCCGGATCTGGCCGCTCATCATCGCCTCGTCGACCGCCCGGTGACCGTGACCGGCCGCCTGCCGGAACGGCGGCGTGGCCCGCACCGGGGAGTGGTCAGATCATCGTGCCGTTGAAGAAGTAGTGCGACACCACGGCCGTCACCGTCCCCATCACCACGACGAGGGGCACCAGGACCGCCATCGGGAGGCGGCGGAGGCAGACGACGCAGGGGGCGGCCAGGACGACGCTGCGGTTCCACGAGCCGTCGGCGGCCGCCTCGAAGATGATCCCGACGACCACCGCCAGGCCGGCGAGGGCCGGATAGACCCGGGCGGCGGCGTCGGCACCGCGCCACCGGCGCCCCGACACGATCCCGGCGGTGACGACCAGCCCCATCGCCACGAGCCCCTGGACGGCCAGCCAGACGCCCCCGACGTGCCCGATGGCGAGCTGCTCGTTCGAGTCGCGGTGGATCAGCAGCTCGACGACGTCGGTCCCCGGCGTCCCCTGCACGCGGAGTACGGGACTCCCGTCCAGGACGAAGAAGGCGTTGGCGTGTCCGAAGGCGACCTGGTCGTGGACGCCGAGGATCACCAGCGAGGCCAGACCGGCCACGCCCCACGCGGCCCGACGGGCCACCGTCGATGGACCGAGGGGGAGGGCCAGGACGACCATGCCGACGGCGAGGCCGATGGCGGCGTACCAGGCGGAGGGGTAGCAGAGCCCCGCCAGCGTCATCAGCAGGGCCCCCACCGCGAAGCGCTGTCGCACGGCGGCGAGGATGCCGCCCACCGTGCAGGCGAGGGCCAACGAGGTCGGGAAGAAGGCCAGGTTGTAGATCGAGCCGGGAAAGAGTCCGAACGCCAGGAGCAGGACCAGCGCGCGGCCCGGCGCCAGATCGCGCCCCCAGCCGAACCACACCAGGAACAGCGCCGTCGCCATGGCCACCCACGAGATCAGCAGACCGGCGTCGGGCAACGAGTACCCCGTGGTGCCGAGGGCGTGGGTGAGCCAGGGGAATCCGGGCAGCCACCCGGCGGTCCCGCACCACTGGAGGTGCAGGCCCTGGGTCAGGTAGCTGGTGGGGAACCCGGGCTGGCCGCAGCGCCCGAACGACCGGCCGTGCTGGGCGATGCCCAGGTAGTTGATGCTGTCGACCCGGCCCCACAGGTAGGGGTCGAAGCGCAGTGGATCCCGGGCCGGCCCCCACGTCGCGGTGATGACCGCCCGGTCGACCAGCCAGGCCAGGGCGGTGAGCACGAGTCCCGTCCAGAGCGGCGCCTGCCGGCGTCCCACCGTGTGCGTCGCTGACCCCACCGCCGCCCTTTCTCTTCGTCCGGCGGTCCGTCCGCCGGGGCCGGCCACCACCCGTGTGGCACGCTCGATCGACCCTCGCCCCGGTCCGCCAGACGCTACCCTTGCCCATCCCACCACGGCGTCCGAACCCATCTCCAGATCCGCGGGGTCGCCGATCATGAGCACCGGCGACGGTGCCCACCAGGCGTCCGCGCCGACTCCTCCTGCCATCGGCGGGAGCCTGTCGGCCCGCCGGTTCTGGATCTCCCTCGGCGTGATCGCCGGCGCCGCCCTCGCCTTCCGGGTCGGGTACGCCCAGTACCTGGTGCACCACGGGCCGCACACCCTGTACGACTCGTTCTGGTACGAGGTCACCGCCTACGAGTTCCGGCTCGGGGACTTCTTCCGGGCGCCGCTGGCCACCGCCCCGACGGCCGCCCATCCGCCGCTGACCAGCTTCCTGCTCGGCGTGCCGCTCCTGGTCGTCGGTTCCCACGAGGTGGACGGCGTCCTGCGCATGACCATGCCGGTGCTCGGGACCGGTGTGGTGGTCCTCGTCGGGCTCCTCGGCCGCGCCGTGGCGGGCGCGTGGACCGGACTCGTCGCCGCCTTCCTGGCGGCGGCGGCGCCGAACTTCTGGATGCCGAGCGGGATCGCCATGTCGGAGACCCCGGTGATGCTCTGCACGGCCCTGGTGCTCCTGGCCGTCGTGTACGTCCTGCGGTCACCGTCCCTCTGGTCGGTGACCCTGCTGGGTGTGGCGTGCGGACTCGAGGCGTTGGCCCGGGCCGAGTTCATCGTGTTCGTCCCGACATTGCTCGTGCCCGCCGTGGTGGCGGCCCGCCACCTGCCCGGACTCCGTCGGCTCGCCCTGGTGGGGGTGGGGGTGCTGGCCACCCTCGTGGTCGTCGGGCCGTGGGTCGGCCGCAACCTCGTCACCTTCCACGACGCCACCTACATCTCGACGGGGGACGGTCTCGCCCTGCTCGGGGCCAACTGTCCCCAGAGCTACTCCGGTCCCTACATGGGACTGTGGAGTCTGTCCTGCGCGACGGCGGATCCCGTCCGGGGTGACGAGTCGGTGCAGTCGTCGCACGACGTGCACGTGGCCATCGGGTACATCCGCCACCACGAGAGCCGGCTGCCGGTGGTGGTGCTGGCCCGGGTGGGCCACGTCTGGGACCTCTACCGTCCCTACCAGATGGCTCAGGTCGAGGCGGGGGAGGGCCGGCCGATCGGGGCGTCGATCGCCGGCCTGGTGGTCTACTACGCCCTGCTCCCCTGCGCGGTGGCCGGGGTGGTCATCCTCCGCCGGCGTCGCATCCGCCAGTGGTTCCTGCTGGTGCCGTTCGGGGCCGTGACGGTGATCGCCGCCCTCGACAGCGGGATCACCCGCTTCCGGGCCCCGGCCGAGGTGTGCCTGGTGGTGCTGGCCGCCCCCACCCTCGTGCTGGTGGCCGGATGGATCCGTCGGATGCTGGGCCGTCCCGGGCCCGGGAGCCCCGACACCACGGTGCACGGGACGACCGACGACCCGGAGGCCGACGACCGGGAGGCCGACGGCCGACACCCGGGCGACGTGGCCCGTCCGGTCGGACCACTGTCGAGCTGAACCCGTTCCCCGGTCCCCGCGGCCACGGCCGACCGCGGCACCGGCACGCCGACCAGCACCCGGACCGGCACCGGCGCCCACTGCGGCCGGCACCAGAAATCCCTCAAGTCGGCGGGCCGTCGGGCCGATGAGGAAGCGGAGGCACCGTGGGCGGCCGCGCCGGTGGGAGACGTGGAGATGAAGATGCGTACGAGGACGAAGCGGATCCACCTCCGGATCGCCCTGGCCCTGGCGGACCCGGCCGAACCGCGCTCGACGCGCCGGCGGGAGCGCCTGACCCCCTCGAGCGACTCCGCCCCTGTCCGGGAGCGCCCCACGTTGGCGGCCCCCGGACGCCAGGTCCCGGCCCGACCGGCCGCCCCGGCCGGCCGGATCGACTGACCGACCGGCACCCCGTCTCCCGACGGACCGCCCGGACCGGCCCGGGACGCCATCGGTGGGAGGTCGCCTGTCACATTAGTTAGCAAAACTAACTACACTGGGGTCATGATCTCGGACATCCAGGTGACGGCGGCGGAGGCGATCGACGGGGTCCCGGACGTGATCCCGATCAGGCGGAGGCGGAGCTGGCGGCGCGGCTGCGGATGGCGGTGACCCGCCTGCACCGGCGACTCCGCCAGCACGCCGCGGCCGGGCTCACGCCGTCCCAGGCCTCGGCGCTCGCCGGGGTGGAGCGCCTCGGGTCGCCCACCCTCGGGGCGCTGGCCGCCCGTGAGTCGGTGCAGCCACCGTCCATGACCAAGGTGGTGGCCGCCCTGGAGGGCCTCGGCTACGTGACGCGGATCACCGATCCGGAGGACCGCCGGGTGACCCGGCTGACCATCACCGCGGCCGGCACCGAGACGCTCCGCCGCGCCCGGTCGGTCAAGACGGCCTTCCTGGCCGACCAACTCCACCGGCTCGGACCCGCCGACCGCACGGCGCTCGCCGATCTGACCGACCTCCTCGAGCGGCTGGCCGACATGGACGAGCCGTGAGCGCCGTCCGCGCCGCGGTCCACCAGACCTTCAGCTCGTTGCGGGTGCGCAACTTCCGGCTCTACTTCGTCGCGCAGCTCATCTCGGTCTCGGGGACCTGGATGCAGTCCGTGGCCCAGGCCTGGCTCGTCCTCCACCTGAGCGGGAGCGGCGTCGACCTCGGGATCGTGGTGGGTCTCCAATTCCTCCCCATGCTCCTCTTCGGCCCGTTCGGGGGCCTCGTGGCCGACCGGGTCAACAAGCGCCGTCTCCTCTACCTGACCCAGTCCGCCGGGGCGGCCCTGGCCCTCGTGCTCGGCACCCTGGTGGTGACCCATGCGGTGCAGCTGTGGCAGATCTACCTGATGGCCCTGCTGCTCGGCGTGGTCAACGTCTTCGACAACCCGGCCCGGCAGACCTTCATGATCGAGATGGTCGGTCGCGACGACCTCCCCAATGCCGTCAGCCTCAACACGGTGATCATGAACGCGTCCCGGGTCGTCGGTCCCGCCATCGGAGGCGTCATCATCACCGTGTTCGGACTGGCCGTCTGCTTCTACGTGAACGCCGCCTCCTTCGTGGCGGTCCTGATCGGACTGTCCATGATGCGGGCGTCGGAGCTGCACCGGACGGCTCCGGTGGCCCGGGCCAAGGGCCAGGTGCGGGACGGCTTCCGGTACGTGTGGCGGACGCCGAGCCTGCGCAACCCGCTGCTGGCGGTGGCCGTCATCGGCATCTTCGCCTACAACTTCACGGTCACCCTCGCCCTCCTGGCCAAGGGAACGTTCCACGGTGGGGCCGGGACGTACGCCGCGCTGACCTCGTGCATGGGACTGGGTGCGGTGGTGGGTGGGCTGCTGGCCGCCCACCGGGCCCGACCGACGCCCCGGCTGCTGCAGGGACTGGCCCTGGTGTTCGGGGCGCTGCTGGCCGCCGTCGCCCTGGCCCCGACCCTGCTGGTGGCCGAGATCCTGATCATCTTCATGGGCGCGGCATCGATCGGGTTCATCGCCACCGCCAACGCCACCCTCCAGCTCACCTCCGAGCCGGCCATGCGGGGCCGGGTGATGGCGCTCTACGCCATGGCCTTCCTCGGGACCACCCCGATCGGTGCACCCCTCGTGGGCGCCATCGCCCAGTGGACGAACCCCCGCGTGGCGCTCCTGACCGGCGCGGTCGCCACGTTGGCCTCGGCCGCCCTGCTCATGTGGCGTCACCAGGCCGGGCTGCGGGTGGCCGCCTCGACGGAGGAGGAGGCCAGGAGGATCGAGGTGCAGGCGGTGGAAGCCTCCGAGTCGGGGTCGCCGATCCGCTGAGCATGACGGTGCACGGTGAGCCTGCCCGGGGCTGGGTGGGTGTGCAGACCGCTCCACCCTGCCTCGGGGGCTCACCCCACCGGGAGGATCTCCGCGTCGACAGGGTCCATGGACAACGTTTGCCCCCCGGACCGCCGGGT
This sequence comes from uncultured Acidimicrobiaceae bacterium, assembly GCA_963699345.1. GTDB lineage: Bacteria > Actinomycetota > Acidimicrobiia > Acidimicrobiales > RAAP-2 > Bog-756. The sequence goes on along the minus strand of CAVOTL010000005.1, from coordinate 591,803 downwards.
AGCGCGAGAGGTGAGCCGAACGAAGGGAGTTCCCCATGGGGATCGTCGACAAGGCAAAAGACAAGGCCCAGGCCGCCAAGGGTGACGTGAAGGACAAGGTGGGAAGCGCCACCAACGACCGGTCGATGCAGGCCGAGGGCAAGGGCGACAAGGCCGCCGGAAACGTGAAGCAGGCCGGCGAGAAGTTGAAGGACGCCCTCTAGGCCTCCGACGCCGAAGTAGGAGTCACGAAGCCCCGGGCCTGCGGCCCGGGGCTTCGTCGCGGCCGGGGCGATGACGGGTCACCCGCGGGCGGGACTCGGCACGACCGGGACCACCGCGGTTCGGTCACGTGGGTGGACGGTGCAGTCCGACCGGCCCGGTGCGGGGACCGGCCAGGCGGGTGCCGACCATGACCAGCAGGGCCCCGGCCCGTGTCCGGGCGCGGGTCGTCACCGCGCCGGGCCGCCCCGGTTCGACGGGAACGCCGCCCGTCGCCGTCGTGCAGCGCGGCGAGACGGTGGCGGTGGTCGTCGGTGAGCAGTTGGAGGAGAGACGGATGCATGGGGAGCCTCGTGGAGCGAGCCGACGGGCGGAGTCCCGCCGGCGGACCGGGTGGCGACGGTTGGGGCAGGGCGCGACAGGGACGACCCGGACGGGGCGCGGTGTCGGCGGAGCCGGTCCTCAGGGACCGGAGGTGACCCTCGGCGGGGTCAGGCCACGGAAGACGTGGACGGACCCGTGCGCCGAGCGGCGGAGCTGCCGGGCATGGCGATGGCGAATGCGATGGACATCAGGCAACTCCTTTCGACGGTGACGGGTGGTCCGGGGCGCCATGGTAACAAGACCGGGCGGCGGCGGCGACCGTCGTCGAGGCGGGCGGTCGAACCTCGTCGGGCGACGTGGAGGTCACCGCGTTCTCCAGGAATGGATCGAGGTGGACAGTAGGTGATCGAAAAGCAAACGGACGGTGAACTCTTTCCGAATTCCTCGCATCTCTGCGGCAAAAGTCCACGTCGTGGGTAACCTCTGCGTGACATGCAGCAGACGCCGTCCGAACTCTCCGCCATCGACCAGAAGGTCGTCCAGCTCTTCGCACTGGTCTCCGAAGCCCTGTCGCGGGCGACCCACGCCCTGCTCAGCGGTGACGTGGTGCTGGGTCAGGCGGTCATCGACGGCGACCAGGCCGTCGACTCGCTCACGTCGGACGTCGAACTGCTCATCTGGGACGAGCTCCAGGAACGACCCGTCCAGGGGACGCGCTGCGCTACCTCGTCGGCCTGCTGTTGATCATCCCCGAGCTCGAGCGCAGCGCCGACCTGGCCGAACACGTCGCCCAGCGCGCCGTGGACAACCTGGGAGCGGAGATGTCGCCGAGGAGCCGGGGCATCATCCAACTGATGACCGAGGTGGCCAACGAGATGTGGCAACAGGCGGCGGATGCCTTCGGTGACCGGATCCACATCGCCGACCGACTCGCCAAGGCGGACGAGGAGATGGACGTCCTGCACGATCAACTCACGCGCGAGGTGGCCGAGGAGGCGATGGCCGTGTCGACCGCGGCCCAGGTGACGCTCCTGGCCCGCTTCTACGAGCGCCTCGGTGATCATGCCGTGAACCTCGCCCGCCGGGTCGAGCTGCTGGCCGGGAGCCGCCCGTAGCCGGTCCGGACCCCGGAGTCCTGGCATGCGAGCTCGGCGCCGTCCATGACTCCGGTCGACGACGCCCGGCACCGCCTCGACGACCCGAGCCGGCGGACCGGGGTCGGACTCCAACAGGTGCTCGTCGAAGTGGGTGAGTCCTGCGGTCAGCCGGACGGGTCAGCCGGCTGGATAGTTCAGCCGGCGGCGGCCGCCTTGGGCTCCTTCGGCAGTCCGAGCACCCGCTCACCCACGATGTTGCGCTGGATCTCGGCCGTGCCGCCCCAGATGGTCTCGGACCGCGAAAAGAAGAACGACGCCTGGAGGGGACTGACCGGGTAGTCGTCCCGGCCGCGCCGGAACTGTTCCTCGGACACCGCGGTCGGGTCACCGGTGAGGATCTGGCCGTCCATGCCCAGGATGTCCATGGCCAGCTCCATGGTCTGCTGGTGGAACTCGGACCAGTTCATCTTGTTGGCCGCCCCGAGGGCCGCCATGTGGTGGGTCCCGTTGAGGGTGTCGGTGAGCGACCGGAAGCCGTTGATCTCCATGATCTTGACCTTGGACCACGCGGCGGCCAGCCGCTGGCGGATCAGGGGGTCCTGGCTCTTCCCGTTCTCGCGGGCCGCGGCGATGATCGTGTCGAGCTCCCGCTGGAAGCGTCGGTGGCCGGTGGTGGCCGACGAGCCCCGCTCGAAGCCGAGCGTGGTCATGGCCACCTTCCACCCGTTGTTCACCCCACCCACGACGTTCTCCTTCGGGCAGCGGGCGTTGGTGAAGAACACCTCGTTGAACTCCGCGCTCCCGTCGACCTGTTCGATGGGCCGCACCTCGATGCCCGGCTGGTGCATCGGCACGAGGAGGTAGGAGATGCCCGCGTGCTTCGGCACGTCGGGGTCGGTCCGGGCCAGCAGGAAGATGTAGTCGGCGAACTGGGCCTGGGTCGTCCACACCTTCTGGCCGTTGATGACCCACTCGTCGCCGTCGAGTTCGGCCCGGGTCTTGAGGCTGGCCAGGTCACTGCCGGCGTCGGGCTCGCTGAAGCCCTGGCACCAGGCGATGGTCCCCTTCAGGATGCCGGGGATGAACTGCTGCTTCTGCTCCTCGGTGGCCCACTGCAGGATGGTGGGACCGACCAGCGTGTCGCCGAAGAAGTCGGCCCGCAGCGGCGCCTCGGCCCGGGCGAATTCCTCGTTGAGGACCACCGACTCCATGAGGCTCAGGCCCTTGCCGCCGTACTCCTGGGGCCAGGAGGCACAGATCCAGCCCCCGTCGAAGAGCTTGGCGGTCCAGTCGGCCAGGAAGGCCTTGCGCTCCTCCTTGGTCATCGAGAATCCGGGGGTTCCCCACCCCTCCGGCAGGTTGTCGGACAGCCACTGACGGATCTCGGCACGGAATGGCTCGGTCTCGACGGGGTAGTTCAGGTCCATGGGGCCGAGACTACCCGCGGCCTCCGCCGGGCGGCCATGTCGGGGTCCGGTCGACCGGGTCGCGTCGCTGGGCTGAAACCCCTGGTGGGAAGGGGTCGTGGTGGGCGCATCCCCGGTTGCCGACGCCCGCGAGCGGGTAGACTGTCGGGGTACGGGGCGGAGCCACCACCGGGTCCGTCCGTTTCCGGTCGTCGTGACCGACGCAGTCGTAGAGAGTGATGAGGAGGTGTGGCCGATGAAACGGGGAGAACCCCCCAGTAGCCCGGGATCGTCACCACACCCTCCCGCGTGCGCTCGCTGACGCGCTGACCGGCCTCCGGTCCGCCTTCACGGGGCGCGAGCACCGACGGGAGGGTCGACCCCGCCGTCAGATCCGTCCTGCACACCACCGCACCCCGGCCGGGGCCCGTCCACGACGTGGCCGCGGCGGGCCGTGACGGGGGTGCGCCACCACGACCGAGGTGCCCCATGGCCCGAGCAATCGCCCGTCTTCCCCGGCTGCCGACCCGTCACGCCCCCGAACCGCCCGAGGATGGCGGCGCCGGCGCCTCCGGCCCGTCCGCGGGCACGGCCGCCCGTCCCGGCCACCACCCCTCGCCGCGCCGGCGTCCGCCGCCGCCAGCGCCTGCTGGCCAACCGGGCCGTCCGTGACGCGGTCGTCTCGTTGGCGGGCATCGTCGGGAGCCCGGTCCGCAACCAGGCCGGCGCCGAGATCGGCCGGCTGGCCGACGTGGTCTGCCGGTGGTCGGGCGAGGAGACCTACCCCCCGGTCACCGGCCTGGTCGTGAAGGTGGGTCGGCGGCTGGCCTTCGTCGGCGCCGCCGCCATCGACACCATCCAGCACAACGTCGTCGTGCTCAAGTCCGCCCGCCTCGACCTGGTGGACTTCGCCCCCCGACCCGGTGAGGTCACCCTGTTCGACCAGGTGCTCGACCACCAGCTGGTGGACGTCGACGGTGTCCAGGTCATCCGCGCCGCGGATCTGTACCTGGCTCCGTTGTACGGGCGCTACAACCTGGTGGGGGTCGACATCTCCGCCCAGAGCCTGTTGCGTCGGCTGGGCCCGTCCCGCTGGCGCCACCATCCCACCCCCGACCGAGTCATCGACTGGGGGGCCATCCAGCCCTTCGGTGACACCGAACAGGGCGCGGCTCCCGAAGTGCGGCTGCGCACGACCAACGAAGGACTGGAGCGCCTGCGTCCCGGCGAGCTGGCCGACCTGCTCGAGGACCTCATGCGCCCCGAGCGCCAGAAGCTGCTCGACTCCCTGACCCCCGAGGAGGCCGCCGACGCCCTCGAGGAGATGGATCCCGAGGAGCTGGCGTCCCTGCTGCCGCGAGGCCGAGCCGGCCCGTGCCGCGGAGCTGCTCGGCGACATGGAGCCCGACGAGGCCGTCGACGCCCTCCGCGATCTGTCGGGGGACGAGCGCGAGGACATCCTCGGGGTCATGGATCCGGCCAAGGCGGCGGGCCTGATCCGACTGCTCGGCTACAACGAGCACGAGGCGGGCGGCTTCATGACCACGGCGTTCCTGGTGGCGCCGACGACGGAGACGGTGGCGTCGCTCGCCGCGCGTCTGGCCGGACACGAGGACTGCCCCGAGGAGCTCGATGCCGTGGCCCTGGTGGACCACGACGGGCGCATGGTGTGGGACCTGCCGCTCCTCCAGCTCCTGGTCAACCCCGGGGACACCGAACTGGCCGAGTTGGTGGGGGAGTCGGCGCCGGTCACGGTCGGGATCCACGCCCAGGTCGACGAAGTGGCCGAACGGCTGATCGACGCCCGACGGATGTCCGTGGTGGTGGTGGACGAGGAGGACGTCCCGGTGGGGCGCATCCTCGCCGACGACGTCATCGACGCACTGATGCCCGAGCGCGGCCGGATCCACTTCCCGAGGCTCCTGCAGTGACCGGCGACCGCCGGGCGGCCCCGCCATGAACGCGGCGACCCTGACCAACGCCATGACGCGGCGCCGGCGACGCTTCTTCGTCTACCTGGCGGCCGCCGGACCGGGCATCATCGCGGCCAATGCCGGCAACGACGCCGGGGGCGTGGCCACCTATGCGTCGGCCGGGGCCCAGTTCGGCTACTCGATGCTCTTCTTCATGGTCGTGGTGACCATCGGCTACGTGTGCATCCAGGAGATGGTGGCCCGACTGGCCGCCCACACCGGCAAGGGCCTGGCCGCCCTCATCCGCGAACAGTTCTCGCTTCGGCTGTCGGCCTTCGCCGTGCTCGCCTTCGCCCTCGCCAACCTGGGCCTGGTGGTCACCGAGTTCGCCGGGATCGCCAGCGCCTTCGGCCTGTGGGGGGTGTCGCGCTACGTGTGCGTGCCCATCGCCGCGGTGGCCATCTGGATGTTGGTCATCGTGGGCTCCTACCGCTACGCGGAGCGGGTCTTCCTGCTCCTCAGCCTGGCCTTCGTCACCTATCCGATCGCCATGATCCTCGGGCACCCGGACTGGAAGCAGGTGGCGCTCCACACCGTCCTGCCCCACATCTCGTTGACCAAGGCGTACCTGCTGACGGCGGTCGCCCTCATCGGCACCACGATCACGCCCTACATCCAGCTCTACACGGCCGGAGCGGTGGTCGACCGGGGCATCGGGCCCGACGAGTACCAGTACGAGCGCGTCGACGCGGTGAGCGGCGCCATCCTGTCCGACCTCGTCTCGATGTGCATCATCATCGCCACCGCCTCGGTCTTCATCGGCAACCCGACGGTGCTGAACTCGGCGGCCGAAGCCGCCCGGGCCCTCGAGCCGCTGGCCGGCCACTTCGCGTCGGTCCTGTTCGGGATCGGCCTGCTGGGCGCCTCGGCCCTGGCCGCCGCCGTCGTGCCCCTGTCGACGTCCTACGCCGTGGCCGAGGCGGTGGGCGTCGAGCGCTCGGTGTCCAAGAGCTTCCGTGAGGCACCGCTCTTCCTCGGTCTCTTCACCGCCCAGATCATCATCGGGGCCGGCCTGGTCCTGCTGCCGGGGAACCTCTTCCGGCTGATCATCAACACCCAGGTGCTCGAAGGGGTCGTGACCCCCATCACGCTGGTCTTCGTCCTCCTGCTGGCCAACCGCAAGGCCCTGCTCGGCGCCGCCGCCAACGGCCGGTTGGCCCGGACGGTGGGACTGGTCACCGTGATCGTGGTCGGGGGGTTCGCCGGCTTCCTGGTCATCGTCACGGTGCTGGGATGGCTGGGCCTGAACATCGGGTGACCGGCCGTGCCGGGCCGCCGCCTCCGGGCCCCGAGCGGTCCGCGTCACGCCGGGCCGCATCGGGCGACGCGGGTAGCCTGACGGCGTGAGTGCGCCGTGACCACCGGGAGCGTGCCCGGACCGGCCGTCCCCTCGGCCACGGTTCCCCCTGACGGGGTGACCGCCGTGGTGCTGACCTACCGGCGCCCCCGTCTGGCCGGCGACGTGGTGCGCTCCCTCCTGGAGGTCGAGGGGTTCGCGTCGGACCGCGTCGTCGTCGTGGTGAACGGGGAAGGTGGACTCGACGACCCGGACCTCGAGGACGCCGTGCACCTGGTGCGCCTCGAGACCAATCTCGGACCGGCCGGTGGGTTCCGGGCCGGTCTGGAGGAGGCGTTCAGCCACCCCCGGTGCCAGTGGGCCTACCTGTGCGAGGACGACATCGGGCTGTTCGACCTCCCGGCCCCCCGGGTCGCCGATCTGGTGGCCCGGGTCGAGGCCGTCGGTGACGCCCACCCGGCCGTGGGGGCCGTCGTGGCCTACGGCCGGAGCTTCGTCGGCCGCGGTGCCCACACCGTCAACGTCGTACCCGACTCGGCCGATCTCGTGCCGGTGGACGTGGCCTGCTGGGGAGCGACGCTGGTGGCCCGGCGGGTCGTCGAGTCGGGGGTGCTGCCCGACGACGAACTGTTCTTCGGCGTCGAGGACTTCGACTTCTTCTGCCAGTTGCGGGGTGCCGGCTGGGAGGTGCTCCTCGACGGGGTGGCGGCCCGCGCGGTGGCCGACCAGCAGACCACCGAGGGCCGGGACCGGGCGATCCGCGAGGCGAGGCCCAACGACACCGCCGAGGCGTGGCGCTCCTATTACCACGCCCGCAATTCCGTCGAGCTGTCCCGTCGCTACGGCCGACCCAGCTGGTATGCGTGGCAGGTCGCCTACTCGGCCCGCCACCTCCAGGCCTCCCGGTCGGGCGAGGAGCGCCGGGCCATCCTCCGAGGGCTGTGGGACGGCGCCCGCGGTCGTCTGGGCCAGCACCCCGGGTACCGCCGGGGGACCGGCGAGTACGTCCCGGAGGCGTCCTCCCCCCGGTGAGGGCCCCGGCGGTCCGGACGGGCCTGTCGGAGCCCCCGCTGTGGGGCCCCCGGGATCCGCGTTCCGCCCGCCCGGCCCCGTTCGGGCGGCCGTTGCCTCCGCCACCCGGGGTTTGCGCATTCCGCCTGGTCGCGAGAGGATCTGTCTCTTATGAGCCCGCCCGCGCCGGACCGACATGCCTAGCCTCTGGTTCCGTCGCAACAAGGTCAAGGGCCCGAAGAAGCCACCTCCCGTCCCGGAACGCATTCCGCCCCGTCCACCGGCACCCGGTGGCCTCCGGATCGCCTTCCTCGTCTACCGGGGGAACCCCCGCTGCGGAGGCCAGGGTGTCTACACCCGCCACCTGACCCGTGAGCTGGTGGCGCTCGGCCACTCGGTCGAGGTCTTCGCCGGCCAGCCGTGGCCCGAGGTCGACGACGGAGTGGGATTCACCCCCGTGCCGAGTCTCGACCTCTACCGCGAGCCGGATCCGTTCCGGGTCCCGTACCCGGCCGAGTTCGTCAACTCCTACCCGACGTCGATCGCCGCCCTCGAGTTCGCCGTGATGTGCACGGCGGGCTTCCCGGAGCCGTGGACCTTCTCGCTCCGGGCCCGCCGCATGCTCGCCGCCCGCCGGGACGAGTTCGACCTCATCCATGACAACCAGTGCCTGGGCTACGGCATCCGCGGGATGATGGAGGACGGCTGGCCGGTGCTCGAGACCCTCCACCACCCGATCACGGTCGACCGCCAGCTGGCCCTCAGCCACACCACCAACCCGTGGCAGCAGTTCAGCCAGCGTCGCTGGTTCGGCTTCCTGCGCATGCAGGTGAAGGTGGCGCGGGAGCTGCCCCGGATCATCACCGTGTCGCAGTCGTCCAAGACCGACATCACCGCCCAGATGGGTGTGGCGTCCGAACGCATGACCGTCGTCCCGGTGGGGGTCGACCACACGGTGTTCCGTCCCCGCGAGGACGTGGAGCCGGTGCCGGGCCGGATCATGGTGACCTCGTCGTCCGACGTGCCCATGAAGGGTCTCGTCCCGCTGCTCGAGGCGGTGGCCAAGCTGCGCACCGAGCGCGAGGTCGAACTGGTGGTGATCGGCAACCCCCGGCCGGAGGGTCGGGTGGCCAAAGCCATCGAGCGCCTCGACCTCGGCCCGATCGTCCGCTGCGTGTCGGGGATCAGCGACGACGACCTGGCCCGCAACTACGGGCAGGCCCAGGTGGCCGTGGTCCCCTCGCTCTACGAGGGATTTTCGCTGCCGGCCATCGAAGCCATGGCCTGCGGGGTGGCCCTCGTCGCCACCACCGGCGGCGCCCTGCCCGAGGTGGTGGGCACCGACGGGGAGACGGGACTCCTGGTGGCGCCGGACGACCCGGGCGCACTGGCCCAGGCCATCGCCCGACTGCTGGACGACGACGCGCTCCGGGCCAGGCTCGGGGCCGCCGGTCGGGAGCGGGTGCTCGGCCGGTTCACGTGGCAGGTGACCGCCGCCGGAACGGCCGCCGAGTACGCCAAGCTGCTCGAGGACAAGGAGGCCGGACGATGCTGACCGTCGACTACGGACGACTGGGCGTACGCGCCGGCGACAAGGTCCTGGACCTGGGGTGCGGCTTCGGCCGGCACGCCTACCAGGCGGCGCGATTGGGCGCCGAGGTGGTGGCGTTCGACTTCGGCGCCGACGAGGTGCGCAACGTGCAGGACACCTTCGGCGCCATGGCCGTGGCCGGCGAGCTCGACCCCGTCGGTTCCCGGGTCGGCGCGGTGCAGGGCGACGCGTTGGCGCTGCCCTTCGCCGACGGGTCCTTCGACCGGGTCATCGCCTCGGAGATCCTCGAACACATCCCCGACGACGAGCAGGCCATGTCCGAGCTGGCGCGGGTGCTGCGGCCCGGCGGCACCATGGCCATCACGGTGCCCCGCACGGGTCCCGAGTTCGTCAACTGGGCGCTGTCGGACGAGTACCACAACGTGCCCGGCGGCCACATCCGGATCTACCGTCAGCGCCAGCTGGTGGAGCGCCTGGAGGGCACCGGCATGCGGGCCACCGGTCACCACCACGCGCACGGACTGCACGCCCCCTACTGGTGGCTCAAGTGCCTGGTCGGCACCACCAACGACACCCATCCCGCGGTCGCCGCCTACCACCGGCTGCTGGTCTGGGACATCGAGAAGGCCCCGACCGTGACCCGCACCGCCGAACGGGTGCTCAACCCCCTGGTGGGCAAGAGCCTGGTCGTGTACCTGGTCAAGCCCCAGGGGGCGACCGTGGCCACCGCCCCGCAGGCCCAGCCGGTGGGGGTGGGCGCATGAGGGTCCTGCCCGAAGTCCCGGGGGTCATGACGGCCGCCGAGGTCCTGGATACCGCCCGCTCGATCGCCGCCCTGCAGCGTCCCGATGGCATGATCCCCTGGTTCCCGGGGGGACACTGTGATCCCTGGAACCACGTCGAGGCGGCCATGGCCCTCACCGCCGTCGGACTCGATGACGAGGCCGACGCCGCCTACCAGTGGCTGGTCGACACCCAGCTCCCCGACGGCAGCTGGTTCAACTACTACCTGCACACCGGCGTCAAGGACGCCCGTCTCGACACGAACGTCTGCGCCTACCTGGCCACGGGGGCCTGGCACCGGTTCATCTCGACCGGCGAGCTGGAGGGCCTGGAGCGGCTCTGGCCCACGGTGGCGGCGGGCGTGGACTTCGTGCTGCGCTGGCAGCGGCTCGACGGCTCGATCCACTGGTCGCTGGATTCGGCGGGCTTCCTCGAGGAGTACGCCCTGCTGACGGGATCGTCGTCGATCTACCACAGCCTCCGCTGCGCCATCGCCATCGCCGAGCGGCTGGACGAGGAACGCCCGGACTGGGAGCTGGCCGCCGGTCGGCTGGCCCACGCCCTGGCCCACGATCCCGGGGCCTTCGCCCCCAAGGTCGAGTTCGCCATGGACTGGTACTACCCGATCCTGTCCGGGGCGATGAGCGGAGACGCCGCCCACCGGCGCATCGACGGCTCCTGGTCGACCTTCGTGATGGAGGGGCGCGGCGTGCGCTGCGTGTCGACGGGCGAGTGGGTGACGGCCGCCGAGACGGCCGAGTGCGTCCTGGCCCTCGACGCCCTCGGCCGGGACGAGGAGGCCCACCGACTGTTCCGGTGGGTCCAGGCCCTGCGCAACGAGGACGGTTCCTACTGGACGGGCATGGTCTATCCCGAGGAGGCGACCTACCCGCCGCTCGAGCGTTCGACCTATACGGCCGGGGCCATGGTCCTGGCGGCCGACGCCCTGGGTCGTTGCACCCCGGCGTCGGGTCTCTTCCGGGGCGAGGGTCTGCCCAGCCACCTCGACCTGACCGAGCCCGCTCCCGAGGCACCGGTCGAGCCGGCGTTGCGGGCTCCGGGCACCCCAGGCACCCCCTGACGCCCGTTCCCGGGCGCCGTCGACGGTGCCCGTCTAACTCCCAGGTGGTCCCCAGCGGAGGGTGAGGGCGGTCCCAGGAGCGCTTCGTACCGTGAAGGTCGAAGGAGGTGGACGACACCGACCGACCCCGTCGTCCGAATCGACATGCTGCTACTCGTCATGATCGTGTTTTCCGTGCTGGGCTTCACCATCGCCGTCGTCCCGGTGCTGGCGATGACCGTCCACGAGCACCGGGCCGAGACCCGGGCCGTCTCCGAGGCCGCCCGACTGGCCGCCGACCGCCGGGGCCCGACGGTCGCGGCCGTCCGGGCCGACGACCGGGGTCACGTGGTCGCCGGCGTCCCGTGAGCCGACCGGCGCCTCACGAGCGGCGGAGAACGCGCAGCGACCCGCAGGCGCCGTCCTCGGTGAACGCCCCCGAGTCGAGGGCCGCCCGCCAGATGTCGTAGGGCGGTCGGCCACCGTCGGCCGGGTCCGGGAAGACGTCGTGGATGGCCAGCCAGCCTCCCGGCACCACGTGGGGCGCCCAGCCGCGGTAGTCGGCCCAGGCCGGCTCGTCACCGTGGCCCCCGTCGATGAAGCAGAAGGCCAACGGCGTGGTCCACCGCGAGCTCACCGTCGGTGAGTCGCCGACCAGGCCCACGACGGACGCCTCGAGGTCGGCGGTGATCATGGCCCGGCGCCAGTGGGGGAGGGTGTCGATCCGCCCGGTGCCCGGATCGACCAGTGAGCTGTCGTGGTGCTCCCAACCGGCCTGGTTCTCCTCGGAGCCGTGATGGTGGTCGAGGCTGAACAGGACGGCCCCCGTCTCCTCGGCGGCGGCCCCCAGGTAGGTGGTGGACTTGCCGCACCAGGCACCGATCTCCACGAAGGTGGCGCCCGGGAACGAGGCCCCCGCCCGTCGGGCCGCCTCGAACAGCGCCTCCCCTTCGTCGTCGGGCATGAAGCCGGTGGTGGTGCGGGCCAGCGCGAACAGGTGGTCCCGGCGCTCCTCGGCGGTCGGGCGGACGGCGCCGGGGTGGGATGTACGGGTCGATTCCATCCGCCCACCCTCCCACATGCCACGGACCGGGTCGTCACCGGTGTCACCTGTTCTCCCACCCTGACCAGGGAGTTGAGACATCGAGGAGTTCGACGTCACAGGGCGGCGGATGGGAGGGCGACCGACCGGGACGCCTCAGTCGGGATCGAGGCCGTAGACGAGGGAGCCGTCGGGCTCGACGTCGTAGACCTCGATCCCCTCCTCCACGTGGGCGGCGTCAGCACCCAGGGCCACGGCCACCTTGTTGAGGGCGTTGCGGGTTACGTCGAGCACCAGCTCCACCTGCTGGTCGGGGGTCGCCTCGGCCACCAGGGCGGCCACCACCCCGGGATCGATCCGACCGGGGGTCCACACCATGGCGTCGGTGAAGGCGAGCGCCGCGCGGGCGAGCGGGGACAGAGCGCTCCCGGCGTGGTCGTCGACGGCGGCGAAGTCTTCCTCGGTGGCTCCAGCCCGGAGGGCCGAGCGACTGCGGAGCGAACGACACAGGCGACAGTTGTGCTGTCGAGCCCCCCGCAGCCGGATCAGTTCGGACGTGACCGGGTCCAGCGCGTCGAGGGCGGGCACCACCCGGACGACGTCGTCGAGCGCTCCCCACAGACCCCCGGGCACCGGCCGGGCCACCGGGTCCGGCCACGGTCCCGCCCCGAAGAGGGCATCGAGGCCGGCCCGGGTCCGGGGCAGCACGTCGACCACCCACAGGGCGGCGGCCAGGGTGCCGGCCAGGGGTCCCGTGGCGTCCAGGAAGGCGGCGCGTTGGTCGGGCGTCACCGAGGCCACGTCGAGCGTGCACTGGGTGGCGAAATCGAGGACCGCCGCCTCGTCGCCGTCCCAGGGCTCCGCGGCCGTCGTGTCCTCCCGGGGTGGGTGCAGTGGCTCGAGGTCGAGGAGTCCGGCCGAGCGGATGGCGGCCGCCGCCACGGTGGTGGTGGTTCCCGAACCGGCCGCCTCGGCCCAGAGCGCGCCGACGACGGCGTCGAGGGCGGCGTCAGCGGTCGGCGCCCAGCGCGCCAGCGACTCCGGTCCGGTGGTCATGTCGCCGACGCTACCGGCACCGAGCCCACTCACCCCCGGACGATCGAGACGATCGTGTACAGCGCGAACCCGGCCAGCAGGACTCCGCCGGCCCGGCGGATCACCGTCAGGGGCAGCACCCGCAGCAGCGCCCGACCGCCGAACGCTCCGAGGGCGGCCACCGACGCCAGCGCGGCGAACGCACCGACCCACACCGACCAGGGGCTGTGGTACTTGGCCGACAGGTTGGCCGTGAGGATCTGGGTCAGGTCGCCGAACTCCCCGATGAAGATGACGGCGAAGGCGGTGGCGATCGGGCGCAGACCCCTCGGACCCCGCTCGACCTCCTCGGCCCCCTCCGCCTCTTCCTCCTTCTCGGGTACGAAGAACAGATAGGCCGCCCCGCCGGCGAACAGCAGGGCGGTCACGATCTCCACCCAGCGGTGGGGGAGCAGGGCGAGCAGGCGACCGGCCAGCACGGCGATGGTGACGTGCACCCCGAAGGCGGCCGTGGCGCCGATCCAGACGAGCACCGGTCGGTAGCGGCTGCCCATGATCAGGGTGGCGATCATGGTCTTGTCGGGTAGCTCCGCCACGAAGACGAGGGCGAAGACGCCGAGGACGAGGCCGAGCTGCACCGGCACAGGTTAGGGACTCGGACGCGACCGGGCGGATCCGGTCGATCGACGGGGCGGCCTCAGGCCTCGGGTCCCAGCACGTCCGTGATGGTGCCGGCCAGTCCGGGGCCCTCGCGGCCGGCGAAGGCCACGCTCATGGCCAGTCGCTCGAGGATCTGCTCGACCGTCCGAGCGCCCGCCGGGAGCGGGTGGTCGGTGATGAAGCGGGTCACCTCGGCCGCCAGCTCGGGGGGCGAGCACAGCCCGCGGACCCCGTCGAGCATGCGGGGCAGCGTGTTCGAGGGGAACTTCTTCGGGAACTCGTCCCACGCCGCCACGATGCGCTCCCAGGTGGCCGGTCCCGTCTCCCGCTTGGCCAGCTGCATGCGGATGACGAAGGGCGCATCCTGGCTGCGGACCTCGGTCATGCACAGGTCGAAGGTGCGGGCGGCCAGATCGGGGTCGCTGAAGCTGGCCAGGGCGTCGAGGTAGCGGGCCTCGTCCTGGGGGGTGGCCGCCGAGCGGTAGGTGGCGAGGTAGGCGTCGTACTCCGCGGCGCCACCCTCGGCGGCCACGATGTCGAGCACGGCCGACGCGATGTCGCCGTGGAGCGGGGCGGTGTCGCGGGCCCCGAACCGGGCCGCCGCCTCGGCCCGGACGCCGGGGTCGGCGCCGATGGTGCCGAGGGTGCGCAGCACCGCCGACCGCAGCGACGGGGTGCGCTCGTCGTCGGTGGCGGCGCGTTCCCATCCCAGGCGGTCGCCCAGGGGGCCGAGCAGGGTGCGCACCCCGGCGGCCAGGGTCGGTCGGCCCTCGTCGGGCACGATCCGGTCGAACAGCCCGATGGCGCCGACCACCACCGACCACACGCTGGGATCGCTCTCGCCCGAGTCGACCAGGGCCCTGGCCAGGGCCAGCAGGTCGGCCACCCGGGCGTGTCCGGCCAGGGTGGCCGCCCAGGTGTCCGACACCAGGTTGTACCGCTCGAGGGGCGCGAGGTCGCCCAGCCGCCCGGCCAGGTGCGCCACCCGCTCGGCGGAGTAGGCCACCCGGTAGTAGCCCGATCCACCGGCGTTGACCACCATGTCGCCGACGCCACCGACCTCCTCGGACGCCTCGGTCAGGAGCAGGGCGTCGCTCCAACCGTCGGGGTCGTCCAGGGCCCGGTGGAGGACCGGCACCTGCCAGCGCGACCCGATGGCCCCGCCCGGATCACCGGAGTAGCAGAAGGGCTGCTGTCCGAGGGTCCCGTCGGAGCCCACCGAGACCAGCGGGTAGCCACCCTGGTTGATCCAGGTGTCCATGATCCGCGCCACCGGGCGACCGCTCGAGCGCTCGAGCGCGTTCCACAGGTCGCGGGTCTCGGTGTTGGCGTAGGAGTGGGTGACGAGGTAGTCGTGGATGCCTTCGCGGAAGACGTCGGGACCGATGAACTGTTCCAGCATGCGCAGCACGCTGCCGCCCTTTTGGTAGGTGAGGACGTCGAACATCCCCTCGGCCTCCTCGGGCCGTCCCACCGGGAACTCGACGGGTCGGGTGGCGTGCAGTCCGTCGACGGCCAGGGCGGCCTCGCGTTCGACGCCGAAGCTGACCCACCGCTGCCAGTCTGGCCGGAAGGCGTCCACGGCGAGCACCTCCATGAAGGTGGCGAAGGCCTCGTTGAGCCAGATGCCGTTCCACCATTTCATGGTCACGAGGTCGCCGAACCACATGTGGGCCATCTCGTGGCAGACCACGTCGGCGACCCGTTCGAGCTCCACCCGGGCGGCGGTGGCCGGGTCCACCAGGAGCGCCGTCTCCCGGTAGGTGATGCAGCCGAGGTTCTCCATGGCGCCGGCGGCGAAGTCGGGGATGGCCACCATGTCGACCTTGTCCCCCGGGTAGGGGATGCCGAAGTAGTCGGTGAAGAAGCGGAGGGCGTGGGCCCCCACCTCGAGCGCGAACCCGCACAGGTGGGCCTTGCCGAGCGGGTGGACGATCCGCAGCGGCACCCCGTCCACGTCCACCGGGTCGGTGTGCTCGAGCGGGCCGACCACGAAGGCCACGAGATAGGTGGACATGACCATGGTCGGGGCGAAGTGCACGCGCTTGGTGCCGTCACCGCCGGGGGTCTCCTCCAGGATGTGGCTGTTGGAGTACGCGGCGAGGTGGTCGTCCACCACCAGGGTGATCTCGAAGGTCGCCTTGAACGATGGCTCGTCGAAGCAGGGGAACGCCCGCCGGGCGTCGGTCGACTCCATCTGGGTGGTGGCGATCACGTGCTCGACCCCGTCCTCCCCGGTGAACCGGGAGCGGTAGAAGCCGCGCAGCTTGTCGTTGAGGGTGCCGGTGAAGGCGATGCGGAGGGTGGCCGGCCCGACGGGCAGCGCCGAGGGGAGGGTCAGGGCCACCCGCTCCTCGGCCGGGTCGAGGTCCACCGAGGTGGGGGTGACGGGTGCACCGTCCGTGCCCGGCACGACGTCGGCCGAGGTGATCTCGAGTTCGGCGGCGTTGAGCACGACGCGGTCCGTCGGGGTCCCGACGGTCACGTCGATCTCGACGTCCCCGGTGAAGGAGGCCGACCCGAGGTCGGGGACCAGCGTCAGCCGGTAGGCCGTGGGGAGCACCGTCGTCGGGAGGCGGTACGACGACACGTCGTCGGCGGACGGGCCCGGAGTCGAATTGCGCATGCCGGGCAGGCTACCGTCGCACCGTGCCCTCCGACCCCACCCCCGTCCAGATGTCCTCCGAGCAGGGCGACGACGCCCCCGCCACCCGGCTCGACGTCGTCTGCGTCGGCAACGCCCTCGTCGACGTCCTGGCCTCGGCCACCGACGCCGATCTGGCCGATCTGGACCTGGTGAAGGGGACGATGGTGCTGGTGGACAGCGAGCGGTCGGCCGCCATCTACGAGCGCATGGGGGCCACGACGGAGGCGTCGGGGGGCTCGGCGGCCAACACGGCGGCGGGGGTGGCCGCCCTGGGCGGCCGGACCGCCTTCCTCGGCCGGGTGGCCGACGACGGGCTGGGACGATCCTTCACCCACGACATCCGCTCCATCGGGGTCGCCTTCGACCCCACGCCCACCCCGGCGGTTCCGGGCGAGGTGGTCAGCGGCCACTGCCTCGTCCTGGTCACCGACGACGCCGAGCGCACGATGGCCACCCACCTCGGGGTGGCCTCGGACTTCGGGGCGGTGGACCTCCACGACGGCCACCTGGCCTCGACCCAGGTCGTGTACCTCGAGGGCTACCTGTGGGAACAACCGTCGGCCAAGGCGGCCATGCGGGAGGCGATCGAGGTGGCCCACCGCCATGACGCCTCGGTCGCCCTCACCGTCTCGGACCCGTTCTGCGTCCAGCACCACCGCGCCGAGTTCCTCGACCTGCTGGCCGGCGACCTCGAGCTGGTGTTCGCCAACGAGGAGGAGGCGATGATGCTGTTCGGCGCCCCCACCTTCGAGGCGGCCATCGAGGCGCTCGCCGAGACGGGCGTCCTCGGCGTCGTGACCCGCGGGTCCCGGGGCTCGGTGGTGGTCACGGCATCGGGTCCGGTCGAGGTGCCGGCGGCGCCCGTCGATCGGGTGGTCGACACCACGGGGGCCGGCGACCTCTTCGCCGCCGGCTTCCTGTACGGCATCACCAACGGACTGCGACCCGAGGAGGCGGCCCGGCTGGGCGGGGTCTGCGCCGCCGAGGTCATCTCCCACGTCGGGGCGCGGCCGCAGTCCGACCTCCGGGCCCTGGCCGTCGAGGCCGGACTGTTCGCCTGACCGGCCGGGTCACCGCCCTGTCCGGGCGAACCGGGTTGATCTAGGGTCGTCCCATGCTTCGCTTGGTTGGCCGGCTGGTCGCCGCCGTCGTCGTGCTCGGTGCGGCCCTCACCGGCGCGGTGGGCCCCGCGCTCTCGGTCGGGGCGACGGCGCCATCGACGGCGACCCCGACCTGTGACGCGTACTGCCAGGACATCACGACGGAGGGCCAGGCGCTGGTGGCGGTCGACGGCGGGCCGCCCGGTGTCTTCGTGCTCGTCGACCGCAACGGTTCGGACTCGGTCTACAGCTTCGGGACGTCCGAGATCGGCGCCCACACGCCGATCACGTCCTCGGACCACCTGCGCCTGGCCAGCGTCTCCAAGATGTACAGCGGCGCGGTCGCCCTGGCCCTGGTCGCCGACGGTACCCTGCGTCTGTCCGAGCCGGTCGGCCACCTGGTCCCCGACCTGCCGAGGGCCTGGCGACGGGTGACCCTGGCCCAGCTCCTGCACCACGAGAGCGGGATACCGGACTTCATCCGGGCACCGGACTTCGCCCGTGACATCACGGCGGACCCGTACGACCCGCCGTCCCGGTCCGGTCTCGTGCGGCTCGCCTTCGGCCTCCCGTTCCGACCCGGACACCACTACGCATACTCCAACACCGACAACGAGCTCGTCGCCCTGATGGTCCAGGCGGCGACCAAGCGCTCCTACGAGCACGAACTGGCCGTCCGGGTCACCGATCCCCTCGGTCTGGACGACACCACCCTCCCCCAGATCGAGGACCTGCCCGCGCCCTATGCCCACGGCTACGCGGTGGGGAAGGGCCGCTCGCCCGAGGACGTCACCAACGCCTTCTCCGCCGGATGGAGCTGGGCGTCCGGTGGGGTCGTGTCCACGCCCGTCGACGTCGACCGGTTCGTCCGGGCCTACGCCCGGGGCGCCCTCACCACACCGGCGGTGCACGCCGAGCAGTTCAGCTTCGTCCCGGGCTCCTCGGAACCGCCGGGTCCGGGCACCAACTCGGCCGGCCTCGGCATCTTCCGCTACGCGACGTCCTGCGGCACGGTCTACGGCCACACGGGCAACACCCTCGGCTACACGCAGTTCGCGGCGTCCACCGAGGACGGCACCCGGTCGGTGGTGGTCCAGGTGAACGGTCAGGTCACCCCGGCCGAGTCCACCGCGGAGGCGTTCGCCGGGCTGCTGCGGGTCGAGACCTCGGCCGTCTGCGCCGCCCTCGAACCCTGACGGTCAGGCGTCGTCCGGCTCGAGCGGCCGGAAGGTGAACGGGAGGTCCCCGATCCGCACCAGGAGCGAGGCGACGGCCCGACCGAGCGGGGCGAGCGCATCGTCCAGGGTGGTGAGGTCCTCGAGCGCCGCCTCGTCGATGGCGCAGGATCCCTCGTAGGCCACCTCGATGGCGCACTCCGGGTCGGAGCCGTCCCCGGGGAGCATCTGCTCGATGGTCGCCGGTCCGCGCCCGAGCGGCTCGCCGAGCACGTCGAGCGTGTCGGGCAGGGTGGCGAGCAGCGGGCCGGCGTCGGGCACGCCCTCGAGCCCCTGGACCCGGAAGGCGATCTCGACCAGCACCTCCGCGGGCTCGTCGGGCTCGTCGCCGATGGCCCAGCTGCGGTAGGCCGTCTGGCTCCAGGTCGGCCAGTCGAGACTGGTGTCGACCCGGATCCGGGCCGGCCGCTCCTCACCCGGGAGGCTGTAAGACGTCTCGAAGCTCACATCCCCCAGGAACACGTCCACCTGGAACCGCTCCTCGACGGCCTGGCGCTGGAGCAGCGCGGCCTCGAAGGCACGGCGATGCGACGCGACGAGGTGGGTGAAGACGTGGTCCAGCATGGCGGGGCAGAGGCTACCGTTCTTCCGTGGCCACCTCGTCCGGAGCATCACCGTCCCGTCCCCCGTCGGTGTGGACGGACCGCCGGGTCATCGCCTACGCCCACCAGGGGGGTGCCTGGGAGGCCCCGTCGTCGACCCTGCACGCCATCGCCTCGGCCCTCGACGCCGGGGCCACCGGTATCGAGCTGGACGTCCATGCGACCGCCGACCACCAGCTGGTGGTGTGCCACGACGCCACGGTGGACCGGACCACGCCATCCACCGGAGCCATCGCCTCGTTCACCTACGACGAGCTCTCCGGTCTCGACAACTCCTACTGGTGGGCCCCCGGGGCCGATGTGACGCCGGGCCTCGACGGGGACGCCTACCCGTTCCGCGGCAGGGCCCCCCGTGACCACCGGTTCGGGTTCGCCCGGTTGGAGGAGGTACTCGAGGAGTTCGACGGGGTGGTGCTGAACCTCGACATCAAACAGACCGCCCCCGTGGTCACCCCCTACGAGGAGGCACTGGCCGACCTGCTCCGACGCTTCGACTGCGCGGACCGGGTGATCGTGGCCTCCTTCCTGGACCCGGCCACCGACCGCTTCTCGGCGTACGCACCCGAGTTCGCCACCTCGGCGGGCACGCTCGCCACCGCCGAGTTCTACCGGGCCGTGCAGGCCGGTGAGCGACCCCCTCCCATGCGCCACGTCGCCCTCCAGCCGCCGATCAGCTACGGCGAGGTGACCCTCGTGGACGGTCGGTTCATCGAGGTCGCCCACGACGAGGGGCTGGCCGTGCACGTCTGGACGATCGAGGAGGAGTCCGAGATGGAGCGGCTGTGCGGACTCGGTGTCGACGGCATCATCACCGACCGGCCGACGGCGCTGGCCGGGGTGCTCGATCGGCTCGGCTCCACCTGGGTGGCCCGATGA
Organism: uncultured Acidimicrobiaceae bacterium; assembly: GCA_963699345.1. Lineage (GTDB taxonomy): Bacteria > Actinomycetota > Acidimicrobiia > Acidimicrobiales > RAAP-2 > Bog-756. Next base: position 571,902 of record CAVOTL010000005.1, on the reverse strand, counting down.
CCGGCGCGTCGGTGGGCGACCGGTCGACGGGCGCGACGGGTCACCGGGGCGGGATCGCCCAGGGGCACGGACGTGAACGGCCCCGACCGGTCACCCGGTACGGGACGAGGGACGGGGCGGCTGCGCCCGGTCCCGGGGGGCGACGGTCAGCCGCGCCCGCAGTTCGGCTTCTTGCCGTGGTTGGCCTTCTTCTTGGCCCGGAGCTTGCGCTTGTTGGTTCGCTTAGACACAGTTCGTCAAGGCTAGTCGGTCACCGGACCCGGCAGCCAACGGGGGTGGCCCGGATGCCGTCCGCCGTGACCGCCACCCCGGGTCCCGCGGTCGCGCCACGGTGACCTGGCTGCTCCGCGACGGCGACGTCCTGGCCGCCGCCGAGGTCATGGACGGGTGGGCGGGCCGGGCCCGGGGTCTCCTCGGACGGGACGGCTACGACGGCGCCATGGTGCTTCCCCGTACCCGATCGGTGCACACGATCGGGATGCGCTTCCCTCTCGACGTGGCCTTCTGCGACCGTGACCTGCTCGTGCTCGACACGACGCCGCGTGGTGCCGTTGCGGATGACGGTGCCTCGGCGCCGCTGTCGCCTGGTGATCGAGGCCGAGGCCGGTGCGTTCGAGCGGTGGGGCCTCCGGCCCGGCGACCGGCTCGAGCTGCGCGGATGAGCGGCCGGGGGGAGGAGGACGTCGCCGACGGGCCGTCCACCGGTCCGGCCGTCACCCCGACCGGTGGCACCTTGGTGGTGGTGGGCACCCCCATCGGCAACCTCGGCGACCTGTCGCCCCGCGCCGTCGCCGCGCTGGCGTCGGCCGACGTCGTCTACTGCGAGGACACCCGGCACTCCCGCAAGCTGCTCACCCATGCCGGGATCTCGGGGGTGCCGTTGCGGTCGCTCCACGGGCACAACGAGTCCGACCGGGTGGACGAGGTGGTCGCCGCGGTGGCCGCCGGACGGTCGGTGGCTCTGGTGAGCGACGCCGGGATGCCGGCGGTGTCGGACCCCGGCGCCCGGGTGGTCGCCGCGGTGTCGGCCGCCGGGCTGACGGTCACCGTGGTCCCCGGACCCTCCGCGGTGCTGGCCGCCCTGGTGGCGAGCGGGCTGCCCACGGACCGCTTCTGTTTCGAGGGGTTCCTGCCGCGTGGCGGCCGGGACAGGGGGAGCGACTGGCCGCGGTGGCCGCCGACGCCCGGACGACGGTGCTCTTCGAGGCGCCGGGGCGGGTGGCGGCCACGTTGGCCGACCTGGCCGGCGTGTGTGGTGGCGACCGCTCCGTGGCGGTGGCCCGGGAGCTGACCAAGCTGCACGAGGAGGTCTGGCGGGGCACCCTGGACGCGGCGTCGGCCTGGGCCGCCGGGGGAGTGCGGGGCGAGGTGGTGCTCGTCCTCGCCGGGGCGCCCGACACCGGGCCGGTCGAGGTCACAGACGACGTGCTGGCGGTCGACCTGGCCGCCGCGCTGGCCGCCGGGGCCCGGACCCGGGGGGCGGTGGACGAGGTGGCCGCCCGCCACGGTGTCTCGCGCCGCCGCACCTACGAGCTGGCGCTGCGGCTACGGGAAGGCGACCCCCCCGACGGGACCGCGGCACCCGGGGAGTGACCACCACCGGCGCCATGGCCGGGACCCGGGGGAGGGGGGAGGCGCCGACCCCTGCGCCCGGGGCCGGAGGGGCCGTGGGAACCGGTGTCAGGTGGGGCGCGGCCGGGTCGGTACGCTGGCGGACAGTGTCCCGCTACTTCATCACCACACCCATCTACTACGTCAAGGACGCGCCCCACGTCGGGCACGCCTACACCACGGTCAACGCCGACGCCCTGGCGCGGTGGCACCGCCTGGTGGGCGACGACGTCTTCTTCCTGACCGGTACCGACGAGCACGGTCAGAAGGTGGCGCGGGCGGCCGAGGAGCAGGGCCTCGCCCCCCGGGAGTGGACCGACCAGCTCTCCCCCCGGTTCGCCGAGGCCTGGGCGGGACTCGACATCGCCCCCGACGACTTCATCCGCACCACCGAGGACCGCCACACCGTCGCCGTCCAGGAGTTCCTGAGCCGGGTCCACGACAACGGCTTCATCTACAAGGACACCTACCGGGGCCTCTACTGCGTCGCCTGCGAGCGCTACTACACCGCCGACGAACTGCTCCCCGGCGGTCTGTGCCCGGACCACAAGACCGTCCTCGAGGAGCTCGAGGAGGAGAACTACTTCTTCCGGCTGAGCGCCTTCCAGCAACGGCTCGTGGACTGGTACTCGGCCGATCCCGACGTCGTCCTGCCGGAGTCGAAGCGGAACGAGGCGCTGAGCTTCATCAAGGGCGGCCTCAACGACATCTCCATCACCCGGACGTCCATCGACTGGGGCGTCCGGGTCCCGTGGGACGACGCCCACGTCTTCTACGTCTGGTACGACGCGCTGATCAACTACGTCACCGCCATCGGCTACGGGCAGGACCAGGAGCGCTTCGAGGCCTGGTGGCCCCACGTGCACCACCTGATCGGCAAGGAGATCATCCGCTTCCACTGCGTGTGGTGGCCGGCCATGTGCATGGCCGCCGGCATCGAGCCGCCCCACCGGGTGCAGGTCCACGGCTGGCTGCTGCTGGGCGGCGCCAAGATGTCCAACTCGAGCGTCAACCGGATCGCGCCGGCCGATCTGGCCGAGGAGTACGGGGTCGACCCCCTCCGGTACCACCTGCTGCGCGACGTGCCGCTCGGGAGCGACGGCGAGTTCTCGGCCGAGGGCATCTCGGCCCGGTACAACGCCGACCTGGCCAACAACCTCGGCAACCTGCTGTCCCGGGTGTCGACGGTGGTCGACAAGAAGTGCGGTGGCGTCGGCCCGTCACCCGATCCCGGGAGCCGGCTGGCCGGCGTGGCCGCCGACGTGGTGGCCGAGGCCACCGCGGCGTGGAACGCCGGCGCCCCCCACCTGGGGCTCGAGGCCACCTGGCGGCTGTTGCGCGAGACCAATGCCGAACTCGAGGTCGCCGAACCCTGGAAGGCCGAGCCCGGCCCGGAGGTGGACGCCGTCCTGGGGAGCGCCCTCGAGGTGCTCCGCATCGTGTCGATCCTGGTGGTCCCGGCCATGCCGTCGACGGCCCGGGAGATCTGGCGGCGTATCGGTCTGCCCGACGCGCCCGAGGAGCAACGGCTCCCCGTCGCGGCCGCCTGGGGTGGCTACCCCGGCGGGCTCCCCGTGGAGAAGGGCGCGCCGCTCTTCCCCCGGCGGAAGGACTGAGCCGTGTCCGACGATGCGGTGGTGGAGTGGTTCGACTCGCACTGCCATCTGCAGGACGAGTTCGACGAGCCGGGCGACGGGCCGGTCGAGCCCCACGCCGACCGGCTGGCGGCGGCCATCGCCCGGGCCTCGGAGGCCGGTGTCACCCGGATGGTGTGCGTCGGCACCGGTCGTGACTCGTCGGCCGAGGCCGTGTCCCTGGTCCGCTCGTTGCGGCGGCCGGGGGGACCGGCGACGGCGGAGGGCGTGGCGCTGTGGGCGACGGTCGGTCTCCACCCCCACGACGCCGTCGACGGGGTGGACGGACTGGACGACGTCCTGGCCGCCGAGCTGTCCGATGCCGTGGAACCGGCCGATCGCGTGGTCGTCGCCATCGGGGAGTGCGGGCTCGACTACCACTACGACCACTCGCCCCGACCCGTCCAGCGCGAGGCCTTCGCCCTCCAGATCGCCCTGGCCCACCGCCACGGCCTGGCCCTGGTGATCCACACCCGGGAGGCGTGGGACGACACCTTCGACATCCTGGCCGCCCAGGGGGTGCCCGAACACACCATCGTCCACTGCTTCACCGGAGGGCCCGAGGAGGCCCGCCGGAGCCTCGACCTCGGCGCCTCGCTGTCCTTCAGCGGCGTCGTGACCTTCAAGAACGCCGACGACGTCCGCGAGGCCGCCGCCCTGTGCCCGTTGGACCGGCTGCTGGTCGAGACGGACTCGCCGTTCCTCACCCCGGTGCCCCATCGGGGTACCCCCAACGAGCCGTCCCGGGTGCCCCTGGTGGGGGCGGCGGTGGCCCACGTCAAGGGGGTGACGAGGGCCGAGGTGGCCGAGGTCACCACGGCCAACGCCCGGCGGGCCTTCGGGCTCTAGGACCGACCGGGGGGCCGGTCGCAGCCGATGCCCGGCCGGCCGTCCCTCAGCCGGCCGTCACGACGGTGACGAGCTGCGGGAACGGCGCCGGCAGGCCGACCCGGGGCGGCAGACCGGACACGCTGAGCTTGGACTTCCGGGCGGACTCGGGGGCATAGGTCACGGTCACGGCCCAGCTGCCGGCCGATGGAGGCCGGAACGCCGACGGGAGGTGGTAGGAGCCGGCCCGCGAGACCGACTGCACCTGGCTCGTGGCCGCCCGGCCGGAACCGGCCGACGCCGCGTCGGTGATCTGGTACTCGAGGTGGGCCGGGACGACCGCCCCCTTCAGGACCACCGACACCGACATGGTGGTGGATCCGACGGTCCCGGTCAGCGGCGAGGACATGACCGAGAGGGTGACACCGTCGACGGCCCCGGTGGCCGGCAGGTCGAGCGGATTCGTCGTCGTCGTGGTGGTGGTCGTGGGACGGGCCACGGTCGTGGTGGTGGTCGTGGACGAACTCGAGCATCCGGAGGCGGTCGCCAGGGCCACCGAAAGGAGCGCGGAGGAGAGCAGAGGTGCGGTCCGGGTGGAGTGCATCCGGTCAGCGTACCGCCGGGGACCCGGCCGTCCGGGGCGTTGTCCGGCACGGGTCCCCGGGGGTGTCACACTGATCGGGTGACCCACGGGCGCGCCGAGATCCACGAGCTGCTCCTGGCCAACGACCTGCGCCCGAGCCGGGCGCTGGGGCAGAACTTCGTGGCCGACGCCAACACCGTCCGCCGCATCGTGAGGTTGGCCGGGGTCGGGCCGGGGTCCCGGGTGGTCGAGATCGGGGCGGGGCTCGGCTCGCTCACCCTCGCCCTCGTCGAGGCCGGCGCCGACGTCACCGCCGTCGAGGTGGACCGCCACGTCCTGCCGGTGCTGCGCTCGGTGGTCGAACCCGCCGGGGTGCGGGTGGTCGAGGCCGACGCCCTGCACCTCTCGTTCGCCGACCTGTTGGACGACGGTGCCCCGTGGTCCCTGGTGGCCAACCTGCCCTACAACGTCGCCGTCCCCCTCGTCATCCGGGTGCTCGAGGAGGCTCCCCGGGTGACGTCGCTGCTGGTCATGGTCCAGCGCGAGGTGGGGGAGCGGTTGGCGGCGGGGGCGGGGGACGAGGCCTACGGCGCGGTGTCGGTGAAGGTCGCCTACTGGGCCACCGCGGCGGTGGTGGGCAAGGTGTCGGCCAGCGTGTTCATCCCGCGTCCCCGTGTCGAATCGGTCCTGGTCCGGCTCGACCGCCACCCCGGCGGCCCGTGGCCCACCGGTGACGGACGGGTGGGACCGGGCGCCCCCGACTACGAGCGCCTGTTCACCGTCGTGAAGGGCGGCTTCGCCCACCGGCGCAAGATGCTGCGGCGCGCCCTGCTCGACCTGGTCGACCCCGAGGCGTTCGTGGCCGCCGGGGTCGACCCGACGGCGCGGGCCGAGGAGCTCGGGCTCGACGCCTGGGAGCGGCTGGCCTGGTGGCGCCCCGGTGTCGCCGTGGCCTCGTGACCGGCGGCCGCCGGTGACCGTCCGGTGCGGGGCGCCCGCCAAACTGACCCTGTCGCTCCGGATCACGGGCGTCCGCGACGACGGCTACCACCTGCTCGACTCCGAGATGGTCACCCTGGACCTGGCCGACACCCTGGAGATCGACGCCGCGGGGGTCGGGGAGGGTCCGCGCCTGGAGGTCGTCCCCGCCTGGCCCGCCGACGGCGTGGTGCGCGACGGGGACGCCCTGGGCCCGGTGGGGGACAACCTGGTGGTGCGGGCGCTGGTCGCCACCGGCCGGTCGGCCCGGGTGCGGCTGGTCAAGCGGATCCCGCCGGGCGCCGGACTGGGTGGCGGGTCGGCCGACGCCGCCGCCGTGTTGCGCTGGGCCGGCTGTCGGGACGTGGACGTGGCCGCCGGGCTCGGGGCCGACGTGCCCTTCTGCGTGACGGGGGGGCGGGCCCGGGTCACCGGTATCGGTGAGCGCCTGACGCCCCTGGCGTTCGAGGAGCGTCGCTTCGCCCTCGTCCTGCCGCCGTTCGGGGTGGACACGGCCGCCGTCTACCGGGCGTGGGACCGTCTGGGCCCGACCCGGGGGGAACCGGAGGACGACGCCACCAACGACCTCGTGGCGGCCGCGCTGGCGGTGGAACCCCGGCTCGAGGGCTGGCGGCGGGCCCTCGAGGACGCGACGGGGCGCCCGGCCCGGCTGGCGGGGAGCGGTTCGACGTGGTTCGTCGACCTCGGGTCGGACGACCTCGGCCTCGAAGGGCGGACGTGGCTGGAGCGGGACGGGGAGCGTGCCCCCCTGGTGGTCGCCCGGACGGTGCCGGTCACCACCTGACCCTGCTCCGGTCCCGGGGCCCGGAACCGGGCGCCGGGATGACGGGACCTACTTGCCCGCCGCCCGCCTCTGCCAACGGGTGGCCTTCAGCATCTTCTTGTGCTTCTTCTTGCGCATGCGCTTGCGGCGCTTCTTGATCAGAGATCCCATGTCGGGTGGGACCCTAGTCGACCTGGGCATTTGACGCCAAAGGCCGGTGGTGCGGCCCGGCGGAGGTCAGGTCGGCGGCGGGGGTCCCGAGGGGTGGGGGACGGCCACGGGGGGGAAGGCGAGCCGGAACAGGGCACCGCCCCCCGGGGCGTGGTGCACGCTGACCTGGCCCCCCTCGTCCTCGGCCACCTGGGCCACGATGGCGAGGCCCAGTCCCGATCCGGGGCGGCTGCGGGCCTCGGGGGCCCGGTAGAAGCGGTCGAAGATGCGCTCGATGTCGCGGTCGGCGACACCCGGCCCGTGGTCGCGCACGATGAGCGCGCCGTCGCCACAGACCACTTCGACCACCGCCCCGTCGGGGCTGTACTTGACGGCGTTGTCCAACAGGTTGTTGACGGCCCGCTCGATGCGGGACGCCGATCCGGAGATCCAGGTCGGCGACAGCGAGGTGACGATGGTGACGCCCCGGCTGCGACCGTGCGTCGTCGCCGCCTCCACGGCGGCGGCCACCAGTTCGTCGAAGCGCAGCGTCTCCTTGGTGATCTGGGGGAGGTCGCCGCGGGCCAGCTCGGCCATGTCGGCCACCAGCGAGGTGAGCTCGTCGAGCTGGGTGAGGACGTCGCTCACGAGGACGTCGCGGTCCTCGGGGGACAGCCGGTCGATCTGGCGGACCACCTCCATGTTGGTGCGCAGACTGGTCAGCGGGGTGCGCAGCTCGTGGGAGGCGTCGAGGACGAGCTGTCGCTGACTGTCGCGAGAGGACTCGAGGGCCACCAGCATCCGGTTGAAGGCGCGGCGCAGGCGTCCGAGCTCGTCGGGGCCTCCGGGGTCGAGGCGCTGGGACACGTCGGTGGTGCGGGCCACGTCCTCCACGGAGTCGGTGAGGTCGTCGAGTGGGCGCAGCACGGCCCGACCCACGCCGAGGCCGAGCAGGACGGCGAAGCCGACGCCGATGAGGATGATCAGCCACAGGGCCACCGCCAGCCGGTGCAGGCCCTCGTGGACGCCGGTCAGGGGGACGGTGAGCTGGAGCACGCCGCCGTAGGGCATCGTCAGCGCGGTGATGGGCAGCGTGCCGTTGCTGTACGTGTAGGGACCGGGTAGGGGGTAGGCGATCTCCCGCACCGAGATCCCGTCGACGTGGGTGGTCGACAGCTGCTGGGGACCGGTGCCGAAGCTGCCCGCCAGCTCGGCGACCTGGCCGGTGATGGGGAGGACCTGCGGGTCGCCCGGGTAGACCTTGCCGTCGGCCCAGACGATCTGGGAGCAGTAGCCGCCGGCCCGGCCGCAGGTGTTCTCGATCTTGGGCAGGACCCCCGTGGCGTTGCCGGCCACCAGGCTGCGGGCGTCCTGCTGGAGGGTCACGTCGAGGGAGCCGACCAGTGACTGGTAGGCGACGATGTACGTGGCCACCGAGGCGAGGAGCACCACCACCAGCACCGCACCGGTGGCGACCAGCACGAGGCGGGTCCGGAAGGTCACGGTGGGGGGCCGCCCCGGAGGTCAGGGTTCGCGGAGGACATAGCCGACCCCCCGTGCGGTGTGGATGAGGCGGGACTCGCCGCCCTCCTCCGTCTTGCGCCGCAGGTAGCCGACGTAGACGGCCAGTGAGTTGGTGCCCGAGTCGAAGGTGTAGCCCCAGACCCGGTCGAGGATGAGCTCGCGGGTGAGCACCTGGCGGGGGTGACGCAGCAGCAGCTCGAGCAGGTCGAACTCGATGCGGGTGAGGGAGAAGGTGCGGTCGCCCCGGCGGGCGTCCCGGGTCACCGGGTCCAGGCTCAGGTCGAGGAAGGTGAGCAGCTCACCGGGATCCTCCGGCCGGCGGCGCAGCAGGGCCCGCAGCCGGGCCAGCAGCTCGGCGAGGGCGAACGGCTTGACCAGGTAGTCGTCGGCCCCGGCGTCGAGGCCCTCGACCCGGTCCTGGACGGCGTCCCGGGCGGTCAGCATGAGGACGGGGGTGTCGTCGGACGCGGCCCGCATGCGCCGACAGACGTCGAGCCCGTCGATGGTGGGCAGGCCGATGTCGAGGATCATGGCGTCGGGCGGCCGGATGGCGAGCTCCTCGAGCGCCTGGGGGCCGTCGGCCGCCAGGGTGACCTCGTAGCCGTCCAGGCGGAGCGCCCGCTGGAGGGCCCCGCTCACCGCCGGATCATCGTCGACTACGAGGATGCGCATCGGGTCGGGAGCCTATCGGCGCCGCGCCTCCGGCTCGTGGCACGGCCGGGGCACGGGGTGGCCACCGGGGCCGGTACTAGCCTGGACGCGAGGCCGTGGGGGGAGTGGGGGCGGTGCACGTCGCTCCCCGCCGGTCCGGTCCGAGGTAGTTCAATTGGCAGAACGCCGGCCTTTGGAGCCGGATGTTGGAGGTTCGAGCCCTCCCCTCGGAGCCGGCGTGCGGTGGGATGGTCGGTTCAGTTGGCCTTGCGGGCCCGGCTCCGGAGCCGGCCCCGGGTGGTCTGGTCGAGGATGACCTTGCGCAGGCGGACCGCCTTCGGCGTCACCTCGACGCACTCGTCGTCGGCGATGAACTCGAGCGCCTGTTCCAGGGAGAGCAGCAGCGGCGGGGTCAGGCGGATGGCCTCGTCGGCCGAGGCGGACCGGATGTTGGTCTGCTTCTTCTCCTTGGTGGGGTTGACGTCCATCTCCTCGTCGCGGGCGTTCTCCCCCACGACCATGCCCTCGTAGACCTCGGTGCCCGGGCCCACCAGCAGCATGCCGCGCTCCTGGAGGCTCATCAGGGTGTAGCCCGTGGTCATCCCGCGCCGGTCGGCCACCATCGAGCCGTTGCGCTTGGTCTTCAGCTCGCCGTGCCACGGCTCCCAGCCGTCGAACACGTGGTGGAGCATGCCGGTGCCCCGCGTCTCGGTCATGAACTCGGTCCGGAACCCGACCAGGCCGCGGGCGGGGATCCGGTAGTCCATCCGCACCCAACCGGTCCCGTGGTTCACCATCTCGATGAGCGTCCCCTTGCGCAGCGCCATCAGCTGGGTGACCACGCCCAGATAGTCGTCGGGCACGTCGATGGCGACCCGCTCCATGGGCTCGTGCAATTTGCCGTCGATCTCCCGGGTGACGACCTGGGGCTTGCCCACCGTCAACTCGAAACCCTCGCGCCGCATGGTCTCCACCAGCACGGCCAGCTGCAGTTCGCCGCGGCCCTGGACCTCCCAGGTGTCGGGGCGTTCGGTCGGGTTGACCCGCAGCGACACGTTGCCGATCAGCTCCGCCTCGAGCCGGCCGAGGACCTGGCGGGCGGTGAGCTTCTTGCCGTCCGCACCGGCCAGGGGGGACGTGTTGATGCCGATCGTCATGGCCAGGCTGGGCTCGTCCACCGTGATGACGGGGAGGGGGCGGGGGTCCTCGGCGTCGGCGAGCGTCTCGCCGATGGTGATCTCGGCCATGCCGGCCACCGCGGCGATCTCCCCGGGGCCGGCCTCCTCGCACTCGACCCGGTCGAGGGCGTCGGTGATGAACAGCTCGGTGATCTTGGTTCGCTCGATGGTGCCGTCGAGCTTGCACCAGGCCACCGTGGCCCCCTTCTTCAGCGTCCCGTTGTGCACGCGGCACACCGCCAGCCGACCGAGGTAGGGGGAGGCGTCGAGGTTGGACACGATGGCCTGGAGGGGCGCCCCCTCCTCGAAGTGGGGGGCGGGGATGCGGTCGAGGATGGCCTGGAACAGGGGCTCCAGGTCGGTGCCCTCGACACCCTGCTCCGTCGACGCCCATCCGGCCCGGGCGTTCGAGAACAGGATCGGGAAGTCGATCTGGTCCTCGTCGGCGTCGAGATCGAGGAAGAGCTCCTCGACCTCGTGCACGACCTCGTCGATGCGGGCGTCGGGCCGGTCGACCTTGTTGACCACCAGGACGACCGGGAGGCGGGCCTGGAGGGCCTTGCGGAGGACGAAGCGGGTCTGGGGGAGCGGTCCCTCCGAGGCGTCGACCAGGAGGAGGACGCCGTCGACCATGGTCAGGCCCCGCTCGACCTCGCCGCCGAAGTCGGCGTGGCCGGGGGTGTCGATGATGTTGATCTTGACCCCGCCGTGGAGCACGGCGGTGTTCTTGGCCAGGATGGTGATGCCCTTCTCCCGCTCCAGGTCTCCGGAGTCCATGACCCGCTCGTTGACCGCCTGGTTGTCCCGGAAGGCCCCGGACTGCCAGAGCATGGCGTCCACCAGCGTCGTCTTCCCATGGTCGACGTGGGCCACGATGGCCACGTTGCGGATGTCGTCACGGGTCTGGGAAGGCATAGACAGTCCAGGCTACAGGGCCGACCTGCCCGTCCCGACCGCAGGCCCGGGGCCTCGGGGGACGGTCCGGTGCCGGTCACGGGCACCGGGGGTGGCGGGTCGACGGGTCAGTGGGTGATGGTGACGGCCGACGTCGCACCGGACGACAGGCCGGTGCCGTTGGCGTTGACCGCCGCCACGGTGAAGGTGTAGCTGTCGTTCTGGATCAGGCCGGTGACCGACTGGGAGGTGCCCGTGCCGGAGAACGTCTGGGCGGTCTGGGCCACGCCGGCCAGGTACGGCGTGACCGTGTAGCCGGTGATGGTCCCGTCGGTCTGGGTGGGTGCGGTCCAGGTCACGGTGGCGGCGTTGGTGGTGCTCGAGGCCGTGGCGGTCCCGATGGTCGGGGCCCCGGGGGTGCCGGCTGTGTAGGAGACCGACGCCGCCGACGGTACGCCGATGCCGTTGCCGTTCGTCGTCGTCACGGTGAAGGTGTACGTCGTGCCGACGGTCAGACCGGTGACCGTGCACGAGGCTCCAGTCGACGTGCACGTCAGGCCGCCGGGCGAGGACGTGGCGGTGTACCCCGTGATGGTGGAACCTCCGTTGTTGCTCGGCGCCGTCCAGCCGACCGTCGCCGAGGTGGTGGTGCCCGTGGCGGCCACGGTGATGGCGGTCGGGGAGCCGGCCGTGCCCGCGATGATGGCGTTGGACGCCGAGGAGGCCGGGCCGGTCCCGTTGGCGTTGGCCGCCGTCACGGTGAACGTGTAGCTCGTCTTCGTGGTGAGCCCGGTCACGGTGCAGGTGGTGGTCGGCGGGGTGGCCGTGCAGGTCCTGCCTCCGGGGCTCGACGTGACCGTGTAGCTGGTCAGCGCCGAGCCACCGGTGTTGGCCGGGGCGCCCCAGCTGACCGCCACCGAGGTGGACGAGGACGTGCTGGCGACCGGGGTGGTCGGGATGCCGGGCACGCCGGCGGTGACGGCCGTGGAGGCGGCCGAGGCCGCCCCGGTGCCTTCGGCGTTCGTGGCCGTGACGGTGAAGGTGTACGCCGTCTTGTTGGTCAGGCCGCCCACGGTGCAGGTGGTGGCGCCGGTGGTGGTGCAGGTGAAGCTGCCGGGCGAGGAGGTGACGGTGTACCCCGTGATGGCCGAGCCGCCGGTGGCCGGCGCCGTCCACGAGACGATCAGCTGGGCGTTCGTGCCGCCGGCCGCGCCGGTCACGCCGGTGGGCACGCCCGGCTCCGTGGCCGGTGTGAGGCTGGGACTGGCCGCCGACGTCGAGCCGGAGCCGTTGGCGTTGGCCGCCGTGACCGAGAAGGTGTACGCGGTGCCGGCCGTCAGTCCCGAGCTGATGAGGCAGCTCGTGGCGGTGGCCACGGTGGTGCTGCAGCTGCCACCGGCCGGGCTCGAGGTCACCGAGTAGCCGGTGATGGCCGAGCCACCGTTGTTCCCGTCCGTCCAGTTGACGGTCACCTGGGGGGCTCCGTTGTAGGCCACGCCGGTGGCGTTGGTGGCGGTGCCGATGGTCGGCGCCTGGGGTACCGTCGAGGCGGTGACGGAGCTGGTGGCGCCCGACGCCGGTCCGGTCCCGTAGGTGTTGGCCGCCGTGACCGAGAAGGTGTAGGCGGTGCCCGCGGTGAGGCCCGTGGAGACGGTGCAGGTGGTGGCGGTGGCCACCGCGGTCGTGCACGATCCGCCGGCCGGGCTCGAGGTCACGGTGTACCCGGTGATGGTCGAGCCGCCGTTGCTCGACGGGTCGGTCCACGTGACGACGACCTGGGGCGTACCGGCGTAGGGGATGCTGGGGGAGTTGGTCGCCGTGCCGATCGTGGAGGCCCCCGGGGCCCCGGCGATGATCGAGTTGGAGGCCGCCGAGGCCGACCCGGTGCCGGCGGCGTTGGTGGCCGTCACCGAGAAGGTGTAGGTCGTCCCGGCGGTCAGGCCGGGGACGGTGCATCCCGGGGTGGTCGAGGAGCAGGTCTTGGATCCGGGACTCGACGTCACGGTGTAGTTCGAGATGGCGGCGCCGTTGGTGGCGGGTGCCGTCCAGCCGACCGCCACCGAGGTGGCCGTCGACGTGGGTGCCGCGGTCACCGCGGTGGGCGCGCCGGGCGCGGCGGCCGGCGTGGCCGTCGCCGACGGGCTGGAGGCGATCCCGGTCCCGGCGGCGTTGGTGGCCGTGACCGTGAACGTGTAGCCGATCCCGTTGGTGAGGCCGGTGGCGGTGCAGGCCGTGGCCCCGGTGGTCGTGCACGAGCCTCCGGCGGGGTTCGAGGTCACGGCGTAGCCGGTGATGGTCGACCCGCCGGTACTCGGCGCGGTCCAGGAGACCACCGAGGAGGCGTTGGCGTACGACGTGGCCGTCACGGTCGTCGGGCTGCCCGGCACCGTGGCTGCGGTGACGCTGTTCGAGTTGCCACTGGCCAGGCCGGTGCCGGCGGCGTTGGTGGCCTGGACGCTGAAGGTATAGGCGGTCCCGGCCGTGAGGCCCGTGCTGACGGTGCAGCTGGTGGCCGTGGCGCCCGAGGCGGTGCAGGAGCCGCCGGCCGGGGACGAGGTCACGGTGTACATGGTGATCGCGGTCCCGCCGTTCGATGCGGGATCCGTCCAGTTGACGGTGGCGTTCGGGGGGTTGACGAAGGCGATGCCGCCGACGTTGGTGGCGGTGCCGATGGTCGGTGTGCCGGGCACGGTCGCCGGGACGGCCGCCGGGGAGGCGGCGGATGCCGGGCCGATGCCCGAACCGTTGGTGGCGGTGACCGTGAAGGTGTACGACGTGCCGTTGGTCAGACCCGACACCGTGCAACTCGTGGTGCTGGAGTTGCAGAACAATCCGCCGGGCGACGACGTGGCGGTGTAGTCGGTGATGGCGGATCCGCCGTTCGAGACCGGTGCGGTCCACGACACGACGGACTGCTGGTTGCCGTTGGATGTGGCGCTGACACCGGTGGGGGCGCCCGCCACCGTGGACGGCGTGGCGGCTGCCGACGGGCTCGAGGCGGCGCTGGTGCCCTCACCGTTGGTGGCGGTGACCACGAAGGTGTACGACGTGCCGTTGGTCAGTCCGGACACCGTGCAGCTGGTGGCGCCGGTGGTGGTGCAGGTGAAGCTGCCGGGCGTCGAGGTGACCGTGTAGCCGGTGATCGTCGATCCGCCATTGGACGCCGGAGCGGTCCAGGACACCACCGAGCTGGCGTTGGCATTGGAGGTCGCCCCCACCGCGGTCGGCGGGGCCGACGCGGTGGCCGGCACCACGGTGTTGGACTGCGCCGAGGACGCGCTGTTGCCCGCGGCGTTGGTGGCGACGACCGAGAAGCTGTAGGACGAACCGGCGGTCAGGTTCGACGAGACGGTGCAGGTGGTCGCCGTCGCCCCGGTGACCGTGCAGGAGCCGCCACCGGTGTTGGCCGTCACGGTGTAGCCGGTGATGGCCGAACCGCCGTTGGCGGCCGGGTCGGTCCAGTGGATGACGGCCTGGGGGGCGCCCAGATAGCCGATGCCGGTCACCACCGTGGTGGTGCCGATGGTGGGGGCGTTGGGCACCGTCGCCGGCGTGACGCTGGCCGACAGCGCGGAGGCCGCACTGGACCCGGCGGCGTTGTTGGCCTTGACCGAGAACTGGTAGGAGGAGCCGGCGGTCAGGTTCGACGAGACGGTGCAGGTGGTCGCCGTCGCCCCGAGGACGGTGCAGGTGCCGCCGCCGGTGTTGGCCGTCACGGTGTAGCCGGTGATGGCGGAGCCACCGTTGTTGGCCGGATCGGTCCAGGTGACCACCACCTGGGGGCTGTTGTTGTAGAGGATCCCGTTGACGTTGGTGGCGGTGCCGATGGTCGGCGCCTGGGCCACGGTGGCCGCGGTCACGCCCGACGAGGCGGTGGAGGCGGGGCTGGTGCCGGCGGCGTTGGTGGACGTGACCGTGAACGTGTAGCTCGTACCCGCCGTCAGGCCGGTGGAGATGGTGCAGCTCGAGCCGGTCGTGGCGGAGCACGTGGCCCCACCGGGGCTGGCCGTGACCAGGGAGGACGAGACGGCCGAGCCGCCGTTCGATCCCGGGGTCCACGACACGGTGATCTGGGGGTTGGCGAGGTACGCGATGCCGGACACGTCGGCGCCGGTCACCGCGGTGGGAGCGGCCGGGGCCGTCGCCGGGGTCACGCTGGAGGTGGCGCCGGAGGATGCGCTGATACCGGCGGAGTTGGTGGCCGTCACGGTGAAGGTGTACGAGGTGCCGGCGGTCAGCCCCGAGGTGAAGGTGCAGGTGGTCGCCGTCGCCCCCGAGGCGGGACAGGTGGCGCCACCCGGGCTGGCGGTCACGGTGTAGCCGGTGATGGCCGAACCGCCGTTGGCGGCCGGGTCGGTCCAGGTGACCGTCGCCTCGGGGTTGGAGCCGTTGGGGAGCCCGGTCACGGCGGTCGCCGTGCCGATGGTGGGGGCGTTGGGCACCGTCGCCGGCGTGACGCTGGCCGACGAGCGCGGAGGCCGCACTGGACCCGGCGGCGTTGTTGGCCTTGACCGAGAACTGGTAGGAGGAGCCGGCGGTCAGGTTCGACGAGACGGTGCAGGTGGTCGCCGTCGCCCCGAGGACGGTGCAGGTGCCGCCGCCGGTGTTGGCCGTCACGGTGTAGCCGGTGATGGCGGAGCCACCGTTGGCGGCCGGATCGGTCCAGGTGACCACCACCTGGGGGCTGTTGTTGTAGAGGATCCCGTTGACGTTGGTGGCGGTGCCGATGGTCGGCGCCTGGGCCACGGTGGCCGCGGTCACGCCCGGCGATGGCGAGGAGGCGGCGGTGGTGCCCGCCCCGTTGGTGGCCGTCACCGTGTACGTGTAGCTCGTACCCGCCGTCAGGCTGCCCGAGATGGAGCAGGTCGTGCCGGACGTCGTGCAGGTCCCACCCCCGGAGCTGGCCGTCACCGTGTACCCGGTGATGGCCGAGCCGCCGTTGGCGCTGGCGGTCCAGGTCACATTGGCCTGCGGGGTGCCGCCGTAGTTGACGCCGGCCACGTTCGTGGCGGTCACGCCGGTCGGGACGCTCGGCAGGGTCGCCGGGGTGATGCTCGAGGTGGGAGAGCTCAGTGCGCTGGTCCCGGCCGAGTTGGTGGCGGTGACGGTGAACGTATAGGCCGTCCCGGCGGTGAGCCCACTGGAGATGGTGCAGGAGGTGGAGGTCCCGGTGGTGCCGGCACAGGTGCCGCCGGCCGGGGTGGAGGTCACCGCATAGGACGACACCGCGGCGCCGCCGTTGTTGGACGGGTCGGTCCAGGTGACGGTCACCTGGGGGTTGGCGCCGTAGGCGATGCCCAGGGCGTAGGCGGCCGAGCCGATGGTCGGGGCCTGGGGGACCGTGGCCGGGGTCACCGAGTTCGAGTTGCCGGACGACGTGCTGGTCCCGGCACCGTTGGTGGCGGACACGGTGAACGTGTACGCCGTCCCGGCGGTCAGACCGGTGGTGATCGTGCAGGAGGTGCCCGCCGACGAGCAGGTGCCGGTACCGGAGCTGGCCGTGACGGTGAAGCCGGTGACGGCCGAACCCCCGTTGTTGCCCGCCGTCCACGAGACGGTGACCTCCGGCGAGCCGTTGTAGGCGATGCCGGCGACGTTGGTGGCCGTCCCGACGGTCGGGGCCTGGGGCACGGTGGCCGGGGTCAGGCTCGCCGAGGGCGACGACGCCGAGCTGGTGGCGGCCGCGTTGGTCGCCGTCACGGAGAACGTGTACGCCACCCCGGCGGTCAGACCGGTGGTGATCGTGCAGGACGTGGAGGTCCCGGTGGGGCCCGCGCAGGTGCCTCCGGAGGGGAGCGAGGTCACGGTGTAGCCGGTGACGGGCGCCCCGCCGTTGTTGGCCGGATCGGTCCAGTTGACGGTGACGTGCGGGGCCAGGCCGTAGCCGATGCCCGTCTGGTTGCTGACCGAGCCGATGGTGGGTGCCTGTGGGGCCGTGGCCGGGGTCACGCTGGCCGACGCACCGGAGCTGCCGCTGGCGCCGACCGAGTTGGTCGCCTTGACCGAGAACGTGTAGGCGGTCCCGGCGGTCAGGCCGGACGACACGGTGCAGGTGGTGGCCGTCGGTCCGGTGGCCGAGCAGGTGCCGCTACCGGAGCTGGCCGTCACGGTGTAACCGGTGATGGCCGCGCCGCCGTTGTTGGCCGGATCGGTCCAGTTGACGACGACCTGGGGGGCCTGGCCGTAGGCGATGCCGGTCACGTAGGTGGCGGTCCCGATGGTCGGGGCCTGGGGCACCGTCGCCGCCACGAGGGCGACCGATCCCGAGGGCTGGCTGGCGCCCGCCGCGTTGGCGGCGGTCACCGTGAAGGTGTACGACGTCCCGGCGGTGAGGGCGCCGCTGACGATGCAGCTGGTCCCCGCCGTCGAGCAGGTGCCCCCGCCTCCGCTGGCCGTCACGGTGTAGCCGGTGACCGCGGCGCCGCCGTTGGCACTGGCTGTCCAGGACACGGTGACCTGCGGCGCCGAGTTGTACGGCGTGCCCGACACATTGGCGGCCGACACCCCGGTCGGGGCGGCCGGCACCGTCGCCGGCGTCACGGACGCCGTCGAGCCCGAGGACGCGCTCAACCCGACGGCGTTGAGGGCCTGGACGCTGAAGGTGTAGGGGATCCCCGCCGTCAGGCCGCTGCTGACGGTGCAGGTCGTGGCGGTGACGCCCGTGACCGAGCAGGTTCCGCCCGTCGGGCTCGACGTGACCTGGTACCCGGTGATGGCGTTGCCGCCGTTGTTGGCCGGGTCGGTCCACGTCACCTTGACCTGTGGGGGCTGGCCGTAGGCGATGCCGGTCGTGTACGAGGCGGCGCCGATGGTCGGCGCCTGGGGCACCGTGGCCGCGACCACCGCCGGTGAGGCCGGGGACGCCAGACCGGTACCGGAGACGTTCATGGCCGTCACCGTGAACGTGTAGGCGGTGCCCACGGTGAAGCCGGTGGGGATCGTGCAGCTGGTCGTGGCCGAGGAGCACGTGCTCCCGTTGCTCGCCGTGGCGGTGTACCCGGTGATCGGGGAACCACCGGTGTTCGGGGCCGTCCAACTGACGGTCATCTGCGGCGTCGAGGTGTAGGGAACATTGGGGACCGGGGTGCCGGTCACCGACGACGGGGCGTCCGGCTCGGTGGACAGCGTGCACGAAGCCGGGGACGAGGCGGGCCCGATCCCGATGGCGTTGATGGCGACCACCGTGAAGCTGTAGGTGGTGCCGGCCGTCAGTCCTTCGAAGATGCAGGTCGTCGACGTACCGGTGCCCGTCGAGCAGGTGTGGGTGCCGGAGGTGACCGTGTACCCGGTGATCGGCGACCCGCCGGTCGAGGTCGGAGCCGTCCAGCTGACGATGGCCTTCGGGCTCGCCCCGTAGGCGATGCCCGGGACGTTGGAGGCCGTGACGCCGGTCGGGGCGCCGGGGGTGCTCGCCGGGACGATGGCGTTGGACGGCGACGAGGCGACACTCGTTCCGGCGCTGTTGGTGGCGGTGACCGTGAAGGTGTAGGTCGTGCCGTTGGTCAGCCCGTTGACCGTGCACGTCATCGCCCCCGTCGTGGTGCAGGTGAGTCCGCCCGGGCTCGAGGTGACGGTGTAGGTGGTGACCGGTGACCCACCGTCATCGGAGGGCGCGGCCCACGAGACCGCCGAAGAGGTGTTCTGTCCCGAGGTGGCCCGGACCGCGGTGGGTGCCGTCGGAGGACCGGCGGGGATGGCCGGCGCCGAGGCCGCCGAGGCGGGCCCGGTGCCCACGGCGTTGGTGGCGGTGACCGTGAACGTGTAGGCGACGCCGTTGGACAGACCCGTCACGACGCAGGATGTGGCCCCCGTCGTGGTGCAGGTCTGGAGGGCGTTCGAGGTCACCGTGTACCCGGTGATGGCCAGGCCGCCGTTGGAGGACGGCGCCGTCCAGGAGACCACCGACTGGGTGCTGGCGTTCGACGTCGCCGTGACCCCGGTCGGGGCGCCCGGAGCGGTCGCCGGCACGATGGCGCCGGAGGCACTAGAGGGCGCGCTCGTCCCCGAGCCGTTGGTGGCCGTGACCGTGAAGGTGTAGCTCGTCCCGTTGGTGAGGCCGGACACGGTGCAGGTGGTGGCTCCGGTGGTGGTGCAGGTGTGGGAGCCGGAGCTCGACGTCACGGTGTAGGACGTGATCGGATTGCCGCCGTTGGAGGCCGGTGCCGACCAGGACACGACCGACGAGGCGTTCTGGTGGGTGGTGGCCGTGACCCCGGTCGGGGACCCGGGTACCGTCGACGGGGTGGCCGACGCGGACGGGGTGGAGGCCAGGCCCGTCCCGACGCCGTTGGTGGCCGTCACGGTGAAGGTGTAGGGGGTCCCGTTGGTCAGGCCCGTCACCGTGCAGGTCGTGGTCGTGCCGTTGGGCGTGGTGCAGGTCTTGCCGCCGGGACTCGAGGTGACGGTGTAGTGGGTGATCGCGGAACCACCGGTGTAGGTGGGGGCCGTCCAGGTGACCGCCGACTGCGCATTGGCATAGGACGAGGCGGACACCCCGGTCGGGGCCCCGGGCGCCGTGGTGGTCGGGGTCACCGAGTTGGAGGCGGCGGACGCCGGTCCGCTGCCGGCGGCGTTGATGGCGACCACGGTGAAGGTGTAAGCCGTCCCGTCCGTGAGGCCCGTCACCACGCAGGAGGTGCCCGCCGAGGAGCAGGTGTGGGTTCCGGAGGTGACGGTGTACCCGGTGATCGTCGCGCCCCCGTTGGAGACGGGCGCGGACCACGAGACGGTCGCCTGGGTGTAGCCGGCGACGGCCGTGACGCCGGTGGGAGCCCCGGGAACGGTGGCCGGGGTGGCGGCCGCCGAGGGTGCCGATGCGACGCCGGTGCCGAGCGAGTTGGTGGCGGTCACCGTGAACGTGTAGGGCGTCCCGTTGGTCAGCCCGGTCACGGTGCAGGAGGTGGCCCCTGTCGTGGTGCACGTCTGACCCCCGCTGGAGGTCACGGTGTACTTGGTGATGGCCGATCCGCCGTTGGTGGCCGGCGCCGACCAGGTCACGACGGACTGGGTGTTGGCATTGCTGGTGGCGCTGACGCTGAGGGGCGCACTGGGGGGTCCGATGGGTGTGACCGAGTTGCTGCTGCCCGACGAGCCACTCGAACCGGCGGCGCTGTTGGCCACCACCTTGAACGTGTAGGGGGTTCCATTGGTCAGTCCGGTGATCACGCACGGCGACGACGAGCAGGTGGCGGTGATCCCACCCGGGCTCGAGGTCAGTGTGTACCCGGTGATCGGCGCCCCGTTGGTGGCCGGGGTCGAGAAGGTCACGGAGGCCTGGCCGTTCCCGGCGGTGGCGGTGCCCATCGTCGGGGTGCCCGGCGCCGCGGCGGGGGTGGCCGGGGCGGACGGGGCGGACGCCGCCCCGGTGCCGATGGTGTTGGTGGCGGTCACGGTGAAGGTGTAGGGCGTGCCGTTGGTGAGTCCGGTCACCGTGCACGACGTGGTGGGCGTGCTGCACGTCTTGTTGCCGGGTGACGACGTCACCGTGTACGTGGAGATGGCGAGTCCGCCGTTGGACGCCGGAGCACTCCACGACACCACCGACTGCGTGTTGGCGAACGAGGTGCCGGCGACGCCGGTCGGGGCGCCGGGCTTGGTCGGGACCTCGATGGCGTTCGACGGGTTGGAGGCCACGCTGGTGCCGATGTTGTTGGTCGCGGTGACCGTGAACGTGTAGGTGGCACCTACGGTGAGGCCGGTGATGGTCGTGGTGGTGGCCGTGGCCGAGTTCACCTGGAGACCGGTGCAGGAGCCGCACGCGGGGGACGGCGTGATGTTGTACCGCGAGATGTTCGCCGACGGGGGATCCGTCCAGCTGACCGACACCGATTCGTTGGCGTTGCCGAGTGCCGACACCGAGGTGGGCGGGTAGGGGACGAGTGGCGCGCTGACCAGCGGCGACGGTGCCGAGGGACTGCTCGTGCCGTTGCTGTTGGTGGCGGTCACGGTGAACGTGTAGTTGGTGCCCGGGGTGAGGCCCGCGACGCTGGTGCTGAGGGCGCCCGTCGTGGTGAGCCCGCTGCAGGTCGGGCAGGGCGGATTGGGGGTCACGTTGTAGCGGATGATGGCGGAGCTGCCGGTGTTGTCCGGTGCGCTCCAGCTCACGGTGGCCACGCCCCCGACCGAGGCCACGGCGGTGACGCCGGTCGGCGGGGACGGTGCGGTGGACGCCGGGTAGCCGGGTAGGCCGCCGACGGCCTGGGAGCAGTAGGTGGTGATGGGGGTCGCCGCACCGTTGGGGTAGGGGCCGGCCAGCGGGGGGCAGACGTTCGACGGGTGCTCCCCGGCGTTGGCGGTGATGGATGTGAGGTCCCACGGGGCGGTGGACGGCACCAGGTAGTCGGGCGGGGAGACGTAGTCGAGGAGCGGGTCCCAGGTGTAGTTCTTGACGTACCCGCTGACGATCCCCTGGGTGTTGAACTGACCGACGGGTCCACGGGCGTACTGCTGCACGGACCCGTAGATGGCGAGCTGCCCCTCGGGGCCGCCGACCTTGTAGTTGTTCACCACGAACGACTGGGTGAGCGCCAGGATGGCGGCGTCGATGGTGAGTCCGTTCTGGGTGTTGCCGTTGATGGTGGCGCCTTGCGAGGTAGATGCGTCGCACAGCGCGCCCGGCGTCGAGCAGGAGGCCAGGACGGCTCCGGTGCCGGGGTCGGGGTTGGTGACCGGGTGGTTCACTTCGACGTAGTTGTTGGCGATGAGTCCGAGGGAGTCGTTGGTCCCGGCGTCGAAGTAGGGGCAGAAGTCGACCAGGCCGCTCTGTCCGAAGGTCCAGTGGTGGCCACAGTCCTGGTAGGTCACGTTGCCGGTCACGACCACGTTGTTGGAGGTGCCGATGGTCAGCTGGCCGGACAGGGCGCCGCTGACGAAGGCGTCGCCCTCGGCGTCCGGGCTGCTCGACTCGCCGTAGTAGCAGCTCGCGCAGCCACCGGCGGTGGTCTGGGAGTCCGCCCCCCAGCTCACACCCGGGGTGAGGGTGTTCGTGGCCCCCAGGGTGCCCTGCGAGGTGTTGGTGTACGTGCCCCCGCTGTAGACGGCCGAGAACACGCCGGTGTCCGTCGAGATCTCGGGGAAGTTCGGGCAGGTGACGGTGGACTGCCAGTTGCTGCCCACCGCCACGGGCGCCGACCAGTTGGCCTGGGAGGCGCAGGAGGTGATGGCGTGGGAGCTCGTACCGCCGCTGTTCTCGGTCTGGCTGAAGGCGACCGTGGCCCCGGCCCCGATCTGGGGGACGCTGGAGGTGACGGTGGCGGTCAGGGTGACCTGCTTACCGGCGGTCACCGGGGTGGGGGTCGGGCTGGCCGTCACGTTGGTGACCGAGTTGGCCAGGTAGTCGTCGAACGGGTTGGCCCCCTTGATGATGGGCTGCGGAGGCTGCGTCGACGTCCCGGCGGACCCGCTGGCCGTCTCCACGTAGATGACCCCGTCGGCGGGCAGCGGACCCGAGCCGTTGGTCGGGCAGTCGGTGTAGTTGTTGGGGACGTTGTTGTTGTCCCAGGGCACCGGGGTGCCATTGTCCGACACGGTGGAGACGACCGTGTCGGGGCTGGTGACCGTCATGGTGCTCCCGGTGAGGGTGATCGACGTCGGGCCCGAGTACAGGCATCCGAACTCGCTGGCGATCGTGGCCAGCTGGCCGTCACTCTGGGGAGGCTGCTCGACGGTATGGCCGTAGGAGCTGTTGGTCGAGTCGTACAGCCCCACGTCCGAGTTGGCGCTGGCGCAGTTGCCGTCGTCGTTCTGGGCCGCTCCACCGTTCCCGTTCATCCCGTGACTGGAGTCGACGAAGAGGCAGCGCGGGTCGGCGGTCTCGACGACGGACGGCACCTTCGGGGAGCTCGAAGCGTTCCCGAAGGTGGGACCCCCACCGTCGCTGCTGACGAACACGGAGTCGTTGGTGTAGGTCGGTCCGAACAGGTAGTCGCTGGACGCGAAGGTGACCGGCTCGCAGCCGCCGGGATCGCTGTTGGCGTCGTAGTTGTCGCTCGCCCAGTTGTAGCTGCACCCGGAGTAGTCGCCGGTCTGGTTGTACGACTCGTAGTTCGACCACCACACGTGGGTGAGGAAGCCGTTGGTGGAGGCCAGGTTGATGGTCTCGGTGTCGAAGAGGTAGTTGTTGGTGGTCGACGTGCTCCGGGCGGCCCCGACCACCTGGACGGACATGTTGGTGAGGGCATGGGTGGTGGGGTCGAAGGTGGGCTGGGGGTTGCCGAAGGCGTAGTACTCGGCGTCACCGTTGAGGTTCAACGTGTTCGATTCCGGGACGGGGTTCCACTCGCCGTAGTCGATGCCCGAGCAGGTGGCGGAGTCGTTGGTGCCGGTGTTGCACTGGGCCAGGCTGGGATTCGTGTTGATGGCGGTCACATAGGCGTTCTCCCCGGCCTCGAGGGCCCGGCGGGCCAGGATGGTCACCTGGGTCTGGGCCTGGAGCGGGGCCGACTGGACGACGCTGGCCACCAGGGCGCCCCCGATGATGCCGATGATCAGCGTGATGGCGAGGACGGCCACGATCGCCGTCTGTCCGAGGTCGGTCACGAGGTGGGCGCGTCGGGCCCCGAGCACCCGCGTCAGCAGGTGGATCTCCCGACGACCAGAAGAGCGTTCCGTCGTCATCCGTTCGTCTCCGAGTACTGGTAGGGGTACGTCGACGAGCCGGGGCTCTCGGCGTAGCGGTACACCACGAGGCGGTCTTCGATGCCACCCTCACCGGAGACGCCGGGCCTCGCCAGCATCAGGTCGAGTCCCACGCTCTGGATGGAGTCGGCCGGGCAGGCGACGGCCGGGGTCGGATAGTTCGTGGACACGGCGGCGCAGCTGGTGAGGCTCTGGGAGGTCGCCGTGCCGCCGTACCCGAGTCCGGCCAGGCTCATCGACTGGTTCTGGACCTCGGTGGCCGTCAGGACGTGGCTCTGCGTGTAGTACTGCGGCGCTGGGGGGACGTAGTAGCCCGGATCGAAGTAGCCGTAGGAGAAGATCGGCTGGGTCGGGGTCGTCCCGTCGGAACCGACCGCCGACGGGTTGTTGACGACGTCCCCGACGTTGGCCAGCAGGCGGTACGTCGTCGAGTACGAACAGGCCGTCGACTGGAGGGTGGAGCCCCACAGGATGGGGCACGACGGGGCACCGTTGGAGACCGTCTGGGGAAGGTACAGCCGGACCTGGAGGCTGCAGGGCGTGGCGGCGTCGCAGTTCGTGCCGCCCGTGCCGACGGTGACGGGGTTCCCCGACTCGTCGTACTCCCCGGCGACGATCATCGCCGGGCCGGCCGAGGACGAGGTGCAACCGGGATCACTGGACGGGCACGACATGACGTCCCCGTAGCCGGTGCCGATGTTGGCGAAGAACGTCATGGTGAAGTTCCCGATGGCGGTGCAGGTGGGGTTGGACGACAGGCACTCGAACGGCGGTTGGGGTACGCCCGCCACCGGTGGGCCCGGCTCGACCTGGGCGGCCAGGAGGGTATGGAAGGGGGCGAGCGCGGGGAGCGCCTGGTTGAACTCCTGGTACTGCGACGTCACGTTGTTGCTGACGTCGTTGATCAGGGTGACCGAGATGAGGACCATCCCGAGGAGGATCACGAGCACGCTCGAGGTGACGAGGAGTTCGACCACGGTCATGCCGTCGTCACCGCGGTCCCGGTCGGACAGGAGTCGCCTCATGCCGGCACCGGGACGGGAGTCGGGAGGTAGTAGGTGGTCGGACTGCCGTTGACCGTCTCGACGACGCTGCTCGGCCCGACGGACAGGGTCGCCGTGGTGTGGGCGATCGACGTCCCCCCGATGGTCACCGTGTAGGAGTAGGTGCCGTAGGGGACCGAGATGACGCTCTGCCCGTAGCCGTCGGTGGTCGGCAGGTCGTAGTAGTCATACCCCGAGCCGCAGTTCGTGGTGGACGTGAGGATGATGGAGGCGCCGCTGACCGGGGCCCCCGACGAATTGACGAGCTGGAGCGGCAGGAGGCCGAGCGGGAGCGTGGTGGTCCCGGTTCCTCCCGCCGCCGCCACGAGCGTGCCGGCGGGCAGATTGCCGGCGGGTTCGCCCGGACCCTCCGTCGGGCAGTCGGCGGCCACGACCGTGTATCCCGAGGGCTGGGGATAGAGGACGTAGGGGAGCTGGGTCACGTTCGAACTGCCCCAGTTGACCTGGGGGGTCCACGAGGTGGTGCCGGCCGGCGCCGTCTCGATGGGGATGCCCGACACCTTCCCTCCGGGGAACGAGGCCGGCGTCACGTTGGCCCAGGAGCCGGCCGGTCCCGAAGACGAAGCCAGGACGACCGGTCCGGCCAATGTGGATCCGACCGCCGCGCAGGTCGATCCGGTGGAGGACACGGGGTTCTCGCAGGCGACGTCGTCGTAGAACTGGACCGTCGTACCCGACGGTGGGGACACGAAGTTCCAGGCCCATGTCCCCGCGGTGAGAGATCCGTCGACGAGGAGCCCGCTCCCCGACGTCCCGGTGGAGGTTCCGGCCACGAGACAGTCGGCGGTGTCGCCGGTGCTCGGTTGACCGCAGGCGACCGAGCTGACTTCGCCGACGCTGGACGGGAAGGTGTTGGCCTGGCTCCAGGCGTGGGTGGGCGTCGTCAGGTCACCGGTCCACACCGCCGGTGTACCGGGGACGCTGCCGATGGCGACACAGGAGGTCGACGTGCAGGAGATCCCGGTCACCGTGGTGGCCCCCGTGGGGAACGTCGACTCGTTGGTCCACGTCGTGGCCCCGGAGCCGGCGATGGGACCGGTGACCACGGTGGCGTCGCTCGGGCTGTTGAAGTCGCCGGTCGCCGTGGCCTCGCAGTCGGCGGCGGCCGGGCAGACGATCGTCCCGATGGCGGTGACGGTCGGCGGCAGGACGTCCGCGGTGACGGTCGGGACCCACGCGGGATTGACCGCCAGGCCCGATGAATTGCCGTCCAGCCGGAGGACTCCGGGTGTACCGGTCGTGCTCGTGTACGTCAGCTCGCAGGTCGTGGCGGTAGGACAGGCGATGGAGTTCATCGAGGCGAAGGGGACCGACCCCGGGGTCACGTTCGACCACACGTCGGATCCCGGTCCCACGTAGCCGGCCAGGAGGGCCGGGCCCGACGCGGTGGTGCCGAGGGCGTAGCAGCCGTCCGTACCGGGACAGGTCACCTGGGAGATGTCGGTGACCCCGCCGGGCACCGTGTCGGTGGTGGTGGCCGCGAAGTTGGTCGAGGTCGAGAGGATCGCCCCGCCGGCCGGACCGAATCCGACGCCGACGCAGGTCGCCGAGGTGGCGGTGGTGCAGGCGACCTGCTTGACCCGGGTGACGGTCGACAGCTTGGCCGTCGTCCACGTGGCGCCGGCGCCTCCCCAGGCGGACGACCCACCCGAGGTGCGCGTGCCCGTGGTGACGCAGGTGATGGCGGCCGCTCCCGGGCATTCGACGCCGCTGTCGACGGCGGCCGAACCCCCGTAGGCGACCTTGCCGATGATGCCCTCGTCGAAGGGCTGGAGGGGCACGACCTGCTCCGCGGTGACCGACACCGCCTGGTTGGTCAGCGTCTCGGTGATGCTGCCGGACGGGGTCACGAAGGCGGGCGACCCGGTGTAGTCGGTGAAGGAGCCGGCCGCGGGCTGGGTGATCGAGACGGTGTACTCCCCGGGAGGCACCTGGACGAAGATGCATCCGTTGGTGTCGGCGTTGACCGGGAACGACGACGGATTGAGGACGGGGCTCCCCGACACCTGCGTGATGGTGACGGGAACCGTCATGAGCCGTGTCGACGCCGCCACGCCGTTGACGTCGGGCTGGAGGTTGTTCGTCATGTTGATGGCGAGGAACCCGTCGATCTGCAGGCCCGGCTTCGGGTAGTTGATCTCCGTGCTGTCACTGACCGTCTGTCTGCCGTTGTCCCAGATGATGGTCACCAGCAACTCGATGACCGCGGGGTGGCTGGGGCTGGGAGGCTCGCCCGACGTGCAGAGGTCGGAGCCCGACAGATCGTTGGCGGCCTCCGCGAGGTAGGTGGCGTCGACGGTGTAGGTGGTGCCGCCGACCGAGGCCGGGGGTACCTGGACGCCCTGAAAGTTGAAGTAGGACGAGGTGCTCGGGTTCGAGAAGGTGTACCCGGTGTACACGGCCCCGTCGTTGCGGGTGGGCGGCTGGGTGTTGCCCAGGATCTCCACCCAGGTGTCGGCCAGCTGCACGGCGGTCTGGCGTTGGCGGGTCTGCGCCGCGGCGGTGGTGGCGTTGGCGAGGAAGATGCCCATGGGGATCATGGTGAGCAGGAGGATGACCCCGGCCACCAGGACCTCGACGAGGGTCACCGCGTCGTCCGACCGATGACGGCCGGCCGACCGGACGCGACGGGTCACTCGGGCTGTGCCCAGCCCGCTCCTCCGGTTCGGGACCGGACCGCGGTGGTGACCTGTGACTCGTGACATGGTGCTCTTTCGGCAGAGTAAGACCGGGAAACACCCCGCTCCTAGGCGTAATTCCACCTACGCACCTATCGTCCGACGGCCCCGGGGACTTGAGGAATCACCGACCGCGCGGGGTGGGGTGCAGATCGGTTGCAGGTCCGGTGCAACGACCACCCGGTGCGGTCACGGCGGCGCGGGACGTGCCACGTTTTGCAACCGTGCCGCGGGCGGGTCGGGCCGCGATCGACCGTCCCGACCGGTCCGGTGGGGTGGTCCGGGGCCGGGTCCGGACCGGCCGGGACCGGGTGCGGACCGGCCGGGACCGGGTGCGGTGGCGCCGCGCGTGGTCCGGGGAGCGGACGCGACGGTCGGCTGTCGTCCGGCCGGTTGCGCCTCCGGCTCAGGACGGGGCGGGACGGGTCCGGCGCACCCCCTTGCGCACCACCGGCGCCGCGGTCAGTAGGACCGGGGCAGTCCGAGGGAGTGCTGGGCGACGTAGTTGAGGATCATCTCGCGGCTCACCGGCGCGATGCGCAGCAGGCGGGCCATGCCCCACAGGTCGGCGATGCCGTACTCGGTCGACATGCCGTTGCCCCCGTGGGTCTGGATCGACTGGTCGAGCGCGGCCAGGGTCGCTTCGGCGGCCGCGTACTTGGCCATGTTGGCCGTCTCCCCGGCCAACGGTGAGTCGCCGTCGTGATCGCAGTACCAGGCGGCCTTGTCGGTCATCACCCGGGCCAGCTCGACCTCGATCTTGGCCTTCGCCAGGGGATGGGAGATGCCCTGGTGACGGGCGATGGGCGTGCCCCACACCTCGCGGGCGGTCGCGTACTCGGCCGCCCGGTCGAGGACGTACCGCCCGATGCCGTTGGCCGTGGCCGCCGACAGGATGCGCTCGGGATTGAGCCCGAAGAAGACCTGGCGCAGCCCTTCGCCCTCCTCGCCGATGAGCCGGTCGGCATCGACCTGCACATTGTCGAAGAAGAGCGTGTACTGCTTCTCGGGCGCGGTGATCTCGACGGGGAGCACCTGCTTGTCGAGGCCGGGGGTGTCGACGTCGACGACGAACAGCGACAGGCGGCCGCGGCCGGTGTCGGGGTCGGTGCCCGACTTGGTGACCACCAGGATCGCCTCGCACTCGTCGACGCCCGAGATGTAGTACTTCTGGCCGTTGAGGCGGTAGACGTCCCCGTCCCTGGTGGCGGTCAGACCGAGGTTGTGCGAGTTGGAGCCGGCGTCGGGCTCGGTGATGGCGAAGGCCATCTTCAACTCACCCGTGGCGAAGCGCGGCAGCCACCTCTGCTTCTGGGCCCCGGTCCCGAACTTGGCGATGATGGTCGCACAGATGGCCGGCGACACCACGATCACGAGGAGCGGGCAGCCCTGGGCCGCCAGCTCCTCGGCCACCGCGGCCAACTCGGTGATGCCACCGCCGCCCCCGCCGTACTCCTCGGGCACGTTGACCCCCAGGAACCCCTGCTCGGCCACGGCGTTCCACAGCTCGTCGGTGCGTTCGTCGGCGTGGGCCTTGTCCACGTAGTACCCGTGCCCGAACTTGGCGGCGATGGACGACACCGCCTCGCGCAGCATGGTGAGCTCGTCGGATGGGGTGAAGTCCATGGCGGCCTCCTGGCGCGGCGCCGGGGGTGCCGGCACCCCTCGCGGGGATCGGTTGCTCCGGGTGACCGGTGGCCACCCGGCGACAAGATTAGGACGAGTGGGGGACCAGCCGGACCGGCAGGTCGACGGTGCGGCTCCGCAGGTACTCGCCGAGCCCTTTCGCCTGGGGATCCGGGCGGGTGGACGACGCCACGCCCTCGCCGAGGAGTCCGACCACCACGAAGTTGAGCGCCCGCAGGTTGGGGAAGACGTGCCGCTGGACCACCAGGTCGTCCGCCTCGGGGAGCAGCTCGCGGAAGCGGGCCAGCGTGAGTTCGGCGTCGAGCCACGCCCACGCCTCGTCGGAGCGGGCCCACAGGCCGACGTTGGCGTTGCCGCCCTTGTCGCCCGAGCGGGCCCCGATGATCGTCCCGAGGGGCAGGCGGACGGTGTCCCCGTCGGTCCCGGGCGCAGACGGGGGCCCCGGCGCCACCCGGTCGGGGGCGACGGTCACGCCGGGGGCGAGCGAGGCGTCGGCCCCGGCGACGATCGACGGTCCGTCGGCGGCCCGGTGCCCGTGGTGGGGCACCTCCACCCGGGACCCGTCGGGCCGCACCACGGCCGGCACCACGAGCTCGGCGGGCACCAGCGCGGGCCAGTAGACGCCGTAGGCGCTGGCGCTGGCGGGGGGAGCGGTCAGGTGCAGTCCCGGGTAGCCGGCCAGGGCCAACTCGGTGGCCGCCCCGGAGAACCGCCGGCCGACGCGGTCGGCGTCCTCGTCCTTGACCGTCACCCGCAGCTGGGCCGTGGCCTCGGCGTTGGTCGGCGCGTCGGCCTTGTCCGTACGGATCAGGCGGGCGTCGAACTCAGCGAACTGTCCCGTTCCCCCGAGGGCGTCGGCCAGCGACCGGACGGTGAGGTCCGCCTTGGCCTCGATGTCGAGGCCGGTGAGCACGAAGGTCATCGAGTTGCGCCAGCCGCCGAGCAGGTTGCAGCACACCTTCACCTCGCGCGGGGCGGGCAGTCCCCGGGTCCCGGACAGCGCCACGCGATCGGGGCCGACCTCGGCGACCTCGACGGTGTCGAAGCGGGCCACCACGTCGGTGTTCGGGTAGTGGTGTCCGGCGATCTCGTACAGCAGCTGGGCGGTGACGGTGCCGGTGGTGACCGCGCCACCGGTGCCCGGATGCTTGGTGATGACCGACGACCCGTCGGCCGCCACCTCGGCGATGGGGAATCCCGGGTGCTCGAGCCCGGGGATCTCGGTGAAGAAGGCGTAGTTGCCGCCGGTGGCCTGGGGGCCGCACTCGATGACGTGGCCGGCCGCCACGGCGCCCGCCAGCGCGTCCCAGTCCGTTTCGCCCCAGCCGTGGTGCCAGGCGGCGGGGCCCACCACGAGCGAGGCGTCGGTGACGCGGGGGCAGACCACCACGTCGGCGCCGGCGTCGAGGGCTGCCACGATGGGCCACGCCCCGAGATAGGCGTTGGCCGACACCACGGTCCCGTCGGCCTGCTCGAGCAGCCGGCCGGTGTCCAGGTGGGCGAGCGGGTGACCGTCGCTTCGGAGCTGGTCGAGCCGGGGGAGGAGGTCGTCGCCCTCGACGTGCGCCACGGCCACCGACAACCCGAGGCGGTCGGCCAGCTGACGCACCTGGTCCGCCAGGCCGCCCGGATTGAGTCCGCCGGCGTTGGTGACCACCTTGATGCCGCGGTCGACGCACGTGCCGAGGACCTCCTCCATCTGGGTCAGGAAGGTGTGAGCCCAACCTCGCGAGGCGTCCCGCTGGAGGCCCTTCCACAGGATGAGCATGGTCAGCTCGGCCAGCCAGTCCCCGGTGAGAACGTCGATGGGCCCGCCGCCGACCATCTCCGCGGCGGCCGACAGCCGGTCGCCGTAGAAGCCGGAGCAGTTGGCGATGCGCAGCGGCTCGCTCATGCCGGTACCTCGTTCGCCACGGTGTCGTCTCCTGTCTGGCCGTCGTCGGCCTCCACCACCACCAGCACCTGACCGGTCACGACCTGGTCCCCCTCGGCCACCGCCAGCCGGGTGACGACCCCGGTGGTGCCGGCGTGGACGGTGTGTTCCATCTTCATGGCCTCCAGCACCACCAGGACCTGTCCCGTCGTCACCCGTGACCCCTCCTCCACGGCGACCCGCACGACGTTTCCGGGCATCGGGGCCAGCGACGAGCCGGCGGCCTCCTGCTCACCGGCCACCGGATACCGCTCCTCCTCGACGAGGGTCGACGACCCGTCGGGCCCGTCGACGTAGCTGACCGGCCCGACCCGCTGGACGGTGTAACGGCGGGTCACCCCGCCGACGGTCAGGGAGACCCCGTCGGGTGCCAGCCGGTGGGCGGACACGTCGAGCCCGGTGCCGTCGACGGCCACCCCGGCCAGGGACGAACCCCGGCGCGCCATGCGGTAGTCCACCACCACGTCCCGTCCCGCCGCGTCGAAGGTGATCGACTGATGGTCGTCGGTGTTGTTCCGCCACCCCGACGGGAGGGTGGCGAGCACCGCCGCGTCGAGCCGCCGGGCCGCCTGGGCGGCGAGGGCGGCGGCCACCGCGTGGCGCCCGACGGCGTCGCCGTCGGCCAGGGGGGCGGCCAGGGACCCGAGACCGTGGCGGTCGAGGAACCCCGTGTCGGTTGCACCCCGCCCGAACGCCTCGTGGCGCAGCGTGCGCACCAGGAGGTCGCGGTTGGTGGTGACCCCGTGGATGCGGGCGCCGGCCAGCGCCGCGGCCAGCCCGGCGACGGCCTCGGCCCGGGTCGGCGCGTGGACGACGACCTTGGCCAGCATGGGGTCGTAGTGCGGGCTCACGGTGCCCCCGGCCGCCACCCCGGCGTCGACCCGGACGCCGGGCCGGTCGGTCCGAATCGCGAACGCGTGGAGTTCGCCCGTCGACGGCAACCATCCGGCGGCCGGGTCCTCGGCGTAGAGGCGGGCCTCGACGGCGTGCCCCACCGGCCCCCGGGCGACGGCGTCGTGCACCTCGTCCGGCAGCGGGGCCCCTCCGGCGATGAGCAGCTGGAGACGGACGAGATCGAGTCCGGTCACCTCCTCGGTGACCGGGTGCTCCACCTGGAGGCGGGTGTTCATCTCGAGGAAGTAGGGCTCCCCGTCGCCCGCCCCGTCCACGCCCCCGGTGTCGAGGACGAACTCGACGGTTCCGGCGTTGACGTACCCGACGGCCCGGGCCGCCGACACCGCGGCCTGCGAGAGGCGGGCGCGCAGCTCGGGTCCGACCACCGGCGACGGGGCCTCCTCGATGATCTTCTGGTGGCGCCGTTGGATGCTGCACTCCCGCTCGAACAGGGCGACCGTCCCACCGAGGCGGTCGGCCAGCACCTGGACCTCGATGTGTCGGGGCGAGGTCACGTACCGCTCGAGGAACAGCGTCCCGTCGCCGAACGCGGACCGGGCCTCCCGCTCGGCGCCGACCAGCGCCCCGGCGAGGTCGTCGGGACCCTCCACGATCCGCATCCCCCGCCCCCCGCCGCCGGCCGAGGCCTTGACCAGCAGGGGCCAGCCCAGGAGGTCGACCTCCCCGGGGTCGGGCGGGATGGCGCCGTCGACGGTGATGCTGGGCAGCGTCGGGACCCCGGCCGCGACCATGAGCTGCTTGGAACCGATCTTCGACCCCATGGCGTCGATGGCCTCGGGAGGCGGGCCCACCCAGATGAGCCCGGCCCCGATCACGGCCCGGGCGAACGCCCCCGACTCGGACAGGAAGCCGTAGCCGGGATGGACGGCGTCGGCCCCGCTCCGGTCGGCGGCGTCCAACAGGAGGTCCTGGCGGAGGTAGGTGTCCGACGGCGCCAGGCCGGGGAGGCGCACGGCGAGATCGGCCTCGGCCACGTGCGGGCTGTCGGCATCGGCGTCGGAGTACACCGCCACGGTGGTCACGCCCATGGTGCGGGCGGTGCGCAGGATGCGCCGGGCGATCTCCCCGCGGTTGGCGACCAGGAGACAGGTGACCGGGCGGGGGCCGGCGTCGGGGGATCGGGAGGTCACGGCCCGGTCACATCCGGAACACGCCGTAGCCGCGGGTGCCCGCGGTCGGCTGATTGTCGATGACCGACAGGCACAGCCCGAGCACCGTGCGGGTGTCCCGGGGGTCGATGATGCCGTCGTCGTAGAGCCGGGAGGAGAGGTGGAGGGGTAGCGACTCGGACTCGATCTGGGCCTCGACCAGCGCCCGCATGGCCTCGTCGGCCTCCTCGTCGAAGGGGACGCCCTTGGACAGCGCCGACTGGCGCCCCACGATGGACAGCACGCCGGCCAGCTGGGCCGGTCCCATCACCGCGGAGCGGGCGTTCGGCCAGGCGAACAGGAACCGGGGGTCGTAGGCCCGGCCGCACATCCCGTAGTTGCCGGCACCGTAGGAGGCCCCGATGTTGACGGTCAGGTGGGGGACCGACGAGTTGGAGACCGCGTTGATCATCATGGCCCCGTGCTTGATGATCCCGCCCTGTTCGTACTCCTTGCCGACCATGTAGCCGGTGGTGTTCTGCAGGAAGAGGAGCGGGACGTCGATCTGGTTGGCCAGCTGGATGAACTGGGTGGCCTTGTGGGCCTCTTCGGAGAAGAGGACGCCGCGGTGGTTGGCGAGGACGCCGATCGGATAGCCGTGGACGGAGGCCCAGCCCGTGACCAGGCTGGTGCCGTAGAGCGGTTTGAACTCGTCGAACCGGGAGCCGTCGACCACCCGGGCGAGGACCTCGCGGGGATCGAAGGGCGTCTTCGGGTCCGCCGAGGCGATGCCCAGCAGCTCGTCGGGATCGTGCACCGGGTCGTCGGCCGGCTCGGTCGGGCCGGGGCCCTGCTTGCGCCAGTGGAGGCGGCGCACGATCTGGCGACCGAGTCGGATGGCGTCCACCTCGTCGACGGCCAGGTAGTCGGCGAGGCCGGAGACCCGGGCGTGCATCGAGGCGCCCCCGAGCTCCTCGTCCGTCGACTCCTCACCGGTCGCCATCTTCACCAGGGGCGGCCCGCCGAGGAAGACCTTCGAGCGCTGTTCGATCATGACGACGTAGTCGCTCATGCCCGGGACGTAGGCCCCGCCGGCGGTCGCGTTGCCGAAGACGACGGCGACGGTGGGGATGGCCGCCGCGGAGTGCCGGGTGATGTCGCGGAAGGCCCGACCCCCGGGGATGAACAGTTCGGCCTGGGCGGGCAGGTCGGCGCCGCCGGACTCGGTGAGGCTCACGGTGGGCAGGCGGTTGGCCAGGGCGATGTCGGCACCCCGGGCGCCCTTGCGGAAGGACCACGGGTTCATGGCGCCGCCGCGGACCGTGGGGTCCGTCGCGTTGATGAGCACCTCGACGCCCTCGACCACGCCGATACCGAGGACGGACGACGCCCCGACGGTGTACTGGGTGCCCCAGGCCGCGAACGGGCAGAGCTCAAGGAACGGTGCGTCGCGGTCGAGGAGGAGTTCGATCCGCTCCCGGGCGGTGAGCTTGCCCCGCTCCCGGTGACGGGCGACGTAACGCTCGCCACCCCCCGCCCGGGCGGTCGCCAGCTCGGCCTCCACGAGGGCCAGTCCCTCGACCAGTGCGGCCTCGTTGGCGCGGAAGGAGTCCGACGCGGGGTCGATGGCGGTGGGGAGTACGGGCATGGGGTTCGCTGATCCCCTGGTGGGGGAAGGTGTACCGGTGCCGGGTCGCATCGACCCGGTCGACGTGGGAAGAATAGGCGCATGACCCCCGCGCCGCGTTACGTCGTTCGGACCGCCGGGCCGACCGGCCGTCCGGAGGTGGCCCCGTGGTGATCCGCACGTATCCCCAGGGCCCGGCCGACGACTGGGAGTCCACCACGGTCGGGGGGCCCACCGCCGGGACGCCGCGCCGTCCGCTGTCGGCCGTGGTCCTGGCCGCCGGGCACGGCACGCGCATGCGTTCGGACCGCCCCAAGCCGCTGCACCGCCTCTGCGGCCGTCCCATGATCCTGCACGTGCTCGACGCCCTGGCCGAACTGCCCATCGACCGGGTGGTCGTCGTGGTGGGCCACCGGGCCGAATGGGTCACCAAGACCCTGGTCGAGCACGCCCCTCCCGGCCTGGCGATCGAGTTCGTGGAGCAGGTCGAGCAGCGCGGCACCGGCGACGCCATGTCGGTGGCCCTCACCGGACTGCCGGACGAGGACTCGGGGGACGACGGCGACGTGGTGGTGCTGCCGGGCGACACGCCGCTGCTGCGCCCCGGCACCCTGGCCGCCCTGGTCCGTGTCCACCGCACCCACGACGACGCGGCCACCCTCCTGACGGCGGTCCTCGACGACCCGACCGGCTACGGCCGGGTGGTGCGCGGGCGCGACGACGCGGTGGCCCGGGTGGTCGAGCACGGCGACGCCACCGAGGAGGAGTTGGAGGTCGGCGAAGTCAACACGTCCATGTACTGCTTCAAGCGCAGCGTCCTGGCGCCGTCACTGCGCCGGCTGAGCCCGGCCAACGCCCAGGGCGAGTACTACCTGACCGACGTCGTGGAGGTCCTCTACGACGCCGGGCACCGGGTGGGCTCGGTGGTGGTCGACGACACGATGGAGGTGGCGGGGGTCAACGACCGGGCCCAGCTGGCCGTGGCCGAGGCCGAGCTCCGGGACCGCATCAACGAGCGGTGGATGCGTCGGGGCGTCACCATGTGGGACCCCCAGACCACGTACATCGACACCGAGGCCGTCCTGGCCACCGACGTCGTCCTGCTGCCGGGGGTCATCCTCCAGGGGGCCTGCCGGATCGGCGAACACGCCGAGATCGGACCGGACACCCGGTTGGTGGAGACCGAGGTCGGCGAGCGGGCGGTGGTCACGTCCAGCGTCTGCCGCCGGTCGGTCATCGGCCCCGACGCCCGGGTCGGCCCCTTCGTGGTGCTGGACGAGGGGACCGAGGTGCCGGGCGGTTCCGTGGTCGCTCCGACGCCATCTGACCCGGGTGGCACATCGCGGTAGCGTTCCCCCATGGAATTCACCCCGCGTCGCCGCCTGGACCTGGTGTCGGGTCGCTCCCACCCGGAGCTGGCCCAGGAGATCGCCTCCCAGCTCGGGGTCGAGCTCGGCGAGGCCAACCTCCGCGAGTTCGCCAACGGCGAGATCCACTGTCGGTTCGACAGTTCGATCCGGGGGAGTGACGTCTTCATCGTCCAGACCCACTGCGGGCCGGTCAACGACTCCCTCATGGAGCACCTGATCATGATCGACGCCGCCAAGCGGGCCTCGGCCAAGCGCATCACCGCCGTGTGCCCGTACTACGGCTACTCGCGTCAGGACCGCAAGGCGACGGGCCGTGAACCCATCACGGCCAAGCTCGTGGCCGACATGCTCTCCGTGGCCGGAGCCGACCGGGTGGTCAGCGTCGACCTGCACTCCGGCCAGATCCAGGGTTTCTTCGACATCCCCTTCGACCACCTGACCGCCGCCCCGGTCATGATCGACTACCTGCGGGCCCACCTGAACGACGATCTCGTGGTGGTGGCGCCCGACGCCGGCCGGGTGAAGGTGGCCGAGCGGTTCAGCCAGCACCTCACCGCCGACCTGGCGGTCGTGCACAAGCGTCGCCTGCGGGGCGTGGCCAACCAGGTGGAGGCGCTGCACGTGGTGGGCGAGGTCGAAGGGCGCCAGTGCGTGCTCATCGACGACATGATCGACACCGCCGGGACCATCGTGGCGGCGGCCGACCTGCTGGCCGACCGGGGGGCGTCCGAGGTGTGGTGCATGGCCACCCACGCCGTCCTGTCCGACCCGGCCATCGACCGCCTGAAGAACTCCGCCCTGACCAAGGTGGTCGTCACCAACACCCTGCCCATCCCCCAGGACCGCCGATTCGACAAGCTCGAGGTCCTGTCGGTGGCCAAGCTCATCAGCGATGCCATCGACGCCGTGTTCGAGGACACCTCCGTCTCCGAGATCTTCGGCGGGGAGAACCTGGCCTAGCCGCCTCCGGGCCCGTGCCGGGGGCGTGTGGCCCCGCCGGCGCCGGTGCGTCTATCATGGTGGGCCGTCAGCAGCGGTCGCTGTCGGACCGTGCCCCGGGGCACGTCCGACCGGGGTGGCCCTGCGCCCGTCTCCGTACCTCCTGAGGAGTCCCCGCATGTCCGAAGCCACGCTCACCGCCCACACCGGCCGCGAGATCGGGTCCAGCTCGACCCGACGCCTGCGCTCCGAGGGCAAGATCCCCGGTGTGGTGTACGGCCACGGATCCGATCCGATCCCGGTGGCGGTCGTCGCCCGTGAGTTCCAGATCGCCATGTCGGGAGAGGCGGGGCTCAACACCCTGCTGTCGCTCAACGTGGACGGCAAGGACCTCCTCACCCTGGCCCGTGACATCCAGCACCATCCCGTGCGCAACACGGTCACCCACGTCGACTTCCTCATCGTCAACCGTGACGAGCTGATCAGCGCCGAGGTCACCATCAACCTGGTGGGCGAAGCCGTCGAGGTGGCCCACGGCGACGGCATCGTCGACCAGCAGCTCTTCACCCTTCACATCAAGGCCAAGCCCACCGACATCCCCCCGTCGGTGGACATCGACATCTCGGAGCTCACCATCGGCGGTGCGCTCCACGTGTCGGACATCGTCATCCCGGCCGGCGTCGAGCTCGAGACCGACCTCGAGGCCACCGTGGTCGCCGGCAATCCGCCCCGGGTCCAGGCCGCCACGGCCGAGGAGACCGCGGAGGCGGCCGGCGAGGAAGCGGCGCCGGCGGCCGACACCGACGAGGGCTAGGTCCTGCTCCGCCGCCCGGGATCGGGAGGCGCACGCCGCGGCACCCCCGTCGACCTCCTCGTCGTGGGGCTCGGCAATCCGGGTGCCGAGTATGCGGGCACCCGCCACAACATCGGCGCCGACGCCGTCGATCGGCTGGTGGCGCGCCACCAGGGCAGCCTGTCCCCGGAGAAGGGACTCCACGCCCGCGCCGGTCGGATCCGGATCGGCGACCACCCGGTGCTGTGCGCCGTGCCCTTGACCTACATGAACGAGTCGGGTCAGGCGGTGGCCCCGCTGGTGCGCCGGGCCGGGCTCGACGGTGCCGACGACGCGGTCGGGTGCGCCCGCCGTGGCCACCCGGCTGGTGGTCGTCCACGACGAACTCGACCTGCCCTCGGGCCGGGTCAAGGTGAAGGCCGGCGGGGGTACGGCCGGGAACAACGGACTGAAGTCCATCCACGCCCACCTGCACACCGGGGACTACCTGCGGGTGCGGATCGGGATCGGCAAGCCGCCGGGCCGCCAGCCCGGCGCCGACTACGTGCTGAAGCGCCCGGGCAAGGAGGAGCGGGAGGCGCTGGCGCTGGCCGCGGAGGTGGCCGCCGACGCCGTCGAGCTGATCGTCACCCACGGGGTCGAGGTAGCCATGAACCGGATCAACGCCCTGGGCTGACGCCCGGATCGCCACCGGTCAGGGCGACACCTTCACCAGCCGCAACCCGGCCACCTGCAGTGTGGACGCGGACCCGACCGTCAGCTGGGACTGGAGGAAGCCGAGCGCCGGGCAGCGGATGCCCATCACCGAGGAACCCCCTCCCGCCGCCAGGCCGGCGCGGACCTGCGTCGGGGTCCCGGGCCCCGCGGGCACACAGGTGAGCACGACAGCCCCGGACGGCGCCGTCCCCGAGAGGCGGTAGCCCACGGTGACCCGGTAGGTGCCCGGCTCGACCCGCAGCAGCACGACGGGTGCGGGGGCCACCGGCGTGGACGTGGCGACCACGGGTGCACCCAGGTCGGCGCCGCTGAAGGTCTGTGCCGCGCGCGGCGAGGGAGTCCCTGACACCTCGACGGCGACCACGGCCAGGAGGGCGACCACGATGGCGGCGGCGCCGACCACCAGGAGGCGACGGCTGCGGCGGATGACCAGGAGGGACGCCACCACGGCGAGGGTGGCGAGGGCCAGCTCGAAGACGATGCCGGCCGCCGGGTACCCGAGGACCTGTCCCGTCAGATCAAACTGGGGCACGAACCGGTCCAGGCCGGACCACCACCCGGGGATGGCGAGCGGGTCCCACACGATGAACTCGGAGAAGACGTTGAGGTAGTTGTGGGCGTCCGTGAGGATCGGCACGGCCAGGTACACCCAGATCCCACCGATGACCGCCGTCGGGAGCCCCAGTCGGCGCCCCGATCCCTCCCACCGCCGCAGGACCACGGTCGACCAGGCCACCGTCGCCGGGACGAGGGTCCACATGAAGCGGCCTTCGAAGGAGCCCCCTCCGTAGGGGTTGACGATGTAGGTGCCGTTGAGGACCAGGACGGAGCCGAGGGTGGCGGCCGTCGCCACCACGGCCGTCGGCAGCCGACGGAGGGCGAGGCAGAGGCCGAGGACGCCGAGCACGGCGAAGGGGACCTGGACGAACAAGCCCGTGGTCCCGGCCGAGCAGGAGCCCGAGGGTGTACTCGCTCCCCGTGGCGGTGAGTCGCACGGGTGGCTCGTGGAGACCGAGCAGGGTGCCGAAGTAGCGGACGTTGTAGAGGATCAGCAGGGCCCACGACGCGATCGATGCGCCCGCCACCCCGAGGATCAGTGGGCGGGGGAGTCGTGACCGCACCGCCACGAACGCGAAGGCGACCAGGAGAGGAGCGCGGCCGGGACGATGTTCTTGATCTGGAGCCACGGCAGGAAGGCGATGGAGACGACCACCACGGCGACGTGGACGGGTCGGGTGGTGCCGCGCCGTTCGAGGAGGGCGATCTCGAGGAGCGCGCACGCCAGCACGACGCCGGACGGCAGGTCGGGGTAGATCTGTCCGAGGGCCACCAGGACGGCCGGCGAGAAGAGCATGACGCCGAGCAGGGCCTGGCCCACGCCCCGCAGTCCGGTGAGGCGGGTGGCCAGTCGGTGGATCAGGACGAGTCCGGCGGTGGAGGTGAGCAGGATCCCGGCGACGGCGGCGTGGTAGAGCGGGCCGATCGCCACGAACGGGGCGAGCAGCAGGGCCATGCCGGGCTCGAACGGGCTGATGCGACCGTGGACGCCGGCGGTCGACTCCACGACGACCGGGTGGGACGCCGACGAGAGCAGATGGCGGGCCAGATCGGCCCGGGCGAAGGAGCCGAGCTGGGTCGTCCCGTGGAGCAGGGCCTGCGCCTGGACGACGTAGGACGGTTGGTCGCCGCCGAGGAGGACACCCTGACCGGTGGCCATCCAGGCCACGAGCGCCCCGACGGCGGCCAGCGCCACCGTGGCGAGACCGCACCCGACGAGCTCCGCCCGCAACGGGTGACGGGGTCGCCCGGGCCCGACGCGGTCGGGCGTTCGTGGGCCGTGTCGGAGCCGCCGTCACCATGGTCGCCCGAACGGTAGCAGTCGCCCCCCGCCCGGCCCTGGACGGGCGTCCGGCCGCCCGGCTGTGCGCCGGTACCCTGACCGGGTGAGTCTCCGCTCCCTGCCCGCCCTGCTGCGCCACGAGCCCGCCATGACGAGTGTGGTGGGCGCGCGCGGGGCCACCCTGGCGGTCACCACTCCGGCCCAGGCCTTCGTGCTGGCCGGTCTGCTCCGGCTCGGCACCCGGCGGCCGGTCCTGGTGGTGACCCCGACGGGCGCGGCGGCCTCGCAGCTCGCCCACGACCTCGAGGTGTTCGCCGAGCCCGCCGAGGCCGGCTCCCCGGCGGTCGAGGTCTTCCCGGCCTGGGAGACGCTCCCCTTCGAGCGGGTCAGCCCCGAGGTCCACACCATGGGGCGGAGGCTACGCCTGCTGTGGCAGCTGGGTGGACCCTCCGTCGACGGCGGTCCGGGCATCGTCGTGGCCCCCGTCAAGGCCGTCCTGCAGCGGCTCGGACCCTGGCGCACCGCCGCCCGCCCCATCGAGGTCGCCCGCGGCGACCGGGTCGACGTCGAGGAACTGGTGGCGGGCCTGGTGGGCCTCGGCTACCGCCGCGAGTCGATCGTGGAGCACCGCGGTGAGCTGGCCGTGCGTGGCGGCATCGTCGACGTCTTCCCCTCCACGGACGACGAGCCGGTCCGCATCGATCTGTGGGGGGACGAGGTCGACCGTCTGACCCGGTTCGACGTGGCCGACCAGCGCTCCACCGACGCGCTGGACCGGATCGAGCTGTACGGCTGTCGCGAGCTGGTGGTCGACGAATCGATGCGCAAGCGGGCGGCCGAGCTCGTGGGCAGCGCACCGTGGGGCCGCCAGCAGTGGGAGCGGATCACCGACGGGCAGCAGTTCGACGGCATGGAGTCCTGGCTGCCCTGGCTGGTGGACGGGGAGGAGCTCCTGTGCGACCTGCTGGGGGAGGGCGCCCTGGTCATCCTGGTCGAGCCCCGCCGGGTCCGGGACCGGGCCGCCGAGCTGCTCGACGAGGAGTCGGCGCTGGCCGACGCCCTGGCCGACACCTGGGGCCTGGCCGACGGCGTCGACGCCCCCCGCCTGCACGTCCCCTTCGACCGGTTGCTGGCCGACACCGCCGCGGCGGTCGTCTCGCTCGTCCCGACGGCGGAGGGGCCCGACATCCCCCAGATCGAGAGCCGGGGGTGGGAGCCCATCCTGGGGGACGGGACGCGGATGGCCGGCCAGGTCCGGGCGCTGACCGAGGCCGGCTACGCCGTCGCCCTCTGCGCCTCGACCGCCGGCGGCGCCGAACGCCTGTCGGGCCTGCTGGCCGAGGAGGGGTTGCTGGTGCCCGTCGCGGGCCCCGACGACGACCTGTCGGTGGCCGGGGCGCGCATCGTGGTGGCCACCGTGGACCGCGGATTCGTGCTGCCGGGCAGCCGGGTGGCCGTGCTGGCCGAGTCGGACGTCACCGGCCGGACGCGACCGCACCGCCAGGCCCGCACCCGGGCCCGCCCGGTCGACGGCTTCTTCGACGACCTGGCGCCGGGGAGTTACGTCGTCCACCGCCAGCACGGGGTCGCCCTCTACGGCGGGATGGTGACCCGCACGATGGGCGGAGCGACTCGCGACTACCTGCTGTTGGAGTACCGCGGCGGCGATCGGCTGTACCTGCCCACGGACCAGATCGAGCTGCTCACGCCCTATGCGGGGGGTGATTCGCCGTCGGTCAACCGGCTGGGCGGCTCGGAGTGGCAGAAGGCCCGTTCGAAGGCGCGGGCCGCCGTCCACGAGATCGCCGAGGAGCTGGTCGCCCTGTACCGGCGTCGCCTCGAGGTGCCCGGACACGCCTTCGGACCCGACACGCCGTGGCAGGCCGAGCTCGAGTCGTCCTTCCCGTTCGTCGAGACCTCGGACCAGCTGCAGGCCATCGAGGACGTGAAGGCGGACATGGAGCGGCCCCAGCCCATGGACCGCCTGGTCTGCGGGGACGTCGGCTTCGGCAAGACGGAGGTGGCCCTGCGCGCCGTGTTCAAGGCCGTGCAGGACGGCTACCAGGCCGCGGTCCTCGTGCCGACCACGCTCTTGGCCAGTCAGCACGCCCAGACGTTCGCCGACCGGTACGCACCGTTCCCGGTGAAGGTGGCCCTGCTCAGCCGCTTCCTGACCAACTCCCAGGCCAACGAGGTGCTGGCCGGACTGGAGGACGGCTCGATCGACGTCGTGGTGGGCACCCACCGCCTGCTCGGCCAGGACGTGGCCTTCAAGAAGCTGGGTCTCCTGGTGGTGGACGAGGAGCAGCGCTTCGGCGTGACCCACAAAGAGGCGATCAAGGCCATGGCCGAGGGGGTCGACGTCCTCACCCTCACGGCCAGCCCCATCCCCCGGACGCTCGAGATGGCCCTCACCGGCATCCGCGACCTGTCGATGGTGAACACGCCCCCGGCGGCCCGCCGCCCGATCCTGACCCACGTGGGCGAGTTCGAGGAGGCGGCGGCCTCCGAGGCGATCCGTCGGGAACTGCTGCGGGAGGGCCAGGTCTTCTACGTCCACAACCGGGTGCAGTCGATCGAGGCCACCGCCCAACGGGTCCGGGCCATGGCGCCCGAGGCCCGTGTGGCGGTGGCCCACGGGCAGATGGACGAGGGCTCGCTCGAACAGGTGGTCATCGACTTCTGGCAGGGGTCCTACGACGTCCTGGTGTGCACGACGATCGTCGAGTCCGGCATCGACATGCCCACCGTCAACACCCTGGTGGTGGACCGGGCGGACCTGCTCGGTCTCGGCCAGCTCCACCAGCTGCGGGGTCGGGTCGGCCGGGCGGGCATGCGGGCCTACGCCTACCTGTTCCATCCCGCGGACCGGGTGCTGTCCGAGACGGCGTACGAGCGGCTCCGGACCATCGGTGACCACACGGAGCT
The DNA here is from genome assembly GCA_963699345.1 of uncultured Acidimicrobiaceae bacterium. Classification (GTDB taxonomy): domain Bacteria; phylum Actinomycetota; class Acidimicrobiia; order Acidimicrobiales; family RAAP-2; genus Bog-756. Next base: position 528,912 of record CAVOTL010000005.1, on the reverse strand, counting down.
CGGCTCGGGCTTCAAGATCGCCTTGCGGGACCTGCAGATCCGGGGGGCGGGCAACCTGTTGGGACGCGACCAGTCAGGTCACATCGCCGCCATCGGCTACGACCTGTACGTCCAGATGGTGTCCGAGGCCGTGTCCGAGCTGAAGGGGGAGCCGCGCCCCCAGCCCGTCGAGCTGTCCGTCGACCTGCCCGACGCGGCCCACCTCCCTCCCGACTACGTCGAGGCCGAGGACGTCCGCCTCGAGGCCTACCGGCGTCTGTCGGCGGTGCGTACCGAGGGCGAGGTCGAGGATGTCCGCGCCGAGTGGCTCGACCGGTTCGGACCGCTGCCGCCACCGGCCGCCGCCCTCCTCGAGGTCGCCCTGCTGCGGGTCGAGTGCCTGCGGCTCGGCGTGGACGACCTGGCCGTCTCCGTGCCCCGCTTCGCCTCCGAGGGCGCCGGTCCCCGGGGTGGTCCGGGCGGCCGGGCCGTGGCCAAGCTCACCCCGGTGCTGCTGCCCACCTCGGCCGAGGTGCGCCTGCGCCGGCTGGCCCCGGGGGGCACGTACCAGGACGAGGCCCGCCGGCTGACGGTGCCGATCGCCCCGGATCCGGACACGGGCGGGTACGCCCCGGTGCTCGTGCGCCTCCTGCGGGAGCTGGTCCCGGCCGATTGACCGGGGCGTCACCGCGTCCTGGCGGTCCCCTCCGTGCCCAGTAGCATCGCCGCCGTGAAGCGCATCTCCGCAGGCCTCGTCGCCGTACTCGCCGTCATCGCCACCGGCGTCGCCACGTCGGCGTGCCAGGTCGCCCCGGTCGCCGCGACGGTCAACGGCGACACGATCCCCGTGTCCTCGCTGAATGCCCAGCTCGACACCCTCAGCCGGACCGCGGCGGGCCAGTGCCTGCTCTCCCTCAGCTACCCCGAATCCGTCAGCCTGGCCACCACGGGCAGCGGGGGCGTGGGGACGTACTCGACGAGCTTCGCCTCCACGATCCTCGGCTCCTCGGTCTACAACCTCCTGGCCGTGCAGTACGCCGAGGCTCACGGTCTCCATGTGAGTGCGAGCGATCTGGATGCCGCCGAATCCACCTACGAGTCGACCCTGTCGGGCGCCATCGAGTCCCAGGCCCAGCAGGACGCCGCGTTGGGGGGACCTCGAGCTGCGCGAGTTCGAACGGTACCGCGCTGACGGGCACCGAGGTCCTGAAGGGACTGCCGGGCGACGTGCGCGACGTCGAGATCACCAACCAGGCCGTCGAGACGCTGTTGTTGGCCCGCGGTGCCGACCTGTCGGACGCCGCCGTCCTCAAGTACTACGCCGCCAATCCGTCGGACTTCACCCTCGACTGCGTCGGGGTGATCGTGGTGGCCGACCAGGCGACGGCCGACACCGTCTACAACAAGCTGAACGCCGGGGCCTCGTTCGCGTCGCTGGCCCAGTCGACATCGATCGACGCCAAGACGGCGGCCGCCGGCGGCCAGCTGGGATGCGACTTCCCCGAGACGGAGGTCCTCCAGTCCCTGCAGGTCACCTCCGTGACCGTGGGCAAGCCGGTGACACCCGAGGTCAACCAGTCCGGCGACTGGGAGGTCTTCCAGGTCACCAGCCGGACGCTCGTGCCCGTCACCGAGGTCACCTCCCAGATTCGCGAGGCGCTGCTCGAGACCACCGCCAACCGTGCACGCGTGTCGGCCGAGATCCTGGCGTTCTCCAAGCACGCCTCGATCGATGTCAACCCGCAGTACGGCACGTGGACGAGCGCCCGGATCGTGCCGCCGGCGACCCCTCCGACGCGGTACCTCCTTCCCCACTACGCCTCGACCCTGAGCGGCACGGGGCGCCCGTCGACCTCGACCGGCTCGTCCTCGTCCTCGTCGACCTCGACCGGCTCGTCCTCGTCGACCTCCACCTCGACCTCGACCGGCTCGTCCTCGTCGACCTCCACCGGCTCGGCCGCAGGCTGAGCCCAGGGTGACCGGCACGGGACGCATCGACGTCGTCGGGCTGGGGCCGGCGGGCGGTGACCTGCTCACGGTCGGGACGCGGACGATCCTGGCCGAGGCCGACCGGGTCTTCCTGCGCACCGGTCGGCACCCGGCCGCCGAGGCGGTGGAGGGAGCCGACACCTTCGACCGGCACTACGAGTCCGCCGACACCTTCGACGACGTCTACCGGGCCATCGTCACCGACCTGGTGGACGCCGCGGTGCTCGGGCGGCCCGATCGCCTACGCCGTGCCCGGCTCCCCCACGGTGGCCGAGCGTACGGTTACGCTGCTGGCCGAGGAGCCCCGGGTCGTGGCCGGCGACGTGACCGTGGTGGTCCATCCGTCGGTCTCCTTCCTGGACCTCGCCTTCGCCCGGCTGGGGGTGGACCCGGTGGACGCCGGGGTGCGACTCGTCGACGCCGAGCGTTTCGCCGTCGATGCCGCCGGGGAACGCGGCCCCCTCCTCGTGGCCCAGTGCTGGAGCCGCCAGGTCCTGTCCGACGTGAAGCTCTCCGTGGAGGAGGGGCCCGACCTGCCCGTGACCCTCCTGCACCATCTGGGCCTGCCCGACGAACGGGTCGTCGAGGTGCGGTGGGAGGACGTCGACCGCACGCTCGAGGCCGACCACCTGACATCGCTGTGGGTGCCGCGGCTGGCCGCTCCGGTGGCGGCCGAGCTCATGGCCCTCGACGAACTCGTCCACACCCTCCGGGAGCGGTGCCCGTGGGACCGGCGCCAGACCCACGCCTCGCTCGGCCGCCACCTGCTCGAGGAGTCCTACGAGGTCCTGGAGGCCATCGATGCGGTGGCCGCCGTCGACGCCGGGGCGGGCGGCCGTGACGACGCCGGGTCGGCCGACGGGGAGGCCGCCGCGGTCGCCCACCTCGAGGAGGAGCTCGGCGACCTGTTGTTCCAGGTGTACTTCCACGCCACCCTGGCCGCCGAGGAGGGACGGTTCACCCTGGCCGACGTGGCCCGGGGGGTCCACGACAAGCTGGTGTCCCGGCACCCGCACGTCTTCGGCGACGTCACCGCGGCCACGGCGGACGACGTGGCCGCCAACTGGGAGGCCATCAAGAAAGTGGAGAAGGGGCGGTCCAGCGTCACCGAGGGGATCCCGGCCGCCCTGCCCGCCCTCGCCCTGGCCGCCAAGTTGCAGCGGAAGGCCGCGGCCATCGGCATGGTGCTGCCCGGGCTGGCCGAGGAGGCGACGCGGGTGGCCGACGGCGTGGTCCGTCTGGCCACGGTAGGGGATGACTCCTCGGTGGCCGATGGCGAGGGCGGCGACCATGCCCGGGCCGCCGAGGTCGGGGATCTCCTCTTCGCCGCCGTGGCCGTGGCGCGGGCGCTCGGCGTCGACCCCGAGACCGCCCTCCTGTCCCGCTCGCTCGCCTTCCGCTCCGAGGTCGAGGCCCGCGGCTGAGGTGTCGGCCGGGCGGCGACCCTGGTGCCCTCGGCAGCGATTACCCGGACCCAATTGGCTGGTGAATTCCCTGGTCCGGGCGATGGTGGGTGGTAGCGTTTCGCACACCTCGACTAGGAGCGACCGCCCACAGTGAGCTTGATCGAACAGGTAATCGGCCGGGAGGTCCTCGACTCCCGCGGCAATCCCACCGTCGAAGTGGAGGTGGTACTCGACTCCGGAGCCTCCGGCCGGGCCATCGTCCCGTCCGGCGCGTCGACGGGGTCCTTCGAGGCCGTGGAACTGCGTGACGGTGGTGACCGGTACCGGGGCAAGGGTGTCCTGTCCGCCGTGGCGAACGTGAACGGCGAGATCGCCGACTTCCTCGAGGGGTTCGACGCCCTGGACCAGCGGGCCGTCGACTTCGCCATGATCGACGCCGACGGCACGCCCAACAAGGGCCGCCTCGGGGCCAACGCCATCCTCGGGGTGTCGTTGGCGACCGCCCGGGCGGCGGCCGACGAGCTCGACCTGCCGCTCTACCGCTACGTCGGCGGGTCCGACGCCCACGTGCTTCCGGTGCCGATGATGAACGTGGTCAACGGGGGTGTCCACGCCGACAACTCCGTCGATCTCCAGGAGTTCATGATCATGCCCGTCGGCGCCGCCTCCTTCGCCGAGGCCCTGCGGTGGGGGGCCGAGACCTACCACGCCCTGGCCGGCGTGCTGCACGAGCGGGGCCTGTCCACCGCGGTCGGCGACGAGGGTGGCTTCGCCCCGAACCTGGCCCACAACGAGGATGCCGTGCGCATCCTGGTCGACGCCATCGAAGCGGCGGGCCGCGTGCCCGGCGAGGAGATCGCCATCGCCATGGACCCGGCCAGCAGCGAGTTCTACCGCGACGGGGTCTACGTCCTGGCCGGCGAGGGGCGGACCCTGTCGTCGGACGAGATGGTCGCCTACTACGTGGACCTGGTCGCCAGGTACCCGATCGTCTCGTTGGAGGACGGGATGGCCGAGGACGACGGGGACGGATGGGCCACGCTCACCGCCGAACTCGGTCCGCGGGTCCAACTGGTCGGCGACGACAATTTCGTCACCAACGAGGAGCGCCTGCGCCGCGGCATCGACGCCGGCGTCGCCAACGCCATCCTCATCAAGGTCAACCAGATCGGAACGCTTACCGAGACGCTCGGGACGATGGACCTGGCCGTCCGGAACGCCTACTCGTGCGTGATGTCCCACCGTTCGGGCGAGACGGAGGACACCTCCATCGCCGACCTGGCGGTGGCCACCAACTGCGGCCAGATCAAGACGGGTGCACCGGCCCGCTCCGATCGGGTCGCCAAGTACAACCAGCTGCTCCGGATCGAGGAGCAGCTCGGCGAGTCGGCCGCGTTCCGCGGGCGCATCGACGTTGGCCTCGAGGGGTCCGTCGCGGTGAGCCGCGGGCTCCATGCCAAGGGGAAGGCGGCTTCCCGCCCGTCCACCTCGTCGCGACCGACGGGCCGCCCGACGGCGCCCGGCGCGACCCGGAGCACCTCCACGTCCACCCGGGCCCGCGTCACCCGGTCGACGAAGCGGTCGACGGCCAAGTCGACATCCAGGTCCACGGCCAAGTCGACGGCCAAGTCGACGTCGACCCGGAAGAAGGCGGCCGGGCGCGCCGCCTCGTCGACCCGACGGGACGGAGCCCGCACCGCGGCGGGTCGTCAGGCTCTGCCCCGCCAGCTGTCGAGCACCCGTTCGACGGCATCGCCCCGGGCCGGTTCCCAGGTCCGCACGCCGAAGGAGCGGGCGGCGATCGAGAATCGGCGGAACCGGGTCCCGGTCCTGCTCGGGGCCGCCGCCGCCGTCGTCATCCTCGCCACCAGCTTCCCGCTGACCGTCCTGGTCGGCCAGCATCACCAGCTGTCGGCCGAGGCGGCCCAGCTGAGCCAGCTCAAGCACGAGAACGGGCTCCTCTCCGAGCAGAAGCTGCAGCTCGACTCCAACGCCGAGGTGAAACGCCTGGCCCAGCAGGACTACCAGTTGGTGGAGCCCGGGCAGTCGCTGTACGACATCCTGCCGGGGAGCGGCCAGACGTCCGTCGCCCCGGGGTCCCCGACGACGGGCGATCCCGCGTCCCAGCCGCTGGTGTCCCCCTCCCAGGCGCCCAACATGTCGCCCGACCCGGGGATCCCGACCACGACGGGTGCCGGAGCGGGATCCTCGGCCGCCTCGACCTCGAACCCCACGGCGACGTCAACCTCGTCGTCGGGTACGCGGACCCCGTCCGGCGGCTTCTGGTCCCGGGTCGGCTCGTCGCTCGAATTCTGGAAGTGAACCCCGCCTGGGCGTCGCCGGACGACGTCGCGCGGGTCACCGAGCTCCTCGGCCGGATACCGGCCGGTGCCTTCGAGGTGGTGGTGCGGGCCGCCGACGGCACCCCGGCCGTGCTGGCCAATGCCCCGTTCCTGGAGGACGGGACGCCGATGCCCACCCGCTACTGGCTGTGTGACCCGTACCTGCGCGAGGCGGTCAGCCGACTCGAGTCGACCGGCGGGGTGCGGGCTGCGGAGGCCGAGGTGCCGGCCGGTCGCATCGCCGCCGCCCACGCCACCTACGCCGCCGAGCGGGACGTCCTGATCGACCCGGGCCATGTCGGACCGCGACCGTCGGGTGGGGTGGGAGGTACCCGCGAGGGCGTCAAGTGCCTCCACGCCCACCTCGCCTGGTGGTTGACCGGGGCCGACGATCCGGTCGGGGAGTGGACGGCCCGACGGATCGGCCTGCACCCGGCCTGAGCGGCAGGGCCGATGACGCCCGGCCCCGGGGCCCGCGTGGTAGCAAGGATCCATGCCTCCGGACGCTGTGACCCCTGATACCGCGGTCGCCGCCATCGACTGCGGCACCAACTCGACCCGGCTCCTGGTGGCCGACGCCGCCGGGCGGCCACTCGAGCGGCTCGACGCGGATCACCCGCCTCGGCCAGGGTGTCGATGCCACCGGGCGCCTGGCCCCCGAAGCCATCGACCGGTGCGTGGCCGTCCTCACCGAGTACCGCGGGATCATGGACCATCTCGGCGTCGGTCGGGGCCGTCTGGCCGCCACCTCGGCCGCCCGCGACGCCGCCAACGGCGACGACTTCCTGTCGGCGGCGGGGGAAGCCACCGGCCTCGCGCCCGAACTCCTGTCCGGGACCGACGAGGGGCGGCTGTCGCTGACGGGGGCGGTGTCCGACCTCGATCCGTCCGAGGGACCGTTCCTGGTGCTCGACATCGGGGGTGGTTCGACCGAGCTGGTGGCGGGCGACGGGGCCGACGACCCGGAGCTGGCGGCGGTGTCGCTGCAGCTCGGCTGCGTCCGGTTGAGCGAGCGGTTCCTCGTCTCCGATCCGCCCACGCCGGCCGAACTGGCGGCCGCCCGGGCCGAGGTCGACGCCCAACTCGACCGGGCCGTGGCCGACCATCCCCGATTCGCCTCCTCCCACCGGCTCGTCGGTCTGGCGGGAACGGTGTCCACGCTGGTCTCGCTCCAAAAAGGCATGGTCGACTACGACCGTGAACTCGTCCACCACGCCGTCCTGACCGTCGACGACGTGCGCCGCTGGTACCGGGTCCTGGCTGCCGACTCGATGGCCGGACGGCTGGAGCGTCCGGGCATGGTCTCCGGGCGACAGGACGTCATCGTCGGGGGAGCCCTGATTCTCGATGCCGTCATGGAGCGGTTGGGCTTCACCGACTGCCTCGTCTCGGAGTCCGACATCCTGGACGGCCTGGTGGCCAGCCAACTGGTCCGGGACCCGGGCTGATCCGGACCGCGGCCCGGGCCGGCCCGCCGGTGTCCGCGGGCGGTCACCGGGGGTGACGGCGGCCGTCGTGACGGTGCCGTCCGTCGTCCGGGAGGGATCGGGGTCGCCGCGCCGTGGACGCCCGGGATCGCCGGTCGTCCCGCGGCCCCCCGGTATGCTCACCTGCCATGGAGACGCCGACCACGCCTGCGTCCGGTAGCCCGCTGCTCGACGTCGACGGTGCCGTAGCTCCGACGGAAGCCCTGGTCAGCAGGGTGGAGGATCTGATCCGGAGGATCGACGAAGGGGCCGCCACTCCCGGCGCCACCGAAGTGCCGGGCCTCGCTCCGCTGGTGGACCCCGTCCACGGGATGCGGGTCCTCCATCGCGAGCTGCGGCCGCCGGACCTGAGCCCGGCGCCCGGCGTGCGAGGGAAGGTGGGGGTGGCCGCCCGCAAAGCGGCGCGGCGCCTGACGAGCTGGTACGTCGAGCCTCGCTTCCAGGTCCAGGAGCAGATCGACGCCCGGGTGATCGACTTCTCCTCGGAGGCGTACAACGCCATCCACCGGCTCGAGGGGGAGATCGAGGACCTCCGGCGCCAACTCGTCCGGGCCAAGCTCGACGTGGTGGCCACGGGCGAGCGCCTGCGGCGCCAGCAGGCCGTCACCGACGAAGCGGCCAGTCTCGCCACCCATCTGGAGGAGGTCGTCCGGTCCGCCGCCGACCAGGAGGAGGTGCGGGTCCTCGCCAAGGAGTTCTCGACCCTGCTCGAACGGCTCGGCGCCGAAACGGTCCGGGGGGCCGACATCGACTACGTCGAGTTCGAGCGCCGCTTCCGGGGGGATCCAGCCGACATCGCCGCGGCCCAGCTCCGGTACGTCACGCTCTTTCCGGGTCCCGGGGTACCGGGCACGATCGTGGACGTCGGCTGCGGACGGGGCGAGATGCTGCAGATGCTGGTCGACGAGGGACACGAGGTGCTGGGTGTGGACATGGACGCCGGCATGGTGCAGGCCTGTCTCGACCAGGGGCTCCCCGCGGTCCAGGACAACGCGATCCACTACCTGGCCCAGGCCCGGCCCGGATCGCTCAAGGGGGTGTTCTGCTCCCAGGTGGTGGAGCACCTCCTCACCTCCGAGCTGGAGGAACTCATCCGCGGCTCCCTCGCCGCCCTGCAGCCCGGTGGCGCGCTCGTCATGGAGACCATCAATCCCCGGAGTTCCTACGCCCTGGGCAACCACTTCTACGCCGACACCTCGCACGTGCGTCCGGTGCATCCCGAGACGCTGCGCTTCCTCTGCGAGCAGGCCGGGTTCACGCTGGTCCAGCTCGAGGAGCGGTCACCCCACCCGGCACTGGCCCTCCGGGACGAGCTCCCCGGAGACGCCGCCGGTGACGCGGTGCGCACTCTGCTCGAGAACGTCTTCGGCTACCAGGATTACGTGATCGCCGCCGTCAAGTGACCCACTTCGACACCGTCCACCAGTTCCACTCGGGGACCGCGCCGGGCGACGCCATCACCAACCAGATGCTGGACGTGCAGCGCCACCTGCGCCGCATGGGCTGGCAATCGGAGATCTTCGCCGAGTACATCGCCCCCGAGCTGGTCCGACGGATCGTGCCGATCGGGACGTACCCGGGTTCCGACGACGAGCTCCTCATCGTCCACCACTCCCACGGCAGCGACGCCTTCGACGACGTACTGGACCTGCCCAACCCGGTCGTCACGATGTACCACAACATCACGCCCGAGCACTTCTTCGACGATCCGGTGGCCCGTCGGTACTGCCGGCTCGGTCGCGATCAGCTCGGTCTCCTGGCGCGGCGCTCGCTGTTCGGCCTGGCCGACTCCAACTACAACCGGACCGAGATGCTGGCCGCCGGTTTCCGCCGGGTCGACGTCCTTCCCGTGCGGGTCGACTACTCGGAGTTCGAACTGTCGGGACTGACCGGCGGGGCGCCGTCGACGGACTGGCTGTTCGTCGGTCGGATGGCCCCCAACAAGTGCCAGCACCTGCTGGTCGAGGCGTTTGCCGCCTACGCCCGCACGTTCGACCCCCGCGCCCGCCTGCACCTGGTGGGCGGCACGTCCGACGAGCACTACCACCAAGAGGTGGTGCTCACCGCCCGGCGGCTGCGGGTCGAGGACCGGGTGGAGTTCCGCGGGAAGATCTCCGACCGCGAGTTGCGGGCGGTGTTCGCCCGGTCCGGTGTGTACGTCTCGTTGAGTGATCACGAGGGCTTCGGCGTTCCGCTCCTCGAGGCCATGGCGGCCCGGGTCCCGGTCGTGGCCTACGCCTCGTCGGCCGTGCCCGAGACGCTCGGGGGCGCCGGCATCCTGCTCCGGACCCAGGACCCGGCTACCGTGGCCGCCACGGTCGAGACGCTGCGCACCGATCCCGGGTTGCGGACCCGCCTGATCGACCGGCAGTCCGCGCGGGTGGCGCGGGTGTCCTCGTTCGACCTGCCCGGGGCCCTGCGTCGCCTGGTGGAGCGGGCCGAAGGCCACGTGCCGCCCCTCGAGGTCCAGATCCAGGGACCGTTCGAGACGAGTTACAGCCTCGCCACCATGAACCGGAAGCTGGCGCTCGGTTTCGAGCGGACACCCGACGTCGCCGTATCGCTGTTCGCGACCGAGGGCCCGGGCGACTACGTCCCCGCGAGCACCGATCTGGCGGTCCATCCCGAGGTGGTGCCCCTGTACCGGCGGTCCGCCCTCGTGCCCTACCCCGACGTGGCCATCCGCCAGATGTGGCCGCCGCGGACCATCGACTCGCCCGGTGGCCTCACGCTCGAGTACTTCGCCTGGGAGGAGAGTCGCGTGCCGGCGTGGATGGTCGAGGACTTCAACGCCCATCTGGACGGCATCGGCGTGTACTCGGCCTTCGTGGCCGACGCCCTGCGGGATTCGGGGGTGACGGTGCCGGTCCGGATCGTCGGGGGCGGTGTCGACGCCCCGGACCCACGCGCGGTGATCCGACGCTCCCGAGCTCGAGGGCCGGTCGGGATGTACGTTCCTCCACATCAGCTCGGCGTTCCCCCGCAAAGGGGTCGACGTGCTGCTGGCGGCCTACTTCGCCGCGTTCTCGGGGTCGGACGATGTGAACCTGGTACTCAAGACGTTCCCCAACCCGCACAACACGGTGGCTGCGCTGCTCGACGAACTCCGGGCCGGCCACGCCGATCCGCCCGACGTCCGGTGGATCGACCGCGATCTGCCCGACGCCGAGCTGGCCGGCCTGTACCGGTTGGCCGACTGCTACGTCCACCCGTCCCGGGGGGAGGGCTTCGGTCTACCGGTGGCCGAGGCCATGCTCGCCGGCGTTCCCGTCATCAGTGTGGCCTGGTCGGGCCTGGCGGACTTCGTGTCCGAGGAGACGGCGGTCACCATCCCCTACTCCCTGGTGGCGGCCGAGAGCCATCTGGCCGAGGGAGACTCGCAGTGGGCCGAGCCGGACGTCGGGACCCTGGCCGTCGAGCTGGCCCGGATGGCCGCCGACCCCGGTGCTCCCGAGGTCGTCGAGCGGGCGGCGCGCGCCCGTGCCCTCATCGCCACCACGTACTCGTGGGACGCGGTCACGCAACGGTGGCGGGCGCTCATCGACGAGGTCGAGGACGACGTCGGCTGTCGCCGGGTGGCGATGGTGACGTCGTGGAACTCGCGCTGCGGGATCGCCGAGAACAGCCGGTACATCGTGGAGCACACCCGGGACGCCGTGGCCTACGACATCTTCGCCGACGTGGACGCCGAGATCATCGATCTCGACGCCGAGTCCGGCGTGGTGCGCACCTGGAAGGACCGGTGGACGCCCGAGCTCGGAGCGCTCGAGGACGCCCTCCTGGTGAGCGAGGCCGACGTGCTGCACGTGCAGTTCAACTTCGGGTTCTTCGAATTCGGGCACCTGGCCGAGCTGCTCGAACGGCAGTTGGACCGCCGGGGCGTCGTGGTCACCATGCACCGCACCCTGGACTACGACGACCGGGGCGATCTGCTCACGCTGCGCCAGATCCGCGAGACCCTGGCCCGCGTGGACCAGCTCATCGTCCACCAGGAGTCCGATGCCCGCTACCTGGCCGAGATGGGGATCGCGGACAACGTCACCCTCGTCCCGATCGGCTCGGCCCCGGCGCCCGACATCACCCCGGACGAGGTCCGCGAGCAGCTGGGTCTCGGCGACCGCCCGATCGTGGGCACCTTCGGGTTCCTGCTGCCGCACAAGGGCACCCTCGAACTGGTGGAGGCGGTCGACCAGCTGCGCGGGAGCCATCCCGACATCCTCCTGGTGGCCCTCTGCGCCCAGTACCCGAACATCGAGTCCAAGGAGTACGAGGCCCGGATCCGGGCCGAGGTGGCGGCGCGGGGTATGGAATCCAACGTGCTGCTCCTCACCGACTACCTGTCCGACGAGGCGGCCCGCGGGCTGCTCCGGGGTGCCGACGTCATCGTCCTCCCGTACCGCGATACGGGCGAGTCCTCCAGCGCCGCGCTGCGCTTCGTCCTCCCCCTGGGACGCGCCGTCGCGGTCACCGACCAGCCGTTGTTCGACGACGCGCGCGAGGCGGTCCTGGTCATGGACGCCAACGACGTCGACGGGATCGCCCGGTCGGTCGGTCGCGTCCTCGACGACGCCGACCTCCGGGAGGACCTGGCCGCCCGGGCCGCGCAACGCTCGCTGGCGTTCCGCTGGGAACGCGTGGTGGCCGAGCACCGCCGGATCTACGCGGCGGCCCGCCGGGCGGCCCGCCAGCGCCAGGCCCGTGCCGTCTGATCCCCCGACCCCTGGGTCCCCACGCGGGGAGGAGGGCTCCGGCCGGTCCCGTCGGCGGGGGTGTGTCGGGGGGTGTCCATGCCGTACCATTCCGAGGGTGGATGCACGGCCCCCCCGATCGGTCGACCGCCGGTGCGGCCGCGCCCCTGGAGCGGGCCGGTGACCCCGAGCCTGCGAGCCCAGCCGGTGCGGTCCCTGGAACTACCCGGCCGACGGGTCCGCCTGGCCACGCTGGTGGAGGCCGACTACCCGGCGTGGTTGGAGGTCCGCAACCGCTGCCGTGACTGGTTGGTGCCGTGGGAGCCCCGCTCGAAGGGGTCGCCGTTGCCGGCCGAGGACCACGCCAGCTTCGTCGCCCGGTGCGCCATGCGCGAGCGGGAGCGCCAGCTGGGGTCCGGTTTCGGCTTCGGCATCTTCTACGAGGGACGCTTCGTCGGCGAGGTCACGCTGTCGTCGATCCTGCGGGGACCGTTCCAGAACGGCTCCATCGGCTACTGGGTGGACCGGGACATGGCCGGACTCGGGATCGTGCCCGAATCGGTCGTGGTCGTGCTCCAGTTCGCCTTCGAGACACTGCGGCTCCACCGCATCGAGGTGGCCATCATCCCCCGGAACAACGCCAGCCGCCGGGTGGCCGACAAACTGGACCTCCGCAACGAGGGCGTCGCCGTCGGGTTCCTCGAGATCAACGGCGAGTGGGAGGACCACGTGCGCTACGCCATGACCTCCGAGGAGTGGTCGGTGCGGCGGGCGGAGCTCACGTCGGCGTGGATCGACTGATCCGCCACCAGTCGGGCCCGGCCCCGGACACCCTCCATCGCCCGGGGGTCACCCCGAGGTGGGGTGCCTCACCCGACGGGGGCGACCGAATCGGACGGTGACCAGGCCCACGGTCATGAGGGCCGGCGCCACCGGCCGGCAGAGGACTCCGGACCCCTGGCACCCGGTGTCACCCCGACATCCCGGGGAGCGGTCCCGGGGAACCGCCGGCGGGATCATCGCGGGCGCGCAACGCCCCCGACACCGTCGGTGGATTCGGTGGCGGGGGCGTCGCCGGTCGCGGATCCGGTACAAGGAGCAGGAGACCGGGTCCGGGCACCCACTCGGTACCCCGCCGACCCGTCGTCAAACCCCGGCGACCACGGAAATCCGGCGGGCCGCCCTGGCGGGGGTGGCAATCCGGGGCCCCTGCCCGCCCTGGGAGGCCGTCGAGATCGTCCACCGCGAAGTTGACGAAGGCCCCTCCGGCTCCGTCCGTCCCCCGAACACCTGGAGCCATCCGGAGTCGGTCACCCGCCCTTCGACCAGCGTCGCCATCGGCCGGTTGTCGGGTGCCCTCCCGAGCAGCTGCCCGTAGTATCGGGCGGCCCGGTCGACGTCCGTAACCGGAACGACCGCCATCACGTGCTCGATCATGGCGTGACCTCCATGGTTCCCGGTCCTACCCGGAGCCGCGCCGGGTGACACCCCGGTGGCCGGTGGGAGGGCCAGACTGGGGGCGGCACGGGCGCCACCCGACCGTCGCTTGAGCCGGTGGCGCCGGGCTGCCTACCCTGAGGATTGCCCAGCGAACGTGGCGGGACGAAGCGGAGTGATGACGATCACCGAGGCCCGGGCGACCGGTAGTGACGAGTCCCCTCCTGCCCCCCGCGGGGCCGGTCGCGCCCCGGATGGCGACGGTGGGTCGCCGGTGTGGTGGTCTTCGTGGTGGCGGTGGCCACGATCGGCATCATGGTCGGGAACGAGATCCAGGCGAATACGCGGTTCGACCAGGCCCGTCGGAGTCTCGCCTCGGTCGACACCCGGACGTCGCTGGTGGACGCCCGGCTGGCTGCCGCCCGTTCCGATCTCGCCACCTTGGAGAGCCAGGTCACCGCCGACTCGGCGGTGCTGGCCGCCGACACCTCCACGCTCGACGGTGCCCTGGTGGCGTTGGCGGAGTCCCGCCAGGACGTCACCAGCCAGTCCGCGGTCATCGGTAACCTCCAGACGTGTCTGGGTGGGGTCGAGAAGGCGCTGAACGCCCTGTCCCTCGCCGACCAGAAGGACGCGGTCGCCGCCCTGCGGGCGGTGGCCACCGCCTGTACGGCCGCGGTGAGCGCCGATGCCTAGGCGACACCTGGCTGCCTGGGCGGTGACCTTGGCCGTCCTGGCCGTCCTCGCCACCGCGTTCGCCACCGACGTCCAGGCCCACGCCCGCGAGCGGTCCGAGGTCACCGAACTGGCCGGCGCCCGCTCGGGGCTCCGCGTGGCCCGATCCGACCTGGCGTCGACGGAGCTCGCCACGGCGTCGACCACCAACCGGCGGAACGGGATCCAGGCATCCGTCGCCTCGACCCTCGACCGGACCATGACGACGGACAACGCCCTGAGCGGGGCCGAGACCCTCTCCTACCTGCAGGGCATCGACATCGGGACGCTCCACAGCTGTCTCGACGGTGTCCAACAGTCGCTCCAGCAGATCACCGCCGACCAGTACGCCGCGGCCGCCCAGGAGATCTCCTCGGTGGCCGGGGCCTGCAAGACCCTGGACGGCGGCAACAACGAGGGGCTCTCCTACCCCTTCGACTTCCCCGACCCGTTCCTGTTGACGGTCGGCTCCACCTACTACGCCTACGCCACCAACTCGGTGGCCGGCAACGTCCAGATCATCATGTCGACGGACCTGGTCCACTGGACCGCACTGGGGGACGCCCTACCCTCCCTCCCGTCCTGGGCGACCCCGGACGAGACGTGGGCACCCGCCGTGCTGCAGATCGGTGGCACGTTCGTCCTGTACTACGCCGTCCGCGTGGCCGCTCCGGGCGGGGGTGACGAATGCCTGTCGGTGGCGACCGCGTCCCAGCCGCAGGGCCCGTTCATCGATTCGTCGACCGGACCGCTCGAGTGCCAGAGCACGCTCGGCGGCTCCATCGACCCGTCGCCGTTCGTCGGTGCCGACGGGACGCCGTATCTGGTGTGGAAGTCGAACGGCGGGGGTGGCTCCTCCGCCATCTGGTCCGAGCAGCTCGATGCGGCCGGGACCGCCTTCGCGCCCGCCACGACGCCCACGCAGCTCCTGACCCCGGATCAGGGGTGGGAGGACGGTGTCATCGAGGCACCGGACCTGGTGGTCAACGGCGGTCGCTACTTCCTCTTCTACTCGGGGAACGTGTGGAAGGGAGCCGGGTACGCCGTGGGCGTGGCCACCTGTGCCGGGCCGCTCGGCCCCTGTGCCGACGCGTCGTCGACCCCGATCCTGGCCAGCGACTCGGGCATGGAAGGTCCCGGCGGCGAGTCGGTGTTCACCGATGGGTCGGGAGCCACCTGGATCGCGTTCGACGCCTGGGCGCCGGATGCCGTCGGTTATCCCAACAGCCGGGCCCTCTACATCCGCCCGATCTCGTTCGGCGGCCCCGTCCCCGTGGTGGGGTCGGCCTGATCCGCCGGGTCCCGCTCCGCGGGTCAGGTGTCGACGCCCCGCACCACGGAGGGTGAGTGCCGGAAGAACTGCTCGACGTCCTGTTCGTACCGGTACTCGTCGCCCGAGGCACCCGTGGCGCGACGGAGGTTGTTGGCCCGGGCGAAGCTCCGGACCGCGCCGGAACTGGTGTACCGGTACTCGAATCCGGCCTCCCGCAGTTTCGACGTGTCCACCCCGCGGCCGTAGCGGGCCAGGGCCTCCATCTCGGGTGGGAAGCGCACGATACCCAGCCGCTCGAAGGCGGCCGAGAACACGCGGGGCCGGAACGGCGGGAACGGCAGCAGGTGGGCACCTCCCAGCGTCGCCACCTCGCTCCACGGCAGCCGGCCCTCGCCGGCCACGTTGAAGAAGCCGGGTACGTGGTTCGCCGTGACGAACTCGAGGGCGCGGACGACGTCGTCCTCCTCGACGAACTGCACCAGTGGATCGAACCCGGCGATGCAGGGGAGGACGCGCTTGCGCAGGTCGTAGCTGATCGGCGTGATGATGTCGGTGCCCAACACGTTGGCGAACCGCAGCACGGTCACGTCGAGGTGGGGGTTGTCCTCGGCGAAGTCCCGGACGAGGGACTCGACCTCGATGAGCGACCGCTCGAGGCGGGTCCGCACCGGTCCCGTCCGGGTGTCCTCCTCCCGGAACCAGGTCGGGTCCTGCTCGTTGGAGCCGTACACGTGGGTCGAGGACTTCACGACCACCTTGCGCACCGAGGCGCCGGCCGCCCCGGCCGCGGCCAGGAGGTTGAGCGTGCCGATCACGTTGATCTCATGGAGGACCCGGCCACTGACCTCGGTGGAGTTGGTCTCGAGGAACGTGTGGACGATGGTGTCGACCTGGGTGGCCCGGACGATCCGGCTCAGGATCGAGTACTTCTGGTCCGATCGCACGAATTCGGTCCGCTCCAGGGGGACCTTGGGTTCCTTGGTCCCGAGGCCCAGGATCATCTCCACCTCGGGCTGGGCCTCGAGGGCCTGGGCCATGCGGCCGCCCCAGAAGGTGTCCAGCCCGGTGATCAGGACACGCCGGCCCACCGGATCAGCCGAACCAGACGCTGCGGCGCTCGCGCAGCATGTCGTGGAGCGCATCCTGGAGGATCGCCCGGATCCGTTCCGCCTCGTCCATCACCCGGCTCCGGGAGTAGCGCTCCCCGCCGGGCTCGACGTCGAAGGTCACGGGATCGAGGACCCGGAGCTTGAACTTGGACGGGAAGTAGGTGACGTAGCCGAGCGGGCCCAGCAGGAGGGAGTTGGCCGTCACGGGGAAGTAGGGGAGGTTGAGCGCCTTGGCCACGCTCGGGATCCGGAAGAGGATCGGCATGGACTCCTCGGCCCCGACGACGGCGATGGGGATGACGGGAACACCGGCCCGCATGGCGATCTCCACGAAGCCGCCCCGACCGAACCGGCGCAGGCGGTAGCGGTCCCCGTAGGTCTTGGATGTGGCCTTGGTGCCCTCGGGGAAGACCAGAGCCAGCTGCTGCTGGTCGTGGAGGATGCGGTAGGCGTTGTCGGGGTGCGCCGGCACGCCGCCGGTCCGTGACCAGAGGGTCCCCACGACCGGGATCGTCCGGAAGAAGTAGTCGGCCAGCCCGTACACGGGACGCCCGACCTCGGTCTCGATGCCGTGCATGATCGCCGGTGCGTCCGACGGGATGGCCCCGGCGTGGTTGGCGATGAGCAGCGCCCCCCCGGTGGTCGGGATCTTCTCCAGACCCTCCCATTCGACCCGGAACCAGTATCGGTACATGGGGTCGTAGAGGCGCCGGACGATCGAGCGCATGTGCTCCGACCGACCCCATTCGTCGACGTCCGAGCGGCGCGGGTCCTCGGGACCCTCGGGCCCGTTCCGTCGGGTGGCCACCGGCAGGTAGGAGACCGTGGCCCCGGTCAGCTCCGGACGGGCCGGGTCGGCCGGCCGGGTCGACAGCTCGGACTCGTCGTCGGCCCGATCGAGGATCGCCTCGATGAGGTCGGCGTCGTCGGGACGGCCGAGTGGACGCGTCGCCCCGGGATCCGTCCCGGGGTCGCCGTGGTCCGTGCTCACGCGGTGCAGCGTACATCGGGCCACCCGGACGGCCGACCCGCGATGCGGCCCGGTCTGCCGGGCGGACCCGAAGACGCAGATCGAGCGTCCGGGATACGAGGTCCCCCGGGGGTAGGCCCGGGTGTGACCCTCTCCGTCCCGTGTCCCACCGTCGATCGTGTCCCACCGCCGGCCGGTCAGCCCTCGGTGGGCTACCCGTCGACCACGGAGTCCAGGCGTCCGGCCAGTGGGCCGAGTCGGACCAGGTCGGCGAGGCCGAAGGAGCGGCGCACCACCTCGGCGCCGCCCAGGCCGTCGCGCAGGGCGGCGTGGGCACGGCCGACGCGGACCGGGTCGACCATGGCCAGCAGCACCGTGACACGGGACGGATCGTGCACCACCGGGACGGGCGTGCCGTCGAGCACCGGTCCGAGCAGTCCACCCACCCGCCGCGTGAGCTCCGCCGTGTCGCCGAAGGTGCGCGTCGGGGTGACCGTGAGCACGCGCGACGGGGGGCCCGTCCAGTCGACCCCGTCGCGACCGGTACACATCGGACAACATGGCGAACGAGTCATGGAGGGGGTGGACCGTGCTCCCCTCGACGTGCTTCCAGTGGACCGGGACCTCCGTCACGTCGAGACCCAGCTTGCGGGCGCGGGCGAGGATCTCGACGTCGAAGGCGAACCGGTCGATGCGCACGAGGTGGAAGAGCAGCCGGCCGACCGGGGTCCGGAACGCCTTGAACCCACACTGCGTGTCCTTCAGGCCGAGGCCGGTCCCGGTGGTGACGATCTCGTTGAAGAGCCGGCCCATCAGGGTGCGGACCACATAGGTGGTCTCGACCATCGAGTCACGCAGGGCTCGGCACCCGATGGCGACGTCGTGGCGTTCGAGCCCCTCGAGGAGCGACGGTACCGCCAGCGGATCGATGGCCATATCGGCGTCCATGTAGGCCACGTACCGGGACCGGGCGGCAGCCATGCCGGCCCGCACGGCCGCCCCCTTCCCCTGGTTCGACGGCAGTCGGATCACTCGGTGGTGGGGGAGTGTGGCCAGCAGCTTCTCGGCCACGGCCGCCGTGCGGTCGGTGCTGCCGTCGTCGACCACGACCACCTCGGTCCGGTCGAGGTCGACGGCACCGGCGGACACCGCGCCGTCGAAGCGGCGCATCCCCTCCTCGAGACGGTGGGCCTCGTTGAACGCGGGAACGACGATGGTGAGCTCGTGGGTCATCGGGGGACCAGTCTGCCGGGTGCCGGGCGTCCCGGTGGGCGCGGCCACTCGTGATCCCGATCCCGGCCCTCAGGGGCGGGCGGCACCGACCAGCCCGTAGTACCAGAGGGGATCGAAGGTGACGACCGTACCGGTATGGGCGGCCTGGATGATGGTGCCGGACCCGTAGGCCGTCGGCTGGCCGTCGAGGACCGGGCCGACGTACATCACGACGTGGTCGATGCCGGTCCCGTCGAGGTCGTAGAACAGCAGGTCACCGGGCTCGAGGTCGGAGAGACTGACGTGCGGGAAATCGGCATACTGCAGGGCGGCGGAGTGGAGCATGGACACTCCGGCGGCGGCCCAGGCCAACATGACGAGACCCGAGCAGTCGACGCCGGCGGAGCTGGCCCCGCCCCAGACGTAGGGGACGCCGAGGTACTGCATCGCCGCATGCACGGCGGCCAGCCCGGCGGCGTTCTGGCCACCACTCGGGGACACGGTGCCCGAGGACCCCGACCCACCTCCGTCCGCCTGGTTGGCCGACTGGTTCGCACTCGTCGCCGCCGCGCTGCCTCCGCTGACCGTGCTGGCCACCTGGGCGGCCTGTGAGGCCTGCGCGGCCGCGGCCTGCTTGGAGGCCGCGCTGGTGGCGGCGGCCGCGGCGGCCGCGGCGGCGGCGGCCTGCTGGGCCGCCTGTTGGGCGATCTCCTGGGCGACCGTGCCTTTCACCTGGGCCAGCGTCGCCTGGGACAGCGCCGCTGCCGCCGACGCCTGCTGGGCCGAACGGTCCGCCGCGGCGGACTGGGCCTGCTGGGCCTGCTCTTCGGTCTGGAGCCTGGCCTGGGTCGAACTGAGCTCGCGCTGGCCGGACTGGACCCGGGCCACCTCCCGGGAGAGGTCGCCGACCCCGATCTGCTGGTAGAGCGCTCGCGTCTGGGAGCTTCCGGTGGGCGCCGCGAAGAGGCGGGCCACGGCCTCCGAGGCCGTTCCGTCGACATAGGCCTCGATCACATCGCTGCGCAGGACGGTCCGGGCGGCGTTCAGCCGGGTCCGCTCGGCGGCCAGGGAGGCAGCGGTGGTCGCCAGTTCCGCCTTCGTCGTGTCGAGTTCGACAGTGGAGCGGTCGTAGGCCTCCGACGCTGAGTCCAGGGCGGCCTGCTGCTGGGCGATCTGTGTCTCGAGCGCCGCCACCTGGGCCTCGCCGGCGCTGATCTTGCCCTGTTCGGGGGTCGTCGAGGTGGTGGTGGACGTCCCGGCGGTACCCGTCGACGGAGTGCCGCCGGTCCCGGTCGCACCGACGGGTGTGGCGAGTGTGACCCCGGCGGCCACGGCCAGGAGCAGGGTCGCGACCCCGGTCCAGGTGGACCGA
This sequence comes from uncultured Acidimicrobiaceae bacterium, assembly GCA_963699345.1. Classification (GTDB taxonomy): domain Bacteria; phylum Actinomycetota; class Acidimicrobiia; order Acidimicrobiales; family RAAP-2; genus Bog-756. Next base: position 508,934 of record CAVOTL010000005.1, on the reverse strand, counting down.
CGGGCGCGGCGGCCACCGCGTTCGGACGCCGTGGCGGGGCGTCGTCCGGTTCTCATCGTGACCACCCGGGAACGGTACCTTCCGAGGAGCCGCCGAACAATGGCAGATCGGTAGAAAAACAGCAGGTCATAGGGGTTCTCACCAGAGATGAACGTGTGGTTGTCGGCAGGTGTCGGCCAGGTGTCGTCGTGGGTCCGGTCGGCGGGCAGTCGGGCCGGACCTGCCGGTGGGTAGGTTGCCTGGTGCATCGGCAGATTCCGTGCAGAACTGGAGGCCGTCGTGGACGGAGTGGTGGAGGTCCGGGGCGGGCGCCTGCGAGGGGTGGAACGCGACCGGATCTGGACCTTTTCGGGCGTGCCCTATGCGGCTCCTCCGGTAGGACCGCGGCGGTGGCGGCCACCCACGCCCCCCGAGCCGTGGGCCGGCGTCCGATCCTGCGACCGCTTCGGACCCGTGGCTCCGCAGGCCCAGGGGTTCATGGACCGGGCCCTCGGGGGCGATGTCCCGGACGCCTCCGAGGACTGCCTGAACCTCAACGTGTGGACACCCGGACTCGATGACGCCCGCCGGCCGGTGATGGTGTGGGTCCACGGTGGGTCGTTCATGACCGGATCTGGATCGTCGGGCCTGTACCGCGGCGGGATGCTCGCCCGGGCCAATGACGTCGTCGTCGTGACCCTCAACTACCGACTCGGACTCCTCGGCTTCCTGGCCCATCCCGAGCTCGCGGATCCGGGACAGACCTGGCTCGACGGCAGGGCCTGGACCGGGTGGGGCAACTGGGGACTGGCCGACCAGGTGGCCGCGTTGGCGTGGGTCCGCGACCACATCGCCGACTTCGGAGGTGATCCCGGCAACGTCACGCTGTTCGGTGAGTCCGCCGGCGGGATGAGCGTGTCGTCCCTGCTGGCCGCCCCGGACGCGACGGGTCTCTTCCATCGGGCCGCGGTGGAGAGCGGGCCGCCCTACACCGCATCGGCGGAGTCCGCGGCCGACCGGGCCGAGCGGCTGGCCGCGCACCTCGGCGTGCCGTGCACGCGTGCGGGCCTCGGCTCGGTCCCGGCCGACCGACTGGTGGCGGCGGGTTCGGAGTATGGCGAGGTGTCCGGGGGAGCCGACGCCGGTCTGTTGATGACCCCGGTCGTCGATGGCGGAATGCTGTCGATCCCGCCGGCTGAAGCGGTGGTGGCCGGATCGGCTTCGTCGGTTCCCCTCCTCGTGGGCACCACGAGGGACGAGTCGGCATTCTTCGCCCTCGGCAACCCGAAGCTCATGGACCTCACGATGGACGGCCTTCATCGCTGGATGCGACGGGTGACTCCCGACGACGAGGCCGCCGCCGGCGTCGTCGCCACCGTGCGGGCCGCCCGGCAGGCGCGGGGGGAGACCGTCGAACCGAGGGACCTGTGGTCGGCCATCGCCACCGAGGCCGTCTTCCGGGTGGGATCGACACGCTTCGCCGACGCCCACGCCGTCGCCGCCGCCCCCGGGGTCGGCACCTACGCCTACCTGTTCACCTGGGAGTCGCCCGCCTTCGACGGGGTGCTCGGTTCCTGCCATGCCCTCGAGATCCCGTTCGTGTTCGGGACCCTCCGGCATCCGGTGGTGCAGGCCTTCTCGGGCGGCGGCGAGGACGCCTTCGCCCTGTCGGCGTTGATGCGATCGGCCTGGACGGCGTTCGCCCGGACGGGCGTGCCCGCCTGCGAGGTACCCGGGGCGGGCACCGTCGCATGGCCGTCATGGGAACCGGCACGCCGTCCGACGACGGTGCTCGGTCCGTGGCCCGGCGCTCCCGGACTCGTCCACCGGGTCGACGGCCCCCGGGACCCCGAACTCCTGGCCGTCGACGGCGTGGTCGGGGCCCTGCCGGGGCACCGGACCGTCTGAGCGGGCCTCGCCGGTGCTGCCGCCGGCCAGCCCGACGCCGCCGAGGCCACCGCTTCGCCGGCCCGCGACGCCATCGTCGGGATCACCCCAGGCCGGTGGTCGGACGTGCCGGCACGTACAGTCGTGTGGACGGGCCGGAGGTCACCCGGAAGACCGGGTGACGGCGGAGCCGGGGGACGTAGCCCAATTGGCAGAGGCAGGGCGCTTAAACCGCCCAGAGTGAGGGTTCGACTCCCTCCGTCCCCACCCAGGAAGCGGCCGGGCGTGGTGCATCGGGCCGGTCGCCGACCGGCGCCGCCCTCCGGGGGACCGGATCACCCACCCGCCCGGACCGGTGACGGCGGCGTCTTTCGACGCAGGCCGCTGTTCGTGAAAGCATCGACCGATGGCACGCCTGAGGGCAGAGGACCTCCTCGCGGTCCTCGACCTGGTGCACTCGCTGGCCGACGCCCACGACCCTGACGAGTTCCTCGACGTCGCGCTCGTCGGCATCCTCGACCTGGTGCCGGCCTCCGTCGCCACGATCAACGAGGTGGTGCCGTCGGCGGACCGCGTCGTCGGCTGGACCCGTCCGCTCTCCTTCGTCGTGCCCGACGGTGTCGCCGAGGATCTCGCCCGATTGGCCGATCAGCATCCGCTCATCTCCCACATCGCGACGACGGGGGACGGATCGGCCCACCGGATCAGCGATTTCTGGTCACGGGCGGAGTTCCACCGAAGCGAGCTCTACCAGCTCGTCTACCGGCCGATGGGGGTGGAATACCAGATGGCCGTAGGGTTCCCCGTCCCCCAGCCCACGGTCCTGGGACTGGCCATGAGCCGGGATGCCACCGACTTCTCGGAGCGGGACGTACTCGCCCTCAATGCCGTCCGCCCGCATCTCGTGCAGGGGTGGCGGACCGTCCGGGACCACCTCCGACTCCAATCGCTGGTCGAGGCCGCCAGCGACGTCGTGGAGGACACCGGCATCGGGGTCGTCGTGCTGTCGGATCCGCCGGAGGAGCTGACGGCGGGCGTCCTCGTTACGCTGTACCGCTACTTCGGCCGCCCGTCGCCGACCTCGCCGTTCCCCCACCGGGTCGACCGCTGGCTGTCCGAACAGGTGGCCCGCCTCGCCGAAGGACCGCTCGAGCTGGCCCGTCCCCTGACCGCCCGGCTCGCCGGGGACCGTGCCATCCTCCGCTACCTGCCGGCCCGTGGCCGCCATCCGGGTGCGCTCCTGGTCACCGAGCAGCGGGCGGCGTCCGACGGAATGGGGTTGACGGCACTCGGCCTCACCCAACGTGAGGCGGAGGTGGTCGCGTTGGTGGCCGCCGGGGCCACCAACAAGGACATCGCCAACCGGCTCCGGATCGCTCTGGGCACCGTCAAGAAGCACCTCGACAACGTCTACACGAAGCTCGGCGTGCGGGGTCGTGGTCAACTGGCCGCGTTCGTCTACGAGAGCCTCGGTGCGACACCGGATCTCGGTGATGGTGGCCCGCACGGGCGAACGGACCCGGATCCGGAGACGTCTCCGCGCGGTCGGTGACCGGCCGACCACCCCTACGCCGAATGGCGTATTGATGGTCGCCGGACCGATCGGTACCGTCACTCTGGCCGGCGCGCACGGGATGTGCTCGAGCCGCCTTCGGCGCCCGATTCGGGCCGGAACGTGATCAAGGGGAGAACGACAATGCGGTTCAACGCACGGAGGGGACTACCCGCGCTCGCCGCGGTCCTGCTGGTCACCGGTACGGCCACCATCGCCCTGCCACTGACTGCCGGGGCGACGACCACGGGCGCCGCCGGTCCGCCCACGCCCGCGTGCACGGACACCTGGACGGCGCTTTCGGGTGGGACCTGGAACACCGCGGCGGACTGGAGCACGGGCACGGTCCCGGGCTCGGGAGACGTCGCCTGCATCAGTACGGCGGGAGCCTCCCCCTACACGGTGGTTCTCGTCGGCAGCGAGTCGGCGGGCACGGTCGTCGTCGGCGCGGCGGACGGGAAGACCAAGGCCACGCTCGAACTCCAGGGGAATCCCAACCAGGGCGACGCCGACCTCACGGTGGGATCCGGGCTCCAGGTCGACAAGGGAGCTTCGGTGGTGATGACCTCGCTGGGCAGCGGCAACGTCTTCGTCTACGGCGGAACGGTGACCAACTACGGAACGTTCGAGACGTCGACCGGAAATGGTTGGAGCCGGTACATCCAGGCGGGAATGGTCAATGAGAAGGGTGGCAAGTTCGACGTCTCCGATGTGGCGACGCCCGGCACGGGAGGGACGTACCAGAGCGGTGGGAACTTCACCAATGACGGGACCGTCAAGGTGGGCGCCTCCAGCGAATACGACCTCCACGGCGGATCGTTCGACCTGGCCGGCGGCAAGATCGCCGTGGCGAAGGCGACCAAGAAGAAGTTGGGCGGCGTGTTCCAGCTCGACGGCACCAGCGCCACCCTGGCGGGCGGCGCGGTGACCGGTACACCGGTACAGCTCAACGGTGGCTCCGTCACCGACTCCGTCGGCACCGGGTCCTACGACGTGGACGCCGGCGAGACCATCTCCGGCACGATCCCCAAGGGCCAGACGATCACCGTCATCGGCAACGGGTCCGACATCAGACTGGCGATCGACGGGACGGTCACGAACGACGGGACGGTCGTCCTGACCTCGGGCCCGTCCGGGGCTGATGGTGGGTTCACCGGTGGTGGCAACTCCTGGCTGTCTCCGGGGACCGGTGTGCCGTCCTTCGTGAACGACGGGACACTCGAGTTCCTGCCCGGCGTCGGCTGGACCCGCTACCTGACGGTGCCGTTGCAGAACAATCCGGGTGGGTCATTCGACCTCACCGGCCCGGACAATGAAGCCACCGCCGCCAGTGTGTCCAACTCGGGAACGGTGTCCCTCGGCGATGGGGCGAAGTTCATCCTCGACGGTACGAGCTACGGACCGTCGTCGTTCGTCCAGAACGCCGACGGCACCCTCGGGATGACACTCGACGGCACCGCCTCGTCCGAGATCGAGCAGTACGACTGCAGCGCCGGAGCCTGTCAGACCGAGGGGATCGGCGTGGCCGGCACCCTGCAGATCACCACCGTCGGGTCGGTCCCGTCGGGCAGCTGGCTCCTCCTGCAGTCCCAGCAGACCGCGACCCAGGGCTCGTTCGCCACCATCACGCCGGCGGGATACACGGCGGAGTACAACCAGCCGTCCTCGGGGGACATCAGCATCTCCCACTGACGACCGGCCCGATCGGGAAGGTCGAACGGGTTCCCGTTCCGTCGCTCCGGGTTCCGAGTTCCCTTTCGGGCCGGCACCCGGGCCTCGGCGGCCCGTGAAGAGGATGACGTGCCGGTGGGACCCGGTCGTCCGTGCCGGGCATGAGGCGGACACGACCGACTCCCCCGGTCAGCAGGTGGGGGAGGGCCCCACCGTCACCCTTGACGCCTCCGAATTGCGTCCCGTCGGCAATGGGACCTTCGGCACTGCGGGCGGTGACCGGAACCGTCGATAGGACGGAAGGTCGCACCGTTCGTGCGTCGGGATCGACCTGGTGGAGCCAGTGAGGTTTCCCGACCACTAGACATCACGGACTCTTCGACCCGCATGCGACCGCGAGGGACGCATGGGCATGCGCCACCCGGGCTGCCCCAAAGGGGCCCGGTGGTCAAATCGAGGAGGCAGCATCCATGCGTACCCCTGTCGTTGTCGCGCCCGGAGACAGTTCTCACGGGAGTCCGGTCCCCACCCCGCGGCGACTGTTCGCCTCCGTGGCCTTGTGCATCCTGATGGTGACGGCCGTCGTCGCCCCGATGGCGGCCACGCTCCGACCTTCGAGGGCAGGTGCGGTCGGCCAGTCCCCAGCGGGCAGTGTGCCTGCGCCCTCGGCGTCCGAGGTCAGCCCGATGTGCAACACGGTGGAGCCGGCGACGGTGCTCGGCCCGGCATCCACGACGGTGCCGGCGAGTCCGGTCACGACCGTGGCCACCCCGACGGGCGGGGTCGGCAGCTTGACCGCCACCCCCACCGATCTCTACGTGGTCAACGCCGCCAACCCGGCGACGCTCGACGAGTACACCCTGGCCGGAGCGAAGGTGACGAGCTTCGCCCTACCGAGCGGATTCGACCTCGCCGGCGAGATCTCCCAGCCCGTCGTCGACTCCACGGGGAACATCTACCTGTCGTCGTACTACGCGCAGAGGATCGACAAGTTCTCGCCGACCGGCACCCTGATGTGGTCGGTGGATCCGTCCGGTGACAACCCGACCAACCTCTTCGTGGCGGGTTCCGGGTCGTCCGCCCAGCTGGTGGCCTCCTTCGTCCAGAACACGTCGAGTGTCGTCCTCGACGAGGCCACCGGGGCCGCCGGAGGAGCCTTCCCCTTCTACGCACCCGTCGGTGGCTACGTCACCACTGAACCGTCGGGGAACCTCCTGGCGTCGGACAACGGCTACGTCCGGACGGTCAGCTCGAGCGGCGCGGTGCTCTCCACCTTCGGGTCGTCGGGTACCGCGGGCACCGGCTCCCATACGGGCGGCCCGTACCAGTTCTATTACACCGGGCAGGCCGACCAGGGGGCCGACGGCACCATCTACACCGCCGACCCGCTCGGGACCGTCGAGGCCACCTCGCCCACGGGCCTCCTCGAGGGCCGGACGACGCTCGGTGGTGCGATCTCCTTCGGGAGCTGGGGGATGCAGATGGCCGGGAACGCCTTCTACTTCGCGAGCGGACAGCCGTTCAACGGAGGCAGCGATGCCGTGTCGACCTTTTCGTTGGCGTCCCTCCAGGCCTACCTCTCGGCCCCGGCGGCTCCCCTGGACGCCCTCGGGTGGGGAGCCGGCCTGTCGACGACCGCCAGTGGCGAGTACTTCGCCCCGGGGGTGACGCCCGAGGTGGATGCCGACTTCGACCCTTGGTGGGTGGTGGACAGCCCCCAGCTCTCGTTGGCGTACTCGTTCGAGAACCAGAGCTCGATGGATGCCGAGACGGTGCCCGCCACCACCTCGATCGCGCTTCCGACCACCGTGGCCGGACTGGCGTCGGTGCCGCTGGCCGTCCCGGCCCAGGACACGCTCCCCGGTCCCTATGAGGTCCAGGCCACGCTGGAGAACGACACGACGGACCCGCCCACCGTGCTCGGGACCACCTGCCTTCCCTACACGGTCGGCGCCGGAAGCGACTCGCTCGACCTCGGCGCCCTTCCGGCAGGGTCCGGAGGCGGGGGTCCCGGTGACGTGCGGGGCGTTCCGCTCAGTGGGGAGCTGGGACTGAACGGGCTGCGGTCCGGCCAGGACGCCGACTGGAGCGCGCTGCTCCCGAAGTGCAACTTCGCGGCCCCGACGGCGGCCACGTGCGGTTCGTCCGCCATGGATGTCGCCGCCGCGCCGCTGGCGCCGTACGAGGCGGCCTACGAGGCCGCCGCCGACCACGTGACGTACTGGTACCAGGTGTCCGGGGGCGAGTCCACGGACATGGCCCTGGTCACGGCCGGCCTGTGGGGCCAGGACGTCCAGGCCCTGGTGGCCCACTACGCCGTCGTGCCGACGGGCTGTGTCGCCTGTTCGCCCGTGACCATGTGGGAGCCCTGGAACGAGAGCAACAACACGGGGTGGTCGAGCGGGGCCACCTATGCGACATCCATCCTGATCCCCTTCTACAACGCGGTGAAGGCCGTGCTCCCGGGCTCCGCCTCGACCGTCCTGGGGGGATCGACCCTCGAGCCGAGCGTCTCCTGGTGGAACCAGCTCATCGGCGCCGGTGGCCTCTCCTACATGGACGTGGCCGCCATGCACCCGTACTCCGGATCCAACGACTCGTGGGAGGAGGACGGCATGATCACCCAGATCCAACAGCTGCAGGCCGTCCTCGGGTCCAAGCCGCTGTGGTTCACCGAGGTCGGCTGGTGGTCCGACGGTGACTTCAACTACCTCGAGCAGGCCGACATCGTGGCGCGGGCCGAGATCTGGATGAAGGTTCTGCACATTCCGGTGTGGGGGTACTTCTTCACCGAGGGCAACTGGGGAAATGACGGGGTGTCGTTCTCCCTCGTCCAGGTCGGGAGCTCCGGCGACGACTACGTGAAGCCGGCCGCGCTGGCGTCGATGGAGTCCGCCCAGCAGCTCACCGGTCGCAACTACACAGATCAACCGGTCACCGGGATCCCCCAGACGTACCAGACCGATTTCGGGCCGACACCGTCCGGGACCACCGACCTGGCGGCGGTGTGGTCGGACGGACTGGCCACCACCGGGGCGGTGACGCTGTCCGGTTCCGGCTCGACGGCGCCCGTCACCGTCACCGACCAGTACGGAAACGCGACGGCGTCCACGGTCGCCCTCGGGACCTCGTACTCGTTGCCCGTCACGGACCAGGTGACCTACGTCACCTACCCGGTGGGGGACGTCCTCGTGGTGTCCGCGCCGCAGGCGTACGGGACGAACGTCGCCCTCTCCTCGGCGGGAGCGACCGCCAGTGCGAGTTCGCAGGACACCTCGAACGGCAACTACGCCATCGACGCCATCAACGGGCTCACCCCCGGCTACGGGCAGGGATGGGCCTCCACCTCGGGCGACCAAGCGCCGACCTTGTCCGTCTCGTGGCCGACGGCCGCCACCGTCAACCGGGTGGTGGTCGACACCCAGTCCGTCGGATCGACGGCACCCGGACTCCGCGACTACACGGTGTCCCTCGATGAGAGCGGCACCTGGACGCCCGTGGCCACCGAGGTCGGCCAGTTCCGGTACCACGAGCAGCTCTTCGCCTTCACCCCCGCCAGCGCGACCGGCGTGCGGATCTCGGTCAGTGAGGTCAACTTCGGCGGCTACTACGGGGGCGGCATCCCGCCGTGGTGGTCGAGTACGTCACCCGCCCAGGCGTTCATCCACGCGGTGCAGGTGTTCGCCGGTACCGGCACGCCTGCCCAGGTGGCCGGTTCGGGACTCGCGCCCCTGACCACCGGATCCACGGCCCCGGCGACGCCGACCGGCCTGGTCGCCACCGCCGGCAACGCCCAGGTGGCCCTCACCTGGTCGGCGGTGCCCGGCGCCACGAGTTACGCCGTCGACCAGAACGGCAACTCGATCGGCTCGGCCACCTCGGCCTCCGACACGGTCACCGGACTGACCGATGGGACCGAGTACAGCTTCACGGTGTCGGCCTCCGACGGGGGCGGAACGTCGGCCCCGTCATCGCCGGCCACCGCCACCCCGGAGCCGCCGGCCCCGGCCACACCGACCGGCCTGGTCGCCACCGCCGGCAACGCCCGGGTGACCCTCACCTGGTCGGCGGTGCCCGGCGCCACGAGCTACGACGTCTACGAGAACGGGAAATCGAGTGGCTGGGTCACCAACGCCGCCCACACGGTCACCGGGCTGACCAACGGCACCCGGTACAGCTTCACGGTGTCGGCCACCGACGGGGGCGGTACATCGGCCCAGTCGGCGGCGGAACTGGCGACACCTGTCGACGCGGTCCCCGCCCCTCCGACGGCCCTGGCGGCGTCGGCGGTGAGCGCGGACGGAGCGACGCTGACGTGGGCGGCGTCGGCCGGCGCCACCGGGTACTCGGTGTTCGCCAACGGCACGGAGGTCGCCACGTCGGCGACGTCTTCCACGGTGGTGACCGGTCTGAACCCGGGCACCCCCTACAGCTTTGCGGTGACGGCGTCCGACGCCGGTGGAACGTCGGCGCCGTCCAGCGCCGTCCCCGTCGTCACCGTGCCCGGGTCGCCGGCCCTCTCGGTGAAGAGCTACGTGGCCACCCTCACCTTCACGGGGGACACCGGGGCGGGCGGTCCCGCGTGGGCCGTCCTCGATGACGGCGACCCGATGTCGGGTGTCACCTACACCTCCGCCGGGTCCACGGTGCAAGCCACGGTCCGCGGCCTCGCGCCGGGGACGGCGTACAGCTTCACCGTCCAGGGCTCCATCGCCGGAGCGGTGTCGCCGGTCACGGCGCCGCTGGACTACCTCACTCGGACCAGCCCCACCGCGGACACGTCGGGCACCGTGCAGACGCTCACGTGGAGCGCGGCTCCGAGCGGCGTGAGCTGGCTCGTGCAGGGCTGTTCGTCGCTCAAGGGTGCCTGCACCGTCGCCACCGCCGTCGCCACCGAGCCGATCACCCAGAGTGGAGGAACGGCGACGGCCATCATCGACGGGCGTTCGACGACCCGTTACTACCGCTACCGCGTGGTGGGCACGGACACGGCGACGGAACTCTCGAAGGCGGGCCCCCTGGTTTCGGCCGGTCCCGGTTGACCCCGTGGGTGCCGGAACCACCCCGACCGGTGGTGTGGAGGCATCCTTCCGGGCTCCCGACCCGACGGGGTCCCGGTCAGTCGCGGACGGGCCGGAGGAGCTCCCGGGTCATGCCGTCGGTGGTGCGGTAGACGGAGGTCCGCAGCCTGCGGGTGGCGTAGTGCCCGAGTCCGTCCGGTGCGGTCCGTCCCCACGTGGCATGGAAGAGTTGTGCGCGGTTCGCGGTGTTGTTCGCCATATCTCCATGGTAAGCAGCCCGAGGTCGGCGTCAAGGGCCGCGGCACGGGGCCACCCCCGGTGGACGCCGCGCCGGATCGAGCCGTGCGCTAGACAGATTCCGAGGGTGACGGCCGCCGGGGATGGCGGGCCGGACCGACCCGAGTGGGAGGGATCGCGATGCAGACGCAGGCAGCCGTCGCCCGGAGACCGGGTGACCCCTGGACGGTCGAGGAGATCACGCTCGACGCTCCGAAGGACGGCGAGGTGCTGGTACGGCTGATGGCTTCGGGAATGTGCCATTCCGACGAACACGTCCGCGCCGGTGACCTCGCCGCCGCCCATCCGATCATCGGTGGCCACGAGGGGGCGGGGATCGTCGAGGAGGTCGGACCCGGGGTGACGGACGTGGCGGTGGGCGACCATGTGGTCTTCGGCTTCGTCGCGGCCTGCGGTCGGTGCCCGGCGTGCGCGCGGGGCCGGTCCAATCTGTGCGATGTCGGCGCCGTCCTGTTGACCGGGGTCCAGGCCGACGGGACCTACCGCCACCACGATGCCGACGGCACCGACCTCGCCACCATGACGTGCCTGGGCACCTTCGCCCGCCACACGGTGGTCAACCAGGCCTCGTGCGTGAAGATCCTCGACCATTACCCGTTCGACAAGGCCTGCCTCGTCGGCTGCGGGGTGACCACCGGCTGGGGCTCCGCGGTGTACGCCGCCCAGATCCGACCGGGTGACGATGTCGTCGTGGTCGGTATCGGCGGCATCGGGGCCTCGGCGGTCCAGGGCGCCCGGCTCTCCGGGGCAGAACGCATCGTCGCGGTCGACCCGGTTCCCTTCAAGCGGGACATGGCCAAGCGCTTCGGCGCCACCCATACCGCGTCCACCCTCGACGAGGCCCGGGCCATGGTGAACGAGATCACCTGGGGAAAGAACGCGGACAAGGTGATCCTGGCCATGGGGGTCGGAGACGGCGGGATCGTCGACCAGGTGCTGGAGATGACGGCCAAGCGCGGGCGGGTGGTGGTGACCAACATCCACCCGATGGCCGAGACCGAGGTCACGCTGTCGCTCGCGTGGCTCACCCTGATGGAGAAGCAACTGGTCGGCAGCCTCTTCGGTTCGGCCAACCTCCGCTACGACATCCCCCACCTGCTGGCGCTCTACGACCAGGGACTCCTCGACCTCGACGCCATGGTCACCAAGACCTACGGGTTGGATCAGGTCAACGAGGGGTACGCCGACATGCTCGACGGCCGTAACGTCCGCGGCGTCATCCTCTTCGACCGATGACCGGCCCGCTCGACCCCGATCTCTTCCTGCCCGAACCGGAGGCCCGGGACGTCTGGGCCACGGTCCTGTCGGTGGACGACCACGTGGTGGAACCGGCCCACACCTTCGAGGGGCGGCTACCGGCCGCGCTGGCCGGCCGGGCCCCGCGGATCGTGGAGACCGGGTCCGGCCACCAGGTGTGGGAATTCGAGGGCGGTCGCTATACGCAGGTCGGCATGAATGCGGTGGCCGGCCGGCGGCCCGACACCGTGCGCGTCGAGCCGTTCCGCTTCGATCAGATGCGTCCTGGCTGCTTCGACGTCGACGCCCGGGTGGCGGACATGGACGTCAACGGCGTGTGGGCGTCGCTGAACTTCCCCTCGCAGATATCGGGCTTCTGTGGCCGGGTCTTCTTCGCCGCCGACGACCCGATCCTGGGAGCGGCCTGCGTGCGGGCCTGGAACGACTGGCTGTACGAGGAGTGGGCCGCAGTGCACCCCGACCGGATCATCCCGCTCGGCATCGCCCACCTGTCGGACCCCGTGGAGGCGGCCGCCGAGATCCGACGTAATGCCGCCCGGGGATTCAAGGCGGTGGCGCTGCCCGAACGCCCCCATGCCGTGGGTCTGCCGAGCCTGTGGGACCGTGACCACTGGGACCCGATCCTCGAGGCGTGCGTCGAGACGGAGACGGTGGTGTGCCTCCATGTCGGCAGCTCCGGCATGCCGGACGTACCGCCCGGGGCGCCGGCGCTGCAGCTCTGCGCCACCCTGTTCGGACAGCTGGCCCTGACCGCCTGTGCCGAGTGGCTGTGGTCCGGGTACCCCCTGCGCCACCCGGACCTGGCCATCGCCATGAGCGAAGGGGGCATCGGCTGGGTCGCCATGCTGCTGGACCGGCTGGACAACGTGGTCGATCGATCCGGGTACGGCCTCGGTTGGGACCTGCGCCCGGCGGAGGTGCTGACCCGCAATTTCTGGTTCTGCACGCTCGACGATCCCTCGACCATCGACACCCGCCACCGCATCGGCATCGGCAACGTGATGGTGGAGACCGACTACCCGCACGGAGACGGCACCTGGCCGGACACCCAGTCCGTCCTGCGGTCGTGCTGGGGTCATCTGCCCGACGACGAGGTCCGGGCCATCTGCAGTGGGAACGCCGCCGCCCTGTTCCACCACCCGCTCCCCACGTCGGTCCTGCCGTGACGGGGTTCACGCCCACGGCCGACCATCTGATGCCGGAGCTCACCCCCCGACAGGAGATGGCCGTCCTGGCGCGGGCCCTGTGGCGCGAGGGCTACGACGACCACCTGGCCGGCCACATCACGGCCAATCTCGGTGACGGCACGCTGCTCTGCAATCCGTGGCTGCTCACCTGGGCCGAGGTCCGCCCCGAGCAGATCCTGCGGATCACCCTCACGGGGGAGGTGGTGGAGGGGGAGTGGCCGGTGCCCCTCGGCATCCCGCTCCACCTCGAGCTGCACCGGCGACGTCCGGACATCGGTTGGGCCGCCCACAGCCACCCGAGGTACGGGACGGTGTGGGCCGACCTGGCCGAACTGCCCCCGATCCTCGACCAGTCGTCGTCCCTCGGGGGAGGTCGGCTCGTCCTGGTCGACGAGTACTCGGGCCCGGTCGACGACACCGGCTCGGCCGGGCGGGCCGTCGAGGCCATGGGCGACGCCACCTCGGCGTTGCTGGCCGGGCACGGCGTGCTCCTCACCGGATCCTCGGCCCGGGCCGTGTATCAGCGGGGCGTGGCCCTCGAGCAGCGATGCCGCCACGCCTGGCACGTCCGGGCGGCCGGCGGGAAGGGCGTCAGCGTCCTCCCCGCCCGCTTCCTCGACCGCATGGCGGGCAGCGACGGCGAGGGTTTCCACGGATTCTTCGAGGCGGCGGTCCGGGCCGAGCTCCGGGCCGACCCCACACTGCTCGGCTGACCGCCTCCGGAGGGAAGCGGTTGACGCGCCATCGGAAGGTTGCTGTACTCCAGCCGTGGCGTCGCCGACGCCGGATCCCGGGGGACCGGGCGGGGAGGTCGCACGATGGTTGACGGGCTGACGGCGGACACGGTCGGTCCGGACCGGCACCGGATGCGGATCGCCGTGATCGGCGCGGGGGCCGGAGGTATCTGCGTCACCAAGGACCTGCTCCGGGCGGGCTTCGACGACGTGGTGGTCCTCGAGCGGAACGAGGACGTCGGGGGGACGTGGCTGACCAACCGTTACCCGGGCTGCGAGTGCGACGTCCAGTCGGCGCTCTACTCCTTCTCGTGGGCCCCCAAACCGGACTGGTCGAAACCGTACGGAACCCAGCCCGAGATCCTGGCGTACCTGCGCGGGCTCGCCGAGACCCACGGCGTGGCGACGCGCTGCCGGTTCGGGGTGACCGTCACCGGAGCCGCGTGGGACCCGTCGACCTCGACCTGGCGGATCTCCACATCGTCGGGCGATGAGGTCGAGGCCGAGGTGCTCGTCGCCGCGGTGGGGATGTTCCGGGAGCCTTCACTCCCGGACATCGAGGGCATCGACAGCTTCGGCGGGACCGTCTTCCACTCGGCGCGCTGGGACGGGGACCACGACCTGTCCGATGAGCGGGTGGCCGTCATCGGCAGCGCGGCCAGTGCCGTCCAGCTCGTCCCGCAGGTGGCGAAGGTGGCCGCGCGACTCCACCTGTTCCAACGGACGGCGAACTGGGTGCTGCCCAAGATCGACGCTCCGTACACCGAGGAGGAACTGGCCCATCAGCGGGAGCACCCCGAGATCCAGGCCGCCTTCCGGGCCGAGGTCTACAAGCACATGGACGCCGGTATGACCTTCGCCGACCCCGGCCCACTGGCGGAACGCGAGGAGGTGGGCCGCGCGGCCATCGCGGTGGTGGAGGACCCGGTGGTGCGCGCCGCGCTGGTCCCGGACCACCCCTTCGGTTGCAGGCGGCCCCTCTTCTCGAACGACTACTACCCGACGTTCAACCGTCCGAACGTCGAGCTGGTCACCGACCCCATCGACCGGATCGTCCCCGGGGGGGTGATGACGGGCGACGGGACCCTCCGCGAAGTCGACACCATCGTGCTGGCCACCGGGTTCACGACCACCCGGTACGTCTCCTCCATCGACGTCCGGGGCCGGGACGACCGGAGCCTCGACGAGGTATGGGTCGACGGGGCCCGGGCCTTCCTCGGGATCATGACGCCGGGATTCCCCAATCTGTTCATGCTCTACGGACCGAACACCAACAACGGTTCGATCCTGACGATGATCGAGTCCCAGTCGGCCCACATCGTCGCCCAGGTCGCCCGGTTGTGCGACGAGCGACTGGCCTGGGTGGATGTGCGCCCCGGAGTGGCTGCGGCCTACGACGAGGAGGTGCAGCGGGCGATCGCCGGCGTGGCGGTCTGGCAGGCCGATTGCGGTGGGTACTACCGCTCGCCGTCGGGGCGCGTCGTCACCCAGTGGCCGTTCTCGATGACGAACTACCGGGAGCGGACCGAGGTCATCGACCCCGACGCCTTCGACTGCGCGCCCGCTTCCGCCGTCACGCCGACCGCCGGCTGAACGGTCGCGCCCGGCTCAGAAGAACGGCTTGGGCAGGGCGATCAGGAAGGCCACCGAGACCACCAGGATGACCCCGCCCACCGCGATCAGTCCGATCCGGGCCGACCGCACCCGGAAGTGTCCCGATATCCCCACCAGGAAGAGGACGGTCGCCAGGAACACGGTGGTGCGAACGTAGTCGTCCGAGTGACCGCCGTCGGAGACCCCCTCCGCGTACAGCGCATCGGCCCGGGAGTCCAGGACCGTGGCCTCGTTCAGTTGGGGCACGACATACTGGCGCATGTAGGTGGGCCCCTTCGGGGCGTTGGGATTGGTGAACGGATCGGTGGCCATCCAGGCCTTGAAGGCCACGTCGAACTCGGGCCGGAACCGGTGCTCGGCGATCACCATTCCGGCCTGGTTCCCCGAGAGGTAGGCGCTGAACCAGGCGTTGAAGGTCAGGCCGTCGAAGTTCTTGGTCGACAGGCCGACGAGCTCCGCCCGACTCGCCAGGTTCCGCTCCGTGTTGGCCTTGGCCAGCTTCAGCGAGGACTCGGTGCCCCACTTGGCGGAGGCGAATCCCGAATAGGCGGCCAGGACGGCGACCAGCGCCAGGAGGGCGGCCTCCACGATCGACAGACCTCGGCTCGACGCGGAGTCCTCGTCGGCATGTCCGGCGACGGTGTGGGCGTGGTGCTCGGCGATCTCCTTGCCGACCTCGCTCGGTGAGAGTCCCTCGGGCACGGCGTTCCTCTCTGTCGTGGGTCCGCCCCCGGCGGGGGGCTCGCTACGGCCCCGACTCCCGGTCGCGGGGCATCCGGACACGGTAGCGGGCGGGGCGGGGCCGGCAGCAACGCCATCACGCATCCATCACCGGTGGACCACGGACCGCTCACATGTGCTCGGTACCGTGGGGCTCGACAGTGGCAACGGGCGCCGGCTACCGGAGCGTGGGCGCAGACGAGGAGGCAGCGGTGCGACGGCTGGCAGCGACACTGATCGTGGGGGCCGGGGCGCTCGGCCTGGGGCTGGTCGGCGTGGGGATCGCCTCGGCGGCCCGACCCGCCACGGCACCCACCATCACCGGCCAGCCCGGTGACGTGACGGTGGCGCTGGGCAAGACGGCCCATTTCACGGTCCGCGCGACCGGCAGCCCGAAGCCCACGTACCAGTGGCAGGTGTCGGATGACGGGGGAACCTATGTCGACGTCGGTGGCGCGACCCGGGACAACCTGTCGGTGGCCACGACGCTGTCCGACGACGGCGACTCCTACCACGTCGTGGTGACCAACCGCGCCGGGTCGATCACCTCCGCACCCGCCACCCTCGACCTCGGGCCGTTCACGTCGCCGGCCGGCGTCAAGCCGCTGGTCCCCGGTCTCTTCGACAAGGGGTCGGAGGCGCCGTACCAGACGTCGTCCCCCTTCCCGGTCACCCCGACGGCGGAACTCGACGGCTACGGAACCGCCTTCTCGGGGATCGTCGTCAACGTCACCTGGGCGCAACTCGAGCCGGTCGAAGGCACGTTCGACTTCTCGGACCTGGACGCCTCGCTGGCTGCGGTGGCCGCCTACAACGAGGCGAACCCGGCGAACCCGCTGGTGGTGAAACTCCGGGTCTGGGGCGGGTTCACCGCACCGGACTGGGCCAAGGCGCTCGACGGGCCGCCCATCGAGGTGCCGCCCTTCACCGACCATCCCGATCCGGCGACCATCGGTGAGTACTGGGCGGCCGACTACGAACAGCAGTGGACGGACCTCCAGAGTGCCCTGGCCCAGCGGTACGACGACGACCGGCTGCTCGACCAGGTGGCGGTCACGTCGTGTAACACCGCCACCGGGGAGCCCTTCGTCTCGAACCGCACGATCGAGACGGCGCTGGTCGCCGCCGGCTGGACCGGGGCCGACCAGCAGCAATGCCTCGAGAGCGCCCTCTCGGGCTACGCGGCGTGGATCCATACACCGGTCGACTACACGGTGAACGGTTTCACCTACGTGTCGTCCACCGGTGTCGACAGTCAGGACTTCCCGGTGACGGAGGCCGTCATGGAGCAGTGCGCCGCCTCCGACACGTCCGGGACGGCACCCCTGTGCGTCCTCGACAACCACGGGTTGACCGACACCGTCACGACCCAGCAGGCACCGGTCTACCGCGAGATCGACGCACTGTGGCAGCAGTACGACCACCGGGTGCCGGTCGACTTCCAGACGGTCGCCCCCGGCGGCTTCGATCTGTGCTCGGCCATCGGTGTGGCCGTGGCCGAGCATGCCGAGTCGGTCGAGGTGTGGCCCCCCGGGGCGGGTTCGTCCGGCTTCCAGGCCTACACCCCCGCCCAGTTGACCGCCTGGGACCTCGCACTCGCCCGAGGCCGTCGGCCGGCCTGTTCGTAGGCGGCCCCGCCGGGTTCGGCGGGGCCGACGCACCTCGTTCCGCGGTCGCCGGACGGTGGACCGGTCGCCGTCGGTCTGCGACACTGGTCCGGCATCGGGGCGGACGGCCCGCGACAGAAGGACGGGGCACAGATGGCGGAGACAAGCGCTCGGGCCGTGGTGACGAGGTCCCTCGTCGGAGTGATCGCCCTGGCCGGGACCGGGCTGGCGACGGCATCCCCGGCGGGTGCCGCGAAGCCGGCCCCCCTGCCGGCCCCGACGGGCGTCGTCGCCGAGCCCGGGCCGGCGTCGGCGACGGTCACATGGAACCCGGTCTCGCCGCCGTCCGGGGAGACCGTCACCGGGTACCAGGTGGCATCCTCCAAGGGGAGGGCCTGCCCGTCGACGACGGCCACGACCTGCACGATCACCCGTGCCAGGGACGGCAGTGCGCTCACCGTCAAGGTCCGGGCCCTGGACGGGTCCCGGAAAGGGGAGTACTCGGCGCCCGTCAGCGTCGTGGCCGGCCTGCCGCTGGCGCCGACCGACGTGACGGCGGTCGCGGGACCCTCCGAGGCGACCGTCTCCTTCGTCGCGGGAGCCGACAACGGTCACCCGGTGACGGCGTTCACCGCGACCGCGACCGACACGACCGATCCCGCCCGTGGCGGTCAGTCGGTGTCGGGCGCATCGGGTCCCCTGGTCGTGACGGGGCTCACCGATGGTGACGCCTACACCCTCTCCGTCACCGAGACCACCTCGGTCGGCACCAGCCCGGCGTCGGCTCCGTCAGCTCCGGTGACCCCCGACGCGGTGCCCGGCACCCCGACCCAGGTGACCGGCGCGGCGGGTAACGACGAGGTGAACGTGTCGTTCGTCGCCCCCGCCGAGCCGTACACGTCGTTCCTGGTGGTGGCGACGGACACCACCGTGCCGTCCCGAGGCGGCCAGACGTCCACCGGGACGTCCTCGCCGATCGACCTGACAGGGCTCACCAACGGCGACGCGTACACCTTCACGGTCACGGCCTACAACGGTTCGGTGTCCGGGGTGTCCTCCGCACCGTCGTCGTCCGTCTCACCCGACGGACCGCCGAACCTGTCGCTCACGGGGTCGTCACTGGCGGGGGTGGCGATCCAGCAGTGGGTCGGCCAGACCAACCTGCTCTACGGTCTCAACCTCGACTTCCAGGTGACGTCCTCGGTGTTCGGGCTCGACGCGTTCGCCTCGGGCCAGGTCGACCTGGCCGCGTCCGAGCTCCCGTACTCGTCGGGTCAGTCGAGCTACGTCCCCAGCGTGCCCTACCAGTACGTCCCGGATCTCGGCTACGGCCTCGCCTTCGCGTTCCACCTGACCGGGACGAACGGTCAGGCCATCACCGACCTGCACCTCGATGCGTCCGCCATCGCCGACATCTTCCTCGGCAGGATCACCAGCTGGGACTCCCCGGAGATCGCCGCCCTCAATCCCCAACTGGCCGGTGACCTGCCCTCTACGTCCATCCTCCCCGTGTTCCACTCCGAGGCCTCCGGGGAGAACTATCTCCTCTCCAGCTATCTGCTCGCCGAGGACGGTGCTCCGTTCACCGCCGCCCAGAGCGCCTTCGAGAGCGGCCAGGTCGGCGAGCCGACGGCGGCATGGCCCACGCCGACGCCGGGTGCCACCGACCTGTCCACCTATCCCGGTTGGCTGGACGGGAACCTCATCGGTGAGAGCGGAGCGGACAGCACGATGAACTACGTGGCCAGCCTCGACGCGGACGGCGCCATCACCTACGACGCTCCGGCCTATGCGTCCGAGCACGATCTGCCGGTGGCATCGGTGACCAATGCCAGTGGCGCCGACGTCCAGCCCACGTCGGCGAACGTGTCGACCGGGCTGGGGACGGCGACGATCAATCCGGACCTGACCGCCGACCTGGGGCCCGTCTTCACCAACCCGTCTCCCACCGCCTACCCGGTGTCGGGATTCAGCTACCTCGTCACCCCGTGCTCGCCGGGTCTGGCGTCCGCCCAGGGCAAAGCTTGTCAGGGGCCGGACGTGGCCTCACCGATCTCGACGGCGGAGGGTGCGGAGGTCGGACAGTTCGTGCAGTTCCTGGCGTGTGCCGGTCAGGAGCCGATGAGCGGCCTGGGCTATGCCCCGCTGCCGCCGAATCTGGTCCGGGACGACTTCCAGGCGATCGGTCGGCTCGATGGCGCCGTCCAACCCCCACCGCCCACCGCGGCCGACTGCGCCGATCCCACCCTGGGTGGGTAGACCCCGACGCCCCGTCGGCCGTCCCGGCGTCCGTGTTCCGGTGGCGAGGGTCAGATCGATCGGGACCCGATGGCCAGGGCCGAGCCGAAGGCAGTGACGACTTCGGCCTTGGTCCAGGGCACCGGCGACATGGTGATGAAGTAGTCGGCGAGGGCCAGGTCGGCCAGGTGGTCGAGGTCGTTCTCGTCGATTCCGAGGTTGGAGAGCACCGGGAAGTCGAGCTCGGCCAGGATCCGTCGCACGGCACGGACGCACCGACTGCCGTCGCCCGAGCCGTCGTCGGGTTCACCCATGGCATCGGCCACCCGCTCCAGGAGGTCGGGAACGGTGGCCCGCTCGCGCTCCAGGGTCTCGGCGAGGACGAGTCCGATCGTGAGGCCATGGGGCACGTGCTTGAGGCCGCCGATGGCCTGGCCGAGCGAGTGCTCGGCGGTGCAGTCCGAGATGTTCATGGCCAGTCCGGCCATCATCGACCCGCACGACATGCCGGAGCGGGCGGCGGCATCGGTCCCGTCGCGGTAGGCGGCGACCAGGGCCGGCGTCATGATCCGCACCGCCTCCAGGGCGATGGCGTCGCCGACGGGGGTGCGCACCTTGGCCACGACGGCGGCGATGGCCTGCGCCAGGGCGTCGATCCCGGTGTTGGCCGTCATGGTGGGGGGCATCGAGTGGGTCAGCAGGGGATCCACGAGGGCGAACTGGGCGCGCAGGTTGGCGTTGGCGATGCCGTTCTTGCGACCGCGCTACCGGGTCCGACACCACCGATCCACCCGAGACCTCCGAGCCGGTGCCCGCACTCGTCGGGATCGCCACGAGGGCCACCTCGGGCGCGGGGTAGCGGGGAGCGCCGGCCAGGAACTCCCGGAAGGTACAGCCGAGCTGGGCGCAGAGTCGGGCGGCCTTGGCCGTGTCGATCACCGAGCCGCCGCCCAGGGCCACGACGGCTCCGGCCCCGGACCCGGCCAGCGCACGGGTGGCGTCATCGACCATGTCGATCGTGGGCTCGGCCGGTGGCTTGTCGAACCGGGTCACGGTGATCCCGGGTGCGGCGGCCAGTTCCCCCAGCAGCACCGCCGCCGCCGGATTGAACTGCTCGATCCCCTCGTCGACCATCAACAGGATCCGGGAGGTCGTGAGTTCGGCGAGCACGTCGGGCAGGGAGGACGCCACGCCTTCGCCGAAGCGGACCCGGACCGGAAGATGGTTGCCGAACGGGGGGATGAGATTCATCGGGCGGGGCTCCAGGGTCTCGGGCGCCGGTCCGTGCGCGACGGTCCACCGCGGTCGGCGACGTCCGGCGTCGCTTCCCGCAGGATGGCCGGTGGCGCCGCCGCCTGCAAACCGGGTCCGCCCCCGACCCACCGCACCACTTCTTCCCCGGTCGCTCGCTAGCGTGGGTCGCCTCGACGGGGCCTCCCGGCACCGTCGGTCGAGAGGGAGGCCCCATGGCCGTGGTGCAGGAACAGGGCGGGGACGCCCGAGGGAGCGGACCGGCAGGTTCCCGACCGACGGACACCGGACTGACGGATACCGTGACCGACGGATACCGGACCGACGGGTGCCGAGCGAGCGGGTGCCGAGCGAGCGGGTGCCGAGCGAGCGGGTGCCGGGCCGGCACGGAGCGGACCGTCCCGTGATCCCGCCGGTGGCCTCTCCGCCCGTCGGGTCACCCTCGAGCCCTGGGGAGTCGAAGTGGGTCCACTCGCCCATCTCGCCCCTGAACGCGAACGACTCTCCCGTCTCACGTTCGAGGGGTTCGACATCGTCCCGCAAGGGGCCACCATCGGCGCCGAGGTGTCCGGCATCGACCTCTGCGGCCCACTGGACGAAGCAACGATCGCGGAGCTGACGAGGGCGCTGACCGAGTTCAAGGTGCTCTTCTTCCGCGGACAGCCGCTGACCCCGGCCCAGCACGTGGACTTCGCCCGCCGGTTCGGCGAGCTCGAGGTCCATCCGTTCATCCCCTCCAACGCCGAACAGCCGGAACTCGTCCGCTTCGAGAAGGAGGCGACCGTCGGCGGCTATGAGAACGGTTGGCACTCCGACGTGTCGTGGAGGGCCCGCCCGTCCCTCGGTGCGATCCTGCATGCCGTCGAGGTCCCCCCCGTCGGAGGCGACACGCTCTTCGCCGACATGGGCGCCGCCTACGACGGCCTGGACCCCGAGCTCCGCGAGCGCCTCTCCGACCTGGTCGCCGTCCACGATTTCTCCAAGGTGTTCGGGCACACGGTGGCCGCCGCGGACCGGGTCGCCATGCGGGAGCAGTACCCGCCCGTCGAGCACCCGGTGGTGCGCACCCATCCCGTGACGGGACGCAGGCTGATCTTCGTCAACCGGTTCTTCGTGGACCGGATCGTCGGACTGGCACGTGACGAGTCCGACGCGCTCATCGACCGGTTGGCCCGGACGGCGGAGACGGTCGAGTACCAGTGTCGCTTCCGATGGGAGGAGCACTCGGTCGCCTTCTGGGACAACCGGTCGGTACAGCACTACGCATCGAGCGACTACTGGCCGGATCGACGGGTCATGGAGCGGGCGAGCATCGTCGGCGAGCAACCCGCCTGACCGGAGCCGCCCGCGGGTGCCTTGCCAGACCCGTCGGGTCCCGGTTCGCCGGAGCCGTCGCGCCTGGTCGGACGGCGCCCCGGCTCCTCTCCGGACCGACGGCAACAAGTGTTGCAAATCCGGACTGCCCCCATCGGGTGCCCGCCGCCCGAGAATGGAATCATGGGTGGATGGAAACGGGTGGTGACACGTCTGACGACGCCGACCTACGGAGGCGCGCCGAGGCGGAGATGATCCAGCTGATCGAGGCGGCGGAGAACCTGCGCAGTGATCTCGAACACCACGAAGCGGTATGTCGCAAGATCCTCGAGGGGATCCGGACGGGTGACCCGCTGGGCCCGCTGCTCGAGGCGGCCGGTTCGGACAGGTGGCGACCGAGGTTGACCGAGTCCCTCGGTCTCTACGAGAAACTCCGGCACCGGGCCCGGCTCCGGCTCATCGCCGTCGGCCTCGCCGAAGGGATGACCTCGGGCGACATCCAGTACCACTGGGCCATCACCCGCCAGTTGGCGAGCCGGGCCGTCCGGGAAGTCGCCGAGCTGGACTGACGGTCCGTTCGCCCGGCCGAACCCTCCGGATCGGGGTGCGGCATCACTCGTTCGACATGGCGGCGGAGAGAGCGGTGGGATCGCCCCACATGGATTGGATCTGCTCCAGGCTCTGGCCCTTGGTCTCGGGCACGAACCGGCGCACGAACCAGAAGGTGACCCCGCAGAAGATGGCGAACAGCCAGAAGACGCCGGTGGTGGTGATGAGGTCGACCAGCGTGAGGAAGAATTGGGCCACCAGCCAGGCCGCGAACCAGTTGGCCGCCGTGGCCACGGCCACCGCCTTGCCCCGCACGTGGGACGGAAAGATCTCGTTGATGATGGTCCATACGATCGGACCGAGCGAGAAGGCGAAGCAGGCGATGAACACCACCAGGGCCACCAGGGTGATGAGCCCCTCGCCGGTCGTGGCGCCGGTGGCGGTACTGCCCGGGGTGACCTTCGAGAGCTTGAGGAACATGGCACCCACGACGATCAGGCTGAGGCCCATACCCGTGGTGCCGATGAAGAGCAGGGGCTTGCGTCCGAACCGGTCCACCCAGGCCACGGCCACGAAGGTGGCCACCACGTTGACCGCGCCGATCGCCCACAGGGTCGCCAGGCTCTGGGAGTCGGGGGACGTGAACCCGGCCGCCGCGAAGATCTGGTTGGCGTAGTAGATGATGGCGTTGATCCCGGTGAACTGCTGCAGAACGGCCAGCATCACGCCGATGAGCAACGGTCGACGCCACTCGGAGGCGAACACCGTCCCCCAGGTGGCCGCGCTCCTGGCGTCCTGGTCGATGGAGGCCTGGATCGTCCCGAGGTCCTCCCCGACGTCCTCGGTGCCCTCCACCCGGCGCAGCGACCGCTCGGCGTCCTGGCGACGACCGGCCTTCATGTACCACCGGGGGGAGTCCGGAAGCGGCCAGACGGCCACCACCAGCAGGATCGCCGGTACGGCCGAGACGCCCAGCATCGCCCGCCAGCCGCTGCCGTGGCTCAAGACGTAGTCGACCAGGTAGGCGACGAAGATCCCGATGGTGATAGCCAGCTGGTAGAGGGAGACGAACCGCCCACGTAGGCGGGACGGGGCCATCTCGGCCGCATAGAGGGGGGCGGCCACCGACGCCACCCCGACGCCGAAGCCCACCAGGAGGCGACCGACCACCAGGACGTAGGCGCCGGGGGCGAAGGCCTCGACGAGGGCCCCGGCGGTGAAGAGCACGGAGGCGAGCAGGATGGTGACGCGGCGGCCGAGGCGGTCGGCGAGTGCGCCCGCCACCAGTGCTCCACCCATGGCGCCGAGGGTCACCCAGCTGGTGATGACCTCGAGAAGGAACGTACTGACATGGAAGTCCTTCTTGATCCCGTCCAGCGCCCCCGAGATGACGCCCTGGTCGTATCCGAAGAGGACCCCGGCGAGCATGATCACGATCCCCACCGCCACCAGGGTCCGTGTCATCGGCCGCCGGTGCGGACCGCCGGCCTCCGCCGCGGGTGTGGGGTCCGAAGCGGGTGTGGGGACCGGAGCGGGTGTCGGGTCCGGAGCGACCGGCGGTGGTTCCGTGGCCATCACCCGACGGTAGCGGCGGATCGGTGGTCCACCCGGGATCATCGGCGCCGGCGACCGAGGTCCCGGGAGGGCGTAACCTGGAGGGGTGTTGAAAGTCAGCGGTTCGGAGTACGTCCTCCTCCTTGTCTTCGACGTCGTCATGGGCGCCGTGGGGTACTACCTCGCCGAGGTCGATCGCCGGAATCTCGGACGCACCCCCTGGGGGATCCCCTCGTTCGTCTGGGGTCTGATCTGGTTCCTCAGCCCACTGGTCGGCCTGGTCCTGTGGGTGTTCGCCCACCGGTCCGAGGTCCGGAGGGCCGCCCAGACCCCCTACGGCCCCCTGGCGGGGCCACCAGCCGTGCCTCGGGAGCCGGTCCAGACCTCCGCCAGCGATTTTCCCGCCTATCCCCGTCGTGCGGACGGCGGCTCCCGGGAGGTATCGGGCCCCCCACCCCAGATCCCGGTGACACCGACCGGATCCGCTCCGGGGAGTGCCGGCCAGGCGCCGGCCGATGAACTCTCGCCACCCGCCTGGCACCCCGATCCCAGTGGGAGGTTCCACTACCGGTGGTGGACGGGCTCCGAGTGGACCTCCTACGTATCGACGCACGGACACGTGGAGGTCGACACCAGCCCCGACCAGCGGATCGGTCCGTACTCGTAGCCGGCCCTCCACCGACCGGTGGAGCCGTGGCCCTGGCTCCGCACCCGTGAGGGAGCTGGGCCGGCCCCGGGCATCCGGGGCCCGTACGGCCGCCCCGGCCCGCCGGCCGTGGCTGGCGCCGCCCCCGACCCTCGCCTGGCGCCCCCGGTTGCCGACGGGAACCACAGGGGCTTGACTGGTGCACCGGCACCGCACCGGCACCGGCACCAGCAGCCGCACGGCGGTGGGAGTCGGGGCGCGTGGCCGAGGCCGACCGGCGGCCAGCGGTCCGGAGCGGTGTTCGCGAAGCGGGGGTACCAGGAGTCGATGAGACGGAGGAGCCCGGAGGGCGGAAGTCGGTCCGTAGGCCGGTGGACACGGGCACTGCGGGTCGCCGCCGCCGTGACGATCGGTGCCTCCGCACTCGCGGTGATCGACGTCGGCGGTGCCGCGGACGCGGCCCGCGTCGGCACCACCGGCCATGCCACCACCCACGCCACCAGCCGCCGAGCTGACGCCCAGCGGGTATCCACCGACGAGACGACCTCGGCCACCCGCGGCGCCGACGATGACCGCACCAGCTGGTACCCGGGGGAGACGGACCTCAGTCCTGCGCTGGTGAGCGGGGGCACATTCGGCCAGCTCTTCGACACCAATGTGAACGGTGCGGTGTACGGTCAGCCACTCGTCGACGACGGGCAGCTCCTGGTCAATACGGAGAACAACTACTCCTACGGATTGGATCCGGTCACCGGCGCCATCCTGTGGTCCCGCCAGTACGGTGCGCCTCCGCTGGCCAGTGATATCGGCTGCGCCGACCTCACGCCGACCATGGGCATCACCGGTACCCCGGTCATCGACCAGTCCACCGAGACCGAGTATCTCGTGGTGGACCAGTACGTCTCGGGCGATTCGGGCCCGGAGGCGGACTTCATGCACGCCCTCGATCTCGACCACGGCGGTGCCGAGGAGCCCGGCTTCCCGGTCGAGATCGCCGGCACGGCCACCAACGATCCGTCGGTCACGTTCAATCCGACCTATGAACTCCAGCGCCCCGGTCTGCTGTTGATGAACGGGGTCGTGTACGCGTCGTTCGGAGCCCACTGTGACATCGATCCCTACGAGGGCTGGATCGTCGGCGTGTCCGAGACGGGGAAGCTCTCCACCATGTGGACGGACATGTCCGAGGTGGGCTCAGGGGGTGGTGGCATCTGGATGGCCGGCGGAGGACTGGTATCCGACGGTCCCGGACAGATCCTGTTCGCCACCGGGAACGGCACCAGCAATCTGACGCCGACTCCCGGGGACACGCCTCCGGGGAACCTCAGCGAGTCCGTGGTCCGGCTGGTCGTCCAGCCGGACGGAAGTCTGAAGGCGACCGACTTCTTCGAGCCCTACGACGCATCGACCCTGGACGCCAACGACCTCGACTTCGGGTCCGGGAGCCCCGTCGCGCTCCCGGACCAGTACTTCGGCACCGCGACCTATCCCGATCTGGCCGTCGAGGTCGGCAAGGAGGGTTACGTCTACCTCCTGAACCGGCAGAATCTCGGGGGCTTCGAGCAGGGTCCCGACGGGACCGACGACGTCCTCGGCCGGTACGGTCCCAACGGCGGCGTCTGGTCGAGCCCGGCGGTGTGGCCGGGGGACGGAGGGTGGGTCTACATCCCCACGGCATCGGGTTCCGTGTCGGCGGGAGGTTCCGAGGGCCAACTCGACGCGTACCAGTACGGCCTGACCGGCTCCGGCACACCGACGCTGAACCTGGCCGGCTCGTCGTCGGACGCCTTCGGTTTCGGATCCTCGGGGGCCGTCGTCACCTCGAACGGGACAACCTCGGGGACGGCCCTCGTGTGGACGATCTGGTCGGCCGACGGCACCGGGGTGGGTGCCCAGCTGCGGGCCTACGACCCCGTGCCCGTCGACGGGGTCATGCAACTCGTCTGGAGCGCCCCGGTCGGCACCGCCTCGAAGTTCAACCCACCCGGCGTGGCCGGCAACCGGATCTACGTGGGGACCCGAACGGGCGCCGTGGAGGGCTTCGGAGCCCCCGTGTCGAGCCCGGTGACGGGCCCTTCCCCCCTCTTCCCGTCGACCGTGGTCGGCCAGTCGTCGACCGAGACACTCACGCTGACCGCCTCGTCGCCGGCCACGGTGACCGGGCTGACCGCCGCGGGCCCCTTCAGCCTGGGCACGCCGAGCATCGCCCTGCCGGCCAGCCTGACGACCGGAGAGACGCTCACCGTCCCCGTCACCTACACGCCCACCCAGCCCGGCGCCGCCGGCGGCTCCGTCACGGTGGCCACGGGTGGCCAGGGGACAACTGTCATCTCGCTGACCGGCAACGGCGAGGTGGACGGCCCCAGCCTCACGTCGTCGACCCTGGGCGTCAGTTTCGGTGGGATCCCGCCCGGTCAGCAATCGTCCCAGAGCGTGTCGTTCGCCAACAACGGCTCGGAGCCCCTCACCATCAGCGGCGTGACCGACCCCTCGCCGCCGTTCACGGTGTCGGGTGCGCCGTCGACGGGTGACGTCCTCCAGCCGGGGGCCCAGGTCGTGGTCGGCATCGAGTTCGCGCCCACGGTCAACGGCGAGTACAGCGACGACCTGATCGTGGCCAGCGACGGTGGGACGATCGACGTGTCGGTGACCGGCAGCTCCGATACGCCGGCCTACCTGCAGTTCTCCCGGGTCTCGCTCCAGTACGGATCCACCCCGGTGGGGACGTCGGTCACGC
Organism: uncultured Acidimicrobiaceae bacterium; assembly: GCA_963699345.1. Classification (GTDB taxonomy): domain Bacteria; phylum Actinomycetota; class Acidimicrobiia; order Acidimicrobiales; family RAAP-2; genus Bog-756. Next base: position 481,119 of record CAVOTL010000005.1, on the reverse strand, counting down.
AGACCTTCCAACTCACCAACACCGGCGGGAGCAATCTCACCATCTCCAAATCGAAACCTCCCGTGCTCGGAGCCTTCACCGCGACCACCACACTGCCCGAAGGCACCACGATCGACCCGGGTGACTCGCTGACCGAGTCGGTCACGTTCTCCCCGACGGCGGTCGGGTCGACGACCGACGGATGGATCATCACCGCCGATGACGGGCAAGGGGTCCGGACCATCCAATTCACGGGGACCGGCACCCTGGGCGATCCGGCGGCCACGGGGTGGCAACGAAGCGGCGCCGCCTCGGTGTCGTCGGGGTCCCTGCAGCTGACGCCGGCCAAGAGCTTCTCCACCGGCGCGTCCTTCGCTCCGGCGCCGGTCGCCTCGGACGGCCTGACGGTGGACTACACGTCGACCATGAGCGGGAGCCCGACGAGTGGTGACGGCAACACCCTCGTGCTGGCCAAGCCGACCGTCGCTCCGACGGCGACCGGAGCCGGTGGGACGGACTTCGGTTTCGGTGGCCTGCCGGGCCTCGCCGTGGTGCTGTCGTCGGTGGGCGTCCCCGGGGGGCCCACGAAGAGCTTCGTCGGGATCGCCGATGGTACGGAGCCCGGCGCGCCGACCCGTCTCCACTTCCTGGTGACATCGGGCTCGGTTCCCTCCCTGTACGGCCCGGTGGCCGTGCAGGTGACGGTGTCGGACCGGGTCATGACGGTTCGGCTGGATGGGACCTCTGTCCTGTCGATCTACGTCGCCGTGAGCCCGAACATCCGGATCGGCTTCACGGGATCGACCGGTGCGAACCCGGCGGCCCAGCTCATCAGTGGCGTGACCGTCTCCGCCGGTGGGCCGGTGACCACGGTGGGGGACCCCACCGCCGGTGGCTGGGAGCTCAACGGCTCCTCCGCACTGTCCGACGGGTCGCTCCGTCTGACGTCGGCGGGAACGACCTACCAGGCGGGGACCGCGTTCTGGCCGACCGCCCTGCCGACGGCTGACCTCTCGGCGACCTTCACGACCACGATCGGCGGGGGTGGGACGACCGGCGCCGACGGCATGGCGCTGGTGTTGGCCGACGCGTCGACGGAGCCCGATGAGGTCGGGACGGCCGGATGGGGACTCGGATTCTCGGGCATCCCGGGGGTGGCCGTGGCCCTCGACACCTATCAGCACGGGGACAATCCATCGGACAACTTCGTGGGAATCTCCGACGGACCGGTGTCGTCGTCCACGCCGGACGAACTCAACTGGCTCACCACCGACACGTCGATCGCCTCCCTGCGCGCCACCCACATCTTCCGGGTCACCCTGGAGAGCGGGACGCTCACCGTGACCATGGACGGGCTCACGTTGTTCTCGACCACGGTGACGGTGGGCCCGGAGGTCCTGCTCGGGTTCTCGGGCGCGACCGGTGGCCTGACCGACACCCATGCGGTCAGCGACGTCACGGTCAACGCCGCCCCCGACTCGCCGGTCGCCATCGGTGACCCGTCCGGAGGCGGGTGGGACATCAACGGATCGACCCAGGTCGTCGGAGGGGCCACCGAGCTCACCCAGGCGAGCACGAACGACCAGGCCGGGACCGCCTTCTGGCCGGCCACGGTGAACGCCGAGGGACTCACCGCCTCGTTCACGGCGACCATCGGCGGCGGCGGGACGCAGGGGGCCGATGGCATGGCCCTCGTGCTGGCCGACCCGACGACGTCGCCGACGACGGTCGGCTACTACGGCGGGGGCCTCGGGTTCTCGGGGATCAACGGCATCGCCGTCTGCATCGACACGTACCAGGAAGGCACGGACCCGTCGTCGAACTTCGTGGGGATCTCCAACGGGCCCGTCTCCTCGGCCACCCCCGACCAGCTGAACTGGCTGGCGACGCAGACCGTCGACCAGGACCTGCGGGGAACGAACACCTTCACGGTGAACCTGGACGACGGCATCCTGACGGTCGACATGGACGGGGCCGAGGTCCTGAGTGCCGCCGTCGACCTCGGTCCGCAGGTCCTGGTCGGGTTCAGCGGCGGTGACGGGTCGGTCACCGACACCCACTCCGTTTCCGGCACGTCGATCCTCTCGGCGTGACCCGCCGGACCCGCCCGCCGGTGGTCCGGGGGATGGTGGAACGGCGTCCGGGTGATGGCGCGCGCCAACTGGTTCCGGCAGACTGACGGAGCCGGTGGCCGAGGCGTCGTGGTCCCCACGTCGTCCGGCGGCCGACAGGGGAGGGAGGACCATGGCGTCATTCGACGTGGACGGCGTCGCGCTGCGCACCGGGGGATCCAGATGAACGACGTCGATCGGCCCATGCCGCCCGGCACGCCCGGGTCGGGGGAGGTCGGTCGTGGCCCGGGGGTCCCGGTCGACGAGACGGCGCTCACCGACCCCCTGCTCGACCCCGACGTCTACGCCGGCGATCCGTTTCCGCTCTACGCCCGGCTCCGGGCCGAGGCGCCGGTGGCCCGGAACGACACGTTGGGGCTGTGGATGGTGAGCAGCCACGACCAGGTGGTCACCGTGTCGCGCGACCCCGAGACCTACTGCTCGTCCAAGGGCATCATGACCTTCGAGATCGGTGCCGAGTACCCGTCGCCACCGACCATGATGCACACCGACCCCCCGGACCACACCCGCTACCGCACCCTGGTGCAACCGGGATTCCGGCCCAGCTACATGCGGGCCCTCGAGCCGGGTATCCGTCGGCGGGCGCGGGCGCTGGTCGATCGGATCGAGGCCGGGTCGACCGTCGACATCGTGAGCGAGTTGGCCGTCCCTCTGCCCCTCCAGGTCATCAGCGACCTCCTGGGCGTGCCGGAGGAGGAGTGGCCCCGCTTCTTCCGCTGGTCCGAGGCGGTCATCCCCGGCGCCACCGACTGGCCCGAGGAGGAGCGGTCCCGGCTCAGCGGCGAGATGGTGACGTACCTGCTCGGGGCCGCCGCCGACCGGCGCGTCTCGCCGAGGGGCGACATCATCAGCGAGCTCGGGGCGGCCGAGGTCGACGGTGACCGACTGACCGACGCCGAACTGGGGATGTTCCTGGTGCAGCTCCTGGTCGCCGGCAACGAGACGACACGGAACATGATGTCCGGGGGGCTGGTCGGCTTCGCCGAGCGTCCGGGGCAGTGGGAGTCGCTGGCGGCCCGGATCGGCGCCGGCGCCAACCGGGTCCTACCGCTGGCGGTGGAGGAGATGTTGCGTTGGACCACCCCGGTGGTGGCCTTCATGCGCACCACCACGCGGGACGTCGAGCTCGGCGGGCGTCAGCTGGCGGCCGGGGACCCGGTCCTCATGCTCTATGCCTCGGCGAACCGGGACGAAGCCGTGTTCGGTCCGACGGCCGACGTGTTCGACGCCGCCCGGGACCCGAATCCACACGTGGCCTTCGGGTTCGGTGCCCACTTCTGCATCGGCGCCGTCCTCGCCCGCGTCGAGGGGCGGATCCTGCTCGAGGAGCTCCTGGCCCGGTTCGCCTCGATCGCTCCGGCGGGCGACGTGGTCCGCACCGCGTCGCCGGTCATCGCCGGCGTGCGGTCGGCGCCGGTGGTGTTCGGCGCCCGCTAGGAGCGGAGGCGCGGGTCGTCGCTCCGGCGGAGGATCAGCGATCAGCGATCAGCGATCGGCGATCGGCCCGCGCTTCGCCCCGCTGAAGCACGACTCAGCTCGCAGCGTGGATGGCGTCCAGAGCGGCCATCTGCCCATCGTTCAGCTGGAGGGTGGCCGATTCGCAGTTCTCCTCGACGTGCGCCACCGACTTCGTGCCCGGGATCGGGAGCATGACGGGGGAGCGGTGCAGCAGCCAGGCCAGGGCCACCTGGGTGGGCGTCGCACCTGTCTCGGCGACCACGGTGCCCATGGCCGTGTCGGGGCCGGACAGCTCACCCGACGCCACCGGGAACCAGGGGATGAACCCGATGCCCTCGGCTTCGCAGTGGGCCAACAGGTCGTCGGACGTCCGATCGGTCAGGTTGAACAGGTTCTGCACGGACACCACGGGCACGACCCTGCGGGCCGCCTCGAGTTCGTCCACGCTGACCTGGGACAGGCCGACGTGCTTCACCTTGCCCTCCGACACCAGGTCGGCGAGGAGTCCGAACTGCTCGTCGGCCGGGACCTTCGGGTCGATCCGATGGAGCTGGAACAGATCGATGCGCTCGAGGCCCAGGCGCCGCAGGCTGAGTTCGCACTCCTGGCGCAGGTACTCGGGACGACCGACGGGCGTCCACACGCCGGGCCCCTGGCGGGTGAGTCCGGCCTTGGTGGCGATGACCAGGCCCTCGGGATAGGGGTGGAGCGCCTCGAAGATGAGCCGCTCGCTGACCTCGGGACCATAGGAGTCGGCCGTGTCGATCAGGTCGACGCCCATGTCCACGGCCCGGCGCAGGACCTCGATGCACCCGTCACGATCAGCCGGCTCTCCCCAGACGCCCGGGCCGGTGATCTGCATGGCGCCGTAACCGAGGCGGTGGACGGTGGTCGCCCCCTCCCGGCCCTCGCCGAGGGTGAACGTGCCGCTGGATCGGACGGGCTTGGGCGTGCGCAGGGTGTCGGTCATCAGAACTCCTGGTGTGGGTCGGTGTGTGACGGGAAGCGACGGGTGGCCCCCATCGCCCTCCGGCGCGGCGCTTGCCAGGCTGCCGCGGAGGGCACCGTCTGTTCTACCCGTCGGGGGGTGGCCTTCGAACCTGTCGTCCGGAATTCAGCGCCGGCGGTAGTGGGGGACCCGGTCCGCTGCCCGGGCTGCCTTCATCTCGGCGTAGTCGGAGGATGCGAAGACCATGGACTGGGCCACCGCCTCCTCGGCGATGGACCGTTGCACCTCGTCGGTGCCGAGGCTCGAGATCGTGCGGCGGGCCATCTTGACGGTGAAGGTGGGCGCCGCGGCGATGGTCTCGGCCATGACCATCGTCACCGCGTCCAGCTCCGCCTCGTCGGCCACCAGCCGGCTGACGATGCCGTGGCCGTAGGCCTCCTCGGCCGTCATGACCCGGCCGGTGAGGGCCAGGTCGGCGGCCACGCCGTGGCCGGCCATCTGGAACAGGCGGGCCACGCCGCCGGAGTCGGGGATGACCCCGTGGACGACCTCGGGCAGCATCATGCGGGTGCCCACGGCCGCCACCCGCAGGTCGCACAGCAACGCCCGTTCGAACGCCCCGCCGATGACCCACCCCTTGAGCGCGCAGATGATCGGACACGGCATGGTGAGGAACATCTGGGTGGGGCGGTGACCGCGCTCGATGAACTCGAGATCGGAGATGTCCTCGATCCGTCGCCCGATCTGGGTGGTGTCCCTCCCCGAGGAGAAGCTCGACCCTTCGCCCCGCCACACGATGGCCCGGAGACCGGGCAGCTCGTGCACCTCGGCGAGTACCTCCCACAGGCGGCGGTCCATCTCGTCACTCATGGCATTGTGGCGATCGGGCCGGTTGTTGGTGATGACCGCGATCGGACCGTCGACCTCGAGCCGCACGAGATCCCGCTCGGCGTCGGTCAGGGGCGGCCGGGTGTCGGTGGCGCTGGTGACCCGGGGATCGGTCATGGTGTCGGCTCCTTGTCGGTGGTCATCGGCCGGGCGCGGGCGTCCCGAACGGACCCCGACCCAGCTGCTCGCGGATCGGGGTGAAGGCCGGCTGCACGGTGTGACGTCGCTGCCAGTTGGCGCCGTCGACCACGAGGGAATGGCCCGAGATGTAGGAGGCGTAGGGGGAGCAGAGGTACGTGGCGGCCCAGGCCAGCTCCCTCGGATAGCCGACGCGACCGGCGGGCACCCGGTCGTCCTGTCCTTCGTACTTGCCCGGCACGGCGGCGATGGCGGCCACCTCGTCCTCGTGGGGCATGAGCCCGGGTACGAGGCCGTTGACCCGGATTCCGTACGGCGCCCACTCCACCGACAGTGTCTCGACCATGTTCTTGACCCCGGCCTTGGCCGCCGCCGAATGGGCGAACCCGGGGCCCCCGGTCCAGGCGTAGGAGGCGCCCACGTCGACGATCGAGCCGTTCCGGCCGGCGGTGATGGCCCGCCGGGCGAACTCCCTGGAGCACAGGAAGGTTCCGTTCAGGACGATGTCGACGACGGTCCGCCAGGCGTTCGGGCTCATGTCCTCGGCCGGCACCGGAAAGTTGCCCGCCGCGTTGTTGACGAGATGGTCCACGGGACCCAGTGCCGCCTCGACGGTGTCGAAGGCGGCGGCGACCGCCTCGGCGTCACGGATGTCGCAGGCCACTCCGACCGCCCGGCCACCCGCCTGTTCGACCGAGGCCACGCCGGCGGCCCGGTGGGCCTCGTCCCGGCTCACCACGGCCACCGCGGCGCCGAGCCTGCCGAACTCCGTGGCGATCGACTTGCCCAGTCCCGTGCCGCCGCCGGTCACCAGGACCACGGCGCCGTCGTAGGTGCCGGCCGGAAGGGCCGACGCCCCCACCGGAGGGGGTAGGGGCAGGCCGGGCGGGGTCATGGGCGACGATCCTACTCACGGTCCGTGGCCGGACCCGGGGGACCCGCGCCGGTCCGTGGGCCGGTGGGTGGCGACCGGTACCGGTCCCGGTCGAGGCGAGGTGTGGCGGGTGGAGCGAAGGGGGATGATCCTGACGGGAGGGCCGACGAGGCAGGGGCGTGCACCCGCTCGGGTAGCCTCGGCTCCCGTGGACTTCGACCTCTCGCCCGAACTCACCGCACTCCAGGAGACGGTCCGCCGGCTCGCCCAGGACAAGATCAGACCCCGGGCCCGCGAGATCGACTCGACCGGTGAGTATCCCCAGGACATCTTCGACGCCTTCCGCGACGCGGACCTCCTCGGACTCTGTCTGCCGACCGACCTCGGGGGCTCGGGAGCGGGCATCCTCGGGCTCACGATCGCCATCGAGGAGGTGGCCAAGTACTCGAACACGGCCGCCCTGATGCTCCTGTTGACGAGGCTGCCGACGGGGCCGATCCTGATCGCCGGCAACGACGAACAGAAGCAGCGCTACCTTCCGGGCATCGCCACGGGTGACCTCCGCTGCGGATTCGGGCTCTCCGAGTCCCAGGCCGGCAGCGACGTGGCCGGGATGCGGACGCGTGCCGTCCCCGACGAGCGGCCGGGTCACGAGGGCGACTGGATCCTCAGCGGGACGAAGTGCTGGATGTCCGGTGTGGTCCAGGCGGACTGGTACACGGTGTTCGCCAAGACGGGAGACCCGGCGTCCCGGGCCCACGATTCCATCACCGGATTCATCGTCGAGCGCGGGTGGGACGGGGTGTCGGTCGGCAACACCGACCGCAAGATGGGCGTGCGAGGCGTGGACACGGGCGAACTCCTGCTCGACGGGGTCCACGTGCCCAAGGAGAACGTGATCGGTGAGGTGGGTGGATTCCGCCTGGCGATGCTCGGGCTCAACGCCATGCGTCCCATCGTGGCCGCCCGGGGCATCGGCTTGGCCGAGGGTGCGCTGATGTACGCGACCGAGTACGTCCAGCAGCGCCAGGCCTTCGGCCACACCATCGCCGATTTCCAGGGGATCCAGTGGGAGATCGCGAAGGTGGCCGTCGACATCGAGGCGGCTCGGTTGCTCACCTACCGCTCGGCGTGGCTGGCGGATCAGGGCAAGTTCACCAAGGAGTACGTCCCGTATCTCTCGATGGCCAAATACCACGCCACCGAGTTGGCCGTGCGGGCCTCGGGACTGGCCGTCCAACTGCTCGGCGCCGCCGGGTACATGGAGGACCATCCGACCGAACTCTGGTACCGCGACGCCCGTCAGCTCACCATCGTGGAGGGGACGAGCCAGGTGCAGCTGGGGTTGATCGGACGGGGTGTCCTCTCCCACGACCTGTGGTGGGACTGACCGTGGCCGCTGACCGAACGGAACACCCCCCGCCGGCCACGGGCGCCTTCGATGCGCTCGGCGCGTGGCCCGGGGTGCTGTCCCGGCTGCTGGACGGCGACTCCCTGTCGGTGGACGAGGCCGAGGCCGTGTTCGGCCAGGTGCTGTCGGGTGAGGCTACGCCGGCCCAGATCGCGGCACTGGCCGTGGCCCTGCGGTCCAAGGGCGAGTCCGTCGCGGAGATGACGGGGTTCGTCCGCACCATGGTCTCCCACGCGGTGCCGTTGCCACTGGCGCCGGGGACCGATGTGGTGGATACGTGCGGGACCGGGGGGGACCGGCTCCGTTCCATCAACGTCTCCACCATCGCGTCGCTAGTGGTGGCGGCGTCGGGGGCCAAGGTCTGCAAACACGGAGGTCGGGCGTCGTCGTCGGCGGTCGGTGCGGCGGACGTCCTCGAAGCCCTCGGTGCGGTCGCCGACCTCGGTCCCGAGGGCGTGACCCGGTGCATCGACGAGGTCGGGATCGGATTCTGCTTCGCCCCCCGGTTCCATCCCGCCATGCGTCACGCCGGACCGGTCCGCAGGGAGCTCGGGATTCCGACGGTGTTCAACTTCCTGGGCCCCCTCGCCAATCCGGCCCGGGCGAAGTTCCAGGTCGTCGGCGTGTCCGATCCGTCGATGGCGGACAAGATGCTGGGGGTCCTGGCCGCCAACGGGACGCAGCGGGCCATGGTGGTCCACGGTGATGACGGCCTCGATGAGCTGTCGACCACCGGACCGTCGACGGTGCACGAACTGATCCGGACCCCCGGGGCACCGACGGGGTCGGCGGACGGCGACCCGATCGGCGACGGAGCCGTGTCGGTCGAGGTCTACCGCATCGATCCCCTCGACCTCGGACTCGCCCGGGCGTCCCTCGATGAGCTCCGAGGCGGCGACGCCGCGGTCAACGCCGAGGCCATCCGCCGCGTGGTGGCCGGCGACAGCTCCCCCCACCGTGACATCGCCCTCCTCAACTCGGCCGCCGCCCTGACGGTGATCGGGCGGGTTCCCGACCTGGCGGCCGGTCTGGCTCTGGCGTGTGACCTCGTCGACTCGGGCCGGGCGGCGAGGGTGCTCGACGATTTCATCCGGGTCACGAACGAGGCCTCGGAGGCCGAGCGGCCGGAACGGTGACGGTCCGCTCGTAGTTGTCGGTTCCGGCGCGTTCTGGGGTGCCCGGTCGGGCGCCGCACTGGCTCCTCGTCCCCTCCACCCCACACGGTGCACCGGTCACCGGTGGAGCAGCGGTGTCGGTGTCGGTGCCGGTGGCGCAGGCGTCGGTGTCGGCGTCGGCGCGGAGCGGGTGACCGTCAGGCACAGCTCGCCCAGTGTCGGCACCCGATCGGCGGGGAACGCCATCCCGAGCCCCCCTTCGACCTCGAGTACCCGTACCTTGCCCGGATTGGCCCGCAACCACCGAGCCACGATGACCCGCTCGTTGTCGTGACCATCGGCGGACCCCGGATCCGTCGGACCGGAATCGGGGTGCGCCCCGATGGGTGCCCGTCCCTGCGGCACGGAACCGAACAGGGTCCCTGACCCGACCAGCAGCCCACCATCGAGTTCGACCGTGCCCTCGCCCTCCACGAGCAGCACGATCCGCCCCGCCCGACGGAGGGACTCGACCTGACGGTGGCGGATGACGAGGTGCCGTAGGCGCTCGGCCTCGTCGCGGACCCGGGCGGCCTCCTCGTAGGCCTGTGCATCCGACAGTGCGACCACCTGTTCGGCGAACGGCACGAGCAGCTCGACCGGATCGGCCTCGAGGTCCTCGACCGTCCAGGCGCGCCTCCTGCGGCCCTTCCGGCGGGAGGGGGCGGTGGCCTCGTTCGCCATGGGCGGTGCCGTCGGCGCCTCGGTCTCCGCCGTTGCCCGCGGCGGAGCGGCGGCCACCGCCGGCTCCCGTCGGGGGACGGTGTGGCGGACCGAGGAGCCGGGATCGCGACGCCGCGGTTTCCCCTGCCGGTTGAACGGTGGCGACCAGGCGCGGATGAGCCGCCCTTCGAGGACTTCGGCGGTGAACGGCCCCGGGCAGACCCAGTGGTGGATGGCGTCCATCTGGCGGAGCAGGCGTCCGATCTTGTGGCGGCTGTCGCCCGAGAAGTAGGAACGGACCCGGCTGTGCAGGTCGGTGGCCTTGCCCACGTAGAGCACGTCGCCCGACGCGTCGGTGAACCAGTACACCCCGGGACGGTGCGGCAGCCGGGTGGTCAACTTGAGCTTGGCACCCTGGGGATGTCCCACCAGCCGGGGCAGATCCAGCAGCTCCTCGAGCCCCACGATGCCGAAGCTGCCCGCCCGCTCCAGCAGCGCATGGAGCAGATCGCCGGTGGCCAGCACGTCTGTCAGGGCGCGGTGGGAGGGCTGGTGGGGGAGCCTGAGCATGGCGGCGAGGGTGCCCAGCTTGCAGTTCGGCACCATGTCCCGCACGAGGCGGCGAGCCAATGCCAACGTGTCGACGGTGGCATTGGCCAGGCGGTCACGCCCTGTGGCCTCGAGCGCATGATTCAGAAAGGAAAGGTCGAACCTCACGTTGTGGCCCACGACCACACCGCCTCCGAGGAACTCGAGGAAGGACGGGAGCATCTCGCCGATCCGGGGCGCCTCCGCGACCATGGCGTCACTGATCCCGGTGAGGGCGGTGATCGACGGTGGGATCCGCTCGTCGGGCCGGACGAACGTCTGATAGGTGGCGAGCAGCTCGCCACCCCGGAAACGGGCCGCCGCCACCTCGGTGAGGGACGACGACGCCGGCGACCCTCCGGTGGTCTCCACGTCGAGGACCACGAAGGTGACCTGGCTCAGGGGTGTTCCGAAGTCGTCGAAGGACCGCTGGACGGCGGGGACCATGTGGACACTGTAGCGAACAGGTGTTCGCTTGACGGAGACGAGGGGCGTTACGCGGCGCGACTACCGTTGTGGTGGTGACCACCGACTCCGCCGCCACCCCCGCAGCCACCGACCCCGGCGATTCCGACCCCGTCGTGCGCTACCGGTGCGCAGCCTGCGGCAATCTGACCCGGTTCGACGTGGTGACCACCCGCAGAACCCGAGCGTTCCATCACTACTCGGTCGGCGGGGAGCTCACGATCGAGGAAGTCGAACTACTCGACGAAAAGGTGGAGGACGTCACGTGTCGCTGGTGCGGCAACGGGAAGGGCGTCGAGGTGCTGGCCTCCGATGCACCGACGCCCGAGCCCTCGACGACCACCTCCGCCGAACCCTCCTGATCCGGGGGGCGGGGTGCGACGGCGCCGTCGGCCGACCGCCGGAGCCGTCACCCGGCCGGACGAGGAATCCGGCCCCGGATCCGGCCCGATCTCCACGGGGCCATCGGACACGGTGATCGGGGGCGCGCAATCCGCTGGACGACCCCGAGTTCGTCGCCGGTCTTCGTCCGGTCCCGTCGGGGATCGAGGATGTCCCCGTGTCGTGGCCGGCCAGGGACATCTGGGGCATCACGCCGGAGGGAGCCCCGGTGGGGGTGGATCTCGACGGCCGCCGCCGTCTGGTCGTCCTCGTATTCCTCTCCACCCACTGCGAAGGATGTGAACTGTTCTGGAGGGGGGTGCGGGACACGCCTCCGGCGGAGGTGGACCTCGTGGTCGTGACCAAGGGCCCGGCCACGGTGGCGGCCGGCGATGTCGGGGCCCTTGCCGAGGGGATGGAGGCGCCGGTCGTGCTGTCCGACGCCGCGTGGACCGACTACCGGGTGACGGGATATCCGTTCCTCGTGCTCGTCGATCCCACCTCGAGGACGATCCTCGGTGAGTCGGTCGGGTTCGGGTGGTCGGACATCGCCTCGTTGATCGAACGGGCAGGCTCCGGTTGACCACCGGTTGAGGGATTGATCCGCATGGGCCACCGCTCGACGTCCGAGTCGGCGGTCCCGCGGCCCGCTCAGATCAGAGGCCTCCGAGGTTCTTGCCGATCAGGAAGACGCCGAAGAAGAGGAAGATCACCGCCATCATCGCCGTGTTGTTCCGGGTCAACCATTCCTTCCAGTCCTCGAGGACCGCCGGTGCCCGTTCGCCGAGCACCAGCATGACGACCAGTCGGTGTGGCCACGCCCAGCGACGCCAGCACCACGTAGATGGCCACGGCGACGACCTGGTCGGCGACGGAGAGTCCGGCGGACGAGACGGCCACGGCCGTCCCCAGGCCCACGGCGATGTTCTTGGGGTTGCCGGCGCCGATGCCGGCGCCGATGGCGAGGGATCGGGCCGGACCGAATCCGGCGATCCCGTCCATCCACGCCGGCAGGGCGGGATCGTCGTTCGGACCGGGACGGGAACGGAATTTCCGATAGGCGACGAACAGCAGGTAGGCGCCGAGGGCGACGAGGATCCAGGAGACGGCCCTCGACCGGTCGGAATCGTTCGACAAGCCGAGGGCATCGGCCAGGACGATCAGGAGGGTGACGACGACGGCGACGCCGGCCAGGAAGCCGGCGAGATACCACGAAGCGTTGATGATCGGTCGGCTGCTGAACAGGAGCAGGATCGCCGCCACGATGTTGACGGGCGACACCATCACGACCACGGCGAACGGGAGGATGTCACCGATAACGGTGCGCACGGTGCAGCTCCTCGCTCGACATCTGGTCCAACGTAGCCTTCGTTCCACCGGCGCCCATTGACCGCCCCACGGTGTCGCGTGGGCCGGCGCGGACTCAACCGTCGGGAGGATCGGGCTCCTGGCCGAAGGGGGGCATGGGCGAGAACTCCCAGGTCGGACGGCCGTCGGGTCCATCGCCGGTGCGTGCCAGGGTCCAACCCTCGTTGGTCTTCAGGTAGTGATGGTGATGGCAGAGCAGCGCCAGGTTGTCCAGTTCCGTCGGGCCACCTTCGGCGAACGGACGGATGTGGTCGATCTCCAGGCCGTACGAGGTCGAGCATCCGGGAACCACGCAGCATCGATCGCGGAACACGAGCGCTGTGCGCAGGTTGCGGTTGATGGTGCGGCCGAAGTGCGAGACCGCCCGGATGTCGCCGGCCCGGTGGAATGCCAGACGCAGGAACGAGTCGCTCGCCAAGTCCCGAGCCATTGCCACGGGGATCGGACCCTGGTTGTCGATTTCACAGACCTCACCCGGAAGGGCGTGACCGCGGAGGAGTGCGTCGAGGTCGATCCGCACGATCACCGAGCAGGTCGGAGGCCGTTCGATGACGTCGTGGGCCATCGGCCTCCGGGAGTCGTGACGGGGTGGGATCGCCATGACACGCGGCGAGCTCCGGGCGCAACGGGTCCGACATCTCCGGAGATCTGTTCGGACGGCGGACCGGGATCGTGCGTCATCGACGTCCCGGGGCGAGGGCGTTCCCGATCACGTCGCCGGTGGACCGGCGACCCGTCATGAGGAGGAAGAATGCGTCCGCCCGGCGATTCCGCTCGGTCGTGGGACCCGACTCGTCCCCGGCCCCGTCCGCCTGGCGGTCACGCCCCAGTCGGGAGGTGGTGAAGTCCATCTGCTCGAGGATCCGGGCGCCGCGGTCCGCTGTGTCCCGGCCCTGGAAGCAGAAGGCACCCTCCGGGTCGGTCCAGGACGTGAAGTACCGGTCGGCATGGATGCGACGGACGGCGGCGACCGGGTCGTGGCGGGACGAGGAGGCTCGGGAGCGTTGGCAGCGCTCCCGGATCTCGTGGAGCGGCTGCTCACCCGCGCCTCGGAGGAGCTCCTCCTCATTGGTGGGATCGAGCACCGCGGCCCCCGACAGCTCGTTGACCTTCGCACCCGACAGGATGCCGGAACGCAGCGCCTCTTCGGTTCCGGGTAGCTGGGTGAGACGTTGTCCGACTTCCAGGGTCCGACGCGCCTGGCCGGTCGGGACACCCTCCAGTTCGGCAAGCATCACGGCGGGTGTCCGGTGCCCACCGTCGCGCCAGATACCCGACTCCTCGATCCGGGGGGCGAGCAGCATTCGACCGGCGGTGGAAAGCCGCTCGATGCCGGCGAACAACTCGTAGAGGTGCGTGGCATCGGTTCCGGTCAACCGGGCCGGATCGAGCCCGGCGATGACCCTGGCCAGAAGGTCGCAGGCCTGCCGGACGGGCGGTCCGAACGGCTCGTCGTCGGCGGGTCGAACGGGTCGCTCCGGATCCGAAGTGCTGGTCCGCAGGCGCCCCGGCCCGGCGGGAGGAAGTGCATCCGAGAACGGAGGGAGCCGGTCGACGGATGTCTCGTCGTGCCAGCGGCCATGGTCGGCGTCATGGTCCGACCCTTCCAGGGGGGTGTGACCGCGTCGGCGGAGACGGGGGGATTCCCAGCACGGGCTTCCCTCGTCCCCAGGGCGCACACAGGTGGCGGGGGGATGGTGTCATCCGTAGACGAGCGCCAGGCCGAATCGAGCAGAGGAGCATCCCATGAGCAGCCCGCAGAGCGAGGACCAGACCATCCGATCGCTGGTCCGAGGATCCCTTCGCCACCCTCCGGAAGCGGCGGCGCGGTGTCCGGGTGACCGCGGCGGCGGCGGTGGCCCTCGGTTTGGCGATCTCGGGTGGTCGCCAGCGGCCGCCGCCACGCCTTCGGGGCACGGCCCGGCGTCCGGTCGACCCGCGCAGATCCGGGGTGGGACGTCCTCGTCCGCCATCGCGACCGACGGCACCCACAGGATCGGAGATGCCGCCCTCGACCGCACCTGAGCGCCGCCTGACCCCCATCCCGACCCATGCTCTCCGGGGCTGACCGCCGGCCGACGCCATCCGCCCCCGTCGACCCGGCCGGACGCCCCGGTCACGAACGGAGCCCGTCACGCCTGACCTGAGCGTGACGGGCTCCGTCGCGTCGGGAGCGGATGCCACCGTGTCCCACCTCTCGTCCGGGCGAGCGCCGGTCACAGCCGTCGGGCAGTGTGGGGATCGTGCTCCACGCCTGCGTCCTCGCCGTCGACCTCCGCATCCCCGCCACCCACTCCCTCAAGGAGAAACGCTCCGTGGTGCGCCACCTGGTGGACGGAGCCCGGTCCCGGTTCGACGTGGCCGCAGCCGAGGTCGGTACCAGGACCAGTGGCAGCGCACCGAGCTCGGCTTTGCCGCCGTCTCGGGCACCCCGGGTCAGGTGGAGTCGATCCTCGACGCCGTGGAGCGGTTCGTATGGACGACGCCCGACGCGGAGGTCATCTCGTGCGGGCGGACATGGCTCGAGACGGGGGCTGAGCGGGTCGGCCGTCGATCTCCAGCGCCCGTCCGCCCGCCGTAGTCTCGGGACATGACGACACTGCCGGAACTGCTCGTGGACCTCGACGCCGAGTACGACATCGTCCGGGCGGTGGTGGCGGATCTTGCCGACGACGACCTCCGATGGGAGCTGGCCACGCCGGCCGAAGGCTGGGCCGTCCGGGACCAGATCAGTCATCTGGCGTACTTCGACGATGCCGGGCGCCTCGCCATGGTCGACCCGGAGGCCTTCACGCGATCCGTCGAGGCCCTGCTGGCCCTGTCGGATCCGATGGACGTCCACCTGGTGCCGGGGCGGGCGATGGGTGGCGAGGAGTTGCGCTCCTGGTGGGACGGGGCCCACCGGGCGATGGTCGACGCCTTCGCGACGGCCGACCCTTCGACCCGCGTCCCCTGGTACGGGCCACCGATGGGGGTGCTCTCGTTCGTCTCGGCCCGGCTGATGGAGACGTGGGCCCACGGCCAGGACGTGTGCGACGCCCTGGGGGTCGAGCGTCGGCCCACGGCGCGCCTGGCCCACATCGCCCGACTCGGCGTCCGGGCACGCCCCTACTCCTACCTGGCCCGTGGAAGAGACGTCCCTCCCGGGCGCATCGATGTGCGTGCTGACGGCGACCGGACGGCACCGAGTGGCAGTGGCAGGCCGGAGCCGACGACGGGTCCGCCGAGCGCCCCGGGCGGTTCGGTCCGGGGGACGGCCCTGGACTTCTGCCTGCTGGTGACCCAGCGCCGCAATGTGGCCGACACGGATCTCGAGGTCGAGGGTGACCTGGCGCTCGACTGGATCTCGATCGCCCAGGCGTTCGCAGGCCCGCCCGGGCCCGGCCGTCCGCCGAGCTGACGGCCGGTGGAAACGACGCCCGACCATGATCGACCGGGGTGCCGCGTCCCACAGCTGGTTCAGGCCGGACGTTCACCCATCAGTGTGGTCAGTCGGGCGACGAACTCGTCCACGTCGGCTTCCTCGGTGTCGAACGAGCACATGAGCCGGACGACGCCCGACTCCTCGTTCCAGACGTAGAACGGCCACTCGGCCTGCAGCTTCTCGACGACCGGTCCGGGAAGGCAGGCGAAGACCCCGTTGGCCTGCACGGGATAGGCCAGGCTCACCCCGGCCACGGAGGACACACCGGCACCGAGTCGGGTGGCCATGGCGTTGGCGTGGGATGCACTGCGCAGCCACAGGTCATCGGTCAGCAGGGCGGTGAACTGGGCGGCGACGAAGCGCATCTTCGAGGACAACTGCATCGACTGCTTGCGGAGGAAACGGAGCGACGGTGGCGGCCTCGGGGCGGAAGGTGACCACCGCCTCGGCACCCAGGGCGCCGTTCTTCGTGCCGCCGAAGGACAGGACGTCGATCCCGGCCGCCTGTCCGAACGCACCGAAATCGACGTCGAGGCTGGCCGCGGCATTGGCGATACGGGCACCGTCGAGGTGGACCAGCAGTCCCTCGGCATGGGCCCACTCGGAGAGCGCCGTCAACTCCTCGACGGTGTAGACGGTCCCGACCTCGGTGCTCTGGGTAACCGAGACGACCCGCGCCTGGACGTGGTGCTCGTCGCCGATGCCACGGACGACCGAGGCGGCGAGGTCGGGGGTGAGCTTCCCGTCGGTCGTCGGTACGGGAAGGAGTTTCGAGCCGAGGAAGCGCTCCGGGGCGCCACATTCGTCGACGTCGATGTGGGCACCTTCGGCGCAGACCACGGCTTCGAAGGGCCGGAGTATCGATTGGAGTCCGACGACGTTGGTGCCGGTCCCGTTGAAGCAGTAGTAGACCTCCGCTTCTGGGCCGAAGTGGGAGCGGAACAGATCCAGCGCCTCCTCGGTCACGGCATCCGCGCCGTAGGCGGGGGCATGGCCCACGTTGGCCCGGGCCAACGCCTCCAGGATCTCGGGGTGGACACCCGCCCAGTTGTCGGACGCGAAGGTGCGGCGAGGGTGCGCCGGGTCGAGGGTCATGACCTCAGTCCCGGACGAGAGGCTTGTAGCGGAGGCGGTGGGGTTGGTCGGCGTCGACCCCCAGCCGCTTGTGGCGGTCGACCTCGTAGTCGCTGAAATTGCCTTCGAACCACCGGACCTCGGAGTCACCCTCGAAGGCCAGTACGTGGGTGGAGATGCGATCGAGGAACCAGCGGTCGTGGCTGATCACCACGGCACAGCCGGGGAAGCCGAGCAGCGCCTCCTCGAGGGCCCGCAGGGTGTCGACGTCCAGATCGTTGGTGGGCTCGTCGAGCAGGAGCACGTTGCCCCCGGCCTTCAGCACCTTGGCCAACTGGACGCGGTTCCGCTCGCCGCCCGAGAGTTGGCCCACCTTCTTCTGCTGGTCGCTGCCGGTGAACCCGAAGCTCGCCACGTAGGCACGGCCGTGGATCTCGCGGCCACCCACCACCATGTGGTCGACCCCGCCGGTGATCTCCTCGTAGACCGTGGCCGCCGGGTCCAGCTGGTCGCGGGACTGGTCCACGTACGCCAGCTCGACGGTGGCTCCCGACCGAGAGGGTGCCGGCGTCGGGCTTCTCCTCACCGACCATCATCCGGAACAGGGTCGTCTTGCCGGCCCCGTTCGGGCCGATCACCCCCACGATTCCGCCGGGGGGGAGCAGGAACGACAGGTCGTCGATCAACAGGCGGTCGCCGTAACCCTTGGTCAGGCCCTCGGCGTCGATCACCCGGTCGCCCAGCCGGGGACCGGCGGGTATGGAGATCTCGAGCTTGTCCGCCCGGCGCTCGGCGGCCTCGGCCTCCGCCACGAGGTCGTTGTAGGCGTTGATGCGGGCCTTCCCCTTGGACTGGCGGGCCCGGGGCGACATCCGGATCCACTCGAGCTCGCGCTGAAGCGCCTCCTGGCGGCTGGTGTCGGCCCGTTGCTCCCGGGCCAGACGGTCCTGCTTCTGTTCGAGCCAGGAGGAGTAATTCCCTTCCCACGGGATGCCGCTCCCCCGGTCGAGCTCGAGGATCCAGCCGGCCACGTTGTCGAGGAAGTACCGGTCGTGGGTCACGGCGACCACGGTGCCGGGGTAGTCCTGCAGGGTTCGCTCCAACCAGGCCACCGATTCGGCGTCGAGATGGTTGGTGGGTTCGTCGAGAAGGAGGAGATCGGGCTTGGAGAGCAGCAGGCGGCACAGCGCGACCCGACGACGCTCTCCACCGGACAGGGTGGTGACATCGGCATCGCCGGGCGGGCACCGGAGGGCGTCCATGGCGATCTCGAAGGTCCGCTCCAGGTCCCACGCACCGGCGGCATCGATCTTGTCCTGGAGTTCGGCCTGCTCGCTGAGGAGCTGGTCGAAGTCGGCGTCCGGCTCGCCGAAGGCCGCGCACACCTCGTTGTAGCGGTCGACCATGGCCTTCGCCTCGCCCGCCCCGTCCGAGATGTTCCCGAGGACATCCTTGTCGGGGTCGAGTTCCGGCTCCTGGGAGAGGAAACCGACGGTGAAACCCGGGGTCAGGCGCGCCTCGCCCGTGAAGTCGTCATCCTGACCCGCCATGATCTTGAGCAGGGAGGACTTGCCGGAGCCATTGCCTCCGATCACGCCGATCTTGGCACCCGGATAGAAGGAGAGGTTGATACCTTTCAGGACCTCGCGATCGGGCGGATAGAAGCGCCTCAGGTCGCGCATGGTGAAGATGTACTGGGCAGCCATACCCGACAGTGTGCCAGCCCGACGGGAACGTTGGTCCATCAGTCGGCTGCCCGGCGGTCCACGAACCGGGGAACGGCGGAGACCGTCTCCTCCGCCATGGGGGTGGCGGCGGCGACAAACCAGGTGGTCGGTGGGGTCCCGGACGCGGACGGGTTGGCTAGCCTGGGCCGATGGGCCGCCTCCGCCGTGCCGACTCCTCACACGGCTGCGATGCCGTGCCCGTGGACGGTCGGTCGCACCCGGATCGGGGCGCGCCGTGACCCCCGCCGGCTCGGATGTCCCCGGCACCTCGGATATCCCGGACGGGCCGGATCCGATCGCCCTCGCGACGACGGTGCCCCCCGGACCGGGTCCCGGGCCTGGCGACGGAGGCGATTCGTCGACCGGTGCCGGAGGGGCGACGACCGTGGCAACTGACGGCACCGACTCCGGCGCCACCCTCGACACCGCGACCGAGACGCCGAGGACGACGCGTCGGGACCAGGTCGGCGTGCTCTTCGGAAACCTGGTGGAGGCGATCCGGCACGGCGATGACGACACGGTCGAATCCGCCGTGCTGGCCCTCAGCCAACGGAGCCGGTGGTTGGCGCCCCTCGCCCTGCTGGTCGGTGGGTTCGCCATGCTCTTCCAGGGGGTGAAGACGCTGTTCACGAACTGGCGGCTCACCTTGGTCCAGATCCTGCCGGCCATGTGGATCTGGGCCGCCATGCTCGACCTGAAGGCCCACGTACTCCACGGAAAGGGCTTTCACGAGTGGAAGCGGCCGCTGGTCGAGGTCGCGGTGATCGGCGTCGTGGCCCTGATCACGGCCGGCGCCTTCTACCTCAACGCCGTGTTCGCCTTCGCCATCTCGGTGCAGGGTCCTCCCCAGATCCGACCGGCCTTCATCCAGGCCAGGAACCACCTCCGAGCCATCCTGACGTGGGGACTCGGTGTCGGCGTCCTGCTCGGGTTCTCGGTGATCGTCGTCGACCGGTGGGGGAAGTTCTGGTTCGCCTTCGCCCTCGGGATCATGTGCGGCGTCATGATGTTCGCCTATGTGGC
Organism: uncultured Acidimicrobiaceae bacterium; assembly: GCA_963699345.1. GTDB lineage: Bacteria > Actinomycetota > Acidimicrobiia > Acidimicrobiales > RAAP-2 > Bog-756. Next base: position 461,423 of record CAVOTL010000005.1, on the reverse strand, counting down.
CGTTCCGTCCCGGATGCTCGGCCTCAAGTCCGAGAAGTCCCGGCGGGACAAGCTGAGTGCGGCGGCGGTGGGAGGGGCGATCGGGGCCGTCATCTGCTCACCTCCCTATGCACTCGGCCGCGTCGCCCTCCTGATGCTCGGCTCGCACGTTCTCCGCTACTTCGCGATCCTGCTCCTCGTCATCGCCATCGTTCTCCAGACCGGCGCCACCAGCGCGGTGAAGGCGGTCAAGATGAGCTCCAAGATCGTGGCCGGCCAGAAGCCCGAGGAAGCCGACGCCGAGGTGTTCGGGAAGGCCTGAGGCGACGCCACCGGCGAGTCCGCCCGGTGAATTCGGAAGAAGTGCGTCCGGGCAACTCTTTTCCGCTGCGTGACCGGACCGCCACCCAGGGGGGTCGCCCCGGATGTCCTCCCGGGGGGCCTCCCGAACGGGTCCGGGCGTGGGCACCCACCACCTTCCCCAGCGGGCCAGCCCACCGCCCGGAAGTCTCCGACGGACGTCCGCATCCGCGCCGTGACGGGGGAATCGGAGAGCACGGGGACCCAGTCCCCGACAGGCTTCACGGCCGGTGGCCGTGGTCGATCCCCAGCTCCGGAGGATCGCAGCAAGGTCACCGGCCAAGGCCCCGGCAAGGTGGCCGGGCAACTTGTCCCGCATGTCCCCCCTCCCGACCGGATCCACCTCCGGACGCCCGATGCCCTCCTCCGAATCCGACGGCGATCGGCCGAGTAGTTGCAGTACCTGTGCAACATTCGGCACAGCGGCGAGGGATCCCTCCGTAGGGTCCCTCCCTCATGTGCGACATCCAAACACTGCGACAGAGCCGAGTCGGACGTCACCGGGGGTCCAGGACCGGCGCAGGGGGCCGATGATGCGGGCCCTCGTGGGGACCGTGATGGCGGGCTCGTTCGTCCTCGTGGCGACCCTGTCCGGACCGGTGCTGTCCGCGGGCGCGGACGGAGGCTCGGCGGGCGCGGGGAGTGGTGGCGGAACCGTGACCGTGGGGGCCGGGTCCGGTTCCGGCTCCGGTGGCGGATCGGGGTCCCCCGGGGGTTCATCGCCCGGAAGTGGATCCGGTGGGGGCGGTTCGCCGTGGCAGTGCACCTATACCTACCTGACGTTGAACAATGAAGGTGGATTTCCGGCCGGCGGCCCGACGCCCGGCGCCTGGTACTCGGTCACCTGCGATGACGCCGCGACCGGGGCGCAGGTCACCCAGACCGTGTGGATCACCAGCGCCACGGCGACGGCTGTTCCCCAGGTCGACCCGCGGACCCTCGCACTCCGAGCCGAGCAGTCGATGACGCTCCCTGCTCCGGTGATCGGACTCGATCCGGTCGGCACGTCGTTCGTCGGGCTCGCCACGTGGATGTGGGTGGATCCGTCGATCTGGTGGGCCCGCTCGGTGACCGCCTCGGCCGGCAGCGTGTCGGCGACTGCCGTGGCGCGACCGGTCGGCGTGACGTGGACCACCGGTGACGGCACCTCGGTCACGTGTGGCGGCCCCGGCGTCGTCTATGACGGGGCCCGACCGTCGGCCTGGCAGTCGACCTACTGCAGCCACGAGTATGCCGACTCCTCCCTCGGACAGCCGTCACCGGACGGTGATCCCGACGACGGGCAGTACGCGGTGACGGCGACGGTCGAATGGGCCGTGTCATGGTCCGCGGTGGGCGCGGCGGGCGGTGGATCGTTGCCCACGCTCTACACGACGTCCCGAACCGGTCTACGGGTCGCGCAGGTGGAGAGTCTCAATACCGCGCCGACCGGCTCCTCTCCCGGATGGCCATCCGACGGCGGGGCGGGCGGATGAGCACGGTCACCGACCGAATCACCGACCGCTTCGCCGAACGGCATCCGCGGCGCCGCGACGTCCGTCCCGTCGGCGACGGCGCGGTCCAGCCACCCCGCGGAGAGCGAAGCCGTCGCGGCCTGGTGGCGGTGGGCTCGCTCGTCCTGGTCTGCGCGAGCATCGCGACGTTCGTCGGACTCTACGCGGCCGCCGGGAATCGGACGGCGGTCGTGGTCGTAGAGCATCCACTCGTCCAGGGACAGCCCATCACGTCGGCCGACCTGGGTCAGGCTGACGTGTCGGTGTCCGGCGGAGTGCGGTTCATTGCGGTGGCGGATGCGTCGGTGATCGAAGGCAAGCTGGCTGCCTCGGCGATACCCGCCGGATCGCTCCTCACCCCGTCGGACCTGTCCGCGGCACGGGGTGTCGTCGCCGGCGACGCAGTGGTCGGTCTCGCGCTGAAGGACGGCCAGTTCCCGGCCGGGGGACTGGTCCCCGGCCAACAGGTCATGGTGGTCCAGACCGGCACGCCCGGATCGCCGCTGACGGCTACCGCCACCGGATCGACCTCGTCCTCATCGGAGTCGCTCGGTGACTCGACGTCGGGCGGGTCGGCGTTCGCGGGATCCGGGACCGGGATCCTGGTCCCGGCCGCGGCGGTCGTCTCGGTGTCCCAACCGGGCTCCAACTCCAGCGGCGGCTATGCGCTGCTCGCCTCGGTCCAGGTGCAGTCGGCGGTGGCTCCGGACGTGGCCACCGCGGCGTCGGCCGGCCAGGTGAGCCTGGTCCTGCTGCCCGCCGGACAGGCCGGTGCGCCGTCATGACCGTCCTCTGCGTCCTGTCCTTGAAGGGATCACCCGGGGTGACCACCCTGTCCTGCCTCCTGGCGGCCACCTGGCCCACCGACGGTCCGGTGACGGTGGTCGAGGCCGATCGGGCGGGAGGGGACCTGGCCGCGAGGTTCGGGCTCTCCTCCACGGTCGGGTGGTCCTCGCTGGCGGCCGCCGCACGTCGGGGAGGCGAGGACTCCCCACTCGAACCTCACCTGCAACGGCTGCCAGGTGGTCTCGCGGTACTGGTCAGTGCCGGGGGCGAGCATCTGCCCCGCCCCGATTCCCCCGACGTGGCCATCGTGCGGGGGGCGTCGGGCCTGATGGTGGTGGATCTGGGCAGGGTCGTCCCGACGTCGCCAGGACCGACCGAGTGGGAGCGGTCTTGGCTCCGGGCCTGCGACGGCGCCCTGGTGGTCGTGGACGGTGAGCCGACCGGCGCGCTCCACGTCCGGACCCACGCGGCCGCGCTGCTCGACTGCACCGCAGGACGCCTGGGCCTCGTGGTGGTCGGAGCCGGATCTCCTTCCGGGGATGACGTCGGCTCCTTCGCCGGGGTCCGATCCTTCGGCGACGTGCCCCGCGATCCCGCCGCGGCCGCCGTGGCGAGTGGCGCATCCGGGTCGGGTCGGCGCCTGGAGCGGTCCCGTCTGTTGGCGTCGGCGCGTCGGATCGCCGACGCCCTGGCCGAGCTCACCGAAGCCGACGGGGCGGACGGCTGGACGGACCCGGACCGGCGGGCCCGTTCCGTCCAGGCCGACGATCCCGGGGTGCATCAGGGATCGGGTCGGTCCGTCGAGGATCGACACCCTTCTGGCGAGTTGCTCGTGCCGGTCGCCACCATCGGAGCCGGCGGTGCGGTCGGATCCGTCGATGCCGGAGGACCGGGCCGTCCGCAGGTCGTCGCCCGATGAGCGAGACGCTGACAGCCGACATCCGCCGCCGGGTGGCCGAGGACCTCGCCGACGACGGCGCAGCGATCCTGGATGCCGACGACCGGAGGGAATTCGCCCGCCAACGGGCCTTCGTCCACCTGGACTCACTCACCGCGGCCGACGGCGGGACGGACGGCACCGGTCGTTCCGCGGCCCAGGAGCAACAGGTCGCCCAAGACGTCCTCGACGCGCTGTTCGGGCTCGGGAGGCTCCAGACCCTCGTGGACGACGAGCGCATCGAGAACATCGATGTCAACGGGTGTGACCGTGTCTGGGCGACCTTTGCCGACGGATCGAAGCGGTTGATGGATCCGGTCGCTGATTCCGACGACGAACTCGTCGACATCCTGCGGTCGGCAGCCGGGCGGTTCGGGTTGACCGAGCGTCGGTTCGACACCGCGTGGCCCGAGTTGGACCTGCAGCTGCCCGGTGGTGCCCGTCTGTCGGCGGTCATGGCGGTCACGGCCCGGCCGGCGGTGTCGGTACGTCGACACCGATTCACCGATCTGTCTCTGGACGAACTGTGTGCCATGGGGGCCATGGACGGCACCCTCGGCTCCCTCCTGTCTGCCGCGGTCCGGGCCCGGAAGAACATCGTCGTGTCCGGGGCGATGAACTCCGGGAAGACCACCCTCCTGCGGGCCCTCGCCGCAGAGATCGACCGCCGGGAGCGGATCGTGACCATCGAGCAGGCGTTCGAACTCGGTCTCGACACCGGGTCGGACCGCCATCCGGACATGGTCGCCCTCGAGGCGCGTCCCGCCAATATCGAGGGCGAGGGAAGGATCCCAGTGGCCGATCTCGTGCGACGGTCACTCCGGATGAACGCCGATCGGGTCATCGTCGGCGAGGTCCTGGGTGACGAGGTCCTGCCGATGTTGAACGCCATGAGCCAGGGACGGTCGGGCTCGATGTGCACGATCCACTCGGAGTCGTCCGCCGGCGTGTTCCGACGGATCGCCTCCTACGCCGTGCAGGCACCGGAGCGGCTGCCCATCGAGGCCACCAACCTCCTCATCGCCGGCGCACTCCACTTCGTCGTCCACCTCGACTCGGACATGCACGACGGTCCGGCAACGGACGGTCCCCGTGGCGATTTCCCCGGTGTCGGGCGCGCTGTCGAGGGACGTCGTCGGGATGGCGAGGGCGACCGGGAGTTCCCGGCGCGGGACCGACGGAATCGTTTCGTGGCGTCCGTGCGGGAAGTGGTCGACGCCGAGGGCGTGCAGGTCGTCTCCAACGAGGTCTACCGCCCGGGCCCGGACCGGCGAGCCGTGCCGTCGGCGCCGCTCCGACAGGAGACCCGCGACGAGTTGGCGGCGTTCGGCTTCGACCCTCGGGGTCCGGGGGACGGGGGGCGACTCCGATGATCGATGTGGGCACACGGTGGGAGGCCCCGGTCATGGGTCTGGCCTGCGGTCTCGGGCTCGTGGGACTCCTGTTCGTCCTGAACGGTGGTTGGCGGCGCGCACCGGTGGTTCCGGGAGCCGGGCGGTCCGGGTCGGCGCCCGGGTCGAGACCGCTCCCGACCATGGTGATCCTGTCGACGCTCGTGCTGCCCGGAGCCGTCGGGGTCGTGGCCGCCATCGTGACGGGGTGGCCGGTGGCCGGCGTCATCGGTGCCGTGGCCGCCTACGGGGTGCCCAGATTGCTCCGACAGACCTCGGGATCCGTCTCGATCGCGCGAGTGGAGGCCATCGCCACCTGGACGGAGATGCTCCAGGGGACCCTGGCGGCGTCGGCCGGACTCGGTCAGGCGATCATGGCCACCGCCGATCTCAGTCCCCTGCCGATCCGATCGGCCGCCGAACAGCTCGCGGCCCAGCTGCGGGCGGGGGCCCATCCACGGGATGCGCTCCTCCAGTTCGCCGAGTCGGTCGGGGATCCGTGCGCGGACCGGGTGGTGTGCTCGCTCCTCCTGGCGTCGACATCGAGAGCCCAGCGTCTCGGCGATCTTCTGCAGGCGTTGGCCGAATCCACCCGGGAGGAAGTGTCCCTCCGGCTGCGGGTGGAGACCAGCCGGGCGTCCGTCCGGAGCGGGGTGCGCACCGTCGTCATCTTCTCGGTGGCCTTTGCCGCCGGCCTGGCCCTGTTCGCCCGGTCCTATCTGGCGCCGTTCAGCTCGACCACGGGGCAGTTGGTGCTCCTCGCCGTGGGTGCTCTCTACGCGTCAGGCCTGACACTGATGGTCGCTCTCGCCCGCCCGCCGGCTCCTGTCCGGCTGCTCGGAGACTCGGTGGTCCTGCGATGACCGACGTCGTCCTCCTCTCCGTGTGCATCGGCCTCGGGGTCCTCGGCGTGGCCTACGGAATCCGCCGGCCGCGCCTGTCGTTGGACGCCGCCCTGGTGATCTGGGAGCGTCCCGCTCTGCCCGGGTCCCCGGCCGGGCGACCCCGCCCGGCGTCGATGGCATCGAAGCTGGCGTCCGGGGTCACCGGCGGCCGATGGGCGGACCGGTCCTGGGTCCAATCCCTTCTGTCCGACCTCGACCTCACCTCCACCGACCCCGAGACGTTCGCCACCCGCGTGCTCGTCCTGGGCGCCGCCTGTGCCCTGGCACCGTTCGTGCTCTGGCTGGTGGCGACGATGGCCGGAGTCGAACTTCCGGCCGCGACGGCGCTGCTCCTGGCGGTCGTGGCGGTGCCGGCGGGAGTCGCCCTCCCCGTGGCCGGCCTCCTGCGACGAGCCGCCGACCGTCGTCGTCACTTCCGGGTGGTGGTCGGCTCGTTCGTCGACCTGGTAGTGCTGGGACTGGCCGGCGGGGTGGGCATCGACGGTGCCCTGCACGCGGCCGCCCAGGTCAGCCCGGACTGGGCCGCGCAGCGGCTCGGACGCGCCCTTTCCGCCGCCCGTGACGGCGGCACCACTCCGTGGGCCGCGCTCGAGGCACTCGGACGCCAATTGGGTGTGCGGGAACTGGTGGAACTGTCCACCACGGTCCAGCTCGCCGGAACCGAGGGTGCCCGTATCCGGCAGTCGCTGACGGCGCGCTCCGCTTCGCTCCGGCGCCACGAACAGGCCGAGGCCGAGTCCGCCGCCAACGCCACGACCGAACGGCTCTTCTTCCCGGGAGCACTCCTCCTCGTCGGATTCCTCCTCTTCATCGGCTACCCGGCGATCCACCGGATCCTCGGCGGATTCTGATGCCACTCCGGCCGATGGATGAGCCGTCCGACGTGCCCGTCTCCATCCCCATGACCCTCAACCCGAACAGGAGCACCCATCATGCCGAACCAGCTGACCGCCCTCTGGATGTACCTCCGGACCCGATGCTCCGCCGCCGGGGGGTGGGACGAGGCCGGATCGGTCGTCGAAAAGGTCATCCTCACGGCGATCTTCGCCGCGCTCGCCATCGCCATCGGGGCGATCATCGTGGCCAAGGTGACCGCCAAGGCGAACAGCATCAATCTCAATTGACGGCGCCCGTCGGTTCCCTCCGGGTCGGGGCCGCTTCCCCGGGTCCCGGAGGAGCCGACGGGGCGGCCCGCGCTCCCGGGCGGCAAGACCGACGCACCGACGAAGGATCGGTGGTCGAGGCCGTACTGGTCGTGCCGGTGCTCATGCTCCTCCTCCTCGTGGCCGTGCAGTTCTGCCTGTGGATGCACGCGGCTCAGGTGGCACAGCTGGCGGCCTCGGAGGGCGACCGGGTCGCCCGCTCGTACGGCGGCGGGCCATCGGCCGGAGTGGACGCCGCGCGAAGCGTCCTCGACGGGCGGGGCTCGGACGTCACCAGCCCCAACGTGACGGTCTCCGTCCTGTCGGGTGACTCCGACTGGCTGCAGGTCACGGGTCGATCGGAATCCGTCCTACCGGGTCTGTCGTTCTCCGTATCGGCCAGTGCGACCGGTCCCATCCAGGAATTTCGGGGATCGGAGTGACTCGGCCGGCCCTGCGGCAGCGGGACCGCGGTCCACGTCAGGTGTCCCGACGCGGCGATACGGGAAGTCTGATCGTGGAGCTCGTCGTCCTGACGCCGGTCCTCTTCGTGGTGGCGATGGCCTCCATCGTCTTCGGCCGGGTGACCGAGGCCCGCCAACAGGTCGTGGAAGCAGCTCGAGCCGGAGCCGAGGCGGCCGCCGTGGTGCCCACGAGTGGATCGGCACAGTGGGAGGGCGCCCTGAACGCCGTGGTCGACCTGAACGGCCGCACCCACACCTGCTCACAGGTCTCCGTCTCCACCGACAGCTCCGATTTCGTGGCTGGAGGGTCCGTCACCGTCCATGTCTCCTGTCGGGTCCTCCTCTCCGATCTCGCCCTGCCCGGCCTGCCGGGATCGACGGTGGTCCAGGCGTCGGCGACGGCGCCGCTCGACCCCTACCGATCGGTGGGCTGACGTGGCGAGACTTCGAGGAGGTCACCGCTCCGCCGGTCGTGACCGATCCGCCGACGACGGCGGCGTCACGGCGTTCGTGGTGCTCCTCCTCGTCGCCCTGTTCGCGTTGCTCGGTCTCGTGGTCGACGGTGGCTCCGCGCTGACGGCACAACAGTCCGCCCAAGTCGAGGCGGAGCAGGCGGCCCGCGCGGGTGCCGGTGCCATCTCGGTGGACGGACTCCGTGCGGGCGTCGTGGAGATCGACCCCCAGGCGGCCGTGGCCGCCGCGCAGGGGTTCATGGCGTCATCGGGTCATCCCGGATCGGCGACGGTCTCCGGTGGCGTGGTGTCGGTCAGGCTCGCCTACCAGGTGCCCACGGTGATCCTCGGCATCGTGGGCATCGACCACCTGTCGGTGGCGGCATCGGCCGCGGCGGTCAACGTGAACGGCGTCGCCCGGGGGACGCCATGACGGGCAACGTCCACCCGTCACACCGACGACGGACGCAGCTCCTCGGGACCTTCTCCTACCTGCTGCTGGCGGGACTTCTGGTCGGTGTGCCGGTCTGGCTCGCGTCGACTGCGGGCGTGCCGAGCATCCACATCGACATCGCCGCGCTCCGACAAGCCGTCGTCCATCATCGGCCGGGCGAGGTGCGCGAGGTGGCACGGTGGCTCGGACGGGTGGCCGTCCTCCTGGCCTGGATCGCCTGGGCCTGGCTCACGGTCTGCGTTCTCCTCGAGGTGTGGGCCTGGAGGACGGGACACTCGCCCGTCCGGCTTCCGGCGAGCCGGTCGGTGCAGTGGGCGGCGGCCGTCCTCGTCGGGACGGCTTTCGCGGTGGGCGCCCTCGGGCGTGTACCGGTACCCACCGTCGGCTCGTCGCCGGCGCGGTCGGGTCCACGGGTCGAGATGACGTGGACCGCGCCGACGGCGGGAGAGTACCGGCATCCACCTGGTGGGTCGATCCTGCCTGAAATCGGGGTCGATCACCGGCCGACGCCGGCCCTCGACCGGTTCCCCGAGATGAAGTTCGTGGGCGACGCCGAGCTGGCGGAGGTCCCGGCCGGAATGCCGTCCCGGGGGGCGGCCGCTCCCGTCCACACGGTCGCCGAACGGGAGACCCTCTGGTCGGTGGCCGAGGACCACCTCGGAGCGGCCCGGCGGTGGAGGGAGATCGCCGAAATCAACTACGGCGTCCCGCAGTTCGACGGGGGTGCGCTGGACCACACCCACTGGATCCTGCCGGGCTGGACGTTGCGGTTACCTCCCCCGGACGGCGGAGGCCACACCGGGACGACGGCCCGGCCGGGCCCGGCGGGCCGCCCCGCCCCTCTCGGCGGGCCGGCCCACGAGGCCGGTGCCGGGCGGACGACGGCGGCCCCGGATCCCTTGCCGCTGAACGGTCCTCCGGTCACCGGTGCGACGACGACGACGGCCCGGACCGGGGCGGACCCTCGGAGTGGTCTGGGCCACCGGCCGCTCGGGCTGCCCGTGGCACCCCTGGGCGCGGGGATCGTGGGGGTCGGGGTCGCCGATCTGGTCGACCGCCTCCGCCGGGTGCAGCAGCGCCACCGGGCTGTAGGAGGTCAGATCCGGATGCCCGACGCCACCCTCCGGCCATTCGAGCAACGGCTCCGGGTGGGTGGCGGCGCCGGCGATCTGGACGATGTCGGGGCGGCCGTCGGGCTCCTCTCCGGGACCACCCCGACCCGGCCTCGAGCGAGTCGACTGGTCGGTGTCTCCCTCGACGGAGATCGGGTGCGTCTGATGTTCGACCGGATGGAGGACGACGAGGCGCCCCCACCGTTCATCCGGGAGTCGGACGGCCGCACCCTGTCGGTCGACCGGGAGGCCCTGCGGACGACGACCAGCGCCTCGACGCCCGAACCGCGGTTCGCTTCCCCGACGCTCGTCAGCATCGGGCGCAGTGACGGCGTGCTGGTCATGGTGTCCGTCGAAGGACTGGGATCCGTGGTCATCGCCGGCGACTCCGTGGCGGCCGAAGGCCTCGGACGCGCCATGGCTCTCGAGTTGGCGACTTCCCGGTGGGCGGGCGCCTTCGACCTGGTGCTGGTCGGCTTCGGCGGCGCCATGGCCCACGGCGACCGGGTGTCGGTGGTGACGGAGGCCGGCCCTCTCATTGCCGATCTGACGTGGCGTCGGCTCACGGTCTCGATGCGACTCGCCGAGCACGGCATGGGCGCCACCGATGTGGCCCGTGGTCTGGGCGTCGGTGGGGAATGGGCCCCGATCGTCATCGTCTGCGCACCGACGGTTCCGGCGGACGATGTCGACGCCCTCGTCGAACTCGCCGGTGACGGTCGTTGCGGCATCGGCGTCATCGCCATGACCGGCGGTCGTCCGGTCAACGCGGAGGCGGGTTGTGTGCTGCGGGCCGACGCGACGCCGAGTGGAGCCTCGACAGACGTACTCGGGACTGTCGTCGACCCGCAGTCGGTCGACACCGCGGATCTCGAGAAGGTCGACGCTGTCCTCGAGGCCGCACTGGTACGCGATGCGTCCGTGGAACCGGACCTCGACGAGTCGGCGGTACCCGCCGGGGGCCCGGAAGGCGGGCCGGGGGAGACCCGTCGCCTTCGGGCCACCGGATTCGTGCCCGCGCCGGCCGGCTCGGTCGTCCGCATCGGTGGTGAGCCGGCGCCCCCGTCCGGGACCCGCCCCGAGGGCGGCGCCGGCTTCCGGACGATCCCGCGCTCCCGTCCGGGCCCGCCGCCGGTCTCCCGACCAGAACACGAGGTCGAGGTGGCGGTGCTCGGTCCCGTCGAGGTCCACGGAGCGGCTCGTGGATTCACCCGGGCCTGGGCGCTCGAACTGGTGGTCTACCTCGCGATGCATCCCGGCGGGGCCGCCAACGATGTCTGGGCGACCGCGCTCTGGCCCGACCGGCTGATGGCGCCATCCAGTCTGCATTCCACCGCCTCGGTCGCCCGCCGATCTCTGGGGACGAGCCGGGACGGTTCGGATCACCTGCCGAAATCGCACGGTCGGCTGATGCTGGCTCGCACCGTGGGTTCGGATTGGGGGCGCTTCCGGGAACTGGCCGGGGCGGACGATCCGGAGCGATGGCAGGATGCCTTGGAACTGGTGCGTGGACGGCCGTTCGAAGGGATCCGCGCCACCGATTGGGCGCTGCTCGATGGGACGGCGCCGTCCATCGAGGCGGCGGTCGTCGATGTGGCGGGACGGTTGGCCGGAGCCCGCCTGCGATCGGGGGACCCGAACGGAGCCGAATGGGCGGCCCGGAAGGGACTGCTGGTGAGCCCGTACGACGAGAGGCTCTATCGCATGCTCCTCCGGACGGCTGACGCGGCGGGCAACCCGGGCGGCGTCGAGTCGGTGATGGCGGAACTGGTGCGGGTGGTGGCGGACGAGGTCGAACCGGTCGAATCGGTCCACCCCAGCACCCTCTCCCTCTACCGTTCACTCAGCCGACGCAGCTCGGCTGCGTTGAACGGGGCCGTCCGGGTGTGATCGGGAACCGCCCGACGACGTGGAGGCACCGCTCCGCACGGCGTCGCCACGGTGGTCTCCGTCCGGACGGGACCGGTGACCCCGGTCGGCCGCCGGCGCCGATTCGCTACCGTGGCGTCATGAGCGGGCAGCGAGTTCCGGGCGGGGTGGTCCACAAGCTCCCGGCCGACCTGCGCGCCGCCCTGGTCGAGGACGACGTGGCCCTCGCCGCCTGGAAGGACATCACGCCCCTGGCGCGCAACGAGTTCATCTGCTGGGTCGAGGATGCCAAGCAGAAAGCGACCCGGGAGCGGCGGATCCGCCGCACCCGGGAAGAGCTGGAGGACGGCATGCGGCGACCCTGCTGTTGGCCCGGCTGCGCCCACCGGGAGCGGAACGGCCGCTGATCCGAACCGCCGGCCCGTCCGGAATTCTGGCGGAGGGTGGCACGCGGTACCGCCGTCTACTGGCAGGGTTTGCGCACTCCCGTCAGATTCAGATTGAACCGGGCCCCGTTGATGCCGAGGGCGTCGTCGTTCGGGCAGAATTTGGCCGGCTTCAGGTTGTACTCGGCGTTGAAGACGGCCTTCTTGCCGAGGTAGGAGCCGAGGAGCGTGCACGTCTTGTACTGGTTGCACTGTTCGGTCAGGACGGCGTCGGCCAGGGGCTCCATGTCGGTGGCGTAGGTGGCGCTGCCGGTGTCGTCGGGATTCTTGATCCACCACCCGAGCCCGAGGCTGTGCATGTAGTCGGCGAGGGTGGTCATGTACTGCTCCTCGTCGGCGAGGGTGAGCGGGAAGCCGGTGTCGGAGCCGAACGATTCGTCGATGTCCGTCTCGACCGCGTCGAACCCCTTCGCCGCACACTGCCGGTCGATCATGGACTCGATGATCGACAGGGTGGCCGGCGAGCGGATGTCGAGGTAGTGCTCGGGCCAGCCCGACACGGACTTACCGAGGACGCCCGCCGCCACCAACTGGTCGTAGTAGGAGGACGCGATCCCCTCCTGGGCGGCCGTGTAGTAGTTGCCCACCGCCCCCACCTCGATGTAGCAGACGACGTGCTTGCCCATGGCGTGGAGGGACGCCACCGTCGACGCGGGGTTGACGATCCCATCGATGTCGTAGATCACCGGCGCCGGCGCCGGACTCCCGTCGGGGAGTTTGTCGTCGGTGCCCGTCTGCTTGGCGTCGGACAGGTTGAGCGGGTTGGTCAGTTCCCACTGCCAGGGCTGGCTGCCGAGGGCCGGCACCCACCAGGTCGATCCGTCGGCGGCGTGCAGGTCCACGGCGCCCGCCGTACCGGGCCCGGTGGCTGCCGCGCCGATCGCTCCGGCACCGAGCAGTCCGACCAGGATGACGACGGCGCCGGCGAGGGAGCGGATGCGACGGGACGTCGGGATCTTCACGGGTGACACCTGCATTTCCTACCGCCCTGCCCGACCGCCTTCCCTCACGGTAGCGAGATGGGCCGACCGGTGCCCGCGCCGGATGGGGGACACCGGTGACCAGGGGCGATGTCGGCGGCGGTCGGCTCGCGGCGATGGGCCCGGACAGCGAGCCGTAGGCGCCGGGGATCGGGTGGCTACAGGGCCAGTTCGGCGATGGTGCGGAGCGTGGCCACGTCGCCGGACACGAGCAGCGTGGTCGCCATGGACTCGCGCCACCGCTCGATGTCGTCGCGGATCTTCTCCTTCGGACCGATGAGGGCGGTGTCCTCGACGAGCTTGGTCGGGACCGCCGCCGCCGCTTCGTCCTTGCGGCCCTCGAGGTAGAGCTCCTGGATCTTCGTGGCCTCGGCCTCGTACCCCATGCGCGAGAACACGTCGAAGTGGAAGTTCATCGACTTCGCCCCCATGCCGCCGATGTAGAGCGCCAGCATGGGCTTCATCATGGCGGCGGCGCTCTCGACGTCGTCGGCCATGATCGTGGCGGCAAAGGCGAGCACCTCGAACTCCTCGGCCGTGTGCCGGGCACCCGGGCGGGCGAACCCCTCGTCGAGGTACGGCTGGTAGGCGTCCACGGCCCCGGGGGAGAAGAAGATCGGGAACCAACCGTCGGCGATCTCCGCGGCGAGGGCGATGTTCTTCGGACCCTCGGCGCCCATCACGATCGGGATCTGTCTGCGGAGCGGATGCGTGATCGCCTTCAGGGGCTTGCCGAGCCCGGTGCCACCCGGATAGGGGAGGGGATAATGGGGGCCGTCATTGGTGACGACGTCCTCGCGGGCGACCACCTGGCGAACGATGTCGACGTACTCACGGGTGCGAGCCAGTGGCTTCTCGAACGACTGCCCGTACCAACCTTCGACGACCTGCGGCCCGGACACTCCGAGGCCCAGGACGAACCGGCCACCGGAGAGGTGGTCCAGGGTGATGGCGGCCATGCCCATGGCCGTGGGTGTGCGGGCCGAGAGCTGACAGAGGGCGGTGCCCAGTCGCACCCGCTCGGTCCGCGACCCCCACCAGGCCAACGGGGTGAGGGCGTCGGAGCCATAGGCCTCGGCCGTCCAGATCGAGTCGAAGCCCAGGCGCTCGGCCTCCGCGACCTGCTCGACGGCATTGGCCGGCGGCCCCGATCCCCAGTACCCCAGCTGCAGTCCGATCTTGAGATCCTTCATGGGTTCCTCCCCCGAGACGTGGTGCCCAGACCCTAGCAATCGCCCCTTGCGGGGCTCGCGGCCACCCGATGGGGCCGCCGGCTCGACCGCCACGATTCCCGGCTGGGCCACAGCCTGGGCGCAGCCCGCGCCGACCTGCGGAATCCACTGTGGATACATCCCAGGAACCCCCCTGGTGAGGTACATCAAGGAGCAGTCAATGATCCGCAACCCCAAGAGGCTCCGCCGAGTGATGGTGTCCAGTGCCCTGCTGGCCGGCGTCACCCTCGGTGGAGCCGGCGTCGCCTCGGCCGCCACCGGGAGCACCACCACGAGCCCATCGAGCTCGTCCTCGTCCGCCACCTCGGGCACGGCCACCGGGACACCCCCCTCGGGCGCGCCGACCGGGAAACCACCCTCGGGCGCCCCCGACCCGGCGACCCTGTCGCACGGGCCCGGCGAGACGCTCCTGACCGGGACGGAGCTGACCCAGGCCACCGCGGCGGCCGAAGCCGCCGAACCGGGAGCCACCGTGGTCCGGGCCGAGACGGACTCGTCCGGAGATGCCACCTACGAGGTCCACATGAAGAAGGCAGACGGGACCTACGTCACCGTCGAACTCGACGCGTCGTTCAAGGTGACGGGGACCGAGAGCGGTTTCGGACCGGGCCCGGCCGGCGGTAAGGCCCCGGCCGGCGGTAAGGCCCCGACGGGTGGGAAGGCCCCGACCGGCACCCCCCCGACCGGCACACCGCCGGCCCCACCGACGTCGTCCTCGACCTCGTCGGCGGCGGCCTGAGGCGGCCGACCGGGCCCCCGCGACCCGGTACGTGGTCTCCGGACCCGTGGCCGCCCCCCGGGGCGGCCACGGGTCCGCGTCGCGCCGTGGTCGGCGGTGATCCTGCGTCGACGGTCGAGCCGACCCCGGCCATTCCCCGCCGGCCCACAGGTCGGACGCAGTGGGCACCCATCCGGTGGGTCGACAGTGACAGGGACGACAGTGACAGGGTCGACAGTGACAGGGACACCGGGAAGGTCCCGGGGCCGCAGCTGAAGGAGCCATCGATGACGAACAATCCCTACCGCACCGTCAATCGGCGCCGCCTCCGTCGGTTGATGGTCTCGAGCGCCCTCCTCGCCGGTGTGACCCTCGGTGGTTCCGGGGTAGCCGGAGCCGCCCCCGCGGGGACCGGATCCGACCGGATGTCCCAGCCGGTGCGTCCGGCCACGTCCGACGTCGGCACGGTCGGCGAGGTCGGACGGCAGTCCGCCCACCGGAGCGGCGCCCACGGCCACCTCGTCCCCGTCGACGCCGAACGCCTGAGGCGGTCGCTGGACGAACCCCTGCGGCTACTGCATCTTGGAGACGTACTCCTCGGCGTACTTCTCGACCTCGTCCAGGCGGAGGGAGAGCATCTTGTCGGGACTGTCGGACTCCGACACGTCGGCCAGCATCCACGGGGCACACAGCAGGTCGGTGACCCCGGCGTCCTCGAGTCGCTTGTAGAGATCGAGATCGGGAAAGGCCTTCACGGCCAGGTACATGGCGAAATCGTCACCGTCCCGGCCCGCCTCGTGGAGCGCCCGCTGGACGGTGGCGACCTGCTCGAAGGCATCGTCGGGGAAGGCGGCACCCGTGTTGATCCACCCGTCGCAGAGGGTGGTCGCCCGCCGCAGTGCCGCGTCCGAGTCGCCACCGCCGAGGATCGGCACCGGGGCGGTCGGGGCCGGGTTCATCTGGCATTCCGGAACGTCGTAGTGGGTGCCGTGGTACTCCACCCAGCCACCCCTCCACAGGGCCCGCAGTGCCGGGATCATGTCGTCGAGTCGTTTGCCACGGTTGTGGAAGTCCTGGCCGGTCTGGAGGTACTCCTCTTTGCACCACCCGACCCCGACACCGAGGCGGACGCGGTTGTCCGACAGCACGGCGGCGGTGCCGACCGACTTCGCCACGGTGATGAGGTCGCGCACGGGTGCGATGTAGATGCCGGTGGTGAAGGTGACCTGGGTGGTGAGCGCGGCGAGCGACGAGACGAGGCACATCGGGTCGGGCCATTCGGTCTCCTTCTCCCAGAACGGGGCGCCGTCGGGTGCGGTCGAGTAGGTGTACCTCGACTCGAGCACCCGGGGATTGAAGAGGTGGTCCGACAGGTAGACGCCTTCGTAGCCCATCTGGTCCGAGGCGAGGGTGAGTGCTCGGACCGTCTCGAGGGGTAGGAACTGAATAGCCTGGTGGAAGCGCATGGGTCTCGACTTTCGCGGTGGGGCGGAGGGTGAGGCGGCGTCCCGGGTGGACCCGGGTCGTGGCGTCGAAGGACCGGTCAGGCGCCCACAGGGGCCGACGGGGCGAACGCCACCGGGATGTGCTTGACCCCGTTGATGAAGTTGGAGCGCAGGCGCTGGACGTCACCGTCGAGGCGGATGTCGGGCATGCGGTCGAGGAGCCGGTCGAACATGACCCGGATCTCCATCCGGGCCAGGTTGGCGCCCAGGCAGAAGTGGGGGCCGCCGCCTCCGAAGGCCATGTGGTTGTTGGGGGTGCGCCCGATGTCGAACCGGTCGGGGTCGGCGAACACCGTCTCGTCCCGGTTGGCCGAGATGTGCCAGAACACGACCTTGTCGCCCTCCGCGATCTTCTGGTCGCCGAGGACCACGTCGCTGGAGGCCTGGCGCCGGAAGTGCATGACGGGGGACACGAAGCGGAGCATCTCCTCGACGGCGGTATCGAGGAGTGACCGGTCGGCCTGCAGCCGCGCCCACTGGTCGGGATGGTCGAAGAAGGCGACCATGGCGCCCGAGATGAGGTTCCGGGTCGTCTCGTTGCCGGCCACGGAGAGCAGCATGAAGAACAGATCGAGTTCCACCTGGCTGAGGCTGTCACCGTCCAGCTCCGCCTGGGTCAGGACGCTGAGGAGGTCGGCGTGCGGGTCGAGACGTTTCTGTTCGCACAGCTGGTCGGCGTAGGCGAAGAGTTCCATGGCGGCCTGTCCGGCGGCCTCGGCGCTCACCTGGTACTCGGGATCGTCGGCGCCGACCATGCGGTTGGACCAGTCGAAGACGAGGTGCCGATCCTCCTGGGGGACGCCGACCAGGTCGGCGATGACCTGGAGGGGAAGTTCGGCCGAGATCTGCTCGACGAAGTCGGCGGACCCCTGTTCGCACACCGCATCGAGGATGGCGTCGGTCGAGGCGACGACCTTGGCCTCGAGGTCGCGGATCATGCGTGGGGTGAATCCCTTGTTGACCAGGCGCCGGTAGCGCGTGTGCAGCGGCGGGTCCATGTTGACCATCATCATCCGCTGCTGCTCGAGCAGGTCCTCGTCGAAATCACGGAACAGAGAGGTCCGCTTGGACGACGAGAAGTGCTCGTAGTCACGGTTGACCCCCACGCAGTCGTCGTAGCGGGTCACGGCCCAGAACCCGCCGCTGAAGCCGTCCGGATCCGGGTGCCAGTACACGGGCGCCTCGCGCCGGAGCTGGGCGAACCAGTCGTAGGGGACGCCGGAGACGAAGCTCTCCGGGTCGCAGAGGTCGATGTCGGCCAGATCCATGGTGGTTCCCCCTGGTGGAACGCCCGTCCGTCCAGGTGCGCCGGGCGGACGGTGCCGGGAGCCGTGCCTGGGCGGCAGTGACGTTTCTAGAACGTGTATCAGTTATCATAGGGCAGCTGCACCCGGGCCTCCAGCGATGTGGGAGCCCGGTGGCACGCCGAACGACGGCTCTTCCGGGCCGGACGTGGGGGACCGACGGGGGCGACGAGCCCGCGACGGGCGCTGCGGCCCGGTGGCGGTGCCCGAGGCCGGTGGCGCCGAGACGATGTCGACCGACTGCCTCCGCACGCATCCGAGCGTGCCGGGGAGTCGCAGAGTGGAGGGATCCCCCATGCACCTCGAGGAGACACCGGAGCAGACAGCTCTGCGCACCGAACTCCGGGCCTACTTCGCGCGGCTGCTCACCCCGGAGGTACGCGAGGAGCTCGATTCCGAGTCCGAAGGTGGTGAGACGTTCCGGCGGCTCGTCCGTCAGATGGGTTCCGACGGCTGGCTGGGGATCGGCTGGCCCGTCGAGTACGGCGGCCAGGGGCGCCCGGCGGCCGACCAGTTCATCTTCTTCACCGAGGTCCAGCGCGCCCGGGCGCCGTTCCCGTTCGTGACCCTGTCGACCGTGGGACCGATGATCATCAACCACGGGACCGAGGAACAGAAGAAATTCTTCCTGTCGGGCATCCTGGCCGGCGAGATCAACTGCGCCATCGGCTACACGGAACCCGAGGCCGGGACCGACCTGGCCTCGTTGCGGACCCGGGCCGTCCTCGACGGCGACGAATGGGTCATCAACGGCAACAAGGTCTTCACGAGCGGTGCCGACCAGGCCGACTACATCTGGCTGGCCTGCCGCACCGACACCGAGGCACCCAAGCACAAGGGCATCTCCATCATCATGGTCCCGACCAGTTCCCCCGGCTTCTCGTGCACCCCCATCGTGACCGTGGGCGGCGTCGCCACCACCGCCTCCTACTACGACGACGTGCGGGTGCCCAGGGAGGCGCTGGTCGGCGAGCTCCACGGCGGTTGGCGACTGATCACCGGCCAGCTGAACCACGAGCGGGTGGGTCTGGCGGCGGTCAGCGCGCTCGCTTTCCGGCTGTGGGACGAGGTCGCCGCCTGGGTGTCCGACCAGGGGCTCGGTGAGGTGGCGTGGATCCAGCAGGACCTGGCCCGCACGTACGCCTTGCTCGAGGCCCAGAAGCTCCTGACGTGGCGGATGACGGCCGCGGTGGCGGCGGACACCCTCGGGGCGGCGGACTCCTCCTCGGTCAAGGTCTTCGGTACCGAATCGACCGTCGAGGTCTACCGCAAGCTGCTCGGGATCGTGGGCTCCGCCGGCTACCTGAGCCCGGGCTCACCGGGAGCCGCTCTCCACGGCGAGCTCGAGCGGGCCGGTCGCCAGGCGCAGATCAACACGTTCGGTGGCGGAGTCAACGAGGTGCAGCGCGAGATCCTGGCCACCGCCGGCCTCGGCATGAAGCGGAGCGCGCGATGAGCGACACCGTGACCCTCGACGACAAGCTGCAGGCGTTCGTCGGCCAGTCGTCCGGGCCGGCCACCCGGGGGCGCCATCCGGTCAACGAGCCGATGATCACCCATTGGGTCGAGGCGATGGGTGATCACAACCCGGTGTACGTGGACGAGGAGGCGGCTCGGGCGGCGGGCTTTCCGGGCATCATCGCCCCACCGACGATGCTGCAGGCGTGGATCATGCGGGGCCTGCGGGCGAGCCTGCAGGCCGACGCCGCCCGGGATGCCGGCGAGGGGACCGCGGACTCGCCGGGCGACCAGGTCATGGCCATCCTCGACGACGCCGGATTCACGTCCGTCGTCGCCACCAACTGCGACCAGCACTACGAGCGTCCGCTCGTGCTCGGCGACCGTCTCGAGGTGACCTCGGTCATCGACTCGATCTCGGGGGAGAAGAAGACCGGGCTGGGAATCGGTCACTTCATCACGAACCGGCTCGAGTTCCGCGACCAGAACGGCGAACTCGTGGCCACCATGCTCTTCCGGATCCTCAAGTTCCGGCCCGGCACCGGAGCCGCGGCGCCCCGGGCGACGGAGGACACCCCCCGAATGCTGCGCCCCCGGCCGGCGCTCACCCAGGACAACTCCTTCTTCTTCGAAGGCGCGAAGCAGCACAAGTTGCTGATCCAGCGGTGCACGGTCTGCGGCACGTTGCGCCACCCGCCACGCCCGGCGTGCGCCCGGTGCCGTTCTTTCGACTGGGACACCCTCGAGGCGTCGGGCAGGGGAACGATCTACAGCTTCGTGGTCAACCACTATCCGCAGGTACCCGCCTTCGACTACCCGCTGGTGGTCGCCCTGGTGGAGCTGGAGGAGGGCACCCGACTGGTGGCCAACGTCTCGGGCATCACCCCGGAGACGGCGGCGATCGGCATGGCGGTCGAAGTCGGCTTCGAGGACTTCGACGACGAGCTGTCCCTTCCGGTGTTCCACCCCGCAGACGAGACGAGGACGAACTGATGGACTTCACCTTCAACGACGATCAGACCGCGGTCCGCGAGGCGGTGGTGGGCATCTTCACGGGACTGGTGGACGCCGACCGCGTCCAGGAGGTCGAGGCCACCGACGACCGGATCGACCGGGCACTGTGGACCGAGCTGGCGCGGGCGGACCTGCTCGGCCTGGCGGTGCCGACCGCCCACGGCGGTGGTGGGTACGGGATGGTGGAACTGTGCCTCCTGCTCGAAGCGCAGGGCGCGGTGGTGGCGCCGGTGCCGCTGTGGGCCACCCTGGTGCTGGGCGCGCTGCCCGTGGCCGAGTTCGGTTCGGACGGACTCCAGGCCGCCCTCCTACCGGGCGTGGTGGCGGGGGACGTGATCCTGACCGCCGCGCTGGCCGACGTGGCCGACGACCTGGCCGTCGGAGGTGAGGGCCGGCCGTCGGTCAAGGGCTCGATCGGCGACGACGGGACACTGCGGGCATCGGGTACCGCGTTCGCCGTTCCCTTCGCCCACGTGGCCGCCCGGGTCCTCGTCCCGGTGGCCACCGAGGGTGGCGTGGTGGTGGCCGCCATCGACCCGTCGGCACCGGGCGTGACGCTGGAGCGGGCGGTGACCACGAACCGCGAGGTGCACCCCCACGTCCATCTCGACGACGTGGTCGTCACCGCCGATCACCTGCTCGCCGGGGGCGACCCGGAGCGCGGGAGCCTCGTGGTGGCCTGGATCCTGGACCGGGCGTGGACGGGCCTGTGCGCGCTCCAGGTCGGGGTCACCGAGTCCGCCGTGGCCCAGACGGCCGAGTACTTGAACGGCCGGATCCAGTTCGGCGTCCCGCTGGCCACGTTCCAGGCCACCAAGATGCGGGTCGCCGACGCCGCGATCGACACCGAAGCGATCCGGGTCACGACGTGGCAGGCGGCCTGGCGGCTCGACCACGGGCTCGAAGCCACCCGTGCCGTCAACGTGGCCGCCTGGTTCGCGGCGGAGTCCGGCCAGCGGGCGGTGTTCGCCACCCAGCACCTCCACGGGGGCATGGGCGCCGACATCTCCTATCCCATCCACCGGTACTTCCTGTGGGGCAAGCAGATCGAACTGTTGCTCGGTTCGCCGAGTGCGCTGCTCGCCCGCCTCGGGCGCCAGGTCGGTGCCGACCTCGTGACAGAGGCGGTGCCGGCATGAGCAGGGCGATCATCGAACACGACTTCCGTCCGACGACGCGGACGATGGACGAGGTCTCGGTGGGCGACGCGCTCCCCGAGCTGGAGGTCCCCCTCACCCGGACACTCATCGTGTCCACCGCCCTGGCCAGCCGGGACTACCAGGACGTCCACCACGACGCCCAGCTGGCCGTGGAACGGGGGTCGAAGGACATCTTCATGAACATCCTGTCCACCAACGGCCTGGTCGGTCGCTACGTGACCGATTGGGCCGGGCCCGGCGCCGTGCTCACGGACGTGAACATCCGACTCGGCGCACCCAATTACCCCGACGACGCCATGACCCTGAGCGGTTCGGTGACGGCAAAGGGCGACGAGGTGGATGCCGAAGGGCGCGGCTCGGTCGAGGTGACCTTACGAGGGGCCAACGGACTCGGTGACCACGTGACCGGCACGGTCCGCCTCCTCCTGCCGTCCGGAGGTGCGAAGTGACCGGTACGTCCCACTCCTTCGTCGGCCGGACGGCGATCGCCGGAATCGGCGCCACCGAGTTCTCCAAGGAGTCCGGCCGCAGCGAGCTGCGACTGGCGGTGGAGGCGGTCGACCTCGCCCTGCGCGACGCCGGCATCGAGCCGTCCGAGGTCGATGGGCTCGTGACGTTCAGTTCCGACACGAACCCCGAGATCGACATCGCCCGGAGCCTCGGCATGGGGGAACTCACCTTCTTCAGCCGCATCCATTACGGCGGTGGCGCCGGTTGCGGGACGATCCAGCAGGCGGCACTGGCCATCGAGTCCGGCGTGGCCGACGTCGTGGTCTGTTACCGGGCGTTCAACGAGCGCTCGGGCAACCGGTTCGGGACCGGCGTGCAGGGGCGTCTTCCGATCCCGAACGCCGAGACGGCCCACTTCGCCTGGTACGCGCCCCAGGGTCTGCTGACGCCGGCCCAGTGGGTCGCCATGGCCGCGCAGCGCTACCTCCACGTGACAGGAGCCACCTCCGAGGACCTCGGACGGGTGGCCGTGGCCGATCGGCGCCACGCCGCCACCAATCCGAAGGCGTGGTTCTACGAGAAGCCGATCACCCTCGAGGATCACCAGAACTCGCGCTGGATCGTCGAGCCGCTCCATCTGCTCGACTGCTGCCAGGAGACCGACGGTGGCCAGGCGCTCGTCGTCACGTCCCTCGAGCGCGCCCGCGACCTGCCGAGCACCCCGGCGGTCATCCGGGCCGCCGCCCAGGGATCGGGACCGGGCCAGGAGATGATGACGTCGTACTACTACGACGACCTGACCGTTCTCGGCGAGATGGACGCGGTGGCGCACCAGCTCTGGGATACCTCGGGCCTGACGCCCGCCGACATCCAGACGGCCGTCATCTACGACCACTTCACGCCGTACGTGCTGTATCAGCTCGAGGAGTTGGGGTTCTGTGCGAAGGGCGAAGCCAAGGACTTCGTGCGCGATGGAAACATCGAGATCGGTGGGGGACTGCCGATCAACACGCACGGAGGTCAGCTGGGTGAGGCCTACCTCCACGGCATGAACGGCATCGCCGAGGGTGTGCGCCAGGTCCGCGGTGACTCGTACAACCAGGTCCCGGACGTCGAGCACGTCCTCGTGACCTCGGGGACCGGCGTTCCGACGAGCGGCCTCATCCTCGGCGTCGACGGGTAGCCCGGCCGGAAGAACACCCGCTCCGCCATCCCGTAGCCGTCGGGAGCGGATTGCTAACGTCCGACCGGATGCCCCGGTCGTCGTGGCCGGCACCGAAAGGCAGGTGGCGGGATGACGATGGCCGCGCCGTCGCAGATGGCCGAACGATCGAGTCGCGTCGAGGTGCGGTTCGGGACGTCACAACCGCAGCGCCGATGGACGGTCCTGATCCGGGGCATCCTGGCCATCCCGCAGTTCATCGTGTTGTTCTTCGTCGGCGTCGGTGCCGCGGTGGTGATGATCCTCGGCTGGTTCGCCGCCCTCTTCACCGGACGGCTGCCGGAGTCGTTCGCCAAGTTCCTCCTCGGCTACCTGCGGTGGTCGACGCGGGTCTTCGCCTACAACTACCTGATCACGGACGCCTACCCGCCGTTCGCCCTCGACCCCGATCCGACCTACCCGGTGGACGTCGCCGTCACCACGGGCCGCCTCAACCGGGCCGCGGTGCTCTTCCGCATCATCCTGGTGTTCCCGGCGAGCATCCTGGCCGGCGTCCTCTCGTACGGGATGGGCATCTTCGGGATCGTGATCTGGATCGCCACCTTGATACGCGGGCAGGTCCCGGACTCCTTCTTCGGGGCATCGGCCGCCACCATCCGGTGGCAGGCCCGGACCAGCGGCTACCTCACCATGCTCACCAGCTACTACCCGAGCAACGTGATGGGCGACCAGGACTCACTGGGTCGACGCCTCGAGTCGACGACCTCCGGCACCCTCGAACCGCCTCCCGCGTCCACTGCGGGCGGTTGGACCGCCGGTCCACCGGCGCCACCGTCGACCTACGCATGGGGGGTCGCTGATGGGTCGACCTCGGCCGCGGTGCCCCCACCACCCCCGTTCCGACCGCCGGGGGCCCCGACGGAACCACCCCCGCTCGGGCCTCCGCCGATGGGGCCTCCGCCGATGGCCGCGATGCCGGCTCCACCGGAATGGCCACCCTCATCACCCGCGCCGGGACGGCCCGTGCCGGAGACCCGACCGGACGTTCCGGGTGGCGGCGGCGACGCCGGTGCCCCACCCCCGCCCCCACCTCCGGGAGCGGTGCCCGAGGGACCGGTTCCGACCGGATCCGCGGCAGCCCCGTCCGAGGGTGGCGCGCCGGACGGTGGAGCTCCCCCGGTAACTCCACCACCGGTTCCACCCGGTTCGCCCCCACTGAAGGTTCCCGGCGCCCCGCCTGCGGCCCCTCCTCCTCCGGGCGTGCCACCGCCACCGCCTCCTCCCGCGTCCGGCCCCGAGGAGGCACCGCCGACCGTCGGAGCCGTGCCCGGCACTGGAGTGGCACCGCCGCCACCCCATCCGGCGACCCCCGACGCGTACCCGCCCGGGGCCGGTGGATTCCCGTCCGGCGTACCCGTACCAACCCCGCCGCCGCCGCCCGGTGCCATGCCGCCACCGCCACCGCCCGGTGCTCTGCCCCCGCCACCGCCGCCCGGTGCCATGCCGCCGCCTCCACCCGGTGCCATGCCGCCCCCACCGCCCGGTGCCATGCCGCCCCCACCGCCCGGTGCCATGCCGCCCCCACCACCGCCCGGTGCCTACGGCCTGGGGTACGGCGCCTCGATCGTCGGACTGTGGCCGCTCGTGCTCGCCAAGGGGGCCCGGGCCATGACCGTCGTGTTCATCGTCCTCGGGGCGTTGGTCTACGTGGGTCTGCAGGTCTTCAACGTGGGCTTCGGCAACGTGTTCCAGAAGGCCGTCGCCCGGGTCCAGGTGCAGAACGCTTATGCCCAGTTGAGCAGCGCCACCATCACGTTCCGGAGCGATACGCAGGCCTGCCGGACGGCGAGCGACCCGCTCCAGTGCCTCGATGCCGCGGCCACCTCCCTGGAGACCGGCTTCCAGGACTATGCGGCGGCGCTCTCGAGCGTGAACTACCCGTCGTCGGTCCAGGTCCAGGCCGGTGCGGCGGAGAGCGCGGCGTCGGCGGGAGCCTCGGCCGTCAACACCCTGGCATCCTCCGCCACGATCCAGGCGTACGCCGCCACCGCCGGCAGCCCGGAGTTCCAGTCGTCCCTCGACGAGGTGGACTCCACCTACCGAGACCTCGACTCTGCGCTGGGCGGTTGACGGGAAGGGCGAGTGTCCGGATCTGATGGAACCCGTCGTCGCTGACGCCGATCGGGGTTCCGGGTGCCCATACGATGGCCGGCCATGGATTTGACACGCCGGACCCTGGTCAAGGTGCCCGAGATCACCGCGCTGTTCTGGGTGGCCAAATTGTTGTCGACGGCGATGGGGGAGTCGACCTCGGACTACCTCGTCAAGGTGCTCCACCCCGTTCCGGCGGTCGGGATCGGGACCGTGGTGCTGCTCGCCGTCATCGCCTACCAGATCACCCGCGACCGGTACATCCCCTGGGTGTACTGGTTGGCCGTGCTGCTGGTCGCCATCGTCGGGACGATGGCGGCCGATGTCCTGCACATCCAATTCGGTGTTCCCTACGTGGCCTCGTCGGTGTTCTTCGCCGTGGTGCTGACGGTGGTCTTCGTCGCCTGGTACCGGGTGGAGGGCACCCTGTCGATCCACAGCATCGACACCGTGCGGCGTGAGCTCTTCTACTGGGCGACGGTCATGTCCACGTTCGCCATGGGTACGGCCCTCGGCGACTTCACGGCGACGACGCTGAAGCTGGGCTACGGGACGTCGATCATCTTCTTCGCCGCCCTGCTGCTCATCCCGGCCCTCGGCTACCGGTACTTCCACATGGGCGAGGTCCTGGCGTTCTGGTTCGCCTACGTCCTGACCCGGCCGGTCGGTGCGTCGATCGCCGACTGGCTCGGGAAGTCCGGGAGGTCGAGTGGCCTGGGAGTCGGGGACGGACACGTGAGCCTTGGCCTCGGGGTGCTGTTCGTCATCGCCGTGCTGCTCCTGAACCGGGCCCACGACCGGTCCGATCCGTCCGGACGCGAGGCACGAGCGTGACGGGTCGCGCTGATCGGGCGGACCGCAGGGTCAGCGGTCGATGTCCCTGGAGGTGTCCCCACGACCGGTCTCCGGGCCGTCGGCACGCCACGACCGGAACAGGTCGATGAACTCGTCCCGGGCCTCGGGGGAGAGGTCCTCGGGGGTGAGGCGGCCGGTGACGGCGATGGTCACCCGCATCTGCTCGAGGTAGGCGGAGCAGTTCGGACAGCCGCGCAGGTGTCGTTCGAGGCGCCTGCGCTCGGAACGGGGGAGCGCACCTTCGAGGTAGTCGCTCACCAGCTCGACCACCTGCTGGCACGCCAGATCGTCACGTCGTCGAAGCAGGACCATCATCGCCCCCTCGTCTGGAGCTCGGACTCGAGCGCGGTGCGCAGACGACTCCGTCCCCGGTGGAGGAGCACCCGCTGGTTCCCCTCCGAGATGCCGAGCACGTCGCAGACGTCGCCGCTGGGCAGTCCTTCGACATCGCGCAGCAGGATCACGTCGCGTTGGCGCCCTGGGAGCGCGTCGATGGCCTCGCGCAACACCGGGCCCCAGGCGGCGGCGGCGAGGCGGTCGTCGGCGTCGGACTCCCAGGGCGTGACCGGCTCGGCCCAGGCGCCGGACCCGTCGAACCGGTCGGCACCGACGGCCGGCTCGGACGGGTCGATCGGGACGTGACGGTGCTCACGGACACCCGAGGTCCGGGCCCGGTTCACCAGGATGCGGAACAGCCAGGTCTTGAACGACGACCGTCCCTCGAAACGCTCGACGCCGCGGACGACGCCCATCCAGGTGTCCTGCACGACCTCTTCGGCGACGGCCTCGCTCGGGACGAACGTCCGGGCCACGCGGAGGAGGGAGCCCTGGTACCTACCGACGAGGTCGACGAATGCCGATTCGTCGCCCTCACGGAGTCGGGCGAGCAGCTCGACGTCGGACTCCATGACGTGCACTGTAGATCGGCCTCCCGGGTGACCGGGTCCCGGTGGCAACGCGACGCGGACACCGTGGATGGTGGAGATGGGAACCTCCGGATGGGTCGGGCGGACACGAGTCCCGTCCCGTGACGGCACGGACGCGTTACACCCCGGAGGATCGGGCCGTCGGCGGCCGCCCCGGCCGGCGGTGGGGGGACCGCGACTGTAACGGTCGGGCTCGCCACCTGACTGTGGATGGCAACACCTGCCCCGCCCGTTCCTCTCCAAGGAGAACTCCATGCGACGTACCCTGACCCTGGCCGCCCTCACCGGCGCGGCCGCCACCATCGCCGCCCTCGCGATCCCCGTGGTGGCCGGCGCCTCCGGCTACGGCCCGCCCGGTTCCCCCGGCTTCGACCACGGATCCACGGTCTATGTCCAGACCAATGATCCGACCGGCAATCAGATCGTCTCCTACCTGTCGAACGGAACGGGCCTCCACGAGGTGGGGCGCACCGACACCGGCGGCCTCGGCGTCGACATCCCCGGCTCGGCGGTCGACAAGCTCGCCTCCCAGGGCAGCCTCGCCTCTGATCCGTCCCAGGGCCTGCTCGTGGCCGTCAACGGCGGAAGCAACACCCTCTCGGTGTTCCACACCTTCGGACCGTTCCTCGGCCGGCCCCACGTCGTGTCGTCGGGTGGGACCATCCCGGTGAGCGTCGCCGTTCGCGGAAATCTCCTCTACGTCCTCGATGCCGGTGGGACCGGCTCGATCCAGGGCTACTACGCCGACTCGCTCACCCCCGTCCCGGGCAGTCACCAGTCGCTGGGACTCACTCCCGGCCAGACGCCGGTGTTCCTCAATACGCCCGGTCAGATCGGCTTCACGCCCGACGGCCGCCAGCTGATCGTCACGACCAAGCTGAACGGTAGCGACATCGACGTGTTCAACGTCACCCCCTGGGGCTCGGTCACCGGAGCACCGGTCGTCAACCCGTCGGCCACCCCGGTCCCGTTCGGCTTCACGTTCGACCCGGCGGGCGACCTCGTCGTCACCGAGGCGGGGACGAGCGCGCTGACCACCTACTCCGTGGCCGCGGACGGCAGGTTGACGGAACGTGGCTCGACCACCGACGGACTGGCGGCCCTGTGCTGGGTGACCACCAACGGCCAGTACCTCTTCGGTGCGAACGCCGGCAGTGCCGCCGTCACGACCTACGACATCGGCGCCACCGGGGTCCCGTCGGTGGTGGCCACGACCGCCACCGACCCGGGTCCGGTGGACCTGGCCACCTCGTCCGACGGCCGCTCGCTGTTCGTCGAGACCGGCGCCGATGACCTGGTGGACTCGTTCGCCATCCGGCCGAACGGTGCCCTGGTCGCCACCGGGTCGGTGGCACCCGAGCTTCCGGGGCACAGCGGTCTGGAGGGCATCGCCGTCGGGCCGTCCTTCTGAACCGACCGGTCGGTGGGGACGAGTGACCCTGCCGTGTGGTCGCCCTGTCGTCGGGTGGTGCCGGGTCCGTCCCGGTGCCGCCCGACGGGCGCGCCCCGACCGGCCCCGGGCCGAGGTCACCGCTCGGCGATGGCCCGGTCGAGCTCCTCGGTGTCCTCGGCCGTCAGCCGCCGGTAGGGCGCATCCTTGGCGGGGCGCCACCAGACGGGCTCGTCGCAGTTCCAGGCCTGATTGCGCAAGCACCCGCTTGACCACCTTGGAGGTGGCCGTCTCGGGGAGCCGGTCGGTGATCCGGACGAACCGCGGCGCCCACTTGGTGCCGAGGTCCTCCTCGCCCTCCAGGAAGGCGGCGAAGCCGGCCGGGTCGAAGGAGCATCCGTCGCGCAGCAGGAGCGTGGCCATGACCTGGTCGCCCACCACGGTGTCGGGGACGGCGTAGACGGAGGCCAGGACCACGTCGGGATGGCGCTGGAGGATGCCCTCGACGGGCGCCGCGGCGAAGTTCTCGCCGTCGACCCGCAGCCAGTCGTAGTCGCGTCCTCCGAAGTAGAAGAAATCGTCCTCGTCGCGGTAGGCGAGGTCGCCGGTCCAGTACCAGCCGTTGCGAACGCGCGCCCGCTCGGCGTCGGCGTTGTGCCAGTACCCCTCGAACCCCGTGGCCCCGGTCTGACTGACCAGCTCACCGATGGCCTCCTCGGCGTTGAGCAGCCGTCCACGCTCGTCGAAGAGGGCCCGGGGGCACTCCTCGCCGGTCTCGCTGTCCACGACCATCGTGCCCGGGAGGGCACGGCCCAGCGCGCCGCGGGGGGTGTCGGGGGTCCGCTGGATGGCCGCCCCGCCCTCCGTGGACCCGTAGGCGTCCTGGACGGTGCAGCCGAACCGCTCGGCGAACCGCGCCACGTCGGCCTCCGCCGCCTCGTTGCCGAAACAACGGCGCAGGGTGTTCTGGGCGTCGTCGGGGTGTTCGGGCGTGGCCAGGATGTAGGACAGGGGCTTGCCCACGTAGTTGAAGTAGGTGACCCCGTAGCGCCGCACGTCGACGAGGAACTGGCTGGCGCTGAACCGATCGCGCAGGGCGGCGGTGGCCCCGGCGGCCAACGCCGGCGCCCATCCGGCCATGAGGGCGTTGGAGTGGAAGAGCGGCATGGACAGATAGCACACGTCGTCGGGGCCGAGCTCGTACATCTGCGCCACGATGGCGCCGATCCGGGCGAGGCGGCCCTGGCTGCAGAGGCACGCCTTGGGTGCCCCGGACGTCCCCGAGGTGAAGAGGAGCAGACCGAGGCTCTCCTCGGTGACCTCTGTCTCGGCCGGATCCGGCAACGGGGCACCGGCGACGTCCGCGAGCAGACGGGCGTACGCCGACGAGTCGGCGGGACCGGCGTCACCGGTCGGATCGTCGACGACCAGGATGCGATCGGGAGGCAGGGCCGGACCGAGGTCGTGCCCCTCGACCAGCTGGCGGTAGGTGGGGGTGGTGACCAGCAGCTGACACTCGGTGTGGGAGAGGTCACGGGCGAGCTCGTCGCCCCGGTGGGTCGGATTCCCGCCCACCACGACCGCCCCGGCCAACGCCGCCCCGCCCATCCAGAACACGTACTCGGGCACGTTGTCCATCAGCAGGGCCACGTGGAAGGGGCCCGGGCGGCGGAGGCGGAGCAGCAGGGCCGCCCGCTCGGCCTGGGCCCGGACCACGTCGGCGTGGGTCCAGGTGCGGTCTGAAAAGGCCAGTCCGACGCGGCCGTCAGCCGCCCGGTCGCGAATCAGCTGATCGATGGTCTGCATCGGTTCTCCCCGGGGTGTTCGGCCGACAGGCGACAGTACGCCACGGACGGTGGTCGGGTTCCCGACCCTCGCTCCAGGCACAAATCTGGAACACGTTGCAATTTATCAGGCCCACTGTTACCGTTCGTCAGCAATAAATTCGCCCATCCAGAGGAGCCCCACCCATGGAGTTCGGAATCTTCATCAACGGGTACCTGCCGGGTCCGGCGTCCCGCGACACGGATGCCGAGCACCTCATGCTCGAGCGCGAGATCGAGATCGCCGTCACCGCCGACCGCTACAACTGGAAGTACGCCTGGTTCGGCGAGCACCACGCGTTGACCGAGTACTCCCACATGTCGGCACCCGAGCCGGTCATGGGCTGGGTGGCGGCCAAGACCGAACGGATCCACATCGGCACGGCCATCAACAGCCTGTCGCCGCGCAAGGAACACCCGGTCCGGTACGCGGAGCGGGCCGCCATGATGGACCACCTCACCCACAACCGGTTCGAGTGGGGCACCGGTCGCGGTGCCGGCAGCCACGAGATGGCGAGCTTCAACATCCTGGACAAGAACTCGACCAAGCCGGAGTGGAACGAGGTGGTCCAGGAGGTCCCGCGCATGTGGGAGCAGCGCGACTACCAGTTCGAGGGAGAGCACTTCACCGTGCCGACCCCCCACAACATCCTCCCCAAGCCCTACGGCAAGGGGCACCCGCCGATCTGGGTCGCCTGTGGCAATCCCGGCACGTTCACGACGGCCGGGGAGATGGGGATCGGCGCCATCGCCTTCAACTTCGAGCCGGTCTACTCCCTCAAGGGCCGCATCGACGCCTACAAGGAGGGTGTGGCCGCCTGCACGAACCCCATCGGCCAGTTCAAGAACGACAACGTGATGATCACCAACGCGGTCATCTGCACCTCGGACCGCAAGCACGCCCGGGAGATCGCCCTGCGTCAGTGCCGCGGCTACCTGTACTCGATGGTCTGTCTGTACCACGACACGATGCCCAAGCCGGACTACGCACCGACGTGGCCGGAGACCATCCCCGGGGTGGCCGACGAGGAGAGTCTGGACCGGCTGATCGAGGGCGGTTGGCTGCTCTGCGGCGAGCCCGACGAGGTCGCCGAGCAACTGGCCCGCTACCAGGAGGTCGGTGCCGACCAACTGGTCTTCGGCATCCCGTCGGACTCGGTCGAGCACGACGAGGTCCTCGAGATGCTCGAGGTCTTCGGCACCAAGGTGATCCCCCAGTTTGACCAGGACCCGGTCCACTCCACCACCCGGTACCGCGCCACGGCGCAGCCGAAGTTCCCCGAGTTCGCCTTCCCGGTGCCGGACGTAGAGGTCGACGCCCTCCCGACGAACGCCCTGATCGGCCTGGACGGCACCCGCCACTTCTGATCCGCCCCGCCGCCCCGCCGCCCCGCCGGGCCCCTCGGACCGGTCCGTCGGTCGTCGGGGGTGTCAGGCCCCGCTCGGTCCCCAGGCCACCAGCAGTTCGTCGGTGGTGGTCAGGGTGGTGATGAGCGGGAAGGTGTTGTCGAGGACGGCATCGGCATACTCGTCGGGGATGCCGGCCACCGTGTCGCGGGGGACCACGACCTGGTAGCCGAGGTTGCAGGCTTCGATGGCCAAGCCGAGGACACCCAGGTTGACCGACACCCCGGTGGCGACCACCGTGCCCACGCCCAGGCTCCGCAGCCAGCTGTCGAGGGACGTGCCCGTGAACGGCGACACGCCGTGGAGGCGCGAGCACACGAGGTCGGAGGGCTCGGGGCCGAGGCCGTCGCACAGCTCGGTGGCCGGGGTCCCGATCAGGAGGTGGTCGGGATTGCGCACCATGGCGGCGATGAGCTGGCAGTTCACCGTCGAGCCGGCCCGGTCCGCCCGGAACTCGGCGGTGCAGTGGACGACGGGCACCCCGTGGGCCCGCGCCCCCGCAGCAGCCGGGCGGTGTTGGCCACCACCCCGACCCGGGCGGCCGCGTCGGCCAGCTGGGGGAAGGCGGTCAGGTCACCGATGACGCCCCGTTGGATCTCCATGGTCAGCACGGCCGAATGCGACGGGTCGGCCACCTCGGCCAGGTCGACCGGCACGCTGTCGGTTCCTCAGGAGCCCGATGCCGTACGGGCACCGCCGGCGTCGGACTCCTCGGGTGCCCCGGCGACGACGGTGTTGGCCCAGCGGTAGTCGGGCTTGCCGCTCGGGGAGCGCTCGATGAGTTCGACGACGTGGAGCTGGCGCGGCACCTTGTAGCCGGCGATGTGGGAGCGGCAGTGGGCCTGGATCTCGTCGAGCGTGGGGACCTGGTCCCCCCGGGGCTGGATGATGGCGGCCACCCGCTGGCCCCAGCGGTCGTCGGGGGCTCCGACCACGATGGCGTCCAGCACGCCGGGGTGGGAGCGCACCGCGGACTCGACCTCCTCGGGGAAGATCTTCTCCCCGCCCGAATTGATGGAGACCGACCCCCGTCCGAGCAGGGTGATGGTGCCGTCCGCTTCGATGGTGGCGAAATCGCCGGGCATCGTGTAGCGGGTGCCGTCCACGGTGATGAAGACCTCGGCGGTCTTCTCGGGGTCGTTGTAGTAACCGACGGGGATGTCTCCCGAACGGGCGATCTTCCCGACCACCCCGGACCCCGGCACCACCGGGCGGAGGTCTTCGTCGAAGACGACCGTGTCACCCAGCACGCTGACCGTCGGCCCGCTCTTCATGGCGGTGTTCCCCTTGGTCAGGGTGGCCATGCCGTTGTTGCCCGACTCCGACGACCCGATGGCGTCGACGATCACCAGGTTCGGGAAGTGGCGGAAGAATTCGTCCTTGACCGGAGCGGAGAAGAGGGCGGCCGACGAGGTCACCGCCAGCAGCGAGGAGAGGTCGTAGTTGGCCCCGGGCTCGTCGAGGGCCTCGATGAGCGGCTTGCCCATGGCGTCACCGGTGATCATCACCGAGTTGGCCTTCTCGGACTCGACCAGGCGCCATACCGCGTGGGGCTCGAACTTCGGCACGAGGATGGTGCGGTTGCCGACGAAGCTCTGGCCCATGATGCACCACTGGGTGGCGCCGTGCATGAGCGGGGCGATGGGCAGCAGGGTCAGCTGGCCACCGCGACCCTTCTCGACCATCTCCTCGGGCGCCTGCACGCGGGTGTTGGTGGTCGGATCCACTCCACCGCCGAGGGCGTAGAAGACGTCCTCGTGGCGCCAGACCACCCCTTTGGGCATCCCCGTCGTGCCGCCCGTGTAGAGGATGTAGTAGTCGTCCCCCGACCGGGGGCCGAAGTCCCGCTCGGGCGCGCCCGAGGCCATCGCCTCCTCGTAGGGGACGGTGTCGGCGCCGAGCGGGACGCCCGAACCGTCGTCGATGCCGACCACCAGTCGCAGGTCCGGTAGCTCGGGCCGCAGGGCGGTCACGTGCGGCGTGTACTCCGCGTGATGCACGAGGGCCACCAGGTCGGCGTTGGCGAAGAGGTAGCGGAGTTCCTCCTCGACGTACCGGTAGTTGATGTTGATCCAGACCGCCCGCAGCTTGAAGACGGCCCAGGCCGTCTCGACCCACTCGACGCTGTTCAGCGCGTAGATGCCCACGTGGTCGCCCGGGCCCACACCCTGGGCGGCGAGGAAGTGGGCCAGGCGGTTGGCCCGCTCCTCCATTTCGGCGTAGGTCCGCCGCTGGCCGTCGGCCACCAGGTACTCGCGGTCGCCGTAGGCGTCGGCGGCGGCCTCGAACATGTCGGCGAGGTTGAAGGTGCTCATCGCGCAGATAGTAGAACAGGTTTCTGTCTGGTGGACAGGTACCCGGCGGGGCCCGGGAAACCGGCGCGGAAACGGGGATCGGGGCCCCGCCCGGGAAGGCTGACCGTCGGGCGGGACCGACCGGTCGTGGTGGTGGCCCTGGACCCCGGTAGCGGGCCCGACCGGGGTCAGCTCTGCGGGTCGGAGCCGGGCTGCACCGGACTGCGCAGTTCGGCAGGGTGCTGGAGTTCGGCCAAGGTCTCCCGCACGGTGCGCACGACCCCGTCCGCGTCGAGGCCGAGCCGGGCCAGGATCCGGTCGGGCCGGCCCTGGGCCAGGAAGGCCCGGGGGATCCCGCGGTGGACGATGGGGGGGCAGGCGCCGAGTGGCACCGTGGCCCGCAGGGCGTCCCCCAGGAACATGCCCGCCCCGCCCTGGCGGACCCCGTCCTCGAGGGTGAGCACGACGGCGTGGCGGGCGGCGTCGGCCAGCATGTCCGGGTCGGGTCCGGAGATCACGCGGGGGTCCCAGACCGTCACGTCGATCCCCTCGGCGTCGAGCCGATCGGCCGCCTCCACGGCGGCCCCCAACATCTTGCCCACGGCCATGATGCAGATCGAGCCGTCCCCGGCCCGCACCCGTCGGGCCTGCAGGCCCGAACCCTCGGATCCGGGTGCCACCGGGGGCGCGGGCGTCTTCGGGAAGCGGATGACCGACGGTCCGTCCAGGGTGAGGGCGGTGGCCAGCATGGCCTCCACTTCGGGGGCCGAGGACGGGGCGAAGACGGTCATGCCGGGGATGGACAGGCAGAGGGCCATGTCGAGCACGCCGTGGTGACTGGGCCCGTCGTCCCCCGTGATGCCGGCCCGGTCGAGCACCAGCACAACGGGCAGCCGGTGCAGTCCGACGTCCAGATTGGCCTGGTCGAAGGCGCGCGAGAAGAACGTCGAATAGACGGCCACCACCGGACGCAGCCCGGCCATGGCCATACCTGCCGCCGACGCCACGGCGTGCTGCTCGGCGATGCCGACGTCGACGAACCGCTCGGGGAAGCGGGCCTCGAACGGGAGGAGGCCGGTCGGGCCGGGCATCGCCGCGGTGATGGCGACGATGCGGGGGTCGGCCTCGGCGTGGAGCAGCAGGGCCCGGGTGAAGGCGTGCGTGTAGGTCGTCACCGGCGCATCGGGGGCGATGTCCGACCCGCCCACCGACAGCGACGCGTTCTGGAGCACCGGGGCGGCGACGCCCGCCGGCGCGTCGGGTCCGTCCAAGGGAGCCGGCTCGGATGCCTTGACCTTGACGTCGTGCAGGCGCTGGACGTCGTCCTCCTCGGCCGGGGCGTAGCCCCGGCCCTTCTGGGTCAGGACGTGGACCACGATCGGCCCGTCCCATTCGGCGGCATTGGCCAGGGCCTGCTCGAGGCCGGTGATGTCGTGTCCGTCGATGGGTCCCACGTAGCGGATGCCCAGGGCCTCGAAGAAGGTGTGGGGCGTGACCACCTCGCGCAGGGCGCTGGTGAGGCCGTGCACGCCCGAGTAGGCCAGTTCGCCGACGGCGGGGAGTTCGCGCAGCAGGTGGCGGAGTCGCTGGCGGGCCTGCACGTAGGCCGGACTGAGGCGCAGGTGGGTGAGGCTGAGGGACAACTGGGAGACGGTCGGCGCGTACGAGCGCCCGTTGTCGTTGAGGACGATCACGACCCGCTTGCCCGAGTGGCCGAGGTTGTTGAGCGCCTCGTAGGCCATGCCCCCGGTGAGGGCCCCGTCGCCCACCACGGCCACGACCCGCCGGTCCTTGCCCTGCAGCTCGAACGCGGTGGCCATGCCGTGGGCGTAGCTCAGGATCGCCGATGCATGGCTGTTCTCCACCCAGTCGTGCTCGGACTCGGTGCGGCTCGGGTACCCCGAGAGCCCGTCCTCCTGGCGCAGGTGCGTGAAGGCCTCGCGCCGCCCGGTGACGAGCTTGTGCACGTAGGCCTGGTGGCCGGTGTCCCACAGCAGGAGGTCACGCGGGGAGTCGAAGGTGCGGTGGAGGGCCAGCGTCAGCTCGACCACGCCGAGGTTGGAGCCGAGGTGCCCGCCCGTGTGGGTGACGGCATCCACGACGAAGTCCCGGATCTCCTGGGAGAGCACGGACAGCTCGTCGGGGGTCAGGGCCCGGAGGTCTGCCGGACTGTCGATGTGTTCCAGGATCATGTCAGGGGACGCCTTCGGGGTCAGGCTACCAGCGCGACCCCGGCACCATCGTTCCAGAGGCCCCCTCCGCCGGCCCCGACGGCGCCCGGGACCGGAGACGGCGACCTCGGTCCCCGCGCCCCGATCGGCGTTCGGTCAGCGGACGTGGCCGAGGAAGGTCGCCCGGTCGACGAGGACCCGGACCAGCTTTCCGGCCGCCACCAGGCCACCGTCCTCCGAGACCGACAGGGTGAACACGAGGCGCCGTCCTTCGATGCGGTCGAGGGTGGCCTCCGCCCACACCTTCCCGCCCACGCCGACGGGCACCAGGTGGTCGAACTGGACCCGCTTGGCCACCGACGTACCCCCCTCGGGGAGGTGGTCCTCGATGGCCAGGCAGCTGGCCTCCTCGCACAGGGCGACCAGGCGGGGTGTGGCCAGGACGGGCACCGTCCCGGAGCGGAAGGCCTCCGCGGTGTCCTGGTCGGTCACCTCGAGCTCGATACGCGCGGACAGACCGGTGCGGGGGGCCACCCCGGTACGATACGCGACGGACACCGACGTCGGCCATCCGGGCCCGGGCAGTCGAGCGAGGAGACCGACATGATCGATACCCCCGTACTGGAGCGGGTGCTGGCGGAGGCGCTGCGCAACGGTGGCGAGTTCGCCGAGGTCTTCGCCGAGGACCGCTCCAACTCCTCGGCCATGCTCGACGACGGGCGGGTCGAGGAGCTGTCATCGGGCCGGGAACGGGGGGCGGGCATCCGGGTGGTGACCGGCGAGACCACCGGTTTCGCCCACACCGCCGACCTGAGCGAGCGGGGGCTGCTCCGGGCCGCCGAGGCGGCGTCGGCGGTGGCCCGCAGTGGTGGGGGCTCGCGCTCGGTGGACGTCGGTCACCTGTCGGGCAGCGGGGCGGCGGGCGTGCGGGGCGACCGTCCGGCGCCGACCACGGGATCCAAGGCCGACGCCCTCGAGCTGCTGGGCCGGGCGGACGAGGCGGCCCGGGCCTCGGGCGACGCCATCAGCCAGGTCCAGGCCGGGTTCGGATCGACGCGCCGGCGGGTGCTGATCGCCAACTCCGACGGCCTCCTGGCCGGGGACGAGCAGGCCCGGACCCGGTTCTCCGTGTCCTGTGTGGCGCTCGGGGACACCGGCATGCAGACGGGGTACGAGACGGCGGCCCGCACGCTCGGTTTCGAGCTGTTCGACGAGGTGTCGGTGGAGGAGCTGGCCCGGACGGCGGCCTCCCAGGCGCTGGCCAAGCTCTCGGCCCGCCCGGCCCCCTCCGGTGAGCTGCCCGTCGTGCTGGCCGGCGGCAGTGGCGGCATCCTCTTCCACGAGGCCTGCGGGCACGGCCTCGAGGCCGATCACATCGTGAAGGACGCGTCGGTCTACACCGGGAAGGTCGGCGAGCTCGTGGCGAGTCCGCTGGTGACCCTGGTCGACGACGGCACCGTGGGTTCGGAGTGGGGAACGTTCCAGGTGGACGACGAGGGACGACCGGCCCAGCGCAACGTCCTGATCGAGAACGGCATCCTCACCGACTACCTCTGGGACTACCTGCGGGCCCGGAAGGAGGGGCGCTCCTCGTCGGGCAACGGCCGGCGTCAGTCCTACCGGGACCTCCCCATGGTCCGGATGACCAACACCTTCCTCCTGCCCGGGGTGGACGACGCCGACGAGATCGTGGCCCAGACGCCACGGGGGGTCTACGTGGCCAAGCTCGGGGGCGGCCAGGTGAACACCACCACCGGCGACTTCGTCTTCGGGACGACGATGGCCTACCTGATCGAGGACGGGAAGATCACCGAGCCGCTGCGGGACGCCAACCTGATCGGCAACGGACCCGAGATCCTGAAACGGATCGACGCCGTGGCCACCGACTTCTCGATGACACCGGGCACCTGCGGCAAGGACGGGCAGAGCGTGCCGGTGGGCTGCGGGCAGGCCACCATGCGCCTGACCGGCGTGACCATCGGGGGGACGGCCGAATGAGCACCGCCACGCAGGAGACGCCCGGCGACACCGCGGAGCTGTCGGCCCTGGCCGAGCGGGTGGCCGGCTGGGCCGGCCCCGGCGAGGAGGTGGAGGTCTACGTCGCCCGGGGCACCGAGACCGAGGTCCGGGCCTACGACGGCGAGGTGGAATCGCTCACCTCGGCCACGTCGGCCGGGATCGGCGTCCGGGTCATCGTGGACCACCGACTCGGCTTCGCCTGGGCGGGATCCCTCGATGAGTCCGTCCTGGGCGAGACCCTGGAGGAGGCGCGGGACAACGCCCGGTTCGCCACGCCCGACGAGCACGTGCGCCTGGCGGTGCCCGACGGGGTCGAGGCCGTGCCGGTCGACCTGTGGGACGACACCCTGGTCGGGGTACCCACGGAGCGCAAGGTGGCGCTGGCCCTCGACCTCGAGGCGCGGGCCCGGGCCGCCGACCCGAGGATCCGCCAGGTCTCGTCGGCCGACTACGGCGACGGCGCCACCGAGTCGGCGCTGGTGTCGACCACCGGGATCCGCTCGTCGTCGCGCAAGACCTCCGGCTTCCTCTCGGTCGGCGTCATCGCCGGCGAAGGGGACGCCAGTCAGACCGGCGGCGGGTACAGCGTCGGTCGGGGTTTCGGGGAACTCGACCCGGACCGGGCCTGCGAGGATGCGGTGATCCGGGCCGTCCGGCTGCTCGGGGCCACCAAGGGCCCGTCGGGTCGCACGACGGTGGTCTTCGACCGGCGCATGGCCACCTCCCTCCTGTCGATCGTCTCCTCGGCGTTGTCCGGCGAAGCGGTGGAGAAGGGTCGGTCCTTCTTCGCCGGCCGCGTCGGCGAGCAGGTGGGCCACCCCGGCCTGACCCTGGTCGACGACCCCACCGACCCGCGGGCCTACGGCGCCGCGGCCTACGACGCCGAGGGACTGGCCTGCCGGCGCAACGTGCTGATCGACTCGGGGATCCTCCAGGGTTTCCTGTACGACACGGTCTCGGGGTCCCGGGCGGGAGTGGCCTCCACCGGCTCGGCGGTACGCGGGGGGTACGCCGGGACGCCGTCGCCGGGGTGCCGGGCCCTGACCCTCGCTCCCGGACCCGAGGGCTACGACGAGGACGGGGTGCTCGCCGCGGTGGGGGAGGGTCTCTTCGTCCAGTCCATGACCGGGGTCCACTCGGGGGTGAACCCGATCAGCGGCGACTTCTCGGTGGGGGCCGAGGGTCTCATGATCCGCGACGGGCGCCTGGCCGAGCCCGTCCGGGAGATCACCGTCGCTTCCACCCTCCAGCGCATGCTGCTGTCCCTCGTGGCGGTGGGTGCCGACGTCGAGTGGCTACCCTCGATCGCCGCCGGTCAGACCCTGGCCATCGGGGACATGCAGGTCAGCGGCGTCTGACCCGGCCGCCGGACGGGTTACTTGGTCGCCGCCTGGGCGGCGGTGGCCTTGGTGCAGGCGGCCAGGGCGTCAGGCGTCGACGTGTAGTAGATCGACCCGGTGATCGCCAGGTTGTAGGGGCCCGACGAATCCGACGTCGGTGTCCCACCCACCCAGAGCGGTGCGCCGGACGCGGTGGTCGCGCTGCCCGATGACGAGGACGATGACGATGACGGCGCCGAGGCCGTCGCCGCACTGGACGTGCCACTGGAAGAGGTGGCGGCGGCCCCGTACCCGAGCACGAACTTCTGGATCACGAAGAGCCGGGGGAAGTTGTCGAGCCGGTCCACGAACGACATGACCTGGCCGTAGTTGCCCTCCACGGTGAGCGTGGTGGGCACGGCAGTCACGTCCGACGGGGTCGCGCTGGCGCCGGCGGTGCCGGCGGTCGGGGTGGCCGTGGTGGCCGCCAGACCGCTCGCGGTGGTGCCGCCGGCGGGGCTGAAGCCGCTGAACTGGGCGAGGGAGACACCCGAGCTGGCGGCCAGGCCGTTGAACTGGCTCTCGAAGCTGGACTCCTCGGCGTCCACGTCGGTCGGTGACTCGACCGAGGGGATCTGGGTACTGATCTTGGCCAGGTCGGCGCAGTTGGACGAGAGCTTCTGACCCTCGGACTGCAGGGCGGTGAGACGCGCCTGCAGCGACGCCTCCCGTCCCTGGAGCGTGGTGCTCTGGCTCTGGAGCGACGAGAGCTTCGAGTTCTGCGGCGAGATCAGCGCCAGCCACAGGATGATGGCGACGACGAAGGCACCGCCCGCGGTGAGCAGGGGGATCCGGTACTCGCGGAGGGCGTTCATTTCAGGCTCGCATTCTTGCTCAGGCTGGCAGCCGGGGTCACGGAGACGGTGAAGGGGAAGGAGATCGTGCCGTCGGACTCGACGGTCGTCGCGCCCTGCAGCGGATTGGCGAAGAGCTGTGACGTCGAGACGGCGTTGATCCAGGCCTCGGATGTCGCCAGGGCCGGACCGGGGCCGTTGACGCTGAGGGCGATCGTCCCGATGGCGGCCGACTGGGTCCCCGTGGCGACACCGGGCTTGGCGGCGCCGGGGAGGGTGGCGGTCGACGTCCCGGCGGCCGACGTCCCGGTGGCCGACAGCGCCGATCCCGTGAAGGTCAGGACCGAGGCCTTCGGGGGGGTGATGGCGATCAGGCTGTTGAGGGCGAGCGGCCAGTCGATGGCCGAGTTGAGCACCGACGCCCGTCGCGAAAGGCCCTTCGTGTACGCGTCGTTGGCGGCTACCACCAGGCTGTACTTGGGCACCTGGGCGTTGAGCTCGGAGATGTTGGCCTGGAGATTGGCGACGTTGTTCTCGGCGTTGTGGACCTGGAGGAACTTCCATCCCCCGAAGAGGACGAGCAGGGCCAGCACGGCCACCGAGCCGACCAGGGTGCGCTGCTGGATCCGCCGGATGCGGGCCTTCTGCGCCACCTCGGGCGGCAGCAGGTTGAACTTCTTGACCGCACTGTCGGGTTCGGGCAGGGCCAGGCCGATGGGTGACGCCAGCACGGGGATCACCATGGCCGCCTGGTCATCGTCGAGGTCGAGCTTCGACGTGTCCAGTCGCTCGAACGGTGAGCCGAACGCGACCGGGATGCGGACCTTCGCCTCGAGCATCGCCGACAGTCCGTGGAGTCCGGACCCGCCACCGGTGAGGACGACCCGGGAGACGGGGAGGCGGTCGGGGAGGGACGCGAAGTACTGGATCGAGTTCCGGATCTCCTCGGTCAGTTCGAGCATGCTCGGCTGGGCGACGCGCTCGGCCGCCTGGATCTGGGCGTTCTCCTCGCCGAAGCGGTACTTGAGGGTCTCGGCGTCCATGATCGGGATGTCGAGAGCGGCCGAGATGGCGGCGGTGGTGGCATTCCCGCCCGATCCGATGGTGCGCACGAACTGGGGCCGTCCGCCCTGGTGGACGACGACCACCGTGAGACCGGCACCGATCGAGACGATGGCCTCCGGCTGCTCGTCGGCGCCACCGGCGGCGGGTGATCCACCGAGGGCCCGGACCAGGGCCGAGGAGATCAGGTCCACGCCGTCGACGGTCAGACCGGCCCGCTCGACCACGTCGATGACCCCGTTGACCAGGTCGACATGGGCGGCGGCGACCAGGACCCGCCGCATGCGGACGGACTCGTCGGTCGTGTAGTCGGCGAGCACCTGGGAGGACAGGAGGGTCTGCTCCGGCGGGAACGGGATGACCTCCTCGGACTGGAACCGGACGGCGCTGTCGATCTCGTCGTCGGGGACGTAGGGGAGGTCGATCTCCCGGGTGATGGCCCGGAGTCCGGCGATGCCGACGATCACCGATCGGCCGGAGAACTGCCCGTTCTTCCACAGCTTCTGGATGGCCTCGGTGACCGCGGTGCTGTCGCGGATCTCGCCGTCGACGAGCGAGCCCGGGGGGAGCCCGACCTGGCCGTAGGTGAGGAGGGTGGGGGTGGACTTGGACAGGTCGATCTCGGCGGCGCGGACTCCGCTCGTGCCGATGTCGAGTCCGACGGTCAGGCGTGGCATCCGGTGGCTCCAGTCGTCTCGTCCGCCGACCGGGAGTCAGCGCCTCCGTTGCCCGTCATCCGGGTGACGTCCGTGGCAGTGGGCTGCCCCTCGCGCGCCGGTGCGTTGTCTCGGGTCATCGGATCCTCTCCGGTCCTTGGTGGTACATCAGTGCATTTCATGGCCGCAGGGGCCGTAGTGGGACTATCGGAAGAGGGTGGGGCTACCTTGAGCGATCGGCGCGGATCGTCCGCTGACCGGCGGCCGGGCCCGGCTCATCCCGGCGGCGCGCACCGGTGGA
Source organism: uncultured Acidimicrobiaceae bacterium (assembly GCA_963699345.1). Lineage (GTDB taxonomy): Bacteria > Actinomycetota > Acidimicrobiia > Acidimicrobiales > RAAP-2 > Bog-756. The sequence continues at coordinate 419,422 of CAVOTL010000005.1, read as the reverse complement.
CCGGGGGGCGGTTGAACGGGTGCGAGGGGGAGCGGAAAGGCGGGAAACGGTGCGGACGGGCCACCGCCCGGATGGTTCAGCCGAGTTGGGCGGCGAACGAACCGGTCTGGAGGATCCCCTGGCGCTCCAGCATGACCTTGAGGTCGTGGGGATTCGTGGCCGTGGACATGGCCTCGGCGAGGGTGATCCGACCATTGGCGAGGAGGGCGGCCAGGGACTGGTCGAACGTGACCATCCCGTAGTACGCACCGTCCGCCACGATGGCGTCGATGTCGCCGGTCAGCAGCGGGTCGATGATGGCCTGTTGGATGCGGCCGTTGATGACCAGCACTTCGAGCGCCGGCACCCGGCCTTCGCCGTCGACGGTCGGGATGAGCCGCTGACAGACGATGCCCTGCAACGAGCCGGCCAGGCTGATGCGGATCTGGGACTGCTGGTGGGGCGGGAAGAAGTCGACGATCCGGTTGATCGTCTCGGTGGCGTTGATGGTGTGGAGGGTCGAGAAGACGAGGTGGCCGGTCTCGGCGGCACTCAGGGCGGCGGCGACCGTCTCCTGGTCGCGCATCTCACCCACCAGGATCACGTCCGGGTCCTGGCGCAGGATGACCCGCATGGCCGAGGAGAACGAGTCGGTGTCGAAGCCGACCTCGCGCTGGTCGATGGCGGCCAGGTCGTCACGGTGCAGCACCTCGACGGGGTCCTCGATGGTCACGATGTGGCAGGCCCGGAGGTGGTTGATGTGGTCGACCATGGCGGCCAGGGTCGTGGTCTTGCCGGAGCCGGTCGGGCCGGTCACGAGCACCAGCCCGCGCATCTCCTGGGCGAGCTGGGTGACGACGGGGGGGAGTCCGAGTTCCTCGGCGGTGGCCGGGGAGGCGCGCACCCGACGGATGGCCAGGGCGGTCGACGAACGCTGGTAGTAGGCGTTGACCCGGAAGCGACCCGTGCCGGGGACGCTGTACGCGTAGTCCGCCTCGTGCTTGGCGCGGAAGGTCTCGAGCACGGTCTCGGTCATCATCGCCTCGGCGATGCGCTCGGTGTCCTGGGCCGTGAAGGCCGGCTCCTCGTGGAGGGTGCGCAGCGATCCGGCGATGCGCATCCTCGGCGGGGCCCCGGCCTTGACGTGGAGATCGGAGCCGTCGAGCTCCTCGAGCATCATCAGGAGTCGATCGAGGTCGGCGATGTCCATGTGACCACTGTAACGGACCACTCTGCGCGAATGGGGAAATGCGGAGAGTGGTCGCCCTTCCACTACCCCGGCGCCACCGGAGTGGGGCGATGGGAGCCGGTCAGTCCTTCGTGGCGGTGGACGAACTCTTGTCGCCCGTGGAGGCCGCCGCCGGCTTGGCCGCCGGGGTCGCATCCGACGATCCCGAGGATCCGGTCGATGCCGAGTCCGAGGAGCTGCCGCCGTCGCCGGACGCACCGGCCGGCGTGGCGGCGGGGGTCGACTCGCTGGGCCGGGACGAGCTGCCGGTCGAGCGACTGTCGGTCTTGTAGAAGCCGCTCCCCTTGAAGACGATCCCCACGCTGCCGAAGACCTTCTTCACCGCCGAACCGCACGTCGGGCACTCCGTCAGCGGGGCGTCATGGAACGACTGGACGACGTCGAAGTTCTTCCCACAATTGTCGCAGCGGTATTCGTAGGTGGGCACGCAGCGTGCTCCTTCCGGGTCCGGGTCGTCTGTCCAGGCTGGCAGTCTACCCGAGTGAGTGCCAATGCCGACCTCGTCGGGCCTGCTCCCGTACACTGGGCGCTGTGAGAGACGGGAGCCGAGCGTGACCGACCGGAGCTTGAGCCACCTGGACCCCTTCGGGGGGGCCCGCATGTCGGACGTGTCCCCGAAGGAGGCCACCCTGCGTCGGGCGCTCGCCCGGTGCCGTGTCGCCATGAAGCCGGAGACGACCGCCCAGGTGGCCAACAACGCCATCACCAAGGGTGACGTCCTGGCGGCGGCCCGGGTGGCGGGCATCCAGGCCGCCAAGCGGACCGCCGACCTGGTCCCCATGTGCCATCCGCTGCTCGTCGGATCAGTGCAGGTCGACTTCACCATCGGCGACGACTACGTCGAGGTGGAGGCCAAGGTCGAGACCGTCGACCGCACCGGGGTGGAGATGGAGGCCATGACGGCCTGCGCCATCGCCGCGTTGACCGTCTACGACATGTGCAAGACGACCGACCGCACGATGAGCATCGGCCAGCTCATGCTGTGGGAGAAGACCGGCGGCAGCTCCGGTCAGTGGAAGCGCGAACTCGATCTCTGAGCGGTGACGCGGGCGCCCGATACGTTCCGGGACCGGTCGTCGTACTCGGGCCGCTCAGCCCCGGACGGCGGAGCGGAGGTCGTGCAACGACAGCTCCGACGTCGCCTCGCCGCCACACTGCGTGCAGTGCTCGACATGCCGCCAACTGCGCAGCAGCCGGGTGCCCTCCGGATTGAGCAGCACCACGAACGACTCGGAGAGCGGGTCGATCTCGATGCCGTAGCAGGGCTGCCACTCGGTGGCCACCGGGGCACTCGTCCGGTGGGCCGACTTCACCACCCGCCGGAAGCGCGAGTTGTCCCGATCGATGATCCACGTACTGTGGCACGACTCGATGACGATCTCTTCCACGGCGTCAGTATCCCACGCCGGAGCGGCGGGCCGGAGATGTTTTGATGTCGTTTACGTGACAGTTGTTATGCCGTCGAACGGCTGGTCAGCAGGGTGAAAGAGGAGGTGCGCGCGGGTGCGTCCCATGGGGCTGAACTGGGGAAACAGGTGGAGCGACGCCCGTCCCGCCCGGACGGGCGTCAGGGTGCGTCCGAGAAGCCCAGGGGCACGCGGACCTGCACGGTGGTGCCCCGATCGGCCTGGGACGTCACGGTGAGGCGCCCGCCGATCAGCCGGGCACGCTCGCTCATGCCGGGGAGTCCGAGCGACTGGGTGTCGCCCCAGAACTCCGACTCGGGGTCGAACCCGGAACCGTCGTCGGCCACGGTCAGGCCGAGCCAGCCGTCGTCGAACTGGAGGGTGACGTCGACGTGCTCGGCGCCGGCGTGTCGGGCCACATTGGTGACGGCCTCCTGGGCGATGCGGAACACGGCCAGCTCGACGGCGGGCGGCAGGCGTGTGACGGTGCCGTCGACCGTGAAGGCACTCTGGAACCCCTCCCGTTCCGTGGCCTCGGCCAGGACCTGGTTGATGGAGGCCACCAGTCCGAGGTCGTCGAGCACCGACGGCCGCAGACCCCGGGCGATGGAGCGCAGCTCGGCGACGGTGTCCTCCACCGACGAGCGCATCGACGCCAGCAGCCCGCCGTCGCCCAGGTCGGTCACCCCGGCGCGTTCCGGGGCCCCCTCGAGGGCGTCGATCTGGCGGCAGATATGGATCAGCGCCTGGAGCGGTCCGTCGTGCAGTTCCTGGGCGATGTGCCGTCGCTCCTCCTCCTGGCCCAGCACGACCTGACCGGCATAGGCCTCCATGAGGTCGTGACGCCGCGTCTCGGTGGTCACGTCCTCGAAGATGACCTGCATGCGCCGGTGGGGGCCCGGGGCGCCCACCAGGGTCGAGGTCGGCCGGTAGAGGACCGGGCGCCCGTCGACCTCGAAGGTCAGCGGACGTGCCCTTTCGTCGACGTGACCCGCCGCCATGCGGACCGGACCCCGGAGGGCGGTGGCGGTCGGCCCCCGCGGGACCGGATCGCCGGCGCGACCGTCGTCGAGCAGGCGGGTGAGCACGAAGGCGGCCGCATCCGGCCCGACGACGTCGACCAACCGGCGCCCGTTCCCCCCTCCGGTTCCGCCGGGCTCCGCCGGAGGGTCGGGAGTGGCGTCCATGGCGAACACCCGTTCCGCGGCCGCGTTGGCCCCGACCACCCGGCCGTCGCCGTCGACGACCAGGATCGGGGAGCGGTTGGACTCGAACATGTCCTGGTAGAGGGCCTCGGCCTCGAACCGGGCCGTGCGGGCGGCGTCGGCCTGTTCGCGGAAGCGGGTCTCGGCGGTCACGCGGCTGCCGATCACGAGGGCGACGGCCAGCAGCACGAGGAGCTGGACCACCTCGGACCACAGGGCTGGAACCAGTCCGTGGTCGGCCGCGTCCACCATGCGGGGGATGTCGAGCACCGCCACCCAGGCCACGGTCGCCAGGGCCCCGGTCACCCCGAAGTTGAGCGAGGCGATGACGACCGGGACGGCGAAGAGCGCCACGGTGGAGACCTCGAGCACGGCATTGCCCACGTCGAGACCGAACGCCACCGTGACGGCCAGGCGCACGAGCGCGAGGGCCAGCACGGTCAGCTGCAGCAGACCGAAGCGCGAATCGGTCCAGGGCGACCGGGCCGAGGAGATCCCGCGGCTGCGGTGGCGCCCTCCGTCCACCCTCAGGCTCCCGGCACGCCGGCGGCGTCACCCGGTCGGGCGTCGGGGTCGGCGTCGCGGCCGAGCAGGCGACCGGCCAGTGCGTAGTGGACCAACTCGGTGCGGGACAGGATGCCGAGCTTGTCGAAGACGTGGTTGAGATGCCCTTCGACGGTGCGGGGACTGATGCCGAGTTGTTGGGCGATCGCCTTGTTCGCCATGCCCCGGGCCACGAGGCGGACCACTTCGGCCTCGCGCACGGTCAACCGCTCGTCGTCATCGGGGCCGTAGGCGACGAGGTCCTTCTCGCCCCTCCCGCGGGGGACCGCCGGATCGGAGGGTCCCGCCGCGCAGGCGTCGCGCAGGGCGGCCACCAGTTCGTGGCTCGGCAGCGTCTTGAGGAGGTAGCCCGAGACCCCGGCGGCCAACGCCGCCCGGACGTAGTGCTCGTCGTCGTAGGCGCTGAGGATGACGACCATGAGCCCCGGGTGGTCATCCACCAGTCGGCCGGCCAGGTCGATGCCGTTGGTGGTGGGCAGCCGGATGTCGGTGATCACGAGATCGGGCTCCGTGTCTTCCACCACGGTGAGCGCCTCGTCGGCGTCGGCCGCCTCACCCACCACGACGAAGCCGTCGGCGTCGTCGAGGATGCCGCGGGTGCCGGTGCGGAGCAGTTCGTGATCGTCGACGATGACCGTCCGGAGTCCACGGGCCGCCGTGGGCGGATCGCTCGGAGCGGAACGGTCCATCCGACCATGGTAGGTGGGTCAGGTGGCGACGATGAGGGACACGACGAGGGCTACGACGACGCCGGTCACCAGCGGGACCGACGCCACGGGAGGCTTCGCGGGGGTTCCACCGCCACCGCCCTCGCCCGTCCGGGCGACCGACGACGCCCGGAGGGTGGCCCACAGCACCACCAGACAGGCCGCCTCGGCCAGGATCCAAGCCGCCGTTCCGGCCACCACCGCCGCCCCGGAGACACCGCCGATGCCGCCCAGCCAGCAGCCGGCGGCGGGCAGGAGGGCACGTCCGTGCCACAGCGGGTCCCGGCAGTCCGGATCACCGGCGCGCAGGACGCCGAACCCCACCGCGCCGGCGGCGACCCCGACGAGCGACCAGACGGCGACCGGCCAGCGGTCGAGCCAGAGGGCGGCCGCCACCACGAGCACCAGGCCCATGGCGGTGCCCACCGCCCCGACGGACAGGGGGGTGCGGCTGCCGCCGAATTCGATGAGGGCCCCGGCGATGGTGGCGGCGGCCAGCACGCAGTACCCGGCGGTCAGCGCGTTGCCGTGCCAGGCCCACGCCACCAGGCCGAAACTGACGGCGGTGGCCACCTCGACCAGGGGATAGCGCACCGAGATGGCCTGGTGGCAGGTGTGGCACCGCCCGCGCAGGGCGAGCCACGACACCACGGGGACGTTCTCCCACCACGAGAGCTGTCGGTCGCAGGTGGGGCAGAACGACCGGGGCGTCGAGACCGACAGTCCGAGGGGGGCCCGGTAGACGACGACGTTGAGGAAGGAGCCCACCAGCAGGCCGAAGAGCGTGGCCACGGCCACGACCAGCCATTCGAGGGTGCCGTGGGGGGCGGTCACCCGACCGGGTCCCGTGGTGGGAGCGCATGCCCCCGCCCCCGGGGGACGGGGGCCGGGCCGGCGGGGTGGATGGTGGTGTGTCCCGCGTGGACCCACATGGTGGAACCTCGTCAGCTCGCCGGGTGGAGTGGGTCACCTTAGCCCCACGACCCCCCTCCACCGGTCGACCGTCGGCCGGCCACGATGCTCCGACGGACATCCGCCGGCCCCTCCTCGGGGGCCAGGGGGTGCCGTCGGCTTCGCACCCGTTCCGCAACCGACCGGCAACGGGTCCGGCGCGACGGCGACCGTACGATTGCATCAAAGGACGTGGAGGTCACCGGGACGCGAAGGGGCGCGTCGGCCTCCACGGGACGGACCCGGCCGGAGGTCTGCGTCCAGGGCGGAACCGGGCGGCGGAACGCCGACGGCCGGGCACGTCGGACAATCCCATTCAATGTCCGCCCCGAGTGTGCCGATGGAGGTCCCATGAGCGACGTGGAAGCCACGAGGTACATGGCGAGCGAGCGCGAGATCGAGTTCGTCGACCTCGACACGTACGGTGTCGACCCGACCGCGGCGGCGATCCTGCCCGCCGACCTCTCGCGCCGCCACCACGTGGTCGCGGTCAAGCGCAAGTTCGGGACGCCGGTCGTGGCCATGGCCGATCCCGATGACCTTCTGGCCGTCGACTCGATCCGGGCCGGACTCGGTCGGGACTTCATCTCGGTGGCGGCACTGCCCGAGCAGATCGACCACTACATCGAGGCGGCCTACAGCGGCGGTGGTCCCGTGGCGCCCGTCGCGACGTCCCTGGGTGACCTGGCGACCGAGCTCGCCACCCCGGACGATGCCTTCGACCAGGCATTGGCCGGGCTCGAGTCGCCGGCCACCGTCCCCCTCCCGCCCCTGGACCTCCCCCCGTTGATTCCCGGCCTCACCCCTCCGTCCCTCGATGACGTCCGGGTCGACGGATCGGCGGACACCGCCGCGGCCGACGACCAACTCGCCGACCTCGCTCGTGCCCTCGAATACGGCGTGGAGGGCGTGGCCGCCACGGAGCCGGTGGACGCCGACGACGTCGACGCGGCCGATCTGGTGGCCGAAGCCGTGGCCAGCTTCCACGATCAGAACCCGGTGGTGGCGGCCCCCGACGGCGAACTCCTCGACGGCTTCCCCCCCCTGGCCAAGGCGCTCGTGGAAGGTGGACGGGTCTCGGTCGAGGCCATGAGTCTGGCGCTCGAGGAGCACCACCTCACGGGCCAGAGCATCGCCCGCATCCTCACCAACCAGAAGCTGGTCACCGAATCCGACCTGATGTGGGGCATGGCCCAGGAGATGGGGCTCCAGTTTGTCGATCTCGACACCGTGGGGGTCGACCCGTCGGTGGCCGGCGTCATCCCCGAGACGACCGCCCGGCACCACAACGTGATCGTGATCGCCCTGGACGCCGGCGTCCCGGTGGTGGCGGCGTCGAACCCGACCGACGTGTTCGCCATGGACGACCTGCGGACGATCATCGGCACCAACTTCATCGTGGTCGTGGCCACCCGGAGCCAGATCGGCGCGTACATCAACCGGGTGTTCTCGAGCGGCGACGCCGCCGACATGGCGATGGAGGCGTCACTCGGCATCGAGGGCGGGCCCGGCGAGCCCGGGGTCGACGACATCCAGACCGCCACCGAGACCGCCCCGATCGTCCGGTACGTGAACCTGCTCATCCTCCAGGCGCTCAACGAACGGGCCTCGGACATCCACATCGAGCCGACGGAGGCCGATCTGCGCATCCGGTACCGCATCGACGGCGTCCTCCACGACGTGTCGACCGGTCCGAAGGCCATCGCCGCGGCCGTCACCACCCGGCTCAAGGTCATGGCCGACATGAACATCGCCGAGCACAGGGTTCCCCAGGACGGCCGGATCTCGCTCAACGTCGGCGCCAAGGGCATCGACCTCCGCATGGCCACCCTCCCGACCATCTACGGCGAGAAGATCGTCATGCGGGTGCTCGACAAGTCGAGTGTCGTGCTCGGGTTCGCCGAGCTGGGCTTCGATCCGGACATGCTCCGTTCCTACGAGGAGCTCTACACCAAGCCGTACGGCACCATCCTGGTCAGTGGGCCGACGGGCTCGGGAAAGTCGACCACCCTCTACACCACGCTGACCGCGCTCAACTCGCCGGAGAAGAACATCATCACCGTCGAGGACCCGGTCGAAGTACCCCTGAAGGGCGTCAACCAGGTGCAGCTCAACGTCAAGGCCGGCCTCACCTTCGCCGGTGCGCTCCGCGCCATCCTGCGTTCCGACCCCGACATCGTCCTGGTCGGTGAGATCCGCGACAAGGAGACGGCGTCGATCGCCATCGAGGCGGCCCTCACCGGCCACATGGTGCTCGCCACCCTCCACACCAACAGCGCGGCGGCCACGCCCATGCGTCTGATCGAGATGGGCATCGAGCCCTTCCTCGTGACCTCCGCGCTCTCCGGCGTGGTGGCCCAACGTCTGGCCCGTCGTCTCTGCATGCACTGCAAGGAGCCGTTCCAGCCCACCGAGGCCGACATCTCCGCGGCGGGCTGGACGCTCGCCGAGGTGGAGGCGGCCGGTGTCCTCGGGATGGTGAACCGCTCCGTCGGGTGCTCCGCCTGCTCCCAGACGGGCTACCGCGGCCGCCTCGCACTAGCCGAACTGATGCCTATGACCGAGGAGGTCGAGCGCATGATCATCGAAGGAGGTTCGGTGGAGGAGATCCATCGACTCGCCGTCAGCCAGGGCATGGTCGCCCTCCGTCAGGCCGGACTCCGGAAGGCCATCGACGGCGAGACCACGCTCGAAGAAGTGTTGCGGGTGGTCGCATGACGTCCGTCACGTCGAGCACGCGCCACCAGTGGAACAGCCGTCTGGCCTCGGCACTGGTCGAGGCGGGCTATGAGACTCCCGCGGGGATCCAGCCCCTGGTCAACGAAGCCGACGCCACCGACCAGTCGCTCGGCTACCTGTTGATCAGTCGTGGCCGGGCGCTCGCCAGCGTCGTGGTGGGCACGCTCTCCCAGCTCGCCCAGCTGCCGGCGGTCGACCTGTCGGCGTTCACCCCTCAGCCCGATGCCGCGGCCGCACTCCCCGTCGAGGTGGGCACCGCGTTCGGCGCCATGGCGGTGCAGATCGACGGCCGCGCCCTCGTGGTCGCCTTCGGCGACCCGCCCGAGCCCGCCGAGATCGACGACCTGGCCGGTCGGGTGGGCTTCCGGATCCATCCGGTGCTGGCCGACCCGATGATCATCGCCCGCCACCTCGGCACCGATGGGTCATCGCCGGTCGGTGGCCCCGACGCCGAGCCGCGGTCGCGGGAGACGGTGGTCGAGGAACTGTTGGAGAAGGGCATCGCGGCGGGGAGCATGGACGACACGGTCCCCCTGCACATCGACGACCTACTGCGGTACGCGGTGTCCGTCGGAGCCTCGGACCTCCACCTGACCGCCGCCATGCCGGGGACCATCCGGCTCCACGGTGCGCTCCGGGGGATCGAGGGGTGTCCACCCCTCGACAACGAGACCATCCGGGACATGATCTTCGGCATCCTGCCCGGGTCCCAGCGCGAGCGGTTCGAGGACGAGCACGAGCTCGACACCTCGCACACCATCCCGGGGGTGGGCCGCTTCCGTGTGAACGTCGCCCTCCAGCGGGGGACGATCACGGCCGCCCTGCGTCCGATCCCGCACGAGATGCCGGTGTTCTCCAGCCTGGGCCTGCCCGACTGCATCCGGGCCTTCACCGACCTGCGGCGTGGCCTCGTCCTCGTCACCGGCCCCACCGGCTCGGGCAAGTCGACGACCCTGGCCTCCCTCATCGACATCATCAACCGCACGAAGCCCCTGCACATCGTGACCGTCGAGGACCCGATCGAGTTCCTCCACGACCACAAGCGGTCCATCATCACCCAGCGGGAGATCGGCGAGGACACCGACTCCTTCGCCGAGGCGCTCCGCCGGGTGCTGCGTCAGGACCCCGACGTCATCCTGGTCGGCGAGCTCCGCGACCTCGAGACGATCTCGATGGCTCTGACGGCCGCGGAGACGGGGCACCTCGTCTTCGGCACGCTGCACACGCAGGACGCGCCGCAGACCATCGACCGGATCATCGACGTCTTCCCCACCCAGCAACAGGAGCAGATCCGGGTGATGTTGGCCTCGACGCTCGAGGGTGTGGTGACCCAGCAGCTGGTGCCGACCGCCGACGGCGCGGGCCGGGCGCCGTGCGCCGAGGTGCTCGTGTGCACGTCGGCCGTGCGCAACTTGATCCGGCAGGCCAAGACCCACCAGATCTACTCCCTCATGCAGGTGGGAGGCTCGTTCGGGATGCAGACGATGGACCAGGGACTGGCCACCCTCGTCAAGAGCGGGATCATCTCCGAGTCCATCGCCTACGACCGGTCCTCCAACGAGGAGGACCTCCGCAACCACCTCCACCACGCATGAGATCCGTCCGAGACACTGACCGAGGAATCGGGGAACCGTGGCACTGACATTCGACTACAAGGTCCGGGACAAGTCCGGCGACCTCGTCGAGGGACAGCTCGACGGCGACAGCATGGCCCTCGTGGTGCGCCGCCTGCGGGAGATGGGCTACATGCCCATCTCGGTGACGCCCAAGTCGGTGGTCAGTCTGAACACCGAGATCAAGATCCCCGGGATCTCCGGCCGGATCAAGCTGCGCGAGGTCGCCATCATGACCCGGCAGCTGTCGACGATGGTCGACTCCGGTCTGTCGGTCGTCCGCTCCCTCGGCATCCTGGCCAACCAGGTCGAGAACCCGGAGCTGGCCAAGATCCTCAACGATGTCCGGACCGACCTCGAGCACGGGTCGTCGCTGTCGGTGGCGTGCGGCAAGCACCCCAAGGCGTTCTCCAAGCTCTACTGCACCCTCATCCAGGCGGGTGAGGTGGGCGGAAACCTGGACGAGGTGCTGACCGGCCTCGCGGAGACGATCGAGAAGCAGGCCGCGCTGAACAAGACGATCAAGTCGGCCATGACGTACCCGTCCGTGGTGCTGTCGGTCATGCTCGTGATCTTCTCGGCGATGATCATCTTCATCGTCCCCGTGTTCCAGAACCTCTTCAAGAGTCTGGGTGGCAAGCTTCCGTTGCCCACCCAGCTCCTGATCGACGTGTCGCAGATCATGACCAGCGTCTGGGTCCTGGCCGTCATCGGAGTGGTCGTGGCGGTGATCGTGGCCGTCCGCAAGTGGATCGCCACGGAGAAGGGCCGCCGGATCTGGGACAAGCTGATGCTGAAGCCGCCGATCTTCGGCGAGCTGTTCCACAAGGTCGCCCTGGCCCGGGTGACCAACACGCTCGGTTCGCTCATCAGCTCGGGCGTCCCGATCCTGGAGGCGCTCGACATCAGCGCCGAGACGGCGGGCAACGTGACCATCGGCAACGTGCTGCTGGAGGCCAAGGCCGGCGTCCGGGAAGGGCGTCCGCTGGCCGATCCACTGCGCGAGCACGAGAACGTGATCCCCACGCTGATGGTCCAGATGATCGAGGTCGGCGAGCAGACCGGTGAACTCGACGGCATGCTCAAGAAGGTCGCGGGCTTCTACGACCAGGAGGTGGAGGTGACGGTCAACAACCTGACCGCCCTGCTCGAGCCCCTGCTCACCGTGGTCATGGGCATCGGCGTCGGCATCATGGTCATCTCCCTCTACCTGCCGATGTTCGACTACATCAAGCTGGTCCCGTCCTCCTGACGGGAAGCCTCTGGCGGCAAGCCTCTGACGGCACCGCCTCCCGGCGCGCTCCCGGCGCGGCCCGACGGGTCGGCCGGGGGGAGATCGACCGGCCCGCCTGCCGGGCCGGCCTCGTCCGCACCGGGGGTTTCGCTCAAGTCGTCACCGGGATCGGTCGAATGACATGACATGAGTACATTGCGGGCGGCGGCCGTGGACACCGGGGCGCTTCGCCCCCGACCGGGTGGCACCCACGCCGGCGGGGCCGCCCGCCCGTCGGTCGGTGGGTCGGTGCCCCGCTGGTCGGATCGTGCCGGCGAGGCGAGCGACGCCGGGTTCACCCTGGTCGAGATGCTCCTGGTGCTCCTCGTCATGGGCATCCTCCTGGCCATCGCCATACCGATCTTCCTCGGCACCACGAGTGCGGCCGACGATCGTTCCGCCCAGACCAACCTGGTGACCGCCTTCACCGATGCGAAGTCGCAGTTCCAGGAGAACGGGCAGACCTACGTCGGGACCGGCTCGCTGGTGTCGAGCCTCGGCAAGGCCCAGCTCGACCTGCAGTTCCAACCGGGGTACTCGGATTCGTTGTCCGACATCTCGGTGTCCGTGTCGTCCGATGGCAACGGCGTCGTTCTGGCGGCCTACTCGGTCCCCGGCAATTGCTTCTACATCGTCGACAACTCACAGGCGTTGGTCCCGCCGGTGTCCTCCGCCGACCCCTACCTCGGAACTCCGCCCGGCAGCTCCCAGCCCGCCTCGGTGCACGGCCCCATCGCCCTCCCGACGGGCGTCGGGACCTTCTACGTGACGGTGGCCGGTGACCAGGTGAAGCCGGACTGCAACGCCGCGCAGCCGATGGCCACCGGTTCCGGTATCACCGCGCGCTACCAGGAGGCCGGATTCGCGCCTGGAGCGAGCACCTGAGTCGATTCCGGGGGAACCGGTATACGCCGGAACCGGGGGAGCATGTCAAGCAGAAAACGGGCTGCTCCCATTCTGCAACCAAATCCCTCCTCTCCGGGGGAGTGGCCACCCATAGATGCACGTCAAAGGCATCATTATGCGATCAAGGTGGGTGTGGTCCGGTCTATGGCGGCCCTGGCTACCCGGTGAAGAGGTGGCGGAATATCTTCCCGAATTCCGCGTCGAAGATGCGGAATTTCCCTCAAGTTGCCCCCGGAACGGGACGATGACTGTTCCGGGCGTCAATCTCGACGGTCACCCATAGATGCAGTACATATCGAAAGAGGAGAACACAATGCTTTCAACGGTTATGAAGCGCCTGAATGACAGGCGCGACGCAGCGGCCGACCTCGGAGAGGATGCGGGCTTCACCCTCATCGAACTCATGGTCGTGCTGCTCATCCTGGCCATCCTGCTTGCCATCGCCATTCCCACCTTCCTCGGTGTGACGGGCGGCGCCAACGACCGGGCGGCCCAGTCCAACCTGAACACCGCCCTGACCACGGCCAAGGCGGCTGCGGCCAACAACAGCCAGACCTACCAGGGCATCGCCGTCACCAAGGCGCAGGCCACGGCGGCTGGTGACTCGATCAGCCTCCAGGCCAACGAGCCCAGCATCAGCTGGGTGGGTGGTGCCGCCGCGTCGCAGGGCCCGGTCTCGGGTTACGTGTCGAGTGACGGTAACGGCATCGTCCTGGCCACCTGGTCCAAGAACAACAACGGGACGTGCTTCTACGCCTCGGACAACCAGCAGCCGGTGGGCGACGCCACGGGTCCCTACACGAGCAGCCCGGCTGCACCGAACCCGGCGCCCACGGCGGTCGGTACGGAGTACGCCGAGGCTGTCAACGTCAAGGCCTCGGCTTGCGACGCTACCGCCGTGCTGCCCGCGCTGACGTCTTCGGGTTGGGTCGGTCAGACCAGCCAGCTGAAGTCCTCGTGATCCCTGACAACGTGATCACCGTGTGATCACGTTGTCGGAACAGCGTGATCGGTGCCCCCTCTCCGGAGGGGGCACCGTCGCGTCCGGGGTCACCCCGTCCGGGACGCGGCGCTCCGCGTCCGACCTACAGCGGGCCGACGGTGTGCTTGCGTCCGGGCAGGGTCTCACGCCGGGTCGCCAGCAGGTCGAGTGACTCGGCGACCACCCGGCGGGTGTCGGCCGGGTCGATCACGGCGTCGACGAAGCCCCGCTCGGCCGCCTGGTACGGCGTCAGGAAGCGTTCGGTGTAGGCCTCCTGCAGGGCGGGCCGGTCCTCGGGCTCCACCCGGCGGTACAGGATCTGGACGGCCCCCTCGGCCCCCATCACCGCGATCTCGGCGCCGGGCCAGGCGAAGCAGAGGTCGTTCCCCAGCCCCTTGGAGTCCATGACGATGTAGGCGCCGCCGAACGCCTTGCGCAGGATCACGCAGATGCGGGGGACCGTCGCCTCGGCGTAGGCGAAGGCGAGTTCGGCCCCGTGGCGGATCATGCCGCGCCACTCGAGTCCTTTGCCGGGCAGGAACCCCGGCGTGTCGACGAGGGTGACGAGGGGCACGTTGAAGGCGTCGCAGAACCGGACGAAGCGCGCTCCCTTCTGGCTGGCGGCGATGTCGAGCGTGCCGGCCAGGGCCTGGGACTGGTTGGCCACGAAACCGACGGTGCGGCCGCCGATGCGACCGAGGGCGGTGACCAGCTGGGGCGACCAGCGCGGCCACAGCTCGCTCACCTCACCGTCGTCGGCGAGGGCGGCGGCCACCTTCCGCACGTCGTAGGAGCTCGTCGTGCGGTCGGGGATCACCGACGCCAGTCCGTCGTCGCCCGAGGTCCAGCCGCCGTCGACCCGGGGCGGCAGCTCGTCGGTGTGGGCCGGCAGCAGGCCGAGGAGATGGGCCACGTGCTCGAGACCCTGCTCGGCCGTCGCCACCTCGACGGCGCAGAGGCCGCTGGAGCGGGCATGGATGGCGCTGCCCCCCAGTTGGTGCCGGCCGATGCGGATACCGGTGAACTCCTGGACCATCGTCGGGCCCGAGACGTAGGCGTACGCCTCGGGGGTCATGAGCACGAGGTCGGCCAGTCCGAGCAGCAGAGCCGGACCGGACAGGGCGGGTCCGGTCACCACCACGACGACCGGTACGACACCGGAGCAGGCGGCGACGGCGCGGGCGGCCCGGCCCCAGCCGTGGAGCGAGGCCACGCCCCCCGAGACGTCGGCACCGCTCGAGGACAGGACCAGGACGAACGGCACCCGCAGCGAACGGGCCACCGAGGCGGACTGGGCCAGGGTGTCGCCGTCGTCGAGGGAGAGCGCTCCCCGGCGGATGTCGGAGATGGAGCGCACCACCATGGCCGGACGCCCACCGAGGTCCTCCACCCCGGCCTGCACGTTGCCGGGCACCCGCCGCCGCAACTTCGGGGGGTCCGGCGCGAGGGGGGTGTCCAGGGTCACCCGACCATGGTACGGACACCGGGACCCCGGTCGGCGCACCGGGGGTCCGCACCCTCCGGCGCGGTGCGGACGGTGGGAGCGGGTGGGCCGGGCGGGGCCGGGTCACGGGGAGGAAGACCTACCCCGGGTCGTGGCGGCCGTCGGTGTCGCCCGGGGGAGGGACGGGGGGAGCGGCCGGCAGGTCGCCACCGGTGCCCGGTCCCTCGGCGTCGCCCCGGTCCGCCAGGCCCGATCCGTCCTCCGTGGGCGGGCGGCCGTGGCGGTCGAGGCGCTCGAAATGCCGTTCGACGTCGGCCCACACCAACGGGTCGGCCGGTCCGAGGTCCTCGTCGGAGTCCGGGGCCCGGGCCAGCTCCACCCCGGCGACGCTCATGAGGACGAACAGGAAGGACAGCTTCGAGACGAAACCGGCCACCTGCTGGTCGTTGAGGGGGCGTAGGCGGATCACGTCCACCGAGTGGGAGAACATGCCGTAGAGCGGCTTCGGCGAGAGGATGAAGATGAAGGACAGGAAGACCGGCACGATGGCCTGGGCGACGAGGTAGACGGCGCGGATCATGGGCCGCGGCCGGGGGATGCCCGGGATGCGCCCGAGGATGGGCAGCCAGAGCACCGTGCCCGCCGCCACGGCGAGGACGGCGAACCCGGCCCGGGCGGCCGCCGAGGAGGACTGGGCGGCCACGAGCCCCGGCGCCATCGACCCGACCAGGAGCACCGTGACGGTGATGACGGCCACGGGAGGACGGACGACGCGTACGAGCAGGGCGTCGACCGGGGCCGGCCGGGTGAGCCACCGGATGAGGTCGTCGGACAGACCCGACAGCAGGAGCGGGGCGACGGCCAGAACGAGGATGCAGCGCTGGAGCACGAGCGCGGCCAGCGACCAGTGGGCCGCCAGGTCGCCGAGCGGCCACCCCATGCACACCCCCATGAGGACCAGCCCACCGGCGAACCGGAGGGCCCGCTCCCTCGGCCAGGGGAGGGGATGGTCCGACCGGCGGGTGAGGCGGCGGTGCCCGACGGCCGTGGCCGCGCCCACCAGGGCCAGCACGCCCCACGACAGCAGATGGGGATGCCAGGCCCAGGGGCCGGTCACGGTACGCGCCCCGGTCCACGGGCCGTAGATTGACGGGAATGGCCACCCCCGACCGACTCGAACGAGTCACCGACCTCCTGCTGGTCCTGCTGGACACCGGCCGACCGCTCAGTCTGCGTGAGATCGCCGACCGGGTTCCCGGCTACCCCGACAGCCACGACGCGCGGCGTCAGGCCTTCGAGCGCGACAAGCGGCTCCTGCGGGACGAGGGGGTTCCGGTGCTCGCCGAGGCGATCGACTCCGACGAACAGGTCGGCTACCGGGTGGACCCCGACGCGTACTACCTGCCCGATCTCGGCCTCGAACCCGACGAGCAGGCGGCCCTGAACCTGGCGGTGGCCGGCGTCCACCTCGGCGAGCCTATCGGGAGGGATGCGCTCTCCAAACTGGGCGTCGCCGGCAGCTGGCCCGGTCGCGGCGCCCCGCCCCCGCTCGTCGATCTGCCCCTCGGCGACGGACTGCCGGCGCTGCCACCGCTCTTCGAGTCCGTCCGGACCGGGGCGGCCGTCAGCTTCACCTACCGGGGGGCCGTCCGTTCGGTGGACCCGGCCGGCATCCGCTTCCGCGGCGGCCACTGGTACCTGGTCGGTCGGGACCGCGACCGGGGGGAGGCCCGGACGTTCCGGGTGGACCGCATCGAGGGCCTGCCCGAGGCGGGGCCCGCCGGCTCGGGGGAGCTGCCCGACGGGTTCGACGCCGATGAGGAGTTCGCCCGGGAGCCGTGGCACTTCGGACCGGGCGAGGCGGTGGAGGTCGACGTGGCCGTCGACCCGGCCGAGGCGTCCCGCGTGGTCACCGAACTCGGCCCGGAGGCGGTGGTGGAGCGGTCGGAGGACGGGTCCGTGGTCGTGCGCCTGGTGGTGACCGAGGTCGAGGCCCTGGTGTCGTGGGCCCTCGACCTCCTGGACCATGCGGAGGTGCTGCGCCCCGACGAGGTGCGGGCGGCAGTGGTGGAACGCCTCGAGGCATTCGCCACGGCGGGTGCGGGGTCCCGATGAGCCCGGCCGCGGACACCGCCACCCGACTGCGTCGGCTGCTGGCCATCCTCACCTGGCTCGCCCAGGAGGGGGAGGCGCCGGTCGACGAGGTGGCGGCCCGGTTCGACCTCACGCCGCAGGCCCTCGTGTCCGAGCTCGAGATGGCCGCCTGCTGCGGGGTCCCGCCGTACACGCCGGATCAACTGCTCGAGATCGTCGTGACCGAGGACACGGTGGCGACCCGGGTCGGCACCGACCTCGCCCGACCGCGCCGACTCAGTCCGAGCGAGGGTCTGGCCCTGGCGGCATCCGCCCGGGCTCTCCTGGCCGTCCCCGGGAGCGACGAGGACGGTGCGCTGTCCCGGGCGTTGACCAAGCTCGAGCGGGCACTCGGGCAGACCGGCATCGAAGTCGAGCTCGACACGCCGGACCTCCTCGACGTGGTCCGGGGTGCGGTGACCGCCGGCGAGCGGCTCGCCATCACCTACTACTCGGCCTCCAGCGACCAGACCTCGGAGCGGACCGTCACCCCGAGGCGCCTCTTCGCGTCGGAAGGTCACTGGTACGTCGACGCCTGGTGCGAGGTGGCGGACGGGGTGCGCCGCTTCCGGGTCGACCGCATCGCCACCGCCGTGCCCGTCGGCCCCGCGGCACCCGAGGTCCTGGTCGACGAACTCCCCGATCTGCCGGGCCGCGACGAGTCGTCCTCGGTCGGTGGGATCGGGGCGTTCGTGCCGGGACCCGACAGTCGGCGGGTACGGATCACGGCCGACCCGGCCCGGGGATGGCTGTTCGAGACGATCCCGGCGACCGCCCACGGTGAACTGGCCGGCCGTCCGGTGTGGGAGGTGTACGTCGGCGGCGACGCCTGGCTCGAGCGCCTGCTCCTCCGGCTCGGGCCCGACGCCGAGGTCGTCGAGCCGGTGGCGGACCGCGATCTCGCTCCCCGGGCCGCCCGGCGGATCCTCGACCGCTACCGCTCCCCGACGCCCGGGTCCTGACCGGCCGGGACCGGTGGGGCCGCCCCCCCCCCCCCCCCCCGGGTCCGGACCGAGGGGCTAGGGCAGCCGCAGATCGTGGTGGGCCGCGGCCGCCCGTCGGTCGTCTTCGGAGAGATCGACGTCGCGGACGGGTTCCACCATCGTCCGGTGGTGGCCGCCAGGGAGCGTTGGTCCTGAGGGTCGGGTGCGAGGCGGCTGGCTGATGGAAAATAGTGGGATGACATGAAAAGCATCGAACGGTAAGGTAGGCGCCGGAGGTACGTCATGTCCGTTCCGGGGTGCTGAGGGTCCACGTCGTCCGGGGGTCCGGCGTCGGCTACTACGTGTCGGACCTCGTACCCGGCCGGGCCGAAGGGTCGTCGGTGGCCGGGGAGTCGCCCGGGGTCTGGGCCGGGCGGGGCACGGCCGACCTCGGACTCCGGGGGGCGGTCGAGGGCCGACGGGTTCGCGGCGCTCCTGGCCGGGCGGGAACCGACGGGGGAGCGCCCCCTCCGCCCGGAGCACGGGTCCCGACCGGTGTCCGGTTTCGACCTGGTGTTCGCCGCCCCCAAGTCGGTCAGCGTGCTCCACCTGTTGGCTCCCCGGGAGCTCGGAGTGGCGACCGGCGACGCCCACCGAGCCGCGGTGTCCGACGCGCTCGACTACCTCGAAGGCTCGGGCATCGGCGTGCGGCGTTCCGAGCGAGGCACCGTCCACCACCTGGCCACCACCGGGGCCGTGGCCGCGGCATTCGTGCACCGGACCAGCCGGGCCCTCGATCCCCACCTCCACACCCATCTGGTGGTCGCCAACGTGGCGCGGGGCGTCGACGACCGCTGGTCGGCGCTCGACAGTCGTCGACTGTTCCTCCACCGCCGGGCGACGCGTTCGGTCTACGACGCGTCGCTCCGCCACCATCTCGGCCGTGCGGCCGGCGTGTCGTGGCATCGCACCCCGGCCGGAGGGTGGGAGGTGGCCGGTGTCGACCCGGTACTGTGCCGGCTCTTCTCGCAGCGGACGGCCTCCATCGACGAGGCGGCCCATCGCCGGTCGGGGGACGGGGCTCCGCCGCCGTGCGACGGGTGGCGTTCCACGCCGACCGGCCGGCCAAGGACACCACGGTCACCGCGGACGAGTTGCGCGACGGGTGGCGTCGTCGTGCGTCGTCCCTCGGGCTCGACACCACGGGGCTCGTGCGGGTGGTCGGCCGCCGACCGCCCTCCGACCCGGGCCGTGTCGTCGACACCGGGGATCTGGCCGGGCGCCTGGCCCGGATGGCGAAGGACCGCACGGAGGTGACGGGCCGGGACCTCGTGGAGGCGGTCGCCGACGCCGCTCCGTACGGTCTGGACGGCGCTCGGGCGCAACGGGCCGCCGCCGCCCTCGGACTGTCCGCCGGAACCCGCGACGCGGGGGCCCCCGGGCCGGACGTTGGACACCCGCCGCCGTGGCCCGGGCCCTGGCGGACGACGTCGGTGTGGTGGCCCGGGCCCTGGCGGACGACGGTCTCGGGACCGGGCGCACCGCGGCCCGGGGGTCCGAGGTCGACGGCACGCGCCGGCACGCGGCGGCCGACGACTTCGGTGCCTCCGGTCGGCGGAGTCCCGGACGGGAGCGGTGACGCCCTCGGTCCGGTCCCCTCCGGGCGGCCCGTCACCGGCCCAGCCCGTCGTGTCCGTCCGGGACGCCCCGACCGGGACGGACTCGGCCGAGGTGGCGCTCCGCCCCGCACATCGAGCGCCACGGCTCGGCCAGGTGGGCGGGGGCGATCGGGAACCAACCGGGCTGGTTCCGGGCGTCGAAGGCCGAGCGCGAGCCCGGGGCGCCCGCGGGTGATGTCGTCGGGGGCCAGGCGTCGTCGCCACTGCGTGCCGAGCTGCTCGCCGACCTGGGGACGCCCGGCGCCGAGCAGGTCGGTGAGGGGCCGGTCCGACAACGACCGACCCCGCGAGACCGACCGCACGACGACCTCGTGGTCCCCGGTCAGCACCGAGAGCGCTTCCAGCGTGCGCACGTCGCCGATGCCCGGGAGCACCACGGTGGTGCCGAACAGCGACGGGAAGCCGTCGGCCTGGCCCGGCCACCGGTGCCGGGCCTGGGAGAGGTCCTGGAAGCAGGCCAGTGTCACGAGACCCTGTCCACCACCCTCGCTGACCATGGAGGGCAGCTCGGGCAGGGGGGCGATGTTGGCGAGCTCGTCGAGGGCCAGCACCACCGGTGGACCGCCCGGGTGGGCTCCGTCGGCCGACCGGGCGTAGGTGGCGCGACGGACATCGTCGAGGAAGCCGACCACGAGGGGCGCCACCAGGGCCTGGTGGTGGGCCGGGGCGGCCACGTAGACGGTGTCGCCGGAGGCCACGAAGGCGGCGGGGTCGAAGTCCGGCACACAGGTGGCGGCCAGGGCCTGTTCGGAGCGGTACCCGCCGAGTGCCCCCGACGCCGTCGACCAGATGCCGCTCAGCTCCCGTTCGTCGGTGGTCACGATGCCGTCCAGCACGTCCCGGGCGATTCCGGCGTCCCCTCCGACGCGCCCGCCAGAGCCTGCTGGGCGGGCAGCGCCTGGCGACGGTCCACCCAGGTCAACAGGGTGCGCATGTCCTGTCCCTCGAGGGCGGCGGCGTGCAACAGCGGGGCGAGCAGTGCCTGGGCACGCTCGGTCCAGTGGGACGACTCGCCCCGGACGGCTCCGGTGCCGGCCGCGCCCACCAGCACCAGCGAGCGGGCCGTGGTGAGGGCGGTCCGCCACGACGTACAGGCCGGCAGCGGCGACCACCGCAGGCGGTGGACGCCGGGACGGTCGTCGACCGACCCCGAAGGGTCGAACAGGTGGCAGGTGCCCGAGGTCGACCGCGCGTCGCGGGTGGCGTCGAGCACGTCGGCTTTGGTCGACGTGGTGACGACCGCGCCCGGTGCCGACAGCACGTTCGGGATCAGCAGCCCGGACGTCTTCCCGGACCGCGGTGGTCCGAGGACGAGGACGGAATGTTGCGGGTCGGCGTGGTGCCATCCGTGCGCGTCATGGCCGAGGTAGAGGCCGTGGCGCGCGTGCGCGGACACGTCGCGCGCGACGCGCGACGTGTCATCACTGCGCGAATTGCGGGCCGATGAAAAAAAAGTTTTCACGCGTGTCCTCCGCGTCGTCGTCGCCCGTGGTGCGGGCAGAGTGCGGCGGAGTCGGACGTCCGCGAGGGGGGTGTACGAGAGGGTAGGCCGAAAAACCGTTGCAGGAAAAGGGGAATTCTGCCGCCTCGCCCTCGTCGATGATCCGGTCGGAGTACAGGCGACGCGTGATGGGTCGCGCCCGGCGCCGCGCCAGGTGTAGCGGCGACGACGACGCGCGCGTTCTAGTGCTTGACCTGCAGTCAAAAAGCCATTTGGCTAGTAGTCGGTTACGTAGCGCTGAGGAGATCAACGTGAACAGGTCTCAGCTCGTCGATGCGGTGACCGGTTCGTCACAGACGAGCCGTCGCACCGTCGAAGACGTGGTGGAGCAGCTGTTCGAGAAGATCATCACGGAGGTTCGATCCGGTCGGAAAGTGACGGTTGTCGGATTCGGGACATTCACCCCGACCCGACGGGCCGCCCGCACGGGTCGGAATCCCCGGACAGGCGAAGCGGTACGTATCCCAGCGTCGAGAGGAGTCCGGTTCGCCACCGGTTCGGCGTTCAAGTCGGCGTTGACCCCTAAGGAGGGAGTGTCCATGGCAGTAAAGAAGGCAGCAGCCAAGAAAGCCCCGGCCCGAAAGGCACCGGCCAAGAAGACAGCAGCCAAGAAGACCACCGCGAGGAAGACCGCGGCGAAGAAGTCGGCTGCCAAGAAGGCGGTGAAGAAGGCTCCGGCTCGCAAGGCTCCGGCTCGCAAGACCGCGGCGAAGAAGACCACGGCCCGCAAGACCACTGCCAAGAAGACCACGGCCCGCAAGACCGCGGCCAAGAAGGCTCCGGCTCGCAAGTCGACCGCCAAGAAGGCGCCGGCCCGCAAGACCGCGGCCAAGAAGACCACGGCCCGCAAGACCGCGGCCAAGAAGGCTCCGGCTCGCAAGTCGACCGCCCGCAAGGCGCCGGCCCGCAAGACCGCCGCCCGCAAGGCGCCGGCCCGCCGCCGGTAGCTCCCCGTGGCGGCGACCTCGTCGCTGCATGGCGTCCGATGGGGGCCTTCGGGCCCCCATCGTCGCGCCCGGGGGCCGAGCCCCCGCCGCCGGTCCCTACAACTGGTCGATGAGGTGGAACGCCTCGCCGCCGTCCAGGCCGGCCACGGCCCCGTGCTGGGCCAGCTGCCAGGCGATGCGCGACGCGAACACGTCCTGTCCGGGGTTCCGCTGTCCCTCATCGCCTCCCGGGCCGACCCCCATGGTCGTCTCGTGCTGACTGGCGTGGCACAGCAGGGCCTCGACCTTCACCCCGCCGACGCCCGCCAGGCGTTCGACGTGGTTGGGGAGGTCGGCCTCCCACAGCAGCAGGGCGTCCGGGCGATGGGGCGGGAGCCCGAGCTCGGGCAGGAAGTGGGGATCGCGGGCCGCCACCAGGGCGTCGATGGTGAGGAACCCGGCGGCGCGGTGATCGGGATGGAGCCGGTACCGACGCCAGGGGTCATGGGCGAGCAGCACGTCGGGACCCACGGTGCGGATCACCCGGGCGACGGCTCGTCGCTCGTCGGGTCCGTTCGTCAGCTCGCCGTCGACGTAGCCCAGGGCGTGCACCCGGTCGGCCGCCGCCTCATCGCCCCCGGCGAGGACGACCGCGGCGCGCCGGCACTCCTCCAGCCGGGCGGCGACCAGGGCCCCGAGGTCCGCCGACGGGTCCCAGGTGCCCTTGGACCCGTCGGTGAGGACGACGTGGTGCACCACGCAACCGGCTGCCGCCCACTTGGCGAGCGTGGCGCCGGCACCGAACTCGATGTCGTCGGGGTGGGCGCCGACGGCCAGGGCCACGCTCGGGACGGGCAGGTCGATGGTGACGGTCGTGGTGTCGAGGAGGTCGCCGGTCGGCAGTCCGGACAGCAGGCGGGCCGGCACGTCGGTGGGGATCCCGTCCGGTGGGCCGGCCTCCGTCGGGGTGCCCGTCACGGGGTGGTCCGCGGCCCCACCGGGACCAGGTCGGCCGGCTCGTCGACGTCCCAGGCCAGGTCGGGGAGGTCGAGGACCCGCGCCGCCATCCCCAGGCGCTCGGCCTCGGCCAGGTGCCGGGCGAAGGATCCCGGTCCGTAGGAGAAGCGGAAGCCGGCGGCCGCCGGAACGGCGATGACGTTGGTGCCGTTGCCGTAGCGGTCGGGCACCAGGGTGATACCCGGGTCCAAACCGACCGCCGCCAGTCCGTGGGCCCGGGGCAGATCGGCGTGGGAGACCGTCACGTGGTGGACGCCGGCGGCCCGCAGGTGGTCGACGCCGGACTCGACGGCGCCGTTGAGTCCCCGGCCGGGCTCCCACACCACCAGCGCCCCCCGCCCGCGGGCCCACTCGGCCACGTCGTTGTCGTCGCAGACGACGGCGACCGGGAGCGGTGCCGCCGCCTCCAGGACCTGGGCGGCCATCGACCGGGCCAGGGCGGCCCGCTCGTCGGGCCCGAGCGCGTGGTCGAGCCGTCCCTTGGCCTCGCGGAAGGCCTTGATCGGCACCAGGACGGCCCGGGTCCCCAGGCCGAGTCCGGTGCGCGACGGGTGCTCTCCGTTGGCGGCCACCCGGCCAGTGTAGGCACCGCCCGACGGCACACCGCCGGGCGGCCGGACGACGTAGGGTGGGCCGGTGCCCGCCGACCCGCCGCCAGTGGAGGACGAGGACGCGGACATCGCCCGCGTGGAAGCTCTGGCCCGGGTCCGCTACCTGCTCCTGGAGCTCGGCTGCCCCGACGAGGAGATCGACCGGGCGGTCGAGGACGACGTGTTGGACCTGTTGGTCGTCGACCACCTGCTGGTGCCGACCGGGCACCGCCTGACCCAGTCCGAGGTGGCCGAGCGGACGGACATCCCCCTCGACGTGGCCAAGCGCTTCTGGCGGGCCCTCGGCTTCCTCGACGTGGACGAGGACGAGGCCGCCTTCACGGACATGGACATCCAGGCCGTCCAGCTCTTCCAGTCCCTGGTGGCGCTGGGCATCGTGGACCTCGACACCGCGGTGCAGATGGCCCGGGTGATCGGCTCGTCCATGGCCAGGATCGCCGAGGCCGAGACGGCCCCGGGCACCACACCGATCATGATGGGGACGGGGGACAGTGTCCTCGACGCCGACGAGTTCGCCCGGCAGGCGGAGTCCTCGATCCCGGCCATGGCCCGGTTGCTCGAGTACGTCTGGCGGCGCCACCTCCAGGCGGCCACCCGGCGGGCCATGCTGCACCGCATGCGCGGTCCCGACGAGGGCCTGCGGCCGGTGATGGCCGTCGGGTTCGCCGACATGGTCGGGTTCACGGTGCTCAGCCAGCACCTCGGCGACGAGGAGCTGGCCGCGGTGGTGGCCCGCTTCGAGGAGCTGGCCCACGACACGGTGGTGGCGCTCGGTGGCCGCGTGGTCAAGATGATCGGCGACGAGGTCATGTTCGTCGTCCCGACGGCCACCGGTGCCGCCCAGATCGGCCTGAGCCTGGCCGAGGCGTACGCCGGCGACGACCTGCTGTCGGATGTGCGGGTGGCCCTCGCCATCGGCCCCGTGCTCGTCAAGGACGGGGACTTCTACGGTCCGGTGGTCAACCTGGCGAGCCGTCTCGTCAACGTGGCCCGACCGGGCACCGTGCTCATCTCCGACGAGTTCAAGGAGTCGCTCGACGACGAGGGCGCCCCCGGGATCGATACCCGGATGCTGCGGACGCGGACGCTGAAGGACCTCGGCCGGGTGCAGATGTGGAAGCTGATCCGCGCCGGTTCCGAGCCCGGGGCCGACAGCCGTCGCACGATGCGCTGGGAACGGCTGGGCGAGGTGCTGCGGGAGCTCGACGAGCTGCGCGAGCGGGGCGAGTCGGCCGTCGGACGCCCCGGCGACCGTTCAGTGCGCGTCGAGCCGGACGGTGGCGATCCCGTGGGGTCGTAGCGGGAACGACCCCTCGAACGGCTCGACCGGCCGACCCCGCAGGTCGACCAGCCAGCCCGATCGACCGGACACGGTGACCGTCGTGGCGGTGGAGGTCGGATTGAAGACCCGTAGCTCGAGCGCCCCGGCGTCCCGACGCACCGCCGAGACCTCGGCCCCCTCGACCGTCAACTCGGTACCGCGGTCGGGCCGGTCGCCCCCGCCGAACGACCCGGTCACCTGGAGGGGCACGAGCACGACGTCGGCCAGACCATAGGGATCGTGGTCCCCCACGGCCAGGGCGTAGGTGACGTCGACCGGGCCGAGCATCTGGGGGCCGTCGAGCGCATCCATGGGGCCGGCCGGTAGCGGGCGCAGCGACATGCCGAGGCGCGACAGCATGCCGGTGGCCCGCAGCAGCGTGAGGGCGACGGTCCCCGCGGCCGGTCCGGAGCCGTCACCCCGTTCGGCGATGTCGACCAGTTCGTACTCGAGCAGACCCTCGTGGACCACCGTCAGTCCACCGGCCCGCACGAACCGTCGCGAGGGGAAGGTGGGCAACCCGAACTCGTCGCTGCGGCCCTCGGCCGTGAGCCCCCGCTCGACGACGGTGAAGGCGCACTCCGCCTCCGAGGTGGCGGCGGGGGAGGGCAGCGGGAGGTGGACCCGGAGCCGATGGTCACGGGAGGGGTTCACGAAGCGGGTGCGGACCACCACCAGCGGCTCGTCGGCCCGCACCTCGAGGGTGGTGGTGACGGTGACGTCCCGCACGCCGGCCCGGGCGTGGGTGCGGCCGTCGACGTACTCGGGCCACGCGTAGGTGGCGGTGACGTCGACGGTGGCCCGGACGGGTCCGGTGTCGCCCGGAGTGACCACCACCGAGGTCGGCGTGTCGACCACCGTGTCGTGGGTGGGCGGCGAGTAGTTGTACGTGTCGCCGTGGTCGCCGCCGTCGACCAGCCGACCGAAGCCGGGGACGCCGTCGATCGAGAACGTGCCGTCGCCCGGGGTGACCACCACGGTCACGAGACCGTTGGCGAGGGTGACCCCCGTGTCGTCCTCCACCTCGAGGTGCACCGGGTGCTCGAGCGGGGCGGGGGCGAAGTGGGCCCAGCCGAACCCGGGCACCGGGGCCGGGCGGGCGAGGACGCGACGGACCGGCGGCTGATCGATGATCAGGCGGACCTCGGTGTCGGGTCGGGCGGTCAACCGGGTGTACAGCTCCCGCTTGACCTCCTCGATGGCCGCCCCCTCGCGGGGCTCGGGCCCGACGACCATGGTCACGTCCAGCCCGGTCTCGTCCTCGGCCAGACTGACGTCGGTCACGTAGGCCTGGTCGTCGATGCGTGCCCCCTGCAGCAGGCCCAGCATGTTGCGCACGGTCTCGCCGTCCAGCGTGATCGACCCCGGCATCCCGGACCGCTCGGACAGGACCTGGACCTCGGGACCGACCTCGCCCACCGCGGGCACGACCACCTCGACCACCCCGGAGCGGTCGCGGGCCGTCGGGTTGACCACGACCGGCCCGGCGGAGGCCATCGAGCGACCGACGGCGTGGAGCGCCTGTCCGGTCAGGCCGTCGCCGATCTGACGGGCCTCGGCGTAGCGGTGCAGCACGGCGTCGACGACCTCATCGGCCGAGCAGGCGCAGATCGAGTCGTGGGCCGCGTTGCGCACCATCAGGGTCCAGGCCAGGTCGAAGACGGTGGTCGGCCACCGGTCGGCCGGGACGAAGAGGGCCGTCAGCGGCTCCGACAGGCGCTCCAACGATCGCTCGGCACGCGAGGCGGCCTGCTTGACGTCCACCCGGTTGGAGCCCACGCCCATCAGGACGTTCGAGCGGAAGCCGGAGCGGAGCTCGCCCGTCCACTCGACCAGGCCGTCGGTGCCGCGCCCGGCGAGGTACTCGGACAACGAGGAGATCCGGAGGTCGAAGTCGGCCTGGAGTTGGTTGGCCTCGGCCACGACCCGGCCCAGCCACGGTTGGGGGCGGAGGTGGTCGGATCCGTTCATGAGCAGCAACGGGGCGTCGTCGGGCAGGAAGGAGGCGAACTCCTCCTCCAGGGCGGCCAGGCGGCGCACCAGCTGTTTGGCGTCCTCGGGCAGGGCGGCGCCGTTGCCGTACCCCGCGACGAGGTACTCGGCCCGGACGCGTGACCCGTCGGGCGCGATCCAGACGAACGCCGTCGACTCCACCGTCGAGGGGACGCCCCGCCAGACGACCGTGTGGTCGAGACCGGCCTCGGCGAGCAGCTGGGGCATCTGGGCGACATGGCCGAACATGTCCGGCAGGTAGCCCACCTCCATCACGCCCCCGAAGGCGCTGCCCCTCCGGATGCCCTTCTGCAGGTTCCGGACGATCGTCTCCCCCGAGATCAGGAACTCGTCCATGAGGATGTACCACGGGCCGACGGTGATCCGGCCGGCGGCGGCCAGCGCCCGCAGCCGGTCCTCGTTCTCGGGACGGATCTCCAGGTAGTCGTCGATCGCCGCCAGCTGACCGTCGAGCAGGTAGTGGCTGTACGAGGGATCGCGCTCCATCAGGTCGAGCAGGTCGTCGACGAGCCGCACCAGATTGAGGCGGAACGTCTGGAACGGCTCGTACCACTCGCGGTCCCAGTGGGTGTGGGGAACGACGGCCACCTGGCGGCGGGCGGTCCCCGGCGTCGCGTGGCCGGCCCCGGGGGTCACGGCTGCAGGTTCCCGTAGTCGGCCTCGTAGGCCTGCAGGGCGGCGACCAGGCGTTCGACGTCCGCCTGGGTGGCGTCGGTGCCCCGACCGACCTTCTCGGCGTAGACGGCGGCGCCGAGGTCGTGGAGCATCGTGTCGGCCTTGTGCTTGGCCGTGACCTGGTCCAACTTCTCCTGGCCCGCCTTGGTGGCCTCGTTGGCCTTGGCCAGACCGACCTCGGCCTGGGCCTTCACCTTGTCCATCAGTCCCATGACGCCTCCTCGCGTGGTCGTCGACGACGATGGGCTAAGACTATGGCCCGCGGGCCCCACCGCGGGTGGGCAACCGGTGGTGGTGCCCCCGCACCCCCCGACCCGACGTGGAGACCACCGTGCGACCCTGGCGCGATCAACTCGATGCGGACGACCCGCTGGTCGGCGACGCCCGGCCGGGCGCGCCCGG
Source organism: uncultured Acidimicrobiaceae bacterium (assembly GCA_963699345.1). GTDB lineage: Bacteria > Actinomycetota > Acidimicrobiia > Acidimicrobiales > RAAP-2 > Bog-756. Next base: position 391,203 of record CAVOTL010000005.1, on the reverse strand, counting down.
ACTCCTGACCGCCGGGACGCTGCTGCGCCGCTGGTCCGACCGTTGGTCGTCCGACCCGCCGGCCCGGCTGTGGAAGGAGGGGGACCGCTGGTGGACCGCGGGGGAGTTCGAGGCGGCCACCCGGCGGGCCGCCGGTCGGCTGCGGACCGCGGGGCTGGTCCCGGGGGACCGGCTGGTCTGGTCGGCGGAGTCGTCGGTCGCCGCCCTGGTCGCCCACGTCGGCGCCCTGCGGGCCGGCCTGGTCGTGGTGCCGGCGAACACCGCCTACTCGGAGCGTGAACTGGCCCACATCGCCACCGACGTCCGGGCCGCCGGGGCCGTGGTCGACCGACCCGACCAGGCACGGTGGGTGCGCCACGCGCTCCCCGGTGCTCCGGTGGTGTGCGGACCCGCCCTCGATCTGCCCGACGGGGATCCGGGCGCGTTGGACACCGCCGACGCCGAGGACCCGGCCCTCATCTGCTTCACCTCGGGGACGACGGGCGTTCCCAAGGGTGCCGTCCTGCGTCATCGCCACCTGTTGGCCGGGGTGGAGTCGGTGACCCGCGCCTGGCGGATGTCCCCCGAGGACGTCCTGATCCACTGCCTGCCGGTGTTCCACGCCCACGGCCTGGTGGTCGGCGCCTACGGCACGATGACCGCCGGCGGTTCGGCGGTGCTCCTGCCCGGCTTCGATCCCGACGCGGTGGCGGCCGCGGTCCGAGACGAGTCCGCCACCCTGTTCTTCGGCGTCCCGACCATGTACCACCGGCTGGTGGCGACGGGCCGGGCGGCCGGCCTGTCGTCCCTGCGGCTGTGCGTCTCGGGCTCGGCGCCGTTGTCCGCCGACCTCCACGCGGCGGCCACCGCGGCCATCGGCCACCCCGTCCTCGAGCGGTACGGGATGACCGAGACGCTGATGAACACCTCCAACCCCTACCGGGGCGAGCGGCGGGCCGGAACGGTGGGGTTCCCGTTGCCGGGTGTGGAGGTCTCCCTCGACTCCGACGGCGGGGTGCTGGTGCGCGGTCCGAACGTCTTCGAGGGCTACTTCGAGCGGGACGCGGCCAACGCCGAGGCGTTCCGCCACTCGGGGGACGGCGGCGGCCCGTGGTTCGTCACCGGTGATCTCGGAGCCGACGAGGACGGCTACCTGGTGCTGCGGGGCCGCTCCACCGAGCTCATCATCTCGGGCGGGTTCAACGTGTACCCCACCGAGGTGGAGGATGTGCTCGCCCGCTGCCCGGGCGTGGCCGAGATCGCGGTGACGGGCACGCCCTCGGACGAATGGGGGGAGGTGGTGACGGCCTGGGTGGTACCCGACGGCCCGCCCCCGGCCTCGACGACCTGGTGGCCCACGGCGCCGGTCTGCTCGCCCGGTACAAGCTCCCCCGGCTGATCCGGGTGGTCGACACCCTGCCCCGCAACGCGATGGGCAAGGTCGTGCGCAGCCGCCTCGGATGATGCAGCCGGGCGACGGCTCCCGGAGGTAGGTTTCGGCCATGGTCTCACCGACGCTCCGCCTGGAGCGGGGCCTCCTGCGGTCCGGGGTACTCCGTCTGGGTGCGATGGACGAGGTCGGGCGCGGTTCGCCGGCCGGCCCCGTCTACGTGGGCCTGGTGGTCCTCGACGCCACCACCGGCCGGCCCCCCGTCGGCATCCGCGACTCCAAGCTGCTCTCCGGCCACGAGCGCGAGGCGCTGGTGGATCCCATCCGGGGGTGGGCGGCGGCCTGGTCGATCGGCACGGCCGACCCCGGGGAGGTCGACGCCCACGGTCTGAGCGCCGCTCTCGGACTGGCCGGGACCCGGGCGCTCGAGGCCCTGGCCGAGCCGCCCGACCTGGTGGTGCTGGACGGGAACTACGACTGGCTGACCCCCGCGGCCGGGGACGGGGGACCGGCGCCGGCGGTGATGACCCGCGTGAAGGCCGACCTCACCTGCACATCGGTGGCCGCCGCCAGCATCCTGGCCAAGGTCGCCCGGGACGCGGTCATGGTCGGACTGGCCGCCGACCACCCCGAGTACGGCTGGGAGTCCAACAAGGGCTATGCGACGGGTGACCACCTCGACGCCCTGCGCCGGCTCGGCCCGAGTCCCCACCACCGGGTGACGTGGCGGCTGCCGGACCGCGTGTGATCCGGCGACCGCGCCCGCGGTCGGGTGAACGGAGGGTCCGGTCCTAGCCGGGGGCGGGCTCCTTCGGAAGACCGAGCACCCGCTCACCGATGATGTTGCGCATGACCTCGTCCGAGCCGCCGGCGATGCGCATGCCGGGCACGCCGAGCAGGTACTGGGACCAGGCGTAGGTGCCCCAGGACCCGGTGTCGGCCACCAGGGCCGGTCCGAAGATCGACGACACGGCCTCGTAGGTGCGCACCATGTTGGCGGTCAGGGACAGCTTGCCGAGCGACATCTCCGGGCCGGGCAGCTGTCCGGCGGCGATCTTCGCCATGGCCCGTCGGTTCGTGTACCCGGCGACGCGTTCGTTGATGACGATCTCGGCCAACTGCTGGCGGATCAACGGGTCGCCGGCCCGACCGGCGGCCCGTGCCGCCTCGATGAGGCGGGTGGACTGGGGCAGGCTGAGGCCCCCGCCACCGCCGCCGATGGCCGCCCGTTCGTTCATGAGCGTGGTCAGGGCCACGGTCCAGCCGCCGTTGACCTCCCCGAGGAGGTGGGAGTCCGGCACGCGCACGTCGGTGAAGAAGACCTCGTTGAAGGAGGCGCCACCGGTCATCTGGCGCAGGGGACGGACCTCGACCCCGGGGGCGTGCATGTCGACCACGAAACCGGTCAGGCCCCGGTGCTTGGGAAGGTCGGGATCGGTGCGGCAGATGATCTCGCCGATGTCGGACACCTGGGCGCCCGACGTCCACACCTTCTGCCCGTTGAGCACCCACTCGTCACCGTCCTTGACCGCGCGGGTCTGGAGCGACGCCAGGTCGGAGCCGGACGACGGTTCGGAAAACAGCTGGCAGCCGACGATGTCGCCGCGCCACATCCGGCGCAGGTAGGCGTCCTTCACCTCGTCGGTGGCGTGGGCCAGGATCGTCGGCGCCACCATGCCGAGGCCGATGCCGTAGATGGACAGGGACGGGGTCCGGTACTCGGAGGCCACGGTGGACCAGATGCGCTGGTACTCGGCGGACAGGTCGCGGCCGCCGTACCGGGTGGGTCCGGTGATCCAGCCGAACCCGGCGTCGAAGACCGACTGGGCCCAGGACCGCGCGACCGCCAGGTCGGACTCCTGCTGCTCGGGCGTCCGCTCCGGAAAGAGGCTGACGTCGTCCGAGCCCTGGCCCCACACGAACGTCTCGACCGGGCGTCGTTCGGCGTTGGCGTCGAGGAAGGCCCTCGCCTGGGCCTCGAACGCCTCCGGCGGGGGAGCCGCCGCGCCGGTCGACTCGGTCTGCTCGGTGACGCTCATGTCCGGTACCCCTTCGATCGCTGCCCTCCGGTGGGCGGGCCAAGCGTATCCGGGGTCGGCGCGGGTGGCCGCCGGCCGGTGGCCGGCACCGGGACGGGGAACCCGCTCAGCGGCCTCCCACCACGGAACGCACGGCCTCGTCCAGGTCGGTGTGACGGAAGGTGAACCCGGCGGCGGTCAGGCGGTGGGGGACGGCCCGCTGGCTGGCCAGGACCATGTCGGTGGCCATGTCGGCGCCGAGGGCCAGTTTCAACGCGACGGTGGGGACCGCCAGGACGGCCGGCCGGTGGAGCGCGGCGCCGAGGGCCCGCGCCAGCTGGGCATCGGTGGCCGGCACCGGGGCGGTGGCGTTGACGGGTCCGGCCAGTCGGTCGTCGTCCAGGCACGCCAGGAGCACCGCCACCTCGTCGTCGAGCGTGATCCAGCTCCGGTACTGGCGTCCCGAGCCGATGCGGCCCCCGAGGCCCAGCTTGAAGAGGGGGAGCTGCTTGGCCAGGGCGCCACCCGTGGGGCTCAGCACGATGCCGGTCCGTACCCGGACGGTCCGCACGCCGGCGGCCTCGGCCGGCGCACTGGCCGCCTCCCACTCCTCGCAGACCTCGGCGAGGAACCCGCGGCCGGCCGTTGCCTCCTCGTCCAGGACCTCGTCGCCCCGGTCGCCGTAGTAGCCCACCGCCGACGCGCTCACCAGCACCCGGGGGAGCGGGTCGAGGGCGGCCACCGTCCGGGCCACGAGGTCCGTCCCCTTCGTACGGCTCTCGAGGATCTCGCGCTTGCGCTGGACGGACCACCGCTTGTCGCCCACGCCGGCGCCGGCCAGGTGCACCACGCCGTCGACGGGGCCCGACGAGGTCAGCGCACCGACGTCGACGTACCCGGCGGCGGGATCCCAGGCCACGTCGGTGACCCCGGCCCGGGGCGGTCCCCCCGGCCGGCGGACGACGCCCGCACCAGCCGGGTGACGGTGTCACCGCGGGATCGGGCGGCGTCGACCAGGGCGGTGCCGATGAGGCCCGACGAACCGGTGACCACGAGGTGCATGACCCCGTTCTACCGTGGGGCATCGGCCGCCCGGTCGACCGCGTCCCGAACGAATCGGGCGAAGCCGTCGGGATGGGTCAGGTGGGCACCGTGCGCCGCCCCCTCGAGTTCGACCAGGCGGGCGTCGGGCGTGTGCTCGACCAGCCAGTCGGTCGAGGCCTGCTGGTAGGGGAGTGACTCGGTGCCCCGTCCGAAGACGGCGGGCACGGCCAGTCGGGTCACGTCGAAGGGGGCCTCGGTCGTGCGGATGGCGGCGAGTTCGCCGACGAGGGCGGGACCGTCGGCCCGGCGGGCCGCCCGGGTCGCTTCGGGCAGGCGCTCCCAGGCGCCGTCACCCATCATGCGCCGGAAGAACCGCTCGGCCACCTGGCCCGGGTCCTCGTCGGCCGCCGCGCCGTCCGGCCCCGGCCGGCGCGGTCGGGCCGCCCAGGCACCGAGCCAGGGCATCGGGGGTTCGAAGGCGCCGATCGCCACGATGGGGCCCGGCCCACCCGGGCGCAGGGCCGCCGCCAGTGTGATGGCGCCGCCGTAGCTGTGTCCGACCACGACGCACGGCCGACCGGCGATCACCGTCACCAGATCGTCGACGTGGCCCCCGAGGGTCTCGTGGACCGGGACGACGTGACGCGAGCGGTGGTAGCCGCGACGGTCGTAGGTGACGACGTGGAGATCGTCGAGTCGACGGACGACGCGGGCGAAACTGCCCGCCCGGTCGAGGGAGCCGTGCACCAGGACGACCATCGGAACCGAGGCCGACGCTCGCTCGGGCAGGTGCTCGGTGAGGGAGAGGCCGGTCGCGGGGGTCATCCCGATCAGCCTGACAGGGCACCCGCCGGTGCGGCCATTCCGGTGCCGACGGCCCGGAAGCCGCCCAGTTCAGGGCTCCCTGGCCCCAAATGCACACATCCGACCGCCAGATCGTGCATTGTTAGGGCTTCCATTTGACCAAGGAGAACCAGTGCCCCTTACCAAGACCGATCTCATTGCCGCCGTCGCCGCCCACACCGGGTCGACGTCCAAGGACGTCGCCACCGTGCTCGGCGGCCTCGAGGATGTCATCGTCGCCAACGTGGCGAAGGGCGAGAAGGTCGTCATCACCGGCTTCCTGACCTTCGACCGGGCCCAGCGCGCCGCTCGCACGGGCCGCAACCCCCAGACGGGCGAGACCATCAAGATCAAGGCGTCGAAGAGCCCCAAGGTGTCCGCCGGTGCCTCGTTCAAGAAGGTCGTGAACGGCCAGGCCCCGGCTCCGAAGATCACCAAGGCCAAGTAGTCGCGTCGCGGGGGGTGGTCCGGGACACGGTCCCGGGCCGCCCCTTCGTCGCGTCTGGGGCCGCCCGCCCGTCGCCTACAGCTGCCCAATGGCCTTGTGGGTCTGGGGCACGACCCGCACCCGGGGGTGGAGGCGCAGCGCCCGCTCCTGGGCTTCGAGCACCTGGTCCGGGGTGGGTCCCGCCGTCGACGTCCCGAACGGGGTCAGGGGCTGGAGGAACACCTCGACGGCCGACGGCCGCCCGCCCGACGCCCGGGCCACCATCGCGATGCCGGCGTCCAACTCGCCGGGATCGGTGTCCGGGCCGATGACGATCTTCACCCACGTGGTGGCGCCGGAGGCGAGTGCCTCCCCGAGGAACCGGGCCTGCACGGCCGGGGCGACGTGCTCGCCGTCCACGCTGTCGAGCTTGAGGTCCATGCTGACGTAGGTCACCCGCGACCCGAGCCTGCGCAGGGGAGGCACCAGGGTCCCGTTGGTCTCGAGCATCACCGGCCATCCCCGACGGTCGAACCGCCCGACCAGTTCCTCGACCCGGGTGCCCTGGAGGAGGGGCTCACCCCCGGTGAGGCTGATGGAGTGGTGGGGCAGCTGCGCCCAGAGGGACCCGACGGCGTCGACCACCCGGTCGAGGGGGAGGGGGCTCGGTTCCACGGACCAGTCGCGCCGACCGGCGGTCCGCTCGATGCGGCACGGCCCGGCGACCCGCTCGAGCGCCTCGGGCTGGTCGCAGTAGCCACAGCGGAGGTTGCAGCCGGTCAGGCGGACGAAGACCTGACGCTCACCGACGAGGGCGGCCTCCCCCTGGATGGCGCTGAAGACCTCGGACACCAGGACGCCCGCCGACGCCGACGCCGACGCCGACGCCGGGTCCGCAACGGGAGACAGCCGCCCGGATGACGACGACGCGGCGGTCATGCCAGGGCCGGGTCTTCCACCCCGGCCGCCGCGAAGCCCTGGGCCCGCAGCCGGCAGGCGTCGCAGCTGCCGCACGGCCGGTCGCCGCCCAGGTAGCAGGACCACGTGAGATGCAGCGGGGCGTGGTGCTCGACGCCGAGGCGGACGATCTCTTCCTTCGTGCAGGAGATCAGCGGTGTGTGGATCCCGACCGGACGGCCCTCCACCCCCCGTTTCTGTCCGGTGGCGGCCACGCCCCGGAACGCCTCGATGAACTCCGGACGGCAGTCCGGGTAGCCGGAGTAGTCGATGGCGTTGACCCCGATCCACACCCGGTCGAGGTCCCGGGCCTCGGCCACTCCGAGGGCGACCGCCAGGAAGATGCTGTTGCGGGCGGGGACGTAGGTGACCGGGATACCCGCCCCGGATCCGCCGGTCGGCACCTCCACCGTCGGGTCGGTGAGGGCCGAACCGCCCCATGCGGAGGTGTCGAGACGGACCACCAGGTGCTCGCTGCGGTAGTGGCCGGCGACGCCCGCCGCCCGGTCGAGCTCCACGCGGTGGCGCTGCCCGTAGTCGAAGGTGAGGGCCAGCGGGGCCCCGGAACGTCCGGCGACGGCCAGGGCCATGCAGACGGTCGAGTCGAGACCGCCCGACAGCACGACGAGGTCACCCCCACCTCCCACGGTCAGGTCCCCGGCTCCCCGACGAGATCGACCCAGGAGTCGGTCGTCTCCCACAGCCGCAGGGCGGCGGGTTCGATGCCGGCCGCGGTGAGCAGCTCCCACGCCCGGTGGGCGAGCAGCTCGGCGGTCGGGTTGTCGAGGACCTCGTTCAGGTCCCGGTGGTCCCAGACGTCCACGACCTCGGACCGGACGACGTCCTGGAGGGTGTCGAAGTCGAGCACCACCCCGTTGGCGTCCAGCGGTCCCTCCACCGACACGTCGAGCCGGTAGGAGTGGCCGTGCAGGTTGCGGCACTTCCCGGGGTGCCAGGCCAGCCGGTGGGCGGCCTCGAAGGTGAACGTGCACGTGACCCGGGTGCGCGGAGCAGGCATGCGCACGACGCTACTCGGCGCCCCGCGGGGCACCTCCACCGGCCTCGGGGACTTCCGCCTCCCGGTAGGCTGGCGGCACATGGAGAGCCCCCAGGATGGAGACGCGGCGGTGCAGGACGACGGTCGGGACGGGAGTCAGGTCGGACGGGGCGCCGCCGGGACCGGGGCGTTCGGACCCAACGCCTGGCTGGTCGAGGACATGTACGACCGCTACCAGGCCGATCCGTCGTCGGTGTCACCCTCCTGGAAGGAGTTCTTCGTCGACTACCGACCGACGGGCAGCGTGCCCGCGGTGACGGCGTCGACGTCGACCGCGGCTCCTCCCGCCCCGGCGACCGCGACTACCACCACCCCGCCCGCTCCGGCGACCACGGCTCCCGCCGCGCCCCGCGCACCGGAGGGCGTCGAGGGGGCCACGCCGCTGCGGGGCGCGGCCGGTCGCATCGTCTCCAACATGGTGGCTTCGCTGGGGGTGCCCACGGCCACCAGCGTGCGCGTGGTCCCGGCCAAGCTGCTGGAGGTCAACCGCACCATCCTCAACAACCAGCTGCGGCGGACGACGGGAGGCAAGGTCAGCTTCACCCATCTCATCGGCTACGCCGTCGTGAAGTCGCTCATCGCGGTGCCGGCCATGAACGCGGCGTTCGTCGCCGACGCCGACGGCAGAGGCACCCCCGGTGTCCTGCGCCACGACCACGTCGGGCTCGGGCTCGCCGTGGACGTCGAGAAGGGGTCGGGGCGCACGCTCCTCGTCCCGTGCATCGCGGAGGCCGACACCCGGGACTTCCAGAGCTTCGTGGGGGCGTACGAGGACCTGGTCCGCAAGATCCACACCAACAAGATCGCCCCCGACGACTTCGCCGGGACGACGGTGACCCTGACCAACCCCGGCACCCTGGGCACCGTCCAGTCCGTCCCCCGGCTGATGCCGGGCCAGGGGGTGATCGTGGGCGTGGGCGCCCTCACGGTGCCCCCCGGCTTCGAGGCGTCGGATCCCCGCATGCTCGCCGAGCTCGGGGTGGGCAAGACGGTGACCGTCACCTCCACCTACGACCACCGGATCATCCAGGGCGCCGAGTCGGGCCTGTTCCTCGCCCACGTGTCGGAGTGCCTGATGGGCAAGCACGGCTTCTACAAGGAGGTGTTCGAGTCCCTCGGCATCCCCTACGAGCCCGTCACCTGGCAACCGGACGACCACTCGGGCCTCGAGGACACCGACGGGGGTCACGAACGGCTCATCAAGCAGAACCACGTCCAGACCCTGATCAACATGTACCGGGTGCGGGGCCATCTCATCGCCCACCTGGACCCGCTCGACGCCGAACCCGTGGGGCTCCATCCCGAACTCGACCCCCTCCACTACGGACTGACCATCTGGGACCTGCCCCGGACCTTCGTGGCCGACGGGCTGGCCGGCAAGCGGGTGGCCACGTTGGACGAGATCCTCTCGGTGCTCCGCGACGCCTACTGCCGGACGCTCGGCGTCGAGTACATGCACATCCAGGACCCCGGGCAAAAGCGGTGGATCCAACAGCACGTCGAAGGCGTCTCGTCGGTCACGGTGCCCGACGAGCAACGCCACATCCTCGACCGCCTCAACGCCGCCGAGGTGTTCGAGCGCTTCCTCCACACCCGCTACGTGGGCCAGAAGCGGTTCGGCCTCGAGGGGGCGGAGTCGGCCATCGTGATCCTCGACGCCCTGCTCAACGAAGCGGTGACCGAGGGACTGCACGAGTCGGTGATGGGGATGTCCCACCGCGGCCGGCTCAACGTCCTGGCCAACATCGTGGGCAAGTCGTACGGCGAGATCTTCGAGGAGTTCGAGGGCAACCTCGACCCCGAGTCGGTCCAGGGGTCGGGCGACGTCAAGTACCACAAGGGGGCCACCGGCCTCTTCGTCAGCCGCTCGGGCGGCACGATCCCGGTGACGATGGCGTCGAACCCGTCGCACCTCGAGGCGGTCGACCCCGTGGTGGTCGGCATGGCCCGGGCCCGCCAGGACGCCCTCGGGGGGGAGCGCGGGACCGGCAAGCGCCTCGTCGACGGGCCGGGGGATCCGTTCCCGATCCTGCCCATCCTCCTCCACGGCGACGCCGCGTTCGCCGGGCAGGGGGTGGTGGCCGAGACGCTCAACCTCTCCCAGCTGGCCGGCTACCGCACCGGCGGCACCGTCCACGTGGTCATCAACAACCAGCTGGGCTTCACCACGGCTCCCGAGGCGGCCCGCAGCTCGGTGTACCCGACGGACGTGGCCAAGATGGTGCAGGCCCCCATCTTCCACGTCAACGGCGACGATCCCGAGGCGTGCGCCCGGGCCGCCCGGCTCGCCTTCGGCTTCCGTCAGGCCTTCCACAAGGACGTCGTGATCGACATGGTCTGCTACCGCAAGCACGGCCACAACGAGGGCGACGACCCGAGCTACACGCAGCCCCTCATGTACGGGCTGATCGACGCCAAGCGCTCGGTGCGCAAGCTCTACACCGAGGCACTGGTGCGCCGCGGCGACATCTCACTGGAGGAGGCCGAGCAGGCCCTCGACGACTTCTCGGCCCGCCTGCAGACCGCGCTCGACGAGACGCGGGCCGAGGCCGAGGTCCTCCCGGCCGCCCCGCTGGCGCTGCCCGCCTACGTCCAGCCCGACCTCACCATCCCGAGGATGGAGACCGGGATCGAGCCCGAGACGGTGTCCCGGCTGGCGGCCGTGGTGCGCACGGTGCCCGACGGTTTCGTGATGCACCCCAAACTGGCCCGCCAGTTCGAACAGCGGGACAAGGTCGTCGCCGACGGCGAGATCGACTGGGCCCTGGGGGAGGCCCTGGCCTTCGGCTCCCTGCTGCTCGAGGGTACGAACGTCCGGGTGACGGGCCAGGACACCCGTCGCGGCACGTTCTCCCACCGCCATGCCGTCCTGGTGGACCACGAGACGGGTTCGGAGTTCGTGCCCCTCGAGGGTCTCGGTGGGGGCCGGTTCACGATCCGGGACTCCCTGCTGTCCGAGTACGCGTGCGTCGGGTTCGAGTACGGCTACTCGGTCGAGGCCCCGAACGATCTGGTGGCCTGGGAAGCCCAGTTCGGCGACTTCTGGAACGGGGCCGAGATCATCGTCGACAACTTCCTCGTGGCCGCCGAGGACAAGTGGGGGCAGCGCTCCGGTCTCGTGCTCCTGCTGCCCCACGGCTACGAGGGCCAGGGCCCCGAGCACTCCTCGGCCCGGATCGAACGCTTCCTGACGCTGAGTGCCCGCGGCAACCTCCGGGTCACCGAGCCGACGACGGCGGCGCAGTACTTCCACCTGCTGCGGGCCCAGGTGCGCATCCCGGACCGCAAGCCGCTCATCGTCTTCACGCCCAAGTCGCTGCTGCGGGCCCGACAGGCCCGGTCACCGGTCTCCGCGTTCACGTCCGGCAGCTTCGCCGAGGTGCTGGACGACCCGGTGGCCGAGTCGGGAGGGATGGACCGGTCGGCGGTCGACCGGGTGGTCCTGTGCACCGGAAAGGTGGCGTTCGACGCGCTGGCCCGCCGAGACGAGCTGGGTGACGACGGGGCCCACGTGGCCGTGGTGCGCCTCGAGCAGCTCTACCCCTGGCCCAAGGACCACCTGTCCGAGGTGCTGGCCCGTTACCCGCAGGCCGAAGAGGTGGTGTGGCTGCAGGAGGAGCCCGAGAACATGGGCGCCTGGAACTTCGTGCACAGCCGCCTGCACCGCCTGCTGCGCAACAGCCACATCCTGCACCATGTCAGCCGGGCCGAGTCGGCCAGCCCGGCCTCGGGCAGCGCCGCGCTCCACCGCCTCGAACAGGAGGACCTGCTGCTGCGGGCGGTCGGCTGACCGGGCCCGGGTCCCGTTAGCCCAGGAAGTCGCGGGCGAGGGACATCCACATCTCGGTCGACAGACGGAGCGACTCGACGTCGACGCGCTCGTCGATGCCGTGGAACATCGCCCCGTACTGCTCGAAGCCGATGGCCGTGCTGTGGAGGCCGAAGCCGTAGGAGACGGAGCCGAGCGTCCGGGTGTAGCGGGCATCGGTGGCGCCCACGGTGAGGAAGGGGACCGTGGTCGACCCCGGGTAGAAGCCCTGGCTGACCCGCTGCAACGCATCCCACAGCGGCGTGTCGACCGGGGAGGTGGACGCCGGCTCCTCGGACCGGAAGTCGATCTCCACGTCGGCGGCCAGGTCACCGAGTACATCGTCGAGCATGGCCCGGACGTCGCCGGTGTCCCACCCGGGAAGGGCCCGGATGTCGACGGTCAGGTCGACCCGGTCGGGGATCACGTTGACCTTGGTGCCTCCGTGCCCGATGGTCGGGGCCATGGTGGTGTGGGTGCAGGCGTGGGCCTGGCGGGCCAGTCCCAACAGGGGCAGGTCGTCGCAGAACTGGTCGATCCGGTCGGGGTCGAGCAGCGGCTCGCTCAGCTCGGGCGGGAACCCGAGGCCGTCGATGAAGCGCACCCACGCCTCGTGCAGCTCGGCCCGCGGCTGGTACTCGTCGATCCGTCGCACCACCTCGGCCGCCTTGACCAGGGCGTTGTCGGTGCGCAGGGGCTGGCTGGCGTGGCCGGGGGTGCCCCGGACGGTGAGAACGCACCAGAAGACGCCTTTCTCCCCCACGATGACGGGCAGTCGGGGGAGTCCGTCGCTGCCCATCATGGGGAAGCCGCCCGACTCGGTGATGACGTAGTCGGTGCGGATGTCGTCACCGTGGTTGGCGCACAGCCATCGGGCGCCGAAGGTGGAGAGCGCCTCCTCGTCGGCCACGGCGATGTAGGTCAGGTCGCCCCTGGGCCGGAAGCCGTCGAGGGCCAGGTGGCGGAAGGCGGTGGCCATGGTCGAGGTCAGGTTGAGCATGTCGATGGCACCCCGACCCCACACCACGCCGTCGATCAGCTCGCCGCCGAAGGGATCGTGGGACCAGTCGTCGGCGGTGGCGGGCACCACGTCGGTGTGTCCGAGCAGCGTCAACGAGGGTGCCCCGGGATCGCGGCCGGCCAGCTTCGCCACGAGGGAGGTGCGGCCGGGGGACGGTTCGTAGGCCTGGAGGTCGGCTCCGGTGCCCTCGAGGTAGTTCCGGAGGAGGTCGGCACTGCGGATCTCCTGGCCGGAGCCGGCGGTGCCGTCGTTGACGCAGCCGTTCCGGATCAGGTGCCGGAGGAGGTCGGTGGTCTCGTCGGCCCGCTGGATGTCGGTCGTCACGCCCCGATCCTACGGCCGGCCCGGCCGTCCCGCCCCTGGTCCCGGCGGCCCGGACCGGGGGGCATGGTCGGAGCCGCACCGACCAGGTGGTTGACTGGGGGCAATCTATGGAATCTGAAACCCCGGCCCGCCGGCGCATCGTCGTCGACGGGTCCAATATCGCAACCGAGGGTCGCACCCTACCGAGCCTGGCCCAACTGAACGAGGCGATCGAGACCTTCCTGGAGGAATTCAAGGGGTTCACCGCGGAGGACGTGACCGTGGTGGTCGACGCCTCCTTCGGGCACCGGATCGACCCGTCGGAGGTGCGCCAGTTCGAGGAGGCCGTCGAACACGGCGAGATGGTGACGCCGCCGGCCGGGGCCATCGGACGGGGTGACGGTTTCATCCTGCGCATCGCCGAGAAGTCCGGCGCCCTGGTGCTCTCCAACGACTCGTTCCAGGAGTTCCACGCCGAGCGTCCGTGGCTGTTCGAGGCCGGTCGCCTGATCGGCGGCAAGCCCGTGCCGGGCGTGGGCTGGGTGTTCACCCCCCGCACGCCGGTGCGGGGCCCCCGCAGCCGTTCGGTGACCGCGCAGTCCAAGCGGGAGGCCAAGGCGGCGACCTCGCCCGGTGGTGCCGACGGACCGGCGGCGACCGACGGGGCGGCGGAGCCGTCGTCGCCGTCCCGACGTCGACGGTCGTCGAAGAAGGCGGCTCCCGTCGAGGGGCCGGCCGCTCCCGTCGAGGTGCCCGCCGCGTCGGCGGTCGTGTCGGACACGGCGGACGCCGACGACGCCTACGAGGGGGTGGACGGGCGGAAGGCGACCAAGGCCACCAAGGCCACCAAGGCCACGAAGAAGGCCGCCAAGGCCGCCAAGGCCACCACGGCCACCAAGGCCACCAAGGCGGCGACCAAGGCGGCGCCGGCCAAGAAGGCCACGAAGGCCACCAAGGCCACGAAGGCGGCCAAGGCCACCACCAAGGCGGCGCCGGCCAAGAAGGCCGGCAAAGCCACCAAGGCGGCGGCGACCCCGGCCGTCGACCCGGCCCCGGCGGAAGGACGCCCCCGAGTCGGGTCGGGCGAGGCCCTGAACGACCCGATGACGTTCATCACGTTCGTGGCCGACCACCCGATTGGCTCGACGATGGAAGGCGAAGTGGTGTCCTTCACGTCCCATGGGGCGCACATCGACGTGGGCGGGATGCTCTGCCACGTGCCACTGCGGGGACTCGGCGACCCACCCCCGGCCCGGGCCCGCTCCGTCCTCGCCAAGGGCGAGACCCGCACCTTCGAGCTCGTGTCCCTCGATGCCCCCCGTCGCCGGGCGGAGCTGACGCTCCCGGGGATCGGCGACAGCGCCACCGCCTGATCGGCGCCGCCGGGGAGTGGCGGCCCGGTAACCTCCAGTGCCGTGCGAGCCGACGACTACCTGCCCCATCGCGACCCCTTCCTCTTCGTCACCGAGCTCCGCTCCGTCGATGCGGGTCGGTCGGCCACCGGGGCGTGGCAGCTGACCGGCGACGAGGCGTTCTTCGCCGGACACTTCCCGGGGCGTCCCACCCTCCCCGGGGTCCTGATGGTGGAGTCGCTCGCCCAACTCGGGGCCTGCGCGGTGCTGGCCGACCCGTCGGTGTCCGGCAAGCTCCCGTTGTTCGGGGGGATCGAGCGGGCCCGGTTCCGTCGCCAGGTCGTCCCCGGCGATCTGCTGGAGCTGGAGGTGACACTCGGCCGGATGTCGGCCCGGGCCGGCAAGGGATCCGGGCGGGCCACGGTCGGAGGCGAGCTGGCCTGCGAGGCCGAACTCCTCTTCGTCCTCGTCGACGCGGAACCGGCGGGGGACTGACCTCCGGTGCGAATCGCCACCTGGAACGTCAATTCGCTGACCGCCCGCCTGCCCCGGGTGGAGGAGTGGATCGCCTACGCCCGCCCCGATGTGCTGTGCCTGCAGGAGACCAAGCAGTCCGACGCCGCGTTCCCCCACGGGGCCTTCGCCGGCCTCGGCTACGAGTCGGCCCACCACGGCGACGGGCGGTGGAACGGGGTGGCCATCCTGAGCCGGGTCGGGCTGACCGACGTGTCGACCGGGCTCGGTTCGACCGACGACGACGAGGGGACGCGGCTCGATCGCCGCCGACTGCGGGGGCGTGCGGGTGCTGTCGGTCTACGTCCCGAACGGACGTGCCCTCGACGACCCGCACTACCCGGCCAAGCTGGCGTGGCTGGCGCGCCTGCGGGACCTGCTCGACGAGTCGACGACCCCCGACCGACCGTTGGCGGTGTGCGGCGATTTCAACGTGGCGCCGGAAGATCGCGACGTGTGGGATCCGTCGCAGTTCGAAGGGATGACCCACGTGAGCCCGCCCGAACGCGCCGCTCTGGCCGCCCTCGAGTCGTGGGGCCTGGTCGACGTCTTCCGCCGGCGCTATCACGACGACGAGCTCTTCAGCTGGTGGGACTACCGCGGCGGCTCGTTCCACCGCCACCGGGGCATGCGGATCGACCTGATCCTGGTGACCGAGGTCCTGGCGCGGAACACCACGTTCGCGCTCATCGACCGGCAGGCCCGCAAGGGGGAGAAGCCCTCGGACCACACACCGGTCTTCATCGACACGTCACCCGGCTGACATCGGCCCCGCCCGCCGGAGGGGTCAGCCCCGCAGGTTGGCCCGCAGTTCGGCGAAGCGGTCGGCCGCGGCCCGGGGGGTGGGTCGGTCGGTGCCCTCGACGGCGGTGTCGGACAGGTCGGCCAGCCACGGTGACGGCCGCCGCTCCATCGGTCGCCCACCGCCCATGGACCGCGACCGGGCCCACGAACACTCGAGGACCCGGGCCGCCCGGGTGAGGGCCACGTAGAGCAGCCGGCGCTCCTCGGCCACCGCCGCGGGGTCGACGGCGTGGACGATGGGCACGTTGCCCTCCTCCAGGCCGACCACCGACACCGCCTCCCACTCGAGCCCCTTGGCCCGGTGGAAGGTGGCCAGCTCCACGCCGCCCCCGGGGTCGCGTCGGCCCGACGACGACAGGCGGGCCGCGGCCCGACCGGTGGCCGGCGCGGGCGCCTCGGTCTCGGCCGACTCGGGCGCAGGGGCGATCCGGCAGGGGATCCCGGCGTCGTCCAGCGCCCGCCGGACGCCGGCGAGCAGGTCGTGGGTGCGGGCCAGCACGGCCTGGTCGGACCAGCGCATGCCGGCCTCGGCGCGCTCCAGGATCCTGGCCGCCACGGCCTCGGCCTCCGCCCGGTCGTCGGCGAAGGCGGTGACGGTCGGCGTCGGTCCGTCCGGAGCGGCCGATCGGGGTGGGGTGACGGCCACCGGCCCCAGGGCCGCCGCCGCGGCCGCCACCACCTGGGGGGTGCAGCGGTGGTTGTCGTCGAGGTGGATCACCTCGAGCCCCGCCACCCGGTCGGGGAGGGAGGCCAGGAGCCCCGGGTCGGCTCCGTTCCATCCGTAGATGGCCTGGTTCGGGTCGCCTACCGCGCACAGGTCGACCCGGGTGCCGAGCAGGGTCTCGATCAGGCGGAACTGGGCGGGGTTCACATCCTGGAATTCGTCGACGGCCACGTGGCGGTAGCGCCAGTGGGCGAGTTCGGCGGCGGTCGGATCGTCGGCCAGGAGGTCGGCCGCCCGCAGGAGCACGTCGTCGAGGTCGAGGAGACCGCGTCGACCGAGGAGGGCCTCGTAGGCGGTGTAGAGCTCGGCCACCCGGTCGGGGGGCAGCGCCGACCGCCGGTGGGCCGCCGCCTCCGCGTACCGCCCGGAGCTGAGGCATCGGGCCTTGGCCCAACCGATCTCGGTGTCGGCGGCCGCCGCCGTGGCCCGGTCCACGCCCAGTTCGGCCAGGACCCGCCGCCGGTGGTCGACCAGGGCGGGTGGGGGACGTCCGTCGTCGGCCGCCCGTCGCCGGAGCAGCGTGAGGGCGAGCTGGTGGAGGGTGCCGGCGCGGACCCCGGGCGTCGGGACTCCGCCGGAGCCCCCCGGGGTCGAGACGGGAACGCCGTAACGCCCGAGACGGTCGCGCAGCTCGTGGGCGGCTTTACGGGTGAACGTGCACACGACGGTGTGGTCGGCCTCGGCCGAGCCGTCGAGGATGCGGCGGGCCACCCGCAGGGTCAGGACCCGCGTCTTGCCCGAGCCGGCACCGGCCAGGATGCACACCGCGTCGGCCGTCGACGCCACCGCTCGGTGCTGGGCCGCGGTGAGATCGGCGCACGCCCGCTCGAAGCGGTCACCGGAACCCGGTGGGGAAGTCGGCACGGTGGATTCCACGGGGGCCGAGGCTATCGGTGGGGTGTCGCACCGGGGAACGGCCGACGACCTCGGTAGATTGGACCGATGCCCGGTCGCCCGCCCGATCCCGCTCCCGTGCCGGACTGACGGGTGCCCGCCCGCCCCCCGCTGTTGCCGGGCGAGGAGATCCTGGTCGACATCCGGCCACACTGGTCGTTCCTGACCGGCCCCCTTCTGATCTCCCTGGCCGCCGTCGCCGCCGGTGTGACCCTGGACGTGACCATCCCCCACACCTCGGTCGCCCTCCACTGGGTGGAGGGCGCCGTGGTCGCCGTGCCCTGCCTGTGGCTGGCCGTCCGGGTCGTCCGGTGGCGACGGTCGTGGTTGCTGCTCACCTCGCTCCGGCTGGTCGACCAGTGGGGAGCGGCCAGTGGGAACCGGATGGAGATCCCCCTCGACTCGATCGAGCGGGTGTCGGTGGTCCAGAGCCTGCTCCGGCGGATCGTGGGTACCGGCAGCATCGACGTCGCCGTGTGGGGCCAGGGCGTGCTCCACCGGATCGAGGACGTCCGCAAACCGACGGTGCTGGCCCGGGTCATCACCCGCCGGCTCGGTCCGCCGCCCGCGCCACCGCCCGGCGGGCGGTGGGCCTGAGGGTGTGACCGGCGCGTCAGGGCACGAAACGGCACGAGGCGACCGTCGCCGGGCCGCTCCGGGAGGAAAAAGGCACCCGTGAGCAAAAAAGGGGGCAACCTGCTCTTGTATGGCAAACCTCCATCCGTCACTATGGGCAATCGAGGGGTCGACGACCGTGACCGACAGCCACGGACACGGTCGGAGTGGAAGGAGTGTCGGATGGTGGATGTGGCAGGAGTGCGGGCGATCGGCGATCCGGGTGTGGAGTGGGCCATGCGGTCCCAACAGCCCTACGACGATCCCAAACGGCGGCTCGACCAGATGGTCCCGCTGCTCCACGAACTCATCGCCTTCGATCTCGTCCAGCGGGCGGACGACGGCAGCTTCGTCTTGCGACAGGACGTCCAGGAGCGCCTGGCGGCACTGACGGCGGACCGGCCGTACCGCTCGGCCGAGGTGTTCGTCGGCCGCAAGTGCCAGGTGTGCGAGAGCGTGAAGCTGACCCGCATGGTCGACGGTGTGCGGGTGTGCTCGGCCTGCAGCCGGGCGGCGCTGGATCCGGCCGCGGTCGACGACCCCGCCCTGGTGGCCGGCAAGGTCCCGCGGGGGTTCTTCCACCGCCACCGCCGGGCCAGCTGACGCCGACCGCCGCCGCGGCGCGGTCGGCGGTCGCCGGGGTTGCAAGGGTCACGCCACCGCCCGACGGGCCACGGTGCCGTCGACCGGTGCCACCCGCCAGGCGGGCGCGCCCAGATCCGACGGATCGAGCGCCCCGGGCTCGGCCAGGGCGACCAGACACCCGCCCCAGCCCGCCCCCGTCATGCGGGCGCCGAGTACGCCGGGGCGGGCCCGGACGGCGGCCACCAGGGCGTCGACCTCCGGCGTCGAGGCGTCGAAGTCGGTGGCCAGACTGACGTGGCTGGCGTCCATGCAGGCTCCGACGGTCGTCAGATCGCCGTCGGCCAGGGCGGCGGCCACCCGGTCGACTCGGGCGCACTCGCCCACCACGTGACGGGCCCGGCGCCGCAGCCGCGGATCACGCAGGCCCACGAGGTCGTCGGGACCCGCCAGACCGAGAGGTCCGACGACGGCGGCCGCGGCTTCGCACTCGGCCACCCGGAGGGCGTAGGCCGACGTCCGCAGGTCGCGCCGCTGACCCGAGTCGATCACGGTGAACTCGGCCCCCCCGGGCACGGGCACCTGGCGGGTGGTGTCGGTGGCCGTGTCGATCCACAGGGCGTGGCCGGCCCGGGCGCCGGCGCACACCAGCGGGTCCATGATCCCGACGGGGACACCGGTGCGGTGTTCGGCGGCCTGGCACAGGCGGGCGACGACGAGCGCCGGACCGTCGACCCCGAACGCCTGGGCGAGGGCCACCGCCATGGCCGCGCTGGACGACAACCCGGAGCCCCGGGGAAGGGTGGAGGTGACGTGGATCCAACCGGCGGACTCCGGACGGGCCAGGGACGCCACCGCCGCGGCCAGGCGGGCCCAGGCCGGCTCCACGTCGGCGATGTCGTCAGCGTCGGTCACCAACGGGAAGGTGGCCGACTCACCGGGGTAGGCGTCGGACGTGATCGTGATGGTGTCGCCGACGGTCGGCGTGACGGCCACCGTGACCCCGAGACCGATGGCCATGGGTAGGGCCCGCCCCTGGTTGTAGTCGGTGTGGTCGCCGATGAGGTTGACCCGTCCGGGCCCGAAGCAGGTCGCCACCTCGCCCACTCCCACCGTTGCCGTCCCCTCTGCCTCCATGTGCGGGCTTCCGGATCCCGGCGGCGCCCGACCCGCGGTCCGCCACCGGTGCCAGGCTACCGGGGCACCGGCTCTGGCTCCGGGAGACCCGTCGATCGCTCCGGGGCGGGACGCGAATACCATGCGGACGATGTTCGACGAGCTGCTCCACGCCAACGACGCCTATGCCGACGGATTCGCCCTGGACGGCATCCCCCCGACCGCGGCCAAGGGGTTCGCGCTGGTGACCTGCATGGACAGCCGCATCGAGCCCCTGGCCATGCTGGGGCTGGTGCCCGGTGACGCCAAGATCCTCCGCAACGGCGGCGCCCGGGTGACCCCCGACGTCCTGCGGGGGCTGGTCCTCGCCACCCACTTCCTCGGGGTGGAGGAGATCGCCGTCATGCAACACACCAACTGCGCCCTGGCCGGACAGAGCGACGACGAGGTGCGGACCCGCCTCGGCGAGGCCGGGGTCGCCGATGTCGGGTCGTGGGAGTTCCTGGCCATGCCCGACCCCGATGCCGCACTGCACGAGGACGTGGCCCGGGTGCGGGCGTGCGGGCAGCTGGCCCCGGGGGTGCGGGTCGAGGGTTGGCGCTACGACGTCACCACCGGACGCATCCTCCGCATCGTGCCCTCCTAGGCGCCGGGCACCGGGTGCGGACCGGTCGCATTTGACCCCCGGCCGGCGGTGGGACACCATCCCGCCATGCTCCTTTGCGCACGCACCCATCCGAACCGGACCGTCCCGCCCACCCCGGCGTCGACGGACCCGGCCCGACGCGGCGGTGCGCCGGTGAGCGGGCCGCTCGAGGGCGTCCGCATCGTCGAGCTCGCCGGGCTCGGTCCGGCGCCGTTCGCCGGCATGATGCTGGCCGACGCCGGTGCCGACATCATCCGGGTCGACCGGGCCGACCGGGCGACCTACCCCGCCGTCGACGGAGCCCACGTCGACCTCATGAACCGGGGCCGCCGCTCGGTCGCCGTCGACCTCAAGCACCCCGACGGCGTCGCCCTGGTCCTCGACCTCGTCGAGAACGCCGACGCGTTCATGGAGGGCTTCCGCCCCGGGGTGGCCGAACGCCTCGGCTTCGGCCCCGACGTCTGCCTCGGACGCAACCCCAAGCTCGTGTACGGCCGCATGACCGGCTGGGGCCAGGACGGCCCGATGGCCCAGACCGCCGGACACGACATCGACTACATCGCCCTCTCCGGCGCCCTCGGGGCCATCGGCCGGGCGGGGGAGCGGCCCGTGCCACCCCTCAACCTCGTCGGTGACTTCGGTGGCGGCGGCATGCTGCTGGCCTTCGGCATGGTGGCCGCCATCCTCGGGGCCCGGGTCACCGGGGCCGGTCAGGTGGTGGACGCGGCCATGGTCGACGGGGCGGCCTCGCTGATGACCATGACCTACACCCTGCGGTCGGCCGGGATCTGGCAGGACGAACGGGGCACCAACCTGTTGGACACCGGGGCCCACTTCTACGAGGTCTACGAGTGCGCCGACGGCGGCCACTTCGCCGTCGGGGCCATCGAGCCCCAGTTCTACGCCGAGCTGATGGAGCGGCTGGGCCTGGGCGACGAGGACCTGTCGACGCAGATGGACAAATCGACGTGGCCGGCGATGAAGGAGCGCTTTGCCGCCATCTTCGCCACCCGTACCCGGGCCGAGTGGGAGGAGCACTTCGCCGGCACCGATGCCTGCGCCGCGCCCGTGCTGACGCCCGCCGAAGCCCCCGACCACCCGCACAACGTCGCCCGTGGCACCTTCACCGAGGTCGCGGGAGTGGTCCAGCCCGCCCCGTCGCCCCGCTTCGCCTCCACGCCCGGAGAGATCCGCTACCCCCCGCCCTACCCCGGCCACCTCGGCGACGAGGCGCTGGCCGATTGGGGGGTGCCCGAGGACCGGGTGGCGTCGTTGCGCTCGAGCGGCGCCATCTGCTGAGGCCGGACCCCCGGCCGCCCCGATGACCTAGAGGTTGACGACCGGGCAGGTGACGGTGCGGATGATCCCCTCGATCAGCTGGATCCGGCCGACCACCATCTCGCCGAGCTCGTCCACGGTGGACGCCTCGGCCCGGGCGATCACGTCGTAGGGGCCGGTCACTCCCTCGGCCGTCGCCACTCCGGCCACCTGCTGGACGGCGCGGGCCACGGTGGCGGCCCGCCCGACCTCGGTCTGGATGAGTACGTAGGCGCTGACGGACACGGCCATCTCCTGGTGGTGCGCACGGGCGGGGCGCATCAGCCTACCGCCCGGCCCGGCCCGCATACCATGCCGATATGGGTGTCAAGGAACGAGGGGACCAGTTCCGTCGCCTCGTCCGTTCCTCCGTCGACGATCTCTTCGACCAGCGCAGCCCCTTCGGTCGTCTCGCCCTGACCCATGTGCTGATGACGGCGGGCGACACCCTGTTCGCCGTCTCGCTGGCCGGATCCCTCTTCTTCTCCATCTCGCCGACCGCGGCCAAGGACAAGGTCCTGCTCTACCTGCTCTTGACCATGGGCCCCTTCGCCGTGGTGGCGCCCGCCCTCGGCCCGCTGATCGACCGCAGCCGGGGAGCCCGTCGGGCGATGGTGGTGACGTCGGCCCTCGGGCGGGCCGTGCTCTGCCCCTTCGTCGCCCGGGACATCCACTCGTTGCTCCTCTTCCCCGAAGCCTTCGTGATGCTCGTCCTGTCCAAGGTCTACCTCGTGACCAAAGGGGCACTGGTCCCCGAGATGGCGAGCCTCGAGATGTCCGACGCCGGTACCGATCCCGGCGCTCCGGCCTCCGTCTCGGGAGCCGTCGATCCCACGGCCCGCGGCCCCGACCCGACCCCACCGTACGGGACACCGCCCACCGTGCACGTGGACGACCCGGTGACCGGTCAGGACCGGGTCGAGCCGGATCTCGCCACCCTCAACGCCCGACTGGGCCTCCTCGCCTCCCTGTCGGGATTCGTCTTCGCCCTGCCGGCCGTGGCCATCCTCAAGCTGGCCGGCTCACCCGCGGTGCTGTTGTCGTGTGCCGTGGTGTTCGTGGCCGGGGTGGTGGCGGGGCTGCGGCTGCCGGTGCGACGGGCCGCCCGGGTGGCCCGGGCCGCCGGGCGGACCGAGCCGGACCAGCGCCGCGCGGCCGGCGGTCGAGCCCACCGACCAGGTGGAGTGGGCGCCGGACGTCGACGACTGGTGGGTCGACGAGCAGCGGGACCTGGCCGCCTTCCGCCCCATCGCCGGGACCCAGGTCATCCTGGCCCTCACGCCGATGTCGGTGCTGAAGGGCCTGCTCGGGTTCCTCACCTTCCTCTTCGCCTTCGGGCTCCGTCGCGAGGACGCCGCCACCTGGTGGTACGGCCTGCTCATCGGTGCGCTCACCGTCGGCGCGGTCGTCGGTGTGCTCCTGGTGCGGGCGGATCCGCCGGGTGCTGACCGAACAGCAGATGCTGACGGCCGCACTCTGGTTGGTGACGGCCGCCGGACTGCTCGGGTGGCTGTTGGCGGACCGGGCACTCCAGGCACTCGTCGCCGTGGCCGTCGGGGCGGCCGGGGCGGTGGCCAAGCCGTCCTTCGACGCCCTCGTCCAGCGGCACGTGCGGGAGTCGGACCAGGGGAGGGCCTTCGCCCGCTTCGAGACGCGGCTGCAGCTGATGTGGGTGGTCGGATCGCTGGTCGGGGTTGTGCTGTCGCTGTCGATCCCGGCGGGCAACCTGGTTCTCGCCGGGGCGGCCATGCTCGGTGCCCTGTCCTACATGAGCGCCCTGCGCGCGGCATCCCGCCGCACCTGACCGCCGGGCGCGCACGGTGGGCCGGACGGGCCGGCCCCTCGACGGCGGTGCGGTGGGCCGGACGGGCCGGCCCCTCGACGGCGGTGCGCCCGTGGGCTTCCCTAGCCGAGCTTGCGCTCCAGCTCGTCGACCTCGGCGGCCAGCTCGGACGGCAGGGCGTCGCCGAACTGGGCGTAGTGCTCGCGGATGGACGGGACCTCCGCCTTCCACTCGACGGGGTCGACATGGAGCAGGACCTCCATGTCCGCCTCGGACACGTCGAGGCCGTCGGTGTTGATGGCGCCCTTGGCCGGGATGAACCCGATCGGGGTCTCGACGGCCTCGCCCTTGCCGCTGACGCGCTCGAACACCCACTCGAGGACCCGGCTGTTCTCGCCGTAGCCCGGCCAGAGCCAGCGGCCGTCCTCGTCCTTGCGGAACCAGTTCACGTAGAAGATCTTGGGGAGCTTGTCGGGGTCGGCATCCTTGCCGATGTCGAGCCAGTGGCCGAAGTAGTCGGCCATGTTGTAGCCGCAGAAGGGCAGCATGGCGAAGGGGTCGCGGCGCAGGTTGCCCACGGCACCGGCGGCGGCGGCCGTCGTCTCCGAGGCCATGATCGACCCGAGGAAGACGCCGTGGTTCCAATCCCGGGACTGGAAGACCAGCGGGACGACCGAGGCCCGGCGGCCGCCGAAGAGGATGGCGTCGATCGGCACCCCGGCGGGGTCCTCCCACTCCGAGGCGATGGCCGGGTCCTGCGAGGCGGGCACGGTGAAGCGGGCGTTCGGGTGGGCGGCCGGAGTACCGGAGGCGGGGGTCCAGTCCTCGCCCTTCCACGAGGTGAGATGGGCCGGGGCGTCGTCGGTCATCGACTCCCACCACACGTCGCCGTCGTCGGTGAGGGCGGTGTTCGTGAAGATGGCGTTGCCGTCCATGGTCAGCATGGCGTTGGGATTGGTGTGGGTGTTGGTCCCCGGGGCCACCCCGAAGAACCCGGCTTCGGGGTTGATGGCGCGCAGGCGTCCGTCGGGCCCGAACTTCATCCAGCAGATGTCGTCGCCCACCGTCTCGACCTTCCAGTCGGGCAGGGTCGGGATGAGCATGGCCAGGTTGGTCTTGCCGCAGGCGGACGGGAAGGCTCCGGTGACGTAGCGGGTCTCCCCGGCCGGCGACGTGAGCTTGAGGATGAGCATGTGCTCGGCGAGCCAGTTGTCGTCGCGGGCCATCACCGAGGCGATGCGCAGCGCGAAGCACTTCTTGCCCAGCAGGGCGTTGCCCCCGTAGCCCGAGCCGTACGACCAGATCTCGCGGGTCTCGGGGAAGTGCACGATGTACTTGTTGTCGGCGTCGCACGGCCACGGGACGTCGGCCTGGCCGTCGGTGAGCGGCATGCCGACCGAGTGGAGGCAGGGGACGAACTCGCCGTCGGCGCCGAGGACCTCGAGGGCGCCCCGGCCCATGCGGGTCATGATGCGCATCGACACGGCCACGTAGGCCGAGTCGGTGATCTCCACGCCGATGTGGGCGATGTCGGAGCCGAGGGGACCCATGGAGAAGGGCACCACGTACATCGTGCGGCCCCGCATGGAGCCCCGGAAGAGATCCGTGAGCAGCGTGCGCATCTCGGCCGGGTCGCGCCAGTTGTTGGTGGGGCCGGCATCGGCCTCCTCGGCCGAGCAGATGAAGGTCCGGTCCTCGACGCGGGCGACGTCGCCCGGATCGGAGTGGGCCCAGTAGCTGTTTGGGCGCTTGGCCTCGGACAGCTTGGTGAAGGTGCCGTTGTCCACCAGCAGCTGGCACAGGCGGTCGTACTCCTCGGCGGAGCCGTCACACCACACGACCTCGTCGGGTTGGGTGAGTGCGGCGACCTCGTCGACCCATGCGATCAGCTTCTTGTGCTCGGTGGGGGGCATGGGCTGGTTCTTCCTCCTCGATCGGCCGTCCAACCTTGCGGTTCGGCGTCCTCTGGTCTGTGGAACCGCTGGGCGGCTGTCTGCACGGCCCACCGATTCTAGTGGGACCGGGCCAGGGACAATGCTAGGCAAGACAGGTGCCCACTCCCAATTCGGCCGCTCCGAGGACAGCCCGGCCGGCCTCCGGTGCACCGGGCGTCGACGCCCTCCGGGCCGGCCCTCCGGGGGTGCAACGGCCATGACCCCCGGGCGCGACGAATTCGACCTCATCGACCTCCTGCGGGCCCGGTTCGAGGCCGTCGGGATCCCGCTCGGCGCCGGCGACGTCGGCATCGGTGACGACGCCGCCGTGGTGACCCCACCGGGGTCCACCGCGGTGGTGCTGGCCACCGACCTGGTGGTCGAGGGGGTCCACGTGGACCTCGGGACCAGCTCCCCCGAGGACGTGGGATGGAAGGCGCTGATGGTGGCCGTCTCGGACATCGGCGCCATGGGGTGCAAGCCGTCCCACGTGCTCCTGTCGGTGGCGGCCCCGGCGGGCTTTCCCCTCGAGCGCCTCGGCGACGGCGTGGCCGAGGCCGCCGCCGCCGCCGGCTGCACCGTGGTGGGCGGGGACCTGGCGTCGTCGCCGCGTGGACTCGTCGTCTCGGTCGCGGCCGTGGGTCCGGCGGGGGAGGGCGCCCCCCGCTCCGGCGCGGTGGTGCCCGCCCCGGTGACCGGGTCCTGGTCACCGGACCCCTCGGCGCGTCGGCCGCCGGACTGCGACTGCTGTCGGCCGGCGACGGGCGTGATGTCCCGGCGAGCCTGGCCGCGGCCCACCGCCGTCCCGTCGCCCGCCTGGAGGAGGGAACCGTCGCCCGTCGGGCCGGAGCCCGTGCCGCCATCGACGTGTCCGACGGTCTGGCCGCCGACGTCGTCCATCTGGCCCGGTCGTCCGGGGTCGGCCTGGAGCTGCGGTTGCCCGCGGAAGCGGTGGCGGCGGGGGCGGAACCGTCCGAGGCGTTGTCCGGCGGGGAGGACTACGAGCTGGTCCTCGCCACGCCGGACCCCGACCGGCTGCGGAGGGAATTCCACGACGCGGGTCTCCGGGTGCCGATCGACATCGGGGCGTGCACCGGCCGGCAGGGGGAGTGGCTCCTCGACGGGCAGCCGCTGCCGGTGTCCGGGTGGCGCCACCGCTTCTGACCCGTTCGGGCGAGCCGTCGGGGTGCGAGCGCGACGCGGTCCGTCGGGACGGTTACCGGCGGTGCGGGGCTACCGGTCGGCCGGGAGGTCGCCGGAGGGTGGGTGGTCAGCCCGGGAAGGAACGGATCGGGCGCTTGGTGACCTTGCCCGACCGGATGCACGACGTGCAGACGTTGAGTCGCTTGGGTGCCCCGTCGACGACGGCCCGTACCTTCTGGATGTTCGGGTCCCAGCGACGCTTCGTCCGCCGGTGGGAGTGGCTGATGTTCATTCCGAACGACGGCTTCTTGCCGCAGACCTCACACACCGCTGCCATGTCACTCCGACTTCCTCTGAGAACCTCTGGGTAAGTCGCAAAGGTTAGCATCCTGCCCATGGTCGCCCTCGACGCCCTGGATGCAGGGGAGCTCTGCCGTGTCATCGGCAGGTTCCGGGACGGCCTGCGCAGCCACCAGCAGCTGATCAACCGGCTCAATGTGTACCCCGTCCCCGACGGCGACACGGGCACGAACATGGCCCTCACGCTCGAATCGGTCGTGGCTGAACTGGACGGACTCGAGGATCCCGACCTCTCCGGGGCCTGCCGGGCGATCGCCCACGGATCGCTCATGGGCGCCCGGGGCAACTCGGGGGTCATCCTCAGCCAACTGCTCCGGGGCCTGTCCGACGGGCTCGACGTGGAGTCCGCCACCCCCGGTGCCAGGGACCTGGCCCAGGCTCTCGTCACCGCCGACGTGCTGGCCCGTGACGCGGTGCAGCGCCCGGTGGAGGGGACCATCCTGACCGTGGCCCGCGGCGCGGCCGACAGTGCCCGCCGGGTGGCCGACCAGGGCGGGACACTGGTGGCGGTCGCGGAGGCGGCCCGGGCCGGGGCGGCCGACGCCCTGGCGAGGACCCCGAGCCTGCTGCCGGTGCTCGAGCAGGCCGGCGTGGTCGATGCCGGAGGGACGGGCTACCTCCTGTTGTTCGACGCCCTCCTCGCCGTCCTCGACGGCCGGGACATGCCCACGCCTCCCGAGCTGCCGGAGGTGAATGCCGGATCGGGACCCGGTCCGGCGGCCGACGACGAGGCCTACGCCGCGCTGGCCGGCCTGCGCTACGAGGTGATGTACCTCCTCGAGGCCCCCGACGAGACGATCCCCGCCTTCAAGGAGGTCTGGGCCGGACTCGGTGACTCGATCGTGGTGGTCGGGGGCGACGGGCTGTGGAACTGCCACATCCACACCGACGAGGTCGGACCGGCCATCGAGGCCAGCCTGGACGCCGGCCGGCCCCGCTCCATCCGGGTCACCGACCTGCTGGAGGAGGTCGAGGAGGAGCGGTGGGTACGGGAGGGGGCCGGCGACGAGGCCTCGGGCCCGACGGTGGCGCCGATCGGGCCGACCCCGGCGACCAGCGTGGTCGCCGTGGCCAGCGGGGACGGCATCGGGCGCATCTTCCGCTCCCTCGGTGTCCAGCGGCTGATCGCCGGTGGCCAGTCGATGAACCCGTCGATCGCCGAGCTGGTCGACGCCGTCGACGAACTGGCCTCCGACGAGGTCATCGTGCTGCCGAACAACGGCAACATCCGACCGGTGGCCAACCGGGTCGACGAGCTGAGCACCAAACGGGTGTGGGTGGTACCGACCGAGACCATCGCCGAGGGATTCGCCGCGCTGCTCGCCTACGACCCCGAGGCCGGGGGCAAGGCCAACGCCGCCGCCATGGAGGCGACCGCCCGGAAGGTCGTCCCCGGCGAGGTCACCCGGGCGGTGCGCGACTCGGAGACCGACGCCGGCCCGGTACGCACGGGAGACTGGCTCGGTCTGTCGCGGGACGGCATCGAGGTGGTGGGCGAGACGTTGGCGGACGCCGCCTGCGGCCTGTTGGACGTGCTCGTGACCGAGGACCACGACCTCGTCACCATCATCGAGGGGGAGGGCTCCGGGGCCGCCGACACCCGACGCATCACCGAATGGCTGAAGGAGGCCCGCCCGATGGTCGAGACCGAGGTCCACCACGGCGGCCAACCCCTCTACCCGTACCTCTTCTCCATCGAGTGACGGCGGCGGCGCGGACCCCCGACGCCGCCGGGCTGCCCCCCGGGCGGCGGCTGGGCCAGCTGTCGGACCTGCCCGTCACGGTCCTGCGGGGGGTCGGCGACGCGGCGGCCTCGGATCTGGCCGAGCTCGGGATCTCCTCGGTGCTCGACCTGGTGACCCACTACCCGCGTCGCTACATCGACGGCACCCGGATGGTCACCATCGACCGGCTGGCGGAGGGGGAGAAGGCGACGGTGCTGGCCACGGTGCGGCGGGTCAGCGCCCCCCCGTCCCGGCCGGGACGCGGCCGGCGGACGCCGTCCCGCGTGCAGCTCGACATCGCGGACGGCGCCGGCCGGATGCGGGTGGTCTTCTTCAACCAGGCCTGGCGGGCGCGCCAGCTGACCACCGGCACGCTGGCCTTGTTCTTCGGTCCGGTCACGTCGTTCCGCGGCGACCTCCAGATGGCCAACCCGACCGTCGAGGTCCTGCGCGGGGCGGACGAGGCGACGACCGCCGATGACGGGCCCTCCAGCGGTCGCATCTATCCCGTGTACCCGCTCACAGAGAAGGCGTCACTGACGTCCGCCCGGATCGGCCGCCTGGTGCAGGAGGCCCTCGACCGGGCCGGGGAGTTCGCCGACCCGGTCGGCGGGGAGGTACGGCGCCGGCTCGGCCTCCTCGACCGGACGTCCGCCTTTTCCGGAATCCACCGGCCCCGCACCATGGGCGAGGTCGAGCCGGCCCGGCGCCGGCTGGCCTTCGACGAGCTGCTGCGGTTGCAGCTGGCCCTGGTGCTCCGCCGCCACCGCCTCCACGAGGATGCCCGGGGCATCGTCCACACCACCTCCCGGCCCGACGGGCCCACCCTGGTCGAGCAGTTCATCGGTGGACTGCCGTTCCCCCTCACGGGCGCCCAGGCCCGGGCGGTGGCGGACCTGGCCGACGACCTCGGTGCCCCCCTGCCCATGCACCGGTTGCTCCAGGGCGATGTCGGCTCCGGCAAGACGGTCGTCGCCGTGGCGGCCATGCTGTTCGCCGTGGAAGGGGGGCACCAGGGTGCCCTGATGGCCCCGACCGAGGTGCTCGCCGAACAGCACCTCGCCGAGGTGCGGCGCCTGGTCGCCGGGCTGACGGTGCCCGATCCCGGGACCCTGGCGGGCGAGCGGCCGGTGCGCGTCGCCCTCCTGACCAGTCGCACCGGGGCGGCGGAGCGGACGGCGGTCCACGAGGGACTGGCCGCCGGTACCGTCGACCTGTTGGTGGGTACCCACGCCCTGTTGACCGACAAGGTCGTCTTCGCATCGCTCGGCGTGGTGGTCATCGACGAACAGCACCGCTTCGGCGTCGAGCAACGGGCCGCCCTCCGTGACAAGGGCCGGGGGCGGGACGGTACGGGCAGTGATCCCGACCTCCTGGTGATGACCGCGACCCCGATTCCGCGGACGGCCGCCATGGTGGTCTTCGGCGACCTGGACATGACGGTGGTCGACGAGCTGCCGCCGGGTCGCCAACCGGTGACGACGGCCTGGCTCCGCACGCCCCTCGAGGCCGAGGAGGCGTGGTCGCGGGTGCGCGAGCAGGTGGGCACCGGCCATCGGGCCTTCGTGGTGTGCCCACTGGTCGAAGGATCCGAGCGGGTCGAGGCGGCGTCGGCCACCGCGGAGGCCGAGCGGCTGGCCGCCCACGAACTCGCCGGGCTGTCGGTGGGCCTCCTCCACGGCCAGATGAAGCCGGCCGACAAGGAGCAGGCCATGGAGGCGTTCCGCACCGGGGAACTCGACGTGCTGGTGGCCACCACCGTGATCGAGGTCGGCGTCGACGTCCCCGAGGCCTCGGTGATGGTGATCGAGGACGCCGACCGCTTCGGGATCGCCCAGCTCCATCAGCTGCGGGGCCGGGTCGGCCGGGGTGGCGAGCCGGCCTGGTGCTACCTGCTGTCGGAGTCGGACTCGCCCGAGGCGGCGGCCCGGCTGGAGGCCATGGAGGCCAGTACCGACGGCTTCGTCCTGGCCGACGTCGACCTCGGGCTCCGGGGGGAGGGGACCATCCTGGGGGCGCGCCAGAAGGGCCGCTCCGACCTCAAGCTCGCCCGCCTGCTGTCCGACCGGGACCTGGTCGTCGACGCCCGGGCGCTCGCCGTCGAGCTGGTGGGGACGGACCCCCATCTCGACGACCACCAGCTCCTGGAACAGGAGCTGCGGCTGTTCGTCGACGACGACGAGGCCGAGTTCCTCTTCAAGAGCTGACTCGGCCGTTCCCGGCGTCGTCCGCCCGGACCCGTGGGGTACGTTGCGACCCATGTCGACCGCGGACTTCGGGCCGTTCTTCGGGGCCACCGCGGCGGTCGCCGGCGCCCTCATCGGGCTGCTCTTCGTCGCCCTGTCGGTGGCACCGGAACGCACGGACGACGAGGAGCGCGTCGTCGATGACGTGCGGGCGGGCATCGCCTTCTCCTGCCTGGTGAACCCGTTGGCGGTGTCGCTGTTCGCCCTGATCCCGGGCACCGGCGTCGGCCAGCCGGCCGGTGTGATCGGCGTGGTCAGCTTCGCCAGTTGCTGCGCTCTCGCGATCCTGCTGCTGCGCGAGACGGCGGGAGGTCCGTTGCGACGGCGCCAGCTCTGGCGGCTGGCCGTCCAGGCACTGGTCTTCGCCTACGCCGCCGTCGTGGGGTTCCAACTGGCCCGTCGCCCGCACGATCTCGGACTCGAGCGGACGGTCTGCGTCCTGATCGTGGTGCTGTTCCTCATCGCCATCGCGAGGGCGTGGCAGCTCATCGGGGCGCGGGATGCCACCCTGGTGGGCGAGGTGGCCCGGACCGTCGGCTCCCGGCGGCATCCCCGCGACTGAGCGGCCGTAGCGGCGGCCGTCGCCGGTCGTGGGCGTGGGCGTGGTCTGTGTCCGACGGGGTGGGACCCGGAGCAACTGTCATTGCGGGCTGTCCTGACGGACGATGCCACCCGCCGTCCCTGGCGGAACATCGCCGCGAATGTGACTTTCGCCCCTGCTGGCGAGCGTCGCAGGGGCCGATGGAAGGGCACCGAACAACAGGAAAGTCAGGTGAGCCTCGTGCTCAAGTCCCGCAACAGCAAGATCGCCTTGGCAGTGGTGGTCGCACTGGCCGTCGGAGGTGGCGCGTACGCCTTCACCGCGTCGAACACCGTCCCGACGTCGACGGCCGGGGCTGGGTCCGGCTCGGTCAGCGGCTACACGGTGACCAATCTCCACTACG
Source organism: uncultured Acidimicrobiaceae bacterium (assembly GCA_963699345.1). GTDB lineage: Bacteria > Actinomycetota > Acidimicrobiia > Acidimicrobiales > RAAP-2 > Bog-756. Next base: position 359,659 of record CAVOTL010000005.1, on the reverse strand, counting down.
TGCTCGACTCGACGACGCCGACGAACATCGACTCGCTCAGCTTCACCATCACGCCCACGGTGCCGAGTACCGGCACCGGCAAGGTCGTCATCTCCGCCGCTCTCAGCACCGGTGGTCCCACGACGTACACCTGCACCACCGACACCACCGGGGCGCTGGTCACGTGTGCCACCGTCTCACCCCAGCTAACGGCTGCGCTCCTCACAGGTGTGACCGTCGTAGCCGCCCAGTAGCGGCCGGTCGGGCTCCGGAGGCCGGTCGATGACACGCCTGCGTGGCACCGTCCCGGCCCGACCGGGCCGGTTCGACGACGCTCCGAGGAGGGCGGATGCGCAATGGACTCCGGGAGGGCATCGCAGCCGTGGCGACCATCGTGGTGGTGGCCGCCGTCTGGATCGGGATCGCGCCGAGCGCCCTCGGGGGATCGTGCTCCTACTCGGTGACGTCGGGCATCAGCATGGAACCCATGATCCACAAGGGCGACCTGGCGCTCGTCCGTGCCCAGTCCAACTACCACGTCGGGGATGTCGTGCTCTATGACAATCAACTGCTGCGGGAACCGGTCCTCCATCGCATCGTCCTCATCCAGAACGGCGACTACTACTTCCGGGGCGACAACAACGACTTCGTCGATCCGGGATACGCGACGCGCCCCGAGATCGTCGGAAAGCTCTGGGTCCATGTGGCCGGCGCCGGTGTGGTCGTGGCCTGGCTGGGCGCTCCCACCCACGCGGCGCTCCTGGCCGGATCCACCGCGGCAGTCATCATCCTCGCCGGTGCCCGGCGACCGCGCCGCCGCGGCCGTCGTCGGAGGGCCCATCCGTGGATGAGGGAACCCGGAGGCACCGGGACCGACAAGAGCTGATGGGGGGAGGACCGCTGTCCGGCACCACGACCCCGACGGCCGGCGCGGCCGGGCCCGGGGCCGAGGAGGGGCTGACCCCGTCTCGGTCGGATCACGACCGACGGTCGAGCCGGTCGGCCCCGCACGTCGGTGTCGAGCGGAGATCCGGGATCGAGATGACGCCCGGACAGCTCGCCGTGCGCCGCAACCCACGGCTCGGCGAGGGGCCGGTGCTGTCCATCATCGCCATCTGCGTGTGCGCGCTGTTCGCCCTGGTGTTCCTGGGCATCGGCTACAGCCACCCGACGAACCGCTCGGCGCCGCTGGCCGGGGCCTACCACCAGCAAGGGACCTTCTCCTACTCGGCACCCGTCGTGGCCCCGACCCCGGTCTATCCGACCGGCGTCGCCTCGACCGGGCAACCCATCTATCCCAGCCTGGTCGACACGGTGGCGATGAAGTTCCACTACACGTTCTCCTCCCGACTTCCCCACCGTGTACACGGCACCATCGAATTCCGGGCACTCCTGTTGTCGCAGGCCGACACCTGGCAGAACGTGTCGACGATCCATCCGACCGCGACCTTCGCGGGAGACCGGACATCGGTCACCAGTCAACTCGCCCTCTCCGACCTGTACGGCCTGGTCGCCAGCGTCGCCAAGCAGGCGGATGTGGCGAGCACCACGTACTCGGCCGACCTCCAACCGGTGGTGCACATCAGCGGGGAGGTCGACGGCAAGCCCATCGACGAGGTGTTCCAGCCCGTCCTCCCGTTCACGGTGACGCAGAACGTGATCACGCTGGCCGTGACGGCGGCCGTCGCCCCGCCGGGCGCGACGTACTCGGTGCCATCCGCCGCCGCGGAGCAGGAGTCGACGCTCAACCCGGCGCAGGTCGGGAGCATCCCCCATCCGGTGGCCAACGTCGTCTCCGTAGCGAAGTTCCAGGTCCGGGTGGCGGTAGCCCGAGTGCTCGGCATCAGCTTCGCCGTACTGGCCCTCCTCCTGGTGGGCCTGGACGAGTACTTCCGTCGTCGGTCCACCCGGCGCAGCGACGAGGAACTACTCGCCGCCAAGATGCACCTGCTCGTGGTCCCCGTCGACTCCCTCGGCGAACCCCGTCAGCGGGCGACCATCGACGTGGCGCGCTTCTCCTACCTCGCCCGCCTCGCCGAGTACCTGGAGCGGCCGATCCTCTATCAACTGGTGGGCACCCAGCGGACGTATGCCGTCGACGACGAGGTGCGTCAGTACCGGTACCGGCCGCCGTCAGAGGAACCACCCGACCGCACCCCGTCCGGCGCCGACCCGGCCGACGCGGCACGACCTCGCCCGGAGCCGACGCCCGCGGCGGACCGCGTGGGCTGCGCGCCGTCCACCCGACGGGGCCGCCCCAGCTGGCGGACCCTGGTCGGCCGGGGCGCGGCCGCGGTCGGCGTCATCGCGGTGGCGGCCACGGTGTTCACCGGCTTCACCGCCAGCACCAACGTGCCCGTCAGCAGCGCGGGGACGTCCCAGCAGCTCCGCCTGGTGTCCCAACTGGCTCCCGTCGGTTGTGGCTCGCTCACCCTGACCCGACTGGTGACGGGGTCCGGTGCGTTCTCCAACGGCGTGGCCGGGACCCTCCTGCTCGGGAGCTCCGGGGCCGACAACATCACCGACACCGGCGGCGGTAGCTGCATCGTGGCCGGAGGAGGCGCGAACACCGTCGTCGGCGTGGCGACCGACATCTGCATCAGCGGTGCTTCCCTGAACGTCGCCGCCCCGTGTCCGGTGCCGAATTCGTCCAACGGCGTGGTGGTGGTCCCGTCGAGTGACAACTACAACTACTACGGGGGACAGGAGCGGTTGGCGTTGACCGACACGGTGGCCATCACCGCCATGACGATCACCATCCGGGTGGCCCAGACCGGCGGCATCTCGTTCAACAGTCAGGCGAACAGCTTCCCCGGGGGAGACCTGACGCAGAGCTCCGGCACCGCCGGGGGAGCGATCGTGTACTCCTTCGTGCTGGCGGCGGGTTCGTCGATCCCCGCCAACTACCCGGTCGGCACCGTCTACGCCCAGTTCGGCGGCAACGGCGTTCCGCGTGTCACCTCGGGCGACACCTGGACCGTGACCAGCACGGCAGGTGGCGTGACCTCGACGCTCACGGGAACGTTCTGAAGCCCCGGCGCCCGCCCGGCCGACCTCGGCCGTCGGGGGGTCGCCGGTAGGGTGGAGCGATGCGCGTGATCGGTGGGGAGTACCGGGGACGACGCCTCAGCGCGCCGGTGGCCGGGCACGTCCGGCCCACCTCCCACCGGGTGCGGGAGGCCATCTTCGACATGCTGTACAGCCTCGGCGGGGTCGAGGGCCTGCTCGTCGCCGACCTCTTCGCCGGAACGGGCGCCCTCGGGATCGAGGCGCTGTCCCGGGGGGCGGCCTCCGTCACTTTCGTCGAGCGCGATCCGCGGGCGATCGACGCCGTGCGGGCCAACCTCGCCTCGGCCGGCCTCGCCGATGCCGAGGCGTCGGGGGACGCCACCGTCGTCCGGGCGGACGTCGACGCCTGGGTGGCCCGGACGGCGTCGCGCTACGACCTCGCGCTGTGCGACCCACCGTACGCCTACGCGGGCTGGCCGTCGCTGGTGGCCCGCCTGCCGGCCGACCTCGTGGTCCTGGAATCGGGGGCCGAACTCCCGACCGTCCAGGGCTGGGAGGTGCTCAGATCCAAGCACTATGGGGGTACCATCGTCACGGTCGCCCGTCCGGAACGGGCCTCCCAGAAAGGTGTCTCGTGAGGATTGCGCTCATCCCGGGTTCGTTCGATCCCGTCCACAACGGACACCTCGAGGTGATCGAGCGGGCGTCCCGGCTGTTCGACGAGGTCGTGGTGGCGGCCCTGCGCAATCCCCAGAAGAGCGCGGCGCTCTTCGACGACGACGAGCGCCGGGAGATGCTCGAGGAGACGGTCACCCACCTGGCCAACGTCCGCATCGTGGCCATGAGCACCCTGGTGGTGGACGTGGCCCAGGAGGTCGGGGCCACGGCCATCGTGAAGGGCCTGCGGGCGGTGTCCGACTTCGAGAACGAACTGCAGATGGCCCAGATGAACAAGCAACTCTCGGGGGTCGAGACCCTCTTCATCCCGACCAGCTCCCAGCACTCGTTCATCGCCTCGCGCCTGTTGCGCGAGGTGGCGCGTTTCGGCGGCGACGTGACCGCCTTCGTGCCGAAGACCGTGGCCCAGCGCCTCGAGGAGAAGTTCGCCGATGAGTGACGTGTTCGACCACCTGGACGAGGAGGTGGCCGACGGCGAGCAGGCCGACGCCGAGGCCTACCTGCGCAGCGCCCTCGACATGGTGCTCACCGCCAAGCCCATGCCGCTCTCCTCGTCGGTGCGCGTCGAGCGAGACGAGCTCGTCGAACTGCTCGAGGGTGCGCTCCAGCGCATCCCCGAGGAGATCCGCCAGGCCCGCTGGATGCTCAAGGAGCGGGACGACTTCCTCGCCGAGACCCGGCGGAAGTCCGACGCCATCATCGAAGAGGCCCGGGTCCAGACCGAGCGCATGGTCCAGCGCACCGAGGTCGTCCGCCAGGCGAACCACGTGGCCCAGCGGATCCTGGACGACGCCAACGAGGAGGCCCGACACCTCCGCCACGAGGCGGAGGACTATGCCGACAAGAAGCTCGCCAGCTTCGAGATCGTGCTCGACCGCACGCTGAAGACGGTGCAGGCCGGCCGGGAGAAGCTCCAGGTCAACCCCCTCCCCGCCGTCGAGATCGGGGACCAGGGCGACACCTCGCTCGCCCCCGCCGCCTCCGGGCGGCCCGACGACGAGCCGGACGGCTTCTTCGACCAGGACCTCGCCTGAAGCCCGCCATGACCACGTCGGACCTGTCCCGCCCCCTCGAGCGGCGACCCTTCCAGGTCCAGGTGGCCGCGTTGCGCAAGCAGAACGGTGGCACCCGCGACGAGCACCGCGAGGGGGTCATCCCCGGACTCGGTGCCGTCTCGGTGGTGGTGCCGGAGGGGGCCCCGGTCGTGCTCGACCTGACCCTGACCTCCGATCCGGGCGGCATCACGGCCAAGGGAACCGTGTCGGCCCCGTGGCGGGGCGAGTGCCGGCGCTGCGGCGGGCCGGTGGAGGGCACCGTGGTGGCCGAGGTGCGGGAGCGCTACGCCCCGGGTGGCGGCACCGACCGCGACGAAGAGGCGTATCCGCTGTCCGGTGACGAGCTCGACCTCGAGCCACTGGCCCGCGACGCGGTGCTCCTCGAACTCCCCCTCGCCCCGCTGTGCTCGCAGGACTGCCAGGGACTGTGTCCGGTGTGCGGGGCCAATCGGAACACCGAATCGTGCGACTGCACCCCGGTGGCCGACCCCCGCTGGGCGGCCCTGGACGCCCTGCGTGACGCCACCCCTCCCGACTGACCTAGGATGTACCCCTTATGGCCGTTCCGAAGAAGAAGACCTCGAAGGCGAAGAGCCGCAGCCGCCGGGCATCCAACTGGGTGCTGAAGGCGCCGGCACGCTCCGTGTGCCCGCAGTGCACGACCGCCAAGCTCCCCCACATCGTGTGTCCCAACTGCGGTTGGTACAAGGGCCGGCAGGCCGTCGACGTCGACTAGTGGCCCGGGGCGCCCCCCGACCGACCGGCGACGCCTTCCGGGCGCTGCCGGTGGCGGTCGACGCGATGGGAGGGGACAAGGCACCCGGTGAGATCGTGGCCGGCGCGCGCCGGGTGGCGGACGCCGGCTCCGTCGGCGTCCTGCTGGTGGGTCTGCCCGGCTCGATGGGCGACACGGGAGACCTGCCGCTACTCGAGTGCAGCGAGGTCATCGGCATGGACGACGACCCGGCCCAGGGCGTCCGCCGAAAGAAGGATTCGTCGCTGGTGCGGGCCGCCGAGGCGGTGCGCGACGGTCAGGCCATGGCCATGGTCTCGGCCGGCAACACCGGCGCCACCATGGCGTCGGCGCTGCTGCGCATGGGTCGGCTCCCCGGGGTGATCCGGCCGGCCATCGCCACGCCGATCCCGGACCTCAAGAAGGACTACCCCACCATCCTGCTGGACGCCGGGGCCAACGCCGAGACGACCTCGGCCATGCAGCTCCAGTTCGCCCAGATGGGCGCGGCCTACTCGACCGAGCGCTACGGGGTCTCCCGGCCACGCGTGGCGCTGCTGTCCATCGGGGAGGAGAAGTCGAAGGGCACCCCCCTGGTCAAGGAGACCCACGCCCTGCTGGCCGAGGGTGGGCACGGCGACTTCGAGTTCGTGGGGAACGTCGAAGGGCGTGACTTCTTCTCCGACGAGGCCGACGTCATCGTGACCGACGGGTTCACGGGGAACGTGGCCCTCAAGACCCTGGAGGGCACCCTGCGGTTCCTCCTCGAAACCCTGACCGGTATCTTCACCGAGCCCGGGGTGGCGGACGCCGCCGCCGTCCTCCTGCCGCACCTGATGCCCCTGGCCGCCACCCTCGACCCCGAGAACACCGGGGGCGCCATGCTGCTCGGCGTGGACGGGGTGTGTGTCATCAGCCACGGATCCTCGTCCTCGGTGGCCATGGTCAACGCCATCACGGTGGCCCACGACGTCGCCGTCGGCGGTCTGGTCGAGGCGGTCGCCGCATCGGTGCGCGACGCGGCCGGTCCGGCCGACGCCCCCACCGCCGGCTGAGCGCTAGTCGCGGGCGAAGGCGGCCAGGTCGCGGGCCGTGTCCCGGCTGATGTCCGGGCAGATGAGCGCCATGAGGTCCGAGGCGTGCGCGGTGCCCATCTGCTGGCGGCAGCGGGCCGGCACCCCGGCCTGCAGGAGCAGCCGGTAGAAGGCGATGCCCTCGTCGCGCAACGGGTCGCACTCGTTGACGTTGATGACCACCGGGGGCAGTCCCCGCACGTCGTCCACCGTGGCGAAGAGGGGCCACGCCAAGGGGTCACCCGCCTCGAACGCCTCGATGCCGTAGGCCACGGCGCCGCGGTTGGAGCCGACGGCGATGAAGATGCCCTCGTTCTCGGTGGAGGACGGGAGATCGTCCCGGGGCCACGACCCGGCGATGTAGGGGCACAGCGCGTACAGCCCCTTCACCTGCTCGATCTCGCCGGACCGCAGGAGGGAGAGTCCGGAGGCCAACGTCAGGTTGCCGCCGCCGCTCTCGCCGGCGATCACGATCCTCGACGGGTCGACACCCAGCTCGTCGGCGTGGGCGACGATCCAGCGGAAGCCGGAGAGACAGTCGTTCAGGCCCGCCGGGTAGGGCGCCACCTCGGGGACCGAGGACGGGGAGATGCTGTTGCGGAAGTCGACCATGACGGTCGCCACCCCGTAGGCGGCCAGGATCCTCGCCCACGCCCGGTAGGGGCCGTCGGTGCACGAGCTGGTCGCCATGGCGCCCCCGTGGATGTAGTAGACGCAGGCCACCGTGGCATCGGTGTCCGGGCGGACCACGTGGAGCGGGATGGTGTTGCCGTCGGGCGTCGAGGTGATCTCCACCCGGTGGGAGCGCAGGCCGGTGGAAGGCGCCACCTCCTCGGAGCCGAACGGTTCCGACAGCTCACGCATCATCTCGACGAAGGCCAGCCCTTCGGGGCTCTGCGCCTCGGCCAGCAACTCGGCCCGGTCGACCGCGTCGGTGGCCGTCGAGCTCGGTATCCGGGCCAGCACCGCCTTGATGCGCGGGTCGATGCGGGGGTCACCCTGGACGTCGTGGGTCATGGTCGGACTCCTCGGTCGGACCCGCCCGTCGCCGGTCCGTCGCCGGTGACCTTACGGCGTCCGCCGCAGCAGGTCCTTGGCGATGTGGGTGACCTGGATCTCGTCGGTCCCCGCGTAGATCTGGAAGACCTTGGCGTCGCGGGCCAGCTGCTCGACCCGGTACTCGGCCGTGTAGCCGTTGCCCCCCATCAGCTGGACGGCCTCCATGGCCACCTCGCTGGCGGCCTGGGCCGAGTAGAGCTTGAGCGCCGAGGCCTCGGCCAGGGTCAGGTCCTGGCCGGCGGCCGACGTCTCGATGTGACGGAACACGAGGTTCTGGACGTTGAGACGGGCCACCTCCATCCGGGCCAGCTTGAGCTGGATCAGCTGGAAGTCGCCGATCGGCTTGCCCCAGAGCACCCGGTCGCGGGCGTACTGGACCGAGAGCTGCAGGCACTCCTCGATCACCCCGAGGGCCATGGCGGCCACACCGGCCCGCTCGGTCACGAAGTTGGACTTGGCCGACTCGCGGCCGCTCTGCCCGGTCGACTCGACCTCGCCCAGCAGGTGGTCGCGACCCACCCGCACGTCGGTCAGGAAGAGCTCCCCGGTGGGGGAGGAGTGCAGACCCATCTTGCGCAGGGGCTTGGACTGCTCGAGGCCCGGCGTCCCCCGGTCGAGGACGAAGGTGAGCACGGGGCGCTCGCGGATCGGGGTGTCGGAGCCGTCGTCGAGCTTCGTGTACAGCACGATGGTGTCGGCGTAGGGGCCGTTGGTGATCCACGTCTTCGAGCCGTTGATGACGTACTCGTCGCCGTCGCGCCGGGCGGTGGTCGTCATGCCGCCGAGGGCGTCGGAGCCCGAGTTCGCCTCGGTGATGGCCCAGGCGCCGATCTTCTCGGTCGTGAGCAGGTCGAGTCCCCACCGCTCCATCTGGGCGGGTGTGCCGCCCTTCATGATGGTCCCGGCGGCCAGGCCCACGCTCACGCCCATGGAGGTCACGATGCCCGGGCAGTGCCGGCACAGCTCGATGATGGGGATGAGGGTCATGGCCGCCGCCCCACCGTCACCGCTGCGCTCCGCCCGCTCCTCGGCCGACTCGGTGGTGCCGGCCACCTTCCGCTCCAGCTGCTTCTTGAAGCGGTCCCGGGCCATCTGGTCCATGCCGAAGGTGGAGTAGAGCTTGCGGATGATGTCGTAGGGGGGCACGCCCTCGTGCTCGATGGCGTCGATCTGGGGGACGACCTCGGCGTCGACGAAACGCCGGATGGCGTCCCGGACCATGAGCTGTTCTTCGGACCACTCGTACATGGCGACCTCCTGTCGACCGACCTGCCCCGGGCACTGGAACACGTTCTGGTGCGCCCGAGGCTAATCGCCCGCCGCCTACAGTCGGGGGCGTGCGACTGAAGCGCAAGTCCGAGGGGACCCCGTTCGAGCGCTGGGGCGGCCAGCCCTTCTTCGACGCCCTCGTCGAGCAGTTCTACGTCGGGGTGGCGCTCGACCCGGTCCTGCGGCCCATGTACCCCGACGACCTCGAGGAGTCCAAGTCCCACCTGGCCCTGTTCCTTGGCCAGTACTGGGGCGGCCCGGAGACGTACAACGAGGTGCGGGGCCACCCGCGGCTGCGCATGCGCCACGCCCCCTTCGTCATCGGTCGCGCCGAGGCCGAGGCCTGGATGCTCCACATGGGCGCGGCGGTGGAGGCCATGGACATGGCGCCCGAGGACCGCGACGAGCTGATGGACTACCTGTCGATGGCCGCCCGGACCCTCCAGAACGCGCACTGACGCCGGAGGGCCGCCGCCTACCAGGTGGCCCCCAGCACCGCCCGCATGGTCGCCTCGAACTCGGCGTCGCCCAGGGCGGTCCGGGCCCCCAGCACCATGGCCGCGTCGTCCCCCACGGGGACGCGCAGCGGGGTGTCCGGGTCCTCCAGGGCGGACCGGATGGCCGTGGCCACGGTCTCGGGGCCCGGGCGACCAGCGGGACCCGTGACCAGGCGGTCGGTGTGCTCCCACTGCTCCCACAGCTCGGCGTAGGCCGGATCGCCCTCGGTGCGGTCGCCGCGCCGCATGCCGGGCGCCGTGTACCCGGGTTCCACGATCACGACCCGGATGCCGAAGTGGCCGAGCTCGTAGTGGAGCGTCTCGCTGAAGGACTCCAGCGCGTACTTCGACGCCGAGTAGGCGCCGTCGAGCGGGGTGGCGACCCGCCCCTGGATGGAACTCACGTTGACGATGACCCCGGACCCCCGGTGCCGCCACCCCGCCAGCAGCGGCTGGACCACCCGGAGCATGCCGAAGACGTTGGTGGCGAAGATGGATTCGACGCCGTCGATGGGGAAGGACTCGAGGGGCCCCTTACCGTTGCGGGCGGCGTTGTTGACGACCGCGTCGAGCTCGCCGGCGGCGTCGAGGGCGGCGGCCACCGACGCGGGGTCGGTCACGTCGAGGCGCAGTCGGAGGGCGACGTCGAGATCCTGGAGCGTGGAGGGGTCGCGGGCCGTGGCCACCACCTCGTGGCCCGCCCGGGCGAGGTCGGTGGCGGTGGCCGCGCCGATGGCCCGGCCCGCCCCGGTGATGAGGATTCGCATGCCGGGCAGGCTACGACGGTCGGGGGACCGGGCCGGGGAGCGGGCGTGGGCTCCGGGGCTAGCCTCCCGGTATGACGACCGACGAGCTCATGGACCGCGCCTGCCCGATCATCCGGGACATCGGATGGGCCCACTTCTTCTCCCCGGAGGCCGAGGCCGCCGCCGCCCGGATCGGGATCGACATCTTCACCCTCTACTGCATCGGGCGCGGGGGTGTCCTCGGCGACGTCGAGCCGGTGGTCGTGGCCAGCGCCTTCGGCTACTTCAACCCGGACGTGGTCGACGCCCTGTGGCGGGCCGGCCAGGAGGCCGTCGCCCCCCGGGAGGCCGCCCGTGAGTACCTCGACTGCGCCGCGGAGATGGGTCGTCGACTGCTGTCCGACATCGAGGGGCTGGACGCCATGGTGGCGGCCGCCGATGCCGTCAACGAGGCGGCGGATCCGGTGGGCCTGGCCCTCTACTCCGGTTACCGGGGCGAGCTCCTGGTCGACGACGTTCCCGGTCGGGCCCTGCAGATCGTGACCGTGCTGCGTGAGCTGCGCGGGAGTGCCCACCTCGTCGCCCTCCGGGCGTGCGGGGTCGATGCCCGGACCGCCCACTTCATCAAGCGTCCCGGGGACGGACCCATGTTCGGCTGGCCCGAGGGGTTCCGTCCCGAGATCAGTGACGACCAGCGGGCCGCCGCCGACCGGGCCGAGACACTGACCGACGACCTGGTGCGCCCGGCCTACGCCGTCCTGGACGACGCCGGGTCCGCCGCGCTGCTGCGCGGCCTCGACGACATGGCCGTCGCACTCGGGGGCGGCCCCGCCTGACGGGTCCGTCGGCGGGTGGCTCAGGCCGGGGTGCCGGGCGGCACCTGGTGCACGTCGACGGCCACGTCGAGCGAGTGGGAGCCGCCCCCACCGAAGACGATGCCCTTCAGGGGCGACACATCGGCGTAGTCGCGGCCCCAGGCCGTGGTCACGTACGTCGGTCCCACGATCTTGTCGTTGGTGGGATCGAGATCGAGCCAACCCCACCCGGGCACGAACACCGAGAGCCAGGCGTGGGAGGCGTCGGCGCCGACCAGGCGCTCCTCGCCGGGCGGTGGCGCCGTCTCGAGGTAGCCGCTCACGTAGCGGGCGGCCAGGCCCATGGACCGGACGCAGCCCACGGCGAGGTGCGCGAAGTCCTGGCAGACGCCACGGCGGTGGCGGAGCACCTCGTCGACCGGGGTCGTGACCGTCGTGAACCCGGGGTCGTAGACGAAGTCGGCGTGGATCCGCTCGGTCAGGGCGGTCACGGCGTCGACCAGGGGGGCGCCCTCGACGAAGGACGGTTCCGCGTACTCGCGGACGACCCGGCCGGTGGAGACCAGGGGTGACTCGAAGCAGAACTCCCGGGCATCGAGCATGTCGGGGCTGAGGTCGTTGGTCAACAGGTCGACCGCCTCGCTCCAACCCGGCCCGGTGGCCGGCAGGGGATCACCGTCCAGCACGTCGACCAGACTGGTGGCGGTCACCGTCATGACGGTGAACGGCCCGTCGACCACGAAGGCGGCGACCGGGTTGCCGTAGAAGTCGGCCCGGTCGCTCCACGACGTCGGGGTCGGATCGACGACCAGCTCGCTGGTCACGCAGGTCTGGCGATCGGTGTCGCGGGGGCGCAGATGGGCCTCGTTGCGGCAGCGCGTGACCGGAGCGTCGTAGCGGTATCCGGTCCGGTGCTCGATGCGGTACCTCATGCGCCGTCCCCGGTCTCTCCCGGCCGGCCACCGGCCAGCACCGAGAGCCTCTCATGGGCGAAGTAGGTCTCCTGCAGGGACTCGAGCAGGTCACCCAGCATCCCGTCGACCGCCTCGAACACCGAGTCGAGCTCCGTCCGGCGCCCACCGGTGTCGTCCACCGCGGCCAGCTGGTGGGCGTCGGTGAGGCGCAGGCGGGTGGTGGCCTCCAGGGCCAGGCGCTCCTCGTTGCCCAGCCGCTGGGCCGACGACCGTTTGGGTAGCCGGGCCAGGTGGTCGACCAGGCGGTCGAGTTGGAACAGGACGCTGCGCGGGTTGGCCACGTCGTAGACGAGGAGGTCGAGGGCGCCCGACACGTGCAGGATGGAGCCGGACCGGCGCCGGAAGATGATCAGGCTCTCGGACGTCTTCAGCAGCGACTCGACCAGGAGGTCCTCGACGACCCCGGACCGCTTCTCGACCAGGACCGCCCGCAGCAGCCGCACCAGTGACCGAGCCCGTTCGAGGCGCCGCCCGCCGTCGAGGAACAGCCACGCCGGGTCGCGCTCCATGTTCTCGGCACACACGCCGGCCAGGGCGAGGAGCGACCGCTGCAGGCGCAGCAGGCTGGGCTGGGCCCCCACGAACTGGGTGGGGGGGCGCCGGCGGAAGAGCCCGAGCTCCTCCTCGATGTCGCCGACCAGCTGCCAGGTGTCGGCCGAGAGCTGCTCGCGGACGGAGTAGGCCGCTTCGACCAGGAGTCCCAGGGTGGAGACGAGGCTGCCGTCGACCCCGTCGTCGAACAGGAGGGCCAGGGCGGTGCGGTCGTTGGGCAGCACGCCTTCGGCCACCGACCCCACCCCCGGCGCCGCCCCGGCGAGGGCGACCAGTTCGTCGGGCTCGGACGCCGGGTCGAAGCCGGACGCCGCTCCGAGGGCGGACAGGAGGACCTGCAGGGACTGGGCACCGCCGTCGTCACCGGAGCCCAGCGGCTGGTCGAGGCGGGCCAGGACGGTTCGGATGAGCCGGACGACGAGCTCGGCGTGCTCGGCGCTGCGTCCCATCGTGAACAGTCGGGCCGCCACCCGTCCGGGCAGGGTGGCCGGCAGCTCGGGCACGATCACCGGGCCCCGGGCGGTCCGGGACGACGGGAGCCACGGGCTCTGCTGGAAGGCCGGTTCGGCCGATGCCACCCACGTGTCCTTGCTGGTGCCGTCGCCCCGGCTCGAGATGACGAGCGAATCGGCCCCGGCGCCGACCCGGGTCAGTCCGCCGGGCAGGAGACGGAAGTCGCGGGCCTCGGACCCGATCGCGGCGGCGTCGGCCACCGCGAACGTCCGGAGCACCACCGGCCGGGGGACGAGGGATCCGTCCTCGCCGACGGTCGGCATCGTCGACGGCTCGAGGATCTCCTGGCCCAGCCAGTCACCCGGTCGGGAGCGCACCCGGTCGGCGAGGGTGGTCCGCTCGGCCAGCGGCAGCAGCCCCGGCCGTACCGGGCGCGGACCGGCCGAGGGCTGGACGGGGAGCAGCAGCAGGTCGTCGAAGTGCGCGAGGACGTGGCTCAGTCCGGCCGGCCGGCCGCACCACCAGCTGTCGGGCCCGCGCAGGGCGAGCTCCTCGCCGAGCAGGGCCGGGGCCACATCGCCCAGCAGGCCGTCGAGGGCCGGGTTCTCCAGGATCCCCGAGCCGAGCGGGTTGAGGACGGCCACCCGGCCGCGCCGGACCACCTCGAGCAGGCCGGGCACCCCGAGCAGCGAGTCGGCCCGGAGCTCCACCGGGTCGCACCAGACGTCGTCCACCCGTCGGATCACGGCGTCGACGGGGTCCAGCCCGGCCAGCGAGCGCAGCCAGACCCGGTTGTTCTGGACCACCAGGTCCCGGCCCTCCACCAGGGGATAGCCGAGATAGGAGGCGAGGTAGGCGTGCTCGAAGTACGTCTCCGACAACGGCCCCGGGGTGAGGATCACGACCCGGGGCTCGTCCACGTCCTCGGGTACGGCCCGGGCGATGCCGGCCCGGATGGCCCGGAAGAAGCCGGCCTGGCGCTCGACGCCCGATGCCCGGTGGAGGGCCGGGAAGACGCGTGACAGGGCCGACCGGTTGACCAGCGCGTAGCCCAGACCCGAGGGCGCCTGGGCGCGGTCCGCCACCGCCCGGAAGCCGCCGGCCTGGCGCACGACGTCGACGGCGGTGAGGAACAGGCGGTGGCTGTCGGGCCGGGCCGGGTCGACACAGGGCCGGAGGAAGGCGGGATGGCCCAGGACGACCTCGGCGGGCACCACGCCCCGGTCCACCAGGGTGCGCTCGCCGTAGAGGTCGGCGTTGACCAGGTCGAGCAGCGCGGCCCGTTGGGCGACGGATCGCTCGAGGGCCTCCCACTCGCCGGTGTCGAGGACCAGCGGCACCGGGTCGAGGGTCCACGGCCGGCGGTAGCTGCGTCCCTCGACCCAGGCGTTGTAGGTGGCTCCCTCGTTGCGCAGGAGGCGGGTGAGCTCGTCCCGGCGGGCCACCAGGCCCTCCCGGCCGAAGTCGTCGAGGGCGGTCGCCACCTGGTTCCACCGGGAACGGACGGAACCGTCGGCGGCCAGGAACTCGTCCGTGCGTCCGTCGGGCGCGTCGTAGCCGGCCACCGGTGGCGGCGTCATCTGGCCCGGCGGGCCGAGTGGGCCCGCCGGTGCAGCCGTGGTCACCGGTCGGCGGCCGCCGGCTCCCAGCCGACGAAGGTGGGCCGGAAGTAGGTGTCGTCGACGCGCTGGTGGATCTCCACCAGCGCCAGCTGTACGTCCTCCAGGAACTCGCGTAGACCGCCGACCGCGAGGCGGGCGACGGGGGCCGACGCCACCACCATGGATGCCTCCTGGCAGGCGTCCTGGGCACGCTCGGAGTGGGGCAGGGCCTTCAGCTGGGCCCGGCCCTCGGTCAGGCAGGCGCCGACGGCCCGGGGGAACCGGTCGTCCTGGAGCAGGAACCGGAGGGTCGATCCGCCCTGCGGCCGTGCCGGCATGGCGCGCCGGAAGGGCTGGTAGGCGGCGAGCGACCGCAGCACGGCCATCCAGTGGACGACGTCGTAGGGGTCGTCGGCGCCCGGGGCGTGGAGGGAGTCCGAACGGACGTCGAGCACCCGCGTCGTGAGGTCGGCCCGCTCGATGTTCTGGCCGAGGACGAGGAAGGACATGGCCTCGTCACGGCTCATGGTGCCGAGCAGGATCCCGTGGATGCACTGGCACCCGGCGATGACCCGCCGGAGCCAGCGCACCCGGCCCTCGCGCGAGGCGGCCTCGGCCAGCAGGTCGTTGCTGGACAGCCAGAGGTTGTTGACGGCCTCCCACGCCTCCCGGGGGACCACCGGCCGGGCGGTGCGCAGGTTCGCCCGCGCCGCGGTCAGGGACGCCAGGATCGAGGAGTCGTTCCCTTCGCCGTGCAGGAGGAATTCGATCACGTCCTCCTCGGCGGCCCGGGCGTCGTCGGGGCCCGATGCGGACTGGTAGCGCTCCGCGAACTCGGAGTCCACGCCGGCGATGGCCAGCAGAGGCTCCCAACCGACGTCCTCGCCCACCGGCAGGTCCACGTGGGCATCGGTGTGGACCTGGACGATCCGCGCCGTCCCCTCGGCCCGTTCCAGGTGACGCCCAGCCCAGTAGACGGCCTCGGCCATGCGTGCCAGCAGCATCGTCCCGCTCCTTCCGTCCTCGAGTTCCTCTGCGACCCCGGTGTCCCCGACGGCACCGGCCCGGGAGGTGGTCGGACCCCCACCCTCGCCGACGGGTCCCGGGTCGTCCCCGTCCAGGGCCTCCCCGGTCCCGAGCACACCGCTCTGCGGGCTCATGGCCGGCCCCGGTCCGCGTCGCCCGGCGTGTCGGCCGGAACCCCGTCGGAGTCGTCGGACGGGGCGTCCACGACCCAGGTGTCCTTGCTGCCGCCCCCCTGGGACGAGTTCACCACGAGCGACCCCTCGCGCCGGGCGACCCGGGTGAGGCCGCCGCGGGTCACGTAGGCGCCGTCGGGGCCCATCAGGGTGAACGGGCGCAGGTCCACGTGCCGGGGGGCGACCTCGCCCTCGCACAGGGTGGGTGCCGTCGACAGCTTGATGATGGGCTGGGCCACCCACCGGTTGGGCTCGTCCTCGATCTGACCGGCCGCCAGGGCCAACTCGGCCGGCGAGGCCTGCGAACCCACCAGCACGCCGTAGCCGCCCGATTCGTTGGCCGGTTTGACCACCAGGTCGGCGAGGTTGGCCAGGACCTGGGCGCGGGACTCGGGATCGCTGCAGCGATGGGTGGGGATGGTCCAGAGGATGGGCTCCTCCTCCAGGTAGAACCGGATGATGTCGGGCACGTACGAGTACACCTTCTTGTCGTCGGCGATCCCGGCGCCCGGCGCGTTGGCCAGGGCGACGCGGCCCGCCTTCCATGAGCGCATCAGCCCGGGCACGCCGAGCATGGAGTCGGCCCGGAAGGCCTCGGGGTCGAGGAAGAGGTCGTCCACCCGCCGGTAGATGACGTCGACCCGCTCGAGCCCGTCGATGGTCCGGGCGTACACGCAGTCGTCGTCCAGGACGACGAGGTCGCCCCCCTCCACCAGCTCGACGCCCAGCTGCTGGGCCAGGAAGGCGTGCTCGAAGTAGGCCGAGTTGTAGATGCCCGGGGTCAGCACCACGATCGTCGGGTCGCCCGAGACGGGGGACACCGAGGCGAGGGTGCTGGCCAGGCGGCCCACGTAGGGGTCGACGGGCTCGATGCTGTAGTGGCGGAACATCTCGGGGAAGATGTGTTTGGTGACCATCCGGTTCTCGAGCAGGTAGGAGACACCTGACGGCACCCGGAGGTTGTCCTCCAGCACGTACCAGAACCCCTGGTCGTCACGGATGAGGTCGCTGCCGCAGATGTGGGCCCAGATGCCCCCCGGTGGGTCGACGCCCACACACTCGCGCCGGAAGTTGGGCGAGCCGGAGACGAGGTCGGCCGGGACCACGCCGGCGCTGACCGCCCGCTGGTCGTGGTAGCAGTCGTCGATGAAGAGGTTGAGGGCGGCCAGGCGCTGCACCAGTCCGGCCTCGATCACCTGCCACTGGTCGCGGGGGATGATCCTGGGGATGATGTCGAACGGCCACGGCCGGTCGACGCCGACGCCGTCGTCGTAGACCGTGAAGGTCACCCCGAGCGCCCGGATCTCCCGGTCGGCGGCCACCTGGCGCTCGACCAGCGCCTCGGAGCCGAGTTCCGCGAAGTGGTTCCACAGGGCTTCGGCCGACGGGCGCGGCGTGCCGTCCGGCGCCACCAGCTCGTCGTAGAACGGTGACGGGTCGTAGGTGGGCCAGGCGGGCGCGAGGATCCCGGCCGGGGCGCGGGGGAGTCCGGTCGGTCGTCCACGGACCCGAGTGTCCCCGACGGTTGGGTCAGGTCCATTGCCGGAGTGTTACCTGTTCGTGAACGACGACCATCCCCCCATTGTCGCCGGTCCCGCACCATCGTGTCGGCGCCCGGTCGGGGACGGGGGGGCGGTGGCCCGCCGGTCGGGCTCCGACTAGCGCGATCGGACGCCGTCGGACAGGATCCACCCATGATTGCGAAGCTGCCGGCTGCCACGCGGGCGGGGGGATCGGCCGGGACCAGCCCACGATCCCACCGCGCCCGACCGTCATCCCCGTCCCTCGGCGGTGGCGACCACCGCGCCCCGGGGGCACCGTTCCGTGCCTGACTGGGACACCTCGGTCCTCATCGTCTCCGGCTTCGACGACGAGGGCACCGGCGGACTGTTCAGCTTCGACGGCTCGGAGCTGGACAAGATCGACAACCTCAGTTGCACCGGCCTTTTCGTCGCCGAGGACCGCGTGGGACGCCTCCTGCGGGCTCCCGTCGACGTCGACAGTGCGACCGAACTGGTGGTCTACGACGGTCGCGGCGTCGTCGAGTACCGGCGCATCGATGCCATCGCCGACCCCCATGACCTCGCCCGGCTCGACGACGGATCGTGGGTCGTCGTCTCGAGCGCCCACAACTCCGTGACCCGGGTGGCACCGGACGGCACGCTGGACGTGCTCTGGCAGCCCTCGACTGCCCTGGACTCGTGGCACCCGAACTGCGTGGCGCGGGTGGACGGGCAGATCTGGGTGACCGCCTTCGGCCGGTTCGACACCGAGCGGGGATGGGCGGGCGACGTCAGCCGGGGCGCCGGCTTCCTGGTGAACCTGTCCACCGGGCAGGAGTTCACCGGGCTGTCCCATCCCCACTCGCCCCGTTGGGTGGATGGTCGGTGGACGGTCTGCAATTCGTTGGAGGGGACCGTGGTGGAGTGGGATCCGGCGGGACGCCGGTGGGAGCGCCGCGTCGAGCTGGAGCGCTATCCCCGTGGTCTGGTGGTGGAGGGTCGGATGCTGTACGTCGGGGAGAGCGCCAACCGGGGCCACCCCGACGAGCGCGCCGCCCTGGCGGTGGTCGAGGGCGACCGCGTCGTCGACCGTCTGCCGCTCCCGTGCCGGGAGGTCTACGACGTCGTGGTGGCACCGAGGGCGGCGCTGGACGGCCTCCGCCGCGGCTTCAACACCAATCCCCACCGGGTGGCCGCCGCCGCCGCCGAAGGCCTCTTCGGGGCGGTGGGGACCCGGGAGCTCTTCGCCGGCATCGGCTACCCGTTGGACCCGTCGACGACGTGCACCCGGGTCTCGTGCCGGCCTCCGGCGACCCTGGAGCGCTCGGGAAGCGTCCCCCTCGAGGTGGACGTCACCAATCTGGCCGCGGTGGCGCTGGCCAGCACCCCGCCCTATCCCGTCTGCCTCAGCTACCGGTGGACCGACGGTCGCGGGGTCACCACCGACGGGCCACGGACCACGCTCGGACGGGTGCTGTTGCGCGACGACACGGGGTCGTACACCATCGACCTCCACGTCCCGGACGTGGCGGGCGAGTACCGGCTGCGCGTCGCGCTGGTACAGGACGGCATCGCCTGGCTCGACGATGCGGACCCGGCCAACGGCTACGCCGCCCCCGTGACCATCACCTGAGCGCCCCGTCGTACCGAGGAGGAGCGGAGGTCCGCCCGCATCAGGCGAAGACGAACCCCAGGTGCCCGGCGGTGCGCCGGAATTCGTCGTCGAGATCGGCCTGGTCGCGTCGCTCGAGCCGGCCCGATCCCATGAGGTGCCCGACGAGGTCCCGGTCGGGAGCGGCGAGGCGCTCGAGCGTCGCCAGCGTGGCCCGGTCCAGCGTCTGGGTCGGTCCGACGACCTCGGTGACGTTGACGCGGTCGAGGGCCGGGACCTCGGGTTCGCCCAGTCGACGCCACACCCGGGCGACGAATCGGTCCGAGTCGATGCTCCATCCGGCCACCGACAGGTGGGCGGTGAACCGGTCGAGGTCGTCCACGGTCGGCCGCCACGATCGGGGCTGGTCGTACGGCGAGGCCACGGCGGCGAGGGCCTGGCGGGCCACGGCGCCGTCGATGGCGGGCCAGGTCCTCGCCGAGTCGAGGAAGGCCGGGAGCGGGAGCTCGGCGGCGGCGACGACCTCGGTGCCCCAGGTCCCCCAGGCCCGTCGGTGCCGGTCGGTCTGCGCCTGCCAGTACCGGTAGAGGCTCAGCAGCCGGCTGCGTGGTTCGCGCACCTGGATGGCGAGGTCGGTGCAGCCGGCGGCGAGCAGGGTGGCGGTCGACACGTGGCCCATCACCACCCGATGGGTCCCGACCACCCGCCGGTACCCGTCCTCGTCGGTGATGCCGGACAGGATCTCGTCCGAGGCGCCGTCGAGCAGGCCGGGTGAGGGGAACTGCCGGCGGTCGAAGTAGTACGGCTCCGTGTAGCTCCCGGGCAGCCGGCCGACGGCGTCGCGCACGGCCATGCCACCCGCCTTGACGACGTGGAGGATCCCCAGGCAGCCCGACCCCGGAACCGCGGCGGGAACCGGCCGCCCGGCCTGCGGGGGGACGTCATCAGCCGGTGTCGGCACGGCTCCGTTCCGTCACGAACGGGCTGGCGGAGACCACACCGGGCAAATTACCAAAGGGCCGATGGCACGTGGCATCAGGTGGTCTCGGGTAACCTCTGTCCAGCCCAGGGGCGTAGTCCGGACCCTGGAACCGAGACCGATACAGGAGACGCCGTGCCCGCTGAGACCCATGTGGAGAAGGGTCCCATGGACCGTCAGCAGATCCTGGAGCTGATCCGTGAGCTCCTGGCCGACATCCTGGAGATCGAGCCGTCCTCCATCAGCGAGTCCTCGTCGTTCGCCGAGGACCTCGACGCCGACTCGCTCGCCCTCATCGAGCTGGTCGAAGGCCTGGAGGAGGAGCTCGGGGAGCGCTCCGTGGGATTCCGCATCGACGACGAGGACCTGGAGGAGCTCCGCACCGTCCGGGACGCCGTCGACTACGTGCACGCCAAGCTCGAGGAGGCCTGAGGCGCCCGATGGCGCCCGGGGGCCCGGTGGCGGGCGGGGCGTCCGAGCGGGCGCTGGCCGAGCGCATCGGGCACGACTTCCACCGTCCGGAGCTGCTCGGGCAGGCGCTGGCCCACCGGTCGTGGTGCGCCGAGCACGGGGGCCGCGACTCCAACGAGCGCCTCGAGTACCTCGGTGACGCCGTCCTCGGCCTCGTCGTGGCCGAGGACACCTTCCGCCGGTACCCGGAGCTGTCCGACGGCTCGCTCTCCAAGGTCCGGGCGTCGGTGGTCAACGCCCAGGTCCTCGCGGAGGTCGCCCGGGAACTGGGCATCCCCGACCACCTGCGTCTCGGCAAGGGTGAGGACACGTCGGGCGGCCGCTCGAAGGTCTCGATCCTGGCCGACACCCTGGAGGCGGTGATCGGCGCCGTGTACCTCGATGCCGGCCTCGATGCCGCCCGTGACCTGGTGGTTTCGCTGCTGGAGGGCCGGATCGACGCCGCGGTGGGGGAGCCGGGGGTCTCGGACCACAAGAGCCGCCTCCAAGAGCTGGCCGTGGCCCTCGGGCGGGGCGTCCCCCGCTACGACGTCGAGGGGTCGGGTCCCGATCACGCCCGGAGGTACCTGGCCACGGTGTACGTTGCTGACCAGCGCCTCGGCAGGGGGGAGGGGCGTTCCAAGAAGGACGCCGAGCAGGCGGCCGCCCAGGCGGCCTGCGAATCGTTGGAAGCCGAGAGAGGCGGGGGAGATGCCTGAGCTTCCTGAAGTCGAGACCATCCGACGGGACCTCCAAGGCGAGGTCGTCGGCCGGAAGATCAAAGCAGTCGAGGTGCGCAACGGCCGAACGGTCCGGCGCCACCCGAGTGCGAAGCAGTTCCGCGCCCAACTCGAGGGTCGGACGATCTCGGCCATCAACCGGGCCGGGACGTACATCCTCCTGGTCCTGGACGACGGCGCCACCCTGGTCGTCGAACTGGGGGCCAGCGGACAGCTGCACCGGGTCAAGAACGCCAAGGAGGCGAAGGTGCCGCACACCCACGCGGTGATCACCTTCACCCAGGGCGGCCAGCTGCGCTTCGTCGATCCCAAGACCTACGGCGAGCTCTTCGTGTCGGCGCCCCCGGCTGAAGGGGCACCGACCCTGCCCGAACTCGCCCACCTGGGATTCGACCCGCTCGAGGACATCATGAGCTGGGAGAAGTTCTGGGTCCTGCTGTCGTCCCACGACGCGCCGCTGAAGGACCTGCTCATGGACCAGGAGTTCGTGGCCGGGATCGGCAACATGTACGCCGACGAGATCCTCTTCGCCGCCGGGCTCCGCTACGACCGCCAGTCGAACTCACTGTCGTCCCAGGAGGTCCGGCGCCTCTACCGCTCGATGGTGGAGACGCTGGCCGAGGCGGTGAAGCGCCGTGGCTCCTCGGGAGCCGGCGAGCAGTACCGCGACCTGTTCGGCGAGGAGGGCGACTTCCAGGACCAGCACCAGGCCTACGACCGAGAGGGGCAGGCCTGCCGGCGTTGCCGCTCGGTCATCGTGAAGGTCAAGTCCGGCGGCCGCGCCACGTACTTCTGCGAACATTGCCAGGTCTGACCTGGGGCTCCCGCGGCTCCCACCCCGTGCCGGTAGGGTGAGCGCCCGGTGTTCCTGAAGTCCCTCTCCCTCAAAGGATTCAAGTCCTTCGCCGATCCGGCCGTGCTCGAGTTCGAGCCGGGCGTGACCGTCGTCGTGGGGCCCAACGGCAGCGGCAAGTCGAACGTGGTGGACGCCGTGGCCTGGGTACTCGGAGCCCAGGGACCGCGCACGGTCCGGTCGGCCAAGATGGAGGACGTCATCTTCATGGGCACGGCCAACCGGCCCGCCCTCGGACGGGCCGAGGTGTCCCTGACCATCGACAACACCTCGGGCAAGCTCTCGGCCGACCTGGCCGAGGTGACCATCACCCGGACCCTCTTCCGGTCGGGCGACTCCGAATATTCGATCAACGGCGCCCCCTGCCGCCTGTTGGACATCCAGGAGCTGCTGTCCGACACGGGGGTCGGCCGACAGCAGCACGTCATCATCTCCCAGGGGCACCTCGACGCCATCCTCGAGGCCCGGCCCGAGGACCGTCGCTCGGTCATCGAGGAGGCCGCCGGCGTCCTCAAGTTCCGGCGACGCCGCGAGCGGGCCGAGCGCCGCCTGGCCAGCACCGAGGAGAACCTCGAGCGCCTGTTCGACCTGGTCAGGGAAGTCAAGCGCCAGATCCGCCCGCTCGAGCGCCAGGCCGCCGCCGCCCGGTCCTACACGGGCCTGGCCGAGGAGCTCCGGGCGGTACGCCTCTTCGTGGCCGGCTCCGAACTGGCCGCCCTCGACCAGCGCCACGAGCAGGGTCTGACCCACCAGCAGGAGCAGCGGGCCCGGGAGGCGGAGCTCACCGAGGCGCTCGGCGTGCTCGACGCCGACTCGGTCCGGACCGCCGACGAGTTGTCCGCCGAGCGTGAGTCGGACCTGACGGCCGCCCTCGGACGCACGGAGGGGATGGTGGAGCGTGCCCGCGGCCTCTCGGGCGTGCTGCGCGAGCGTCAGCGCTCCCTGGCCCGCGCCCTCGACGCCGCGGCCGACGCCGATGTCGTCTCGACCCTCGAGGCGGAGGGCGCCCGACTGGCCGAGGAGCTGACCGCCGCCGACCGGGAGGCGGCCGATCTGGCCCCGGAACAGGACGGCCTGGCCGCGGCGGAAGCCACCCTGACCGCCGAGCTGGAGGCCCATCTGACCGCCCGGGGCGACGGGTCGGAGCTGCGCTCGGCCGAGGAGGCGGTCACCGTCGCCCGGGGCCAGCTCGCATCGCTCGAGCACGCCCTGGAACGCGACCGGCGCACCCTCGACCAGCTGGTGGCCCGCCAGGGGGCGGCCGAGCGGCGGGCCGGCGTGCTGGAGGGCGAGGACCACGAGCTGGGCGAGCGCCTGGCCGAGACGGAACAGGCCCGCCACCGGCTGCAGGCCACCCGGGCCGAGGCCGAGGCGGCCCAGGCCCGGGCGGTCCGGCGCCTGGAGCTGGCCGAGGAGGCGCTGCGCCAGGCCGAACAGGAGCACGCCCGGTCCCAGGCCCGTGCCGACGCGCTGGAACGGGCCCTCGACGAGGCCCGGGGGGCGGCCGGCGCCGAGCTGCTGGCCGGGGTGGACGGGGTCGTGGGCACGCTCCTCGACCTGGTCGAGGTGGACGCCGGGTGGGAGGAGGCCTTCGAGGCCGCAGCCGGGGCGTCACTGGCCGCGGTGGTCGTGTCCGGTAGCGAGCCCGCCCGGGCGGCCCTCTCCCGGCTGCGCCAGGGCGGCGCCACCGGTGCCGTCCTGGCGCTGACCGGATCGGCTGCCGGCCGCCCCGTGCTGGCCGGACCGGCGGTGCCGGCGGGCACCGAGTCCATCCGAGGGCACGTCCGGCCCCGGGCCGGCGGAGACCGGTTCCCCGGACTCGACGGCGTGCTCGACACGTTGCTCCACGGCTCCTGCTGCGCCACCCGGGGCTGGTCGGAGGCGATCGACCTCGCCCTGGCCCGACCCGATCTGGTGGTGGTCACCCGGGAGGGCGACCGGTTCTCGCCCACGGGGTGGAGGGTGCGGGCCGGCGGTGGCGTCGTGACCGCCGCCGTGGTCGACGAGGCCCGGGACCGTGCCGAGGTGGCCCGGGGGGAGGCCGGGCGTGCCGCCGGGGAGCGGACGGTCGCCCGGGCCGAGGTTGAGACGACGCGTGACGCCACCGCCGACGCCGTGCGGGCCGACGACCGCAACGAGGTGGCCCACCAGGCCGCCCGGGTCGGCCGCCAGCGGGTGTCGGGCGACCGGGACCTGCTCACCACCGAACTCGAGGAGATCCGCCGGAACCGGGCCGAACTGGAGGACCGGATCGGGCGGGACTCGGCCCGGGTCGCCGAGCTGGTGGCCGGCATGCCCGCGCTGGAGGACGAGCGGGTGGCGGCGGCCGGGCGCGTGGCGGCCGCCCGGGAGGAGCGTCGCCGCATCGAGTCGGCACTGGCCGCCGCGCAGGCCGCCCGCGGCGAGTGGGAGGTGCGCACCGCCGGTCTGGTCGAACGTCGGCGGGTGCTCACCGAGCGCCTCCAAGAGGTCGAACGCCGCCTCACCGGTCACGCCGAGGAGCGCGAACAGGCCGCCGAGCGCCGGCGTCGGCTGGAGTCGGACGCCACCGCGGTGGAGCGTCTGTCGGGCGTGGTGGCCGAGGCCCAGACCGGACTGGACTCACTCCTGTCGGCGCTGCGGGACCGCCACCGTCGCCAACTCGAGGCGGTGCGGGCCGGTGGGGCCCGCCTGGAGGAACTGCGGCGCCAGCGGTCGGTGAACGAGCACGAGCTGGCCGCCACCCGGAGCCGACTCCAGAAGGCCGAGCTGGACCTGATGGAGGCCTCGGTCCGCCGTGAGGCGGTGGTCGACGCCCTGCGCCGGGAGCTCGGCTGTGAGCCCGAGGACGCGGTCGGCGCACCGGCCCCGGAGCTGCCCGACGGTGTCGACCCGGTGGCCCGGGCGGCCCAGCTCGAGGCCGAGCTGGCGGCCATCGGTCCCGTCAACCCACTGGCCATGGAAGAGCTGTCCGAACTCGGTGAGCGGCATCAGTTCCTCGAATCCCAGGTGGAGGACGTCCGCAAGGCCCAACGGGAGCTGCGTCAGGTCATCCGGACCCTCGACGAGGAGATCATGCACGTCTTCGACTCGGCCTTCGCCGACGTCAACGAGCACTTCTCCGATCTCATCACCTCGCTCTTCCCGGGGGGGACCGGCCGCCTGTCGTTGACCGACCCGGAGAACCTGCTCGACACGGGTGTCGAGGTCGAGGTCCGCCCGGCCGGGCGCAACGTGCGCCGGCTCTCGCTCCTCTCGGGCGGGGAGCGGTCCCTCGTGGCGATGGCGTACCTGTTCGCCGTGTTCCGCAGCCGGCCCTCGCCCTTCTACCTGATGGACGAAGTCGAGGCGGCGCTCGACGATGTCAACCTCATGCGCTTCCTGGCCCTGGTCAACGAGTTCCGCGAGGAGGCCCAGCTGATCATCGTGAGTCACCAGAAGCGGACGATGGAGGCGGCCGACGCCCTCTACGGCGTGACGATGGCTCCGGGGGGCTCGTCCAAGGTGGTGAGCCAGAAGGTCCCCCGCGACCGCACGGCGGTCGACACCCTGGGCGCCCGGCCCACCACCAAGCTCGACGTGGCTGCGGTGGCCCCGATCGGGGTGCCCGAGCTCTCCGGCGATGCCGGAGCCTCCGGTGACACCGGGCCCCCGATGACGCCGAGCGGCTCCGACCCGGTGGCCACCGGTGATGTCCTGACGGTCGCCGATCTGCTCGACCAGCCCGCCCGACGCAGTGGCCCGGGGATCCCCGCGCCACCGCCGCGCACCGAGCCCGCCCCGGCCGGCCCGGCCCGGGTCGAGTCCGTGGCGGGGGACCCGTCACCCCCGGATGCGGACCCCCGCCCGGCCCACGGCACGGCCAACCCCCTCGGCGACGCCGGCCCCGGCACCGCCCCCGAGTGATGACGGACGCCGTGATGGTGACCGCGCTGACCGATGCGGTCCTGGCCGTGGTGATCGCCGTGCCCGTCCTCCTCGTCGGCGGCGGCATCGCCGTGGCGACCCGTCGACGCGGAACCCGTCCCGGCGCCGACGGTACCGGCCCGGGGGACGTGGCCGTCGCCGAACGGCCGACGACCACCGCCCCGGCCGAGGCCCCGACCACCGCGGCCCCTCCGGCCGCGGCCCCGACCGCCGGGGCACCGACCGTCCCCGAGGCCCCGGCACCGGAGCCGGAAGCCGCACCGGCACCCGAGCCGGCCTCCTATCGGGGCCGACTGGGCAAGGCGCGGGGCCTGTTGTCCGGCTACATCGGGTCCGTCCGGGCCAAGGGGCGGATCGACGCCACCACCTGGGACGACCTCGAGGAGGCGCTCATCCGGGCCGACGTCGGGGTGGGGGCCACCGACGCCCTGCTCGACGACCTGCGCGGTCGGGTGAAGTCGGGTGAGATCGGCGGGCCCGACGCCCTCGTCGACGCCCTGAAGGGCGATCTGGTGGCCATGCTGTCGACCGGGCGGGCCGCCCTGGCCGACGTCGGGTCCCACCGCCCCGAGCCGTCCGAGGGCGAACCGGCCCGCACCGTGGACGTCTGGCTCTTCGTGGGGGTCAACGGGGTGGGGAAGACGACCACCGTGGGCAAGGTGGCCACCCGGCTCTCGGCCGCCGGCACCCCGGTCCTGCTGGCCGCCGGCGACACCTTCCGGGCCGCCGCCGGCGAGCAGCTCAGCCTCTGGGCCGAGCGGTCGGGCGCGGACGTCGTCCGGGGCGCGGAGGGCGGTGACCCGAGCTCGGTCGTCTTCGACGCCGTGCAGCGGGCGGCCTCCAAGGGCACCGCACTGGTCCTGGCGGACACCGCCGGACGGTTGCACAACAAGGTCAACCTGATCGAGGAGCTGAAGAAGATCCGCCGGGTGTCGGACCGGCCACCCGGCCGGGTGACCGAGGTCCTGCTGGTGCTCGACGCCACGACCGGTCAGAACGGCCTGGCCCAGGCCAAGGTCTTCCTGGACGCCGTCGACGTCTCGGGGGTGGTGCTGACCAAGCTGGACGGGACGGCCAAGGGCGGCATCGTGGTGGCCATCCAGCGGGAGCTGGGCCTGCCCGTCAAGCTCGTCGGACTGGGCGAGGGTGCCGGCGACCTCATCGACTTCGACGCCGAGGCCTTCGTCGACGCCCTCTTCTGAGGGTCGGTCGGCGGTGACGGGCGTACGACCCCCGCGGTGCGTTCGGGTAGCCTGAGCACCCCATGTTCGAGAGCCTGACCGACCGATTCGAAGGCATCCTCACCCGCCTGCGGGGTCGCGGGCGCCTCTCCGACGCCGACGTCGACGAGGTCCTGCGGGAGATCCGCACCGCCCTGCTCGAGGCCGACGTCGAGATCGGGGTGGTGCGCACGTTCACCACGGCCGTGCGCGAACGGTGCGTGGGCCTCGAGCTGTCCCAGAGTCTGAGCCCCGGCCAACAGGTCATCAAGATCGTCAACGAGGAGCTGGTCGCCATCCTCGGTGGCGAGACCCTCCAGATCCGCTACGCCAGTCGGCCCCCGACCGTCGTCCTCCTGGCCGGACTCCAGGGCTCGGGCAAGACCACCGCCTCGGCCAAGCTGGCCCGTTGGTTCAAGCAGCAGGGGCGCAACCCCATGCTGGTCGGCGCCGACCTCCAGCGTCCGGCCGCCGTGGAGCAGCTGCGGGTGCTCGGTGGTCAGGCCGGGGTCAGCGTCTTTTCGGAGCCGTCCGACCCCGTCGCCGTGGCCACGGCCGGCCTCGAGGAGGCCAAGCGGCTCGGCCGCGACGTGCTGATCGTGGACACGGCCGGCCGCCTGTCCATCGACCAGGACCTCATGGACGAGATCCGGCACATCGCCGGCGCCGTCCAGCCGGACTACACGTTCCTGGTGATCGACGCCATGACCGGGCAGGACGCGGTCTCGACCGCCGAGGCGTTCCACGAGGCGCTCTCCCTCGACGGCGTGATCCTCACCAAGCTCGACGGCGATGCCCGCGGCGGTGCCGCCCTGTCGGTCAAGGAGGTCGTGGGACGCCCCATCGCCTTCGCCTCGACCGGGGAGAAGCTGGACGACTTCGACCAGTTCCACCCGGACCGGATGGCCGACCGGATCCTGGGCATGGGCGACGTCCTCAGCCTCATCGAGCAGGCCGAGCGGACCATGGACAAGGACGTCGCCACCAAGGGTGCGGCGGCCATCATCGAGGGGCGGTTCACCCTCGAGGATTTCCTGGAGCAGCTGCAGCAGGTCGAGAAGATGGGCTCGATCTCGGGGATGATGTCGTTGATCCCCGGCGTGTCCAAAGACATCAAGAAGGCGTCCGAAGCCGTGGACGACGGCCAGATCGGGCAGGTCAAGGCCATCATCTTCTCGATGACCCCCCAGGAACGGACCGACCCGTCGATCATCGACGGTGGGCGCCGGACGAGGATCGCCAACGGCAGCGGCACGACCACGGCCGACGTCAATGCCCTCCTGAAGCAGTTCAAGGAGATGCAGAAGATGATGAAGGGTTTCGGCAAGGGGGGCATGGGGGGTGCCCTCGGGGGCTTGGGCGGACTGCTCGGCCGGGGCGGCCCCAAGATGTCCCCGAAGAACATGGCCGACATGGCCGCCATGGTGGGCGAGTCCGACCTCGCCGCCCTCGGCGCCGGAGCTCCATCCGCCGCCGCCGGCCCGCCGGCCCTGGGGGCCGCCCCCGCGGCGGCAAGAAGGGGAAAGGCGGCAAGAAGGGCAAGGGGGGCGGCCGGGTCACGCCGAAGTCGCGTTGAGTCCGCTTCCCGCCCACCGTTCCGGGGGCGGCCCGCAGGCCCCGGGGACCCGAAATCACCGGTGGTGCACACAGGCCCCCGCTTTGGTGGGAGACTATGCGTCGCCCGCGGCCGTTACGGCCGCATCGCGTTCGTACCAACACCCAGTGCTTCCGCCGGAAGACACCATGCAACAGAGGAGTTCACCGTGGCAGTAAAGCTCCGCCTCGTGCGGATCGGGAAGAAGAAGCAGCCGACGTACCGGCTGGTGGCGGCGGACAGCCGTTCGCCCCGCAACGGGCGCTTCATCGAGATCGTCGGCACGTACGCCCCCCGGGGCAAGTCGCTGGCCGAGCCCGACGCCGTCGTCGAGATCGACAACGCCAAGGCCGTCAAGTGGCTCTCCCAGGGCGCCCAGCCGACCGAGCGGGTAGAGAAGCTCCTGAAGCAGTCGGGTGCCCTCGACGAGTTCGCCACGGCCAAGGCCGCCAAGTGAGCGACGAGCTGACGGCGGACTCCGTAGACGACGTGAACACGATCGACGACGGGTTCGAGGACGACGACGACGCCGGCAACCGCGTGTCGGGCGGGACGCCGCTGGCGGTCGTGACCTACCTGGTCAATTCCATCGCCTCGGACACCGAGGCCGTGGTGATCAACACCGAGGAGCGGGGCGACACCGTCCGCTTCCGGATCCACGTGGCCCCCGAGGACATGGGCCGGGTGATCGGCCGACGCGGACGCGTCGCCCAGGCCATCCGCACGGTGGTGGCCGCCGCCGGAGCACGCGACGGCGTCCAGACCAGCGTCGACATCGTCGACGACTGATCCGGAGGTGCCCTCCCCGGCCCCCGGCGACGGCGCCGACGGCGCCCGGGGCTCCGCGGGGCCGACCGACCCGACCGCCACCCGGCTCGGGGTCGGGAGGATCGTGAAGCCGCACGGTCTACGGGGTGACGTGATCGTCTCGCTGACCACCAACCGCGACGAGCGGGTGGGCCGGGGTTCGGTCCTGTACGCCGATGACGGGCGCGCCTTCGAAGTGGTGCGTTCGTCGCCCCACCGGGGACGCTTCATCGTGGCGTTCGCGGGCGTGGAGGGCATCGACGCCGCCGAAGCCCTCCGGGACACGGCGCTCAGCGCCCCGCCCCTGGAGGACCCCGACGCGCTGTGGGTCCACGATCTCATCGGCTCGGTGGTGGAGGACACCACCGGTGCCGAACTCGGACGGGTGTCCGGCGTCGAGGCCAACCCGGCCAGCGATCTCCTCGTGCTCGACGGCGGAGGACTGATCCCGCTGCGCTTCGTCACCGGATCGGTGCCGGGCGTCCGCGTGACGGTCGACATCCCCGACGGACTGCTCGACCTGCCGTGACCACCCCGGGCTTCCGGGTCGACGTCTTCACCCTCTTCCCCGAGGTGGTCGAGCACTACGGGCGCGCCTCGATCCTCGGACGGGCGCGGGAAGGTGGCCGGCTCGACCTCCGCACCCACGACATCCGCGAGGCGACCCACGACGTGCACCGCACGGTCGACGACGCCCCCTTCGGCGGGGGCGCGGGCATGGTCCTCGCCCCCGGCCCCGTCTTCGAGGCCGTCGAGGCCGTCGACGACCTGCCCCGGCCCCTGCTGCTGCTGTCGGCCTCGGGGCGCCGCTTCGACCAGGCCGTGGCCCGGGAGCTGGCCCTCTCACCCGAGGGCTTCTCGCTGCTGTGCGGCCGCTACGAGGGAGTGGACCAGCGGGTGGCCGACGACCTCTGCGACGGCGAGCTGTCGATCGGCGACGTGGTGCTGGCCGGCGGTGAGCTGGCGGCCCTGGTGGTGGTCGAGGCGGTGGCCCGGCTGCTGCCCGGGGTGTTGGGCAACGAACGCTCGACCGACGAGGAGAGCTTCGCCGCCGGGCTGCTCGAGTACCCGCAGTACACCCGT
The DNA here is from genome assembly GCA_963699345.1 of uncultured Acidimicrobiaceae bacterium. Taxonomy (GTDB): domain Bacteria; phylum Actinomycetota; class Acidimicrobiia; order Acidimicrobiales; family RAAP-2; genus Bog-756. Next base: position 329,221 of record CAVOTL010000005.1, on the reverse strand, counting down.
CCGGCCGAATTCCGCGGCCTCGGTGTGCCCGAGGTCCTCCGGTCGGGCGACCACGGCCGGGTCGAGACCTGGAGGCGGGCGCAATCCCTGGTCAGGACGTTGGAGCGCCGACCCGACCTGATCGCCGCCCGGGGTGGGCTGACGCCCGAGGAGGTCCGGCTGCTGTCCGACCACGGTGAGGTGCGCCTGCTCCGCGATCACGGCTACGATTGAGGAGCCTCGTCGGCGCCGGGTCACACCGGAGTCCACACCGACGCCCGCTCCACGACGTGCCCCCTCGCGGGGGTGGCGTGCCCGGGTCGCCGACGGGGGTGTGATCGAACGAACGCCGAAAGAGACGCGCCCCATGAACCCGACCGACATCATCGACCGCGACAGTCTGCGCGACGACATCCCCGAGTTCCGCCCCGGTGACACCGTCAAGGTGCACGTGCGGGTCGTCGAGGGCACCCGCGAGCGCATCCAGGTCTTCCAGGGTGCGGTCATCCGTCGCCAGGGCACCGGGGTCCAGGAGACCTTCACGGTGCGCAAGGTGAGCTTCGGGGTCGGGGTCGAGCGGACGTTCCCGGTCCACTCCCCGGTCATCGACCATCTCGAGGTGGTCTCCTACGGTGACGTCCGCCGGGCCAAGCTCTACTACCTCCGCGACCGGCACGGGAAGGCCGCCAAGATCAAGGAGCTGCGGACTGCCCGCGCCTGACCGTACGCCGCGGACGCCGACCGGTGGCCGCTGCCGGAGGGTGACGACGCGCCCCGCCGTCCGATGAGCGAAGAGGACCTCGAGCGCTACGAGTCGGAGATCGAGCTGGCCCTGGTGCACGAGTACCGGGCCGTCGTCCCGCTGTTCTCCTACGTCGTCGAGACCGAGCGCCGCTTCTACCTGGCCAACGCCGTCGACGTGACGGTCCGGTCGGACACCTCGCCGGCCTGCGTGGAGGTCGTGCTCAACGACGCCTGGGTGTGGGACATGTACCGTCCGGCCCGCTTCGTGCCGTCGGTGCGGATCCTCACCTTCCGCGACGTCAACATCGAGCGGCTGCCCGACAAGGACCTGTGAGCCCCGCCGCCGCCGGCGGTGGCGGTTCGTCGCGACGGGCCGCGCTGGGCGCCCGGGGGGAGGACGCCGCGGCCGCCTGGTACGAGGCGAACGGCTACGAGATCCTGGAGCGGAACTGGCGCCGTCGCGAGGGCGAGGTCGATCTCATCGTCCGGCGGGGCCGCACCGTCGTCTTCTGCGAGGTGAAGGCCCGTTCCACCGAGGCGTTCGGCTCGGGTGCCGAGGCGGTGGTGCCGGCCAAGCAGCGCCGGATCCGGCGCCTGGCCTCGCGCTGGCTCGCCGAGCTCACGCCGGCCTCGGGCCGGGCCCTCGTCGACCTCCGCTTCGACGTCGTCTCGATCACCGGGCCGGACGTCGACGTGATCGAGGACGCCTTCTGACGAGGGCCGTCTCCTAGGCTTCGCCCATGGCCGACCCGTGGGAGACCCTGATCGTCGAGCGGACCGACGGTGTGGAGACCGTCACCCTCCACCGACCGGAGCGCAGGAACGCCGCCAACGGCACGATGCTGCGGGAGCTGCAGGCCGTGTTCGACGACGCGGCCACCGACCGCGCCGTCCGCTGCCTCGTCCTGACCGGTGCCGGCGGCGCCTTCTGCTCGGGCGCCGACCTGTCCGACCCGTCGGACGGCGCCGGCCGGCCCGGTGACCCGTTCCTGGTCCAGATGCGCGCCTTCGCCGACGTGGCCCTCCGGTTGCACCGCCTCCCCAAACCGTCCGTCGCCAAGGTGGGGGGCGTCGCGGCGGGAGCGGGCATGTCCCTGGCCCTCGGGTGCGACCTGGTGGTGGCGTCGGCCTCGTCGCGCTTCTCGCAGATCTTCGCTCGGCGGGGTCTGTCCGTCGACTTCGGAGCGTCCTGGCTGCTGCCCCGTCTCATCGGTCTGCACCGGGCCAAGGAACTGGCCTTCTTCGCCGACATCCTGACCGCCGAGGAAGCGGCGTCCTTCGGGCTCGTCAACCGCGTGGTGCCCGACGACGACCTCGACGCCTTCGTCGACGACTGGGCCCGCCGGCTGGCCGAGGGCCCCACCCTGGCCCTGTCGATGACCAAGACGCTGCTCAACCACTCGATGGCGGTCTCTATGGACCAGGCGCTCGAAGACGAGGCCCGCGCCCAGGCGGCCAACCTGGCCACCCGGGACACCCGGGAGGCGCTGACCGCCTTCGCCGAGCGGCGCCCCCCGGTATTCGAGGGCTGGTGAGCGGGTCCGGGTCGGAGGTGCCCCTCCCGGCCGCCGGTCGAGCCACCGGCCGCCCTGGCGGAGGGGACTCAGCTCAGGGATACAGGTAGGCCAGGTAGGGGGCGGCCGACACCTGCAGGAAGGCGGCGATCTGCTTCGTCTGGGCCACGGCCGTCTCGTAGGCCGCACCCCCTCCACGGCCCTGGTCCATGGAGTAGACGTAGGCCTGGAGCGCCTCGAGATCGGCCACGCACGTCGCCACCGCCCCGGGACCGGCACCGTCCCCCGTGCCGTCCAGGAGCAGGTACTCCGACGCTTGGGCCAGGTCGAACAGCGTGGCGTCGGCGCCGCTCGCTGTCGGATCGAGGGCGAACTCCTGGCGGGCCAGGTCGTAGCCGGTGTGACCGGCGACCCCGGGTTCGACCGGCGGGGATGCCGACACCAGGGAGTAGGTACTGCCTCCGTTCCGGGGGTACAGGGCGATGACCGGATTGACGGGGGTGACACCCACCGGCGTGCCGAACATGGGTTGGACCTGGGGGTCGAACGGGGCCGACCCGTAGGCGAAGACGCCGCCGTCCCGGGCGACGATCCAGTACCCACGCCCGCCCGGCGAGGCGGTGATCCCCGATACCGGTGCCGCCAGCCCGATCGACGCCGCACTGCCGTAGAACGGTGCACCGCCGAAGGCGAACACGCCCCCGTCGGCAGCGACCAGCCAGTAGGCCTGGCCGCCGGCCGAGGCGATTCCCACCATGGGGGCGTTGAGCCGCTGACCCCCCATCGAGCCCTCGAAGGCGGCGTTTCCGTAGGCGAAGACGCCGCCGTCGGCGGCGACCAGCCAGTACCCGTCACCGCCACCGTCGGCCACCATGCCGACGATCGGTGAATTCAGGCGTTCGGTGTTGGCGCCCCCGAGGTAGCGGGCGTCACCGAAGGCGAAGACGGCGCCGTCGGCGGCGACCAGCCAGTAGCCCCCGTCGTCCGGAGTGGCGGCCATACCCACGACGGGTCGGGTGACGTGGAGCCCCAGGCCCGGAATCGAGCCGTAGTAGCCGGCGGCGCCACAGGCGAAGACACTGCCGTCCGCGCCGACCTCCCACCCGCCGGCACCATCCGTCAGCCCGACGGCCCCCACCACCGGCGAGTCGGACAGGGTGCCTGCGGCGCACCACGAGGACGGCATCTCGGGGGCGGGCAATCGCAGCAGGTACCCCGGAGTCAGAGCACCGGTCTGGGTCCGAGCGGCCAGTGCCGAAGGCCCGTCGAGGCCGGTGGCGGCCCGGGCGCTGCCCCCGATCGCCATCGACACCGCAGCTACCGCCAGGCACGTGGCCACGAGGCCGATGCGGTGCAGTCGAAGCATCATCTTCATCCCCTACCCCCCGGTACGGTCAGGCGCGTCGCGCTCCCCGGACTGTACGCCAACGGCCGTCGCGCCGCGTTCCACGCCGGGCCCCGGGCAGGCGTTCCTCGCCGACATCCTGTCGCCGCCCCTTCGTCGAGCTGCGTCCGGCGCCCGTCGAGGGCCGAACGAGGGGAGCCGGGCACCACGCGTGGCACACCCGGCCCGTAGGGTGCGGACGGTGCCTCGAGGGCCGTCGGCACCGGCAGGTCACGGCAGTACCCGCCCTCCCGAGCCCCACCGTGCCCTTGGAGGCACCAGTGATCGCCAGCATCCCTTCCGCAGTGCTCCGCGGTGTCGACGGCCGGCCCGTGTCGGTCGAGGTGCACGTCGCCAACGGACTACCCGGATTCACCGTCGTGGGCCTGCCCGACGCGGCCGTGCGCGAGTCCCGGGACCGGGTCCGCGCCGCCTTCACGTCGAGCGGACTTCCGTGGCCCCGTCGGCGCGTCACCGTCAACCTGGCTCCTTCGGGCATGCGCAAGGGCGGTGCCGGCCTCGACCTCCCCATCGCCGTCGGGGTCCTCGTCGCCTCGGGTGGGCTGGACGCCGCCGCGGTGGCGGGCCTCGCCTTCGTGGGTGAGCTGGGCCTCGACGGCTCCCTGCGTGGCGTACCGGGGGTGCTGGTGCTCGCCGATGCGTTGGCCGGCCGCCGGGTGGTGGTCGCCGATGGCGACGGCGAGGAGCTGGCCGGCACCGACACCGACGTCCTGATGGCACCGAGCCTCTCCGAGGTCGTGGCCCGGTGCACGGGGCGCCGCCCGTGGCCCGACATGGCCCGGCGCCCCCCTGGACCGCCGAGGGGAGTCCCGTTGCCCTCGGGGCGGGGAGATCTCGCCGACGTGCGCGGGCAGCTGCTCGCCCGGCGGGCGCTCGAAGTGGCCGCCACCGGCGGCCACCACCTGCTCCTGGTCGGACCGCCCGGTGCCGGCAAGACCCTCCTCGCCACCCGGCTACCCGACCTGTTGCCCGACCTCGACCCGGCGACGGCTCGCGAGGTCGCCCGGATCCGCTCCGTCGCCGCCGAGGCCGGCGTGGCGGTTCACCGGGAGACCCGACCGCCCTTCCGTGCCCCGCACCACGGACTGTCGTCGGTGGCCATGATCGGCGGTGGTCGCGCCGCTCTGCGTCCCGGGGAGATCAGCCTGGCCCATACAAGGGTGGCTCAATGTTCCCTGACTGGGGTGCCCACTACCGGCACTTCTGCCATAGCCCGAACCCTCAGAATCGGCGGGTCGTCGGGTCGGCCACCAAACGCATGAACAGTTCGTCGCAGGCTTCGTGTTCGTTGTCGAAGTGGACTTCGTCCACTCGCCCTCCACGTTCAGAGAAGTAGAGGCACCATCCGCCTTCCTCCAGCTCAAGGACATACTTCTCGTCGGAAGGTCCGCCCTCAAAGCTGTAAGCAGTGTCGAGGATGCCTTCCCGGTGGGCTGCCTCGACTAACTCAGACCTGTTCACTCTGACGACGCTATCTGACGACTGGGCAACTGCCCCTGACCGCCGGGTCAGTGACCCACTGCAGCACGAGTGGGATAGGCCTTCGAGATTCAGCACTCGACCAAGTCGGAGGCCTACCTGACCGGGGACACGGGAAGCGAAACCTAATTGCGGGGCGACTCAAATGCCACGACTTGGTAGTAGTGAGGCATGAGGGTCTTGCCGGTACGAGTTAGACCAGGTGCCAAGTACACCTGGATCACGTCACCGCTGGGGAGGGTTTCGATCCACCCTGGTGCCGTACCTGAACCTTGGCCCGCTTGGGAGTGAAGCCCAAGTTCCTTGGCCCGAGCGGTGAAATAGGCGACGACTTCGGCATTGGTGCCGGCATAGGTGAATTCCGTGTTGGCCTGCGGTTCCCTCCAGACCTTCCCTGACCCGTTCCACATGGGCGCAGTCACGAACTCCTGACCTACTTGGCGTGCGCCAGGAGGGATGCTGTGGAGAAGCTGGTCGGATCGGAGTTCAGAAATGCCCCTACGCACTGAAGCAGGGGGCGTCGGAGTGGTTTGCGCACAACCGGCTAGAAGTACCGACACTCCAATCCCCAACATGAATGACATGCCAAAGCGGCGCAAGAACTGGGGGATCAGTGAATCGCCCCGGGTTCCATGACTGCTCCGGCTATTGGGTAACCGCCTCGAGGGCGGGTGCTGTCTGACGGTAGTAGGCGGACTCGAACTCTGCCGGTGTGACGTAGGTGTTGTCGTTCGTGATCTCGCCGTGGAGACGGCGGTGGTTGAACCAGTCGATGTAGCCCATGGTGGCGAACTCGACGTCGTCGAGCCCCGTCCACGGGCCCTTCGGGTAGATCAGCTCCCATTTGTAGAGGCTGTTGAACGCCTCGGCCATGGCGTTGTCGTAGCTGTCTCCGGTGGATCCGACGGATGCCACGATGTCGTTCTCGGCCAACCGCTCGGAGTAGCGGATCGACAAGTACTGGACCCCCTTATCGCTGTGATGAACCAGGCCGTCGAGAACCTGGCCCTGCCGGGTGCGGTTCCAGACGGCCATCTCCAGGGCGTCGATGGCCAGGTCGGAGCGCAGCGAGTTCGACAGCTGCCAGCCCACGATCATCCGGCTGTAGACGTCGATGATGAAGGCGGCGTAGACCCAGCCGGCGTGCGTCTTCACGTAGGTGAGGTCGGCCACCCAGAGGCGGTTCGGCGCAGCGGCCGTGAAGTCCCGGTCCACGAGGTCATCAGGCCGGTGCAGACGGTCGTCCGCGCAGGTGGTGACCTTGTAGGCCTTGCCGCGCCGGACACCGGAAAGCCCCAGGTCACGCATGAGGCGCTCGACGGTGCAGCGGGCGACCCGGGTGCCCTCCCGGTTGAGCTGGGCCCAGACCTTGTCGGCCCCGTAGACATCGAGGTTGTCGGCGTGGACCCGGGCGATCTGGACCTTCAGGACTTCGTCTTTGACGGCACGGGCCGATGGCGGTCGCTTCTTCGCCACCCAGTACGTGTTCGGGGCGATCTTGCAGCCGTGCTCGGTGAGCACCCGGCAGATCGGCTCGACCCCGAAGCGGTCCCGATGGGCGTCGATGAAGGCGACGATCAGCGCTGTTGGCGGTCGAGCTCCGCCCCGAAGAAATGGGCCGCGGACTTGAGGATCTCGTTGGCCCGACGGAGCTCCTTCACCTCACGCTCGAGGTCCTTCATCTTGGCCCGCTCGTCCGTGGTCAGGCCGGGTCGGTCGCCGGCATCGGTTTCGGCCCGGCGGACCCACTGGCGAAGGGTCTCGTGGTTGATCGACAGCTTCGCCGAGATCGACTCGATGGCCTTCCACTGCGACGGGTACTCGTCCTGGTGATCGAAGACCATCCGGACGGCTCGCTCCCGGACCTCGGGTGGGTAGGGCGGCCTCCCGGGCCGCTTCTGGGACTCTGGCATGGCTCCATCCTCTCAAGAGGTGGAGAAGTCACCAATCCCGGGGCGGTTCACAGACTCTCCACGTTGGCGGCTGTCACCGGAGTCTGTTGGTCAGCGATTGTCATGCTCACCCAGTCTTCATCGGCAGCATGCATAACCAGCCTGAGAATTCTACCCTGCCCCCTAAAAGCGGGCTGGAGGGCGATGATTGATTTGGTCATCAAGCTCCGCCGGGATCCGTTCCTAGCAATTCAGCGGTAGACGTCGCCTCGGTGGTCGATATGGACGATGCCGACCTGGTGGCGCTGCTCGTCAATCTTGTAGATGATCCGGTAGCTGCCTCGCCTGGCCGACCGCATGCCGATCAACTGGCCGCTCAGCGGGCCACCGACTCGTTGCGGTTCATCGGCCAACGGTCCGAAGATGAACTCGAGGCACGCGGCCCCAATCTTTTCGGGAAGGCGAAGCAGGTCCCGTTCGGCGCGTGCGGAAATGCGGACTTCATATCCGGTGGTCACCGAGAGTTGAAGCGGGCACGAAGAGCGTCGTTGTCGGCGATCCGGCCGGCGTCGAGGTCGGCCAGGCCTTCCGCGATGGCTTCGGGAGCCCCGGCCGTGGTGAGGATGTCCACCGTCTCTTCGAGGGCCGCCAGATCCTCGGGTGAGATCAATACGGCAGCTGGATGACCGTGACGGGTGATCAACACCCGGTCGTGGGTCCGCTCGACGTCAGCGATGAACTCCGAGAGTCGGTTCTTGGCTTCTCCAAGGGGTACGGACGTCATGGAATGATTGTAGCTAGAAGTCTGGCCAAAATGGACAGTGCTCAGCCGAACCGGAGAACCGGGATCTCGGAGGCCAGGGTCGATCCACCGATGCGCAGGGCAGAAGCAGCAGTCCAGGGCGCCGCAGGCGGCGAAGCGCACCCTTGACGGCTGCGTGGTGAGCCCCGCCTCTGTCGACAATTCGTCCTGGTCAGCCGCCCGGCGGCTGGCCTGATCGCCGCCTCGTCTTGGCATGACTTGACCCCGTACCGGCTAGCAGCAAGTATGCAACTATGGAAGATGCAGAAACGCAACTAGCAAACAACGGCTCCGTGGATCTCCGGGCGGAACGAAGCGAGAGCTCGGAGGGCACCGGCCTGGCCAAGGCCCGGCGGGATCGTTTCATCGGAGGCTATGAACCATCGGATCGTGTCCGGGTCGGCACCGGTTCGAGGCTTCGGGGGATCGACCCGTCGATGGTCGACGAGGTTCGTGATGCCCATGCCGACGAGATGGTGGCGGCCACGGCGGATGTCGGCTTCTGGATTGCGTGGCACCAGGCTGGTGGCTTTGAGGCGTTGGAGCGGCTGGGTTGGCACCGGACGACCATCTTCCGGAAGCTGAAGCGCTTCCGGGCCCGCTTCGGTCAGCATCCCGATAGCTGGAACCCGGGATGGATCAGCCTCGACCTTGAGCGCCTCTGGAAGGCGGAGATCGACTTCGCCATCGACCTCCGGGACGGGAGCGCCCACCCGGACGACTGGCCGGGCCTCGGCGGGGTTGCGCCGGCTGACGAGGTCGACCCCGACCTCGACGGTACCGGGTGAGTGGGGCGATCAGATGGCCGATGGGGCAGTCGGGGACGAGCTTTCTACTTCACTTGATGTAGCAACGAAACTCGGGACGCTGGAAGAGGGCCGGTGGGTGCTCGGTCTCTACGTCGGAGCAGCCGAAGCCGGGGGCACATTCCAGAGCGCACTTAAGCGGAAGCCGGTGGACCGGGGACGCCGGGGTGAGGCGCGGGACCCCGAACGATCGGCGGAGCAAGCCACGAGGCGAGCCGGTACGGCAATCCGGCGCTACGCAGCGTCCAACCGGCTCAACCGTCTCGGGACGCTCACCTACGCCGTGGCCTGCCACGACCAGGAACTGCTCCGGGACGATGTCGCCGAGTTCTTCCGGAACCTGAGGGAATTCCTCGGTGAACCCTTTCCCTATCTTTGGGTACCCGAATGGCACCCCGGCGGCCACGGCCTGCACGTCCACTTCGCCGTCGGCCGCTACATCCGCCACGGCCAGATCAGGGCGGCGTGGGGGAGGGGCTTCGTCCACATCAAGCTGCTCGGTGACATCCCGATCGGACAGGGATCCCTGGGCGAAGCAAGGCAGGCGGCCAGGTACCTGGCCAAGTATGTCGGCAAGGATCTGGACGACCACCGCATCCTCGGCCTGCACCGCTACGAGTGCGCCCAAGGATTCCGTCCTGCGGTGGAGCGGATCGTCGCCCGGAGTTCGTCAGCGGCCATGGAAGAAGCAAGCGAACGGATGGGCGCATGGCCGAACATCATCTGGAGGTCGAGGGAAGCAGAGCTCTGGTACGGACCACCAGCAGTCTGGGCCTCGTGGAACCAGTGAATCCATCGAGCCGGGGCGTCGGCCGCCACCGGCGGCCGGACGCACCGGAACTCGAGCTGGCAGTCAGAGCAAAGGAATGGGCAATGGACACCGCCAAAGCACAGGGATTTCCGCCATGCGTCGAGGACATGTCGGTCATCGGCGAAGTCGCCATTCTGCTCGCCAGTGGACGAGCACCGGTCCGCTCAGGCCCGCCAGATCGGCTGCACGCGGTCGGGATCGAAGCGATTTCTGCCCCGGACGGCCGGGTTGATGATGATCCGGGGGAGCACGGCACTGATGATCGCTCGCTGCCGAGCCGGGTCGAGATCCGACCACTGCGCCCGCAGCGCCCCCGTGTCACCGACGAACCCGTCGAGCGCCGCGGCGCCTGAGAGGTTCCCGAGCTGCCGGGCGGCCGCTGCCCTCCGGTCCTCGATGGGCCTGCGGGCCGCCATCCACTCCCGAACGCTGATGCGCCCCTGGCCGTGCAGGCTGGCCAACTCCTCGAGTTCGGCATCGGCCTGCTCGAGCTCCAGCTGCACGACATCGGCCTCGTCTTCGACCGTGAGGGCTCGAGAAACGGCACGCTGCAGTTTCGGTGAGTCCAGTCGGTGGAGCACGGCCTCGGCGATGAAGTGCTCGAGGGGCTCAGCCAGGGCTGCCATTCCGCCGCAACCCGTGAAGCCCGGTCCCTTGGCGCAGAAGTACCGCCGCTGGCCATCGTCACGGGGACGGGCCACCATGCGGGCGCCACAGCTGCCGCAGTAGACGAGGCCGGTAAGCGGATAGCGCCGGGGAGATCGGTTGGTACGCCGGGCGGGGTCCAAGAGGATGCTCCGCAGTCGGGCTGTCTGCGCCGGGGTGATAACGGCCGGCCAGGCGCCGGTGGCCACGATTTCGCCCAAATGTTCTCGCTGTCCGGAAATGCGCCCCGAGGTGAGGATGGTCCGGAGCACCGAGGAGTTCCACTCCTTGCCCGTCACGGTCGGGATTCCACGATCGTTGAGGTCCCGCGTTACCGATCGGAGGGGTTCGCCGGCGAGGATCCGCCGCGCCGCCTCCTTGATGACGGCCGCCTCCTTGGCGATCACCTTCTGGTGGCCAGGCTGGTAGCCGTAGGCACGGGTGCCACCACCCGAGCGTCTGCCCTCCTGGGCTGCCTGCAGCGCTTGACGTTTGATACGCCGACTCTTGTCCTCGGACTCGAGGCGGGCAAGTGCGCAGGCGATGCGGGCCATGGCCCGACCCGTGGTCGTCGTGAGGTCGTAGTCGCCGCTAGTGACCGTGGCCACAGCGATGCTGGTGGCCTCGACCAGGTCGATGAAGTCCTCGAGCTCGCGAGTGTTGCGGTGGAGCCGGTCGTTGTGCCAGACGATCACGCCGTCTCGGACGCCGGACTTCACGTCCTCGCACATGCGTTTGTAGGCGGGTCTTGGCTTGCCCCGGTAGGCGCTGACGTCGTTGTCCTCGTAGACCTCGGCGACCGTCGAGTCGTTCCTTGCGGCCCACGATCGGCAGTCCTCCAACTGGCGCCGTACTCCGGCCCTCGTCCCACCCCGATCCGACGAGATCCGGATGTAGATCGCGGCCGCTTTCACTCAAAGTACATTAGCGCACCGTTGTACACGGGGGCGTCCTCTTCCTGGACGAGCTCGGTGAGTTCCCGACCGCCGTGCTCGACGCCCTGCGCCAGCCGCTCGAGGAGGGGGTGGTCCGCCTCAGCCGATCAGGGGGTACGACGACCTGCCCGGCCCGGTTCCTGCTGGTGGCGGCCATGAACCCGTGCCCCTGTGGCGAGGGTGGACCCCCGGGGGCCTGCCGGTGTCCTCCGGCGTCCCGGGCCCGCTACGCCCGGCGGCTCTCGGGCCCGCTGCTCGACCGGTTCGACCTCTGCGTGGCCATGGACCGGTCCGATGCCACCGATCTCGTCGGCCCCCGGCCGGGCGAATCCACCGCCGAGGTGGCGGCCCGGGTGGAGGCGGCGCGGACGCTGGCCCGCGGGCGGGGGGTGGCGGCCAACTCCGAGCTGGCGGCTTCCACCCTCGACCGCACGGCGCCGTTGGACGGTGACGCCACGGATCTCCTCACCCGCCGGGTCCGGGCCGGTCGGCTGAGCGCCCGGGGTCTGCACCGCCTCCGACGGCTGGCCCGCACCCTGGCCGACCTCGACGGCGGTCCGGAGACGGTCGGGGCCGTCCACGTGGCCGAGGCCCTCGTGTTGCGCGGTGGTCGGGCCCTCCTGGTGGGCGAGGTCGGCCGATGACCGACGACGAACTGGCGTGGTCGGTCGCTCTCCTCGATCTGTCCGGCATGACGCCGGTGCGCCTCGCCCGGCTCCTCGACGGATTCGGTCCCCGGGTGGCGTGGCTGGCCGTGCGGGCGGGGACCCACCCCGCCGACCCGCAGCGCCGCTTCCGGGTGGCGGCCCGGGGGGTCGAGCCCCGGGCGGTGCTGGACCGCTACCGGGCGGCGGGTGTCGCCGTCCTCCTGCCCGACGGCGCCGGCTACCCGCCCGCCCTGGTGGGTGATCCGGGTGCCCCGGCGGTGCTCACCGCCGTCGGCGACCCGACGCTTGTCGAGGGCCGACCGGCGGTGGCCGTGGTGGGTACCCGTTCGGCCACCCGCTACGGGACCTCGATGGCGGCCGACCTCGGTCGGGGCCTGGCCGCCTCCGGCGTCGTGGTGGTGTCGGGCCTGGCCATCGGCATCGACGCCGCCGCCCACGCCGGGGCCCTGGCGGCCGGGTCCGGCGCCGCCCCGCCGATCGCCGTGGTGGGGACCGGGCTCGACGTGGTCTACCCCCGGGCCAACCAGGACCTGTGGCACCGGGTGGTTCGACAGGGAGCGGTGCTGTCCGAAGCGGCGCTGGGCACGCCGGCGCGTCCCCGGGTCTTCCCGGCCCGCAACCGGATCATCGCCGCCCTGGCCGACGTCGTGGTGGTGGTGGAGTGCCACGGCCGCGGCGGGTCGTTCCACACCGTGGAGGCGGCGGCCCGTCGCGGTGTCCCGGTGGCGGCCGTGCCGGGATCGGTGCGGAGTCCGGCCTCCCGGGGGACCAATGGACTCCTGGTCGACGGGTGCGCACCGGTCCGCGACGTCGACGACGTGCTGACGGCGCTGGCCCTGGTCCGGGGTGGCCGACCGGTGGAACCGTCGGGTGCCGATCGGGGCGCGGGCGGGGCGGCGTCGGATGGCGGCGTCACCGGGCTCGGACGGGTCGAGCGGGCGGTATGGGACGCGCTCGACGACACACCGACCACGGTGGAGACGGTGCTGCTCCGCACGGGCCTCTCCCTGGCCGCGGTGGGCATGGCGGTGGGGGAGCTGGAGGAGCGGGACCTGATCATGGCCGGGGCGGGGTGGTGGTCGAGGGCCTGAGTCCGGGCGTCGGGTCAGACCGTCGGGAAGGCGCCCGGCGACCACCCGACGGAGGAGCTCGAGACCGCGCCGGCGGTTGGCGTCGGCTCGATCGGCTGGGCCACGCACGTGCCGCCGCCGGTCCGGGCCCCGTACCAGGTGGTGCTGTCGGGGGCCCGCCAGGCGAACCAGCACGTGCCGTCGGTGGCCCGCACGGCGAGCGTCACCGCACCGGACCCGTCGCCGGTGGCCGCCACGCTGACCGCGCCCGGGCCCGTCGACGCCCCGTCGGTGAACTGCAGGGACGGCTCGGCCGCACTGAGGGTGGCGGCGTCGACACCGACGAAGCTCCCCGTGGCGCCGGACGCCGAGGTGACCGCGCCGAGGGCCGTGGAGAGGGCCTGCTGGGCCTGGCCGGCCTCGGCGGCGGCCACCGGTTGGTCGACGGCGTTCGGCGCCGACCCCGACGACGACGCCCCGAAGGTGGCCTTGGCGGCGATGAGCACCAACAGGGCGACGCCTACCATGGAGAGCAGGGTGGCGATCATCGAGAGTCCCCCGTCGTCGCGGTGGCGGGGGTGGGGATCGGCGGCGCCGGGCGCGGTGGGCATGGTCGATCTTCCTGGTTCGGGGCGGCGGCTCGGAGGGGGCACGGCCGCCCGATCGTTGTCACTTTGAGTACTCATGTTACTGCGTAGAGTGGTGACCGGCCAGGGGCGGAGACCATCGGGGACCCGATGCTGCGGATCCGTCCCGCTACTGTGCGGTGGATGACGACCGGCACACCTCGAGGGCTGAGCGGGGTCGGGATCGTGCTGGCCGCTCCGGACGGGAGCGGGCGCTCCGACGACACCCTGGACCGGGCCGCGGCCCTGGCCACCGCCGCGGAGTCGGCCGGGATCAGCTCCCTGTGGGTGGAGGAGGCGGTGGCGGCGCCACCGGCCGGCGTGCCCTACGAGGCCTATTCGCTGCTGGGCGCCCTCGGCTCCCGGACCGTCCGGCTCCACCTCGGGGTGGCGGCCGATGGCACCCAGCGCCGGGCGCCGTCGATGCTGGCCAAGATCGTGACCGGCGTGGACGTGGTCTCCCACGGCCGCGCCGCGCTCGGCCTCGACGGCGACACCGACCGGCCCGACGACGCCGACCGGCTCGCCGAGGCCCTCGAGGTGTGCCGCGCGGTGCTGGAGGACGACCACCCCCGGGTGGAGGGCCGGATCTACCACGTGGAGGATGCCGTCAACCGGCCGGCTCCGGTCCAGGCGGGCGGCGTGCCCCTGGTCGTCTTCCTGTCCGGCCGGGGTCCCGGACGGGACGCCCTCGGGTCGGTGTGCGCCCGCTCGGCGGATGCCGTGGTCGTGGACGACGACGCCCGGGGCGTGGACGACCTCCTCACCCGGCTGGATCGGGCGGACGGCCCCCGACTGCGCCCGGGGGACCGACCCCTCGTGCTCGGTCGGGTGGCCCCGGGGCCGACGGCCCCCGGAGCGGTGGCGCGCATCCGCGCCGCCGGGGCCGACGGCTGCCTGGTGGCGGTGCCGGCCCCCTGGTCGGACGAGCAGGTCGGAGCCCTCGCCACGGCCTGGTGACCCGGCGGGGGCCGGGGGACCGGGGGACGGGTCGCGTCAGGCGGCGTCGTCCGCCTGCATCACGACCTTGTCGGCGTGGACCACGTAGGTGACGCGGACCTCTCCGGGCTGACGCATGGGATAGGTGTCGACGCCGAGGTACTTCTTGGCGAGCCGGTCGATGTGCTCGTCGGCGCCCTCCTCGATCGGTTCGACGGTGCCCCGCACCACGACCACGTTGTACGGATCGTCCGGGTCGACCACCGAGACGGCCACGTGGGGATTGGCGACCAGGTTGGCATCCTTGGCCCGGCCCTTGGCGGTGTTGAACACGAGATCGTCGCCGCGGCGGTCGATCCACACCGGCGTCAACTGCGGTCGTCCGGCGGCGTCGACGGTGGCGATGTTGGCGAGCACGGGCCGGTCGACGAGCGCCTTGGCCTTCTCGGTCAGCTGCGTGGTCACGGGCTCCTCCTCGGGTCGACGGGCCGCCGCTGGGTGGGGCCCGGGATGCACTCCCGCCAGGGTAGGGCCTGCGCCGCCGGGCCGTGTCGCTCAAGGTGGGGGACCCGTCGGCCGATGATGCGATCGAGGAGTGCACTTGACGAGTGGACCCGCAGGGGTAGGACGACCGGTGCTCCGGTCGGAACAGCGACGGAACCTGGAACCGAGACCGGAGAAGAGATCGATGACTGCGCCTGACCCCATGGCCGAACCCCGGACGACGCGTGGCCACCGGCTGCGCGTGGCCGCCATGGCCGCCGGTGTCGCGGTCCTGTCCCTCGGGGTCACCGCCGTGTCCCCGGCCGTGCGGGCCGCAGCCTCCGCACCCGCTCCCGTCGTCTACACGGCCACCGATCTCACCGACACGTCGGCCACGCTCAACGCCTCCGTCGACCCGGGCGGCACCCCGACCGCCCTGACGTTCTGCTACTCGACCTCGGCCATCACCATCAGCGGGAGCTCGTGCACGGTGGCGTCCGGCACCGTCGCCTATGCCACCGCCGAGCAGAGCCCGTCCACCTCGACGACCTCGCTGGTCTTTTCCGCCCCCGTCTCGGGACTGTCGGCCGGCACCCGGTACTACGTGGCGGCCGGCGCGGCCCAGACCGCCGGTTCCACCACCTGGAGCCCGACGACCTCCTTCACCACCGTGACGGGGGGTCCCTTCACGTGCACGCCCGACTTCTATCAGGTCAACGGCGACTACCTGTGGAGGTTCGACGCCCTCGACGGGACCTACGTCAAGGTCAACTCGACCCCCCAGGCGACGGCGCTGAACGGCATCGGCTACGACGATCAGGACAACTACGTCTACGGCGTCGGCGGGTCCACCCTCTACCAGGTCGACTCCAACGGCAACGAGACGTCGCTCGGCTCCCCGGCCCACATCGCCAACATCGGCGGTGACTTCATCCCCGGGACCAGCTTCCTGCTCACCGAGAACGCCAGCGGCGGCTTCTACCTGGAGGACGTGACGAGCGCCAGTCCGGCCAGCGCGGCCAAGCCGGACTCGGTGATCCTCGGGACCACCTCCGGCTCGGCCACGTACACCCCCTACGACGTCTCCCTCCAACAGGTCGGGGACGACTACGTCGGGTACGGCCTGTCGATGACCTCCGGCTCGAGCCCGGCCACCGGCACCCTGTACAAGGTCGTCATCCCGGTCGCCGTCATCACCGCCAACGACAATCCGAACCTCTGGAGCGGGCTGACCAACGGGACGATCGCCAATGCGCTGACCGTCACGTCCCTCGGGGGCATCACCTTCCCGACCGGTGACCGACCGACCAACACGGACACGTTCGGAGCCTCCTACTCCGATGCCGAAGGCGATGCCTACTTCTACGCCAACACGTTGAAGGAACTCTTCATGGCCCCGGCGGCGGACCTCGCCACCGGCACGCCGTTCGGGCTCACCGCCATGGCGGCCGGCGCCGGTCTGGCCGTCGGGGCCAACGACGGGGCCAGCTGCCAGGGCTCGACCAACCCCTTTTCGGCGCCCGTGCCGGTCGACGACTCGTACACCGTGGTGGCCGGCCACGCGCTGACGGTGGACACCTCGTCCAGCCCGTCGCTCCTGGCCAACGACCAGATCCTGTCGGGGGCCAGCGTCACCATGGGGACCACGACCCTGGAGCCCGGCGGCGCCCACGTCTCCACCACCTTCAGCGCCGGTACCACCAGCGGGACGCTGACCGGGGCCCACGGCACCCTCGACGTCACCAACGCCGCCGAGGGGTACTTCACCTTCACCCCCGACGCGACCTTCACCGGACCCGAGACGTTCACCTACGACCTCGTGGAGACCTCCCCCTACGCGTGGACGTCCGCCACGTCGGCCACGGTGACCATCAACGTCGTGCAGCAGCAGGTGGTCAGCTGGACCACCCCCACGGCCCTGACCACCGCCCAGCTCTCGTCGACACCGGATCCGGCGACGGACCTCGGGGGCGCACCCATCACCTACTCGGTGGTGACGTCCTCCACGAACTCGGCGGGCTGCTCGGTGGACCCAACCAGCGGAGCCATCACCTACGTGGGGGCCGGCGTGTGCACCCTGCAGGCGAGTGCCGCCGCCACGACGTCGTACTCCCCGGGGGCGACCCAGGTGACGTTCACGGTGTCGCCGTTGGCCATCCCGACCCTGTCGTGGTCGCCGTCGCCCACGACCCTGACCACCGCCCAGTCGGGCACGACCCTGGCGGGCGCCCCCGTCACCGACTCGGACGGAGCCGTCTCCTACGCCGTCGCCCCCACCGATGACACCGCCGGCTGCACGGTGGTGCCGTCGGGCGCCTCGGTCACCCTCGACTTCACGGCCACCTCCGCGGCCCAGTGCTCGGTCACCGTCTCCACCGCGGCCACCGCCACCTACGCCGCCGACTCCGTGACCGTCACCTTCACCATCCTGGGGTCACCCACCTTCACCTGGGCGCCGTCGCCGACCACGCTGACCAGCGGCGCCTCCCCGACCACGGTGACGGCGGCGTCCACCGACTCCGACGGGGCGGTGACCTACGCCGTCGCGTCCTCGGGGGACACCGCCGGATGCTCGTTGGCCTCACCGACCGCTCCCGTCGTCCTCAGCTTCACCTCGGAGGGCGTGTGCACGGTGACCGCCGACCTGGCGGCCACCACGTCGTTCACCGCCGCCGGGCCCCTCTCCCAGCAGTTCGTGGTCACCGGGTCCACCCCGTTGCCCCAGACGATCACCTTCACCAGCACCCCGGTCTCGCCCGTGGTGGGCGGCACCTACACGCCGACCGCCACCGGGGGGGCCTCGGGCAACCCGGTCACCTTCGCGGTCGACCCGTCCTCGACGTCGGGGTGCACGCTCGCCGGCGGCGTGGTGACCTTCGCCGCCCCGGTCGGCACCTGCGTGATCGACGCCGACCAGGCCGGCGATGCGTCCTTCGACCCCGCCGCGCAGGTCCAGCAGACGGTCGACGTGGCCCCGGCTCCCCAGGCGATCACCTTCACCAGCACCCCGGTGTCGCCCGTGGTGGGGGGCACCTACACGCCGACCGCCACCGGTGGTGGCTCGGGCAACCCGGTGACCTTCTCCATCGACCTGCTGTCGCTCGGGTGCGGCTACGACGCCCTCGACGGAACCGTGACCTTCTCCCTCCCCGGTGCCTGCGTCATCGACGCCGACCAGGCCGGGAACAGCTCGTACGCGGCCGCCGCCCAGGTCGCCCAGACCGTCGACGTGCTCGAGCCGGGCCAGACCGCCCAGACGATCACCTTCACCTCCACGCCGGTCACGCCGGTGGTGGGCGGCTCCTACACGCCGACGGCCACCGGCGGCGGCTCGGGGAACCCCGTCACCTTCGCGGTCGACCCGTCCTCGACCTCGGGCTGCACACTCGCCGGCGGGGTGGTCACCTTCACCGCCCCGGCGGGCACCTGCGTCATCGACGCCGACCAGGCCGGTGACACCGCCTACGCCCCGGCCCTCCAGGTCCAACAGGACATCTCGGTGCTCGAGCCGGGCCAGACCGCCCAGACGATCACCTTCACCTCCACACCGGTGTCGCCCGCGGTCGGCGGGACCTACACGCCCCGGGCGACCGGCGGCGGCTCGGGGAACCCCGTCACCTTCGCGGTCGACCCGTCCTCGACCTCGGGCTGCACCCTCGCCGGCGGGGTGGTCACCTTCACCGCCCCGGCGGGCACCTGCGTCATCGACGCCGACCAGGCCGGTAATTCCTCCTACGCGGCGGCCGCCCAGGTCACCCAGGTGGTGACCGTCGCCAAGCTCGCCCAGGCGATCACCTTCACCGATCTGACGACCACCCAGCCGGTGGTGGGCACCAAGTGGACGCCCCGGGCCACCGGCGGCGGCTCGGGCAACCCGGTCACCTTCGCCGTCGGGGCGTCGTCGACGTCGGGCTGCAGCATCGCCGCCGGCCTGATGCACTTCACGGCGCCGACCGGGACGTGCGTCGTCATCGCCACCCAGGCCGGCAACGCCACCTACAACGCTGCCAGCCTCCAGGTGGTGCTCCACGTGGTCACCACCCCGTCGTCGCCGACCCCGATCGGCTACCGCCTGGCGGCCCGTGACGGAGGGGTGTTCGCCTTCGGCGGCGCCCCGTTCCTCGGCTCCCTGGTGTCCGAGCACGTGACGCCCACCGCCCCGATCGTGGGGATGACCTCCACCCCGGACGGCAAGGGCTACTGGCTCGTCGGCTCCGACGGCAACGTGTACGCCTTCGGGGACGCCTCCCTGCACGGGACGATCCCGGGCGCGCACCTCCGCCTCGTCTCGCCGATCGTGGGCATCGCCTCCAGTGCCGACGGCAAGGGCTACTGGCTGGTGGCCGCCGACGGTGGCGTCTTCGCCTGCGGGGACGCCGGCTTCTACGGCAACACGTACACCCTGGGCATCGAGCACGATCTCGACGGGCCCGTGGTGGGGATGGCTCCCACCCCCGACGGCCACGGGTACTGGCTGGTGGCCTCCGACGGCGGGGTGTTCGCCTTCGGGGACGCCGCCTTCCGCGGCAACACGTACACCCTGGGCATCGAGCACCAGCTGGTCGCCCCCATGGTGGGGATCGCCTCCACCCCCGACGGCCGCGGCTACTGGCTGGTGGCCGGCGACGGCGGGGTGTTCGCCTTCGGGGACGCCGCCTTCCGTGGCAATACGTACACCCTGGGGATCGAGCACGACCTCCACAGCCCCATGATGGGCATCGCCTCCACCCCTGACGGCCGCGGCTACTGGCTGGTGGCCGGCGACGGCGGGGTGTTCGCCTTCGGCGACGCGCCCTTCGACGGCTCGCTGCCCTCGATCCACGTGTTCCCCGCCGCTCCCGTGAACGCCGAGGCGCCCGGCACCTGAGCCGGATGGCGCCGTCCCGGTGGCGCCCTCGGGGGTGACGGTGCGGTCGCCGCTGGTACGGTGCGGCCATGTTGATCGGAGCCCATGTCCGGGCGGGCAAGGGGTTGGTACCGGCGCTGCAGCACGGGGCGGACATCGGGGCGGACAGCGTCCAGATCTTCACCCAGAGTCCGCGGATGTGGAAGCCGTCGCAGTACGGCGACGAGGTGCTGGAGGCCTACCGGGCCGCCCAGGCCGAGCATCCGTCGGTCGTCTCGACGTTCTGCCACGCCACGTACCTCATCAACCTGGCCTCGCCCGACACCGAGCTGGCGGCCCGCTCCCGGTCCTGCCTGACGGCCAACCTCTCGACGGCCGACGGCATGGGGGCCGAGGGTCTGGTGCTCCACATCGGTAGCCACCGGGGCAGCGGCTTCGAGACGGCCCTGCCGGCGGTGGCGGAGGCCCTGGTGGAATCCCTCGACGAGGTCGACACCGATGTCGAGGGCTGCCCGATCCTGCTGGAGAACGCCGCCGGGGCCGGGGACACCGTCGGGCGCTCCTTCGAGGAGCTGGCCCAGGTCATCGACGTCGCCGGGGGCGACGAACGGCTCGGCGTGTGCCTCGACACCCAGCACCTGTGGGCGTCGGGGATCCCCTTCGCCACGGTGGAGGAGGCCGACGACCTCATCGCCCTGATCGACACCACCGTCGGTCTGGACCGCCTGCGGTGCCTGCACCTGAACGACTCGAAGGTCGACTTCGGGGCCAACCGGGACCGGCACGAAAACATCGGCGACGGCACCATCGGCGCCGACGGCCTGGCCTCGCTGCTCGGGCATCCGGCCCTGCAGGGCCTCCCCGCCATCCTCGAGGTGCCCGGCGAGGGGGACGGTCCCCGGGCCGAGGACGTGGACGCCGCCCGACGGGTGCTGGCGTCGGGCCTGGCCCTGCGGGCCTGACCGGCGACGGTCCCGGGCCCCGGTGGGCAGGTCGTAATCTGTCGGTCGTGCGCGCCGCCGCACCGCCCGAGCGCAAGGAGAGCAGCATGAGTCAGGACATCCGCACCGAGACGGACAGCATGGGCGCCATCGACGTTCCCGCCGACCGCTACTGGGGTGCCCAGACGGCCCGCTCGCTGCACCACTTCCCGATCGGTGACGACCGGATGCCCAAGCCGCTGATCCGGGCCATCGGCATCCTGAAGGAGGCGTCCGCCCAGGTCAACGCCGACCTCGGCAAGATGAGCCCCGAGAAGTCGGCCCTCATCATCGCCGCGGCCCGGGAGGTGTCCGAGGGCAAGCTCGACGACCACTTCCCCCTCAGCGTGTGGCAGACGGGCAGCGGCACGCAGTCGAACATGAACGCCAACGAGGTCATCTCCAACCGGGCCATCGAGCTGGCCGGGGGCGTGCTCGGGTCGAAGGTGCCGGTCCATCCGAACGACGACGTCAACATGTCGCAGTCGTCCAACGACACGTTCCCGACGGCCATGCACATCGCCGCGGTGGAGGAGATCACCCACCGGCTGCTGCCGGCCATCCGCCACCTGCGTGACGCCCTCCAGGCCAAGTCCGAGGCCTACGCGTCGATCACCAAGATCGGGCGTACCCACCTGATGGACGCCGTCCCCCTCACCCTCGGCCAGGAGTTCTCGGGCTACGTGGCCCAGCTCGACGCCGACCTGCGCCGCATCGAGGCCACCCTCGACGATCTCTACGAGCTGGCCGCCGGCGGCACCGCCGTCGGGACCGGGCTCAACACCCACGCCGAGTTCGGGATCCGGGTGGCCGACGCCATCGCCGAGCTCACCGGCCTCCCGTTCGTGACCGCCCCCAACAAGTTCGCGGCGCTGGCCGCCCATGACGCCCTGGTGAGCACCAGCGGCGCGCTGCGGGTGCTGGCCGCCTCGCTGATCAAGATCGCCGACGACCTGCGCTGGCTCGGCTCGGGGCCCCGCAGCGGCCTGGGTGAGCTCAACCTGCCCGAGAACGAGCCCGGTTCGTCGATCATGCCCGGCAAGGTCAACCCGACCCAGAGCGAGGCCATGATCATGGTGTGCATCCAGGTCTACGGGAACGACGCCGCCGTGGCGATGGCCGGGGCCCGGGGCAACCTCGAGCTCAACGTGTGCAAGCCGGTGATCATCCACAACGTGATGCACTCGATCGAACTCCTGACCGAGGCGTCGGCCGCCTTCACCCGCTTCTGCGTGGAGGGACTCGAGCCCAACGAGGCGCGGATCCGCCAGCACCTCGAGAACTCGCTGATGCTGGTGACCGCCCTCAATCCGCTGATCGGCTACGACAAGGCCGCCGAAGTGGCCAAGAAAGCCCACAAGGAGGGCACCACGCTGCGCGAGTCCGCGCTCGCCCTCGGCTACCTCACCGGTGAGCAGTTCGACGAGGCCGTGCGGCCAGAATCGATGACGCACCCGTGAGGACCCCGGGCACGGCCGGGCCCCGCCGGCTCCGGCGGGTGGCGCCGCTGGGCGGCCTGGTCCTGGCGGCCGCGCTGTTCGCCGCCTGTGGGTCGTCCTCGTCCAGCGGGTCGACGTCGACGACCGCCGCCGGGACGTCGGGGCAGACCCTGACCGTCATGGTCACCAACGACGACGGGGTGGGGGCGCCGGGGATCGACGCGGTGGTGCAGGGCCTGCGGACGTTGCCGGACACGCGGGTCACGGTGGTGGCGCCGCTCACCAACCAGAGCGGGACGGGGGGCAAGACCACCGGCGGGACGCTCACGACGTCCACGGCGACCACCGCCAGCGGCTACCCGGCCGTCGCCGTGCACGGCTACCCCGCCGACACCGTCATCTGGGCCGTCAGCGACCACGGGCTCGCCTTCCGACCCGACCTCGTCGTGTCCGGGATCAACTACGGCCAGAACATCGGCCCGCTGGCCGCCTTGTCGGGCACCGTCGGCGCCGCCCGGGAGGCCGTCACGCTGGGGATCCCGGCGCTGGCCGCCAGCCAGGGTATCGACAACGGCTCGGTGCCGCTGTTCGCCCAGGGGGTCCCCTTCGTCGAGCGGTGGGTGACCCAGCACCGGGCCGCCCTCCTCGCCCACTCGTACGGGTCGGTCCCCCTCCAGGCGAACCTGAACGTGCCCAGCTGCCCCGGGGGTCCGGTGCGCGGACCGGTCACGACGGTGATGGCCGCCTCGGGGAACGCCGCCGCCACCACGACCGTCGACTGCGCGTCGACGTCGACGACGTACGGCGACGACCTCGAGGCGTTCGAGATCGGCTTCGCCACGCTGACGCCGCTGTACCCGCCGACGTGACGGCGGGACCGGTCACCTTCCGGGCGACCGCCGGGCGTCGGTAGGCTGCCGGCGTGACAGATCTCGTGAATGCAACCGCCGGCGCGGGCGGAACGGACGACCCGGGACTGGCGTCCTCGAACCCCGGTCGCGACGTCCAGCGGGTCGGCACCGCGAAGTTCCTGGGTGAGGACGTCGTCAAGATCCACGACCCCGTGTGGGCCGTGCTGGGCAACCTCGGGGACAGCCAGTGCTACCTGGGCGTCCAGGCCAAGGTGGCCGCGGTGCAGGCGGCGATGTCCCGCCGGATCGCCGCCGACGACCTGGCGGTCCGCCTGATCGCCCCGGCGTTCACGCTCGGGGTGTCGGACGGCCAGCTCAACGGGACCCCGGAGATGCGGTACTCCCTGATCGGGCGGGAGCTCGTCAACGACGCCGTGTCGTTGCACCTGGCCGCCAACCGGGTGGCCGGCCTGGTCGCCGTGGTGGCGTGCGACAAGCCGCCGGTCGGCACCGTCGCCGCCCTGTTGGAGCACAACGTGCCGTCGGTGATCCTGTCCGACGGGTCGATCAAGCCGGGTCACGACCCGGTGACGGGGGAGCGGATCGACCTGGTCACCGCCTTCCAGACGGCCGGGGACCCCGACGACGAGCTGCGGGCCCGGATGGCGTTGTTCGCCTGCCCGGGCCAGGGCAGCTGCGGAGGGATGTTCACCTACAACACCATGCAGTCGTTCATCGGCGTGCTCGGACTGGAGCCCCTCGCCATGGTGGCCCCGACCTCCGACGATCCCCGTCGCACCGACCGGTTCCCCGACCAGCTGGTCGACTGCCTGGTGACGATGGCCGAGCGCGGCATCCGACCCCGGGACATCGTGACGCCCACCTCGCTGCGCAACGCGCTGACCGTGTCCATCGCCATGGGCGGTTCGACCAACGTGCTGCTGCACAGCGTGGAGATCGCCCGCGCCGCCGGCCTCGACCTGTGGGAGGACGTCCTCGGCCAGGACGAGTTCAACGCCCTCTCCCGCCGCCTGCCGGTGATCGTCAACATGCGTCCGTTCGGCAGCTATTCCATGGTCGACGTCGACGCCGCCGGCGGCCTCCCCACCGTGGTCGCCGAACTGCTCCGCGCCGGGTACCTCGACGGTGACGCGATCACTTGCACGGGGGAGACGCTCGCCGGGCAGATCGAGCGTCTGGCCCCTCCGCCCGCCGATCACGAGGTCATCCACTCGGCGGCGCGCCCGTTCAAGGACACCGGCGGTCTGCGGCTCCTGTCGGGCAACCTCTCCCCGGACGGGGGAGCGATCCTGAAGCTGGCCGGCGTCGAGGGAGGCATGGCCGGGGGCGTGTTCGTGGGCACCGCCCGCGTGTTCAACGGCGAACGGGCCCTCATCGAGGCGTTGGACCGACGACCCGAGTCGTTCCAGGACAACGATATGGTCGTGATCCGCTACGAGGGCCCGCGCGGGGCCCCCGGGATGCCCGAGATGCTCGACCCGACGTCGAAGATCACGACGCTGTGCCGCCAACGGGGGATCACCATCGCCCTGATGACCGACGCCCGGTTCTCGGGCGGGTCGGTCGGCCTGGTCATCGGTCACGTCGCCCCCGAGGCCCTGCTGGGCGGCCCCATCGCCCTGGTCGAGGACGGCGACACCATCACGGTGGACGTCAACGAGGACAGGATCGACTGCGCCGAACTCGACGACCGCGGTGTCCGTGACCGCCGGGCCGCGGCCTGGCGGGCGGCGGCCGACGCCAACGGGGGCCTCCCCCCCGACGCCGCCACGGTGACCGAGCGGGTGCTGACGCGCATGCGGGCCACCGCCCGGCCGGCGTTGCTGGGTGGCGGCATGGCGGCGGGGTAGGGGCCGGCCGCCGGGACCTGACGCACCGTCAGACGCCGCTGTATCCTTCGCCGTACCCGGTCGTCGGGGACCGCCGTCCGTGGCGGCCCCGGGTGGCCGGCCACCAGCGAGTAGGAGCGCCATGACCACACCCCCTGTCGACCTCCCCATCGGCCTGACCGACGGCACCTTCTACGGTGGTGACCCCTTCCCGGCGTTCGCCTGGATGCGCGCCGAGGCCCCGGCCTACTTCGACGACGCGGCCGGGGTCTGGGGCATCACCCGGTACTCGGACATCAAGGAGATCTCGAAGGATCCCGAGACCTTCTCCAACGCCGGTGGCATCCGCCCCGACAGCGATGCCCTGCCCATGATGATCGACACCGACGCCCCCGAGCACGTCCGCCGCCGGCGCCTGGTCAGCGAGGGCTTCACGCCGCGCCGGATCCGGGAGAGCGAGGAGGGCATCCGCATGATCTGCGACGCCATCATCGACCGGGTCTGTGAGCGGGGCGCCGCCGACTTCGTCCGGGACATCGCCGCCCCCCTGCCCATGATCGTCATCGGCAACCTGCTGGGGGTGGCCGCCGAGGACCGTGACGCCCTGCTCCGCTGGTCCGACGACATGGTGAAGGCGCTCGGATCGCCCGATCCGACGGCCATGGAGCGGGCCGCCGCCGCGGCCATGGAGTACGCCGAGTACATCATGGCGGTGGTCGAGCAGCGGCGCCGCGACAACCAGACGAACGACCTCATCGGCACGCTGGTCCACGCCGAGATCGAAGGTGACCGGCTCGACGACTCGTCGCTGATCTACGAGACGCTGCTGATCCTGATCGGGGGCGACGAGACGACGCGCCATGTCATCAGCGGCGGCATGTACGAACTGCTCACCCATCCCGACCAGTACGCGCTGCTGGCCCGCGAGCGGGAGCGGCTGCCGCTCGCCGTCGAGGAGATGCTGCGCTGGGTCAGCCCGATCAAGAACATGGCCCGAACGGCGACCCGGGACGTGGAACTCCACGGCGAGACGATCGCCAAGGGGCAGAAGCTGCTGCTGCTCTACCCGTCGGCCAACCGGGACGAGTCGGTGTTCGCCGAACCCGAGCGCTTCGACGTGACCCGCACCCCCAACGACCACATGGCCTTCGGCTTCGGCTCCCATTTCTGCCTGGGGAACCGGCTGGCCCGCATGGAGCTGCAGGTGATGTTCGACCGGCTGTTCGATCGACTGCCCGACCTGGCGCTCGCCGACGATGTCGAGCCACCCAAGCGGAATGCCAACTTCGTGTCGGGCTACGAGCAGATGCCGGTCACGTTCTCCCCGACGGCCCGCGTAGGGGTCACCGCCTGAATGGCCCGGCCCGCGCCGCTCGACGCCGCGGTCCTGGCTGCGGCCCTGACGGGCCCCGACGCCCCGGCCTGGACCCTGGTGGACGGTCACCTGGTCAAAGAGGTGACGTGCGCCGGGTTCCCGGCGGCGCTCGACTACGTGCTGGCCGTCGGTGCGCTGGCCGAGGAGGCCGACCACCATCCCGACATCGACATCCGCTGGCGGACGGTGCGCCTCGCCCTCGTCACCCACGATGCCGGGGGGATCACCGAGCTCGACCTGGCCCTGGCCCGGAGGATCGACGCCCTGGGGGACGGCACCCCGTAGGGCACCGTCCCCCCGGGGCGGCCGGTCGGATCAGTAGCCGCCGCCGCAGCCGTCCTGGTCGGGCGCCCAGTCCGGGTTGCCGGTGTAGTGCGTGGCGAACGCCACGGCCACCCGGATCTGCTCGAGCGGGGTGGCGTAGGCGGCGTTCGAGGGGAACCCGAACGTGTTGAACTGCGCCCAGTTGGCACGGCTCATGCCGAGACCGCCGGCGAACTCCGAGCCGTTCACGTACCAGTCGCCCCCTTCCTCACAGATGTTGACGCGGTCCCACGCGGCGATCTGGTAGGCCGAGAGGCCGTAGTCGACTACCACGGGAGGCGAGACGGCGACGGGCGGCGGCGGAGGCGGCGGCGGCGTGTAGACCGTCGCCGACCCGAGCGACCCGTAGAAGCCGACCGTGCCGAAGTTGAACACCCCACCGTCGGAGGCGACGTCGATGTATCCGTTCCGGGTGGCCGAGGTGGCCACGATCGGCTTGTTCAGGTCGAGGTTGGCGAGCGAGCCGCCGAAGTAGGCCCCACCGAAGGCGAAGGCGCCGCCGTTGTCGGCCACGATGCGGTAGCCGGACGCCTGGGAGGCGATGCCGACCGCCGGGGTGATGGTGGGGGCGTTGCCCTCGAAGCGGGCGTCGCCGAAGGCGTAGACGTCACCGTTGGCCGCCACCTCCCAGTAGCCACGGTCGTCGGACGTCGGGGTGATGCCGGCGATGGGGCTGTCGGGAGACATGTGGGTGGCGTTGCCGTAGTAGCCGGCCCCGCCGAAGGCGAACACGCCACCGTCGGCGCCGACCAGCCAGTAGCCGTTGCCGCTGGTGGTGGCGGCCATCCCCACGATGCGGCCACCTAGGGCGTCGCCGGCGGCCGAGCCGTAGAAGCCGGCGTCACCGAAGGCGAAGACACCGCCGTCGGCCGCCACCTCCCAGTAGCCCTGCCCGTCCCGGGTCGAGGTGAGGCCGGCCGCGGGGCTGACGAGGTGCAGGGAGGCGGCCGAACCGTGGAAGCCGGCGTCACCGAAGGCGAAGACGCCGCCGTCGGCGCCGACCAGCCAGTAGCCGTGGGCATCGGGGGTGACGGCCCCCGACACGATGGGGGCGTTGAGCACGAGCCCGGCCCCCGTGGGCAGCGCCGCCGGGGCGGCCAGCGCCGCCGGGGCGGCCCCGAGCAGGGATGCCGTCAGGGTGGCCGACAGGGCTACCGAGGCGAGGCCGGCGGTGGCGGCGCGGCTGCGCCGGGACCGGGCCTCGCGCCGGCGGACGGCGTTGGTGGTGTGGGTACGGACGCGCGAGTGGGCGTGCCGGGTTCGGGTAGAGGTACGTGAGGATGCAGGGGTAGGGGTGGATGCCGAAGGCATGGGTGACCTTTCCTTGGTCGGTCGGGGCCGGACCGCGGGGCGGCGGGCTCTGACTCTCTTCTGGTTGGGTGGACCCCACGTCTGCGCATTCAACGCCCCAGCCGGGCACCGGGAAGGGTGAGCCGGCCTGGCTACAAGAGCCGGGTGTGCTAGCGGGTGTTCATGTCCGTTCGCGGTGTGTGGTTACGTGCCTCGCTCCTCAGCGGTGTCGTCCGGTGGCCGCCTCCGGCGTCCGAGCCGGGTGACCATTGCGATCGGGGAGCGCACAGCGTGCCCCGTCCGGAAGCCGCCGAGTGTACCGGGGTTTCAACTCGGTTGCGAAGTCGGGAGGCCCCCATCCGGGCGGGATTGCGGTGGATAACCTGTGGAAAACAACGGGTAGCCCCAGGTCGCCAACGCGGCGGCGCGGCATCGAAGAAAACCCGGAGATCAGCGCGGCGCGGGGCGGACGGGGTGGCCGGCGTCGGCCAGGACGGCGATCGCCCCCTCGAGATCCTCGTCGCGGACCAGCACCAGGTCGGTGTCGTAGGTGGACACCACGAACACCCCGACGTCGGCGGCGGCCAGCGGCACGGTCACCGAGGCGATGATCCCCACCAGGTCGAACGCCAGCGGGCCGACGATGTGCAGGGCCCGCCAGCCGGACTCGACCTCGGCGCCCGACGGCTCGTGACCGGTGACGCAGAGGACGGACAGCTCGTCCGGGGTGCGGGTGGCCGAGTAGAGGCGGCCGGGCGCCGGGGGATCGGGCCACGGTGCGTCGGCGTCGAGGCGGCAGACCGAGTACCGGTCCGGCTCGATCAGGAGCTCCACGCCGGTCCGGTCAGCCCACCGGCAGGTCCCACAGGGGGAACCAGCGATCCAGGTCGGTCTCCACCTTCAGGTCGTCGGCGAGGAGGCTGCGGAGCCTGAACTCCTCCTCGGTCGAGCGCTGTTCGTGCCCGGTGGGCACGAAGGGATAGAAGGTGCCCCGTTTGAACAGGTAGACGAGGAAGGACGTGGAGGCCAGCACGGCGCCGTCGCCGACCGTGGCGCCCTCCCGGGCGGGGTCGTCCGGAGAGGCGTCCGCCAGCCGGGCGAGCCCGAATACCGAACAGAGCAGCTGGGGTCCCCAGCCGGCGTCGGCCAGCGACGAGTTGACCAGGTGGATCTGGGTGACGAGCGCCTCGACGTCGGGATCCTGGACGACCAGCCACTGGTAGCCGAACGAGTCGGTGCTGGACGTGATGCCCGCGGCCCCCTCCATCGACAGGAGCTTGACCACCTCGGCCTGCATATCGGCGAACCCCTGCCCCGACGGCGGTTTGAAGCACACGCCGGCATGGCCGGAGAAGGTGGTGGCCGCCGCGCTCTGCAGGGTGATGGACGCCGAGGGCAGGGCGAAGAGGGCGTCGAGGTTCGACTGGACCGGCTTGGTGCGCCCGAGCAGGGTGTCGAACAGGCCCATCAGGAGCTCCGGTCGCCCCGGGGCCGGGTGGTGGCGGAGGTCACGAGGGCCGGCCCATCTCGGCCTCGAGGGCGGCGAGCTGGGCCAGGCGCTGGTCGAGCGAGGGGTGGGTCGAGAAGAGGGTGGAGATGCTCACCCCCGACTTGGCGACGGCCGGCGTGAAGTAGAAGGCGTTGAACGTCTCGGTGGAGCGCAGGTCCCGGGTCGGGATGCGGGCGATGTCGCCGGTCACCTTGACGAGGGCCGAGGCCAGCACCGACGGCTGACCGGTGAGCAGGGCGCCGGACCGGTCGGCGGCGAGCTCCCGGTAGCGGGAGAGGGCCATGGTGAGCAGGAAGCTGATGGCGTAGACCACGACCGACACGACCAGGATGGCGAGCTCGACCATGGCGGCGTTGTCGCCCCCCTGGTTGTTGTTTCCCCCCGACCGCCGCCCATGCCTCCGCCGAACCCGCCCATCATCCCCGTCCAGAGCATCATCCGGGTCACGAGACCGGCCAGCATGCCGAGGAAGCTGGCGATGGTCATCACGGCCACGTCCCGGTGGGCCACGTGGGAGAGCTCGTGGGCCAGGACGGCCTCCAGCTCGGGCTCGTCGAGGCGGCGCATGAGCCCGGTGGTGGCGCACACCACCGCGCTCGTTGGGGCTGCGCCCCGTGGCGAAGGCGTTCGGCACGTCGGTGTCGGCCACCGCCACCCGGGGCTTCTTCATGTCGGCCATGGCGCAGAGCCGGTCGATGGCCCCGTGGAGCTGGGGAGCCTGTTCGGCGGTGACGATGCGGCCGCCCATGCCGTAGAGGGCGATCTTGTCGGAGAACCAGTACTGGCAGAACAACAGGGCCCCGGCGATGACCAGCACCGCGGCGTACGAGATGCCCACGGCGATGAGCAGGCCGATGACCGCTCCGTAGAGGAGCACGATCATGAGGCCGGTCGTGAACATGCGCAGCGTGAGACCCCGGTCGTTGGGGATGTTGCGGGCGGTGCTCATGCGGCGATCCGGGAGCGGGCGGTGGCGGTCAAGGTCAGACGCGCTCCCCGCCGGGCTCGTCGAGGAGGGCCTTCGTCTCGCGGAGGGAGGCGTCCGAGAAGGGCACCACCAGGTCCGAGGCGGTGAAGGAGTCGGGCGGCAGCAGCGAGCCGACCGAACGGACCTCGGCGATGACCGCCGCCAACGCGGCGGTGAAGGCGTCGTCGTCGTCACCGTCGACGGCGGCGTTCAGTGTGGTCTCGAGCTCACCGAGACGACCCCGGTCGGCGTCGGGCACGTCGTACTGGCCCTCGCCCAGGATGCGCACGATCACTTGGGGGCCTCCGCATCGGTGGCCGGGGTCGCCGCCTCGGCCGGGCCGAGCTGGGCCGGGGCGCCTCCGCCGGTGCCGATCTCCGCCTTGAGCGCGGCCAGGTCGGCGTCGACCGAGCTGGCCGACGACACCTGGTCGAGCTGGGCCTGGATGTCGTCGACCGGATTGGCCAGGTCGGTGAGCGCCCCCGAGGAGAGCAGCTCGTCCATGGCACCGGCGCGGGCCTGCATGCTGTCGATCTTGTCCTGGGCCCGCTGGACGGACATGCCGGCGTCGCCCATCGACTCCGAGATGCCCGACACGGCCTCGCCGATCTTGGTCTGGGCCTCGGCCGCCGTGTAGGTGGCCTTCATGGTCTCCTTCTTGGTGCGGAAAGCGTCCACCTGGGCCTGCAGGTTCTGGGCCGTGGCGATCAGCTTGGCCTCCTGGTCGGCCACCTGCTGGTGCTGGGTCTGGAGTTCGGCGAGCTGCGGGGCGATGGCCGCCCGGCGGGCCAGTGCCTCCCGGGCCAGGTCCTCGCGGTTCTGGGAGAGGGCGTCCTTGGCCTGTTGCTGGAGCTTGTCGGCCTGGCCCTGCAGCTGGGTGGCCTGCAGCTCGATGCGCTTCTTGGCGGTGGTGACGTCGGCCACGCTCCGCCGCACCTTCTGGAGGTTCTCCAGCAGCTTCTGGTACGAGAGGTCCAGGGACTCCCGGGGATCCTCCGCCTTGTCCAGGAGCTTGTTCGTCTTGGCCTGGAGAATCCCTGACATGCGCTTCATGACACCCATTGGCGACGGTCCTTCCTCACGCTCAACCTGCAGTGTATGCCCCGGCATCCCGGTAGCGTGATCGGCGTGCCCGCCGAACGTTGTCTCCTGACCGTCCACGCCCACCCCGACGACGAAGCCTCCAAGGGTGCGGGGACCGTCGCCCGGTACCACGCCGAGGGCGTCCACACCGTGCTGGTGTGCTGCACCGACGGCGCCGAGGGCGAGATCCTCAACCCGGCGCTCGACACCCCCGAGGTGCGGGCCGACATCGCCGCCGTGCGGCGCCGCGAACTCGACGCCGCCACCGCCGTCATCGGCTACGACGAGGTCGTGATGCTCGGCTACCGCGATTCGGGAATGGCCGGGTCGGAGGCCAACGCCCACCCGGACTGCTTCGCCGCCGCTCCCCTGGACGAGGCGACCGGCCGTCTGGTGGCGATCGTCCGGCGCACGCGGCCCCAGGCGATGGTCATCTACGGCGACGACCAGTCGGGGTACCCGCACCCCGACCATCTGCGGGTCCACGACGCGGGTCTGGCCGCCTTCCGCGCCGCCGGTGACCCGGACCGCTACCCCGAGGCCGGCGCCCCCCACCAGCCGGCCAAGCTCTACTACTCGATCCATTCGGCCGCCCGGTTCCGGGCCATCCACGACAAGTTCGTGGAGTTGGGCATCGAGTCGCCGTTCGACGACGAGTGGCGGGCCCGGTGGGACTCGATGCCCGACGAGGTGCCCACCACGGTGGTGGACATCACCGGGTACACCCACGTGCGCCGCGAGGCGCTGCTGGCCCACGCCACCCAGGTCGACCCGACGTCCCGGTTCTGGTTCGGCCTGCCGCCCGAGGTGATGGAGACCATCCAGCCGCACGACGACTACCGCCTGGCCCTGACCGGCGATCCCGACGGCACCCTGCGGGAGCCGGCGACCGGCGGGGCGGTCGAGACCGATCTCTTCGCCGGGCTGTCGGCGGAGTCCGTTCGATGACGACCCCCTGGTTGACCGAGGGGTGGTTCGAGGCGGCCGGCTCCGTCCTCGACGGGTTGGGGGTCCGCCCACCCTGGAGGGCACCGTCGTCGTCGAGGTGGTCGGTGGACCCGGCGGAGACGCCACGGGCCACGCCACCTTCTCCGGGGGGCGCCTGGTGGGGGGCGGCGCCGGCCCGGTGGATGCCCCGGACCTCACGCTCACGCTGTCCGACGCCGACGCCCGGGCGGTGGTGTCGGGCGACCTCGACCCGTCGGTGGCGTTCATGCAGGGGCGGATGAAGGTGACCGGAGCCATGGCCCCCCTGCTCGACCTGCTGGCCCTGGCGGGCACCGACGAGGGTCGGGCGCGCCTCGGGCGGGTGGCCGACCTGACCGAGTTCTAGGTCGAGCGGGCCGGCCAGCCGACCTGCCGCAGCGATCCGGAGGCGCCGCCCCCCAGGAAGGGGAGGTGGACGACGCCGGCGCTCTGCAGGAGGATCAGCGTCACCGCGGTGACCACCACCCCCACCAGCAACGCCACGAGGTAGGGCTGGAGCCGTGCCCATCCCGTGCGGCGGATCCGACGGCGCAGGCGGGCCGGGGCCACCGTGGTCACCGTGGAGAGTCCGGCCGGTCCCCGGTGGCGGACGGCGAAGGCCCCGATGCGGGCGGCCAGCTCGGTCGGGTCGGCCCCCGACCGGAGGAACCGGTACGTCCCGGTGCGCGTCTGGACGCTCAGGAGCGCGCCGGCCTCGGCGTGGGGGAGGCGGCGGTCCGGCGGAGGCGGATCGGGCGTGTCCACCGGTGACGGGCCGGCCGCCGCGTCATCCCGGTCCGGGTGTGGGGTCGACCCACCACGCCGGTATGACGCCACCGGACCAGGGTTCCACCGCATGCCCCACCACGGACTCCCACGGGAGGACCCGGGGGGACTCCCCCCGTCGACGGACGACCCCGATGCCGATGTCGTCGACCACCACCGAGTCGATGTGGGTGGGGTCGTAGCCGTGGGGGTCGAGCAGCAGCAGCCCGGTGATGGTCACCGGCCGGAGCGCGGTCCGAGCGGACCGGGGACGGCGGGCCCGGTCGCGGTGGTCACGGTCGGACGGGATGGCGCATGGCGTCGCGGAGCGGCCGGTAGCCGATCCGGTGGACGCCGGCGGCCTCGATGGCCTCGGCCACGGCGGGATCGCCCACCAGCAGGCCGAGGTCGGACACCCGCGACGGCCAGTCCGTGGTGGCGGCCCGGAGTTCGGGGCTGTCCACGGCCGGATGCAGGGTGATCTCGGTCACACCGGGTCCGAGCGAACCCAGCGCGTCGAGCAGCGCCCCCCGGCCCCCGACGGCGGGCACCGTCACCGCCCGGTCGGCGAACAGGACACCCTCCTCGGCGGCCAACCGGCGGATCGGAAAGCCCACGTGGGGCTCGACCGCATCGTCGGGCAGGCGGAGGGGGAGGGCGAAGTCGACGGCGAGCTCCAGATAGATGTCGAAGAACTCGGGTCGGAGCACCAACGCGTCCATGTGGGCGTCGAGGTGGCTGATGTCGAAGCCCCACAGGACGGCCCGTTCCACCTGGGCCCGGCACTCGCGGCGCACCTCGTCGAGGTCGGCGTGGTCCCATACGTCGGTGACGGTCCGGGGGAACCCGCCGTCGCCGTCGAGGAGCGACGGGGCCTGGGTGATCGGCCCCCACCGGTAGAGGTCGTGCTCGGCGTTGAGGGTGAGCCGCACGCCCACGTCGTCACCCCGGAAGCGGGACGCCGCCTCCCGGGCCCACGGGGCGGGGACGAGCAACGAGGCCGACGTGGCGAGTCCGTCCCGCAGGGCGTCGTAGACGCCGGTGGTGGCGGCGTGGCAGAGCCCGAGGTCGGCGCAGTTGAGGATCAGGAAGCGGGCGTCGGGGTCAGCCCCGAGCCGCTCGGCCACGGACGACATGCCTCGAACCGTAGTCGGCGACCGGTCAGGCGGCGCGTCCCGAACCGGCCCGCAAGCGGGCGCGGGCCTCGGCGATGCCCCGGATGCCGATCTGGCGGGTGTGCTCGTCGAGCCGCCACCCGCGGTCGTCATCGCGTCCGTCGTGGACCGGGTGGCCATCCCCGGGTCCGGTGGCTACGGAGTCGGGCACCGCGGTCGGGCCCGATGCCGGCTCGGGGTCGGGAAGGGAGGGAGCGCGAGCTGCACTCCTCGGGTGCGGGTCTCGGGGTCGGTGCTCATGGGAGCAGTGTGCCCGAAGGGTGTATTACGGAGGCCATGACCGCGCCCGAGGATCCCACCGACACGCCCACCGGGCCCCGCCTGGGGATCACCGTCCCCTTCGACGGGATCCCGCTGACCGAGCACCGTCGCTGGTACGAGGACCTCCGACGGCTGGGCTACACCGACGTCTGGTCGGCCGAGACCGACGGCGTCGACGGCTTCACCCCGCTGGCTCTGGCCGCCGCGTGGACGCCGGAACTGCAGTTGGGGGTGGCCATCATCCCGGCCTACACGCGGGGGCCGGCGCTGCTCGCCCAGAGCGTGGCCGCCCTGGCCGAGGCCGCTCCCGGCCACTTCACCTTCGGACTCGGGACCTCCTCGGACGTGATCGTGACGCGGTGGAACGGGGTGCCGTTCACCGAGCCCTACAAGCGGGTGCGGGACACGATCGCCTTCCTGCGGGAGGCCCTCGCCGGGGGCAAGGTCGACACCGCCTACGACACGTTCGAGGTGCGGGGGTTCCGACTGGCCCGTCCGGTCGAGCACCCGCCGCCGATCTTCCTGGCCGCCCTGCGCCCGGGCATGCTGCGGCTGGCCGGACGGGTGGCCGACGGGGTCATCATCAACTGGCTGTCGGCGGCCGACGTGGCCACCGTGACGCCCGAGGTCGGGGCCGACGTGCCGGTGGCGGCCCGGATCTTCGTGATCCCGAGCGAGGACGCCGACATGTGCCGGGCCATCGGGCGCCGCATGATCACCGCCTACCTGAACGTCGGCGTCTACGCCGAGTTCCACCGGTGGCTCGGTCGACAGGACGCCCTCGACGACATGTGGCGCCTCTGGAAGGAGGGTGACCGCAAGGCGGCCCTCGACGCCGTGCCCGACGAGGTGGTCGACGACCTGATCGTGCACGGCTCGTTCGCCGAGTGCCGCGACCATGTGGCCCGCTACGTGGACAACGGGGTCGACATCCCGGTGCTGGCCGTCCTGCCCTTCGGCGCCGAGCTGGCCGCCGCCGTCGAGGGCCTGGCTCCGCGGTAGGCGGGGTCGGGGTCAGGCGGCGCGACCCGGCAGCGCGGCCAGGCTGTCGAGGGTGCGGGCGCAGGCCTGGGCCGCCTCGATCCCCTTGGTGGTCAGGTGGCCGCCGAAGAATCCGGCGTGGGCGTCGTGCCCGTGGAACTGGTGGGGCGTGAGGACGACCGAGAACACGGGCACGTCCGTGTCGAGCTGGACGCGCATCAGGCCACCGACCACCGCCTCGGCCACGAACTCGTGGCGGTAGATGCCCCCGTCGACGACCAGGCCGGCCCCCACCACGGCGGCGTACCGGCCGGAGGCGGCGAGACGCTGGGCGTGGAGTGGGATCTCGAACGCTCCGGGCACCCGGAACAGGTCGATGCGACCCGGATCGGTGCCGAGGCGGCCGATCTCCTCCACGAAGGCGTCGCGGCAGCGGTCGACGAGGTCCCCGTGCCATTCGGACTGGACGAAGGCGATCCGGCCCGCGTCCGCCGACGGGCCTCCGATCGGGTGCTGGTCGCTACCGGGCATGGGGGCTCCTCGGTCTCGGATGGAACGACAAACTAGAACGAGTTCTAGTATAAGGCCGGAACTCCCGATGTCCAGGGCCGGGGACCGGCCCCTCGTCCCCTGGTCAGCCCTGCGCCCCTGGTCAGCCCTGGGCGTACTTGGCGACGACCTCGGCGTTCATGTCCCGCACCTGCTCGGCCATGTTGGCGATGTAGCGGTCGAGCTCGGACGCCAGGCGCGGATCGGAGAGCGCCATGATGCGGACGGCCAACAGCGCGGCGTTGCGGGCCCCGTTGATGGCCACCGTGGCCACCGGGATCCCCTTCGGCATCTGCACCATGGCGAGCAGCGAGTCGAGCCCCTGGAGGTTGGGTAGGGCGATGGGCACGCCGATCACCGGCAGCGGGGTGGTGGCGGCCACCACCCCGGCCAGGTGGGCGGCACCACCGGCGGCGGCGATCATCACCTGGACGCCCCGGCCGGCGGCGCCGCGGGCGAACGCCACGGTGTCGTCGGGGGTGCGGTGGGCCGACAGGACCCGGATCTCGACCGGGACATCGAAGGAGCGCAGGAGCTGGACCGCGTCGTCCATGACGGACGCGTCGGAGGAGCTCCCCATGAGGATGGCGACGGACATGGGCGTATTCTGCCCGATCGGCGAGCGCCGGTCACGTTGACCGTGTCGAGCGGGGTGGCACACCCCGGTACGGTGGGGCGGCGCCGGCCCCCCCCACCCCGCGGGCCGGGCCGAGGTCGAGCCGTCGAGCGGGGTCGGACGAAACGAGGCATGGATGCGCATCGGCGCGATGTTCGACACCGAGAGGCCCTTCGACGACGTGATGTCCGAGGTGGCCGGCCTGGCCGACTCCGGCATCGAGGTGGCGTGGGCGACCCAGATCTTCGCCTACGACACGCTGACCGTACTGGCCGCCGCCGCCCGGGAGGTGCCGTCGATCCACTTCGGCACCGCCGTGGTCCCGACCTACCCGCGCCACCCCGTGATGCTGGCGGCCCAGGCCCTGACCGTCCAGGCGGCGAGTGGCGGCCGACTGACCCTGGGCATCGGCCTGTCCCACCAGTTGGTGATCGAGAACGTGTTCGGACTCTCGTTCGAGAAGCCGGCCCGCCACATGCGCGAGTACCTGGAGGTTCTGGTGCCGCTCCTGGAGGGCGAGCAGGTCAGCTTCGCCGGCGAGACGGTGCGGGCCTCCACCTTCGGACCCCTCCAGATCACCGCTCCGGCACCCGACGTCCTCGTGGGCGCCCTCGGCACGGCGATGCTGGAGATCGCCGGCCGGATGGCGACGGGGACGATCACGTGGATGACGGGTCCGACGACGGTCGAGGCGCACATCGTGCCGACCATCACGGCGGCGGCCGCCGCCGCCGGGCGTCCGGTGCCCCGGGTCGGGGTCGGACTCCCGGTGTGCGTGACCGACGACGCGGCGACCGCCCGGGCGAAGGCCGCCGAGGCCTTCGCCGTGTACGGCCACCTGCCGTCCTACCGGGCCATGCTCGATCGCGAGGGGGCGGGAGGGCCCGAAGACGTGGCCATCGTGGGCTCCGCCGCCGAGGTGGCCGCCGAGGTCAGGCGGCTGGCCGACATGGGCGTCACCGACTTCTGTGGCGCCCCTTTCGGGACCCGGGACGAGATGCGGACCACGGTCGACACGCTGGCGGCGCTCGTCGGGGTGTAGTCACGCCGTGACGGCGCCGGTTCAGCGCGAACAGGCGGGTGTGCTTGAACTCGTTGAGCTCGGGATGGTCGCCGATCAGACCCAGCACCCGGTCGATCGTGTCGCGGGCCAGGGCGCCGTCGCCGTCGGACCGGTTCATGAGCCGGGCGAACACGGCGTCGTCACCCACGATGAAGGTCGGGACACCGAAGACGTCTAACTGCTCCACGCAGCGCTCGTGCTCCTGGCGGACGACCTTGGCCGGCCACCCGGCATCCACCTCGGCGAGCACGGCGTCGGCGTCCACGCCG
Organism: uncultured Acidimicrobiaceae bacterium; assembly: GCA_963699345.1. Lineage (GTDB taxonomy): Bacteria > Actinomycetota > Acidimicrobiia > Acidimicrobiales > RAAP-2 > Bog-756. Next base: position 291,263 of record CAVOTL010000005.1, on the reverse strand, counting down.
GCCCCGTTCAGAACCGAAGCCACCACCTCGCGGTCCCGCAGGTCGGCTCCGTCGACGTGGCGGGCGTCGAACAACGCCCGGTGGACGGCGAGGAAGTGCTCGGGGAGCCGGTCCCGCACGACGACGGCCGCCTCCAGGGCCAGCAGGTCCCCCTGGTGGTCCGGGTCGTCCCAGGTGTCCTGGCCCTCGAGGCCCATCCCCTGGTTCAGGAAGTAGGGGATGAAGGTCACGTCCCACTCGGCCCCGGCCTCGAGGCCGTCGAGCAGGTGCTCGTGCCCGTTGCGGGCGAAGGGGCACCGGTAGTCCCAGGTCACGGCGAAGGTCTGCGGAACACTCATACCGCGGACAACCCCCCGGGCCGGCCATGCATTCCCCGGAGGTGCTCGCGCCCGACGGGCCCTTCATCTCGGGGTGCCCGCTCCCCACCTCGGGGTGCCTGCTCCGACATGTCGTCGACGCGGCCCGTCAGCGGAAGCGGCGGACGACGAGACCGAGGGCGGTGCCGATGACCACGCCGCCCACCACGTCCGAGGCGTGGTGGTGACGGAGGTGGATGCGACTCACGCCGATCAGCGCCGCCGAGCCGTAGAGGAAGGCGTTGCCCTTCCGGTCGCCGGGACGGCTGAGCACGGCGGCCGAACAGAACGCGGCCAGCGTGTGCCCGCTCGGGAAGCTGCTCGTGCGGGGCTCCCGGACCGGGATGCCGGTGTCCGACAGCCGGAGGTCGGCGGTGTCGGGACGTTCCCGGTCGACCACCCGCTTGATGCCGGCGTTGAGCAGGCTCGAGGAGACCCCGGCCACGCCGAGGGCCCGTACCGCCGCCCGGCGCGTCGGCCCGGAACGGCGGCCCCGCCAGGCCGCCACGCCCGTCCACAGCCAGCCGTGGTCGCCCAGGGCGGTGACGACCTTGGCCGCGGTGTCGACCGCCGGCACGCCCCGCAGGGGTTCGAACAGGCGATCGACCCGGTCGTCGACGGTGGCCACCACGGCCAGGAACCCGGTGTCCGGAGGAGCCGTGCCGGCGTCGGGGGAGCTGTCGCCCGACGCGCCATCCGCCGCGTGCGCCACGGCCGCCGCGTCCGGTCCAGGCACCCCGGGAGCGGTCACCGGGACACCGCCCCCTCGCCGAGGGTGGCCGCGGCCAGTGACGGGTCGCCGCCGTACGCCGGGCAGAAGTCGCGGAAGCGGCAGAACCGGCACAGCGGCCCCGTCCGGGGTCGGAAGTCCTCGTCCCGGCAGGCCCGCTCGATGGCGGACCAGACCGCCAGGGTCTTGGTCCGCTGCCCGCGCAGGCCCTGCTCGGTCGGCTCGGCGATGATCATGGTGGGTTCCTTCAGGTGGAGCAGGCGGACCTCGACGGGCCGGCGGCCGAGGACCTCCTGGCAGAGCAGGGCGTAGGTCTGCACACCGATCAGCTTCGACTGCAGGTAGGCGTCCGACGGAGCGCGCCCCGTCTTGTAGTCGATCACCACCAGCTCGCCCTCGGGGGTGAGGTCGAGGCGGTCCAGGATGCCCCGGAGCCGGACGTCTCCGAGCCGGGCCTCCAGCGTCAGTTCGATGCCGACGGGAGTGACCTCGTCGGGGTCCTCCAGCTCGAAGTAGTTGGCCACGAGGTGCTCGGCATCGGCCAGGAAGGCGGACGCGGTGTCCGGATCGAGTTCCAGGGAGACGAAGTCGGGGTCGTCCTGCAGGGTGGCCCAGGCGGCATGGAGTTCGGTGGCGGCGGCTTCCGGGCTGCGGCCACCCCGGGGATGGTTCCAGAACAGCCCTTCGAGGGCGGTGTGGACGAGGGTCCCCTTGACCGTCCAGACGGTGGCCGGGTCGGGCAGCCGTTCGATGGCGGTGAACCGGAAGGCGAGGGCGCAGTCGCGGAACGACGTCACCTTCGACGGTGACAGCGACCGGGGGGGCTCGAAGGACACCGCCAGAGACTACGACGGGGGTGCGACGCCGTGGGCGCCCAGGGCCCGGGCCACGCCCGCCGCCACCTCGCCGGGGCGTTCGAGGGGACCGAAGTGCCCGACCCCGGGGTACGACTCGACGGTGGCGTGGGGCATCCGGGCGGCGTCCGCCTCGAGGAACGACGGCCCGAACGCGTCGGTCTGCTCGCCGTAGGCGAGCGTGGTGGGGCAGTGGACCTCGCCCAGGCGGTAGAAGGCGCCGTGTCCGAATCCCGTCTCGTAGACGGTCGCCTCGTCCTCGCGCCGGCACCGGAGCCGGACCGTCGAACCGTCGCCCCCGTCCATGGCCGGGACCACCTCGAAGCCGTCCTCCACGTAGCGCACCAGGACGTCGGGGTCGAGGCCGTCGAAGGGGGGTTTGGAGGAGAAGTTGACGAACGCCTCCTCCGCCGCCGGGAACGTCTCGCGGCGCCGCCGCGCCCCGCGCGAGAGCGGATTCTTCTCCACCGGGAAGGACGGGTCCTGGTCGGGGAGCACCACCGGCTCGAACAGGAAGAGGCCGGCGAAGGTGCCCGGCCGCGCCTGTTCGGCCAGGAGGAGGGAGGCGCCGCCGCACGAGTGGCCGAACCCGAGCGGGCGGTCGAGCCCGAACCGGTCGGCGACGGTCAGCACGTCGGTGGCGAAGCCGGACCAGGCGTAGTCGCCGTCGGAGGGACGTCCTGAACGCCCGTGGCCCCGCAAGTCGAGGGCGTGGCAGCGGAACCGGCCCGCCAGGGCGGTGGCGAGGGGTAGCAGAACCCCGGCACAGAAGCCGGTGGCGTGCACCAACAAGAGGTCGGGTCCGGTCCCGCCGAAGTCGTAGACGGCCAACTCCACGCCGTCCGGGGTGGTGCAGGTGAGGGAGGGGGTGGACGTGTGCGGAGGCTCGGGGGACACGGGCCGACGGTAGTCGTCGGGGAAGCGGACCGGTCACGGGCCGCTCCCGGTCGTACCGGGGTGGGGTGGCCACGGACTAGACAATGGGCACCTATGGAGAACTTCCTCTACCACTACAGCTACATCGCCATCTTCGTGCTGAGCTTCATCTCGGCGATGGGGCTGCCGGTGGGCTCGGAGCTGGCCGTGATCGGCGGCGGCGCCCTGGCCAGCGGCGAGGTGCACAAGATCGTGAACGGTTCGACCTCGTCGGAGGTGTTCCACCTCTCGCTGGTGGCGGTCATCGTGGTCGCCGTGGTGGGCGAGCTGCTCGGGTCGCTGGCGGGCTACCTCATCGGCTACTACGGCGGTCGGCCCCTCGTCGACCGGTTCGGCAAGTACGTACTCCTCACCCACAAGGACCTGGACCGGGCCGAGGCGTGGTTCGACCGGCACGGCGACCCCCTGGTGCTCTTCGGACGGTTCATCCCGCTGCTCCGGTCGTTCGTGTCCTTCGCCGCCGGACTCGCCGAGATGGCGATCGCCAAGTTCGTGCTCTTCTCGCTGATCGGCTGCGCCATCTGGTGCACGGCCCTGGCCCTGCTCGGCGACTCGCTCGGTTCGAGCTACGACGAGGTGCAGAAGAAGTTCAGCGATGCCGGCTACGTGATCGCCGTGCTGGCGGTGATCGCGGTGGCCTTCGGGTTCTGGCACCGCTACCGCACCCTGCGAGAGGAACGACGCTGAGCCGGTCCGCCCGGTCCGGGGCGAAGAAGGCGGCCCTCGCGGCCTCGGAGCACCTGGTCCGCGCCGAGGCGTGGAACGGCCTGCGCGCCGGCGATCCGGTGGTGGTGGCGGGGATCTCCATGCGGGGTGCCACCTGGGAGTTCCGGGCCCATGTCGTCAACACCCACAACGGCACCGAGTGCGTCGAGGTGGTGGGCGGTCGCCCGGGCGACCGGACCATCCGCTCGTTCGGGCCCGAACGCATCTTCGCCGCCTCCGCCCGGCGCCGGTCCTCGGCCCGGGCCACGGTCGGGCAGCTCTCCCTGGCCGAGGAACCCCGACTCCCCCTCGGATGACCGGCCGCTAGGGTCGGCCCATGGCCACGGTCACCTTCTTCCACGCCCATCCCGACGACGAGGCCATCGCCACCGGGGGCACCATGGCCTCGCTCGCCGACCAGGGCCATCGCGTCGTCCTGGTGACCGCCACCGGTGGCGAACTCGGGGAGGTCCCCGACGGTCTCCTGGGACCCGACGAGACGCTGGCCGAACGCCGGGCCGTCGAGGTGGCCGATGCGGCCCGCATCCTCGGCGCCCAACGCCAGGTGTTCCTCGGGTACGAGGACTCCGGCATGGAGGGCGAGGAGAGCGCGTCCCGGCCGGGCTGCTTCGCCACCACCGATGTCGACGAGGCGGCCCGTCGACTGGCCGGCCTGTTGGCCGAGGAGGGGTCCGATGTCCTCGTGACCTACGACGAGCACGGCGGGTACGGCCATCCCGACCACGTCCAGGTGCACCGGGTCGGCATGGCCGCCGCCGACCTGGCCGGGACCCCGGTCGTCTACATGGCGACGATGGACCGCGACTTCATGATCGAGTTGCGTACCCAGGCGACCGAATCGGGACTGCTGCCGGCCGAGGAGATGGAGGGCGCGGACACCATGGGGGAGCCGGGGACGCGGATCACCACGCAGGTCGGTGTGGGGCCGTGGGTCGACGCCAAGCGACAGGCCATGCGGGCCCACGCCAGCCAGATCGCCGAGGACAGCTTCTTCCTGGCCATGCCGGACGACGTCTTCGCCACCGTCTGGGGGCAGGAGTGGTACGTGCGGGTGCGTCCCGAGCCCGTCGGACTGGGAGACGGGGTGCGGGAGCCGGGACTGGTGCTCGATGCCACGGGTCACGTCCTCGGAGGCGGTTCGGACGTCGAAGGAGCGCAGCGATGACGAGGCACAAGGTGCTGCGGGTGCACGGAGGTCGTCTGGTGGTGGCCGAGCGTCGGGTCGAGCTCGAGGGCGAACTGGACGCCCTGGCGGCCCAGGGGTTCACGCTCGTGAACTCGTTCGCCGTCGACGACAACGTCTACCTGGTGCTGGCCGCCGCCGAGTGACGGCGGCCGGCGTCACTCGGTGAAGGCGGCGATGGACACGACGCGGTCGCGGCCGGAGTTCTTGGCCCGGTAGAGCGCCTGGTCCGCCCGGTTGATGAACGACACGGGGTCCTCGATGCCGTCCCAGCTGGTCAGGCCGGCCGACAGCGTCACGCCGAGATTGGTGGTGGAGTCCCGTCCGCCTGCCCGCAGCTGGTCGAGCAGGTGGTGTCCGCCCAGCAGATCGGTGTCGGGCAGCACCAGGCAGAACTCCTCACCGCCGTAGCGCGACACCATGTCCTGGTCGCGGGTATTGGAGACCATCATGGCGGCCACGGAGCGGAGCACGGTGTCGCCCGCCACATGGCCGTAGCGGTCGTTGAACTCCTTGAAGTGGTCGAGGTCGATCATGGCCAGCGTCAGTGGGGTCTCGGCGCGGAGGGCGTGCGACATCTCCATCTCGATGCGCTCCATGAGGCTGCGCCGGTTGGCGAGGCCGGTGAGCGGATCGGTGCGGCTCTCGGTGTGGAGGCCGTTGACGAAGTTGGCCCGGCTCGTCACCCGCAGGAAAGCGGCCCCCAGCAGGTCGGCGGCCTCGCCGGACCGGAGATCGGCACCGGACTGGGGCCGGCTGCGCTCGATGACCATCACCAACTCGCCGTCGGAGGCGTATCCCACCGGGAGCACGCAGTAGTGCGGATCGAGCTGGACGGTGTTGTGGGCCAGCACCGTGGCCACCGCGGGGAGCCGGGCCAGGTCACTGCAGTCCTCGGTGAGGTCCGGCCACGAGGCGAGGAGGGTGAACCGCTCGAGCGAGCCCGACCTCGAGAACACGGCGACCCGGTCGGCCGGCAGGATGCAGGCCACGTAGGGCAGTCCGCGGGAGAAGATCTCCGCGAAGGTGTCGGCCGTCGAACCGGCCAGGTCCATCCCCACGTCGTCGAAGCACTCGTTGAGCGAGTCGAGCGCCTGCGAGAAATTGATCTGCCCGCTGAGCGAGCCCACCGTCCGGGCGCAGATGTAGTTGAGCACGGCGATCGTCGAGGCGTACACGACGATGGACACCGCGAACTCGGCGCCGCGCAGTCCCTGGACCCAGCCGATGAGCGCGATGAGCGCCAGCGCGAAGATGTCGATGACGAGCTGCATGCGCCGGTCGCCCACGATGGCCACGAAGATGACGCCCACCAGCATGGCCGGGGTGTAGAGCGCGGCCGGACTGGCGGTCGAGAGCTCGATGCAGGCCAGCCCGGCCATGGCCAGGCAGGCGATGATGAACCACGAGTTGGCCTGGGACTGCACGCTGGCCGTGCCGCGGGTGGTCAGGCTGAACACCGTCTGGTAGAGGATCGACGCCACGATGCAGGCCACGGCCCCGACCATGTAGCCCCACCGCACCTGTCCGTGGTCGACGAACGTGACGGTCAGAAGGACCGGGACCATCATCGACTCGGCGATGAGCCCGCAGGTGACGCCGTCGCGCAGCTGACGCGACGTGGGATGTTCGAGATCGAACCTCACGGTGCACGTATCGGCGTCTTCAGCGCCGACCTTGACCCCTGGGCCACGCACCGGGCGGGATCCTCGTGGCGGCCGGGTGCACCCCGGGTTGCGTCGTATTGGCTACGTCGGTGGGTCGTCCTCGCCGTCCTGACCCTCCTGACCAGGGGTTTCGTCGGCCGCGTCCCCCGCCACGGCCTCCTGGGGAAGCATCCGGGCCAGGAAGAGGGCCACGGCGATGACCACCGCCACGACGGACAGCGCGACCCGGAGACCCTCGAGCCGCGCCGTGGCGTTCTCGGCGACGATGGCGTCCTGGGCCTCCGGCGACAACGAGGTGGTCGACAGCTGCTTGCGCAGGTCCGTGTCGGAGATGAACGGGATGCCGGCCTCCAGCTCGACGGATGCCCGCGACACGGTCTCGGCCGGGATGTTTGGGTTGTGGGAGACGCCGGTGAGGAACGAGGACGTGAGGCCGGCGATGAGCACGGCCCCCACCAGGGCCGTGCCGAGCGACGCTCCGAAGTTGGTGAAGGTGTTCTGCAGCCCGCCGACCTCGGCGCTCATCGAGTCGGGGAGCGCGGAGACCGTGACGGCGCCCAACTGGGAGGCGAGGGCACCGATGCCCAGACCCATGAGGGCCATCGGGATGAGCACGATGGCCGCATCGGCTCCCGGGTCGAGGCCACCGACGAGCAGCAACGTCCCGACCAGCATGGAGAGCAGGCCGCACCGGACGACGCGGCGGGGGGAGGCGCTAGGCCACAGCCGGGGGACGGCCACCGCGGATACCAGGAGGGCCACCGAGAGCGGCAGTAGCCGGGCCCCGGTCTGGAGGGCGTTGAGCTCGAGGACGACCGAGAGGAAGAGCGGGATGGTGAAGAACACACCGGACTGGATGAAGAACTGGAAGCCGAACATGACGAGGCCGCCCGTCATCTGGCGGTTGGCGAACATGGAGGGCCGGAACAGCGGCTCCCGTCCCGACCGCTCGCGGTGGGACTCCCACTCGATCAGCGCCCCGAGCACCAGCAGCCCGGTCAACACGAGCCAGAAGACGAGCGACACCCCGGCGATCGTCGGGGCACCGGGCTTGGGCCGGACCCATCCCCAGATGCCGGACCGCAGGACGCCGAACACGGTCATGGCCAGACCCACCACCGACAGCCCGGCGCCGATCCCGTCGAAGGCCACCCTGCCCTCCGGAGGCGTGTCGTGCACGGTGCGCAGGAAGACCAGGATCACCACCACGATGACGACCTCACCGGCGAAGACCCACCGCCACGAGGCGAACGTGGTGACCGCCCCGCCGATGAGCGGTCCGGCGGCCACGGCGACGGCGCCGGCGGCGGCGATCAGACCGTAGGCGGCGGCCCGGCCCTCCCGGGGGACGTTGCCGGCCACCAGGGCGACGATCGCCGGCATGATGAGCGCCGCGCCCAGACCCTCCAGCAGCGACCACCCGATGATCAGCACGGTGAGGTTGGGGGCCAGCGCCGTCACGAGCGACCCGCAGCCGTAGACGACGAGACCGATCCCGAAGGCGCGCCGCCGTCCGATGATGGCGCCGATCTTGCCGCCGGTGATCATGAACGCGGCCATGACCAGGGTGTAGAGGGTGATGGCCGTCTGGATCCCCGTGACCGTGGTGTGGAGGTCGGACGCCACCGACTGGATGGAGACGTTCATGACCGAGCTGTCGAGGGTCATGAGGAACTGGGCCGACGCCAGGATCACGAGGACGGGTGATCGTCCCCCGGAATCGGGGGCGCCGGTGACGTCGCCACGGCTCGGTGGGGGTTCGGGGCGGCTCACGGAGGGCGAAGCTAGCCGCGCCCGGATGGCCCGGCCGTCCCCGGTCGGGGGTCGCCGGCGCCGAGGCCCGCCCGGGAGGCGGCGGCGCGCAGGTCGTCCCGTGCCCGCGGGTCGGCGGCCCGTTCGATGAGCAGGTGGGCCTGTTCGATGTCGCTGCGACCGAACACCTCGGCGGCACCGTGTTCGGTCACGATGACCGAGTGCTGGTAGGACGTCGCCGGTTCGTCCAGGCGGGGCACGATGGTGGAGGAGTCGCTGCGGTCGTGCCAGGAGCGCAGGGCCACCACGGCGTGGCCCCCGGGCGAGTGGAGGGCGCCGCTGACGAAGTCGGGTTGGCCGCCGAATCCCGAGTACAGACGGGAGCGGACGTAGGAGGCGTTGGCCTGGTCGTAGAGGTCGACCTGGAGGGCCGTGTTGACGGACAGCATGGCCGGCTGGGCGGCGATGACGGCCGGGTCGTTGATCACCTCCGTGCGTCGCATCACGAGGCGCGGGTTGTCGTCGGCCCAGGCGTAGAGCTCGGGCGATCCGAAGAGGAACGAGGCGCAGATCGGCCGGTCGGGGTCCAGTGCTCCGGCCCGGTCGAGGCCGAGGACACCGTCACTCATCATCTCGGACCACACGCCGATCTGCTGCCGGTCCGCCAGGGCGCCGGCCGCGGCGTCGGGGATCTGTCCGATCCCCAGCTGGATCGTGCCACCGTTCGTCGCGTAGCCGGCCACCCGCTCGCCGATGGCGGCGCACAGGGGGTCGAGGGGCCGCACCGGGGGGGAGGGGAGCGGGGCGTCCACCTCCAGGGCCAGATCGATGCGGTCGACGTCGATGAGACCGTCACCTCCGGTGAACGGCATCCGGGGATTGACCTGGGCCACCACCAGACCGCCCCGGGCCGTCACCTCCTCGATGGCGGCGGGCAGGAGGTTGACCTCGATGCCCAGCGACACGACGCCCCGCCGGGGTGGGGACGTGTGGAGGAGGACGGCGTCGGGGGGCCGGGACGACCCGAACAGCCGTGGCACCAGGGAGAGGCGCATGGGCAGGTACTCGGCGACCGGGTCGCCGCGCACCCCGGGTCCGACGAAGGGTGTCTCGGTCACGAAGCCCGGACGCCGCGGCCATCCCTCCTGGATGTTGAGCGAGAAGGCGCGGACCCGGGGACGGCATTCGTCGAGGATGCGGACGAGCTCGTGGGGGACGGCGAAGTTGCCGGCCACCACGACCCGGGGTTCGTCGCCGGGCAGTCCGGCCAGGTACTCCGCCACCACTGCGGTGTCGACGAACTTCACGCTCGGTCCTGTCTGTCGCGTTTCGACGCGGCGGCTGCCCGGATGGGTGCGGCGGTCAGGGCTCCGGGAACGCCGGCTCCGCCGATGGAGCGGCTGAAGGGGATCGAACCCTCGTCATCTGATTGGAAATCAGAGGCTCTACCATTGAGCTACAGCCGCGGGAATGCAGGACCAGACTGTAGCAGCGGTGCGTTGACCAGGGGGTTTGCCCGCCGACCGCGCCGAACGCCGGATCAGGGGGCGTCGGGCGACCAGAGGGGCTCGGCGACCGTGAAACCGACCGGGGATCCCCAGTGGTTGCGGTAGGAGACCTCGTGGACGGGGCGCCGCTCGGCGACGCCCCACCGTCCCGTCGGATACCCGAAGCTGACGCAGCACGCCATGATCCACTGCTCGTCGGTGGGCACGCCGAGGATCTCGAAGGTCTCGTCGGGATGCCAGAAGCCGAGCACCGCGGTGAGGGAGCTGCCCACCCCCTGGGCACGGGCGGCCAACTGGGCACTCCACACCGACGGGTAGATCGAGCCGCCGGTCGGGTCGCCCTGCACGAAGGCGAACAGGAAGAGGGGGACCTCGTCGAAGTGATCGGCGAGCCACTGGGCGGAGCGCTGGACCTTCATCATCTGCACGCTCTCGGGATGGTCGGGGTCGGCGGCCGCGGCGGCCAGGCGGTCGGCGTAGACGGTCGTCCACAGTTCGCCGATGGCGTGCCGGTAGAGGGGGGCGATGCGGCCGATGACCTCCTTGTCGTCGACCAGGAGGAACCGCCAGTTCTGGGTGTTGCCCCCCGAAGGGGCCCGGATGGCCGCGTCCAGGATCCGGGCCTGTACGTCCATCGGGACGGGATCGGGCTTCACTCGGCGCATGGCCCGGGTCGTGTAGAGCGCCTCGTCGATGTCCATGTCTTCCTCCGGGTCGGGATGCCGCCGTCCGGCGACCCCGGGCCACCGTACCGTCGCCGGGGGCCGACCGGCGGGGAGCCGGCCGCCCGGGCGGGACGGATCGCGACGCCCGGGTGGTAAGAACCGGTCATGGAGACACCCGCGGTCGCACCGGACGACGTCCTCGAGCTCGAGGTCGGCCGGATCGCCGCCGGAGGGGGCTGCGTCGCCCGGGTGCCGGACGGACGCGTGGTGTTCGTCCGGCACTGCCTGCCGGGCGAACGGGTCCGGGCCCGCATCACCTCCGAGGCCACCTCGTACCTGCGGGCCGACGCCGTCGAGATCGTCGACGCGTCGGTGGACCGGGTGGCTCCGCGCTGTCCCCACGCCGGCCCCGGCCGGTGCGGGGGTTGTGACTTCCAGCACGTGGACCTGCCCGCCCAGCGCCGTCTGAAGGAGGACCTGGTGGCCGAGCAGCTGTCCCGGCTGGCCGGCCTCGACCTCCGACCGTCGGTGGAGGAGGTCCCCGGGGCGCCCGACGGCCTGGCGTGGCGGACGCGGGTTGCCTTCGCGGTGGACGGCGACGGCGCCGTCGGCCTGCACCGGTACCGCAGCCACGACATCGAACCGGTCGACTCCTGCCCGATCGCCACCGACCAGGTCAACGGGGTCGGCGTCGCCTCGGTGTCCTGGCGGGGCGCGCGACGGCTGGAGGTCATGGCCTCCCCGGACGGCGGTCGGGCGGTGGCGCTGGCCGACACCGGCAAGCGCCGCCTCGACGGCCTGCCCGACGTCGACTGCGGACTGGTGGTGAAGGGCCGGACCGTGCGGGCCCCGGACCACGTCACCTTCGTGGTCGGCGACGACCGCTTCGACGTGGGGGCGGGCGTCTTCTGGCAGGTCCACCCGTCGGCGGCCACCGTCCTCACCCGGGCGGTGCTGGAGGGCCTGGAGGCCCGTCCGGGCGAGCGGGCGGCCGATCTGTACGCCGGCGCCGGCCTGTTCACGGTGGCGCTGGCCCGCGCCGTCGGCCCGTCCGGCTCGGTGGTCGCGGTGGAACGCAGCGGCCCGACCGTGTCCGACCTGACGAGGAACACGACCGGGTTCGCCGGGGTGGAGGTGGTGCGGGCCGGGGTGACCGCGTCCGTGGTGGACCGGCGCATCGGCCGTCCGGACGTCGTCGTCCTGGACCCGGCCCGGGCCGGGGCGGGACGGGACGTGATGACCGCCCTCGTCGGTCTCGACCCACCGCCCCGCCGGGTGGCCTACGTGTCCTGCGAGCCGGCCCCGTTTGCCCGGGACCTGGCGACCGCCCTCGCCGCCGGGTGGACACTGCGCACCCTGCGCGCCTTCGATCTCTTCCCCATGACCGAACACGTGGAGCTGGTCGGTGTGCTGGAACCCCCGGGCCGTTGAGCGGGAGCGGCCGACCGGGGGGACCGCGGGCCCACTGGTACGCTCCCGGCGTGCGTGTCGTACCCCTGGCCTTCCTGCTGGCGGCCGGACTCGTGGCCACCGGCTGTTCCACCGGACCGTCCGCCACCGGAGGGACGGCGACCCAGGCGCCGAAGCCGGCCGGCGCCTCGCCGTCGCCCATCGCCGTGCAGGTGTGCTCCCAGGAGGCCCAGCACGACATGGCCGCCGCCCTCGGCGAACGGGCCCAGGTGTCCACGCCCACATGGATCGACTCGCGCTATGCCTGCACCTACGACTACCCCCACGCCGACCCCTCCGGCTCCTTCGAGCTGTCCGTGAAGGAACTGTCGAGCTGGGGGCAGACGTACGCGTACTACGACGCGCTGGCCACCCAGTTGGGCAAGGCGGAGGATCTCCAGTCACTCGGCCAGGCCGCCTTCCAGACGACGGACGGATCGGTCGTGGTCCGCAAGGACTGGAAGGTCCTGGTGGTCGACGACACCGGTCTGCCGGCCCACTTCGGGGTCCCGCCCACCGACAAGGCCGCCATCTCGGTGACGGTGGCGGACGTCATCCTCGGGTGCTGGGCCGGCGACTGACGCCGGGTTGATCCCTCCGGAGACGAGGGCGTCCGGGGGCTGACGCCGTCGGGCCGCCATGCGATCGCCACGGTCGTGGCCGCTACGGTGGCGCCATGGCCACCATCCTGGACAAGACCGCGACCGTCGGGCTGCTACGGGGGGAGTTCGCGCAGCTGACCGGGCTCTGCGCCGGCCTCGACGCGGCCCAGTGGGACACCTCGACCTGCCTGCCCGGATGGACGGTGCGCGACGTGGTCAGCCATGTGATCGGGACCGAGGCCGGGTTGCTCGGTGAGCCGGCGCCCGAGGTGGACATCTCGCACCTCACCCACCTGCGCAATCCCATCGCCGAGGCCAACGAACTGTGGGTGGAGGCCAACCGGGGCCTCGACGGCCGAGAGATGACGGCCCGCCTGGAGGACGTCACCTCGCGGCGCCTGGCCGTGCTCGACGCCATGGACCAGGCCGCCTTCGACGCGCCGTCGTGGACGCCCGCCGGCCGGGACGAGACGTACGGGCGCTTCATGCGGATCCGCCACTACGACTGCTTCCTGCACGAGCAGGACATCCGGCTGGCTCTGGGGATGCCCGCCCGCGAGACGGCCGCCGACCTGGAGTCGGCCCTCGACGAGGTGGCCACCGGCCTCGGCTACATCGTCGGGCGCAAGGCGGCCATGCCCGAGGGATCGCGGGTGCGCATCGACCTCACCGGGCCCGTGCCCACCACGTTCCTGGTCCGGGTCGACGGCCGGGCGACCGTCGTGGACTCCCTCGGTGGAGCGCCGACCGTCGGGATCGAACTGCCGGCCATGCGCTTCCTCCGGTTGACGGGAGGTCGGGCGGACGCCGGAACCTCGCCGACCGACGGGGTCACCTTCTCGGGGGACCGGGCGCTGGGCGAACAACTGGTGTCCAACCTGGCATTCACCATCTGAGCGAATCCGTCCTCGAGCGATCAGATCCTCGACGGACACTCAGCTGTCGGGCGTGTCCGACTCCACCCGACTTCGAACCTCCGACGCGTTGACGCCGAGAGCGTCGAGCAGCACCGCTGCCGGGTCCGGTGGTTGGAGAGCGAGGAGCTGGACCAACACCTGTAGGGCCGTGACCTGGGTCTTGCGACGGTCGGGCTGGACCGCGAGCTCGAGGATCCTCTTGGCCGCGGGCGTCACTCCGCCGGACGGTCCGGGGACCCCGCTGCCATCAGCGCGTCGCCGGACAGCCGGTACCCGGTCCACCCGTCCATCGGCACCGCCCCGAGGGATCGGTAGAAGCCGATGGCGGACTCGTTCCAGTCCAACACGCACCAGTCGATGCGGGCGTACCCGTGGGCCCGGGCCTCGTCGACCAGGGCGGTCACGAGGGCCTGCCCGACCCCGCGGCCGCGGGCCTCCGGGCGGACGTAGAGATCCTCCAGGTAGAGGCCCAACCGGCCGGTCCACGTCGAGAAGTTGCGGAAGTAGATGGTCATACCGAGGACGTCCCCGTCGTCGTCGGCCACGTTGGCGAACACGACGGGGGCCTCGGCGAAGAGGGCCCGGGCCAGTAGGTCCTCGTCGATCTCGACGGCGTCGGGCTCGCGCTCGTAGGTGGCCAGGTCGCGGATGAGGCCGACCAGGGTGGGGACGTCGGAACGGCGGGCGGGCCGGACGATCACGGGACGAGGAGGACCCGCCCGAAGACCTGGCGGCTCTCGATGTAGGCGTGGGCCTCGCCGGCCTGCTCCAGCGGGAAGCGGCGGTCGACCACGACCCGCAGGCGCCCGGCGGCGATGTCGTCGAGATGACGGGCGATCATGTCGTGGGCCCGGGTGCCGAAGAACAGCTCCGCACCGAGGAAGTAGCCGACCAGGGTCTGGTTGTTGACCCGCAGCGAGGAGATGTCGAGGTTCGACGGGGTCTCGCGGCCGGCGTCGCCGAAGCTCACGCACCGTCCGCGGTAGGCGAGGCACTGCAGACTGCGCTGCAGGTTCGATCCGCCGACGGAGTCGACGATGACATCGGCGCCGCGCCCGTCGGTCAGCTCGCGGACCGGTTCCACGAAGTCGGTGGCGGTGTAGTCGATGCCGTGGTCGAGGCCGAGCTCGCCGAGCCGCTCGAGGCGGTCGGCGCCCGAGGCCGTGGCCAGTACCGTCGCCCCGGCCCGCTTGGCCATCTGGATGGCGGCGATCCCGACCCCGCCGGCTCCGGCGTGGATCAGCACGGTCTCGCCCGCCACCAGCCGACCGAATTCGAAGAGGCAGTCGTCGGCGGTGCCGAACGGCACCGGCACGCAGGCCGCCTCCTCGATCGACAGGCCCTCGGGAACCGGCCAGCAGAACGGTGGAGCGGCGACCCGGAGCTCCGCGTGCGATCCATCGAGTCCGACGGTCACCACCCGGTCGCCCGGCACGAGATTGCCCACCCCGTCTCCCACCTCGATCACCTCGCCCGCGCACTGGTAGCCCACGATGTGGGGCACGGTGCCGAGGTCACCGCCGAGGCGGTTCAGGGTGTCGCCCCCTTCGATGCTGATCGCCTGCACCCGGACCAGCACCTCGCCGGGACCGCACGTCGGGTCGGGCACGTCCTCGTAGCGGAAGACCTCGGGGCCGCCCGTCTCGTAGTACACCGCTGCCTTCATGGTCCTCCTCCGACACGCCGTCACGACCACCCTAGGCAGGAACCTGGACGCCGGTTCCGGGGAGGGGGAGACTACCGGCCGTGACGCGAAGGGCCGGGGGAGTGGGGAGGTCGACGGGGACGTGGATGATGGCCGCGACGGTCTCGGCCGCGGTGGCGGGGATGATCGGGATCGGGGCCCCGGCGACCGCCTCGTCCCCGCCCCGGGCGGAGGCGTCGGCCCCGGGCCCGGCACAACTGGTCGTCGGCACCCAGACCCTCGACCGCTGCGCGTCGGTGCCCCTGACCTACTGCGGGCGACTGTCCGTGCCGCTCGACCGGTCCGAGGCCGGCTCACCGGACATCACCGTCGCCTACCGGTGGTATCCGGCCACCCGACCCGACGGCTCGCCGGCGGGCACCCTGCTGCCGGTGGAGGGCGGTCCGGGCTATCCCTCCGCCGGATCGGTGCGCGGCGGGTACGACGTCATGTACGGGCCGCTGCTCGCCGACTGGAACCTCCTCGCCGTGGACCTGCGGGGCACCGGCAACTCGACCCCCATCGACTGCCCCGGGGTGCAGGACTTCTCCGGCCAACCGAGCGGCCCGGCGTTCGCGGCGGCGGCCGGGAGCTGCGGTGCGTCGCTCGACCACCGGTGGAAGTACGCCTCCGGCGCCTACGTGCACGCCTCGGACCTCTTCACCTCGGCCACCGCGGCCGCCGACGTGGCCGAGGTGATCCGGGCCCTCGACGTGCCGTCCGTCGATCTGTACGGCGACTCCTACGGCTCGTGGTTCGCCCAGGTGTTCGCCAACCACTACCCGGACCTCATCCGGTCGGTGGTGCTCGACTCCACCTACTCGACCGTGGCCCTCGACCCCTGGTACCGCAGCACCATCGACGACATGCCGGCCGACTTCGATGCCGCGTGCTCCCGCAGCCCCTCCTGCGCGGCGGCCGAGGACGAGCCGGCGTGGTCGCGGATCAGCTCGTTGGCCGCCGTGCTGGCCCGGCACCCGGCGAGCGGCGTCGTCCCCGACGCGCACGGGACGCGACGCCACTGTGACCATGGGCGTGGTCGGGCTGGTCGACCTGGTGAACGACGCGGCCGGCGATCCCGACATCTACCGGTCGCTCGACGCCGCGGCCCGCGCCCTGCTGACGGACGGCGACCCGGATCCCCTCCTCCGCCTCTACGCGCAGCGCCTGGCCTACGACGAGAACTACATCGACGCCGCCCCGTCGAGCTACTCGGCCGGCCTGTACCTGGCCGTCTCGTGCCTCGACTATCCCGCAGCTCTTCTCGATGGCCGACCCACCGGCCGCCCGCCGGGCGGAGCTCGCCGCCTCGGTCGCCGCGCTCGCCGCCGGGCACCTTCGCCCCCTTCACGACCGCCCAGTGGCTCCGCCAGGACCAGAACACGGAGGCGTACACGGCCTGCACGTCGTGGCCGTCGCCCGGTCCACGACGTGCCGCCCACCACCGGGACCCTGCCGCTCCTGCCCGCCGGGATGCCGGTGCTGGTGCTGGGCGGCGAGTTCGACACGTGGACCCCGCCGAGCGACCATCCGGCCATCCTCCGACAGCTCGGCGGCGACAGCCGGTTCGTCGAGCTCGCCAACTCCACCCACGTGGTGGGGGAGGGGGACCAGCCCTGCGCGTCGACGATCGTGCAGGCGTTCGTCGAGGCCCCGTCCTCGCTCGCCACCCTGGATACGTCGTGCGCCGCGGCGGTGGCGCCGATCCGGTCGATCGGCGAATTCCCGGACGATCTGGCGCAGGTCACCCCGATCCAGCCCGGACCGGGTGACCAGGCCACCGGCGTGGGCCTCCAACTGGGTGCGGCGGCCGTGGCCACGGCCGGGGACGCCGTCCACCGGGAGTCGTCCATCGGCGCCGTGCGCGACACCGGTCTCCACGGCGGCACCGTCACCCCGGTCGGGGCGGGCCGGCGGCTGCGCCTCGACCGCGTCGAGTTCGTGCCCGGCGTGGCCGTCACCGGCACGGTGGTGGCCACCGCCGCGAAGGTCGTGGCCCAGGTGACCGTCACCGGCCCGGACGGGACCGCGGCCACGGTCAGCGCCCGCTGGGCGTCGACGGGCGCCGGCGCGGTGGCCGACGTCAGCGGCACGGTCGGGGGACAGCTCCTGGTCGGGACCTCCCCGGCCCCCTGAGCGGGCGGCCGGCCGCCCGGGCGGTCAGCGGGCGAGGCGGGCGAACGTGCCGCGCTGGGCCTTGTACAGCGCCGGGAACTCCGCCGCCAGCTGGTTGTAGACGGCGGACGCCGCGGAGTCCGGCCGGTGGGTCCGCGTCACCGGGACCAGCGCCCGGACCTCCCCGGGGTCGACCGCACCCAGGCTCAGGCCGGCGATCAGGGCGGCCCCCCGGAGGTTCGCCAGCAGCGGTTCGGCCACCTGTTCGACGTCGCGGCCGAGGACGCTCGAGTAGATGGAGCACCACAGGTCCGAGGCGGCGCCGCCGCCGATGGCCCGGTACGTCCCGAGGCGCCGGCCCACCACGTGTTCGACGCCGTCGGCCAGCCACCGCGAGTTGAGGGCGACGCCTTCCAACACGGCCCGGGCCAGGTCGGCGCGCGTCGTCCGCAGTGACAGGTTGTGGAATCCTCCGCGGGCGCGGCGGTCGTCCACCGGCGACCGCTCGCCGGCCAGCCACGGGGTGAAGAGCACCCGACCGCTGCCGGGCCCGGCCGTGGCGGCCAGGGCCGTGAGCTCGTCGTATGTCGGCACCCGGCCGGTCACCGGATCGACGGCCACGGCGTCGCGGAACCACTCGAGCGCCCGTCCGGCGGACTCCTGGTTGTTGGCCACGAGGCGGAGGCCCGGGAGGATGCCGGGGACGGTCGCCATCTGGCGCACGACATCGGTCTTCTTCTTCGGGAAGGGGCAGCTCACCCAGCCGGTGGTGGAGATGACGACGTGGGGCTGGCGTTCGAGCACCGCGCCGGATCCCACGCAGGCCGAGTGGAGGTCGGGAGTGCCGGCGACCACCACCACCCCGTCGGGCAGGCCCAGGTCGGCGGCCACGGCGGGCAGCACGGTGCCCACCACGCTCGCCGTGGCCGCCAGGGGTGGGAGCTTGCCACCCGGCACCCCACTGGCGCGGACCAGGACCGGGTCGTAGGCGACCGTGGGGGGACGTCGGTTGTCCGTCAACCACGCACCCGTCATGGATGCCGGCGTCGCCGTCGCCCGGCCGGTGAAGCGCATCGACAGGTAGTCGACGGGCTCGAGGTACCAGCGGGCCGCGCCGGCGACCTCCGGCTCGTCGTGTTCCAGGTGGAGGATGTGCCCGATCGGATCGGCGCCCGACGTCGAGGGCGCTCCTCCGCTGCGCCGGATCCAGCGGAGGGCGGCCACCGGGTCGTAGCCGGCCACCGGTCCGGCGATGACCCGGCGGGAGTGGGGGGCGCCACGGGTGTCGGACCACAGCTGGCAGGGGCCGACCGGCACGCCGTCGGCGCCGACGGGCACGGTGCTGGCCCACTGGCCGGTGCAGGACACGGCCACCACCCGCCCCCGATCGACGTGGCCGCCGGCGAGTCCCCGCCGGGCACTGTCCCTGACCAGCTCCCACCACTCCCCGGCGTCCTGGGTGGCGCCGCCGTCCGGAGTGGTCCGGGTCGACACCGGACGGTGCTCGTGCCAGGCGATGGTGCCGGTCAGCGACACGAGACCGACCTTGGGGCCGCCGGTGCCCAGGTCGACGGCCAGGACCCAGGCGTCGTCGCGACCCTCCCGGTCCCGGCGATGGCCGCCGCCCGCCGGCGTCACCGGGCGGCGGTGGGCGGCCGACCCGGGGGTCCGTCAGGCATCGACGGGCAGTGCCTGCTGGTCGTCCATCATCTGTCCCATCACCATCCGGATGAACTCGTCCGCCTCGTCGTTCATGCCCCCGGCCACGCCCCCGTAGATGGCGCCCGAGGCGGGCGCCTCGGACGTGTGCTCGACGGCGTAGGCGACGGCGTCGTCCAGGTCGGTGGCCCAGGCGGCGGCGACGCCCGGTGCGGTCTGGGGACGGGTGACGGCCATGTGCAGCGCGTTCGGGTACTGCTGGCCGTTCAGCCGCCAGCCGCGGGTGCGCAGGAAGTCGTTGACGAGGTAGATGTCGAAGTCGTCCGACGTGAAGCTGAACAGGAAGGTCGGCTCACCCATGATGCGGAGTTGGGGATGGCTGCGCACCGCCGCCTGCATGGCCGCCGACGTGGCGAAGATCCGTTCGGCGTAGCGGCGGTAGCCCTCGCGGCCGAGCTGGATCATCGAGGCCCACGTGGCCGCCAGCAGGCCCCCCGAACGTGACCCGTCCATACCCGGCGAGCAGTACTTCCCCCCGCTCCACGACGTGTTGAAGAAGTACTGGGCGTTGCGGAGCGCCTTGTCCCGGAAGGTCAGGACCGACGTGCCCTTCAGGGCGTAGCCGTACTTGTGGGTGTCCGCCGAGATGGAGGTGACCCCCGGCACCCGGAAGTCGAAGACCGGGATGTCGTACCCGAGCTCCTGGCCGAAGGGGAGGATCCAGCCCCCGAGGCAACCGTCGACGTGGAGGCCGATGCCGTGCTCGAGGGCGATGTCGGACAGCGCGTCGATCGGGTCGACGGTGCCGTAGCCGTAGTTGCAGGCCGATCCCACCAGGGCGATGGTGGCGTCGTCGACCGCGTTCGGCGACCCAGTCGGTGTCGACCCGGGTGGTCACCGGATCGACGGGGGCGACCCGCAGTTCGACGCCGAACAGATGACAGGCCTTGTCGAACGCCGGATGGGCCGTCTCGGGCTTGATCACGTTGGGCCGCACGACGTCGCGGGTGGCCGAGGCGTGGTCGCGGTAGGCGAGCACGGCATGGCAGATGCTCCCCGTGCCCCCCGACGAGACCAGTCCCACCGGCTCGGTGCCCTCCACGGCATCGGCGTGGAGCAGGTCGAGCGTCATGGCGATGATCTCGGACTCGAAGCGGGTGGCGCTCGGGCACATGTCCCGCTGGAGCGACGTTCACGTGGGAGAAGAGGGCGAAGGCCTGATTGAGGAAGTCGTAGTGGTCGTGGTCGCCGCAGTACATCGTGCCCGAGCACCGGCCCGACTCCCAGGTGGCGTCCTCCTCGGACGCCATGGCGCGCAGGACGGCGAGGACCTCGTCGCGGGGGAGGCCCCGCTCGGGCAACGTGCGGTGGACCGGGGCGAGATCGGCGTAGGGGGCGGGGCTCATGGGCGACTCCTAATGGGTGCGGTGCCGGGCGGGCCGGTCCCCGCACGGTACTGCGGCTCCGTCACGGCGGTGACCGCGACCTCCCGGCCGCGCGGGCGGGCGAAGACGGCAGGGGCATGGTTCAGTTGCCAGGATCGAGCATGGCCCGCGACCGCGCCACCAGTTCGGACCGGAGCGTGTCGTCGTCGAGGTCGGCCACGAGGGGGTGCGTGACCGCGCCGCCGATGGCCGAGGTGATCATCGCCGCCCGCACGCGGTCCCGGGCCGTCGCCCCGTCCGCGAGGAGGACGCCGAACAGGCGCTGCATGAACTGCTGGAACGGCTCGAGCTCGCCGAGCAGCCGGACGATGACCGGGTCGTGCTGCAGGGTGCCCACCATGCGCCGCCGCGTGACGGCCAGCTCGATCACCCGGTCCAGCAGCGACTCGACGGTGTCGGGGCCCGGCCGGCCCGCCTCGGCCTCCTCGAGCGCCCGGTCGAGGTTCGCCAGTTCGATCTCGACCGCCCCGACGACGATCGCCTCCTTCGTCTTGAACTGGTGGTAGACGGCCGCCTTGGTGACCCCGACGTCGTCGGCGATCATCTGCAACGACGTCCCGTGGACACCGTGCACGGCGAAGAGCTCGAGGGCCGCGGTGAGGACCCGCATCTGGGCATCGCTGTAGCGGGGGGACCCGGGGCGGTGCACGGCGCCGGGATCCAGGGGGGTCATCGGACCGACGCTAGCGGTGGAGTGCGGGCCGTCCTGGACGGTTGGCACGTAGTAGCCGATCGGCTACTCTTCCCCTAGCCGATCGGCTAGGCCCGTACGGCGGGGTGGACCGACAGGGGTCGGATCCGGTTCGCCCTCCGGACGGCGGGCCGACCCACGCGACGACCGGAGGGGGATCCCCGTGGCCGAAGAACCGGTAGACCACCAGCTCGACGAGTTCCTGGAGATCCGCAAACCGGGGGCGCACCTCGAAGAGGGCGTGATCGAGGACGATTTCGTGCTCATGCTGGGCGTCGACCTCACGAACTTCCCCAAGTTCCCCCGGGTCGACGACGACGTCACGTACCCCAAGGGCGCGCTCGACATCCGCGACCAGCTCGACGTCGATTCGGGCGCCGAACTCCCCGACTACAGCGGCCCGTACCGGGCCGATCTGCGGTACACGGACTTCTCCACCGAGGCCCTCGCCACCCGCTTCCTGCCCTGGGCGGAGGCGTACCGGGAGGCGTGCATCGACGCGTGGGCGGCCGAAGTGGGGGACCGGTACGGCGCCGACGTGGCCGCCGAGATCGAGTGGACGGCGTGGAACGACCAGATCCGTCCGGAACTCGAGCGCATGGCGGGTGAGTTCCTGCCGGCGGGGACCGTCTACGAGGACCCGAACCGCGGGGTCCGACCCGAGGACCGGGCCACCATCCGGGTCGTGTACACGGGCCTGTTCACACCGGGTGCGGCGGCGGCCGACCTCTCCAAGACCGAACTGGTCACCTGGCTGCTCGGCAGCCACGAGTACCTGCTCCAGTGCATCGAGGGCTGGGCCGCCCAGATCGTCGTCCGCTACGGCCTCGACGCCATGTTCGACATCCAGTGGGCGATCTGGGGGGACACCGTGCTCCCGATGGCGAAGCGGTTGAAGGCCGAGTACCTCGGGATCACCGGCGACACCGTGGCCGACTGGATGAAGGACCTCCAGGTCGACGCCACGGCCATGCCCGGCAAGGCGTTCGACGTGTCCTTCGAGATGCCCGAGGCCAACGTCGGGATCATGACGTTCAACCGGTGTGTGGCCGCCGACCAGTGGGAGACGATGGGACGGCCGGACATCCTGGAGAAGAACTGCCATTCGACCTGTCCGAAGTCGATGATCGAGACGACGAGGATGTACAACGCCAACATGAAGGTGGACATCCTCGCCATCCCGCCGCGCAAGGATCCAGGCGACGTCTGCTGCAAATGGCGTTTCAGCATGCGGGACGAATCCGATCCGGAGTACGTCCCGGTGACCCTGACGACCCAGCCGGACGCGCCCCGGCACTAGGCCGTCGCGACGCCCCCACCCGCCGGTGGGGCCCCTAGTCGGATCCGAACGCCTGGGGCATCACGTCCCAGGGGGCCTCGGCCTCGTCCTCGGGGTCGACCTGGTCGGCCCGCAGCAGGTCGGAGCCGTCGGCTCCCGACCCCGGGGCGGGCTCCTCGGGCACCAGTGGCCCCGGCATCTCGCCCTCGGGCGGGGGATCGGTGGCCTCGACCGGTCCGTCCTTCACCAGTGACGTCGGGGTGCCATCGGAAATCCACCGGTACTCGTGGACCCCGAACGGATCCACGTACCAACCCTCGGCGTCGGACGCGTCGCTCATGGCCACCGACCCTACCCGGTGCCGATCCCCGCTCACCGGGCCGTTCCCGACGGCTCCCACCCCGGGGATCGACCGACGGATCGGGGACGTCCTGGCCTACAGTGCGCTCCCGAAACCGGGATGGCTCGACTGCGGAGGGACGACGGGATGGCGACGTACGTACTGGTGCACGGCGGGGGACACGGGGGCTGGTGCTATCAGCGGGTGGCCCGGCTCCTGCGGACCGCCGGACACGAGGTGCTCACCCCGACCCTGACCGGCGTCGGTGAGCGGTCCCACCTCCTCGATCCACGGGTCGACCTCAGCCTCCACATCGAGGACGTGGTGGCCGTGCTCCACTACGAGGACCTGTCGGAGGTGATCCTGGTCGGCCACAGCTACGGCGGGATGGTCATCACCGGGGTGGCCGACCGGGCCGCCGGGCGCGTGGGCAAGCTCGTCTACCTCGATGCCGCCAACCCCGTGAACGGTCAGTCGTTGGTGGACGTGGCCGGTCCGACACTGGAGCTCGCCCGTCCCTCCGGCAAGATGGTCGACGGCATGGAACTGGTGCTGCTCCCCTCGCCCGAGGCGGGGTTGTTCTACGGCGTCACCGACCCCGGGGACCTGGCGTGGATGGCCGATCGGCTCACCCCGCACCCGTGGGCGTGTTTCGAGGAGAAGCTGACGCTCCGCCACGAGGACGACCTGGCGGGGATCCCGCAGTTCCACATCGTCTGCACCTCGACGCTGGCCACCCGGGACCCGGACCTCATGGAAGAGGCCCGGCGCCACGGTCGCCTCTGGGACATCGACACCGGTCACGACCTGATGATCACCGAGCCCCGACGCGTCGCCGACGCCCTCCTCGAGGTCGCCGAGGCCTGACGTACCCGGGCCCGGCGGGTGCCGGTCAGGGCCGGCGGGCGAAGGGCATGACCTGGTCGGTGCCCCACTGGTCGAGGGTGTTGAGCTGCACGACGTCACCGGTCGCCTCGACGATCCGGCCGCCGCCCACGTAGATGGCGGTGTGGTAGACGGTCGTCCAGTCCGCGGTGTTCGTCCCCCAGAAGACCAGGTCGCCCGCCTCCAGCTGATCCAGGGTGATCTGGATCCCCGCCGTGTGGTACTGGTCGTCGGCCACGCGGGCGAACCCGACGCCCGCCCCGTGCTCCCACGAGGCGAGGGCCAGGCCCGAGCAGTCGTAGCCGACCGGCCCGTTGCCCCCGTAGATGTAGGGCTTGCCCAGCTGCAGGAAGGCGAACAGCACCGCCTGGTCACCCGGGGTGATGGGCTGGAAGAGCAGCGTCTGGGGCAGGATCGACTGGCCGGTCGCGCCCCCGAAGGCCTGGGCCGTCCCGTTCTGCTGGACGATCCAGTAGCCGTTGTCGTCACTGGTGGGCACCAGCCGGCGCACGGGCTCGGCCGCCGAACCGGCCCCCGAGCCGTAGAAGGCGGCGTCGCCGAAGTTGAAGACGCCTCCGTCGGCCGCCACCATCCAGTATCCGTGCCCGTCGGCGACGGCGGTCAGGGCCACGATCGGCTGGTTGAGGTGGATGTTGCCGGTGGAGCCGTAGAAGGCGGCGTCGCCGAAGGCGAAGATCCCACCGTCCCGGGCCACCAGCCAGTACCCGCCGCCCATCGGATCCGGGGCCATGCCGACGATCGGCTGGTTGAGGTGGATGTTTCCGGTGGAGCCGTAGAAGGCGGCATCCCCGAAGGAGAACACCCCGCCGTCGGCGGCCACCAACCAGTAACCCCGGTCGTCCGGTGTCTGGGCCATCCCGACGATCGGCTGGTTGAGATGGATGTTGCCGGTGGAGCCGTAGAACTGGGCGGTGCCGTAGGCGAAGACCCCGCCGTCGCTGGCCACCAGCCAGTACCCGCTCAGTTCATGGTCGGTGACGGCGGCCACGATCGGTTGGTTGAGTCCGCTGGGCGCACCGTAGGACGGGACCCCGTAGGCCTCGACACCCCCGGTGGGGGTCACGAGCCAGAAGTTGTCGGCCACGCCCACCACGCCCTGCACGGACCGGGGTGACACGGCACCGGCCGGAGCCGTGCTCAGCGCCACCGGACCGAGGCCGACCAGGGCCATGACCAGGACCACCACCACCGACCATCCGCGCCTGCCCGTGTCGCTGACCCTGCCCATCGCTGCACCTTTCGCAGACCGGTGGCCGCAATGACCACACGCTTAGTGATCAAGCTACCACTCAAAGTGGTAAAATGGCCAGGGTCAATTCGGGGTCGAAAGAGGGTCCGGTGGGGGTCAGCCGACGGTGGCGATCCCCCCGTCCACCGGGATGATCGCCCCGGTCAGGTAGGCGCCGGCCCGCGACGCCAGGAAGATGGTCACCCCGGCCATGTCGTCGGGCCGACCGATGCGCTTGAGTGGTGCCCCTTCGGCGATCTGGTCACCGAAGGCGTCGAGGGTGGCGGCCATCATCTTGGACTCGAACGGGCCGGGCGCCACGGCGTTGACGGTGATCCCGGGGGCGAGTCGGCGGGCCAGGTGGCGCGTCAGCTGGTGCACGGCCGCCTTGGACGCCGAGTAGGAGTAGGACTCGAGGACGGGGACGTGGATCCCGTCGATCGACCCGATGTTGATGACCCGGGCCGGATCGTCGTCGCCCGAGGCGGCCTCGAGGAGCGGCAGGAAGAACTTGGTGGTGTGGAACACGCCCTGCACGTTGAGGTCGAGCACCCGCGACCACGACGCGGTGTCGTGCTCGGCGAGCGGGGCGCCCCAGGTGGCGCCGGCGTTGTTGACCAGCACGTGGACACGGTCGTGGTCGGCACCGACCGCCTCGGCGAAGTGGCGCGCCCCTTCCTCGGTCGACAGGTCGGCCGCCAGGCCGCGACAGCGACCGTAGGCCGACAGCTCGGCGACCGTCTCGGCCACCGCGTCCGCCTTGCGCGACGCGATCACCACCTCGGCCCCGGCGGCCACGAACCCTGCGGCGATCATCCGACCGATGCCGCGGGACCCGCCGGTGACCACCACGGTCTTGTCGGCGACGTCGAAGAGGACGTCGGGCGGAGTGGGTGCGGGGGGCGGGGTCATGAGGGGGAAGGTACCCCACACCGGTCGGGCGGGTAACGTCCGCAGCCATGGGAGACCCTCCGTGCACCTCGCCCTGACCGAGGAGCAGCTGGCGCTGCAGGCCGAGCTGCGCGCCTACTTCGCCGAGTTGGCCGCCCCCGGCCCGGGTGGCCGACCCGACTACGTCACCACCATCAAGCGGATGGGCGACGACGGCTGGCTCGGGATCGGCTGGCCCACCGAGTACGGCGGTCACGGCCGGGGCCCCATCGACCAGATGATCTTCGTGGAGGAGTCGCACTGGGCCGGGGTGCCCCTGCCGCTGCTAACCCTCAACAGCGTGGGACCGGCGATCATGCAGCTCGGGACCGACGAGCAGCGCGAGCGCTTCCTGCCGGCCATCCTGCGGGGCGAGGTCCATTTCTCGATCGGCTACACCGAGCCGGGGGCCGGGACCGACCTGGCGTCGCTGCAGACCCGGGCCGTCCGGGACGGCGACGAGTACGTGATCAACGGACGCAAGCTCTACACCAGCGCCATCCAGTACGCCGACTACGTCTGGCTCGCCGCCCGCACCGACCCGGACGCCCCGAAGCACAAGGGGCTGTCGGTCTTCATCGTCCCGGTCGACACCCCCGGCTTCAGCTGGACCCCGTTGTCCACGATGGCCGGGGAGTTCACCAGCTCCACCTTCTACGAGGACGTGCGCGTGCCCGCCACGAATCTGGTGGGCCAGGAGAACGGCGGGTGGACGTTGATCACCAACCAGCTCAACTTCGAGCGGGTGGCGATCTGTCCGGTGTCGGGCATCCTGCGGAGCATCACCGAAGTGGGGGAGTGGGCCCAGGAGACCCGGCTGGCCGACGGACGCCGGGCCATCGACCAGGAGTGGGTCCGGATCCACCTGGCCCGTCTCTGGGCGCGGGCCGACTACCTCAAGCTCATCAACTGGAAGGTGGCCTGGGCCGCCGACAAGGGGCTCAATCCGGCCGATGCCTCCGCCACCAAGGTGTACGGCAGCGAGTTCGCCCTCGAGGCCTACCGGGTCCTGCTCGAGATCGTGGGCCAGGCCGGCTACCTGGCCGAGGGGTCGCCCGGTGCCGTCCTCGGCGGTCACCTCGAACAGCGGGCCCGAAGCCAGACCATCTTCACCTTCGGCGGTGGGACCAACGAGATCCAGCGGGACATCATCGCCTGGCTGGGACTGGGACTCCCGCGCGCGGCGCGCTGAGCCGGTCCGGACCCCCGGCGGGCGCCGCGGCCTACACTGCCCCGGGGCCCGGCCGGAAGGGGATCGACATGGCGACGGCAACGGTCGAGGCGACGACCATCGCGTACGACGACACCGGTGGACCGGGCCCCGTCGTGGTGCTGGCCCACGGGTTCCTGATGGACCGTTCGATGTTCGACGACCAGGTGGCCGTCCTGGCGGACGACTATCGCGTCATCACGTGGGACGCCCGGGGATTCGGCGAGACCGTCTATGACGGGCGACCGTTCACCTACTGGGACCTGGCCCGCGACTGCCTCGCCCTCCTGGACCATCTCGGCATCGACCGGGCGGTCGTGGGTGGCATGTCCCAGGGTGGATTCGTGGCCCTCCGGGCCGCCCTGTTGGCGCCGGAGCGAATCCGCGGCCTGATCCTGCTGTCCACCCAGGCCGGACCCGAGGATGCCGACGTGGTCCCCATCTACCAGGGGATGATCGATGCCTGGGTGACCGACGGTCCCTCCGACGAGCTGGCCGATGCCACCGCCGCCCTCATCCTGGGCGAGCCTGGGCTCTCGGCGACCTGGACGGCGCGGTGGAAGGCGCTGCCCCAGGAGTCGGTGGCGATCCCGGGCCGGACCCTCGTGGAGCGCGAAGGGATCGAGGACCGTCTGGGTGGGATCACGGCGCCGGCCCTGGTCGTCCACGGCACCGCCGACCTGTCCATCTCGATGGACAAGGCCGAGCGCCTGGCCGCCGGGCTGGTGGGCTGCCGCGGCGTGGTGGTGGTCGAGGGTGGTACCCATGCGGCCAACATGACCCATCCCGGACCGGTCTCCGACGCCATCGTCGAGTTCCTGGCCGGCCTCCCCGACTGACCGGACCGGGCCGGAGCGCCGGCCCGACTCCCGGCGCGGTGCGGCCCGCTGTCCGGTCCGCGGTGCCCGGGTGCCTTCCGGGCGGCGTCAGTACAGGCCGACGATGTCACCGTGTTCATCGATGTCGATGTCGAACGCGGCCGGGTGGGACCCCAGGCCGGGCATCGTCCGCATGTCGCCGCAGATGGCGTACACGAAGCCCGCTCCGGCCGACAGCCGGACCTCGCGCACCGGCAGTCGCCACCCGGTCGGCGCTCCCTTCATCTCGGGGAAGGAGGAGATCGACAGGTGGGTCTTGGCGATGCAGACCGACAGGCCACCGAACCCGGAGCTCTCGAGCTGATCGAGGCGCCGGCCGGCCGGGGCCGAGAAGTCCACCCCGTCCGCTCCGTAGACCTCGGTGGCGATGGTCTCGATCTTCGCCCGCAGCGGTGCGTCGGACGGGTAGAGGAAATGGAATCCGGACGGCTCGGCGGCGGCCTCGACCACCGCCTCCGCCAGATCCGTGGCTCCCCGCCCACCGTCGGCGAAGTGCGTGGTGACCGCGCACCGGACGCCGAGGGACGCGGCGATCCCCCGGATCACGTCGTACTCGCTCTCGTGGTCGCCGGGAAAGGCGTTGATGGCGATCACCGGGGTGACCCCGTGGAGCTGGACGTTGCGGACCTGCTTCACCAAGTTGTCCGCCCCGATCCGCACCTCGTCCGGATTCTCCTCGAGCAGGGCGGGGGGCAGCGGGCGCCCGGCCACGACGCGATGGACCCCGGAATGGGCCTTCAGGGCGCGTACCGTGGCCACGACCACCGCGGCATCCGGGGTGAGTCCCGAGACGCGGCACTTGATGTTGAAGAAGCGCTCCGCACCCATGTCGGCCCCGAAACCGGCCTCGGTGACCAGGTAGTCGCCGGCGTGGATGCCGATCAGGTCGGCGACCACGGACGAGTTGCCGTGGGCGATGTTGCCGAACGGTCCGGCATGGACCAGGACGGGGGTGTTCTCGAGCGTCTGGAGCAGGTTCGGCTTGAGGGCGTCCCGCAGGATGACGGCCATGGCCCCGGCCCCGCGCAGCTGCTCCGCGGTGACCGGTCGACCCGATCCGTCGAAGCCGACCACGATCTCGCCCAGGCGACGCCGCATGTCCCGCAGCGACGTCGACAGGGCCAGGACGGCCATCACCTCGGATGCGGCGGTGATGTCGAACCCCGACTGGCGGGGTATGCCGTCCTCGGCCGTGCCCAGTCCGATGACGATGTTGCGCAGGGCCCGGTCGTTGACGTCGAGGACCCGCCGCCACGTGATGGCGTGGAGGTCGAGGTCGAGTTGATTGCCGTGGTGCAGGTGGTTGTCGACGATCGCCGACAGGGTGTTGTGGGCGGCCGTGACCGCGTGCATGTCACCGGTCAGGTGGAGGTTGAAGGCTTCGAAGGGCGCGGCCTGGCTGTAGCCCCCGCCCGCGGCACCGCCCTTGATCCCGAAGGTGGGCCCCATCGACGACTGGCGGATCGCCGCGGTGGCCCGCCGGCCGATGTGGGCCATGCCCTGGGCGAGGCCGAGGGTCGTCGTCGTCTTGCCTTCGCCGAGTGGGGTGGGGGTGATGGCGGTGACCACGACGTACTTGGCTCGGGGACGCCCGGCCAGCGCGTCGACCGCGTCGAGCGACACCTTGGCCACATAGCGACCGTACGGATCGAGCAGGTGCTCGCCGATCCCCATCCCGGCGGCCACCTCGGTGATGGGCCGGAGTGTGGCCCGCCGCGCGATGTCGAGCGCGGTGAGGGGTGGGGCGTCAGGCATGTGGGTCTCCTCGGCCCGGTTCGACGGGAGGACAGACGGGGGCTCGGGCTGAGCCGGACTGTAACGCGGGCCGCCCCCCACCCTCTCCGGTCCGCCGGACGCTCGTGGCGTCCGGCTCCGGGGAGAACGACGATCCACCCGTCGGTTGGACGCCGTGACCGCGCGGCGCCCGATCCTCGCGGTCCGACCTGCCCCGGGGGCCGGGTGGGGCCGGTCCCGATCGCCGAAGGGGCCGAACCGCCGGAGAACCCAGTTGACTCCGCCGGAGAATTCGTGATCGTGCTTGCGGCAACCCGACTTCCATGACACCATGACGCAGCCCAGGGGGAGCGGCGGATTGAGCGGCAGGTGGTGAGGGGGCCCGGGTGTCCGGGGATCACCATGAGGCGTTCGGGCATCGCCGATGGCCAGCCGCCCCTCCTTTTCGGGTGCACCGCAGGGAACGCCAAGGAATCGGGGAAGCAACCATGACGTCGGAATCAGCACGGGTGGACAGGACCGGACGGGCCGGCGGCCGATGGAGGGCACGACGGGCGGTGAGCTCGGTGGCCGCCGGATCGCTGCTGGTGCTGGCCGGGCTCGGGGCGGCCATCGTCGGTCCCGGAGTGGCCGGGGCGGTCAACAACGACCCTGTGGGCAATCCGACCAGTCCCGCCGTCTCCTACGAGGCGGACTGCACGAACTCGTTGGCCGGATCCCAGGTGGCGCCCTTCGTCACCCAGCTCGACGCCAACACCACCACGGACACGGCCGCGCCGACCGGTGCGACCTTCGGCCTGTCGGGCACGGCGACCACCACCCTGTCCGGGGCGTTCGTGGCCAACCTCGAGTCCAACGGCGTGGGGTCCAACCCGATCACGCTGAGCTGGGAGGAGAACATCGGATCGACCGATGGCCACGCCACGGGCAGCTACGAGTACACCGCCCCCACCATCTCGATGCCGAACGCCGGGAGCACGGCCACCGGTGTCTCGTGGAAGAGCGGGTCGACCACGCTCACCGGGAACTTCTCCAAGGCGGCCGTGGGTGAGTCCGTGGCGTCGGGCGGGGCCGGGTTCCCCACCACCGCCACCATCACCTCCATCAACGGTACGACGTCCGCCGTCATCAGCACGGCGACGACCAAGGCCGCGACCAAGGCCACGGTCGGGTTCGCCAGTGCTCTCGTCTTCTCGGACCCGAACTTCTCCACCGGCGACGTGTTCACCACCGCGGGCACCGCGGGGGGGACCGCGGGCGTCGGCGTGACCAGCGTCACCAAGTTCAATCTCGGCGTGCTGCTCGCGCTCACCTTCGGGGGCGCCACGGGCAACGGCCCCGCCAACTGTCAGGAGACCGGCTACGCCGGCTACACGGTGGGCAGCCCGGCCGGACCGCCCCAGACGGGCGGGGCCACCCCGCCGTATGCGACCGCTCCGGTGCTGGCCCCCGGGTCGACCACGGCCCTGGTCAGCGCCTCACCCCTGCAGTTCCCCGCGGCCGCCTACGTCAACCTGGGCGGCGCCCCCGGCGCCCCCACCGACGTGGTGGCGACCGCCGGCAACGCCAGCGCCTCGCTGACCTGGGCCGCACCGTCCTCCGACGGCGGTTCGCCGGTGACCGACTACGTGATCACCCCCTACATCGGGACGACCGCCCAGACGCCGATCACCGTGGGTGACGTCCTCACCGATGACGTGACGGGGCTGACCAACGGCACCGCCTACACCTTCACCGTGGCGGCCACCAACTCGGTCGGCACCGGCACGGCGTCGGCTCCGTCGAACTCGGTGACGCCGACCAGTGTCGTCATCGCCCCCGGCGCCCCCACGGACGTGGTGGCGACGGCCGGCAACGCCAGCGCGTCGCTGACCTGGGCCGCACCGGCCTCGGACGGCGGAGCCTCGATCACCAACTACGTGATCACCCCCTACATCGGGACGACCGCCCAGACGCCGATCACCGTGGGTGACGTCCTCACCGACGACGTGACCGGGCTGACCAACGGCACCGCCTACACGTTCACCGTGGCGGCCACCAACTCGGCCGGTACCGGGACGGCGTCCGCCGCCTCCAACGCCGTGACGCCCGCCACCCGTCCCCGGCGCCCCCACCGACGTGGTGGCGACCGCCGGCGCCGGGAGCGCCTCGCTCACCTGGGCCGCACCGTCCTCCGACGGCGGAGCCTCGATCATCAACTACGTGATCACCCCCTACATCGGGACGACGGCCCAGACGCCGATCACCGTGGGCGACGTCCTCACCGATGACGTGACCGGACTGACCAACGGCACCGCGTACACCTTCACCGTGGCGGCCATCAACTCGGTCGGCACCGGCACGGCGTCGGCTCCGTCGACCTCGGTGACTCCGATGGCCGCCCCCGGCGCCCCCACCGACGTGGTGGCGACCGCCGGCAACGCCAGTGCGTCGCTGACCTGGGCCGCACCGTCCTCCGACGGCGGAGCCTCGATCACCAACTACGTGATCACCCCCTACATCGGGACGACGGCCCAGACGCCGATCACCGTGGGCGACGTCCTCACCGACGACGTGACCGGACTGACCAACGGCACCGCGTACACCTTCACCGTGGCGGCCACCAACTCGGTCGGCACCGGGACGGCGTCCGCCGCCTCCAACGCCGTGACGCCCGCCACCCTCCCCGGCGCCCCCACCGACGTGGTGGCGACGGCCGGTGGTTCCAGCGCCTCGTTGACCTGGACGCCACCGGCCTCGAACGGCGGGGCATCGATTTCCCACTACGTGATCACCCCCTACATCGGGACGACCGCCCAGACGCCGGTGACCACCGGCTCGGGGACCTCCTTCGACGTGACCGGACTCACCAACGGAACGACGTACACGTTCACCGTGGCGGCCACCAACCGGGTCGGCTCCGGCCCGGCGTCGTCACCCTCGAACGCGGTCACGCCGATCATCACCTACGTGCCCGGCTACTGGATGGTGGCGAAGAACGGCTCCATCTACGCCAAGGGCATGGTCACACCCCTCGGGTCTCCGTCCGCCACCAACAGTCCGATCGTCGGCATGGCGTCGGACACCGACAATCTGGGCTACTGGTTGGTGGCCTCCGACGGGGGCGTCTTCAACTACGGCGACGTCGGCTTCTACGGCAGCCACGGAGGCTCCCCCCTCAACAGCCCGGTGGTGGGGATCGCCCCGACGACCGATGACCGGGGCTACTGGCTGGTGGGCGCGGACGGGGGCGTCTTCAACTACGGCGACGCCGGCTTCTACGGCAGCCACGGTGGCTCCCCCCTCAACAGCCCGGTGGTGGGCATCGCATCCACCGCCGACGGCCGTGGGTACTGGCTGGTGGCCGCCGACGGCGGGGTCTTCTCCTACGGTGACGCCGCGTTCTACGGCAGCCACGGCGGCTCCGCCCTCAACAGCCCGGTGGTGGGCATGGCGGTGACGAACGACGGTCACGGCTACTGGTTGGTGGGCGCCGACGGCGGCGTCTTCGCCTACGGCGACGCCACCTTCGTGGGCAGCCACGGCGGCTCCCCCCTCAACAGCCCGGTGGTGGCGATCGTGGCGGGTGCGGACGGCGGTTACAACCTGTACGCCGCTGACGGAGGGGTGTTCTCCTACGCCTCGGCGTTCTACGGATCGGAAGCCGGCACGAAGCTGGCGAGCCCGATCGTGGGTGCCGCCGGCTGAGTTCGTCGAGCTGCCCCGGGCGGTCCCCGCACTTCCCGCGGGACCGCCCGAGGGCTCCTCGAGGCGGGTCCTTCGTGGATGCACGCCCCGGACGAACCCGTGTGTTTTTCGGTAGAACGTGCTTCTCTTTTCGTGGCTTCGTGACAGGGCGAACTGACGAACCGTCAGTTTCACTCACTGTGTACGCCGCTACGCACGCTGGGTGGTCACCCGCGAATTAGTCGATAAACGTCGTCTAAAAGTGGTTGTATTCCTGCTATTCCAATGGTAGAACTTCGTTGGCCTTCGAAAGAGAGCCACATTTCCTTGCCGGGCCAAGTGGGCTCTGCATTTCCTGATATGGAGGGGGATTACATGCGTCGTCTATTCACTGTTGCTGCCACCGTGGCCGCCCTGGCGGTTCCGGCATCGGTCGCAACGGCCGGCTTCGTCGAGGCCGGCACCGCCGGTGCCGCATCGGGCATCCAGTGCTCGAGCGTGAAGCTCAAGGGCACACTCGCCGGAGGCACGCTGACCTTCGCCAAGTGCACCCCGTCCGGGGGTAAGGGTTACAAGGACGCCACCGCGTCCACGGCCGCCCTCGAGGTCCCCAACAGCAATCTGACCTGGTCGAAGAGCGGCGCCACGACCACCGTCTCCATCACGGCCACCTCGCCTGGCCAGGGTGTGTGCGGCAAGGGCTACGTCGAGTACGACGCCAACGGCACGGTGACCGGGGCGTCGACCACGGGTGTCGGCGTTCCGGCCGTCGGGGACGTCATCTCCGGCACCGCCTGCATCGACCTCACCAAGAACAAGCTCAAGCTGGCACCGGGCACCACGTTCAACCTGTAGTCCCCCCAACCCCCAGCAGTAGCGCACGACGCCCCCCGGTCACCCGGGGGGCGTCGTCGCGTTCCCGACCCGGTCGGGGCGACGTCGATCCGACCGGGTCGGGTCGGCAGTGCAGCGGGCTCCGACGGACGGCCGGTCGAGCGGCCGATCCACGCCCAGAAACTCGAGGTATCGTTCACGCGGGTGGACAGGTCAGCGAGTCGGCCGACGCAACCCCCGTCGAAACATCCGACGGAAAAGGTTGTCTTCCAGTTGTTCCGATGGTAGAACGTCGATGACCTTCCACGGGGGGGTCGGATAACGGGCAGGGTCACTGGGGCTTTGCCTCGACTAGATCAGGGGGAAACACATGCGTCGTCTCTTTACCGCTGCTGCTGTCGCGGCCGCGTTGGCCGTTCCGGCCTCCGTCGCCACGGCCGGCTTCGTCGAGGTCGGCACTGCCGGTGCCGCCTCGTCCATCCAGTGCGCCAGCATCAAGCTCAAGGGCACGCTCGCGACGGGGACGCTCACGTTCGGCAAGTGCACGCCGTCCGGGGGTAAGGGCTACAAGACGGCCACCGGAACGACGGCGGCACTGCTGGCCGGTGGCAACATCACGTGGTCGAACAGCGGGGCCACGACGACCGTGTCGTTCACGGACACGTCGCCGGGTCAGGGTGCCTGCTCCAAGGGCTATGACGAGTTCGACGCCACCGGCACGGTGACTGCGGCGTCCACCTCGGGTGTGGGCATTCCGGCCGTCGGGGATGTCACCGCGGCGCGGGTGTGCGTCGACACCACCAAGAACAAGCTGAAGCTGGTCACGGGAACGACGTTCAGCCTGTAGTCCCGGCTTCTGAGTAGTACCGCACGATGCCCCCCGGTCACCCGGGGGGCATCGTCGTGTGTCCGGGCTCCCGGACGGATGACGGGGTCACCTCGCCAGCCGGCCTCGTCCCCCCGGACGCGGGGACTCGGACTGGGGGAGACTGGCCGGGTGCGCACCGTCGACCCGGCTCCATCACTTCCCGAGGTCACCCTCTTCGGCCACTGGATCTGTCCCTATTCGGTGCGGGTGTCCTTCGCCCTGGCCGAGCGCGGCATCGTCCACGACGTGATCGACGTCCCGCCGAGCGCGGTGCGACCGGCGGGCTTCGCCGTCCCCGACGAGTTCGTGCGGCACTCGCCCCGGGCCGAGATCCCCCTGGTGCGGGTGGACGGGGAGTACCGGGCCGATTCGTTGCCGATCCTCGAATGGCTGGAGGAGCGGGTCGATGCACCACCGCTGCTTCCGTCGGATCCGTCGACCCGGGCCCGGGTACGCGAACTCATGACCGTCATCGACAGCCGGATCTTCCCCCCGATGATCGGCGTCTACTACGGCACCGCTGCCGATCGCATCGCCGAGTCGGCGAACGCTCTGGCCGGGGCGCTGGCCGACCTGGGGGAGGTGCTGGGGGACGGCCGCTGGCTGGCGGGCCCGGGACCGACGTTGGCCGAGGCCGCACTGGTACCGCTGTACGTGCGCCTCGAGGGGCTGGGCCGACTCGGGTTCGACCATGCCCTCGATCCGCGCATCGCCGGCCACCGACAGCGGGTAGGAGAGCTGACGGGAGGACGGGCCGTCGCCTGGACGGAAGATCAGACCGACGAGTTCGTCACCCGCGTCGAACGGCACCGCCGAGCCCCTGGCTGAACCGTCGACGGCGGAGCCGTCGGACGGTAGTCGGGGCGACCTCCCCGGGACTCAGGTGACCAGCACCGGCTCCTGGGCCGAGCCCCAGACCTCGCGATTGTCCGACCGCAGCACCCAGCGGCGCGGGCGGATGTCGAGGAGGGGATCGAGCCCGGCCCCGGAGAAGAGGGACCGGACGGTCGCCCGCTCATCAGCCGTGGCCGCGGCGAAGGCGTCCTGGACCCGCTTGATCATGAAGATGCGGTAGGGCACGACGACCACGGTCATCGGCCGTCCCCGCCAGTCGAAGGTGGTGGTCCCGCTGAAGCGGCGCTTGGGCTTGCCCAGCACGACCTCCCCTTCGGCGGCGTCGGGGTGCTCGGCCAGCCAGGCGTCGACGGCGGTCACCTGGGCGACGGCCTCGTCGACGTACTCGGTACCGATGTAGGCGAGGAGGGCCACCAGGGTGTCGGGCACGGAACCGTCTTCGAACAGCTCCTGTCCGCAGTCGCCGTACTCGGAGGCGTCGAGCACGGGCGAGTTCATACGTTCGACCCACCGCCACACGCGTTGGGCCCGTTGCTTCATCAGGACCGAGGGGTACGGGTCGCGGGCCAGGTGCGCATACAGGGGTCCCATGAATCCGTAGTCGGCGATGGTGGGCTTCCCGCCCAGCAGGTAGGGCGAACCGGCGAGGTGGGCGTCGAACAGGTCCAGGAATTCCTCGTAGGACCGCTCGATCTCCGGCGCCAGCTCGGGCGTGACGCCGAAGGCGGCGGTGGCGCTCCGCATGCGCTCGGAGGCGAAGGCGAAGACCGCCTCCCGGGTGGCGTCATCGGCCCCCACGGCCAGGACGGAGCTGAAGTCCTTGGCCAGGAACGGCACGTTCACGTCGTCGAAGTCCCAGCGGTAGTGCATCGCCGGCCGCAACAGGCCTTCTCCGCCGAACAGCTCGAGCAGGTGGGCGACGGTCCGGAGGACCCCACCGGCGGGGTAGGCCGAGCGCTCCGGGGGCACGGTGGCGTCGAGGTGGTCGATGATGTCGACGGTGTCCTGGACGATCGATCCGTCGGGGGTCTGGAGCACCGGGATGATCCACCTTCCGATGACCGGCTCGATCTCGGCGGTGTACCGGCCGTCGCCCGGCGCCCGCTCGACGTAGTCGATGCGGTGCGTCCGCAGGTAGGACCGGGCCTTGCCGGAGTAGAGCGATGCGGGCATGGCGTACAGGACATAGGGGTCCATCGCGGGTCTCCTGTTCGATTCGGCGGCCATCGGTGTGCGGGTGGTGCACCGGTGCTCGGTGCGGACCGCACCGTCCCGGCCCGGGCGGCGGGTGGAGTGGTCCGTCCGCTCCGGTTGCGAGTGTATCTTCTGACAGCTACCGTGACACTTGTCACCCGGAACGACGGACGTCGAGTGGCCCGCCAGGGGCGGGGCACGGCGGCGGGGCGTGGGCCCCTCCGGTCGGGCGACCTGCCACGCGACGCCCTCACATCGTTCGCATCCTCAGCACCCTCGCGACCGGGGAGGTCCGATCATGAAGTTCGGCATCGTCTTCGCCAACACCGGACCCTTCGCCGACCCGGCCGCCGCCATCGATCTGGCCCGGGCGGCGGAGGCCGTCGGGTTCGAGTCGCTGTGGACGGTCGAGCACACGGTCGTGCCGGCCGGGTACGAGTCGACGTATCCCTATGACCGTTCGGGCCGCATGCCGGGCGCCGACGATTCGCCCATCCCCGACCCGCTGGTGTGGCTCGCCTACCTGGCGTCAGCCACCTCGACCATCCAGCTGGCCACCGGGATCCTGATCCAGCCCCAGCGGAATCCGGTGGTGCTGGCCAAGGAGGTGGCCACCCTCGACCACCTGTCGGGCGGGCGTGTGCAGCTCGGCGTGGGCGTGGGTTGGCTGGAGGAGGAGTTCGACGCCATCGGCGTGCCCTTCGCCGAGCGGGGGCGGCGCACCGACGACGGGATCGCCGCCATGCGGGCCCTGTGGAGCCAGGACCGGGCCAGCTACGACGGAGAGTTCACGTCGTTCACCGACTGCATCTGCCGGCCCCGGCCGGTGCGGGGGTCGGTGCCGGTGCACATCGGTGGCCACACCGAGGTGGCGGCCCGCCGGGCCGGGCGTATCGGCGACGGGTTCTTCCCGGCCTCGGGCAGCCACGAATCGTTCGCCGACCTGTTCGCCCTGGTGCGCGACACGGCCGCCGCCAACGGACGGGACCCGGAGGCCATCGAGATCACGTGCGGAGGAGACGGTGTCTTCGGGCCCGGCGCCCTGGACGAGGCGGCGGCGCTGGCCGCGCTCGGGGTCGACCGGATCGTCGTTCCCTCCTTCCTGTTCTGGAAGGACACCGAGTCCACCCTGGCCGCGTTCGCCGACGACGTCATCGCCCGGATCTGACGCCCCCCCGACCACCCGGCCGCCCGCGGCCCGACCGCCGCTCCGGCGGCCACAGGATGGAGACCACCCATGGAGCTGGACGGACGCATCGCTGTCATCACCGGGGCCGCTTCGGGCATCGGTCTGGCGCTCACCGAGCGATTCCTCGCGGAGGGGATGTCGGTGGTCATGGCGGACATCGAACAGCCGGTCCTGGAACGTGAGTCGGCACGCCTCGTCGAAGCGGGTGGCGCCGTCGTTCCCGTGGTTTGCGACGTCTCCGATTCCGGCCAGGTCGAGGGACTGAAGGACGCCGCCCTGGCCGCCTTCGGGGCCGTCCACCTCCTGTGCAACAACGCCGGGGTGGCCAACGGGCAGCTGAACCACCGGACGAAGCCGGCCACCTGGGACTGGGTGGTGGGCGTCAACGTGCTCGGCCCGGCCTACGGGGTGGCCGCGTTCGTCCCGCTGATGCTGGAACAGGGGGAGGGCCATGTGGTCAACACCGCCTCCGAGGCCGGCCTGACCTCGTCGCCGGTGCTGGGTCCCTACCACGCGACGAAGTACGCGGTCGTGGGCCTCTCGGAGTCGTTGGCCCTCGAACTCGAGGACACGCCCGTGGGCGTCACCTGCCTGTGCCCCGAGCTCGTCGCCACTCGGATCTTCGAGTCGTCACGCAACGCCCCGGCGGCGCTCGGGTTCCCTCCGCCCACCGAGGTGCCCATCGACCAGATGGAGGCCTTCATGGACACCGTGGCCATGGACCCCGCCGACCTGGCGGCCGACGTCGCCTACGCCGTCCGGGCCGACCAGTTCTGGGTGCTCACCCACCAGTCGACGCTCGGGCGGGTCCACGACCGGAATCGACGCCTGGAGCAGGGGCGGAGTCCCCGGTTCACCCACGGGAGGTAGCGGCGTGGTGTCGCACCGTCCCGTGGCCGCCGCGCCGACCCGACCGAACTCCCGACAGCCCACCCCCCTGAAAGGATCGAGAGCATGGCAGACAGGCTGGACTACCCCTTCGGTTCCATCGACGTCGAGACAGCCGGACGGTGGTTGCAATTGCCGCCCGAGGACGACGGCCACGTGTGGATGCTGAACCTCATGAAGTACAAGCCGGTGGCCGACTACGGCGACGACGGTGGGCCCGCCATCTCGGGTCGGGAGGCCGACGACGTGTACGCGCCGACCGCCATCCTCGCCGACCTCGGCGCCACCGTCCCGCTCTTCGGCGATGTCGTCGCCCAGCTGGCCGACCCGGTGGCCTGGGAGCGGATCGCCATGGTGCGCTATCCGAGCCGGGCGTCGTTCTTCGCCATGCAGGAGCGGGGTGACTTCCAGAAGCAGTACGTCCACAAGAAGGCGGGCATGGAGACCACCATCGTCATGGGCTGCGTGCCGGCCGGGGTGGCCGAACCCACCGGTGCCGGCTCCGGCCCGATCGTGATGCGGGTCCTGCGGTTCGCCGAGGGGGCCAGGCCCGGTCCGGATCCCGACGGGGCGATCCCGGTGGCCCGGTTCGCCGTCGACGGGGTCATCCTCGGGGACGGCCGCCGCTGGGACGAGGTCCGCTTCGACCGGGTGGGGGACGCGTCGCCCGAGGCGTTCGTCGACACCCACGGGCTCGCCGATCAGGTCGTCGTGGTGATCGACCCGCAGATCGAGGACCTCCTCGGCTCCGTGACCACGGCGGGGGAGTGAGCGGGCATGGACGTCCTCCGCACACCTGACGAACGCTTCGAGGGACTGCCCGACTACGACTTCGCCCCCCACTACCGCGAAGTGGAGGCGGCGGACGGCACCCGGCTGCGCCTCCACTTCATCGACGAGGGCCCCCGGGACGCCCCTCCCGTGCTCCTCCTGCACGGCAATCCGTCCTGGTGCTACCTCTACCGCCACATGGTCCCCGGACTGGTCGAACGGGGGCACCGGGTGGTGGCCCCCGACCTGATCGGCCTCGGTCGGTCCGACAAGCCGGTCGACGCCGCGGCGTTCACCATGGCCGGGCACACCGAGTGGATGGGCCAGTGGCTCGAGTCCGAGGATCTCCGCGGGGTCACGCTGTTCTGCCAGGACTGGGGCGGGATCCTGGGCCTCCTGCTCCTACCCGGGCACGGCGACCGCATCGACCGGGTCATCGCCTCCAACACCGGACTGCCCGAGGGCGGGGGCGCCAACCGGTTCCTGGAGGACTGGCTGGCGTTCAGCCAGTCGGTCGACGTGCTGCCCGCCGGCGGCCTGGTCCAGGCCGGCTCCACCCGGGAGCTGTCGGACGAGGAAGCGGCGGCCTACGACGCGCCGTACCCGGACGGCTCCTACCAGGCGGGCCCGAAGCGCTTCCCGGTGCTCATCCCGGTGCAGCCCGACAATCCGGGCGTGCCGCAGGCCGCCGCGGCCTGGGCCTTCCTCGAGACCTGGCGCAAGCCGTTCCTCACCGTCTTCGGCGACCGGGACGCAGTGGCGTTCAAGGTGGGGGCCCACCGGGTGCTGCAGGAGCGGATCCCGGGGGCGCAGGGGCAACCCCACCGGGTCATCGAGGGGGCGGGCCACTTCATCCAGGAGGACGCGCCCGAGGAGCTGGTGGCCGTCATCCACGGGTTCGCCACCTCCTGACCGGGGGGACCCGACGGTACGATCGCGGCGGACCCGGACCTGGCCGGGGCCGGAGACCAGGGGGAACCACGTGACCACCGTCGCCACCGTCCGGGGGCCGGTCGAGGCCGCCGATCTCGGGCGCACCTACATGCACGAGCACATCTTCGTGCTGACGCCCGACGTCCAGCAGAACTTTCCCGAGGAGTGGGGGGACGAGGACGCCCGGGTCGCCGATGCCGTGGGCAAACTCCGGGCGCTGGCCGCCAGCGGGGTGCGGACCATCGTCGATCCCACGGTGGTCGGCCTCGGACGGTACATCCCCCGCATCCAGCGGGTGGCGGAGCAGGTGCCCGATCTCAACGTGGTGGTGGCGACCGGTTGCTACACCTACCACGACGTCCCCTTCTTCTTCCATTACCGCACCCCCGAGGTGGGTGCGCTGCTCGGTCGGGAGGAGCCCGAGCCGATGGTGCCGCTGTTCATCGCCGACATCACCGGAGGGATCGCCGGCACCGGCGTCCGGGCGGGCATGTTGAAGTGCGCCATCGACCGCGACGGCCTGACCCCGGGCGTCGAGCGGGTCATGCGGGCCGTCGCCCGCACGCACCTGGTGACCGGCTGCCCGATCACGGTCCACACCCACCCGGGTTCGGAGCGCGGCCTCGACGTCCAGCGGGTGATGGCAGACGAGGGCGTCGATCCGCGGGCGGTGGTGCTCGGGCACAGTGGCGACTCCACCGATGCCGACCACCTGACCGCGCTGGCCGAAGCCGGATTCTGGTTGGGCATGGACCGTTTCGGCATCAACCTGGAGACGTCGTTCGAGGCCCGGGCGGATGTCGTGGTGGAGCTGTGCCGCCGGGGACTGGCCGACCACATGGTGCTGTCCCACGATGCCGCCTGCTACATCGACTGGATCGATCCCGGCGTCCTGCCCATGCTGCCGCAGTGGCA
Source organism: uncultured Acidimicrobiaceae bacterium (assembly GCA_963699345.1). Taxonomy (GTDB): domain Bacteria; phylum Actinomycetota; class Acidimicrobiia; order Acidimicrobiales; family RAAP-2; genus Bog-756. The sequence goes on along the minus strand of CAVOTL010000005.1, from coordinate 249,706 downwards.
CTACCTGCACATCGACCAGGACGTCCTGCCCTATCTGCGGGCCCACGGGGTGACCGAGGAGCAGATCACCACCATGCTGGTCGACAACCCCCGGAGGATCCTCGCCGGGCGCTAGGCCGTCCGAGGCGCCCGACGGGATCCACCGGACCCGGTCAGCGGACCGCGCCGACCAGAGCCGCCTGGCGCTCGCACAGCTCGGGGATGATCGCCGTCGGCAGGTCGTGGGCCATGCCCTCGACGACCCACAGCTCGGCACCCGGCACGGCGTCGGCGGTCGCCCGTCCGCCCGGCGGCGTGACGAGCGGATCGGCCGACCCGTGGACCACCAGGGTCGGCACCGCCACGTCCGCCAGCCGTCCCGCCCGGTCGGGCGACGCCAGGATGGCGGCGAGTTGCCGGACGGTGCCGTCGGGATGGTTGCCCCGGTCGTAGTGGAGGGCGGCCCGCTCGCGCAGCTCCGCCTCGTCGAAGGGGAACCCAGGGGAGGCGATGATGCGGGACACCTCGATGGACTGGTCGATCACGGCCTCGCGCCCGTCGGCCGGCTCGACCAGGAGCGCCCCCAGGGCCTCGGGGGTGGGGGGTCCCGTGGCCGGGCCCGGGGTCGACATGATCGACGTGAGGCTCCGGGTACGCGCCGGGTAGTCGATGGCGAACTGCTGGGCGATCATCCCGCCCATGGACACCCCGAGCACGTGGGCCGATCCGATGCCGAGGGCGTCGAGCAGTCCGGCGGCGTCGGCCGCCATGTCGGCGAGGAGGTAGGGGACCGGGGTGGTGGGGTCGACGAGCAGGGTGGCGACGTCGGGGACCCCGGCCCCGTCGAACCAGCTCGACTTCCCCTGGTCCCGGTTGTCGAAGGTGAGGACGAAGAAGCCGGCATCGACCATCCCGTCGACGAAGGCCGGCGAGAAGTCCGTCATCTGGGCGCCGAGCCCGTGGATGGTCAGTAGGGGCGGTGACGACGGGTCGCCGTGGGTGGCGTAGGCGATGTCGATGCCGTTGGCCTGGGTGGTGGGCACGGGTAGCTCCTCGTCCGGTCTGCGTGTGCTGGTCGGACGCTACTGCGACAATGAATCGGTTCGTACCGCCGGGGACCCGTCCCGGAACGACCGACCGGGAGGACCATGACCAGCGAGACCACGCCCACCGACCCCGCCGTCGCCCCGCGCGGGGTGGCCCTGGTGACCGGGGCCAGTCGCGGGATCGGCAAGGCCATCGCCGTCCACCTGGCCCGGGCCGGGTTCGACGTGGCCCTGGGCGCCCGCACCCGGATGGAGGGTGAGGCCCGGGAGCACTCCTCGACCGTGTCCGCGTCGGACACCTCGCCGCTGCCCGGCTCCCTCGACACCACGGCCCGGCTGGTGGTGGACGAAGGAGGACGGGCCCTTCCCGTGTACCTCGATCTACTCGACCGCACCTCCCTCGGATCGGCGGTGTCGACGGTGCTCGAGCGGTGGGGACGCATCGACGTCCTCGTCAACAACGGTCGCTACGTCGGACCCGGTCACATGGACCAGGTGCTCGACACCCCGGTCGAACTGCTCGACCGCCATCTGGAGGCCAACGTGATGGCTCCGGTGATCCTGACCAAGTTGGTGCTGCCGTCCATGGTCGGGCGGGGCGGCGGCGTGATCATCAACCTGGCCTCGAGTTCGGGCGCCATGGATCCCCCGAAGCCGGCCGGCCACGGCGGATGGGGCCTCGGGTACGGCATGTCCAAGGGCGCGCTGCACCGTATCGCCGGCCTGGTGGCCGTGGAGCTCGGTGACCGGGGCATCGTGGCCTTCAACCTCAGCCCCGGATTCGTGGCCACCGAGCGGATCGCCCAGGACATGGCCGCGTTCGGGTTCGACGCCTCGGCCGGCGCCCCGGCCGATGTGGTCGGTGCGGTGGCCGCCTGGTTGGCGACGAGCCCGGAGGCCCGGTCGCGCAACGGCTCGTGGATCGAGGCCCAGGAGGTCTGCCGGGACCTCGACCTGCTGCCCGGTTGGCCTCCGGCGCGCGCCGGTCGGTGACAGGACGGCCCCTCCCTGACAGGATGGCGCCATGGCCACCGAGTACGCGGTCCCGACCACCGACGAGCTCGACGCCCTGTTCGAGGAGTTGCGGAACTGGGACCGCTGGGGCGAAGGGGACGAGCGCGGCACCCTGCACTTCCTGACGGACGAACGCCGGGTGGCAGCGGCCCACTCGGTGGTGACGGGGGAGACCATCAGTCTGTCCCACGACCTGGCCACCGAACCGCTCCCCGAGCACCCCCATCCGGTCCAGCACCACATGCTGGCCTCCGGCGACGCCCGCGACGCCAACGGGATCGACGGGTACGAAGCCGCCCGGGACCATCTGGCCCTCGATGTCCACGGTCTGTGGACCACCCACGTCGACGCCCTCTCCCACATGTTCGTGCACGGCCGCATGTACGGCGGCCGGCCGGCCTCCGAGGTCCGTAGCGACGGGGCCCGGTCGAACACGGTGCTCACCCTGGCCGACGGGGTGGTCGGCCGGGGGGTCCTGCTCGACGTGCCTCGGGCGCTCGGATGCGACTACCTCGACACCGGACAGGTGGTGTCCGTCGCCGACCTCGAAGCGGCCGAGGCGGCCCAGGGGGTGCGGGTGGAGTCGGGCGACATCGTGATCGTGGCGTGGGGCCGCGAGGCGCGGCGTCGGGCCACGCGGGGGTTCGACGGGTTCTCGGGGCTGCACGCCGACTGCCTGCGGTGGCTGGCCGAGCGCGAGGTGGCGGTACTCGGGAGTGACGGGATCTCGGATCCGATGCCGTTCGTCGGCACGCCCGGTTGGCCGTTCCCCGTCCACCAGATCGGCATCGTGGCCATGGGCCTCCATCTCATCGACAACGTCCGCGTGGCGCCCCTGGCCGACCGCTGTGCCGAGTCGGACCGGTGGTCCTTCCTCTTCACCATGGCGCCCCTGCGCATCCCCAAGGGGACCGGGTGTCCGGTCAATCCGGTGGCGGTCCTGTGATCGGCGACGGCGTGCCGGGCGGGGACCGAACCGCGACGACCCGCCCCGACCGGTCCGGTGGCGACCACGAGGAACTGCGGGCCCTCCTCCAGCGCTATGCACGGGCGGCGGACGAGCGCGACGTGGAAGCGCTGGCGGCGCTCTTCCACCCGGGCGCCGACGTGACCGGTGCCCGTGGCACCCAGCCCCTCCAGGAGTGGCTGGAGACCATGCGGGCCCCCCGCACCTTCCCGTCCAGCATGCACGTGATCGCCGACCCGCTGATCACGCTCGGCCCGGGCCCTGACGAGGCGGTGGTCGATGCGTACGCGGTCGTCCACCAGTTGGGGGATCCGGCGGCGGGGAGCGGCGACCTGACGCTCGGGGTCCGCTACCTCGACGACGTGGTGCGGCTCGACGGGCGCTGGGTCATCCGCCGCCGGACGGCCCGCACCCTCTGGATGCGCTGACCCGCCGACGGCCCGTCAGTGTCGATCGTCGCCGGGAGCCAGATCCCCCGGGGCGGGCCGGTCGGGTCCCGCCGCCCGGCCCTTCCGGAGGCGGGGTGGGCGTCGGCCGGTGCTCGACTCAGGCGGGTTTGGCGGTGACGAACCGGAAGTGGAATCCGACGGTGTCGACCTCGGTGGGACCGAACCCCACGCGGGCGAGACGGACGCCCAGCTGGTCCGGATCGACCGGTGTGAACGTGTCGTCGGCGTGGCCGAGGCGGATCGGCTCGAGGTCGAGCGAGTCCTGGCCGACGAAGATGGCGCCCGGCCGGAGCACCCGGTGCAGCTCGGCGAACAGGCGGTCCTGATCCTCGGGGGTGGGCAGGTGGTGCAGGACGGAGAAGCAGGCCGCGGCGGTGAAGTGGTCCCCCGGCAGCCCCGCGGCGGTGGCATCGGCCACGACGACGTCCACGTTGGTTCCCTCCAGCCGGTTGCGCAGCGCCGAGCCGAGGGCGGGATCGAGCTCGACGGCCGTCACGTGGGCCACCCGACGACGGAGGAGGTCGGTGGTGATACCGGGGCCTGGACCGATCTCGAGTACGTCGTCCCCCAGGTCGCCGGCCGACTCGACCCAGGGCAGCAGCTCGCTCTCGAGCTGTCGTGCCCATTCGGGGCTGGCGAGGAACTGCAGGTGGGTCTCGTTCATCGGTGGGTCGGGCGCTCGTGGCCCGATTCTAGGCCGCCGCCGCGTACGGCACCCGGGGTGACTTCGTGCCCCCCCGGAGCGGACTCTCCGGCTCAGGACGGACGTCGGCGCAGCAGGCGTCCCGGTGTGGCCCCGGTCGGCTCGCCACGCTCGATCGTGACCTCGCCGGCCACCACGGTGGCCAGGAAGCCGACGGAGCGCTGCTCGAGTCGGCGCCCCCCGGCCGGCAGGTCGTCGACGAGGGTGGGGACGGCGGGACCCACGGTGTCGGGATCGAAGATGTTGAGATCGGCGTCCATCCCCGGTCGCAGGAGACCTTTCGTGGCCAGCCCCCACGCCAGGGCCGGAGCCAGCGTGACCATGCGCACCCCCTCCTCCAGCGTGAACTCCCCGCGGTCCCGCACCCAGTGGCCGAGCAGATGGGTGTGGATCGACGAGTCGGCGATCTGGCTCAGGTGGGCTCCCGAGTCGCTGAAGGTCATGACGGTGCGGGGGTGGCGGAGCGCCCGCAACAGGACCGTCTCGTCCTGGGGGTAGAGGGAGGGTTGGATGAACAGCTGGTCACCTCCCGAGGCCACGCACAGGTCGATCATCGCCTCGGCCGGATGCACGCCGTGCTCCCGGCCGACGTCGGCCACCGACGGGTTCGGCGGGAGGCCGTGGCGGTAGACGCGGATGCCGTCGAAGTCCGGGGGGCGGGCCTGGGCCCCCACGCCGGTGTAGGTGGCGTAGTCGGCGTGCACGGCGGCGTCGACATAGGGGACCCGTCGTCGGGGGTCGGCGAGCACGGCCAGCTGTTCGGCGAGCGGCCTGGCCCGCAACTCACCCCAGGCCGGGAGGAGGTCGAACGGGAGTCGCGTCTTCAGCGACAACAGGACCGAGATGCCCCGGCAGTGGGTCTGGGCGATCATCCGGGCGCCCCGGTCCGCCGCCTCGTCGAGGAAGTCGACGAGGTAGTCGGCCCCGCGGGTGGCCACCAGTCCGAACGTCATGGCCACGCCGGTGGTGGCGGCCAGTTCCGTCATGCGGTCCAGCGACCGCCGTCGCACGTCGGGGTCGGGCGCCGACATCCCGGCGTCGGCCCCCTCGAAGATCCCGGTGCCGAGATCGCCCATCACGCCGACCAGGGCGACGACCTCGTCCCAGGACGCCATCCGGGAGGCCACCGGTCGGCCGTCCGACGTCTCGTGGTGCATCGTGCGCGACGTCGAGAAGCCGATGGCGCCGGCCCGCAGGGCATCGGCGAGCTGGCCCGCCATCGCCGCCAGGTCGTCGGCTCCGGCCTCCTCCTCGAAGGCCCGCTCACCCATGGCCCAGGTGCGCAGGGCCGAGTGGCCCACGTTGGCCGCGAAGTGGATGCCCTTGGGCAGCCGGTCGACGGCGTCCAGGTACTCGGGAAAGGTCTCGAAGCTCCAGTCGATGCCGGCGGCGAGGGCTGCGGGGTCGATGTCCTCGGCCCGCTCCAGATTGCGGACCACCAGGGCGCGCTGGTCGGACCGGACGGGGGCGAGGGTGAACCCGCAGTTGCCCATGACCGCCGAGGTGACGCCGTGCCAGCACGAGCTGGAGCCGGTGGCGTCCCAGAAGACCTGGGCGTCCATGTGGGTGTGGCCGTCGACGAAGCCGGGGGTGACGACGTGGCCGTCGGCATCGATCTCCCGGCGGCCGCGTCCCGTGATGCGGCCCACCTCGGCGATCGTGCCGCCCTCCACCCCGACGTCGGCCCGGTACGAGCCGAGGCCCGAACCGTCCACGACGACGCCGTTACGGATCACCAGGTCGAATGCCATGTCCTCATCCTGGCCCACGGGCGCGCCCGGCGCCGGTCCCGCGGGGACGGGAGGTCGGACAGCGAAGGGAGGGCTCCCACTGTCTAGATTGGGCGCCATGGCGACCTCCGCGGAGATCCATCGCTCGCTCGACCACCCGGTCATCGACAGCGACGGGCACATGGCCGAGCACCTCCCGACGCTCGCCCCCTACCTGGAACAGGAGGGGATCTCGCTCGACGACCCCGGTCTGCGCCGCCTGGTCCCGCCCGACAGCGGGTCCGACGTGCCGTGGCACGACCAGACCCCCGAGGAACGGGCGATCACCCGCACCCCGCGGGGCCCGTGGTGGAGCGCCCCGGCGCGCCAGACCGTCGACCTGGCGACCGCGCTCTTTCCCGCCCTGCTCCACGAGCGCCTCGACGAGATCGGGATCGACTTCGGCGTCGTCTATCCGAGCCTCGGCCTCGTCTTCCTGCACGCCACGGACGAGCGGTTCCGACGGGGAGCGTGTCGGGCGCTCAACCGCTGCAACGCCGAGCTGTTCGATCCGTTGTCGGACCGCCTGACGCCGGTCGCCGCCATCCCCATGCACACCCCCGAGGAGGCGGTGGCCGAACTGGAGTACGCCGTCCACCAGCTCGGCTTCAAAGCGGTGCTGTGCGCCGGCTACGTGCAGCGGCCGATCGGGGCCCTGTCGGGCCACGACCCGGAGTTGTCGCGGTATGCGTACTGGCTCGACCAGTTCGGCATCGACTCGGCCCACGACTACGACCCGGTGTGGGCGACCGCCCGCGACCTCGGGGTGTCCATCGCCTTCCACTCGGGCTTCATCGGCATGACCCCGTTCCGGTCGCCCACCAGCTATGTGGCCAACCACCTGTCGATGCTGGCGTCGGGCCAGCAGGCCCTGGCCACGTCCCTGTTCCTCGGTGGGGTGACCCACCGCTTCCCGACGATGAACTTCGCCTTCCTCGAAGGGGGGGTGACGTGGGCGGCCGCCCTGTTCAGCGACATCGTCGGTCATTGGGAGAAACGGAACATCGACGCATTGCGCCAGCACCTCGACCCGTCCCTCGTCGACCGCGACGTCATCATCTCCATGCTCGCCCGCTTCGCCCCCGATGCCCGGCGCCTCCCGCCCCACCTCACCCGGCGACCGGCCGAGCCCGAGGACCTCCTCGACGAGTTCGAGGCGTGCGGCATCGACCGCCCCGAGGACATCCGAGCCCGCTTCGCCGACCGGTTCTGGTTCGGCTGCGAAGCCGACGACCCGATGACGTCGCTGGCCTTCAACACCGCGGTCAATCCGTTCGGCACCGAGCTCCAGGTGATGCTGGGCTCGGACATCTCCCACTGGGACCTCCCGGACGTGTCCGAGGTACTGGAGGAGGCCCACGAGATGGTGGAGCACGGCTGGATCGACGGGCGGGCGTTCCGCGACTTCGTGTTCACGAACCCGGCCCGCTTCTACACCGGCACCAATCCACACTTCTTCGAGGGCACCGTCGTCGAGTCGGCGGTGGCCGACCTCCTGGCTGGAGGGTGAGATGGCCGACCTGGTGATCCGCGGCGGTCTCGTGGTGGACGGCACCGGCGCCCCGGGTCGGGTCGCCGATGTCGCCGTCACCGACGGTCGGATCTCGGCCGTCGGGCCGGTCGCCGAGTCCGGCGGGTGGGAGATCGACGCCACCGGCCAGGTGGTGTGCCCGGGGTTCATCGACATCCACACCCACTACGACGCCCAGCTGCTGTGGGACCCGACCGCCAGCCCTTCGGTCCACCACGGGGTCACGACCGTCGTGGCAGGCAACTGCGGCTTCTCGGTGGCCCCCCTCGGACCGGGTGACGCCGACTACGTGCAGTCGATGATGGCGGTCGTGGAGGGGATCCCCCGTGCCGCACTGGAGGGTGGCGGAGCGTGGAGCTGGGGGAGTTTCGCCGAGTACCTCGACCGGGTGGACGACGGGCTCTCGGTCAACGCCGGCTTCCTGGTCGGCCACTCGACTCTCCGGCGGGTGGTCATGGGGGAGGCCGCCTCGACCGAGCGGGCCGATGCGGACCAGCTGGAGGCGATGTGCCGCCTGGTGGGGGAGTCGCTGGCCGGAGGCGCCCTCGGGTTCTCGTCGTCGTTGGGCGAGGGCCATCTCGACGGCGACCACCGACCGGTGCCGTCGAGCTGTGCCGGCCCCGATGAGTTCGTGGCGCTGGCCGGCGTGCTGCGCGATCACCCGGGGACCACGCTCGAGTTCATCCCCTCCATCGGCCCCATCCCCACGGAGCGGGTCGACCTGATGGCGGACATGTCGCTGGCCGCCGACCGGCCCCTCAACTGGAACCTGCTCGGGAGCCTGGCCAGCGAGGAGATCTGGGAGGGGCAGTTGGCCGCCTCCGACGTCGCCGCCGAGCGGGGCGCCCATGTGGTCGCCCTGGCCCTGCCGGACATGATGCGGATGCGGTCGAACACCCTGCTCCCGGGACTGCCGGGGTGGCGCGGGGTGATGGCCCTGGACGAGGCCGGCCGGAGGGCGGCGGTGGCGGACCCCGAGCGGCGGGCGACGCTGCGGGCCGGGGCCGAGCAGGTGGCGGCGCGGGCCATCGGCGTGCTGGCCGACTTCTCCCTCATGGAGGTGGCTGATCCGGGGTCGCCGTGGGTCGGCCGTCCGCTGGGGTCGATCGCCCACGAGCGCGGGACCGACGTCGTCGACGTGCTCCTCGACGTCGTGCTTCCCGACGACCTCACCCTCTACGTCGTCCTGCCGTCGCTGACGCCCTCGCTCGGTTGCTCCGACGAGGGGTGGGCGGCCCGGGTGGAGGTGTGGAAGGACCCCCGGGTCATGCTCGGGGGCTCCGACGCCGGGGCCCATCTCGACCTGATGTGCCACGCCAACTACCCGACCCGGGTACTCGGCGAGGTCGTCCGGGAGCGCGGTCTGCTCGGGCTGGAGCAGGCCGTCGAGATGATGACCGACCGCCCCGCGCGTCACTACGGTCTCCGCCGGCGGGGACGTGTCGCCCCGGGGTGGCACGCCGACCTGGTCGTCTTCGACCCCGCCACCGTCGGCTCGGAGCCCGCCCGGCTGGTGGCCGATCTACCGGGCGGTGGGGAGCGCCTGGTGGCCGGTTCGGTGGGCATCGCCCACGTCGTCGTGGGGGGAGGGGAGGTGGTGGTCGACGGCGTGGCCACCGCGGCCCGACCCGGGCGGGTGCTGCGGTCGGGCGCGGACACCGAGACGGTGTCGCTGGCCGACGTCAGGCGGTGGCGGCCCCGTCGATGACGAGGGTGGTGCCGCTGACGGTGCGGGCATCGTCGGAGGCCAGGTAGGCGACCGCCGCAGCCACCTCGGTGGGCTCCACCCGTCGGCCCATGGGCGACGAGGCCCGGGCGAAGAGGGACAGATCGGCGCCTTCGGGGAGCGAGAAGTTCACCAGGAAGGGGGTGTCCACCGACGCCGGACAGACGGCGTTGACCCGGACACCGGTCGAGGCCAGTTCGATGGCCAGCGACTTGGTGAACAGGATGACTCCGGCCTTGGAGGCGCAGTAGGCGGCGTTGTAGGGGGTGGCCCGCAACCCGGCCACCGACGCCATGTTCACGATGCTCCCGGCCGACTCGACCAGGGCGGGCACGGCGGCCCGGGTGAGCAGGAAGGTGCCGGTGAGGTTGACGTCGATGATGCGGCGCCAGTCGGCGGGATCCACGTCGGTGATGCGCGCCGCGATCCCGATCCCGGCCACGTTGACGAGGATGTCGAGCCGGCCGTGGTCCGCCACGGCCCGGGACACCGCCGCGGCGCAGGAGTCCTCGTCGGTCACGTCGCACCGCACGTCGTCGCCGATGGGCGCGAGGTCCGCCCCCACCACCGTCGCTCCGTCGGCCTCCAGCCGGGCCACCACCGCGCTCCCGATGCCGCCGGCCGCGCCGGACACCAGGGCCACCCGGCCGGCGAGACGGGGCGGGGCTGCGTTCGTGGGCATGGGGGAAACGTACCCGGTGGAGTCGTCACCGGTACTGTTGGCGCGCATGGGAGCCCTGGAGGGGAAGGTCGCCGTCGTCACCGGCGCGGCGATGGGCATCGGACGGGCCGCCGCCCAGATCTTCGCCCGTGAAGGGGCGGCCGTCGTGGTGGCCGACATCGACGAGGACGGCGGTCGCGAGACGGTGGCGATGGTGGAGTCGGCCGGCGGCCGGGCCGGGTTCGTCCGCACCGACGTGAGCGTGAAGGACGAGGTGGAGGCCATGGTGGCCTACGCCGTGGACACCTTCGGCGGCCTCGACTGTGCCCACAACAACGCGGGGATCGCGGCCCCGATGGCCGCCCTGGCCGACTACCCCGACGAGGGATGGCACCGCACCCTCGACATCATGTTGAACGGTGTCTACTACTGCATGAAGGCCGAGATCCCCGCCATGTTGGCCCGCGGTGGCGGGGCGATCGTCAACACGGCGTCGGGTGTCGGCCTCGTCGCCTATCCCCACCAGGCCGCCTACACCGCCTCCAAGCACGGGGTGATCGGCCTGACCAAGGTGGCGGCCCTCGACTACGGGTCACGGGGCATCCGGGTCAACGCCGTGTGCCCGGGCACGGCCCGGACGCCGATGGTGGACGAGGCGGTGCGCCGTCAGCCGTCGATCGACGCCCATCTGAAGGCCCTCCACCCGATCGGGCGCATCGGCGAGGCGGCGGAGGTCGCCGAAGCCGCGGTCTGGCTGTGCACCCCTGCCGCCTCGTTCGTGCTCGGCGTGGCCCTGCCGGTCGACGGGGGCTACGTGGTCCCGTGAGGACGACGCCGACGTCGGCCGTGGTGCGGCGACTCGCCGCCCAGGGGCACCTGATCGGCGGAGGGTGGCTCCACTCGGCCTCCGCCGGGACGTACGAGCACCGCTACGCGGCGACCGGCGAGGTGCAGGCGGAGGTCGGACTGGCCGGGGCCGACGAGGTCGACGCGGCGGTGACCGCCGCCCGCGCCGCGCAGCCGGCGTGGGCCGCCCTCGGCCCCCGGGGCCGAGGGCACGTGCTGCACGTCCTGGCCGACCTGCTCGACGGACACCGGGACGAGGCGGCCGACCTGGCCGCACTGGACAACGGGACCCCGGTGTCGGTGCTGCGGCCGGGACGGGCCGCCGCCGCCTGGGTGCGGTACTACGCGGATCTGGCCACCTCCGTGGGTGACGAGCCGCTGGACGTGGCCAGGGGAACGGCCACCGTCCGTCGCGAGCCCCACGGGGTGGTGGGGGCCATCCCCCCGTGGAACGGCTCGATGGTGGGAATGGGGCAGAAGTGCGGCCCGGCCCTGGCGGCGGGCAACGCGGTGGTGGCCAAGCCCCCCGAACTGGCCCCGTTCGGCATGCTGCGATTCGCGGAACTGGCGCTGGACGCGGGCGTGCCGGCCGGCGTGCTCAACGTGGTGGTCGGTGGGGCGGAGGCGGGCGCCGCCCTGGCCGGCCACGCCGGCGTCGACAAGCTCACCTTCACCGGTGGGGCGACGACAGCCCGCCGGGTGATGGCGGCGGCGTCGGGCCATCTCACCCCGTTGGCGTTGGAGCTCGGCGGCAAGTCACCGACGATCGTGTTTCCCGACGGGGACCTCGACACCGCCGCCGCCCTGGTGGCGCGGGCGGGGACGGGGCTCCTGTCGGGTCAGGGGTGTGCGCTGCCCACCCGTACCTACGTCCACCGCGACGTCTACGGGGAGTTCGTCGACCGGGTGGTGGCCCAGGTGGCCGAACTGGTGGTCGGGGACCCGCTCGATCCGGACACCTTCGTGGGACCGGTGGTGAGCGAGTCGGCCCTCCAGCGGATCCTGGGGGTGATCGACCGGGCCCGGGTCGACGGGGCGACGCTCCTGTCCGGAGGCCACCGACTGGGTGGCGATCTGGCCGACGGGTGGTTCGTGGCCCCGACGGTGTTCGGCGACGTCCGCCACGACAGCCGACTGGCCCGAGACGAGGTGTTCGGGCCGGTGCAGGCCCTGCTCACGTTCGCCACCGAGGAAGAGGCGTTGGCCCTGGCCAACGACAGCGGATACGGACTGGCCGCCTACGTGCACACCGCCGACCCCGACCGCCTGGAGCGGTTCGTGGCCGGACTGGCATCGGGGGTGGTGGTGGCCAACGGGTTCGGTCGTCTCACCCCCGCGACCCCGTTCGGCGGGGTGAAGCAGAGTGGGTTCGGCCGGGAGGGGGGCCGGGCCGGCTACGACGAGATGGTCCGGATGAAGACGGTCCTGACCGACTCCTGAGTCCGGGTTCCGCCCCGCAGGGTGGCCGCGGTGGTGCCGTTCGCCGCGAACGGTGGGCGCCCGACCTAATCATGACCAATTCGCTTGACATTCCCGGTACCCCTCCTTATTCTCACTAATCCAGTAGGAATTATTGATTTAGGGCAGGGGCCTCGTTCGAGGTCGTCGCGTCCGACCCGAACAAGGAGACCCCGTTGCGTAGAACCCCCTTCCACAAGAGTGTCCGGGTGGCCACGGCGGTGGCCGTGGCCGCCGGCACCGCCGGGCTGGCCACCCTGGTCAGCGTGACCTCGACATCGGCCCAGGCCGACCCGGGCTACACGTCGGCGTACGTCGGCGTCGGGGCCGACGTCACCCAGGACCTCTACGCGGCCTTCACCGGTGCGTCGCCCGCACCGCCGGCGGCCAACACCACCTTCTACACGCCGCTGCACTCCTCGAGTGCCACCAACAACAAGACGATCGAGTCGTTCGACGCCAACCCGGCCGGCGGCACGACCACCAACCCCGGCTGCATCACCACGAAGCTCGGTGGCCCGTCCTTCGACCGGCCGAACTCGTCGACGGCCGGTATCGCCGCCCTGCTCGACTCCCTGAACGGAACCGCCTGGCAGAACTCGTCGGCATCCTGCACCGGGACCGCGGTGAGCGTGACCGGGCAGATCGACTTCGCCCGCTCCGCCCGCGGCCCGAAGACGTCGGGTACGACCCTCACGTTCGTGCCCTTCGCCCGTGACGGACTCGGCATCGTCTACTTCGACCACGGTGACGGCAGCATCAGCTCGCTGACGACCGCCCAGCTGAACGCCTTGTACTCGTCGTCCACCGGTACGAGCACCATCAACGGTGACACCGTCTACGCCTGCCTGACCATCTCGGGCTCCACCCCGCGGAGCAACCTGGAGTCGGCCATCGGCGTGTCGGACACCCAGGCGAGCGCCGCGGCGACCGCAGCCGGATGCAACAACCTGGTCCAGAACAGCGGCAACGCCTTCTACTCGTTCGCCTCGACCCTGCCGGCCGGTAGCGCCGCGGTGGTTCCGATCTCGTCGGGCAGCTGGATCTCGCAGAACAACGGGGTGGCCGTCGACCGGTCGAACCTGGCCCGCGCCGGTGGAGCCGACCTGGCGGCCATCGACAGCCTGGGTCAGCCGTTCACGGGTTCGGGCACGTCCGAGCTGCCGAACACGACCTACTACCAGTCGACCCTCTACGGGTACAACATCTACACCGTGCTCCCGACGAGCAAGCTCTCGGGCTTCACGCAGGACACCGCCCTCGAGAGCCTCTTCGTGGGTTCGGGTTCGGCGATCTGCGCCACGTCCGAGCAGACCAACGTCGTCCACGTGTTCGGGTTCGACTCGTTGGTGGGCGCCGAAGGTACCTGCGGTTCCACCGGCACGACCGGTAACGGCTGAGCCACCGCAACCCACAACTTCCACCACCTCCAAGGAGTTCCTCTCATGCGTAGCGAACGCGCTGCACAGCAGCGTCTGGCTCCCCGCGGGTCCTTCGGGACCCGCGGGGGCCGGGCCGCCGCCTCCACCCGGGCCCTGGCCGCAGGCCTGGTGGTGGTGGGATCACTGACCGCTCTGGCGGTCGTCGACTCGACGGCAGCATCGGCCTCGACGCTGAACGGCATCGCCAGCATCGCCAATCCGGCGACGCTCGCCGTCGACACCACCGGTGCCTCGACCACCCAGTTCACCGTGACGCTCCCGCCGCAGGCGGACTGCAGCGGCGACACGGCGACGCACGGGTATCACGTCTACAGCTACCTCGTGCCGAAAGGAACGATCGTCTCATCGCTGACCTTCGAGTCGTACCCGTCGAGTGGTTACGGCTTCGTCGACGACATCGGCACGTACTACGGCCCGGTCAACACCGCCATCGGCACGGGCCAGATCGTGTCGGTCCCCGGTGATTTCGAATGGGCGCCGCTCGTGGCGAATGACGGCATCCCGCTCTCCACGCTCCTCTATACGGGCTCGGGCAGCACCGCCTCGGGCGTCTGGGAGGCCGGACTGGCCTGCGCCAGCAGCAACGGCGTCCTCTCGGACAACTGGAATACCGAGGTCACCTTCTCGGCGAGTGCCACCGACCCGAACGGGTTCGTGTGGTCCTCGGTCCCCGGCCCGAGCGGCAGCTCGCCGGCGGCGTTCACCTCGGCCGGCACCACGACCTTCGTCGACGGCACCGCCGGGAGCTTCACCCCGACGACCTCGGGTAGTCCGACTCCGGTGGTCACCGAGTCCGGCACCCTGCCGACCGGCGTGACCTTCGCCGGGGGTGGGTTCTCGGGCACCCCGACGGTCACCGGAACGTTCCCGGTCACCCTGACGGCGACCAACGGCATCGAAACACCGGCGACCCAGCACTTCACGCTCGTTGTGCTGCCGGCCGCTCCCACGGTCACCGGCGTCAGCCCGGCGACCGGGCCGCTCGCCGGAGGGAACAGCGTCGTCATCTCGGGTGCGAACCTGGGATCGGCCACCGCTGTCGACTTCGGGGGGACACCGGCCACGGTGACCGCCGATTCGGCCTCCTCGATCACGGCCACGGCACCCGCGGAAAGCATCGGGACGGTCGATGTCACGGTGACGACCGCCGGGGGGACGTCGGTCACCTCCCCCGCCGACCAGTACACGTACGGGCTCGGCCCGAGTGTGTCGTCGGTCGCGCCGGCATCGGGACCCCTGTCGGGTGGCACCAGCGTCGTCATCTCGGGTGCGAACCTGGGATCGGCCACCGCCGTCGACTTCGGGGGGACACCCGCCACGGTGACCGCCGATTCGGCCTCCTCGATCACGGCCACCGCCCCTCCGGGCGCGACCGGCACGGTCGACGTGACCGTGACGACACCGGACGGCACCTCGGCCACCTCGGCCGGTGACCAGTTCACCTACGTGCCCGCTCCGACGGTCTCGGGTGTGTCGCCGGCTTCGGGACCCCTGTCGGGTAGCACCGGCGTCGTCATCTCGGGGACGGACCTGGGCTCGGCCACCGCCGTCGACTTCGGGGGGACAGCGGCCACGGTGACCGCCGATACCGGGACCTCGATCACGGCCACGGCCCCCGCGGGCTCCGTGGGCACGGTCGATGTCACGGTCACCACCGTCGGCGGTACGTCGGCCACGTCGACCGCCGACCAGTTCACCTACGTGGCGGCGCCCGCAGTGAGCGGTGTCAGTCCGGCACTGGGCCCGGACTCCGGTGGCACCGTGGTCACGATCTCGGGGACGGACCTGGGCTCGGCCACCGCCGTCGACTTCGGGGGGACACCGGCCACGGTGACCGCCGATACCGGGTCCTCGATCACGGCCACGGCCCCCGCGGGCTCCGTGGGCACGGTCGATGTCACGGTCACCACCGTCGGCGGCACGTCGGCCACGTCGTCCGCCGACCAGTTCACCTACGGCACCGCACCGGCCTTCACGTCAGCCGCGTCGACGACGTTCGTGGACGGGGTGGCCGGAACCTTCACCCCCGCCGCATCGGGTAGCCCCACGCCGACGATCACGGAGTCGGGCGACCTTCCCGCCGGGGTGACGTTCTCGGACGGCGTGCTCTCGGGTACCCCGACGGTCACCGGACCGTTCACCGTCACCCTGAGCGCATCGAACGGCATCGGTGGCCCGGTCACCCAGAGCTTCACGCTGAACGTCGTCGCCATCGAGATCACCACCACGTCGCTCCCGGCGGCCACGGTCGGTGCCACGTACTCGGCGTCCCTGGCGCAGTCCAGTGCCCTGACCCCGGTCAAGTGGACGGTGAGCCCGAAGCTGCCCAAGGGCCTCAAGCTCAACAAGACCACCGGGGCCATCACGGGGAAGGTCTCCAAGAAGGCGACCACCGGGTCGGTGTCCGTCACCTTCACGGTGACCTACAAGGCCAAGAAGGTGGTCGACACGGCGACCCAGACGATCACCCTGCAGGTCGACCCCTGAGGTCACCCGCAACCGGCCCGCCCTCGGGGGCGGGCCGGTTGCGACCCTGCGTTCCGATCCATCCGAAGCACCGACACAGCAGCAACCAGACAGCCGATCACCCAGACAAGAGGGAACCCACCATGGACAGAGACCACAGGTCGAACTCGCCCCACGGATCACGGAGCGCACGCCGGATCCTCACCGCCGCCCTGGCCGGATGTGCCGGTGTGGCCACGCTGATGATCGCCACCACGGTGCCCGCCTCGGCCTCCACCGTGAACGGGGTGGCCACCATCGCCTCACCGGGCACGACCACCGAGCTCCCCTCGGGCGGCTCGACGACCCAGTTCACCGTGTCGCTGCCGGCCCAGGCGGCCTGCACCGACGACACGGCCACCAACGGCTACCACGTCTTCAGCTACCTGCTCCCCCTCGGGACCTCGCTGTCCGGCGTCTCGTTCAGCCAAGGATTCCCCAACAAGGGGCTCGGACTCTTCGATCCGCTCGGCACCTACTACGGACCGGTGAACACCGCCATCGGAACGGGCCAGATCATCGGCATCCCCAACAACTTCGAGTGGGCGCCCATCATCACCAACAACTACATCCCCCTGACCGGGACGGGTGGTCTGCTCTACTCGGGATCGGGTAGCGGCGCCTCGGGTATCTGGGATGCCGGGATCACCTGTGCCAACTCCAGCGGGGTACCGGTGGACAACTGGAACTCGGAGGTCACCTTCCTCGCCAGCTCCTCCGATCCCAACAAGTTCACCTGGACGGCGGTTCCCGGGACCGGTACCGCCCCCGCGTTCACGTCGGCGAGCTCGACGACGTTCACCAAGGGCAGCACGAACACCTTCACCCCGACCGCATCGGGCACCCCGGCGCCGGTCATCACGGAATCGGGAGCCCTGCCGTCCGGTGTGACCTTCTCGGGTGGCGTGCTCTCGGGCACCCCGACCGCCACCGGGACGTCGAACATCACCTTCACGGCCTCGAACGGGGTCGGTGTGCCGGTGACGCAGGCGTTCACGTTGACGGTCGGTGCCGGGGCGTTCGCCATCACCACCACGTCACTTCCGGTGGCCACCCAGGGCGCCGCGTACTCGGCCACCCTGGCGGTGTCGGGTGGGACGGCTCCCTTCAAGTGGAAGGAGACGCCGAAGCTGCCGAAGGGCCTCAAGATCAACAAGACCACCGGCGCCATCTCCGGGACGGTCTCCACCAAGGCGGCGACCGGTTCGTTCCCGATCACCTTCACGGTGACGGACAAGGCCAAGCCGAAGGACACGGCGACCAAGACCCTCACCCTGACGGTCGACGCCTGATCTGGGGGATCCGACCGCCCACTGCGGTGGCGCTCGGATCGCCGGTCCTGGGCCCGGGATGGCGCTTCGGCGCCACCCGGGCCCGGTGCATTTCCCGGTCTGGTCGGTGGGCGTCCGGATGGACGTGGACCGCTCGGAGCGCGAGCGACCCGACCCTGTCGATTCGAAACGCAATCGATAGTTGCAGAAGGTTCGGGTTCGGCCAGACGCGCATGGACCGGGTGCACCAGCCGCGTTAATATCGACAGACTTACTAGGAAATATAGGACCGGCCGGCAGCAGGCCGGTGACTCGCAGACCCGTCCGACCCCAGGTCGGTGCAGGGGGCGACGGGGGGCAGGGGCATCCACAAGCGCCGCCGTTCCCGGCCGCACCTCCGACGTCCAGCACAGCAAGGAATGATGATGCACGACCACCGCCCGCAGCTCCCGATCTCCAGCGACCCCCGGACGTCCGGTCGCCGGTCGCGGACTACCGCCCGGGGGCTCGCCACCCTGGCGGTGGCCGCCCTGGCGGCGGTGGCCACACTGGCGACCATCGCCACCGCCTCGACGCCGGCGGGGGCCGCGACGGTCGACGCGATCGCCACGATCGCCGAGCCGGGTACGACCACGCCGCTGAACTCCGGCGGCTCGACCACGCCGTTCACGGTGTCGTTGCCGCCCCAGGCGGCGTGCTCGGGCGACACCGCCAAAGACGGCTACCACGTCTTCAGCTACCTGCTGCCCGAGGGGACCGCCCTGTCCGGCGTCTCGTTCAGCCAAGGATTCCCCGACACCGGGCTCGGACTCTTCGATCCCCTCGGCACGTACTACGGACCGGTGAACACCGCCATCGGGACGGGCCAGATCATCGGCATCCCCAACAACTTCGAGTGGGCGCCCATCATCACCAACAGCTACATCCCCCTGACCGGATCCGGGGGGCTCCTGTACACGGGCTCGGGTGCCACCGCTTCGGGCGTGTGGGAGGCCGGACTGGTCTGTGCGGACCCCACCGGCACGCCGGTCGACAATTGGAACACCGAGGTCACCTTCCTCGCCAGCTCCTCCGATCCCAACAAGTTCACCTGGACGGCCGTTCCCGGCCCGAGCGGTAGCTCGCCCGCCGTCTTCACGTCGGCTTCGTCCGCCACGTTCACCGAAGGTGTGAACGGGAGCTTCACCCCGACGGCTTCGGGTTCGCCCACCCCGGTGATCACCGAGGCGGGCACCCTGCCCACGGGGGTCAGCTTCACCGGGAAGGTCATCACGGGTACCCCGACCCAGACCGGCAGCTTCCCGATCGTGCTGACCGCCACCAACGGCATCGACCTGCCGGCCACCCAGGACTTCACCCTGGACGTGGTGGCCGCGCCCACCGTCACCTCCATCAGCCCGACCTCGGGCCCCACGACCGGAGGCACCACGGTCACCGTCACCGGGACCGACCTGTCCGGCGCCACCGCCGTCGACTTCGGTTCGGGCGCCGGCACCATCGTCTCGGACACGGCCACCGCGATCACCGTGACGTCGCCGGCCGGCTCGGCCGGAACGGTCCACGTCACGGTGACCACGCCCGGTGGCACCTCGTCCACCTCGTCGGCCGACCAGTTCACCTACCTGGCCGCGCCCACCGTCACCTCCATCAGCCCGACCTCGGGCCCCACGACCGGAGGCACCACGGTCACCGTCACCGGGACCGACCTGTCCGGCGCCACCGCCGTCGACTTCGGTTCGGGCGCCGGCACCATCGTCTCGGACACGGCCACCGCGATCACCGTGACGTCGCCGGCCGGCTCGGCCGGAACGGTCCACGTCACGGTGACCACGCCCGGTGGCACCTCGTCCACCTCGTCGGCCGACCAGTTCACCTACCTGGCCGCGCCCACCGTCACCTCCATCAGCCCGACCTCGGGCCCCACGACCGGAGGCACCACGGTCACCGTCACCGGGACCGACCTGTCCGGCGCCACCGCCGTCGACTTCGGTTCGGGCGCCGGCACCATCGTCTCGGACTCGGCCGCCTCGATCACCGTGACGTCGCCGGCCGGTGAGGGGACCGTCAATGTGACGGTCACCACCCCCGGGGGTACGTCGTCGACCTCGGGTGCCGACGAGTTCACCTACGGGAGCGGTCCGGCCGTCACCTCCATCAGCCCGACGTCCGGACCCACCTCCGGAGGTACGACGGTCACCGTCACCGGGACCAACCTGTCCGGCGCCACCGCGGTCGAGTTCGGGACCGCGGCGGGCACCATCGTCTCGGACTCGGCCGCCTCGATCACCGTGACGTCACCCGCCGGAACCGCGGGAACGGTGGACGTCACCGTCACGACCCCGAACGGCACGTCGGCCACCGGTTCGGCCGACCACTTCACCTATCTGGCCGCCCCGACCGTCACCGCCGTCAGCCCGGCGTCCGGACCCACCTCCGGCGGTACCACCGTCACCGTCACCGGCACCGATCTCTCCGGGGCCACCGCGGTCAAGTTCGGCACCGCCGCCGGTACCATCGTCACGGACTCGGCGACGTCGATCACCGTGACCTCGCCCGCCGGCACCGCGGGATCCGTCGACGTGAGGGTGACCACGCCGGGCGGTACGTCGTCGATCTCGGCATCCGACCTCTTCACCTATCTGGCCGCCCCGACCGTCACCGCCGTCAGCCCGACGTCCGGACCCACCTCCGGAGGCACGACGGTCACCGTCACCGGGACCAACCTGTCCGGCGCCACCGCGGTCAAGTTCGGCACCGCCGCCGGCACCATCGTGACGGACACGGCGACGTCGATCACCGTGACCTCGCCCGCCGGGACGACCGGCGTCGTTCACGTGACCGTGACCACCCCCGGTGGGACCTCGGCGACGTCGGTCGCTGACGAGTTCACCTACATCGGGCCGCCGACGGTCAGCTCGGTCTCGCCGTCCTCGGGACCCACGGCCGGTGGCACCACCGTGACCGTCGCAGGTGAAGGACTCGCCTCGGCCAGCTCAGTCGAGTTCGGCACCGCCGCGGCCACCATCGTCACGGACACGGCCACCTCGATCACCGTCACCTCGCCCGCCGGAACCGCGGGGACCGTCGACGTGAGGGTGACGACCGTGAACGGAACCTCGGCCATCAGCCCGGCCGACCACTTCACCTACGTGGCCGCCCCGACCGTGACGGCCGTCAGCCCGACCTCCGGGCCGACCGCCGGTGGCACCAGGGTCACCGTGACCGGCACGGATCTCGCCTCGGCCACCTCCGTCAAGTTCGGCACCGCGGCCGGCACCGTGACCGCGGACTCGGCCACCTCCATCACCGTGACGTCGCCCGCCGGCAGCGCCGGGACCGTCGACGTGACGGTGATCACGGCCGGGGGGACCTCGGCCACCGGTCCGACCGACCACTTCACCTATGTACCCGCCCCCACCGTCACCGCGGTCAGTCCCACCGCCGGACCGTCGACGGGCGGCACCACGGTGACGGTCACCGGCACCGGCCTCTCGGGGGCCACGTCGGTCAAGTTCGGCAGCGCGGCCGCCACCGTGACCGCCGACACTGGCACCTCGATCACCGTGACGTCGCCCGCCGGGACCGGTGTCGTGCACGTGACCGTGACGACGCCCGGCGGCACCTCGGCCACTTCGACGGCGGACCAGTTCACCTATCAGCAGGCCCCGGCGTTCACGTCGCCGTCGTCGACGACGTTCACGGTGGGCGTGGCGGGCAGCTTCACGCCTACCGCCTCGGGGAGCCCGGCTCCCACCATCACCGAGTCGGGCACGCTGGCGCCGGGGGTCACCTTCTCGTCGGGGACCCTGCACGGCACGCCGACGCAGGCCGGTACCTTCCCGATCACCCTGACCGCCGGCAACGGGGTCGGATCGGACGCCGTCCAGTCGTTCACGCTGCACGTCACTTCGGTGCCCGTCAAGCTCACGGGGCCCGTGGCCGGGTTCGCCGCCGATCCGAGCGGGACCGGTTACTGGGTGGCCGACTCCTACGGTGAGGTGGCGTCCTTCGGCAGCGTGGGCAGTTACGGCTCCCTGGCCGGCGTGCACCTCAACGCCCCGATCGTCGACATCGTGAGCACCCCCAGCGGACAGGGCTACTGGATGGTCGGCGCCGACGGCGGTGTCTTCGCCTTCGGTGACGCCGGATTCCTGGGGTCAATGGGCGGTCAGCACCTCAACGCACCGGTGGTGGGTCTCGCCCCCGACGCCTCGGGTCACGGCTACTGGCTGGTCGGCGCCGACGGCGGTGTCTTCGCCTTCGGTGACGCCGGATTCCTGGGGTCGATGGGCGGTCAGCACCTCAACGCACCGGTGGTGGGTGTGGCGGCCGCCCCGACCGGCGGGTACTGGCTGGTGGCCTCGGACGGTGGCATCTTCGCCTTCGGCGCTCCGTTCCTCGGGTCCACCGGGAACACGGCCCTGAACCAGCCGGTGACGGGTATGGCGGTGAGCCCGAACGGCCACGGTTACTGGCTGGTCGCCGCCGACGGTGGCGTCTTCGCCTTCGGTGATGCCGGATTCCACGGTTCGGCGACCGCGATCCCCGGCGCCGCGCCGGTGGTGGGGATCAGCGCCAGCGCCAGCACCGGCGGATACTGGCTCGTCGGGGAGGCCGGTGGCGTCTATGCCTTCGACGCGCCGTTCTTCGGAGCGGCGTGAGGCGCTCGGGCCGCGCCTCCGGCGTCGGCGCCCTGAGCGGGGGCGGACGGCCGAGGCGGCGCGCCCGAGCCGTGGCCGTCCTGGCCGGGATCGTGCTCTGCCTCACTCCCTTGGCGACCCCGCCCGGCACGGCCGGCGCGGCCACGCCCGGGTCCGAGGTGATCGTGTACCCGGGAACGACGAAGCCGTTGACGTCCGGTGGGTCGCGCACTCCCTACGGCATCGTCCTCCCCCCGGGGGCCGCCTGTCCGGGTGACACCGCGCACGACGGCTACCTGGTCTACAGCTACCTCGTCCCGGAGCACGCCTCGCCGACCGACGTCAGCTTCAAAGGCGGTATCCCCGACCGGTGGTACGGGTACATCGCCACCGGTGCGTACTTCGGCGCGGTCAACACCGCCGAGTCCACCGGCCAGGTCGTAGGTCTGCCCTACGAGTTCCTCTGGAGCCGTCTCACCCCGTCCGACCTCTTCGCCGACGGGGCCCGCACCGCTACCTGGAACGGTGGCATCGCCTGCGCCGACGCCCACGGTGTGGTCAGCAACTACTGGAACTCCCGCATCGTCTTCACGGCGGACGCCTCCGATCCCGGGGGATTCACCTGGAGGGTCGTCGACCAGGGCACGGTCCCGGCGTCGCAGCCGGTGGGCCTGTGGATCGGCGTGGGCCTCGTCGTGGTGGCCACGGGTGCCGCCGCCTACGCCCTGCGGCTGCGACGCCGTCGGCCGACGGGATCCTCGGACAACGGTGACGGTCCACCGGGCGGTGCCCGGCCCGGAGGCGAACCCGAGCCCGGAGCCGGCAGTGGCACCGGGACCCCCGAGGCCACTCCGGTGGGGGCGGGGGAGCGATGACCGTACTCAGCCCCGAGGTCGCAACGATCGTCCCCGACCCACCGCCGTCGGGCGGCGACGTCCGCCCGCGCCGCCAGCTGGTCGATACCAAGTCCCGTGCGGACCGGTCGTTCCGCGGGCTCACCCGGGGGAGTGCGCTCGTGGTGCTGGCCGTCTTCGCCCTCGTGGGGATCTTCCTGGCCGCCCGCGCCGAGCCCGCGCTCCGGGTGGCCAAATTCTCGTTCCTCACCACCCAGGCCTGGCAACCGGACATCCGCCACTTCGGGATCCTCGGCATCATGGTGGACACGATCCTGATCGCGGTCGTGGCCGTCGGGATCGCCGTCCCCGTGGCCCTCGGGCTCTCGCTCTTCATCACCGAGGTGGCGCCGGCGTCGATCAAGCGGACCCTGGTGTCACTCGTCGATCTGATGGCCGCGGTGCCCAGCATCGTCTACGGCCTGTGGGCGCTCGAGTTCCTGGAGGGCCGCGTGGTGGGCGTGTCGCGGTGGTTGGCGACATGGATGAACTGGATCCCGGTGTTCCGGGTGAACGGTGCCGATCCGTCGAACCCGGTCCAGTCCGGCACGCTGTACAGCGCGTCGACCTTCATCGTGGGCATCGCGGTGTCGCTGATGGTCATCCCGATCCTCTGCTCCGTCATGCGGGAGTCGTTCGCCCAGGCGCCACTCGGTGAGCGCGAGGGGGCCTACGCCCTCGGCGGCACCCGGTGGGGCATGATCCGGACCGTCGTGCTCCCCTTCGGCAAGGGCGGGATCATCGGCGGGACGATGCTCGGTCTCGGGCGGGCGCTGGGGGAGACCATCGTCGTCATCCTCATCATCTCTCCGGTGTTCACGATCAACTGGCACGTCCTCCAGTCCGGGGGCAACTCCATTTCCGGCCTCATCGCCAATCTGTCCAACGAGTCCGATTCCTTCGGGACGTCGGCACTGATGGCGGCCGGTCTGTCCCTGTTCGCACTGACCCTCATCGTCAACTTCGCGGCCGCCGCCGTGGTGGCCCGCTCGCGCTCGGGCGCCGAGAGCGACGGTTGAGATGACCCTCCTCGACCATCCGTCCGACGGTCCCGCCGCCGTGTCCGTGGAGGTGCGGCCCGACCGACCACCACCCCCCGGTCGCCGACGGATCGGCGGCGCCCAGGCGGGAATGGTGCGCAACCTGGCCGGTGCCCTGCTGGCCGCCGTGAGCGGAAGCGTGCTGGTCACGCTCCTGACCGGCGTCTCCGGACCGCTCCCCTTCGTCGTCGTGGCCTACGTGCTCTTCGTGATCACCTACGCCGTGCTGGTCTCTCTCACCGAGGACCGGCCGGCCGTCAAGGACGCGGTCATGACGGTCCTCATGGCCTCCACCGCCGTCCTCGCCCTCGGCGCCCTGGCCGTCGTGATCTTCTTCACCCTGGCGAGGGGATGGGGCGCGCTCATCCATCTGAACAACTACACCCAGGACCTGTCGAGTTCCGGCCCCACCGCCCCCCTGACGAGAGGTGGTATCGGCGCCGCCATCGTCGGGACGCTGTGGATGATCGGAATCGCCGTCGTGCTCACGGTCCCCGTGGGACTGGTCGCCGCCGTCTACCTCGACATGACGCGGAGCCGTCCGGCCCGCACGTTCCGCACCGTGGTCGAGGCCATGTCGGCGTTGCCCAGCATCCTGGCCGGCCTCTTCATCTACGCCCTGTGGATCATCACCCTCGGGAACCAGCACAGCGGCCTGGCCGCCGCCCTGGCGCTCAGCGTGATGATGCTCCCGTACATGATCCGGGCCTCGGACCTGGCGCTCCGGCTGGTGCCGGGCAACCTGCGCGAGGCGTCGGCCGCCCTCGGCGCCCCGGCCTGGCGGAGTGAATTCCAGGTGGTGATCCCGACGGCCCGGTCGGGCCTCGTGACCGCGGTCATCCTGGGTATCGCCCGGGGCATCGGTGAGGCGTCACCCGTCCTCCTCACCTCCACGTACACCACCTACATCAACGCCAATCCGCTGCACGGCGCGATGACGTCACTGCCGCTCGCCGCGCTGAAGCTGGTCCAGTCCGGCAGCCCCGAATACACCGAGCGTGCCTTCGCCGCCGCGTCGTTCCTCCTCCTGTTGGTCATCGTCCTCTTCGTGACCGCGCGCAAGGTGGGGGGCTGGGGCCCGGGGCACCTGTCGGCCCGCGGGCTCCGCAAGGTGCGGGAAGGATCCGCTCGAGACGTCGCCCGATTCGCCCGGGCCGAGGCCGACCGCGACGCCGCGGCCGGGATGGCCGTGCAACTCGACCCGTTCACCCACGAACCGCCACCTCGGGAGCAACCGTGACCACCCCCCGTCCCACCCACCTGCTGCGGCTGGCCCGTGCCGCCGCGGTCTCGCTCGCCGTGGCCGGTCTCTGCGTGATCGCCATGGTCGCCGGGGCCATGTCTCCGGCCGGCGCCGCGTCGTACACGCCGGTCTCCGGAGAGGGCTCGTCGTGGTCGGCGGGCGCCCTCGACCAGTGGATCGCCGACGTGCACGCCGACGGGATCCAGATCAACTACACGGCCAACGGATCGACGGCCGGTCGGGAGGACTTCATCTCGGGGCAGACGGACTTCGCCGCCTCCGACATCCCCTTCCAGACCGACCCGGGCGACGGTTCGGCCCCGGAGGATCCGAAGTCCGGCAGCTACGCCTACATGCCGATCACCGCGGGCGGCACGGTGTTCATGTACAACCTGAGCATCAACGGTCAGCGGGTCACCAACCTGCGGCTCTCGCCGCTGAACATCTTCAAGATCTTCACGGGCGTCATCACCAACTGGGACGATCCGCTGCTGGCCGCCGACAACCCCGGACTCCACCTCCCGAACCAGTCGATCGTTCCGGTGGTCCGCTCGGACGGCTCGGGTACGAGCTATGAGCTGTCGGCCTGGATGATCAATCAGGATCCGTCGATCTGGAACGCCTACTGCGCCAAGGCCGGCCGTCCGTCGTCGGCCTGCGGCGCCACATCGTTCTACCCGACGACCGGCAACATGATCGCCCAGAACGGCGACCTCGGTGTGGCCTCGTACGTGTCCCAGGCCTTCGCCTCCGGATCCATCGGCTACGTCAACTACTACTACGCGCTGACGACCCACTTCCCGGTGGCGCAGGTGCTCAACGCCGCGGGCTACTACACCGAGCCCACCCCGCAGAACGTCGCCGTGTCGCTCCTGCAGGACCAGGTGGACACCACCGATGTCAACAACCCGGCGCTGTACCTCACCCAGAAGCTGCAGGGGGTGTACACGGATCCGGATCCTCGCACGTACCCGTTCTCCTCCTACGGCTACCTGATCCTCCCGACCACGACGAACGGCAACGGATTCTCGTCGGCCAAGGGGTCGACCCTCGCGGCGTTCGCCTACTACGCGATGTGTCAGGGCCAACAGCAGTCCGCCGCGCTCGGGTACTCACCCATGCCGATCAACCTCGTCCAGGCGGCGTTCGCCCAGATCGCCAAGATCCCCGGTGCGAACGTCCAGAACATCAACATCCAGAGCTGCAACAACCCGACGTTCACGCCGTCCGGGCAGAATCTGCTGGCCCTGACCGCCCCCTACCCGCCGGCCTGCGACAAGCAGGGCCCGACGCAGTGCACCTACGGCACCGGCGGGGCGGCCTCGGTCTCGACTCCGGACAGCGGGTCGCCCAAGGCCGCGGTGGGCTCTTCGTCGAGCGCCGACTCGGCCTCCGGATCGGCGGGGTCCTCGGGATCGGGAGCGACGGCGGGGGGTGGGGGAGGATCGGGCGCCAGCACGACGGGGTCGACGGTGGTGTGCGACCCCACCACGGGGGCCTGCAGCACGGCGTCGGACTCGGGTGGATCCGCCGACGCGTCGGCGTCACCGACCGCCATGACCGACACCTTGGCGGCCGGGACGGGCTGGTCCACCACCCAGACCCTGCTGGTGTTGATCGTCCTGGCCGTCCTGGCCCTGATGCTGGTTCCGGGCCTCGTGTCCCGGTTCCTCGAACGACGAAGGTCGTCGCCATGACGGCCCCGCGACACGCCCACGCCCCGAGCGTCCGGCGCCCGTCCGGCCGTCGGACCCTCCTCGGAGCGGCGACCGGGGCCGCCGTCGGCCTGATCGTGTTCCTGACGGTTCCCGGGATCCAGCCGGGGGCGGCGGCGACCGGAACCACCCTCGCCGGCAGCCAGGGCGTCGTCACCTCGCTGCCGGCCACGGCATCGGCGGTCACCGTTTCGGGATCCGGCGCGTACGCCGGCCTGAAGGTCACCGTCAACCAGACGGCCAACTTGGTCGACCAGGCCGTGTCGGTCTCCTGGACGGGCGGGACGGAGACGACCTCGTCGTCAGAGTTCCAGTCGAATTACCTCCAGATCTTCGAGTGCTGGGGTGACTCGCAGTCGACGAGCGATCCGGGGCCGTCGCCCTCGCAGTGCGAGTTCGGCGCCGAGGCCTCGTCCGACGCCGCGTACCCGGTCTCCCAGACGGGTTTCGAGTACTCCCGGGTGATCTCCCAGAAGGGGTGGAGCACCTTCCCGTCCGCGTGTGACTTCCCCGCGGGACAGCCCACGCCGGCCGCCTGCTCCGCCGACGGCTACTACGACCCGACCCAGGGGTATCTCGTCGAGCCCTTCGACGCGGTCGACGGCACGGTGGTCGGCCAGCAGGCCAACTACAACTACGACAACAACCCCAATGACCCGCAGTCGTTCTGGCTCAACCCCTACTTCCGGTACGGCACCTCCAACGAGGTGGACTTCGCCCGCACCTACGCCGACGGCACGGGCAACCAGCTCTTCCAGGTCCAGACCGGCCTCGAGGCCCCGGGCCTCGGCTGCGGCCAGCAGTTGCAGCCCGTGGCCGGAGGTGGGACCAAGGTTCCCCAGTGCTGGCTGGTCGTCGTCCCCCGGAGTACCCCGGACGTCGAGAACCCGCCGAACTACACCACGCAGAGCGTCGTGACCTCGCCGCTCAGCCCCACGGCGTGGGCCAACCGGATCGCCATCCCCCTCTCGTTCAATCCGGTGGGTTCGAGCTGCTCCATCAACGCCACCGCCACCCAGATCGAGGGCAACGAGGCGGCGGCGGCGGCGGTCGGCAGCTGGCAGCCGGCCCTCTGCGCCCAGTCCGGCTCGCCGGCCTACAGCTACATCGAGAGCACGGACGACCTGGCCCGCCAGAACCTCGTGAGCCCGACCTACGGATCGGCGGGCATGTCGGTCTACTCGTACCCGGTGGACCCCACCGAGACGAGTTCCACCAATCCCATCGTCTATGCGCCCGTCACCCTGTCCGGGGTGGTGGTGGCGTTCAACATCCAGCGACAACCGGCCGACGACACGAACGGCACCGACGAGCAACCGCTCGCCGGCACCCAGGTCGAGAACTTGTACCTCACGCCGCGGCTGATGGCCAAACTCCTGACCCAGTCGTACCAGTCCCAGCTGGTTGACGTCACGAACAAGAAGCCGGCGGCCTACAGCTGGGCCCTGCACAATCCGGTCGACCTCTTCACCGATCCGGACTTCCTGCAGTGGAACCCGGAGTTCAAGGACCTGTCGACGTCCCAGGCGATCGACGCCGGGACGGCACTGGTGGAGGAGCCGAGCTCCGATGCGGCCACCGAGGTGTGGAAGTGGATCCTGGCCGACCCCGAAGCCAGGGCGTGGCTCAACGGCACGCCGGACGACGGGATGGTGGTGAACCCGTACTACAGCACCAATCCGGCGATCAATCCGGCTCACGTGGCGTTCGCCGCCACGGTCCCGAACCAGTTCCCGAAGTCCGACCCGTACTGCTACGACCCGGGTGAGCAGGTCATCGGGCCCCCCGCGGCGCCGGCGCGTGACCTCTGCATCCTCGACTGGTCGCCCTACGCCCTGACCATGCAGGCGGCCGCCGCGTCGACCGGCGCGGCCAACGACGGAGCCAAGACGACCTTCAACCCCAATGGCACCCCCGACACGGCGTGGTCGGCCAACGGGCCCCAGGTGCCGGGCACCCACTTCATCATCTCGATCACGGACTCGGCGTCGGCGGCCCGCTACGGGCTCCAGGCGGCGAGCCTCAGCCGGTCGGGGGACGACGGTGCCGATCGGACGTTCGTCGCCCCCGACTCCGCGAACCTGCTCGCCGGCGAGCAGACCGACGTACCCAGCGCCGTCTCGGGAGTCATGGTCCCCGATACCTCGACCTCGGCCGCCAACGCCTATCCGCTCACCCTGCTGTCGTACGCGGCGGTCACCCCCGAGACCCTCACCCCGGCCGAACGGAAGCTCTACGCCGGATTCATCCTCTACGCCATCGCGGACGGACAGACGACCGGGGTCGAGCCCGGGCAGCTGCCCCCCGGCTACGTGCCGCTTCCCGGTGCCCTCCGGCTCGAGGCGCTGAATGCCACCAATGCGATCCTCGATCCGCCCGCCGAGTCGACCACCCCGTCGCCGGGGTCCTCGGACGACGCGTTCACCACCACCCCCGTCGAAACGTCCCCCACGGCGTTCGAACCCGACACCGCCACGGCGCAGAGCGTGTCGACCCCGGCGTCCGCCGCCACGTCATCGAGTGCCGGTGCTCCGACGAACGCCCAGAAGGGCGCCACGGGAGGGATCCTGGGGTTCCTGCGGACCTCGCTGTTGACGGTGGGAGGGATCCGGTTCCTCCTGCCCCTCCTCCTGTTGATCGGAGTGGGTGCCGGACTCGGCTCCCTGGCCCTCGCCCGGGCCAACCGGGCCGCCCTCAGTGACGGCACGGAGGCGACGATGCCGGAGGAGGCACCATGAGGCCCACCCGATGCCAGATGACCGACCGTCCCATTGCCAACACGAGGGAGCAACCACCCGTGCCCATCACCCTTGCCACCACCCGTGACCGCCCACGGGGGACGTGGGTCGCCCGTTCGGCGACCGCCGCCGCCGGTCTGCTCGCCGTCTTCGGTGTCGTCCTGGCCGCGGGCGGTCCGGCCGCGGCCTCCACGAACTCCACCGCCACGATCGCCAGTCCGGGGACCACGACCGAGCTGCCGTCGGGGGGCTCGGCGACACAGTTCACCGTGGCACTGCCACCCCAGGCGGCCTGCTCGGGCGACACCGCCACGGACGGCTACCACGTCTTCAGCTACCTCCTGGCGAAGGGGAAGCCGCTGTCCGGGGTGACCTTCACCACCGGCTCCCCGTCGGAGGGCTTCGGCTTCTTCGACGAGCTGGGGACCTACTACGGGCCGGTGAACACGTCCATCGGCACGGGCCAGATCACGGAGATCCCCAACGACTTCGAGTGGGCCCCGATGATCGTGAACGGGTACCTCCCCCTCACCGGGTCGACCGGTCTGCTCTACACGGGTAGCGGCGGCACGGCGTCCGGGGTCTGGGAGGCCGGGATCGTCTGCGCGAACTCCACGGGCGCACCCGTCGACTCCTGGAACACCGAGGTGACGTTCTCGGCCAGTTCCTCCGACCCGAACGGATTCACCTGGTCGGCGACGCCGGGCGGGTCGACGACCACGACGACCACCACGACCACCACGACCACCACCACGTCCCCCACCGGGTCGACCACCACCACGACCAGCACCACGACCGCTCCGTTGTCGGCCGGTGCGACGACGACGACCACCTCCACCACGAGTCCCGTCGTGGCGGCGGCCGTCACCGGAGACGACGGCGGATCGACCGGATCGAGTTCCGACGACCCGTCCGCCGCCTCGACGGGGACATCGGGGTCGACCGACGGCACCCTGGCGTTCACGGGACTGCGCACCGCCCGCGACATCGGGATCGGCCTCCTGGCGGTGGGCCTCGGCCTGATGCTCCTGAGCTGGGGCCACCGGCGCCGGGTGCGGGCCGGCCGAGGGGTGGGGCGCTAACCCGTGGTCCTGGCCCAGACCGCCGACGACCGGGAGCTGCTCCTGGTCCCGGTGCCCCCTCCGGGTGCCGGCACCGCCCGCGAGGGCGTGGGGACGGTCGTGCCTGTCGCTCCGGCCACCGACGCCGACACCGGCCCGGTGGCGACCGCGGTGACGTCGCACTGGGGTCCGCTCCGGATCACCCAGGTCGCCCTCGCGGTGTTGGCGATCCTCTCCATCGGCCTGGTGGCCCAACTCGCGGTGATCGGGCGCCTGCAGTACCGGTCGGCCCAGGTCGGCGCCCTGAACTCGTTCCGCACCCATCTGGCCCTCGGGACCGCGCCGCTCGGCCCGATCGAAGCGGGTCACCACCTGCTCCCGCTCGGCACGCCGATGGCCCTCATCACCGTGCCCGCCATCGGGCTGCGGGCCGCCGTGTTGGAGGGCACCTCGGGTTCGGTGCTGACCAGGGGTCCCGGCCACGTCCGCACCACCGTCTTCCCGGGCGGCGCCGGCGACAGTGTGCTGCTCGGACGGGCGAGCCTCTACGGTGGCCCCTTCGGCCGGATCGACCAGCTGCGGCGAGGCGACGTCATCACCGTGGTGACGCAGGTGGGAACCTCCCACTTCCGTGTCACCCGGATCCGACCGGCCGGCGCCCGGATCCGGCGCACGGCCGCGGGGACGTCGGAACTCACCCTCGGGACCGCCTCCGGTGGATTCCTCACGCCGTCCGGAGTGGTGTGGGTCGATGCCACCAAGGTCGGGGCACCGCTCGCCTCGTCGGCGCCTCCGGCCATCACCCTCCTGCCCTCCGAAGCGCCGTTGGCCGTCGACAACGCCACGCTCTGGGCCCTGCTGCTCTGGCTCGAGGCGCTGGCCATCCTGCTCGGTCTCGCGGTGTGGACGTGGCGGCGCTGGGGCCACGCCCAGGCCTGGGTCATCTTCACCGCCCCGATGCTGGTGACCTGGCTGTTCATCGCCGACCAGATGGCCCGACTGCTCCCGAACCTCACCTAGGACCACGCCCCGTGCCCCCCGCAGCCACCGATCCACGACCGACCACCGTTCCCCGGCCCAGGAGTTCCCGATGACGCTCGCCCCTCCGACCCTCGACCCGACCGGATCCGACGGTTCCGCCGGTCGGGCCACCGACCTCGAGGCCCGGGAGATCTCCGCCTGGTTCGGCGCCCACCAGGTGCTCGACCGCGTGTCCCTCAAGATGGAGGCCCGCCGGGTCACCGCCCTGATCGGCCCTTCCGGCTGCGGCAAGTCGACCTTCCTGCGGATCCTCAACCGGATGCACGAACTGATCCCGGGGGCGTCGTTGGCCGGGGACGTACTGCTCGACGGCGAGGACATCTACGACCCCCGACGCAAGCTGACCGAGGCCCGCCGCCACATCGGCATGGTGTTCCAGAAGCCGAACCCCTTTCCCACCATGTCCATCTACGACAACGTGCTGGCCGGCCTCCGGCTCACCGGCGAGCGACGCACCCAGGACGAGAAGGACGAGCTGGTCCGGGACTGCCTGACCAGGGCGGGACTGTGGAAGGAGGTCGAGGCCCGACTGCGCCAACCCGGTGGGGCGCTCTCGGGCGGCCAGCAGCAGCGGCTGTGCATCGCCCGTGCCCTGGCGATCCGGCCGCGTGTCCTGTTGATGGACGAGCCCTGCTCGGCCCTCGATCCGACATCCACCCGCCGGATCGAGCAGACGATCGATGAGCTGCGCGAGCAGGTGACCATCGTCATCGTCACCCACAACATGCAACAGGCCCACCGAGTGTCGGACTACACCGCCTTCTTCCTCGCTGAGCAGGGGACCCCCGGCTACATCATCGAGCACGGGCCCACGGAGGCCATGTTCGACTCGCCGCAGGACCCGAGGACCATGGACTATGTCCACGGTCGGTTCGGCTGACTAGTTTCGTGTTCATGGCCAGGGACAGTGAGCGGTTGGCGGCCGACGCCTTCACGCGGGCGTCGGTCGAGGCCTACCTGCAGGCCGCGGCCGAGCAGCGGGCGCGGATCGAACTGTCCATCGCCGAAGCCGAGCGCCGTCGCGAACGAGCCGTCGAGGCCCTCCAGCGGCTCGACGAGCTGACGCCGGCGGTAGGACATGACCCGGCACCGCCGGTCGCCGCGCCGGCGGACACGGAGGCCGCCCCCGACGCCGGCCCCTCACCCAACGGCTCCGGACCGGGCACCGCCCGGTGACGACCGCCGCCGGCACGGGGGCCACGGAGTGGCCCGAGGGGATCGACGTCCTGGACGGGGACCTCGTCCGGGACCTGGTGGCCCGCCACGAGGCGGAGATCGCCGACCTCGAGGCCCGACTGGCCGCGGTCGAGGAGGCGGCCGACGCGGCCGAGCGGGCGGTGCGCCGACATCCGGCCCTGGTCCTGCTCCATCCGGACGAGGCCCGTCGCCTGCTGCCCGATCCCGCACCGTCCACCGGCGGAGCCGAGCGGCCGGCGGCGACCACCGTCGTGCGTCGGACAGCGCCTCCGCCGGCTCCCGACGCCGGCATCCGTCAGTCCGACGGTGCCGCGGCCACGGAGCCGACCACCGACGAGATGAGCTTCGCCACCCGGTTCGTCCGCTCCCACTGGTGGTGGCGGGTGGGCATCGCGCTGGTGGTCGTGGCCCTGCTGCTGCTCAAGGTGGGGTAGGGGCGCCGATCAGCGGCAGCGGGCGTGCGTGGGTCGGGCGCCGACATCTGGAAGAATCGCCATCGTGTACATCTCCGCCAAGGTCGACTATGCGGTCCGGGCCCTGTGTTCCCTCGCCGGCTCGGATCATGCGCTGACCGCCGAGGCCCTCGCGCAGTCACAGGGACTCCCGTCCAAGTTCCTGGAGAGCATCCTCAACGACATGCGGCGGGCCGGGCTCCTCACGAGCCAGCGGGGACCGGACGGCGGCTACCGGCTGGCCCGACCGGCCGAGCAGATCACGGTGGCGGACGTCATCCGCCCACTCGACGGTCCGCTCGCCGAGATCCGTGGCCTCCGGCCCGAGGCGGCCAACTACGAAGGTGCCGCCGAGCACCTCCAGGCGGTGTGGGTGGCGGTGCGGGCCAGCCTGCGGTCGGTCCTCGACGAGACCACCATCGCCGGGATCGTCTCCGGTGAGCTCCCGCCCTCCGTCGTGGCCCTCACCACCGATCCCGAGGCCTGGCAGTCGCGCTGAGGGTCCGGGGGCACCGGTCCTACCCGGCGACGTCCGACCCGGCGGCCCGGGCCAACCGCTCGAGCAGGGGGACGTACGCGTCGAAGCCGGCCACGTCCCGCTCCGGATCCTTCGCCCCCTCGTCCCAGCCCCGGACGGCCAGGGCGTCCGCGAGGCCGGGATGGCGCTCGAATCGCTCGAGCTCCCCGGCGTCCATCAGGCCCCCTTGGGCCACCAGCGTGGCCTGTGAGGTGGGAGAGAGCGCGCGGTGGTAGTCCGGGTCGACCGTGCAGCGGTAGCGCTTGGCCGCCACGTGGAGCGCCACCGCCCGCGCCAACCGGGGTCCGAAGCGGGGAGCCAGGAAGCGCGCACCGACGGCTTCGTGGCGGTCGTCGTCGGCGTGGCGGTCGACACCGGGGAGGTCGGGTCCGGACACCAGGTGGCCGATGTCATGGAGGAGGGCGGCGGCGACCAGCACGTCGGAGGCCCCGGCGGCGGCGGCCAGGTCGGCGGACTGCAGGGCATGGCGGCGCTGGTCGACGACCTCGCCGTAGGTGCCGCCGCCCCGCCGGTCGAACAGCTCCAGGACCTCGCGGACCGCGGCCGGAGCGACCGGGTCCGGACCGGCGCCCTCGGCGGCCGGTGGTGTCGGGTGGGCTCCCGGTCCGGTCGGGTCGGCGGGTCCGACGGTCATGAGGTCCTCTCCTCCTCGCCGGGGACTCGTGGCCCGGGGTCGGTCCGGACCGTCGTCCGTGACCACCGGCGGTGCCGGGGACCAGGGCATCCACGAGGCGTCGCGATCGTAGCAAGGGGGTCATTGACCACGGGGAGTGAGGTGGCTAATGTCGACTACATCAGTCGGCTTTATAGGGAAGGGAATGAGCCCATGGAACACCGGGGCACCGTCATCGTCCTCGACCGGCCCCGCTCCCGGGGGGAGCAGGCCGGGGACCTCGTGGAGCACGCCGGGACGGCGATGCCACCCGTCCATGACGGGTCGGGTCACGCCGCGCCGACGCGGGTGCCGGTCGCTCCTCCCGTCGGGCTCGGGTCGCTCCTGGCCGGGCCGGGGCTGGCCCTGCTGGCCGCGGTGTCCCTGGTCGAGGGCTACCGCTGGCTCGGCGTGTTCCATGCCGGGTCCACCGGAGGTGGCTCCGTCCTGTTCGGCACGGTGGGGGTGGCACTCGTGGCCCTCCTCACGCCGCCGGCCGCCGCCGTGCTCACGCCGCGACGGGAGCCCGGGCAGGCGGTCCGTCTCGCCGGAACCGTGGTCGCCGTGGCGGTGGCTGTCGCCGTGACCACCGTCGCCGCGCTGGCCTTCGGTGGCCACGGGTGGCGACAGGTCGCCGGGGCGGTCGACATCGTCCTGGCGGCGGTGGCCTTCGCCGCGGTCGCCGTCGGGGAACACTCCCGGAACCACCCTCCCCGTGACCGTCGGCGTGGCTGGGCCCGAGGCGGACGGGCGGTCGATGCCCCTTCCTGACTTCTTCATCGTCGGCGCCCCCAAGTCGGGGACGACCGCGCTGCACGCGGCGCTGGAGCGGCATCCCCAGCTGTTCCTGTCGGCCGTGAAGGAACCGAAGTACTTCCTCTGCGACGGCCCGCCACCGCAGTACTGCGGCCCCGGTGACGCCCACAGCCGACTCGAGTGGGTGTGGCGGCGCGAGGACTACGAGCGCCTCTTCGAAGGAGCCCCCGAAGGAGCCCGTCGCGGGGAGAGCACCGCGTTCTACCTGGAGGACTTCGAGGCCCATCGGCGGATCGCCGACGCGGTGCCGGACGCCCGCCTCATCATGGTGCTGCGCGACCCGGTGGACAGGGCCTACTCCAACTGGGCCCACCTGTGGGCGGACGGCCTGGAGCCCGAGCGTGACTTCCTGACGGCGTGCGATCGGGAGGCCGAGCGGCGCCAGGCGGGCTGGGCCCCGATCTGGCGGTACGTCGAGACCGGACGCTACGGGGCACAGATCCGGCACCTGCGGACCCTGTTCCCCGACGAGCAGCTCCACATCATCCGCTACAAGGATCTGGTGGACGAGCCCCGGGCCACCCTCGACGCCGTCTGCCGGTTCCTCGGCGTGGAGGACGGGGTCATCGACGAGGCACCCCCGAGGAACGTCGGCGGCTACGTGGCGCCCACCCTGTACAACCGGGTGCTCCAAGAGGCGTTCCGGACCGGCGCCTCGATCGGCAGCCACTTCCCGCCCCAGATCTGGCGCAAGGCGAGCCTGCCCCTGCAGTGGCTCATCCAGCGGTCGCCCCAGCACCGCCCGGAACTCGCCGAGGACGACCGCGCCGCCCTGATCGACCGGTTCGCCGACGACATCGCCGTCGTCGAGGCCGAGACCGGCTGGGACCTCAGCCAGTGGCGGTCCTACCGCGAGGGTGGCACGTACTCGGTACGCAAGTCGTGGGCGCCGTCACGGCGCCTCGTCTCGTAGTAGAGGCGCATCCCGCCCTCGGGGAGCGTCACCACCGATGCGTACCGCAGGGAGTCGGTGCCGTCGGGTCCGGCGCCGATCTCGACCCCCGTCGGGGTGAGGGCATCGGGCGCCGTGCCGACGGCGATCCCGGTGCGCTCCTCGGCGTTCTCCTCCTTCGTGGCCCGCCCGTCGTAGTACGCGGACCACCGCCCGTCCCGGTGGACCACGTCGGCCATGCGGGCGCCCCGGCCGTCCCACCGGCCGGGCGTCCCGGCCAGGACCGTGCGCCCCAGCACCCAGGTGAGCCCGTCGTCACTGGTCCCGTAGTCGGTGTGCATGCGGTCGGTGTCGTCAGGGAGGTCCAGCGGGTGACAGCAGAGCCACAGGTGCCACGTCCCGTCGAGGAGCTTGATCACCGGGTCCTTGACGGCGACCGACGCCGGGTCGCCCGGCAGCACCGTCCGGGCCCGGCCCGCCGAGAAGCCGGACGGGTCCGATGCGTCGATGGCGTCGACCCGCCAGTGAAAGCTGTCGGGGGTGGCGCAGCTGACGTAGACCCTCCACGAGCCGTCGGGCAGTGCCACGAGGGCCGGCCGCTCGAGTGACGCGCAGTCGAACTCGTCCCGGTGGAGGACGTCCACGGTCTCGAAGGCGACACCGTCGTCGGAGCGGGCGATGACGTTGGCGTACCCCCGCCCGTCGCCGTGGGGCCGGCGGAGACGGTAGGCCAGCCAGAACGTCCCGTCGTCGGCGAGCACCGCGCTCGGGCCGCCGGCCCAGAACCCCGGACCGTCACCGGGGGCCGGGATGACCACCGTGGCGTCGTCAGGTGACGGTATCGGAAGTCCCTCGGGGGCTGGCATCGTCGGTGCTCCTTCTGGCGGCGGTGGTCCACCCGCCGAGCAGGAGGCCCTACGCCACAAATCTATCGGTCGGCGGGGCCACGGTGGGAGGCCGCACGGTCCGCGCGGACCCGGGTGGACCCCGTCGGGGGACGCGGTGTCCGATACGCTTCCGGGTGACGCGACGCCCACGGGGGAGAATGTCGAAATGGCCACCAACAGCCTGTTCATGAATGCCCCCGAGCACCGCACCGTGGCCTCCGGTGACGTCATCTACCAGGAGGGCGACGAAGGGTCCCACATGTACGGGATCGTGTCCGGGGCCGTCGAACTGCGCAAGGGTTCGCTGGTGGTGGCCGTCCTCGGCGCGGACGACGTCTTCGGCGAGCGGGCCCTGATCGACCACCTTCCACGCAACGTGTCGGCGGTGGCCGTCGCCGACACGGTCCTGGCCGACATCGACCGGCGGACGTTCCTCTTCCTCGTCCACGAGTCGCCGACCTTCGCCCTCGGAATCATGGGGGCGCTGGCGAGCCGCCTCCGGGACTACGACGAGCGGTTCGGGAGGCTCCAGGAGCCGGCGTAGCGGCGAATCCGCAGTTGGGAGGGATCTTCTTCGTCGATCTTTCCTATGTTTCCCCCGGACCCTATGGTGGTACTAGGGAGGGTGGTCGCGACGGTGCGATCGCTACGGGAGGGGAATGCCGTGCACATCGACCCGTACATCGTGCTGGGGAGCGCCGTCGTCGGCTTCCTCGTCGGGCTGACCGGCGCCGGCGGCGGGGCGTTGATGACGCCGATGCTGATCCTGATCTTCGGGATCAAGCCGTCGACCGCCATCTCGAGCGATCTCGTGGCCGCCGTCTTCATGCGCCCGTTCGGTGCCGCCGTCCACATCACGAAGAAGACGGTCAACTTCCGCCTCGTCGGTTGGATGGTGCTCGGTTCGGTGCCGATGGCCTTCGTGGGGGCCTATCTCCTCCACGTGATGGGGCACACCAAGACCTCCCAGGCCAACATCGAGAAGATCCTGGGGGCGGCGCTCCTCGTCGGAGCGGTGGCCATGGTGCTGCGCTCGTATCTCGACCGGCGCTCGGGTCGGGAGCGGACGACGATCGTCCACCACCTCGAGGTGCGACCGGTACCGACCGTCCTCATCGGAATGGTCGGGGGCGTGATCGTCGGTCTGACCTCGGTGGGTTCGGGCTCCCTCATGATCGTCCTGCTCCTCTTCCTGTACCCGATGCTCAGTGCCAATCAGCTGGTCGGAACCGACCTCACGCAGGCGGTTCCGCTGACGATGGCTGCGGCGTTGGGGGCGCTGATCTTCGGCCATGTGCAGTTCTCGGTGACGACATCGATCATCATCGGCAGTGTTCCGGCGGTCCTGGTCGGCGCCTTCCTGTCGTCCCGAGCGCCGGACAAGTACATCCGACCGGCGATCACCTTCGTGATCTTCGCCTCCGGGCTCAAGTATGCGGGCGTAGGCACCACGGCCCTGGGTTGGATCCTCTGCGCCACCCTGCTCGGGGCGGCCGTGTTCTACCTGGCGTACGTGCGTCCCTGGAAGGCGGGCGTCGACACGCTGCCGGACGGAGTAGGGGAGTCGGAGGGGTCGGGCGACGCCCCACCATCCATCGGCGCCCGGGCCGGCTCCTCCGACCTGGAGTGACGTCCGGCACCGCGCCCAGGTCTCCGGGCCCCTTCTGGCCGCTCGCGGGTGGCCACGCGTGATCTGACCTCAGATGGTCATGGGCGGGTCGATCTGGACCTGTTGGCGGGCATGGTGCTCCTTGACGAAGCGGTTGGCCAGCTGCCGCGAGACGCCGAAGATCTCGCCGATCTCGCTGATCGTCGCCCCCTCGGCCAGGGCCGCGGCCACCACGGACGCCCGGATCGTCCGGCGGGACTCCTCGAAGTCGGCCAGGATCGTCGTCAGGTCGCGGCTGCGCGCCGCCGAGTCCGTGGCCCGGATCGACTCCATCAGGGTCGCACCGGCGCGCAGGCGGTCGATGTCGGCCTGGTTCCACCGGCTCTGGATCCGGAGCCGCTCGATGAGGCGCTCACCGGCGGCCGTGTACTGGCGCACGTCGGCGATGACTCGTTCGATGGGATCATCCACACTCCGCAGGTTACGCAGCTCTCACCTGACCGCCGTCTACCAGCGGCAACAGGTGTAGCCGACGTTGGGTCACCGGTCGCGATGTGCGTTGCGGTCCGAGCCCCTCGGGAGTCCGAGCCCCTCGGGAGAGGGCTCAGGTATGGAGTTCCGGTCGTGGTAGGCGCGGGTGGCGACGGCGGCGCCCGGACGAGTGGA
Organism: uncultured Acidimicrobiaceae bacterium; assembly: GCA_963699345.1. GTDB lineage: Bacteria > Actinomycetota > Acidimicrobiia > Acidimicrobiales > RAAP-2 > Bog-756. Next base: position 210,259 of record CAVOTL010000005.1, on the reverse strand, counting down.
CCGCCAGGATCCCTCGGCTGAGGACGGGCGTGCCGTCGGGTACCCGGAACCGGCGGGTGTGGCGCGCACGGGACCGGGCGCAGGTACCCTCGGAGAGCGATGCGTTGACACAAGGAGGGGGACATGAAGCGACTCCTGATCCTGGTCCTCCTCGCGGCCCTCGGTTGTCCGGCTGTCGTCGCCACCGGCACGTCGTTCGCCCAACCCTCGCCGCACACCGGGCTGACCGCGGTCGCCAACCAGCCCGTGGCGTTCGGGGGCGTGCCCGGTTTCGTCACCTCCACCGTCGACTACAACGCACCGGTCGTCAGCATGGCGGCCGATCCTGACGGCAACGGATGTTGGTTGGTGGCGTCGGACGGCGGGGTATTCGCCTTCGGCAGCGCCCGCTTCGACGGCTCGCTGGGAGCGACGCACCTCAACGCCCCGGTGGTGGGCATCGCCGCGGACCCCGACGGCTCGGGGTACTGGTTGGTGGCGTCGGACGGCGGGGTGTTCGCCTTCGGCAGCGCCCGCTTCGACGGCTCGCTGGGAGCGACGCACCTCAACGCCCCGGTCGTGGGCATTGCCGCGGACCCCGACGGCTCGGGGTACTGGTTGGTGGCGTCGGACGGCGGGGTGTTCGCCTTCGGCAGCGCCCGCTTCGACGGCTCGCTGGGAGCGACGCACCTCAACGCCCCGGTCGTGGGCATCGCCGCGGACCCCGACGGCTCGGGGTACTGGTTGGTGGCGTCGGACGGCGGGGTGTTCGCCTTCGGCGGCGCCGGCTTCGACGGCTCGATGGGGAGTGCGCACCTCAACGCCCCGGTGGTGGGCATCGCTGCGGCCCCCGACGGCTCGGGGTACTGGCTGACCGCGGTCGACGGCGGGGTGTTCGCCTTCGGCGGTGCCCCCTACTTCGGTTCCCTGGGCTTCGACGGATCGATCGAAGATCCGGTCGTCACCTATCCGATCACCGCCATCGCGCCCGATCCGGCCGGGGTCGGCTACTGGCTCCTCACCTCGACGGCGGTGCCCGCCACCATGGCCTTGCCCGCGGTCCAGTCCTGCGGGGACGGACCGGTGGACATCGGCGCCCAGATGCGACCGGCATCGATCTTCCTCGGATGCGCCACGAGCGCGGCGGTCCTCACCCCCATCAGCTGGAACGTCTGGACCGAGGCGGGGGCGACCGGGACCGCCACCCTCCATTGGAACGACTGTCAGCCCAACTGCGCCGACGGGACGTACTCGACCTATCCGTTGACCGTTCGACTGAGCGCACCCGGCTTCCTCGACGGGGCGTTCGCCTTCATGACGATCACGACGGGACCCACCGGAATTGGCGGACCCGGACCCATGGAGTTGTCCGGTCTGGCGTGGGGTTGGGCGTGAACTCCTCGTGACGGGCGATGCCGGGCGCACGTCTGCCCCCTACGGCTGGCCCGCGGCAATGGATCATGCGACACGCAAGTCCACGCACCGGGCCCTATCTTCAGCCGGGGGCCGGGTTCTGAAAGACCGGTTCCAGAGGTGGCGGAACGATGTTCGAATCCCATCGCCGCTGGCTCTGAACCGAATTCCGTCGGTCAGCCGATCCGGCTGGCCCGTCGGTCTGCGAACGATCTACGGAGCGGCGGTGTTACCGGCGAGTGTCCATCCGACAAGGGCGTTGGCGTGACCATGACCCATCTCGTACTCGGACTTGAGGTGGCCGACGATCGCCATGTGCTTCTCGAGTCCGCAGTCCCCGATGATCTTCTGCCACTCGGCGATCGAGCGGCCGTACTTCTTCTCGATCGATAGAAAGTACGACGCCGGTCCTTGCTTCGGCCATGGTGCAGTCTGGTCAGTCAAGATGTCCCCTTCCTCGGGTTCGGGCGTTCATCACCCGGTGACCGGTGATGACTCGTCAGCTGGCAGAGATGTTGACCTGCCAGCCGATACCGAACTTGTCGATCAGCGCACCGAACGTGTCGCCCCAGAACATCTTCTCGAGGGGCGCCTTGACGGAACCCCCATCGCTCAGCGCATCGAAGATCTGACGGAGCTCGTCCTCGTCGGACCCGATGATGGAGAGCTCGACCCGGGTCTGGACGTCGTTTGTCGTATCGGCGCGGTCACTGGCTCGCAGGGTGAAGGCCCCGGTGTCCAGTGCGGCGTTGATCACGAGATGCTTCTCGGTCTCCGATGCCGTCGGGTCCACATCGCCGCGCCGGGTGATCGCCACCTCGCCACCGAGAACGGACCGGTAGAAGCTGACCGCTTCTTCGGTGTTGCCCGGAAAGAACAGGTATGCCTCGAGCTTCATGACTTGACCTCCAGTGGCCGTGTTGTCGGAACTAGACCGTATAGTACTGTGTTGGAACTGATCCGTCTAGTACTGTGTTTCAGGTGGCACTCATGAGCACGCCGGAGCCCTCGGAGCGGAACTCGGACAGGCGACACCGTGAGATCCGGGAAGCGGCCATCGACACGTTCCTCGCCAACGGGTACGACGGCACGACGATGGAGGAGATCGCGGCGACGGCCGGGGTCTCCAAACAGACGGTCTACAAGCATTTCACCGACAAGCAGCATCTCTTCGCCGACATCGTGCTGTCCACGACCGACGATATGAGCGGGCTCATCGAGGTCATCGCGGAGCAATTGCCGGCAACCACGGATGTGTCCGGGGATTTGGAGCATCTGGCCGAGACGTTTCTCCTGGCGTTGATGCAGCCCCGGGTCCTACGACTCCGGCGCCTGGTGATCTCTTCCGCGGATCGCTTCCCCGAGATCTCGACAGCCTGGTACGAGAGAGGGTTCGAACGGGTCCTCGCCGCGCTCGCGGCCAGCTTCGGGGCCCTGGCGGATCGTCACCTGCTCGATCTTGACGATGCGATGGCGGCTGCGGAGCACTTCGTCGGCATGTTGTTCTGGATCCCGGTGAACAAGGCCATGTTCACCGGCGATGACGACTACGCGTCGACCCACGATCTCATCCCGATGGCCCGGAAGGCTTCCGCCGCGTTCGTGGACGCCTACGGACCACGTTGAATCCAGTAGAGGCAGTGAACCGGTTGCCGGGCGGTGGACCACTGTCCGGGGGCCAGGTCACATCCAAACGCCCGATCGCTGTACGCGACTTCTCGTGTCGGTCGCCGAGCCCGGACAAGAAAACGCCCCTGACCTGCGGGAAAACAGGTCAGGGGCATCGTGGAGGTGGCGGGAATCGAACCCGCGTCCTCCGGCTTCTCAATAGGCCTTCTCCGAGCGCAGCCGGTGGTGGATTGTCGGGACCCGCTCCGCTACCGGCGGCAGGGCGGTTCCGTATCCGACTGAACTGTCCCTGACGGCCCGTCGGCGCAGCTGTTCAGGTGAGCCCCACTAGATGGCGCCCTGTTCTGACCCGTGGGGCTTAGACCAGGAGGACGTCGCAGTTTCTAGGCTGCGAGCGCGAGCTGAGGCTCGGCGTTTGTTTTTGGTTCCGGCTCTTTAACGTGGCTCCGGAGACCACGGCTCGCTTCTCCTACATCGACGACCGGAGTCGAAGCCTGTCACCCCCTCGGGGTACTCCACAGTCCGCACCACCTCCGCGGACAGACGTCCATCGTACCTCCCGGACGTCACGGCAGGGCCGCCGGGAGGCACCCCGTCCACCGCGCCGACTTGGATGGGACCGCTCAGACCCGGCTCTTGGCGGCGGTCCGGGCCTCGCGGGCGGCGTCCCGTCCGGCGTCGCGGGCGGCGATGGCGTGGCGCTTGTCGTACTGGCGCCGACCGCGGGCGAGGGCGAGCTCGACCTTGGCCCGGCCGTCCTTGAAGTAGATGGACAGCGGGACCATGGTCAGCGAGTTCTGCTTGGTCTTGCCCATCCACTCGTCGATCTGGCGACGGTGGACCAGCAGCTTGCGCCGCCGGTCGGGGTCGTGGGCCCCGAAGCCGTTGGCCTGGGCGTAGGGCGGCACATGGACCCCGAACAACCACAGCTCGCCGTCGTCGATCCGGGCGTAGGAGTCCTGGAGGGCGATCCTGCCCTCGCGCAGCGACTTCACCTCGGAACCCTGGAGCACGATGCCGCACTCGAGGGTGTCGATGATCTCGTAGTCGTGCCGGGCGCGGCGGTTGGACGCCACCAGCCGGTTGCGCTCCCGGGCGGCGTCCTTCCCGCCCTTGCCGCCCGAGCCGCCGGGCGATGCCTTCTTCTTGGCTGCGGCCACGTCGAACGACGGTAGTCGCCCGTCCCCGGTCGCCCGGCACGGACGGTCGGGGCCCCGCCGGTCCGGTCACCGGGAGGCCGCGGTCGCTCGGGACCGGACCGGGGTCCTCTAGCGTGAGGGTCGATGCTCTCGATGCCCCGTGCCGTCCACGACCAGATGGTGGCCCACTGCCTGGTCGGGCTGCCCGACGAGGCCTGCGGGCTGCTGGCCGGCGACCCGACGGACGGTCGCGCCACCACGTGCTACCCGACCCGCAACCTGGCGGCCTCGGCCAAGCTCTACACCGTCGACCCGCGAGAGCACCTGCGGGCCGACCGGGAGGCCGAGGCGTCGGGCATGTCCATCATCGGCGTCTTCCACTCCCACACCCACACCGATGCCTACCCGTCGCCCACCGACGTGGCCCAGGCCCCGGACCCGACGTGGCACTACGTCCTGGTGTCGTTGCGGGACACCGAGCCCGTGGTCCGGAGCTACCGGATCGTGGACGGGGGGATCGAGGAGGAACCCGTCCGGGTGGGGAGGTAGAATCCCAAGCGGAATGGTCATGATTCGACGCCCCGTCGGGGCACCCAGGGGCGCCCACCGATCGGGCGTACCCACCACCAGGCCCCACGAGGGGCGCCGGAATCCAAAGGAGCCCACGTGCCCGTCCAAGTGAACCTCCCCACCGTGCTGCGGCCCCATGCCGGGGGCGAGCGCACCGTGGCCGTCGACGGCTCGACCGTGGGCGAGGCCCTGACCGCGCTGGTGGCGGAGTACCCCGGTATGTCCGGCCAGGTGATCGACGACAGCGGGTCGCTCCACAAGTTCGTGAACGTCTACCTCAACGACGACGACGTGCGCTATCTCTCGGGGGTCGACACCCCGGTGGGCGACACCGACGAGCTGTCCATCCTCCCCGCCGTGGCCGGTGGGGCGTTCGGGCCCGGGGCGCGCCGACCCCGATGACCGTCTACGGGTCGATCCTGGACCTGATCGGGAACACGCCCCTCGTCGACATCTCGCCCCTGAGCCCGAGCCCGGACGTCCGGATCCTCATGAAGCTCGAGGGTCAGAACCCGGGGGGCTCGGTCAAGGACCGGATCGCGTTGGCCATGATCGAGGCCGCCGAGGCTGACGGGAGCCTGACCCCGGGCGGCACCCTCATCGAGCCCTCGTCCGGCAACACCGGCATCGGCCTGGCCATGGTCTGCCGGATCAAGGGCTACAAGCTCAAGGTGGTCCTGGCCACCAACGTCTCCATCGAGCGCCGCCAGCTGCTCGAGTCGTGGGGGGCGGAGATCATCGACTCGCCGGGGGCGGAGGGTTCCAACGGGGCGGTGCGCCGGGCCCGGGCGCTGGCGGCCGAGCATCCGGAGTGGACGTTCCTCTACCAGTACGCCAACCCGGCGAACCCGCGTGCCCACTACGAGGGCACCGGCCCCGAGATCTGGAAGGACTGCCCCGAGGTGACCCACTTCGTGGCCGGCCTCGGGACGTCGGGCACCCTGCTCGGGGTGGGCCGGTACCTGAAGGAGCAGAACCCCGATATCAAGGTGCTGGCCATCGAGCCGCCGGCCGGGGAGCTGGTCGACGGGCTGCGCAACCTGGACGACGGCTACATCCCGCCGATCTTCCTCGACAACGACGGTGCCGCGTTGCTCGACGGCAAGCGCATCGTGCGGCCCCGCGAGTCGATCGAGTGGACGAGGCGCCTGACCGAGGTCGGCATCTTCGCCGGGCTCTCCTCGGGCGCCATCCTGGCCGGTGCGGTCAAGACGGCGGCCACGCTGGAGTCGGGGGTCATCGTGACGGTCTGCTGCGACGCGGGATGGAAGTACCTGTCGACCGGGGCCTGGACCGACCACCTCGACACCGTCGAGGCCCGGGCCAAGGAGATCACCTACTTCTGACGACCCCACCTTCCGTCGATCCTGCGGGCCCGGTCCCGGTCGGCTCGGCCCGGCGCCGCCTAATCTGACCGGATGGCAGGCAGACGAGCGGCACCCCGCATCGCCCCGACCGACCCGGGGGACGCGGTGGTCCTGACCGTGCTCGGCTGTGACGGCAGCTGGCCCGGCCCCGGGGGCGCCGGAAGTGGGTATCTCGTGCAGGTCGGGGGTACGAGCCTCGTGCTCGACTGCGGGCCCGGCACCTTCGCGGTCCTCCAGACCCTCCTCGATCCCGCCGACGTGGACGCCGTCGTGATCAGCCACCACCACACCGACCACTGGAGCGACCTCTACGCCATGGACACCCAGGCCCGGTTCGGGGGGCGGCGTTCTCCCCTTCCCGTCTACGCCCCGGCCGAGGTCGCCACCCGCGCCGCACCCGAACGGACCCCGATGCTCGACTGGCGCTGCGTCACCGACGGGGACCGGGCCGGGATCGGCGAAGCCTCCTGCGCCTTCCACCGCACGGACCACGTGGAGGAGACGTTGGCCGTCCGGGTCGACGGGGCCGGCCGGGCCCTGGGCTACTCTGCCGACACGGGGCCGGGCTGGTCGCCGGACGTCCTCGGCAACGGCCTCGACCTGCTGCTGTGCGAGGCGACCTACACCGCCGCGCACGAAGGGACGGCCGGTCACCTGAGTGGCCGACAGGCCGGCACCGCGGCCCGGGCCGCCGGGGCCCGACGGCTGGTCATCACCCACCGGTGGCCCACGATGGACGCCGCGGCGGTGGCCGAGGAAGCCGCCTCCGCCTTCGGTGGTCCGGTGGAGCAGGCGGCGACAGGATCGGACTACACACTGTGAACGGAGCGAGCGTGACGAAACGGGCTGACGGACGAGGGATCGACGAACTGAGGACGGCGTCGTTCGAGCGGGACTTCACGGTCTTCGCTCCGGGGTCGGTCCTGGTGTCCATGGGGCGGACCCGGGTCCTGTGCACCGCCTCCGTCGAGGAACGCGTGCCGCCGTGGATGCGGGGCTCGGGCAAGGGGTGGGTGACGGCCGAGTACTCGTTGCTCCCCGGGTCGACGGGCGAGCGGGTCACCCGCGAGGCGGCCAAGGGCAAGCAGTCGGGCCGCACCCAGGAGATCCAGCGACTGATCGGGCGCTCCCTGCGGTCGGTCTGCGACATGGTGGCGCTCGGCGAGGTGCAGGTCACGGTGGACTGCGACGTGCTCCAGGCGGACGGTGGCACCCGCACGGCGTCGATCTGTGGCGCCTATGTCGCCCTCCACGACGCGTTGACGCGGATGGTCCAGAAGGGGACGTTACGGGCCAACCCGCTGACCGAGGCGGTGGCCGCCGTCTCGGTGGGCGTGGTCGACGGGGTCTGCATGCTCGACCTGCCCTACGAGGAGGACAGCCGGGCCGAGGTCGACATGAACGTGGTGATGACCTCCTCGGGCCGGTTCATCGAGGTGCAGGGCACGGCCGAGGGCATGCCGTTCACCAAGGCGGAACTCGACGAGATGCTGAGTCTGGCCGAGCACGGCATCGCCCAGCTCCTCGACCTGCAGACGGCCACGCTGGCCGAACCCCCGACGCCGCGTTGACCGGGGGAGGGGAGGCGGTGGCGGGGCGGGTCTTCGTCCTGGCCAGCGCCAATGTGGACAAGGCGGCGGAGATCGCCACCATCCTGGGCGACGTGCCCGATCTGACCTTGCTGCCCCGGCCACCGGAGGTGCCCGACGTCGAGGAGACGGGGGAGACACTGGAGGACAACGCCCGCCTCAAGGCCCGAGCCCTGTGCGACGCCACCGGCCGTCCTGCGGTCGCCGACGACACCGGACTGGAGGTGGAGGCCCTGGGCGGGGCGCCCGGCGTCTACTCGGCCCGGTTCGCGGGGGAGGGGGCCACCTACGCGGACAACGTGTCGAAGCTGCTCGTCGAGCTCGCCCGGGTCGGGGCCACCGCACCCGACCGCCGTCGGGCCCGGTTCCGCAGTGTGGCCTTCGTGGCCTACCCCGACGGTTCGGAGCTGTGGGTGGAGGGCGCGGTGACCGGCGTGATCACCCCCGACGCCCGCGGATCGGGGGGGTTCGGCTACGACCCGCTGTTCGCCCCCGACGGATTCGACGGACGGACCTTCGCCGAGATGTCGCCCGAGGAGAAGCACGCCGTCTCGCACCGGGGTCGGGCGTTCCGGGCCCTGGCCGAGCGCCTGGTGGAGGACACGTGACACCGCCCCGGGTACGGGCCGCGGCGGAGGCCGCCCGTAATGCCCTGGTCGACCTGGCCGCCGGCCACGATCTCGTCCGGGCCGGACTGGCCCGGGTGGGTGGTGAGCTGACCGCCCTGTCCGAGCGGGCGGCCGCGCTGGCCGTGGCCCGTCGGGCCGGCGTGCCCGACGCCTACGGCGGCTCCTACTTCGGCGAGGGCCGCGACGCCCTCGGCGACCGGGAGGGGCGATCGGGCTACGCCCGCTACGACCGCGTCGCCTCCAACGCCGACATCGCCGGATGGCTGCTGTGGCGGAACTTCCGGGTGGCGACGGCCCTCGACGTCGGCTGTGCCACCGGCTACCTGGTCGAGGTCCTGCGCGAACGGGGGATCGACGCCGAGGGGTGCGACCTGAGCGCCTTCGCCATCGACCACGCCACGCCGGGGGCGGCGGGCCACCTGCGGGTGGCCAATCTCTTCGCCGGGCTGCCCTGGCCCGACGGCGCCTTCGACCTGGTGACGACCCTCGAGATCCTGGAGCACCTGCCACCCGGACGGGTCCCCGACGCCCTGGGCGAGCTGGCCCGGGTGTGCGGGGGCTACCTCTACGCCACCATCCCGTCCTTCGGGCCCAACCGGTCCGGACCGGACGGTCACTTCGAGGGCAAGGTCCGACCCGAGCGGGTCGACCACTACTACGGCCTCGGGCCCGAGTACCCCGGACCCGTGCCCGAACCCGACCTGGCCGTCGACGCCGAGGGCGAGCTCGTGGAGGGCCACCTGTGCATCGCCTCCTTCGAGTGGTGGACCGAACGCTTCGCCGACGCCGGCTTCACCCGGTGCGTCGACGTGGAGGAGCGGCTCTACGCCGACATCGCCCCGGCGGACCTGGCGCCCTATTGGAACCTGTACGTGTTCCGCCTCGAGGGTGCCGACCCGGCCGTGGTGCAGCCCCGGGAACCGGACCGCACCCTGGCCGAGCTCGGGCTCCGGCATCCGCTGCTCGGTACCTGACCGGCGGCCGCCCGCCCGCCCGGTGGTTCCGCGGCACCACCCGGGCACCTCGCCGGCGCCCTCCGACGACCCCAACCGCCGCCGGAGCCCCATCCGGTGATCTCCCTGCGGGGCCCGGGTCCGGGGGTGTCCCCCTCGGGAGGGGTCCCCGGTCCTATCGTTGGTCCCCATGCCGGAACTGCCGAAGAGAGGCCGGAGGACCCTCCGCGTCCGCCGGAGGACCGCACGCGTGCGCCGCCATGCCACCTCCCGTTGGGCGCGGCTGGCGGTCGTGGTGGCCACGGTGGGGACGACCCTCGGGACCTCGATCGCGCTGGCCCCGGCGGCGGCCGCCTATCCCTCGAGCTCCGTCAGCCTCACCGGGCACGGTTGGGGGCACGGACGGGGAATGGGCCAGTGGGGGGCGTTCGGGTATGCGTACTCGGGTTGGTCGTGGCAGCAGATCGTCACCCATTACTACGACGGCAGTCAGCCGGCCCTGTTGACGCCGGCCCAGGAGGGCCGCTGGACGTCCGTGGCGATCACGGAGAACGACGGCAACGACCTCATCGTGACCTCTGACGACGGGTTCGGCATCGACGGCGCCGCGTTCACCGGCGGTCAGTACGTCCTGATCCACGCCATCGGGAACGGTCAGTGGGACCTCTACTCGGGGACCAGCTGCGCCGGGCCGTGGGCGACGACGCCGTTCCGATCGGGGGTGACCGATCCCACGGCCGTCCCCGACCAGGACTCGATCCTCGGGACCGCCACCGCCACCGACGCCCCCGCCATGGACCTCCAGCTCTGTGAGGTCGGTGGGAACCTGTCGGTGCGCGGCAATCTGGAAGGGGAGTACAACTCCGACGGTGCCCTGCGCACCGTCAACGTGCTGCCCGTCGAGGACTACGTGGCGGGGGTCGTGCCGAACGAGTCCCCGGCCTACTGGGGCACGATGGGCGGCCCCGGCGCCCAGGGCCAGGCCCGGGGCTTCCAGGAGCTCGAGGCCCAGGCGGTGGCGGCCCGCTCCTACATGGCGGCGGACCGGGACGGCTACGGGGGCTACGCCGACACCTGTGACCTGGACTGCCAGACGTACCGGGGCATCGCCAACGAGAACCCCCTCACCGATCTCGCCACCCTCGACACCGCGTCGTACGTCATGGAGGACGGCGCCAACGGCGTGCCCCTGACCACCGAGTACTCGTCCTCCACGGGCGGATACACGGCGCCGGGGACCTTTCCGGCCGTCGTCGACGACGGAGACGCCATCTGCCCGCCCGGCGTCAACGGGGCCTGCAATCCCAACCACACCTGGCACGTCTCGATCCCCGTCTCGAGCATCGAGTCGACCTTCCCCCACCTGGGCACCCTGGAGTCGATCGCCATCACGTCCCGCAACGGCTATGGCGACTGGGGAGGACGCGTCGAGTCGATGACCCTGGTCGGGTCGTCCGAGGACATCGTCGTCACCGGCGACCAGTTCGCCGCCGACTTCAACCTCCTGTCGGACTGGTTCACACCGACCTCGTCCCTGCCCGCTCCGGCGGTGGGCATGGCGGCCGGCCCCGGCTCGCAGGGCTACTGGATCACCGGGTCGGACGGCTCCGTGGTCGCGTTCGGCAGCGCCACCTATGACGGTTCGGCCGGTGGGCAGCCGTTGGCCGCCCCGATCGTCGGCATGGCGTCGACCCCGGACGGAAAGGGCTACTGGCTGGTGGCCTCCGACGGAGGCGTGTTCTCCTACGGTGACGCCGGCTTCTACGGATCCGCAGGAGCCCTGCACCTGAACCGCCCGATCGTCGGCATGGCTCCCACCGCCGATGGACGGGGCTACTGGCTGGTCGCCGCCGACGGCGGGATCTTCAACTACGGCGACGCCCAGTTCTACGGCTCGACCGGCGGCATGCAGTTGAACCAACCCGTCGTCGGCATGGTGCGGGCGGCGACCGCCGGGGGTGGTTACTGGCTGGTGGCGGCCGATGGCGGGGTGTTCGCCTTCGGTGACGCGCCCTTCTACGGCTCGATGGGAGGCCAGCCGCTCAACCGTCCCATCGTGGGGATCTCGTCGGTTCCCGGGGGGACCGGCTACCGACTGGTGGCGTCCGACGGCGGCATCTTCGACTTCGGCAGCGCCGCCTTCTTCGGCTCGGCGGGGGGTCTCCCGCTGGTGCAACCCGTCGTGGGCATGGCCGCCACCGCCGACGGCGCCGGCTACTGGATGGTGGCCGCCGACGGCGGGATCTTCAACTACGGCGACGCCCACTTCTTCGGCTCCGGGGCCGCCGCCACCTGACGCCCGAGTGCGGGTGCCCGGACGGGAACCGTCCGTGGCTCGACCCCGCCCGGCCCCTAGTGTCGGACCGCATGGGCGAGGGAGCGACAGAAGCCGGGGGGAGCGGGACGGAGCCGTCGGCGACCCCGTCCGTGGTCGCCCCGGCGCCTTCGGACGTCGCCGCCCCGGCATCATCGGACGTCATCCCGACTCCGGACGGTCCGGGCGCGTCGGACGACGCGAGACCGCCGGATCCCACTGGACCGTGGTCGGCCCGCTCGTGGCGGGCCATCCTCTTCGCTCCGATCGGCGACGGGCAGCGACGGCGCCGGGGGAGCGATGCCGTCCGGGTGGTCGTCGCCCTCATCGTGCTCCTGGTGTCGTGGCTGGCCACCCGGCTGAACCCGTCGAGCGAGAAGTCGCTGATCGCCGCCGTCACCCCGATCCCCGAGGGCATCAAGTGGCTGGTGACCAGCCTGGCGTGGATCGGCTCGCTCGGCCTGCTCGCCGTCGTGGTGGTGCTCGCCCTCGTGTCCCGGCGCGCCCAGGTGATCCGGGACACGGCCGTGGCCGGCGCCGCGGCGTGGCTCCTGTGCGTGGTCCTCGGGTTGCTGTGGGGCCCCGACGGAGGGCGGCCGGTGGCCCAGGCCCCGCACGGGTTCGACCTGGCCTTTCCGGTGGCCCGGGTGGCGGCCGCGGTGGCGGTGGCCAGTGCGGCCATGCCGTACCTGAGCCGATGGGTGCAGCGGGCGATCATCATCACCATCGCGGTGCTCGCCGTCACGACCATGGTCTCGGGCTACGGACTGCCGGTCGCCGTGCTGGCCAGCCTGGCGGTCGGCGTCGGGGTCACCGCGGTGGTCCACCTGGTGTTCGGGTCCCCCCTGGGCCTCCCGTCGGCATCCGAGGTCCGGCTCCTGCTCGAGGATCTCGACATCGCCGCCGTCGACGTGGTGCCCGCTCCCCGCCAGACGTGGGGCTACGGGAAGTTCCGGGCCCGGTTGCGCGGCGACGACCTCGACATCTCGGTGTACGGGCGCGACGCCTCCGACGCCCAGCTCCTGGCCAAGACCATGCGCTTTCTCCTCTATCGGGACTCCGGCCCGACCCTCACCTACACCCGACGCCAGCAGGTCGAGCACGAGGCGTACCTGACGCTCATGGCCGAACGGGCCGGGGCGACGGTGGCGGACGTGCTGGCGGCGGGTCCCGCAGGGCCGGCCAAGGACGCCCTCCTCGTCACGAGACCCCCACCCGGGCGCCGACTGGCCGAGCTCACGCCCTTTCCGATGCCGAAGGACGACGCCGATCCCGCCGCCGACGGCGCTGCTGCCGCCGCGGCCGGCTCCGGGGCGGCCGGTGCTCCCGATCCCGGCGGGAGCGACGGTGGGGACGACACCGAGGTCCAGGACTCGGCCGACGCCGACGCCGACGCCGACGCCGGGTCGACGGAGCCACCGCCGACCGACCCGGCCCTGACCGACGCCGCCCTCGACGGGATCTTCGGACAGGTACTGGCGCTGCGCCGGGCCGGCATCGCCCACGGGGCCCTGTCCACCGAGACGATCGTCCTGTGCGAGGACGGCACCTCGGGGCTCGTCGACCTGCGGGCGGCGGCCACCGTCGCCACCCCCGACCAGTTGGACCGGGACCTGGCGGCCACCATGGCGGCCACGGCCCTGGTGGCCGGTCCCGAGCGCACCTCTGCGGCCGCGGCCCGGGTGGTTCCGATCGACGCGCTGGTCGCCGCGCTGCCCTACCTGCAGCGGGCCGCGCTCGATCCCGTGGCCTCCCGCACGCTGCGCGGCAAGAAGGCGATCCTGGCCGCGCTGCGCGACGAGGGGGCCCGGACCGCCGGGATCGAGGTCCCGAAGCTGATCGAGCCGAGGCGGGTCAGCTGGGTGAACCTGGTGCTCGTCCTCGGGACCCTGATCGGTGGCTGGGCCCTGATCGGCGTGCTCGTGAACGTCACCCATTCGTGGAGCACGATCACCGGGGCGAAGTGGGGATGGGTCGCCGTCGTGTTCGTCCTGGCCCAGGCCGCCTACCCGGCCCTGGCGGTGACCACCGTCGGATCGGTCACCGACACGCTGCCCTACGGGCGCACCGTCGCCCTGGAGGTGGCCAACACCTTCGTGTCCCTGGCCGGCGGGTCGATGGGGGCACTGGCCACCCGGGTGCGGTTCTTCCAGCAGCAGGGCTACGACGCCACCCTGGCCGTCAGCTCCGGCGTGCTCATCTCGACGGCCAGCTGGATCGTCAAGGGCGCCCTCTTCCTGATCGCCATCCCGATCGCCCTGTCGCAGTTCCACTTCGCGTCATCACCGGACAGCACCGGGGGAGGGTCGGGCTCGAGCACCGCCCACCTGGTGTGGCTCATCGTCATCGCCGTCGCCGTGGTGGGGCTGCTGCTGGGCCTGATCTTCGCCATCCCACGGTGGCGCCGGCTGGCCGCCGCCAAGCTCCGCCCGAAGGCGTCCGAGGTGTGGGGCCACCTGAAGGTGCTCTCGACCCATCCGCGCAACCTGGTCGAGATCTTCGGTGGCGAGATCGCCGGTCAACTGCTCGTGGCCCTGGCTCTCGGGGCCTCCCTGCACGCCTTCGACCAGCACCTGAGCCTCGCCTCGCTGCTGATCGCGCTGACGCTGGGGTCGATGATCGGGGGGATCTCGCCGGTGCCGGGCGGCATGGGCGTGGTGGAGGCCGGGATGATCCTGGCCCTCACGGCGGCCGGGGTGCCCGAGGACGACGCGGTGGCCGCGGTGTTCGTGCAGCGGCTCTTCACCGCCTACCTCCCCCCGATCTGGGGGTGGTTCTGCCTCATCTGGATGCGGAAGCGGGAGTACCTCTAGACGTTCAGATGCCGGATGCCGGATGCCGGATGCCGGATGCCGGGCGTGAGGTGCCGGTGGCGGACGGCCGACGGACGCCTGCTCAGACGTCGAGCCGGCGGGGTCCCGTGTCCTCGAGGCCCGGGAACCCGCGGAGCCGGCCGAGACCGCCCAGTCTCCCCACGTTCACGCCGGTGTGGGCGGCCCGCAGCATGCGCAGGTCCCCCCGGCTGTTGCCGTAGGCCCAGAGGTGGGCGTCCTCCGAGCCGGTGTCGGCCATCCACAGTCGGAGCCGGCGGATCTTCTCCTCGCCCCGGCAGTTGCCCCCCTCGTACCGACCGGTCAGACGCCCGGTGTCGTCGACCTCGAGCAGGGTGGCGATGGAGGCGTCGGCGGCGAGTCGCTCCGCGGCGACCCGGATGTAGGCGTCGGGCGAGGCCGACACCACCACCACCCGGTCGCCCCGGCCCCGGTGCCAGTCGAGTCGACGCCGGACCTCGGGTCGGATGTGGGCGGCGAGGTGGCCGGCGGCGAACTCGGCGCCCACCTCGTGGAAGCGGGCGGCGTCCACCCCGGCCAGCACGCGGGTGAAGAGCTGCTCCTTGGTGCGGTCGGCCACCTCGCCTCCGGCCAGGGCGGCGTGGGCGAGACGGGGGGCGAGCTGGGTCGAGGCGCGCAGGACGGCGTCGCGACCGGCGACCGCGGTCAGGAAGTCGAAGACGCTCCCCCCACTGGTGAGCGTGCCGTCGAAGTCGAAGGCGGCGACGTCGGGCATGTCCGCCGGCCCTCAGGCGCCGGGGCCGGTGACGGTGGCGCCGCCCCGTCCCGCACCGCCGACGAAGCGGGTCGCCCCGTCGAGCGCCTCACCCGAGGCGAGGCTGTCCAGGCCGAGCCGGGTCTCGAGGGCCAGCGCCTCGTCCACCGGCAGGCCCCACTGGGCCACGGCCGACCGCCGGTCGTTGCGCAGGCAGACCTGGGGCAGGGCGGCCAGCTCGGCGGCCCAGGCCACGGCGGCCTCGAGCGCCGTGCCGTTCGCCACCACCCGGTTGGCCAGTCCCATCGCGAGCGCCTCCCCACTGCCCACCGGTCGTCCGGTCAGGATGAGGTCCAGGGCCCGCCCCTCGCCGACGATACGGGGGAGGCGGACCGTGCCCCCGTCCACCAGCGGCACGCCGAAGCGGCGGCAGAACACGCCGAAGACGGCGTCCTCGGCGGCCACCCGCAGGTCGCACCAGAGGGCGAGTTCGAGGCCACCGGCCACGGCGTGGCCCTCGACGGCGGCGATGACCGGCTTCGAGAGGGCGAGTCGGGTCGGCCCCATCGGTCCCGGCCCGTCCTCGGCGACCCGGTTGCCGGTCCCCGAGGCCACCGCCTGGAGGTCGGCCCCGGCGCAGAACGTCCCCGAGGCACCGGTGAGGACGGCGACGGCCGCTCCCGGGTCGGCGTCGAACTCCTCGAAGGCGACGAGCAGGGCGGCCGCCGTCGGACGGTCCACGGCGTTGCGGCGCCGGGGACGGTCGATGGTCACGACCGTGACCGGTCCACGGCGGTCCACGCGGACGTCGGGGGAGGTGGGGGGGTCGGTCATGGCCTCAGCATGGCCCCTGGCGGGCGGCCCGGCCAGTACCCCACGTCACAGGGGTGTCCGATGCGCCGCGCTCCCCGTCGGCGACCGGTCGGTAAACCTGACGGATCAGGTCGACAATAGGCCGGGACCCGGCTAGGGTGTCCGGCGGGCGCACGGGGGAAGACTCCGTGGAGCACCGGTCGACGGACCCGGCAGGGGCCGCCGCCGGTCGGCGTGCGGCACCCTCCGCCGTCCCGCCAGCCAACGAATCCGACACCCGTACGACGACAGAAGGAGCAGCACATGGCCATCCGACTGGGCGACGAGGCCCCCGACTTCACCGCCGACACGACCGAAGGCACGATCAACTTCCACGAGTACCTCGGCGACAGCTGGGGCGTGCTCTTCTCCCACCCGAAGGACTTCACGCCGGTCTGCACGACCGAGCTCGGCGCCTTCTCCGCCGCCAAGGGAGAGTTCGACAAGCGCAACGCCAAGCTCATCGGCCTGTCGGTCGACGATGTCACCTCCCACGGCAAGTGGGCCGGCGACATCGAGGAGACCCAGGGAACGGCCCTCAACTTCCCGCTCATCGGGGACGAGGACCGCAAGGTCGCCGACCTCTACGACATGATCCACCCGAACGCCAGCGACACCCTCACGGTGCGCTCGGTGTTCATCATCGGGCCGGACAAGAAGGTGAAGCTCACGCTCACCTATCCCGCCTCGACCGGCCGCAACGTGGACGAGGTCCTGCGGGTCCTCGACTCCCTGCAGCTGACGGCCGACTACAAGGTCGCCACCCCGGTGAACTGGAAGGACGGCGAGGACGTCATCGTCGTACCGGCGCTGTCGGACGAGGAGGCCACGGAGCGGTTCCCGAAGGGGTTCAAGGCCCTCAAGCCCTACCTCCGCGTCACGCCCCAGCCCAACAAGTAGTCCGTCCCGCCCCGCGGGCGGCCACGACGCACCGGGTCCGGCCGATCGGCCGGATCCGGGCGCGTCCGGGCGCGGCCGTCGGTCCTCCCCACCGGGTCCGGGCGGGGGCCGGGGTCCCCGTGGGACCGACGCCGGGGCACGGCGCCGCCCCTCCCCGATAGGGGATGACGTGGGACTATCCCCGAATGGGCCGCCGTCTCGGGCCCGTTCCTGCTACCATTGTCCGGTCGGCGTGTTCCGTCCGCCGACCGTCGCCACGATTCCAGAGGTCTTCTTTCCCACATGCCAGACAAGCAGGCAACCATCGCCGAGTACCGTCTCCACGACACGGACACGGGCTCCCCCGAGGTGCAGATCGCCATCCTGAGCGAGCGCATCGTCCATCTGACCGAGCACCTGAAGGTGCACAAGGGCGACCACCACACGCGGCGCGGCCTCCTGAAGCTCATCGGCCGCCGCCGCCGTCTGCTCGACTACGTCCGCAACAACGACGTCGAGCGCTACCGCGAGATCATCAGCCGCCTCGGCCTCCGCCGCTAGGCACGTCAGACGCTCCGCCCGGCTCCGGCCGGGCGGTCGCAATTTCTCCACCGGCCCCGTGCCGGGGGATCGCAGGCCGGCACACCGCCTCCCTGCAGAAGGAACGGCCCCCACACCGTGGGCGACCGTGTCACACCACACCGATTGGGCTCCCATCGAGGTCAGTCACCAGTTGTGGACCACCGGGCCGCGGACGGGTCGGGCGGGCGACAACTGGGAACTGGCTCGGGGGGTCCCCGAACCACAAGGAGCGTCATGTCCGACGCCATTTCCGTTTCGGCGCCCATCAGCGGCACCGACAAGACACTCAGCTTCGAAGCGGGCAAGCTCGCCCAACTGGCCGACGGCGCCGTCGTCGGCCGCATCGGCGACACCGTCCTGCTGGCCACCGCCACGGCGTCCCGGTCGGTGCGCGAAGGGGCGGACTTCTTTCCGCTCACCGTCGACATCGAGGAGCGGACCTATGCGGCCGGCAAGATCCCCGGCTCGTTCTTCCGTCGGGAAGGCAAGTCGTCCGACCAGGCCATCCTGACCTGCCGCCTCATCGACCGGCCGCTGCGGCCGTCCTTCCCCAAGGGCTTCCGCAACGAGGTCCACATCGTCGGCACCATCTTCGGCGCCGACCAGGAGAACCCGCACGACGTGCTGGCCATCAACTCGGCCTCCGCCGCCCTGATGCTCTCGGGCATCCCCTTCGAGGGACCCATCGGGGCCGTCCGGGTGGCCTACTCGACCGACGGCCAGTGGATTCCGCACCCGACCTTCGAGGAGGGCGAGGAGTCGACCTTCGAGCTGGTGGTGGCCGGTCGGGCCCTCGACGAGTCCGTCGACGCCGAGATCGCCATCATGATGGTCGAGGCCGGCGGTTCGGAGCGTTCCTTCCAGTACTACGAGGAGGGCGCCCCGCAGGTCACCGAAGAGGTCCTGGCCTCGGGCCTCGAGGCCGCCAAGACATGGATCCGCGAGTCGATCGTGCTCCAGCGTGAGCTCGTGGCCGCCTTCGTGGCCGCCCGCGGCACCATCGAGACGATGGAGTACTCGACGTTCTCCGACTACGGCGACGACGTGTTCGCCCGGGTCGAGGAGATCGGCACCGCCGACCTGGCCGCCGCCAACGTCCTGTCGCCCAAGGCCGAGCGCAACGCCGGCCTGGCCGAGGTCACCGAGTCGATCCTGTCCCAGCTGGCCGACGAGTTCGACGGCCGCCAGGGCGAGGTCAAGGCCGCCGTCCGGGGCCTGACCAAGAAGCTGGTCCGCAAGCGGATCGTCGAGGAGGGGCTCCGCATCGACGGACGCACCACCACCGACATCCGGCCGCTGTCCGCCGAGGTCGACCTCTTCCCGACGGCCCACGGCTCGGCCCTGTTCCAGCGGGGCGAGACCCAGGTGCTCAACGTCACCACCCTGGGCATGCCCCGCATGAACCAGCTGCTCGACACCATCACCCCGGTCGAGTCCAAGCGGTACATGCACCACTACAACTTCCCGCCCTTCTCGACCGGTGAGACCGGCTTCATGCGGGGCCCGAAGCGCCGCGAGATCGGCCACGGCCTCCTGGCCGAGCGGGCCCTCCTGCCCGTCGTCCCCTACGAGGAGGACTTCCCCTACACCTTCCGGCTCGTCTCCGACGTGCTCTCGTCGAACGGCTCGACGTCCATGGCGTCGGTCTGCGGCTCGACCCTGTCCCTGATGGCCGCCGGCGTGCCCCTCAAGGCCCCGGTCGCCGGGATCGCCATGGGCCTCGTCTACGACGGTGGCCAGTACGTCACCCTCACCGACATCCTCGGTGCGGAGGACGCCTTCGGCGACATGGACTTCAAGGTGGCCGGTACCCGGGACGTGGTGACCGCGCTCCAGCTCGACACCAAGATCGACGGGCTGCCCCTCGACGTCCTGACCAAGGCGCTCATGCAGGCCAAGGACGCCCGACTCACCATCCTCGACGTGATGGCCGCGGCGATCCCCGAGCCCCGGGCCGACGTGGCCGCCTCGGCGCCGAAGATCATCTCCTTCGAGATCCCCATGGACAAGATCGGTGAGGTCATCGGGCCCAAGGGCAAGGTCATCAACGCCCTGCAGCAGGAGACCGGCGCCGACATCGCCGTCGACGACGACGGCATGGTCGGGACGGTCACCATCGGCGCCAAGGACGGCAACGCGGTGGAGGAGGCCCGTCGACGCATCTCGACGATCCTCGACCCGCCGCTGGCCGAGGTGGGGGCCACGTACCAGGGCAAGGTCGTCAACATCACCAAGTTCGGTGCCTTCGTGAACATCCTCCCGGGCCGTGACGGCCTCCTGCACATCTCCAAGATGGGCCAGGGCAAGCGCATCGAGCGCGTCGAGGACGTCTTCGAGCTGGGCCAGCCGGTCGAGGTGAAGGTGGACGACATCGACCCGCAGGGCAAGGTGTCGCTGTCCCTGGCCGGGGAGGCCCCGGCGGCCGCCTCGGGCGGCAACGGCGGCGGTCGCGGTTCCCGGGACGGTGGTTCGCGTGACGGTGGTTCGTGTGACGGTGGCTCGAGGTCCGAGGGCTCTCGTGGTGGCTCGCGGGGCGACCATGCCGATCCCGACGGCGGGGAGGATTCCGGCCCCCGTCGCCAGTCCGGCGCCCCGGCCGGCGCCGCCTCCTTCGAGGACATCTTCGAAGAGGAGCTCGTCCAGGAGTTCGGGGACCTCGGCCCCGCCGCCGCCGAGACGTCCGACCGCCCGAGCGGGGGCGGCCGGGGCGGGCGTCGCCGTCGTTGAGCATCCGCTCCCGTCGTGGGCCGGCCCCCGGGGCCGGCCCACGATCGGGGCGACCTGGAAACCGGTCCGTGGTGACGAGCCACCGTCCGGACCGTCGCGGATGAGACCGCGATGATCCGGACCGACCGCCTGGACTCCGGGCTGACCGTCGTCACCGAGACGATGGCCGAGGCGCGCTCGGTCTGCATCGGCTTCTGGGTGGGGACCGGCTCCCGGGACGAGGCTCCCGAGTCGGCCGGGTCGAGCCACTTCCTCGAGCACCTCCTCTTCAAGGGGACCCACGCCCGGTCGGCGTCGGCGATCGCCGAGGCCGTGGACGAGGTCGGTGGCGACTTCAACGCCTTCACCACCAAGGAGTACACCTCCTTCTACATCCGTCTGCTGGCCGAGCACGTCGAACTGGGCCTCGACATCCTCTCGGACATCATGTGGCGACCCGCCCTCCGGGGGGCCGATCTCGACGCCGAGCGTCAGGTGATCCTCGACGAGATCCTGATGCACGCCGACGAGCCGGCCGACGAGGCGGCGGAGCAGAGTTCGGCGACCCTCTTTCCCGACCACCCCCTGGGCCGAGAGGTACTCGGGACCGAGGCGTCGGTCGAGGCCATGACCGACACCCGGATCCGGGCCTTCTTCGACGAGCACTACCTGCCGGGCAACATGGTCGTCGCGGTGGCGGGGGACCTCGACCACGACCGGGTGGTGTCCGGGCTCGCCGGGCGGGCGGGGGAGCACCGGGGAGGCGCCGGCCCGGAGCGGACCCGCCCCGACGGCCGGGTCACCCCGCTGGCCGTGACCCGGCGACCCACCGAACAGGCCCATGTCGTGCTGGCCGCCCGTTCGGTCGACCGCAACCATCCGAGCCGCTACGCCCTGGCCGTCCTCAACCACGTCCTCGGCGGTGGCCTGTCGAGCCGCCTCTTCCAGGAGATCCGCGAGCGCCGGGGCCTGGCGTACTCCGTCTGGTCCGAACGGGTCGCCTACGTCGACGCCGGCTTCCTCAGCGTGGGCCTCGGCACCGGACCCGAGCACGTGGCCGAGGTCCTCGACATCGTCACCGACGAGCTGGCGGCCCTGGGCGCCGACGGGATCACGGAACGGGAGCTGGCCATCGCCAAGGGCAATCTCCGGGCCGAGACCCTGCTGGCCTGCGAGGACTCCGGTGCCCGGATGAGCCGGATCGGCGCCGGCATGCTCCTCCACGGCGAGGTCCTGTCCGTCGACGAGGTCCTCGCCCGGGTGGAGGCGCTCACCCGGGAGGACGTCCACGACGCCGCCCGCACGCTGGTCGGCGCCCCCCGCACCCTGTCGGTGGTCGGCGCGTTCGACGCCTCGGACTTCGATCCGTCGGCGCTCGGCCTCGGCTGAGGGACGTCGCCTCCACCAGGTCGCCTCCACCAGGCCGCCTCCACCAGGCCGCCACCGCCGGGCCGGCTCCACCAGGCTGCCTCCGGTGGCGGGCGGACACCGGATCCGTCGGGCCGAAGGTGGGGGACCGAGGACCGGACGACGTCCCGGTCACCGGGGGAGGGTGGGGCACCTTGGCTAGGGTGACCGGCATGCGAGTCGGAGTCGTCGGCGCCGGTGGTCGGATGGGTCGGGAGGTCTGCCGCGCCGTCTCGGAGCGTCCCGGACTCGAACTCGTGGCCGCCGTGGACCCCGGCTGCGCCGGCAGCCCCGTCAGCGGGCTGCTGGGCACGGCGCCGTCCACCGGGGAGGGGACGGTGGTCGCCGAGGGGCTGGAGGCGCTGACCGCCGCGGATGTCGAGGTCGTCGTCGATTTCACCCATCTGGAGGCGTCGCGCGCCACGCTCGCCTTCTGCGCGGCGGCCGGCATCCACGTCGTCGTCGGGACCACGGGGTTCACCGAGGCCGACCTCGACGAGCTGGCGAGACTGTTCGCGCCCGACGCCCCGGCGGCGACCGGGGCGCCTGCGGGGACGTCGAGGGCACACTGCATCGTGGCCGCCAACTTCGCCATCGGCGCCGTCCTCATGATGCGGTTCGCGGCTCTGGCCGCCCCGTGGTTCGACTCGGCCGAGATCATCGAACTCCACCACGAGGCCAAGCGGGACGCCCCGTCGGGCACGTCGCTGCGCACGGCCGAGGGGATGGCCGCGGCCCGGGCCGGAGCCGGCCGGGACGGCTTCCTGGCCGACGCTACGACGACGGTGGTGGTCGATGGCGCCCGCGGAGGATCGGGCCCGGGTGGCATCCGTATCCACTCGGTCCGGCTGCCCGGCCTCGTGGCCCACCAGGAGGTGCTGTTCGGCTCGGCCGGGCAAGGCCTCACGATCCGCCACGACTCCTTCGACCGGGCGTCGTTCATGGACGGCGTGGTGCTGGCCGTCGAGTCGGTGGCCTCGCGACCCGGGCTGACCATCGGCATCGAGCCCCTCCTCGGGATCTGATCGGCCGGTGGCCGTGGAGACCCGGCAGCGGATCGTGGAGGCGACCTACGCCTGCGTGGCCCGGCGCGGGATGGCCAAGACGACCGTCGAGGACGTGGCCCGCGAGGCCGGCATCTCGCGGGCCACCGTCTACCGGACCTTTCCGGGCGGACGCGACGAGCTCATCGACGCCACGGTGTCGTGGGCGGTGTTCGACTTCTTCGCCAAGCTGTACGACCGCATCCAGGGTGCGGCCGACCTCGAGGAGGTGATGGAGCGGGGCATCATGTTCGCCCACCGCTCGATCGTCGAGCACGAGGTCCTCCAGCGGGTCATGCAGACCGAGCCGGGCACCCTGCTCCCGGCGCTGACCGTGGAGAGCAACCGCATCCGGGAGGGCATCGCCGAGGTGCTGGCCCCCTACGTGGTCGACCGGGGTCTGGCGGCCGGAGTGGATCTCGGGGACGCGGCCGACTTCCTGGCCCGGATGGTCCTGTCCTACATCTCCGCGCCGGGTCGGTGGGATCTCGAGCGGCCGGACCAGGTCGCCCGACTGGTCCGCTCCGAACTCCTGGCCGGTGTGGTGGTCCCGGCTCCGGGCGCCTGATCGCCGGTCACGGACCCGGGGAGGACCTCGGGGGCCGGCGGCCGGTGACGGCGGGGCTGCCCGCCGAGGTGGTTGACGGTGAGACAAAACATGACCTACCGTTTCATCAGTGGCACGAGCGCGAGGGGGACTCCAGGCTGTGGGCGCGGACACCGTGGTGCCCCTGGAGGGCAGCACCGTTGTGCCCCTGGAGGGGGAGCGTGCCCGGGGGCAAGGCGATACGTACCCGCCGGCCGGTGCGCCCCTCGGGGCCGCTGTCCAGGAGTCGTCGCCCCACCGGGAGCGCATCATCGACGGCACGCTGGTCTGCCTGGCCCGCCACGGCACCGCGAAGACCACCGTGGACGACATCGCCCGGGAGTCGGGCGTCTCCCGGGCCACCGTCTACCGGGCCTTTCCGGGCGGCCGTGACGAGATCCTGGGCGCCGTGGTCGACACCGAGATGGCCCGCCTGTTCAGCGCCCTCGGTGTGCGCCTCGGATCCGCCGGGGACCTGGGATCCGCCCTGGTGGGCGGCATCGTGGAGGCCTCCACCCGCCTCCGGGACCACGCGGCCCTGCACTTCTTGGTCGAGCACGAACCGGGACTGATCCTCGGCCACCTGGCCTTCGACGAGTCGGACCGCCTGTTGGTCACCGCCTCCCGGTTCGCCGCCCCGTTCCTCGCCCGCTGGATGAGTTCGGACGAGGCCGGTCGGGTGGCCGAGTGGGCGACCCGGATCGTCCTGTCCTACGCCATCTCGCCGTCCGACCGTCTCGACCTGTGTGATGAGACCGACGCCACGCTCCTCGTCACGACGTTCATGCTTCCCGGCATCGAGGCCCTCCGGGCCCCGACCGCCGTCCCGATCGACATCACGCCGTTTCCGGGGGAAACGTCCACCCCGGAGGAGACCGAGCCCGTCAGCTGAATCCCGCCCGGTCCGTCGCGCCGGGGGAGCCGGCCGTGCGGGGCGGACGCAACGCAGCGGCCCGCAGCCGCATCACCCGCAGCATTCGAGATCACCGACCGTCCGCAAAAGGGGAACCCGCATATGAGCACCGAGATGAGCAGCAACGAGGACATCATCGGCCGCAAGGAACTCGACGATCTCACCGCCATCCTGTCCGTCGTCGGCACCGAGGACTCCGACGGTCGCCACGTCGTCCACTCGGAGTACGACTCGATCTTCACGTGGGACTACGAGAAGGGCTCCCGGCCGAAGCTCAACAAGCTCTACGAGAAGGCCAAGAACGCCCAGTGGAACGGCGAGACCGACCTCCCCTGGGAGACCGACGTCGATCAGGAGCGCCTGGTCGCCGAAGCGGCGGCGGCCCAGGGCGGGCACGCCGTCGGCTTCGACATCTCGGGTACGCCGCTCGAGAAGTGGGGTGAAAAGGAGTGGATCACCCTGGGCGTCGAGAGCCAGAACTGGACCCTCTCCCAGTTCCTCCACGGCGAGCAGGGCGCGTTGATCTGCACCGCCAAGATCGTCGAATCGGTGCCGTGGATCGACGCCAAGTACTACGCGTCCACCCAGGTCATGGACGAGGCCCGCCACGTCGAGGTCTTCGCCAAGTACCTGGACGAGAAGCTGTCGGGTCACTACCCGGTCAATGCGCACCTGCGGATGCTGCTCGACGACATCATCGGCGATTCGCGCTGGGACATGACCTACCTGGGCATGCAGATCATGATCGAGGGACTGGCGCTCGCCGCCTTCGGCTTCATGCACTCGATGACGCCCGACCCCCTCCTGCGCCAGCTGCTCCGCTACGTCATGGCCGACGAGGCCCGTCACGTGGCCTTCGGCGTGATCAGCCTGCAGGAGTACTACGAGGGGCTGACGACGGCCGAGCTCCGGGAGCGCCAGGAGTTCGCCTTCGAGGCGGCCGTCCGCATGCGGGACCGCTTCCTCCAACAGGAGGTGTGGGCTCGGATGGGGATCGATCCCAAGCAGATCCTGCCCGCCGTGCTCTCGGCCCCGGACCGCACCCAGTTCCAGGCGCTCCTGTTCTCCAAGATCGTCCCCAACTGCCGCAAGCTCGGGCTGCTCGACGCCGCCGACGGCTGGCTGCGTACCAAGTTCACGGAACTGGGTGTCATCGAGTTCGAATCGGCCGTCGACACCTCCGAGGAGTACGACGCCATGGCCGCCGTGCCGCCCACCCAGCGCGAGCTGGTCTGATCCGCCGGGGCACCGGACCGGACCGCGCCCCGAGGGCGGCCGCCGCCCCGGCGTCGGGCGTCGGTCCTGCTGGTAGCCTGCCCTCGTGAGCCCCCTCCCGACCCTCGACCTCCGGGCCGGACGATGACGTCGCCCCGATTCGGATCGGTGGTGACCGCCATGGTCACCCCCTTCGGCCCGGACGGGCACCTCGACCTCGACGCCGCCGTGTCCGTGGCCCGTCACCTGGCCGACACCGGCACCGAGGGCATCGTGGTGGCCGGCACCACCGGCGAAGGTCCGGTGCTGACCGACGACGAGCGCGTCGACCTGTTCCGGGCGGTGGTCGAAGCGGTCACCGTCCCCGTCATCGCCAGCTCCGGAACCAACGACACCGCCCACTCCGTCCACATGACCGAGGCCGCCGCCGCCGCCGGGGCCGCGGGCGTCCTCGTGGTGACCCCGTACTACAACCGTCCGTCCGCCGCCGGCCTGTCGGCCCACTTCCGCGCCGTGGCCGAGGCGAGCCCGCTCCCCGTGGTGCTGTACGACATCCCGGTGCGGTCGGGACGACGGATCGGACCGGACCTGACCCTCCAACTGGCCCGTGAGGTGACGACCATCGTGGCCGTCAAGGACGCCACCGGTGATGTGGCCTCCGCGGCCCGGGTGGTGGCCGAGGCCCCCGCCGGCTTCGAGGTGTACTCGGGGGACGATGCGCTGTCCCTGCCCTTCGCGTCGATCGGGGCGGTGGGCGTCGTCAGCGTGGCCGCCCACTGGGCCGGCCCGCTCTTCGCCGAGCTCTTCGCCGCCTACCGGTCCGGGGACGTCGTCCGGGCGGCCGAGGTCAACCGGCACCTCCTCGAGTCGTACCGCTTCGAGTCCTCCGACGAGTACCCGAACCCCGTCCCGGCCAAGGCCGCGTGCCGGGCGCTCGGACTCCCGGTCGGACAGTGCCGGCTGCCGAACGCGCCGGCCCCGCAGTCCCTCGACGACCAGGCCCGGTCCGTGGTGGCCGGTGTCGCCTCCCTCCTCCAGACTCGGCAGTCGGTTGCCTGAACCGTCGGGGACCCGCAAGGCACGGGGTGAATCGGGTTCGGGGTCGCGTTCGGGCGGCTCGGCTTCCGGCGGCTCGGGCAACACCGGCGGCTCCGGCAGCACTGGCGGCTCGGGCAACACCGGCGGCTCCAGTGGCTCTGGCGGCTCGGGGCGGCGGCGCAAGACCAAATCGGCCGGCCAGGTCGAGGAAGCGGCGCGGAAGGCCGACGCCACCCCTGCGGATGATCGGGCCAGGTCGACCTCCAAGGCGACCTCCAAATCGACCTCCAAGTCGACGAGGCGCTCGGGGAAGTCCGCATCGCCCGTGAGGATCGTCTTCCTGGGCGGCCTCGGGGAGATCGGTCGCAACTGTGCCTGCATCGAGGTCGACGGCCGGATCCTCGTCCTCGACGTGGGGATCATGTTCCCCGACCCGGACATGCCCGGCGTCGACCTGGTGCTCCCGGACTTCACCTATCTGCGCGAGAACGCCGAACGGGTCGACGGGGTCATCCTGACCCATGGCCACGAGGACCACACCGGTGGTCTGGCCTATCTGCTCCGGGACTTCCCGGTCGACGTCTACGGTTCTGAACTCACCCTGTCGCTCGCCCGCAGCCGGGTGGACGAAGCGGGTATGGCCAGTCGGGCCAACTTCATCCCCGTTCGGGACCACGAACGCCGGCGGATCGGCCCCTGCGACGTGGAGTTCATCCCCGTGACCCACTCGGTTCCCCACGCCTTCGCCACGGCGTTCCACACCCCGCAGGGGATCGTCCTGCACTCGGGTGACTTCAAGATCGACCTCCACCCGGTCGACGGCCGGCGCACCGACCTGGCCCGGATGGGGGCGCTCGCCTCCGATCCCGGCATCCGACTGCTGCTCGCCGACTCGACCAACGCCGAGGAGCCCGGCTTCACCGCCTCGGAGTCGACGGTGGGCGCGACGTTGGAGAAGGTCTTCCTGGCCCGTCCCGACCGCCGGTTCATCGTCACCTGCTTCGCCAGCCACATCCACCGGGTCCAACAGGTGGCCGATGCAGCCATCGCCGGCGGTCGCGTGGTGGCCACCCTCGGCCGGTCGATGCAGAAGAACGTGGCCCTGGCCCGCAAGCTCGACCTCCTCCACCTCCCCGACAGCGCCCTCGTCGACATCGAGGACGTCGACGACTACCCGCCCGGCCGGGTGTGCGTGATCAGCACGGGATCCCAGGGCGAACCGATGTCGGCCCTGTCCCGCCTGGCCACGGGGGAGAACCGCTTCTTCAAGCTGCACCAGGACGACGTCGTCGTGATCAGCGCCCACCCCATCCCCGGCAACGAGTGGTCGGTGGGCCGGGTCATCGACAGCCTGCACCGTCGGGGGGTCGAGGTCATCCACTCCGGTGTCGAGAACGTGCACGTCAGTGGTCACGCCCGCCAGGGTGAGCTGGCCATGCTGATGACGGTCACCCAGCCCGAGTTCTTCATCCCCGTCCACGGCGAGTACCGCCACATGGCCAACCACGTCCGGCTGGCCGCCACCATGGACATCGCCGGGGACCGGGTGCTGCTCTGCGAGGACGGCGACGCCGTCGTCGTCGACGACAACGGGATGCGACGGGACGGCAACGTGCCCGGGGGGTACCTCTTCGTCGACGGCAGTTCGGTGGGCGACATCGGCCACGGTGTCCTGCGCGACCGGATGGTGCTCGCCGAGGAGGGCGTGGTCATGGCCGTCGCCACCGTCGACGTCAAGCAGGGCGAGGTGGTGGGCGTGCCCCAGATCGTCACCCGGGGCTGGGCGTACGACCAGGACACGGACGCCCTCCTGGACGAAGCCCGGGCCCAGGTCACCAAAGCCCTCGAGCAGGCGCTGTCGTCGGGGAGCTCCGACCACGAGAGCCTCAACCGGGTGGCCCGCAAGGCCCTCGGCAAGCTGGTGGGGGAACGGACCCGCCAGCGACCCATGATCGTGCCCGTCATCGTCACCGTCTGACGGGTTGTCCGGGGTGGAACCGCCCCTCCCCGTTCGGACGGCGGGCGTCGCCCGGCGCGGCGGCTCCCACGAGTGTGGTGTGGTGACCCTACGGTCGGCCGAACGCGCCCCGAGGTGTCCCACTGGCGGCGGAGTGCCGGGAGTAGCGTGGACCCACTGTGACGACCGCCACCAAGCGTCCGGCGGGTCGATCCGGGGCGTCGCGGCCCAAGGGCAAAGCGACCTCCCCGTCTCGATCGGGCCGTAGCTCCCACGCGAAGAAGACCACCTCGGGTACGGGCCGCAACCGCGGCGCGGGCCGGGGCGGATCGTCGGGGCGTGATTCCGGCGGACTCCTGGCGGCCATGGGGGCGGTGGCGGCCGGTCATGCCACCGATCTGTGGGGGGTGGCCCTGGTCACCGTCGGCGTGCTGTGCGGTGTCGCCTTCTACGGCGACTCGCTCGGGCCGGCCGGCAAGGGGGCCCGGGTGGCCGTCGGCGACCTGCTCGGTTGGGGGCGCTTCTTCGTGCCGCTGGTCCTCGTGGCGGTGGGGATCCGCATGCTCATGGGGCGGGGGGACGAGGCCGGCGACGACGGCCGGACCCGACGGGAGCCGGCCCGGGCCGTCATCGGGGGCACCCTGGTACTCCTGGCCGTGGCCGGTCTGGCCGCCCTGGCGGGGGGTTCACCAGCCCTGCGGGCCTCCACCCGGGACCTGTCGGCCGCCGGTGGCTGGGTGGGGGCGATCATCGCCGATCCGCTCGGCCACGCCCTCGGGAGCGTCGGTGCGACCGTGGTCCTCTTGGTGGTGGCCGGTGTGGGCGTGCTGGTCTTCACCGGGATCTCGGTCCGGACAGCCGCCGCCGGCCTGGTCCGGGCTGTCCGCTGGCTCGCCACCGCGGCCCGGGGTGACCGGGCCGCCGATCCCCTGGTGGACGGCGACGAGCCCACCGATCCGTTCGGCCGTGCCCTGGCCGAAGGCCGTCAGCCGTCGATGGCGGCGGTGGCCGTGGACGAGCCCCCGGTCGCCATCGACGAGGCGGGGGCCGGGGCCGCGCTCCACGCCGAGGACGGGTCGGTCGACGTCGCCGACGAGGCCTCCGAACCACCGCCGCTGCCCGACGCCGCCACCCGGCCCGGCAAGGGGGAGCAGCTGGAGATGCGGATGGGGCCTCCCACCGGCGACTGGCGCCTCCCACCGGCCAAGCTCCTGAAGCGGGCCAAGGCGCAGGTCATCGACGAATCCGAGGTGGACGCGGCGGGTGCGGCCCTGGTCAGCGCCCTGTCGGCCCACGGCGTGGAGACGCGCCTGGTGGGCCGCACCGTCGGACCGTCGGTCACCCGCTACGAGCTGGAACTCGGCGCGGGGGTGAAGGTGGCCCGGGTGACGTCGCTGTCGAAGGACATCGCCTATGCCATGGCGTCGCCCGACGTGCGCATCCTGGCCCCCATTCCGGGCAAGTCGGCGATCGGTGTCGAGGTCCCCAACCGCCGCCGGCAGCTCGTGGCGCTCGGGGACATCCTCGCTTCCCCGGAAGCGGCCCGGGCCACGCACCCGCTGGAGGTCGCCCTCGGCCGGGACATCGCCGGCCGGGCGGTGGTGGCGAACCTGGCGGAGATGCCGCACGTCCTGGTCTCGGGCTCCACCGGCTCGGGCAAGTCGTCCTGCATCAACTCGGTCCTGACCTCCATTCTCACCCGGGCGACGCCGGACCAGGTCCGCTTCATCCTGATCGACCCGAAGCGGGTGGAACTCGGCCAGTACAACGACCTGCCGCACCTGCTGACCCAGGTGGTCGTCGACCCGAAGAAGGCGGCGAACGCGCTGTCCTGGGCGGTCACCGAGATGGAGCGGCGCTACGACCTGCTCGCCGAGGTCGGTCAGCGGGACATCACGGGCTACAACGCGGCCTTCGACTCGGGGGACCTGTCCGAGTACGAGGAGGCCTACCGGCTACGGATGCAGGGCACCGACGCCGAGGTCGACGAGGACGACGACGCCCAGCTGCGCTTCCCCCGCCTCCCCTTCATCCTGATCGTGGTGGACGAGCTCAACGACCTCATGATGGTGGCGGCCCGCGACGTCGAGGAGTCGGTCTGCCGTATCGCCCAGATGGCCCGGGCCGTCGGGATCCACCTGGTCCTCGCCACCCAGCGGCCCTCGGTCGACGTGATCACCGGGGTGATCAAGGCCAACGTGCCGTCGAGGATGGCCTTTTCGGTGTCGTCCCTGGCTGACAGCCGGGTCATCCTCGACCAGCCCGGCGCCGAGCGGCTGATCGGCAAGGGCGACATGCTCCTGTTGACCGCGTCGTCCTCCAACCCGCAGCGGATCCAGGGTCCGTGGGTGAGCGAGGAGGAGGTCCGTGCCGTCGTCGCCCACTGGAAGCGCCAGCGTCCGATGGAGGTCGTCGCCGGCATCGAGGAGGTCGTGGGGGCGGAGGGCCCGCGAGCCGGCGCCGGTGGCGACGATGACGACGACGAGCTGCTCGACCAGGCCATGGAACTCGTGGTGCGCTCCCAGTTGGGCTCGACGTCGATGCTCCAGCGCAAACTGCGGGTCGGGTTCGCGCGGGCCGGACGCCTCATGGACCTCATGGAGCGCCGCGGCGTGGTGGGCCCGTCCGAGGGATCGAAGGCCCGCGCCGTGCTCATGACACCCGAAGAGCTCGACGCCCGCTGAGCCGGCGGGTCCGTGACCTCCATCCGATGATGGCCACCGACGACGGCAGGAACGCGTCCGGGGTGGTGCTGGCCGAACCCTCGTCCGGCAGAGGCCGCCACCGGCGGGGGACCGCCCACCGCCACACGCGGAGCCGACGCCACCGCCGGTGGCCGTGGGTCGTCGTCGCGGTCGTCCTCCTCGCCGTGGGTGGCGCCGCGTGGGTGGCCGTGGCGCGCATCGGTGCGCCACTTCCACCGGTGGTCCCGCGCCCCTCGACCGACGCGGGCGCCGTCGTGCCCGGGCCGGTGCCCTCGCTGCCGTGGCCGACGGGAGGTCAGGGCGCGGTCTCCGTCCCGGCGATCGCCTACCGCGCGCAGTCCGGTCCCGAGTCCCCCGTGCCGGTCGCATCGCTGACCAAGATCACGACGGCGGTGGTGATCCTGCAGGACCATCCGCTGGGTGCGGGCGACCAGGGTCCCGTCATCACGGTGTCGCCCGACGACGTCGCCCAGTACGACCTCGAACTCCACATGGACGAGTCGACGGTGGCCATCGAAGTGGGTGAGCAGCTGACCGAGCGTCAGGCCCTGGAAGCCCTGTTGACCCAGTCGGCCAACGACGTGGCCTACACCCTGGCGGTCTGGGACGCCGGGTCGATCGACGCCTTCGTGGCCAAGATGAACGCCCTGGCCACGTCGCTCGGAGACACCGACACCCACTACGTGGACGCCAGCGGGTACGACCCCCAGACCGTCTCCTCGGCTGCGGACGTGCTGCGGATGGCGGCCGTGGGCATGGCCATCCCGACATTCGCCGAGATCGTGGGGATGACCGAGGTCACCCTGCCGTTGGCCGGGACCCTGCACAACATCGTCTCGCAGATCGGCGTGGACGGGGTCATCGGGGTCAAGTCGGGATACACCTCCCAGGCCGGAGCGTGCATGGTGCTGGCCGCCAACCGGGTGATCGACGGCCGGGTGCTGCTGGTCCTGGTGGCCGTCACCGGCCAGCCCACACCGCCACCCACCGCCCCGACCACGACCACGACCACGACCACCCGACCGTCCGGCCCGACCACGACCACCACGACCACCCGACCGTCCGGCCCGACCACGACGACCACCACGCTGCCGTTGGACGACGAACCGGTCGCCGACCCGTTCAAGTACGCCGGTCCCACCACCCAGACCCTGCTGACGGCGGCCCAGGCGGGGATCACCCGGGTGACGGTGGCGACGCAGGGAGGCGTGGCCGGGACGGTCACGTCCACCTGGGGCGGCCAGGTCCACTCCGCCACGTTCGTCACCGCCGCCGGCGCCTGGCTGCCCGGATGGCCGGGCCAGGCGGTCCGGACGGTGACCCGGTTCACC
Organism: uncultured Acidimicrobiaceae bacterium; assembly: GCA_963699345.1. GTDB lineage: Bacteria > Actinomycetota > Acidimicrobiia > Acidimicrobiales > RAAP-2 > Bog-756. The sequence goes on along the minus strand of CAVOTL010000005.1, from coordinate 177,917 downwards.
CCCGTCCCGCCGGGGAGTGCGGCCGGGACCCGGGTGGGCTCGACGCTCTTCGCCATCGGCACGCAGTTCCAGGTGGTACCTCTGCAGTTGCACCAGACGGTTCCGGAGCCGTCGCTGTGGTGGCGCCTGCGCCACGGTGGGATCGGGACCCCGTCCACGTCGACCTCGACATCCTCGTCGTCGTCCTCCACATCGACCTCGACCGCCCCGTCGTCCTCCACATCGACCTCGACCGCGGCGGGGTGACGTCGACCTCGACGACGGCGGGGTGACCTCCGCGGTGACAGTGGCCGGGTGACGGTGCCCAGGTGACGGTGGTGCGGAGGCGCACCCCGCCGGGGTGCCGTGATCCCGGTGCACCTGGTCCGCGAGGGGTACGTTGGGCACGTGCGAGCCCGTGTACCTGCTTCGTCGGCCAATCTCGGGCCCGGATTCGACACACTGGCCCTGGCTCTCGACCGGTATGTCCTCGTCGACGTGGAACCGGCGTCGAAGCTGATCGTGCGGTCCGTGGGCGAGGGGGAGGGCCTGTTCGACGACCCGTCACACCTCGCCGCCCGGGTCGCCATCGACGTCGCCGGGACCGACCGGCTGGCCATCACCGTCCGCTCCGAGATACCCATCGCCCGGGGGTTGGGCTCGTCCGCCGCCCTCGCCGTGGCGGCCGCCGCGGCCGCCGGGGCCGACGACCCCCTGGCCGTGGCCACGGCCATGGACGGCCACCCTGACAACGCCGCCGCTTCCACGGTGGGCGGGTTCGTCGCCGCGGCGGTCGTCAAAGGCGGCGTCCACGTGGTGCGTCTGCCCCTCGACGTCAGCCTGGCGTTCATCGTGGTGGTCCCCGACGTGCAGCTCTCGACGGCGAGGGCCCGCCAGGCGCTCCCGTTCGAGGTCAGCCGGGAGAGCGCCTCGTTCAACCTGTCCCGCATGGCCCTGCTGATGGCCGGGATGGCCGACTGCCGGCTGTTGATCCCCGAGGCGGCCGAGGACCGACTGCACCAGGACTACCGCAGCCCTCTCTTCCCGGCGGCCCCGAAACTGCTGGCATCCCTCGTGGCCGGGGGTGCCCTCGCCTCGTGCTGGTCGGGAGCCGGACCCTCGCTGCTCGGGATCTGTCGCGGTGTCGATGCCCCCAAGGTGCAGACGGCGGGTGAGCAGGCCCTCGCCGAGGCCGGGCTGACCGGGGAGGTACTGCTGCTCCATGCCGACAACGACGGCCTCATCGTCGACCGGGACGGCACCGGCGGGCTGTATGACGCCGAGCCGTGAGCCCGGAGGTCACCAACCGCTAGCCTCGGCCCGTCATGCCCTCCCAGCCCAGTAGAGACCTCCAGGCCGTTCCCAACCCGCACCTGAGCCGGGACTACACGGTCACCTGTGAGACGCCGGAGTTCACCTGCCTGTGTCCCCTGACGGGGCAGCCGGACTTCGCCACCGTGCGGATCTCCTACGTTCCCGACCAGTCGCTCGTCGAGCTCAAATCACTGAAGCTGTACCTGTGGAGCTACCGCAACGAAGGCGGGTTCCACGAGGACATGACCAATCGCATCCTTGACGACCTGGTGGCCGCCATCGCCCCCCGCCGGATGACCGTGGTCACCGACTGGTTGGTGCGGGGTGGGATCCACACGGTGGTGGAGGCGTCCCATCCTCCCGCCCCCTGACGCGGGCCACGGGATGCGCACGGGGACGATGGAGATCTCCACCGGGTCCTCCTGACGGCCGACACTTGAATCGCCGCCCAGGCGGGCCCCGACCGGTTCGTCGGATGGAGCGAGTCACGGCAGCCGGTGGATCGGGTCGCACCTGTCACCACCTCCGGCGGTACCGCTGCCGTCACTGAGCTGACGTGGTCGGGGAAGGTCGCGACCTCGTCAGGCGGTTCTCGGGGGCGCTTCGTCCGGTGGCCGGTCCCCCTGGGCGCCATCGTCGCCCGCTGGTCTGTCGCCGGCCGGTCTGTCGTCGGGTGGCCGGTCGAACAGCGTGCCGTCCGGTGGTGGATCCGTCCCCGGGACCCGACGGGGCGGTCGGGGCATCGGCTCGGCCCCGGGCCGGTCCAGGCCGAGGTCGGGCTCCTGGCCGAAGTCGGGTTGGGGGGTGAAGGACCACCGGGGGTCCTCGTCGCTCGGCCCGTGGCGCTCGAGCACCCACCCGTCGTAGGTCTTCAGCCGGTGGTGGTGGGTGCAGAGCAGGGCCAGGTTGTCGAGGGCCGTCGGGCCGCCCAGGGCGACGGGACGGACGTGGTCGATCTCCAGTCCGTAGGGCATGGCACACCCCGGCACCACACAGACGCGGTCCCGGAAGGCCAGGGCGGTGCGCAGGGTGGCGTTGATGGTCCGGCCCCGGTGGTGGACGGCCCGGATGTCCCCGGCCTCGGTGAACACCAGGGCCAGGAACGAGTCGACGGCGAGGGCCCGGGCCAGGGGGACGGGGATCGGCCCCGCCCCGTCCAGGTCGCAGAGCTCGCCGGGGAGGGTGTGCCCCCGCACCAGGGCGTCGCGGTCCACCCGGACCATCACGGTGGCCGCCGGCGGCCGGTCGACGATGTCGTCGGCCCCCCGCAGTCCCGGTGTCCCCCGCAGCCCCGGTGTCCCCGGTCCCCGGGAGACCCGCCGGGGGACGGCATCGGCGTCATCGGTGTCCCGGGAGGTGGCATCGACATCATCGGTGCCCCGGGTGGCCGGGGCGATCTCGCCGGAAGCGCCGGCATAAGCGCCGGGATCAGCGCCGGGATCAGCGCCGGGGTCAACGTCGGCGTCGCCGGTGCCGGTGACCCAGGTCGAGGACCCGGTGACCAGGGCCACGAGGGCGTCGGCCCGCAGCGCCCCCTCCGACTCGGGGGGACCGGCGAGGGTCCCGTCGTGGCCGCCCGCCGGGCGTCGCGTAGGCGGTGGGCGGCGGGGACGAGCCGGGCCAGCAGGGCCGCCCCCCGCTCGGGGGAGTCCTGGCCCGAGAAGCAGAACGCCCCCTCGGCGTCGTGCCAGTGGGAGAAGTGCCGGGCGGCGTGGATGGCCCGGGCGGTGGCCACCGGGTCGTGGCGGGCCGCCCCGGCCCGGGCCCGCCGGCAGCGCTCGGTGGTGGCGGCCAGGGGCTCGTCGAGCGAGCCGGCCAACAGGGCCGCCTCGCTCGCCGGGTCCACACTGGCGGCCCCGGTGATCTCGGCCGCCTTGGCCCCCGACAGCCGCCCGGCCCGCAGGGCCGCCTCGGTGGCGGGCAGTTCGGCCAGGCGCCGGCCGGTCACCAGGGTGCGGTTCGCCTGGCCGGGGGAGATCCCCTCCACCTCGGCCAGCATCCGGGCCGGGGACCGGTGGCCTCGGGCCTCCCACAGCCCCGAGGAGGCGATGCGGGGGGCGAGCAGGCACTTGGCCGCCACCACCAGCCGCTCCACCTGGGCCAGGGCGGCGTAGAGGGCGGCGGCGTCGGGGCCGGCCAGGGTGTCGGGCTCCAGGGTCGCCACCAGCGACGCCAGGCCCTCGGTGAGGGTGGCCACCTGCGAGGAGAGGCCGGAGCGGGCAGGACGGGAGGGGGACTCCGGTGCCATGGGGACACCCTCGTCGGGGGGTGTGACACGGGGTCGTATCCTGGGGCGGTGGACGACGACGCGGGGACCGACAAGGGGGGAGAGAGGACGGGGGCGTGCGGACGTTCCACATCCGGACGTTCGGCTGCCAGATGAACGAGCACGACTCGGAGCGCCTCGCCGGATCCCTGGTCGCCGACGGCCTGGTGGCGACGGACGACATGGAGACCGCCGATGTGGTCGTGTTCAACACCTGCTGTATCCGGGAGAACGCCGACAACAAGTTCTACGGCCACCTCGGCAACCTGAAGGCGCTCCGGGAGAGCCGGCCCGACATGCAGATCGCCGTCGGTGGCTGTCTGGCCCAGATGGACCGGGAGAAGATCCGGGAGCGGGCCGGCCACGTCGACGTGGTCTTCGGCACCCACAACCTCACCGACGCCCCCGAGCTCCTGCGACGGGCCTCCACCGAGGGCCCGATCGTGTCGATCCTGGAGGAGCCGGTCCCGGTGGGCGAGCCCACCGCCGCCGACCAGCAGACCGCCGCCCTGGCCGCCGTCCGGGACCTCCCGTACGCCGCGTGGGTCACGATCCAGATGGGCTGTGACAACTCGTGCGCCTACTGCATCGTCCCCGCCGTGCGGGGTCCCGAGGTGTCGCGTCCGATGGACGACCTGGTGGTCGAAGTGGCCGAGCTCGCCCGACGGGGGGTCACCGAGGTCACCCTCCTCGGCCAGAACGTGAACTCGTACGGGCGTGACATCACCCGCCGGAGCCCGCTCTTCGGCGACCTGCTGCGGGCGGTGGGGGACATCGACGGGATCCGCCGCGTGCGGTTCACCAGTCCACACCCGAAGGACCTCCGCCCCGACGTCATCGCGGCCATGGCCGAGACACCGGAGGTCTGCAACCATCTGCATCTTCCCCTGCAGTCCGGGAGCGACCGCACGCTCACGGCCATGCGGCGGGGATACACGGCCGCCCGGTACCTGGACCGGCTGGCCGCCGCCCGGGCCGCCGTCGAGGACCTGGCCGTCACCACGGACCTGATCGTCGGCTTCCCCGGGGAGACCGAGGACGACTTCGAGCGCACCCTGGAGGTGACCGCCGAAGCTGAGTTCGACAGCGCCTACACCTTCGTGTTCTCACCCCGGCCGGGCACCCGGGCCGCGGCCATGGAGGACCACTTCCTGCCCGTCGAGATCACCGCCGAACGGATGGAACGGCTGCGGGCGGTCGTCGAACGGTCGGCGCTGCGCCGGCACCGCGCCCGGGTCGGTCGGGTCGAGGAGGTGGTGGTCGAGGGTCCCTCGAAGCGTGACCCGGCGGTCACGACGGGACGGACGGCGCAGAACAAGCTCGTCCACTTCGTCGCCCCTGACGGCCGACCCCCGGCCAGCGGCTCCTACGCCCGGGTGGTGGTGACGGACGCCGCCCGCCATCACCTCACCGGTGACCTGGTGGAGGTGACGGCGCGCCCGTCCCACCGCGTACGGATCCCCGTCTCCGCCGGCTGACCGGTGGCCGTCGCCCTGGTCGGGCCCACCGCGTCGGGCAAGTCGGCGATCGCCCTGGCCGTCGCTCGGTCGGCGCGGTCCCGGGGTAGGGCCGTCGAACTGGTGTCGGTCGACTCCATGGCCGTCTATCGGGGCATGGACCTCGGTACGGCCAAGCCGACCCCGGAGGTCCGGGCCGAGGTCGCCTACCACCTCGTGGACCAGGTGGACCCCGACGAGGAGTACACGGTCACCCGCTTCCAGCACGACGCCCGGCGGGCGATCGCCGGGATCGACGGCCGGGGGCACCAGCCCCTGCTGGTCGGAGGAACCGGCCTGTACCTCCGATCGGTGACCGACGACCTGTCCTTCCCGGGGCGTTTCCCAGAGGTGGCGGCCGAGCTGCTGGCCGGACTCGACGCCCGCGGGCCGGCGGGGACCCCGGAGCGCCTCGCCGGGTGCGGGGTCCTCCACACCCGGCTCACCGAGGTGGACCCGGTGGCGGCATCGCGGATCGAACCGGGCAACGAACGACGCCTGGTCCGGGCCCTCGAGGTCACCCTCGGCTCGGGGCGGACGTTCTCCTCCTTCGGGCCGGGCCTCGATCGCTACCCGGAGAGCCGGGTGACGTTGGTCGGCATCCGGCGCGACCCCGAGGCAGTGGACCGCCGCATCGGCGAGCGCTTCGTTCGGCTGATGGACGAGGGCTTCCTGGACGAGGTGCGGACCCTGGCCACCCGCCCGGGCGGCCTGTCCCGCTCGGCCCGCCAGGCGCTCGGTTACCGGGAGCTGCTCTCCCACGTCGAGGACGGTGTGCCGCTGGATGAGGCGGTCAGGGAAGCGGTCCGCCGCACCCGGGCGTTCGCCCGGCGTCAACGGGCCTGGTTCCGGCGGGACCCGCGCATCGAGTGGCTCGACCCCGACGCCGATGGCGAGGAGCCCACGGTGGCCGCGGTGCTCGCCCGCCTCGAATCGGACGCGACCGGGCTGGGTGGATGAGAGACTGTGGGGGAACGCCATGACCTCGCCACCCCCCGACTCCGCCCTCCTCCGATTCACGAAGCACCACGGTGCCGGCAACGACTTCCTGGTCCAGGTCGACCCCGGGGGCAGCGGGCCCCTGCCCGTCGATCTCGTCCGTGCCCTGTGCGACCGACGCTTCGGGGTGGGCGCCGACGGGGTCATCCGGGTGCTGGCGGGTGACGGCACCGCCGACCTCACCATGGTGCTGCAGAACGCCGACGGTGGCGAGGCCGAGATGAGCGGCAACGGCATGCGGTGCCTGGCGCAGGCCGCGGTGCTGAGCGCCATGGTGTTCCCGCCGACCTTCACGGTGGCGACGGCGGCCGGCGTCAAGACCGTCACGTACCTGGAGTGTGACGAGATCCACACGGCGGAGGCCACCGTCGGTCTCGGCCGGGCGGTGCTCGGCGACGACCAGATCCAGAAGTTCATCGACCGCAAGGTCCGCACCGTGGACATGGGCAATCCCCATCTGGTGATGTTCGGCCCGGGCCCCGACCTCGACGAGGTGGACGTCGTCGGGATCGGTACCCAGCTCCAGTCGGTCTACCCCGGTGGCATCAACGTCGAGTTCATCACCTCGGGTGAGGAGCCGGACAACCTCCGGCTGCGGGTGTTCGAGCGGGGCGTGGGCGAGACCCAGGCCTGCGGCACGGGCAGCGCGGCCGCCGCCGCCGCCGCTCACAGCTGGGGGCTGGTGGGCACCGAGGTCGCCGTACACAACCCGGGGGGCACCCTCCACGTGACCCTGGCCGACGACGAGATCCTGCTGCGGGGCCCCGTGCACCGCGTCGCCTCCGTGGTGATCGACCCGGCCGCCCTCCTGGCCGGGGCCCGCCCGGTGCTGAGCACCACCGTATGAGCCGACCCGTTCCGCTCCGCGCCCCGAGCCGGCGTCGTTCGTGAGCCCCACCGAATCGGCCTTCACCGACACCCTCATCTCGAGGGAGGTCCGCGAGCGCATCGTCCTGGTGGGCGTGACGTTTCCGGGGGGGACCTCCGCCGCCACCGAAGCGGGGCTCGACGAGCTCGCCCGGCTGGTCGACACGGCCGGCGCCGACGTGGCGGGGCGCATCGTGCAGCGGCGGGTCGGCTCCCGACCCGGCCACCTATGTCGGACGGGGCAAGGCCGAGGAGCTGTTGGAGGTCATGCCTGGCGGTCGACGCCGACACGGTCGTGTTCGACGACGACCTCTCGCCCGCCCAGCAGCGCAACCTGGAGCGGATCCTCGGCCGGACGGCCATCGACCGGACGGCGGTGATCCTCGACATCTTCGCCCAGAACGCCCGCACCCCCGAAGGTCGCGCCCAGGTGGAGCTGGCCCTGTTGCGCTACCGGCTGCCCCGGCTCCGGGGGAGGGGACGGTCGCTCAGCCAGCAGGCCGGTGGCATCGGGACCCGGGGACCGGGCGAGACGCAGCTCGAGGTGGACCGCCGGCGACTGGTCCAGCGGATGAGCCGGCTGGAGGCCGACCTCCGTCAGCTCGACCGGACCCGTCGGGTCCAGCGACGGGGTCGCCAGCGGCGGTCGCCAGCGCACGGTGTCGCTGGTCGGTTACACCAATGCCGGGAAGTCGACGCTCCTCAACCGGCTCTGCGAGTCCGACGTGCTCGTCGAGAACCGACTGTTCTCGACCCTCGACCCGAGAACCCGGCGCTTCGACCTCCCCGGGGGGGAGATGGTGCTCCTGACCGACACCGTCGGCTTCGTCCGCAAGTTGCCCCACCAGGTGGTGGAGGCGTTCCGCTCCACCCTGGAGGTGGTGCTCGAGTCCGACCTGATCGTCCACGTGGTGGACGGCTCGGCTCCCGACCTCGAGGGCCAGATCGACGCCGTCCACACGGTGCTGGCGGAGATCGGTGCCGACTCCCTGCCCGAGCTGCTCGTCGTGAACAAGGCCGACGCCCTCGGTACCGGGGACGACGAGGACGGCATCGAGGCCAGGCGCCTGTTGGAGGCGCATCCGGGTTCCGTACTCATTTCGGCGAGGACGGGACAGGGCATCGACGAGCTCCTCACCACGATCGGTGACCGCCTCCGGGTGGGGGACGAGGTGGTCGAACTCGAGATCCCCTGGGCCCGGGGTGACGTGCTGGCCGCCGTCCACCGCGAGGGCGAGATCGTGGGCGAGGAGGCGGGGGACAGCGCCACCCGGATCCAGGTGGTGCTCGACGAGGCCGGTCGGGCCCGCTTCGCGGAGTTCCTGGCCTCGTGAGCGCGCCCGCCGGGTTCGCCCCGCCCCCGTACCCCTACGAGCGCCTCAACGGGGCCAAGGCCCGGGCGACCGAGCGGTTCGCCGGGCCGTGGCGGCCTCGTCGACTGCTCGATCGGCACGCCCTGCGACCCGCCGCCCGCCGCCGTGCTGGAGGCGATGGCCAGCTCGGGCACCGAGCGCGGCTACCCGACGTCACCGGGCTCCCCCGCCTACCGCCGGGCTGCCGCCGGATGGCTGGCGCGCCGGTTCGGTGCGGTGGTCGACCCCGACGGCGAGGTGGCGGCGTGCGTGGGCACCAAGGAGTTCGTGGCCACCACCGCCCAGTTCCTCCGGCTCCGCGAGCCCGGATCGGGACACGGTGCTCTACCCCTCGGTGTCCTATCCCACCTACGCCATGGGGGCCACGCTGGCCGGCGCCCGGGCGGTGCCGGTGCCCGAGCTGGCAGGGGGCGGGATCGACCTCGACGCCGTCGATCCCGGGGACGCCGAGCGGGCGCTGCTGCTCTGGGTCAACTCGCCGGCCAATCCCACCGGGTCGATCTGACCGACCTGGCCCGGGCGGCGGCGTGGGGCCGGGAGCGGGGCGTCCCGGTGTTCTCGGACGAGTGCTACTGCGGAGTTCACGTGGGACGGTCCGCCCCGGTCCGTCCTGGAGTCGGGGAACGAGGGCGTGGTGGCCGTGCACTCGCTCTCCAAGCGCTCGAACCTCGCCGGGGTGCGGGCCGGGTTCTACGCCGGCGATCCCGGACTGGTCACCTACCTCCTCGACGTGCGGCGTCACGCCGGCCTGATGGTGCCGGGCCCGGTCCAGGCCGGAGCCGTCGTCGCCCTCGACGACGACGCTCCACGTCGACGAGCAGCGGGCCCGGTACCTCGACCGCCTCGAGTTCCTGGCCGACGCGCTGTCGCTGGCCGGGCTGCCGGTGGCCGTCCCCGCCGGCGCCTTCTACCTGTGGCTGCCCGTGCCCGAGCGGTTCGCCGACGGTTGGGAGCTCTGCGACGAGCTGGCCGACTCGGCCGGCCTGCTGGTCAGCCCGGGGGAGCTGTACGGCCCCGACGGCCGCGGCCACGTGCGGGTGGCCGTGGTCCAGCCGCGGGACCGACTCGAGCTGGTGGCGGAGCGCCTCGGCGCCCTCGGGTGAGGACCGACGGCGCCCGAAGGCACCGCGGCCGGGGACGCCGGGCCCGTCCCGGGCCGGACGGTAACGTCTCCCCCCATGGCCGACCACCTGCCCACTGACGATCCCGACCGATCCGGCAGCCGCCGCCCCCGACACCGTCCACGCCGACCTGGCGGAGCAGGTGGAGGAGCTGTGGGAGCGGGCCACGGAGCTGTCGCCGGGCGACGGGGACGCCCTCGGCATCGTGACCGCCGCCATCGACCTGCTCGACTCCGGGCGAGGCCCGCATCGCCGAGATCGACCCGACCACCGACCAGGTCGTCGTCCACCAGTGGCTGAAGCACGCCATCCTCCTGCTGTTCCGGCTGCGGGCGATGGAGACCATGGAGGTCGGCCCCTTCGAGTTCGCCGACAAGCTCCCCCTCAAGCGCGACTACCAGGCGGCCGGCGTGCGGGTCGTCCCCGGGGCCTCGGCCCGGTGGGGGTCCTACCTCGCCCCGGGGGTGATCTGCATGCCCAGCTACGTCAACATCGGCGCCCGGGTCGGCGCCGGCACCATGGTCGACACCTGGGCCACGGTCGGTTCCTGCGCGCAGATCGGCGAGCGGGTCCACCTGTCGGGCGGGGTCGGGATCGGCGGCGTGCTCGAGCCGGCCCAGGCGGCTCCCGGTGATCATCGAGGACGACGTCATGATCGGCAGCCGTTGCATGATCACCCAGGGGGCCCGCGTCGGCCGGGGGTCGGTGGTGGGGGAGGGGACCATCCTGAATCCGTCGATCCCCGTCATCGACGCCGAGACCGGCGACGAGCTGGCCCGTGGCCACGTCCCGCCCTGGTCGGTGGCGGTGCAGGCGTCGCGGCGGCGGGAGTTCCCCGGCGGCGAGTTCTACCTGCCGTGCGTGCTCGTGCTGCGGCGCCTGACCGAGGGCCAGCGCCACGACAAGGCGCAGCTCAACGACATCCTGCGGACGCACGGGGTCTCCACGTGAGGCGGGCCGGCCGACGTCCGGCGGGCACCGGGCGGCACGGCACCGCCCCGTACGGCACCGCCCCGTACGGCACCGCCCCGCGAGCAGCGGACGGTCCCGGTGACCGACACCATGCCCGACGGCCTGCTCGGCCTCGCCACCGCGCTCGTCGGCATCCCGTCGGTCAGCCACCACGAGCAGGTCATCGCCGACGCCGTCCAGGCCGCCCTCGAGCTGTGCCCGTGGCTCGACGTCCACCGGGTGGGGGACAACGTGGTGGCCCGGACCGATCTCGGCCGTCGGCGTCGGGTCCTCCTGGCGGGCCACCTCGACACCGTCCCGCCGGCGGGCGGCAACGACGAGCCCCGCCTCGAGGGCTCGACCCTCCACGGCCTGGGCGCGGCCGACATGAAGGGCGGCCTCGCCGTCTTCCTGCACCTGGCGGGCCGACTCGACACGCCGGCCCACGACCTCACCTGGTGCTTCTACGCGGCCGAGGAGGTGGCGCGCGAGCACAGCGGCCTCCACCAGCTCTGGGCCGAGCGCCCGGAGCTCCTCGAGGCCGACGCCGCCGTGCTCGGCGAGCCGACGGCCGGTCGGGTCGAGGCCGGCTGCCAGGGCACCCTCCGGATCCGCATCCGACTCGCCGGCGCCCGGGCCCACACCGCCCGCCCCCAGGCCGGGCGCAACGCCGTCCACCGCCTCGGGCCGCTGCTCGACGCCGTGGCCGCCTACGACGTCCGCCGCCCGGTGCTCGACGGTTGCGAGTACGCCGAGCAGCTCCAGGCCGTGTCCGTCGAAGGTGGGGTGGCCGGCAACGTCGTGCCCGACGAGGCCATCCTCGTGCTGAACCACCGCTTCGCCCCCGACCGGACCGTGGCCGAGGCCGAGTCATGGTTGCGCGAGCTGCTCGCCCCCCACCTCGAGGCTGGTGACCACTGGGAGCTGGTCGAGGCCGCCCCGGGCGCGCCGCCCGTCCCTCGACGACCCGGTGCTCGCCGCCCTGGTGACCGCCACCGGGGCGCCTCCCCGGGCCAAGTTGGGCTGGACGGACGTCGCCTCCTTCTGGGCCCACGGGGTCCCGGCGGTCAACTTCGGCCCGGCCGATCCGCTCCTGGCCCACACGCCGGGCGAGCACGTGAGCGCGGACGAGCTGGCCGGGGCGGCCCGGGTGCTCGAGTCGCTCCTCGCCTGAGCCGGCGGGGCCGACCCGTGGACCGGGTCCGGCGGGCGTCCCGTGCCGGGTCCGGCTCGGCGACCCGCTCGGTAGGGTCGACGCCATGAGCCTCCCCACCCGCCGACTCGGCCGATCCGACCTGACCGTCTCCGCCGAGGGCCTCGGCTGCATGGGGATGAGCGAGTTCTACGGCCCGGGCGACGACGCCGAGTCGGTCGCCACCATCCACCGGGCGATCGACCTCGGCGTTACGTTCCTCGACACGGCCGACATGTACGGCCCGTTCCTCAATGAGGAGCTGGTGGGTCGGGCCATCGCCGACCGGCGGGACGAGGTGGTGCTGGCCACCAAGTTCGGCATCGTCCGCACGGCCGACCCGGCGGTGCGCTCGGTGCGCGGCGACCCGGACTACGTGCGGTCGGCCTGTGAGGCGTCGCTGCGCCGCCTGGGCGTCGACCACATCGATCTCTACTACCAGCACCGCACCGATCCCGGCGTCCCCATCGAGGACACCGTCGGGGCCATGGCCGAGCTCGTGGCCGAAGGCAAGGTGCGCCACCTCGGGCTGTCCGAGGCCGGCCCGGACACACTCCGGCGGGCCGTCGCCGTGCACCCGATCGCGGCCCTGCAGAGCGAATGGTCGCTGTGGAGCCGGGACATCGAGGCCGAGGTGGTGCCGACGGCCCGCGAGCTCGGGATCGGCATCGTGGCCTACAGCCCGCTCGGGCGCGGCTTCCTGACGGGACGGATCACGTCACCGGACGACATGGGCGAGGGGGACTTCCGCGGCAACCTCCCCCGGCTCCGCGGCGACAATCTCGCCGCCAACCTGGGGCTGGTCGACACGGTGCGCGCCCTGGCGGCCGAGAAGGGGTGCACGCCCGGCCAGGTGGCGCTCGCGTGGGCACTGTCGCGGGGCGACGACGTCGTACCCATCCCGGGCACGAAGCGTCGCACCTTCCTGGAGGAGAACGTGGCCGCGGCCGACGTCGTGCTCTCGGCGGACGATCTCGAGGCGCTCGAGGCGGTCTTCGCCCCGGACGCGGCGTCGGGCGACCGGTACCCGGACATGGGGGCGATCGGGGTCACGACGCCGAGGGCTTGACCGGCGCGGCTCAGCCGACGAGGCCGGCCCGGACCGCCCAGGCCGCCGCTTCGCTTCGGGAACGGATGCCCAACCGGAGGTAGGCGTCCGAGGCGTGGTGCCCGACCGTCTTGACCGAGACACCGAGCTTGGCCGCGATCTCCGGATTGGTCAGGCCTTCGGCGATGAGTCGGACGACCTCGGTCTGGCGTTCGGTGAGGGGGTTCGCGGCGGACGACGAGGGTGAGGGATGCCCGTCGGGGTCAGGTTCGAGTCCCGGGTCGGCCTCCGCCGTCCGGTAGGGCTCGAGGGCGGCGAGCGCCACGCGGGCGGCTCCGTTGAGGTCGAGTCGGGCGCCGCGCTCCACGCCGCGATCGAACTCGTCGTCACCCAGGTGACGTCGCACCCGCTCCAGGGCGGCGTCGTGAGAACGCAGCCACTCGGGTGGGAAGGTGAACCGCAGTACCTCGAGTGTCGGGGCGAAGGCACCCTGGAGCTCGGCGGCGCCGGAATCGTCCCCGAGGGCCGACAGGACCTGCACGGCGGGGAGCACGCAGTACGGTGCCAGGATCGGGATGGGGAGCGACACCGCGTAGTCGAGCGCCTCGGCACACCAGGACGCGGCCCGGTCGGGACGTCCGGGGAGCTGGGCGAGCGCCAGTCCGGCGAGCAGGGACACTTCCACCTGGAACTGACCGTTGGCGCGGGCGAGCTCGAGGGCCCGCTCGAGGGTGGGCAGCTCGGTGGCCACCGAGGATCGTCCCGGTGCCAGGGGGCTGAGCAGGGTGGTGGCCAGGACCTCCGTCGTTCCGTCCCGCTGGCGGCGGGCTTCGAGGAGGGCGACGAGCCCGAGTTCGGCGGCGCGGTCGTCGTCCCCCATCTGGTGGGCGAGCATGGCGCTCCACAGCGTGAACCTCGCGAGCCACCGCCGACTGCCCACGGCCTGGGCCAGCGCGGTCCCTTCCTCCAGGGCTGCCGCGGCGGCTGCGTAGTCCCCCGCGTAGGCGCCGGCGGACAGGGCCCGGAACCCGACGGCCCGGATCAGGGTGACCCGATCATCGTGGGCCCGGGCCAGGGACTCGCCCCGTTCCAGGTTGGCCTGGTGGACCGGCCACGTCTCGGGGTCACCGAAGGTCAGCCCGAGCAGGCCGATCCACACCAGCACTTCGGCCAGGACCGGAGGCTCGAGGCCGAGGGCGGTGGCGGCGGAGACGGCAGCCGCCGCCAGGTCGATGTCCGCCGGGGACGGTCCCCGGGCCCGCCAGTAGGGGCAGAGCGCGGTCAGCAGCTCGAGGGCCTCCTCCACCAGTCCGAGCCGGAGGGCCGCTCGCGTCGCCCGCACCAACTCGCTATGCCACTCGGCCAGCCACGAGCGCCACGACGACTCCTCCGTAGAGTCGACGCCGGCGGCGGCTCGCCGGGCCCGTCCCGCCAGCCAGTGGATGGCCCGTTCCTCGCGATCGGACCGACGGGTGGACCGGTCGAGTTCCTGGAGGGCGAACTCGCGTACGGAGTCGGCCAGTCGGAACCGGACCCGCCCGTCGACCCGGAGCCGTTCGACGAGGTGGAGCTCGGTCAGCTGCCACAGGGACCGTTCGGCCTCCGCCGCATCCGCGTCGGCGAGGTCCACGGCGTCCCGGAGGTCGAACGGCGAGGCCAGGACGGCGAGAGCGCCGAGGAGCGAGTGGGCGCCGTCGTCGAGGAGGCCGGTGGTCCACTCCAGGGCGGACCGGAGGCTGGCCTGCCTCGGCGGCACGTCGGCCGACGCGGCCGGGAGCTCCAGCAGGGCCCCCGACCCGAGGCGGTCCTGCAGGTCGGCCGGGGCCACGCTGGCGGAGGGGACAGCCGCCAGCTCGATGGCCAGGGGCAGCCCCTCGAGGGCCCGGCAGAGGGCGGCCACGGACGGGGCACCGCCGTCGGTGAGATGGAACGACGGATCCGCCGCCTCGGCCCGGGCGACGAACAGCTGGACCGCCGGATTGCGTGCGAGCTCCCCGGTGGTGAGCGGCCGCTCGGGCGGCACGGGGAGGGCCCCGAGCTCGAGGACGTGCTCGGCCCGCAGCCGGAGGGGCTTCTGGCTGGTGACGAGGAGCCGGAGCGTCGGCGATCGCCCGAGCAGCTCCGCGAGACCGGCCCCGGAATCGACCAGGTGCTCCATGTTGTCGAGGATCACGAGCTTCCGGTTCCGGCGTCCCATCCCGGCGATCGCGTCGACGGCCGACGCCCCGCGCACGGCCGGTGCACCGAGCGCCCCCGCGAGCTCCACGAGGACCTGGCCCGGCTCCGTCAGGGGCGCGAGGTCGACGAACACGACCGAGCCCGGGCGGCGACGGTCGAGCACCTCGGCCGCGGCCAGGGCCAGACGCGTCTTGCCCACGCCGCCGCGTCCCGTGATCGTGACCAGGCGGGTCGCGGGGTCGTCGACCATGCGGATCAGCCGCTCGAGGTCGTCGTCGCGACCGACCATCGGTGTCGGAGGCTGCGGATAGCCGCCACCCATTCCGCTCGAGGCAGGTCCGCCAACCATCAGCCCAGTAGAGCACAGCCATACCGCTCCGTTCCGACGTTGTGAGTGGTCGTGTCAGCACATCGGGTGGCGAGATCCGAGCTTCGCCGGAGAGCGGTCGGGTCCACTGCGGGCGAGCGGCCCGGTCGGACCGGGCGACGACCAGGGATCCCGTGGGTCGCGGACCGGGGGGAACCCGTAACCGGAGGTGTGGTGATCGGAGGGGCAACTGCCCGATGCGCACGATCGCGCGACTGATCAAGATGCCGGAAACAAGGGTGCGGATGACCGCGCCGCACGGCGGCGACGGCCGGTGGGGGACGAATGCCCGCGCGGACGGCACCGGTGACGGATGAGGAGCGGATCATGGGAGCAGGGCCGGCGGAAACGACACCGAAGGGGAGCCGCGGCCGGACCCCCCGACTTCGGGCGGTGATCTTCACGATGGTCGCTGCGGTGGTGCTCGTCGCCGCGTCCGCCACCCTGGCCACCGTCGGGGTCCAGGGTGGGGCACCGGCCCGACCGGGGGCCACCCACCACGCGACGCTCCTCTTCGTCGGCGGTGGAGACGGCGGCGGTGGTGGCGGCGGTGGCGGCGGAGGCGGTGGCGGGAGCGGTGCCGCCACGACGACGACGCTGACCGGCGGCGCATCGGTGGTCTCGGGGCAGGCGGAGCTCCTCACCGCCACCGTCGCGGTCACCGGGTGTTCGGGCGCCTGCACCCCCACCGGATCGGTGACGTTCACGGTCGGGACGACCACGCTCGGGGCCCCGACCCTGACAACGGCGACCGACGACTCCGCCACCGCCACCGTCGACGTGCCGATCGCCGACGTCGCCGGGGCGTACACGGTGGTGGCCGGCTATGGAGGCGTCAGCGGGACCTTCGCGTCCAGTCAGGGCAGCCTCGACGTCACCGTGGGTCAGGCCGCCACGACGACGTCGATCACGCCGATCCTGGGTGGGTTCACCGTGCAGAACGGCGCGGAGGCGCAGTTTCTGGCGACGGTCACGGCGACCGCGCCGGGTGGCGGGGTCCCGACCGGGCAGTTGCAATGGGCCGTCGACGGCGCTTTCGTCGGTGCCGTGACCGTGCTCGACTCGGGAGGCGAATCGGTGTCGCCCTGGATCGTGGTGACGCCCGGGGCACAGGTCGAGGCCTACTACTACGGCACCACGTCCTATGGCGGGAACGCCGCCGGGGAGGACCTGACGGTGATTGCCGCCACGACCACGACGTCGGTCGTGGCGGCGTCACCGACGGCCACGGCCGGCGTGCCGGAGGAGTTCACCGCCACGGTCGAGGCCCCGGACAGCACGCTCACCCCGACAGGCTCGGTGCAATTCTCGGTGAACGGTGATCCGGTCGGTGCTCCGGTCGCGGTGGCCGCGGACGGCACCGCCACCTTCGACACCACCCTCAGCGTTCCCGCCGACATCGACAACGGGTCGAACCAGATCACCGCCGACTACCAGCCGAGCGGCCTCTTCGCCGCCAGCACCGGAAACGTGGACGAGACCACCTACGACCCCACCGGGCCGTGCGCTGCGGGTTCGTACGAGGACGCCGGTGGGTACTGTCTGCCCGCCGACCCCGGCTACTTCGTGCCCGACGCCGATTCGTCGTCGGAGACCGCGTGCCCGGTCGGAACGTACAACCCGTACGACGGGGCGACGGCGTGCACCCCCGCCGATCCCGGCTACTACGTCGACGTGCCGGGACAGTCCGCGGAAGAGGAGTGTCCGGCCGGCCTCTACAACACCGGCACCGGGAACCGGCTGTGCTTCCCCGCCGCCGTCGGCTACTACGTGCCCGACGCCGGATCGTCGACTGAGACACAGTGCCCGGACGGGACCTTCAGTGCCGCGCCGCAGGCGACCACGTGCACCGAGGCTGATCCGGGCTACTTCGTGCCCGACGCCGGCGCGGCGTCCGAGACCGCGTGCCCGGTCGGAACGTACAACCCGTACGCCGGGGCGACGGCGTGCACCCCCGCCGATCCCGGCTACTACGTCGACGGGCCGGGACAGTCCGCGGAAGGTGAGTGTCCGGCCGGTCTCTACAACACCGGCACCGGGAACCGGCTGTGCTTCCCCGCCGACGTCGGCTACTACGTGCCCGACGCCGGATCGTCGACCGAGACACAGTGCCCGGCCGGGACCACGACGGCCGGTACGGGGTCGACCTCAGCATCCGACTGCGAGGCCGCTCCGGCCTTCACATCCCCGGCGGACATCACGTTCACGGCCGGATGGCCGGGCAGCTTCACGGTGACGACGACCGGCATGCCGTCGCCGACCATCACCGAATCAGGTGGTCTCGACGGCCTCACCCTCTCCGACGGTGTGCTCTCGGGCACGCCCACGGCAGTGGGCGTGTTTCCGGTGACCTTCACCGCGTCGAACGGCTTCGGGCAGGACGCCACCCAGGCGGCGGTGATCACGGTCCTCGGTCTCCACGTGACGACCGCATCGCTCCCCGAGGCGACGCCTGGCCAGGCGTACAACACACAGTTGACGGCCCTCGGGGGCACCGCGCCCTACAAGTGGAAGGCGTCGGCCAAGTTGCCGAAGGGACTCAAGCTCTCGTCGACCGGCATTCTGTCGGGAAGCGTGTCGGCGAGGGTAGCGGCGGGCACGGCGACGGTCTCGGTGAAAGTCACCGACTCCACGCCGAGGCACAAGGGCACGGCGACGGCCAGCTTCAGTCTGGTGATCTCGTGACCACGACGATCGCCTGAGTTCGATCGCCCCGGCAGGGGGTGACCAGGGCGGGTTCCAGGTCATCGGTGGGCACGGCCGGGCCGATCGGATCGTTCCCATGGTGGAGCGACGGGTGCTCGCACCCGGTCACGGTGGAACGACGGGTGCTCGCACCCGGTCACCGTCCCGACGCACGGGGGACGTCCCTTCGTCGCGGCATCCGACCGCCGGCATCCGGTCGTCAGAGCCGCCGCATCACCGTGACGACCTTGCCGAAGATCGTGACCTCGGCAGGGATCGAACACCATCGGCTCGAGACGGGCGTTGGCCGGGGTGAGCACGACCTTGCCGTCCCTCGTCGAGAACGTCTTGACCGTGGCCTCCTCATCGGGGATGCCGGCCACGACGATCTCGCCCTCCTGCGCCTCGGGCTGCTGGCGGACGACCACGAAGTCGCCCTCGACGATGCCGGCCTCGATCATCGAGTCACCCTTCACCCGCAGCATGAAGAGCGTGCCCGTCCCGGTGAAGTCCTCGGGCAGGGGGTAGAGCTCCTCGATGTTCTCCTGGGCCAGGACCCCGGTACCGGCGGCCACCTCGCCGACGAGGGGCACGTGGCGGATCGGCCGGGAGTCGGCGATCACCTTGGACGACGGGTCGTAGCAGACCTCGATGGCCCGGGGCTTGGTGGGGTCCCGCCGTAGGTAGCCCTCGCGCTGCAGCACGGCCAGGTGGGCGTGGACCGTCGACGACGAGGTGAGGCCGACCGACTCGCCGATCTCGCGGACCGAGGGGGGATAGCCGCGGTCGCGGACCGACTCGGAGATGCAGTCGAGGATCTGCTTGCGCTTGGTGCTCAGTACCTGGGCCATCGGGTCCCTCCGCTGTCGGTCGTGTCACACCCTCGTGCGAACGTCTGTTTGCATGAACGTAGCCCCGGCGGGATGCCGAAGCAAACATCTGTTCGAAAAAGTCCGTTGACACCGAACAGATGTTCGTGATGGGATGTCGCCATGACGAACACGGGTTCGATTCGGAACGTCGTCCCGGCGGACGGCTGCCCGGTGTCACACCCGCCCCGTACAACAGTCACCACAGCAGCTCCGGCGATGGAACCGACGGCCCGGACGACGACAGGAAGGACCTCCCGATGACGGCGCTTCTCACAGCATCCCTCCCGGAGTACCTCGACGAGCCGATCCGGCCGGACCGACCCGACCTGCGACTGCTGCCGGCGCCCGAGCGCAAGGGGCTGCGGCTCCGACCGACGGAGGACGGGGTGGTCCCGGGCGCCGGGCCGTGCCGGCCGCCGCGGCGCCGGGTGTCGGCCGAGGTGCGGCGTCGGCGCACCATCCTGGCGATGATGGGCCTGGCGCTGGCCCTCCTCGCATTTCCGCTGGGCGGATTCGGTGGCGCCTCCCACACCACCGAATCCGCCTCGGCGGCCCAGATCCACGGGTCGACCTACGTCGTCCAGCCCGGCGACAGTCTGTGGACGATCGCCGAGCGGGTGGATCCGACGGGCGACCCCCGTCCGCTGGTGTCGGAGATGGCATCGGAGCTGGGCACGTACACCGTGGTGCCGGGCGAGCAGATCACCATCCCCTGATCCGGTCGCGGCCGTCCGGTCGCCGGTCGTCCGGTCCGGCTGACCACGCCACCTGACGGAGAGCCCATGGGCACTAGCCTCCTATCCGTGCGTTGTCCCTGGTGTCTGGCCGACGACGATCGTGTCGTGGATTCGAGGGTGGCCGAGGACGGGGCGGCCATCCGTCGGCGCCGCGAGTGCTCGGGTTGCGGGCACCGCTACACCACCTTCGAGCGCATCGACGAGATCCCGCTCATCGTCGTCAAGCGGTCCGGCCTGCGTCAGCCGTTCGACCGGACCAAGCTCATCGAGGGCCTGCGGGCCGCCACGAAGAACCGGCCGGTGACCGAGGAACAGCTCGACGTCGTCGCCCGCGAGGTCGAGGAGGAGCTGCGCGAGGAGGGCTGGGAGGCCACGTCCGAGCAGGTCGGTCTGGCCGTGCTCGAGCACCTCCGGGTCGTCGACGAGGTCGCCTACCTGCGGTTCGCCAGCGTCTACAAGGGATTCGAGGGCGTGGACGACTTCCGTCGGGAGGTCGGTCTCCTCACGAAGACCACCGCGCCCAAGCAGCCCGGGGGCTGAGCGTGGCCGAGCTGCTCGTCGAGGTGCCCCGGCGCGCCCTCGCCATCTACGCCCACCCCGACGACCCCGACGTCTCCTGCGGCGGCACCCTGGCGGCGTGGTCGGCGGCCGGGCTGCGAGGTCCACACCGTGATCTGCACCGACGGGGGCAAGGGCACGGCCGATCCGGACGCGGGACCCGGCCGAGCTCGTGCGCGACCGGGCCGCCGAGTCGGCGTCGGCGGCGGCGGTGCTCGGCCTGGCGGGCCAGGAGCTCCTCGGCCTCCCCGACGGGGAGCTCGCCGACGACGACCGCGTTCATCGGCGTCCTGGTGGCCGTGGTGCGGCGGCTCCGACCCGACATCGTCCTGTGCCCCGACCCGACGGCGGTCTTCTTCGGCCAGGACTACTTCAACCACCGGGACCACCGCATCACCGGATTCGCCGCCCTCGACGCGGTGGCGCCGGCGGCGGCCATGCCGCACTACTTCCCCGAAGCCGGGCCGCGCCCACCAGGTCTCGACGGTGCTCCTGTCGGGGACCCTCGAGCCGGACGTCTGGGTCGACATCTCGGCGACGGTCGAGCGCAAGGGCGAAGCCGTCGGGCTGCCACCGGAGCCAGTTCCCCGACGGCGCGGAGTGGGCGGCCACCGCCGTGCGCCTGGCCGCCGAGGACGCCGGCCGGCAGGCCGGCGTCGACCTTCGCCGAGGGGTTCCGGAGACTGCGTCTCGGCGGGTGACGATGGAGGACGGCGAGCGAGCCCGGACCGCGGCCGGACCGACGGGCGGCGCACGGCCGACCGGGTGATCCTGCACGTCGACATGGACTCCTTCTTCGCCTCCGTCGAGGTCCGGGACGATCCGTCGCTGGCCGGCCGGCCGGTGATCGTCGGGGGGAGCGGACGCCGGGGGGTGGTCGCCGCCTGCACCTACGAGGCGCGGATGTTCGGCGTGCACTCGGCGATGCCGTCGTCGGTGGCCCGTCGGCTCTGCCCCGACGCCGTCTTCCTCGACGGGCGCTTCCACCGCTACGTCGAGGAGAGCGGGCGGCTGCACGCCATCCTGGACTCGTTCACGCCGCTGGTCGAGGGGATCTCGCTCGACGAGGCGTTCCTCGACGTGAGCGGGGCGGTCCACCTGTTCGGTTCCGGGACGAGCATGGGCCGCGAGATCCGGGCCCGGGTCCGCGACGAGATGCGACCTCGACTGCTCGGTCGGTGTCGGTCGGTCCAAGCTGATGGCCAAGCTGGCGTCCAAGGCGGCCAAGCCCACGGCCTCGCGCTCGGGCATCGAGCCCGGTCCCGGGGTGGTCGAGGTGCGCGGCCGAGGAGGAGCTCGCCTTCCTCCACCCCCTCCCGGTGCGGGCGCTGTGGGGCATCGGCCCGGTCACCGAGAAGCGGCTCCTGGCCCTGGGTGTGACGACGGTGGGGGAGTTGGCGGCCATGTCCCCCGAGTCCCTGGAGCGCTATCTCGGGACGGCGGCGGGTCGACACCTGTCCGAGCTGTCCCGGGCCATCGACGACCGGCCGGTCGTGCCCGAGCAGGAGGCGAAGTCGATCGGCCACGAGGAGACGTTCTCCACCGACCTCTGGGACCCCGACGACCTGCAGGCCCGCCTGCAGCGGATGGTCGACGCCTCGGCCACGGCCCTGCGCCGGGCGGAGCGGGCCGCCCGCACCGTCACCGTCAAGCTCCGGTTCGGGGACTTCACCCAGATCACCCGGTCCCACACCCTCGACGGCCCCGTGGACGCCACCCCCGCCATCGGCGCGGTGGCCGCCGCCCTGCTGGACAGCGTCGACCTCTCCCGCGGCGTGCGGCTGCTGGGCGTGAGCCTGTCCGGCCTCGCCGCTCCCGGGGCCGGCACCCAGCTCCGTCTGGACCTCGACGCCGCCGGCGCGGCGAGGCAGATGCCCGGGCGAGCGCGTGGACGGGACCGGCCAGGACGCCGCCGACGCCGTCGCGACCGTCCGGGACGCCTCCCGGGAGGCCGAGCGCCTCCAGCAGTCGTGGGGATCGGTGACCGGGGCGGTGGACGCCATCCGGGAGCGGTACGGCGGGACGGCGGTCGGCCCGGCCTCCCTCGTCACCCCGGAGGGGATCAAGGTGCGGCGAGCGGGGCGAGGCCCAGTGGGGGCCGTCGCGACCCCGGGCCGGCTCCGGCCGGGTCGATCGGACCGGGCCGGGAGCGCGGAGCCCCGGCGCCCGGGGCATGATCCCGCGCTTGAGAACTGGGGAAAACAGGCCGACAACCTGTACCATGGAGCCGGTGGTTGCACGACCTCGAGAGAAGGCGATCGGACGGAGCCGGGGCGCCGTGCGTTCCCGTTCGGCTTGCGCGAGGATGGTCGCGGTGGAGACAGCTGTGGCTGACGATAGGTGGAGGGGACGAGACGGTGCCGCTCTCTGAGCATGAACAGCGGATCCTGCACGAGTTGGAGCAGTCCCTCTACCAGGAGGATCCGGACTTTGCGGAGCGGGTCCGCTCGGAAACCGTCTACCGGCACGCCGGCCGCTACTGCATCTGGTCGGCCCTCGGTGTTCGTGGCCGCACTGATCTTCATGTTCTTCACCTTCGCCTCGAACCTCGCGCTCGGGTTCGTGGGCGTCGTGGTCATGTTCCTCTCCGGGGTCGTGTTCGCCAACAACGCCCGGCGGATGGGCAAGGCCGGCATCGACGACATCTCCCGGTCGTTGCACACCCGCAGCATCAGCAATCCGGTCCACGATCCCCGTGACTGGATCCGTGGGCGCTTCCACCGCGACGACTGACCCTCCGGCAGGCGACGTCGGCCCACCGGCGGCTGATGGCCTGCCGTCCCGTGGCACCCTCCCGCCCGTGACACCCGACCGCGGACGGCGACGTCGCCGCTCCTCGCCGTCGACATCGGGGCACCAAGATGGAGGCCGGGATCGTGACGCCGGACGGTCGCATCCTCGACCGGGCCCGCACGCGACACCGCCCTCGACCGATCCGGAGGCCGTCTTCGGGGCGCTGGCCGGGGTCGTGACCGAGGTGCTCGACCGGGCCGAGGTGCGACCGGTGGCCTGCGGCGTGGGCTGCGGCGGGCCGATGGAGGCCGGCGGGGCCACGGTGAGCCCCCTCAACATCCACGGCTGGCGTCGGTTCCCCCTGCGGGAGGCTGGCGGACCTGACCGGGCTGCCGGTGGCCGTCGACAACGACGCCAAGGCCCTCGCCCTCGGTGAGGGATGGAGGGGTGCGGCCCGGGGCCAGCACCGACTACCTGGCCATGGTGGTGTCCACCGGGATCGGCGGTGGCATCGTCCTCGACGGGCGCCTGCTCGACGGATCGGGCGGCAACGCCGGGCACATCGGTCACGTGGTCGTCGAGCCCGACGGACGGGCCGTGCGTCTGCGGCGGTCGGGGCTGCCTGGAGGCCGAGGCGTCGGGGACGGCGATCGCGGCGGTGACCGGGCGCCCGGCGGCCGAGGCGGACGACGCTGTGCGCCGCCGCTGCGGCACCCTGGTCGGCCGGGCGGTGGCGTCGGTCGCCTGCCTGCTCGACCTGCAGCTGGCCGTGGTGGCCGGTTCGGTGGCCCTCGGTTACGGCCACGACTTCTTCGACGCCGCCCGCGAGGAGCTCGACGCTCCGCTGCGGTCTGGAGTTCGCCCGGCCCACCCGCATCGAGCCCGCCGGCCTCGGCGCGGACGGCCCCCTGGTGGGAGCGGCCGCCGTCGCCCTCACCACAGCACCGCGGTCGCCGCCGCCATGAGGGAGGATGGGCGGTGATGGAACCGCGACCCACCGCCCGGTACTCGGGCCACGACGTCCTGGCCCTGGCCGGCGGCCGTGGTCCGCCGGCCCGATCTGTGGTGGACCGCCCTGGGCGAGCTCCGCCGGATGGCGCCCCACCTGTGGTGGCGGACACCGCCCCACCTGCCGCTGCCGGACCGGCGGCTGTGGGAGTTCCGCATGGTGACCGCCTACGGTCGACCGGACGCCGTCCCGGACCGGACCGACGTGGTGACCTTCCTCGAATGGTGCCGCTCGACCGCCGTCGCCGGCGCGCCACGACCGGGCGGGCACGGGTAGGGCCGACCGGTGGAGCGTCCGACCTTCCGCCCGGCCCCACGGCCGGCGCGTCGTCTCCGCGACGGCGGGCGCCTCCGGTGCGGTCACCGATGTCGCCGTCCCGCCGGGCCCTGGTGCTGAACGCCACCTTCGAACCACTCGGGATCGTGTCGTCCCGGCGGGCGGTCCTGCTGGTCCTCGATACGAAGGCGGAGCTGATCCACGCCACCGAGCGGGTGTTCCGGGCGGAGCGGGTCAGCGTCCCCGAGCCGTCGGTCGTCCGTCTCGTCCGGTACGTCAAGGTCCCCTACAACTACCGGGTCGCCGTCAACCGCCGCACGGTGTTCGCCCGGGACGGTGGCAAGTGCCAGTACTGCGGCGCCTCGGCCGAGAACCTCGACCACGTGATCCCCCGCAGCAAGGGCGGTCCCCACACCTGGGAGAACGTGGTCGCCGCCTGCCGGCCGTGCAACACCCGCAAGGAGGACCGACTGCCCCACGAGGCCGGCATGGTGCTGCGCTCCACCCCGGTGGCGCCCCGCCACCGGGTGCAGCTGCTGGCGCTGTGCGGCAACACCAGCGAGGACTGGGCCGACTACCTCGGGCCCGACTTCCGGGAGCCACTCGGAGGCCGCCAGCTCGACCGCCGCCGGCGCCGCGCCGACGGGCTTCCCCGCACGCGGACCGCTCGGACCGGTGCCGGCCGACCGTGACCCCCGGTCCGGTACCGGCGTGCCACACTGGTCCCGTGCCGGATGCCTGGGAGGTCGACGAGCGGGCCGGGCGGGCGGCCACGCTCCACGGGTCCTGGCCCGCCGTCGACCGGGATCCCTCCGGCCGCCGGGTCGGGGTGTGCCGACCGACCCGCTCCGCCATCGTGCTCGGCTCCACGCAGCGGCCCGACGTGGTCGACCGGGCCGCTGCCGAGGCGGCCGGTCTCGACGTGGTGCGCCGGCGGTCGGGGGGCGGAGCGGTCCTGGTCACGCCCGACGACCCGGTCTGGATCGACGTCTGGGTGCCGCCGGCGGACCCGCGCTGGAGGCCGGACGTGACCGGGGCCTTCGGGTGGCTGGGCTCGACCTGGGCCCGGGCCCTGGAACGCCTGGGACTCGCCGACGTGGAGGTGCAGGGGCCGGCCCCCGGGGCCTGCACGAGGTGGTCGTCCCTGGTGTGCTTCGGCGGGGTGGGCGCCGGTGAGGTGACGGTGGGCGGCCGCAAGGTCGTCGGGCTGGCCCAGCGTCGTAACCGGTACGGGGCGTGGTTCCACGGAGCGTGCCTGGTGCGGTGGGACCCGACCGTGCTGCTCGGGCTCCTCGACCTCTCCCCGGAGGAGCGGGGTGCCGCGGCCGCGGACCTGGCGACGGCCGTGACCGGGGTGGATGACTGGTCGACGACGGGGACGCCGCGCCGACGCCGACTCCGTCGTCGCCGCCGTGCTCGATCGCTCACTGCACCACCGTCATCGCGGCGTTCGTCGACTCGCTGCCCTGACCATCCCCCGGGCGGCGCCCGGTCCCCGCCGGGGTCGCGATCCCGGCCGCCCCGGCTGGCGGTCGATCGGCCCGGTCCGCCGATCCCTCCACATCGCCCCACCCCGTCCCCACCGGCGCCCGGTCGGCGGGCCACCAGCCGTCGGGGCCGCGTTCGCCCAGTGGGGACGGGCGATCCGACGGGTCGACGGCCTGCGGCCCGGTCCGCCCGGTCGGGCCGGCTCCTGAGGGCTCCACCGGGGTCCGCCCGGGTGGATCCTGCGGAGATTTCGCGCCCCATAGGCGGCGACCTGGGTTTTCTCGCGCGGAGTGGGAGCCGAGGTGGTTGACGAGTGGAACACCGGGGTTTAGGGTGGAGCGAAGTGGTGTGAAAGGGAGGGGCCCGAAGCAGTCGGGTACCGGGCACTGCGGGGAGCGTTGTGGGAGCAAAGTCCAGTGGCACGGTTCTTCGGCAGACACGAGCACTCGCTCGACGACAAGGGAAGGGTGATCCTGCCGGCGAAGTACCGTCCCCATTTCGAGCACGGCGGCTACCTCGCACCCGAGCAGGACGGCTGCCTGTCGCTGTGGACCCCGGAGCAGTTCGAGGTCCAGATGGACGCCATGATGGAGCGCTCGTCGGTCAGTCGCAGCGACCGGAACCTGGTCCGCCTGTGGGCCTCCACCTCGCACGAGTTGGAGATCGACCGGCAGGGCCGGATGGCGATCCCGGCCCGGCTGCGGGAGTACGCCGCACCTCGAGGACGACGTGCTGGTGCTCGGCGCCATCGACCGGGTCGAGTTGTGGGACCGCCGGACGTGGGAGGAGAAGGTGCTCCCGGAGGAGGCCCGACTGACCATGGGCGACGACGGCTGAGTGACGCCATGCGCCTCCACCTCGTCCGCCACGCCGCCGACGCCGAGCGCTCGGGCGCCCGCCCCCCGCCGGCCGGCCGGGCCCGGCCGTCCTCTCGCCCGTCACCGACCCGGCCGTCGCCGAGCCGTCCGTCGCCGACGTCGCCGCGCTCGACGCCGCCCACGTCCCGGCCACCGCCCCGTCGGCCCGCCTGCCGCCCCGAAGGGGACTCCTCGCCGTCCGCCGCATCTCCACGTCGGCCCTGGCCCTGTCGGCCGCCGAACTCGCCGAGCGGGTCGGCCACCCGGCTTCGTTGCCCCGCCTCACCCCGCTCCAGACGGGCCAGGCCGCCGTGGCCCGGCCCGAGGTGCACATCGAACGTGTCTGGCCCATGCGCAGTCCCTCGACTGGACCGCTGGGAGGTTCCTCCTCCGCCTCCTCCCAGTCGGAACGTCGCGGCGCTCCACCCGCACGAATCGTGCCGGTCGAGGGACTGCGGATGAACCAGGCCTTCCCCCACGAGCCGGTGATGGCCGCCGAGGTCGTCGACCTGCTGCGGGCGGTGCCCGGCGGCCTGGTGCTCGACGCCACGCTGGGCGGCGCCGGCCACGCCCGGGCCCTGCTCGAGGCCAACCCCGGCATCACGCTGCTCGGGATCGACCGGGATCCCGATCGCCGTGGCCGCCGCCACCGGCGAGCTCGCCGTGTTCGGTCGTCGGGCCGTGATCCGCCGGCCCCGATTCGACTCGTTGGGCGAGATCGTCCGCGAGGTGCAGGACGAGCTCGGCACCCCCGACGACCAGCGCGGGCTGACCGGCGTCCTGTTCGACCTCGGGGTCAGCTCACCCCAGCTCGACGTGGCCGAGCGGGGCTTCTCCTACCGGCGGGACGCCCCGCTCGACATGCGCATGGACCCGACGGTCGGCCGCACGGCCGCCGACGTGGTCAACACCTCGGACGAGGACACCCTGGTCCGGCTGTTCGCCGACAACGGCGAGACCCGCTTCGCCCGCCGGATCGCCCGGGCCATCGTCGCCGCCCGGCCCATCACCACGACGGGCCAGCTCGCCGACGTCGTGCGGGCCGCCATCCCCGCCGCCACCCGCCGCACCGGCGGCCATCCGGCCCGGCGGGTGTTCCAGGCCGTCCGGATCGCCGTCAACGAAGAGCTCGACCAGCTCCACACCGGACTCGACGCCGCTCTCGGACTGCTCCGTCCGGGCGGCCGCTGCGTCGTCATCTCCTACCACTCGGGCGAGGACCGGCTGGTCAAGGCCACGTTCACCAGCGCCGCCACCGACGACTGCCAGTGCCCGCCCGGTCTCCCCTGCGTGTGCGGGGCCGATCCCAAGTTCCGACTCGTCCACCGCGGCTCGCGACGCCCGACCGACGAGGAGATCGCCCGCAACCGCCGGGCCGAGGCGGCCCGCCTCCGGGTCGTCGAGCGCCTGCCCGCCACCGACAGACTTCGAACAACGGGGAGGTCGCCTGATGGCTCCGCCCGCATCGGGGACGGCCCGCCGGGCCGCGGCGGCACCCCAGCCGAAGCCGTCGACCCGGCGTCCCGCCGCTCCGGGTCTTCGAGCCCCAGCCCCGCCGGTCCGGCCGTCGGAGCCTCTCCCGGCGCGGCCACCTGTGGCTGGCCACCCTGCTCGTGGTCGGCAGCCTGCTGGTGGTGGTGGTCGGGGACACGATGGTGACCCAGGGTCAGGTGCACCTGGCCGACCTCCAGTCCGCAGATCGCCGCCCAGCAGGCCACGCAGAAGTCCATGCAGGTCGACGGTGGCCCAGCTGGCCGCGCCCGACCGGGTCGTGGCCGAGGGGATCGCCCTCGGTCTGAAGGCGCCCGCCAAGGTCGTCGACCTGCCCGAGGTACCCCTCGACGTCCCGTTGCCGGCGCCCGACACGGCCCCGCACGGCCACGGCCGCCGCCACCGCCCCCGCGGCGGCGACCGCCAAGTGAACCGCGCCACCTCCTCCAGCGCCGCACCCGGGCGATCCGGCTCTTCGTCGTCGTCATCTTCGTGCTGATGGTCCTCCGCCTCGTCCAGGTGCAGGAGTTCGGTCACCAGCACTACGCCGCCCTGTCCAAGGCCCAGCTCACCGAGACGGTGACGGTGCCGGCGATCCGGGGCGGCATCTTCGACCGCAACGGCGAGGTCCTGGCCGAGACGGTGACCCGCCAGACCGTGGTGGCCGACCCCCAGATCATCAAGGACCCGGCCTCGGTGGCGGCCGCCCTGGCGCCCGTCCTCGGCCAGCCCGCCGTCCACCCTCCGCTCCGAGCTGACCGAGAACAGCGGGCTTCGTGTACCTCGCCCACCGGGTGCCCGACTCGGTGGCCGCCCAGGTGACCAAGATGAACCTGAACGGCATCAACCTGGTCCCCGAGTCGCAGCGGGTCGTCCCGTCGGACTGCTGGCCGAGCCGGTCGTGGGCACGGTGGGATGGAACGGGGCCGGCACGTCGGGGATCGAGTACCAGTACCAGTCGCTCCTGGCCGGCAAGGCCGGCACGACCGACGTCCTGGAGTCCCCCGACGGGGTGGCGCTGCCGAGCACGGACGCGTCCACGCCGGCCCAGGCCGGGCACCGGGACTGGAACTGACCCTGGACGAATCCGTGCAGTACGTGACCGAGCAGGCCCTGGCGGCCGAGATCGTCGCCTCGAAGGCGACGTCCGGCACGGCGGTGATCATGGACGTGAAGACCGGCGACATCCTGGCCATGGCCAACCTGGACTCGACCACCGCCCCGGTGCCTCGACGACGGGCGGGGCGCCCACCCTGACGGCCGACGTGGGGTCGACGCCCGACTCGTCGGGGGCCACCCTGGTGGCCCAGTCCGACACCCTGCCCGCCGGCGTCGTGGAGGCGCCGTCCGACTCGGCGGTCACCCAGGTGTACGAGCCGGGATCGGTGTTCAAGCTGGTGACCTTCTCGGCCGCGCTGGCCGGACGGCATCATCACCCCGACCTCGCCGATCACCGTGCCCGCCGCCCTCCCGATGGGCAAGTACACGTTCCACGACGCCGAGAGCCACGGCGACGAGACGCTGACGGCCACCCAGATCCTCGCCCAGTCGTCCAACATCGGCACCATCGAGGTCGCCCAGGGACTCGGTGAGACCCGCCTCGCTCAACCAGATCTCGCTACCTCGGCTTCGGGCATCCGACGGGCCTCGGGTTCCCCGGCGAGTCCGAGGGGCTGGTGCCGGGCCGTCCAGTGGACGGGCACCTCGATCGGCTCCACCCCGATCGGCCAGGACGACGCCGTCACGGCCCAGCAGGTCCTCGACGCCTACAACACGGTGGCCACCGGCGGCGTCTTCGTCCCGCCCCGGCTGATCCGGGCCACCGTCGCGCCGACGGGACGGTGCACGCCGCCGCCCCCTCGGAGACCCACCGGGTCATCGATCCGACGACCAACGCCCAGCTGACCCAGATGATGGAGTAGGTGGTCGCCACCGGGACCGGCACGGAGGCGACGATCGACGGGTACACGGTGGCCGGCAAGACCGGCACGGCCCAGATCCCGAGCGCGGACCACCTGGGCTACGTCCCCGGGGCCTACGTGGGCTCGTTCGCCGGATTCGCCCCGGCCCAGGACCCGGTGCTGTCGGCCATCGTGGTCCTGAACCACCCCACGCCGATCTACGGTGGTGCCGTGGCCGCTCCCGTCTTCTCCACCATCATGGCGTACGCCCTTCACCACTACGGCATCCCCACCACCGCCGCAGCCACCACGGCAGCATCCAACACGGCCGTCGGCGGCACGGGCAGTGTCACCGTGCCGGCCGGAGCGGTCACGGAAGGCCCCTAGGTGGGCCCGGCCCGGCCAGCCGACCCCACCGCCCCGCCACGTTCCCTCCCGGACTGACGACGTGGTGATGGTCGCCGAACTTCTCGACGGGGTCGATCGTCCGTGACGTCCGGGGAGACCCGTCGGCCACCCCGGTGGCGGCGGTCGACTTCGACAGTCGACGGGTGGTGCCCGGCAGCCTGTTCTGCTGCGTCCCCGGTGAGCACACCGACGGCCACCGCCACGCCGCCGACGCGGTGGCACGGCGGGGCCACGTCCCTGTTGTGCGAGCGCGGCCTCGACCTCGACGTGACCCAGGTGGTGGTGGCCCCCGGTGACGTCCGCCCGGCCATGGCCACCGTGTCCGCCGCCTTCTGGGGCCACCCGGCCCGCTCGCTGCGGACGGTCGGGGTCACGGGCACCAACGGCAAGACGACGGTCACGCAGCTGATCGGCTCGATCCTGGAGGCCGCCGGCTGGCCCACCGAGGTGATCGGCACGCTCGGCGGCACGCGGACGACGCCGGAGTCACCCGACCTGCAGTCCTACCTGGCCGAGGCCGTCGGCGCCGGCAAGCGCGCCGTGGCCATGGAGGTGTCCTCCCACGCCCTGACCCAGCACCGGGTGGACGCCATCGATTTCGACGTGGTGGCCTTCACCAACCTCAGCCAGGACCACCTCGACCACCACGGCACGATGGAGGCGTACTTCGAGGCCAAGGCGTCGCTCTTCACTCCCGGGCCGGTACCGCCATGCGGTGGTCTGGCCGACGACCCGTGGGGCGCCCGGCTGCTCGAGCGCCTCGACGCGACCGTCCGTCACCGCCGTCCGGCGCGACGAGGCCGGCGTCCGTGGCGCTGACGGTCGGGTCGTCCCGGTTCACCTGGCGGGGCCGCATGGTCGACCTGCCCCTGTCGGGTCGCTTCAACGTGGACAACGCCCTGGTGGCGGCCGCCGTGGCCACCGCCCTGGGCATCGACGAGGACCACGTCGTCGCCGGCCTGGATGCCGCCCCGCGTGGTGCCGGGTCGGATGGAGGTCGTCGGACGCCGGCGCCCCGGTGGCCGTGGTGGTCGACTACGCCCACACCCCGGCCGGCCTCGGCGAGGCGCTCCGCGGCGTGCGGGCGCTGGCCGGCGACGGGCCGGGTGGTGTGCCTGTTCGGCTGCGGCGGCGACCGCGACCCGGGCAAGCGCCCGGAGATGGGTGCGGTCGCCACCGACCCTGGCCGACGTCGTGGTCCTGACCTCGGACAACCCCCGCTCGGAGGACCCGGCGGCCATCATCGCGAGGTGCGTGCCGGCATGTCGGGCCCGGCCGAGGTCGTCGTCGAGCCCGACCGGGCGGCGGCCATCGGGGTGGCGGTCGGCCGCGGCCCGTCCCGGCGACGTGGTCCTGCTGGCCGGCAAGGGCCACGAGGCGACGCAGACGACGGGCGGCGACGCGGTGCCCTTCGACGACCGGGTGGAGGGCGGCGGCCGCCCTCGCCGAGCGGTTCGCCGGGCGCGGAGGGCCGCCCGGTGATCTCCCTCATGACCTCGGGCGGCATCGCCCTGTGGGTGGCCGTGCTGACGACCCCGTTCCTCATCCGCTGGCTGCTCAAGAACAACATCGGCCAGCAGATCCGCGAGGACGGCCCCCAGGTCCACATCGCCAAGGCGGGCACTCCCACCATGGGCGGGATCTGCATCGTCGGGGCCGTCCTGGTCGGGTTCCTGTCCGCCCACGTGATCCCCGGGGTGCACTGGTCGCGCTCGGGCGCCCTGGTGATGTTGGCGATCGTCGGGGCGGCGGCCATCGGGTTCGCCGACGACTGGATCAAGGTCCGCCACCGGCGCAGCCTCGGGCTCAACAAGCGGGCCAAGTTCGGGTCGCAGATGGCGCTCGGCGTGTCGTTCTCGCTCCTGGCCGTCTACTGGGCCCACGCCTCGACCACGCTGTCGTTCACCCGGTACAACTCGATCGGGCTGCACATGGGCACGGCCGTCTGGGTGGTGTGGGGCACGCTCGATCATCGCGGCGTCGGCCAACGCCGTGAACCTCACCGACGGGCTCGACGGGCTGGCCGCCGGTTCGGCCACCTTCTGCTTCGCCTGCCTGGCCATCATCGGGTACTGGCAGTACCGGCACTTCAGCATCTACCACGTGGGCGACGCCCTGGACCTGGCCCTCGCCGCGGTGGCCCTGGCCGGCGCCTGCCTCGGCTTCCTGTGGTGGAACGCCGCCCCGGCCAAGATCTTCATGGGCGACACCGGCTCGCTGTCGATCGGCTCGGGCCTGGCCGCCCTGTGCCTGCTGATGAACCTCGACCTGCTGCTGGTCATCATCGGCGGTCTGTTCGTCATCGAGACGCTGTCGGTCGTGATCCAGGTCATCAGCTTCCGGGTCTTCCACCGCCGGGTGTTCCTGATGGCCCCGCTCCACCACCACTTCGAGCTGATGGGCTGGCCCGAGACGACGGTCATCGTCCGGTTCTGGATCCTGGCCGGCCTGTTCGCCGCCCTCGGACTCGGCATCTTCTACGGCGACTTCCTCTCGGTGGGCAAGCTGTGACGCCGACCGGCGCGCCGCCGACGACGACCGCCCGACGGCCCGTCCCGACGGGGCGAGGCCGGCACGACGCGGGACCGACCCGACCCGGCAGTTCCACCACCTGGGCGCGCGCATCGGCGAGGCTGGGGGGATGGAGCGCACGACGCACCGCGACCCGCCGGGGCCCGGCCGCCCTCCGCTGGCTGGCCGGCGTGCCCTCGGCGCCGGCCCTGGGCGTCCTGGTGACGCTGCTCTGCATCTTCGGGCTGGTGATGGTGGGTTCGGCCTCACCGGTGATCTCGCTCGTCACCTACGGGTCGCCGTGGACCATCTTCATCCGCCAGGCGCTGTGGATGGTGGTGGGGGTCGGCGCGCTGCTGATCCTGGCCCGGATCGACTACCGCAAGTGGCGCAAGTTCGGGGTGCCGCTGGTGGCCGTCACCCTCGTGCTCCTCGTCGCCGTGCTGGTGCCCGGCCTGGGCGTGGCCGCCGGCGGCTCGGCGCGCTGGATCGGCTTCGGCCTCCTGCGCATCCAGCCGTCGGAGCTCATGAAGCTGGCCCTCGTCGTGTTCGCCGCCGACATCGCCGTCCGCCGCACCGACCGTGACGCCCCGTCCAAGCAGGTCATCGCCCCGGTCATCGTCGTCCTGGTGATCGTCGGCCGCCCTCATCATCAAGCAGCCCGACATGGGCACGGCCATGGTGCTGAGCTGCACCGCCTTCGGGATCCTGTTCATGAGCGGGGTGGGCGCTGTCCCCGCTGTCCAAGGTGCTCGGGACGCTTCGGCGTCATCGCCGCTGGTGTTCGCCATGAGCGACTCCTACCGTCGGGACCGCATCCTGTCGTTCATCAATCCCGGCGCCCACCAGGCCGGCTCGGGCTACCAGGTGTGGCAGTCGCTCATCGGCCTCGGCTCCGGCCACCTCTTCGGCCTCGGCCTCGGCGGCGGTCGGGAGAAGTGGGGGACGCTGCCGAACGCCCACACCGACTTCATCTTCTCGGTGGTGGGGGAGGAGCTCGGCCTGGTCGGCGCGGTCTGCATCATGGGCCTGTTCCTCGCCCTCGCCCTCTACGGCTACCGGGTCGGCCGTCCGCGCCCCGGACCGCTTCGGCTGCCTGATGGCGGTCGGCGTGACCACCTGGATCACCAGCCAGGCGGTCATCAACATCGGTGCCGTGATCGGCGTCCTGCCGGTGACCGGCATCCCCCTGCCGCTCATCTCCTTCGGGGGGTCGTCGCTGGTGATCACCCTGGCGGCCCTCGGCATCCTCATGAACATCGCGCTGCAGGAGCGGTCGCCCCGCAGACCGACCGCCGCGCGACGACGACTCGTCCGGGCGTGACCGACGGGCGTGACGCCGCCGACGGGCGGAGCGCGACCGGACGTCGGTACGCCCTGGTGGCCGGCGGTGGGACGGCGGGCCACCTGCAGCCGGCCCTGGCCATCGCCGAGGCGCTGGTGGCGGCGGGTCACGAGCGTGGCACCATCGAGTTCGTGGGGTCGCAACGTGGCCAGGACGCCGCCACCCTGGCCGGCCGGGGCTTCCCCTTCACGCTGCTGCCCGGCCGGGGCATCGTCCGCAGCCTGGCCCCGAGGGACCTGATCCGCAATGTCGGGTCGGCCTGGGAGCTGGTCGTGGCCGCCGGTCGGGCGATACGTCTGGTGGGCCGGGCCCGGCCCCGGGTGGTGGTGGCGGTCGGCGGCTACGCCAGCCTGGCCGGCTCGGTGGGCGCCCTCGTGCACCGGGTCCCGCTGGTGCTCGTCAACGTGGACGCCGTCCCCGGGGCGGCCAACCGGCTGCTCGGGAGGTTCGCGGCGGCCAGCGCGGTGGGCTGGGAGGGGACGCCGTTGCCCCGGGCGGTGGTGACCGGCACCCCGGTGCGCCCGCAGATCGCCGGGGTGCGACGCGACCCGGAGGCCCGGACGGCGGCCCGGGCCGTGCTCGGGCTCCCCGCCGGGCGGCGGCTGGTGGTGGCGTTCGGGGGATCGCTCGGGGCCCGCCAGATCAACCGGGCGGTGGACGGCATGGCGGAGCGGTGGGCCGGCCGGGGGGACGTGGCGATCTACCACATCGTCGGGCGACGGGACTGGGACGCCTACGCCGCCGCCGGCTCGGACGGCCGGAGCGGGCGCTCCACCTCGGCCGACGGGGCGCGCGAGCGGGCCGGACCGGCGGCGGCCCGGAGCTGGTCCGGGTGCCGTACGAGGAGCGGATGCCCGACGTCTACGCCGCCGCCGACCTGGTGGTGTGCCGGGCCGGGGCGATGACCGTGGCCGAGTTGGCGGCGGCCGGCGTCCCGGCGGTCCTGGTGCCGCTGCCCGGGGCCCCGGGCGACCACCAGACGGCCAACGCCCGCGTGCTCGAGCGGGCCGGGGCGGCGGTGCTGGTGCCCGATCCGGAGTGCACGCCGGCCGGCCTCACCACGGTCGTCGAGGGCCTCCTGGCCGACCCGGACCGCCTGGCGGCCATGGGTCGGGCGGCCCGTTCGGTGTCCCACCCCGATGCCGCGGCGGCGGGGGCCGCCGTGGTCGAGGCCCGAGCCGGGGCCGGGGGGAACCGGTGACGGCGACCGACGGGACGACGGCGTCGGATCCGCTCGGCGACCGGGGGGTGGGCGATCCCTCGGTGGTCCGGAGGATCCACGTGGTGGGTGTCGGGGGGGCCGGCATGAGCGCCATCGCCACCGTGCTGCACGCCATGGGTCACGAGGTGTCCGGCAGTGACCTGCGGGAGTCCGCGGTCACCGAGCGACTGCGGGCGTTGGGGATCGACGTGTCGATCGGGCACCGGGCCGACAACGTCGCCGGGGCGGACCTGGTCACGCACTCCACCGCGGTGACGGCGGACAACACCGAGCTCGCCGAGGCCCGCCGTCGCGGCCTGCCGGTGCTCACCCGGGCCGAGACCCTGGCCGCCATAGCCAGCCGCCGGCGGTGCATCGCGGTCGCCGGGACGCACGGCAAGACCACGACCGCCTCCATGCTGGCGCTGATCCTGGTGGAGGCGGGTCTGCACCCTTCCTTCCTGATCGGAGGCGACGTCAACGAGATCGGCACCAACGCCGTCTGGGATTCCGGCGAGTGGATCGTGGTGGAGGCCGACGAGAGCGACGGCACCTTCCTCCACCTGGTGCCGGACATCGCCGTCGTGACCAACGTCGAGGCCGACCACCTCGACCACTACGGCTCATTCGACGCCGTGCGCACGGCCTTCGCCGAGTTCCTGGGATCGGCCCGCCTGCGGGTGGTCGGGAGCGACGATCCCGAGGCCCGGGCCATCGGCCGGGCGGTGGGCGCCGATCTGGTGGGCATCGTCGACGACGCCACCCACGCCATCGCCGGCGTGGCCACCGGCCGGAGCTCGGTGGCGTTCGACCTGCTGGGTCCCGACGGGGGCCTGGTGGCCCACCTGGCGGTGTCGGTCCCCGGCCTCCACAACGCCAAGAACGCCGCGGTGGCGGCGGTGGCGGCGCTCCACGCCGGTGCCCCCTCCGGAGGCCGCGGCCCGGGCGCTGGCCCGGTTCGGGGGCGTGGCCCGCCGCTTCGAGTTCCGCGGCGAGTTCGACGGGGTGACCTACGTGGACGACTACGCCCACCTGCCGACCGAGGTCCGGGCCGCCCTGGCCGCCGCCCGCAACGGGGCGTGGGCCCGGGTCGTCGCCGTGTTCCAGCCGCACCGCTACTCGAGGACGGCCGAGGTCGGGGCCGACTTCGCCGGCGCCTTCGACGACGCCGATGTGGTGGTGCTGACGGACGTCTACGCCGCCGGCGAGACCCCCGTCCCGGGTGTGTCGGGCCGGCTGGTGGTCGACGCCGTCCAGCGGGCCCGGCCCGACCTCGAGCTGTACTACGTCCCGGGCCGGACCGACCTGGTCGGGGAGGTGGCCCGGATCCTGCGCCCCGGCGACCTGTGCCTGACCCTCGGCGCGGGCGATCTCACCTCGCTGCCCGACGAGCTCCTGGCCCATCTCTCGGGCGGCACCGCCGGGCGGTTCGGCCGCGTCGCCGGCCCGTCCGGTGACCCCGGCCCGGCGGGACCGCCTCGTGAGCCGCGACGCCGACCTCGACACCCTGGCCCGACGACTCGGTCCGTCGGCCACCCCGGACGCGCCGCTGGGCAGCCGCACCACCTACCGGGTCGGGGGCACCGCCGCCCTCGGCACCGAACCGGTCGACGAGGCGGCCCTGGTGGAGGTGGCCCGATCCCTCGCCGGACTCGACGTGCCCGTGCTCGTGGTGGGCAACGGCTCCAACCTGCTGGTGGCCGACGCCGGGTTCCCGGGGTTGGTGGTGACACTCGGGCCCGGCTTCGACTTCCTGGAGATCGACGCCACCGACGTGCTGGCCGGGGCCGGCGTGGCGCTGCCGACGCTGGCCCGACGGACGGCGGCGGCGGGGCTGACCGGCCTCGAATGGGCGGTGGGCGTACCGGGCACGGTCGGGGGGGCGGTGCGCATGAACGCCGGCGGCCACGGGTCGGACACCATCGCCACGCTGGTCTCCTACCGCGTCGTCGATCTGGCGGCGGCCACCGCCCTCGACCATCCCACGACGGACCTCCACGCCACCTACCGCCACACATCCCTGGCGGCCACCGACGTGGTGGTGGCCGCCACCCACCGTCTCGCTCCGGGGGACCCGGCCGCCGGCAAGGCGGCGATCGACGAGATCGTGCGCTGGCGTCGGGCCAACCAGCCCGGAGGGGCCAACGCCGGCTCGGTGTTCACCAACCCGGCCGACGACTCGGCCGGACGCCTGATCGACGCCTGCGGCCTGAAGGGCCTGCGCATCGGCTCGGCCGAGGTCTCGCCCAAGCACGCCAACTTCATCCAGGCCGACCGCGGCGGGTCCGCCGACGACGTGCGGCGTGTCATGGAGCGCGTGCAGGCGGTCGTCGCCGCCGAGACGGGGGTGGAGCTCACCACCGAGGTCCGCCTGGTGGGCTTCGACGACCGGGACGGCCCCGGCGGTCCGCCGTGAGCCGGGGCGGTGACGACGAGACCATCGACCCGAGGATCCGTCAGCGTCGGGAGTCGATCGAGCGCAGCCGCACCCGCCGCCGGCTGCGTTGGGTGGTGGTGGCCGGCGGGCTGGTGGTGCTGGTGGCGCTGGCCGTCGGGCTGCTGCACACCCCGCTGTTCGAGACCAAGGTGGTCACCGTGACCGGGGACCACCCGAACACCCCGTCGGCGGCCATCCTGCGGGCCGCCGGCCTGGACGGACACCCGCCCCTGGTCAGCGTCGATCCCGGGCCGGCGGCGGACCGGGTGGAGTCGCTCCCGTTCATCGCGTCGGCCCAGGTCACCCGCCACTGGCCGGACGGGGTGACCGTCCACGTGACCGAGCGGGTCCCGGTGGTGACGATGGCCGGCCCGGCTCCGTCCTGGTCCACGCTGGACGGCGACGGGCGCACCCTGGCGGTCACCCCGGGCCGACCGGCGCTGCCGGTGCTGGTGGTCCAGACGTCGACGGGGGCCCCGGTCCCCCCGGCGCCCGTGGGGGGGACGGTGGCCCCGGCCGCCGAACCCGGTCTGGCCGTGGCCCGGACGCTGCCCCCCGCCTTCGCCGGGCAGGTGGTGTCGGTCACGGTGGCGGCCGACGGGACGGTGTCACTCGCCCTCAACTCCGGCCTCACCGTCCTGCTCGGCACGGTCAGCGACCTCCGGGCCAAATACGAGGACGTGGCCGCCATCATCGCCCACGCCTCGCTGCGGGGGGCCCACACGATCGACGTGCGGGTGCCCGAATCGCCCACCGTCGGACCTTGACACACCCGTGGACAACGCACCGCCCCGTGCGCGCCGAGCGTGACGGCGCGTGTCGCGCCGGCCCCCGGTGCTTGCAAACAGGCTGGGTGAACCGTATCGTTGGCGCGAACTCGCAGGTTGGAACGGTTTCAACCTTTGGTCGAGGGTGAGGAACTTCATGACCGTTCCGGCACAGAGCAATTACTTCGCCGTCATCAAGGTCGTAGGCGTCGGCGGAGGCGGCGTCAACGCCGTCAACCGGATGATCGAGTCGGGCCTGCGCGGAGTGGAGTTCATCGCCACGAACACCGACGCCCAGGCCCTGCTGATGAGCGACGCCGACCTCAAGCTCGACATCGGCCGCCAACTGACCCGAGGGCTCGGTGCCGGCAGTGATCCCGAGGTCGGTCGCCTGGCCGCCGAGGAGCACCGCTCCGAGATCGAGGAGGCCCTGAAGGGCGCCGACATGGTGTTCATCACCGCCGGCAAGGGCGGAGGCACGGGCACCGGGGCGGCCCCGGTGGTCGCCGAGATCGCCAAGGGGCTGGGGGCGCTGACCATCGGTGTGGTCACCCGACCGTTCACCTTCGAGGGGCGACGCCGCTCGGTCCAGGCCGAGCAGGGCATCCAGAACCTCAAGGAGAAGGTCGACACCCTCATCATCATCCCGAACGACCGGCTGCTGACCGTGTCCAACGAGAAGACCTCCATGGTCAACGCCTTCAAGATGGCCGACGAGGTACTCATGCAGGGCGTACAGGGGATCACCAGCCTGATCACCATCCCCGGCCTGATCAACACCGACTTCGCCGACGTCAAGATGATCATGTCGAACGCCGGCACGGCCATCATGGGCATCGGGTCGGCCACCGGTGAGGGGCGGGCCGTCAACGCCGCCCGGGCGGCCATCACGAGCCCCCTGCTCGAGGCCTCGATCGAGGGCGCCCGCGGCATCCTGTTGAACATCGCCGGCGGGCCCGACCTGGGCCTCTTCGAGGTCAACGAGGCCGCGGAGATCATCCACGGGGTAGCCCACCCCGACGCCAACATCATCTTCGGCAGCGTCATCGACGAGTCGATGGGCGAAGAGGTGCGGGTGACGGTCATCGCCGCCGGGTTCGAGCGCTGGGAGGCCCAGACCCCGGCCCGCAGCACGACCGCGTCGGCGGAGTCGACCGGCCGCGACGAGGCCCGCAGCCGGGTGCTCGGCGCCGAGTCGACCCACGAGGACATCTTCGCCACGCCGGCCGACGACGACCTCGACCTGGGCGACGACGACTTCGACGTGCCCTCGTTCCTGCGCTGACGCCCTCCGTGGCCCGGCCCGGGGTCGCCGGCCCGGTCGACCTCGGCGGTTCCGTGCACGCCGCCTGGTCGGACGCCTCCCGGGGGGACCTCCGCCCGGTCGGACCCGGTCCCACCGACGGCGGGCCGCTGGTGGACTTCGCCGTGGAGGTCGCCGCCCCGAGCGGCGCCACCTTCGACCAGGTGGCGTGGGCCACCCAGGTCCATGGGAACCGGGTCGTCGCCGTGTGGCGGGAGCCGTCGGCGCCGGGGGACCGGCCCGCGTCACCCGCCTGCCACCACGTGGGAGAGGCCGACGCCCTGGTGGCGGTCACGCCCGCCACCTCCCTGTGCGTACTGACGGCCGACTGCGCCCCCCTGGCACTGGCCAGCCCCGAAGGGGTGTTCGCCGCCGTCCACGCCGGCTGGCGGGGTCTGGTGGACGGCGTGGTGGACCGCACCGTGCGGCGGATGCGGGGCCTGGGGGCGACCGACGTGTGGGGGGTGCTCGGACCCTGCATCCACGCCGACTGCTACGAGTTCGGGAGTGCGGACCTCGACACCGTCGCCGAGGCCTTCGGCCCCACGGTGCGGGCCACCACCCGGGAGGGCGCGCCGGCGCTCGACCTGGTGGCCGGGGTCCGGGCGGCGACGGGGCGGCCGGGGCCGACCTGATCGACGTCGTCGACTCGTGCACGGCCTGCGCCGGCGGACAGTTCTCCCATCGGGCCCGGGCCGACAGTGGCCGCCAGGCTCTGGTCGTGTGGTCGACGCACCCGTGGGGGACCCCGTGACCGGGAGCCCCGACCCCTTCCCGGGGTTCGCCGAGCGGCTGGCCGGCATCCGGGCCCGCGTGGAGGCGGCGTCACCCGATCCCCCGTCGGTCACCGTGATGGCCGTGACCAAGGGTTTCGGCGCCGACGCGGTGCGGACCGCGGTGGCCGCCGGGCTCACGGTGGTGGGGGAGAACTACGCCGACGAACTGGTGGCCAAGGCCCACGAGACGGCCGACGATCCGGGACCCGCCCCCGAGTGGCACTACCTCGGGGCGGTCCAGCGCAACAAGGTGCCTCGCCTGGCCCCGCTGGTCTCCTGCTGGCAGGGGGTGGCCCGGGTCGAGGAGGGGCGGGCCATCGCCAAGCGCCGGCCCGGGGCCCGGGTCCTGGTGCAGGTGGACGTGGCCGGCCTGCCCGGCCGGGGCGGGGTGCCGCCGACGGGCGTACCCGACCTGGTGGCGGCTCTGCGGGGTGAGGACCTCGACGTGGCCGGGCTCATGGCCGTGGGGCGCCCCGGCCCGCCGGAGGGCGCCCGGGAGGGCTTCGCCACCGTGCGGCGCCTGGCCGACGAGCTCGGGCTGGCGATCCGGTCCATGGGCATGACCGACGACCTCGAGGTGGCCCTGTCCGAGGGGTCGACGATGGTCCGGGTCGGGCGCGCCCTGTTCGGGGAGCGACCACCCCGTCCCTGACGCGGACGACCACGGACACCGCCGAACGGGTCGGAAGGGCCAGGTGGCGTGCAACCCCCGGTCGGGGCCAGGCACTACGCTGTCGGAGGGAGGAACAAATGGCTACTTCGTTCTTGAAAAAGTCCATGGCGTATCTCGGGCTCGTCGACGACTACGACGACTACGACGACTACGACAGCCGGCCGTCGCCGGTCGGTGGCGCCACGCGGCCGGCCGAGGAAGAAGTCGCCCCTCCGGCCCCTACCGGTCGCATCCGGGTGACCCCGGTGTCCGGCCAGCCCGCTCCGGTGGCCGCCGCTCCCCAGCCCGCCCCCTCCCGTCCGGCCACCTCGCCCTCGGTGAAGATCTCGACGCCCGAGTCCGGCGGGGCCAACGCGCGGGTCCACATCGTCTCCCCGGTCCGCTTCGCCGATGCGGTGGAGATCGCCAACCGACTGATGAGCAACCAGCCGGTCATCGTCAACATGCAGACGGCCGACCGCGACCTGCAGCGTCGCATGATCGATTTCTGCAGCGGCGCCACCTACGCCCTGTCCGGTGGCATGGAGCGGGTGGCCGACGAGGTCTTCCTCCTCACCCCGTCGAACGTGAAGGTCTCCGACGAGGAGCGCCAGCGACTGGCCGACCACGGCCTCGTCAGCCCCTGAGCGCGCCGACCCTCCTCTTGCGCCACCTCCTAGGCTGATCGGCCATGCTCGGACTGATCGGCGACCTCCTCTACCTCTTCCTGCTGGTCCTGCTCGCCTACTCGATCCTCAGCTGGCTGACGTATTCGGGGAGGATGGGCTACGACTCGCCGGTCATCAAGATCCAGGCCGCGCTGGCGCGGATCTGTGAGCCGGTGCTGCGCCCCGTGCGCAGGATCATCCCGCCCGTGCGGGTGGGGGGGGTGGGCCTCGACCTGTCCGTCCTGGTGGTCTTCCTCGTCATCTCGGTCCTGGTCAACACCGTCTTCCACTGAGGTCGGCCGGTCGGCGACCGGGCCGGTGGCACCTGTCGGGCGGGGCGGTTCGGGGCCACCGAGGAATCCCTGGACATCGCCCGGGGCGCCGCTAGCATTGCGCCATGGACGCTTCCCAATCTGCACTCGACTCCCTCCGCACCGTGGAGTTCCGCGAGACCCTGAAGGGCTACCACCGCGACGACGTCGATGAATACCTCGAAAAGGCCGCCGTCGAGGCCGAAGGGCTGCAGGAGCAGCTGCGCCAGAGCAACGAGCGCCTGCGCAAGGCCGCGGAGACCATCGCCCAGCTCGAGACCGAACTGGCGGCCAAGCCCGAGGCACCGGCCCCGGCGCCGGCACCCGCCCAGCCGGTGGTGGCCGACGACACGCTGCAGCGCACGCTGCTGTTGGCCCAGAAGTTCGTCGACGAGACCAAGGCCGACGCCGAGGCCCAGGCCGCCCGCGTGATCTCCGAGGCGGAGGCGGCCGCCCGGAAGCTCCAGGTCGAGTCCGAGCAGCGGCTGCGGGAGGAGATCGCCCGGTTGGAGTCGAACCGCAGTCAGCTGTCCCACGAAGTCGAGACCATGGCCCGCCAGCTGGAGTCCGAGCGCGAGCGTCTGCGCTCCGCCCTGGCCGAGATGCTGAGCTGGGTCGACGGGAACCTGAACGGGACCAAGGACGAGGGCTCGCCGGTAACGAACATCTCCGACGCCTCCGCGCCCGTCGGGCGAAGTCACCCAGCTGCGGGCTTCCGGCTCCCTTCCTCTCTGAGGCGGCCGTCCCGGCCGCCACCGCCGCTCCGGAGGGACGGCGTCCGTCCCGGTCGGTGACCTGCGCCGCCGACCGGCCTGCCGGTCGGCCCCCGGCCCCGTCCGGGCGGCGGCCGCCAACGACTAGGGTGCCGGGGACATCAGCCCGGGTCGTCCGGATTGATGTCGCCCACCGGGCACGGTAGGGTCACCCGCTCGTCGATGTCGGCTGCGGTGCACCCCGAGCGCCCGGACGCCGGTCCCGGCGTCGTGGGCTGATCCCTCAAGGAGGTCGAGTTGACCGCAGTGAAGAAGTCGCCGGCGGGCACCAAGTCCGCCCCGGCCAAGAAGTCGCCGGCGGCCACGAAGTCCGCCCCGGCGACGAAGGCCGCGACCGCGAAGTCGTCGGCCCGGAAGACCACGGCCACCAAGTCGACGCCGCCACCAAGGCGCCGGCCAAGAAGGCGGCCGGCAAGGCGGCTACCAAGACGGCGACCAAGGCCCCGGCCAAGAAGGCTCCGGCCCCAAGGCCATCGCCACCAAGTCTGCCGCCGCAAGGCCGCCCCGACCAAGGCGGCGGCCACCAAGTCCACCGCCACCAAGGCCGCCGCCAAGGAGCCACC
Source organism: uncultured Acidimicrobiaceae bacterium (assembly GCA_963699345.1). Lineage (GTDB taxonomy): Bacteria > Actinomycetota > Acidimicrobiia > Acidimicrobiales > RAAP-2 > Bog-756. The sequence continues at coordinate 134,444 of CAVOTL010000005.1, read as the reverse complement.
AAGAAGGCGGCACCCGCCCCGGTCAAGGCGGTCAAGAAGGCCGCGCCCGAGCCCCCGAAGCGTCCGACCGTCGGCCCCTACGCCAAGGATCAGAAGTTCCTCGACGCCCAGCGGGTGCTGCTCCTCGAGGAGCGGGCCGTCTACGCGGGTCAGGCCGTGGACCTGCGGGCCGAAGCCGACTCGCTGGCCCTCGAGCGCGAGCCCGGCGACGTGCAGTTCGACGAGGAGTCCGGCGAGGGCGGCACCGTCACCGTCGACCGCGAGCGCAACCTGGCCCTGTCGGCCCAGGCCACCGCCGCCGTCGAGGAGATCGACGACGCCCTGCGCAAGATCGACCGCAAGTACTACGGGGGCTGCGAGCGGTGCTTCCAGCCGATCCCGAAGGCCCGGCTCCAGGCACTGCCCTTCGCCCGCCTGTGCGTCGCCTGCAAGAGTGGTGGCCTGTCCCGGCGCTGACCGGTGAGCCGTCCGTGGTGACCGGGGACGGCCACCACGGGAACCCGCCCGCGGGGCCGGCCCGTCTGGCCGTCGCCCTCGGGGTGGTCGTGCCGTCGTGCGTCGCCGACCAGCTGACCAAGTGGTGGGCGGTCGACCGGCTGACCTCGGGTCCGGTGCACGTCGTGTGGCGGCTCGACTTCTCGCTCTCCTACAACACGGGCTCGGCCTTCAGCCTGTTCCAGAGTGCCACCGGCATCCTGGTGGCGGTGGCCATCGTCCTGGTGGGCGTCCTGCTCGTCCTGGTGTGGCGGGCCCCGACCCTCGGCCGGGCCGCCATCCTCGGCCTGATCCTGGGTGGTGCGCTCGGCAACCTGTGCCGACCGGTTCTTCCGCGGCCAGCACGGGGCGGTGGTGGACTTCGTCGACTTCCACTTCTTCCCCACGTTCAACGTGGCCGACTCGTGCATCACCGTCGGCTGCATCCTGCTGATCCTCTCGATCGTGCTCGACGGGCGTCGGACATGAGCCACCTCTCGGTGACGGTGCCGGCCTCGCTTGGACGGGGTGCGGGTGGACCGGGCGGTGGCCCTGCTGGCCGACGTGTCACGCTCGTCGGTCGACGCCCTGGTGGCGGCCGGCCGGGTCCGGGTGGACGGCCGGGTCGTCACCAGCCGGTCGTCGTCGTCTGCAGGAGGGCCAGGCCCTCGAGGTCGACCGGCCCGACGAGGAGGCCCCGGTGGGCCCGGTCGGCGACCCCGCCGTCGACGTCGTCGTGGTCCACGAGGACGCCGACGTGATCGTGGTGGACAAGCCGGCGGGCCTGGTCGTCCATCCCGGGGCCGGACACCGCTCGGGCACGCTGGTCCACGGGCTGGTGGCCCGGTACCCGGAGCTGTCGGCGCTGCCGGCCGCCGTCGGGTCCGAGCCCGACCGGCCGGGCATCGTGCACCGCCTCGACCGGGGCACCTCGGGCCTGATGGTCGTCGCCCGGACGCCGGACGCCTACGGGTCCCTGGTGGCCCAGCTGTCGTCCCGCCAGGTGTCGCGGACCTACCGGGCCCTCGTGCTCGGGACGGTGGAGGGCGAGTCGGGTCTGGTGGACGCGCCGATCGGCCGCTCGGTGAGCTCGCCGACCCGGATGGCCATCTCGCGCAAGGGGAAGGAGGCCCGCACCCGGTACCAGGTCGAGCGGCGCTTCACCCAGCCGGTCCCCACCACCTTGGTGCGCGCCTCGCTGGAGACCGGACGCACCCACCAGATCCGGGTCCACCTGTCGGCCATCGGCCACCCGGTGGTGGGCGACGAGCCCTACAGCCAGGGCCGGTCGCTGCCGGGGGCGACGGTCACCCGTCCGTTCCTCCACGCCTATGCGCTGGCCTTCGACCACCCCCGCACCGGCGAGCGCCTGGCCTGGACGTCGGAACTCCCCGACGACCTCGAACGGCAGTTGGCGGTCCTGGGCGGGTAGGCGCTCCGGCCGGAGGGCCGGCCGGACGGCGCTGGAACGACCGGCGCGCCCGCCGTAGGATCGCCGGATGCGGGTACGTCCGGCCGGTGACTTCGACTACGAGGCCGGGGGACAGCACTACGCCTCCGTCCGTCGCCCCGACCCCCGCATCGCCGCGGCCATCCGGGCGATGATCGGGGATGCCACCACCCTCGTCAACGTGGGCGCCGGCGCCGGCTCCTACGAGCCGGCCGACCTGGAGGTGACGCCGGTGGAGCCCTCGGCGATGATGCGCTCGCAGCGTCCCGCCCACCTGGCCCCGGCGGTGGACGCCGTCGCCGGGGACCTGCCCTTCGAGGACGACGCCTTCGATGCCGGACTGGCCTCGTTCACCGTCCACCAGTGGCCCGACCTGGCGGCCGGACTGCGCGAGCTGCGTCGCGTGACCCGGGGCCCCGTCGTGGTCCTCACCGCCGATCCGGTGCCCCTACGGGAGTTCTGGCTGGGGGAGTACGCCCCGGAGCTCATGGAGGCGGAGAGCGGACGGATGCCCCCGATCGACCACATCGCGGAACTCCTGGGGGGACGGGTGGTCGTCGAGCCGGTCCCGCTGCCGTCGGACTGCACCGACGGCTTCGCGGAGGCCTACTTCGGCCGACCCGAAGGCCTGTTGGACGACCGGGTGCGGCGCTCGCAGTCCGCCTGGGGCTTCATCGATCCCGAGGCCGAGGCCCGTTCGGTGGACGCGCTGCGCACCGCCCTCGAGGACGGGTCGTGGGACGCCCGCCACGGCCACCTCCGGACCCTGGCCGAGTACCCGGGATCGCTCCGCCTGATCCGGTCCACCCCGGACTGACCGTCCGGGCGACCGGCCGACGGATCGCACCAGAACACCGGTCCCGGGCCCCGTCGTCGGCGCTACCGTTGCCGTCGTGGCCGACCACTGCACACCCTTCCGCGACGCGGGGGAGCGGGAGACGCTCCTCGATTTCCTCGACTACCTGCGCGACTGCGTGGTGCACAAGGTGGAGGACCTGGACACCGACGTCGCCTCCGCCCCCGGGGTCGGATCGGGCACCAGCCTGCTCGGTCTGGTGAAGCACCTGGCGTGGGTGGAGGGGGTCTGGTTCGTCGACTGCCTCCAGGGCCTCGACAACCCCTTGACCAGCGGCGAGCTCGAGCCGGGGGACACCGTGGCCTCGGTGGTCGCCACCTACCGGGCGGCCGCCGCCCGCAGTGACGAGGCGATCCGCCGTTCCGGTGACCTCGGGGAGCGCCTGGTCCGTCCCGGGGTGGCACCCGAGCCGATGACGCTGCGCTGGATGCTCGTCCACATGGTGGAGGAGACGGCTCGCCACGCCGGCCATGCCGACATCCTGCGCGAGCAGTACGACGGCACCACCGGACGCTGACCCCGGGCTGGCCCCGGTCGGAACGCCGAGGACCGAGGGCCTGGGCGGGAAGGTGGGACGGATCCACGGCCGGTGCTGCGGTGCGGTGGGATCCGACGATCGGAGCCTCGCTGGCGTCAGGCTTCTCAAGGTTTGTCCACGGCGGGACGAAAACAGGTGGAATCAGTTCAGGAAGGACGAGGAGGCAGAAGGTGCACGAACGACCGACGTCAGTCAGCGGGACTGACCTGCGGTCGATCGCGCCCCGTCCTGCCAACGGGTCCACGTCGGTCCTGACCCACGAGGAGATCGACGGCTACCACCGGGACGGCTATCTCCTGTTGGACCGGCCGGTGCTCGGGCGGGATGACGTCCACAAGGCCAGCGTGGCGATCGACGCACTGTTCGATACGTGTGCGACGTACCCGAAGCGCAGATTCACGGGTGACTTCCGCGACGAGGACAGCCCGCCCGGCGTGTCGGGGATCAAAGATGCCGCGACCCTGGACCACCGGCTGGCCGAGCTCCCCTTGTTCAAGATCTGTCAGCGGATCGCCGCAGAGCTGTTGGAGAGACGGCGGGCCTGGTTCTACTTCGATCACGTCGTGTCCAAGGAGTCCGGAGCCAACACCGAGGTGCTGTGGCATCAGGATTTTGCCTATTCGGCCACCGGCATGATCCGACGGAGCGTCCACTTCTGGGTGCCACTCATGGATATCGAGCCTGCCCACGGGAGCATGGTGTACCTGCCGGGGTCCCATCGCTCAGGCCTGCAGGACCACGAATTGGTGTCCCGCTCGGGAGAGGTCATCCGGGCGGCACAGGTGGCCGACGGGGGAGTGGAGCTTCAGACGGTGCAAATGGGCGGGCTGGTGTGCCATGACCCGATGACCCTCCACTATTCGAAGTCCAACCTCAGCGGGGGCGTCAGAAGGGCGTGGGTGCTCCATGTCGGGGTCGGGACCTGGCCGGCACTCCGGCACTTCAGCGCTCCGGTACTCACGGCACTGTCGGCCGTTCAGCATCGCGCCCTCAAAACTGCCACCCACTGAATTCGGGCCGTGGGCCAGGCCCGGTCTCGGCACCCGCTGACGGTCGGACGATGGCTCCGGCCCGGGTGGTGACGCGGAACGTCCCCGGGGTCGGGGGGAGGACCCTGGGGACGTTCCGTACTGCTGTCGGTCCGGTCGGCGGGGGGATCCGACCGGCGGGTGTGGCTCAGGCGGCCTGGTGGGCCGCCTCCAACACGTCGCTGACCGACAGGATCTCGAGCGCCTCGGCCTCGGCCTGGCGCACCTTGCGCACGCCGATGCCCATGCGCTCGGCGGTGGTCTGCAGCGAGGCGGGGTCGCTGCCGTCGAAACCGAAGCGGTGGCGGATGACCTCCCGCTGGAGGTCCGACAGCCGGTCCACGGCCTGGCGGACCAGGTCGAGGGTCATCTCCCCGGCCACCTCGTCCTCGAAGTCCGACTGATCGGTCGAGACGAGGTCGCCGAGCGTGGCCGTCGAGTCGGCGGCCGCCGGCTGGTCGAGGCTGGCCACCACCCGGGCGGCCTGACTCAGGTCCTCGCGCATCGACGCCGTGGTGTTGGTGGCGTCGTCGAGCTCGTCGTCGGTCGGCGGGCGCTGCAGTTGATGGGTGAGGTCCCACAGGGCGGCGTCGACCTGCTGGTTCCGCTCGGCCACCTCCATCGGGAGCCGGATGGTCCGACCGTGCTGCTGGACGGCCCGCTGGAGGGCCTGACGGATCCACCAGGTGGCGTACGTCGAGAACCGGAAGCCCCGCTCCCAGTCGAACTTGTCCACGGCCCGCATCAGGCCGAAGGTGCCCTCCTGGATGAGGTCGGGCAGGTCCACGCCCCGGTCCTGGTAACGACGGGCCCAGTGCACGACGAGGCGGAGGTTGGCCGCCACCATCTCCCGGCGGGCGGCGTCGTCACCCACGGCGACCCGCTTGGCCAGCTCGGTCTGGGCGTCGTGGTCGGGGAGCGGGTGATGGTCGAGGTCACGCAGGAAGAGGCCGAGGCTGTCGGCGTCCGTGCCGCGATTCCGGTTGGCGGTATTCCTCGGCGCGGCGGACGGGGCCGAGCCGGTGGCGGTCGTGGAGGTTCCTGTCGTCTGATTCTTCGCTGTCACCGTGCGCGTGCTCATCCCTCTCCTCGTCCTCCTGGTCCTGTCTGCAGTATCTCTAACGCCACCTGGTCCCCAAGCATTCCTCACCCGGAGTCGCTTTTTCGCGGCCATCCGGGTGCGAAACGGTTTGCGTCCGAGGTATTCGGAGTGATCGGCTGCACGGATGACCTCCGAACACCCCCGTGTCGTGCTGATCCGCCACGGCGAGACGGCGTGGAGCCGTGACCGACGTCACACCGGACGAACCGACATCCCCCTTACCCCGTTGGGCGAGGATCAAGCATCCGCCCTGGCCCGTCGCCTGTCCGGGTGGCGGTTCGAGGACGTGCTGGTCAGCCCCCTGTCCCGGGCCCGACGGACCGCCGAGCTGGCCGGTCTGGGCCACGGCGAGACCACCCCGGATCTCGTCGAGTGGGACTACGGCGACTACGAGGGCCGGACCACGGTCGCCATCCGGGAGGACCGACCCGGCTGGGACCTCTTCGGCGACGGGGCGCCCCACGGGCGAGACCATCCACGAGGTCGCCACCCGGGTGGACAGGGTGATCGAACGGATCCGGGCGGGGGCCGGGGACGTGGCGTGCGTGGCCCACGCCCACCTGCTGCGCGTCCTGGCGGTCCGGTGGCTGGGCGTGGACCCCTTCGCCGCCCGCTACTTCGTCCTCGGCCCGGCGTCGGTGAGCGTCCTCGGTTGGGAGCGGGACCAGGCCGTCATCGAGCACTGGAACACCTGAGCGGCCTCACCGGGACCGCTACCGAGCCCGCCCGGCCTCAGGACCGGGGCGGCTCCGGCTCCGGCTCCGGCGTCCGGTCCGGTGGAGGGGTGCGGGTCGGAATGGAGCCGGGTCCGGCCGGCACGTTGCGCGGCTGGCGGTCCGTCGGCCGGTCCGGGCCCATGGACTCACCCCGGAAGTGGCGGCGGGGCCCCGACCAGGGCGCCGGCGGGGCGTCGAGCCGGTAGGCGATGGCGTAGGCCACCGACTCGTAGTTCACCCGCCAGCCCCGGAAGTGGGGCCAGGCCTCCTCCACCGGCCGGGAGGTCGGGAAGCCCACGGCCACCAGCTGGTGGTAGGTGTCGCGGAAGGCCGACTCGGGCAGCTCGACAGGGTCGTCGGGGTCCGGATCGGGGTCGTAGGGGATGCGGGTGGCCCGGGCGATGTCCCGAAGGCACGTGAACCCCATGCGGATGCACATGCGGGCCTCGACCGGCGCCCCGCCGGGTCGACGGCCAGGGTGAGGGCCGCGGCGTCCATGACGCTCAGCAGACTCACGATCCAGGAGTTCCGGGCCCGGGGGGACCGCAGGTTGAGCAGCGACGGATAGGTCGTGTGGCTCTCGGCCACGTCGGCGGCCCAGCGCTCCCACTCGGCGAAGAGGCTGGCCAGGTTGTCGATGGTGCCGACCAGCTGGTGGCGGATGAGCAGCTCCGGACCCCAGGCGGGGGCGCCGGCCCGGCTCTCGAGCAGCGTCACCAACGTTTCGCGGCGGTTGTAGGACGAGTACAGCGTGGGCAGGTAGGCGATCTGGAGGGCCACCAGGACGAGTCCGGTGCCGGCGGCGACGAAGTCGACGACCCGGGATCCCTCGGTGTGGCTGGAGGTGAACCCGAGGGTGAACACCGACGAGCCGGCCTCGCTGAAGGCGTTCGAGAACGAGGACGTGGCCGATGCCCCAGTTGACCAGGGTGAATCCGACCATGGCCAAGAGGAGCCAGGTGATCAGGAGGGTGACCAGGGCCACCGGTTCGCAGAGGGCCAGGATCCGGTCCTTGGCGGCGTAGGTGCGGGTGAGGCTGGCCACCCGGCGGAAGCCGGCCCGGACGGCCGATGAGGGGGTAGATCCCGAAGCTGACGGCCGGCCGGGGGACGATCAGCACGACCAGCACGCTGCGGGCGGTGACCGCGAGGACGACGATCCCGGCCAGCAGGACGAGCAGGTGCTCGACGGTCACCGGGATCGGTGGGTCAGCCGGCCGCGTCGCGGGCCGCCGGCACCCGGCCCATGGCCCGGTCCACCATGTCGGCCAGCGTGAAGGACTCGAGGTGGGTGCGCATGTGCTCGCCCACGTCGGCCCAGACGGCGAGCAGGACGCACTGACCCTCGTGGTCGCAGGCCCCGTTCTCGTGGGGGAGGCCGAAGTCGCCCGCCACGATGGGGCCGTCGACGGCAGAGACGATCTGGGAGAGGGTGATCTCCTCGGGTGGCCGGGCCAGCACGTAGCCACCGCCCACGCCCCGCTTCGACCGGACCAGGCCGGCTCCCTTGAGGGCGAGGAGGATCTGCTCGAGGTAGGGCTGGGGGAGTCCCGTCCGCTCGGCGATGTCCCGTACCGCGGTCGGACCCTCGCCCCCGTCGGCGTGCAGCGCCAGCGAGAGCAGGGCCCGGCTGGCGTAGTCCCCGCGGGTCGAATACCTTCACGGGACCATGCTAGTGACTGCGACCCGGCCCGGCGGTGAGTCCGGGCCCGTCGTCCGGGTCGCGCCCGCGCTCGGCCGCCGGTCGCGGTCGGAGGCGGTCACCGGGGCGGTCGGCGGGGAGGTCAGCGGCCGCCGAGCTTGCCGGCGGCGAGGTCCTCGGCCATGGCCCACCCGAACGTGACGAGGCGGCCCCCGTTGGCGCAGTCGACGGATTCGAAGAAGGCCACGAACTCGGGCGCGGGCTCGGACTTGTGACTGGCGAAGTCGAAGCCCCCGGCCTCGCACCCGTCGCCCGACACCACGAAGGTGCGGTCGTCGATGCGGCCGTCGGCGCCGAAGCGCTTGGCCAGGCGGCGGCCCCAGGCCCGCTCCTCGCCCGTCGCCTTCTGGGTCGGGGCGGGCACCACGTCGGTCAGGCCGGCGAAGGCCTTGAACCCGTCGGGGCCGAGCAGGCGGGTGCCCACCAGCACGTCCTCGTCGGGAAAGGCCAGCAGGGCCCGGCGGTACTTGTCGCCCATCATCGCCCGCAGGACCGTGTCGGACCGGGAGGTCCGGTCGACGGTGGCCAGTCCGATCAGGAGCGACGGGGTGCCCCCGATGCGCTCGAGCGTGGAGAAGGAGTACCCCCGCAGCTTGGCGCCTTCACGGGCCCGGGTGACGAGCACCCACTCCTCCCGCTGTTTCGACAGGAACCCGATATCGAAGCGGGGCTCCCGTTCGGCGCACAGGTCGGCCATCTCGGCCAGCTCGGCGTCACTGATCGACGTGCAATCCTTGGTCTCCACCTGGATGGACATGTGTCGTTCCGTACTCCTCGATCTCCCTGCGTCTCCATCCCCCGCACCCGGTTGGCCGTGGTTCCGGAACGTGCCGCCGCAGGGGAGGGGCCTCGTTCCGGAACACCCACGCCAGGCGCCGTCCACCGATTTTACGGGAATTTACGGCCCCTGTCGTATCCGGGGTCCCGTTTCGGGCCCCGGCAGGCCCGTGACCAGGGACAAGAGGGGAGCGCGGGCCCGGAGCGCAGCCGGGAGCGGGCTTCTGACGGCCCGTCAGGACTGGATGGCCCGGGGGCCGAGCAGCACCCGCAGCTCGCCCATCAGCCCCCGGCTGGCGTCGACGTTGAACTCGGAGGGCAGCCGCAGCACCTTCTCGCCCACGTGGAGCAGCACGGGGGAGTGGCCGGGGTGCTCGGAGAGCAGCCGCTTGAGGTCGTCCACGGTCCGATCGGTGAGGGTCCCGAGGGGGAGGGAGATCCGCAGGTCACGCAGCCCGTCGGCGACCAGTTCGGGTCGGGACACCTCCATGCAGACCAGCTTCAGGCGCTCGTCCCGCATGTCCATGCGGGCCTTGACGACCACGATGGCGTCGTCGTCGAGCAGGGCGCCGTAGTCGGCCATGGTCTTCGGGAAGACGAAGGCCTCGATGGAGGCGTTGAGGTCCTCGAGCACGAAGGTGGCCATCAGGTCGCCCTTCTTCGTGTACCGCCGCTGGAGCTCGGTGATCACGCCGCCGACGACCTTGACCCCGCCGCCGTTCCCCTCGTAGCCGGAGCCGGCCATGGCGTCCGGGTCGACGTCCCGCAGGTCGGCCAGGTTGCAGTCGGTCAGCCGGGCCAGGGAGCCCTCGAGGCCCATCAGCGGGTGGTCGCTGATGTAGAGGCCCAGCATCTCCTTCTCGAAGGCGAGTCGCAGGGACTTGTCGAACTCGGAGTCGGGGATCGGGATCCGGGTGTCGGCGAACCCGGTGGTGGTCCCCTCGGACGGCTCCTCCAGGGTGGCGAAGAGGGACATGACCCCGGCATCGTGCTCCCGGCGCCGTTCGAGGGTCCGGTCGACGATCTCCTCGAAGGTGAGGAACAGGCCCTGGCGGGCGTGGCCCATGGAGTCGAAGGCGCCGGCCTTGATCAGCGACTCGATGGTGCGCTTGTTCAGCACCTGGGGGTCGACCCGCTGACAGAAGTCGTAGAAGTCGACGAAGGGGCCGTTCTCCTCGCGTTCGGCGACGATGAGGGCCACCAGGGCCTCGCCCACGTTGCGCACGGCGGCGAGGCCGAAGGTGATCGCCCCCGGGCTGTCGCCCGAGGTGCCGATGGCCCCCTCGCCGGCGGTGAAGTCCGGGGTGAACTCGGCGAGCGACCGGTTGACGTCGGGGACCAGCACCTCGATGCCGAGCGAGCGGCACTCGCCGAGGTAGATGGCCGTCTTGTCCTTGTTGTCCTTGACGCTGGTGAGGAGGCTGGCGAGGTACTCGACCGGGTAGTGGGCCTTCAGCCAGGCGGTCTGGTAGGCGATGAAGCCGTAGCCGTAGGAGTGGGACTTGTTGAAGGCGTAGTCGGCGAAGGGCTCGATGATGTCGAACAGGGCGGTGCCGAGCTCCTCGCCGTAGCCCTCGGCCACGCACCCGGCGACGAACTTCTCGCGCTCGGCCTGGATGAGGGCCCGGATCTTCTTGCCGCAGGCCTTGCGGAGGTTGTCGGCCTCGGCCAGCGTGTAGCCGGCGAACTTCTGGGCCACCCGCATGACCGACTCCTGGTAGATCATCAGGCCGTAGGTGTCGGCCAGGATCCCTTCGAGGTCCGGGTGGGCGTAGGTGACGGGTTGGCGGCCGTTCTTGCGGTCCGCGTAGTCCCGGTGCATGTTGGCCGCCATCGGGCCCGGCCGGTACAGGGCGACCAGGGCGGCCACGTCGTCGAAGGTGGTCGGGGCGAGCGAGCGCATGAGGGAGCGCATCGGGCCGCCCTCGAGCTGGAAGACGCCCATGGAGTCGCCCTTGCGCAGCATCTCGAAGGTGGGCTGGTCGTCGAGGGGGATGTTGTCGATGTCGGGGCGCTGGCCGGTGGAGACCTCGATGAGGTCGAGGGCCCGCTCGATCACCGACAGGTTGCGCAGGCCCGAGGAAGTCCATCTTGAGCAGGCCGAGGTCCTCGACCCCGTGCATCTCGTACTGGGTGACGATCGGGGCGTCGTCGGGGTTGTTGTTGTCCGGCTTGCGCTGGATGGGGACGTACTCGGTGAGCGGCTGGTCGGTGATGACCACGGCGGCGGCGTGGATCCCGTCGCCCCGGCGCATGCCCTCGAGCCCCTTGGCCACGTCGATGACCCGCTTGGCCTCGGGGTCGGTCTCGTACATGGTCCGGAGCTCGGCGGCGAGCTGGAACCCCTCCTCGAAGCCCTCCGTCTTGGCCAGGCAGGCGGCCAGCGGGGTGTCCCGGCCCATCAGCAGCGGCGGCATGGCCTTGGCGATCTTGTCGCCCACGATGTACGGGTAGCCGAGCACCCGGGACGCGTCGCGCACGGCGGCCCGGGCCTTGATGGTGGAGAAGGTGACGATCTGGGCCACGTGGTCCGACCCGTAGCGCTCGGCCGCGTACTTGATCATGTCGCCGCGGTAGCGCTCGTCGAAGTCCATGTCGATGTCGGGCATCTGGATGCGCCCGGGATTGAGGAAGCGCTCGAAGAGCAGGTCGTAGCGGATCGGGTCGAGGTCGACGATCTGGAGGCAGTAGGCGACGCAGCATCCGGCGGCCGAGCCGCGGCCCGGGCCCACCCGGATGCGCTGGGAGCGGGCGAAGCGGATCAGGTCCCACACCACGAGGAAGTAGGCCGAGAAGCCCATGTTGCCGATGACCTCGAGCTCGTAGTCGAGCCGTTCCATCACCTCGGCCGGGATGGGCATCCCATAGCGCTCCTTCGCCCCCTCGATGCTGAGGTGGCGGAGGTAGGCGGCGGCCCGGACCTCGTAGGTGTCGCCGGTGAACTCGTCGGGCACCGGGAACTGGGGCAGGCTCGGCTTGCCGAAGTCGATCTCGACGTTGGCGCGCTCGGCGATGAGGAGGGTGTTGTCGCACGCCTCGGGCAGCTCGGCGAAGAGGTGCCGCATCTCGGCGGCGGACTTCAGGTAGTGCTCCTCGCCCTCGAACTTGAACCGCTTGGGGTCGTCCATGAGGGCGCCGGTCTGCACGCACAGCAGGGCGTCGTGGGCGACGTGGTCCTCGCGGTGGGTGTAGTGGCTGTCGTTGGTGGCCAGGAGCGGGGCGCCGATGCGGTGGGCGATCTCGACCAGGGCGGGGTTGGTCTTGTGCTGCTCGGGCAGGCCGTGGTCCTGGACCTCGACGAAGAGGTTGCCCTTGCCGAAGATGTCCTGCAGGCGCGCCGCCAGCATCTCGGCCTTCACCTGGTCGTCGGCCAGCAGGGCCTGGAGGACGACCCCGCCGAGGCAGCCCGTCGTGGCGATGAGTCCCTTGGCGTGGCGCTCCAGCAGCTCCCAGTCGAGGCGGGGCTTGTAGTAGTAGCCCTCGAGGTAGGCGGCCGACGAGAGCTTCAGCAGGTTGCGGTAGCCCTCGTTCGACTCGGCCAGGAGGGTCAGGTGGTAGTAGAGCTTCTCGCCCCCGCCGGTGTCGCCTCCGGTGTCGTCCACCTTGCCCCGCCGCACCGGCCGCTCGTGGCGCGACTCGGCGGCCATGTAGGCCTCGGTGCCGATGACCGGGTTGATGCCGGCCTTGCGGCAGGCGGCGTAGAAGTCGAGGACCCCGTACATGTTGCCGTGGTCGGTGATCCCGAGGGCGGGCTGCCCGTCCTCGACCGCCGCCTGCACGAGGTCGTTCACCCGCGCCGCCCCGTCGAGCATCGAGAACTCGGTGTGGGTGTGGAGGTGGGTGAACGACCGTGCTGCCAAGTTCCTGCGTGCCCTTCGGTGGTCGGTCGTCCCGCCGGTGGGCCCGTGCGGGCTTTCCACAGGCTGTGGACGAGTTACAGCGGTGTGATTCCAAAGATAGCGCGACGGGCCGGTGGGGGAGGGGCCGAGCCGCTGACCTGGGACGGCTCTCCGGGACCCTGTCCGGGTACCCCGCCGGATGAGGGCGCCTGGGGGCTCGGCCGACCCGGATGGCGTCGGATCTGGGCCACACTACGTCCCATGGTCACGGTCCGACCGCTGGTCCCCGGAGACGAGGTCGGCGCCGAGCAGGTGTGGGACGTCGCCTACCGCACGCTGATCGAGTCGCGCGGCGGGCCGGTGCCCGACCGCACGCCCGAACTGGTCGATCGGGTCCAGGACCGGATGCGATACCTCCAGTCCACGGACCCGGGAGGTTCGTGGGTGGCCACCGAGGACAGTGTCATCGTCGGCGTGGCCCAGGCCCACCTGCGGGGCGGTACGTGGGTGCTCGCCACGCTCGGAGTGGCCCCGACCCATCAGGGGGCCGGCGTAGGTCGCCAGCTCCTGGAGCACGCCCTGGGGGACGCCCACACGCGGAGCCTGCCGGGGGCCATCTTCTCGTCGCCCGACCCGCGGGCCCTCGCCCGCTACACGTCGGCGGGATTCGACCTCCACCCGGTGGTCGAGGCCTGGGGGCGACGGCGCCGTCCGATCGAGGACCCGGCGGGGGTGGTCGGGGGTGACCTGTCCGACCTCGACCACGTGGACGCCGTCGACACGGACGTCCGGGGGTCCGCCCGGCGGGCCGACGTGGCCTACCTGCTGGGGCGGGGCTACCGCCTGATGGTGGCCGACGACGGCTATGCGGTCCATGTGGCGGACCGGGGGATCGTGACGCTGCTGGCGGCCCGTGACGAAGGCACGGCCGCCGCGCTGCTGCGTGCCGTGCTGGCCCGCACCCCCCCGGACGAGGATGTCGGCGTGGGCTGGCTGACGTCCAGCCACCAGTGGGCCATCCGGGTCCTGGTCGAGGCGGGGGTGCCGATGATGGTGGACGGAGCGGTGATGACCCGGGGTCGATGGCTGCCCGACCTTCCCTACATCCCGAGCGGGATCTTCGGGTAGCCCGTCCGGGACGGCGCCGGGTGGCAGGATCGGGGGATGGACAGCCGACGCATCGAGGTACAGCGCACCGTGCCCGCCGAGCCGTCGGAGGTCTTCGGACTGCTCCGTGACCCCGCGGGCCATGTCGCCATCGACAGCTCGGGCATGCTGATGTCGGCCTCGGGATCGCCGGTGGACGGGGTGGGGGACACCTTCGTGGTCCACATGGACCGGGAGGCGCTCAACGACTTCCCGATGGGCCTCTACGACGTGACGGTGGTCATCACCGCGTTCGAACCCGACCGCCACATCGCCTGGACGGTCACCGGGGCGATCGACCCGCCGCTCCGCCACGTCTACGGCTACACGCTGGAGCCGACGGACGGCGGGACGTCGGTCACCTCCTACTACGACTGGTCGGACGCCGACCCCGTGTACCTGGAGGCCGACATCTTCCCGATCATCTCCGAGGGTGCGCTGCGGGCGACGCTCGGGATCCTCGACCGGACGTTGCGATCGCGGGCGGAGGCGCCGGGGAGCGCCGGGCGGTCGTAACCCTCGGGGCCCTCAGAGGTAGGTGCCGGGACGGCCGACGTTGCCGTCCCCACCGGTCAACGACCGCTGGCGCATCTCGTCGAGCTGGGCCCGGGCCGCCACCTGCTGGGCGACCAGGGTGGCCTGGATCCCGTGGAACAGACCCTCGAGCCAGCCGACGAGCTGGGCGTGGGCGATCCGGAGTTCCGACTCGGACGGCGTGTCGGAGTCGAAGGGGATCGACATGCGATCGAGTTCGGCGGCCAGGTCGGGCGACAGGCCTTCGGCGAGTTCGCGGATCGACTGCTCGTAGATCTCGCGCAGCCGGCCGCGGCTGGCCTCGTCCAGCGGGGCCTGGCGGACCTCCTCGAGGAGCTGCTTGACCATCGAGCCGATGCGCAGCAGCTTGGCCGGCTGCTCGATCGACTCGACGTGCGGCCTCGGCATCGGCCTCTGCCTCCGCGTCGGCCTCGGTCGCCTCGACCACCTCGGGGTGGAGCGGCTCGGGGGCCGGGTCGGTGGTGGGGCGTCTCGTCGGGCACGGTCATCCTCCTCGCAGTGCCACCAGGGGCACCAGCATCTCGTCGGCGGTCAGGGAGCCGTGGCGACAGGCCAGGCGGTTTTCGCCGGTGTCGGCCGGGTCCACGAAGGCGATGGGCTCGAAGGGGATGAGCGCCACGTCGCCCAGTCGATCGGCGAATCCCTCGGCCGAGTGCACCCCCGAACCAGCCGTCGTCGACCAGCCGCTGGCGACTGCGCACCCAGGTCGTGGCCCGTAGCGCTCCTCGCACAGCGCGACCAGGTCGTCCTGGGCGCCGGGGCGGGCGTGGAGCCAGCGGAAGCGGCCCTCTCCGGAGAAGAAGGTCACCATGCCCATCGCCTCGCGCCCCAGCAGCTCCACGCGTCGATCCCACTTCGATCTGGCCGTGGTCGGCCGTCACCACGAGGACCGCGTCCGGGGGCAGCGCGGCCACCAGGTCGGCGACGATCCGGTCGACGGCCACCAACTCGGCGTCGTAGTGGTCACCGAACCCGTAGGCATGGGCGACCTTGTCGATGCCGTCGTAGTACGCGTACACGAACGGCGTGCCTCCGGCCAGCAGGGAGCCGACCTCGAGGGCCAGTGACGAGGGGACCCGGTAGTCGTGGAGTGGTGAGTCACCCAGGTGGGCCGCCGTGAATCCGGTGCCACCGAAGTCCACCTTGGAGACGACGGGAACGGCCCGGTCGCTCCCCGGGAACGGGGCGATCGGCTGGTAGGTGCGGACCGGCACGGAACGGCGGGCGTCGGTGTCATCGTTGCCCAGCGTCCAGCGCAGCATGTTGAGGATGCGGTCGCCCGTGGGCCAGGCGGTAGCCGAGGATCCCGTGGTCGGCCGGGGGTCGGCCGGTGGTGATCGAGGTGAGGGCGGCCGCCGTCGTGGTCGGGACGATGGAGGTGATCGCCCGATCGATGCCGGCGCCCGCCGAGAGGGTGGGGGCGAGGGCGGACCGGGCGCGCAACTGCTCCCATCCCAGGCCGTCGACGACCAGCAGGACGATCTGACGGGCATGCTCGGCGAGCTTCGGGTATCCAGTGGGCACCGTCGACGGCGGCCGTGCCGGTGACGAGCCGGGGCACCAGATTGGTGATGCAGCCGCCCGTGTAGTCGGGCAGCACGGGTACCGCACGAGAGGAGTCGTCGGCGGTGGACGGGGTCATCGCCCGTGACTGTAGGCGCGTTCACCACCTGATCGGCAGTAGCGGGCCGGCCGGGCGCACCGCCCACGGAGGGACTGAGCGAGCCCGGATCGGAGGGATCGCGGACCGAGCCCGCCCGGTCGTGCGGGCGGCGGAGGTGGCTTCAGGCGACGCTGACGCCGCTGGTGTGACGACTTCGACCTCCGGCTGCGAGCCGCATCTCCGATGGCCGCCGGCACCGGCAGACGGCGTCGGAGGTCGGTCAGGCACTCGTCACAGAGAGTGGTGTGCGACGGACCCCGAGCTCGGCGGGCGTTCTTCCGGCTCATGCGGGTCACGTCCAGTCGTCCACCCGCAGCGGTGGCACGGGCCGTGCTCCGGCCTGTCCGCTCTGCTGGCTATGCCGAACTTCACTGATGACCTCCTAGATCCACATCGAGCGACCGCCCCGATACCGACCCATCGGCAGCTCCCCCGAACTTCTGAAGCACTGACTGACAACGGCCTTACTCATGAAACATTGACTGACATGACCTTATGCCCACGGAGCGTGCGAATCGGTGCCACCCTGCAGCGACTCTCGGAACCTGCACTGAGCAGGACTTCCCTCCGCCGAGTTTCCGAAGCGATTCGCTCGATCGCCCCATAGCGAGCACCGTGTTGCGAAGATCTTTGGTCTGCAGTTAACCCACTGTTCGCACTTCTCGCTTCCAATGTCTGCACACATTGGTTACCCTGACGCACATCACCCCAACCCCTTCTTCGGATCATCGAACCGAACGGCGGAAGGATTGGGGTAGCAAACGGGATACGCGGCCGGACGGCGATGCGTCGATGACCGGCAGATGTCGGAGACTGGGCGGACCCGGCCGGAGTTCGGATGGATTTCAGGAAGGGCAGGCAGAACTGATGACCGACAAGCCGGACTGGTATTTCGATAACCAGGGCTCGACGCGGCCGGAGCCACGGGTGAGTGTGGTGATTCCGGCCAAGAACGAGGCTCGCAACCTCCCCCTGGTGTTCGGCGGCCTGCCCGAGGACCTCTACGAGGTGATCCTCGTCGACGGGTACTCGACCGACGACACCGTCGAGGTGGCGACGGCAGCTGCGGCCCGACGTCATCGTCATCGGTCAGACGCGCAAGGGGAAGGGCAATGCGCTGGCGTGTGGATTCGCGGTGGCCACCGGCGACATCATCGTGATGCTGGATGCGGACGGCTCCACCGACCCGGCCGAGATCCCCCGATTCGTCGACGCCATCGTGGCCGGTGCCGACTTCGCCAAGGGCTCGCGTTTCATGCCCGGCGCGGGCAGCAGCGACATCAGCCACTTCCGTCAACTCGGCAACTACTTCCTGAACAAGATCGTCAACGTCCTGTACAAGACCAACTACACCGACCTCTGTTACGGCTACAACGCGTTCCGGCGGTCGTGTCTCGGCGTGATGGCCCTCGACGTGGGCGAGCAGGGCGACGGGCGGCAGGACGAGATGCTGTGGGGCGACGGCTTCGAGGTCGAGACCCTGATCAACGTCCGGATGGCCACCGCGGGACTGCGGGTGACCGAGGTGCCGAGTTTCGAGCGCGACCGGCAGTTCGGGGCGAGCAACCTCAACGCCTTCTCCGACGGCTTGCGGGTGCTGCGGACCATCCATGCCGAGCGGTCACGCACGGTGACCCATCCGTCGATCTCCCACGGCACCGTCCCGCCCGGCGGCGGCGTTCGCGGTCCGGCTGCCGACGCCGGCCGAAGAGGCCAGCTGACCCTCCCGGACGTGGTGCCGGAGGACGGCTCGACGTTCGGACCCCGGTCGCCCCGCCTGATATCGTCCCGAGTACGAGTGGTCGGCGTCCGGCGCACTGTCGGAGCGATCCCGACGCTCTGGAAGAGTTGGCCCATGTTCGTCACGAACCATGCGTTGGCGGGCGCCCTGATCGGACGTCTGTTGCCGGGCCGGCCCATCGCCGCCTTCGTGGTCGGAGCCGGCATCGCACCTCGCCCTCGACGCCGTTCCCCACTGGGGCTGCGACATGTGGCAGCCGGGCGGCCCCCGGAAGTTCCTCAAGGTCGCCAGGCGAGACGGTGTCCTCGGATTGGTCGCCATGGCTGCCACGACGCTCCTCGTCGATCGGAGGTCCCGACCGGCTGTCGGTCGCGGCGATGGCCGGAGCCGTCCTACTCGATCTGGACAAGCCGCTCGAACACTTCTTCCGGTGGAATCCGTTTCCGACAGTCGTCCAACGGGTACATTCGGCCGGGTACAGCGCGAATCGCCGGAGGCGATGCCCAAGGAGATCTTCTACGGGCTGATGCTCACCCGTCGCAATTGATCTTCCCGAGGGCGACACGGAGGCACTCGACGCCGGTGCGCGATCGCGTCCCTCTAGCGGGTGGCGACGGTGGCGAGCAGGTCACGATGGTCGCTACCCGGACCGTCCTGGGTGCTGATCCGGGTGACGGCGACGCCGGGTCCGGTCAGGAGGTGGTCGATCCGCGAGAACGGCGGCAGGGGAGGCATCATCTGGGACCACGTCATGGAAAGGGCGTGACCCCGTGCCGCTCCGGCGTCGATCAGTCCGGTGTCGAGGAGCTGTCGGAATCCCTTGTTGTTCCACGTCGAATTGAAGTCACCGGCGATCAACAGGTCGTGAATCCCGTGGGCCGACCACCAGCTGGCGGATGCGGATCAGTTGTCCCTGCCACTGACTGAAGGACTGCGAGAGGGGGGCGATGGTGTGCAGCACCCAGAGGGTCTGGGGTCCACTGGGGAGTTCGAGCATCGTCTGGACGACCAGTGCTTGTCCGTAGAGCCAGATGACGTGCGTCGAGCGCAGGGCGTAGCGAGAGGCGATGAGGAACGCGAAGGGGCTGTAACCCGGCACCTCGAACTGGTAGGGCAGTCCGGCCAAGGCGCCGCTCGTCCGCAAGTGGGCGACGTCGGAGGTCGTGCACTCCTCGAAGGTGACCAGCTGGGGATGGACCTTCCGAATCTGGGCCTCGTACCCGGACATGGAAGGGTTCTGGTTGTAGACGTTGGCGTCGAGCAGTTCGAAGTCGGAAGGCCTTGGCAGTCCAGGCCGGGAGGGGCTGGGTCGCGGTGAGCTCGGGCGCCAGGAAGGTGATCTGCGCCACTACGACGATGAGCGCGACGCCGACCAGTAGCCATCGACGGAACAGGGCGCCCACGATGGCGATGAGCCACGCAGGCAGATAGACGACGATGGTGATCGAGTTGAGGATGGCGAGTGGGGCGGCGGCGTCCCAGGCGACGACGCGCAACAGTGCCAACACCCCGAGCGCAACGGTGAGGATCCAGAGCGGAAGGGCGATGATGTCGGGGAGGCGTCGATGCGACCTCGGCGTCATGGCGTCGGCGAGGTCTCGTCGCACCGGGCAAGCGTACGGTACCCACGGGCTACCGATGCCGCGCCAGGACTGTGGCCACAGTCGATTCGCCGAAGGTGAGGTAGCTCCTCACCCGCCATCGCAGAGAAGTGAGGGTCACTCACGACGGGGAGCTTAGCGACTGTTCGACACCGAATTCGGGCGTCGCCCGTCTTGTGCCGGTCGTTGCCGGAGGTCGGTCAGGCCGCCCGCTTCCGGCGGCCCTGCTTTTGTGGCGGTGCATCGACGACCTGCAGATCGCCGTCGACCCGACCATCGCCGACCGACGGACGAAGATCAGTCAGGCAGTCGGCGCAGAGCCAGCGGAACCGGGGGCGCGGATCACTGCGCATCCGTGCGCCGCGTTCGACCTTCGTCAGTTGGTCGTGCCATCCACAGCGGAGGCATTGGCCCGAACGCGTTCTGGTCTTCGACCCTTCGGCTCCCCGGTACGTTTTCATGATCATTCCAAATCTCTAGTTACCCAATAGATTTAGTAGAGATATTCCCATGTGGTCTCGGTCGAGTCAAGTGCCCCACCCGGATACGCCATCGGCCGCCCGTTCCATGAAGATGTCCTGACCAGGCCTCAGACCACGATTACCAGTGGATAGTGCTCACTCTGCGCACGGGCATGACCGCCCTGTGGGTGATCTGCGCGTTCCGGTTGACCAACGGGCAAAAACCCTGAGAGGATCGTTGCGTTTCCAGAGGGGCGCTCAGGTTCCAGGAGTACTACAGCTCGATGACCTTCGGCGGCACGCAGCTGTGTCTGGCTGCGGGCGGTCCACCGGGAGGTGGCCGACACCGAGACCAGCAGTTCGAGGGCAGGCGGGTGTAGGTGACTATTCGGTCGGGTGGAAATGGATGTGGGGCATGGTGTCGGGAAATGTGACTGTCGAATGGCGGACGAGGTGTCGTGTTGGGCGAGTCGCGACAGGTTGCCGCACTCCGCACCGTCCCCGTCGGATCCGATCGGGTGGCGCGTGGTGAGCAACGTCGGACAGCACCCAGAGCGGGACGAACTGGCGGATCAGGATGAACCGTTGTTCGCACGTCGCTTCGCGGTCGTCCGTCGGGGGGACGATGATGCCGGCGAGCTGCGGTCGGAGCGGGGTGGTCCCACGGTGAGCGTCGTGATCCCGGCCAAGAACGAAGCGAAGAACCTGCCCCACGTCCTCGCGGGACTGCCCCACGGACTCCATGAGTTGATCCTGGTGGACGGCAACTCGACGGATGGAACAGCGAAGGTGGCACGCCAACATCGACCTGACGTGATCGTGATCGGGCAGACCCGAAAGGGAAAAGGAAACGCCCTGGCGTGTGGATTCGCTCGAGCCACGGGTGATTTCATCGTCATGCTCGACGCAGACGGCTCCACCGACCCGGCAGAGATTCCGCGATTCGTCGACGCACTGCGACAGGGCGCTGACTTCGCCAAGGGCTCGCGGTTCATGCCGGGCGCCGGCAGTAGCGACATCAGCCGGATGCGTCAGGCCGGCAACTACTGGCTCAACAAGATCGTCAACCTGCTCTACGGGACCCGCTACACGGACCTCTGCTACGGATACAACGCGTTCAGGCGAGACTGCCTGGACGTCATCGGACTCGATGCCGGATCGCCGTCGGACGAGGACCCGTCGACGATGCTGTGGGGTGACGGGTTCGAGGTGGAGACGCTGATCAATGTACGGATCGCCAAGGCCCGGCTCCGGGTGTTCGAGGTCCCGAGCTTCGAGCGGAATCGCGTCTTCGGGGCCAGCAATCTCAACGCCATGACCGACGGGTTGCGGGTGCTGCGGACGATCCACATCGAGCGTTCACGGGGGACACGCAAGGCCACCGCGAAGAGCGCCGGACATCCGCGACGGGCAGGATCGACGTGGTCGAGGCTCTCGACCGTTGATGACGTCGGCGTGTGAAGCCCCACGAGCTTGGGAACACCATGTCTTCCGTTCCGCCAAGTGGTCCAGCGAATCCCGGCACGATTGCCTGGGGGAGTGGTAGCTGGTCGAGTCCATATGGAATCACCGGTACCGATCACCGCGCGTATGGGCGCGATGTTGACCGGTCCGAGTCCCAAATGCGTTCCACCACTGCATCGACGCCACCCCCCCTCACGCGACGCCGAGAGCCGCGGGGCGAAGCAGGGAGCCGGTGGGCGCCAACGCCTTGCCCGAGGGCCGTCCATCGTTTCCTGCCTACTGACGGATCCAGGCCGCAACCGATGCGACGGGGAACGACAGAGAGTTCATCTGCCGTTCTCACCGTCGACACCGTTCAGCAATGTGCGGGCTCTACGATGGACTGCTCAGGGGACAGGCGACTACGGGTGCAATTACTGTTAAGTCGTTGCCCCGATTTGTCGGTGGGTAACCGATGTCAGGTTGGGGCGGCGGGGCAACAAGAGGCTCCTGGGACTAAGGCTCGAGTAGGAGGAGTTTCGCAGGTGACCTCGGGTTCAATGCTCTCCAGTCCTGCGCCCGTCCGTGTGTCGCTCGACAGCCAAAAATGGATCCTGCCTGGAGCGATCAAGTGAATTGGTCCTCGGTGCCATGGTTATTGGCGGGGGAGAGGAGCGACCCAGATCCAGGACGTCGCGTCGAACACCGTCACATTCGTCGGGCTGTCCCCGGAACGATCGGATCCGGTCCGCTGGTTGCTGCGTGCATCACGGCAGACACATCATTTTCGCAGGCCCCACCTTCGTCGGGGGTCGAGTGGGTTGAAGAGGTCGGCAAGGTGGTCTCCCATCACCTGAGTGCGGTCGCATTGGATATCGCAGAGTTGGACGATTCGGATGCCGCGGTCGAACGTGGGCTGTCGGAGTTTCTCCACCAGGCGGCAATGCGAGACGCCCTGAGAACGATCTCGGTGGAAGCGACCCATGCTGCTCTACATACGCTCGATACCAACGGCATCGCGTTTGTGGTGATCAAAGGGCCAGCCGTCGCCCGCTTCTACGCGGAGCCTCATAAGCGGTCATTTTCGGACCTCGATCTGATCGTGTCTCCGGCACGATTCCGAGATGCCATCGACGTCTTGGTCACCCTCGGCTACGAGCGTAAGAGTGACTCGGAAGCCCACTGGGAGTCATTTGATCGTCACTGTGTGGAAGGATTCAACTTTCACCTCTCTCCTATCGGCAATATAGACTTGCACCATCATATTTCGCCGTGGAGATTCGGCCGAGGGCTTGATTTCGACACGCTGGCAGGACGGTCAGATCCCGGAGAAATCTCCGGTGTCTCGGTTCGGTTCGCTTCCGTGCGTGACGCACTGGTTATTTCCAGCTTGCATGTCATCAACGACCTTGGTAAAGACGATCCCAGCTACAACAGTTGGCGGGACATCGCAGTGTTGTACGACCAGCTTCCCGACGGCGACTTCTCTCGGGCATTCAAGGAGGCCGGACTCCAGTGGTTCGAGCCGTACATCGCGGCCGGGCTTGCCGAACTGGGGGCGGATATCGAGGTCGCGGCATCCGAGTCGATCACGTCCGAGCTCCGATCGAGCGTGGACCGGTTGGCCCTGGGCCTGATGGGATGGAATCACCCGTCGTTCCTGACCCGGCATCCACTTGGCTGGTCACTCCGCCTTCCGACGGTACGAGCCCTGTATTTCCTGGCGGGCGCTGCCGTACCTTCCCGACATAGATCCCACAGCGGTACCCCGGGTACCGCGGGACTGGCGAGACGCATGGAACTCGGTCGGCTGCGGGCCGAGGATCGGATTTTCGCCATGACCGCATTGGATCGATCGATGGGGTCCGTCGTCGACGTGGCCGATGCGGAGCGACCATGACTCGGTGTGAAGGAATTTTCCAAGCCCGTGAGTCGGCCCACAGGAGGTCACGTTGATCATCACTCGAACCCCTTTGCGCATCACCCTGGGCGGAGGGGGTACGACTTCCTACCTACTACTGCCGCTTTGGGGGGACGTTGATCTCGGCGGCAATAAACCAGTACATCTTCGTCTCGCTCAATCGGACCTTCACACCTGGCTACCTGCTCAAGTACTCGGAGCTGGAGCGTGCCGAC
The DNA here is from genome assembly GCA_963699345.1 of uncultured Acidimicrobiaceae bacterium. Taxonomy (GTDB): domain Bacteria; phylum Actinomycetota; class Acidimicrobiia; order Acidimicrobiales; family RAAP-2; genus Bog-756. The sequence continues at coordinate 111,216 of CAVOTL010000005.1, read as the reverse complement.
AAGATCGACCAGTAGATCACGCCATCATCCGAGAGGTGTTGCGAGCCCATGAACTCGATGCCGCGTTGGAGCTCGTCAGCGTGGCCGATATTCCTACGGGCACCGGGCTCGGTTCGTCGGGGACATTCACCGTCGGACTCCTGCGGGCCATCTACGCGAACTGCGCGAACACGTGTCCTCCGCCGAACTGGCCGAAGAAGCCTGTTCCATCGAGATCGACGTCCTCGGGCGGGCCGTCGGCAAGCAGGACCAGTACATCGCCGCATTCGGTGGACTGACCTGCTTCGAGTTCGAAAAGGACGGCACAGTACAGGTGAGCCCCCTTCGCCTCAGCGATGCCACCGTCTTCGATCTGGAAGAACATTTGCTGATGTTTTTCACCGGCTTCTCCCGCAATGCCGAAGGTGTGCTCGCAGATCAGAAGAAACGCTCGGAGTCCGATGACAAGTCGATGCTCGAGAACCTCCATGTGGTCAGGAGGTTGGGAATCGAGAGTCGTCAGGCGCTCGAGCGGGGCGACACGGTCGGATTCGGCGAGCTGATGCTCGAGCACTGGGAATACAAGAAGAGCCGAACGAACGGCATGTCGAACCGGGACATCGACCGTTGGTACAACGTCGCCATGGATGCCGGGGCGACCGGTGGAAAACTTGTCGGAGCAGGGGGCGGCGGCTTCCTCCTTTTCTATACGCGCCGAGCCGTGGAGCTCCGGGCCGCCATGGCGGCGGAAGGGCTCGAGGAACTTCGGTTTGCCTTCGATCACGATGGTTCGACAGTCCTGGCCCGCACTTGAGTTCCATGTTCCGACCGATGTGGGTGGGTCAGGTGGAGCTGACCGACGCTACCGAGATCATCCCTGTGCTCCGACCGGCAACGGCCTCCGATGTCGCGGCCAGGATCCGGGTGCGACGCGAGGGGTGCCGCTCGGATACTGCGAGATCGCGGTTCACGATGGCGTGCCCGATGCGGAGGAGTTGGAACGAAGCTCGCCGGGGAGTTCGACTCGCCGGCTGCGACACCTGAAGCGTCGGATCCGGACCGGCCGACCGAGATCGACGAACCGCCGTTCAGTTCTCGTGGCGACCAAAGGTCGTCCGGAGCTGGTTGGTCACAGCCTGTCCAGCCTGCGTCGCCTCGACTACCCGACGTTCGAGGTCCTGCTCGTCGATGGCTCTCTCGACCCGTCGACCAAGGAAGCGTTCGACGACCTGGTGGGCGACGACGAACGCTTCCGGTACATCGCCGAGCCGAGGCCCGGTCTGTCGCTGGCCCGGAATGTCGGCGTAGCGAGGCGCGGTTCGATCTGGTCGCTTCACCGACGACGACTGCCGTGCCGACCACGCTGGCTGTCGAGTCTGGCGTGGGGATTCCGGTGGGGATCCGAGATCGCCTGCATCACCGGGATGGTGCCCTCCAGGGACTGACGGACGCCTGCCCAGCAGTACTTCGACAACCGGGTCTGGTGGTCCAGCTTCCTGACATCACGGGTCCATGCCCCCGACCCACTCCCGGGGGACTCTCCGTTGTACCCGTTCCGGATGGGGGTCTACGGCACCGGCGCCAACTTCGCGCTCCGTCGTGACGCCGTCATGGAGATCGGTTGGTTCAGCGAACTCCTCGGGGCGGGCAGCCCGTGCCGCGGAGGGGGCGAGGACGGCGACATGTTCATCCGGGTCCTCCGGTCCGGGCTAGCTCTCGCCTACGAGCCTCGGCGATCGTCTGGCACGTAGGCCGAGCCTAGGACGCCGCTCTCGAGGCTCAGCTCCGCCGAGTACGGGAGGGGCATTCTGATCAGCGGCCTCAAGTGGATCGTCGATCCGTCGATGCGAGGTGACGTCCTCCGGCGGATGCCGAGAGCCGTTGGCTACTACCTCAATCTTTTGGTGGGGGGGGCAGAACGATCAGGGAAGCGGACCGTAATGGCCTGGGCCGAGGCGCGGGCCATCCCCCGCGGCGCGGCGGCATTCGTGTCGGGCTATCGAATCTGGCGGCGCCAGGACTCGGATTTCGACGCCCGGCCCCAGCGGAGGGCAGCATGACGACCGATGCCCCCGTGGCGCCGACCGAACGGACCACCTGGCGAATTGCCCGGTGGACCGCGATGCTGATCATGGGGAGTCAGGTTCCCCGTTGATGTTGTATCAATCCATGACCGCCATCTGAGGAGATCACCCAGTGGATAACCAGGAATTTGCCAGGAGCTTTCTGGCCGAGACCATCGAGATCATCCAAGCGATGCCTCCGGCTGACGTCGAGGCCATGGCTGAGGGCTTGGCGCGGGTCAGGGCAGGAGGGTCGGCTCTTCATTCTCGGCGTAGGGGGATCGGCGGGGCATGCCAGTCACGCCGTCAACGACTTCCGGAAGATCTGTGGCTTCGAGGCCTACGCCCCAACGGACAACGTGTCGGAGCTGACGGCGCGGACCAACGACGAGGGTTGGGACACGACGTTCTTGGCGTGGCTCGCAGGCTCACGCCTGAGTAATCGTGACGCCGTGCTGGTGTTCTCCGTCGGTGGTGGTAACAGGACCGCGAACGTGTCGGCGAACCTGGTTCGGGCTCTCGAGACGCCTAGGAGGTCGGATCGACGATCTTCGGAATCGTCGGACGCGACGGGGGCTACACGGCGGAGGTCGCCGACGCCTGCATCGTCATCCCGCCCCTCCACCCGGACCGGATCACGCCGCATACGGAAGGCCTCTGCGCAGTGTTCTGGCACCTCTTGGTGAGCCATCCGTCCTCGGCTTCCGTGGGCACGAAGTGGGAGTCGGTGAACACGGGGGCCGACCCGTCCGACGCAACCGCGAAGGCGGCGGTATGACGGATCCGGAAATCGTCGGACCGGGGAGTCCGGTGCCTGGCACGTGGACGAAATACATTGTCGTCGGTGGGGCCGGATTCATCGGCGCCCACTTCGTCGACCGCCTGCTAGGCGACCCTCTCATCGAACAGGTCACCGTCTACGACAACTTCACCTCGGGACGGGAATGGCATCTGGAACCCCATCGCGACGACCGACGGCTTGACGTCGTGAGGGGTGAGGTGGGCGACCTCGACTCCTCGTCGACATCATGACGGGGCATGAGGTGGCCATCCATCTGGCATCCAATCCGGACATCGCACTGGCGGCAACCGAGCCGGCAGTCGACTTCGATCAGGGGACCGCTCTCACCCATCACGTGGTAGAGGGAGCCCGACGGGCCGGACTCACCCAAGTGCTGTACGCCTCGGGTTGCGGGGTCTACGGAGACCTCGGCGAGACCGAGGCGCGGGAGATCTGAGGCCCCCTTATCCCCGTCTCCACCTATGGGGCGTCGAAGCTGGCCGGAGAGGCACTGATCGCCTCGTACTGTGCGATGTTCGGGCTGACGGCCCGGGCATTCGTTTCGGTAACGTCGTCGGGCCCCGACAGACCCATGGCGTTGGATTCGATTTCCTGCGCCGTCTCCGTGACGATCCAACCACCTTGCGTATTTTGGGCGACGGTACCCAGTCGAAATCGTACATCCATGTGTTCGACGTCATCGATGCTGTCCTCCTGGCATCGACGGCCTGCAACGCTCCATACGAGGTGTTCAATGTCGCCACGGGTGACTACATCACCGTCAGCGAGATCGCGGAGCTAGCGGTCGGGATTCTCGGTCTCGACCCGGAGAAGGTGACGTTCGACTACACGGGCGGTGATCGCGGGACTGGAAGGGCGACGTGCCAATCGTGCGGATCGCCACGGATCGCATCCGAGCCCTGGGATGGTCCAATCGCTGGTCGTCGGCCGAAGCACTGGAGAGAGCCATCCCTGCCATGCAAGTTGACGCCGAACGGGGCAGGCTTTCATGAACTATCACTTGTCGAAAACAGCGGTGGAAATGAGAGGGGCATTGCTATGACCGACTACCGAAGCGAGGCGGACCTCCGCATCAAGGTCTTCGCCGATGGAGCTGATCTCAAGGAGATGCTCGACTACGCGGTGAAACCCGCTGATCAAGGGCTTCACCACGATTGCCACGCTGATGCACAAGGCGGGAATCACCGACTATCTGGCATTCGCCAGGGAAGTCCTGACCGAGATCACGGATCGACCGATTTCGTTCGAGGTGTTTTCGAGCCCTCCGCCGGAGATGGCTCGCCAAGCCAAGATTCAGGGAGCACTCGGACGGAATGTGGTGGTCAAGATTGCGGTGACCAACACGGTGCCCGGAGAGTTCCGGACCATTGATCGCGGGAGCTGGCAGCATCCGGATGGTCGTCCCCGTCACCGCCGTAATGACGGTCGAACAGGTTCGCTCCATCGCACAGAGTCTCCTCGGAGGAGCTCCGTCGATCATCTCCGTGTTTGCCGGCCGAATCGCCGACACCGGCCGCGACCCGATCCCGCTCATGCGAGAGGCCCTTGAGGTGACCAATACCCATGAGCACGTCGAGCTGCTCTGGGCGAGCCCACCTGAGCTCCTGAACATCATCCAGGCGGACATGATCGGATGCGACATCATCACCGCCACCCACGAGGTCTTGAAGAAGTTGGGCGGCCTCGGGAAGGACCTCCGACGACTTCTCGCTCGAGACGGTGAAGATGTTCGCCGAGGATGCCGCCGCCGCCGGGTTCAACCTGTAGCTGGAGATCGACAAGACGTTCACCAATTGCCCCGCCGTGCGACCACGGATCCTAGTTGCAACCCACTAGAGCGAGAGCCAAGGACGTCAATGATCGTGGACAACGAGGATCCATGCACGGTTTCCGTCCTTGATCCTTCCGTCGATGTCGTCTCGAATCGGCCGCCGAAGTCCCAAGTAGACCCGATTGTCGAGCGATTCATTGACATCGGTCTCCTGAGTTGCTTGGCAATATTGACACTAACCATAGTCACGGGGAACCACGGACCATTGCGGGTAATTCTCGCCTTCGTGTTCGCTATGCTCACCCCCGGTTGGCTAATCAGCGGTTCTCTAACGTCTCTGTCGCTCTACCCCCGAATCGTGGTGTCGGCCGCCACGAGTATTGGCATGTGCACGGTTGCCACCACCCTCGCGTTGTGGACTGGCCGCTGGCATCCGTTGGCAATATTTGCCATCATCGGTGCACTGTGTGCGGTAGCGCTGGTTGTAACGAATTGCGCTCGGCATAACGAGGGAACACAGCCGATCCGACCAAGCTGCCGACGCAGATCTCAGCATCGCCGACATCGCTCTGGAGCTCCGGATCAGGTCTGCCGGCCAAGTCAGATCTCTACGAACGACCCATGGCCTCTTTGTTCTGGGCATCGTCCTCTGGGCTATTGGCGTGAGCTCCACCCAGCTGGCTAGGGCCCAAGGTCGTGACGGTCTGATTCCAGCGTTGCCATGGACCTTTTGGTCTGGTCTAGCTTTGCTCCTGATCTTCGTCGGCATTGAACTGTTCCGACCCGTGCTCTCCCGTCTGCGATTGGTGGCTGCAATCGTCAGTTTCGTGATGATGATTCAGGGATCATTACTGATCATCTACCCAGAACCAAGATATTTTTGGGACTACAAAACCGTTGGTGAGGTCCAATATGATAACATACACGGCTCATTAAATCTGAGCCTCGATATCTACCAGCACTGGCCCGGGTTTATTGGTCTGATGGCGTGGTTTGGCCACGTGTCAGGAATAAATAATCCAATTTCATTTGTTTCTGGATCTCCTCTTTTCTTCGATTTATTTGCAGTTGCCGCATTTGGATTCGCGGTGAGCCGGATTCCCCATGACGGAACGGGAAAAATGGCTGTCCGTCTTCCTGTTTTACGCTGGAGATTGGGTATTCAGCAATATACAGGACATCTTCACGCCACAAGCCCTGGCGTTCCCGATTTCCCTGATCATCATCGGCATGGTTGGTCGTTCGTATGTTGTTTATGCGCCGTCTGTTGAATTGCGCCGGCTGAGGCTTCGGCTGGCACGCTCTAAATGGCTTGGCCTTCTCTGGCGGAGCGATCCGGAAGAGCCGACAGCTAGTCCGTTGCCATCAATGTGGCGAGCGGGAAGTTGGAAGCCGCTCCTCATGCTCCTCATAGTCTTCGTGCCGTTGGTCTTTACTCACCCATTGTCGCCGTTTATTATTGTTCTCGAAGTTGCGGCATTGACCATTGTAAACAGAGTTAGGCCGCTGTGGTTGTTCGCCATTCTCGGTGCAATCGCTGCCCTCTACCTCACGATCAACGAGACATTCCTCACGAATCATCACGATGCGATTACTGGCCCTAAGTCGATCGTTCAAAATGCAGCACCGCCAACGAATGTTGTAACTCACATCGGACCAAATCATGTCGTCTTGCCCCTTATTACGGTTGCACTCTTCGGTTTCGCTGCGATCGGTGCCCTAAGTCGACTCTATGATCGACGAGAAGTAAGAGTATTTGCCGTATTGGCGATCGCACCTCTGATGATTGTTGGTCTTGTGCATTATGGTGGAGAGACGCTGTACCGGGCTCTTCTATTCTCGACGCCCTGGGCCGCGTGTCTCGGCGCATCAGCCGCCCGTCCGCTGACTGAGAGAGCCCATTCCAAAAGAAGCGTCGAGGGCATCGGTTCGGCAAAGGCGCTGAGGATGGCCGCTACTGCGGCAATGATTGGGGTGATGACGGTTATGCTGCTTGTCGTCAATGATTCCCAGAATGAGCTGTATCAAGCCAGTGGCCCGGATCTGAGTGCTGCAGAGTGGCTCTACAAGCAGCCACCGGGCGTCGCCATATTTCTGAACAGCAAATTCCCAGCTCGCCTGGGCTATCGCTACAATGACTTCATTCTAGAGGATCTGCAGGACGCTACGCTTCCTGCTTTTAATTATGAATCGCAGGCCGTGCTGTCGATCTCGGCATATGCATGTCAGCAAAGGTGGGGGAACGAAAAATCGACATACCTGATACTGAGCAAGGATGAGGAACAGTTCGATGTGGATACGGGGTCCGAGAAGGCGGGATTCCTGCCGATCCTTGAACGGGAGCTTATAGCGTCCTCAGTCTGGAGCCTTGTGTTTCGGAACGACACCACGATGATATTCAAAGGACCATCCGACTGCCGATCCGCTGCGCCGTGAGAGGCATTTGGTTCCGGGTTGAGACTTCATAGCGGGGCTGCACCGTGTTCGTAGAAGCCCCGGCGGCTTAGCTCGCGCGGAGAGTCAGCCGTCGGTTTCATTTGAGTGGCTTTCAAAGAACCACTTCCTGTTGAGATCTCGCCGCGAGTGGTTGGAAAGTGAACGTGCACCAGATGCGAAAATCCTGCTGACCTCGGACTTGGAGATGCCGCTGGCGGCCCCGAGAGCCTTCACCAGGGTCGTCCACCCTTGCGGGTCGAGACCCCTGCACGTAGGCCTCCATGAACACGGCGTAGAGGGCCCGATCGATACGCCGGCGGCGCTCGAGCAGGCTGGGGAAGAAGCTGCCCTCCCGGAGCTTCGGGATGGCGAGCCCCCATAACCCCGGTGGGGGCGGTGAGCAGACGGGGCCGGTGCCCGTTGCGCTGGGCCACCCGGCTGTCGTTGCACTCGTAGCGGGCGGCGCCGATGACGGCGGTGGCCTCGGCCTCGATCAGCTGTTGGAGGATCCACTCCAAGCTCGTGCGGATCCGCTCGGTGAACTCGCCCGCCTTCAGCGCGGCGAGCAGTTCGGACAGGTCAGACTCAGTGAGGGCGACCGCCGCGGGCTCCTTTGGCGTGTTCTTCCAGGAACACGTCGAGGATCACGTCGAGTGGCCCCACCGAGCGGTGGACCCGCCAACTTGATCGACACCGTCAACGCCAGGCGACGTCCGTGACCCCGCTGATACGCGATGAGGTGCCAAATGGCTGACGCACTCGGATGCGTTCGAACTCAGTCCATCGGAAGAAGGGCTGTGAATGTCACAAAAGGTCGTGTCGCCTGTTCGTCTGCGCGATCGATGTAAATTCTTCCAACTTGGCCGCCGGCGTCGAATCTGAAAGTGCTTGAAGATGTGACTTGAGCGCCGCGCCGTATGTGGTGGGGGTGCCATCATAGTTTGAGATCAATGCAGATCCAGTTCCACTGCAGTTCCCGACATTCCATGTCCAAACAAGGTACGACACGCCACTCGCATCTGCCCAATTCATGAATGACGTAATGAATGCTCCATCACATCCAGCATTCGCCTCTCCTATTTCGCCAGCGACGACGGGAACGACGGCAGCGACGGAAGCGACAGTCTGGTTCCAACAGTTGGCCGAGGTGCACGATTCTGTTGGGTATACGTGCAGGCTGGCAATCAGTTGGTGGTCGGGATCCACGGGTTCGTAGGCCAACCATTGGCTGAGATCGTCGGCTGCCTGAAGACCCCCGAGCATGATTGGCTGATCTGCACCGGTGGCCCGCACGGCGTTGACGAGGGACTGCATTCCTGCCGTCTCCCAAGATGATCCCGGGGCAACGCAACCATTAAGCCAGCAAGACCAAGAGACCAGGTTAGGCTCGTTGTAGAGGTCAAAGATCACACCAGGAGTGGATTCAAAAGTCGATGCGACGGACGTCCAAAATGCAGGTGCGTGGTCGGCGTCGGGCATGTCGAGTTGAGAGACCGACTGCTCTGTTCCCGGGGCCACATAATGAAGATCGAGATCGCGATTATCCCATCTGCGTTGAGCTCATGAACATAGTTGATTATGGCCGATTGATAGTTGACGCCGCCGTCAGCTGGATTGACGCCGTTGATGCCTAGCCAGCAATCTTCGTTCAATGGGATTCGCACGGCATTGGTTCCCCAACTGGCGATTGCGGCGACCGATTCTGCGGTTGACGGCCCGGCAAAAATGCCCCCATCCATACACATGTATTCGGTGCCATCTCGATCGACTCCGAGGAGCCGCACTCTCTGGCCTGCCGAATTCACGAGCTGATTGCCAACAACGTGGACAGAGGTACTTGGCACAGCGTTAGGTGACAAATCCGGTGTAACCTGGGGTGATAGACCTGAGGTAGACCGGTGCCGACCGCATTTGAAGCAGCAACCTCGAATGAATAATCGACGCCATTTGACAGACCTGACACGACAGCGGTGGGAGCGGTCGATGGGAAGGACTCGGAGGAAACCGACGATCCATTTTTGAACGTACGAACCACGTAACCCGTAATCGGCCTACCTCCGGTCTGTGCCGGTGGTGTCCACTGCACCGTGGCTTGGTTCTGATCGGCGGTAGCCTGCACGGAGGTGGGAACGCCCGGAACGCTCGCCGGGGTCGCTGGCATAGAGCCCCATGACATCCATCCAGTTCCCACGGCATTGACCGCCTGAACAGCGAACGTGTAGGGCGTGCCGTCTCTGAGGCCGGACATTGTGTCGGACGGATTCGCCGAGTCGAATGTGGTCGACTGGGCGAGGGTACCATTTACGTAAGCATTTACGATATAGGATGTGATAGGACTTCCCTGAGATGACGGGGCAGTCCAACTGACCGTTGCTGACGCGTCTGACCCAGTTGCCGTAACACTCGTGGGTGGTGCCGGGATCGTTGCCGGAATGACCGCTGGGGATTCCGTCGAACCCGCGCTGACACCGGCTTTTGTGATGGCAGCCACTGTGAACTGGTAACTTGTGCCATTGGCCAAATCCGTGTCGGTATAGTTGGTCGATGCGTAGGTCAAAATGATGGGCCCCAATGACGCCGAGTCTGCGATGGGTGTGATGACTTCACCGATGACTGGATAGCCATTGCCGTCCGGGAGTGTCCACGAGAGCTTGACCTGGCCGTTACCAGCAATCCCAGTGACATCTGTGGGGGCACTTGGCGTGCTGGCGGGGATCACCGGATTCGACCCCCATGATTGCCAGCTTGTTCCGATCGCATTCGAGGCGTTTACGCGAAACGTGTAGGAAGTGCCATTCGACAAACCGGTAACGGTCTCGGAAGTGGCCGGAGAGTTGAATGTGAGCGATTTCCCCGGGGTGGTGCCAACATAAGGGGTAATGATGTACGAAGTAATCGCACGTCCGCGTGCGGCCGGGGCCTGCCAGGACACCGTCGCTGACTCGTTCGAACCGTTGGCAGTGACCCCAGTTGGGGTTCCCGGGAACGTCGCCGGAATAATGGAAGAGGTTTCGGGCGAGTTCGGGCCTTCCCCCATTTTCGAGATTGCGGCTACCGTAAATGTGTACCCAGTGCCGTTTGTGAGCCCGGAGATCGTGGTGCTGGTCGCGTAGTAGCCGAAGGTGGTCGATGGAAGCGCGATGCCACCCGTGTAGGCGGTAACCGCTTCAGCGATGACTGGATAGCCGTTGCTGTTGGGCGTTGCCCAGGTGACTGTTGCCGATTGGTTGCCGGCGGTCGCGACGACATCGCTCGGCGCGTCGGGAAGGGTCGCCGGGATGATGGAATTTGAGCCCCACGAAAGTCCTCCTGTGCCATTAGCGTTCGTGGCCGCCACCGCAAAGGTGTAGGCAACGCCGTTTGTCAAGCCAGTCACGGTGTCGGTGGTCCTTGCAGTGGGGTAGACCGTTGACTTACGTGCGACGCCGGCCACGAAGGGCGTAACGACGTACGCGGTGATGGGACTGTCCCTGTCCGAGGGAGCCAGCCAGGAAACTATTGCGGGGGAATCTCCGCGATTGCAGTAACTTGCGTTGGAGCCGCTGGGACTGTCACGTTCGCAGCCCCTGCGACAAGAGTTGCCGTGTAGGCGAATGTCGATGCCGAGGCAATGACGATCGCGACCACGACAAGAGACTTAGTGAGTCTCATATTCCATCCTTCCCTGCCCAGTTAGGAGTTGAGGGGCTCTCAAGGTCACCAGGTGGTGACTCCTGCGAGTGCCCAACTGGTCTAATCGGCCTTCCGCCGCTGAACTTGAGCGACGGGAGGGCCAAATTCAGCTTCCGGAGGCCAGTCCCTGGGGCAGGCTCCAGGGCATAAAGTCCTTCGATCCAGGACCCATCGGAAAACGTCCTGATCTCCGGCGGTGAGTTCGTCAGAGGTGGTTGCCCGGCGGACGAGTGGTCTGCCGTGGGTGATTTACGGTTACGCCCTTTGACCTGATCTCCGCCAACGGTCCCACCGCGATGTGATTCCTCTTGTCCACGAAGGTGGATCGAAGGAGGATGAACGTCATGAAGCTGACCCGGTCCCCCTGAACTGATCCAGGTGGCTCAGCTATCGGGGACCGGTCAAAGCAGCGCAGGCATACCCCCGAGCAGATCGTTCGGAAGCTCCGAGAGGCTGAAGGGTCTGCTGCACGGATTGGTGACACACTCGGTCACGCGGCCTGATCGACCGGCGGGGACATGATGAGTTCGAAACCGACGGGGGTCAAGCACCCGAGAGCGTCTTGGCGGCGACGTCGGTGATAGGTCCGCTCGATCCAGGTCACGATGGCGATGCGCAGCTCCTCTCGGGTGTCCCGGACACGCCGGTTGAGCACGTTCTTCTGCAGCAGGCTGAAGAAGCTCTCCATCGCCGCGTTGTCCCCGGCGGCTCCCATCCGGCCCATGGAGCGGACCAGGCGGTGCCGGTTGAGCGCCCGCTGGAGCTTCCGGGAACGAAATCGCGATCCACGGTCCGAATCGAACAGGCATCCGGCCATGTCTCCCGTCGGGCCACGGCACTCTCGATGGCGTTGACGGCGATGCGCGACTTCATCCGGTCGTCGATCGAGTAGCCGACGATGCGGTTGGAGAACACGTCCTTGATGGCGCAGACGTAGAGCTTCCCCTCCCGCGTTCGGTGCTCGGTGATGTCCCCGAGCCACAGCTCGTTCGGAACCTCGGCGGAGAAGTCACGATTGACCAGGTCGTCGTGCACCGGTGGGCCGGACTTCTTGCCCGACCGGGCCTTCTTCTTGCCGAAGGCGCTCCACCAGCGGTTCTCCGAGCAGATCCTCCAGGCCGTGCGCCGACACATCGGCTGGCCGGCGTCACGGGCCTCGTCGGCGAGGAAGCGATAGCCGAACTCGGGGTCATCGCGGTGGGCGTCGAAGAGGGCGTTCGCCCGGTGGGCCTCGACAACTTCGGCGTCGGTCACGGGGGTGGCGAGGCAGCGGTAGTAGGGCTGGCGGGAGACCTTCAAGACCCGCAACGACACCACGACGGGGATCCCGTCGGCGGCGAGCTCACTCACGAGCGGGTAGAGCCTTTTCCCGGGAGGTTCGCCTGGGAGAGATAGGCGGCCGCTCGCCGGAGGACCTCGTTCTCCTGCTCGAGGAGACGGATGCGCCGATTCGCCGCTCGCAGCTCGGCGCTCTCGGCCGTCGAACGACCGGGTCGGACGCCGTCGTCGATGTCGGACTGGCGGATCCACTTCGACAGCGTCATCGGGTGGATCCCGAAGTCGTGGGCGATCTGCTGGAGGGTCACCCCCGGGCCACGGTCGCGGGCCACCCGCACGACGTCCTCACGGAACTCTTTCGGAAAGGGTCTGGGCACACTGACATCCTCTCAGCTCGCCCCCTCGGACAAGCCATCTCGGATGTCACCTCACCGTGCAGCAGACCCTCGTGCTCGCCGGTCTCCTTCGCTGCCGAGTGGGCCGAATACCCAGCCGGAGTCACATAGACGGTGGTACCGGAATCGGGGTCAGGTCACCTTTGAATGAACGTCTGTGAGAGTCCAACCTTCGAGGACTCCTGCCAAGCGATCGGAGTGCTATCTCCTTACCCAGCCCCAGCGTGATCATCCGCTCTGGCCCCACGTGGCACGCAGCGAAGAGCGGATCCAGTGATTGTGCCGGGACGAGGGCCTCGGGGACGGGTGCCTGTTCACCGTCACCGCCACCGACACCAGTTACATCGAATCCGGGCAACCTGGCTGTCCCGCTCATCGAGTCCTTCAACGGCAAGTTTTGTGACGAGCTGTCCAACTGCGAGGCCTTCGAGACCCTGCTCGAGGATAAGGTGCTGGGCCGGGGACTCCCGGATCGCCTACGACACTTATAGTTGAAGTACCGGACGCCGGCTTCCTTCGCCGCCGAGTGGGCCCGACAACCAGCTGGGACCACCTAGTGGGCGGTACCGGAATCGGGTCAGGTCACGCCTCGTCTCGCATCGCCACACCGAGGCGCCGTGCCAGGACTTCCTGATGATGAGGTTCATGGCCCGGCCGCGGGCGAAGGTGCGGCCGGCAGCCAAGAAGTCGAACACGGGTGGAGGGCCAGAGCGTCCGAACTGTAGAGTCGATCTTCAGAGTTAGGCTGGCCCGCCGACTGCAGCAATAGTGCCTGCTAATGGCGAACCGGTAGTTAAGCGGAACGCTGGTATTGTTACCCGTTCGTGAATGTCCGCGCCTACTTGGCAATAGCAGTCGTCGCCTTTTTGGCCATTGCTTGTGGAATCCCAAGCGCAAGCCAACATCCAGAGAGGACGCCGGCGGAGAAAGTGACCCGAGGGGGTGACACCGCTCCCATCCCGGTCGTGTCCGGAGACCATCTGGACGATGCTGCCGGAAAGGTGCTCTCGTTGCACGGCGTAGACGCTCCCGGCACCGAGGAGAACTGTGCTGAAGGGTGGGGGTTTTCAAGCGGTAGTTTGAGCATTTCAGAAGCCGAAGGTATTGCCTCGTGGCACGCGAATGCGGTGAGGGTACCACTTAATGAAGATTGTTGGTTGGGCATCAACCGAGCGCCCCCGAAATTCTCCGGGAAGTTATTAGTCGATGATTCGGCGTTGGGTGGCGAACTTGAATGCAGCGGGCTTAGTCGCGATACTTGATTTGCATTGGTCAGCGCCGGGTTCGATGCTCGCATTGAGACAATGGCCCATGCCCGACTCCGACCACTCTGTGACCTTCTGGTCAGAGGTAGCGAGGTCATTTAAGGACACGCCTTCAGTTATCTTTGACCTGTTTAACGAACCCTCACTTGGAAAGTCCGACCCAACGATCGACGACTGGAAATGCTGGCGAAATGGCTGTTCTTCGTCAAGCACAATCTGTTCGCCCACCGACTACGCCATATGCTCCCCCACGGGGCTGTACCAAGTTGCGGGAATGCAGAAGTTGCTCGATGCCGTTCGTAACGCCGGGGCGACGCAGCCCGTAATGATCGCAGGGCTACGTTCGGCGACTGACGTTTGCATCGCAGACGGAGTAATGCGAGCTCGCGGTCAATGCCCGTGGATCCGCTTTGCACCGATTGATCCAGATCATCAGCTTGTGGCGTCTTTCCACACGTACGATTCGACCCCTTGTCATTCGGTAGGATGCTGGGATAGCAATCTCCTGCCGGTGGCGGACCAAGTACCCATTGTAACAGGCGAGCTCGGCGAATCTGATTGTTCGTCGTCTTATGTGAAGCATTATATGGAATGGGCGGACCGCCACGGGATTTCATACCTGATATGGTCGTGGGAGCGTTCGCCACCAACCACCTCATGCCAAACGGAAAACTTCAAGCTAATATCAAACTGGAACGGAGCTACAAATTCACTAAACCCCGTCTCCAACATTCCGCGGCGTCACTTGACAGAGTTGTCTCGTAGGCAAGCATCAGTTTAACGGAACACAGGAGTTCAACTGGAACGGATCGCGACGCTTAGAACTCGCGGAACTGCTTGATCGCATAACGACTCATATATCGTAGTCAAACAAGTCGAAATCGCTCCGATACCGATCAACCAAGAAGTCGATATCGTCAGACGAAAGTATTGGCTTTGAGGGACGACTGGTCCTCGATTCGTTTTTGTGCAACATCGTCAAGTCTGGGAGGCCAATCGATTGACGGATTGAGCCATGTCCGAGTCAAGACTCTCAAAACGTCCGACGTAGTCAACGAGCAGTTTATTTGCTGAATCACAGACGAATCCGGACTGGGGAAATAGTGCCGGCTCTAAATCAAACTCTTTGTGCCGAATATAGTGCGAAAAAGAATCCGTAGCCATATATGCCTTCATCCCAGGCCAAAGCATTGGATCGCCCTCACGCCCTGGTGGCGTCAGGTACCAAATGTTGCGGGGCAAGAATCGCTGGCGTTCTTCCGCTTTGTACACCATGTACGTGTAGAAGGACACCACGCGCTGTATCGGATGACGGACAAACGCGAACTTGTAGTACGAGTTCCACTCAGGAGGTGGGATGCTGTCGCGCACGACTATCGTGGGACTGTGCTTTTCGAGCATCGAATATTTTGATGGATTGCGCCTAGTGACGCGGCGCTTCCATGCTTGAAAGTCATTGTTCAGTATGAAGTCGTCTTTGGCGAGATCGGCTAAAGGGCCGCGGTGGCAGAATCGCCAGCCGTTTTAGGTATGTGTATAAATACGAATTTCAAGTGATTAGAAATAATCATCCTGGTCCTCGTGGCGTGGTTACTTGCATCCTGGGCGACATAGTCTGAGCAGGTGGCGAACAGCGATCGGCGGTGATTTCGGACGTATGCAGTGGTCTGCAGCATACGGATCGCCGCCAGACCTGTAAAATCCTCGACTAGGCTGTGTGCAGGATGTACGCGCACGTGCGACAGGGTCGTGGCGGGGTTGATTCCGTCTAGTTATGACCATCTTCAGTGAACCAGGGCAGTGGTTCACCGTTCGGATTGACCCGGTTTGTCGATTATCGGCAGATTGAGCCCGTCGCGGTCCAGTCCGGTGCCCCCCACGTCCACCAACGAACGGGGAAGCGCTCGAAGCTCCACCGGAGTATGCACGACGAGGTGGGGCGTTCGTTGAGCTCGGCGTGGCCTCGTCTCCCCGTTCACGCCGCGTCGCTCGATGGGGAGGGAGGTGCAATCTGGGACGGAGGATGAGGCCCTGTTCAGGGACGGCGTCGGACGGAGCTCTGGGTAGCTCCCCAGAAGTTCCCGGATCGGGAGTTTTGTCGGGGGATCCCAGAGCCGTTACGCTGCCGGTGAGCTTGGTCGACATTGAATCCGGGTTCACTGAGGTAGCTGCGAGTTGCTGACGAAGGGCGTGATGCATAAGTGGGGTCAGCGCTTCTCACCGGGGCTAGCAGGGGTGAGAAGTCTCTGTAGCCGCGGAGCGATTGTCGGCGCGGATCTTGCGGCCGGACATCCGTCCGGCTGTGAGGAAGCGGCGGGGTGTGGAGGGATCGCCTCCACACAGGCATTGCTGCGTACGTGCGACTTGGACCAGCCGGGCGATCCGCATCCCAGTGCGACATCATGGTGAAGAAGCGACGAGGCCCGGGTCGCCACTGAGTGGCTCGCTCTTTCGAACCCACTATGAGCAGCTGGTGCATCAGATCACTGCTCTCATCGAAGGGCCAATCGTCAAGAACGCGGCTACCCTGTATGGCACCACTATCATCACCAGTGGCCTCGGGTTTTTCTTCTGGTTCGTTCGCGGCGCACATGGTCGACGCTTCAGCAGTGGGTACGGCATCAGCAGTCATTTCGGCGGCACAGTTTCTGGCGATGGTCTGCGTTCTGGGGCTCAGCACGCTGGTCATCAGCGAACTCTCGGTCGATAAATCCTTCGCTCGTTCACTGATATTGAGCGCATCCACCATCGCGGGCGTGTTTGCCGTGATCGTATCGGTCGGTGTTGCGATCATATTCGGCGTGGTTGCTACCAGTCTTCGCTCCGGACTAACGGGACCCGGCAAGATAGTGATATTCACGGTGATTTGCACCTTGAGCACGCTTCTTCTGATCATGGACGATGCGTGCATCGGGCTCCTCCGCGGCATCTGCAAATGAGGCGGAACGCCGTATGTGCTGTGTGCAAATTGGTGGCGATTCCTCTGCTGATACTCGTGTGGCCCGAGAAGCTGGAGCCGAGCTGGTCCTTGCGTGGACGATCGGTCTTGCGGTGTCGCTCGTAACCGTCATCCTCGGACTGCGAGGAGCTACAGAGGGGAGTTCGGCACGTCTAGATCTTCGCAGTCTGTATGAGAAGCGGGGCCTGATGGTGGGGCATCATTGGCTCAATCTTTCCGTGCAGTCGCCTCGCTTGATCATTCCGGTTCTTGTCGCAACTATCGTCGGTCCGGCGGCCAACGCGGCGTTCACCGCCGCGCTACTTGTCGTAACATTTGTCAACATCATTCCAGTTCATCTTTCCACTGTTCTGTTCGCTCTTTCCCCAGGCGACGAAGAGGCGCTCCATCGAGAAGTTCATCGGACGATGCGTATCTGTCTGATTCTATCGGCGGTGTCAGCCCCATTCTTCTTGGTGTTCTCAAACTTCATACTTAGTTTGTTCGGTCCGAAGTATACGATCGCTGCGCCGGCGCTCATAGTTATGGGTTTCACGACCTACCCCATGGCGATCAAGGCGCACTATGTTGCGATAGCTCGAGTGCGCGGCAAGATGCAACAGGCTGCATTCCGAACAATGGTTGGCGCAATCCTGGAGGTTGGACTGGCGGCGGTAGGTGGAGCCCTGTTCGGGGTTACTGGCGTGGGGTTGGGTTATCTCATCGCCACCGTGCTGGAAGGTTTGATATTTGCTCCCACCGTCTTCGGAGTGTTGAAAGAGCGAAATGACTCTGGAGCGAAAATCCCACCGGTGGGACCGCGTCGAGGGGTTCGGCCGCGAATCCATCGGATGTCCAGCTCCTCCGATGTCAGTGGGAGTGAGTGAGTCGCCGCAACGTACCCGGGGGTAGCTCTCTCTGCCCTTGGTGTAGCTGTGGGGGTGTCGAGACGGGAGGCGGCCACCTTCGCTCTCGGGATCGCCACGTGCAGGCCATTGCTCGATCTCGCAGTGGTTTGCCAGGCAGACCCACTGTTCCTCGCGTCGTCCTCGGAACTCGGCTTGTTACTCGAGAGCGACGGCTGGGAGAATGGCGAGTCGAGTCTCGGCAAGGAAATGTGTCAAGAGCTGACTTCATGCTGAAGGCGTGAACAGTTGAGGAATGTGGAGATCATGGAATTCGAGGGGTCCCCGAATCGGGTCGGAGCGGTCTTCATGGATCGGGACGGAGTGGTCAATGAATTGGTGGTCGACCCGAGGTCGGGTCGGAGTGAGTCACCGCTCAGTGTCGAAGATGTCTCGATCTACCCGGGAGCGCCCAAGCAGATCGCTCGCCTGCGAGATGCCGGATGGTTTGTCGTCTGCGTCACGAACCAGCCGTCTGCGGCCAAGGGCTCCATTCTGCTGGAGACGCTTCGAGCGATCCATTCGGAGGTGCGATCGCAACTCGCAGCCGAAGGTGGCGATTTCGACGCTGATCGCATCTGTCTGCACCATCC
This sequence comes from uncultured Acidimicrobiaceae bacterium, assembly GCA_963699345.1. GTDB lineage: Bacteria > Actinomycetota > Acidimicrobiia > Acidimicrobiales > RAAP-2 > Bog-756. The sequence continues at coordinate 93,119 of CAVOTL010000005.1, read as the reverse complement.
CGAAGGAACCGTGGCGGCACTCGGGGCCGTGTGCGATTGTCGAAAGCCTCAGCCGGGGATGCTGTTCGACGCGGCCGCCGAATACGATATCGACTTGGGTCGATCGTGGATGATCGGCGACACGGACGCTGACGTCCAGGCCGGCCGAGCGGCGGGCGTTCGAACGGTGCTCGTCGAGACGACGGGTTCGGCCCACAAGCGGTCGACCCCTGACGAAGCCGACGTCGTCGTCGCCGAGCTCGGTGAGGCGGTAGACGCCATCCTGTCAATTGATCCAGCTAGGAGCGAGGACACATGAGTAGTGACATGCCGCCGGTGTGCATACTCGCCGGCGGCCTCGGAACTCGCCTCGGAAATCGATCGCGGTCGATGCCGAAGACGCTGACAGACGTTGGTGGTGAGCCATTCCTTCTCCATCAACTTCGGTTGCTCGGTGGAAATGGCATCCGAAGTGTCGTCCTTTGCGTGGGACATCTCGGGGAGATGGTCGAGCAGGAAGTCGGATCGCAACGGTTCGGTCTCCAGATCCGTTATAGCTACGACGGCCCGGGGTTGGACGGAACGCTCGGGGCGATCCGGCGCGCTCGTCCACTCCTCGGCGAGCGCTTTCTCGTCCTCTATGGCGATACGTACCTGCGCGTCGACTACGAAGCCTTCGCCGACCTGTGGCGCCAAAGCGGCCTCGGTGGCGGAATGACCGTTCTGCACAACAGGGGTGAGTGGGACCGTTCGAACGCGATCTTCTCGGACAACCGTGTGACCGCTTACGACAAGGGCAGTGACGATGCGCGTATGGAGTGGATCGACTATGGATTGGGTGCCCTCTGCGACGACGTGCTGGATCTAGTTGGGGAGGACGAACACGATCTGGCCGCCCTCTACCGTGAATTAGCGGGAAATTCACAGTTGTTCGGATTTCTGGCAACTAACAGATTCTTCGAGATCGGGACTCCAGACGCATTGGCGGAAACGACGACGTTTTTGGTGGAGGAGCGTGAACGGTTGGCAACCGAGACGGCGTCTCGCGACGAGGGGAGGTCGGGCCTGTCACGGTGAGCCCTTGCTGCGTCCTTGCCCGAGGTCGAACGCGACATGTGGCCGGGCCGAGACCGGCATCTGGTTCTCGAGTTCGACGGTCTCCCACCATCCTGATGGGGAGAGAGCGTGAGCTAATCTGAAAGTACTGTCGATCGAGGTGCTTCAGGGCGACAGGCCTGAAGCATGGAGCCAGGTCGGTCGGATGAGTACCAGGCGATCCGGTGGAAGTGTCGAGAGTGAAGGGGCGCACAGGACGGTGAGGAGTCACGAAGTTCCAGCCGAAATGTCGGAACCGAATGATGCGCTGACAATTTCGGTCGTCATCTGCGCCTACACCGACAAGCGATGGGACATGCTGACCGAATCGGTCTCCTCGGTCCTCGAACAGTCGGTCCCCGCGAAAGAGTTGATCCTCTGCGTCGATCACAATCCGGCACTGGCGGAGCGATGCCGTGGGGAGTGGAGTCGGGCCCCGGCACCATCTGGGATTCCCATCACGGTTCTGGAAAACAAATATGACGGTCGACTCGGGAGTGCCCGCAATACCGCGGTCGAGCAGGCGACGGGCGACATCGTCGCATTCCTGGACGACGACGGGGCCGCGCACCAGGACTGGTTGAAGTATCTGACGAATCCATACGATCGGAGCGACGTCGTGGCGGTCGGCGGTGCTCCGTTGCCGGTCTTCGAGACCCAGCGGCCGGTCTGGTTTCCTCCTCAGCTCGACTGGGTGTTCGGCTGTTACTACCAGGGTCTGCCGACCGAACTGGCGCCGGTCGACCGACTCATCGGAGCCTCGATGTCGGCACGGAGGAGCGCACTCGAGCACATCGGTGGGTTCCACTCCGACAACCATGACGACATGGACATGTGCCATCGCCTGCTACACGAGTTCCCCGATCAGCTCGTCCTCCTGGAGCCACGCGCCATCGTCCACCACAATGTGGTCGGCGAGCGGGTGACCTGGAACTACCTGTGGCGGCGATGCTTCTTCGTCAACAAGGGAAAGGTGAAGGCCTTCGACGATATGGGTTCTGCCGCCAGCATGAAGGCTGATGTCGAGTTCGTGGTGCGGTCACTCAAACGATCAGTGCGTGATTGCGCGACGGACCTTCGACACGGCGATCTGAACGGACTGGCGCGGTTGTCCGTGCTCGCCGTGAGTGTTGCACTGGCGGCGGCGGGAAACCTGGCTGGTCGGCTGGGGGCTTAGAAGTCGAGTCGACCGGGGGCAGGCTCGGGGCTGAGCGTCAGTTCTCTCGCCGGTCATGCATCGGACGGGCCCCTCTCGTCGAAGGGCCGGAACCGGACGCCGAGGCCGGTCAGCACTTCGACGTTCGCGACGAACGGGCCAGGTCGGAGGAGTCCGAGGAGCGAGTCCGCCCGGACCGGGAGTGGAACGCCGAGGAGTTCTGCCGATCGCAGGGCGCCCAGTACGGCGACGCCGGGCGTAGGGACGAAGCGAGGAGGCGGCTTCCCCTGACCCGTAGCCAGAGCGATGAGCAACGACCGGAACGCCACGGACTCGGGACAGGCGACCCCGACCGGGACCGTCGGGGCGTCGTCGACGCCCGCCACGGAAACGAAGGCGGCCGCCAGATCGTCCTCGTGCACGGTGAACTGATGTGTCCGGGCCCCGAAGTCCGGCAGGACGGGAAGTGCCGAGAGTTTGCGGAGGGTTCCGGCCATCCCCCCCCAGCCCGGACCGTAGACGAGACCGGGTCGGAGGACGACCTGATTCCGACCGAGGGCTGCCAGCTCGGTCTCGAGTTTCGCCCGTCCGTACAGTTGCCGGGTCCCTGGATAGGCGGACATCGAGGAGACGGCGATGGTCCGGCGCACCCCGACGGCCCGGGCGGCGTCGAGCAGACGAATTGTGCCGAATACGTTGCGCTCCCAGATGTCCGACCGTCTGGTCAGTTTCATGTCATAGGCGCAGTGGACGAGTACGTCGACGCCTTCGAGTCCGGACGGGTCGACATCCGGACCCAGGGTGAAGGCCCGGTCATCGGTCGCGGGGCGGGGAGTCCGCACCAGGCGCCTGACCGAGTAGCCCGCCCCGATGAAGGCCGATTCGAGGACCGTCCCCAGGTAGCCGGTTGCCCCCGTGATGGCGGCGACCCGGGTCGTCACGCCGTGACTCCTCGCGTCTCGGTGGCGATCCGATGGGCGTTGGCCATGATGGTCAGGGTGAACGTGGTGGCCGGCACACTCGGGAACACCGATGCGTCGACGAGGTGGATGTTGTCCCAGCCTGCCAGCCGGCCCATCCGATCGGTACTCGTCGGCGTCCGATGGTGACCATGGGGGAAACTTCCCCCGAAGTGGTAACTCTTGGCTGCGGCCGACACGGACACCATCGGGAGGATCGGCCACAGATCCAACGCGGGGGCCGTGCGGAGCATGGCCCGGACCAGACTCTTCAGCATCGGGGGCCATCCGTCCGAACCGTCGCGGTCGATCCTCAGTTCGGGCAGTCCCTCACCGCTGGGGTCCGGACGGGTGGCCGTCACCCGGATGCCCGGTGCGGCCCATCCGGGGACATAGCCGAGCCCCACGGACACCCGGCGGAGCAGTGCGGACAGGACCGGGTCCGCCGACGGGGCCTTGATGATGTCCGGGACCGAAGTGAGGAAGGCCGGGTTGTAGTCATAGAAGTGGATCTGACAGAGGTCCACCCCCTCGCCGGTGTGGTCGTACAGCAGGTTGAACTGGTTGAGCGTGAAGTTCCGGGCCGTCCGCGGGTCCTCGCCGGCCCGGCGCGACAGGGTCGGCATGACGAACTGCACGGACTCCTGCAATGTCACCGGCTGGTCGAACCGGTCGAGCGAGCCGAGCACCAGCCGTGTCGTGCCGATCCCGCCGCAGGCCACGAAGATCCGATCCGCGGAGAGGCGCTCCACCTGGCCGGTCGAGATGTTCCGGACCGTCACCGAGGGCGGGCCGTCGTACTCGTCGAGTCGGACCGCCAACAGGTCGGACCGGTAGATCACGCGGTCGTCGGATCGGAGCCGATCGAAGGTCTGGGATGCGGAGTAGACCAGCTGGTGCGGGCAACCGGTCATGCAGAGTCCGCAGCGGGTGCACTCGTCAGCTCGGAAAGCGAGCCGCGCCCGTCCGAGGGTGATCCCGTGGGACCGGACCTGGGCGCGGTGGGCCTCGTACCGGTCGAGTATCCGGACGGTCCGGTCGGCCAACGGTGGCAGCCGGTTGCCCTCGACCATCAACGGGAACAGTTCGGCCAGGTCGTCGTCGTCGCCGGCCAGGGCCATCTCGTCGAGCGCCACGCGGTAGTGCGCGTCCATCTCGTCGAAAGAGACCGGCCACCGATCGAAGGTGGCTCTGGAGAAGGGCATGATCTGGGCTCCCCAGACATTGGAGAACCCGCCGTAGGCACCTGACACGACGGACCGGTTCGCCGGACCGACCGGCTCGATCCCCTGGAGCTGCCCGACGTCACGGAACGGGAAGTCCGAGCCGAATGCCCGCTTCTCGGGAAGGACGCCCTTCGTGGCTTGGGGCTGGTGGCTGATGCGGTCCACATCGGAAGGCGACCAGTGCGCCTCGTCGGTGTCGGCCAGGGTGCGGCGGGTCGATTGGAGGTCTGGCTCGAGATGGTGACCCATGTCGATGACGGTCACCTGCTGGGCGGGATCGGCCGACAGGGCGAGCGCCGCTCCGGCGGCCGCGGGACCCGATCCGATGATCAGTGCGGTCGGCATCGCTGGGCGGCTTCCTCTCTGGCGGACTTCGGCCCATCGGCGTGCCGGGCCGGTGCTGGTCGGTCGAATCGTCGAGCGGGCCCACGGTGACTGCCGGTGGCTTCCCGCTGGAAGAAGCGAATGCTACGGCAGATCGAGCGGGTTGTCCGATCCGGTCCTGTCGCTACAGGTTCCTGTGGCCGGCCGATCGCGGCCGGCGGTCACTGCCTCCGACGGCCGGGGTCGTAGGCGGCTGCCTGGAGTTCGAACAGTTCCGCATACAGGCCGTCCTGGTCCATCAGTTCCTCGTGGGTACCGTTCTCGACGATGAGTCCCGACTCCATGACGTAGATGCGGTCGGCGGAACGCACACTCGAGAACCGGTGGGAGATGAGCAGCACGGCCCGACCCGCGTAGAGGGTGCGGACGTTCTCGAACAGCGCAGCCTCCGCCCTCGGGTCGAGGGACGCCGTGGGCTCGTCGAGGATCACGAACGGGGCGTCGCGGAAGAAGGCCCGGGCCAGCGCCATCCGTTGCCACTGCCCGAGTGACAGGTTGGCCCCGCCGAAGTACTCCGACCCCAATAGATTGTCGTATCCCTTGGGCAGCTCGGCGATGAACTTGTCCGCTTGGGCCAGGACGGCTGCTTCGACGATGGCATCGGTGTCGTTGATGCGTGAAACGTCACCGAGGCCGATGTTCTCACCGGCGGTCATGAAGTACTGGCCGAACTCCTGGAAGATCAGGGCGATCGACCGGCGGAGCTGATCGGGATTGCACCCGGCGATATCGGTGTCGTCCCAGCAGATGCTGCCCGATGACGGCGAGTACAGCCCGGCCAGCAACTTGGCCAGGGTGGTCTTACCGGAGCCGTTCTCTCCCACCAGTGCCACCACCTCGTTGTGGGCGATCTCGAGAGACACGCCCTTCAACGACGGCCTCGAGCGGCTCGGATAGGTGAACGTGAGGTCCGTGGCGTGCAGCGTGGTGAAGCCCATCGGCGCCAGACCCGTCGGTCGTCGTTTGCGGAGTTCGGGAATGCGGTCCACGAAGCTGGTGAAGTCCTGCATGTAGAGCGTGTTCTCGTACATCGCCCCCGAACTGCCTCCCACCCCGTGCACCCGCTGGGCCAGGAGGATGATGGCCCCGGCGGCTGCCCCGGCGGAGGCGAGCGACAGATGTCCGTTGACCACCGTCCATACCAGCAGGGACAGAGCGATCACCGTGAGCACGGCATTCAGTCCGGTCCCGATGATGCCGAGCAGCATCCGGTCCCGGGCCAGGCGTCGGATGTCGGCGATCCGGGCCCGGTAGAGCGCGTCGAGTCGGGAGCGGAAATACCCGACCAGGGAGAACGCCCGGATCTCCCCCGCCAGCTGGCGGTGGGTCAGGACCAGGAACAGATAGCTGCGCTGACGGTCTCGCTCGGTCTGGCCGACGGCGAAGACGTGCAGGATGCGGCTGGCCTTCCGGGAGGCCAGCCACACCGGAAGGAAGCCGAGGGCCAGCAGGGCGATGATCACCGGCTGGATGACGATGAGGGCGATGCCGATCCCGACGATGCCGAATGCGGTCCCGACGATGGCCGTCAGCCCGTTGACCATCTGCGACCGGCCGGGTGGTGGCGGCCAGCTGGGCCCGCTGCAGGGCGTTGTGGTACTCGGTGCGCTCGTAGTCGAGCAGGTCCACGGTGGTGGCCGCCTCGACGACCTGACCGATGGCGTGCTGCTCGACCAGTCCGGAGAGGATCCGGGTCTCCTCGGTGGTGGCCGTCGAGACGAACTGGAGGCCGGCGGTCACCAACGCCAGGAGGATGACGTAGGGGAGCGCGGCGTGCATGGTGACCTTGCCCTTTTCGCCCGTCAGGACGGCGAGGAGGTCCCGTCCGACCAGGACCTCGACCCCCAGCCCGATACCGCTGAGGATCGACAGGACGCTGGTGATCACCAGATGGACCCGGAGCGGCCTGCCAGGTGATGCTGATCGCCCGACGGAACACCTCGGGGAATTTGCGGTAGGTCCGGGGCCCCGGCGGGCTGAAGAGCTGGTCGATCAGGACCGGATCGTCCGAGTCGCTCACCGATGCCCTCTTTCCGGATGCCGCGCGTCCACGGTCGGCGCATACCGCCAAACGACGATTGTGATGAGTCCCTACGGTATCCGCTTAACGCGCGCGGGCGGCTAACCTGGGTTATTTCGTTTCATGAGACAAACAGGGGCTATGCGGATGCGGATGGATCGATCGTTGGGTACGTGCTCGGGATCGCGATCGGAGTGGCGGCGACCGTCGTCCTTCCGATCTTCGGATCAGGTCAGGCGGGGGCGGCGCGCCGACACGCCGCGGTGCCCGCGTGCGTCAGGGCCACGATCCATCACGTCGCCGCCGTACGCGCCCACTGCTGGTCACGTGCAGGCCCCTGCGGCCGGAGTGACTCCTCCGCAATCGGCGTCGTTCACCCAGCCGCCGGGCGACGTGGTCTACCAGAAGAGCGGCGACCTGGTCACCGGACCCAATCCGAACCCCGACGTGGCCGACCTCACCTACGCGTCGGCGGCTGACAACGGCACCACGATCTCGTTCACGGCCATGACGAAGGACCTCGTGGATCCGAGCACCGACCCGAACTGGCTGAACAACACCTATATCGGTTGGGCCATCGAGCCCGACGTCGAGCGGCAAGCCGATCTACTACGCGTACTTCCAGCTCAATCCCAACGGCACGTACAACGGTGAACTGACCTACGCGGCCACCGACTCGCCCGTGAGTTGCACGGTGACCCTCGCCTTCGACACGACGAACGGCTACCAGGCGAGTGTGCCCACGGCCTGCCTGCCCGGGGTGACCTCCTTCGGGTGGTACGCCTACAGCCTGTACGACACGGTCCCGCTGGTCAGGACCCGAAGGGGGCCGACGGCTACGGCCGGTCCATCCCGGATCCCACCACCAACGGCGGGCTCGTGTACGCCTCCGCGGTGACCGCGCCCCGCCCATCGACCCGACCAAGCCCCCCGGCATCAACCCCGGCTACTGGCTGTTCGCCCGGGACGGCGGCGTCTTCGCCTTCGGCAGCGGCCGCGTTCGAGGGGTCCGAGGGGGGCAAGCCGTTGAACAAGCCGATCGTGGGGGGCGCCGCCACCATCGACGGCAAGGGGTACTGGATGGTGGCGAGTGACGGCGGCGTCTTCTCCTTCGGCGACGCCCGCTTCTACGGATCGTTGGGTGGACAGCACCTGTATGACCCGATCGTGGCCATCGTTCCCCTACCCACCTCCACCGGGTACTGGCTGATCGCCGCCGACGGCGGCGTCTTCCCCTTCGGCGGAGCGCGCTCGTACGGAAGCATGGGCGGCAAGCAGTCTGGCCGCGCCGATCGTCGGGGCCGCCGCGACGTCCAACGGACTGGGCTACTGGTTGGTCGGCTCCGACGGGGGCGTCTTCGCCTTCGGGAACGCCACCTTCCAGGGCTCGGAAGGCAACGTCGTCCTCAACAAGCCGATGGTGAACATCGCCGCCGCAGGGACCAAGGGAGGCTACCTGACGGTGGCCGCCGACGGGGGCGTCTTCGCCTTCGGTGGGGCACCGTTCTTCGGTTCGACCGCCGCCCTCCCGCTGGTCGCAGCCCATCGAGGGGATCGCCGTGACGGCCGAGGACACCGGCTACCGGATGGTCGCATCCGACGGAGGGATCTTCAGCTACGGGACGGCGAAGTTCTTCGGCTCCATGGGTGGGAAGCCCCTCAACCAGCCGATCGTGGGGATGGCGTCCGAGGGGTGACCGTGCCCGTCCGCGAGGTGAGGCCGGCCCCGGCCCTCCGACCGCTCGACATCGCCTACGGGATCCCGCTCGGGAGTGACCCCGTGGCCCCTCTCGAGCGGAGTCCGTCCGGCGCCACCCCGATGGAGGCCATCTCCCAGGTCCTGGCCGAGGCCCTGAGCCGGACCCCGTGCCTGCTCAGCTTCTCGGGGGGACGCGACTCCTCGGCCCTCCTGGCGGCCGCCGTCGACGTGGCCCGTCGGGAGGGACTCGATCTCCCGGTGCCCGCCACCCTGGTCTTCCCCCAGTCGGAGGACTCCAACGAGGACGAGTGGCAGGCGATCGTCCTCCGTCACCTCGGCGTGACCGAATGGGAGCGGATTCGAGATCCACGAGGAGTTCGACGCGGTGGGGCCGGTGGCCACCGAGGCGCTCCTCCGGCACGGGCTGCTCTGGCCGTTCAACACGCACTTCCACGCCCCGATCGTCGAGCGGGCCGCCGGTGGCTCGGTGGTCACCGGATTCGGGGGGGACGAGCTCGGCAACAGTCTGAACTCGGCCCGGGCCGAGCAGCTGCTGGCGTCACGGCGCGTCTCCCACGGGCGCGACCTGCTGGTGATCGGCATGGCGCTGTCGCCGACGCCCGTGCGGGCCGCGGTGCACCGGCGACGGGCCCGCGCCGACCTCGGTGAGGTGCCCTGGCTGACCGGCGAGGGGGCCCGCCAGCTCGTCCACGCCTACGGGCAGAGCGAGGCCACCATCCCGCTGGGCTGGGAGGCCAAGCTCCGACGCTGGATCTGGCCCGGCCGCTATTTCCGTGTGTGCGTCGACAGCTTCGCCGCGCTCGGGGTCGTACCACGACGTGGACGTCGTGCACCCCTTCGTCGAGGCCCGGGTGCTGGACGCCCTGGGCTCGCTCGGGGGATTCGAGGGGCTGGGGGACCGGACCGGGCTCATGAGGCACGTCTTCGGCGATCTCCTACCCGCCGAGCTCATCGAGCGGAGGACGAAGGCCGGGTTCACCGATCCGCTGTGGACCGCAACGGCCCGCCGGTTCGCCCAGGAGTGGTCGGGCGGGGGCGTGGACGAGACCCTCGTCGACCCCGACGCCCTGCGCCGGCACTGGGCCGGCGACACCCGCAACCTGGTGTCGACCACGCTCCTCCAGGCGGCGTGGCTGCACGATCACGGGAGTGCGGCGGTGGGCTCCTCCGACTGACGTCCGTCGTCCGGGCCGAGGTCGCCGATGGCACCGAGCAGTTCGGCCATGGCGTCGTCCGCCTGTGCCCAGTCGTGGGGCCGGCCGAAGCGGAGCATGGGGTACGCCAGGAGATCGAGGAGGCCCTGGGTGGGAACGCCGGGGGCGGACAGCCCCGAGTTGGCGAGCAGTGCCTGGATGGCGTCCGTCGGGCGGGCCCGGTGGATCTCCAGGTCGTCGGTCCAGTCGAGCAGCACCCAACCCCCGAAGGGCACGTCGGGTGGGACCGGCGGGAGGGTGACGCGCCAGCGCTCCCGGCCTCCCACCTGACCGAGGTACTCGCCGGCACCGAAGCGCTCGGCGGCACTCTGGCGCAGGTCCAGGCACCGGGGTCCGGAGAACGCCGTCGCGCCCTCCACCACCAGCACGTCGTCGGCCATCACCGGGATGCCCGATAGGTGGAGGTTCATCAGCAGGGACGTCTTGCCCATCTCCCGGGCCCCGAGCACCCCCCAGGCCCGCCCGTCGTGGATGAACGCCCCGGCATGGAACGGAGCCCGTCCCAGCCAGTGTCCGGCGACCACCCCGGTCGACGCCAGGTAGGGATGCAGGATGGTCGCCGCCGTCGGGGGCTCCGACAGGTGCAGCGTCGTACGGGCCGCCAACCCGGTCGACGGTGATGTAGCCACTCGGCTGGCAGGCGAGCCTGGCGTGATCGGTCGACCACGACTCGATCACCGGCTCGGGACCGTCAGCCCCGTCGCCGAGGGGCTCGTACACGATCTCCCACGTCGGCCAGGATTCGCGTGCCGGAACCAGGAGCGAGCCCTCGATGAGGTGATCGAGCTCCGCAGCACTGATACGGAGGCCGTAGACACCACGTTCCGTGTTCGGCCTGGTGCTGGGCGTGGTATTCACGACTGAGTGTTTCCTCTCCGTGAACACAGCCTGACGGGCCGTCACGATACTGGACAGGTGTTCCGATAGGGCGTAAGTTAACCGCATCCCGATAGGCGGGAATTGGTTACGAGGAGGCAGAATGTATTACGAATCTCCGAAGGTCACCGAGTTGGGTTCCGTGCAGGACCTGACGCTCAGCACGATTCACAAGTCTTCGGGCAGCGGCGACGTCATCGTCATCAACGGAACTTCGATTCCGGTTCCCGGCGGCAGCGTCACCAGCGTCTCCTGAGAGCCTAGGCCTCGAGCGAGGCCTCAGGCGAGGTTGATGTGATTTCGCCTGAGGCCCAGTCCGAGGTGTTCAAGACTGACGACGCCGCCGTCTCTTGGCGCGACATCGACGGTGAAATCGTGGCGCTCGACATATCGTCGGGCGCCTATTTCACGTTGAACGGTTCGGGTCGGCTCCTCTGGATGGCGCTGGTCGAGCCGACGTCGGTCAAGGACCTGAGCGCCCTGTTGGTGAGCACGTTCGAGATTCCGACCGGACCGGGCTGATGCGGACGCCCAGGAGTTCGTGGACGACCTGGCCGGCCGGAAGCTGATCGAGGCCGTGGCGTGAGAGTCGCCGGGCGGCGGTGCTGCGCCCCGGTCCGACCTCCGGTGCTCTGACCGTCCGCCGGACCGCCGGTAGGCGGTGGTCGTCCAGCGGAAGACCGTCGTCGCGTTCCGACGGTGAGATCGCCATCGACCAACTGACCCACCACTGCGTGGGGGCGAAGTCGCCGTCCGGCGCCCTGGTGTTGCTCCACGTCCCGAGCGGCACCTACCTCAGGTTGGACGGCAGCGGCTCGGACATCGTCGATCTGCTGGTCGAGCACGGCGATGCCGGGCGGGCCGCCACGGCCCTGGCGGACCGGTTCGACCTCCCGATCGAGCGGGCCACGGCCGATGTCACCACCGTCGTCACCGCCCTGACCGGCCTGCGGGCGGAGCGGGTGGCCCGACCCCGGCGACCGACCCTCCGGGGGGCGGCGGCGGAAGGCCGGAAGTGGTGGGGCCTGTCGAACCCGCTCAAACTGGCCGTCGTCAAGGCGATGGCGGTCGTGCTGGTGGTCGAAGTGGGGCTCTGGACGCTGGACCTGGCCCGCCTGGCGGCGTGGATGAGGGTTCCCCTCGCCACCGGCCCGTCGTCATCGGGCCGACCGGCCGGGGAGGGCGACGCCGACTCGCTCACCCCCAGGGAACAGCACGACGTCTGGGCCACGGTCTGGGTGCTCGACCGATGGGTCTTCGACGGGACCTGCCTACGCCGGGCGCTGGTCACCGGCTACTTCCTCCGACGTCACCACCCGGAACTCCACCTCGGGCTCATCGGTGAGGGCGAGACGTCCCACGCCTGGGTGGAGGCCGAGGGCATGACGTTCAACGCCCAACCGGTCACCGGGCTGTTCACGTCGGCCCCGGGGCCCGACCGCCAGCCGGGCTGACCCGATCGGTCAGCTCCGGGGCAGCAGGGCCCGGACCGTCTTGTAGCAGTGGCCCTCCCGGGGCGTGGAGACGGCCGCCACCAGGTAGTGGGGCTTGAACCCGAGGGCGGACGCCAGGTCCTTGCCCTGGAGCCGGTCCCGCCGGGCCACGTCGAGCGCCCGCTCCAGACGGGGGTCCTCGACCGGCAGCCAGTTGTCGCTGCGGCCCCAGCCGAACCGGACCCAGGCGGTCCGGTCGCCGATCCGGCGGAACAGCACCGGTCCCTTGGTCGGCTCGATGAGGGCCAGCGACGGCCGGAAGCCCTTGAACTCCCAGTAGGGCGCCGACGCCCCCGGGAACCCGAGGACGTGTTCCTCCACCGGGGCGGCCAGTTGGTGGAGCAGGCGGCGGACCTGGCGGCCGTGCAGGGTCCCGAGGTGGCGGGGCAGACCGGTGGCGGTCACCGCCTCGGGCTGGGCCAGGTCGTCGCGCTCGGGCTCGTCGGCCAGCAGTGTCTCCACCACGTCGAACGGGGCGAGGTCGGGGCCGTGCTCGTCGGGCCAGTCGACCCGCACGCGGACGAGCGCCCCGGACGCCAGGTCGACGCCGGTGGTGTCCTCCTCGTGGCAGGCCAGCACCAGCAGGGTGAGCGAGGTGCCGCCCTCGACGGCGATCTGGTCGCGGTGCTTCACCGCCCGCGCCACGTCGCGGGCCGTTCCGTTGCGCGGCGTCCGGGAGGAGTGCGTGGCCATCACGGGGCTCTGTCTAGCAGGCGTTGGCCCGCCGTCCCTAGGTCGGCCACGTCCGCCAGCTGGGCGCCCAGGACGTCGGCGTCGGCGGCCGGCACGCGGCACGCGTAGTCGCGGCAGACGTAGGCGAAGCCCGGCTCGCGGCCGTCCCACAGGGGGGAGCCGGTGGGCTCGCCCCAGGCCAGGACGGCGTCGGGCAGCCATCGGCTGCGGACCTCGGCCAGCAGGTCGGGGCGGTCCCCGGTGACCAGGACCTCGGTCGGTCCCGTGGGCCAGGAGGTCGGCGGTCAGCACCGTGTGGGCGAAGGCCGTCGGGTGGCGGGTCAACAGGTCGCCGATGAGGTCGACCACCCCCCGGGCCAGCGTGGTGTAGGTGGTGTCACCGGTCAGCGCCCCCAGACGGGCGAGGGCCAGGGCGGCCACGGCGTTGGCCGACGGGGTGGCACCGTCGAAGACGTCCTTGGTGCGGACGATGAGCTGTTCGGCGTCGACGGCGGTGGTGAAGAACCCCCCACCCTCGGCGTCGGCGAACCGGGCGACCAGGGCGTCGGCGGTGGCGACGGCCCGCTCGGTCCAGACCGCCCTCCCGGTGAGTTCGGCCAATCGGGTGCAGCAGTCGACCACCCAGGCGTGGTCGGCGGCGTAGGCGAGGTGCCGGGCGCCCCCTTCGCGCTGCCAGCTCCGCAGCCATCGGCCGTCCGGCGTCGCGGAGGTTGGCCCAGAGGAACTCACCGATCCCGACCGCGGCGGTGGCCCAGTCGGTCCGCCCGGCGGCCGCCGGCCGCCTCGGCCAGGGCGGAGGCGTACATGGCGTTCCACTCGGTCAGCACCTTGTCGTCGAGGCCGGGTCGGACGCGGGTGGCGCGGTCGGCGAGCAGGCGGCGCCGGCCCTCCTCGACGGATCGTGGCCCGGCCAGAGGGGCGCCCACCGGCCGGCGCAGGATGGTGGCCCCCTCGAAGTTGCCCGCCGGGGTGATTGCGAACCATTCGGTCACCGCCGCCGCCACGTCCGGGTCGCCCACCGCCCCCTCCACCTGGTCGGGGGTCCAGACGTAGAACCTCCCCTCGACCCCCTCGGAGTCAGCGTCCTCCGCCGAGTACACCCCGCCCTCGGGGGCCGTCAGGTCCCGGGTGACGTAGGCGACGATCCCCTCGGCCACGCCCAGATAGGCGGGGTCGCCGGTCACCTGCCACCCGTGCAGGTAGGCCCGCAGCAGGCCGGCCTGGTCGTAGAGCATCTTCTCGAAGTGGGGGACCAGCCACTCGGTGTCGGTGGCGTACCGGGCGAAGCCGCCGCCCAGGTGGTCGTGGATCCCACCGGCGGCCATGGCGTCCAGGGTCCGGATGGCGAGGGCGGCCGCCCGCTCGGCGCCGCCGCCCGATCCCGAGCCGGACGGACTGGCGCAGGGCCAGGTCGACCAGGGTCGGCTGGGGGAACTTGGGGGCGCCGCCGAAGCCACCCCACTCGGGGTCGAACCGCGCGCTCGAGCTCGTCGACCGCCGGCGTCAACAGGTCGGGTGGCCCGCCGGCGTCGAGGCCGTCGAGGAGGGAGGTGGCCCCGGGTCGGGTCTCGATGACCGAGCGCTGGGCGATCGCCCGGGCCAGCTCGTCGGCCTGTTCCTCGACCTCGCCCCGGCGGTTGTCCCAGATGTCGGTGAGGGCGTGGAGGACGGTGGTGAACGAGGGGCGGCCCTGGAGGTCGGTGGGTGGGAAGTACGTGCCGCCGTAGAAGGGGCGCCCGTCGGGCGTGAGGAACACGCTCATGGGCCAGCCGCCGGAGCCGGTGATGGCCTGGACCGCCTCCATGTAGACGGCATCGACGTCGGGACGCTCCTCGCGGTCGACCTTGATGCTGACGAAGGTGGCGTTCAGCCGTTCGGCGACGGCTGCGTCCTCGAACGACTCGTGGGCCATCACGTGGCACCAGTGGCAGGCCGAGTAGCCCGACCGACAGGAAGATCGGGCGGTCGAGCTCGGCGGCCGCCTGGCGAACGCCTCCTCGCCCCACGGGTACCAGTCGACCGGGTTGTCGGGTGTTGTCGCAGGTAGGGGCTGGTTTCGCCGGCCGGCGGTCTCGACGAGTGGGCACGGGCGTCCGTCAGCGGTACCGCCGGGGTCCGGCCGCGACCCTCCACGTCGAGGCGACGCCCTCCGGACGCCGTGAGGCCTCCGGACGAGCCGTTCCGGACGCGTCGGAATCAACCGGCTTCCGGCGCCCGCCGACCGCAAGGCGGACCCTCGCTCGGTGCTCACCTCGACCGTGCGGTCCAGGCGAGTACCTTCGGGAGCACGCCGGCGTCACGGACGCGGTCGGCCACGGGTCGCCGGGCACGGAACGGCGATCGCCACGAAAGGAAACCATGCACACCCCCATCTGCGACGATCTCGGTATCGACCTCCCCATCTTCGCCTTCACCCACTGCCGTGACGTGGTCGTGGCCGTGGCCAAGGCCGGTGGATTCGGCGTCCTCGGTGCCGTGGGATTCAGCCCCGAGCAGCTGGAGATCGAGCTGCACTGGATCGACGAGCACATCGGCGACCGTCCCTACGGGGTCGACATCGTCATCCCCAACAAGTACGAGGGGATGGACTCCGACATGTCGGGCGAGGAGCTCGGCGACATGCTGCGCAAGATGGTCCCCCAGGAGCATCTGGACTTCGCCCGCAACCTGCTGCTCGACCACGGCGTGCCCCTGCCCGATGACGGCTCGGACAACTCGCTGCAGCTGCTCGGCTGGACCGAGGCGACGGCCACCCCCCAGGTGGAGATCGCCCTCCAGCACGACAAGGTCACCCTCATCGCCAACGCACTGGGCACCCCGCCGGCCGAGATCATCAAGATGATCCACGACAAGGGCCGCAAGGTCGCCGCCCTGTGCGGGTCGCCCCGCCAGGCCCTGAAGCACGCGGAGGCCGACGTGGACATCATCATCGCCCAGGGCGGCGAGGGCGGCGGCCACTGCGGCGAGGTCGGCTCCATCGTGCTCTGGCCCCAGGTCGTCAAGGCCGTGGCGCCCCGGCCGGTGCTGGCCGCCGGAGGCATCGGCAGCGGCCAGCAGATCGCCGCCGCCCTCGCCCTCGGGTGCCAGGGTGCCTGGTCGGGTTCGCAGTGGCTCATGGTCGAGGAAGCCGAGAACACTCCGGTCCAGCAGGCCGCCTACATCTCCGCCACGTCGCGTGACACGGTCCGCAGCCGGTCCTTCACCGGCAAGCCGTGCCGGATGCTCAAGAACGACTGGACCGAGGCATGGCAGACCGAGGGCAACCCCGAGCCGCTGGGCATGCCGCTGCAGTACATGGTCTCGGGCATGGCCGTGGCCGCCACCCACCGGTGGCCCGACCAGACGGTCGATGTCGCCTTCAACCCGGTGGGCCAGGTGGTGGGTCAGTTCGAGAAGGTGGAGAGGACCGGCGCGGTCATCGAGCGCTGGGTCGAGGAGTACATCGAGTCCACCAGCCAGCTCGACGCCTTCAACGAGGCCGCCAACGCGTCGTAGGAGCGTCCGAGCGACGGGGCGTCGGCGGGTCGGGGGTGGTGCGACGGGGCGTCAGTGGGAGCGAGTGACGTCGAGCAGGAGGGAGAACCACACCCGCTTGCCACCGGACAGCGAGTCGACGATCCTGACGTCCCGTCCGTGGAGCGTCCAGATCGGCGCGGACGTGAGGGACCAGGGTCCCGGGTGAGCGGCGTTTACCGGGCCCGTTCGAGGGCACGCCACGGCATGGCGAGACGCGCGTGGACACAGGAGCCGCCGACGGCCGGCGGACGAGGCGCCGATGGGTACGGTCATCCTGACCGAAACCGCCCCCGTGGTCGCCGTCGACCCGAAGGCGCCGGGTCGCCGGGTGCGTCCGGCCTCCCTGCTGGCCGTGGTTCTGGTGACGGCGGTCGCCGTCGTGGCCCGTCGTCGATCGGGCCGTCGGGAGGGTAACCCGGGTGCTCCGGTTCCTTCGGGTCGGGATATCGGGCGGGTTCCCCCCGGCGTCACCGGTCCCAGGGAGGCGGGCGCGGCGCGGCGACGCGACCCTGGTGGAGGACACGGACCGCGCCGACTGAACCGCGCACCGAGTGATCAGTCGGGCCCCGTCCGGGCGTCTCCGTGGGACGGCGCGGACGTCGGCGACGGACCGCTCCAGGACCCACAGCCGTCCTCCGGTGCCGTCCGGTCGTTCGCCCACACGGACGAAACCGAGGTGGTCGAGGAGCCCGAGCGACGCGGCGTTGTCCGGCGCCACCGACGCCCGGACCCGGGCCACCACGCCCTGTGGCGGCGGCCGCGGCCATCAGGCCGGAGACCGCCTCGGTGCCCACCCCCTGGCGTCGCCGGGACGGAGCCACGGTGTACCCGATCTCCACCGCACCCCTCGTCCGGGGCGTAGTGGCAACCGATGTGGCCGACCATGGCGGCGCCGGTCCGATCCACCATCGCCCGGATCAACCAGGTGGCGTGGCGGGGTTCGTCGCGGAGGCGTCGGGCGAAGTGGGCGCACAGGGACGCCTCGTCACCGATGAGGAGCCCGTCAGGATTGCGCCATCCGAACTGCCCGGTGAACGGGTCCCCGCCGCCTCCGGCCGCCACCAGGACGTCCGCATCGAGGGAGACGAGGTCGAGGCGGAGCGTGGGGATGACGACCGGCAACCTCGGCTCGTCCACGGGTCAGTCGGCGCCCCGGGGGCGGAAGGCGCTCGTCTCGGCCAGCTGTCCCGGCCACGACGGTGCGGTCGTCCCGGTTGCCGATGGCCTTGACCAGGGAGCCGGCGATGGCGCTCCAGGCGTCCCGCTGGTCGAGATCGCCCGACGCGCCGTACGCCCGGGCCACGCCTTCGGCGGCCGAGGCCAGCAGCCAGTCCGGAGTCCCGTCCTCCAGGGCGCCGGCGTAGGCCCGCTCGGCGAACAGCAGGGCCAGATGGCCGATCCCGACGTCGGCGGCGGCCCGGGAGACCATCCAGTCGCTGACGATCCACTGCTGGGAGCCGCCGGCCACCTGCCAGTGGTGGCGCGAGGCGAAGGCCACGGTGAGCAGTTCGGCGTCCTCGTCGGGGGTGCGGACGCCCGCGTCGAGCAGCTGCCAGGCGCGGCGGTACGTCTCGATGGCCTCGACGGCGATGGTCGGAGCCGTCCACCGCGCCAGGGTAGCGACGGTCCGTCCGCCTCCGGCACACCGGCGGGGGTGCAGGCACGGGGGGTGGGTGCCCCGCCGATACCATGCGGCCCATGGAACTGCGACTCGACGGCAAGGTGGCACTGGTGACCGGGGGTTCCCGGGGGATCGGACAGGCCATCGCGTCTGGCCTTCGCCGAGGCCGGCGCCTCGGTGATGATCTCGTCCCGCAACGCCGAGGGTCTCGAGACCTCCGTGAACGAGATCCGCTCCCGCGCCGGCGACGGGGCCGGCGAGGTCGCCTGGTGCGTGGCCAACGCCGGCGACCCCGACCAGGCCGACGCCGCCGTGGCCGCCACCGTGGACCTCTTCGGGGCCGTCGACGTCCTGGTCAACAACGCCGCCACCAACCCGTACTACGGCCCCATCATCGACATCGACCGGGGTCGGGCCGACAAGACCCTCCGGGTCAACCAGTCGGGCTACCTCGAGTGGACCCAGTCGGCGTGGCGGGCCGGCATGGCCGACCGGGGTGGGGTGGTGCTGAACATCGCCTCGATCGGCGGCATGTCGGTGGAGGGCGGCATCGGTTGGTACAACGTCTCCAAGGCGGCGGTCATCCACCTCACCCGGCAGCTGGCCGGAGAGCTCGGCCCCCAGGTGCGGGTCAACGCCATCGCCCCCGGACTGGTCAAGACCCAGCTGGCCAAGGCCCTCTGGGAGGCGGGCGAGGAGAAGATCTCGAAGCGGCTGCCCACCCGCCGGCTCGGGGTGGTCGAGGACATCGCCAACGCCGCCCTGTTCCTGTGCTCGGACGCGGCGTCGTGGATCACCGGCGAGACGCTGGTGGTCGACGGCGGCTCCCTCTGCATCGCCAACGGCTCGCTGTCCTGATCCCCGGGCGCACCGGTCCGCCGCCGTCCCCCAGCTGACGCCGCTCAGCGAGCGCCGCGCGACCTTGCCCCCCGAGGTGCGGGGCAGGGCCTCCACCACCACCAGCTCACGCGGTGCCGCCCACCGGGCGATGCGGTCGCCGACCAGGTCGCGCAGTTCCTCCAGGTCGGGTGCCGGCGCATCGGGGGCGGGCACCACCCAGGCCACGACACGGTCGCCCCACTCCGGATCGGGCCGCTTCCACACCGCCACCTCGGCGATCCCCGGGTGGCGGGCCAGCACCTCCTCCACCTGGGTCGGCCACACCTTCTCGGCGCCGGTCACGATCACCTCGGCCATCCGGCCGTACACGACGAGCGTGCCGTCGGCCTCCAGGTGCCCGGCGTCACCGGTCGGGAACCAGCCGTCCGCCATCCGCGGATCGGTGCCGTCGCGGTAGGCGCGCAGCAGCATCGGGCCCCGCACCAGGATCTCGCCCTCGGTCCCCAGGCGCCCGTCCCCGATGCGGAGTTCGACGCCGTCGAGCGGGCCGGCCGTCGTAGACGCACCCGGACCCGGTCTCGGTCATGCCGTAGGTGGTGACCACTGCCGGGCGCCAGGCCCGCCGGCGGGGCGGCCCCGCCGAGCAGCACGGCGCGGTAGCCCGACGTGTCGGTCCGCCCGAGGGCGGTGGCGACGAGCGAGACGAGGGTGGCGCCCCGAGCCGGGCCTGTTCCTCCACGGCCCGCGGGTCGAAGTGGTCGAGGACGGTGCAGGGCGTGCCCGTCACCAGCGAGCGGGTCACCACCGAGAGCCCGCCGATGTGGGCGAGGGGCAGGCAGGCCACCCACCGGTCCACGTCGGGGTCGACCGCCAGCGCCGGCCGAGGTGGCCCGGGCCGACGCCTCGACCGAGGCGTGGGTGTGGACCACCCCCTTGGGCTCGCCGGTGGTCCCGCTGGTGGCCACCACCGAGCGCGTCGCCCGGTTCGGTCGCCCACCCCGCCGGCGAGGGCGGTCGAACCCTCGGGGGTGACCACCCGGGACGGTCGGAGCGCGTCCGAGCAGCCGGTCGACGGCCGGCCGGCGGCAGGCGGGGGTCGACGGGCAGCCCGGCGTCACCGTCGTCCCAGACGTCCCGGAGGGCCTCCACGAAGCCCGGGCCGGCCGGCAGATCGAGCGCTACCAACTCACCCATGCGGGTAGCCTAGCGATCGTACGAGTAGCGACTCTAGGAGTGAATGGTCGAATGGTTGCACCCGAGCACGACGGTGATGGCGCAGGGGCGGGGGAGTCCCCGGTGGAGACGGTCGTCACCGGTCCGCCGATCGATCCGGTCGACCGCTTCCGCCCGCTGCCGGCCCCGGCCTGGGAGCCGCGGGGGGACTACCGGGACATCCGCATGGACGTGGCCGAGGGGATCGCCAAGCTGACCATCTGCCGACCCGAGGTCCGCAACGCCTTCCGGCCCCAGACCCTGTTCGAGCTCAGCGACGCCTTCAACGTGGCCCGGGACGACCCGTCCGTCGGGGTCGTGGTGCTGACCGGTCGAGGGGCCCGACGCCTTCTGCTCGGGAGGTGACCAGAAGATCCGGGGCGACGACGGCTACATCGGCGACGACGCGGTCGCCCGCCAGGGCATCGGCCGGCTCAACGTGCTCGACCTCCAGATCCAGATCCGACGGCTGCCCAAGCCGGTGGTGGCCATGGTGGCCGGCTACGCCATCGGTGGGGGGCACATCCTCCACCTGGTGTGCGATCTGACGATCGCCGCCGACAACGCCCGGTTCGGCCAGACCGGCCCGAAGGTCGGCAGCTTCGACGGCGGCTACGGGGCCAGCCTGCTCGCCCGGACGATCGGCCTCAAGCGGGCCAAGGAGGTCTGGTTCCTCTGCCGCCAGTACGACGCGGCCACGGCCAAGTCGTGGGGGCTGGTGAACGAGGTGGTGCCCCTGGCCGACCTCGAGGCCGAGACGGTGGCCTGGTGTCGCCAGATGCTGTCGCTGTCGCCGTTGGCCCTGCGCATGCTGAAGGGCGGGCTGCACGCGGCCGACGACGGCCTGGCCGGCCTCCAGCAGTTCGCCGGTGACGCCACCATGCTCTTCTACATGAGCGAGGAGGGCCAGGAGGGGCGCAACGCCTTCCAGGAGCACCGTCCGCCGGACTTCGGCCGTTTCCCCCGCCGCCCGTGAGCGACACCGCTCCGGCCGCCCGGTCGGGAGCCCCCGCCCCCGCCGGGACCGGTGCGCAAGTGGTGGCTCGGGGCCCGGCCCCGCACGCTCCCGGCCGCCCTGGTGCCGGTGGTGGTGGGGACGGCCGCCGCCCACCCGCTCCACCATGTCGCCGTCGTCGTCCTCCACTCCGTGTCCGCCGGGGCGGGCAGTGCGGTGGCCTCCGCGCAGGGTGCCACCCATTCGGTGGTCGCCGACGGTCCCGGTGCCACCGGGTCGACGGTGACGATCCGCCTGGCCCAGCACAGCCCGGCCGGCTTCTGGTGGCGCGCCCTCGGCGCCCTCATCGTGGCGCTCGCCGTCCAGGTCGGCACCAACTACGCCAACGACTACTCGGACGGCATCCGGGGTACCGACGACGCCCGGGTCGGTCCGCTCCGGCTCACCGCCTCCGGGCCTCGCCTCGCCGGAAGCCGTCAAGCGGGCCGCGCTGGTGGCCTTCGGGGTGGCCGGCGTCACCGGCCTGGCGCTCGCCGTCGTCAC
The DNA here is from genome assembly GCA_963699345.1 of uncultured Acidimicrobiaceae bacterium. Lineage (GTDB taxonomy): Bacteria > Actinomycetota > Acidimicrobiia > Acidimicrobiales > RAAP-2 > Bog-756. Next base: position 71,617 of record CAVOTL010000005.1, on the reverse strand, counting down.
CTCCTGGTGGATCCTGCTGGTCGGAGCGGCGTGCCTCCTCGCCGGCTGGTTCTACACCGGCGGTTCCCGGCCGTACGGCTACGCCGGACTGGGCGAGGTCTTCGTCTTCGTGTTCTTCGGCCTGGTGGCCACCGTCGGGACCTACTACGTGGAGACCGAGCACCTCGGCCGGCCGGCCGTGTGGTGGTCGGCCGTCGCCGTCGGCCTGCTCGCCACCGCGCTGCTGTTGGCCAACAACCTGCGCGACATCGCCACGGACGCGGCCAGCGGCAAGCGCACGCTGGCCGTGCGGCTGGGACGCCGCGTCGGCGGATGGGGCTACGTGGCCTGTGTCGGCCTCCCCTTCGCCGGCGTGCTGGTGTGGGGGGTCCTGGCCATGGCGGGGGTGATCGACGCCGAGCTGCCGGTCCTGGTGCTGCTCCCCCTGGTCGCCCTCCCCCTCGCCAGGATACCGGTGGAGGTGGCGGTGAGCGATGCGGAGGGTCGGGCCCTCCTGCCGGTGCTGGCGGCGACCGGTCGCCTGCAGCTGGCGTTCGGAGCGACTGCTCGCCCTCTCCCTGTGGCTCACCCTCACGCCGCCGTGGTCACGCTTCCCTCCATCCTGGTGGGCATGGCCCGGTGAGCCCCGATCCCGGTGCCCCGATCCGCATCCGGTCGCTCAGGCGTCGAGGAAGCCGCGCACGGCCTCGGCCACCTCGCGGGGTCGTTGGAGGTGGGGAGCGTGGTCGGTCTCCTCGACGACCACCAGCGAGGCGTGCGGGCCGATGCCCTCCACCAGCCGTCGCCCGAGCGCCCCGTACTTGGTGTCCCGCCCGCCGGTGACGACCAGCACCGGCATGCGCCAGTTCGCCGAGGCGGTCCCACAGCGGCGTCTGGGTGCCGGTCCCGGCCAGGCGCAGGCTGGAGGCCAGACCCGCCGCCGTGTTGCGCTTCCGCTCGTCGATGCCCGTTCGCCGCGGCGGGCACGTCGCCGAACATCGGAGCGGCCACCCAGCGGTCGACGAACGAGGCGACCGTGTCCTGCGCCACCCCGCCGTCGGGCGGATCGAGCCGGGCCGCCAGAGCCTCGTCGGCGGCGCGCCGGGCCGCCCGCTCGTCGGGGTCGTCGATCCCCGCGGTGCCCGACACCAGGACCAGCCGTCGCACGATGTCGGGTCGGGCGAGGGCCAGGTGCAGGCAGGTGCGGGCCCCCATCGAGTAGCCGAGGTAGTCCGCCGTGCCCCCGACGTCTCCGAGTGCCCGGGCGCCCGAGGTCAGATCGGCCCGTACCTCCGCCGAGCCGCCGTGGCCGGGCAGGTCGACGAGGACGAGCTGGTGATCGGTGGCCAGGTCGTCGGCCAGCCCACCCCACACCCGCCCGGACTGGGTGAATCCGTGGGCCAGCACCAGGCGGGGTCCGTGACCCCGGGTGACGGCGTGGAGCGCGGGTGTCGGCATGGGCGGTGGCAGTGAGCGTACCGAGCGACCGGTCCGGTCGCCGGCGATCCCGACCGCCAGGCCGCCTTCGCCGCCACCCTCGTCGACGAGTGGGTGCGGGCCGGGGTGGCCCACGCCGTGGTCTGTCCCGGGTCGCGCTCCACCCCCCTCGCCCTGGCCGTGGCGGCCGAGCCCCGGATCCGCCTGCACGTCCGGCTCGACGAGCGGTCGGCCGGGTTCACCGCCGTTGGGATCGGGGCGGCCACCGGCCTCCCCGCCCTCGTGGTGGTGACGAGCGGCACGGCCGCCGCCGAGCTCCACGCCGCGGTGGTCGAGGCCGACCTCGGCAGGGTCCCTCTGCTCGTCTGCACGGCCGACCGCCCGCCGGAGCTGCGCGATGTGGGCGCACCCCAGACGATCGACCAGACGCACCTCTTCGGCCGGGCACCCCGATGGTCCGCCGACCCGGGGGTGCCCGACGAGGCGTCGCGGTCCACCTGGCGATCGCTCGGGTCCCGGTCCGCCGCCGAGACGAGGTCCGGGCCGCGGGGCCCGGGACCGGTCCACCTGAACCTGCCGTTCCGCGAGCCGCTGCTGGGCGATGCCGACCGGGGCGGTGTCCCGGCCGGACGACCTGACGGCCGACCGTGGCACCGGGTCGAGGCCGCCCGGGCGGCCCCCGGGACCGGGGTCGTCGACGAGCTGTCGGCCGAGGGCGTCCGTCCCGGCACCCGGGGTCTGATCGTGGCCGGGCACGGCTGCGGCGATCCCGCCGCGGTGCTCGACCTGGCCGCCGCGCTCGGGTGGCCGGTGTTGGCCGACCCCCGCTCGGGACTCCGGACGGCCGGATCATCCGTGGTGTCCGCCGCCGACGGCATCCTGCGCGCCCCCGGCTTCGCCGCCGCCCACCGACCGGACGTGGTCGTCCGGCTGGGGGAACGGTGGGCCTCCAAGGTGGTCACGACGTTCCTGGCCGGGTCGGACACGGTGGTGGTCGACCCGTACGGGTGGAGCGATCCCGAGCGCGGGGCGGATGCGCATCGTGCGGGCCGATCCGACCGAGTTCTGCCGGGCGATGGACGATCGCCGCCCGTGGCGTCGGCGGCGCCGGTGACGGCGCCTGGACGGCCGACTGGACGGCGGCCGAGGACGGTGCGCAACGCGCCGTCGACGGCGTGCTCGACCGGGAGGGGCCCTGCACCGAGCCGGCGCTGGCCCGGGAGCTGACACGGCTCCTCGACCCGGGGACCCCGCTCGTCGTGTCCTCCTCGATGCCCGTGCGCGACGTCGAGGCCTTCGGCGCCCCACCGACCGGCGCGGTGCCCGGTGGTGGCCAACCGCGGCGCCAACGGGATCGACGGTGTGGTGTCCACCGCCCTCGGCGTGGCGCTCGCCGCCGGTCGCACCGTCGCCCTGGTGGGTGACCTCGCCTTCCTCCACGACGCCAGTGCGCTGGTCGGTCCGTCCGCCGAGCGACCGGATCTCACCGTCGTGGTGGCCGACAACGGCGGGGGCGGCATCTTCTCGTTCCTTCCCCAGGCGACCCACCTGGACGGCGACCGCTTCGAGCGGCTCTTCGGCACACCGCAGTCCGCCGACCCGGCGGCGGTGGCCCGGGGGTTCGGGTGGGACGTCGTGGAGGTGGTCGACGGGGGATGGGCGCCGGCTCTGGCCGAGGCGGTGGCGACCGGAGGCGGCGGTCGGGTCGTGGTGGTCCGCCTGCCCGACCGAGCCGCCAACGTGGCGGCCCACGCCGAGGTCAACGCCGCCATCGTGGCCGCGGTGGAGGGACAGGCCTGACGTCCCGGACCGACCCTGGCCGCCGCAACGGAGGGTCGCCCCACTACGTGGCGCGATGCTACGTGGCACGTAGTACCCTGGGGCCATGACCGCCGACCGTCCTCCAGGGCTCCGGAGGCCCAACGACCCACCGCTCCTCATCCTGACCAGCCTGGCCTCGGGTCCGAAGCACGGCCACGCCCTGGTGAAGGACATCGAGGAGTTCGCCGGGGTCCGGATCGGGCCCGGCGCCCTGTACGGCGCCATCTCCCGTCTCGAGGAGCGGAGGCTCATCGAACCGCTGGCGGCGGAGGCGCGGCGACGGCCCTACCGCATCACGGCGGCCGGCTCGGCGGCGCTCGCCGAGACCTTGACCGACCTGCGGAGGATCGCCGACGTCGGGGCGACCCGGCTCGGTCTCGGATGGGCGGTGTCGGGATGAGCGCCGGTCGGCCGGGGGTCCGCGGCCTGCTCCGTTGGTATCCGCGCGGCTGGCGGAGCCGTTACGGCGACGAGTTCGTCGCCCTCATGGAGGACGAGCTCGACGGCGCCCCTCCGTCCCCAAGGTTCCGGGCATCGGTGGCCGTCGCCGGCCTGCGCGAGCGGGGCCGGTCCGTGGTCCGGGCGGGTGTCCGGGGCGCCCCGGAGCGGCGGATCCGTTCCGGGGCCCTGGTCGTGCTCGCCGGATGGACGGCCCTGGTCGTCGCGGGGGCGGCGTTCTCCAAGGCGGCCGAGCACTTCGCCGACTCGCAGCCGGCCGCCGCCCAGACGCTCTCCCGGGCGGCCTACATCGTCGTCGCCGTCCTCGGCGCGATGAGCGGGCTCCTCGTGGTCCTCGGGGCGGCCGTCGCCCTGCCGGCCACCATGCGGTTCCTGAGGAAGGGTGGGTGGACCTCGATCCGCCGACCAGTCCTGGCGGCCGTAGCCTGCTCGGTCGCCGTCGTGATCGTGACCGCCGCCCTGTCGACGTGGGCCCACCACCTCGACATCCGTCAGCGAAACGGGGGCGACATCGCCTACACCACCGCCTTCCTGGCGTGGGCCGGTCTCGCCGCCGTCATGCTCGGGCTGTGGGCGGCCGTCGCCGTCGCCGTCGGCCGCCGGATCGACCTCGGGACCCGGGCGGTCCGGCTCGAAGGCGTCCTGGCGGTCCTCGTCACCGCGTGCATGGTGTCGATGACGGCCGCCGTCGCCGTTTGGTGGGCGGCCATGGCCGAAGGGGCACCGTGGTTCCTGGCGGGCACCCCACCGGGCACGAGACCCTCGCCGGTGACGGTCCCGTTGGTGCTGATCGGGGGAGTGCTGGTCGTCGCCTGCGCCGTCGCCGTGCGGGGGACGTGGCTGGCCCTGTCGGGGATGCGCCACGCCTGACCGGGCCCGACCGGGCGCGGCCGGGAATCAGGCGGGGGGTGGGATCAACAGGGTGTGGGGTCGTAGAACGGTGCGCCCTCACCCTTGGACGTCGACGGGGTCGTCGCCGCCGGGGTGGCGGTGGCCGCCGTGGCGGTCGACGGCGCAGCGGCGGCCGGTGTGGTCGTCGTCGGCGTGGGGGTGGTGAGGGTCAGCGCGTTGCCGTACTGGTCGATCGGCGGGGTCGTGATGGGCCCGAGCGGACCGCCCAGGAACTGGCTGATCATGGCCGAGGCCTCCTCGGGCTGGACCACCTCGACGTCGCCGGCGTACGAGGACACCGCCCCCTCGGTGGGCAGCGTGTAGTCGACCAACGACGAACCCGAGAGGGCGTGGTACCGCTCGTCGAGGGCGAAGAGGTCGCCGGCGGTCAGCCCGTTGTCCTTGGAGAAGTCGTGGACCACCGACGACAGCAGTGAGTTGAGGCGTAGCGGGTTGTACGTCGACTTGGCCTTGTCCATCGCCGCGGCGATCACCAGGTTCTGGCGCTCGATCCGCCCGATGTCCGATGTCGGGTCGGACTGCCACTCGCCGTCCTGGTAGTACTGGTAGTAGCGCGACCTCGACAGCGAGAGCGCCTGGGCGCCGTCGAGGGGCTGGCATCCCGCCGTCGGGATGTCGAGGCCGGAGTTGTTGTAACAGGTGCCCGACGAGCAGTCCATGTCCCGGGCCGGGAACGGGAAGTCCATGGTGATCCCGCCCAGGGCGTTGACCGCGTCCTCCAGGCCGAAGAAGTTGATGACGATGTAGTGGGAGATCGGGATGCCGAAGGTGTTCTCGATGGTCTGCACCACGGCGTTCGGGCCGGCGGAGAAGGCGGCGTTGATCTTGTTCTGGGCCGAGAGCTGCGAGCCGGCCGGCAGGCCGGTGATGGTGACGAACGTGTCGCGGGGGATCGACAGCGACGCCGCCGTGCCCGTCGCCGGGTCCACGCGGACGATCTTGAGCGTGTCCGAGCGCGCCCCGGCGGCATCGGTGGGGGAGCCGAACTGCGCCGCCTCGGCGGCGCTCTCCCCCTGTCGGCTGTCCGAGCCGATCAACAGGATGTTGTAGGGGGCACCGTTGGCCGCCGCCACACAGGTGCTGCACGGCGCCGAGACGATCTGGCTCCACTGGTAGCGGAAGTAGCCGTAGCCGGCGGCCACCACCAACAGCACGACGACGACCGCCACGATCAGACCGCGCAGGACGCGCTCGCCGGCGCCGCGCCGCCGCCGGTGCGACTTACGGAGCTCCCGCTTGGTCGGGATGGCCACCTCGCCCCCGAGGATGGGGCCGGCGAACCGGGGGTCGTAGCCTCCCCGTCCGGAGCCGCGCGTCGTGCCGCGTGGTCGGCCGGTGGGCTGGGGCGCGGGACGGCCCGAGGGGCGGGACGATCGGGGTGGTGTGGGGTCGTCAGGAGTCACGGTGTCGAGGGGGAGTCGGCGGGTCGGGCGCCGCGCGAGGCCGCCGGGGCGGCCGTATGGTGCCCGTCAGTTTCCCATGGCCGGAGCCCGACCGGGTGTCATGGGGGCGGTTCAGGAGTCCGACGGGATCCAGGACCCGTGGAATCCGAAGGGCACGCGGGCCGGGAGGTGCACCGTGGCGACCGGCGGCCCGGCGAACGAGGTGGCGTCGAGGATCACCAGGTCGGAGGCGTCCCGGGCGGCGTCGTACACGACGGTCAGGACCCACCCCTCGTCCTCGCCGGCGCCGTCGGCGGCCCGCACGAACACCGGTTCCCCGGGGGCCCGGCCGTCACCCGGGTCATAGCGGACGGACTCGTCGCGGGCGAAGTCGTACTTCACGAGACCTTCGAAGGACGGCTGCACCGGGTCGGCGCCGGTGCGGACGCAGTAGCCGTAGCGGTGCGGCGAGCCGGCCACCGTCGGGTCGATCCGGGGGAATTCGACCGGGGTGTCGTCGAGGGCCTCCTCGTGGACCCGGTTCCCGGTGGGATCCACCGTCCAGCGGTGGAGGGTCGGCGTGGCGTGGGTGATGGCCTCGCCCGGTGCGGTGTCGAACACCGAGTCGTAGCGCACGACGTCGAGGACGACACGGTCCCCGTCGTCGAAGGCGTTGAGGACGTGGAAGACGTAGCTCGGGTCCATGGCCGTCCACCGGATCTCGTGGCCCGAGGCGTTGCGGGCCATCACCCCGACCCGGGCGGCGGCGTCCGCCGACCAGCGGAACGGGAGTCGGCGCCCCTGCGCGGCCAGCGCCAGATCGAAGAGCACCGGCTGGTCGAGGAACACGGCGCGGGTGGTCGTCACCGCGAAGTCGTGCATCATGACCGCCCGGGGGATCTCGATCTCCTCGGTGGTCGTGAGCTGTCCCGTGGCGTCGACCACGTGGTAGCGGAGGTACGGCGGCCCGAACAGGTCGATGCCGAAGAAGACGAGCTCACCGGTGACGGGGTCGACCTTCGGGTGGGCGGTCATCGGTGACGCCAGGGTGCCGTCGAAGTCGTGGATCCGGGCCCGGTCGAGGTCGGGCGAGACGGCGTGGGGGAAACCGGACTCCACGAGGGCGAGCGTGGTTCCGGCGTGTCGGACGACGTGGGTGTTGGCCGGTCCGTCGATCGGCTCGCTCGGGCCCTTCGGGGGCACGGTGGCGACCTTGCCCGCCAAGGAGCGGGTCCGCACCCAGCGGTTCCGGTAGCCGGTGGCCCTACCCCCGCGCAGCCAGATCCCGTGGAGCATCCCGTCACCGGAGAACCAGTGATAGTCAGCCGGGTCCTCGGGCACCGTCAGCGGGTTGGGCCCGTTGCGCAGCAGGACACCCTCGAGGTCGGGGGGCACGACCCCGGTCACCTCGAGCTCGTGGTCGTCGGTGCGCTCCTCCAGGACCGGGGCGAAGTTGCCTTCGAGATACGGGTTCACCATGGTCCTCGTCCTCCGTCGGGCCCCCGGGCGGTCGGGTGGGCACGGCGATCGTAGCGTCCGGTCCCCGCCCACCGGCATGGCAGGCTGTGGCATGGCCGACTTCGTCGAGGACCTCCGGTTCCGGGGACTGATCCACCAGATGACCGATCCCGCGCTGGGCGATCGGCTGGCCGCGGGACCGATGACGGGCTACACCGGGTTCGACCCCACCGCCGACAGCCTACACGTCGGCCATCTGCTCCAGGTCTGCACGCTCCGTCGCCTCCAAGAGGCCGGGCACCGCCCCATCGCCGTGGCCGGCGGGCGGCACCGGGTTCATCGGCGACCCGGGTGGCAAATCCGAGGAACGCTCGCTGCTGACCGAGGAGCAGCTCGAGGCGAACCTCGCCGGCATCCGGGCCCAGTTCGCCCGCTTCATCGACGTCGGCCCGGACGGTGGTGGCCGGGCGCTGATGGTCAACAACGCCGACTGGCTGCCGCCGCTGACGCTGTTCTCGTTCCTCCGCGACGTGGGCAAGCACTTCACCGTCAACCAGATGGTGGCCAAGGACTCGGTCAGGTCCCGGCTGGCCCGGGCCGACCAGGGCATCTCCTACACCGAGTTCAGCTACATGCTCCTGCAGGCCTACGACTTCCTGCAGCTCTTCGACCACCACGGGTGCACGCTCCAGATCGGGGGGAGCGACCAGTGGGGGAACATCACCATGGGCATCGACCTGATCCGCCGGGTCCGCCGGGCCGAGGCCTTCGGCCTGACCACGCCCGCTGGTGCTCAAGGCCGACGGCACCAAGTTCGGCAAGACCGAGTCGGGCGCCGTCTGGCTCGACCCCCGACGGACGTCGCCCTACCAGCTGTACCAGTTCTTCCTCCGGAGCGAGGACGCCATGGTGGGCACGTACCTCCGCTACTTCACCTTCCTCCCCCACGAGGAGATCCTGGATCTCGACCGCGCCACGGCCGAGCATCCCGAGCGGCGCGAGGCCCACCGGGTGCTGGCCCGGCACGTCTGCGCCCTCGTCCACGGCGACGACGAGACGAGTCGTGCCGAACAGGCCGCGGCCGCCCTCTTCGGGGGCGACGTCTCCGGCCTGGACGAGACCACCCTGCTCGACGTCTTCGCCGAGGCGCCGTCGACCGACCTCGCCGCCACCCGCCTCGACGGTGACGGTCTGCTGCTGGTCGACCTGTTGGCCGACACCGGCCTGGTGGCCTCGAAGAGCCAGGCCCGCACGGCCGTGACCCAGGGCGGGGCGTACGTGAACAACGCCCGGGCCGACGACCTCGACCCGGCGGGTCACGCCGGGTGACCTGGTGGCCGGCCGCTATGTCGTCCTCCGCCGGGGCAAGAAGGACCACCACCTCGTCCGCTTCGACTGAGGACGGCGACCCCGGCCCGTCGGCCGCGGGGGCTGCCCACGGGGCGGGCCGTACACTGGCGCCCATGACCGCCCCCGGAACCCCCTCCGACGTGTCGGCCGTCCGGCTGACCACCGGCCTGCCCGAGACCGTCCTGCCCGCCGAGCCCGAGGGCGTGCGCAACGCGCTGGCCCAGGCGCTGGCCCAACCGGGCGAGCGCCGGCGCCATGCCGTCTCCGACGTGGTCCGGTCGGACCCCGGATCGCTCGAGGCCTGGGCGGCGCTCGGAGCGCTGGGCCGTGACGACGTCGAGGCGTACGCCTGCTTCCGGGTGGGCTACCACCGCGGGCTCGACGCCCTGCGGAGGAGCGGGTGGAAGGGCTCGGGCCTCGTCCGCTGGGCCCACGAGGAGAACCGCGGCTTCCTGCGGTGCCTGGACGGTCTGCGCTCCGCGGCCGGGGCCATCGGCGAGCCGGCCGAGGAGGAGCGGTGTGCCCAGTTCCTGCGGCAGCTCGACCCGGAGTGGCGCCCGGACTGGACGGGTTTCCCGGCCTGATGCGCCGCGCCGCGACCCGGGCCACCGGCCCCGGCCGGGCGGGCCTCGTCACCCTGGCGGCCGCCCTGGTGCTCGGCGGCGTCGGGCTGGGCGGCTGTGCCGAGGGTGGCACGTCCGCCCAACAGGTGTCCTCCTGGGTCAACGACCAGGGGGGCGGGTCCTCGATCGGCAATGTCGAGGTCGACGCCAGGAACGTCGACCTCGCCATCCGACAGCACAACTCCGCGGCGGCCATCCGCGAGGTGTGCGACCTCCTCGCCAACGACGGCCAGACCGGGGTGGGGAATCTGCCGACCCCCGACCAGGAGCTGACCGCCGACCTGAACAACGCCTTCGTGGACGCCACCGAGGCCGGCGACGACTGCTACCGCGGTGCTGCGGGCAACGCCGCGCTGCTCGCCCGGTCGACATCGGAACGGGCGCGCCTCACCACGCTCTTCTCGATCGCCGACCAGCGCATCGAGGCGATCACGGGGAGGACGCCGACCACGGAGACCACCACGCCCCCGGACGACGGGGACCCCTTCGCCGGGGGGACATGAGCCCCGCCGGCGGCACCGGAGGCGGTCCGGAGGGGGACGACGCGGTCGACCGGCTGCGCCGACGGGTCCTGTGGGCGATGCCCACCGGTCTCTTCGTCGTGGGCAGCCGGGCGGGCGACCGGCGGAATCTCATGACCTGCAACTGGGTCATGCAGGTGGCGACCTCGCCCAAGCTGGTCGCCGTCGCCGTCGAATCCGGCTCCGTCACCCGCCAGTTGATCGAGCAGGGCGGGTCGTTCAGCGTGTCGCTCCTCGCACGCTCCGACCGGGCCCTCGTGCGGCGGTTCGTCAAGCCGGTGCGCGACGTCGAGACCGACGGGCGGGGGGTGGCCGTCCGACTGCAGGGGGAGCCGGTGGAGGAGACGGCCGGGGGACTGCCCCGGCTCGCCGCAGCGATCGGGTGGCTGGCCTGCTCGGTGCGCTCGGTCACCGACGGCGGAGGACCGGCGGCCGGGGCGCCGGCGGCCAGCCATGTGCTGGTGGTCGGTGAGGTCGTCGATGTCGGCGCTTCCGACCGACTGGGTGGCCCGGGGTCGGACGACGCCGTCCTCTCCATGCACGACACCCGCATGAACTACGGCGGTTGACGGGCCTCCGGGCGCGGTCGGTCCGCGGCCCGGATCAGTCCGCGGTCGGCGGGGTGGCGGGACGCAGGTCGATGCGGAACACCAGCACCCCGTCCTCGATCGTCGCCTCGGCGTCGCCCAGCATGGCGTAGTCCATGAAGTCCGTCTGGGCCTGCTCGATGAACCGCTGCCGGTCGGGTCCCTCGATGGGCGGCAGCCCCCGGTTGCGCACCGCCTCGGCGCGGGCCCGGAACCGCGCCACCATGTCCCGGGGATCGAAATCGTCGGCCACGGTGCGACTGTAGCGGCACCGCGCCGGGCTCCGGCGGTGCCACGACCCGGTGGTCGCCGCACTACACTGGTGGCATCGTTCTCAGGTGGTGACCCGGGCGCGCTGTGCGCGGGGTACGTCCACCCCTGGTGGGGCAAGGAGTTGGTCTCGTGAAGAAGGGACGCCATCGCCGCTTCGAAGAAGCGCGCAGCTTGAAGCGGTCGGTCGCCACGGCCAATCGCCGTTGCCCCGAGTGCGGCGCCGAGCCCGAGGACAAGCACGCCTCGTGGTGCCTGGCCACCGAGGACGACTATGACGAGATCCTCGGTACCGCACCGCGCGTCCCCACGACGAGCGACGAGTACGACCCGCTGGCCGAGTAGTCCCACCCCACCCCGTCGGCTCCCTGGTGATGGCTGGCCCGCGCCACCACCCCGGATGGCGCCCCGGCAGGCTCAGTGGCGGACCGTCGGATGGGGGAGCAGGGTGACCGTGGCGGCCGGCGCCGTGCGCTCGTCGAGATAGGCGGCCAGGCGCTTGTAGACCTTGCGTCCCGCCATCGTCTCGAGTTCGGTCCGCATGGAGCGGTACACGGGGTCGTGGCCGACGAAGGCGGCCGGGTCCTCCGTGCACCACCAGTGGAACTCCGCGCCGCCCTCGCCCCAGTGGCGGCGGTCCCACTGGCGCACCACCGAGGTGACCCGGCCGTCCGGCGAGGTCTCGTCCTCGCGGCGCAACGGCAGCTGCCAGCACACCTCGGGTTTGAGCTCGACGTGGCTGACGCCCCTCCGGGCCGCCTCGACGTGGAGCGCGCATCCCGGACCGGTGCGGAACCCGGGGCGGTTGAGGAAGATGCAGGCGCCGTCCACCAGCCGGGTGCCGAGATCCCCGTCGGCCAGCTTCTTCACCACCCCCTTGGCGCCCTTGGCGTGGAACTGCCAGACGTCGGGACCGAGCGTCCGGGCCACGGCCTCGACGCGGTCGGCGTCCTCCCGGCCGGTGAAGTGGGCCCCGTAGGAGCAGCAGCCCTGGGCGAGCTCGGGGGTCGGGCCCGTCAGCACGCCCTGGCATCCGGCGCCGAAGATGCACGTCCAGGCGCTGGCCAGGAACGTCACGTCGAAGAGCCACGTCCGCTCCTCGTCGGGGTCGTCGAAGCTCACCCACTCGTGGGCGTCGTCGGGCACGTGCTTGTGGGAGGGGGACACGCCCTTATGATGACAGGCATGAGTGAAGACCGTGAGGACATCGCGCCGGTGTTGACCATCACGCCCGACGCCCGCGACCACCGTGCTCGAGGTGCTGGCCAACGAGGCGGACTCCGACACGCTCGCCCTGTGGCTCGAGGTCAGTGGGGAGGCCAACGGGGCCTACACCTACGACATGTACTTCCAGGCGCTGGCCGACGCGGCCGGAGGCGATGTCGTCCAGCCCGATGACGACATGCCGGTGGTGATCCCCTCGGCGTCGGTGGGACGGCTCCAGGGCGCCAGCCTCGATTTCGTGACGGATGCATCGGGGGAGGGCGGCCTCGTCATCGTCAACCCCAACACGCCGGCACCGCCGACCCTCGCCGGACTGGCGTCGATCCCCGAGGTCGACCTGTCCGATCCGTTCGCCCAGCGGGTGGTGTCGGTCCTCGAGGAGCAGGTGAACCCCAGCATCGCCTCCCACGGCGGCCGGGCCGACCTGGTGGCCGTCGAGGACTCGTCGGTGTACCTCCGCCTGAGCGGAGGGCTGCCAGGGCTGCGGCATGGCCAAGGCCACGCTGTCCCAGGGCATCGAGGTCATCCTGCGCGAGGCGATCCCCGAGATCGCCAACGTGGTCGACGTCACCGACCACGCCGACGGGACCAACCCGTACTACGAGCCGGCCCACAGCTGACCGGACGTCCGGCCGCCGCCGGCCGGGCCGGCTCAGGCGCACCGGGGCCAGGTGGTCGTCCAGCCAGTCGAGCGTCCGGCGCCACGCGTCGGTGGCCGAGGCCTCGTCGTAGGAGTCGCGACGGTCGCAGTGGAAGCCGTGCTGGGCGTCGGGGTAGCGGACGATCGACGTGTCGACCTCGGCGCCCAGGTCGAGCAGGTCCCGCAGTCGCTCCACGTCGTCGACCGGGATGGACGGGTCGGCGTCGCCGAACAGGCCCAGCCACGGCGTGGCCAGCTCGGGCACCAGGTCGACCAGCGCCGGCATGGCCTCGGAGCGCCCGTTGACGATCCCGCCGCCGTAGAAGCCGACGGCGGCGCCGAGCGCTTCGTGCCCGGCCACCAGGAAGGTGACCCGGCCGCCCATGCAGAACCCCACGATGCCGATCTGGCGGTCCGACCAGCCCGCGGCGCGCAGGTGGTCGAGGGCGGCGCCCACGTCGACCAGCAGGCCCGTCGTCGGACAGGGAGGTGAGGTTGGGCATGACGGCGGCGAAGTCGTCGTAGTCGAGGACGGGGGAGCCGGTGCGGTGGAACAGGTGGGGGGCCACCGCGTGGTAGCCGGCGGTGGCGAACCGACGGGTCACGTCCTCGATGTGGGGATTGACGCCGAAGGCCTCCTGGATCACGACGACGGCACCCTTCGGGGCGCCGTCGGGCTCGGCCTCGTAGAGGGGCATGGGGCCGTCCGGGGTGTCCAGGCGTCAGGGTGCGCGTCTCCATAGGGTGGCCACGATGCCCGGTCCCGGGGCGTGCGTCCAGTACCTTTCGTGACGTGCACACCTTGTATGTCGTCGCCGTCGGCATCGGCCGGCGCGGCGGTGGGTGCCGCGGTCGATCCCCTCGGCCAACGACTCGCCGACCTCAGCCGGGCCGCCGACGACCGGCGCCGGGCCGAGCGGGAGGCCCGCCGGGCCGAAGCGGGTGGCTCCGTCGCCAGCGACGCGCACCGACGGGGCCGACGTCGCGGACGACCGGTGGGGCCGTCCGAGCCGCGATCCGGGCTCCCCGGCCGCACCGGCGCCGGTGCCGTCCGTCGTCGACGCTCCCGGACCCGACGGAGGGCACGACCCCGGGCCCGTCCCGGGCCCCGAGCACGTCGTGTCCGACGACACGTCGGGCGACGGGCCGGACGGCCCCGTCCCCGTCCGGCACCTCCTGCCGTCGGGTCACTCCACCACCCGCACCGGAGCTGCCGCCGCCGTGACCGGCCTCCTGTGGGCCGCGGCCGCGGCCCACTTCGGCGAGCACCTCCTCGTCACCCCGTTCCTGGTCTTCCTGGCCCTGGCCGTCGCCGTCTCGGTGACCGACCTCTCCCACCGCCTGGTCCCCCGGACGCTCCTCTACGGCGGCCCTCGGCCGTCATCGTGCCCCTGCTGGTGATCGTGTCGGCGGTCGACGGCACGTGGCACGACCTCGTCATCGCCGTCATCGGCGGCGCGGCCGCCTTCGCGGTGTTCTTCGTGATCTGGTTCGTCGTGCCCCGGGGCATGGGCTTCGGCGACGTCCGCCTGGCCGGCGTGATCGGCCTGACCGTCGGCTACCTGGGCCTCGTCCACGTGTACCTGGCCTTCCTCTCCGGATTCGTGATCGGCCTCCTGTTCGGTCTGGTCCTGATGGTGGGGTCGTCGGCCGGCCGCCGGACCCGCATCCCCTTCGCCCCTGCCCTCTGCGTCGGGGCCGTCGTCGCCATCCTCTGGGGTGGGACGCTGGCCGCACGACCTCTTCCACGCGTCGTCCTGACGGGCCGCGCCCGGTGACGCGGCCGGCGCCCGCTCGGCGGCCTCCGGGGCCCGTCCCGCCCCGAGTAGATTTGGCGGGATGCTGCGCTACCTGACCGCCGGAGAGTCCCACGGACGCGCCCTCGTGGTGATCCTCGAAGGCGTGCCGGCCGGACTCCTGGTCACGGCCGAGGACATCCAGCGGGGGCTGGCCCGCCGCCGGCTCGGCTTCGGCCGCGGGCCGCGCATGCGCTTCGAGGTCGACGAGGTGAGCCTGCTCGGCGGCATCCGCCACGGCCGGACGCTCGGGTCGCCGGTGGCCATCGAGATCGCCAACACCGAGTGGCCGAAGTGGGAGGAGGAGATGTCCCCCGCCCCGGGCCTGCCCTCCAAGGTCCTGACCCAGCCCCGCCCCGGCCACGCCGACCTGGCCGGGATGCTCAAGTACGGCCTGGACGACGCCCGCGACGTGCTGGAGCGGGCGTCGGCCCGCGAGACGGCCGCCCGGGTGGCGGCGGGCACGGTGGCCAAGCTCCTGCTCCAACAGATCGGCGTCGACGTACTCAGCCACATCGTCCAGATGGGCAAGGCCAAGGCCCATCCCGAGTCGCTGCCGCGCTTCGAGGACCTCGCCGCCATCGACGAGTCCCAGGTCCGCTGCTTCGACCCCAAGGCGGAGAAGCGGATGGTGGCGGCCATCAAGGCGGCGGCCAAGGCCGGCGACTCGCTCGGCGGGGTCGCCGAGGTCATCGCCTACGGCGTGCCCGTCGGCCTCGGGAGCCACGTCCACTGGGACCGTCGCCTCGACGCGCTGCTGGCCCAGGCCCTCATGAGCATCCAGGCCATCAAGGCCGTGGAGATCGGCGAGGGCGCCGAGGTGGCCGCCATGCTCGGCTCGGAGGCCCACGACGCCATCCGGATGGCCGACCCCGACCAGGAGTCGGAGGAGGGCCTGGCCGCCGCCCGGAGCGGCGGCTACGTGCGGGACACCCACCGGGCCGGGGGGATCGAGGGCGGTATGAGCACCGGCGCCCCGATCGTCGCCCGCCTGTCGATGAAGCCGCTGGCCACGCTCAACCGGCCCACGCTCGGCACCGTCGACGTCGTGACCAAGGAGTCGACGGTGTCGTTCAAGGAGCGCACCGACGTGACCGCGGTGCCGGCCATGGGGGTCGTCGCCGAGACGATGACGGCCCTGGTGCTGGCCGGCGAGGCGCTGCGCAAGTTCGGCGGTGACTCGGTCGAGGAGTTCACCCGCAACCACGCCGGCTACCTGGCCACCCTGGGCCAGACCCCGTCGTCGGCGGCGCCCCCGATCGATGCCTGACCACATCGTGCTGGTCGGGATGATGGGGAGCGGCAAGACCACCGTCGGCCGGCTGCTCGCCGCCCGGCTCGGATGGGCGCTACCTGGACTCGGACGCCATGGTCGAGGCCTCGACCGGATCGACGGTGCCCGAGCTGTTCGCCGCCCGGGGCGAGGCGGCGTTCCGGGCCGAGGAGTCACGGGTGCTGGCCGAGGCCGTCGGCTCGCCGGGACCGACGGTGGTGTCGGCCGCCGGAGGCTCGGTGCTGTCGCCCGGGAACCGGGCGCTCCTGGCCGAGCCCATCGTCGTCTGGCTGCGGGCCGACCCCGGCACCCTGGCCGCCCGGGTGGGGACCGGCGTCGGCCGGCCCCTGCTCGACGACGATCCGGCCGGCGCCCTGATCGCCCTCGACGCCGTCCGCCGTCCGCTCTACGAGGAGGTGGCCGACGTCGTCGTGGACGTGGACGACCTCGACCCGGCGACGGTGGTCGACCGCATCCTGGCCGCCACCGCGTTCGCCCGGAGCCTGCCGTGACCACAGTGGTGCCGGTCGACCTGGCCGACCGCTCCTACGAGGTGCTGGTCGGCGACGGGGTCCGCCACGAGCTCGCCCGGGTGATCGCGACGTCGGTGCCGTCGGCCCGCCGGGCCGTGGTGGTGACCCAGGAGCGGATCGGGGTCGAGGTCGATCCCGGCGTCCCCTTCGAGGTGGTGACCGTCCCCGACGGCGAGTCGGCCAAGTCGCTCGCGCACCTGGAGGAGCTGTGCCGTCGCTTCGCCCGGTCGGGACTCAGCCGGTCCGACGTGGTGGTGGCCGTGGGGGGCGGGGTGGTGACCGACCTCGCCGGGTTCGCCGCCGCCTCGTTCCACCGCGGCACGGCCTACGTGAACGTGGCCACCTCGCTCCTGGCCCAGGTCGACGCGGCCATCGGCGGCAAGACCGGGGTCAACCTGCCCGAGGGCAAGAACCTGGTCGGCGCCTTCTGGCAGCCGTCCGCCGTCCTGTGCGACACCGCCACGCTCGCCTCGCTCCCGCCCCGGGAGTGGGCGTCGGGCCGGGGCGAGGTGGCCAAGTACGCCCTGCTGGGGATCGACACGCGATCTCGGCGGACCGCCCACCGCCGACCTGGCGACCGACGAGCAGGTGGCCCGCTGTGCGGCCGTCAAGGCCGCCGTCGTGGCCTCCGACGAACGCGAGGGCGACCGGCGCATGCTGCTCAACTACGGGCACACCCTGGCCCACGCGCTCGAGGCGTCGGCCTTCGACGACGACGCCGCCGACCTGCGCCACGGCGAGGCGGTGGCCGTCGGCCTGGTCTTCGCCGCGCTCCTGGCCCGGCGCCTCGGCCGGATCGACGACGCCCGGGTGGCGCACCACCGGTCGGTGGTCGGCGACCTACGACCTGTCGACCGCCCTGCCGCCGGGTCGCGATCCCGAGCAGCTGCTCGGATTCATGGGCCGGGACAAGAAGGCCCAGGGCGACCTCACCTTCGTCCTCGACGGTCCGGACGGCGTCGAGGTCGTCCATGGCATCGGCCGGGCCGACGTGGTCGCTACCCTGGCGGAGATGGAGTCCCTCGGCCGCGGAGCGGCGTCGTGAGTTCGCCCGGCCGGGTGCTGCTGCTCTCGGGCCCGAACCTCAACCTGCTGGGGGAGCGCGAGCCCGACGTCTACGGCACCGCCACCCTCGACGGACCACGTCGAGGCGGCGACCGCCGCCGCCGCCGCCGCCGGCCTCGAACTCGAGCACCTCCAGTCCAACCACGAGGGCGACCTGGTGGAGGCGGTCCACGGGGCCCGGGGACGCACGGTGGCGATCATCGTCAACGCCGGGGCCCTGACCCACACGTCGTGGTCGCTGCACGACGCCCTGGCCGCCTACGACGGGGTCGTCGTCGAACTGCACCTCTCCAACCCGGCCGCCCGCGAGCCGTTCCGTCACACGTCCACCATCGCCCCCGTGTCCGACGGCTGCATCGCCGGATTCGGCGGCCTCGGCTACCCGTTGGCCGTCGAGGCCGTGTCCCGCCTGCTCGACGCCCGGTCGTGACGCCCCCCACCGGCGGCGACCCGGTCGACCTGTCCGCCCCGCTCCCGCCGCTGTCCGTGGTGGGCCGCCTCGACCGGGTCCGGGCCGCCCTGGCCGCCCTCGAGGTCGAGGCGTCGAGGCCCGACGCGCTGCTCGTGACCACCCCGGCCAACATCCGTTGGCTGACCGGGTTCACCGGGTCGGCCGGCGTCCTCCTGGTGTCGGCCGATGGGGCGCTGTTGGCCACCGACGGTCGGTACCGCACCCAGGCCGCCGAGCAGCTGGCCGCCGCCGGCGTCGGCCCGGCGGTGCGTCTCTGCCATCGGCGGGGTCGCCGCCCAGCGCGAGGCCCTGGCGGGGGCGGCAGGGGCCGGCGCCACGGTCGGTCTCGAGGCCGGCGACGTGACGTGGGCCGCCGTGCCGCACGTGGGAGGAGGTGCTCGCCCCCCGGGCGCTGCTGCCCACCCAGGGCGTGGTCGAGGGTCTGCGGACGGTGAAGGACCCGGGCGAGGTGGCGCGCATGGAGCGCGCCGCGGCCATCGCCGACGCCGCCCTCGGCTCGGTGCTCCCCCTGCTCGCCGGAGCGGCGAGACGGCGCGCCGCTCACCGAGGCGCAGTTCGCCGCCGCCCTCGACCACGCCATGCGGGTCCACGGAGCCGAGGACCGCGCCTTCGAGACGATCGTGGCCTCCGGGTCCGAACTCCGCGAAGCCCCACGCCCGGCCCGGGGCCCGGCCGATCGGACGGGGCGACCCGGTGGTGGTCGACTTCGGGGCGACCTTCGACGGCTACCGGTCCGACATGACCCGCACGTTCTGCGTGGGCGGGGCCCCGACGGGCGAGCTGGCCACCGTGTTCGACGTGGTGGCCGCGTCGCAGCGGGCCGGGGTGGCGGCGGTGGCCCCCGGGGTGACCGCCGGGGACGTCGACAAGGTCTGCCGCGACCGCATCGCCGAGGCCGGCTGGGCGGAGCGCTTCGAGCACGGGACCGGCCACGGCGTGGGCCTCGACATCCACGAGGGCCCGGCGGTCGGGTCGGGATCGACTGCTATCCTGCAGCCCGGCACCGTGGTCACCGTGGAACCCGGCGTGTACCTGCCGGACGTCGGTGGGGTCCGCATCGAGGACACGCTGGTCGTGACGGACCACGGCAGCCGACCACTCACCCGTTTCCCGAAGGAAGTCCCCGTCTGATGGCCGTCTCCACCAACGATCTCCGCAACGGCATGACCCTGAACCTGCCCGAGGGCCTGTTCAACGTGATCGAGTTCCAGCACGTGAAGCCGGGCAAGGGCGGTGCCTTCGTGCGCACCAAGCTGAAGAACCAGCGCACGGGGGCCGTCATCGAGCGGACGTACCGGGCCGACGAGAAGCTCGAGCAGGCCATCATCGACAAGCGGGAGATGCAGTTCCTCTACCGGGACGGCGCCGACTACGTCTTCATGGACACCCGGTCCTACGACCAGCTCCAGGTGGAGACCGGGCTGCTCGGCGACGCCGCCAAGTACCTGAAGGAGGGCGACGACGCCGTCCTCGAGTTCTTCGGCGACGAGATCGTGGGCGTCGAGCTCCCGGCCGCCGTCGAGCTGACGATCGCCGAGACCGAGCCGGGGCTCCAGGGCGACCGCGTGTCGGGGGCCCGCAAGCCGGCGACCCTCGAGACCGGCCTCGTCATCCAGGTGCCCCTCTTCGTCAACCCCGGGGAGAAGGTCAAGGTCGACACCCGGACGGGCGAGTACCTCACCCGGGCCTGAGGCGCCGCGACGACCCTCCGGTCGCGCTCCCGCCCCTCAGGACCCGTCCCCGCACGATGACCACCGACCCCGCACCCCGCCGCCAGTCCCGGGAGCGGGCCCTGACCCTGCTCTACGAGGCGGACCTGAAGGGGGAGGCGCCGGCCGAGGTCCTCGCCGCCCTGCCGGCCGCCCCCGATCCCTACGTGACCACCCTGGTCACGGCGGTGGGGGAGCACCGCGAGCGACATCGACGAACTGATCTCGTCGGCGGCCATCGGCTGGGACCTCGACCGCATGGCCGTGGTCGACCGGAACGTGCTGCGCCTGGCCACCGCCGAGCTGCTGACCGGTGAGGACGTCCCGACCGCGGTCGTGCTCAACGAGGCCGTCGACCTCGCCTCGGCGTTCTCGACGGACGACTCGGGCCGCTTCGTGAACGGCGTGCTGGCCACCGTGGCCGCCCGGGTGCGACCCTCCTCCGGCGGCTGAGCCGAGCGCCGGCCCGGACGCCGTCGGCGACGACGCGGTATAGTCGGTGCCTGACCGTGAAGCGGGTCCCGTGAGGCCCGTACGGACAGGAGGATCAGGTGGCCGAACGAGAGCGCAGTCACACCCGCCCGCGGGGTGCCGTCTTCGTTCCCCGGGTCCAGGTCATGTCCGCCGACGACGTCCGTCGCGCCATCACCCGCATGGCCCACGAGATCGCCGAGCGCAACCGGGGCCTCCACGACGTGGTCCTGATCGGCCTGCAGACCGGTGGGGTGAGGATCGCCCACCGCCTGGCCGAGACCCTCGCCGAGGTGGAGGGCGCCGACGTGCCGGTCGGCACGCTCGACGTCGCCTTCTACCGCGACGACATCGGCCTGCGCCCCGTCCTGCCCGAGGCGGCCACCGACATCGCCGTCGACCTGACCGGATCGACCGTCGTGCTGGTGGACGACGTGCTCTTCACGGGCCGGACCATCCGGGCCGCCCTCAACGCCCTGGGCGAGTACGGCCGGGCCCAGGTGGTGGAGCTGGCCGTGATGGTCGACCGGGGCCACCGCGAGCTGCCCATCCGGCCCGACTACGTGGGCAAGAACCTGCCCACCAACCGCGACGAGATGGTGGACGTCTCCGACGAGGGTGTGTCGCTGGGCGAGCTGGTGAGCCGGTGAGCCCGTTCCCGACCCACCTGCTGAGCATGGACGACCTCGACGCCGCCTCGATCGCCGACGTCCTCCGCGTCACCGACTCCTTCGCCGAGGTCGGCCGCCGGGCCAATCCCAAGGTGCCGACCCTGCGGGGCCGCACGGTGGCCACCCTGTTCTTCGAGGACTCGACCCGCACCCGCATGTCCTTCGAGACGGCGGCCAAGCGCATGTCGGCCGACGTCCTCTCCTTCGCCGCCGGCTCCTCGTCGGTCAAGAAGGGCGAGTCGTTGCGGGACACCATCGAGACCATCCAGGCCATCGGCATGGACGCGGTGATCGTGCGCCACAGCTCGGCCGGGGTGCCGGCCCGGGTGGCCCGGTGGGTCGACCACTGCGCCGTGGTCAACGCCGGCGACGGATGGCACCAGCACCCCACCCAGGCCCTGCTCGACCTCTACACGGTGCGCCAGTCCCTCGGCGGGGGCGACGAGGGCACCGACGCCTTCCGCGGCCTGCGGGTGACCATCGTGGGCGACATCCGCCACAGCCGCGTGGCCCGCTCGCAGATCACCGCCTACGCCGCCCTCGGCGCCGAGGTGACCCTGGTCGCCCCGGCCACGCTGCTGCCGCCCTCGCTCGAGGGGTGGCCGGTGGCCTCGGTGAGCCACGACCTGGACGCGGTGCTCGAGCCGCACGGACGTCATTTCGCTGCTGCGGCTCCAGGCCGAGCGGGGGAGCGGGGCCTACGTGCCCACCATGCGCGAGTACACCGCCGGCTACGCCCTCACCGCCCGCCGGGCCCTGCAGCTGCCGCCCGAGGCCATCATCCTGCACCCGGGACCCATGGTCCGGGGCGTGGAGATCGCCTCCGAGGTGGCCGAACTGCCCTCGGCCGCGCATCACCGACCAGGTCGGCAACGGCGTGGCGGTGCGCATGGCCGTCCTCTTCCTGCTGCTCGGCCACGGCGCGCTGGAGGGGGCGGCATGACGGCCACGACGGGACGACGACCCGGAGCTGGTCGTGCGCGGGCGGCACCGTGGTCGACGCCACCGGCACGCGCCGGGCCGACGTCCGTGGTGACGGACGGCACGGTGGTGGCGGTCGGCGAGGGTCTCGACGTCCCGGCCGGCGCCCGGGTGCTCGACGCCGGGGGCTGCATCGTCGCCCCGGGCCTCGTCGACCTGCACACCCACCTGCGCGAGCCGGGCCGGGAGGAGGCCGAGACCGTCGAGTCCGGCACCCGGGCCGCCGCCCTCGGCGGGTTCACCGCCGTGGTGGCCATGCCCAACACCGACCCCCCGCTCGACTCGGCCGAGTCGGTGCGCAACGTCCACGCCATCGCCCGGGGGGCGCTGGCCCAGGTGGCGGTGGCCGGTGCCATCACCGTCGGACGGGCCGGCGAGCGCCTGGCGCCCATGGCCGAGCTGGCCGCCCTCGGCGTGCGCCTGTTCACCGACGACGGCGACGGCGTCCAGTCGGCCGGCCTGATGCGCCGGGCCCTGCAGTACGCCACCGGCCTCGGGGTGGTGCTCGGCCAGCACTGCGAGGACGCCAGCCTGGCCGCCGGCGGCACCATGCACGAAGGGGCCTGGTCGAGCCGGCTCGGGCTCCCGGGGATGCCGGCCGAGGCCGAGGAGGTCATGGTCGCCCGGGACATCGCCCTGTCGCGGGCCACCGGCGGACGGGTCCACTTCCTCCACCTGTCGACCGCCGGCTCGATCGACCTGGTGCGACGGGCCCGGGCCGACGGGGTGCCGGTGACGGCCGAGGTGGCGCCGCACCACTTCACCCTGACCGACGACTGCACGTCCGGCTACGACCCGCGTGTTCAAGGTCAACCCGCCGCTGCGGCCCCAGTCCGACGTCGACGCCGTCAAGGCCGCCCTGGCCGACGGCACGGCCGACGCCATCGCCACCGACCACGCCCCGCACGCCCCGGAGCTGAAGGACCTGCCCTTCGACCAGGCCCCGCCCGGCATGCTCGGGCTGCAGACGGCCCTGGCCCTGTCCATCACCGAGCTCGACCTGCCGATCGAGCGCATCCTCGCCCTGCTCAGCTGGCAGCCGGCCGCCCTCGTCGGACTCGATCCGGCCCACGGTGGCTCCCAGGGCGGCCCGGTGGTCGAGGGCGCGGTCGCCAACCTGTGCGTCATCGACCCGACCGCCACCTGGACCGTCGACCCGACGGCGCTCGCCTCCCGCTCCCGCAACACCCCCTACGCCGGACGCACGCTGACCGGCCGGGTCCGCCACACGGTGCTGGCCGGCGAGCCGGTCGTCGTCGACGCCGAGGCGCAGCGATGAGCCCCCGGGGCGGCCGCGCCCGCCGGGAGCCGGCGCTGCTGGTGCTGGCCGACGGGACGGTCTTCGAGGGCGAGGCCTTCGGGGCGGAACCCGTCGGTCGCATCTCGACCGGTGAGGCCGTGTTCAACACGGTGCTGTCGGGCTACCAGGAGGTCATCACCGATCCTTCCTACGCCGGTCAGGTGATCGCCTTCACCTACCCCCACATCGGCAACTACGGGGTCAACGCGGCCGACGACGAGGCGGTCCGGCCCCACTGCCGGGGCGTGGTGGTGCGCGACCTGGCCGACGCCCCGTCCAACTGGCGGTCCGAGGGCACCCTCGAGGGCTTCCTCACCCGCCACGACGTGGCCGGGATCACCGGGGTCGACACCCGACGCCTCACCCGGCACCTGCGCGACCACGGGTCGGCGCCCTGCGCCTTCGGCACCGCCGCCGAGTCCGAGCTGCTGGCCGCCGCCCGTGACGCCGCCGCCGACGGACGGACGCGACCTGGTGTCGACGGTGACGACGCGCCGCTCGCTCACCCGGGGGCACGGCCCCTACCGGGTGGTCGCCTACGACTTCGGCATCAAGGAGGCCATGCTGCGCCAGCTCGGCGACCTCGCCACGGTGACGGTCGTGCCCGCCGCCACCCCGGCCGACGAGGCGCTCGCCCTCGGACCCGACGGCATCTTCCTCTCCAACGGGCCCGGCGACCCGGCCGCCCTGCCGGGCGTCGTCGCCGAGGTCCGGCGGCTGGTCGACCACGGGTCGGTGCCGATCTTCGGCATCTGCCTCGGCCACCAGCTGCTGGCCACCGCCCTCGGCGCCACCACCTACAAGCTCCCCTTCGGCCACCACGGCGGCAACCATCCGGTGCGGCGCACGGCCACGGGCCGGGTCGAGATCACCTCGCAGAACCACAACTACGCGGTGGCCGCCGACTCGCTCGGGGCCAGCCGAGGTGACCCACGTCAACCTCAACGACGGGGTCATCGAGGGACTGGCCAGCACCGAGGTCCCGGCCTTCAGCGTGCAGTACCACCCCGAGGCCGGCCCCGGCCCCCACGACGCCCGCTACCTGTTCGAGGAGTTCCGGATGCTGATGGACGCCCACGGTGGACCGGGTGGACGGACGTCGGGAGGAGCGGCCTGATGCCCCGCCGCGACGACCTCGAGTCGATCCTCGTCATCGGGTCCGGTCCCATCGTCATCGGCCAGGCCTGCGAGTTCGACTACTCGGGCACCCAGGCCTGCCGGGTGCTGGCCGAGGAGGGCTTCCGGGTGGTGCTGGCCAACTCCAACCCGGCCACGATCATGACCGATCCGGGCATGGCCGACCGGACCTACGTCGAGCCCCTCGACCCCGACGTGCTGACGGCCATCATCGAGCGGGAGCGGCCCGACGCCCTGCTCCCCACCCTCGGGGGCCAGACCGCGCTCAACCTGACCATGGCCCTGTCCGAGCGCGGCGTGCTCGAGGCCAACGGCGTCGAGGTCATCGGCGCCAACCCCGAGGCCATCGCCACCGCCGAGGACCGCGAGCGCTTCAAGGCGGCCATGGAGGAGATCGGCCTGTCGGTCCCGCCGTCGGGCTTCGCCCACTCGCTCGACGAGGCCATGGCCATCGGCGCGTCGATCGGCTACCCGATCATGGTGCGGCCGAGCTACATCCTGGGCGGCGCCGGCACCGGCATCGCCCGGGACGCCGAGGCCCTCGTGCGCCTGGCGGCCGAGGGTCTCGACGCCTCGCCGATCAGCGAGGTGCTCGTCGAGCGGTCGATCGCCGGCCAGAAGGAGTACGAGCTCGAGGTCATGCGCGACCACGCCGACAACTGCGTGGTCATCTGCTCGATCGAGAACCTGGACCCCATGGGCGTCCACACCGGCGACTCGATCACCGTGGCCCCGGCCCAGACCCTCACCGACGTCGAGTACCAGGAGATGCGCGACTCGGCCTTCGCCTGCATCCGACGGGTCGGGGTGGAGACCGGGCGGCTCCAACGTGCAGTTCGCCGTGGACCCGGCGACCGGCCACCAGACGGTCATCGAGATGAACCCGCGGGTGTCGCGGTCCTCGGCCCTGGCCTCCAAGGCGACGGGCTTCCCGATCGCCAAGATCGCGGCCCGACTGGCCGTGGGCTACCGCCTCGACGAGATCCCCAACGACATCACCGGGGCCACGCCGGCCTCCTTCGAGCCGGTGATCGACTACGTGGTCACCAAGATCCCGCGCTGGGCCTTCGAGAAGCTGCCGGGAGCCACCGACGTCCTCGGCACCCGCATGCAGTCGGTGGGCGAGGTCATGGGCATCGGCCGGACCTTCCCCGAGTCGCTGCAGAAGGCCGTGCGGTCGCTCGAGCAGGGGCGCTCGGGCCTCAACGCCGACCGGGCCGAAGCCGCCGTCGACGACGTCCCCGTCGACGAGCTGCTCGAGCGCCGTGGCCACGGCCACGCCCGAGCGGCTGTTCCAACTCGAGTCGTTGCTGCGGCGGGGCGTGTCGGTGGAGGACCTGGCCGCCACCACCGGGATCGACCCCTGGTTCCTCGACGAACTGGCCAAGGTGACCGACGCCCGCATGGCCCTCGACCTGCAGGTCACGCTCGGCATGACGGTGGCCGATCTCGACCGGCGCGAGTGGCGACGGCTGAAGCGGCTCGGCTTCAGCGACGCCCAGTTGGCCTACCTGTTCGGCGAGGGCGTCGACGAGGCGGCGGTGCGGTCCGCCCGGGTGGCCGCCGGGGCACCCGTCACCTTCAAGACCGTCGACACCTGCGCGGCCGAGTTCGAGGCGCACACGCCGTACCACTACTCGACCCACGAGGAGGAGGACGAGATCCGGCCGTCGGACCGTCCCCGCGTCATCATCCTGGGGTCCGGGCCCAACCGCATCGGCCAGGGCATCGAGTTCGACTACTGCTGCGTGCACGCCTCGATGGCGCTGCGGGCCGCCGGCTTCGAGACCATCATGCTCAACTGCAACCCCGAGACGGTCTCGACCGACTACGACACCTCCGACCGGCTGTACTTCGAGCCGCTCACCCCCGAGGACCTGGCCAACGTCATCGAGGCCGAGCAGGCGGCGTCCCGGGACGGCGGACGGCTGGTCGGGGTCATCGTCAGCCTGGGCGGCCAGACGCCGCTGAAGCTGGCCGCCGGCATCGACGAGGACCTCGTGCTCGGCACGTCGCCGGCCTCCATCGACCTGGCCGAGGACCGCGAGCGGTGGAACGAGCTCTGCGGTCGGCTCGGGATCCCCCAGCCCCCCGGGGGCACCGCCACCACGCCGGCGGAGGCCGTGGCCGTCGCCCACCACGTCGGCTACCCGGTCCTGGTGCGCCCCTCCTACGTGCTGGGCGGCCGGGCCATGGAGATCGTCTACGACGACGAGCGCCTGGTCGAGGCCGTCGAGGCGATGTCGGCCGTGGGCGGGGCCCTCGGCCGCGAGGGGGGCGTGACCGCCGACCGGCCGGTGCTGGTCGACCGCTTCCTCGAGGACGCGGTGGAGGTGGACGTCGACGCCGTGCGCGACGCCACCGGTGAGGTGGTCATCTGCGGGGTCATGGAGCACGTCGAGGAGGCCGGGGTCCACTCGGGCGACTCGGCCTGCGCCCTGCCGCCCCAGACGCTGGCCCCGTCCGTGATCGGCGAGCTCGAGCGCCACGTCCGGGTGATCTGCGAGTCGCTCCAGGTGCGGGGGCTCTGCAACGTGCAGTTCGCCGTGAAGGACGACCGGGCCTACGTGCTCGAGGCCAATCCGCGGGCCAGCCGCACCGTCCCCTTCGTGGCCAAGGCCACCGGCGTGCCGGTGGCGATGGTGGCGGCCCGGGTGATGGTGGGCGCCACCCTGGCCGAGCTCCGCGAGGAGGGGCTGCTGACCGAACCGGTGGGCGGCCACGTGTCGGTCAAGGAGGCCGTCATGCCCTTCAACCGGTTCCCCGGGGTCGACACGCTGCTCGGTCCCGAAATGCGCTCGACCGGCGAGGTGATGGGCATCGGGTCCACCTTCGGGCTGGCCTTCGCCAAGAGTCAGATCGCCGCCGGCAACCGGCTCCCCACCTCGGGGACGGTCTTCTTCTCGCTGGCCGACCGCGACAAGGCGGCCGGTCTGGAGGCGGCCCGCCAGTTCGCCGCCCTGGGGTTCGATCTGGCGGCCACGTCGGGCACCGCGGCGCTGCTGGCCGACTCGGGCATCGAGGTCGGCACGGTGGTGGCCAAGGTGGGCGAGGACCACCCGGGCAAGGTCGACGCCGTCGAGCTCATCGCCGGCGGCAAGGTGCAACTGGTCGTCAACACGCCGCGGGGCCGCGGCCCGCGGGCCGACGGACTCCACATCCGGGCCACCGCCACCGCCCACCTGGTGCCGTGCCTCACCACCGTGGCGGCGGCGAAGGCGGCGGCCGCCGGCATCGCCGACTGGCTGGCCCACCCGCTGTCGGTCCGCTCGCTGCAGGAGTACCACCAGCGGTGATCCGGTGAGCGGCGGCGCCGCGGGCGCCGGGCGACGCGGCCGGGTGGGCCGGGCCTGGCGGGCCGCCACCCGCGGGGACGTCGACCTGTCGGCGACCGTCGGCTCGCTCACGCTGCCCAACCCGGTGATGACGGCCTCGGGCACCGCCGGCCACGCCGACGAGCTCGAGGCCTACGGGCCCCTGGCCGCGCTCGGCGCGGTGGTGGTGAAGTCGCTGTCGGTCGATCCGTGGCCGGGCAACCCGGCGCCCCGGGTGCACCAGGCGGGGGCGGGCATGGTCAACAGCGTCGGCCTCCAGGGTCCCGGGATCGAGGCCTGGGTGCGCGACGACCTGCCCCGGCTGCAGGCGGTCGGGGCCCGCACGGTGGTGAGCATCTGGGGCCAGCGGGTGGACGACTACGCCAAGGCGGCCGGCATGTTGGCCGGGGTGCCGGGGCTGACGGCCATCGAGGTGAACGTCAGCTGCCCCAACATCGAGGACCGGCGCCACATGTTCGCCCACTCGGCCACGGCGACCGCCGAGGTCATGGAGGCGGTGGCGGCCCACGGACCGGCCGTGCCCCGGTGGGCCAAGCTCAGCCCGACGGTGTCGGACCTGGCCGAGATCGCCGGGGCGGCCCTGGCCCACGGGGCCGAGGGCGTCACGCTGGTCAACACCGCGCTGGCCATGGTCATCGACACCGAACGCCGCGCTCCCGGTCCTCGGATCGGGACCGGCCGGCGGCGGCCTGTCGGGACCGTCGCTCCATCCCATCGCCGTCCGGGCCGTGTTCGACGTGCGGGCCGCCCACCCCGACGCCACCATCATCGGGGTCGGCGGGGTGATGACCGGTGACGACGCCGTGGAACTGTTGATGGCGGGGGCGGACGCCGTCCAGGTCGGCACGGCCACCTTCCGCGACCCGCGGGCCGCCTGGCGGGTGCTCGACGGGATCGGCGCGTGGTGCGCGGCCCACCGGGTCCGGTCGGTGCGCGTCGATCGTCGGGGCGGCCCAGCCGTGAGCCCGACCCCGGCGAGGACGACGAACCGACGAGGAGGACGCCATGACGGACGGATTCACCACCCGGGTAGCGAAGGCGGTGGCGGCCACCGGGCCGCTGTGCGCGGGCATCGATCCCAGCGCCGACCTGCTCGGCGCCTGGGGACTCGCCGACGACCCCGACGGCCTGGCCGCCTTCGGGCGGACGTGCGTGGAGGCGTTCGCCGGGGTCGTGCCGGTGGTCAAGCCGCAGGTGGCCTTCTTCGAGCGGATGGGGTCGGCGGGGCTGGCCGCCCTCGAGGAGGTCCTGGCGGCGGCCCGTCGGGCCGGTCTGGTGGTCATCGCCGACGCCAAGCGCGGCGACATCGGCTCGACCATGGCCGCCTACGCCTCGGCCTGGCTCGACCCGGCGAGCCCGCTGGTGGCCGACGCCATGACCGCCATGCCCTACATGGGGCTGGGCGCCCTCCGGCCCGCCCTCGACCTGGCCGCAGCCGGCGGGCGCGGCGTCATCGTGGTCACCCGCAGCTCGAACCCCGAGGGACGGTCGCTGCAGACGGCGACCACGTCGGCCGGCTCCGACCGTGGAGGACCAGCTGCTGTCCGAGATCGCCGCCCTCAACCACGGCGGCCTGCCGGTCCCGGGCTCCGTCGGCGTGGTCATCGGCGCCACGCTGACGCCCTCGGCCTTCGACCTGGCGGGCCTCGGCGGGGTGGTGCTGGCCCCGGGCTTCGGGGTCCAGGGCGGGACGACCGACACGGTCCGGGCGCTGTTCGCGGATGCGCGCCCGGCACGGTGCTGCCCAGCGCCTCGCGCTCGCTGCTGGCCGCCGGACCGGACGTCGCCGCGCTACGGGCGGCGGCCACGGCGGAGTGCGACGCCCTGCGCCGGGCGCTCGACTGAGCGACCGACGCCCGGTCGTCGCCTACCGGTCGGCGGTGGGCAGGTCCTCGCTCGAAGGTCAGGAACGGGGACGGCGGCAGGTACTCGGCGGGACGTCGTCCAGGCTGTCGTACCAGTCGACGTCGAAGACGTTGGCCACCCCGCCGGTGTCGACGGTGCCGCTCAGCCCGAGCTCCTCGGCCTCGGCGAAGGCCCGGTGCCCGTCGATCGACCCCTGCTCGAGCTGCTGCCACGTCGCCAGCCCGACCCGGCCGATCAGGCTGTAGACGCAACCGTCGGTGGTGGCACCCACCCGGCGTCCGATCATGCAGTGGTGCGGGCCGTCGTCGATGGCGTAGACGGCCGCGTCGCCGGTCCCGGCGGCGGCCCGGATCCGCGCCGGGTGGCCGAAGATGTGGATGCCGCCGTGGGCCCGGTCCTTCAGGGCCCACAGGGGGCTGTGGGGGATGGTGCCCTCGGGCTCGTGCTCCTCCAGGGGCGTGGCGTCCTCGGGCGCGGTGACGGGAAAGGTCCAGTCCTCGGTGCCCTTCTCGAAGTGGAGCTCGCCGTCGGCCCGCGACTGGAAGGGGCCGTCGCCCTGGTGGTCCCCGGTCTCGCTCACGTGCCGCTCCTCGCTCGTCGTGCTCGGCGGGGCGCAGCCCCGCTCTGGTGACCCCATCGTGCCACGCCGACCGGCGGTGGTCGGCCGGTG
Organism: uncultured Acidimicrobiaceae bacterium; assembly: GCA_963699345.1. GTDB lineage: Bacteria > Actinomycetota > Acidimicrobiia > Acidimicrobiales > RAAP-2 > Bog-756. Next base: position 41,675 of record CAVOTL010000005.1, on the reverse strand, counting down.
GTCGGCCGGCGGTCGGGGACCCGTGCCGCGGCGGTCGGCGAAACGCCCCGCTCCGAGCGGTGGCCACCGTCACCCGGGAGCGGTGTCAGGTGCCGGCCGCGGTGGGGAACCATCCGGTCACCCGGGCCGCCGCCGCCCGCCGGTCGCGCCGGGCCAGCTCGACGGCGTCGGCCACCCCGACCTCGACGAAGGCCACCTCGTCGCCGGGGGCCAGTTGGCCGAGGAGGGGGAGATCGACGCTCGCCACGCAGGCCACCACGGGATAGCCCCCCACGGTGGCATGGTCGGGCAGCAGCACGATCGGCCGTCCGTCGGGCGGCACCTGGACGGCACCGGTCACCATCGGGGTCGAGGCCCGGGGCGGTCCCGGACACCACGCCCGGGCCGTCGAGCGGGGAGAGCCGGACCCCGATGCGGTCGGCGTCGGTCCCCACCACCCAGGTACTGCCCGTCAGGCCGCCGGCCGGGCCGTGCGGACCGGCCACCACCCGCAGGACGACGGGACCGCCCCGGGGCCCGCGGACCGGGTGGAGGTGACCGCGGATCCCGGCCGGCGCCCCGCGGGCGAGGCGGTCGCCGACCCGCAGGGCCCCGGGACCGAGGCCGGACAGGGTGTCCGAGGAGCGGGACCCGAACTGGACCGGGGTGGTGATCCCCCCGGCCACGCCCAGGTAGGCCCGCAGGCCGGTGACGACGCGCCCGACGCGGACGACCTGGCCGTCGACCACGGGGAGCACGGCGCCGTCGGGTGCCGCCCGACCGTCGACGGTGACGTCGACGGCACCGGCGGCCGCGTCCGACGACGGCCACGTGCCCGTCGCCGACCATGCGCAGCGTCGGCCCGGTCGCCGTGCACTCGATGGCCGCGGCCGTGTCCGGCTCGTCGCCCAGCAGGAGGTGGACCGACGCGGCCGTCCTGCCGTCGGCGGCGCCACCGGTCGGCACGCCCAGGTGGGCCACGCCGCGTCGTCCCGCGTCCTGGACGGTGGTGGCCAGTCCCGGCTCGAGCACCTCGAGGCACGGGCCGCCGCCGGCGTCGAGGAGGGGTCGGCCGGTGTCGACCGGCGAGCGCGAGGTCGCCGGTCGGTGGCCACGGTGAAGCGGACGCGGTCCCCCGGGGCCACCCGCGAGTGGGGGGGTGGTCCGGGTCGAACAGGACCTCGCCCGTGCGGCCGAGCAGGTGCCATCCCCCCGGGGTCGACCGCGGGTAGACGGAGGCGAAGCCGGCGGCCACGGCGACCGCGCCGGCCGGGACGGAGGTGCGGGGCGTCGGCCGACGGGGGAGCCGCGGCCAGCTCGGGCGGCAACCCGGTGAGGTAGGGGAACCCGGGGGCGAACCCGACGAAGGCGACCTCGAGCTCGGACGCCACCAGCCAGCTCCACGACCCGCTCGACGGGGGCGCCCACCGTCGGCGGCCACCTCGGCGAGGTCGGGCCCGTCGAACACCACCGGGAGCACGTGGGCGCGGGCGGGCGGTCGGCCCGTCGGCGGGCTCGTCCCGGCCCCGCCGCGGCCCGTGGCGGACACCACCGTGTCGAGCCACCCGGCGACGGCGGCCGGTCCGGTGCCGCCGGGCCCGGCGCCGAGGACGACGAGGACGCTGGCGAACCCGACGACCACCTCCTCGACCCCGTCGGGCGCCCCGCCCGCCGCCACTGCGTGCTCCACGGCGGCGGCGAGGGCGTGGGCACCGCGCACGTCGGCCGTCTCGACCAACAGGGCACGGTCGCCGAAGGGCGTGACCCGGGCCGGTGCGGTGGGTGCGCCGGTCACGGGGGCGGCGGGGCGAAGGCCGCGAGCTCGACGCCGGCCGACTCGAGCGCCCGGCGCACGGACCGGGCGCGGGCGGCGGCCCCGGCGTGGTCGCCGTGGAGGCAGAGCGTCGCCACCTCGAGGGTCACCCACGTCCCGTCGACGGCACCGACCCCGCCGTCGACGGCCAACGACCGGGCCCGGGCGCCGGCGTCCTCCGCGTCGTCGACCAGGGCGCCCGGGTGGTCCCGGGCGACCAGGCGGCCGTCGGCCTCGTAGCCGCGGTCGCAGAAGCCCTCGGGCACCAGCCGCACGCCGGCCCGGGCGGCGGCGTCGACGTGGGCGCCGGTGGGCGGCCCCACCAGCACCGGGCACCGGGGGCCGAGGACGGCGACGACGGTGTCGGCCACCTCCGGCACCGTCGCCATCGCCGCGTACAGCGCGCCGTGGGGCTTCACGTAGGTCACCGTCCCACCGACGGCGCGCACCTCGGCGTCGAGCGCATCCCACTGCTCCACGAGGTCGGCGGCGAGGCGGTCGGGGGCGACGTCGAGGGCCCGCCGGCCGAAGCCGGCGCGGTCGCGGTAGGAGACGTGGGCGCCGATGGCCACCCCCCGCTCCACGCACGCCCGGGCCGCGGCGCGCATGACCGCGGTCGATCCGGCGTGGAACCCACAGGCCAGGCTGGCACTCGTGACGATGTCCACGAGGTCGAGATCCGAGGGGCCGAACACGTCGCCCTCGGCCAGATCCGCGTTGAGGTCGATCGCCGTCACCCCACCAGTATCGGCCAGCCGGTGGGTCCGGGGAGCCGCACCGATCACCGAACGTCGCATGACCCCGTGCCGCCGAGGCGCTATCGTTCCCGCCATGCCGCAACCGCCTGCACTAACGCCCGAACAGCGCCAGGCCGCACTGGCCAAGGCCGCCAAGGTCCGCCGCGAGCGGGCCGAGGTGAAGGAGAAGCTGAAGCTCGGCTCGATCGACCTCGGCGAACTCCTCACGATGGCCGACGGCAACGAGACCGTGGGGAAGATGAAGGTCCTCTCGGTACTCGAGTCGCTGCCCGGCCTCGGCAAGGTCAAGGCCCGCCGTCTCATGGAGACGGTCGGGATCTCGGAGAGCCGGCGCCTGCAGGGCCTCGGATCGAACCAGCGCGAGGCGCTCCTCCGGGAGACCGCCCGCTGAGCGGAGCTGACGCGGCGGCCCCAGCGCCCGCCGACCCCGCCCGCATCTTCGTCCTCTTCGGCCCCGGTGGAGCCGGCAAGGGGACCGTGGCCGCCCGGTTGGTGGCCGCCGATCCACGACTGTGGCTGAGCCGCTCGTGGACGACCCGGGCCCGCCGGCCCGGTGAGCCCGAGGACTCGTACGTGTTCGTCGACCGGGCGACCTTCGAGGCCCACGCCGCGGCCGGCGGCTTCTTCGAGTGGGCCGAGTTCCTCGGCAACCTCTACGGCACCCCGGTGCCCGAGCCGGAGGACGGACCGCGACGTCCTGCTCGAGATCGACCTCCAGGGCGCCCGTCAGGTGCGGGCGCTGCGGCCGGACGCCACGCTGGTCCTTCTCCTGCCGCCGTCCCCCGACGTCCAGGCCGAACGCCTCCGGGCCCGGGGCGACGACGAGGCCCACGTGGCCCGCCGGGTGGCCGAAGGGGCCGAGGAGGAGCGATCCGGTCGCGACATCGCCGACGCGGTGGTGGTCAACGACACCATCGCGCAGGCCACCTCCGATGTGGCCTCTATACTGGCCCTTCGTCGCTCGGGCGCCTCCTAGGCCCGGCGGCCGCACCACCGGCCATCCGCCGGCACCCCCTAGGCGCAAGGATCGTGATGGCTCAGAACCCGACCACCCTGATGGACCCGCCGATCGAGGACCTCCTCGACAAGGTCGACTCCAAGTTCACCCTGGTGGCGCTGGCCTCGCGTCGGGCCCGGCAGGTCAACAGCTACTACAACTCGCTGGGCGAGGGCATCGGCGTCGTCGTGCCGCCCCAGGTCGCCTCGGCCTCGGGCAAGCCGCTGTCGATCGCCTTCGAGGAGGTCGCCGAGGGCAAGGCCACGTACTCGCGGCCCGATCCCGAGGAGATCGCCGCCGCCGAGGCCGCCGAGGCCGCGGCCCTCGCCCTCATCGAGGGAGCGGTGGAGCTGGCCGTCGAGGAGGCGGTGGCCGAGGCCATCGCCGCCGACAAGGACGAGACCACCGACTGACACGACGTCCCGGCGGTGGGCCGGGACCCGTCCGACAGGGGGACCGCCGTGGCCGAGGTGACACCGCAGGACCCGGGCCCGACGGACGGACGGCCGTTCGTCGTCCTCGGCGTGTCCGCCGGCATCGCCGCCTACAAGGCGGTGGAGGTCTGCCGCCGACTCGTCGACGCCGGCTGCCACGTGGCCCCGGTGCTGACCGAGCGGGCCACCCGCTTCGTGGGCCGGGCCACCTTCGACGCCCTCGGGTCCGAGCCCACCCAGACCAGCGTGTTCGACGAGGTGTCGCCCATCCCGCACACGCGGTTGGGCCAGCGGGCCGACGTCGTGGTGGTGGCCCCGGCCACCGCCGACCTGTTGGCCCGCTACGCCGCCGGCCTGGCCGACGACCTGTTGACCACCACCCTGGTGGCCACCGCGGCGCCGGTGGTGGTGTGCCCGGCCATGCACACCGAGATGTGGGAGCACCCGTCCGTCCAGGACAACCTCGGCGTCCTGGCGGGCCGGGGCGTCACCGTGGTTCCCCCCGAGGAGGGCCGCCTGGCCGGGGGCGACGTGGGGTCGGGCCGGATGGCGGAGCCCGGGACCATCGTCGCCGCCGTGCTCGAGCCTGCTCGCTTCGCCGGGCGCGTCGGACCGGCCCGACCTGGCGGGGTCCGCGTGCTGGTCTCGGCCGGCGGGACCCGCGAGGCCATCGATCCGGTCCGCTTCATCACCAACCGCTCGTCGGGCAAGCAGGGCCACGCGGTGGCCGCCGCGGCCCGCCGACGCGGGCGCCTCGGTGGTGCTGGTGACCACCAGCTCCCAGCCCCGGCCGCCGGGGGCCGAGGTCGTGGAGGTCGAGACCGCGGCCCAGATGCAGGAGGCCATGCTGGCCCGGGCGGCCGATGCCGACGTGGTCGTGATGGCCGCCGCGGTGGCCGACTTCCGGCCCAAGGTGGTCGTGGACACCGAAGCTGCACAAGTCGGACGGCGTCCCCGAGCTGGTGCTCGAGCCGACCGACGACATCCTGGCCGAACTGGGCCGTCGGCGGCTCCCGGGCCAGGTGCTGGTCGGGTTCGCGGCGGAGACCGACGACGTGCCCGAGCGCGCCCGGGCCAAGCTGGTGGCCAAGGGCGTCGACCTGATGGTGGCCAACGACGTCTCGGCCCCCCGGGTGGGATTCGACCACGACACCAACGCCGTGACCGTCTTCGGCGCCGACGGGACGGTCACCACCGTCGCCGCTCGCGGCCAAGTCCGAGGTGGCCGACGCCCTGCTCGACCGGGTCGTCCCCCTGCTCGCGCCCCCCTCGTAGCCGTGACCGCTCGCGCCGCGGGTAGCGTGGTGCGCCGTGCCCGGGGAGCCGGGGTGCGGGGCCCCTGGCGCCCGAGGCCCCGGACCGGGACCCGCAGGACAGGACCAGCTGTACCGACCGTCGATGCCGACCCGTGTGCCCGACGACCCGACCACAGAGGATGGAACCACCCGTGAGCAGCCGATACACCTTCACCTCGGAGTCCGTGACCGAAGGCCACCCCGACAAGATGGCCGACCAGATCTCCGACTCGGTGCTCGACGCGCTGCTGGCCGAGGACCCCGACAGCCGGGTGGCCTGCGAGACCCTGCTCACCACCGGCCTGGTCCTGGTGGCCGGGGAGATCACCACGTCCACCTATGTGGACATCCCCAAGCTGGTGCGTCAGGTCGTCCTCGACATCGGCTACGACGACGACGCCTACGGCATCGACGGCAACACGTGCGGCGTCATCGTCTCCCTCGACGAGCAGTCGCCCGACATCGGACAGGGCGTGGACAAGGCGTTCGAGGTGCGGGCGGGCACCGGGGGCGAGGACCAGCTCAACGCCCAGGGGGCCGGCGACCAGGGGATGATGTTCGGCTACGCCTGCGACGAGACGCCCGGACCTCATGCCCCTGCCGATCTGGCTGGCGCACCGCATGGCCCAGCGCCTCGCCCAGGTCCGCCGGGTCGGCACCCTGCCGTACCTGCGCCCGGACGGCAAGACCCAGGTCAGCGTGACGTACGAGGACGGCCGGCCCGTGGCCCTCGAGACCGTCCTCATCTCCACCCAGCACGACCCGGGGATCGACCTCGAGACGCTGCTCCTGCCCGACCTCCGCAACAACGTGATCGACCCGCTGCTGCCCGCCGAGCTCGACGTCTCGGGCCTGCGGGTCCTCGCCAACCCGACCGGCGTCTTCGAGCTGGGTGGCCCCCATGCCGACACCGGCCTGACCGGCCGCAAGATCATCGTCGACACCTACGGCGGCATGGCCCGCCACGGCGGTGGCGCCTTCTCGGGCAAGGACCCGTCCAAGGTCGACCGTTCGGCCGCCTACGCCGCCCGCTGGGTGGCCAAGAACGTGGTGGCCGCCGGTGCGGCCAGCCGGTGCGAGGTCCAGGTGGCCTACGCCATCGGCGTCGCCCGCCCCGTGTCGCTGCTGGTCGAGACCTTCGGCACCGAGACCGTCGACCCGTCCGCCATCGCCAAGGCCGTCGACGAGGTCTTCGACCTGCGCCCGGCGGCCATCGTCCGCGATCTCGAGCTGAAGCGCCCGATCTACCGCAAGACGGCCGCCTACGGACACTTCGGCCGGGCCGACAAGGACTTCACCTGGGAGGACACCGCCCGGGCGGACGACCTGAAGCAGGCGCTCGGCCTCTGAGCGTCCCGCTCCCTCCGCCGCCCACCCCGTCGCCGGGGCCGCGTCGACCGGAGGGGAACGCCCCCGGGTGGTCCGGGTCGTCCCCGACGTCCCCGCCATCCACCGCCGTTTCGACTACGCCGTGCCGGCCGCCCTGGCCGACGCGGTCACGGTGGGCAGCCGGGTGCGCGTGCCCCTGCACGGCCGTCGGATCGGCGCCTGGGTGGTGGAGGACGACGTCACCCCCGATCCGGGGGTGCACCCCCTCGACATCGCCGGGTCGAGCGGGCTCGGGCCCCCGGCCGCCGTGGTGGACCTGGCCCACTGGGCGGCGTGGCGGTGGGCGGGACCCGTGTCCTCGTTCCTGGGCACGGCGTCGCCGTCCCGGGTGGTGCGGTCCCTACCCTCCGGCGTGGCGCCGGACCGCCGGCCCGACTCCCCGGGCGGGGGCGCGGTGGCCCTGGTGGACGAGGCACTGGACGCCGACGGGAGTGCGGTGGTGCGCCTGGCCCCGGCGCTCGACTCGTCGCGGCTCGTCCTCGAGCTGGTCCACCGCCGGCGGGGCCGACGGGGTGCTGGTGGTGGCCCCCTCCCGATCGCGGGCCGAGCACCTGGCCGATCGCCTGCGGTCGGCGGACGTGCCCGTGGCCGTCCTTCCCGACGGGTGGGCGGCCGCCCGACGCGGGCGGTTGCGTGGTGGTGGGCACCCGGGCTGCGGCCTGGGCCCCGGTGCCCCGGCTGTCGGCCGCCGTGGTGCTCGACGTCCACGACGAGGCCCACCGGGAGGAGCGGGCACCCACCTGGTCGTCGGTCGACGTGGTGGTCGAGCGGGGCCGGCGCGACGGTGCCCCGGTGCTGCTGGTCTCGCCGTGCCCCCCGCTGGCGGTGACCGAGGGGCGGCCGGCTGGTCACCACCGAACGGTCGGTGGAGCGCCGGGGCTGGGCCGTCGTCGAGGTCGTGGACCGGACGGGGGACGATCCTCGTACCGGACTGTTCAGCGAGCGGCTGACCCGGGCCGCCCACGCCGAGCTGGACCGGCCCGGGGGGCGGGTGGTGTGCGTCCTGCACCGGACCGGTCGGATCCGCCTCCTGGCCTGTCGCAGCTGTGGCGAACTGGCCCGCTGCACCCGCTGCGGCGGGGCGGTGGCCCAGGACGGTACCGCCGGGGTGCTGGCCTGCGCCCGGTGCGGCGAGCGTCGGCCGGTGGTGTGCGCGGTGTGTGACTCCACCCGGCTGAAGGCCCTGCGCATCGGCGTGTCCCGGGCCACCGAGGAGCTGGCCGCCCTGCTCGGCACCCCGGCCGTGGAGGTGACCGGAGCCACCGGCGACCGACGTCGACCCGGGTCGGGTGCCTCTGGTGGTGGGCACCGAGGCGGCCCTCCATCGGGTGGACCACGCCGGACTCGTCGCCTTCCTCGACATGGACCAGCACCTGCTCGCCCCGCGGTTCGCCGCCGGCGAGGAGGCGCTGTCGGTGCTGGCCCGGGCCTCCCGGGTGGTCGGCGCCCGCGACGGCGGGGGACGGGTGCTCGTCCAGACCCGGGTGCCCGGCCACGAGGCCCTGGAGGCCGCGGTCCGGGCCGACCCGGGCATCCTGGCCGACGCCGAGCGGCCGGTGCGCTCGCTGCTCGGGCTGCCTCCCTTCGGTGCCCTGGCCCTGCTGCGCGGCCCGGGGGCGCCGGCGTACGCCGACGGGCTGTCGGCGACGACGCCGCTCGAGGTGTCGGCGGTCGCCGACGACCGGTTCCTCGTGCGGGCCGAGGACCATCGGGCGCTGGCCGACGGCCTGGCGTCGGTCGACCGGCCGGCGGGGCGGCTGCGGGTGGAGGTCGATCCGAGCGACGCCTGATCGGTGACGCCCGATCGGGTCGGCGAAGGACGATGCCGGTCCGGACGGATGCCCTCTGCCGTAGACTGGAGCCATGTCCTCCTATGCAGTGCGCACCTACGGCGACCCCGTGCTCCGCCAGGTGGCGAAGCCGGTCGACGAGGTCGACGGTGCCCTGGTGAAGCTGGTCGACGACATGGTGGAGACCATGTACGAGGCCGTCGGCGTGGGGCTGGCCGCCCCCCAGGTCGGCGTGCAGCGGCGGCTGTTCGTCTACGACCTCGACGACGACGAGGGCCCCCAGGCCATCGTGAATCCCGAGATCGTCGAGTCGGCCGGCGAGCTCTATCACGACGAGGGTTGTCTTTCGATCCCGGGGCTGCACATCGGCATCTACCGACCCGAGACGGTGCTGCTCAAGGGGTACGACCTCGAGGGCAACGAGTTGACGATCGAGGCCGACGGCTTCCTGGGCCGCATGTTCCAGCACGAGGTGGACCACCTCGACGGCGTCCTGATGGTCGAGCGCCTCGACGACGACATGCGCAAGCAGGCATTGCGGATCCTGCGCGACCGCGCCATGGGTCTCGACACCTCGGCCATGGAGGCCAAGCTCGTGTCGGCCGGCGACGAACGGGCCGTCTGAGCGCCACCGTCCCACGGGACGGACACCACTAGCGTCGCGGGACATGGCCCGCCTCGTCTTCCTCGGCACCCCCGAGGCCGCTGTCGCCCCACTGCGCACCCTGGTGGCCGCCGGCCACGACGTGGCCCTGGTCGTGAGCCGGGCCGACAAGCGACGGGGTCGGGGAAGCGGTCTCGCCCCGAGCCCCGTCAAGGCCGCGGCACTCGAGCTGGGCCTCACGGTGACCGACGACCTCGCCGAGGCCACGACGGTCGGCGCCGAACTGGGAGTGGTGGTGGCCTACGGGCGCATCATCCCGGTGGCGGTGCTCGACCGGCTCCCGATGGTCAACCTCCACTTCTCGCTGCTGCCGCGCTGGCGGGGGGCGGCGCCGGTGGAGCGGGCCCTGCTTGAGGGCGACGCCGAGACGGGCGTGTGCCTGATGGCGGTCGAGGCCGGTCTCGACACGGGCCCGGTCTACGCCGAGGTGGCCACGGCCATCGATCCCGAGGAGACGGTCGACGAACTCCGGGGCCGGCTGGTGGAGATCGGTTGTCGGATGCTGGAGGAGCACCTGGCCGGGGGTCGGGCCGGCCTGCCGGTGCCCCGTGACCAGGCCGGCAATCCGACGTACGCCGAGAAGGTGGCCGCGGCCGAGCTGGAACTGGACTGGGAGAGACCGGCGTCGGCCCTGCGGCGCACCGTACGCCTCGGCCGCGCCTGGACGACGTTCCGCGGCCGGCGGGTGCGGGTGCTCTCGGCCGGGGCCGCGCCGGCTTCGCCGGGAGTCCTCCTACCCGGGGAGCTGTCGGGGACCGTCGTCGGCGCGGGGGCGTCCAGCCGGCTCGAGCTGCGGACCGTGCAGCCCGAAGGGAAGCGACCCATGGACGCGGCCGCGTGGCTCAACGGCGTCCGTCCGCGGACGGGCGAGCGCTTGGGGACCTGACCCTCCGGTGGCTGGTCCATCGGTCACCACCCGGGGACGTCCCCCGGCGTTCGACCCTTTTCGCCACTAGTTGTACCCACTGGGCGACGGAGCGCGAGATCCAAGGATCTATTCACGTCTATCCCCAAAAAAGGCAATGGACAAATGGCAATTCGTCCCTTACATTTTCGTCGGACCAACTGTCGGGCTGTGGATCCCGACCTCAATCGAGCGACTTGGGCAGGGTCGGCGGAAAGGTAGCAACTATGGCGGAGGCTCACGCTCCGATCTCCCGTCGCGCCGCGCAGTCGGCCGACACCCGGACCCGCTCCGGCAGTTCTCCCGGCTCCACACGACGAGCCGGATGGCGGAGGACACTCCGCATCTCGATCGCCACCGTTGCCGCCCTCGTGGCGCTCCCGGTGGCGGGGGCCATCTCCGGGGTCGGCACCGTGGCGGCCAGCGCCGCCACCGTTCCGTCGTCGCAGGGCACGGACTTCTGGACCGCCTTCGAGAACAACTACGACGGCCAGAGCAGCCTGTTCCTCTTCATCTCCGGGAACACGGCCACGACCGGCAACGTCTCGGTTCCGGCCATCGGATTTTCCCAGAGCTTCAGCGTCACTCCGGGTGTGGCCACGACCGTCGATATTCCTACGGACGCCCAGATCACCACCAGTGACGACACGAGTCGGTGGCGGCGTGCACATCACCGCCGGAGCGCCGGTGTCGGCCTACGGGCTGAACACCGAGCAGTACACCACCGACGGCTTCATGGGCCTGCCCACCTCGATCCTCGGCACGTCCTACCTCGTGCAGGGCTACGGCGGGGGCTACGGCGGCGGCTCGCAGTTCGCCGTGGTCGGGACCCAGGCCAACACCAAGGTGACCATCACGCCCAGCGTGACCACCGCGGGCCGCACGGCCGGTGTCCCCTACACCGTCACGCTCAACCAGGGGGACGTCTACCAGCTTCCAGGACGGACTGGGCGACGACCTCTCGGGTTCCAGCATCACCTCGAGCGCCCCGGTGGCGGTCATGGCCGGCAACTCGTGTGCCGATGTGCCCATCGGCTACGCGGCCTGCAACACGCTGGCCGAGGAGATGACCCCGACCAACACGTGGGGCACCGACTTCCTGACCGAGCCCCTGGCCACCCGAACGGGTGACACCTTCCGGTTCATGGCCAGCGAGGACAACACCACGGTGGACGTCAATGGCACCGCCGTCGCCACCCTCAACACCGGTCAGTTCTACGAGACGGTCCTGACCTCCGCCTCGTCGGTCACCTCGAACAAGCCGATCCAGGTGATGCAGTACTCGAACGGTGAAGAGTACGACGGAGCGGACGCCGATCCGATGGACATCACGATCCCGCCGACCGAACAGTTCCTGAACAGCTACACGGTGGCGACCGAACCGGACGGCGCCGACCCCGCCATCACCCAGAACTACATCAACCTGGTGGCGCCCACCTCGGAGGTCACGAGCGTCGACCTCGACGGGACCCCGGTGCCCTCCGGCGACTTCAGCCCCATCGCCGGGAGTGCGTACTCCGGTGCCCAGGTGGCGGTCGGCTTCGGCTCCCACACGGTGACTGCATCGCTGCCCTTCGGACTCACGATCTACGGATTCGGGGGGTACGACGCCTACGGGTACCCGGGTGGCTTCACCCTGTCGCCCATCGCCACGGTGACCAAGGTGACCCTGTCGCCGACGAGCTCCTCGTACAACACGGGGGCCTCGGCGTGTGAGACGGCGACGGTGACCGATCAGAACAATGATCCGGTGGCCGGCGTCCGGGTCGACTTCAAGGTGACGGGGGCCAACCCGAACGCCGGGTTCGCCTACACCGCGGCCAACGGCACGGCGCAGTACTGCTACACGGGTACCGCCGGCGGAACCGACACCGAAGGTGCCGCCGTCGGGTCGGTCACGTCGAACTCCGCCACCATCAACTGGACGGCGGTCGTCGGTACCCAGCCCAAGATCGACACACTGAAGACGGGGTACCACGCGTACTCCGCCGGATCCGTGACGACCAACGGCGTGTCGACGTCAGGAAGTGGTGAGCTGCTCGTGGCGCTGGTGCAGGCCGACGGGTCGTCGACCGCCACCCAGACGGTGACCTCGGTGAAGGGTGGGGGCCTGACCTGGACCCGCACTTCGTGGGCGGATCTCCTGGGAGCGGGTTCCTCCGAGGTCTGGCAGGCCTACGCCCCGGCGAAGGTGACCAATGCCTCGGTGGTGGCGACGTTCGCCCAGCCGGCGGACGGTTCGATCACGGTCATCTCCTTCACCGGAGCGGCCCATCAGCTCGGGGCCGCCAGCATCGGCAGCCTGGTCGGTGGACCGGCCAAGGCAACCATCACGCCGACCTCCTCCAACTCGCTGGTGATCGCCGGTGGTCTGGACTGGTCGACGTCGGCCAAGCCGGTGCCGGTCGCCGGTCAGAGCCTGCAGACCTGGTTCCTCGATCCCACCGTCCATGACACCTACTGGACGCAGTCGGTGGCGGCTCCCACGACGGCCGGTCACCCGGTCACCGTGAAGGCCAGCCTCCCGGCGACCGACCGGTGGTCGCTGGTGGCCGTGGAGGTCCCGCCGGCCGCTAAGGGAACTCAAGCAATCCACGTCGGACAACGGCCCCACTGATCGCACGAGCGATCGGTGGGGCCGTTGCTCATTGCGGCAGGCTGATCCGACCGAACTCGAACCGGTGGAGATCATGGCGCGGCGGGTCTGTCGGATTCGGAACCTGAACGGTTGAGTGCACTCTAGGAGACAAGGGAGTGCCATGCAACACGTGCACCCACTAGTTCGACGCTCGTCGGTTCGAGGCGGAGGGGATCGTCGGATGGCCGGGCGAAGCGCCGCCGGCTCCCGGGGTCCGTGGCGGCTGCCCTGATGATCACGTTCGCAGCCGTCTCGGCGACGCCGGGCGTCGCGTCGGCCACGTCGGCGACGCCACTGAAGGCCGGGGTCACCTACTACGCGATCGGCAAGCCGGTCTGCAAGGCCCCGAAGCAGCACCACTCCACCTGCTTCGCGGAGCGTCGGGTGCTGGTCAAGAAGGGCACCCCGGGCGCCCATGCCTTCCGCGTGGCGGCGAGGGCGTGTCGGGGGCGGCGACCGCCGGGCCGGCGGCGACGATCGGCCCGGCCGGAGGGCTGACGCCGGGCGACCTCTCCACCGCCTACGGATTCAGTTCCACGGCGACGGGCACCGGGCAGACGGTCGCCATCGTCGATGCCTACAACGACCCGGACATCAATGCCGACCTCCAGACGTTCGACGCCCAGTACGGGCTCGCCGCCTGCTCGACCGGCAACGGCTGTCTGAAGGTGGTCAGCCAGACCGGGACCACGACGCTGCCCCCCGACGACACGTCGGGCTGGTCCGTCGAGGAGTCGCTCGACGTCGAGACGGTGCACTCGGTGTGCCAGAACTGCAAGATCATCCTGCTCGAGGCGACGAGCAACTCCAACGCCAACCTCGAAGCGGCAGAAGACGAAGCGGTGGCGCTGAAGGCGAACGAGATCACGAACTCCTTCGGCGGCCCCGAGACGGGGTCGACCGCCGCGGACGAAGCGGCGTACAACCACCCGGGGACCGTCATCACGGCGTCGGCGGGTGACGACGGGTACTACGAGTTCGACCAGTTCGGATCGGCGCCGACGCACCGGAGGCGCCGGCGTCCTACAACACGGTCGTGGCGGTCGGTGGGACGTCGCTCTACCTGGGCCAGACGGCCGCCCGCCAGTCCGAGACGGTCTGGAACGACAACGGCGTCAAGGCCATCGACGAACTGCTCCTCGGTCAGTCGCTGGGAGCCGGCGGGGGCGGTTGCAGCACGCTCATAGCGGCCATGGGCTGGCAGCCCGGACTCAGCAACTGGGCGAGCACCGGCTGCGGTTCCCATCGACTCGTCGCCGACGTGGCGGCCGTTGCCGACCCGCTCACCGGTCTGGACATCTACGACAGCTTCAACGTGCGGCACCAGCGAGTGCCCGGCGTCGCCCGAATGGTTCACCATCGGCGGGACGTCACTGTCGTCGCCGATCATCGCCTCCATGTACGCCCTCGCCGGGGCTCCCACGGCTTCGCCTATCCGGCGCTGGAGCTGTACGGCCATCTCGGATCGTCGTCCCTCTACGACGTCACGTCGGGAGGCAACGGCTACTGCGACGGCGAGGGTGCCGCCGCCTGCGGCGACCCCAACATGCTGGGGGCGGGATCCTCGACTGCGACTACCCGCCGACCGGAAGCGACGCCGAGCGTTGGAGACCGGGCCTGTGATGCCTTGGCAGGCTACGACGGTCCGACCGGGGTGGGGACGCCGAACGGCCTCGGTGCCTTCGCCGCCGTCGTATCCCACCGGGACGATCAGCCGGCCCCACGTCGATCGCCCACGGCACGTCTCGGGGCCGTGGACGGTGACGACCACCGATCCCTTCCCGGGGCAAGGTGACGAGCTACTCGTGGAACTGGGGTGACGGAACCGCCACCACGGTGACAACGACCGGTGCGGCGTCGCACATCTACGCGCCGGGAGGGGCGACCCGCACCATCACCTTGACCTTGACGGACACAGTACGGCGTCTCGGCGGTGGCGACCTACTCCGTCGCGGTCGAGCTGAGCCTCGAGCCACCCCGACGGACGGTTCCCGGAGCCACGGCATCCGAGACCGTCAGCCGGGGTGGCCGGGCTCTGCCGGTAGGATCGTCGCCGATGGCCGGCCCCCAACTCCCGGCGCGCCCGCTCCGCGTCGCCCCGTCGATCCTGTCGGCCGACTTCGGCGGCCTGGCCGATGCCGTGGCCGGGGTGGCGCCGGCCACCGACTGGCTCCACGTGGACGTCATGGACGGCCACTTCGTGCCGAACCTGACGATCGGCCCACCGGTCATCGCCTCGCTGCGCTCCCACAGCGACCTGTTCTTCGACACCCACCTCATGATCACCGACCCGGCCCGCTACCTCGAGCCGTTCCGCGATGCCGGGGCCGACGGCTGCACGGTGCACGTGGAGGTGGGGGAGACCGAGGCGCTGTGCGCCCAGATGCGCGACCTGGGCCTGCGGGTGGGGCTGGCCGCCAATCCCGACACCCCGTTCGAGGCCCTCGAGCCCTACCTGGCGCTCGTCGACCTGGTGCTGTGCATGACGGTCTTCCCCGGATTCGGCGGGCAGTCGTTCATCGCCGACGTGATGCCCAAGGTGGCCCAGGTGCGCCGGGCCGCCGACGCCGCCGGTCTGGCCCTCGACGTCGAGGTCGACGGCGGCATCGACGAGCACACGGTGGTCGAGGCCACCCGGGCCGGGGCCAACGTGTTCGTGGCCGGCTCGGCCGTCTTCAACCGGGCGGACCCCCTGGAGGCGGTCGGGTCCATCCTGGCGGCCGCCGCCGGCGAGCGGGCCGGAGTGCCGTCCTGAGCGTCCCCGACCCCGGGGACGGCCGACACCGGGTGGATGCTCCGGGCCGTCGACGCCGCCGAGCGGGTCCACGGCCTGACGTCGCCGAACCCCTGGGTGGGTGCCGTGCTCGTACCCGAGGCGGTCGACGGCGGACCGACCACCTGGTTCACGGGGGCGACCGCCCCTCCCGGTGGCCCCCACGCCGAGGTGGCGGCCCTGGCCGCGGCGGGGGAGCGGGCCCGGGGCGGCACCCTCTACGTCACCCTCGAGCCGTGCGCCCATCAGGGTCGGACGCCGCCCTGCACCGACGCGGTGGTGGCCGCCGGGGTGGCCCGGGTGGTCGTGGGGATGACCGACCCGGACCCCCTCGTCGACGGGCGGGGGATCGCCGCGCTCGAGGCGGCCGGCATCGAGGTGGTCGTCGGGGTGGCGGCCGACGCGGTCGCCGAGCAGCTCGCCCCGTACGTCACCCACCGGCGCACGGGCCGTCCCTGGGTGGTGCTGAAGCTGGCGGCCACCCTCGACGGCCGCATCGCCGCCCCCGACGGCACCAGCCGCTGGATCACCGGTGAGGCGGCCCGGCTCGATGCCCACCGGCTGCGGGCGGTGTCGGACGCCGTGCTGGTCGGGGCCGGAACGGTCCGGGCCGACGACCCCTCGCTCACCGTGCGGCTGCCCGAGGGCGACCCCCACCACCGCGACGCCGACCACCAGCCGCGGCGGGTGGTGCTCGGCACCGTCCCCGAGGGCGCGGCGGTGGCGCCCGCCCTGGCGCTGTCGGGCCCGCCGGAGCAGGTGCTCGCCGACCTCGGGGCCCGCGGGATCGTCCAGGTCCTGGTGGAGGGCGGCGCCACGGTGGCCCACGATCTGCATGCCGCCGGGCTCGTGGACCGCTACGTCCTCTACCTCGCTCCCGCGCTGTTCGGCGGCGACGACGCCCGGCCCCTGTTCGCCGGTCCGGGCGCCGCCCTCCATGGACCGACTGTGGCGGGGGGAGGTCCGCTCGGTGACTAGCCTGGGAGGTGACGTCCGGGTGGAACTGGCTCCTCCCGCCCCGCCCCGCTGACGGGGGACGAAGCGCAGTACCGGGACGCCAGGCCGAGCCGGACGATACGAGGGAGACACGGGGTCGATGCCCTTCTCAGCAGTGGAGAAAGCGATCGAGGCGGTCGGGCGGGGCGAGATCGTCATCGTCGTGGACGACGAGGACCGCGAGAACGAGGGCGATCTCATCATGGCCGCCGACGCGGTCACCCCGGAGAAGATCGCCTTCTTCCTGGCCCACACGTCGGGCCTGATCTGCGTCCCGCTGACCCCCGAGCGGGTCGAACAGCTCGACCTGCCGCTCATGGTCACGGCCAACACCGAGGTCCAGCGGACGGCCTTCACCGTGAGCGTGGACTTCCGCCACGGCACCACCACCGGGATCTCGGCCGCCGACCGGGCGGCCACCATCAAAGCGCTGGTCGACCCCCACACCCGGCCGACGGACCTGAACCGTCCCGGGCACATCTTCCCCCTCCGCTACCGACCGGGTGGCGTCCTGAAGCGAGCCGGCCACACCGAGGCCGCCGTCGACCTGGCCCGGGCGGCCGGCCTGTCGCCGGCCGGCGTGCTGTGCGAGGTGGTGAGCGAGGACAAGGCCACCATGGCCCGGCTGCCCGAACTCGAGGCGTTCGCCGAGAAGCACGGGCTCCATCTGATCTCCATCGCCGACCTGATCCGCTACCGCCGGCACAAGGACAAGCTGGTGCGCCGCATCGCCGACGCCCGGATCCCCACCGACTTCGGCGAGTTCACCGTCTACGCCTACGAGTCGGTCCTCGACGGGGAACACCATGTCGCCCTCGTGAAGGGCGACATCCAGGGCCAGCCCAACACCCTCGTCCGGGTCCACAGCGAGTGCCTGACCGGTGACGTCTTCGGGTCGCTGCGCTGCGACTGCGGACCCCAGCTGCACGGCGCCATGCAGGCCATCGACGAAAACGGCAGCGGGGTGCTGGTCTACCTCCGCGGGCACGAGGGCCGGGGGATCGGGCTGGCCCACAAACTGCGGGCGTACAGCCTGCAGGAGGAGGGGTTCGACACCGTCGACGCCAATCTCGAGCTCGGCCTGCCGGCCGACTCCCGCGAGTACGGGATCGGGGCCCAGATCCTCGTCGACCTGGGGGTGACCACCATGCGGCTGATGACCAACAACCCGACCAAGTACGGCGGCCTCGAGGGCTTCGGCCTCGACATCGTCGAACGGGTCAACATCCAGCCGGTCCCCACCCCGGAGAACATCCAGTACCTGCGGACCAAGCGCGAACGCATGGGGCATCTGCTGGAGGGACTCGATGACGTCCTCTGACGAGACGGCGCTCCCCGACGACGCCAAGGCCCGGGCGGCGGCCCGGGTGGGCTCGTCGCTCGACCCGGCCGAACTCGTCTCCGGAGTCGGCGCGCGACGTCCGGGTGGGCTTCGCCTGCGCCGAGTTCAACGGGGAGATCACCGACCGGATGCTGACGGCCGCCCTCGACGAGCTCGACGCCGCCGGCGCGCGACCTCGGCGCGACGGTGGTGTCCTGGGCACCGGGCGCCTTCGAACTCCCGCTCGTGGCCCGCGGCCTGGTGGCCAGCGGGCGGGTCGACGCCGTGGTGGCCCTCGGGGCGGTCATCCGCGGTGACACCGGCCACTACGACTTCGTGGCGGGGGAGTGCGCGGCGGGCCTCCAGCGGGTCCAGCTCGACACCGGCGTGCCCGGTGGTGTTCGGCGTGCTGACCACCGACACCGTCGAGCAGGCGCTGGTGCGCTCGCTGCCCGACGCCACCAACAAGGGGGCCGAGGCGGTCCGCACCGCGCTCGGCACCGTCGCCCTGCTGCGGGGCATCGCCGACCTGCCGAGCGGCCACCGGGTGGGCTTCACCGTCGGGGGGCGTTGAGCGTGCTGACCCTGGTGCTCCCGAAGGGCTCGCTCGAGAAGGCGACGCTCGACCTCTTCGCCGAGGCCGACCTGGCCGTGAGCCGGTCGTCGAGCGTCGACTACCGCGCCACCATCGACGATCCGCGGGTCGACGACGTGCGCATCCTCCGTCCCCAGGAGATCCCGCTGTACGTGGCCGACGGGCTGTTCGACCTCGGGATCACCGGTCGGGACTGGATCGAGGAGCGGGGGAGCGCGGTCACCTCGCTCGGCACCCTGCAGTACTCGAAGGCCACCGCCAATCCGATCCGGGTCGTCCTGGCGGTACCGTCCGAGTCGCCGGTCACCTCGGTGGCCGACCTGGCGAAGACGGCCACGGGTCCGGGCGGCGCCCTGCGGGTGTCGACCGAGTACCCCGAACTGACCGGTCGCTACCTGGAGTCCCACGGGGTCAAGGCCGAGGTCAGCCTCTCCTACGGTGCCACCGAGGCCAAGGTCCCCGACATCGCCGACTGCGTCGTCGAGATCACCGAGACGGGGCGGGCGTTGCGCGCCGCCGGGCTCCGGATCGTGGAGACCCTGCTCGTCTCCCACACCGAGCTGATCGCCAACCCCGATGTCGGCCGCCGATCCCGCCAAGCGTCACGCCATGGAGCAGCTGTTGACCCTGCTGCAGGGCTCGCTTGGAGGCGAGGGGCAAGGTGCTGGTGAAGCTCAACGTCGCCGCCGAGCAGCTGGCCGGGGTCATCGAGGTCCTGCCGTCGCTCCGGTCGCCCACCGTGTCCGAGCTCTTCGGCGGCGGCGGGTTCGCCGTCGAGACGGTGGTCCGCAAGTCGGAGATCAACGTCCTCATCCCCGCCCTGCGCGACCGGGGGGCGACCGACATCCTCGAGCTGGCCCTGGCCAAGATCGTCCATTGACGGGGTCCCCGAGAGCATCGCTGCCGTCGGGCCCGGCCGACCTCGTGCCTGTCGGGTCGACCACCCTGCTCGGGACCGTCACCGAGTTCGACGAACCCCGTGGGCTCGGGGTGGTGCGCTGCGGCGACCGGACGGTCGCCTTCCACTGCACGGCCATCAGCGACGGGACGCGGGACATCGCCGTCGGGACGGAGGTGGCCGTGCGCATCGGGGCCGGTCGCCTCGGCCGACTCGAGGCCCGATCGGTGCATCCGCTCCCCGTGCACCGGCCGACCCGTCCCCGTCGGACGCCGTCGCCGACCGGCGTCGACGCCGTCGCCGACCGGCCCGACGCGGTCGGCGGCGCCCGGGCCGACCGCGGGACGCCGGAGGCCCACGAGGCACCGGAGCACCCGGAGGCCTCCGCCGGTGTCGGTCGCCCCCGCCCCGGCGTCGCCGTTCGGGCCCATCGGCTCGTTCAGACCGACCGGCTCGACCCCGGTGACGCCGTCGGAGCCATCGCTCCCCGTCGACGTCCGACCGGTCGCCCGGTCAGTCGCCGGGTCGCCGCGGTGCCGGCGTCCGGGCCGGTATCGGACGCCGGGGTCCGGGACCGCCGTCCCCTCCGGAGGTCCCGTCGTCCCCCGAGCCGCCGTCCGCCCCCGTCGAGGCCCGGAACCGACGACCCGAACCCGGACCGCCGTCGACCCCGTCACCGCTCACGACGCCCGTCCCCGGAACCGGTCACCGACGTCCCCCCGGCCCCGGCCACCGATCCGACCGACGGGCTGGCCGGCGAGCCCACCCCGGTATCGGGTACGCCCGCCGTGAGGTCGGGAACGGGGAGCGGAGCGGCGCGGGACGACGACGACGACGACGACTCGTCGCCCCACCCGAACTTCTGGTCGCCGTTCTCGCGTTCGCCGGCCGGGCCGCCGCCGACCTGGTCCACGCCGGTCACCCCGAGGGAGCCACCGACCGACGGTTCGTGATCCGGGCCCCGGCGGCAGGGCCGGCACCTCGTCCTCGCCCATCCCGTCCTCGTCCTCGTACGGGTTGCCGAGGATGTTGCGGGCCATGTCGACCACCACGGCGCTGTCGGCGTCCTCCTCGGTCACCACGCCGAGCAGCGGGGCGGCCAGCAGGCCGGTGACGATGCCCGTCTCCGCCATCGACTCGGCCTGGACGATGGCCCACTCCCACAGCCGCTTGACCATGTCGGGGCTGGTGTTGCTTCGTCTCGGGGTACTTGAGCCGGGTGTTGACCAGCGCATGGCCCAGTCCGGTGGCCGCCGGGAAGAGCCAGATCAGGCGGTAGTTCCCGGTGGCGTCGACGACCGCGGCGGCCACGTAGGCGAGGACCACGCTGACCAGGTTGAACGGCGAGAGCAGCACGCCGAGGCGTTCGCCCAGACCCCCGGCCCGGGGGAGGAGCTGCAGCAGCAGCGGCGCCATCACGATGATGTAGGCCCCGATGAAGGGCGCCCCGATGTAGCTCAGCACCACCGCCTGCCACAGATGGGTGTCGAAGTACTGCACCCCGGCCAGCACGGCACCGAGCAACGGCGCCCCGATGGCCAGCTGCATCGGGGTCAGCCACCGGCTGAGGGGCACACCGAGGGCGATCCCGATGATGAAGACCGGGATCCCGGTGGCCAGGCCGGCGATGGTCTGGGCGCTCGCCCCGGCGTGGAGGACCCGCTGGAAGAAGAGGATGGCCACGTAGCCGGTCGACCCGATGCCGGCCCAGAACAGGAGCGACCCGGCGACCAGGACCTTGGCGTTGGGGCCGGCCAGGATGTCGCGCAGCTCGTCGCGTGGCCGGCCGGGCCCGGCCCGTGCGGTCGGCCAGGGCGCCCCGGGCCGCCGAGGGGGCCTCGCGGACCAGCAGCAGGACGGCGACCCCGGTGAGCGCCATGATCACGCCGGCCACCTGGAAGGGCAGGTTCCACGTCGCCGGGTCGGACTGCTTCCACGTGGTGATGACGGTCGCCTTGATCGTCCAGCTGGCCAGCGTGCCGAGCACGGTGGTGAGCACGAGGGCCTTGAGCCAGCGGCTGCGGCCGAACACCTCGGGCACGACGGCCACGTTCGTCAGCGAGAAGACGGAGGCCGCCTGGCTGGCGATGAGGATCATCACCACCAGCGCCCAGTAGCCGCTGACCACGGTGAACATCCAGGTGGCCACCCCCATGACGATGAGGCTGACGGCCATGTACGGGCGTGCGCCGGCCCACCCGCGTCCGGGTGCGGTCGCTCAGGCGCCCGGCGACCGGGTAGGTCAGCCAGCTGAACAGTCGGCTGGCGGTGAGGGCGAAGGTGACGGCGAGCGCCCCCGACGCCCGCTGCTGGACGAACAGGGTGATGAGGACCCCGGACACGGCCAGGTTGGCCCGGGGGCCGACCAGGCCGATGGACAGCCCGAGGAAGCTGCGCACCCGGGACGCGTCGACCCCACCGCCCGTCCGCCGCCGGCTCCGGCGGGCCGCCCGCTGCCGTCAGGCGGACCGGTCACCCGCCGTCGTCGGACTCGGTCGCTCCGTCGTCGGCCGGGTCGGCGTCGACCCCGACCACGGCGTCGACCGACGCCCCGGCCCGCTGGGCCCCGTCGATCTGCACGAAGGCCAGGCGGAGGTTCGTGAGGCCCTCCTTCAGGGCGGACTCGCCCTCCCCGAGGCGGCCGGCCAGGCCGTCGACCAGGCAGCCGAGGGCGTCGATGGCCAGCCGGGCCTGGTCGAGGAGGGGCGGCTGCTGGGACAGGTAGACGGCGGCCAGCTCGAACAGGCCGTAGCAGTGGTTGGCCACGACCACCTCGACGGGGGCGTTGGCCAGCTCCGCCCGCATGGCCTCGACCTGGGCGGCCAGCGCCTCGTCGTCCATGCGCGTCGTCGGCGCCGTCGAAGGTGTCGGGGGGCGGTCCGGCGGGCGGGGAGGAGGGCCTCGCCACCGGTCGTTCGCCGTCAGGTGTCCAAAGAGAGCTCACGACTGGTAGCCTAAAGCAACTGATAGACGAGGAAGCGGGGCTTCGCGATGCGAATCCCCCACCCGGCCACCGCGTCCGCCCCGTGCGGACCCCGTGCGCCGGGTCGATGGGACCGGTGGGCCGACGACAGTCGGTCGTCCCGGTGCTGGCTCCGCTCCTTCATCGTCGGCCACGGGAACCGTGGCCATGAGACAGGGAGTGAAGTCGAATAGCAACCAGCGCCACCAACGATCCTCGCATCAACGACCGCATCCGCGCCCGTGAGGTGCGCCTGGTCGATCCCGACGGCGAGCAGCTCGGCATCAAGCTCCTGCCCGAGGCCCTGGCCATCGCCCGTGACCTCGACCTCGACCTCGTCGAGGTGGCACCCGGGGCCAACCCCCCGGTCTGCCGCATCATGGATTTCGGCAAGCACAAGTTCGACGAGGCCCAGCGGGCCAAGGAGTCCAAGCGCAAGGCCGTCCACGTAGGGATCAAGGAGATGAAGTACCGGCCGAAGATCGGCCCGGGCGACTTCGACACCAAGACCCGGCAGGTGGCCAAGTTCCTCGAGGAGGGCCACAAGGTCAAGATCACCATCATGTTCCGCGGCCGCGAGGTCTTCCATCCCGAGCTGGGCAAGAAGATCCTCGACCGCATCGCCGACCAGATGGAGGGCCTCGGCAAGTCCGAGTCCGTCCCCCGTCTCGACGGCCGGAACATGGTCATGGTGCTGGCCCCCGAGAAGCGGTCCCGGCCGGCCGGGTCGTCCCGGTCGGGGGGATCGAAGGGTGGCGCCCCGGCGGCTCCGGCCGCCGCGCACGGCAGCACAGACGGAGCCCGTGACGGAGGGCGGCACGCCCGCACCGGAGCGGGTGGCGGCGGTGGCCACGGTGGCCACCGAACCAGCGGCGGCACCGGCCGCCCCGGCGGGGGAGCAGTCCCCGGCCGCAGAGTCGAGTGAAGGAGAGGGATAGCACGATGCCCAAGATGAAGACGGACAGCGGCGCCAAGAAGCGCATCAAGGTGACCGGGTCGGGGCGGCTCCGCCGCCGCAAGGCCTTCCGTTCGCACCTGCTCGAGCACAAGTCGGCCGAGCGCAAGCGCCGGCTCGGCCGTGAGTCGGACTTCGCCCCCGGCGACGAGAAGCAGATCAAGAGGATGCTCGGCCTGTAGTGCGCGGCGGCCCTCCGGCCGCCCCGCATCCTCCCGGTCCCGACCGGCGGCTCCGTTCCGCCGGGCCCCGGGCCCGTGCGCCGGACCCCCGACGGGGCCGTCCGGCGATCCCCCCAGACCACCCGCAACCGGCCGGCCACCCCGGCCCACCACGTCAAAGGAGTTCCACCATGGCCCGAGTCAAAGGCGCCGTCCACGCGAAGAAGCACCACCGCGCCATCCTCGAGCAGGCCCAGGGCTACTACGGCAACAAGAGCCGTTCCTTCCGTGCCGCCAACGAGCAGGTCATGCACTCGGGGCAGTACGCCTTCCGCGACCGTCGGGCGCGCAAGGGCGACTTCCGCCAGCTGTGGATCCAGCGGATCAACGCCGCCGCCCGGCTGAACGGCATGAGCTACAGCCGCTTCATCGCCGGCCTGCACCGGGCCGACGTCGAGGTCGACCGCAAGGTCCTGGCCGATCTGGCCGTCACCGCGCCCGAGGCGTTCGCGTCGCTGGTGAAGGTGGCCGAGGAGGCCCTGGCCTCCGCCCCGGCGACCGCCGAGGCCGGTTCCTGACCCAGTCGGGTCTGCCCTTCACCCACCAGCGGGTGCGGAGGCTCCGCCAGCTCCTGCGCAAGCGGAGCCTGCGGGCCATCCGAGCGGGTCGCTGGTGGTCGAAGGGGCGGAACTGCTGTCGGTGGCGCTCGCCGCCGGCACGTCGGTCGAAGCGGTCTACGTGGCCCCCGAGGGCGCCGACGCGCCGCGCCGTGGTCGACGTGACCCGGCGGGTGCTGGCCGACGGGGGCCGGGTCTTCGACCTGGCGCCGGGGGTCATGGAACGGGTCGCCTCCACCGTGACGCCCCAGCCGCTTGCTGGCCGTGGTCTCCCACGCCCCGACCCCGATCGACGCCCTGGCCGACGCCACCCTCGTCGTGGTGTGCGTCGACGTGCGCGACCCCGGCAACCTGGGCACGGTGATCCGCACGGCCGATGCCGCCGGCGTGGACGCGGTGGTGTGCTGCGACGGCACCGTCGACCCGACCAACCCGAAGTGCGTGCGGGCCACGGCCGGCTCGCTCTTCCACGTGCCGGTGGTGGAGGGCGGCGACGTCGACGCTGCATCGTCGGCGCGCTGCGGCGGCTCGGGCTGACCACGGTCGGCCACCGTGGTGCGGGGCGGCACGGACTACGCGGCGCTCGACTGGACCCGACCGGTCGCCCTGGTGGTGGGCAACGAGGCCGGGGGCCTGGACGACGACCTGGTGGCGTCCCTCGACCTCGGGGTCACCATCCCCATGGCCGGTCGGTCCGAGTCGCTCAACGTCGGGGTGTCGGCCGCCGTCCTGTGCTTCGAGGCCCTCCGCCAGCGGCGGGCGGCGGCGGGACAGGTGGGTGTCCCGCACCCGCTCTACGATGTCGGCCATGGAGACGGCACCGGGGGCACCGGGCGACGGCGGGACGCGACCGGTGAGCGGCCCGGTGGACATCGACGCGCTGGTGGCCGAGGCCCGGTCGGCCATCGCCGCCGCCGGCACCACCGAGGAGTTCCGCCACGTGGCGGCCACCGTCTCGGGCAAGAAGTCCGCGCTGGCCGAGGCGTCGCGGGCCCTCGGCTCGATGGGCCCCGAGGAGCGCAAGGAGCTGGGCCGCCGGCTGCACGAGGCCCGCACCACCGTCGAGGAGCTGCTCGAGGCGCGCCGGGACGAGATCCGCTTCGCCGAGCTGTCCGCCGAGATGGCCGCCTCCCGGCTCGACCTCACCGAGTACGTGCCCGGCACGGTGGCCGGCCCGACGGCCCGTGGCCACCTCCACCTCGTGTCCCAGACCCGGGACGCGTTGGAGGACGTCTTCGTCGGCATGGGGTTCGTCGTGGCCGAAGGCCCCGAGATCGAGACCGACTGGTACAACTTCGGGGCCCTCAACATCCCGCCGGCCCACCCGGCCCGGGGGATGTGGGACACCTTCTACCTCGACCTCGGCGAGCCCGAGTCGACGCTGCTGCGCACCCACACCTCGCCGGTGCAGATCCACCTGATGGAGCAGGCCGTGCTCGACGGCGCCCTGCCGATCCACGCCGTCATGCCGGGCCGCTGCTACCGCCGGGACACCCCCGACGCCCGCCACCTGGCCGTCTTCCACCAGATCGAGGGTCTGGTGGTCGACCGGGGCATCACCTTCGCCGACCTGGCCGGGACCATCGAGACGTTCACCACCGCCTACTTCGGCCCGGACATCCACTCCCGCCTGCGGCCGGCCTACTTCCCCTTCACCGAGCCGTCGGCCGAGTTCGAGGTGACGTGCGCCATCTGCCGCGGCGACGGCTGTCGGACCTGCTCGCAGACCGGGTGGATCGAGCTCGGCGGGTGCGGCATGGTCGACCCGGCCGTGTTCGCCGCCGTCGGCATCGACGCCGACGAGTGGACGGGCTTCGCCTTCGGCTTCGGCATCGACCGGTGCGCGCAGATGCGCCACCAGATCGCCGACATGCGGGCCCTCATCGAGAACGACATCCGTTTCCTGCGCCAGTTCTGAGGCGCGGACACCCCGAGAGGACAGCAGTTGCGGGTTCCCCTTTCCTGGCTCCGAGACTTCGCACCGTTCGACGGTGACCCGGCCGACATCGCCGCGGCCCTGGACGACCTCGGCCTGGTGGTCGAGGGCGTCGAGACGGTGGGCGAGGGGCTGGGCGACGTCGTCGTCACCCGCATCGAGGAGGTCAGCGGCCATCGAGGGGGCCGACCGGATCCGACGGGTGGTGGTCACCGACGGCACGACGGTCACCGAGGTGGCCTGTGGGGCGAACAACTTCGCCGTGGGCGACCTGGTGGCCCTGGCCCCGGTGGGCTCGGTGCTGCCCGGGGGGTTCGCCATCGGCAAGCGGAAGATGAAGGGCATGGTGTCGAACGGGATGCTGTGCTCGGGCCGGGAGCTGCGCCTGTCCGAGGACCACGCCGGGATCCTCGTCCTCAACGAGGTGGAGGGGGCGGCGCCCGGGGTGCTGCTGACCGACGCCCTCGGCATCGAAGCCGACACCGTGTTCGACGTCGCCGTGGAGGCCAACCGGCCCGACGCCTGGTGCATGGCCGGTGTGGCCCGCGACCTGGCCGCCCGCCTGGGTCTCCCCTTCGCCGTCCCCACCACCGCGGACCTGGTGGCCGACCGGGGCGACGGGCCGCTGCCGTCGCCGGCCGTCGGACCCCCGGTGGCGAGCCTCGCCTCCGTGCGGGTGGACGACCTCGAGCTGTGCCCCCGCTTCACCGCGCGGGTGCTGACCGACGTGGTGGTGGGGGAGTCGCCCGCGTGGCTGGCCCGGCGCCTGACGGCGGCCGGCATGCGCCCGATCAACAACGTGGTCGACGCCTCCAACTACGTGATGCTCGAGCTCGGGCAGCCCACCCACCCCTACGACCTCGACCGGCTGGAGGGCGGGGGGCTGCTGGTGCGCCGGGCCGAGCCGGGGGAGCAGGTCACCACCCTCGACGGCGTCGTCCGCACGCTCGGCCGACCCGGTCCCGGGCCTGGGCGACACCGGCCAGGACTGCCTGATCTGCGACGCCACCGGGTCGCCGGTGGGGATCGGCGGCGTCATGGGGGGCGCCTCCTCGGAGATCGGCCCGGGCACGTCCCGGGTGCTGCTCGAGGCCGCCTACTTCGTCCCCATGGCCATCGCCCGGACGTCCAAGCGCCTCAACCTGCGCACCGAGGCCTCGGCGAGGTTCGAGCGGGGCTGCGACCCGGCGGGCATCGACCGGGCGGCCGACCGGTTCTGCGAACTCCTGGCCCTGACCGCCGGGCCGGCCTGACGGCTGGCCGACGGGGCCATCGACGTGGTGGGGGACGTGCCCGGTCCCCCTCGAGGTGACGGTGCGGCCGGCCCGGGTCAACGCCCTGCTCGGCACCGATCTCAGCGGCCGGGGCCATCGCCGACCTGCTCGCGTCCGCTCGGCATGGCGGCGTCGCCGACGGGTTCCGAGCGGGACCCGGTGGCCGTGGTGGTCCCCACCTTCCGGCCCGACATCCGACCGCTGCCCATGGGCGAGGCCGACCTGGCCGAGGAGGTGGCCCGCACCTACGGCTACGCCCGCCTGCCCCGTCGCACCCCGTCGTGGCCGCAGCCGGGCCGGCTCACCGACTACCAGCGGGAGCGCCGGCACCTGAAGGACGTCCTCTGCGGGCTCGGGGCCAGCGAGGCGTGGACGGCCGGCCTTCGTGACCGAGGCCGACCAGGTGGCCGCCGGCTTCACGCCGCCCTACGTCGAGGTCACCAACCCCCTGGTCGAGGCCGAGCGGTTCCTGCGCTCGTCGATGGTCCCGGGCCTGTTGCGCGCCCTGGTCCACAACGCCGAGCGGCGCCAGGGCGATCTCCGCCTCTTCGAGGTCGGCTCCGTGTTCCACCGTCTGGCCGATCCCCGGCGACGACGGCATCGACGCCGGGTCCACCGAGCGCCTCGGCGCCGTGTTCGCCGGCCGGCGACGACGACGCCTGGTCGGCGGTGGCGGCCTGGCGGACGGTGGCCGACGCCCTCGGGCTGGTCGACTGGGTGCTGGAGCAGGGGCCCGCACCACGATCCCGGCCACCCGGGTGCTGCACGAGTACCGGTCGGCCGTGGTGCTGGCGGCGCCGCTCGGGGCGCGCCGGGCCGCGCGCGATGCTGGGCACCGTGGGCGAGCTCGACCCCACCCTGGTCGAGACGTTCGGGCTGGTCGGCCCGGACGGCCGTCCGCGCCGGGTGGGTTGGCTCGACCTCGACCTCGGGACGCCTCCTCGACCCGGACGCGGCGCCCCGTCGCCCGCTCGAGGCCCGTCCCGGTCAGCCGGTTCCCCTCGTCGGACATCGATCTCGCCTTCGTCGTGCCCGACGAGGTGCCGGCCCAGATGGTCGAACAGACCCTGGTCGTCGAAGGCGGCGAGCTGCTGGAGTCGGTGCAGCTCTTCGACGTCTACCGGGGGGAGTCCCTGGGCGACGGCGTCCGCAGCCTCGCCTACCGGCTGCGGTTCTGCGCCCTCGACCGGACCCTCACCGACGAGGAGATCGGCACCCTCCGGGCCGCCTGCATCGCCGGGGTCGAGAAGGCCCACCGGGCCACCCTGCGCTGACGCGCCCCGGCCGGCGGACCGGTACGGCTGGCGGGCCGTCCCGCTCAGCGCGTCAGGACGCCGACCACGACGGCCGCCAGCACGCCACCACCCAGCAGACGTCGCCACGGGTTGACGCCCCGGATGATCTCGTCGCCGGACCACACCAGCAGGCCGGCCGCTCCGACCCCGTGACCACCGCGCCCCACGTCCCCGCGGGACGGACGGTCCAGCGGAGCGCCACCGCCGCCAGGAAGACGAGAGGGGGGCGTTCGGGCGCTGGGCGACGGTCAGGCGACCGGTGGTGCGGTCGCGGAAGAGCCAGTCGATCATCGTTCGCGCTCCATGGGGTCGATGCTACGGGGAGCTCACCCGCGGGCCGGCCCAGGGCGCCGGCTCTCTGCTCGGCGGCGGGTACGGGCTCGCTCTCCGTGCGCTAGAACCGGGAGACGCACGGTCGGACGAAGGAGGTCGCAGGCGTGGGCGCGACGGAAGAGGAACGGCAGGTCGGTGGTGCGGGGCGCCACCCAGGAGATCGCCCAGCTCGAACGCCTGATCCAGGCGTGCCGTCGAGATGCAGGAGGAGCTGGCGAAGGTCCCTGCTCCTGATGGACGAGGGCTACACCATGACGACGATCCTGGCGCGGGGAGGGACCGCGGGCGTCATCCCCCGGTTCACCGAGGCGCTGGACCGGACCAACGCCTCGCGTCGGGTCGGCCGGGGCGCGATGATCCGCCTCGCCCTGGCCGA
The DNA here is from genome assembly GCA_963699345.1 of uncultured Acidimicrobiaceae bacterium. Taxonomy (GTDB): domain Bacteria; phylum Actinomycetota; class Acidimicrobiia; order Acidimicrobiales; family RAAP-2; genus Bog-756. The sequence goes on along the minus strand of CAVOTL010000005.1, from coordinate 12,522 downwards.
GGGCATGACCACGAAGCAGCTCGGGGACCGCCTCGGCATCTCCCGCCAACTGGTGGCGCGGTACCGCGACGAAGGCTGAGGCGACGGTCGCGGGCCGGCCGGGTGGTTCAGGAGTCGAAGCCGAGCCCCACCCGGTCGAGGGCCCGGAGCCACAGGTTGCGCCGGCCCTGGTGGGCGTCGGCCCGGGCCAGTGACCAGCGGGTCAGGTTGATGCCGATCGAGCGCACCGGCTCGGGGGGGAACGGGATGGGCTTGGACCGCACGAACGCGAGGCGGGTGAGCTCGGTCTCGTGCCCGGACACCAGGTCGAGGGCCACCCGGGCGCCGAAGCGCGACGCCCCCACGCCGAGCCCGGTGTAGCCGGCGGCCGAGGCCACCCGGCCGTCGAACGACCGGTCGAAGAAGGCGCAGAACCGCGAGCAGGTGTCGATGGCCCCGGCCCAGGCGTGGGTGAAGCGGACGTCCTCGAGGGCCGGGAAGGTCTCGGCGAACAGGGCCGACAGCACGCTCGAAGGTGGCCGGCCGCTGCTCGAGGGACGCGCCCATGGCGTTGCCGTAGTGGTAGATGGCGTCGTAGCCGCCGAAGAGGATGCGGTCGTCGGCGGTGCGCCGGAAGTAGAGGAACTGGTTCCCCGAGGTCCCGATGCCCTGGCGGCGCTCCCACCCGATCGGCCTCGCTCTGGACCGGGGTGAGCGGCTCGGTCATCAGCACGTAGTCGTAGACCGGGACGATGTACTTGCGCAGCCGCTGCACCGGGGAGGGCGAGGCGTTGGTGGCCAGTACCACCCGGGAGGCCGTCGCCGTCCCGTGGGTGGTGCGCACCACCATGGGGTCGACCGGGGGACAGTCCGGCGGGTGCCAGGCCCTCGACGCGGGTGTGCTCGTGGATGCGGACCCCGGCCCGTTCGCACGCCGCCCGCAGGCCCCAGGCCAGCCGGGCGGGGTTGACCAGCGCGCAGCTGTCGGGCTCCCACAGCCCGGCCAGGAAGGTCGGCGAGTGGATCTCGGCCTGCAACTCGTCGCGCCCGAGGAACACCGGGTGGCCCCCGTGCCGGTGGGCCAGGGCCTCGGCCTCCCGCAGCCAGGCGACCTGGTGGGGCTCGGTGGCGACGTCGAGTTCGCCGGTGCGCTCGAAGTCGCACTCGATGCCCTCGGCCGCCACGGTGGCCCCGATGGCGTCGAGGTTCTCGCGCCCGAGCCGCTCGAGGGTGGCGACCTCGTCGGGGAACCGCTCCACCCCGTTGGCCAGACCGTGGGTGAGGCTGGCCGCGCAGAACCCGCCGTTGCGGCCCGAGGCGGCCCAGCCACACCGGTCGGACTCGAGCACGCAGGACGTCACGGGACGGGTCGTCCCGCTTGGCCAGCAGCGCGGCCCACAGCCCGGTGTAGCCACCGCCGACGACACCAGGTCGGCCCGGGTGGCCCCGACCAGGGGGAGGGCCGGCTCGGGGGCGGCCGGGTCGTCGAGCCAGAAGGAGAGCGGCAGGGCGTCGGCGAAGGCGGCGGCGCGGTCCATGACGCTCAACCTACCGGCCACCCGGGCGGCGCCCGGACCGCCCACGGCTCCGGCCTGGGGGTTCGGGCGAGGTTGCATATTCATGCGCAGTTTGCGCATAGACTTGCAGGATGTCGGGATCGCCCCTCAAGGTCGGAGTCGTCGGCGCCTCCGGCTACGGCGGTGCCGAGCTGCTGCGCCTGTGCGCCGGGCACCCGGATCTCGAGGTGTCGGTGGCCCAGGCGGGCGCCACCGCCGGCCGAGCGCGTGGCCGACCACACGCCGTCCCTGGCCGCCGCCTACCCGGGCCTCGTGTACGGCGCCGACCGACCCCGGCGCCCTCGACGGTCTGGACGTGGTGTTCCTGGCCCTGCCCCACGGCCAGTCCCAGGACCTGGTGCCCGACCTGGTGGACCGGGTCGGGGTGATCGTGGACCTGGCCGCCGACTTCCGCCTCTCCGACCCGGCGCTGTACCCCGCCTGGTACGGCGAGGAGCACCGGGCACCCGGACTCCTCGACTCGTTCGTCTACGGCCTGCCCGAGCTCCACCGGGCCGACCTCGTCGGGGCCACGCCGCATCGCCGCGCCGGGCTGCTACCCGACGGCCGCCCTCCTGGCCCTCGACGCCGTTGGTCGAGGCCGGCGTCCTCGCCCTCCCCGCCGACGGGGGGCCGCCGCTGGTGGTCGACGCGGCCAGCGGCACCTCGGGCGCCGGGCGGGCGCCCAAGGAGACCTCCACTTCGCCGCCGTCGACGAGGACTTCGTGGCCTACGGGCTGCTGGACCACCGCCACACCGCCGAGATGGAGCAGGGTCTCGGCACCGCCGGTCCTGTTCACGCCCCACCTGGCCCCCATGGTGCGGGGCATCCTGGCCACCTGCTACGCCCGACCCGCCGACCCCGACCGGCTGACCACGGAGGACGCCATGCAACTCCTGCACGACCGCTACGACGGCGAGGCGTTCGTCGTCGTCGGCGACGCGCCGCCCGTCGACCAAGGCGGCCAGCGGCTCGAACACCGCCCATCTGACGGTGCGGGTCGACCCCCGCACCGGCTGGGTCGTCGTCCTGTCGGCCATCGACAACCTGATCAAGGGCGCGGCCGGCCAGGCCGTGCAGTGCGCCAACCTGGCGCTCGGGCTGCCCGAGGGCGCCGGGCTCCCCCTGGTGGGGGTCTACCCGTGAGCATCACCACTCCCGCCGGCTTCGTGGCGGCCGGACTGGCCAGCGGCATCAAGGCCTCCGGGGCCCTCGACCTGGCGCTGGTGGCCACCGACGACGGCCGGCCCGTGCCGACGGCCGCCACCTTCACCCGCAACCTCGCCTGTGCCGCCCCCGTCCAGGTCAGCCGGGCCCACCTGGCCGCCGACGGCGGCCGGGCGGCCGCGGTCCTGGTGTCGAGCGGCAACGCCAACGCCGCCACCGGCGACCGGGGACGGTCCGACGCCGCCACCATGTGCCGCCTCACCGCCGAGGGCCTGGGGGTGGCGCCCGAGGAGGTCCTGGTGTGCTCCACCGGGCTCATCGGCATCCCGCTGCCGATGGACGTGATCGAGCGGGGCATCCCGACCCTGGTGGCCGCCCGGGCCGGGGGCGACGCCGCCGGCGCCGACGCCGCGGCCGGCATCCTCACCACCGACTCCGGCCGCAAGGAGGCCCTGGTCGCCTACCCGGACTTCACCGTGGCCGGGATGGCCAAGGGAGCGGGCATGCTGGCGCCCGACATGGCCACCATGCTGGCCTTCCTCACCACCGACGCCGCCGTCGAGCCCGGACCCCTGGCCGACATCCTGCGGGCCGCGGTGGACGACTCGTTCAACTCCATGACGGTGGACGGCTGCACGTCGACCAACGACACCGTGGTGCTCATGGCCTCGGGCCGGGCCGGGCCGGGCGACCCGACCCTGGTGGCCGACGCCGTCACCGAGGTCTGCGCCGACCTGGCCCGCCAGATGGCGGCGGACGCCGAGGGGGCCGAACGCATCTTCCAGGTCCAGGTCACCGGGGCCCGCTCCGACGGCGAGGCCCACCGGGCCGCCCGCAAGGTCGCCGACTCTCTGCTGGTGAAGTGCTCCGTCAACGGTGCCGACCCCTACTGGGGCCGGGTGGCGAGTGAGCTGGGCTCGGCCGGCGTCGACTTCGACATGGACCGGCTGACCATCGCCTACGGCGGGACGACGGTCTGCCGGGGCGGCGTCGAGGTCCCCTACGACCGCGCCGCGGTGGCCACCCACATGGCCGGCTCGCTGGTCTCGATCGAGTGCGGGCTGGGCCTGGCCGACGGGACCGGCGTGGTCATGGGCGTCGAGCTCGGCTACGGCTACATCGACGAGAACCGGACGACCTCGTGAGCCGCCCAGCCGGTCGGCCGACCCGTCGGCGGCAGGCCAAGGCGGCCGTGCTGGTCGAGTCGCTGCCCTACATCCGCCGGTTCCTCGACAAGGTGGTGGTGGTCAAGTACGGCGGGAACGTGCTCCGGGCCAAGCCGGGGGAGGAGGTGGTCGACGAGGACGCGGCGCTGGCGTCGTTCGCCGAGGACATCGTCCTCATGCGCTCGGTCGGCATGCTCCCCGTGGTCGTCCACGGCGGCGGGCCCCAGATCGGCGCGCTGATGGAGCGGGTCGGCAAGGTCGCCGAGTTCCAGGACGGCTTCCGGGTCACCGACGCCGACACCATCGACCTGGTCCGCATGGTGCTGGTCGGGAAGGTCAACCGGGACATCGTCAGCACCGTCAACGTGCACGGCGCCCTGGCCGTGGGCCTGTCGGGGGAGGACGCCAACCTGATCAGCGCCACGGGCGCGATCCGAGGCGCTCGGATTCGTCGGCGACGTGGTGGCCGTCGACCCCACGATCGTCCTGCAGCTGCTGGCCCAGGGTCTGATCCCGGTGGTGGCCACCATCGGCACCGACGCCTCGGGCCAGGCCTTCAACATCAACGCCGACTCGGCGGCCGGCGCCCTGGCCTCGGCGCTCAAGGCCGAGAAGCTCGTGTTCCTGACCGACGTCGCCGGGTCTGCGGGCCGATCCCGGACGACCCGACGTCGCTGCTGCACCGGGTGACGGCCGAGCAGCTCGACGCCATGGTGGTCTCGGGCGCGGCCAACGGCGGGATGATCCCCAAGGTCGGAGGCGTGCGCCCGGGCCGTGCGCCACGGGGTGCGGCGCGCCCACATCCTGGACGGTCGGACCCCGCACGCGCTGCTGCTCGAGCTCTTCACCGACGAGGGTGTCGGCACCATGGTCGGGGTCGACCTGTGACGGGCGCCGCGGGCGGACGGGAGGGCGCACCCGGCCCGGGCACGGCGGTCGACCGGTCGGCCCTGATGCACAACTACGCCGAGCCGGCCGTCACCTTCGTGCGGGGCGAGGGCAGCACCCTGTTCGACACCGAGGGCCGTCCTACCTCGACTTCCTCTCGGGCCTGGCCGTCACCTCCCTCGGGCACGCCCACCCCGCGGTGGCCGATGCGGTGGCCACCCAGGCCCACACGCTCAGCCACGTCTCCAACCTGTTCGGCAACGTGGTGGGCCCCGAGGTGGCCGTCACCCTGGACCGTCTGATCGGCGGCGGCGTCGAGCGGGCCGGTGGGCAGGTCTTCTTCGCCAACTCGGGTGCCGAGGCCAACGAGTGCGCCCTCAAGCTGGCCCGCCGCTGGGCCGGGCCGGGCCGGTTCGGCGTGGTGGCCACCAACGACGCCTTCCACGGGCGCACCCTCGCCGCCCTGGCCGCCACGGGGCAGTTCGAGAAGCAGGCGGCGTTCGCGCCCATGCCCGAAGGGTTCGCGCACGTCCCCTACGGCGACATCGACGCCATGGACGCCGCCGTCGACCCGGCGAGCGTGGCCGCCGTCCTGGTCGAGCCGATCCTGGGCGAGGCCGGCGTGATCGTGCCGTCGTCGGACTACCTGGGCGCCCTGCGCCGGATCTGCTCCGAGCGGGACGTGCTGCTCATGGTCGACGAGATCCAGACCGGCCTCGGTCGCACCGGGCGGTGGTTCGCCTTCCAGCACCTCGGGATCGAGCCCGACGTCGTGACCATGGCCAAGGCGCTGGGCAACGGCATGCCGGTGGGGGCGTGCTGGGCCCGGGCCGAGGTGGCGGCGGCCTTCGTGCCCGGCGACCACGGCAGCACCTTCGGCGGCCAGCCGCTGGCCATGGCGGCGGCCCGGGCCACCCTGGCCGTCATGGAGGCCGAGGCAGGTGCCCGACCGGGCCGCCGCCGCCGGCGCCCGCCTGCGCGCCGGCCTCGAGCGCCCTGCCCGGGGTCGACCACGTCCGGGGGGAGGGCCTGCTGCTGGCCGCCGTGCTGGTCGACGACGTCGCCGGCGCGGCCTGCGCCGAGGCGCTGCAGGCCGGCCTCGTGATCAACGCCCCCCGTCCCGACGCGCTGCGCTTCGCCCCGTCGCTGCTGGTGTCGGACGCCGACATCGACCGGGCGGTGGCCGCGCTGTCGCCGGTCCTGGCCCGACTGGTGGCCACGCCCGTCGGCGGCCGCCGGACCCGGACCGCGCGACCCGGGAGGCGGCCCCCGTGGCTGACGACACCGCGCGACCCGGTGCCCGACCGGGCGCCACCCGCCACGTGCTGGACGTGGACGACCTCGGCCGCCAGGGGCTCGAGTCGGTGCTGGCCTCGGCCCAGGCCGACCCGGCCCCGCTGCCCCGCACCGCTGGAGGGCCGCGGCGTCGCCCTGGTGTTCGAGAAGCCCTCGGCCCGGACCCGCAGCAGCTCGGAGTTGGCCGTCGTGGCCCTGGGTGGCCACCCGGTCTACATCCAGGGGGCCGAGGTGGGCATCGACACCCGGGAGACGGCCGAGGACGTGGCCCGCACCCTGGCCTGCTTCCACCGGGTGGCTGTGCGCCCGGGTGGTGGACCACCGCTCGCTGGAGCGCATGCGGGACGCCCTCGACGCCGCCGGCGTGCCCGTGCCCGTCGTCAACCTGCTCTCCGACCGGGCCCACCCGTGCCAGGCCGTCGCCGACCTGATCACCCTGCGCCAGGTCTTCGGGGACGCGCTGCCCGGGCGGCCCGTCGCCTACGTCGGCGACGCCAACAACGTGTGGCGCTCGCTGGCGCTGGCCGCCTCCCTGGTCGGCATCCCCACCCGCGTCGCCTCGCCGGCCGGCTACCAGCCGTCCGGCCGAGGACGTGGCCCTGGTGCGCTCCTTCGGCGGCGACCTGATGGTGACCGACGATCCCGCCGAGGCGGCCGACGGGGCCGCGGCCCTCTACACCGACGTCTGGATCTCGATGGGGCAGGAGGACGAGCAGCTCGCCCGCCTGGAGGCCTTCCGGTGGCTTCACCGTGGACGAGCACCCTGCTCGACGCCGCCGCGCCGGACGCCGTGGTGCTGCACTGCCTGCCCGCCCACCGGGGGGAGGAGATCAGCGCCGAGGTGGTGGACGGTCCGCGCAGCGTGGTGTGGCGCCAGGCGGCCAACCGGATGCACGCCATGCGGGGCCTCCTCGCCTGGGTGACGGCCGAGGGGGCCCCGTGGCCCGGGTGACCAAGCACCAGCGCCAGCACCGGATCACCCGCCTGCTGGAGTCGAGCGCGGTGGGCAGCCAGGCCCACCTGGTCGAGCTGCTGGCCGACGAGGGGATCGACGCCACCCAGACCACCGTCTCTCGGGACCTGGAGGAGCTGGGCGCGCTCAAGGTGCGCCTGCCCGGGGGCGACACCGCCTATGCCCTGCCCGAGCTCCCGTCCCACCAGGTGGCCCCCGAGGACCATCTGCGCCGGGTCCTGGGGGAGTGGGTCGTCGAGGCCGACCACTCCGGCAACCTCATCGTCCTGCGCACTCCGCCGGGCTCCGCCCATGTCGTAGGCTCGGCGCTCGACCGGAGCGGATTCGCCGGGGTGATCGGGACGGTCGCCGGCGACGACACCGTCCTGGTGGTGGCCTCGGAGGCCACCGGGGGTGCGGCCGTGGCCCACCGGCTGGCCGTGCTCTCCGGCCTGGAGCCGCCCGAGGGCGCGCGACGACCGACCGACCGACCTGACGACCGACGAACCGAGGGGTGTGCGATGAGCGAACGAGTGGTGCTGGCCTACAGCGGGGGACTCGACACCTCCGTGGCCGTGCGGTGGCTGATGGAGAACCACGGCGTCGAGGTGATCGCCGTGGCCGTGGACGTGGGCCAGGCGGCCGACGCGGGAGGCGAGGACTGGGACGCCATCCGCAACCGGGCCCTGGCGGCGGGTGCCGTCGAGGCCACCGTGGTCGATGCCCGGGCGGAGATGGCCGAGGACTTCTGCGTGCCCGCCCTGCTGGCCAACGCCAGGTACGAGGGCAAGTACCCCCTGGTGTCGGCGCTGTCGCGGCCCGTGATCGTGAAGCACCTGGTGGCCGAGGCCCGCAAGCACGGCGCCACCCACGTCGCCCACGGCTGCACCGGCAAGGGCAACGACCAGGTCCGCTTCGAGGTGGGCACCCGCGCCCTCGCCCCCGACCTCGAGGTGCTCGCCCCGGCGCGGGTCTGGGGACTCAGCCGCGAGGCCTGCATCGAGTACGCCGCCAAGTGGGACATCCCGCTGTCGGTGACCAAGGAGAAGCTCTACTCCATCGACGAGAACCTCTGGGGCAGGGCGATCGAGTGCGGGGTGATCGAGGACCCGTGGAACCGTCCGCCCGGAGGACGTGTACACGATGACCCGGCCGACGGCCACCGAGCCCACCGAGATCGTGATCGGCTTCGAGTCCGGCGTGCCGGTCTCCCTCGACGGCGCGTCGCTGTCGCCGGAGCCGCTGATCGCCGAGCTGAACCGGGTCGTCGGCTCCTACGGCTTCGGGCGGCTCGACATGGTGGAGAACCGCCGGGTCGGCATCAAGAGCCGCGAGACGTACGAATGCCCGGCGGCCCTGGCCCTGCTGATGGCCCACGCCGACCTCGAGGACCTCACGCTGGAGCGGGACCTCCACCACGAGAAGCTGCGCCTCGAGCCCCGCTGGGCCGAGCTGGTCTACGACGGGCTCTGGTTCAGCCCGTTGAAGCAGGCCCTCGACGCCTTCTTCCGCGAGTCCCAGCGGTACGTCACCGGGGAGGTTCGCCTCCGCCTCGACGAGGGTCGCTGCTGGGTGGTGGGCCGTCGCAGCCCGGTCAGCCTCTACGACCACGGCCTCGCCACCTACGACGTCACCGACACGTTCCGCCACCAGGACGCCGAGGGCTTCGTGCGGCTGTGGGGTCTGGGGGTGGCCACCTGGTCGGCCGTCCAGGTGGGCCGCGAGGGCGGCACGGGGCGATGACGCTCTGGAACGGCCGCCTGAGCGGCGGCACCGCCGACGTGGTCATGGACTACTCGGTGAGCCTCGAGGTCGACCGTCGGCTGGCCCGGGACGACCTGGTCGGCTCGCGGGCCCACGTGCGCGGCCTCGGCCGGGGTGGCCTCCTCACCGACGAGGAGGTGACCGTGCTCCTCGTCACGCTCGACGCGGTCGAGTCCGAGCTCGACGAGGGGACCTTCGCCTTCGCCCCCGACGACGAGGACATCCACACCGCGGTCGAGCGCCGGGTCACCGAGCTGGCCGGGGACGTGGGCGCCAAGCTCCACACCGGCCGCAGCCGCAACGACCAGGTCGCCACCGACCTGCGGCTCTACGCCAAGCGGGAGCTGACGTCGCTGGCCGCCGAGGTGATCGCCCTCCAGGACGTCCTCGTCACCCGGGCCAAGGAGGCCGGCGACGCCTACCTGCCCGGCTACACCCACCTGCAACGGGCCCAACCCGTGCTGCTGGCCCACCATCTGCTGGCCCACGGCTGGGCACTGGCCCGCGACGTCGACCGGCTGCTCGCCACCGTCGCCCGGCTCGACGTGTCGCCCCTCGGGGCCGGAGCGCTGGCCGGCTCGTCGCTGCCGCTCGATCCCGACGGCACCGGTTCCGACCTGGGGTTCGCCGGGAGGTTCGAGAACTCCCTCGACGCCGTGTCCGACCGTGATTTCGTGGCCGAGGCCCTGTTCGACCTGGCGCTCCTCGGTGTACACCTCTCCCGGATGGGGGAGGAGATCGTGCTGTGGTCGACCGAGGAGTTCGGCTTCGCCGTGCTCGACGACGCCTTCGCCACGGGCAGCTCGATGCTGCCGCAGAAGAAGAACCCGGACGTGGCGGAGTTGGCCCGCGGCAAGAGCGGTCGCCTCATCGGCAACCTGACCGCCCTGCTCGTCACCTTGAAGGGCCTGCCCCTCGCCTACAACCGGGACCTGCAGGAGGACAAGGAGCCCTTCTTCGACTCGGTCGACCAGTCGCGGCTGGCGCTCGCCGCCCTCAACGGCCTGTACGCCACCATCACCTTCGACGCCGACCGGATGCAGGAGGCGGCCAACGGCTCGTCGGTGGCCGCCGTCGACCTGGCCGAGTGGCTGGTCCAGCAGGGGATGCCCTTCCGTCAGGCCCACAGCGTGGTCGGCGGACTGGTCCACGATTCGTTGGAGCGCCACGTGCCGCTGGCCGAACTGGTGGAGGCCCATCCGGCCCTCGGGAGCGACGCCGTGGCGCTGCTGGAACCCGGGGTGGCCGTGACCCGCCGGACGACCCCGGGCAGCGCCGGACCGGCGGCCGTGGCCGACCAGATGGGCCGTTTCGCCCATCGTCTGGACGCCGACCGGATCCGCGTGGCCGGGCTGTCCTGACCGCCCGTCCGTCGTGACGGGACCGGGCGACATCCACCCCGGGTAACGCGTCGGGGCGCCGCCGGGACGACAGTGGGTGCGACCACTCCGCGAACCGTCCACCGCGGGGCGAGACCCGGTCCCGGCGGCGACCCCCCGGGCCGACACCCCCCGTGGGAGGCTGGCCCCGTGATCGTCCTTCTCCTGGTGGGATTCCTGGGTGGACTGGTGACGGGGATCTCGCCGTGCATCCTGCCCGTGCTCCCGGTGATCTTCGCCTCCGGCGCGGCCAGCGGCCTCGAGGATCCCCCAGCGTCCACCCCGCCGAGGGTCGGCGCCGATGTCGCCCGGGTCCCGGTGGCGGTCGGAGCCGGAGCGGGCGGACCGGACGGCGGCCCCGGGACGGACCCGGACGCGCCCCCGGTCGCCGATCCGGCGGCCGAGGCCCGGGAACGGCTGGCGGCCACCCGCCGCCGCCGTCGGCCGGTGGCCGTGGTGGCCGGCCTGGTGGTGAGCTTCTCGGTCGCCACCCTCGTCGGCTCCTGGTTGCTCAGCGCCCTCGGACTGCCGGACGACCTGTTGCGCTGGATCGGCATCGTGGTGGTCGCGGTGCTCGGGATCGGGCTCCTGGTGCCGACCGTGGGTGACCTGCTGGAACGCCCGTTCGCCCGGTGGACGGCCGGCCGGGAGGTCACCGAGGGAGGTGGGTTCGTCCTCGGCCTCAGTCTCGGGCTCGTCTTCGTGCCCTGTGCCGGCCCGGTCCTGGCCGCCATCGCCGCCGTCGGTGCCCAGCACCACATCGGCTGGCGCGCCGTCGTGCTGACGGTCGCCTTCGCCGCCGGTGTTTCCGTCCCGCTCCTCGTGTTCGCGGTGGCCGGGCAGTACCTGGCCACCCGCATGTGGGCCGTCCGCTCGCACGCCGCCACCGTCCGCAAGATCGTCGGTGGCGTGCTGGTCGTGACCGCCCTGGTGCTGTCGACCAGCCTCACCGACGGACTCCAACGGGCGGTGCCGGGCTTCACCGACAGCCTGCAGACCCACATCGAGGCGAACGCCTCGGCGAAGCAGGCCCTGGCCGGGGTGACCGGCGAACGCACCGGGGGTGCCCTGTCGGACTGCACGCCGGAGAGCCCGGTGCTGGCCGAGTGTGGACCGGCCCCCGCCTTCGCCGGGATCTCGTCCTGGCTCGACACGCCGGGTGACCGCCCCCTCACCGTCTCCGGCCTGAAGGGCCGCGTGGTGCTGGTCGACTTCTGGACGTACTCGTGCATCAACTGCCAGCGGACGCTGCCCCACGTGGAGGCCTGGAACGCCGCCTACGCCAAGGACGGGCTCACGGTGGTGGGCGTCCACACCCCGGAGTTCGCCTTCGAGCACAGCGTCGGCAACGTGCGGACGGCCGCCGCCCAGCTCGGCGTGCACTACCCGATCGCCATCGACAACCGGTATGCCACCTGGGACAACTACCAGAACGAGTACTGGCCGGCCGAATACCTGATCGACGCCGACGGGACGGTGCGCCACGTCGACGACGGCGAAGGCGACTACGCCCAGACCGAGACGTTCATCCGCCAGCTGTTGGTGGCGGCCGACCCGCACCTCGTGCTCCCGCCCCGGACCGACGTCGCCGACCGCACGCCGCAGGTGCAGACGACGCCCGAGAGCTACCTCGGCTACCACTACGGCGATCCCAACCTCTACGAGGAGAGCGTCACCCCGGACGCCATGACCCGACTACCCGGCACCCAGCTCACTGCCTCAGGACACCTTCGCCTTCGGCGGCGAGTGGAACATCGGATCGGAGGCCGCCACGGCGGGTTCGGGGGCGACCTTGTCCCTGCACTTCGAAGCCGACGACGTCTATCTGGTGCTCGGTGGGTCGGGAACGGTGAAGGTCTCGGTGGACGGGGTGGGGACGCGGACGGTGGACGTCTCCGGCGTGCCCCGCCTCTACCAGCTGGTCGGACCGGCGGCCTACCAGCGGGGCACCCTCACCCTGGCCGCCTCCCCGGGGGTCCAGGCCTACGACTTCACCTTCGGGTAACCGCCGGGTGGCGCCGCGAGACGGCGGCCGGTGATGCTGGTAGACCGGGGGCGTCACGAGGCGATGACACAGGAGGGTGGTCGATGCAGCCACGTACCGACCCGGGTCGGCCAGGACGGGAGTCCCCGGACGGATCCCGACGGCGGGGAATCCGGTGGGCGGCCGGGGGAGTGATCGGGGCGGCCGTCCTGTTGGCCGCCTGCGGCTCGTCGACGTCGTCCCCGACCACCACGACCGGCGAACCGTCGACCACGACCCCGACCCCGGCGGCCAGCACGGCGGTGGTCACCTCGACCCGGGTCGGGGGGAGGGGCACCATCCTGACGTCGAGTTCGGGGCACACGCTCTACCGCTACACCCCGGACGGCA
>CAVOTL010000004.1:0-35853 GCA_963699345.1 uncultured Acidimicrobiaceae bacterium | reverse complement strand
GTACAACAGTCACCACGGCAGTCCGGCGATGGAACCGACGGCCCGGACGACGACAGGAAGGACCTCCCGATGACGGCGCTTCTCACAGCATCCCTCCCGGAGTACCTCGACGACCCGATCCAGCGGGAGCGACCGGACCTGCGACTGCTGCCCGCGCCCGATCGCAAGGGGCTGCGGCTCCGACCGACGGAGAACGGGGTGGTCCCGGGCGCCGGGCGATGCCGTCCGCCGCGGCGCCGGGTGTCGGCCGAGGTGCGTCGTCGGCGCACCATCCTGGCGATGATGGGCCTGGCGCTGGCCCTCCTCGCATTTCCGCTGGGCGGATTCGGTGGCGCCTCCCACACCACCGAATCCGCCTCGGCGGCCCAGATCCACGGGACCACCTACGTCGTCCAGCCGGGCGACAGTCTGTGGACGATCGCCGAGCGGGTGGATCCGACGGGTGACCCCCGTCCGCTGGTGTCGGAGATGGCATCGGAGCTGGGCACGTTCACCGTGGTGCCGGGCGAGCAGATCACCATCCCCTGATCCGGTCGCGGCCGGTCCGCCGGTTCGCCGGTCTTCCGGTCCGCCGCTCGACCACGCCACCTGACGGAGAGCCCATGGGCACTAGCCTCCTATCCGTGCGTTGCCCCTGGTGTCTGGCCGACGACGATCGTGTCGTGGATTCACGGGTGGCCGAGGACGGGGCGGCCATCCGTAGGCGCCGCGAGTGCTCGGGTTGCGGGCACCGCTACACCACCTTCGAGCGCATCGACGAGATCCCACTCATCGTCGTCAAGCGGTCCGGCCTACGTCAGCCGTTCGACCGGAACAAACTCATCGAAGGCCTGCGGGCGGCCACGAAGAACCGGCCCGTGACCGAGGAACAGCTCGACATCGTCGCCCGGGAGGTCGAAGAGGAACTGCGCGAGGAGGGTTGGGAGTCCACGTCCGAGCAGGTCGGGCTGGCTGTGCTCGAGCACCTCCGGGTCGTCGACGAGGTGGCCTACCTGCGGTTCGCCAGCGTCTACAAGGGATTCGAGGGCGTGGACGACTTCCGTCGTGAGGTCGGTCTGCTCACCAAGACCACCGCGCCAAAGCAACCCGGGAGCTGAGCGATGGCCGAGCTGCTCATCGAGGTGCCTCGGCGCGCGCTCGCCATCTACGCCCATCCCGACGATCCCGACGTCTCCTGTGGCGGCACCCTGGCGGCGTGGTCGGCGGCGGGCTGCGAGGTCCACACGGTGATCTGCACCGACGGGGGCAAGGGAACGGCCGATCCGGAGCGGGACCCCACCGAGCTCGTGCTCGAGCGGGCCGCCGAGTCGGCATCGGCGGCGGCGGTGCTCGGCCTGGCGGGCCAGGAGCTCCTCGGGTTCCCTGACGGTGAGCTCACCGACGACACCGAGTTCATCGGCGTCCTGGTCGACGTGGTCCGACGGCTCCGACCCGATACGGTCCTGTGCCCGGATCCGACGGCGGTCTTCTTCGGACAGGAGTATTTCAACCACCGGGACCATCGCATCACCGGTTTCGCGGCGCTGGACGCGGTGGCGCCGGCGTCGGCCATGCCGCACTACTTTCCGGGGACCGGGCCGCCCCACCAAGTCTCGACCGTGCTCCTGTCGGGGACGCTCGAGCCGGATGTCTGGGTGGACATCTCGACGACGGTCGAGCGCAAGGGCGAAGCCGTGGGTTGTCACCGGACCCAGTTCCCCGACGGCGCGGAGTGGGCGGCGACCGCCGTGCGCCTGGCGGCCGAGGACGCCGGCCGGCAGGCCGGTGTGACCTATGCCGAGGGGTTCCGGAGACTGCGTCTGGGGGGGTGACGATGGAGGAGGAGAGGGAGCTCGGACCGCGGCCGGCCAGCCGACGATCGGCGCACGCCGACCGGGTGATCCTGCACGTCGACATGGACTCCTTCTTCGCCTCCGTCGAGGTCCGGGACGATCCGGCGCTGGCCGGCCGGCCGGTGATCGTCGGAGGAAGCGGCCGTCGGGGGGTGGTCGCCGCCTGTACGTACGAGGCGCGGATGTTCGGCGTGCACTCGGCGATGCCGTCGTCGGTGGCCCGTCGGCTCTGCCCCGACGCGGTCTTCCTCGACGGACGCTTCCACCGCTACGTGGAGGAGAGTGGGCGGCTGCACGCCATCCTGGGTTCGTTCACGCCGCTGGTCGAGGGGATCTCGCTCGACGAGGCGTTCCTCGACGTGAGCGGGGCCGTCCACCTGTTCGGCTCCGGGACCGGCATGGGCCGGGAGATCCGGGCGCGGGTGCGCGACGAGATGCGTCTCGACTGCTCGGTCGGGGTCGGTCGCTCCAAGCTGATGGCCAAGCTGGCGTCCAAGGCGGCGAAGCCGACGGCCTCGCGTACCGGTATCGAACCCGGACCCGGGGTGGTCGAGGTGCGGGCCGAGGAGGAACTCGACTTCCTCCACCCCCTCCCCGTCCGCGCCCTGTGGGGTATCGGCCCGGTCACCGAGAAGCGCCTCCTGGCGCTGGGAGTGATGACGGTGGGGGAGTTGGCGGCCATGCCCCCCGAGTCCCTGGAGCGCTATCTCGGTACGGCGGCGGGTCGTCACCTGTCCGAGCTGTCCCGGGCCATCGACGACCGACCGGTCGAGCCCGAGCAGGAGGCCAAGTCGATCGGCCACGAGGAGACGTTCTCGAGCGATCTCTGGGACCCCGACGACCTACAGGCCCGACTGCAGCGGATGGTCGACGCCTCGGCCACGGCGTTGCGGCGGGCGGAGCGGGCCGCCCGCACCGTCACGGTCAAGCTCCGGTTCGGAGATTTCACCCAGATCACGCGGTCCCACACCCTCGACGGGCCCGTGGACGCCACCCCCGCCATCGGCGCGGTGGCCGCCGCCCTGCTGGACAGCGTGGACCTCGCCCGGGGGGTGCGGCTGCTGGGCGTCAGCCTGTCCGGCCTGGCGGATCCCGCGGCCGGCACCCAGCTGCGCCTCGAACTCGACGCCCCGACGCCCGAGGAGGTCCTGGGTGGGCCCGTGGGAGCGAACCGGGGGCAGGACGCCACCGACGCCGTCGCCACCGTCCGGGACGCCGCGCGGGAGGCCGAGCGCCTCCAGCAGTCGTGGGGATCGGTGACCGGGGCCGTGGACGCCATCCGCGAGCGGTACGGGGGGGCCGCGGTGGGTCCCGCCTCCCTCGTGACCCCGGAGGGGATCAAGGTGCGGCAGCGGGGGGAGGCCCAGTGGGGTCCGTCGCGACCCTCGGGGTCACCGGGGGCATCGGACGGGCCGGGAACGGAACCCCCGGCGCCCGGGGAGAGGTCCCGCGCTTGAGATCTGGGGAAAACGGGCCGACAACCTGTAGCATGGAGGCGGTGGTTGAACGACCTCGAGAGAAGGTGCTCGGACCGAGCCGGGGCGCCGTGCGTTCCGGTTCGGCTTGCGCGAGGATGGTCGCGGTGGAGACAGCTGTGACCGATGAAGGGTGGAGGGGACGAGACGGTGCCGCTTTCTGAGCATGAACAGCGGATTCTGCACGAGCTGGAGCAGTCCCTCTACCAGGAGGATCCGGACTTTGCGGAGCGGGTCCGCTCGGAAACGGTGTACCGGCACGCCGGTCGCTACTGCATCTGGTCGGCCCTGGTGTTCGTGGCCGCCCTGATCTTCATGTTCTTCACCTTCGCCTCGAACCTTGCGCTCGGGTTCGTGGGCGTCGTGGTCATGTTCCTCTCCGGGGTCGTGTTCGCCAACAACGCCCGGCGGATGGGCAAGGCCGGCATCGACGACATCTCCCGGTCGTTGCACACCCGCAGCATCAGCAATCCGGTCCACGATCCCCGTGACTGGATCCGTGGGCGCTTCCACCGCGACGACTGAATCCCCGGCAGGAGACGTCGGCCCCCCTGCGGCTGATGGCCTGCCGTCCAGTGGGACCCTCCCGCCCCCGGCGCCCGGCCTCGGCGACACGTCGCCGCTCCTGGCGGTCGACATCGGGGGCACCAAGATGGAGGCCGGGATCGTCACCCGGGACGGTCGCATCCTCGACCGGGCCCGTACGACCACGCCGTCGTCGTCCGATCCGGAGGCCGTCTTCGGGGCGCTGGCCGGGGTCGTGACCGAGGTGCTCGCCCGGGCCGAGGCGCGGCCGTCGTCGTGCGGCGTGGGCTGTGGTGGACCGATGGAGGACGGCGGCGCCACGGTGAGCCCGCTCAACATCCACGGTTGGCGGCGGTTCCCCCTCCGCGGGCGACTGTCGGCACTGGTCGAGCTGCCGGTGGCCGTCGACAACGATGCGAAGGCCCTCGCCCTCGGGGAGGGCTGGAAAGGGGCAGCCCGGGGGAGCGAGGACTTCCTGGCCATGGTGGTGTCCACCGGGATCGGCGGTGGCATCGTCCTGGACGGTCGCCTGCTCGACGGCTCGGGCGGAAACGCGGGGCACATCGGACACCTGGTGGTCGAGCCCGACGGACGCCCGTGCGTGTGCGGGGGGCGGGGCTGCCTGGAGGCCGAGGTCTCCGGAACGGCGATCGCGGCGGTGACCGGACACCCGGCGGCCGAGGCGGACGTGGCCATGCGGCGGCGGTGCGGCACGCTGGTCGGTCGGGCCGTGGCGTCGGTCGCCTGCCTCCTCGACCTCCAGCTGGCCGTGGTGGCCGGCTCGGTGGCCCTCGGATACGGCCACGACTTCTTCGAGGCCGCCCGACAGGAGATCGCGCTGCGCTGCGGTCTGGAGTTCGCCCGACCCACGCGGATCGAACCCGCCGGCCTCGGTGCCGACGGACCCCTGGTGGGGGCCGCCGCCGTCGCCCTGGACCGGAGCGCGGCGGTCGCCGTCGCCATGAGGGAGGATGGACGGTGATGGAAGGCGACCCACCCGTCCGGTATACGGGCCACGAGATCCTCGCCTTGGCCGGGGCGGTGGTCCGCCGCCCCGATCTGTGGTGGACCGCCGTAGGTGAACTCCGCCGGATGGCGCCGCACCTGTGGTGGCGCACCCCACCCCACCTGCCGCTGCCGGACCGGCGGCTGTGGGAGTTCCGGATGGTGACCGCTTACGGTCGCCCGGACGCCGTACCGGACCGGAACGACGTGGTGACCTTCCTCGAATGGTGCCGCTCGACCGCCGCCGGTGCGTCACGACCGGGCGGGCACGGGTAGGAGCGCCCGGTGGAGCGCCCGACCTTCCGTCCCGCCCCGACGTCCGCGGCGTCGTCCGCATCGGCCGGTGCGCCTCCGGTGCGGTCGCCGATGTCACCGTCCCGCCGGGCCCTGGTCCTGAACGCCACCTTCGAACCGCTGGGCATCGTGTCGTCGCGTCGGGCCGTGCTGCTGGTACTCGATACGAAGGCGGAACTCATCCACGCCACCGAGCGGGTCTTCCGGGCGGAACGGGTCACCGTGCCCGAGCCGTCGGTCGTCCGCCTCGTCCGGTACGTCAAGGTCCCCTACAACTACCGGGTCGCCGTGAACCGCCGGACGGTGTTCGCCCGGGACGGTGGCAAGTGCCAGTACTGCGGCGCCTCGGCCGAGAACCTCGACCACGTGATCCCGCGCAGCAAGGGTGGCCCACACACCTGGGAGAACGTGGTGGCCGCCTGCCGGCCGTGCAACACGCGCAAGGAGGACCGGCTGCCCCACGAGGCGGGCATGGTGCTCCGCTCGACACCGGTGGCACCCCGCCATCGGGTGCAGCTGCTGGCGCTCTGCGGCAACACCAGCGAGGACTGGGCCGACTACCTCGGTCCGGACGTGGTCGGAGACCGCCAGCTCACGGCGTGAGGTTGCCGCGCCACGGGAGGACCGAACCCGGCGCGTCCGATCCCCACCGCCCCGTCGCACCGCTCGGCCGCTCCGTCGGAACGCTCCGCACGGCCACCACGCCGGACGCCCCGTCGGAACGGTGACCGGCCGGTGCCAGACTGGGCCGGTGCCGGGTGGCTGGGAGGTGGACGAGCGATCCGGGTCGGCGGGCGAACTGCACGCGTCGTGGGGGGCCGTCGAGCAGGACCCCACGGTACGGAGGATCGGCGTGTGCCGACCGACCTGCGCCGCGATCGTGCTCGGTTCGACGCAGTCGCCTGACCTGGTCGACCGGGCCGCCGCGGCGGCCGCGGGCCTCGAGGTGGTGCGGCGGCGGTCGGGGGGTGGGGCCGTCTTGGTCACCCCGGACGATCCGGTCTGGGTCGACGTCTGGGTGCCGGCCGGGGACGCCCTGTGGCGGGCGGACGTGACCGGCGCCTTCGGCTGGCTCGGGTCGACCTGGGCCCGGGCCCTCGGGCGGCTCGGACTCCCCGGGGTAGACGTGCAGGGACCGGCTCCCGGAGCCTGTACGAGGTGGTCGTCGCTGATCTGCTTCGGAGGCGTCGGCGCGGGCGAGGTGTCGGTGGGCGGGCGGAAGGTGGTCGGGCTCGCCCAGCGCCGGAACCGGTCGGGGGCGTGGTTCCACGGCGCGTGCCTGTTGACGTGGGACCCCACCCTCCTGCTCGCGACCCTCGATCTCCCCCCCGGGGAACGGGAAGCCGCCGCCGCGGGTCTGGCCCAAGCCGTCGCCGGAGTGGCGGACGCCCTCGGACCGGGGAGCGGATTTTCCCGTGACACCGTCACCGCCGCGCTGTTCGACTCGTTGCCCGGTTCGTCGCCCGGCGACGGCTGACGGGCAGGGCCTCGGCCCGTCGTCTGTCGCTGACTGACCCCCGGGACGAGTCACGGACCCTCGAACTCCCTCCACATCGCGCCACCCCGTCATCGACGGTCCCGCCGGGGCCCGCCATGGCGCTCCTCCGCGGCCGTCAACCCAGCCAGGACAAGGGAAACCGGCATTCCGGCCCATCCGCCGACCTGGCCCGGGAGGGGGTGAACCGGCGGCTCGGGCCCGGGGGGCCGATCGGCGGCATCCCAGGGGTGAATTGGCGTCGACCTGGGAATTCTTCTCCAGGGAGTCGAAATTGGGTGGTTGACGAGTGGGACACAGGGGTTTAGGGTGGAGCGAAGTGGTGTGAAAGGGAGGGGCCCGAAACAGTCGGGTACCGGGCACTGCGGGGAGCGTTGTGGGAGCAAGGTCCAGTGGCACGGTTCTTCGGCAGACACGAGCACTCGCTCGACGACAAGGGAAGGGTGATCCTGCCGGCCAAGTACCGTCCCCATTTCGAGCACGGCGGGTACCTCGCTCCCGAGCAGGACGGCTGCCTCTCGTTGTGGACCCCGGAGCAGTTCGAGGTCCAGATGGACGCCATGATGGAGCGTTCATCGGTCAGCCGCAGCGATCGGAACCTCGTCCGCCTGTGGGCCTCCACCTCGCACGAGATGGAGATGGACCGGCAGGGCCGGATGGCGATCCCGGCCCGACTGCGCGAGTACGCCCACCTCGAGGACGACGTGCTCGTGCTCGGCGCCATCGACCGGGTCGAGTTGTGGGACCGGCGGACGTGGGAGGAGAAGGTGCTTCCCGAGGAGGCGCGGCTGACCATGGGCGACGACGGCTGAGTGACGCGATGCGACTCCACCTCGTCCGCCATGCCCACACCGATCCCGGGCGCCGTCCTCCCGGCCACCGCCGACCCCGTCGGGGCGCGGCGGTCCTCTCGTCCGTCGCCGACGTGTCCGTCGCGGAGCCGACCGTCGCGGAGCCGAACCCCCCGACCGTCGCGGAGCCGAACCTCCCGACCGTCGCGGAGCCGACCGTCGCGGCCGGCACCGAGCGTGGCGATGCGGCCGGCGCGGGCCGTGGCGGGATCGTCGCCGTCCGACGGATCTCGACGTCGGCCCTCGCCCTGTCGGCCGCCGAACTGGCCGAGCGCGTCGGACATCCGGCGTCGCTGCCCCGACTCACCCCGTTCCAGACGGGCCAGGCCGCCGTGGCCCGGCCCGAAGTGCACATCGAACGTGTCTGGCCCATGCGCAGTCCCTCGACTGGCCCACTGGGAGGTTCCTCCTCCGCCTCCTCCCAGTCGGAACGTCGCGGCGCTCCACCCGCACGAATCGTGCCGGTCGAGGGACTGCGGATGAACCAGGCCTTCCCCCACGACCCCGTCATGGCCGCCGAGGTCGTCGACCTCCTACGGGCGGTGCCCGCCGGGCTGGTGGTGGACGCCACCCTGGGCGGTGCCGGCCACGCCCGCGCCCTGCTCGAGGCGAACCCCGGCATCACGCTGCTCGGGATCGACCGGGACCCCATCGCGGTGGCCGCCGCCACGGGCGAGCTGGCGGTGTTCGGTCGTCGGGCCATGATCCGCCGCTCACGGTTCGACTCGTTGGGGGAGATCGTTCGGGAGGTGCAGGACGAACTCGGGACCCCCGACGACGAGCGCGGGCTGACCGGGGCCCTGTTCGACCTCGGGGTCAGCTCCCCCCAACTCGACGTGGCCGAGCGCGGCTTCTCCTACCGGCGGGACGCCCCGCTCGACATGCGCATGGACCCGACGGTCGGCCGGACCGCCGCCGACGTGGTCAACGTCTCGGACGAGGACACCTTGGCCCACCTCTTCGCGGACAACGGCGAGACCCGGTTCGCCCGTCGCATCGCCCGGGCGATCATCGCCGCCCGCCCCATCACGACGACCGGGCAGCTCGCCGACGTGGTCCGGGCCGCCATCCCCGCGGCGACCCGCCGCACCGGCGGGCATCCGGCGCGCCGCGTGTTCCAGGCCATCCGCATCGCCGTCAACGAGGAACTCGACCAACTCCACACCGGGCTGGACGCGGCCCTCGGGCTGCTCCGGCCGGGCGGTCGGTGCGTCGTGATCTCCTACCACTCGGGGGAGGACCGCCTGGTGAAGGCCACGTTCACCAGCGCGGCCACCGACGACTGCCGCTGCCCCCCCGGGCTCCCCTGCGTGTGCGGGGCCGACCCCAAGTTCCGCCTCGTCCACCGCGGATCACGGCGGCCGAGCGACGAGGAGATCGCCCGTAACCGCCGGTCCGAGGCCGCCCGGCTGCGGGTCGTCGAACGCCTGCCCGCCGCCGGCACCGCCTCGAAGAACGGGGAGGTCGCCTGATGGCCCCACCGGCGTCGGGCACCGCCCGTC
This sequence comes from uncultured Acidimicrobiaceae bacterium, assembly GCA_963699345.1. GTDB lineage: Bacteria > Actinomycetota > Acidimicrobiia > Acidimicrobiales > RAAP-2 > Bog-756. The sequence continues at coordinate 26,874 of CAVOTL010000004.1, read as the reverse complement.
GGGCCACGGCCGCGCCCCAGCCCAAGCCGGCGACGCGGCGGCCCGCACTCCGCGTCTTCGAGCCCCAGCCCCGGCGGTCGGGCCGGCGGAGCCTCTCGCGTCGCGGCCACCTGTGGCTGGCCACCCTGCTGGTGCTGGGGAGCCTCCTGGCCGTGGTGGTGGGGGACACGATGGTGACCCAGGGCCAGGTACGGATGGCCGATCTGCAGACGCAGATCGCCGCGCAGCAGGCCACGCAGAAGTCGATGCAGGTCGAGGTCGCCCAACTGGCGGCTCCCGACCGGGTCGTGGCCCAGGGGATCGCTCTCGGCCTGACGGCGCCCGCCCAGGTGGAGGACCTGCCCGAGGTCCCCCTGAACGTCCCGCTGCCGGTGCCCGACACGGCACCTTCCGCGGCGGCCGCCGGAGTCACCGTGGCGGCACCCGCCAAGTGAGCCGTTCCCACCTCCTCCAACGCCGGACCCGGGCGCTCCGGCTGATCGTCGTCGCCATCTTCCTCCTCATGACCCTCCGACTGGTCCAGGTGCAGGAGTTCGGGCACGGGCACTACGCCGCCCTCTCGAAGGCCCAGCTCACCGAGACGGTCACCGTGCCGGCGATCCGGGGCGGCATCTACGACCGCAACGGTGAGGTCCTGGCCGAGACGGTGACCCGCCAGACCGTGGTGGCCGATCCCGAGATCATCAAGGACCCGACCGCCGTGGCCGCCGCCCTGGCTCCCGTCCTCGGCCTGCCGGCGTCCACCCTCCGATCGGAGCTGACCGAACCCAGCGGCTTCGTGTACCTGGCCCACCGGGTGCCCGACCCGGTGGCCGCCAAGGTCACCAAGATGAATCTGAACGGGATCAACCTCGTCCCCGAGTCGCAGCGGGTGGTGCCCGTCGGACGGTTGGCCGAGCCGGTGGTCGGCACGGTGGGCTGGAACGGAGCCGGAACGTCGGGGGTCGAGTACCAGTACCAGTCGCTCCTGGCCGGCAGGGCCGGCCGCACGGACGTCCTGGAGTCCCCCGACGGCGTCGCGCTGCCGAGCACCGACACCTCCACCCCGGCCCAACCGGGCACCGGGCTCGAGCTCACCCTCGACGAATCGGTGCAGTACGTGACCGAGCAGGCCCTGGCCGCCGAGATCGTCGCCTCCAAGGCCACCTCGGGCACCGCGGTCATCATGGACGTGAAGACCGGGGACATCCTGGCCATGGCCAACCTGGATGCGACCACGGCCGGCTCGGGCGCCGCCTCCTCCACCCCGGCACAGCCCACCCTGACCGCCGAAGTGGCCTCCACCCCCAGCACCTCGGGGCCGACCCTGGTGGCGTCGTCCGACACGTTGCCCGCGGGAGTGGTGGAGGCCCCCTCCGACTCGGCGGTGACCCAGGTGTACGAGCCGGGCTCCGTGTTCAAACTGGTGACCTTCTCCGCGGCGTTGGCCGATGACCTCGTCACCCCGACTTCCGCGATCATGGTCCCGTCCGCCCTCCCCATGGGCAAGTACACGTTCCACGACGCCGAGTCCCACGGGGACGAGATGCTGACCGCCACCCAGATCCTCGCCCAGTCGTCGAACATCGGGACCATCGAGGTGGCCGAGGGCCTCGGGGAGAGCCGCCTGCTCAACCAGATCTCGCTGCTCGGCTTCGGTCATCCGACGGGGCTGGGCATCCCCGGTGAGTCCGAGGGGCTCGTGCCCGGTCCGTCGCAGTGGACCGGCACCTCGATCGGCTCGACCCCGATCGGCCAGGACGACGCCGTCACGGCCCAGCAGGTGCTCGACGCCTACAACAGCGTGGCCAACGGTGGGGTGTTCGTGTCACCCCGTCTGATCCGGGCCACCGTCTCCGCCGACGGTTCCGTGCACGCCGCCGCGCCGTCCGGGTCCCACCGGGTGATCAGCCCGACCACCGACGCCCAGTTGACCCAGATGCTGGAGTCGGTGGTGTCCAGCGGAACCGGCACCGAGGCGATGATCGACGGCTACACCGTGGCCGGCAAGACCGGCACGGCCCAGATCCCGAGCGCCGACCACCTCGGTTACGTCCCGGGCGCCTATGTGGGCTCCTTCGCCGGGTTCGCCCCGGCCCAGGACCCGGTCCTGTCGGCCATCGTGGTCCTGAACCACCCCACGCCGATCTACGGTGGTGCGGTGGCCGCGCCCGTCTTCTCCACCATCATGTCCTACGCCCTTCACCACTACGGCATCCCCACCACCGCCGCGGCCACCACGGCAGCATCCACTACGGCCGTCGGCGGCACGGGGAGTGTCACCGTGCCGGCCGGAGCGGTCACGGAAGGCCCCTAGGTGGGCCCGGCACCGGCCGCCGACCCCACCGCCCCGCAGAGCTCGTTCCGGCTGATGACGTGGTGATGGTCGCCGAACTGCTCGACGGCGTCGACGTCCGTGAACTCCGGGGCGACGCCGCGGCCACCCCGGTGGCGTCGATCGACTTCGACAGCCGACGGGTGGCTCCCGGCAGCCTGTTCTGCTGTGTCCCCGGCGAGCACACCGACGGCCACCGACATGCGGGCGAGGCGGTGTCCCGGGGAGCCACGTCGCTACTGTGCGACCATCCCCTCGACTTCGAGGTCACCCAGGTGGTGGTGGCTCCGGGTGCCGTCCGTCCGGCCATGGCCACCGTGTCGGCTGCGTTCTGGGGCCACCCGGCCCGGTCGCTGCGCACCGTGGGGGTGACGGGCACCAACGGCAAGACGACCGTCACGCAGCTCGTCGGGTCGATCCTGGAGGCCGCCGGGTGGCCGACCGAGGTGATCGGGACGCTGGGTGGCACGAGGACCACACCGGAGTCGCCCGACCTGCAGTCCTACCTGGCCGAGGCCGTGGAGGGAGGGAAGCGGGCGGTGGCGATGGAGGTGTCCTCCCACGCCCTGACCCAGCACCGGGTGGACGCCATCGAGTTCGACGTGGTGGCCTTCACCAATCTGAGTCGGGACCACCTCGACCATCACGGCACCATGGAGGCCTACTTCGAAGCCAAGGCGTCGCTCTTCACCCCGGGCCGCTACCGCCACGCGGTGGTGCTGGCCGACGACCCCTGGGGCGCCCGCCTGCTCGACCGCCTCGACCCGGCGACGGTCACCGCCGTGCGGAGCGACGAGGCGGCCTCGGTGTCGCTCACGGTGGGGTCGTCCCGGTTCACGTGGCGGGGACGGACGGTCGACCTGCCGCTCTCGGGTCGCTTCAACGTGGACAACGCGCTGGTGGCGGCCGCGGTGGCCACATCCCTCGGCGTCGACGAGGACCATGTCGTCGCCGGCCTGGACGCCGCCCCGGTGGTGCCCGGTCGGATGGAGGTCGTCGACCCCACCGCCCCGGTGGCCGTGCTGGTCGACTACGCCCACACGCCGGCGGGACTGGGTGAGGCGCTCCGGGCGGTCCGGTCGTTGGCCGGCGACGGGCGGGTGGTCTGCCTGTTCGGCTGCGGGGGCGACCGCGACCAGGGCAAACGTCCGGAGATGGGGGCCGTCGCCACCACGCTGGCCGACATCGTGGTCCTGACGTCGGACAACCCGCGTTCGGAGGACCCGGCGACCATCATCGCCGAGGTCCGTTCGGGGATGTCGGGACCGGCCGACGTCGTCGTCGAGCCCGACCGGGCGACCGCCGTCCGCGTGGCGGTGGGACGGGCCCGACCCGGCGACGTGGTCCTCCTGGCCGGCAAGGGCCACGAGGGGACCCAGACCACCGGGTCCACGGTCGTGGCCTTCGACGACCGGGTGGCGGGGGCGGCCGCCCTCGTCGAGCGGTTCGCCGGCGGGGGAGGTCTCGTCCGGTGATCTCCCTCATGACCTCCGGCGGCGTCGCCCTGTGGGTGGCGGTGCTGACCACGCCGTTCCTCATCCGGTGGCTGCTGAAGAACAACATCGGCCAGCAGATCCGCGAGGACGGCCCCCAGGTCCACATCGCCAAGGCGGGCACGCCGACCATGGGTGGGATCTGCATCGTGGGGGCCGTGCTGATCGGGTTCCTGGCCGCCCACGTGATCCCCGGGGTGCACTTCTCGCGCTCGGGGGTCCTCGTGATGTGGGCCATCGTGGGGGCGGCGGCCATCGGGTTCGCCGACGACTGGATCAAGGTCCGCCACCGGCGCAGCCTGGGGCTCAACAAGCGGGCGAAGTTCGGGTCGCAGATGGTGCTCGGGGTGTCGTTCTCGGTGCTGGCCGTCTACTGGGCCCACGCCTCCACCACGCTCTCGTTCACCCGCTACAACTCCATCGGCCTGCACATGGGCACCGCCGTCTGGGTGGTGTGGGGCACCCTCATCATCGCGGCGTCGGCCAACGCCGTGAACCTCACCGACGGCCTCGACGGCCTGGCGGCCGGCTCGGCGACCTTCTGCTTCGCCTGCCTGGCCATCATCGGCTACTGGCAGTACCGGCACTACAGCATCTACCACGTGGGCGACGCCCTGGACCTGGCCCTGGCCGCCGTGGCCCTGGCCGGTGCGTGCCTGGGTTTCCTGTGGTGGAACGCCGCGCCGGCCAAGATCTTCATGGGTGACACCGGCTCGCTGTCGATCGGCTCGGGACTCGCCGCGCTCTGCCTGCTGATGAACCTCGACCTGCTGCTGGTGATCATCGGCGGGTTGTTCGTCATCGTGACGCTGTCGGTCGTGATCCAGGTCATCAGCTTCCGGGTCTTCCACCGTCGGGTGTTCCTGATGGCCCCGCTGCACCACCACTTCGAGCTGAAGGGCTGGCCCGAGACGACCGTCATCGTCCGGTTCTGGATCCTGGCCGGGCTCTTCGCGGCCCTCGGCCTCGGCATCTTCTACGGCGATTTCCTCTCGGTGGGCAAGCTGTGACGCCCGGGACACGCTCGTCGACGGGGGCCGGACACCGATCCGACCCCGAGTTCCACCACCTGGGCGCGCGCATCGGCGAGGCTGGAGGGATGGAGCGAACGACCACCCCGACCCCGCGGGGTCCGGCCGCCCTCCGATGGCTGGCCGGTGTGCCCTCGGCACCGGCCCTGGCCGTCCTCATCACGCTGCTCTGCATCTTCGGCCTGGTGATGGTGGGTTCGGCGTCACCCGTGATCTCGCTGGTCACCTACGGCTCACCGTGGACCATCTTCATCCGCCAGACCCTGTGGATGGTGGTGGGGGTCGGTGCGCTCCTGATCCTGGCCCGGGTCGACTACCGCAGGTGGCGCAAGCTCGGTGTCCCCCTGGTGGGCGTCACCCTCGTGCTCCTGGTCGCCGTCCTGGTGCCCGGGCTGGGCGTGGCCGCCGGTGGGTCGGCCCGGTGGATCGGCTTCGGTCTCCTGCGGATCCAGCCGTCCGAGCTGATGAAGCTCGCCCTCGTCGTGTTCGCCGCCGACATCGCCGTCCGGCGCACCGACCGCGACGCCCCCTCCAAGCAGGTCATCGCCCCGGTCATCGCCGTCCTGGTCCTGGCCGCCGCCCTCATCATCAAGCAGCCCGACATGGGGACGGCGATGGTGCTGAGCTGCACCGCCTTCGGGATCCTGTTCATGAGCGGCGTGGGACTGCCGCCGCTCACGAAGGTCCTCGGGACCTTCAGCGTCATCGCCTTGGTGTTCGCCATGAGCGACTCCTACCGCCGGGACCGCATCCTGTCGTTCATCAACCCCGGAGCCCACCAGGCGGGCTCGGGCTACCAGGTCTGGCAGTCGCTCATCGGGCTCGGCTCGGGCCACCTCTTCGGGCTCGGGCTCGGCGGGGGTCGGGAGAAGTGGGGGACCCTGCCGAACGCCCACACCGACTTCATCTTCTCGGTAGTGGGGGAGGAGCTCGGCCTGGTCGGCGCCGTGTGCATCATGGGCCTGTTCCTGGCCCTCGCCCTGTACGGCTACCGCGTGGCCGTCCGGGCCCCGGACCGCTTCGGCTGCCTGATGGCGGTCGGTGTCACCACCTGGATCACCAGCCAGGCCGTCATCAACATCGGCGCCGTGATCGGCGTGCTCCCGGTGACCGGCATCCCCCTGCCCCTGATCTCCTTCGGTGGGTCGTCACTCGTGATCACCCTGGCCGCCCTCGGCATCCTGATGAACATCGCCCTGCAGGAGCGGTCACCCCGCAAGGCCGCGGCCGGGCGGCGTCGCCTCGTCCGGGCGTGACCGCCGGAAGTGCCGCCGCCGACGGGCGGAGCGCGACCGGACGTCGGTACGCCCTGGTGGCCGGCGGTGGGACGGCGGGCCACCTGCAGCCCGCACTGGCCATCGCCGAGGCGCTGGTGGAGGCCGGGCACGAACGTGCCAGCATCGAGTTCGTGGGGTCGCAACGAGGCCAGGACGCCGCCACCCTGGCGGGACGCGGGTTCCCCGTCACGCTGCTGCCCGGCCGGGGCATCGTCCGCAGCCTGGCCCCGAAGGACCTGGCCCGCAACGTGGCGTCGGCCTGGGAGCTGGTGGTGGCGGCCGGCCGGGCGGTCCGCCTGGTGGGCCGGGCCCGGCCGCGGGTGGTGGTGGCCGTCGGTGGCTACGCCAGCCTGGCCGGCTCGGTGGGCGCGCTCGTGCACCGCGTCCCGCTGGTGCTCGTCAACGTCGACGCCGTCCCCGGGGCCGCGAACCGGTTGCTCGGCAGGTTCGCGGCGGCCAGCGCGGTGGGATGGGACGGGACGCCCCTGCCCCGGGCGGTGGTGACCGGCACCCCGGTGCGCCCGCAGATCGCCGCCGTGCGGCGCGATCCCGCCGCCAGGTCGGCGGCCCGGGCCGCCCTCGGGCTCCCCGAGGACCGGTCGGTGGTGGTGACGTTCGGCGGCTCCCTCGGGGCACGCCAGATCAACCGGGCGGTCGACGGCATGGCCGAGCGGTGGGCCGGTCGCGGCGACGTGGCGCTCTACCAGATCGTCGGGCGACGGGACTGGGACGCCTACGACGACGCCGATGCCCGGGCCCACCCCGATGCGGGCGCCCCGGGCGGGGCGGACGGGGAGCGGTTCGAACGGGCCGGACCCGGGCCGGGGGGGCCCGAGCTCGTGCGCGTCCCCTACGAGGAGCGGATGCCCACCGTCTACGCCGCCGCCGACCTGGTGGTGTGCCGGGCCGGAGCGATGACCGTCGCCGAGTTGGCGGCGGCCGGCGTCCCGGCCGTGCTGGTGCCCCTGCCCGGTGCCCCCGGCGACCACCAGACGGCCAACGCCCGGGTGCTCGAGCGGGCCGGTGCCGCCGTGCTGCTGCCCGACCCCGAGTGCACACCGGCCGGTCTCACCACCGTCGTCGAAGGCCTCCTGGCCGATCCGGACCGCCTCGGGGCCATGGGCCGGGCCGCCCACTCGGTGTCGCGCCCCGACGCCGCCGCCGCGGGGGCCGCCGTGGTCGAAGCCCGCGCCACCCCGGCTGTCCGGGCCACGCCGCGAGGACACCGGTGACGGTGGGGGGAGCGACGACCGGGTCCGGTGGGACCGGGGCGCAGGGCGTCGGCGATCGGTCGGTGGTCGAGAGGATCCACGTGGTGGGCGTGGGCGGCGCCGGCATGAGCGCCATCGCCACCGTGCTGGTCGCCATGGGCCACGAGGTGTCGGGCAGCGACCTGAAGGAGTCCGCCGTCACCGAGCGGCTGCGGTCGCTCGGGATCGACGTGTCGATCGGGCACCGGGCCGACAACGTCGCCGGGGCCGGGCTGGTCACCCACTCGACCGCGGTGACGGCGGCCAACGTGGAGCTCGCCGAGGCCGCCCGGCGCGGGGTGCCGGTGCTCACCCGGGCCGAGATCCTGGCCGCCATCGCCTCGCGCCGGCGCTGCATCGCGGTGGCCGGGACGCACGGCAAGACGACGACGGCCTCCATGCTCTCGTTGATCCTCGTGGAGGCCGGTCTGCACCCGTCCTTCCTGATCGGCGGGGACGTCAACGAGATCGGCACCAACGCGGTGTGGGACACCGGCGAGTGGATCGTGGTCGAGGCCGACGAGAGTGACGGCACGTTCCTCCACCTGGTGCCGGACATCGCGGTGGTGACCAACATCGAGGCCGACCACCTCGACCACTACGGATCGTTCGACGCCGTGCGGTCGGCCTTCGCCGAGTTCCTCGCCTCGGCCCGCGTCCGGGTGGTCGGGAGCGACGATCCCGAGGCCCGGGCTGTCGGCGGAGCGGTCGGCGCCGACCTGGTGGGCATCGTCGACGACGCCACCCACACCATCGCCGGGGTGGCCACCGGTCGGAGCTCGATCGCCTTCGACCTGCTGGATCCCGCCGGTGGGCTGGTGGCCCACCTGTCGGTGTCGGTGCCCGGCCTCCACAACGCCAAGAACGCCGCGGTGGCCACCGTCGCCGCCCTCCACGCCGGTGCGTCCCCGGAGGCGGCATCCCGGGCCCTGGCCCGGTTCGGGGGCGTGGCCCGCCGCTTCGAGTTCCGGGGCGAGTTGGACGGCGTCACCTACGTGGACGACTACGCCCATCTGCCGACCGAGGTCCGGGCCGCCCTGGCCGCCGCCCGCAACGGCGCCTGGGCCCGCATCGTCGCCGTGTTCCAACCGCACCGCTACTCGAGGACCGCCGAGGTCGGCGCCGACTTCGCCGGGGCCTTCGACGACGCCGACGTCGTGGTGCTCACCGATGTCTACGCCGCCGGGGAGTCGCCGGTGCCGGGGGTGTCGGGCCGCCTGGTGGTCGACGCCGTCCACCGGGCCCGGCCCGACCTCGAGGTGCACTACGTGCCGGGCCGGACCGACCTGGTGGACGCGGTGGCCGGGATCCTGCGCCCGGGGGACCTGTGCCTGACCATGGGAGCGGGCGACCTCACGTCGCTGCCCGACGAGCTGATCGCCCGCCTGTCGGGCGGCGTGGCCGGCCCCTCCGGTGGCGACGCCCCGGCCGGGCCGTCGACGTGACCCGGGACGCCGACCTCACCACCCTGGCCGAGCGGCTCGGGCCGTCGGCCACCCGGGACGCGCCACTGGGCAGTCGAACCACCTACCGCGTCGGGGGCACCGCGGCCCTCGGCGCCGAGCCGGCCGACGAGGCCGCCCTGGTGGAGGTGGCCCGGGCCCTGGTGGGCCTGGACGTGCCCGTCCTGGTGGTGGGGAACGGCTCCAACCTGCTGGTGGCGGACGCGGGGTTCGCGGGACTGGTGGTGACCCTCGGGCCCGGCTTCGAGTTCCTCGGGATCGACGCCACCGACGTGGTGGCCGGCGCGGGCCTGGCCCTGCCGACGCTGGCCCGGCGGACGGCCGCGGCGGGGCTGACCGGACTCGAATGGGCCGTGGGGGTGCCGGGCACGGTGGGCGGGGCGGTGCGGATGAACGCCGGCGGCCACGGCTCGGACACGGTCGCCACCCTCGTCTCCTACCGGGTCGTCGACCTCGCGGCGGCCACCGTGTCCGACCACCCGACCGACGACCTCCACGCCTCGTACCGCCACACGTCCCTGGTGGAGACGGACGTGGTGGTGGCCGCCACCCACCGACTCGAGCCGGGGGACCCGGCGGCCGGCCGGGCGGCCATCGACGAGATCGTGCGCTGGCGGAGGGCCAACCAGCCGGGGGGAGCCAACGCCGGCTCGGTGTTCACCAACCCGGCCGACGACTCGGCCGGCCGCCTCATCGACGCCTGCGGCCTGAAGGGCCTGCGCATCGGCACCGCCGAGGTCTCCCCCAAGCACGCCAACTTCATCCAGGCCGACCGGGGCGGTTCGGCCGACGACGTCCGGCGGGTCATGGAGCGGGTGCAGGAGGTCGTCGCCGCCACCACGGGGGTCGAGCTCACCACCGAGGTCCGCCTGGTGGGCTTCGACGACCGGCCACGCCCCGGAGACCGGCCGTGAGCCGCGCCGGCGACGACGAGCGCATCGACCCGAGGATCCGACAGCGCCGGGAGTCGATCGAGCGGAGCCGCGCCCGCCGGCGCCTGCGCTGGGCGGCGGTGGCCGGTGTGGTCGTGCTCCTGGTGGTCGGGGCGATCGGCCTGCTGCACACGCCGTTCTTCGAGGCCAAGGTGGTCACGGTGACCGGGGGGCACCCGAACACGTCGACGGCGTCCATCCTCCGGGCCGCCGGCCTGGAGGGCCACCCGCCCCTGATCAGCGTCGATCCCGGACCTGCCGCGGCCCGCGTGGAGTCGCTGCCCTTCATCGCGTCGGCCCAGGTCACGAGGGACTGGCCGGACGGAGTGACCGTCCACGTGACCGAGCGGATCCCCGTCGTGACGATGGCCAGCCCGGACGCCGGGTGGTCCACCCTGGACGGTGACGGGCGCACCCTGGCGGTCACGCCCGGCCGGCCGCCGCTGCCCGTGCTCGTCGTCCACGGACCCTCGGGGGCCCCGGTCCCCCCGGCCCCGGTGGGCGGGACGGTGGGCCCGGCCGCCGACCCCGGCCTGGTCGTGGCCCGGTCGCTGCCCGCCGCCTTCGCCGCACAGGTCGAGTCCGTCACGGTGGCGGCCGACGGGACGGTGTCCCTCGCCCTCAACTCCGGCCTCACCGTGCTCCTCGGCACGGTGAGCGACCTGCGGGCCAAATACGAGGACGTGGCCGCCATCATCGCCCACGCGTCGCTGCGGGGCGCCCACACGATCGACGTGACGGTGCCCGAATCACCCACCGTCGGGCCCTGACACACCCGTGGACACGGCACCACCCCGTGCGGCCCGGGCGTGACACGTCCGACGGCCCCGGTGCTTGCAAACATCCCGGGTGAACCGTATCGTTGGCGCGAACTCGCAGGTTGGAACGGTTTCAACCTTTGGTCGAGGGTGAGGAACTTCATGACCGTTCCGGCACAGAGCAATTACTTCGCCGTCATCAAGGTCGTAGGCGTCGGCGGGGGCGGCGTCAACGCCGTCAACCGGATGATCGAGTCGGGTCTGCGCGGAGTGGAGTTCATCGCCACCAACACCGACGCGCAGGCCCTGCTGATGAGCGATGCCGACCTCAAGCTGGACATCGGCCGCCAGCTGACCCGCGGTCTGGGGGCCGGCAGCGATCCCGAGGTCGGACGCCTGGCCGCCGAGGAGCACCGCTCCGAGATCGAGGAGGCCCTGAAGGGCGCCGACATGGTGTTCATCACGGCCGGCAAGGGTGGTGGCACCGGAACCGGGGCCGCGCCGGTGGTCGCCGAGATCGCCAAGGGCCTCGGGGCGCTCACCATCGGCGTGGTCACCCGGCCGTTCACCTTCGAGGGGCGCCGACGCTCGGTCCAGGCCGAGCAGGGCATCCAGAACCTGAAGGAGAAGGTCGACACCCTCATCATCATCCCGAACGACCGGCTGTTGACCGTGTCCAACGAGAAGACCTCCATGGTCAACGCCTTCAAGATGGCCGACGAGGTCCTCATGCAGGGCGTGCAGGGGATCACCAGCCTGATTACCATCCCCGGTCTGATCAACACCGACTTCGCCGACGTCAAGATGATCATGTCCAACGCCGGAACGGCGATCATGGGCATCGGCTCGGCCACCGGTGAGGGACGGGCCGTCAACGCCGCCCGGGCGGCCATCACCAGCCCCCTGCTCGAGGCGTCGATCGAGGGCGCCCGGGGCATCCTGCTCAACATCGCCGGCGGGCCCGACCTGGGGCTCTTCGAGGTCAACGAGGCCGCCGAGATCATCCACGGGGTGGCCCATCCCGACGCCAACATCATCTTCGGCAGCGTCATCGACGAGACGATGGGCGAAGAGGTGCGGGTCACCGTCATCGCCGCCGGGTTCGAGCGCTGGGAGGCCCAGACCCCGGCCCGCAGCACGACCGCTTCGGCCGAGTCGACCGGGCGCGACGAGTCGCGCAGCCGGGTGCTCGGCGCCGAATCGACCCACGAGGACATCTTCGCCACCCCGGCCGACGACGACCTCGACCTGGGCGACGACGACTTCGACGTCCCCTCGTTCCTGCGCTGACCCACCCCGTGGCCCGGCCCGCAGGAGCCGGCCCGGTCGATCTGGGCGGATCCGTGCACGCCGCCTGGTCGGACGCGACATGGGGGGACCTCCGCCCCACCGGCCCCGGGCCGGACGACGGCGGCCCGCTGGCCGCCTTCGCCGCCGAGGTCGCCGCGCCGAGCGGCGCCCGCTTCGACCAGATGGCCTGGGCCACCCAGGTCCACGGCCGCCAGGTGATGGCCGTCCGGCGGGAACCGTCGGCGTCGGGTGACCGACCGTCGCCGCCCGTGTGCCACCACGTCGGTGAGGCCGACGCCCTGGTGGCGGTGGCGCCCGGCACCTCCCTGGGCGTGCTCACGGCCGACTGCGCCCCCCTGGCGCTCGCCAGTCCCGAAGGGGTGTTCGCCGCCGTCCATGCCGGCTGGCGGGGCCTGGTGGCCGGCGTGGTGGACCAGACCGTGCGGCGGATGCGGGACCTGGGGGCGACCGATGTGCGCGGCGTGCTCGGGCCCTGCATCCACGCCGACTGCTACGAGTTCGGGGACGCCGACCTCGACACCGTGTCCGACGCGTTCGGGCCCTCGGTGCGCGGAACCACCCGGTACGGTGCCCCGGCGCTGGACCTGGTGGCCGGGGTCCGGGCGGCGACCGAGGCCGCCGCGGCCGACCTGGTGGGCGTCATCGACTCGTGCACGGCCTGTGCCGGCGGACAGTTCTCCCACCGGGCCCGGGGCGACCGCGGCCGCCAGGCCCTGGTGGTGTGGTCGACGCACGCCTGGGGATCACCGTGACCGGGGCTCGTCGACCCCTTCCCGGAGTTCGCCGGGCGACTGGCGGGCATCCGGGCGCGCGTCGAGGCGGCGTCCCCCCATCCGTCGGCGGTGACCGTGATGGCCGTGACCAAGGGCTTCGGCGCGGACGCGGTGCGCACCGCCGTGGCCGCCGGGCTCACGGTGGTGGGGGAGAACTACGCCGACGAGCTGGTGGCCAAGGCGCACGAGACGTCCGACGACCCCGGCCCCGCCCCCGAGTGGCACTACCTCGGGGCGGTCCAGCGGAACAAGGTGCCCCGACTGGCCCCGCTGGTGTCCTGCTGGCAGGGGGTGGCCCGGCTCGAGGAGGGCCGCGCCATCGCCAAGCGACGCCCGGGGGCCCGGATCCTGGTCCAGGTGGACGTGGCGGGCCTGCCCGGCCGGGCAGGTGTACCCCCGGGCGAGGTGTCCGGTCTGGTGGCCGCCCTGCGCGACGAGGACCTTGACGTGGCCGGACTCATGGCCGTAGGGAGCCCCGGCCCACCCGAGGGCGCCCGGGAGGGCTTCCGCCGCGTGCGCCGCCTGGCCGACGAGCTCGACCTGCCGGTTCGGTCGATGGGTATGACCGACGACCTCGAGGTCGCGCTGTCGGAGGGTTCGACGATGGTCCGGGTGGGCCGCGCCCTGTTCGGCGAACGGCCGCCCCGGATCTGACCGGGCCCCCCGGCGCCCGGCGGCGGGTCGCCCGGGCCCGCGAGGCGTGCAACCCCGCCACGGGAGCACGCACTACGCTGTCGGAGGGAGGAACAAATGGCTACTTCGTTCTTGAAAAAGTCCATGGCGTATCTCGGACTGGTCGACGACTACGACGACTACGACGACTACGACAGCCGGCCGTCACCGGTCGGCGGTCCGGCGCGCCCGGCCGAGGACGAGGTGGCCCCTCCGGCCCCGACGGGCCGGATCCGGGTGTCGCCGGTGTCGAGCCAGCCCAGCCCCGTGATCGCCGCTCCCCAGCCCACCCCGGCCCGTCCGGCCACCTCCCCCTCGGTCAAGATCTCGACCCCCGAGAACGGTGGCGCCAACGCGCGTGTCCACATCGTGTCCCCGGTGCGGTTCGCCGACGCGGTGGAGATCGCCAACCGCCTCATGAGCAACCAGCCGGTCATCGTCAACATGCAGACGGCCGACCGCGACCTGCAGCGCCGCATGATCGACTTCTGCAGCGGCGCCACCTACGCCCTGTCGGGCGGCATGGAGCGGGTGGCCGACGAGGTGTTCCTCCTCACCCCCTCGAACGTGAAGGTCTCCGACGAGGAGCGACAGCGACTGGCCGACCACGGCCTCGTCAGCTCCTGAGTGCGCGTCCCCTCCCGTCCCCCGGCGCCGTAGGCTGATCGGCCATGCTCGGGCTGATCGGCGACCTCCTCTACGTCTTCCTGCTGGTCCTGCTCGCCTACTCGATCCTCAGCTGGCTGACGTACTCGGGGCGCATGGGCTACGACTCGCCGGTCATCAAGATCCAGGCGGCGCTGGCCCGGATCTGTGAGCCGGTGCTGCGGCCCGTGCGCCGGATCATCCCGCCCGTGCGGGTGGGGGGCGTAGGCCTCGACCTGTCCGTGCTGGTGGTCTTCCTGGTGATCTCGGTCCTGGTCAACACCGTCTTCCGCTGAGGGCCGCCGGCCCGGGGCGGCCGGTCGTCCACCCCCGGGGAGAGCGACGACGGGGGCCGGCTGCGCCCGCGGAGGAATCCCTGGACTTCTCCCGGGCCGCCGCTAGCATTGCGCCATGGACGCTTCCCAATCTGCACTCGACTCCCTCCGCACCGTGGAGTTCCGCGAGACCCTGAAGGGCTACCACCGCGACGACGTCGACGAATACCTCGAGAAGGCCGCGGTGGAGGCCGAGGGTCTCCAGGAACAGCTGCGCCAGAGCAACGAGCGCCTGCGCAAGGCGGCCGAGACCATCGCCCAGCTCGAGACCGAGCTGGCCGCCAAGCCCGAGGCGCCGGCACCCCCGCCCGCGCCCGCCCAGCCGGTGGTGGCCGACGACACGCTGCAGCGCACGCTGCTGCTGGCCCAGAAGTTCGTCGACGAGACCAAGGCCGACGCCGAGGCGCAGGCCGCCCGGGTGATCTCCGAGGCCGAGGCGGCGGCCCGCAAGCTCCAGGTCGAGTCCGAGCAGCGTCTGCGGGAGGAGATCGCCCGGCTCGAGTCCAACCGCAGCCAGCTCTCCCACGAGGTCGAGACCATGGCCCGCCAGCTGGAGTCCGAGCGGGAGCGCCTGCGCTCCGCCCTGGCCGAGATGCTGAGCTGGGTCGACGGCAACCTCCACGGGTCCAAGGACGAGGGATCGTCGGTCACGAACATCAGCGACGCCTCGCGCCCGTCGAACGAAGTGACCCAGCTGCGGGCGTCGGGGTCCCTTCCCCTCTGACCCCGGCGGCCCCCGGCCGCACTGCCGCCCCGTCACCCTCGCTCGCCCGCTCTGGGCCGACGGCCGCCCGGACCGAGGTGGACCGGCCCCGAGCGGACCGTCCCGGACTGTCCGGGTGCCGCCCGCCAACGACTAGGGTGCCGGGGACATCGGCCCGGGTCGTCCGGATTGATGTCGCCCACCGGGCACGGTAGGGTCACCCGCTCGTCGATGTCGGCTGCGGTGCGCCCCGGGTGCCCGGACGCCGCTCCCGGCGGCGTGGGCTGATCCCTCAAGGAGGTCGAGTTGACCGCAGTGAAGAAGTCGTCGGCGGGCACCAAGGCTGCCCCGGCCAAGAAGTCGGCGGCGACCAGGAAGTCCGCTCCGGTGGCCAAGGCGGCGACCGCCAAGTCCTCGGCCAAGAAGGCCACGGCCACCAAGGCGGCGCCGGCCACCAAGGCCCCGGCCAAGAAGTCGGCGGCCAAGGCCCCGGCAGCCAAGGCCCCGGCCAAGAAGGCACCGGCCACCAAGGCCGCCACCAAGGCGGCCACCAAGCCCACGGCGGCCACCAAGGTGCCGGCCAAGAAGGCGGCACCGGCGCCGGTCAAGGCGGCCAAGAAGGCCGTCGCCCCCGAGCCCCCGAAGCGCCCGACCGTCGGCCCCTACGCCAAGGACCAGAAGTTCCTCGACGCCCAGCGGGCCCTGCTCCTCGAGGAGCGTGCCGTCTACGCCGGCCAGGCCGTCGACCTGCGTGCCGAGGCCGACTCGCTGGCCCTCGAGCGCGAGCCCGGCGACGTGCAGTTCGACGAGGAGTCCGGCGAGGGCGGCACCGTCACCGTCGACCGCGAGCGCAACCTGGCCCTGTCGGCCCAGGCCACGGCCGCCGTCGAGGAGATCGACGACGCCCTGCGCAAGATCGACCGCAAGTACTACGGCGGCTGCGAGCGGTGCTTCCAGCCGATCCCCAAGGCCCGGCTCCAGGCCCTGCCCTTCGCCCGCCTGTGCGTCGCCTGCAAGAGTGGTGGCCTGTCCCGGCGCTGACCGGTGAACCGTCCGTGGTGACCGACGACGGCCGCCACGGGAGCCCACCCGCAGGGCCGGCCCGCCTGGCCGTCGCCCTCGGCGTGGTGGTCCTCGTCGTCCTCGTCGACCAGCTGACCAAGTGGTGGGCGGTGGACCGGCTGACCTCGGGTCCGGTGCACGTCGTGTGGCGGCTCGACTTCTCGCTCTCCTACAACCCGGGCTCGGCCTTCAGCCTGTTCCAGAGTGACACCGGCATCCTGGTGGCGGTGGCCGTCGTGCTGGTGGTCGTCCTGCTCGTCCTGGTGTGGCGGGCCCCGACGCTCGGTCGGGCCGCCATCCTCGGTCTCATCCTCGGTGGAGCGCTGGGCAACCTGTCCGACCGGTTCTTCCGAGGACAGCACGGTGCGGTGGTGGACTTCATCGACTTCCACTTCTTCCCCACGTTCAACGTGGCCGACTCCTGCATCACCATCGGCTGCATCCTGTTGATCCTCTCGATCGTGTTCGACGGGCGCCGGGCATGAGTGAGCTCTCGGTGACGGTGCCGGCGTCGCTCGACGGCGTGCGCGTGGACCGGGCGGTGGCCCTCCTCGCCGACGTGTCGCGCTCGGCGGTGGACGCGCTGGTGGCCGCCGGCCGGGTGCGGGTGGACGGCAGGGTCGTGACCAGTCGGTCGGCCTCCCTCCGGGAGGGCCAGGCCCTCCAGGTCGACCGCCCCGACGAGGTCGAGCCGGAAGGGCCGGTGGGTGACCCCGCCGTCGAGGTGGTCGTCGTCCACGAGGACGCCGACGTCGTCGTGGTGGACAAGCCCGCCGGCCTCGTCGTCCATCCCGGTGCCGGGCACCGGTCGGGCACCCTGGTCCACGGCCTGGTGGCCCGCTATCCGGACCTGTCGTCGTTGCCCTCGCAAGTCGGGTCCGAGCCCGACCGGCCAGGCATCGTGCACCGGCTCGACCGCGGCACCTCGGGCCTGATGGTCGTCGCCCGGACCCCGGAGGCCTACGAGTCCCTCGTGGCCCAGCTGTCGGCCCGCGAGGTGGCGCGGACCTACCGGGCCCTCGTACTCGGCACGGTGGAGGGGGAGTCGGGTCTGGTGGACGCACCCATCGGCCGGTCGGTGAGCTCGCCGACCCGGATGGCCATCTCGCGCAAGGGCAAGGAGGCCCGCACCCGCTACCAGGTCGAGCGACGCTTCACCACGCCGGCGCCCACCACCCTGGTGCGGGCGTCGTTGGAGACGGGGCGCACCCACCAGATCCGCGTCCACCTCTCGGCCATCGGCCACCCGGTGGTGGGCGACGAGCCCTACAGCCAGGGCCGGTCCCTGCCCGGGGCCACGGTCACCCGTCCGTTCCTCCACGCCTACGCCCTGGCCTTCGACCACCCGCGCACCGGCGAGCGCCGGTCGTGGACGTCGGCCCTGCCCGACGACCTGGAGGAGCAGTTGGCGGCGCTGGGGGAGTGAGAGGGCGGGTCCCGCCCCGGTCGCCCGCGGGTGGTGCGACGTGAGGGGCGGCCGTAGGCTCGGGGGCATGCGGACACGTCCGGCGGGGGACTTCGACTACGAGGCCGGGGGTCGGTTCTACGCCACGGTGCGGCGCCCCGATCCCCGGATCGCGGCGGCGATCCGGGAGGCGATCGGCGATGCGCGCACGTTGGTCAACGTGGGGGCCGGCGCCGGCTCCTACGAACCGCCCGATCTGGACGTGACGCCGGTCGAGCCCTCCGAGACGATGCGTTCCCAACGTCCGGACCACCTGGCCGTGGCGGTGGACGCGGTGGCCGAGGACCTGCCCTTCGCCGATGACAGCTTCGACGCCGGCCTCGCCACGTTCACCGTCCACCAGTGGCCGGACCTGGCCGCCGGGCTCGCTGAGCTGCGCCGGGTGACCCGGGGCCCGGTGGTCGTGCTGACCGCTGATCCGGGGGCGCTGGCGACCTTCTGGCTGGTGGACTACGCCCCCGAGCTCATGGAGGCCGAGGCCGGCCGGATGCCCCCGGTCGACGTCATCGGCCACCGGCTGGGTGGGCGGGTGGACGTCGAGCCGGTCCGGTTGCCGGCGGACTGCACGGACGGCTTCGTCGAGGCCTTCTTCGGTCGGCCCGAGATCCTCCTGGACGACCGGGTGCGGCGGTGCCAGTCGGCCTGGGGGTTCGTCGAGCCCGAGGTCGAGGCCCGCTCGGTGGCCGCCCTGCGGGGCGCCCTCGACGACGGCTCGTGGGACCGCCGGTACGGGCACCTGCGTACGCTGACCGAGTACCCGGGCTCGCTCCGCCTCGTCCGGGCCACGCCGGACTGAGCGATCTGCGTCGCCTCCCGTCGGGACGGGGGACGTCGGATCTCCGCGCCCCGGGGCGCCGGGCCCCGCGGTCCCGACCACCGACTTCCGACCACCGACCACCCGTCGTCGGGGGTGGTCAGCGTTGCACCAGATGGAGGGTGGTGACCCCGGGGGGTGGGTGCCACAGCACGGCGGTCACCCCCGGGGTCGACACCAGCACGGTGGCGCCCTGTTGCTCGAGGCGGTGGACGAGGTGCGTCGACACCGCGGTGGGGAGGAAGGCGGTGTCGATCGACGGGTCGACGACCACCACGACGGTGTGGGCCCGGACGGGGATGCTCGCCCCCGTCCCGCCGGACGGATCGCCGAGCAGGTAGGCGAACGGACGCTGGGAGAAGCGGCCGATGGTCGGTAGGGGCGCCGCCACCTCGGCGTCGGCCGGCGTGGCGGCCAGGGCCCGCCCGAGCGCGGCGGCATCGGCGGAGGACACGAATCCCGACGAGGCGTTGAAGTCGACGTCGGCATGCATCCGCTGGGCGGAGGTCGCCACCCCGACGAGGACGGCCACCACCCCGACCACGGCGGCCACGGTCCGACCGGTGGGCGTCGTGGCCCGGGTGGCCAGCCACACGACCATCCACGCCGACCCGAAGGTGACGAAGGGGAGGATGACGAAGTTCTGGTAGGGCAGACCGATGAAGATGCTGCTCGACTGCAGGACCGAGGTGCCGAGGACGACCAGGGGGACGCCGAACCCCCAGGGGGTGACCGCCCCGATGCCACCGCCGTTCAACAGGTACCGGACCGAGGCGCCGAGCCGCGGGCGGGCGACGGTGACGGCCCGGCCGGGGTGGAGCAGGGTGCCCTTGGTCACGAGCCAGAGGCCCGACGCCCCGCCGGGCACGGTCGCCCGTCCGGCCAGGTAGGCGTACCCGGTACTGAGGTTGGAGCCGACGTTGGCTCCGAGCAGCGAGATGAGTGCCGTCCATCCGAGGCCGGCCAGGAACACCGCGGCGCCCGGGCGGCGGCGGTCGCGCACCACCAGGGCGCTCAGGCCGAGTCCGAGGGCGTAGATGCCGCCGATGTCGCCACACAGCAGGCAGAGGCCGAGCCACACCCACAGACGCCGGGTGCGGCCCGCCCACAGGTCGTAGGCGGCGAGCACCGCGAAGAGGGAGGCGAACGCCTCGAAGTGGAAGTCCTCGACGACACTCGTGTACGACGCCGGGCTCGCCAGCAGGAGGAGCACCGCCCCCGCACTCACCCCGACCAGCCACGCCCGGTCGAGCTCGGACTTGCGGACCAGGGCGGTGACCCAGGTGAAGGCCACCACCTCGGTGCCCACCAGGGCCAGGACCTGCAGGACCACCAGGACGAACGCCGAGTGCATGACAGGGTAGAGCAGCGCCACCGGCCACATGATCAGCTCGAAGTGGTTCTTCAGGAACGGGACGTCGCGGATGGTGGAGTAGGGGTAGAGGTGGCCCGAGCCGATCTGGGACCACGCCTGGTTGAAGATCCCGAAGTCCTTGCCGAGGGTGAAGCGTTGGTAGGCGACCACCCCGAGCGCCAGCAGTCCCACGAACTGGACCCCGAAGAGGGCAAGACCGACGCCGTAGGTCCAGCGGGCCACGCGTTCCACCGAGGTCGGCGGAGGGGACGTCGATCCGCCGGTCCCGCTGTCCGCCGCCAGGGGCTCCGTGGAGACCACCCCGGGATTGTTCCACAGTGGCGGCCGGCGACCGGGTATTTGCCGACCTCGTCGTGGGCCGGTGCGTGCGCGCCCGGCCCGCGGTGTCCTACCCTTCCCCGGTGACCACGGGGGGACCGCGTGCGGGGGAGGCCGACTGGAGCGGGTGGCTGACGGCCCGCCCGGGCCCGGCCGCGCCGATCGACGTCGTGCTCGCCCGACCGGCTCCCCGGTTCGGGGGCGGCCGGCGGGTCGCCTCGGTGGCCGTGGTCGCCCTCGCCGTCCTGGGGCTGGTCTACGCCGTGGCCGCACCGGTGCTGAGCCGGCGGGACTACGGCACCTTCGCCTTCTGGAACGTCCCGAAGCGGGTCGACTACTGCGGTCACCGCTACGTGGCGGGCGGTGTCACCACCGGCACCGCCACCCAGATCTGGATCTCCTACCACGACGCCTCGGACCAGTGGACCCTGACGTCCCGGACGTTCACGGGCCGGCCCATCTACGCCGTCGAGATCTTCCGCGTGGACGACACCGCGGTGTGCGCCGCCGACCTGTACGTGCCCCTGTCGTCGGACCGCTGGCAGATCTATCCCCTCAGCACGGCGGCCTGACGTCGCGGCCGGAGCCCGGAGGCCGAGACGGCCCGCCCTGCCGGTCACGCGGACATCGTGCGCAGGCGGTACGACGGGCGACCGGCCGGTGGGCCCGGACGCGGAACGTCCCCGGGGTCGGGGGGTGGACCCGGGGGACGTTCCGTGCTGCTGTCGGGGCGGTCGGCGGGGGGACCGACCGGGGAACGGCTCAGGCGGCCTGGTGGGCCGCCTCGAGCACGTCGCTGACCGACAGGATCTCGAGCGCCTCGGCCTCGGCCTGGCGCACCTTGCGCACGCCGATGCCCATGCGCTCGGCGGTGGTCTGGAGGGAGGCGGGGTCGCTGCCGTCGAAGCCGAACCGGTGGCGGATGACCTCCCGCTGGAGGTCCGACAGCCGGTCGACCGCCTGGCGGACCAGGTCGAGGGTCATCTCGCCGGCCACCTCGTCCTCGAAGTCCGACTGGTCGGTCGAGACGAGGTCACCGAGGGTGGCCGTCGAGTCGGCCGCCGCCGGCTGGTCGAGGCTGGCCACCACCCGGGCGGCCTGGCTGAGGTCCTCGCGCATGGTCGCCGTGGTGTTGGTGGCGTCGTCGAGCTCGGCGTCGGTGGGCGGTCGCTGCAGCTGATGGGTGAGGTCCCACAGGGCGGCGTCGACCTGCTGGTTGCGCTCGGCCACCTCCATGGGGAGGCGGATGGTGCGACCGTGCTGCTGGACGGCCCGCTGGAGGGCCTGGCGGATCCACCACGTGGCGTAGGTGGAGAACCGGAAGCCCCGCTCCCAGTCGAACTTGTCCACGGCCCTCATGAGGCCGAAGGTGCCCTCCTGGATGAGGTCGGGCAGGTCCACGCCCCGGTCCTGGTAGCGGCGGGCCCAGTGGACGACGAGTCGCAGGTTGGCGGCCACCATCTCCCGGCGGGCGGCGTCGTCGCCGACGGCGACCCGCTTGGCCAGCTCGGTCTGGGCCTCGTGGTCGGGCAGGGGGTGGTGGTCGAGGTCACGCAGGAACAGCCCGAGGCTGTCCGCGTCCGTCCCCCGGTTCCGGTTGGCGGTGTTCTTCGGCGCGGCGGACGGCGCCGAGCCGGTGGCGGTCGTGGAGGTTCCTGTCGTCTGGTTCTTCGCTGTCACCGTGCGCGTGCTCGATCCCTCTCCTCGTCCTCCTGGTCCTGTCTGCACCATCTCCAACGCCCCGTGATCCCTGATCATTCCTCACCGGCGATCGCTTTTTCGTTGCTGCCCCGGTGCGAAACGGCTTGCGTCCCGGGTATTCGGAGTGATCGGCTGCACGGATGACCTCCGAACACCCCCGTGTCGTACTCATCCGCCACGGCGAGACGGCCTGGAGCCGTGACCGGCGCCATACCGGTCGGACCGATATCCCTCTTACCCCGTTGGGGGAGGATCAAGCAGCCGGGCTCGCCCATCGTCTGACCGGGTGGCGGTTCGACGAAGTCCTGGTCAGCCCCCTGTCCCGGGCCCGACGGACCGCCGAACTGGCCGGTCTGGGCCACGGCGACACCGAGATGGACCTCCTGGAGTGGGACTACGGCGACTACGAGGGCCGGACCACCGTGGCCATCCGGGAGGACCGCCCGGGCTGGGACCTCTTCGGGGACGGGGTGCCGCACGGCGAGACGATCCACGAGGTCGCCACCCGGGTGGACAGGGTCATCGCCCGGATCCGGGCCGGTGGGGGTGACGTGGCCTGCGTGGCCCACGCCCACCTCCTGCGGGTCCTGGCGGTGCGGTGGCTGGGCGTGGATCCCGTGGCCGCCCGCTACTTCGTCCTCGGCCCGGCATCGGTCAGCGTCCTCGGGTGGGAGCGGGACCAGAGCGTCATCGAGCACTGGAACACCTGACAGTCGTCCACCGGGTCGTCCCGGGACCATCGGGCCCCGCTCGGGGCCCGCTCAGGGTCGGGGCAGCTCCGGTGTCGACGGGGTGGCCGGGGGCGTGCGAGGGGGCGGCGTGCGAGGAGGTGGCGTCCGGGACGGGATGGCGTCCGGGCCGGGGGCCACGTTCCGCGGCCGGCGATCCGTCGGCCGGTCCGGGCCCATCGACTCACCCCGGAAGTGACGCCGGGGCCCCGACCAGGGGGCGGGCGGGGCGTCGAGTCGGTAGGCGATGGCGTAGGCCACCGACTCGTAGTTGATCCGCCAGCCCCGGAAGTGGGGCCATGCCTCCTCGACGGGTCGCGAGATCGGGAAGTCGACGGCGGCGAGCTGGCGGTAGGCGTCGGTGAAGGCCGACTCGGGGAGCTCGATGGAGTCGTCGGGGTCCGGGTCGGGATCGTAGGGGATGCGGGTGGCCTGGGCGATGTCCCGCAGGCACGTGAACCCCATACGGATGCACATGCGGGCCTCGATCGGCGCACCGGCCGGGTCGACGGCCAGGGTCAGGGCGGCGGCGTCCATGACGGCTAGCAGGCTGACGATCCAGGAGTTCCGGGCCCGGGGGGAGCGCAGGTTGAGCAGCGAGGGATACGTGGTGTGGCTCTCGGCCACGTCGGCGGCCCACCGCTCCCACTCGGCGAAGAGGCTGGCCAGGTTGTCGACCGTCCCGACGAGTTGGTGGCGGATGAGCAGCTCGGGACCCCAGGCCGGGGCGCCGGCCCGGCTCTCGAGCAGCGTCACCAGCGTTTCGCGCCGGTTGTACGACGAGTACAACGTGGGCAGGTAGGCGATCTGGAGGGCCACGAGGACCAGCCCGGTGCCGGCGGCGAGGAAGTCGACGATCCGGGATCCCTCGGTGTGGCTGGACGTGAACCCGAGGGTGAACACCGAGGAGCCGGCCTCGCTGAAGGCGTTGGCGAACGACATGTGGCCGATACCCCAGTTCACCAGGGTGAATCCGACCATGGTCAGGAGGAGCCAGGTCACGAGCAGGGTGACCAGGGCCACGGGCTCGCAGACGGCCAGGATCCGGTCCTTGGCGGCATAGGTGCGGGTCAGGCTGGCCACCCGCCGGAAGACCGCCCGGACGGCCAGGACGGGGTAGATCCCGAAGCTGACGGCCGGGCGCGGCACGATCAGGACGACCAGGACACTGCGGGCGGTGACCGCCAGGACGGCGATCCCGGCCAGGAGGACGAGGACGTGCTCGACGGTCACCGGTGGCGGTCCGGTGGGTCAGCCGGCGGCGTGGCGGGCCGCCGGTACCCGGCCCATGGCCCGGTCGACCATGTCGGCCAGGGTGAAGGACTCGAGGTGGGTGCGCATGTGCTCGCCCACATCGGCCCACACGGCCAACAGGACGCACTGTCCCTCGTGGTCACAGGCGCCGTTCTCGTGGGGGACGCCGAAGTCGCCCGCCACGATGGGACCGTCGACGGCGGAGACGATCTGGGAGAGTGTGATCTCCTCGGGCGGCCGGGCCAGCACGTAGCCGCCGCCGACGCCCCGCTTCGACCGGACGAGGCCGGCACCCTTGAGGGCGAGGAGGATCTGCTCCAGGTAGGGCTGGGGGAGCCCGGTGCGCTCGGCGATGTCCCGGACCGCGGTGGGACCCTCGCCACCGTCGGCGTGCAGGGCCAGGGACAGCAGGGCCCGGCTGGCGTAGTCCCCTCGGGTCGAAACCTTCACAGGGCCATGCTAGTGACTGGACCCCCGCGCGGCGGTGAGCCCGATCCCCCGGTCGGGACCCCCGCGGATCGCCCGCCGGTCGCGTCGAGGCGGACCGGGGCGGTCGACCGGGAGGTCAGCGTCCGCCCAGTTTGCCGGCGGCGAGGTCCTCGGCCATGGCCCACCCGAAGGTGACCAGGCGGCCTCCGTTGGGGCAGTCGACCGACTCGAAGAAGGCCACGATCTCGGGAGCGGGCTCGGACTTGTGGCTGGCGAAGTCGAAGCCGCCGGCCTCGCAGCCGTCACCCGCCACCACGAAGGTGCGGTCGTCGATACGGCCATCGGCTCCGAAGCGCTTGGCGAGGCGGCGGCCCCAGGCCCGCTCCTCACCCGTCGCCTTCTGGGCCGGGGCGGGCACCACGTCGGTCAGGCCGGCGAAGGCCTTGAACCCGTCGGGGCCGAGCAGGCGGGTGCCCACCAGCACGTCCTCGTCGGGGAAGGCCAGCAGGGCCCGGCGGTACTTGTCCCCCATCATCGCCCGGAGCACCGTGTCGGACCGTGAGGTCCGGTCGACGGTGGCCAGGCCGATCAGGAGCGACGGGGTGCCCCCGATGCGCTCGAGCGTGGAGAAGGAGTACCCCCGCAGCTTGGCGCCTTCGCGGGCCCGGGTGACGAGCACCCACTCCTCCCGCTGTTTCGACAGGAACCCGATATCGAAGCGAGGGTCCCGTTCGGCGCACAGGTCGGCCATCTCGGCCAGCTCGGCGTCACTGATCGACGTGCAATCCTTGGTCTCCACCTGGATGGACATGTGTCGTTCCGTACTCCTCAATCTCCCTGCGTCTCCATCCCCCGCACCCGGTTGACCGTGGTTCCGGAACGTGCCGCCGCAGGGGAGGGGCCTCGTTCCGGAACGCCCACGCCAGGCGCCGTCCACCGATTTTACGGGAATTTACGGCCCCTGTCGTATCCGGGTCCCGTTTCGGCCCCGGCAGGCCCGTGACCAGGGAGAAGAGGGAGCGCGGGCCGGAGCGCAGCCGGGAGCGTGCTTCTGACGGCCTGTCAGGACTGGATGGCCCGGGGCCCGAGCAGGACCCGCAGCTCGCCCATCAGCCCCCGGCTGGCGTCGACATTGAACTCGGAGGGCAGGCGCAGGACCTTCTCGCCCACGTGGAGCAGGACGGGGGAGTGGCCGGGGTGTTCGGAGAGGAGCCGTTTGAGGTCGTCCACGGTGCGATCGGTGAGGGTCCCGAGAGGGAGGGAGATCCGCAGGTCACGCAACCCGTCGGCGACCAGCTCGGGGCGCGACACCTCCATGCAGACGAGCTTGAGCCGTTCGTCGCGCATGTCCATGCGGGCCTTGACGACCACGATGGCGTCGTCGTCGAGCAGGGCTCCGTAGTCGGCCATGGTCTTCGGGAAGACGAAGGCCTCGATGGAGGCGTTCAGGTCCTCGAGCACGAAGGTGGCCATCAGGTCACCCTTCTTCGTGTAGCGCCGCTGGAGTTCGGTGATCACGCCACCCACGACCTTGACCCCGCCGCCGTTGCCCTCGTAGCCGGAGCCGGCCATGGCGTCGGGGTCGACGTCGCGCAGGTCGGCCAGGTTGCAGTCGGTCAGACGGGCGAGGGAGCCCTCGAGGCCCATCAGCGGATGGTCGCTGATGTAGAGGCCCAGCATCTCCTTCTCGAAGGCGAGCCGCAGGGACTTGTCGAACTCGGAGTCGGGGATCGGGATCCGGGTGTCGGCGAACCCGGTGGTGGTCCCCTCGGAAGGCTCCTCCAAGGTGGCGAAGAGGGACATGACCCCGGCATCGTGCTCGCGGCGCCGCTCGAGGGTCCGGTCGACGATCTCCTCGAAGGTGAGGAACAGGCCCTGGCGGGCGTGGCCCATGGAGTCGAAGGCGCCGGCCTTGATGAGCGACTCGATGGTGCGCTTGTTCAGCACCTGGGGGTCCACCCGCTGACAGAAGTCGTAGAAGTCGACGAAGGGGCCGTTCTCCTCGTGTTCGGCCACGATGAGGGCCACCAGCGCCTCGCCCACGTTGCGCACGGCGGCGAGGCCGAACGTGATCGCCCCCGGACTGTCGCCCGAGGTGCCGATGGCCCCCTCGCCGGCCGTGAAGTCCGGGGTGAACTCGGCGAGCGACCGGTTGACGTCGGGGACCAGGACCTCGATCCCCAGTGATCGGCACTCCCCGAGGTAGATCGCCGTCTTGTCCTTGTTGTCCTTGACGCTGGTGAGGAGGCTGGCGAGGTATTCGACCGGGTAGTGCGCCTTCAGCCAGGCGGTCTGGTAGGCGATGAAGCCGTAGCCGTAGGAGTGGGACTTGTTGAAGGCGTAGTCGGCGAAGGGTTCGATGATGTCGAACAGGGCGGTGCCGAGCTCGTCGCCGTAGCCTTCCGCCACGCAGCCGGCGACGAACTTCTCGCGCTCGGCCTGGATGAGGGCCCGGATCTTCTTGCCGCAGGCCTTGCGGAGGTTGTCGGCTTCGGCGAGCGTGTAGCCGGCGAACTTCTGGGCCACCCGCATGACCGACTCCTGGTAGATCATCAGGCCGTAGGTGTCGGCCAGGATCCCTTCGAGGTCCGGGTGGGCGTAGGTGACGGGTTGGCGGCCGTTCTTGCGGTCGGCGTAGTCCCGGTGCATGTTGGCCGCCATCGGGCCCGGCCGGTACAGGGCGACGAGCGCGGCCACGTCGTCGAAGGTGGTCGGGGCGAGCGACCGCATGAGGGAGCGCATGGGGCCTCCCTCGAGCTGGAACACCCCCA
>CAVOTL010000003.1:0-431596 GCA_963699345.1 uncultured Acidimicrobiaceae bacterium | reverse complement strand
CCCATGTGGAGCTGTTGACGCCCCTGCTGGCCGACGCCCTGGCCCAGGCCGGGTCGGACCCCACCGGTGCCGGGGCATCGACGGCATCGCCGTCACCCACGGACCGGGCCTGATCGGGTCGCTGCTGGTCGGCGTGGCCGGGGCCAAGGCCCTCGCCATGGCCTGGGGTGTCCCGTTCGTCGGGGTCAACCACCTGGAGGCGCACCTGTTCGCCTCCCTGCTGGAGCAGCCCGACTGGGCTGGCCGCTGGTGGTCCTGCTGGTGTCGGGCGGCCACACCCTGCTGATCGAGGTGACCGCCCCCGGCGAGTACCGCCTGCTGGGCGGCACCATCGACGACGCCGCCGGCGAGGCCTTCGACAAGGTGGCCCGCTTCATCGGACTCGGCTACCCGGGCGGCCCGGCCATCGACCGGATCTCCCGCGAGGGCGACCCCGCCGCCTACGCCTTCCCACGGTCACTGCCCGGGGACGCCTACGACTTCATTCAGCGGACTGAAGACGTCCGTGGTGAACCGGGTCCGCAAGGAACCGGAGCCTCCACCCCCGACGTGGCCGCCTCGTTCCAGGAGGCGGTGGTCGACGTCCTCGTCACCCGGGCCCGTCGGGCCGCCGCCGACGTGGGGGCCCGGCCCTGTGCCTGGCCGGCGGCGTGGCGGCCAACTCGCTGCTGCGGGCCCGATCGAGGAGGCCTGCGCCGAGGACGGGATCGGGGCCTTCCTGCCCAGCCGGGCGCTGTGCACCGACAACGCCGCCATGGTGGCCGCCGCGGGGTACTGGCGGCTCACCCGGGGGGACCGCAGCGGCTCGACCTGGGTGCGGACCCCAACCTCCGGCTCGTCTCGACGCGCTGACCGGGGCCGGCCCGCGCGGCGGGTATTGGCACTCGGGGGGCGCGTTTGCCAACCGCTCGGGATCCGGGTATCGTTAGCACTCTCAATCTTCGACTGCTAATGCCCCACAGGAGGCCCCGAACATGAGTCTGCAGCCCCTCGACGACCGCATCGTCGTCCAGCCCGGCGAGTCCGAGGAGACCACCGCATCCGGTCTCGTCATCCCCGACACCGCCAAGGAGAAGCCCCAGCAGGGCGAGGTCCTGGCCGTGGGCCCGGGCCGTCGCTCCGAGACGACCGGTGAGCTCATCCCGCTCGACATCGCCGTGGGCGACACCGTCGTCTACTCGAAGTACGGCGGCACCGAGATCAGCGCCGACGGCAAGGACCTGCTGATCCTGTCGAGCCGCGACATCCTCGCCAAGGTGAGCAAGTAATGCCCAAGATCCTCAAGTTCGACGAGTCCGCCCGCCGTGGCCTCGAAGCCGGCGTCAACAAGCTGGCCGACGTGGTCAAGGTCACCCTCGGCCCGAAGGGCCGCAACGTCGTGATCGAGAAGAAGTTCGGTGCTCCCACCATCACCAACGACGGCGTGTCCATCGCCCGTGAGGTGGAGCTCGAGGACGTCTTCGAGAACATGGGCGCCCAGCTGGTGAAGGAGGTCGCCACCAAGACGAACGACGTCGCCGGTGACGGCACCACCACCGCCACCGTGCTGGCCCAGGCCCTCATCCGCCAGGGACTGCGCAACGTGGCCGCCGGGGCCAACCCGCTCGGCCTCCGCAAGGGGATCGACAAGGCCGTGGCCGCGGCCGTCGAGTCGATCCACAAGCAGGCCAAGGAGATCGACTCGAAGCACGAGATCGCCCAGGTGGCGTCCATCTCGGCGGCCGACACCGCCATCGGTGAGGTGCTGGCCGACGCCATCGACCGCGTCGGCAAGGACGGCACCGTGACCGTCGAGGAGTCGAACACGTTCGGCATCGAGCTCGAGTTCACCGAGGGCATGCAGTTCGACAAGGGCTACCTGTCGCCGTACTTCGTGACCGACGCCGAGCGCCAGGAGGCCGTCCTGGACGACCCGCTGATCATCTTCGTCAACTCGAAGATCAGCGCCGTCCACGACCTCGTGCCGGTGCTCGAGAAGGTCATGCAGACCGGCAAGCCGCTGCTGATCGTCGCCGAGGACATCGAGGGCGAGGCCCTGGCCACCCTGGTCGTCAACAAGATCCGGGGCACGTTCACGTCGGTGGCCGTCAAGGCCCCCGGCTTCGGCGAGCGCCGCAAGGCGATGCTCCAGGACATGGCCGTGCTGACCGGTGCCCAGGTGATCTCCGAGGAGATCGGCCTGAAGCTCGACAGCACCACCGTCGACCTGCTGGGCAAGGCCCGCCGGGTGATCGTGACCAAGGACGACACGACCATCGTCGAGGGTGGTGGCACCGAGGAGGACGTCAAGGGCCGCATCGCCCAGATCAAGCGGGAGATCGACGACACGGACTCCGACTGGGACCGCGAGAAGCTGCAGGAGCGGCTGGCCAAGCTGGCCGGCGGCGTGGCCGTGGTCAAGGTCGGCGCAGCCACCGAGGTGGAGCTCAAGGAGAAGAAGCACCGCATCGAGGACGCGCTGTCCGCCACCCGGGCCGCCGTCGAGGAGGGCATCGTGGCCGGGGGCGGTACCGCTCTGGTCCGCTCCCGTACGGCGGTGCAGACCGTGGTCGACTCCCTCGAGGGGGACGAGGCCACCGGAGCCGCCATCGTGCTGAAGGCCCTGGCCGCCCCGTTGGAGGCCATCGCCAACAACGCCGGCCTCGAGGGCACCGTGTACGTGAGGGAGGTGGAGGGCAAGAAGGGCCACATCGGCCTCAATGCCGCCACCGGTGAGCTCGAGGACCTGGTCAAGGCCGGCGTCATCGACCCCGCCAAGGTGACGCGTTCCGCACTGCAGAACGCCGCCTCCATCGCCGGACTGCTCCTCACCACCGAGGCGCTCGTGGCCGACAAGCCCGAGAAGGCCGATCCGGCCGCCGCCGCCGCCGCTGCCGCCGCCATGGGCGGGGGCATGGGTGGAATGGGTGGCATGGGCGGCATGATGTAGCCGTCCGCCGGTCCGCTCCCAGGGCCGGCACGCCGTCGTGACGGCACCCATGTGCGATCGGAGGTCGGGCCCCCGGGCCCGGCCTCCGTCGCGTCCGGCGGTGGGCTCAGCCCCGCTGTTCGGGCACGTAGTGGCGCTCGCCGGCGCGGTCGACCCACACCCGCATGGTGCGGTCGGTGCCGGGGTCCTTGAAGCACTCGTCGGTCGGGGTCCAGCCCGACTGCGGCTCGTCCGACTCGCCGTGGCGCCGAAGGAACAGGCTGTAGACGACGGCCACGATCACGGCCAGGCCGACCAGGGCGAGGATGATCACCACGGGCCGGTCCCCCGGGACGTCCGGCCGGTCACTGGGTGCCGCCCACGACCACGGCGGTGCCGTAGGCGACGATCTCGGTGAGCGACTGGCCGATCTCCGACGAGTCGAAGCGGAACTGGATGACGGCGTTGGCCCCGAGCACCCGGGCGTTCTCGATCATCCGGTCGAGGGCGTGGCGGCGGGTGTCCTCCAGCAGCTTGGTGTACTGGGTGACCTCGCCTCCCGCCAGGGCCTTGAACCCGGCGGTAAAGCCCTTGGCCGCTCCCATGGAGCGCACCACGAGGCCGAAGACCAGGCCGAGGTTGCGTTCGATCGTCCACTGGGGGAACTCGAGCGCGGTGGTGATCGGGAACTGCGGCGCCGCACTGGCGTCGGACATGGCCGGCCTCCTGACTGCGCACCGCAACGGGGTGCGTCCTGGGGTCCGATGGTACCCAGGCGGGATCCGCGGGGACCGGATGGCCGCACCACCCGTCGTCGGGCGCCCCTAGTGTCGAGCCCGATGCCGACACCCGTGCCCCCGCACCGCGCCGGTCCCCAGGTCATCCCCCGACCGCCCTCCCACCGGTCCGGAGGACCGGCCCCGTGGGCCCACCTGCCCACCGCGGCCCGGTCGCCCCTGTCGCTCGCCCGCGTCGTCGACGCGGTCGAGGGGCGTGACCGCTCCGCCGACGCCGCCACGACGGCCGCCGCCGTGTCCGAGTTCACCCGCAGCTTCGCCGACACCTTTCCCGACTCCAATCCGGCCGCCGTGCTGGTGGCGCTGTTCGAGGAGGCGGGGGAGGCCCGGGTCCTGCTGACGGTGCGGTCGTCCCGGCTCCGCTCCCACCAGGGCGAGGTGGCCTTCCCCGGCGGCAAGCTCGACCCCGGGGAGGGGATCGACGACGCCGCCCGTCGGGAGGCCCGGGAGGAGGTCGCCCTCGACCCGGCCACGGTGACGGTGGTCGGGCACCTGACCGCCATGCCGACGGTCTCGTCGAACACGCTGATGACCCCGGTCGTGGCCACCCTGGCCGGACGACCGGCCACGGTCCCGGCCGCCGACGAGGTGTCCCGGGTCTTCGACGTGGCCCTGGCCGACCTGGTGGGGGACGACGTGTGGGCCGAGGAGCTCTGGGCCGTCCCGGGGCGCCGGGGGGCGGACGGGGTGGCGGGGGGCGAGTTCCCCGTCTGGTTCTTCGCCGCCGGGGGCGAGATCATCTGGGGTGCCACCGCCCGGGTGCTGACCGAGCTGCTGTGCCTCGTCCTCGGGGTGGACGGACCCGCCCGGCCGCGGCTGCGCCTGAACCGCCCGCCGGGCCGCCGGACGGACCCTCCGGACCCGCTACGGCCCCTCTGTCCAGGCGGTATCGTGGGGGGTGGTCGGTGAGGGCGCGTCGGAGCTGCCACCGCCTCGGAGGTACGTCCAACTGCAACCAGGGTCCGGAGGGCATTTCAGTGGCTGAGCTAGAGATCGGCATCTTCAAGTCGGGGCGCAGGGCCTACGGGTTCGACGACATCGCCATCGTCCCCAGCCGCCGGACCAGGGACCCCGAGGATGTCGACATCTCGTGGCAGATCGACGCCTACGAGTTCGAGCTGCCGCTCCTGGCCTCGGCCATGGACGGGGTGGTCAGCCCCGCCACCGCCATCGAGATCGGTCGCCTCGGCGGCCTCGGGGTCCTCAACCTCGAGGGCCTGTGGACCCGCTACGAGGACCCGACGCCGCTCTTCGACGAGATCCGCGAGCTGCCGACCGAGAAGGCCACGGCCCGGATGCAGCAGATGTACGCCGAGCCGGTCCAGCTCGAGCTGGTCACCCAGCGGATCAAGGAGCTGAAGGCCGCCGGCATCACGACGGCCGCCTCGGTCACGCCGCAGAAGACCGAGCAGTTCGCCCCGGCCCTCCTGGCCGCCGAGCTCGACATCCTGGTGATCCAGGGCACCGTCGTGTCGGCCGAGCACGTCTCCAAGACCGCCGAGCCACTCAACCTCAAGCGCTTCATCCGCGAGTTCGAGGTCCCGGTGATCGTCGGTGGGTGCGCCTCGTACCAGGCCGGCCTCCATCTGATGCGCACCGGCGCGGTGGGCGTCCTGGTCGGCGTCGGACCCGGCAATGCCTGCACCACCCGTGGCGTGCTCGGCATCGGGGTGCCCCAGGCCACCGCCATCGCCGACGTGGCCGGCGCCCGCATGCGCCACCTGGACGAGACGGGGGTCTACTGCCACGTGATCGCCGACGGCGGCATGTCCAAGGGTGGCGACATCGCCAAGGCGGTGGCGTGCGGAGCCGACGCCGTGATGCTCGGCTCGCCCCTCTCCTCGGCCGTCGAGGCCCCGGCCCGTGGCTACCACTGGGGCATGGCCACGTTCCACCCGACGCTGCCCCGGGGCGCCCGGGTCAAGACCACGACCCGCGGCACCCTCCAGGAGATCCTGCTCGGACCGGCCCACGAAAACGACGGGCGCATGAACCTGTTCGGCGCCCTCCGCACGGCCATGGCCACCTGCGGCTACCAGACCGTCAAGGAGTTCCAGAAGGCCGAGGTCATGGTGGCCCCGGCGCTCCAGACCGAGGGGAAGGACCTGCAGCGCTCGCAGGGCGTCGGCATGGGCCATTGAGCCTGTCCGACCCCTCTGACGACCCCCGCGAGGGTCCGGTCCTGGTCGTCGACTTCGGCGCCCAGTACGCCCAGCTGATCGCCCGCCGGGTCCGCGAGGCCCACGTCTACTCCGAGATCGTGCCGCACACGGCCTCGGCGGCCGACCTGGCCGCCCGCCGTCCCGCCGGCATCATCCTCTCCGGTGGCCCGAAGTCGGTCAACGAGACGCCCGCACCGTCCGTCGACCCGGCCATCTACGACCTCGGGATCCCGATCCTCGGGATCTGTTACGGGGCCCAGCTCCTGGCCCAGCAGCTCGGCGGGGTCGTCGACCGCACCGGGCGGGGCGAGTACGGCCGGACCCCGCTGACCGTGACCGGCGCCTCGCCGCTGTTCTCGGACTGGCCCGAGTCGTGCGAGGTGTGGATGAGCCACGGCGACGCCATCACCGAGGTGCCGGACCGGGTTCGTGGCCACCGCCACCAGCCCGGACGCGCCGGTGGCGGCCCTCCACGACCCGGACCGCGCCATCTTCGGCGTGCAGTTCCACCCCGAGGTGGTCCACACCGAGCACGGTCGCGACCTCCTCGAGCGCTTCCTCTACGACGTCTGCCACTGCCCCCCGCTGTGGACCCACACCTCGATCATCGAGAGCCAGGTGGCCGCGGTGCGGGCCCAGGTCGGCTCCTCCCCGGTGCTGTGCGCGCTGTCCGGCGGCGTGGACTCGGCGGTGGCCGCCGCCCTGGTGCACAAGGCCATCGGCGACCAGCTCACCTGCGTCTACGTCGACACCGGCCTGATGCGGGCCAACGAGAGCGAGCAGGTGGAGGAGACGTTCCGCCGCCAGTTCCACATCGACCTCGTGCACGTGAAGGCGGCCGACCGGTTCTTCGAGGCCCTCGCCGGCGTGGTCGACCCCGAGGCCAAGCGCAAGATCATCGGCGAGCTGTTCATCCGCATCTTCGAGGAGGTCGCCCGCGACCTGGTGGTCGAGAAGGGGAACCTGGACGACGGCCCCGACGACGAGGCGGCCGGCTACCTCGTCCAGGGCACCCTCTACCCCGACGTCATCGAGTCCGGCTCGGGCACGGCCGCCACCATCAAGTCCCACCACAACGTGGGCGGCCTGCCCGACGACCTGGCCTTCGATCTCGTCGAGCCCCTGCGCCTGCTGTTCAAGGACGAGGTCCGGGCCGTCGGCGAGGAGCTCGGCCTGCCCCACGAGATCGTGTGGCGCCAGCCGTTCCCGGGTCCGGGCCTGGCCGTCCGCATCGTGGGCGAGGTCACGCCCGAGCGGGCCGAGATCCTGCGGGCCGCCGACGCCATCGTGGTGGAGGAGGTCCGCAAGGCCGGGCCTCTACCGCGAGTTGTGGCAGAGCTTCGCCGTCCTGCCCGCCGTGCGCACCGTCGGTGTGATGGGCGACGGCCGCACCTACGCCTATCCGGTCGTCATCCGGGCCGTCACCTCCGACGACGCCATGACCGCCGACTGGGCCCGCCTGCCCTACGACCTCCTCGAGCGACTGAGCTCGCGGATCATCAACGAGGTCGACGGCGTCAACCGGGTCGCCCTGGACATCACGTCCAAGCCGCCCGGCACCATCGAGTGGGAATGACCGCGTGGGGCGGGGGCCCGGGCGACCACCCCGACGACGGGCAGCTGACGCTTCACGCCGTCCGCCCGACCGCCGGCCCCCTCGGCCGACGAGTTGGTGGAGGGCCTGACCCCGTCCCAGGAGGCCTCCGTCGTCCACCGCGGCGGGCCCCTGCTCATCGTGGCCGGCGCCGGCTCGGGCAAGACCCGGGTGCTGACACGGCGCATCGCCCACCTCATCGCCACGGGGGACGCCGCGCCGTGGCAGATCCTGGCCATCACGTTCACCAACAAGGCGGCGGACGAGATGCGTCACCGGGTCGCCGACCTGGTCGGCCCCCGGGCCGAGCGGATGTGGGTCTCGACCTTCCACTCGGCCTGCGTGCGGATCCTGCGGGCCCACGGTGACCGGCTGGGCTACAAGGGCAGCTTCACCATCTACGACGACGCCGACTCGCGCCGCCTCGTCGAGATCATCGCCCGCGAGCTCGACATCGACACCAAGAAGATGTCGCCCCGCTCGATGCTGGGCCAGATCAGCCAGGCCAAGTCGAAGCAGCAGGGCCCGATCGCCTTCCGGGCCGCCGCCATCTCGATCTTCGACCGGCGGATCGCCGACGTCTACGACCTCTACCAGCAGCGGATGCTGGCGGCCAACGCCATGGACTTCGACGACCTGCTTGCTCAACGCCGTGCGGCTCTTCGACGAGCACCCCGACGTGCTCGAGCACTACCGCACCCGATTCACCCACATCCTCATCGACGAGTACCAGGACACGAACGCCGTGCAGAACGCGCTCGCCGTGCAGCTGGCCGGCGGCCACCGCAACATCGTCGTGGTGGGGGACAGCGACCAGTCGGTCTACCGGTTCCGGGGTGCCGACATCTCGAACATCCTCGACTTCGAGCAGGCCTTCCCGGACGCCACGGCCATCACCCTGGACCAGAACTTCCGCTCCACCCAGACCATCCTCGACGCCGCCAACGCCGTCATCACCAACAACGTCTCCCGCAAGCCGAAGACCCTGTGGACCGACCAGGGGGCGGGCGACCAGATCGTGCGCTACCGGGCCGAGGACGAGCACGACGAGGCCGAGTGGGTGGCCCACGAGATCGTCCGACTGCGCTCGGACCAGGGCCTGCGGTGGGGCGACGTCGCCATCTTCTACCGGACCAACGCCCAGAGTGCCGCCCTGGAGGAGGGGATGGCCCGGGCCGAAATCCCCTACAAGGTCGTGGGCGGCACCAAGTTCTACGACCGCAAGGAGATCAAGGACGTCCTCGCCTATCTCCGGGTCCTGGTGAATCCGGACGACGAGGTCAGTTGGCGCCGGATCGTCAACGTGCCCAAGCGCGGCGTGGGCGACACCTCGGTGGCGAAGTTGGCCGGGTTCGCCGGCATGAGGGAGATCTCCTTCGGGGACGCCGTCGCCGACGCCGGCGAGGCGGGCATCGGCGGAAAGGCGGGGAAGGCGCTGGAGGATCTCGCCGACCTGCTCGCCGAGCTCCGCTCGCAGATGGCGCTGCCCGAGCTCGTCGACGAGAACGGGGACGCGTTGGCCCCGGGACTCCCTCGAGGGCTACGAGGGCCGCCCCGGCGGTCCGGGCGGTGGGGAAGACGGAGCGCCGCCCGCCGGTGGACGGGACGGTCGGGGACCACCCCCTTCCTGAGTCCCGGGGACCTGGCCGTCGCCGTCGTCGAACGCACCGGCTACCGGAGTGAGCTCCTCTCGGAGGGGACGCACCGATGCGCTGGTGCGGGTGGAGAACGTCGACACGCTCCTCGGGCGGGTGTCGGAGTACCGGACGCTGCCCGAGTTCCTGGAGGCGACGGCCCTGGTCGCCGACTCGGACGAGTTGGGCGGCGACGGCACCAAGGTGTCGCTCATGACGATGCACATCGCCAAGGGCCTCGAGTTCCCGGCGGTGTTCCTCGTCGGCATGGAGGACGGGATCTTCCCCCACATGCGGTCCCTGGGCGACCCGGTCGAGCTCGAGGAGGAGCGGCGGCTGTGTTACGTGGGCATCACCCGGGCCGAGCGCCACCTCTACGTCTCCCACGCGTGGAGCCGGATGATCTACGGACGGGGCGGTCCGAGCCTGCCGAGTCGCTTCCTCAACGAGATCCCGGCCGAACTCGTCCGCGACGTGGTCGTGGACCGCGGATGGGGCTCGTCGGGCTCCTCGTCCGGCGGGGTGGGCGACTTCGGTCGGCGGTCGTCGGCCGAGGGGCGCTCCGGGACCCCGGGCCGTTCGGTGTTCGGTAGCGGGGTGTCGCCCGGCGAGGGGGCTTTCGACGCCAACGGTCGGCGCCGGCGGGAGTCCGCCTCCACCGGGGCCGAACTGCTCGGCCTCGAGGTCGGTGACGTCGTCGTCCACGGGCAGTGGGGCGAAGGCCGGGTGGTGTCGACCGGGGGCGAGGGCGACGACGCCGAGGCCGAGGTGATCTTCACCTCGGTGGGCCGCAAGAAGCTCCTGCTGCGCATGGCGCCCATCAAACGGGCGTAGGCACCACCGGCGCACCGTCCGGTGCCCGCCGGGACCGCCCGCCGCCGGCACCGGCCGTTGTCGTGGCGTCCCCGCAGGTGGAGGGGGGTGTGGTGGATCGGGCGCCGCGAAGTGCGAAACTAGCGGGGGTTGCGCCGCTGTCCGCCGACTGGCGCGGCGTACGGCCGACGACGAATCACGAAGTCCCCTGGAGCAGCGTGCCCAATCCCACCGCCTACGACGAGCAGAGCGCGCACGACGGCTCGTCCGGGCTGCCCGTGGTCGACTCGACGCCCCGTCGCGAGTCCCCCGGATCGGCGCGTTACCTCCACGGGCTGTCGCGCCCGCCACGGCGCGAGCGACGGGCGCTCCGCAGGCAGAAGCGGCGGGAGCGCTCGACGGTGGTGGGTCGCCATCCGAAGACGACGGTCCTGCTCGTCGTGCTCGTCCTCCTCACGCCGGTGTGGGCGTCGCTGGCCACCGCGGCCACCAACCCGGCGCTCGGGCCGACGGTGGGTGGCCGCCTGACCGAGTGGGTGCGCGACCACGGAGGCGGGCGGTATGGTGACGTGGGCCGAGAACACCTGGTACACGTGGCACGCCCCGCCGAAGGGTGGCAAACCGGCCGCCGGTGCCATCCCGAAGCCGGTAGCCACCACCACGACGCTGCCGGTGGTGACCGGGCCCGCCCACCTCGCCGCCCCGCCGGCCATCG
Organism: uncultured Acidimicrobiaceae bacterium; assembly: GCA_963699345.1. Lineage (GTDB taxonomy): Bacteria > Actinomycetota > Acidimicrobiia > Acidimicrobiales > RAAP-2 > Bog-756. Next base: position 420,973 of record CAVOTL010000003.1, on the reverse strand, counting down.
TGCCGTTCGTGTCCGACCCGTCGCCCGGCGAGGGCCAGTGGCACCCCATCGGACGGGCCGTCGACGGCGTGCCCACGATGTACGCCGCCTTCCTCCGTCCGAACGACGTGAACACCAGCCTGGTGACCGGGTGTGGCCTGGATGGACACCAAGCTGCTGAGCGCCACGCTCTACGCGGGATCGTCCATCCCCGGGACGGGCCAGCGGTTCCCGGACCATGGCCCCCGTCTCCGGGGCCGCCCTCTCCACGCTCGACGCCGCCTTCAACTCGGGCTTCCGCATGCAGGACGCCGAAGGCGGCTTCTACCTCGACGGGGTCACCGCCTACCCGATGCGCACCGGGGCGGCATCACTGGTGATCGACTCCTCCGGCGACGTGGACATCGGGGCGTGGGGCACGGACGTGGCCATGACGCCGACGACCGTCTCCGTCCGCCAGAACCTCGACCTGATCGTCGACGACGGCGCCCCCGTGCCCGGACTGAGCGAGAGCGACAACTCCCGCTGGGGCTCCACGCTGGGCGGGCGGATCCAGGTGTGGCGCTCCGGCCTCGGGGTGACCGCCGACGGTGCGTTGGTCTACGTCGGCGGCAGCGGCCTGTCCATCGTCGACCTGGCCAACGTGCTGGCCCGGGCGGGTGCCGTGCGGGCCATGGAGATGGACATCAACACCGACTGGGTCAACTTCACCCACTTCGACCTGCAGCCGGGTGTGCCGGCGTCGGGCACCGACGGGACGCTGCTGACCTACGACGAGCAGACGTATCCGGACCGCTACTTCTATGCGCTGTCCCGGGACTTCGTCACCATGTCGGTCCGCCCGTACAATCCTCCGCCCGCCACGTCGCACTATAAGGTGGGCTGAGGCCGTCCGACGGAGGAGCGAGACGTGACACGTTCCATCCCGAAGCGACGCTACGAGGCCGAGCTGCTGCACCTGCAGGCGGAGCTCACCACCATGACCGAGTGGGTCAAGGAGACCGGCGCGCGCGTCGTCGTCATCTTCGAGGGGCGCGACGCGGCCGGCAAGGGCGGCGTGATCAAGCGCATCTCCGAGTACCTGCCGCCCCGGGTGTGCCGGACCGTCGCGCTGCCCGCCCCGACCGAGCGTGAGCGGTCGCAGTGGTACTTCCAGCGTTACGTGGCCGAGCTGCCGGCCGCCGGCGAGATCGCCCTGTTCGACCGCAGCTGGTACAACCGCGCCGGCGTCGAGCACGTGATGGGCTTCTGCACGTCCGACGAGTACCACCGGTTCCTCCGCCAGTGCCCGGTGTTCGAGCACCAGCTGATCGAGGACGGCATCCTGCTGGTCAAGTACTGGTTCTCGGTCAGTGACGACGAGCAGGAGCGTCGCTTCCAGTCGCGCATCAACGACCCGCTGCGCCGGTGGAAGCTGAGCGGCATCGACCTCGAGGCCCGCCAGCGCTGGTCCGACTACTCCCGGGCCAAGGACGCGATGTTCCTCCACACCGACACGCCGGAGTCGCCGTGGTACGTGGTCGACGCCGAGGACAAGCGGTGCGCCCGCCTCAACTGCATCTCCCACCTCCTCACCTGCATCCCGTACACGGCCGTCGACGAGGCCCGCCTCAAGCTGCCGAAGCGGGTCAAGGACGAGGGCTACCGACGCCCGCCCCGCGACCTCTACACCTACGTGCCCGACTACGCCTCGACACTGGTCGGCTGATCGGGCGGACCGGCTCAGCCCGGCATACGCCGCCACACGACCCGGGGCAGCTGGCGCATGACGGCGAAGACCCAGCGCAGCACCGGGGGGGCGTAGACCACGTCGGCCCCCGACCCGATGCCCTTCACCACCGCGGCGGCCACGGCCTCGGGGGTGGTGGCGAAGGGGGCCGGATCCATGCCCTCGGTCATCCGCCCGACCACGAAGCCCGGGTCGCACGATGGTGACACCGACCCCGCTCCCGACCAGCGAGTCGCCGAGACCCTGGGCGAAGGCGTCGAGGCCGGACTTCGTCGACCCGTAGATGAAGTTGGACTTGCGGGCCCGCTCGCCGGCCACCGAGGAGATCACGACGATCCGGCCGTGGCCCTGGGCCCGCATCCGGGCGGCGGTGGCCAGCAGGGCGGCGGCCAGTCCGGTGAAGTTGGTGGTGATGACGCTCGGCCGCGGCCTGCGGGTCCCTCTCGAGGGCCGCCTGGTCGCCGAGCACGCCCGCCGCCGCCAGCACCAGGTCGATGTCGCCGAAGCGTTCGAACACGGCGTCGACGGCGGCCGGGGCGCCGGCCAGGTCGGTGGTGTCGAAGTCCACCGTCTCCACGACGTCGGCCCCGGCCTCCTTGGCCGCCGTGGCGGCGTCGTCGAGACGCCCGCTCGGCCGGCCGGCCAGGATGACCGTCCGGCACCGCCCGGGCACCAGCCCGGCCACGATGGCCTGGGCGATCTCGGAGGCCCCTCCGAGCACGAGTACTGACTGGGGGCGCCCGGTGGCGTCGATCATGGTGGGTCCGTCCTCCGTGGTGGGGTGGTGGGGCAGGGGGGTCAGTCGTGGGTCGCGGGTCGGCGTCGGCGCACAGGCCGAGTCGCCGGCCGAGATCCGAGCGCAGCACGCCCTCGGGGTCGACCTTGCGCCTGACCTCGAGGAAGTCGTCGATCCGGGGGTACATGGCCCGGAAGGTGTCCGGCGCCAGCCGGGAGTCCTTGGCCAGGTAGATGCGACCGCCGGCCGCCAGCACCTGGTCGTCGAGGTCGTCGAGCAGCCGGTCGAGTCCCTCGTGCCCGACGGGTAGGTCGAGGGCGAGGGTCCACCCCGGCATGGGGAACGAGATCGGGCCGGGGTCGCCCGGGCCGAACCGCTTCAGCACGGCCAGGAAGGAGGCCAGGCGGACCTCGGTGAGGCGTTCGATGATGTGTCGGACCGTCTCGCCCGCGGCGTCGGGGACCACGAACTGGTACTGCAGGAAGCCCCGGCTGCCGTAGAGGCGGTTCCACTCGCCCACCCCGTCGAGGGGGTGGAAGAACCCGGTCATGTGGTGGGGCTTGCCGAGTTGGCGCTTGGGTGCCTTGCGGAACCAGAACTCGTTGAAGGCGCCCACCGTGAGCGGGTTGAGCAGGCCGCTCGGCGGGGTGAGCGGCACCCGGGCCAGCTGGCGGGGCACGAAGGCGCGGGCCCGGTCGGGGTCGCCGGACAGGCGGGCGGGGAGGTCGTCGATCCGGGCGTGGTCGCCCCGGGTGAGGACGGAGCGGCCCAGCCGGCTGCCCGTCGACTGGCAGTCGATCCAGGCCACCGAGTAGCGGTAGGCGTCGTCCCCCGTCAGCATCTTGTCCATGACGTCGTCGAGGTCCACCGCCCGCTCGGTGTCCACGAGCATGAACGCCGTCTCCACCGGGATCATCGACAGGGTGGCGTCGAGGACCACCCCGGTCAGGCCCATGCCCCCGGCGGTGGCCCAGAACAGGTCGGGGTCCGACCCCGGGGTGACGGTGTGGGTGCCGGTCGGCGTGGCCAGGGTCATCGACACCACGTGGGAGCAGAAGCTGCCGTCCACGTGGTGGTTCTTGCCGTGGATGTCGGCGGCGATCGGCGCCCCCGACGGTCACCAGGCGGGTGCCCGGGGTCACCGGCACGAACCACCCGAGGGGGACGAAGCGTTCCATGAGGGTCTGCAGGCTGACGCCGGCCCCGACGGTGATCAGCCCGGCGTCGAGGTCGACGTCGTGCACGGCGTCGAGCCAGGTGAGGTCGAGGACGGTGCCCCCGGCGTTCTGGGCGGCGTCGCCGTAGCTGCGGCCCATGCCGCGGGCCACCAGCCCGCGCCCGTGACGACCCGCCGGCGGCGGCCTCGACGGACGCGGCCATGGCCTGCGTCGACGATGTCGGGGTGGACGGCGTGGACCACGTCGGCCGACGTCGGCGCCGTGCGGCCCCAACCGGTCAGCAGCTCCCGTCGGCCCCGGGGCGGCCTCACGAGGCGTAGGCCCCGATGGCGAACAGCGCCACCCAGCACAGCCCGTAGATCTGCAGCCGGTGGTCGCGCAGGGCCAGCTCCTCGGGCGCCGCCCCGGCCCCCGAGTCGAGCAGCCGCAGCACGTGGAGGAGGCCGATGACGAAGGGGATGATGGTGAGCTGGAACCAGATCGGGTCGTGGCCCGGGTGGACCTGGCTGGCCCGCTCGAAGGCCCACAGGCAGTAGGCGCTGACCGTCACGGCGGCCGACAGGGTGCGCACGGTGCGCAGGAACGACGGGGTGTAGAGCCCGAGCGTCTGGCGCACGGACGCCTGGTCGGTGCCGCCCTCGGACAGCAGCTGCTTCTCGCCCGACCGCTTGCCCGTGACGACCAGCAGGGACCCGAAGGACACCACGATGAGGAACCAGTTGGACAGCGGGACGTGCGTGGCCACGCCGCCGGCCACCGCCCGCAGGATGAACCCGGCGCTGACGCAGGCCAGGTCCAGGATGGCCTCGTTCTTCAGGCCCGCGGAGTACGCCAGCTGCACGGCCACGTAGGCGGCCATCACCACGCTCAGGTGCCAGCCGGCCAGCCAGTGCGCCGAGGCCCACCGACGCCGCCATCATGACCACGCCGAGGGTGAGGGCGAGCGGGACGGGCACGACGCCGGCCGCCACGGGCCGGTTGCGCTTGGTCGGGTGCCGCCGGTCGGCCTCGGCGTCCCGGGCGTCGTTGAGGTAGTAGGTGCCCGAGGCGGCCAGGCAGAAGATCCCGAAGGCCGCCGCCGCATGCCACAGCACGGTGGCGTGCAGGAGGACGCCGGCGGCGCCCGGGGCGACGAAGACCAGGAGGTTCTTGACCCACTGGCGGGGCCGGGCCAGACGGACGAGCCCGCGGGCGAGCGGCTCCCGCCGTCGGGCGGGCGTGAGGTGGGAGTCGTCGGGTGTGTCCACAGCCTCGGCCGGTGTCGTCAACGGTTCCTCGTGGTTGGGTCGGTGTCCGGCCCCGGGGCGGCGGGGACGGGGACGCCCGGCCGCGTGTCGGGGTCCCCCCAGGGTAGGTCGTGGTGGCCGGGGAGGTGGACGATCGGCCCGTCTCTGGGGTGGACCCGCCGTCCCGGATGGGACTCTCCGTGAGCCAGCGCCTAGTATCAGCCGCCGTGAAGCGCCCCTATCGAGTGGTAGTCGCCAAACCCGGCCTGGACGGCCACGACCGCGGTGCCAAGGTCATCGCCCGGGCCCTGCGGGACGCCGGGTTCGAGGTCATCTACACGGGCCTCCACCAGACGGCCGACCAGGTGGTCCAGGCGGTGGTGCAGGAGGATGCCGACGCCGTCGGGCTGTCGCTCCTGTCCGGCGCCCACCTCACCCTCGTGCCCCGGGTGATCGAGGGCCTCTCGGACCAGGGTCGCGACGACGTCCTGGTCATCGTGGGCGGCATCATCCCCGAGGCGGACATCCCGGTGCTGAAGGAGATGGGGGTGGCCGAGGTGTTCACCCCGGGTGCCCCGCTGCCGGCCATCGGCTCCTGGTTGGGCGAGGCACTCGACGAACGGGAGCGGGACGAGGGCACCTGAGCCGGGGGGGCACGGACGCCCCGCCCCACCGGCCGACCGGCCCGGCCGTGGCCGACCCCCTCCGAACGGTCACCGGGCCCACCGGCCCGGAGTCATCCAGCAGTCGCAGTCATCCAGCAGTCGCAGTCATCGCAGTCAGTCACAGCCGTAGACACGAACCAGCCAAGCAGGCAGAGAGGAACGGATCCGGTGGATCTCTTCGAATACCAGGGCAAGCAGTACTTCGCCCGGTTCGGCATCCCCATCTCCAAGGGAGGGGTGGCCGACACCGTCGACCAGGCGGTGGCCCAGGCCGAGGCGTCGGGCTACCCGGTCGTGGTCAAGGCCCAGGTGAAGGTCGGTGGCCGCGGCAAGGCCGGCGGCGTCAAGCTGGCCAACGACGTCGACGAGGTCCGGCTCCACGCCGGCAACATCCTCGGCCTCGACATCAAGGGCCACGTCGTCAAGCGGCTGTGGGTCGAGCACGCCTCGGACATCGCCAAGGAGTACTACGCCAGCTTCACCCTGGACCGCAGCGCCAAGAAGCACCTCGGCATGCTGTCGGCCGAGGGAGGCGTGGAGATCGAGGAGGTGGCCGTCACCAACCCCGACGCCATCGCCATCCTGCACATCGACCCGGTCGACGGACTGACCCTCGACGCCGCCACCGCCTGGGTGGCCCGGGCGAAGCTGGACGGGGAGGCGCAGGAGCAGGCCGCCGAGCTGCTGGTCAAGCTCTACGCCTGTTACACCGAGGGCGACTGCGACCTCGCGGAAATCAACCCGCTCATCCTCACCCCCGAGGGCCGGGTGCACGCACTCGACGCCAAGGTGACACTCGACGACAACGCCGCCTACCGCCACCCCGAGTGGGAGGAGTTCGCGGGCAGCGACGTCGAGGACGAGCGCGAGACCCGGGCCAAGGAGCGGGGCCTCAACTACATCGGCCTGTCCGGCTCGGTCGGCATCATCGCCAACGGCGCCGGACTGGCCATGAGCACGCTCGACGTGGTCAACCAGTGCGGCGGGACCGCGGCCAACTTCCTCGACATCGGGGGCGGGGCCAACGCCGACGTCATGGCCGCCGCCCTCGAGGTCATCAACTCCGACCCGGCCGTGAAGTCGATCTTCGTCAACATCTTCGGAGGGATCACCCGCGTCGACGAGGTGGCCAAGGGGGTGCTGGAGGCCCTGGAGCGGGTCGAGATCAGCTCGCCCATCGTGCTCCGCCTCGACGGCACCAACGCCGTCGCCGGCCGGGAGATCCTGGCGTCCCATCTGTCCGATCGCCTGGTCGCCGAGCCGACCATGCTCGATGCCGCCCGCACGGCGGTCGCACTCGCTGGAGGCAAGTCGTGAGCATCTTCGTCGACGAGAACACCAAGGTCGTGGTCCAGGGCATCAGCCCGACCAGCCAGGGCCTGTACCACGGCCTGCGCAACAAGGCGTACGGCACCCAGGTCGTCGCCGGCACCAACCCCAACCGGGGCGGCGAGGAGATCGAGGGCATCCCGGTGTACGCCACCGTGGCCGAGGCCGTCGAGGCGACCGGGGCCAACGCCTCGTTCATCTCGGTGCCGCCGAAGTTCGCCGCCGACGCCATCGTGGAGGCCGCCGCCGCCGGCGTGCCCTTCGTCGTCTGCATCACCGAGGGCATCCCGGCCCAGGACGAGGCGCTCGCCTACAACCGGTTGGTGCGGGACTTCCCCGGCACCCGGCTGCTGGGACCGAACTGCCCGGGCATCATCTCGCCCGGCAAGTGCAACATCGGGATCACCTCGGGTGACATCGCCATGGCCGGCGGTCCGGTGGGCATCGTCAGCCGGTCGGGCACCCTCACGTACCAGGCGCTGCACGAGCTGAGCCAGCAGGGGGTCGGGCAGACGACCTGTGTCGGCATCGGGGGCGACCCGGTGCCCGGCACCAGCTTCATCGACTGCCTGGCCGCCTTCGAGGCGGACCCCGACACCCGGGCGATCATGATGATCGGCGAGATCGGCGGCTCGGCCGAGGAGGAGGCGGCCGAGTTCATCGCCTCGTCGGTGACCAAGCCGGTCGTCTCCTACGTCGCCGGGGTCACCGCGCCTCCCGGCCGGAAGATGGGCCACGCCGGCGCCATCATCTCGGGCTCGAAGGGGACCGCCCAGGCCAAGATGGACGCACTCGGCGAGGCCGGGGTGACCGTGGCGCTCAATCCGACCGAGGCCGGCGAGGCCATGGTCGACGTCGTCCGGAAACTGGCCTGACCGCCGCCGCCGGACCCCGGCCGGGTGTGACGGGCGTCCCGTCGGCCGACGCCCACCGGGGCCGCCCGGTGGCCGCTGCGGTCTTCGACCTCGACGGACTGCTGATCGACTCGGAGCCGTTCTGGCGCCGCGCCGAGATCGAGGTCTTCGCCTCGGTGGGACTCCACCTGACCGAGACGGACGTCCGCCAGACCATGGGGCTGCGTATCGACGACGCGGTGCTGCACTGGTGGGTCCGCCACCCGTGGACGGGCATGACCCCGGTCGAGGTGGAGCGCGCCGTGACCGCCCGGGTCGCCGAACTCATCGAGGCCGAGGGCGAGCCGATGCCCGGGGCGCGGGAGGCGATAGCGCTCTTCCGGGCGCGCTCGATCCCGATGGCCGTGTGCTCGGGCTCCTACGCGGTGGTGATCGAGGCCGCGCTCGACCGCCTCGGGATCACCGATGCCATGTCGGCGTGGCACTCGGCCGAGTGGGAGCCGTTGGGCAAGCCCCACCCCGGCGCCTATCTGTCGACGGCGGCCAAGCTCGGGGTCGACCCCACGGCGTGCCTGGCCTTCGAGGACTCGTTCAACGGGGCCATCTCCGCCAAGGCGGCCCGCATGCGCGTGGTGTGCGTGCCCGAGCCGGCCGCCCAGGGGTCCCCGCGTTGGGGCTTCTGCGACCTGGTCCTCGCCACGTTGGAGCACTTCGACGCCGTAGCCCTGGAGGGCCTCGAAGGTGGACCCGTCGCGTCCTGAGCGGCCCGCCCACGCCGGCCGGATGGCCGAACGTCCCGGACGGAAGGGGCCGAAGGTCGGAAGAACGGTTGCAGACGGTTGCAAAAGCCGGTTCCCGCTTCGGTTGCCCGCACCCCCCGCCGATGAGTACCTCACGAGGGGCAGCCCCCAGGGCAGGGGGGAGCCAGCGACCGCGGACCGTCCGGTGGGCAGGCCGGGCGGGCCGCGTCGCTGCCGTCCCTCGGGTAGAGCCAGGCCGTGGAGGGCCCGCCCCGGCGGGCCCTCCGGCTTGGACCGCACCCCTGGAGGCGCTGGTAGCGTGCGCCCGTGGCCAGCGGATCGACACGTGATGGACTCCCGCCACCGGTCACCATCGGCGTCCTCGCCTCCGGCAGTGGCACCATCCTCGAGGCCATCCTGGCCGACGGGCTGCCCGTCGGGATCGTCGTCACCGACCGACCGTGCCGGGCCTCGGACGTGGCCACGGCCGCCTCGGTGCCGAGCGTCCTGGTCGACCGGGCCGACTACGGCGGCTTCGGTGACCACTTCGACCGGGTGGGGTACACCCGGGCGCTGACCGGCACACTGGTGGCGGCCGGCGTCGACGTCGTGGTCATGGCCGGCTTCGGCACCGTGCTCGAGCAGCCGGTCCACGACGCCTATGCGGACCGGATCCTCAACACCCACCCCGCCCTGCTGCCGGACTTCCCGGGGTGGCACGCCGTCCACGACGCCCTGGCCGCCGGCGTGCCCCGAGACGGGCACCACGGTCCACGTGGCCCATCTGGAGATGGACACCGGGCCGATCCTGGCCCAGGCCGAGGTGGCGATCCTGTCGGACGACACCGAGGCGAGCCTGCACGAACGCATCAAGGCCGTCGAGCGCACGCTCTACCCGGCCACCATCCGAGCCTTCATCGACGACCTGGCGACGCAGGGCGTGGGTGCGGGGCCAGTCACCTGAGGAGGTCACCGAATGAAGGCACTGCTGTCCGTCTACGACAAGACCGGGATCGAGGCGTTCGCCCGGGGCCTGGCCGACCTGGGTTGGGAGCTGGTGTCGAGCGGCGGAACCTCGGCGGCGCTGACGGCGGCCGGCATCGACCACGTGGAGGTCGCCGACCTGACCGGCGCCCCCGAGATGCTCGGGGGCCGGGTCAAGACCCTCCATCCGGTGATCCACGGCGGGATCCTGGCCGACCGCTCCAAGCCCGACCACCTCGACGCGCTCGAGAAGCTGGGCATCGGGCTCATCGACCTGGTGGTCTGCAATCTCTACCCGTTCACCTCGGACCCCTCCATCGAGCTCATCGACGTCGGTGGTCCGACGATGGTCCGCGCCGCGGCCAAGAACCACGACCACGTGGCCGTGGTGGTCGACCCGGCCGACTACGACGACATCCTCGAGGAGCTGCGGGCGTCGGGGGCGATCTCCCTCGAGACGCGCCGCCGGCTCGCCCGGCAGGCCTTCGCCCACACCGCCGGGTACGACGCCGCCATCGTGGCGTGGCTCGACGAGCGGGAGCAGGACGCCCTCGCCCACGGGTCGGACGTCGACCCCACCGAGCTCGGGACGGCCCTCCTGCTGCCCGAGTCGATCCACCTGACCCTCGAGCGCTCCGCCTCCCTCCGCTACGGCGAGAACCCGCACCAGCACGGGGCCCGTTACCGGGTGGCGGGCCAGGAGACCTGGTGGGACGGCGTCGTCCAGTACGGGGGCAAGGAGCTCTCGTACCTCAACGTGTTCGACGCCGACGCCGCCTGGCGCCTGGTCCACGAGCTGCCCTCGACCGGAGACGAGCCGGCGGTGGCCATCATCAAGCACGCCAACCCGTGCGGGGCGGCCCTCGACGCCGACCTCGTCCGCGCCTACGACCTGGCCCTGGCGTGCGACCCCCAGTCGGCCTTCGGCGGGATCGTGGCCATCGGCGGACCGGTGACGGTGGCGGTGGCCGCGGCCATCGCCGGAGGCCCGCAGGCCGACGTGATCATCGCCCCCTCCTACGACGAGGAGGCGCTGGCCCAGCTCTCGTCCAAGCGCAAGGCCACCCGACTGCTGTCGGCACCGGTGCCCGAGCCCCTGGTGCGCCAGTACCGCTTCCTCGGCAACACCGTCCTGGTCCAGGACGCCGACCGGTTCCTGGTCGACCCGTCGACGTGGGAGGTCGTCACCGAGACGCCGTCCCACCGATGCCGAGTGGCGGGACCTGGCGATCGCCTGGAAGGTCTGCGCCCGGACGACCTCCAACGCCATCGCGGTGGTGACCGCCGCCCAGGCCGTCGGCATCGGGGCGGGCCAGCAGTCCCGGGTGGTGGCGGCCCAGATCGCCGTCCAGAAGGCCGGTGACCGGGCGGCGGGCGGGGCGGCCGCCTCGGACGCCTTCTTCCCGTTCCCCGACGGGATGCAGGTCCTGGCCGACGCCGGCGTGGCCGCCGTGGTCCAACCCGGAGGCTCGATCCGGGACGACGAGGTCATTTCCGCGGCCGACGCGGCGGGGATCGCTATGGTCATGGCAGGCGGCGAGCGCCACTTCCGCCATTGAGCGGCGGCGCCGGACGACGAACGGATGGGAACCCCGCAGTGACAGCACCCGAGACACGCTGATGACGGCGACCCTGCTCGACGGCGAGCTGCTGGCGGCGCGTGTCCGGGCCGAGGTGGCCGACCGGGTCGCCCGCCTGGCGTCGGCCGGCGTCACCGTCGGCCTCGGCACCATCCTCGTGGGCGACGACGGCCCCAGCGCCCGGTACGTCGCCATGAAGCACGCCGACTGCGCCGAGGTCGGGATCACCTCCGCCCACGCCCACCTGCCGGCCGACGTGAGCCAGGAGGAGCTCGACGCCACCGTGGCCCGCTTCAACGCCGACCCGGCCGTCCATGCCTACCTCGTGCAGCTGCCGCTACCGGCCGGCCTCGACGAGGAGCGCACGCTCCTGGCCGTCGACCCCGACAAGGACGTCGACGGCCTCCACCCGGTCAACCTCGGTCGCCTGGTCATGGGGGCCAACGGCCCCCTGCCCTGCACCCCGGCGGGCATCGTGGAGCTGCTGCACGCCAACGACGTGCCGGTCGAGGGAAAGCACGTCGTGGTGATCGGCCGGGGCCTGACCATCGGTCGCCCGCTGGCGCTGCTCCTGGCCATGAAGCGCCCGGGCTGCAACGCCGCGGTCACCGTGGTCCACACCGGCGTCGACGACCTGGCCGGGCTGGTCCGCCAGGGCGACGTGGTGGTGGCGGCCGCGGGGCGGGCCGGACTGGTGACGGCGGACATGATCAAGCCGGGCGCCGCCGTGGTCGGCGCCGGCACCTCGTGGGAGGGGAAGAAGCTCCTGTCGGACGTGGACGAGGGGGTGGCGGAGGTGGCCGGATGGATCACCCCGAGGATCGGTGGGGTGGGCCCGATGACCCGGGCGATGCTGCTGCGTAACGCCGTGCGGGCGGCGGAGCGGGCGGCATGAGCCCCTCGGTCGGCCCCAACGGCCTGGAGACCGACGAGCGGCCCTGGGGCAGCTACTCGGTCCTCGACGACCAGCCCACGTTCAAGGTCAAGCGCATCGAGGTCCGGCCCGGCAAGCGGCTCAGCTACCAGCGCCACGCCCGGCGCTCCGAGCACTGGTTCATCGTGAGCGGCTCGGCGCGGGTGACCCTCGACGGGGTGACGAGCGACCTGTCGGCGGGGGACGCCGTGGACATCCCGGTCGGCACCGACCACCGCATCGAGAACCCGGCGGGCGGCCCCATGGTGTTCGTCGAGGTGCAGCACGGCGACTACTTCGGCGAGGACGACATCGTGCGCCTCGAGGACGACTACGGCAGGACCGGGGCGTGAGCGGTCCCCGACCGGCACGGGCGTCGCGGCGGCGGGCGGCCCTGGCCGCGGCCGGACTGGTGACCGTGCTGGCCGTGCTGGGGCCGACGACGTCGGCGGTGGCGGCGCCGTCGCCGACGGTGGCCCAGACCGCCGACACCTCCTCCACGACGCTGCCGGACACGACCACGACCACGGTGCCGCCGACGACCACGACCACGTCCTCGTCCACCACGACCACCACCCGTCCGACCACCACCACCACGTCCTCGTCGACCACCACCACGACGGCGCCGACCACCACGACGACGAAGCCGACCACCACCAAGCCGACCAAGGTGCCGTGGGCCCTCATCGCCGTGATCGTCGTGGTCCTCCTGCTGATCGCCCTGGTCATCGCCCTGATGGTCTCCCGCAACCGCAAGTCGGCCCTCGACGCCTGGCGACGTCGGGCCCTGCCCGCCCTGAGCGACGCCCGCCTGGCCCGCGAGGCCCTGCTCTCGCCCTCGGCGATGTCCGACGACGCCGAACTGCGCGGCGCGGTCTCCGTCCAGTCCGACCGGGCGGCCACGGCCCTCGAGCAGGCCGGCACTACCGCACCCGACCCGGCGGCCGGCGGCTCGGCCACCACGGCGGCCGGCGCCCTGCGGGGCCTGGCCTTCGCCATCGAGGCCGACCGCCTGCTGCGCCACGGGGCCGCCGCCCCCACGGGCACGCAGCTGGCCCAGGCCGACCAGGCGCGCCGGGACCGGGACGCCGAGCTCCAGTCGGCCCTGGCCCGCCTCCAGACCCACGTGACGCCGCCCACCCGCTGAGTCCGGACCGCCGGCACCCCTGGTCGCCCGGGTGGGCCCGGAAGTAGTCTGGACGGACCATGACCCGCATCGCCGACCTGCTCGACAAGGGCAAGACCTACTCGTTCGAGTTCTTCCCGCCGAAGAACGACGCCGAGCAGGCGACGCTGGTGACGACCCTGCGGGAGCTCGAGCCCCTCGGCCCCTCGTTCGTGTCGGTCACCTACCGCGGCGGGGCGGAGTCGAGGCGGCGGACCGTCGACCTGGTCACCGGGATGCTGCGGACCACCAACCTGGTCCCCATGGCCCACCTCATCTGCGTGGCCCACACCCGCCTCGAGCTGGCCGAGATCCTGGTCGAGCTGCGTCGCTCGGGCATCGAGAACCTGATGGCCCTCGGCGGCGACCCGCCCACCGACCCGGACGCCACCACCGGTGAGCTCGCCCACGCCTCGGAGCTGGTGGAGCTGGCCCACGCCATCGGCGGGTTTTCCGTCGGTGTCGCCGCCCAGCCCGCCGGCCACCCGCTCTCGACCGACCTGGAGCGCGACCGCGACCACCTGGCGGCCAAGCTGGCCCTGGCCGACTTCGCCGTGACCCAGTTCTTCTTCGAGGCCCACGAGTACACGACGCTGGTGGCCGACCTGGCCGAGCGGGGCGTCACCAAGCCGGTCCTGCCGGGGATCATGCCGGTCGAGCGGCTCAGCTCCGTGGCCGGCATGGCACGCATGGGCGCGGCCGTGCCCGGGTGGATGGTCGAGCGCCTCGAGGCGGCCGACGCCGCCGGGGGCGCCGAGGCGGTGCGCCACGAGGGGGTGGCCTGTGCCACCGAGCTCTGCCGGCAGCTGCTGGACTCGGGCGTACCGGGCCTGCACTTCTACACGCTCAACCGCTCGAGCGCCACCCGCGAGATCTACTCCGCCCTGGGCCTCGACCCGGTAGCCGACGGGGCCGGACCGCCCGGGCCCCGCCGGACGGTGCCCGGCCCCGGTTCGACCGCCTCTCCCGACCGGCGGTAGCCTCGCTGGCATGGCAGCCAAGAACCCCATCCACGTCACCGTCACGGGCGCCGCCGGCCAGATCGGCTACGCCCTCCTCTTCCGCATCGCCTCGGGTGCCCTGTTCGGTCCGGACCAGCCGGTGGTGCTGCGCCTGCTCGAGATCGAACCCGGCATGAAGGCGCTCGAGGGCGTGGTGATGGAGCTCGACGACTGCGCGTTCCCCCTGCTCGACGACATCGAGGCCACCACCGACCTGAACACCGCCTTCGACGGCACCTCCTGGGCCCTCCTGGTCGGCTCGGTGCCCCGCAAGGCGGGGATGGAGCGGGGCGACCTGCTGACCGTCAACGGCGGCATCTTCGGCCCCCAGGGCCAGGCCATCGCCGCCAACGCCGCCACCGACGTCCGGGTGCTGGTGGTCGGCAACCCGTGCAACACCAACTGCCTGATCGCCCGCTCGAACGCCCCCGAGGTGCCCGCCGACCGCTGGTTCGCCATGACCCGCCTCGACGAGAACCGGGCGAAGAGCCAGCTGGCCCAGAAGGCCGGTGTGCCCGTCGCCGTCGGTCACCAACCTCGCCATCTGGGGCAACCACTCGGCCACCCAGTTTCCCGACGTCGGCAACGCCCGCATCGACGGCAAGCCGGCCGCCGAGGTCATCGGCGACGAGGCCTGGCTCCAGGGCGACTTCCTCACGACGGTGCAGAAGCGTGGCGCGGCGATCATCGAGGCCCGGGGTCTCTCCTCGGCCGCGTCGGCCGCCAATGCCGCCATCGACTCGGTGGCCGCCGTCCACCACGGCACCCCGGGTGACGACTGGACGTCGCTGGCCGTCGTCTCCAACGGCGAGTACGACGTGCCCCAGGGGCTCCAGTTCGGCTTCCCGGTACGGGCCAACGGCCAGGGCGGTTGGACCGTCGTGGAGGGCCTGGCCCACGACGGGTTCGCCACCGACCGGATCCGGGTCACCACCGAGGAGCTGCTGGCCGAGCGCGCCGACGTGGAGAGCCTCCTGCCCTGACGCCCGGAACCGGAGCCGCCGGTCACGGCTTCGCCGACGGCCCTAGGGTGGCCGCATGCACGATTCGGTCACGGTCCACATGAACGCCCCGCCCGACGACGTCTGGGCGCTCGTCAGCGACGTCACGAGGATCGGCAGCTACAGCCCCGAGACGTTCGAGGCCGAGTGGCTCGACGGGGCCAGCGGGCCGGCCGTCGGGGCCAAGTTCCGCGGCCACGTGAAGCGCAACGGCAAGGGCCCGATCTACTGGACCACGTGCGTGGTCACCGAGTGCGTGCCCGGCACCAGCTTCGGATTCGACGTCCTGACCGGCGACAAGCCGCTCAACCACTGGGCCTACGCCATCGAAGCGGCCGACGGTGGCTCGGACGTGACCGAGTCGTTCCGGCTCGCCCCGACGGCGGCGCTCAAGCTCTACTGGGCCGTGCTCGGCTGGGCCCGGGGCAAGACGAACCGGAACGGCATGCAGGCCACCCTGGAGGCCATCAAGGCCGAGGTCGAGAAGACCCCCTCGTAGGTCGACCCGCCGGCCACCCCCGCGTCCGACACGTCGGCCCGGCTCAGGCCGGCAGGAGCTCGATGCGGTTGCCGAACGGGTCGGCCACGTACCACTGCGGCATCCCGGGCACCTCCTCGGTGCGGGTCACCGGGTGGCCGGCCTCCTCCAGCACGGCACACAGTCCGTCGAGGCCGGAGGTGGCGAGGGCCGGATGGGCCTTCTTCGCCGGACGGAAGTCCTGTTCGACCCCGAGATGGACGCGGAGGGCACCGCGCTCGAACCAGCACCCGCCCCGGACCTCGAGCTCGGGCGGCTTGGGCACGCGGGGGATCCCCAGCAGGCCCTCGTAGAAGGCGGTGGCGCGTTCCTCGCCCCCGGCCGGCATGGCCAGCTGGACGTGGTCGAGCCGCTCGACGCGATGTCCCGAGGTCACGGTGTGACGCTATCGGCTCGCCGCCCGCTCCGCAGGCGTCGGCTCCGCGCCGTCAGCGGGCGAACGCGTGCCAGCCGAGCCACATCCAGGCCAGCACCACGACGGTGCGTCGGACCGGCCCGCGGGTGGCGGCCCGGGCCAGGGCCCCGTACCCGGGCACGCGCCCCCGGGACGACGGGGCGGCCACCGCACCGGCCACGACCGCGAGGCCGATGACCGCCCACACGGCCACCACGGCGTCCCGGTGGCTCATCGGGCCACCAGGACCCAGCCGAGGCCGAGCCAGGCCGCGTAGGCGAGACCCCGACCGGTCGGGGAGGTGTCGACGTCGTCGAGGAGGGAGCTGGCCGTCGGCCAGGCGGAACGGTCACCGTGGGCGAAGCAGACGAGCTCCCAGGCCAGCGCGGCCACGAGTGGGACCACGACCACGGCCCAGCGCCGGGCCCACCGTCGGATCGTCGGGCGCCGGTGCCGGCGGGGTGCGGCACAGCCGGGGTGCGATCAGTACCAGGACGAACCCGGCGGCCACCGTGACCTCGGCTCCGGGCGTGAACGGCGTGGTGGTGGCGGCCGCGAGGCACAGCGCCACGGCCACGGTCAGGCCGGCGGTGGGCAGCCACCGGCGGATCACCCGCCCGGCCACAGGTCCTCGGGCTCCCGGCCCCGGGTCTCGGGTACGGCGAGGAACAGCAGGGCGGCCGCCGCCGCCGGCAGGAAGGTCACGATGGCGGCCAGCGAGAAGCGGTTGTCGACCTGGGCCACGGCGCCGAAGGCGATCAGCCCGACGACGGCGCCGATGACGCCGGCCACCAGGAACCAGCCGGCGGCCGAGGCGCGCACCGACGTCGGGAACAGCTCGTTGAGCAGTGACCCGATGGCCGGGGCGAAGACCGACCCGGCGAAGACGCTCAGCAGGTAGCCGACGACGAGGGCGGCCGGCGCGCCGGCGTAGGTGAGCGTGCCGAACACGATGATGCCGACGAGACCGAGGGCCCCGGTCGGCCGGCGCCCCACGTGGTCGGACAACCAGCGTCCGGCCAGCAGACCGGCGAGGCCCGTCACGCCGGCGCCCACGACCATGGCGGCCACGATGCCACCGGCCAGGTGCACGACGTTCTGGGCGAACAGGAACACGAAGGTGTTGGCCGGTCCGGTCACGAAGGAGATGGCGAACGCCAGGCCGGCCACGACGACGAGTCGCACCCGGAAGGCGGGGCCCACGGCGCCGAGCACGGGGACCGGGTGGTCGGTGGCGGCGGCGATGGTGAAGCGGTCGGGCTCGGTCGTCCAGCGGGCCATCAGGGGCACCAGGCACAGGGGCACCACGGCCAGGGCGAAGATGCCCCGGAAGCCGAGCACCGACGAGCCGAGACTGTGGATGATCGCGGTCAGGCCCGCACCCACGCCGTAGCCGGCGGCGACCAGGGCGACCGCCTTGGCCCGGTCGGCGCGCGAGGTCTGCTCGGCCGCCGTCACCTGGGACAGGGCGTTGGTCGAGCTGAGGAACGGCCGCCCCAGGGCGAAGATGACGACGAACCACCAGTAGCCGGGGCTGGCGGCGGCCACCACCGTCGCCACCAGGCCGATCGACACGGTCACCAGGAGCATGGTGCGCCGCCCGAAGCGGTCGGCCAGCCCGGTCAGGGGCAGACCGCCGAGCGAGGCCAGCCGGATCACGGCCAGACCGACGCCGAGGGTCGTGGCCGACAGGCCGACCTGCGCCGACAGGGTGCCCGTCCTCGCCACGTGCCCGAAGGTGCGGGCCACGCTGCCCAGGGCGGCCACCTCGCCGAACTGGCCGAACCCCGAGGCGAAGGCGGCCAGCACCACGCCGAGTACCACCTTGTCCCGCCACCCGACGACGCGGGGTCCCGTCACCGGGGTGGTCTCAGGCGACGGCATCGACGCCGCGGTCGGACGTGGACGGGGTCGTGACCCCGACGTCGGGCCAGCCAGAAGGGCGCGTACAGGAGGCCGAAGAGTACGAGGGCCATGGCGGTGGCGCCGGCCAGGTACCAGGGCCACGGTCCGAGGACCGACAGCAGTGTCCACTCGCCGGGGCGCCGACGCAGGAACATGTAGTTGCCCCCGGTCGAGCGCGTCGGCCATGCCGACCACGGCCGTCCAGGCCACGCTGATGGCCAGGACCCGCCACACCGCCCCGGGCCTCGGCCAGTGCCGCAGGCCGACCACGAGGAACAGCGCCGCCACGACGATGCCGGCGTGACCGGCCACGTACTCGAAGAAGACGAGGTGGGGGAAGCCGACGTCGAGGTCCGGAGTCAGGAGGCCCTGCAGGGTGCCCGCCATCCCCCAGAACCAGGTCAGCTCGACGAGGACGGGCACGGGCCACCAGCAGGCGACGGCGGCCACCAGGACGGCCACGTTGCAGAGGGCGAGCGGGAGCGAGGTGGACGCCGACCAGGTCCCCTGGCGGACCTCGGCGACGGTGTAGGTGACGGCGTCGGCGGCCAGGCCGAGGCCGATGACCCGGACGACCGCTCCGGTCCAGGGTCCGGGGCGGCGGAGGGCGACGACGCACAGCCCGACGCAGATCGCGAGCACGAGGACGACCGAGGTCCAGTAGGCGGTCGCCGACACCACCGCGACAGGTTGCATCGCCACGGCCCCACCGTACTCACGGCGTTCCGGTCGCCGGCTCCGGGGCAGCCCCGGGTCCGGCCTAGTGGGTGGGCGGCGCCGGTCGGAGGTCGCGGCGCAGGGGGTGGTCCGCGGGCACCTCGACGAGGTGGATGCGGACGCCGTCGGGATCGTCGACCCAGGCCTCCACCAGACCCCACGGCTCGAGGGCCGGTGGTCGGGTGAGCCGCACGTCCCGGGAGGCCAGTTCGGCCACCGTCCGGTCCATCGAGGCGACCTGGAGCCAGAGCGCGACCCCCGGGCGACCGGACGGGGCCCGGCGCCCGACACCTCGATGAACCCACCGCCGGCGAAGAAGACGACGCCCCGGTGGTCACCCCCGCCGAACTCCCGGGAGACGGCCAGTCCGAGGTCGTCGCGGTAGAAGGCGAGGGTCCGGTCGAGGTCTGCGGGATGGAGGAGGATCCGGCTGGCCAGGACGTCCATGGTGCCTCCCTCGGGAGTGGTCAGTAGGTCGTGGCGGCGTCGAGCGCCCGGGTGTGCTCGCGGGCCGCCGCCAACAGGTCCTGTCCGGCCGCCAGCACCGACAGGTCACCCCGTACCCGGATCCGGCCGGCGGTGAGCGCCTCGGCCGGTGACAGGCGCCCGGCGGACAGGGCGGCGGCGTCCTCGTAGCCGAGGGCGATGGTCACCTCGGCGGGGACCTCGGAGGCGTCCAGGGGACGCAGCTCCAGCGCGATGGTGCCCTCCGCCGCCCGTAGGACCAGCCGGACGTCGCCGTCCGGGGTGCCGCGGACCTCCTGGGCCACCGTGAACCGACCGTCGGCCGCCGCCAGACCGGCCTCGGGGCCGGGTTCCGGCAGGGTGACTCCGTCCAGGGCGGCGTTGACGGCGGCGACCCACTCGGGGGTCAGGAAGCGGGGCACGGACGACTCCCCGCTCGTCGGATCACTCCGGGGCGTCCTGCTCGACCGACCCGCCGGGGGCGACCGGGGCGACCGGGGCCGAAGCCGCCAGCACCGGCGCCCCCTGGTCGTGGGGCTGGGGGATGCCGCGGGTCCCTCCCGGCGGCTCCACGGCCGCCGGGCCCTGGGCCGGGGCGAGGGCCGCGGCATCGGCCGCGCTGCGCCGGGAACGGTTGCGGATCTTGCGGCCCAGCCACGCCACCGGGTCGTACTTGGCGTCGACCACCCGCTCCTTCAGCGGGATGATGGCGTTGTCGGTGATCTTGATGTGCTCGGGGCACACCTCGGTGCAGCACTTGGTGATGTTGCACTTGCCGAGGCCCTGCTCCTCCTGGAGCAGCTCCCGACGGTCGTTGGTGTCGAGCGGGTGCATCTCGAGTTCGGCCGACCGGATGAAGAAGCGGGGACCGGCATAGGCGGTCTTGTTCTCCTCGTGGTCGCGGACGACGTGGCAGACGTCCTGGCACAGGAAGCACTCGATGCACTTGCGGAACTCCTGGCTCCGCTCGACGTCGATCTGCGCCATGCGGTACCCGCCGGCCTGGACCTCGTCCTCCGTCTTGTCGCGGGGGCTGAGCGGCGGGACCCGCTTGGCCACCTCGTAGTTGTAGGAGACGTCGGTGACGAGGTCGCGGATCACCGGGAAGGCGCGCATGGGGGCGACGGTCACGGTCTCGCCCGGGGGGAGCGTGTCCATCCGGGTCATGCACATGAGCGACGGCCGCCCGTTGATCTCGGCCGAGCACGACCCGCACTTGCCGGCCTTGCAGTTCCAGCGGCAGGCCAGGTCGGGGGCCTCGGAGGCCTGGACGCGGTGGATGACGTCGAGCACGACCTCGCCCTCCTGGGCCGGCATCACGTACTCGGCGAACTCGCCGCCGGTGTCGTCACCCCGCCAGATCCGCATGGTGACCTCGCCGCTCTGGTTGCTGCGGATGATCTCCTCGGCCATCAGAGCGCCTCCTCGAGTAGCGCCCGCAGGTCGTCCGGCATGACCGGTACGGGCTCGGGCTGACTGGTGATCGAACGCACCGACGGGGTGCCGTTGACGCCCTGGGGGGCGGACCGACGGATCGGCGATGCGCTCGACGAAGTTGATCTTGCCCATCTCGGGATCGGCCGTCGGGTAGTCGTCGCGGGTCTGGCCGCCGCGGCTCTCCTTGCGGTTGAGTGCACCCATCGTGGTGCACCGCGAGACGGTCAGCATGGCGGGCAGGTCGGTGGCCAGGTTCCACCCGGGGTTGTAGGTGGTGCCGCCCTTGACCGCCAGGTTCGTCGCCCGCTCCTCGAGCTGCTCGAGCTTGCCGAGCGCCTCCTCGAGCTCGGGGCCGGTGCGGATGATGCCCACCAGGCTCTGCATGGTCTCCTGCAGGTCGTGCTGGATGTCGTAGGGGTTCTCACCCTCGGTGCGCTCGAAGGGGGCGAGGGCGGCGTCGATGGTGTCCTGGATCTGACCCTCGTCGAGGGTCACCCCGCCGCTCCGGCCCTGGGCGAACTCGGCGGCGCCGATGCCCGCCCGGCGGCCGAAGACCAGGAGGTCCGAGAGGGAGTTGCCGCCCAGGCGGTTGGCGCCGTGCATGCCGCCGGCGACCTCGCCCGCCGCGAACAGTCCCGGGACGGTGGCGGCGGTGGAGTCGGCGTCGACCCGGACACCGCCCATGATGTAGTGGCAGGTCGGGCCGACCTCCATGGCCTCGGCGGTGATGTCGACCCCGGCCAGCTCCTTGAACTGGTGGTACATCGACGGCAGTCGGCGGCGGATGTCCTCGGCCGTGCGCCGGGTGGCGATGTCGAGGAACACGCCGCCGTGGGGACTGCCCCGGCCGGCCTTCACCTCGGAGTTGATCGAACGGGCGACCTCGTCGCGGGGGAGGAGCTCCGGCGGCCGTCGGCCGGCGGTGTGGTCGTCGTACCACTTGTCGGCCTCGTCCTCCGAGTCGGCCGTCTCGGCCCGGAACATGTCCGGGACGTAGTCGAACATGAACCGGGTGCCCTCGGAGTTGCGCAGCACGCCGCCGTCGCCCCGGACACCCTCGGTCACCAGGATGCCGCGCACCGACAGGGGCCAGACCATGCCGGTGGGGTGGAACTGCACGCACTCCATGTCGATCAGGTCGGCCCCGGCCCACAGGGCCATGGCGTGGCCGTCACCGGTCGACTCCCACGAGTTCGAGGTGTACATCCAGCTCTTGCCGACCCCACCGGTGGCGAGCACGACGGCCTTGGCCTTGATGACCACGAACTTGCCGGTCGGGCGCCAGTAGCCGACCAGACCCGACACGGTGCCGTCGGCGTCGTGGAGCAGGCGGAGCACCTTCAGCTCCATGAAGACCTCCATGCCGTCGGCCACGGCCTTCTGCTGCATGGTGCGGATGAGCTCCAGCCCCGTGCGGTCGCCGACGTGGGCCAGCCGGGCGTAGCGGTGTCCGCCGAAGTCGCGCTGGAGGATCAGGCCGTCTCTCGGTGCGGTCGAAGAGGGCACCCCAGGCCTCGAGCTCGCGCACCCGGTCGGGCGCCTCCTTGGCGTGGAGCTCGGCCATCCGGTAGTTGTTGAGGAGCTTGCCGCCGCGCATGGTGTCGCGGAAGTGCACCTTCCAGTTGTCCTCGGGGTAGACGTTGCCCATGGCCGCGGCCATGCCACCCTCGGCCATGACCGTGTGCGCCTTACCCAGCAGGGACTTGCACACCACCGCCGTGCGCATCCCCATCTCCTGGGCCTCGACCGCCGCCCGCAGGCCGGCCCCGCCGGCCCCGATGATGATGACGTCGAATTCGTGCTGCTCGTAGTCGCTCATGTGCTCGTCGCCCTTAGAAGTGGAAGCCGTAGTCGTGGATCGCGCCGCTGGCCACCAGGCGCACGTACAGGTCGGTGAAGGCCACGAAGACGAGGCTCATCCACGCGAACAGCATGTGCTTGCCGTTCAACGGGGTGAGGGTCTTCCAGAGCTTGTAGCGGATCGGCGCCTTCGAGAACTGCTTGACGCCGCCCCCGCAGAGGTGGCGGCAGGCGTGGCAGCTGAGCGAGTACAGCCAGAGCAGCACGGCGTTGACGACCAGCACCACCGTGCCCACGCTGATCCCGATTCCGCTCGGCGTGCCCGGCTGGCTGAAGGCCATGACCGCGTCGATGGTCAGGATCACGTTGAAGATGAGGCCGAAGAAGAAGAAGTAGCGGTGGAGGTTCTGCAGGAGCAGGGGGAAGCGGGACTCACCGGTGTAGGCGCCGTGGGCGTCGGAGACGGCGCAGGCCGGCGGGGCCAGCCAGAACGACCGGTAGTACGCCTTGCGGTAGTAGTAGCAGGTCATCCGGAAGCCCAGGGGGAAGATGAGGATCAGCAGGGCCGGGCTGATCGTCCACCACGAGATGGTCCCCGTGTGGGCGGCGCCGGGCACGCAGCTGGCGGTCAGGCAGGGGGAGTAGAAGGGAGAGATCAGGTTGCGGTGGAGCGACGCGACCCGACGAAGTAGTTCTTGTTCACGAAGGCGGCCCAGCTGGCGTAGGCCACGAACGAGGTGAGCACCACGAACGTCACCACCGGCTGGACCCAGTAGCGGTCGGTGCGGAGCGTCGGGACGTCGGGACCCCCCCGCGCCCCGCCGAGTACGACCGGGGTCACGGCTACGTCCGGTGCTGGCGATGCGCCCTCCAACGTCGTCAAATGCTCTTCTCCCTCATCGGGCCGTGCCCGACCACGTGGGTGGTCGTCGCCGGCGCTCTGTGGGGCGGTACGCGCCCCGGCGCGCGCAAGCCCGGGGGACCTGTGCGCTGGCTGACGCTTATCATTCCACCACTGGGGCGACGGTGCGAAACAGCCCCCCGGTCGGGCCCGGGGGCGCCGGCTCCCGACCGGGGCCCGTGCTCCACGCGGACGGCGCCCCGCGTAGGCTCGGCGCATGACCAGCCCCGAGCCTGCCCCCCACACCGCCTCCGTGGACCTCGCCGCCCGGTTGACGCCTCCGCCGGACATCACCACGCTCGGAGCCCTGCGCCAGGCCGGGTGGGTGCCCCTGTCGGTGGCCGACGAGATCCGCCGCAACGCCTCCGCCCGGATCGCCGCGGGCGAGCCGCTGGTGACCGGGGTGCTCGGGTTCGAGGACACCGTCCTGCCCCAGCTGGAGAACGCCGTCCTGGCCGGCCACGACATCATCCTGCTGGGCGAGCGGGGCCAGGCCAAGACGCGCATCATCCGCTCGATGGTCGGACTGCTCGACGAGTGGCTGCCCGTCGTCGCCCACTCCGAGATCAACGACGACCCGTTCCACCCCATCTCCCGGTTCGCCAAGGACCTGCTCGCCGAGGCGGGGGAGGACCTGCCGGTGGCCTGGGTGCACCGCAGCGAGCGCTACGGCGAGAAGCTCGCCACCCCGGACACCTCCATCGCCGACCTCATCGGCGAGGTCGACCCCATCCGGGTGGCCGAGGGCCGGTACCTCTCGGACGAGTTGACCATCCACTACGGCCTCGTGCCCCGCCTCAACCGGGGGATCTTCGCCGTCAACGAGCTGCCGGACCTCGCCGAGCGGATCCAGGTCGGGCCTGCTCAACGTGCTGGAGGAGCGCGACGTGCAGATCCGCGGGCACCGGGTCCGCCTGCCGCTCGACATCGTGCTGGTGGCCACGGCCAACCCCGAGGACTACACCAACCGCGGCCGGATCATCACCCCGCTGAAGGACCGCTTCGGCGCGCAGATCCGCACCCACTACCCGCCCGACGCCGCCACCGAGCTCCGCATCGCCGAGCTCGAGGCCGACCTGCCGGGACGGGGCGAGGGCCGACCTCGGGCGCGGTCGGGCGCCCCGTCGGTCGAGGTGCCCGGGTTCATGGCCGAGATCGTGGCCGAGCTCAGCCAGCTGGCCCGCCAGAGCCCGCACCTGAACCAGCGCTCGGGCGTGTCGGTGCGGCTGACCATCGCCAACTACGAGACCCTGGTCGCCAACGCCACGCGCCGGGCCCTGCGCAACGGCGAGTCCGAGGCCGTGCCCCGGATCTCGGACCTGCAGTCGCTGATCTCCTCGACCCAGGGCAAGGTCGAGATCGAGTCGCTCGAGGAGGGCCGCGACGAGGTCATCCTGTCCCAGCTCGCTCAACGCCGCCGTGCTCCTGGTGTTCCGCCGCCGGGTCCACCTGGCCGAGCCCCAGGCCGCTGGTCGGCGTCCTTCACCGAGGACACGGTGGTCCACGCGGGCGACGACCTGGCCGCCTCGGCCTACGCCGAGACCTTCGAGCTGGTGCCGGCGCTGTCGGCCCCGGTGCTCGCGCTGACCGGCGGGTCGGAGGACCCGGCGATGGTGGCCAGCGCCACCGAGTTCATCCTCGAGGGTCTCCACCTCACGAAACGCCTCAACAAGGAGGCGGCCGGGGCCCGAGCCACGTATCGGGGTCGGGGATGACCTGGCGGTACGACTACCGCCGGTGGGACGGCTCCCAGGAGTCGTCGGTCGACGACGCCGACGCCGTCCTGAAGCAGCTGACCGACGACCTGCTGGCCAACGGCGACCTCCACGACGCCCTCCAGCGCATGCTCAACCGGGGTTGGCAGACCCCCGACGGCGAACAGGTCCAGGGCCTGCGCGAGCTCCTCGACCGGCTGCGCATGGAGCGCGAGGAGCTGTTGGAGCAGGGTGACCTCGGGGGCGCCTACTCCGAGATCGCCGAGGAGCTCCAGGACGTGCTGCAAGAGGAGCGCCTCGGGCATCGAGCAGCTCGAGTCCGACGCCCGCGACTCCGGTGACGAGCGCCGCCAGGAGGTCACCGACCAGGTGGCCACGGAGCGCCGCATGCAGCTCGACCTCCTCCCGAACGACCTGGCGGGCCAGGTGCGGAGCCTGCAGAGCTACGAGTTCGTGTCCTCCGAGGCCCGCGAGCACTTCGAGGAGCTCATGGAGCGGCTGCGCGAGGAGGTCACCAAGACCTACTTCGACCAGATGTCCGAGGCCCTGTCGAACCCGGACCCCGAGCAGCTGGAGCACATGCGCCAGGCGTTCGACGCCCTCAACCGGATGGTCGAGCAGCGCGAGGCGGGCGAGGAGATCGACCCCGAGCTTCGAGTCGTTCATGGAGCAGTTCGGCGACCTCTTCCCGGGCGACCCCCAGAACCTCGACGAGCTCCTGGAGCAGTTGGCGGCGCGGATGGCGGCGGCCCAGGCCATGTGGAACTCGATGTCGCCCGAGCAGCGGGCCCAGCTCCAGGGCCTCGCCGAGTCGCTGCTCGAGGACATGGACCTGCGCTGGCAGGTCGACCGGCTGGCCCAGAACCTGCAGCGGGCCTTCCCCGAGGCCGGGTGGGAGAACCGCTTCCGTTTCCGGGGCGACGACCCCATGGGCATGGGGGAGGCGACCGACGCCGCCGCCCGCCTGCGCGACCTCGACGAGCTCGAGGGCTTCCTGCGCTCGGCCAACTCGCCGGCCGCCCTGTCCGAGGTCGACCTCGACAAGGTGGCGAGGTCAGCTGGGCGAGGACGCGGCCAACTCCCTCGACCGGCTGGCCAAGCTGGCCGAGCAGCTGCGAGGAGGCCGGCCTCATCGACCAGCGTGAGGGTCGCTTCGAGCTGACCCCCAAGGGCACCCGGCGGATCGGCCAGCAGGCGCTGTCCGACCTGTTCGGCCAACTCACCAAGGACCGGGTGGGCAACCACGCCACCACCTGGACGGGCACCGGCCACGACCGCGAGGAGACGACCAAGCCCTACGAGTTCGGCGACCCGTTCAACCTCGACCTGTCCCGCACCGTCCACAACGCCGTGCGCCGGGCCGGCAGCGGGGTGCCCGTGCGACTGCATCCCGACGACTTCGAGGTGATCGAGACCGAGGCGCTGACCCGGTCGGCGACCGTGCTGCTGCTCGACCTGTCGCTGTCGATGCCGATGCGCGACAACTTCGTGCCGGCCAAGAAGATGGCCATGGCGCTGCACAGCCTGATCACGTCACGGTTCCCGCGCGACTACCTGGGTCTGGTCGGCTTCTCCGAGGTGGCCCGCGAGATCGAGCCCGAGGACCTGCCCACCGTCAGCTGGGACTACGTCTACGGGACCAACCTCCAGCACGGGCTGATCCTGGCCCGCAAGATGCTGGCCCACCAGCAGGGGACCAAGCAGATCATCCTGGTCACCGACGGCGAGCCCACCGCCCACCTCGAGTCCTACGACGGGGGCCTCTCCTACGACGTGCGAGTTCAACTACCCGCCGCGTCCCGAGACGCTGCAGCTGACGCTGGCCGAGGTCATGCGCTGCACCAAGGCCGACATCACGATCAACACCTTCCTGCTCGACCCCGACCGGGGCCTGTGGGGATTCGTCGACCAGCTGTCGCGGATCAACCGGGGGCGCACCTTCGCCACCACCCCGGGCGAGCTGGGCGACTACGTGCTGGTGGACTTCCTCAACCACAAGACGACCATCCGGGCCCAGGGTCGACGGGCCGGCTGAGCCGCCGCCGGTCGCTACCGGCAGCGGTCGCGCGGCGTCCAACGACCTCGTGCCGACCCCCCGCATGTTGTCGGAGACGTCGACCGTGACCCCCGGAGGGACGATCCCGTCGATGCTGGTCGAGCACGTCGTCGAACAGTTCGATACCGTCGGCGGCGAGGTAGCCCACGACCGCGTCGATGTCGGCGAGGTGCCGCGACCCGGGTGCTCGCCGCAGCCGACCGCCCGATGGCCGATGCACCGGTGCAGGTCCATGCGGTCAGCGAGCCTGTCTCCCAACGTCGGCGGCTTCGCCCGATGCGGCGATCCTGTCCGTCTACCCGGCCGACCCGTGTGCCGCTCGCGGCCCCGACTGGTGACCGTCACGGTGCCGGCGCCGTCTGCACCGGTCGGTGTCCAGAACGATGAATGGAACGCGTCGACCACATGGTCAATGCGGGTCGCCCGGAAGTGGACCGGACTCGCTGCCGGGTGCACGAGATGGGCGGCACGCCGACGTGTGTCGGGCCGGCCCGGTGGCCGTCCAGCCCGCCAGCGGGCCCGCCGCGTGATCGGAGGGACCGGCCCGGACGGCGCAGCCCGGGACCCACCGCGGACGGTGATCCCGGAACATTTTTCTTGCGTTTCCGGCCGTTATGGTGAAGGATTACAGACCTGTAGTTACATCCGTGCTATGCGACTTCACGACGAGGTCGCATGGATGAGTGGGAGGGAGGTCTGGCGATGGACATGGTGTCACTGATGTATGGGCCCCAGGAACGGACATGGCAGACCAAGGCGAACTGCATGGGGGTCGACCCTGACCTGTTCTTTCCCGAGCGGGGTGCGTCCACCCGCGAGGCGAAGGAAGTGTGCCGCGGCTGCGTCGTGCGCGAGGACTGCCTCGAGTACGCACTGGCCAACGGCGAGAAGTTCGGCATCTGGGGCGGTCTGTCCGAGCGTGAGCGCCGGCGGCTGCGCCGTCAGCGCGCGATGCAGCGTCGGGCGGCGACCGCTTCCTGAGGCGACGGCACCCCGGAGGCCCCGACCGGACAGCGGTCAGCCCCGGTCGGGTGCCGAGGCGGAATTCGATTGCGTCCTCGGCCCGTAGGCCGAGTTCGGCCCATCGAGCTCGGCGGTACGGCGGTGAGCGCCCGTTCGGGCACGAGGCCCGACGAGCTCTCCCTTCCATACGGGGCAGCCGCGTGCCGCCGCGCCCGCGGCGCACGGCGTCGTAGACCTCGACCAGGGTGACCGCGGTCGACGTCGACCACGTTGCAGCTGACCTGGGCCCCGCCGCCGACGGCCAGACCCAGGGTGCGCAGCCCGGGTCGTCGCAGCTCGTCGGCGAGTCGGCGGGCGACGACCACGGCGTGGTCGCCCTCTTGACGGGAGTCGACGGCGTCCCGGATCCAGACGTTGTAGGCGATCAGGACGTCGCGGGCGCCGACGGCGCAGGCCCCGGCCGTCGGATGGGGCGCCGGCGGGCCGGCATCGGGGGCCAGGGTGGCGAACGCGCCGCGCCGGACCTCGGGCAGCGTGCGTCCCGGGCCGTAGAGGAAGCAGGGCACGCCGAGCGAGTCGCCCAGCCAGTGGGCGAACGCGTCCCGGGCGGCGAGCACGTCGTCCCACGGGGTGGTCGTTCCGTCGGGCCGCGCGAGCGGGACGAAGGGGACGACGTCGACGGCGCCGAGCCGGGGGTGGACCCCATGGTGGGTCGGTCAGGTCGATGGCGGCGACGGCCGCGGCGGCGACCTGGCGGGCCGCGGCCTCGACGTCGGGCAGGTCGCCGACGAGGGTCAGGACCGAACGGTGGTGCTCGGCGTCCGAGTGCACGTCGAGCAGGCGGTCGCCACCGGCGGCGGCCACCGCGTCGATGACGCTCCGGTCACGGCCCTCGCTGATGTTGATGACGCACTCGGCCGGGCCGTCTCCGGCGGGCGTCACCCGGGGCTCAGGCGCCGGCGCCGACGACGCTCAGGCCCACCCGGCGACGGCGCAGGATGCGACGACGCTCGCGCTCGGACTTACCGCCCCACACGCCGTGGTCGACACGCTCGGCGAGGGCGTACTCCAGGCAGGCCTCGGCGACGGGGCACTCGGCGCAGATGCGCTGGGCCTCCTGTACGCCGACGCCGTCGCTCGGGAAGAAGATGGACGGCGACAGGTCCTTGCACTTCCCCACTTCCATCCAGTCCGTGTCCATGGATCCTCCAGATCCTCAGGGGCGGCCGGTGGGCGGCTCGGCGCCCTCCGGGCGACCGCTCGTCCGTTGTTTCCAGTGTCGCGCCCCGGACCGGGTCGGATGCGGAATCCGGCTGTTCTGCGGGATTCCTCACCGGATTCTTATCTGTGACCTGGGCCTTCTTAGGAAGCCACTCCGCGCCGGGCCCGAGCGCTCGGAGGGACCATTCCCACCGCCGGCGGTCCCACACGGCGCCCCGGCGGCGCGCCGGGCCGCCGGTCGGCGGTAGGCTCTCGGGACTGCCGTCCCAGGAGGAACCACTGCCATGACCCCGGTCAACGATGACCCGACCCTCCCCGACGAGGACGCCGAGCCCCAGCCCCCGGTGGGCCACGTACGCGTCGTCTACCTCGGCCCGGTCGCCCCGCACTGGGAGGTCCGCTCCGACTTCGGCGACCCGGCCCTCATCGAGGAATTCCGCCGTCGGACCAATGCCCGCCTGGTCCTCCTGCCTCCCCACGACCCGCAGTACCGCCGCAACCGCGAGCGGGTCATCCGTGACGCCGAGCGGGAGAACATCCTGATCGAGTGGGACCTCGGGCTGCCCGAGGAGGAGCCGCCGACTCCGGCCGCCGACGCCGCTCCGGCCACCGACGGCCGTCGCGACGCCGGCACCGACACCCCGGCTCAGCCGACCGGGCCGGTCAGTCGGTCGGGGCGTCGAGTTCGGGCAGGTCGATCCGCTCCAGCCACAGTCCGGGGGCGTCCACCTCGGCCGGGGTCGGGCAGGTTCCGCACCGGCTCCCACAGCCGGGCCAGTGCCTCGTCCCCGGCCCGCTCGACCACGCCGGCCACGAACGCCCGGCCGCGGTCGACCTGGGCCTGCTCGAGGTCGAGGCCGAACGAGCGCACCGGCCGCCTCCTCGCCCTTGCCCCGCTCGGTCCGGCGGCGGTACCAGGCCTCGGCGAGCTGGGCGTGGGCGCCGACCAGCTTCACCCCCACGCCGGGTGGCGATGTGGTCGGCGTAGGCGTCGACGACCACGGCGAGCGACGTCAGCTGGTCCGAGCTCCGCCGTGACTCCGGCGTGAGCAGGTCGCCGAGCAGGGCTTCGGGGTCGCCGAACATGCCCTGGATCGACTCGAGGTCCATGCCGTTCGCCGAGCACCGGGTCGGACCCCTCGCCCGTCATGATGCCGCGGAGCTTGCCGGCCAGGTCCTGCTGGGCGGCGGCCTGCGACGCGGCGAGCGCCAGCAGCAGCCCTCCAGGTGGGCCCGCACGGCCGGCCGGCTCAGCACCGTGTTGGTGGCCAGCTCCCGGGCGCACACCCACAGCACCGCCTCCTCCTCGGGCAGGCTCCAGTCCGAGGCGAACTGCGGCGATGTTGGCGGGAACCAGCAGGAGCTCGTCCGACGGCGCCCACGGCACCGCCAGCGGGTACTGGCCGAGGGTCCGCTGCGCCAGGTGGCCGACGACCGAGCCGGTCTGCAGCCCGACGAACATGGGGCCGATGGCCGACACCCACTGGCCGAGCATGGCGGCCATGCCCCCGGTCGGGTCGTCGCCCATCGGGTCGAGACCGGGCATCCCGGCCGGCGTCGCCGGCTCGCGGCGCCCGCGGGCGGCGGGGCGGCCAGGGCCGACAGCACCGGGCGCCACGACTCGAGGGCCCGCAGCGTCCAGTCGCCCCGGCCGACCGGCACGCACGTCAGCCGTCGGCCGTCCGGTGTGACCGGCATGCCGGTGGCCTCGACCACGTTCAGCTCCGCCACCCGGGACAGCTGCTCCACCTGGATCCGCTGGACGGGCTCGACGTTGGCCTCGGGCGTGCCGCCGGTCGCCACGTTGAGGGCGAACGAGCGGGTCGTCTCCCAGGTGTCGGGACCGTTCGACCCCAGCATGTTCATCATGTCGCCGAGCAGTGACTGGAACGGGTTGCTCGGATCCCCGGGGTCGGGTGTCGTCATGCGCTCCATGCTACGGCCGGACCCCGCCACCCGGGACGGCGGGCGGTTCGTGACCGGGCCGGAGTGGGCGCCGGGGGAGCGGTGCGTCAGTCGTCGGTCAGGACGACCTCGGTCTTGAACGTGAGCGCCGTCCCGCAACACCGTGAGGCGGAGCTGGGAGCCCGGGCGGGTCGCCGTACAGGCGCGTGGCCAGCTCGGCCACCGAGCGGACCGCCTGTCCGTCGACCGCCTCGACCACGTCGCCCGGGTGGAGGCCGGCCTGGCGGCCGCTCCGTCCGGCGTCACCGACGCGACCTGGGCACCGGTCAGCCCGGAACCCGTCGGCGGCGGCCGACGCCCGCGTCGAGCGTGCCGTGGTCGACCGAGCCGTGGCTGACGATCTGGTCCGTCACGGCCTCCACCAGCTCGGCCGGGAGGAAGATCGAGACCGGCCCTCGAGTCGATGTCCACCACGCCGTCGAGGATGCCGGTGACCGCGCCGGTGTGCGTCGACCAGCGGAC
The DNA here is from genome assembly GCA_963699345.1 of uncultured Acidimicrobiaceae bacterium. Taxonomy (GTDB): domain Bacteria; phylum Actinomycetota; class Acidimicrobiia; order Acidimicrobiales; family RAAP-2; genus Bog-756. The sequence continues at coordinate 389,354 of CAVOTL010000003.1, read as the reverse complement.
TGCCGAGATCCGCCGGGGTCAGCGCGGTGTCGACCCCCGTGGCGCAGAACTCGGTGCCCTGCCAGGTGTCCGGTGGCCACCCCCGCGTACAGCACGGTACCCGCGTAGAGATGGAGGACCGGCGTGGCCCGCGTGCCGGACCGGGTGCTCCTCGGCCATGGCCACCGCCACCGAGCCGGTGTCGGGATCCTCGTCGGTGAAGGTGGCGGCCGGCAGGTCGTCGTCGATGCGCAGGACGGTGATCCCGGTCGCCGGGTCGGTGCCGACCGGCATGGCCGGGTCCCGCGTGCCGTCCGGCTCGACCACGGTGACGCTCCGGGCGCCCGCCAGCACGGGCTCGAGCGCCACGACGATGCCCCCGGCCTCGGCGACGATGCCGGTGGCCGACGATGGTGCGGTGGGCCCGGTGGACGAGTAGGGCCACCGTCGAGCCGTGGGCCGGGTCGGCCACGGCCGTCAGCTCGCGGGCCGTGGTCTGGGCGCCCATGCCGGCCTCGGTGGTGGGTACGCCGGTCACCCAGGCGCCGGTAGGCGCCGACCCCTCGGTGCGTTCGCCGGCGGAGGCCAGGACGACGCCGACGACCACGACCGTGACCACCACGCAGGCGGCCATGCCCCCGGCCACCCAACGCCCGACGGCCGGTCGGGCCGGGGCCGCACGGGGCGACGACCCGGCCTGGAGCGCGGCCCGCTCGGACGGATGGAGCCACAGGCGGTCGTCGGGCGGCACCCAGCCGCGCAGCGGGCCGTCGTCGTCACCGTCTTCGTGGGGCGCGTCGAGGTTGTCTGGTGGATCCCCGTGCACGCAGCGAAGGTTACCGACCTCCGGCTCCTGAAAGGGCGGCGCCAATCGCGACCGTCGGACCGCCCCGCGGCGGGGCCGGCCCGGGAGGCTCCCGGGCCGCCCTACGATGACGGGGTGGCCCGGGACCTCGCGATCGACCTCGGGACCTCCAACACCCAGGTCTTCGCCCGGGGGCGGGGGGTCATCCTCGAGGAGCCCACGGTCATCGCCCTCAACACCCGCACCCACGAGGTCCTCGCCGTGGGCGACGACGCGCCTGCAGCTGATCGGTCGCACCCCCGGGTACATCGTGGCCGTGCGCCCGCTGCGCGAGGGGCCATCACCGACTTCGACATCACCGAGCGGACCATCCGGCTGCTGCTCCGCCGGGCCGGTGTCTCCAAGCTGAACCGGCCCCGGGTCCTGCTCTGCGTCCCCTCGGCCATCACCTCGGTCGAGCGCCGGGCCGTCAAGGAGGCGGCCCGCCGGGCCGGAGCATCCGCCGCCCACCTGATCGAGCAGCCCATGGCCGCGGCCATCGGCGCCGGACTCGACATCCACGAGCCGGTGGGCAGCATGGTGGTCGACGTCGGCGGGGGGACCACCGAGACCGCGGTCATCTCCCTCGGCGGGATCGTGGCCTACCGGGCCGTGCGGTGCGGCGGCTACGACATGGACGCCGCCGTCCAGGAGTACGTACGTCAGAAGTACGGCGTCGCCATCAGCGACCAGACCAGTGAGGAGCTGAAGGTGACCATCGGCTCCGCCCTTCCCTACGAGCGTGAGATGCGAGCCGAGGTGCGTGGGCGCGAGATCGCCACCGGACAGCCCGTGCGAGGTGATCCTGACGCCCGAGGAGGTGCGCTTCGCCCTCGCCGAGCAGGTCGACCTCCTCGTCGACACGGTGCTCGGCTGCCTGGCCGAGGCGCCGCCGGAGCTCGCGCAGGACATCATCTACGAGGGGATCCACCTGCTCGGTGGCGGCGCCCGCCTGCGGGGGCTGGCCGAGCGCCTCGCCCAGGAGACCGAGGTGCCCGTGCACCTGGTGGCCGACCCGCTTGGAGTGCGTCGTCCGCGGGGCCGGACTGTGCCTCGACTCGTTCGACAGCCTGCGCCCGATCTTCGCGGCCGCCGAGTCCTGACCCGGGACGTCTCCGGGTCGGCGGACGGAGCACCGACCCGTCACTCGACGGCGAGCAGGTCCTCGGCCACCTGACGGACCTGCCAGTCGCGGTCGTCCAGGCAGCGTCGCAATGCCGCCTCGACCTCGGGTCCCTCGAAGGCGGCCAGAGCCACCGCCGCCCGTCGGCGCACGGCCGGCTTGTCGTCGAGGGCGGCGAGTACGGCCGGCAGACCGTCGGGATCGCCGATCGCCCCCAGCGCGGCCACGGCGGCCTCGCGGCACAGGGGGTCCGGGTGGCCACCCTCGGCCGGGACCAGCCGGGCCAGCGCGCCGACGGCGCCCACCTCCTCGCGCTCACCGAGGGACCAGGCCACCATCTCCACCACCGACGGGTCGGCATCGTCGAGGCCATCGGCCACCGGCACGCCGGGATGCCCGGCGGCCAGCTCGGCCGCCCGCCGTCGCACGAGCGGGTCGACGTCCCGCAGGCCGGACGCCAGGTCGTCGTCGCCGAGCGTCCCGATCCGGGCCAGGGCGCCGAGGGCGGTGGCCCGCACGGTCGGCGCCGGGTCGGCCAAGCCCGCCCGGGCGGTGGCGACGTCGCCCAGATGGCCCGCCACGGCCACCGTGCGGCGCCGGTCGGTGACGCTCCCGTCCCCCGGTTCCGTGGCAGGCTGCACGGCACCACTATGACCGACGACGAGCACGTGACCACGCCGGACGCCCCGGGGGCGGGTGAGCCGGCGCTCCCCGGGCCCCGTGCCACCTCCCCCGCCGCCCGCCGGACGACCGGAGGCCGGCGCCCAACCCCGGGCGCGCCGCACGTCGACGTTCCACTGGGCGGTGTGGGGGCCCATCCTCGTCGTGGTCGTCGGCCTGCTCGTGGCCTCACGGATCTCGCTCAACTACTACGCCATCCAGCCGGGAACCGCCCAGCCGGTGCAGCCGTTCATCAAGGTCCCGCCGTCGAAGGCCCACCCCGTGGCGCAGCCCGTCCTGCTGACCGACGTGGAGGAGGCCCGCGTCACCGCCCTCAATTACCTGTTCTTCAAGCTGCAGTCGAACACCGCGCTCTACCCGGTCCAGAGCGTCACCGGCGGGACGGCCCCCGCCGAGCTCGACGCCCAGGGTGACCTCGAGATGTCCCAGGCCGAGACGGCGGCCAAGGTCGCCTCGTTACGCCACCTCGGGTACGCGGTGCCGGCCACGCCGTCCGGCGCGGTGATCGCCGGGACGTTCGTCGGGACGCCGGCCTACGGGGTCCTGAACGTGGGTGACGTCGTGACCGCCGTCGACGGCACGCCCACCCTGTCGGCCCAGGCCCTGACGTCGACCCTCGCCCCCTACCGTTCCGGGCAGACGGTCGTCTTCACCGTCGAGCGCAACGGCACCGGCGCACCGGTCAAGGTGCCCATCACCCTGAAGCGGACGGTCGTGCAGGTGGGCGGGGAGTCCGTGACCCTGCTGCTCGGGATCGAGCCGGAGGACCAGGTCGACTACCGGTATCCCTTCCCGGTGTCGATCGACGTCGTGGACATCGGTGGCCCGTCCGCCGGCCTGGCCATGACGCTCGGGGTCATCGACACGCTGAGCGGCGGACAGCTGACCGGCGGTCACAAGGTGGCGGCCACGGGCACGATGGACGCCGAGGGCGACGTGGGCGACGTGGGCGGGGTGCCCCAGAAGACGATCGCCGTCGAGAACGCCGGAGCCAGCGTCTTCCTGGTCCCTCCCCAGGAGTACAAGGCCGCGATGTCGAAGGACCGCCCGGGACTCAAGGTGTACGCCGTGTCCAACCTCGACCAGGCCCTCCAGGTGCTGACCGACATCGGCGGTCATGTGCCGAGCACCACCCTCACCGCTGCATCCAGCAACAGCGCGGGATGAGCCGATTGTGCGGCCGCCGGTCGTAGGCTCTGCGCATGCCTGAGGAACGTCGGTTGACCATCACCTCGTCATCCCACCTGGCCCCCGACGAGGTGGCCCGGCACACGTTCGCCTCGGTGCGGAGGGGGTTCGACCCGACCGAGGTGCGCGACTACCTGGAGTCACTGGCCGCCGGCCTGCGGGCCCAGGCCGAGCACGAACAGGAGCTGCGTGACGCGCTCGGCGGCGGCCGAGGACCGGGCCGCCAACCCGGTCATCGACGAGGCCATGCTCACCTCGGCGGTGGGCAAGGAGACGGCCCGGGTGCTCCAGACCGCCCACGACGCCTCGGCCGACCTGATCGCCAACGCCGAGGCCGAGGCCGGGCGTCTCGTGGCGGAGGCCCGGGCCGAGTCCGAGCGCCTGCTCGCCGAGGCCGCGGATGTGAACGAACAGGCCCACACGCGGGCCGACTCCCTGTTGGCCGAGCGCACGTCGGAGGCGGAGGCGGCGGCGGCGTCCCTGCGGGAGCGCACCGAGCAGCAGGTGGCGGCGGCCCTCGACAAGGTGCGCGCCGATGCCGAGGAGCTGACCGAGCGGGCGCGGGCCGAAGGTCGGGTCATGGTCGAGGAGGCCCAGCAGCTCCGGGCCCGCGTGCTGGCCGACCTGTCCCGCCGACGCAAGATCCTCCACGCCCAGATCGAGCAGCTGCGGGCCGGCCGCGAACGGCTCGCCGAGACCATCACCGACGTGCGACGGTCGGTCGACGCCATCGCCGAGGAGCTGTTCAACGCCGAGAACGACGCCCGTCTGGCCGCCGAGGTCGCCGGACGGCGAGGCGGCCGGGCGGACCGACGACCAGAGTCCCGAGGAGATGGCCGCCACCCTGCTGGCCGAGGAGGCGGCGACGGTCGAGGCCCTGGCCGAGGTGCCGGTCGACGTCCCGGCCGAGGACGGGGTCGAAGTGGAGGCGGAGCGGGCGACTCCACCGACCGGCGTGCCCGCCGCCGCCGGTGGAGCAGGTCGACGCCCTGTTCGCCAAGTTGAGGGCGGCCCAGGGTGGCGAGGGGGCCGGGTCCCCGGAGCCGGCCACCCGCCGGGGTGCCGGCCGCCGGGGATGCGGGCGCCCCCGCCCAGCCGGTGTCCGAGTCCCCCGACGGGGTCGTGGAAGGCGACGACGAGGAGCCGGAGGGCCCCCCGGATGCCCGCCACCCGCTGGTGGTGCAGCGCGACGAGCTCGTCGCGCCGGTGGTGACCGCCCTTTCGCGCCGGATCAAGCGGGCCCTCCAGGACACGCAGAACGATCTGCTCGACAAGCTGCGGGCCAAGGGGACGACCTGGTCCCCCGACCTGCTGGCTGACGAGACGGAGGAGATCGACTCCCTCGCCACCGCGGCGCTGCCCCTCCTGGAGGAGGCCGCCGACGCCGGGGCGACCCTGGCCGGCGGCTCGGACGAGCGACCGTCCACCGATGCCGTGCTGGGCGTGGCCAAGGAGCTGGCCGATGCCATCGTGGTGCCGCTGCGCCGCCGGCTGGCCGAGTCCGAGGGCCTCGACGGTGCCGAGGAGTCGGTCGTGACCGAGCACATCGGCTCGGCCTTCCGGGAGTGGAAGGGCGAGCGGATCGAGCGGCTGGCGGGTGACTACGTGGTGGCGGCCTGCTCCCTCGGGACGCTGGCCGTGGTGGGCGGGGCGGAGATCGAGTGGGTCGCCGTGGCCGGATCGGGCGAGACACCGTGCCCCGACTGCGACGACAACGGGCTGAACGGCGCCCAGGCCGGCGGGAGGGACCTTCCCCACCGGGCACCTGCACCCGCCGGCCCATCCGGGCTGTCGATGCCTGCTCGCCCCAGTCACCCCCTAGGCTGCCACCCGTGCGTACACCGAGCGACATGCCCCCGGCGACCCGTCCGTCGAGCCACCGGGGCCGCCGATGGCTCATCGCCGTCGTCGTCATCCTGGTGCTCCTGTTCGCCTCCCTCCACACGTTCGCCGTCTTCTACACCGACGCGCTGTGGTTCTCCTCGGTCAATCTGCACTCGGTCTGGCTGAAGCTCTTCGAGATCAAGGTCGGCCTGTTCCTGTCCTTCAGCGCCATCTTCGCGGTGCTCCTGCTGATCAGCCTGCTGGTGGCCGAGCGACTGGCCCCCAAGGGCCCGTCGATGGATGCCGAGGACGAGTTCGTCAAGCGGTACCGCGAGGTAGTGCACCCCTACGCACGGTGGCTGCGGGCGCTCGTCGTCGTCGTCCTGTCGCTGATCGTCGGATCCCAGGCCCTGGGCCAGTGGCAGAACTGGATCCTCTTCCGCAACAGCACGCCGTTCGACGCCACCGACCCGCAGTTCCACCGCAATGTCGCGTACTTCGTCTTCACGTTGCCCTTCCAGCAGTTCCTGGTCCACTGGACGCTGGTGGCCCTCGTCGTCGTGCTGTTGGTGACGGCCCTCAGCCACTACCTGAACGGCGGCATCCGCATGCAGGGCCCGCGGCCCCGGGTCCGCCCGGCGGTGAAGGCCCACCTGTCGGTGATCCTCGGTCTCATCGCCCTCACCAAGGCCGTCGGCTACTTCCTGGCCCGGTTCAACCTCGACCTCTCCTCCAACGGCTTCGTCCAGGGCGCCGGCTACACCGACGTCCACGCCCGGCTGCCGGCCCTCGAACTGTTGATCCTGGTGTCGTTGGCCGCCGCCGCGTTGCTGATCTACAACATCCGCCGCCAGGGCTGGGCACTGCCGATCCTCGGCGTGGGGCTGTGGTTCCTGGTGGCCCTGACGGCGGGCACCATCTATCCGGCGGCCGTCCAGGCACTCAAGGTGAACCCGGCGCAGAACACGCTGGAGCGGCCCTACATCCAGCGCAACATCGACGCCACCCGGACGGCGATGGGCATCCAACACGTCGCCAGCGAGTCCTACCCCGCGTCGTCCACGCTCACGGCCGAACAGTTGTCGGCCAACAGCGACACCCTGGCCAACATCCGGCTGTGGGACCCCCTCCAGACCCAGGCCATCTTCCAGAAGCTGCAGGACACCCGCTCCTACTACCAGTTCAACACGCTGGCCATGGACCGCTACCAGGTGAACGGCGTGGAGACGCCGGCGATCGTCGGCGTCCGGGAGATCAACGACCAGGACCTGCCGTCGACGTCGTGGGTCAACACCACCCTCCAGTACACCCACGGCTACGGGATGATCGTGTCGCCGGCCAACGCCGAGACCTCCAACGGCGACCCCCAGTTCGCCGTGGGCAACGTGCCGCCGGTGTCGACGGACGGGTTGCCCACCATCACCCAGCCCTCGGTCTACTTCGGGCTGGACAACACCGGCTACGTGGTGGCCAACACCAAGCAGCCCGAGATCGACTACCAGTTGACGAACGGCTTCAACGAGGAGACCCATTACCGCGGCGACGGTGGCGTGCAGCTGTCCTCGTTCTTCGACCAGGTGATGTTCGCCGTCCGTTTCAACGACCTGAACCTGCTCATCTCGAACCAGATCACCAACGACTCGCGGCTCATGTTCGATCGCGGTGTCCAGGCCCGCGTGTCCAAGGCGGCACCGTTCCTGAGCCTGGACGCGGATCCGTACCCGGTCATCGTGAACGGCAACATCGAGTGGGTGCAGGACGCCTACACCACGACCGACAACTACCCGTACGCCCAGAACGCGGACACCAGTGCCGTGGCTTCGGGTAGCGGGCTCAACAACGCGACGTTCAATTACGTGCGGAACTCGGTCAAGGTCGTCATCAACGCGTACACCGGCAAGATGACGTTCTACGTGATGACCCCGAACGATCCCATCATCGAGACGTACGAGAAGGCCTTCCCCGGCATGTTCACCCCGGCCTCCAGGATGCCCACGGAACTGCGCCAGCACCTCCGCTATCCCGAGGACATCTTCACCGTTCAGGCCACGATGTACGGGAAGTACCACATCACCCACGCCTCGAGCTTCTACTCGGCGGCCGACGCCTGGACGCTGTCCCCCGATCCGGGTTCGGGTTCGCCCAACCAGGCGCTGGCCACCACGCAGACCGTCAACGCCCAGGGTCAGGTCGTCTCGACGGGCCAGCTGGTCAAGATGTCACCGATCTACCAGATCCTCCGGATCCCCAACGAGACCACCCAGTCGTTCAACCTCTTGGACGCCCTCGTCCCGGTGTCGACCACAGGTAGTCAGATCCAGAACCTGTCCGGGTTCCTGATCGCCGGCTGCGACCCGGAGAACTACGGCGCACTGACGATGTTCGTGACGCCGAGGGACAACCCTGTCAACGGACCGGCCATCGTCGCGTCCCGGATCAGCTCGACGCCCTCGGTGTCCCAGCAGATCTCACTGCTCAACCAGAACGGGTCGTCGGTGCTGCTCGGCAACGTGCTCATGATCCCGGTGGCGGACGCCATCCTGTACGTCCAACCGTTGTACGTCGAGTCGTCGCGCAACCCCTTCCCCGTGCTCCAACGGGTGATCACCGTGTACGGCAACCAGCCGGCCACGATCGGGAACACGCTGTCGTCGGCCCTGACGCAACTCTTCGCGGCTCCCGTCCAGACGAGCCCGACGACCGGCGGCGGCACATCGACGACGCTGTCGCCCCAGGCCCAAGCCCTGCTGGCCGAGGCCCAGCAGGCCTACCAGCAGGCCCAGAGCGACCTCAAGGCGGGCAACCTCGGCGCCTACCAGACCGACATCAACAGCCTCGAGGCCACGCTGCAGGAGGTGCAGGCCCTCACCGGCGGCCCGGTGGCCAGCACGACGACCACGACCACGACGAACCCGGCGACCAACTCCAACGGCTGAGCCGGTCCGGTACGACGGGGCTCTCTCTTTCCGTTCCCCGGATCCCGGGGCGCTGGACGGAACCCCACCGGGGAGTGGTACCCTTATCCCTCCACACGACGCGGGGTGGAGCAGTCTGGTAGCTCGTCGGGCTCATAACCCGAAGGTCGGAGGTTCAAATCCTCCCCCCGCCACTATGTTCCGAGATACTCGTCTCGGACGGACGAAGGCCCAGGTGCTGACCTGGGCCTTCGTGCTGCCCGGGTTGCGGTAGCCGGCGGCGGACGGGGCGTATCTCGGACGAATCCCGGGGTTTCTCGGACGAGCCCTGTGCAGCTGCCGGGGCAGCCCACCCCCGCCCACCCCCGCTCCCGCCGGGCCTCCCGGCCCCGTCGCCGCACACTTCGCTGTGCTGCCCCGTGCAGTGCCGTGCCCGGGGTCCTGGAATCCCCGTGGCGGCGATTGCCTCCCACCGGAGGCCCCGCACTGATCCCTCTGCCGGGGCGATCGTCGCTCGGGCAGAGGAGGACGGACCGATGAGCGAGAACCGGTACCTGACAAGGAGGGAAGCGGCGGCGGCGTCCGGCTGCCACCCGGACACCATCCGGCGGGCCGAGGCGGCCGGCAGGTTGCCCAACCGACGGACCCGGTCCGACGGCAGCATCGAGATCCCCGTGTCGGACCTGGTGGCCGCCGGGCTGCTCGACCCGGTGGCTGCCGGCGACGGCCTGCCCGAGTTGGTGGCCCGGACCCGGACCGAACGGGACCTGTTGGAGGCGCGCCAGCAGGTGGCCCTCGAACAGGCCCGGGTGGCTGGCCTCGACACCCTGCTCGACCGGGCGCACGAGGAGATCACCTTCCTGCGCAGCCTGGTGCGCCAACAGAAAGCTGCGTGATGGGGCGGCCGGCCACCGGGACCCGGAGGCGTCGGGGGAATCTCTGGATCGGCGGCGTGCCCTGCCTCAGCGACCCGACCAAACGGGTCGAGACGTCATTCGCCAGCGAGCCGGCCCGGGAAGCGTGGATCGCCGAGCAGCTCGCCCGACGTGCGCGGGGTCTGGAGCCCGAACTGCCGGTACGGCACACCGGTGTCGCAGCCGGCCCACGTGGCCGGCCCGTCGGCTCCTTTGAGACGGTCGCCCGGCAGTGGCACGAGGAGTGGTACGTCGAGATGGAGCACGCGGGGGTCGAGCGTCAGGATGGCGTGCTTCGGGACATGGAGCTCCATCACTTCGGTCCCTTCGCGCACCTGTTCGAACTCGATCTGGCTGCAGGCCGCCAGCTGGTGAAGGACTGGATCCGGACGTTGTCGGGCCGCCGGCCGTTCCCGCCCGACTCGCCGTGCGTTCCCGCCGACCCCCCCTACGCCAAGGGGACGGTCACCAATTGGCTGTGGGTGCTGGACCAGGTGATCGACCACGCCCGGTCCTGCGGCGTGGAGGTCCCCGACTACACGGCCGGGGGAACCCTCGCCGCACTCAAGCCGATCGGCCGTCCGAAGCGCAAGGCGCCGTTGATCGGTATCGACGACGCCGTTCGCATCGCAGCCGGTCTCCACGTGATCCACCAGCTGGTGCTGTGGCTGATGCGCCTCGGTGGCCTGCGCATCTCCGAGGCCTACGGGCTCGACGTGGAGGACTGCGTCCTAGACAGCGACGGCCACGGCTACCTCCTCGTCACCGACCTCGGCGGGCGGTCCTTCCGCCAGCGGACTGAGGATGGCGGGGTCGAGGTCACCCACAAGAAGGTGGGCGGGAAGACCGACGCGGCCACCCGCGTCGTCCCCCTTCCCCGCCAGCTGACCGAGATCGTCCAGGCCACCATCGCCGCCTTCCACACCGACGACGAGGGCCGGATCGACGTCGCTGCCCGGCTCGTCCCGACCATCCAGGCGGAAGGTGGGGGGCAGGGCGGCTTCCGTAGTGCGTTCAACGCCGCGGCGGGCGAGGCCTTCGATTCCGACGCGGACCTCGAGGCCGGCGTGGTCGCCCACGACCTCCGCAAGGGCTACGCCACCGACCTAGCCTGGAACGAGAGCATCTCCGACCTCCTGGCCCGCCGGGCGGTCGGCCACCGGGCCGGGGGCGACGTGTTCTCGCTGGTGTACACGCTCGACCCGAGGCTGAAGAAGCATCTGGCCCCGGTGGCCCGTGCCCTCGAGATCGAGATCGACGCGGTCGCCGGCTCCGTCATGGTGCCGACTGTCCGGCGCCCCCAGTACGGGCCGGTTGTCCCGCATGACATGGTCGAGCGCACGGATGCTTGGCTCGAAGAGTTGGGCTGGCAGGTAGTCGAGGACGGTGAGCGGATCGGCGTGACCGAGGCGGCTCGGGTGCTCCAGATGACCCAGAATGCGACTCGCCGGCTGATGGGCGACGCCATCCCGGCCGTCAAGGGGCGTCGAGGTTGGCGAGCCAATTTGTCGGATGTCGAGGCCTTCCGGGACCGCAACGCCGGCAAGTGGCTGCTACCTGATCTGGCCGCCGAAGCGGGTGTGCCCTACCACGTCGCCTTTCGTGCCCTGGAGCGTCTCGGGATCGAGCCCGGGCGCGACCCGCACGACGCACGGGTGCTGGTCCTCACCCCACAGTTGGCGGAGCGGCTCCTGGAGTGCCTACGAGTGACCGCTGAACTGCGCTCCCGGGCCATGAAGCTTGGCGAAGCGGCCAAGGAACTGGGCGTGGCCCGGTCCACGGTCGTGCAGTGGGTGAAGGCCGGAAGGCTGGAGATCGACGAGGAGACGGATGCCAGTGGCGCCACTTTCGTCACACGGGCGTCCGTGGAGGCGGAGTGCTCCCGCCGGACGCCTCCGCCACGCTCTTTGTCGGTCACGTACTTCCGTGAGCTGACAGGGCTAGACGTACCGGCGGTGGACGCATTGGTCCATGCGGGCCTTCTTGTCCGAGACCGGAGGAATACCGTGACTCGGGAATCGGCGCGGAACTGGATGATCGGCTACCGGCCCGAACTACTCGGCTTCTTTGAAGCTGCAGGATCCTGAAGCGGTACCGGTCTCGCCCCGTGCTCTTGCCATTCCAGTCGGAACCATCGTTGGCTGCGTTTCCGCGACAGGAAGAGGGCACGGCGGGGACCGCCTGACAGGATATTGACGACCGGGAGGGACCAGTGCTGCGGCACCATCGAGATGCCATCGGGCGTTGGGCCGAGGCCGCGGCTGACGACGAGGTGCCCGCCCTGGTGGTGGCCGGCTCGTTGGCCAAGGGGTACGGCCTCGCGGACAGCGACGTCGGCGGGTTCGTGGTCGGCACCGACCAGGCATTGCCCCTCGCCGGGCGCGCGGCGACCTTAATTTCTGCTCCACCGAGCTCTGCGACTACGAGGGCGGTTACGTCGAGCGCAAGTACGTCGACCGGGCCTTCCTCGAAGCCGTCGTGGAGCGGGAAGCGAGCCGGCCCGGTCGGCGCCCCTGGGGGCGATCGTGGCCTGGTCGACGCAGACCATCGAGGGGTCTGGTCGCAGGTGAAGCGCGGGATGTGGGGAGTCCATCACCCGGTCTGCCGCCAGCACCTGGACGAGTATGTGTGGCGGTTCAACCATCGCCGCGAAGGGCGGGCGATGTTCTTCTCGCTAGCCCTTCGGTCGTCCGTCCCCGTCCGGTAGGTCAGGCACCCGCGAGGCTGCTTTCCTCGAAGTGTCGGCGGATCAAGAGCCGCACGGTTTGAGCAACAGTCCGTTCTTCGCGCTCTGACTCGGCCCGCAGTTCCTCGTAGAGGTCTGGCGTAAGTCTGACCATCACCTGCTCGGTTCGCTCTGGTGCCATGAGACTCCTTTCGTGGTTGGGGCTTGCCGCGCCACCAGTTAGGCACAGCTGCAGGCGGTTTACGCGGATGGTTACTCCGCGTTACTCGCGGGGTCCGCGCTTGGCGACCCGTAACGCTGTAGCCCTTACCCTTCCAGCCGGACTCGACCGGGTCGAGGACGACTCCTCTGGCCGCCAGGGAGAGCTTTCCCGATGCTGTTGGGGCATTGTCCGTGGCTTGCCGACCTCATCTGCGCAGGTGGGGCCCCAGAAGCGCCGTGGGTCCGCAAATGTCCAACAAGCTGTTGGACGATTGGTCAGTTGTCCCACAGCCTGTGGGACAACTGATGCCAGGAGGCGGCTCCCTGGCAGGTCTACCGCCAGATCGCACCGATCCGCTCGGACCCTGGCGGCAGAGACAGCGCTTCGCCCCTCGCGATGCGCCCGGCCGACCAGGCGGCGATGGCGGCATCCAGCACGTCCGATACGTCGGCCGCCCCGCCAGTCCCGAGGTTGCCGGGGAGCACGATCCCCTCGTGCTCCAGAATCTCCTTACGCAGATTGATCCCGTTCCAGGTCGACTTCGGCCACTCGAGGCTGCGGCCGTGGGCCTCCGCGAAGGAGACCTCAGGATGAACCTCCCATATCCGGTCGTCGACTGCGGCCAGCGGCTGGACGGCGAGGATCTGCTTCTTCAGGGCGAAGGCCTGAGCCGCGAGCCCGGGCCATCCCTTTGCCTTGGCCAGGACGTTGGCGTCGGCCGCCGTCTCCTTCTCCAGGAGTTCGGCGGAGGGCGTGTAGAAGACCGAATTGCGCCGGGGACCGACGAAGCTCCTCGCCTCGAGGTCGGCCGGCCGGCGCTCCCCGGCCGTGGGCAGGCCGATGGGCATGTCGACGCCGATCGCCGCGGCCAGCGGTAGGGCCCTGACCGCCTCGTTGATCGTGTTGGCGATGAAGGCCCGAGGGGCACGGTCGTCCTCGAGCAAGACGACGACCCAGCGGCCCTTCCACACGTCGGCTCCGGCTACCAGCATCGGGAGATCATGGCGCAGGACCGGCGTGAGGCGCGGGTCGTCGAGGAAGCGGAGGCTCGCGCTGCCAGCCAGGCGTAGGAGCGTCCCATCGGTACCGTTCTCTCGGATCACATCGACCGGCGTCCGCCCGTCCAACTGCGGGTGCGGGAGCCGCAGCCAGGCGGCGATCCGCTGGGCGCGGCCGGCCGAGCTTCGGTGGTAGCCCATCGCCCACAGGTACAGGCCCATCGCACGCCAGTCCATGTCCGTGAACTGAAACAAGGGGAATGCGGTCGCTTCGTCGGTGGTCAGTGCGAGCAGGTGCCCGGCGCCAGTGAGGCGGGCCACCTCGCGTGGTGAGGCGTCCAAGCGCTCGGCGACACCGGCGGCGTCGATGCACGGCCCGATCAGCTCATCCCACCGCGCATCGCTGCTCTGTTCGTCGTCCATGGCTCTTCACCCGCCTTGTCGTCCCGCCGGGGCGAGCGTACGAGGACGCTGTGACGGTCCCCCGGCCCGCGTCAGCGATTCCAGGGCACCAGTGCCGGCGGATAGGCCGCCGGCAGGCCGACTCCGGGCTTGTGTCAGCCAGAGCGTTGCGTTCGAACGACCTGACCCATAGTCCGTTCCCCATGTAGTCGAGGGAGGTCACCGGCGGCGGACTGCTCGACAGGTGCCCCCGATCGGCACTTCTGCCATACCCTCCGGTCCCAGGATGTGACCACCCGTGCCAAACTGGATAAGTGAGGTTTTCCGAACCGAGGCCACTGAGTGCAAGCGAAGCAGCGATCCTCGGCCTGCTGCTCTCTCCCGAGTTTGAAGGGGTTGACGAGTTACGTGCTCAGGCCGGTCACGCCCAGGTGATCGGTCGATGCGACTGCGGTTGCCCGACGGTCGACCTCAACGTCACACGAGCAATGGCCGCCTCCGGTGCACCAACGAGGAATGACCGGACGCCCTTCGAGGGCGTCGCCACCGGCGAAGATGGCGAACCAGTTGGTGACGTGATGCTCTTCCTGGCCGACGGCTACTTGAAGTGTTCCGGAGTACGTCCCCCACGGCGAAGTGCCGCCATCGAACTGGCCGCCAGTCGACCAGGTGGGCTTGATCGGTCCTCTCAGGGTAGCTGCCCCCAAACACCGGATCGGCGGGCGGTCGCTCAGGCAACAGCGGTGACAATCAGACCGGCTCCAAGACCCAAGAAGATTGCCACGACGACGTAGCTACTCACTGACCTGAACCAGCTTGGAGGGTCATAGTCCGATGGCACGGTCCAGATGGTGAACGACCATTCGTCGATGTGTTGGCGGGCACGGAGTACAGGCCAATCCAGCAACTACCAGGAGGACGCCGCCGAACACCTCGACCCACATCATCTGGATTGCTTCCTCTTGTCCTCGGCCTTTGATTCCACACGCGCACCATCGGCATATCGGGGGCGTCACCTTAGTGTCGTGCACCTATCCCACAACACCGGTTCTGCGCCTAGCCGACCCGATCTACCCGACCTCTAGGCTTTTGCAAATGAGCGACCCGGCCCTCACACTCGGCCCGAAGGGCGAAGTTCGGTGGCGGGCATTCTCCCAAGATGGGCGCTACTCACCCAGTTTCAAGATGTGGGTGCAGGGTGAAGACGTGTACCTCGCCCAGCGCAGCATCAAGGACATGAAAGTAAGCCTGCACACGAAGACAGGCGACACCCACGTGGCGTTCAACACCCACGAGGCGTCAACGGCCTGGACGGGCAGGGTGGGGGGTTCCAAATGGCTGTCCGACTGGAACGCTGCCCATGAGTTCGCCCCCGGCTGGCGGGAGGTCGGATTCTCGGTCGTACATCCCGAAGCCGAGCTGCGTCATGTCATCGAGGAAGACATCGACAAGGTTAAGGGTCTGATTGATGTCTTCGTTCCGACCAACATGGCGGTGGCGATGACGGTGTTCAAGGTCGAACCTGTGGAGGAACCCGCCAGCGTCACCTTCGCCGAGGCGATCCACGTTGCGACCTTCGCCGCCGACGAATGGGAGTTCCACCTTATGGCGCTCCTCCGACCATGGGACGCCGACCATCGTGAATGGGCACGGCAGGCTCGCCTGGCGAAACCAGGAACCGTCGGCCATTCTCTCACTCCACCCCACGGTTTCAACATTGACTTGCCCTCGGCCCGACTCCTGAAACTCGTCAGCACCACGGACGGGGGCAAGTGCTACGTAGACCTTGCTGCTCGGGACCAATGACGGACACATCAGCGTAGGTAAGGCGCAGCCGATCACTCGTCGTCGTAGCCGATCACGATCATGTGTCCCGGAAGTCGTTCCATGACGCCATCCCAACGTGCCCACATCTGGACCCGTTTCGGGTCGAACGGGTTGGACCCCTGTGAGCCTGCCCCGGAACGGCACATATGCCATACCCTGAGCGACCAGTTCCGCCTCCGCTAGGTTGTCGGCGTGCCTGGCGAGCAACTCCGGATCCCCTCGGGAACCGTCACCTTCCTCTTCTCAGACGTGGTCGGGTCCACCCGTCAGTGGGCGGCCGACCCTGAAGCGATGTCCGGGTCGTTGCGGATCCACGACCAGATCTTCAACGACACCATCGCCAGGTACGACGGACATGTCTTCTCCACCGCGGGGGACTCGTTCGCCGTCGCCTTCGCCCGGGCGAGCGAGGCGGTCGAGTGCGCCGAGGCCATCCAGGCCGCACTCGCCCACGTCGACTGGGGATCCTGTCCGGCACTTTCGGTTCGAATCGGAATCCACCTGGGCGAGGCCGAGGAACGCGACGCCAACTACTTCGGTCCGACGGTCAATCAGGCGGCACGGGTGATGGCCGTGGCCCATGGTGGCCAGACCCTCCTGACCGACGGTGTCCGCGATGCTGCTGGGGTCGTCGTCACCGACCTCGGGACCCACCTGCTCCGGGACATCGAGGCACCCGTCCACCTGAGCCAGCTCGGCGACCACGGTTTCCCACCGCTTTGGAGCGCAGGGACCGGCATCGTCTCGCTCCCGTCGCCCCGCACCTCCCTGATCGGCCGCGATGAGTCGGTGGAGCACATCCGCAAGCTCGTTGGCGCCCACCGACTGGTCACCCTCACCGGAGTGGGTGGCTGCGGCAAGACCCGCTTGGCCATCGAGACGGCCTACCGGGAGATCCCGTCCCATCCCCAGGGCATCTGGTTCGTCGACCTGTCAACCATCGCTGACGCGGCGGCGCTGCCGGGTGCGTTCGCCTCCGCGCTGCGCCTGTCCGTGGATGCCGGCACGGACCCGATCGACCAGCTCGTCACCTATCTGTCTCCCCGGGTCGCCCTGCTCGTCGTCGACAACTGCGAGCACGTGATCGATGACGTGGCCGACGTGATCGACCGGCTGCTCGAGGAGTGCCCGGACTTGCGGATCGTGACCACCAGCCGCGAGGCCCTCGAGGTGGACGGGGAGTTCACCTGGAAGGTCCCGTCGCTGGCGACGGGACGGGACGCGGCGGCGGTCCGGCTCTTCGTCGATCGGGCCGAGGCCGCGGGGGCACAGCTTCCCGACGACGCCCGGACCACCGAGGCCGTCCGCGACATCGTGGAGCGCCTCGACGGGATCCCGCTGGCCATCGAGTTGGCCGCAGCCCGCACACGCAGCATGTCGGTCACCGAGGTCCTCCACCTGCTCGACGACCGCTTCAGCCTCCTGTCCGGGGGTTCGCGCCGGTCCCGGCAGCGCCAGGCCACACTCGAAGGGGCCGTGCAGTGGTCCTATGACCTGCTGTCCGAGGAGGAGCAGGACCTGCTCATGACGCTGTCCGTCTTCCAGGGCGGGTTCGCGGCTCCCGACGTCACGGTCGTGGCCCAGTTGTCCGAGCTCAACTCCCGCACGCTCATCGACGCCCTGACGGCGAAGTCGCTCGCCGACGTGACCCGCGGCGCCTCCGGCGAGGTCCGCCACCGCCTGCTCGAGACCATCCGTCTGTTCGCCCTGGCTCGTCTGGTCGACTCCGGTGGCGCGGTGGAGACGAGGGACCGGCACCTTGCGCACTTCGCCAACGACGCCCTCGACAGGCGGACCGATCCGGTACTGCGCTGGAGCACGCTGGATCACGTGAATCGTTCGGACCGGGAGTACGAGAACTTCCGCTCGGCCATCACGTGGGCTCTCGAGCGCGAACAGGTCGCCATCGCCGTGCAGATGGCCGCCATGGGCCTGGAGGCAGCCGCGGCCCGGGGCGAGATCCAACTGGCCATCGACGTCCTCCGTCGGGACGTCGACCTGGACCCGGCAGCGGATGGCTTCGTCCAGACGATCCTCTCGTTCGCGCTCACGAGTCAGGGTGACCCCGTCGGCGCCCTGGCGTGCGCGGAGCGGGCACTGGCGATCGCCCGGGACCACGGCGGTGCATTCGACTGGTTCGCTCTTCAGGTCCAGGGCAGTGTCGCCTACGTCGGCGGTGCAATGGCTGAGGCCATTGCGCTCTACGCAGAAGCCCGGCGCCGGATGCTCGCGCGATACCCCGAGGAGGTCATTGCGACGCAGGTGTGGGCCATGGCCGGGCACTGCTCGATGCTCGAGTTCGATGCGGCTGTGGAACTCGGAGACGAAGCGTTGACGATGGACTCGAACTATGGATACGTCCACCTCATCGAGGCGCACCGGGCATGGGCGCTGCTCGCGTCGGGTCAGGTCGACCGGGCCGCACGGGCGGTGGAGCTGTTCAGGGAGGTTCCGGCGGGATCGCAGTGGGGGCACGTGAACATCGTCACCGCTCATGCGGTGATGGGGCACACCGATTCTCCACGGGACACGGCACGCTCGCTGGCCACGTCCATCGCCGAGATGGTGGCCCGACGACTGTCCATCTGCTCGGACGTGCTCCAGGGATTCGCCTATCTGGCGCACCTGGACGGCGACCTCGACCGGTCGCAGGAGATCGTCGCCAACACGCAGGCGTTCGGGACGTCACCAATCTTCGATTGGTTGCGACTCGTCCCCGACGGTGCGACGGCTGCCGACGCCCTGACCCACTGGGAGCGCCTGTACGCCGCAGATCCGGCCACCGACCGACTGGCCAGGGTGGCCCTTCACAGCCAGCGTCTGCTCGAGGAGGAGTTGGAGCGGTGGACGTAGTTCCTGGCGGTGGCGTTTGCGCACTCCGTGATAGCCGTGATCTCGATCACTTCAGCCTGACTGGCCTGCCCCAGAACGCCGGTTATGCACGCAAGGCCAGCCTGGGTCTGCCCCCTCAATCCATAGGACGCCTCGCGCTTCGGGCTCTTCTCCGAGGATCCCTATGTAGCTTGGCGCCAGAGGCTTGCAGCGGAGATGAGGATTCGGCGAGCCGCCAGCTGTGGCGGAGTTGCGGCCGCGCTGGCGGCTCGCATCCTGGGAGTCCCTAGTCCCTCCCAGGGATGGTCGAGTGGCGCGACCTCGATCGTCCACCCCGGCCGGAGCAGTGCGTAGTCGTCGGCGACCTTCTCAGCGATCCCGGCCAGGAGATTGTCCAAGAGGAGCGAGCCAGACGCCGGCGGGGCTGTGGCGATTGACTTGGCGGCTACCTCAGGATGGCTACAGAGGTAGTCAATGTACCGCGCAGGCGGGTCCAGTCCGGTTCATCCTCCCCGCCTGCGCTGACGGACCAGGCGTCAGCCAAGGCTGAGAGCGTGGGGGTACACGTCACAGGGAGCAACCCTCGTCGAGTGCCGGGGACACGCTGTCATTCCAGCCCCCTTCCCTCCCTCCAAGTATCGCGACCATCCACGCCCCTCCAAGCAGGTGGGACGGCACGCGCGGCCGTGGTCCGGCAAAACGGAGTCTCCTCTCGTCGGGCACCTCTCCAGTGTGCCTTGGGACGGGGCACGATGGGCGTGGCCCTCGCAGGCTCAGCGTGGCGTCGTACCAGCCCTCAGTGCCTCGGGCGCCCACCGGCCCATGCCCCCGAACCTTTTGATGTCATGAGGGCCGTCGCAAACCCGCTGACATTCTCGGCAATTCTCGTGACGTTACGAGGTGCCGAGGCCACTGACCTGGTTGGAGAGGTCACAGGCGTCGCCGTCGAACGACATCCCGGCGATTGCACCGCAGGACGTCGGCGGCACGGTGCTGACGGAGGATCGAGGGCCGATTCACCACGTGAGGGAGGAAGGAGACGCCATCCGCGAGCACGTTTTCGAGCGCGAGCACCTGCACGAGATGGACTTCCCGGCGACGCTCCCGGTACTTGAGCTGCTGTTAGGGCACCGAGGCGACCGAGTGGAACTCGGCTACGAGCGGACGGGTCACGGGGCCTGGGTGGACTGGGATCGATTGCTCGATGGTCCGCTGTCGTCGAGCGAGAAGACGGCCATCCTCGCGGCCCTCTGCGTCGCCCGATGTGAGCAGTTCGGAGGCGTGCCCTCAGGCGTCGTACCACTCCTTCGGGTGTCATTCGGTCGCGTGCTCTGCTGACCAGCGCTCACCTCGCACCTTCGCGACTGCCGCTACCCCTCTAACACCCCGGGGGGCGTGATGAGGGGTGGCGCGCGTCGCGACGACGTGAGACGTCCTGCACTTCGCAGATCCGACCCGACTCCCTTCCACGCGTGAGGGCCTGTGGCTCCATGCGACGACGCCGGCATTCCGGACCGTCAGAAGGGTGGAGAGAGCACGCCTGTACCGGAGCCCCGAGCTCGCGGATCGCATCGAGTCCCTCATCGCCACCTTGGCGGCGGGGGAGCCGGGCGTGGTCGACGACACCGCGGCCTACCAGTTCGTGGCTGCAGACACGTCGGTTGACCAGGGATGATTCACAAGAGCTGACACTGATGTGACTGCGCAGACCGTTTCTACAGTGTGCGCAGTCATGCAAGTTCAACGTCTGAGCGATCAGCCCATCGGAGTGGAGTGGGATCACTCCTCCATCCGTCGCCGAGTCGTCGTCGCCGCCTGGGCGGTACTCGCCGCAGCAACCGATGACCACGATCAACACCACCACCAAGAAGGAGCACCTCATGCCCAACCATGAACCCGAAACGCCACTGTCGCTGCCCACCACTCAAGCAGAGCGCGCACCTGCGCTCGTCATCGCCCGGGAGAGCTCATTGCACGGCAACGTCCTGATGGAGGGGATGATCGGCCAGACGGTTGGCTCGAATCTCCACCTTCCTGGTGCTGAGGACGTCCTCGCCGCTGGCATCACGCCCCTGCTCGGCACCAGTCCGTTCGACACCTACCAGTATCGGAAGCACAAGACCAACGCCGTGGTGTTCGAACACAGAAGTCTCGTATACCTCTACTCCCTGGGCTCTGCTTGGATGACGAATCTCTCGGAATCCGATAACGCGTTCATCGAGCTGACGTGCGATGTGTTCGCCGCGTATCGGCCGGAGCACGTCTACGTGGCTACCTTCAACCGCCTCCTGCGATCGTTGGACTTCTCCGGGAAACTGCTGCAGGCGGCCAAGCGGCATGTCGGTCTTATCCACTGTGGTGACACCACCATCGATCCTCGCTCGGCTGCGGGCAAGGCGATGTGGTCAACCTTCGCCATGGTCGCCGACATGGAGCGGGACTCCATCGTCCAACGCCTCTTCTCCGGTCTGGTCAACAAGTACTGCAAGGGTGAGTACATCCTGGGTCTTGAGTCCGTGCCCCCCGGCTACCGGCTGGCCGATGACGGAACGGTTGTCCCGGTGCCTGAGCAGCGGGACGCGATCCGAGAGCTGTTCACCATGATGGCGGACCCCAAACTGACGGCCCGCCAGATCGTTGACGCGGCCGGCGCCAACGGTCTGAGCTCGCCCACCATCAAGCGGATACATGGTCCGGACGCCACCTTCGCCAATCTGTGCCGAGCCGACTCGCGCCTGGCGAGCCTCGTCGACTGGATGGACACCTACCAAACAGGCTCGGTCGAGATCTTCGAGCGCAACCCATTCCCTGGGGCACGGCGATTCCGAGATCTGGAGGTGGAAGGGGTCGGGCCGGACCACCCTGGATTCATCCGCTTCCGCTACGACTGGGAGATTCCCGAGGGCGGTTGGGCGCCCGATGACGTGATCGCCGCGGCAAAACGTCGGACCAAGGGCACGAAGGAGCGGCGGTCAGGCGGCGGTGGCACCCACCAGCTCCGTCGTCCGCTGAGCGGTTGGGTGCGCTCGGCGCGACTCCGACACTGAGTATCGCCTCACGGGAACGTCATCCATGTACGTCGTCCACACGCGTGAGGCGGAGTTCGACGAAGGATTGACTGCGTGAGCGCCTGGACCGACGACCGGGGGAATCTCTCCCGCCGCCTCGCCTCCATCAGGCCGGCTGAACTGCACCAGGCGCTCACTGGGGCGGCGATCGAGGGGATCCGCCATGGGCTGCCGGCGGAGCTCCTCGACGGATACGAGGCTGCCCGCAACGGCCGCTCTCTCGGTTATCAGCTCGATCGGCGCCAGACACGACTCGAGCATCTCGACGAGCAGATTGGCCAGTGCGAGCGGGAGGCGGCCAACGCAAGGCGGAATGCCAATCTGACCGATGACGACGACCTAGCCAGACAATTCATGGACGACTCCTCCGAGGCGCGACGAAGGGCTGCCAAGATGCGTGGCGAACGAGATGATCTGAAGAACAGCATCGGGACGCTGGGGATCAGCTTCGCCTCGGAGGCCGACTACCTGGCGCACGGACTGGCTCGGTTGGCCAGCATCGATGGCAAGGCGGACGGCGCCTTCGGGGATGCTCTATCGCAGATCCTGACCATCACGCGCATGGATACCACGACCGAACCGGGACAAGTCGTTGTGACCTTCACCCTTGCGGTCCCGGCCGACGGTCTGGTGGCACGGCTCGGGCCGCTGACGTGCCGCGTGGCGAATCGCGCGTATCCCGGGACACTGGGCCACACCCTGCCGGCACCGATCTCCGAGCTTCCACTGGTGGTCGGTGCCCGTGCCCACGGCGTACTCGACCGGCTTCGCCACACGAACCCGCATGCCGTCCTGCGCACTGTTGGGGAGGCACTGACGGCCAAGGACTACTCCTCGATCGCGGCAGGTACCCTCATCCGGGCGGACCGGGCAAGCCTCCACGCGGTGATCGCCGCGGACCTGTGGGGCGACATGCTGCCAGCGGAGTTAGACCCTGCCTATGCCGATCACGTCACTCGCATCTACAAAGCGCCTGCGTTCAGCTGGAATCCCCGGTACTACGAGCTAGATCCGGCACGACGGCAGTTGCTAGTCGACACGGTCCGGGAGGCCGGCGGGAGGATCGGGATGACCGACCTGCTGTTGAAGCTGGAAGGCACGGGCATCGACCATCTGCGTGTCGGGGCGCTGTCCCGCCAGCAGCAGTGCGGCGATGCTCCGGTGTGGGAGGCGTGCCTTGTCCGAGTGGGCGACTGGGCCCAAAGCGCGCCTAGGTCCGGGCGATCACTGGCGCTGGTTCCGTGCCCGCACTGCGGAGCGTCGGCCACGAGGGTGCTGCGGACACCCGAGGCCTCTTACGGCCTGCTGTGTGACGATTGTCGACGAACGCCCGACCTCGAATCCCCCATCTACCCATCGGACTATTTCGAGTAGCTCGTGGCTTGATCCGCCCCGGCCGTTCCCAGGGTTCCTTCACGTCGACTGGCCGGACGGATTGAGGTGCCACGCGTCAACCTGGTTGCGCCGTCAGACAGACCTGGCACGGTAGGTCGGCCACTCGGCAGGCGCCTGCGGTGGACGCAGCCCGGTCACCCACCCCGAAACTCCTTCGGTGGGGACTGAGGCTGCGTCCACCGGATGTGCTCGCCGCGTCAACCTGGTTGCGCCGTCAGACAGACCTGGCACGGTAGGTCGGCCACTCGGCAGGCGCCTGCGGTGGACGCAGCCCGGTCACCCACCCCGAAACTCCTTCGGTGGGGACTGAGGCTGCGTCCACCGGAGGGTCTCGACACGGCAAACCTGGTTGCGCCGACGGACAGACGCTGGCACGTTGCGTCGTCTGGGCGGCCAGCCCCACGACCTAACGCCAGGTCGCCGGTGATCGGGCGTGCTGGTAGATCTCGTCGACCCGTCATGTAGGTCGGCATACCAGACTCCCGGTGCTGAACCCCGTTCGGTTCAGACAATGTGCAAGGAGTGCCAACCGCTGATCGACCAACGGCTCCGCGCCATGGTTGAGAACATGCCTTCGCCGCGAGAGGGTTGGCACGAGTCATGGAAGAACCAGCATGGGTCTGCGATGCCCATTGGATCCGCTTGTGTGTGCGATGCGCGGACTCGGAGAATTTCAATCTCGGGCGATGCACCCCGCGGCAGGCGCGATCCTTCTTGAAGCGACAAGTGCCACCGCCACCCAGTCCTTCCTTCGGCTTTCGTCACCATTGCCAAGCTGGATGCTGCCTTGCACGCTGGTCGCGCAAAGTACAGGGGCCTGAGCTCGGCGGTGGCG
Organism: uncultured Acidimicrobiaceae bacterium; assembly: GCA_963699345.1. GTDB lineage: Bacteria > Actinomycetota > Acidimicrobiia > Acidimicrobiales > RAAP-2 > Bog-756. The sequence goes on along the minus strand of CAVOTL010000003.1, from coordinate 365,641 downwards.
TCTGGTTGCGGGGATGATGATGCACCCCCGGGGCAAGATCGACCGATGACGATGATGACCAAGCAGAATGACTGCGCTCAGTCGGCAGATGCGTCCCCTTGGGCATCGGGTGCACTGACACGGCGCACGGACCGCCGGCAATGGGAACAGGGTGCTGGTGTCAGCCTGTGCACGCAGCTTGTGCAGGGCGTCTCAACAGGGGTTTCGACGGCAGGCGAAGGGAGTGGTGCACAGGTTGGAGATTGCCCCCGCCACCAACAGGTGTTCGTGTAAGCGGCACCGTAGCGTTATCGGAAGTCCCGGTTTCTTGGCCCCCAGGGCCCGGAGGCCGGGATTTTCCGCGTCCAGGGCCACATTCGCGCGGTCCGACCCCGCCGGGGTGGATGGAGTCGGTCTCCGAGCGCGACGAAGCGCCCCGAGCGGGTCCACATGACCGAGTCGGGGCGCGCTTGAACAAGGCCCGAGGGCCTCGTGGTGAGTCAGGTGGTCAGCCCGGGTCTACGGGCCGGAGTGGCGGTCGGTGCCGAGTACCTCGAGACCCTTCGGGCCCCAGCTGACGCCTCCCGCCTCTCGGCCTCGGCCGCACGCTTGGCCTCGGTGATCGCCGACGGCAGGGTCTCGGTCGGCTGGGCCGAGGGGAGAAGGTCGTCCAGGGACGGCGGGTCCTCCGTCTTGCGCTTCCGGGAAGCGAAGGTCCGCTGGGTGTGGAAGTTGTAGGCCATCACGGCGAACGTGGCCACCAGCGTCTCCCGGGCCAGGCCGGTGAAGTGGTGGTAGTCGTGGCCCCAGTTGACGGTGGCCAGGCTCTTCAGTGCGCCATACGAGCCCTCCACCCGGTTACGGGGGTTCCAGAGGCGCTCCCACTCGGGCGTGCCGAACGGCTCCGCTTGGTACAAGACGAGGTCTGTGCCTGGGAACGTCCGGGTGTGCTGGGTGCAGCACCGGGGCTTGGGCAGGTGTGTCACCGGGTCGATGACCAGCTTCCCATAGGCATCCACGCAGTGCTCGCATCCACCCGTCTGGGCGGCCGTGTCGAAGTGCGGGCTCAAGAACTGGCGACTGCCATTGGCTCGGTACCCACCGTTGGGCTTCATCTCGAACTTGTTCCTGCCGACCACGGCGCTCTGGAACTTGTCGAGCGTCTCTCGCCTGTACGGGAACTTGGGGTAGGCCAGCGATGAGAGCTCGTCCGGGATGCAGTCGCAGTACGGCCGACCGTCTACGAAGGTGGCCCCATGCCGACTCTTCCGGCCGGCCTGATTGGTGCGGTGCAGCCGAAAGATCGCCGATCCGCCAAGCGCTCGGATCGGGGGCATCCAGTCCTGGTCGAACATGCTGTAGCCCGGATCGGCAACGACGGTCCCGAGTGCACGAGCGGTTCCGTCGGCGATGTGTGGCGCCACAGCGCTGTCGTTGCGGCGTGCGTCGAAGAGGGCTCGCAGCAGCGGGACTGCCGCCCTTGCCGGGTTCGCCGGCGCCGGCGTCACGGCCAGCGCCTCGATCACCGACGGAGCGTTGGGATCTGTCACGGTGGCGGTGTGCATCGCATACCCGTAGACGGACTTGGACTTGAACTTGCCTCGTCCGACCCACGCCGCACCGTGATGGCGCTGGCGCTTGTTCTTCTTCTTGGGCTTCTTCTCGTCTTGTAGTTGTTCCTTCCGCACCTCTGCGATCGGGTCGTCGACAAGATGCGCCTCTGCCAGGTCGAGTTCACCGTCCTTGTCCGTACCGACGACTGCGCTGAAGGGCTCCGGTCGCCCGTTGTCGCCGTCACGGCCCTTCCGCTCGAGCTTCCGGTTGAGGCTTCCCGGTGGACGGTCCCACGACCACACCAAGGTGGCGTCCACCGCATAGTCACCCACGTGTGCCGGTCCATCGACGCTGGCCCGGACGAGACGCAGGCTGAGCTCCTGGAGATTGGCAGCGCGTGCCCGGGCCTCCAGTTCGTCGATGTTCGGAGTGAACGGATCGAATGCGTTCGCCATGTTGTTGAACGCTCGGAGCACTTGGCCATACGACAGCTGGCATGGCCTGCCGTTCGAGTCCAGGTAGTCGACGCCGAGATGTCGGCGGACCTTGGGGGACAGGTTGGCGAGCAGGGAAGGCAGGTTGATCAGATGGCAGTTGCGCAGCGCCACGTTCTGCAACCAGAAGAAGATCAACGCCGAGCGCACCGACAAATGGCCGGGCCGCCCCGGCCCCGCCTGGGAGTCCAGGACCTGCTCGGCGATCCAGGCGACGAGCGTCGGGTCCCGGTCGATCACCCGGGCGGCCTGGCGGACCAAGGCGGTGTCGATGGTGACCCGTACGTAGGCGTCATCACGACTTGCCGGGATCGCCCGCCCCAGTGTTGCCGCCTGGTTCTTCCGTGCCGCCCAGCCCTTGGCCGCAGCCTGGCGGGAGTGGTCATGGGTCAAGGCTCCGGTCCGCAGCCGGCTGACCCGGACCGCACCTCGACGGCTGTCGTCGTGGTCGTCATCACGCCTGCTCTTCGTCTGCGTCGATGCCGTGCCGGTCGCCCCGCGCTTCGGCTGGCGACTCGGACGGCGACTCGTTCGCTTCACCGGCCAACATGGTCAGCACCGGGCCCACCCACTTCGCCGTCGCCGCCCCGGCGACTGCCACCACCGGAACCCCGTTCGATCTCACCGTCACCGCCCTCGACGCCAACGGAAACACCGCCACCGGCTACCTCGGCACGGTGGCCTTCACCAGCTCCGACGGCGCGGCTACCTTGCCGGCCGGCTACACCTTCGTGGCCGGTGACGACGGGGTCCACACCTTCAGTTCCGGTGCGACCTTTGCCACCGCAGGCAGCCAGACCATCACCGGCACCGATTCGGTGACCCCGTCGATCTCCGGGACGTCAGGCGCGATTATCGTCGCGTCGGCGGTCGTCCCTCCGGGTGAAAGCCAGTACTGGCTGGTGGCCTCCGACGGCGGTGTCTTCGCCTACGGCGATGCGCAGTTCTCCGGTTCCGCCGGAGCCACCCACCTGAACGATCCCATCGTCGGGATGGCGCCGACCACCGATGGCAAGGGCTACTGGCTGGTGGCCTCCGACGGCGGTGTCTTCGCCTACGGCGATGCGCAGTTCTCCGGTTCCGCCGGAGCCACCCACCTGAACGATCCCATCGTCGGGATGGCGCCGACCAGTGACGGTAAGGGCTACTGGCTGGTGGCCTCCGACGGCGGTGTCTTCGCCTACGGCGATGCGCAGTTCTCCGGTTCCGCCGGAGCCACCCACCTGAACGATCCCATCGTCGGGATGGCGCCGACCACCGATGGCAAGGGCTACTGGCTGGTGGCCTCCGACGGCGGTGTCTTCGCCTACGGCGATGCGCAGTTCTCCGGTTCCGCCGGAGCCACCCACCTGAACGATCCCATCGTCGGGATGGCGCCGACCACCGATGGCAAGGGCTACTGGCTGGTGGCCTCCGACGGCGGTGTCTTCGCCTACGGCGATGCGCAGTTCTCCGGTTCCGCCGGAGCCACCCACCTGAACGATCCCATCGTCGGGATGGCGCCGACCACCGACGGTAAGGGCTACTGGCTGGTGGCCTCCGACGGCGGTGTCTTCGCCTACGGCGATGCGCAATTCTCCGGGTCGAAAGGAGGCCAGACGCTCAACAAGCCGATCGTGGGCATGGCGGCGTTGCCGTTGGGCCACGGGTGATCGGTCCATGATCTCCCGATGATGTGGACGTTTGGCCCACTGCGTGAGGATTCGGACTTCGCCGTACGAAATCGCCGGAAGCCGGGGTGGTCGCTGGTGGGAAGTCAGGGACAACGGCTGGGCAGGGTGTTTGTTCTCCGTGAGAGGTGGTGTCGAGTTTGCTCAGGAGAGCATCGGAAGTGCGGTGATCTCGTCGGCACACGAGCTTGATCCCATGACGGATGAGCAGGGCGGCACAGACTCCCTGACCCACCCGGTGACGGCCCGCTGACCGTGAGCCGTCATGGATGCTGTGGGAACCACACGCGGCGCTGATGTGCACCAGCAGCGCCAGACTCGGACATCGTTTTCGTTCTGCACCATCGGAACCCTGCAACCGGTGACGGCCGCTAGGTCCCGGGACGGGTCCCCGCTCCCAACGCACTTGGTTCCGGAGTGGGTTAGCCTCCGCAGCAGACACCTCCGGGGTGGGTACGCACCGAGTCGGTGCGAGGACGTGACGGAGACCATGGCCGATAGAAGCAAGTACGCCGGCGGCGACCCTTCGGACCGCGCGATCAGTGAAGCGCCACGACGGCCTGCACCGCCAGGACCGCGAGGCCCCGCCGGTTCGACGCACTGGTCGCGGCGTGTGGCGGTGGTTTTCGGCGTAGTGCTCACGCTGGGTGCGCTCAGCGTGGTGGCACTGACGTCGGGGCCGGCTGCTGCGAACCCGTCCTCACAGTCGCATGTCTCCACCGTGTCGGTGGCGTCTCCGAGGTACACGCCCCATGCGGCCGTAGGGGCGACCGACGACTACCACTGCACCCTGGTGAATCCGCACATCACCCGGAACTCGTATGTGATCTCGAGCCTGTTCAAACCTGGTGGTCACGAGGTCCACCACGCGGTTCTCGCATTGGTGCCCCCGTCCATGACGGCTCGGGCCGTCGCCGCCAATGCGGCCACCGGTAAGAAGGGGTGGACGTGCTTCGGTGCGCCGTCCCTTCCCGGCGCGTCGCTCGCCGGGCTCATCAGCACCCCGTTCCTCAGCGTGTGGGCGCCGGGCCACGGCGAAGACGTGCTCCCCAAGGGAACGGGGATCTCCCTGCCCAAGGGGAGTCTGGTGATCGAGCAGGTGCACTACAACCTGTTGGTGGGGGACAAGCCCGTCACCAACGAGCTCACGCTCCACACGGTGCCGAAGTCGACTCCCCTGTTGGCGATGCAATCGCAGTACCTGATCGCCCCGCCGAACATTCCGTGTCCGTCGGGTGTGACCGGGCCGCTGTGCAACTATCAGGCGTCACTGGACTACCTGAACCAGCGATTCGGCTCCGACGGGGTGGTGATGGCCAAGGGCATCGATCAGATCTGTGGTGAGAATCCGGACGACCCGCCTGCCGGTGACACGGCCACGTGTACGTGGCGCATCGAGTCGAACGGCTACATCGTCAGGATCCAGCCCCACATGCACCTGTTGGGGGTCAAGTTCACCATGGTGTTGAATCCGGGAACGCCGCAGGCCAAGACCATCCTGAATGTCCCGAACTACAACTTCGACTACCAAAAGGCGTACAACGTGGCGCCCGTCCCCGTGAGTCGCGGCGAGCGGATCCAGATCAATTGCCGCTACAACCCCGAACTGGGACAAGAACTGCCGGTCCTGCGCAAGGCGCCTCCGCATTTCGTCACGTTCGGCGACGGCTCCTCTGACGAGATGTGCGTCGGGGTCACCTGGCAGACGTCAGCACGGCCGGACGCCCACGACCCGCTCTGAGCGACCGGGATCGACGCGGATCTGTGAATCAGCTCGGATCGACCGCTCGACGGCGGTTGTAGAGGCGGAGCGCCCAGAGGGCGGATCCGGCGGCGATACCGAGGCTCCACGCGATGGCGGCGACGGCATGGCCACCGACCGGAGCCCCGGTGAGCAACCCCCGCACGGTGTCGACCATCGGGGAGAACGGCTGGTACCCGGCGAACTGGCGCAGACCCGCTGGCATGGTGCTGGTCCGCACGAACCCGCTGCTGAGGAACACCAGCAGGAACAGGATCATCGGGGTGTTGCTGGCCGTTTCGACGCTCTTGGCAGCCAGGCCGAGGGCCACGGCCAACCAGATCCACGCGAAGGCGAACAGGGTGAGCAGACCGAGGACCGCCAACCACTGGAGCATGCCCGCTGCTGAACGGAACCCGAGAGCGAAGGCCACTCCGACGAGGACGCCCAGGGCGCCCAAGGTCTGGATCAGGCTGCCGAGCACATGGCCGGTGAGGACCGAGGCGCGAGCGATGGCCATGGTGCGGAAGCGGTCAACGATGCCGCCGGTCATGTCCATGGCGACCATGATCGACGTGCTCTGGACGGCGGCGGCCACCGTCACCAGCATGAGTCCCGGCACGACGTAGTCGAGGTAGGCGCCACGGCCCTCGTGCACACCGAGACCGGCGCCGAGCTGGCCGCCGAACACGTAGACGAACAGCAACAACAGGACGATCGGCATTCCGATCAGCATCAGTGTCATCGACGGGTACCGCAGTTGGTGCTTGAGGTTCCGCCGCAGCATCACCCGCGAGTCGCTGATCGTGTAGGCGAGTGTGCTCATCGGACAGCGACTCCTCCGGGTGCCGTCTGCTCGTCCCCCCCGGGCCCTGAACCCGCAGGGACACGGTTGCCGGTGACGGCGAGGAACACGTCGTCCAGGTCCGAGGTGTGGATCGACACGCGCTCGACGGTGACCCCCTCCCGGTGGAGTCCGTCGAGTAGCTCACGGAGCGCGTCGACGGTTCCGTCGTCGGGGACCTGGAGGACCAGGTGCTCGTCGTCCGCGGCCGATCCCGGGAGCAGACCGGCTGCCGCTCGCAGCGGACCGGGACCGGCGAAGTGGAGTCGGACATGGCCGCCCGGGATCCGGCTCTTCAGCTCGTCGGGCGTCCCCTCGGCGACGATCCGGCCCTGGTCGAGCACGGCGATCCGATCGGCCAACTGGTCCGCCTCGTCGAGGTTCTGGGTGGTGAGCAGGATGGTCACGCCGGCTGCCGCCAGCTCGCGGACGATCTCCCACATGGTCAGGCGACTGCGTGGGTCCAGGCCGGTGGTCGGCTCGTCCAGGAAGATCACCCGCGGCTGGCCGACCAGGGTCATCGCCAGGTCGAGGCGGCGGCGCATCCCGCCGGAGTAGGTCGACAGCAGCTTGTCCGCCGCGTCGACGAGGTCGAACTGCGCCAGTAGTTCGGCGACCCTCCGCCGGCCGGCGTCGCGACCCAGGTGGCGGAGGTCGGCCATCAGCTCGAGGTTCTCGGTACCGGTCAGCAGGTTGTCCACCGCGGAGAACTGGCCCGTGACTCCGATCACGGCACGCACACCATCCGGATCGGTGACCACGTCGTGTCCGGCGATCCGCATGTCCCCGGCGTCGGCCTGGATCAGCGTGGAGAGGATGCGGACGATCGTGGTCTTGCCCGCCCCGTTCGGCCCCAGCAGCGCGAAGATCGAGCCTTCGTCGACGGTGAGACCGACCCGGTCGAGGACCAGATGGCTGCCGAATGACTTGCACACGCCCGAGGCGACGATGCCCGGCGTCCCGGGTCGCCGCGTCATCGCGGGGCCGCCGTCGGGGTGTCCGGAGGACCGGGGAGTTCGCCGGCGGCCCGCAGCGCTTCGCGTCGGTCCTTCCACTCCTGTTCGAGCACGGGAAGGCGCTCGACCAGGAAATCGGCGAAGGCGACCCATTCGAGCAGGCTCGCCCGGCGTTCGAGGGGCGTTCCCTCCAGCAGAAGCAGGCCTTCCCGGGCCAGCTCGCCCTGCTCCTCGTACTCGGAGATGTCGAAGCCCGTCGCCCGCCTCGAGGACATGTCGATGCTGACCCGGTCCATCCGCTCGCCGGCCGCTCGCGAACGTCGGATGAGGCCGAGGGTCTCCAGCGTGCCGACGGCGCCGGCGATCGCGCTGCGACTGGCGAGCAGGGCGTCGGCCAACTCCGCGATGCTCTGCTCGCGTGGATCGCAGACGGCCAGATACCCCAGGAGGCGACCGACCATAGGAGCCATGCCGTAGCGACGGGAGTAGAAGCGGCCGGCGTGGTCGGCGAACGTGATCTCACCATCGGTGGGCATCCCTTCAGTATACGCAGATCACTGAGATGTCACGAATCTGTGTGATCTCAGGAGGATGGGGCCTTCACGTGGTCGGACGTTCCGACCGAGATCCCGGGCCTCGAACTCGGAGCCGGGGTGGCCTCGCGGCCCACCGTCTCGCGGCCCACCGTGGGGGCCACGGAGCTTCCTCGCACGCCCGTCGCCGTCGTGTCCTGCCTCCCGGGGCTACGCTCCGACGGCCGGTCGGCGACGTGAGTGGGAGGGCGGATGGATGGCTGAAGAAGGTTGGTACACGGACCCGTTCCAGCTCCATGAGCACCGCTGGTTTTCGGACGGGGTGCCCACCTACCTGGTCCGTGACGGCGGGAAGACGTCCAAGGACGACCCGCCCGATTCGCCGTACGCGGAGGAGCCCAGATTGGTCGAACCACCACCGTCCGCTGACGACCTCCGGCGCGGTGGCGTCGGGTCGGAGAATGGCGTGGACCCCGTCGACGCCGCGTGGACCTATTTCACCCGGAGCGGATCCGGGTTCTGACCCCCTGGCGGGCCGCCTCCGACGGGGGAGCCATGCGCCCCGTCCTGGTGTCCGAACGCGGCGGGCGACTACGGCCAGTTGATGGCGGGGGCGACGTCGAAGGCGTAGAGGCTGGCATCGGCACCGGCCAGCCAATAGCCGTTGCCGTCGGATGCCGCGCTGATCCCGGTGATGGGCTCGGTGTGCGGCGAGCCGCTGAGCGATCCTTTGAACCCGGCGTCGCCGAAGTTGAAGATCCCCCCGTCGGTCGCCACCAGCCAGTAGCCACCGCCGTCCGGGGTGGCGGCGATGCCCACGACCGGGCTGGCCAGCGGTCGGCCACCCATCGAGCCGAAGTACCCGGCGTCGCCGAAGTTGAAGATCCCCCCGTCGGCCGCCACCAGCCAGTAGCCCTTGCCGTCGGCGGTGGCGGCGATGCCCACCACCGGAGCGTTCAGGGGCTTGCCGCCCATCGAGCCGTAGTACCCGGCGTCCCCGAAGTTGAAGATCCCCCCGTCGGCCGCCACCAGCCAGTAGCCCTTGCCGTCGGCGGTGGCGGCGATGCCCACCACCGGAGCGTTCAGGGGCTTGCCGCCCATCGAGCCGTAGTACCCGGCGTCGCCGAAGTTGAAGATCCCCCCGTCGGCCGCCACCAGCCAGTAGCCCTTGCCGTCGGCGGTGGCGGCGATGCCCACCACCGGAGCGTTCAGGGGCTTGCCGCCCATCGAGCCGTAGTACCCGGCGTCCCCGAAGTTGAAGATCCCCCCGTCGGCACCGACCATCCAGTAGCCCTCGGAGTCCGTGGTCCCGGCGATCCCACCGACAGGCGCCGCGAGGGAGGTGGCCGGCGAGACGGTCTGATAGCCGGGCGGGGACGGCGCGACGGCGGTGCCGTCACCCGGAGGCGTGGCGTCACCTACGAACGACGTGCCGTTCCACGTGAAGGTCACCGGGGTGATCGTGGACTCTGCCGACGTGACGTAGTGGACCAGGAAGGATCCTGTTCCGGTGGCGACCAACTCCGTGACCGCATACTTCTCGACGGCACTGTCCAGGCCCACCAGCATGCCGTCGTGGAAGAAGAACACCAGTTGCCCGGTCGAGGTCGCCACGCCGGCGGTGCTCTCTCCGACCACGGCCGTGAAGCTCCCACCGCGTCCGTCGGACTCGGACTGGGCGGACGACACCGGCACGTAGGTGACCGTCGGGTGGGCGACTTCGACGTACTGGGACAGCACTCCGCTGACCACCGCGCTCGACGGCACCTTGGCGTACGCCGTCGGAACCACCGCATTGGAATGGGCCGATGGTCCCGATGGTCCGCTGGCGCTCGTCGCCACCACCGTGAAGGTGTAGGACGTTCCGAAGGTGAAGCCGCCCAGGGTCTCCGAAGTCGCGATCGAACTGAAGGAGGTCGCCGGGAGCGCCGTCGATCCGACGTAGGGCGTGATCTCGTAGCCGGTGACCGTGGTGCCGTCGCCGACTCCCGGTGTCCAGCTCACCGTCACCGACGTCGTGCCCGGATCGGCCACTGCCGTCACCGCGGTCGGTGGATTCGGGGCGCCGGCGGAAAAGGCGGCCGATGGTGTCGCCACCAAGGCGGCCGTGGCCGCCGAGGCCACCACGAGAAAGGCGACCAACCCTCTCGAGCGGTGGCTTCGTCGCGGACCACGAGTTGCGGTGCTCCGATGGTCCCTCGACACTTCGCATCGCGTCGGCATGGTCATCGGCCCGCTCCCTTGTTCGCTGTCCGCTTCGCCGACGGTAGCGCAAAGCGTCGGAAGATTTTGGGAGGAATTCGGTAAATGGCGACGGTTGACCGCGTCGCGGAGCGTGAATGGAGGTCGACGGTCGACAGCAAGTGGTGTTGACGTTCCGGGGGACGGCCGGGTTCCGGTCCGACCGCGGTGCCGAGCGGGTGGGTGACCCTGCTGTCCGCCGACAGCGAAGGTCGACGCGTCCGGGTGAGGAGCCCGCGGCGGCTTGGCTGAAGGGCTCATCGTCGGAGCCTGCCCTGGGCTCCGGACGGGGGTCTGACCCCCCCGGCACCGCTCGAGCCATTGGTCAGCTACGATAGTTGAGCGGTCGCTCAATATGGAGGTACGCCGATGGGCACGTCAGGACCGGTGGACGCGACCGCTCCGCGCTCGAACCGGGCGGAGGCCACCCGACGACGGCTCATCGACGCCGCCATCGGGACGCTCCAGGACCACGGCTATGCGGGCGCCAGTGCCCGAGTCATCGCCGACCGGGCCGGTGTCAACCAGGGTCTGGTCTTCTACCATTTCGACTCGGTCACCGGGTTGCTGCTGGCCGCCCTCGATGCGGTGAGCGAACGCCGCCAGGCGCGTTACGGCGACACGATGGCGGAGGCCCGGTCCCCTGCCGAGCTGATGGCCGTGGCCTCGTCGATCTTCCACGGGGACCTCGATGCGGGATACGCGGCTGTCCTCGTGGCCATGATCGCCGGAGCGGCGACGACTCCCGGGCTCGGCGAGCAGGTGGCCGAGCGCATCGCCCCGTGGACCGCCGCTGCCCGGGACGCCGTGACCGGTGCCCTGGTGGACTCTCCCCTGGCCACCCTGGTTCCGGTCGATTCCGTCGGTTTCGCGGTGGTCGCCCTCTACCTCGGCATGGAGATGCTGACCCATCTGGATGGGGACCGGGCTCCGGCCACGGAGCTCTTCGATCGCGCCGTCGGGCTCTTCACCCTCCTGGGTGCCGTCGCCCCCGGCGCCACCTCGGCAGTCCCGTCGACGTGACGCGGCCCAGGACGGTGGTGCTCGATCGGGGGTCGGTGGTCCGGAGGATCGGCGCTCTCGTGGCCGCGTGGCTGTGGGCGGGCGCGGTCGTGGTACTCCTCTACCGTTACCACGTCGCCCAGCCGACCAGTCCGTGGGCGGAGGTCAACGGTCACACGTACTTCACCCACCCTCCGGCGCAGACGCTCGCGCAACGCGATCGCGTATCGGCCGAGATCATGACGATCGCCGTGTGCGTCGCCGTCGGCGTCGGCACGGCGGATCTCGTCGTTCGGCTGGGGCGCCGTCGGACCGTGCCGGGGGTGGCTGCGTTGGCAGCCGGTGGATCGCTCCTGGTGTTCTCCTTGTTCGGACTCCTCCGCGGTCTGGCCGGTATCGGCACGATCGGGCTCCTCGTGATCCTCTCGGGGTTACCGATGAAGGCCAGAGCGGTCGTCGACGGTCCGACGTCCGGGCCCGATCCGCCGTCCCGGCCGGCCGCAACCGCCTCCGCCCCACGGACGCTTCCGCCTGATCCTGACGGATAGCCGATCGTGGTGGAGACTCCGGACCGGCGGGGGCGGCGGGAGGCGAACCGGTCTCGGGTGCCGCACCGGCCGGCGGTCCGACCCGCCGGTCAGAACCAGTGCAGGTAGGGGTGGCCGTGGCGCCAGACGATGGCGGACACCTTGCCGATGATGTTTCCGGCCGGCACCGTTCCCCAGTAGCGGCTGTCCTCCGAGTCCCCCCGGCAGTCACCCATGACGAAGTACTGGCCCGCCGGGATGACCTGGGTCTTCACCGTGGCCGACCTCTGGGCGCACGGGCCGGTCAGGTGGGGCAGCCACGGCTGCTGGAGTGGCGCGCCGTCGATCTCGATGGTGTCGCCCACCTGGGAGATCGTCTCCCCGGGGAGTCCGATCACCCGTTTCACCAGGACGGGGTACTGGGGATCATGATCGCCCGGGGCACGACGGAAGACGATGATGTCGCCACGGTGGACGGTGGAGGCGAGCTTGTCGACGACGATGCGGTCGCCGATCTGCAAGGTGGGCGTCATCGAGGGTGACGGGACGACGAAGGCCTGCACCGCATAGGCCCGGATGCTGGTGGTCATGATGACGACCACCACCACGGTCACCAGGAGCGTCAGGACGGTCCGGACGTTCGGACGATGGCTCGTCGGCGACGGCATGCCGGAACCATAGGGCGCTCCGAGGGGCACCGGGCGGTCGGGCCGACCCTTCCGACATCAGGAGACCCCCGCCATGACCAACGTACACCGGGGTGGGGGTCTTGCCGCAAGGACCACCGGTGTGCTGACAATGCTGGCCACGCGACGAGCCGTGGGGACCGCCGCGACGGACCGTGGCAATGGACGCGGCCCACGGGGACCCGAGGGAAGGTGGGCAGATGGACCGCTATGCACTGGACTTCGAGGAGATCGACCGCACCCAGGTCGGCCTCGTCGGTGGGAAGGGCGTCCATCTGGGGGAGCTGTCCCGGATCGCCGACATCCGCGTTCCGCCCGGATTCTGTGTGACGACGGAGGGGTTCCGACCGGTCCTGGCGGATGCCGGGGTCGACGACCTCCTCGACGGGCTCGCGCACCTCGGCCAGGACGACCACGAGGCGATCCGCGACGTCAGTGCGCAGATCCGGCGGGCCGTCGAAGCGATCCCCATCCCCCCCGACGTGGCGGCGGCGATCACGGGTGCGGTCACCCGGTTCGGCGAGCGGGGTGCGTTCGCCGTCCGATCGAGTGCGACGGCCGAGGACCTGGCATCGGCCTCCTCCGCCGGCCAGTACGACACGTACCTCAACGTCATCGGGTCGGATGCGGTCCTCCGTCATGTCCGTCGCTGCTGGGCATCGCTGTTCACCGACCGGGCCGTGACCTACCGCCTGGTGAACGGCCTCGACCACCGGTCCGTGCTGATGGCGGTGGTCGTGCAACGGATGGTGTCCGCGGAGGTCGCCGGCACGCTCTTCACGGCGGATCCCGTCACGTCGAACCGGTCGGTCAGCTACGTGGAGGCCAGCTTCGGTCTGGGGGAGGCCGTGGTCTCGGGCCGGGTGCAGGCGGACGTCTACCAGGTGCGTGGGGGCGCCGTCGTCGCCACGTCGATCGGCCGGAAGCAGTTCGCCGTCGAACCCGCACCGGGCGGCGGAACGCGGGAGGTTCCGATCGAGCCGGGGCTCCAGGGGCAGGCGGCCCTGTCCGACGCGCAGATCGTCTCGATCGAGCGGCTGGGCCGGGTGATCGAAGCGCACCTCGGCGGTCCGCAGGACATCGAATGGTGCCTCGTCGACGATGGCTTCCAGATCGTCCAGAGCCGTCCGATCACCAACCTGTTCCCCATTCCGGAGGTGGACGACGACGAGCACCACGTCTACGTCTCGGTGGGTCACCAGCAGATGATGACGGACCCCATCAAGCCCCTGGGGCTCTCCTTGTGGCTGGCGACGACCCGGCGGCCCATGTTCGTGGCCGCCGGGAGGTTGTTCGTCGACGTCGCCCGGGAACTGGGCTCCTCCACGACGCGGGCGGCCGTCCTGGACGCCTTGGGGAGATCCGATCCGTTGACCGGAGCGGCGTTGCGGACCGTCCTCGAACGCGACGACTTCGTCCCGACCGTGGAGGGCGAGGTTCCGGGGCCCCCGCCGGACACCGCGGCGCCGGTGGCGATCGAGACCGATCCGGACCTGGTCGTCGCGCTGATCGAGCGGAGCCGGGCGTCGGTCGCCTCCCTGCAGGAGCGGATCGGGGGGACGTCGGGTCCGGCGCTGGTCGACCTCGTCATCGCCGACATCGAGGAGCTGAGGCGGATCCTGTTCGACCCCGACGGTCTCGCGGTGATCATGGCGGCCATGGAGGCCACGCAGTGGCTGAACGACCAGCTCGAGGCGTGGCTGGGGGAGAAGAACGCGGCCGATGGGCTGACGAAGTCCGTCCCCCACAACGTGACGTCCGAGATGGGCCTGGCACTCCTGGGCGTGGCCGACGCCATCCGCCCCCACCCGGAGGCCGTCACCTTCCTCGAACAGGTGGAGGACGACGGCTTCCTCGACGAGCTGGCGACGATCGAGGGTGGCCGGGAGGTGCGGGACGCCATCCGGTCCTTCCTCGGCACGTACGGCATGCGGGGCGCGGGGGAGATCGACATCACGAGGCCACGGTGGAGCGAACGACCCACCACCCTCGTGCCGCTCCTGCTCGGCAACGTCCGGAACTTCGAACCGGGGGAGGGGGAACGGCGCTTCGAACAGGGTCGCCGGGAGGCGCTGGACGAGGAGCGGGAGCTGCTGGCGCGCCTGGCGGAGTTGCCGGAAGGAGAGCGCAAGGTCGAAGACACCAAGCGGATGATCGACCGGGTCCGGGCCTTCATCGGCTACCGGGAGTATCCGAAGTACGGGATGGTCACCCGCTATTTCATCTACAAACGGGCCCTGCTGGCGGAGGCCGGGCGCCTCGTGGAGGCCGGTGGACTGCGCCGGGCGGACGACATCTTCTACCTCACCCTGGAGGAGGTCCGGGACGTCGTCCGCAACGGCCGGGTGGATCCCGAACTCGTCGACCGGCGCCGGGAGGCGTTCGCGTCGTACGGTGCGCTCACGCCGCCGCGGGTGCTGACGTCGGACGGCGAGGTCGTGACCGGGACGTACGCCCGTGACGACGTCCCGGCGGGAGCGCTGGTCGGACTGGCGGTGTCCGCCGGGACCGTCGAAGGGCGGGCCCGGGTCGTGCTGGACATGGCGGACACCGAGCTCGAGCCGGGCGACATCCTGGTCACGTCCTATACGGATCCGGGTTGGACACCCACGTTCGTCGTGATCGCCGGCCTGGTGACCGAGGTGGGTGGGCTCATGACCCACGGGTCGGTCATCGCCCGGGAGTACGGCCTGCCGGCGGTCGTGGGGGTGGAACAGGCCACCCGGCTGATCGCGGACGGGCAACGGATCCGCCTGCACGGGACGGACGGGTACGTCGAGATCCTCGACTGACCCCGGCCCAACGGGCCCGGCGGGCTCCGCCCGGCCCCTTGACCTCAAGCGCTTGAGGTGTGTTTGGCTGTCGACATGAGCACCCTCACCATCCAGGACGTGTCCCGGCGCAGCGGGTTGAGTGAACCGACGCTCCGCTACTACGAGCAGGTCGGCCTGATCGGACCCGTCGCCCGCCACGCCACCAGTGGGCACCGCCGCTACCGCCAAGAGGACCTCGACACCCTGCAGGCATTGGCCTGCCTGCGGGCCATGGGTGTCGGCATCGAGGACATGCGCACCTATCAGGCGAATCGGGGGCGGGGCCGGGCCGCCGCCGGGGCACAGCGCGACCTGCTCCTGCGTCACGCCGAACGGGTGGAGGACGAGATCGCCACCCTGCGCATCCACCTCGAGTACCTCCGGGAGAAAGCGGCGCTGTGGGACGCCCGCGAGCGCGACGACGCCGAGGCCGAGGCCGAAGCAGCCCGGCGCGTGCAGGACGTGGCCCCGCGACTGGCGGACGTGCTCCGATGAGCCCGGTCCTGGTCACCGGCGGATCCGGCTATGTCGGCGCCCAGCTCGTCGCCGACCTCCTGGGGGAGGGACGAGCCGTGCGGGCGACGGTGCGCACCCCCTCCCGGGAGCCGGAGTTGCGGGACGCCGTGCGTCGTGGCGGGGCGGACGACGGTCGACTGGAGGTCGTCGTCGCCGAGCTCACGGCGGACGACGGCTGGGCCGGCGCGGCGGACGGCTGTGAGGAGGTCCATCACGTCGCCTCCCCGATCCCGTACGTCCAACCGGACGATCCCGACGACCTGATCGTGCCGGCCCGGGAGGGCACCCTGCGCGTGCTGCGCGCGGCCCGGGACGCGGGCGCCAGGCGCGTCGTCATGACCTCGTCGTTCGCGGCGGTCGGCTACACGCCCAAGGCGAGCGCCGACTACACCGAAGCCGACTGGACCGATCCCGACACCCCGGGCCTCGCCCTCTACCCGCGTTCCAAGGCCGTCGCCGAGCGGGCCGCCTGGGACTTCGTGGAGCGGGAAGGAGGTGACACCGAGCTGGTGGTGGTCAACCCCACGTTCATCCTCGGGCCGGCCCTCTCGATCCAGCTGGTGTCGTCACTGCGGCTGATCGAGGCCATGCTCGACGGCAAGATGCCCGTGGCCCCGCGCCAGCGCTTCGGCGTCGCCGACGTCCGTGACGTGGCCGACCTGCACCTCCGGGCCATGGCGGTGCCCGACGCCCGGGGCCAGCGGTTCCTGGCTCTGGCCGACGGACCCACGATCAGCTTCCTCGAGGTGGCCCAGCTCCTGCGTGAGCGGCTCGGACCGAGGGCCGAGCGGGTGCCCACCGAGGAGGCGCCCGGGGACGAGTTGCCGGAGCTGGTGATCCACAACGACCGGGCCCGCCAGGTCCTGGGATGGCGCCCCCGCCCGGCGGTCACGACGATCGTGGAGTCGGCCGAGAGCCTGGTGGACCTCGGCCTCCTGGAGCAACCCGGCTGACGGGACGCCGTGGCGGTGCCCGCGGACACCGCCGTCAGGCGAACAGCTCGTCCAGCCAGTCGAAGGCGGCGGTCCAGAAGACCGCCGGTGCCATCCCCTCGCAGTGGCCATCGGCCCCTTCGGCCCGGGTGAACAGCCTGAACGTCTTCGGGCAGGTCAACCGGTCGAAGAGCGCCCGGCCCTGACCGACCGAGACCGTGTCCGTCTCGTTGTCGGTCACGAACGTCGGGCACGAGATCGCCGGGGCGGTGTCCTCGTTGGAGTAGCGGAGCAGGTCCGAGAGGTAGCCGCGGACACTGGTCAGTCCGTGGGTGGCCATGCGCGGTGCCAGGAACGCCTGGAGGGGAGGAAGGGTGAGCAACGACTGGAACTGGTCGTCGGCTCCGGGGTCGTCGAGGTGCTGGGCCAGGTCCCCCAGACGCTGCAGCACGTTGCTGCCCATCTCCAACTGGCCGGGGTCGACGACCAGGGCGGCCAACCGGGGCTCCCCCGAGGCGCCCCGGGGGGCGATCAGCCCGCCGAAGGACCGCCCGACGAGCACGATCCGCTCGGGATCCACCCACGGGTGGGCAACCAGGGCGTCGACCATCCCGGGGACCACCGCCTCCCAGTCGGGGCGCATGGGAACGCCGCGGTCGTAGAGCATGGCGCCCTGCCCGGGGCCGTCGACGGCGGCGAAGGTGTAGCCGCGCTCGAGTGCGGGTGCCACCGCGCGTGTACAGCTCCTCGGCGGTGCCGTCGTAGCCGCCGACGTGGAGGATGGTGGGCGACCGCCGATCTGCCCGCCGGGTGAAGACGTAGCCCGACAGGTCGCCGGCCAGTACCTCGGACGTCGTGGTCGAGGAGGGGCAGCGCGGCCTGGAAGGCGCGGACGCTCGACCGGTAGGCGCGCTCGAGCTCGCCACCGTGCAGGTCGTCACGGTGGAAGAAGAAGGCCTGGCGGTAGTACTCCGTCGCCCGGAGCAGCGCGCCGCGGGCACTGACGTGGTGACCCGAGGTCGAGCGCCTTGCGGCCCTGTCGTTCCAGGTGGTCGGCGAACGCAGACCACGCGTCGTGCCAGCTGTCCCGATCGCCGTCGGTGATCCGTCCGGCGACGGCCAGGCATTCGCCGACGTTGGCCATCCCGGAGTCGGCCTTGCCGACGCTGCGCTGCAGTTGGCCGTCGTAGGCCTCGTCGTCGAAGAACAGCTTCATGGAAGTCCCTTCCTGGCCGTCGACATGTCTACAGTGTAGACTCACTGACGAACCCGGTCAAGGGAACCCGCCCGACCGGCCCCTCGGGTACCGGGGCTACCGGCCCCTCCGCTGCGCCCTCAACGCCCGCAGGATCCCGTCCAGGCCGAGTTCGAAGATCGCCGTCGGATCGTGGACGGTGGTGGTGCCGGCCTCGGCCACATGCGGAAATGCCGATGGATCGAGGTTCGCCATCGATGCCACGTGCGGACGCGTCGACCTGCGCACTGTCGGGTCCGGGACTGACGCCCACTTCGGCGGTCACATGGCCGAGCACGAGGTACGTCATGCAGTCGACGGCATCGCTGGCCGACTGGAGACCGAACCCACCGTCGACCAGTACGGCCAACGCCGCCTCGACCGGCTGCCATGCGGCCGGGGTGACGGGTGGCCGGGTCGAGACGACGGGCAGGGTGTGGGGGTGGGAGAGCAGGGTGGACCGGAAGTTCCTGGCCAACCTCGCGAACCACGCGTCCCACGGCCCGGTGCGCTCGGGGATCTCGATCTCGGCGAGGACCGCTTCGACGATGGCGTCCAGGAGGTCGGCCTTCCCGGAGACGTGCCGGTACGCCGCCATCGGGTCGACCCCGAGCTCGGTCCCGAGACGGCGCATCGTCAGGGCCGAGAGTCCGTCGGCATCGACCACCGCGAGGGCGGTGGCGACGACGGCCCCCCGGGTCAGCCGGGTCCTGGTCGGTCCAGAGGAGTCGTCGGCGGCCACTCCTACATCGTAGACATCGGACGTCCACGACTCCGGAGCTCTCCGTCCTGGCTCCGCCGTGGGCAGGGCGTCAGGTCGCGGCCACGGGGTTCCGCTCCGACCCCCGGGCCGGGACGGGCCCCGGGACGCGCCGATCGGACGGCGCCACCGGGGCGGAACGCTCCGCGGTCCGACCCCGGCTCAGTTCAGCGTGAGCAGGAGCGGATTGGACGTCCCCGTGTCCGTGATGATCACCACGGGGTCCGTGGTCGCCGTCCCGGTCAGCGGGGGGATCGTCAGGGTGCATGTCGTCTGGTCCGCACAGCTGACGAACGCCGTCTGGCCCCCCACCGTGGCGCGGATCCGCCCGGACGGGCTGTAGAAGCCGGCGCCGGTGATGGTCACGGTTCCGCCGACACGGCCCGACGACGGCTGCAGACCCGTCATGACCGGTCCGGCTCCCGGGACGGGTGACGTGGTCGACGTCGGGGTGGGTCGTGCTCGTGCCGGCGCTCGGTGCCGTCGGTACCACCCCGGGAACGGTGCTGGTGGGAACGGTGGAGTTCGGCGGGGTCGTGGAGGAGGGCCGCGTGACGCCGGTCGACGACCGGTGGTCGGACGTCACCGGGGGAGTACCGCCACCGACCGGCCACGAACCGAGGAGGGCCGCCAGCACCACCACGATGGCACCGGACACGACGGCGATCGCCCGTCGCAGGCCCCGATCGGGGTCGGAGGCCCGCGGGGCCGCGTGGCGGTGCCGGATCGGCGATGGCGTCCCGTGCCCTCCGGGGGGCGACCCATCCGGGGTCGATCTCGCCGGGCCGGAGGTCCCGACGTCGGCCCGCTCGTCGGCCGACGAATCGAAGACCATCACCGGGACACCAGCCGGCGGGGGAGGTCCGGGCGGGGTCGGCGGGGCCGCCGGCTCGGGCCGAGCGGCCGAGGTCGACGGGCGGGCGTCCGGTGGCCCCGCCGTCGGCAGATCGGGCGGCGCGGTGGCTGCGGAGGGCGCGGACTCGGTCACGTGGGAGTTCGGATCCTGGACCTCGTCGACCGGCGGATACCGGCGCGGCGGGACGGTGGACGGCCCCGGGAGTGCCCCCGCCGCCCACCCGGGCTCGCCGGGCGGCATCGGCCATGGCACTCAGGGCCCTCGCACTCCGGTCCGGGTCGGGTCGGTGTCGGCGGTTGCGTGGGGGCATGGTCCTCCTCCGCCGGGGCTGTCCCCTACACCTACCCACCCCCGGTGCCGAAATCAACGTGCCCCGAACCATCGACGGGGGTGACCGCCGGGACCTTCGGCCCTGGCGGTTTCCGGAGTGCCCTATACATTCGTATAACCAGTGGGCCGTCCACTCAAGAGTGGGCCGAGGAGAGGCCGAGCCGTGTCCGAAGCCGCGATCCGCACCGAGGGTCTCACCAAGCGCTACGGCGACGTCGTCGCCCTCGACCATCTCGACCTCCACGTGGCCCGTGGCGAGGTCGTCGGCTACCTCGGACCCAACGGCGCCGGCAAGACCACCACCCTCCGCCTGCTGCTCGGACTGTGCCGGCCGACCGGGGGAAGGGCGGAGATCTTCGGACTCGACTGCGGACAGCGGCCCGCCGAGGTCCACCGTCGCCTGGCCTACGTGGCCGGCGAAGCCGACCTGTGGCCGTCGCTGACCGGAGCGGAGACGCTGGCCCTGTTGGGTCGGGTGTCGGGGCGGGTCGACGAGTCCTACCGGGACGAACTGGTCACCCGGTTCGACCTCGACCCGACCAAGAAGGTCCGCGCCTACTCCAAGGGCAACCGCCAGAAGGTCATCCTCGTCGCCGCGCTCATGGTCCGGCCGGACCTCCTGGTGCTCGACGAACCGACCAGCGGGCTCGACCCCCTGATGGAACAGGCGTTCCGGGTGTGCATCGCCGAGGCCCGTGACCGGGGCCAGACCGTCTTCCTGTCGTCGCACATCATGAGCGAGGTGGAAGCCCTCTGCGACCGCATCGGCATCCTGCGGGACGGCGTGCTCGTGGAGATGGGCACGCTGGCCGAGATGCGGCACCTCAGCGCGCTCACCATCGAGGCCTCCTTCGACGGGGTCGTGCCCGACCTCTCGAAGGTGCCCGGGGTCAGCGCCGTCCGAACCGACGGCCGGACGGTGCACTGTCAGGTCCGGGGACCGATCGAGCCGCTGGTGAGCGCCCTGGCCGCCGCCGGCGTGACCGGCCTCCTCAGTCGCGAGCCGTCCCTCGAGGAGCTCTTCCTGGCCCAGTACGGCGAGGTCGGGCATGGCGGCTGACCCGGCCGTCGCCACGCCGGCGACGGGTGCCGCCGCCGCGCCGGCCACCGGCGCCGTCCCGACCCGGCACTCGCCGACCACCGTGGTGGCCGCCAGGACCGCCCGTGTGGCGGCCCGCTCCGGTGCGCTCTGGGGGTGGATCCTCGGCATCGTCATCGCCTCCTCGGCGGTCAGTTACACGAGGATCTACAAGACCTCGGCGAGCCGCCACGCGCTGGCGGACACCTACGGCACCAGCAAAGCCGTGCATGCCCTGTTCGGCCCCGCCCCGGGTCTCCAGACGGTCACCGGTTTCACCGACTTCAAGGTCTCGATGACCCTGATGATCCTCGGCGCCGTGTGGGGGCTCCTCACCGCCACGCGGCTGCTGCGGGGCGAGGAGGACCGTGGTCGGTGGGACCTGCTGGTAGCGGGCCAGACCACGCGACGGCGGGCGACCGGCCAGGCCGTCGCGGGGCTCGGAGTCGGCGCCGCGGTGCTCTGGATCGTCACGGCCCTGGTCACCTTGGTGGGCTGGCACGGCGCCAGGGTCCACGTGGGCATCGCCCCGACGCTGTACTTCGCCCTGGCCAAGGTGGCCGCCGCGGTGATGTTCCTCGCCATCGGAACGCTCACCAGCCAGCTGGCCGCCACCCGGCGCCAGGCCGCCGCGTTCGCCGCCGTGGTCCTCGGCGTGTCCTACGCCCTGCGCCTCCTGGCCGACGCCGGCGTGGGCCTCCACGGACTGATCTGGGTCACCCCGCTGGGCTGGGTCGAGGAGCTCCAACCCCTGACCTCTCCCCGCCCGTTCGCCCTGGTGCCGATCGTCGTGTGCACGGTCGTGCTGTGCGGAGCGGCCGTCCACCTCGCCGGACGACGCGACGTCGGTGCCGGCATCGTCACCGACCGGACCCACGCCGAGCCGCGCCTGGCTCTGCTCACCGGGCCCGCCGGGCTCACCGTCCGGCTGATGCGGGGGACGATCATCGGCTGGTGGGTGGCCATCGCCCTCGCGGCCCTCCTGTACGGGCTCATCGCCAAGTCGGCCGGCACCACCATCGCCGGCTCGGTGCACCAGGTCTTCGCCAAGCTCGGCGCCATCGGTTCCGGGACCGACGCCGTCCTCGGCCTCTGCTTCCTGGTACTGGCCATCCTGATCGGCTTCGTGGCCGCCGGCCAGGTGACGGCGGCACGGGCCGAGGAGTCCGCCGGGATGCTCGACCACCTCCTCGTCCGCCCCGTCTCCCGGTGGGCGTGGCTCGGGGGACGGAGCGCGGTCGCCCTCGGCGTCATGATCGTGGCCGGGCTGGCCGCCGGCCTCTTCGCCTGGCTGGGGGCGGCGACCCAGCACTCGGGACTGAGCATCGTCACCCTCCTCGGCGCGGGTATCAACCTGGTGCCCCCCTCCATGGTGATCCTGGGCGTGGGCCTGCTGGCCTTCGGGATCCGTCCCCGGTCCACGTCATGGGTCGTCTACGGGCTCCTCGGGTGGTCGTTGCTCCTGGTGATCGTGGGGGGGATCGGGGCGGTCAGCCACTGGGTGCTCGACACGTCGGTCTTCCACCAGATGGCGTCCGCACCGGCGGTGGCGCCCCACTGGGAGGCCGATGGGATCATGGCGGCCATCGGGATCGCCGCCACCCTGGTCGGAGGGTGGTCCTTCCGCCACCGGGACGTGGTGGGCGAATGACGGCCACCGACCGGACCGCCCGGGCCCGGATCCGCGAGGCGGCGCTCAGGCACTTCGCCGAGGACGGCTACGAGCGGGCCACCATCCGTGCCATCGCCCGGACGGCGGAGGTGTCGCCCGGGCTGTTGCGGCACCACTTCGGCTCGAAGGAGGACCTGCGGGCGGCTTGCGACGAGTACGTGCTCGAGATGGTCCGTCGGGTGAACACCGAGGTCTACGAGGACCCCGCCACCGCGGCGGCCAGCCGCCGGGAGACCGCCCGGTTCGGGGCCTACATCGCCCGGTCCCTGTCCGACGGGTCGCCGACGTCCGGGCCGATCTTCGACGAGATGGCGGCGGCCACGGAGCAGTGGTTGGTCCGGTCCGACGGGCTGCGGGACGATTCGCCCGCCGTCGACCGCCGGATCCGGGCGGCCCTGCTCACCGCCATGGCGCTCGGGGTGCCGCTGCTCCGCGAGCACGTCTCGCGGGCGCTCGGGGTGGACCTGTTCACGCCGGAGGGTGACCGTCTCGCCATGCTCGGCCTCCTCGACATCTACGCGCACGCGGTCATCGACGCCGAGACGGCCGGGTCCGCGGGCGCGGGGTTCGTCCCGGGGCACCGGTAGTCGGCACCGGCCACCGGTGCCCCGGCTACCGGTGGGACGCGGTACCGGTGGCCCGGCACGGGACCGTCCGGTTACGAGGCGGCGACCACCGCGTCGGTGGGCACGCCGTCGCGGTAGCGGACGGAGCGGTTGCGCACGGAGGGAACCCGCGGTCCGGCCAGGAGCCCGCCGGTCAGGTTCAGCGGGTCGGCGCCGGCCACGGTCACCTCGGCGGCCCGTTCGGGATCCCGATGGACCCGGCCGAGGAGTTCGGCGGCGTCCGGGGCGGCGTACTGCTCGCCGGAGATGCCGGCCACGAACCGGCCGCCCATGGCCTGCCCCCGGGCCTCGAGCCGTCGCAGCGCCCGAACCACGTCGCGCCAGGGGATCCGGTAGGACTCGCGCTCCCACACCTCCCAGGCCACGACCCCCCACCGGGCGAGCAGCTGCCAGGCCACGGCCTCGGCCAGTTCCTCGGACTCCGGGCCGACCGCCGGACCGGCGTCTGCGTCGGTGGCGGCCTCGGGCAGGAGCGACCACCGGCCCTCGCCGATCCCGCTGCCCGGCAGCGTGCGCGCCCGGCCGAGTGCGGCCCGACGGGCGACGGCGCGGCCGGGACCGCGCCGTCGCGCCCGGGCGGCCAGCAGGCTCCGCACCGCGGAAAAGGCGTCCGCGGTCACGATGCCCCGGGACACCAGGTCCCAGAGGCCCTCGTCGACGTCGGTCCCGAGCCGCCCGGTGGCACCGGGCAGCTCCGAGCGGAAGGACGCGCCCCGGGAGCGCAGGACGGCGAGCAGGTCGGCCGATGCCCCCACCGCCGGCTCCACGACCTCCCGGCCGGCGCGCACCGCGGCCAGCGTCCAGCCCAGGTCCTCGCGGGTCACGAGGGCCAAAGGGGTGGCCGGTGACGGGGTGGCCGTGCCGCGGTGGCCCGGTTCGTCGGCGTCGGCGGCGGCATCGGGCCGCGGGGTCAGACGCCCCCACGCCACCTGGCCGGCCAGGCACAGCTCGTCGAGCCAGCGGGGGTCGTAGCCGGCGACGCGGCGACGGCAGCAGGTGACGCTCCCACTCGCCGGCCGGGGCCTCGATGCCCTGGAGCTGTTCGACGACCGCCAGCAGTCCGGCCCGCCCTTCGGCCCGGGTGTCGGGGGCCAGGTGCTGCCAGCAAGCGAGGAAGCGCACGTAGGTGGCGAGCGGGACGGCGTCGACCCGACGGCGGCGGCGGGCCCGGCTGGCGGCGTGGATCCGGACCAGCAGGTGGCGCGAGCACCAGCGCCCGTCCGGGAGCTCGATCGCCGACCCGGCCGCCTGGCGCCGGGCCAGGCCCGAGCGGGCCCGGGCGATCGTCACCGGCACGCCGCGGACGCGGCCCGGCGGGAGGGTGGCCGGGTCGACGAGTCGCTCCACGGTGACCGGTCCGGCCACGTCCAGGTGCCCACCCACGCACTCGGCCAGCGCCTCGTCGGCGTCGACCAGGGGATCGCTCAGCGAGGCGACCACCAGCTCCGCCTCGGGCCGCCGCTCGGTGGGGGCCCAGTGGCCGCCGACCAGACCCGCCCGCCCGTCGGCCACCAGCTCGACGAACCAGGGTCCCCAGTCGGGTACCTCGCGGCACAGGACGAGCGAGAGCAGGAGGTCGTGGAGCTCGTCGGCGTCGCGTGGCGCGGGTCGGACCTGGTCGAGGACCTCGGCCTCGGCCGCCGGGTCGAAGGAGGCCAGCTCGCCCGGGGGGACCGGGAGCCCGGGTGGCAGTCCGTCGGGGCCGAGTACCCCGAGGCCCCGGGGCACCGCCACGGCCCGGGTGCGTCGCTCCTCCAGCGGCGCACCGTCGAGGAAGGTGTAGGGCTTGCCGGTCAGGATCCCATGGGCGAGGGCCGAGGGCTCCGCCGACTCCACGAAGTGCATGTCCACCCGGCCGGCCTCCACCTCGGTGAGCAGGTCCACCAGGCCGTCGGCGTCGAGGGGTTCCGTCAGGCAGTCGTCGACGGTCTGGCGGACGAGCACGTGGTCGGGCACGGCCACGGGGCCCGGCGGTGCGTTCTCCTGGCAGGCGGCCAGCGCCGGCCAGGTGGCGGCCAACATGTCCTCGGCCTCCATCCGCTGGAGGTGGATGGGTCGCCGGGCGCCGCCTCGGGAGCGGGGCACGACCAGGGCCCGGTTCAGATTCCACCGCCACCGCGCGGCCAGCATCGGGTGGGGCAGCACGGCCTGGACCAGCACGTCGTGGGCCGTGGCGCTCTGGAGCATGGAGGGGACCTGGGGCAGGGGGAAGCTGTGCTGGGGCCCGAGGGAGAGCACGACGGTGTCGTCGTCGGCGGCGGCCTGGAGCTCGAAGTCGAAGGAGACGCAGAACCGCTTCCGCAGCGCCAGCCCGAGCGCCCGGTTGATCCGCCCTCCGTAAGGGGAGTGGACGATGAGCTGGGTGCCCTCGGCCTCGTCGAACACCCGCTCCACCACCAGCCGCTGACGGGTGGGGAGGGCCCCGAGGGCCAGGAGACCGGCTCCGAGATAGGCGACGACCTGGTCGGCGACGTCCTCGGACACGCCGGCCCGGGCCTGCACGGCAGCGCGGGCCCCCGTGCCGTCACCCGCGGCCAGCAGCGGCTCGAGCTCGGCGCGGAGGTCGCCGACCTCGGCACTCAGCTCCGCCGTGCGGGCCGGGGCCTCGCCGAGCCAGAAGGGGATGGTCGGCGGCAGGTCGGCGGCGTCGACCACCCGAACGGTGCCCGTCTCCACCTTGACCACCCGCCACGAGTGGGTGCCGAGCAGGAAGATGTCGCCGGCGGTGGCTTCGACGGCGAAGTCCTCGTGGACCGACCCGACCGTGACGCCCTCCGGGTCCAGGACGACCCGGTAGTCCCCGGTCTCGGGGATGGCGCCGCCACTGGTGAGGGCGGCCAGTCGTGCCCCCCGCCGGGCCCGGAGCCGTCCGTTGACGGCGTCGTGGTGCAGGTGGGCGCCGCGCCGGCCCCGGCCGGTCTGGATTCCCCACGAGGCCAGGTCCACCACCTGGTCGAAGTCCTCGCGGGTGAGGTCGGCGAACGGTGCGGCGCGGACCATCAGGGCGAAGAGGGCGTCGACCTCCCACTCGTCGGCGGCGGCCACCTCGGCCACCACCTGCTGGGTCAGGACGTCGAGGGGCGCCACCGGAGGGTGGAGCACGTCGAGGTGCCCGGCCCGGACGCCCGCCAACAGGGCCGTGCACTCGACCAGCTCGTCGCGGGTGAGGGGGTAGAGCCGACCCGCCGGGGTGCCCTCCACATGGTGGTTGGCCCGTCCGACCCGCTGGAGGAAGGTGGCGATCGCCCGGGGGGAGCCGATCTGGCAGACCAGCTCGACCGGTCCGACGTCGATGCCCAGTTCGAGCGAGGCGGTGGCGACCAGGGCCCGCAGGTCACCCGCACGGAGCCGTTGCTCGACGATGCGCCGGCGGGCCGCCGAGAGACTCCCGTGGTGCGCGGCCACCTGGAGGGCGGCGTCGACCTCCCCGCCGGAGGCGGCGACCGCACCCTCCTCGGCGCCCAGGCGGAGGGAGAGCTGGTGGGCCACGCGCTCGGCCATCTTCCGGGTATTGACGAAGACGAGCGTCGTGCGGTGCTCGAGCACGTGTCCCGCGATCCGGTCCAGGACGTCGGAGAACTGGGCGCCGCTGGCCACCGCCTCGAGCTCGCTGCCCGGCAGCTCGATGGCGACGTCGAGGTCGCGGGCGTGTCCGCAGTCGACGATGGTCGTCGGGGGGCGATCGGGGTCCACTCCCGAGAGCAGGCGGGCCACGACCTCGAGGGGCCGCTGCGTCGCCGACAGTCCGATGCGTTGCAGACGGGCGCCCCGCTCGGCCACCAGGTGGGCCAGCCGTTCCAGGCTGAGGGCCAGATGGGCGCCCCGCTTGTCGCGGGCCAGGGTGTGGACCTCGTCGACGATGACCGTGTGGACGCTGCCCAATACCGCCCGCGAGGACGCGGCGGTCAACAGCAGGTACAGCGATTCGGGCGTGGTGACCAGCAGGTCCGGTGGGTGCTTGCGCATGGCCGCACGCTCGGCGGCGGGCGTGTCGCCCGTACGGACGGCCACGGTGAGCTCGGGGGGTGCCAGGCCCAGCCGGGCGGCCTCAGCGGCGATCCCCTCCAGCGGGGTCCGCAGGTTCTCCTCGACGTCGACGGCGAGCGCCCGCAACGGCGAGACGTAGACGACACCCGGGCCGCGGGGCGGGGCGTCGTCCGCCGCGGCCGGAACCGGTACCTCCTGGGCCCGGTAGGCGGCGTCGATGGCGACGAGGAAGCCGGTCAGGGTCTTGCCCGAGCCGGTGGGGGAGGCGACCAGGACATCTTCGCCGGTCAGGATCCGGGGCCACGCCCGACGTTGGGGCTCGGTCGCCCCGTCCGGGAAGCGGCGGCTGAACCAGGCGGCGACGGCCGGGTGGAACTCGGCGGGGATGCCGTCCGCCCGGACCACGTCGTCCGGACCGGGGTCTGACCCGGCCTCGACGAGGACCGGCAGGGGTGTCGGGTTCACCCCGCCATTCTACGGGTGGGTCGCGACGGAGGCCCGGGCCGACCGGATCCGACGCCCCGTCGTCCCGACGGTCAGAAGTACTGGACCAGGCAGAACTCGTGGTCCTCGGGATCGGCCATGACGACCACGACCCCCTCGTCGTAGTCGTGCCGCTCGCCGGTGGAGTGGCCGCCGAGGGCCGTGACCGCGTCGATGGCCGCGTCCATGTCGTCGACGGTCACGTCGAGGTGGATCCGGACCTTGCCGTGCTTCGGCCCCGGGACCGGTTGGAAGACCAGGCGCGGCAGCGCGTCCCCCGCTCGCCGAGGTACACCCATCCGTCGTGGGTCGGGCCCCGCTCGCGGCCGAGGAGCCCACCCCAGAACGCCGCCACCCGCTCCGGATCGACGCAGTCGAAGGTCACGCCGGACCAGACGTTGGCCATGGGCGTGTCAGTCCGCCTTCGACGTGCCCGGACCGGACCGGGCGTCGTCGGAGCCGAAGGTGGCGCCGGTCAACGCCACGGAGACGTCCCACAGCCGCGCCGCCAGGATCGGGTCCCGGGCCCGTGACGCCAGCCTGGCCGGACCGGGCCGGCCGCCGATCTCGCCGGGCCCGGAGGGGCCGAAGTAGGACGCCGGTCCCACGTCCGGCGCCGTGGCCGCGTGGACGATCGGGCGGGCGGCGCTCTCGGCGGTGGGGATGAGTCCGGACATCACCCGTGTGAAGGTGCGCTTGGCCAGACCGTCGTCGGGCCGCAGGATCGCCTCGGTCCGGGCGAATCCCGGGTGGGCCCCGACCGAGGTCAGTCCCCACCCGCCCGCATCGCTGCGGCGCTGCAGCTCCGTCATGAACAGCAGGTTCGCCAGCTTGGACTGTCCGTAGGCCCTGACGCGCCGGTAGGACCGTTCGGCGTGCAGGTCGTCGAAGTCGATGTCGGCCCGACGGTGGGCCAGGCTCCCCACCACCACCACCCGGGGGCCGTCGGAGGCCCGCAACAGCGGCAGCAGCTCCGAGGCGAGGGCGAAGTGGCCGAGGTGGTTGGTGCCGAAGTGCAGCTCGAACCCGTCCGACGTCGTCTCGCGCTCGAGCGGCATGACGACACCGGCGTTGTTGACCAGGATGTCGACCGACTCGTGACCGGCCCGCATGCGCTCGCCGAAGGTGGCCACCGAGGCCAGGTCGGCCAGGTCGAGGAGCTCCCACGACACGTCGGCGTCCCGGTCCTCGGACCGGACGGCGGCCACCGCCCGGTCGCCCGTGTCGGGGCTGCGCACCCCGTAGACCACACGGACACCGGAGAGCGCGAGGCCACGCCCCACCTCGTACCCGACGCCCCGGGCGCCCGTCACCACTGCCGTGCCCATGCCGACTCCCTCTGCCGCTTCCCGCGCTCGCCCGAGACCCCGTCGGACCCCGGGGACAGCGTAGAGGCAACAGCGGGGACCGGCGGCGCTAAGTGGACAGATCACTCCGCTTAGGGGTATCGTAAACGGAGTGAAAACTCCGGTTACGAACCCGGCCACCGGGACCGACCCTCCGATCCTGGCGGTCGGCGTCCGACCGATCCGGAGCGACGCCGTGAGGAACCGCGAACGCCTGCTGGTGGCGGCCGCCCAGGTCTTCGAGGAGAAGGGCCTCGAGGCGAGCGTGGCCGACGTGGCCCGGGCGGCCGGGGTCGGGATGGGCACGCTCTACCGCCGATTCGCCTCGAAGGAGGCCCTCATCGAAGCCCTGGTCTCCCAGGTCCTGGAGCAGACGATCGCCATGGCCCGCGAGGCGGCCGAGCGTCCGGACGGGACCGGCCTCGAACACTTCCTCGAGGCGTCCTGTTCGTACCAGGCGGAACATCTCGGCTGCCTGCCCAAACTGTGGAGCACCGACCATCCCCTGATCGCCACGGCACGGACGCTGATCGATGACCTCCTGTCCGACGCGCAGGCGAACGGCCGGGTCCGGACGGACGTGACGAGCACCGACATCTCGCTCGTGCTGTGGTCGATGCGCGGGGTGCTGGAGACCACCGGGGCGAACGCCCCCCAGGCGTGGCGCCGGCATCTCGACCTGCTCGTCGCCGGCATGCGGCCGACGGACGAGGCGCTGCCGCATCGCCCCGTGAGCCAGGCGCAGATCGACCGGATCCTGGCCCGGCGCGATCCGTCCGCCAAGTCGGCGGCCCGGGAGGCGGCGCGATGACGTCCGTCGGGGCCACCGGACCCGGGGGCGACGGCTCCGGAGGGGCGACCCGCGCCCACTGGTGGATCCTGGTGGTCATCGCCGGGGCCCAGCTGATGGTGGTGCTCGATTCGACGATCATGATCATCGCCCTGCCGTCGGCCCAGCACTCCCTCGGCTTCTCCAATACCGACCGGCAGTGGGTCGTCACCGCGTACACCCTGGCCTTCGGCGGCTTCCTCCTCCTCGGAGGACGCATCAGCGACATGTTCGGTCCCAAGCGGACACTGATGACCGGGGTCATCGGATTCGCGCTGGCCTCGGCCGTCGGCGGCGCAGCCCAGACCACGTTGATGCTGATCGGCGCCCGGGGCCTGCAGGGCCTCTTCGGCGCCCTGCTCGCCCCGTCGGTGCTGTCGCTGCTGACGTCGACGTTCACGGATCCGAAGGAGCGGGGCCGGGCCTTCGGGATCTACGCCACCATCGCCATCGCCGGGTCCGCCTTCGGGCTCATCCTCGGTGGCTTCCTGACCGAATACGTCGACTGGCGCTGGTGTCTCTACGTCAACCTGCCGATCGCCGCGCTCGTCTTCTTCGGGGCCTTCACCCTGATCCCCACGCGCGACGGCGTGCCGGGCATCCGGCTCGACGTGCTGGGCGTGGTGCTCGGCTGCGGCGGCCTGGTGGCGCTCGTCTACGGACTCGGCGAGGCCGGCACCAGTGGGTGGGGGGCGACCGACGTGATCGCCTCGCTCGTGCTCGCCGGCGTGCTCCTCACCGCCTTCATCGTGTGGCAGAGCCGGGGGCCGAACCCGCTCCTTCCCCTCCGCGTCCTGGCGAACCGCAACCGGGCCGGCTCCTACGCCACGATCCTGCTGGCCGTGACCGCCATGTTCGGCACCTTCCTCTTCCTCACGTACCTGCTCCAGACGATCGACCACTACTCGCCGCTCAAGACGGGCGTGGCGTTCCTGCCCATCCTGGTCCTGAACGGTCTGGCGGCCACGCAGGTGGCGAGCCGGCTGATGCCCTACGTGCGCACGCGGCTGCTCGTGGTCCCCGGCCTCCTCCTCTCGGCCGTCGGTGCCGCCCTCTTCACCACGCTGACCCCCAGTGCCGCCTACCTGACGCACGTGCTGCCCAGCGAGATCCTGCTCGGCATCGGACTCGGACTGGCCATCGTGCCCTGCGTCAGCACGGCCACGCAGAACGCGGACCCGAAGGATGTGGGCGTGACCTCGGCCATGACGAACACGTCCCAGCAGATCGGGGCCTCCATCGGGACCGCCCTCCTCAACACCATCGCCGCGGCCGCCACGACGGCCTACCTGGCCTCCCACGCCCGGTCCGGCGACGAGCTCGCCGAGGCGACGGTCCACGGGTACGCCACCGCCAGCGGATGGGCGGCGGGGATCTTCGTCCTCGCCGCCGTGGTAGCGGGCATCGTGATCAACGTGCATCCGGGGCGGCCGGCCACGGGCACCCACGCGACCGGAGCGGAGGCGGACCGCCTCCCGACCGAGATCTACTGATCGTCGGGGACCGGGGTGGACGCCCGGGTCCCGACCAGCCGACCGGCACGACGTCACCGGGTCGGCGGTGCGCCACCCGGTGCGTCGTCGATCGGGTCGAACATCCTCCCCGTGCCACCCCGGTCCGCCGACGTACCGTAGGTGACGGCCCCGCCGACCCCGGGTCGGCGCCGGGTCGGGATCGTCGGGCCGCCAGGACAGGGAGTGCGCCATGAGAGCGGAATTCGAAGGCGTCATCGGAGACGACTGGAGGACCTCCACGCCGTGGTGGCCCGAGGTCGCCTCACCCCCGGAAGGGGCGCCGAACGTGGTGCTGGTCGTCCTCGACGACGTCGGCTTCGCCCAGCTCGGCTGCTACGGGTCGGACATCGGGACGCCGGTCATCGACGGACTGGCGCAACGGGGTCTGCGACTGACCAACTTCCACACCACCGCCATCTGCTCGGCGACCCGGGCCTGCCTGCTCACCGGACGCAACCACCACCGCTGCGGCATGGGCCGGGTGGCGGACATGCCTTCGGGCTACCCGGGCTACGACGGCGAGATCCCCGAGGAGCACGGGTTCCTCTCCGAGGTCCTCCGTCAGCGCGGCTACGCCACGTACGCGGTCGGCAAGTGGCACCTCACGCCGGGCGACCACACCAACATGGGCTCCCCCCGCCACTCGTGGCCGCTGGGCCGGGGGTTCGACCGGTGGTACGGCTTCCACGGCGGCGAGACCCACCAGTTCGTGCCGACCCTCTACCACGACAACCACTCGGTGGCCCCGCCGCGGAGCATCGAGGACGGCTACCACCTGAGTGCCGATCTGGCCGACCAGGCCATCCACCAGATCGGGGACCTGCGCAACGTCGATCCGGAGCGCCGGTTCTTCCTCTACTTCGCCACCGGGGCGTGCCACGCGCCCCATCACGCCCCGGCCGAATGGATCGAGCGCTACCGCGGACACTTCGACCGGGGTTGGGACGAGTGGCGCGACGAGCTGTTCGCTCGCCAGCTCGCCAGCGGCGTCCTCGAACCGGGGACCGAGCTCGCTCCCCGGCCGCCCTGGGTCCCACCCTGGAGCTCCCTTCCCGAGCGGGAGCGCCGGGTCGCCGCCCGCTTCATGGAGTGCTTCGCGGCGTTCCTGGCGTACACCGACGACCAGCTCGGCCGGGTCCTGCAGTTCCTGGAGGAGACGGACGACCGCGACGACACCCTGGTGGTGGTGGTGTCCGACAACGGAGCGAGTTCGGAGGGCGGACCGACCGGCTCGATCAACGAGGCGAGACTGGCGAACTTCGACTCGGCGGGCGCCGGCGAGCTGGCTGCCCGGATCGACGAGCTCGGCGGTCCGACCACCCACAACAACTATCCGTGGGGCTGGACCATGGCCGGCAACACGCCGTTCAAGCGCTGGAAGCGCGAGGTGCACGAAGGAGGGGTGGCCGACCCCTGCATCGTCAGTTGGCCGTCCCGGCTGGGGGCGACGGGTGGCGTCCGGGCCCAGTTCGTGCACGCCATCGACATCTATCCGACCGTGCTCGAGCTGGCCGGGATCGACCTTCCGGCCTCGATCGGCCACGTACCCCAGAGTCCGGTCGACGGCATCAGCTTCGCCCCCATCCTGGAGCCCGACGGGGCCGCCCTGCCGGCACCGCACCGGACCCAGCACTTCGAGATGTTCGGCAGTCGGGCGCTCTACCACGACGGATGGAAGGCGGTGACCTTCAAGCCCATCGCCCCGCTCTACGACGACGGGCTGCGCGTCAACGCCTCGTTCGACGAGGACCGGTGGGAGCTCTACCACGTGGCCGTCGACCGTTCCGAGATCCACGATCTGGCCGAGCAGGAGCCGGACCACCTGGCCGACCTCGTCGCGCGGTGGTGGCGGGAAGCGCGCGCCAACGATGTGCTGCCCCTCGACAACCGCGTCCTCCACGCCATCAACAACCCGAAACCCGACTGGCGCCGCCCCCGCCTCGTGGCCACGCTCTACCCGGGGACGTCACCCGTCCCCGAGTCGGTGGCGCCCAATGTGAAGAACCGGGGCCACCGGATCGACGTCGACGTCACCGTCGCCGAGGGGACGGTCGCCGAGGGTGTCCTCCTCGCCCAGGGGTCGGTGCTCGGTGGCTTCTCCTTCCACCTGTTCGAGGGGCGGCTGCGGTACGTCCACAACCTCTACGGCAAGGAGATCCATGTCCTCGAGGCGCCGGATCCGGTAGCACCCGGCCACCACGTCCTCACGTACCGGTTCGATCGCCACGAGGACGCCGGGGGCGACGCCTCGCTCCAGGTCGACGGATCGGTGGTGGCCGAAGGGCACCTCCGCCTCTTCACGATGGCGGTGTTCAACGAGACGAACGCCGGCCTGACGTGCGGCTACGAACTGGGGCCACCCGTCGGTGCGGGCTACCGGGCGCCGTTCCGGTGCACCGCGTCCATCCGGACGGCCGTCATCACCCTCGACGAGCACGCGCCGATCAACCCGCTGGTGGAGTTCGAGCGCATCATGGCCGAGCAGTAGCCCGGCCGGAGGAGCCGGTCAGGAGTGGAATTCGGCGAGCCCGGCACCGTTGGAGACGGGCACCCGCAGGCGCGAATCGGGCCCGGCCAGGCGCAGACCCAGCCGCACGAGGCCGACGCCGAGGGTCTGGACCCCGCTACGGGCGACCCCGACGGTGGCCCGCCGGCCCGGCGACCGGCGCCGTCCGGCCGCGCGGGAGGCCCGCAGCGCCTCCTGGTGCTCCCTGACCAACTGTTCGACCTGCATCGGGTTCATGTCCTCGTCCTCGCTACCTGCGCAAGAACATTCTATCCGAATCTATAGACAAATCAACTAAATCCTGATATAGATGAGTACCTATGCAGATCGCTGACCCGCTGCCGCAGGCGCCGACCTCCCCCGAGGTCCTCGACCACTCCCTGGTGCTCGACCTCACGTGGTGCGTCCACGCCGCCTCCTCGGAGTACCTGCGCACGAACCATCCGATCCTCGGACGGCTCTACGAGGAGCAGGGCGACCTCCCCCGGCGACTGGCGGACCTCTGGCCCGACGATGTGACGTGCACGGTGGAGGCCGAGGTCATGGCCTTCCACGGCGGCGTACTGGGGGCCAGCGAGTTCTCCACCTACCGGGAAGGGTGCGAGGCGTCGCTGGCGACCCTGCCGGTCGAGCCGCCGCTGGTCTCCGAGACCGAGGAGATCCGACGGGCGACGTGGACGCGTCTGGCCCGACTGCACGGCTCGGAGGCGCTGCGGGACCGGTACTTCGCCATCCAGTCGGACATCTGGGACTTCGTGGATCCCTGGTGGCGGCGCGTGGGCATGCCGGCCGCGGAACAGGCGGCGGCGGACGTCCGGCGGGCGCTCGCCAACGGCGCCGAGTGGCAGGAGATCGTGTCCGCGGAGTGCGCCACCTTCGCGGAGCACCTGCCCGACATCGTCGAGTCGCAGCGGTCGGGCCATCAGGTCGCCATCGTCCCCTGTGCGCTCTTCGGCCGCGGCCTCTACCTCGACCTGCCGGACTGCACGGTCGTCGGGACGGGCGCGGCGGACCGTGTCCTGTCCGCCCGGGCGGAGACCGAGGAGGTGGCGGGCACGCTGCGGGCCCTGGCCGACCCGACGCGACTGGCCATCTTCCACTCCCTGCGGTCGGGCCCGACGACGGTGGGGGACATCGCCCGGAGCTTCTCGCTGTCCCAGCCGACGGTCAGCATGCACGTCAAGCGCCTGCGCGAGGCCGGCCTCGTCAATTCGGTCCGACGGGGCAACCGGATGGAGATCACGATCAACGAGCCGAGCAGCGACCGGCTGGCCGCCCGGCTCACCGAACTCCTGAGCACCTGAGCGGACCGGAGCCTCGCACCCCGGGGGGCGCGGCGGACGGGTGACCGCTGCATGGATGGGGGCGCAGCGGGTACCGGACAGTCAGGGCCGCGCCCGGGTCGGAGCGGTGTCGGCCCGAAACCGGGTGGACCCCGACCGGAGGGTCGCCGACCGGAGGACTGGAGGAGATCGATGACCGAGGTCACCGCCCATCACGGGCTGTTCCGGAACACCGCGCTGCACGTCGACGACACCGGGGGTCCCGGTCGGCCGGTCGTGCTCATCCACGGCTGGCCGCTGTCGGGCGAGTCGTGGAGTGGGCAGGTCCCCGTGCTCGAGCGGGCCGGCTACCGCGTGGTCACCTACGACCGGCGCGGCTTCGGGCGGAGCGACAAGCCGGGTCGCGGCTACGACTACGACACCCTGGCCGACGATCTCCACACCCTGCTGGTGGAACTCGCCCTCCACGACGTCACCCTGGTCGGGTTCTCGATGGGCGGGGGCGAGGTGGCCCGGTACTTCCCGCACTTCGGTCCCGAGCGGTTGCGGAGCGTCGTCTTCGCGTCGTCCGTCACCCCGTTCCTGCTGCGGACCGACGACAACCCGGACGGCCCCCTGACCTCGGACGAGGCGGCCAGCATGGCGGCATCGCTGACCGAGGACCGGAGTTCGTTCTACAACGGCTTCGTGCGGGCGTTCTTCTCGGTGCGGGGTGACCTGGTGGTCACCGAACAACAGCGTCACGAGGCCCTCCGACTCTGCCAACAGGCGGACACCAAGGCGGCGCTCGCCTGCATGGAGGCCTTCGCCACCACCGACTTCCGGGAGGACCTGGCGGCCGTCGACGTGCCCGCCCTCGTCCTCCACGGCGACAGCGACGAGACGGTCCCGTTCGACGGCTCGGGTGAGCGGACCCACAAGATGCTCCCCGGCAGCCGGCTCGAGGTCCTCCCCGATGCCCCGCACGGCTGCAACGTGAGCCATGCCGAGGACTGGAACGCGCGCCTGCTCGAGTTCCTGGCCGCGTGACCAGGGGAACCGGACCGAGCCTTGCCCCCGGACACCGGCCTTCCTAAGGTCTGTCGTCGAAGGGTCGGAAGGGGCGTGCGCATGGTGGACCTGTCGCTCCACCCGGTGTTCGACGAGCACCCCTCCGGTGCCCGGCGGGCGTTCGTCGTCGCCTACGGCCTCGACATCACCGACGCCCTCCGCGCCCGCGCCGAACGGGAGGAACGGCTGGCCCACGAAGCGAGGGAACAGGAGCGCCTCGCCCGGAGCCGGCACGACGAACTCGTCGCCTCCGTCGAGGCCGAGCGGCTGATCCGCGACCGGCTGGCCCGACTGGCCCGGGCGGCGGTCGACATGGTCGGCGCCGACTCCATCGACGAGCTCACCGACATCGTCTTCAACGCCGCGTTCCCCATCCTGGACGCCGTCGGTGGAGCCGTCGTCCTCCGCGACGGTGACGAGCTGATCGTCCACCTGAGTGACCACATGGACGACCTCACCCGGGCGCGGTACACCGAGGCGCCCCTCGACAGTCCCCTGCCCGGACGGTATGTGGCCCGGACCGGCGAGCGCCTGCTGTTTCCCGACCGGGCCACCGGTCTCGCCTTCCTGCCCGAGATGGCCCAGGTCTACGCGGACACGGAGCGGCACGCCTGGGCGTACTTCCCCCTGGTGCGGAGCGACCGACGGCTCGGGTCCCTGGCCATCTCGTGGCGGGACGAGCGCGACTTCAGCGAGGAGGAGCTCGCCCTGATGGAGTCGATCGCCGCCCAGTGCGCCCAGGTCGTCGACCGCCTCCGGATCACCCGGGCCAATGCGGAACACGCCCGGCAGGTCTCGTCGATGGTCGAGTCGATGCAGCGCAGCCTGTTGGACTCGTCCCCCACCGCCCCGGGCCTCGACGTCGCCACCGTCTACCTACCCGCCGGCCAGGCCGTCCAGGTGGGGGGTGACTGGTACGACGCGTTCACCACCGAGGACGGCGCGTCGTTGCTGGTGGTCGGCGACGTGGCCGGGCACGACGGGGATGCCGCCGCCACGATGGCCCAGCTCCGCAACCTCTTCCGGGGCCTGGCCTTCCGCGGCGGCCACGGCCCCGCCCACCTCCTCGAGCTGCTCGACGACGCCATCGTGGTCCTCGGCATCGATGCCGTGGCCACGATGCTGGTCGCCGAGGTGGCGCAGCCGCAGACCGCCGGCGGCCGGCGCCGTCTCCGGTGGGCGAGTGCCGGCCACCTGCCCCCGGTGCTCCGCCATCCCGACGGCCGCGCCGAGGTGGTGGAGGAGACGAGTGAGGTGCTGCTCGGCACCGTGGCCGGCGCGGAGCGGACCGACCACGAGCTCGAGCTGGCGGACGGCGCCGTCCTGCTCTTCTTCACGGACGGGCTCGTCGA
Source organism: uncultured Acidimicrobiaceae bacterium (assembly GCA_963699345.1). Taxonomy (GTDB): domain Bacteria; phylum Actinomycetota; class Acidimicrobiia; order Acidimicrobiales; family RAAP-2; genus Bog-756. The sequence continues at coordinate 328,247 of CAVOTL010000003.1, read as the reverse complement.
ACGGCGGGGCGAGTCGATCGACGTGGGCCTGGAGCGGCTGCGGGTCGTCGTCGAACGCGCCCCGGCCGCGGACAGTCGGGCGATGGGCGCGGCAGTGGTGGAGGCGCTGGTGTCCGAAGCACCCGACGACGACGTCGTGGTCCTGGCCGTCCGCCGGGACGACCACCTCGGCTGAACCTCAGTCCCGTTCCAGCACCAGGCGGGCGAGCCGGCGCGGGGCGATCAGGGTGTAGGAGGTCTCCACCCACTCCTCGACCTCGCGCCAGCGGGCCGCGCCGGGACGCCCGACGAGGGTGATGGTGACCCAACCGTGACGGCCGAGGCCGTAGCCGGTGGGGGAGGCGTGCGGGTCCATGGCGACGACCGCCGCGGCCTCGTCGAGGGGCAGCTTCACGCTGATGGAGGAGGCGTCGGGGCTGGCGAATACGAAGTTCTTGCCGCGCACGCGGAAGGTCGGCTCACCACCCCACGCCTCGATGTCGACGCGCTCGACCTCCGGCAGCCGGGCCACGATCCGCTCCAGGCGGTCCATCCGTGCCGTCATCTCCCGAGGGTACCCATCCCGGGCGGAGACGGTGCCGCCGTCGGCGGTCCCTCGACCCGTCGACCCGTCGCGCCACCCCCCCGGGGGCCCGCGGTGCTGCGCCTCGGCGGATGCCATCGTCCGACCGCTCAGGCCGATTGACGGGGGAGATCGGGGGGTAGGTGGCGATCGACATCCGGGCCGTCGCCGAGGAGGAGTGAACCATGAGCCAGGTCACCACATCCCGACCGCCCGACGGGTCCGATGTTCTCTCCGACCTCGACGACCGGGTGCCGAACGCCTTCTACTGGAAGCTGACCCTCCTGGCCACGCTCGGAGGGTTCCTGTTCGGCTACGACACGTCCAACATCGGCTCCGCCCTCAACTTCGTGCCGTACCACCTGTCCGGCTTCTGGCAGGGCTACCTGGTGGCCGGCGCCTCCCTCGGTGCCGCCGTCGGCGCGCTGGCGGCCGGATCGCTGACCGACCACTTCGGCCGCAAGGCGCTGCTCATCACCGACGCGGGCATCTACGCCTTCGGCGCCATCCTGTCGGCGTTCACCCCGGACGCCGCCGTCCTGCTCTTCGCCCGGACGCTCATCGGACTGGCGATCGGCGCCGACACCGCGATCGCCACCGCCTACATCGCCGAGTACGCCCCCAAGGGCCGACGCGGGGCGCTGTCGATGCTGCAGCAGTGGATGATCACCGTCGGGATCCTCGGGGCCTACGTCGTCGCCCTGGTGGTGCTGCGGGTGGCCCCGGGCAGCGCCGCCACGGTCGGGTGGCGCCTCATCCTGGGCCTGGGCGCGGTGCCGGCCCTGCTCGGCCTGGTCCTGCGCACCACCATTCCCGAGTCACCGCGGTGGCTGATGCGTCAAGGGCACTTCGACAAGGCCCAGGAGGCCCTGGCCTCCTTCGACGTGTACGTCTCGGTGGAGGCCATCGAGGCGAGCGCCCGGCGGATGCATCACGAGGAGGAGGTGGAGAACCGGGAGCGCCGGAGCGCCTGGACCCCCGGCGTGAAGCGGGCGCTGATGGTGGTCTGCGGCTTCTTCGTCTTCCAGCAGATCACCGGGATCAATGTGCCCCTCTACTACGGTCCCCATCTCCTCGGCCCGATCTTCGAGGGCGACAACTCGTCGCTGGTGTCCACCACCATCGCGGGGGTGGAGGTCACCGCGATCATGACGGCGGTCAACGTGGCCGCCACCTATCTGGGGTTCCGCTACATCGACCGGTGGGGTCGGCGGAAGCTGGCCATGGGCGGCTACCTCGGGATGACCGTCTTCGCCCTGGTGGCCGCGGCGGGCCTCGGCTTCCTGTCCGGTACGAGCCGGCTGGTGCTGGTCATGATCGGCCTCGACTTCTTCATCGCCTCCTTCGCCGTCGGGGTGGGCGGGACGGGGTGGCTCCTCCAGGGGGAGGTGTTCCCCACCGCGGTGCGGGGCCGGGCCTCGTCGATCGGAGCCACCACGGACTGGGTGGCCAACTTCGCGCTCATCGAGGTGTTCCCCGTCTGGAACTCGTCGATCGGGCTTTCCCGGGTACTGATCTGCTTCGCCGCCCTCTGCGTGCTGGCCATCGCCTTCGTCTACCGGTTCCTCCCCGAGACGAAGGGGCTGTCGGTGGAGGAGATCGTCGACGAGTTCGAGCGCGAGGCCCGGGGCGAGGGATCGCCGATGCCGCGGACGTCGCCCGGTTCGAAGCGGACGGTGTCGACGGCATAGCCGGACCCGGCCTCGGCGACCGGGTCGTCGACGTTCATGGTCGGGGTGGCCGGGTACAGCCAGCGACATGACCATGATCGGATACACCATGATGTGCGAGCAGGCCGGACCGAAGGAGCTGGTCCGCGACGTCCAGGCGGCCGAGGAGGCGGGCTTCGGATTCGCCGTGATCTCGGACCACTACTTCCCCTGGGTGGACGCCATGGGGCACTCACCGTACGCCTGGTCGGTGCTCGGCGCGGCCGCCCAGGCCACCTCCACCATCGAACTCATGACGTACGTCACGTGTCCGATCAAGCGGTACCACCCGGCGATCGTCGCCCAGAAGGCGGCCACCGTCGACCTCCTCTCCGACGGTCGGTTCACCCTCGGCCTCGGGGCCGGGGAGAACCTCAACGAGCACGTCACCGGCGGCGGCTGGCCGCCGGTGAACGTCCGCCACCAGATGCTCGACGAGGCGGTGGACATCATCCGCCAGCTGTGGGAAGGCGGCTACGTGAACTACGACGGCCGCCACTTCCAGGTCGACTCCGCGAAGCTGTGGGACCTTCCCGACCACGCGCTCAAGCTCGGGATCGCCGCCTCGGGCGAGCAGTCGGGTCGGCTGGCGGGGCAGAAGGCCGACTGCCTGATCGCCGTGGAGCCGAAGTCGGACATCGTGGCCGCCTTCGATGCCGCCGGAGGGGAGGGGAAGCCGAGGGTCGGACAGCTGCCCATCAGCTACGACGTGGACCGGGACACCGCCGTCAAGCGGGCCCAGGACCTGTTCAGCTGGTTCGGCGGCGGATGGAAGGTGAACTCGGAGCTGCCGAGTACGGCGGCCTTCGAGGCGGCTTCGAGTTCGGTCCGTCCGGATGTCGCCGACGGGATCCCCTGCGGCAACTCGGTCGACGCCGTCGTCGACGCCGTGGAGGAGTTTGCGTCCGCCGGCTTCAGCCACGTGGCGCTTCTCCAGATCGGAGGCGACAACCAGGGCGAGTTCATCGAGTGGTGGAAGCAGGAGCTGGGACCCGCACTGGGGGCCTGACGGCGGATCGTGATCCGATCGCCCCGGTGATCGGCCGGGGGCGCCGGGGGACGGGTTAGATCGCCCTGCGCCCCCGCCGTGGCCGGCCCACGTGACAGGATCGGAGGGGCGACCCGACGACCGGTCGGGCACCGGCCGCGCACGGTCGGGGGACGGGGGAGACATGGAGACCAGGGCGGCCGTCATCCACGCGGAGCACCGGGCCTGGGAGATCGAGACGATCACCCTGGACCCGCCGAAGGCGGGCGAGGTCCTCGTCCGCCTGGCGGCGTCGGGCCTGTGCCACAGCGACGACCACTTCCGCACCGGCGACCTGAGCGGCTTGTACCCGATCGTCGGTGGCCACGAGGGCGCCGGTGTGGTCGAGGAGGTGGGCGAGGGGGTGACCGACCTCGCCCCCGGTGACCACGTGGTGCTGGCCGCCATCCCGGCCTGTGGGCGCTGCCCGTCGTGCGCCGCGGGTCATTCGAACGTGTGCGACCTGGGTGACCGCACCATGCTCGGCATCCAGGTGGACGGGACGTCGCGTCACCACCTGACCGACGGCACCGACCTGGCCTCGATGATGTGCCTCGGCACCTTCAGCCCGTACACGGTGGTACACGGCTCGTCGTGCGTGAAGATCCTCGACCACTACCCGCTCGAGACCGCCAGCCTCGTCGGCTGCGGGGTGATGACCGGCTGGGGTTCGGCGGTGTACGCCGCCGACGTGCACCCCGGCGACGACGTGGTGGTGATCGGCGCCGGGGGCCTCGGATCGGCGGCCATCCAGGGGGCCCGCCACGCGGGGGCCGAGCGGATCGTGGCCGTCGATCCGGTGGCCTGGAAGCGTGAGCGGGCGGTGGGCTTCGGCGCCACCCACACCTGCTCGGGTGTGGCCGAGGCGCTACCTCTCGTCGAGGAGGTCACGTGGGGGAAGTTGGCCGAGAAGGTCATCTGCACCATGGGGGTGGGCGACGGGGGACTGCTCGAGGCGATCCTCGCCCTGACCGCCAAACGTGGCCGGGTGGTCGTGACCAACATGCACCCACTGGCCGAGGTCACGGTGTCGATGTCCCTCACCTGGCTGACCCTGTTCGAGAAGCGGATCGTCGGGTGCGTGTACGGATCGGGCAACGTCCGCTACGACATCCCGCACCTGCTGCACCTGAGCGACCAGGGACTGCTCGACCTCGACGGGATGATCACGCGGACCTATCCGCTGGAGGGGGTCAACGACGGGTACGCCGACATGTTGGCGGGCCGGAACATCCGGGGCGTCCTCCGCTTCGACTGACCGACCCCGGTCCCCCGGTCGGAACGAGCGGGATGGGGGCAATCTTGACCATTCCCATCGGTTTTATATAGATTGCACGCATGATCAATCGACCGGCCCGAACGACCGCCGCCCTCGTGGGCCTCGCCCTGGCCGGAATGCTGCTTGCCGCCTGCGGGGGCTCCTCGTCGTCCTCCTCGACGACGAGCACTGCGGCGAAGGCCACGACGGCCTCGGCGTCGTCCATCCCCGCCGGTACCGTCCTCCGCGTCGGCGAGCAGCTCCAGAACCTCAAGACCCTGCTCTCGATCTCGGGTCAGGACAAGAACTTTCCCTACACGGTCCAGTACTCCGAGTTCGTCGGCGGCCCGTCGATGCTGCAGGCGTTCGAGGGTGGTTCCCTGGACGTGGGCTTCGTCTACAGCACGCCGCTGATCTTCGCCCAGGCGGCAGGCCAGACGATCAGGGCCGTCACCGGGTGGGCCTCGCAGGGGAGCGGCTACGGCCTGGTGTCGGCTCCCGGGGTGGACTCCATCACCGGTTGGGCCGGCCTGAAGGGCAAGCGGGTCGCCTACCAGGAGGGGACGGCCAGCCAGACGGTGCTGCTCGAGGGTCTGCAGAGCGCCGGGCTCTCGTTGTCGGACGTCACATCGGTCAACCTGCCGACCACCCAGATCGCCGCCGCCCTGCAGGGCGGCTCCGCCGACGCCGGCATCACGGTCGAACCACTGCTCAGCGTCTACCTCGAGGCCAACCCGACCGCCCACGTGATCTCCTACGGGAACCGGATCATCGACCGTGCCGGATTCCTCATCGCCACCGGTACCGCCCTCTCGGACCCGGCCGAGACCGCGGCGATCGGCGACTACATCAGCCGCTTGGTGAAGGCCTACCAGTACCTGAACGCCCACCCCGAGGCGGCGATCCAACAGGTCTTCATCGACCAGTACCACCTGTCGCCGGCCCGGGCGGCCGAGGTGGCCAAGCGGGAGGGCCCGACCACCTTCCTGCAGCTGCCGGGTGACGTACTCGCCGATCAGCAGGAGGCCGCCGACCTCTACTTCGCGGCCGGACAGATCCCCCACAAGGTCGATGTCGCCAAACAGTTCGACCCGAGGTTCAACAACCTGGTGGCGTCGCTGGAGGCCTCATGACCACCGTCGAATCCGGTCACTCGGCGATCGCCCCGACGGGCGCACCGGCACCCGGGGCGGACGGCGCCGGGAGGCCCCCCGACGACGGGCCCGCCCTCGTCCGCCTGACGACGGGGGTCGGGTCGGCCGCCACCGGCCGCCACCGGCGCATCGGCCGCGGTTGGCAGCGCTTCATCGGCGTCGTCCTGCTCTTCGCCGTCTGGGAGGTCGCCGCCCTGGCCGGCTGGATCAAGCCCCAGGATCTGGCGGCACCCTCGGTGGTACTCACCACCGGTGCCCACATGGTCCGCGACGGCCAGCTCCCGAGCGCGCTGTGGGCGTCACTCCAGCGGGTGTTCTGGGGGCTGCTCGTCGGCGTCCCGATCGGTGCGGCCCTGGCTCTGGCCTCCGGCCTGTCGAAACTGGGGGAGAACCTGATCGACGGCAACGTCCAGATGCTCCGGTTCGTGCCCATCATCGGCCTCGAGTCCCTCTTCGTCCTGTGGCTCGGGGTGGGGGAGACGGCCAAGATCTCGCTGATCACACTCGGGGTGATGTTCCCGGTGTACATCAACACCTACGCGGCGATCCGGTCGCTGGACCCGGGCTACCTCGAGCTGGCCGAAGTGGTCGGCCTCGGGCGCTGGGCGAGGATCCGCCGCATCGTGCTGCCCGCCGCGCTGCCCGGATTCCTGATCGGACTCCGCATGGCCACCGCCGTGGCCTGGCTCCTTCTTGTCTTCGCCGAGCAGATCAACGCATCGAGCGGCCTCGGCTACCTGATCGTGCAGGCCCAGACCTTCTTCGAGTCCGATGTGATCGTCGTCTGCCTCGTCTGTTACGCGCTGCTCGGCCTCGCCACCGACAGCGGGGTCCGCCTCCTCGAGCGGGTACTGCTGCGTTGGCAGCCGGGCCGATGAGCGCCCTCGTGATCGGCACCGACCACCGGTCCCCCGACGACGCAGTCCCGGCCGCCCGGGCCGTGGTCGTCCGCGACCTCCACCGCAGCTTCGGCCCCCGACGGGTCATCGCGGGTATCGACCTCGACATCGCCCCGGGTGAGTTCGTCGCCCTGCTCGGCCGGAGCGGGTCGGGCAAGACCACCATCCTGCGGACCCTCGCCGGACTCGACGAGGGGGCCACCGGCGAGGTCCTGGTGCCCGAGCGGCGGTCGGTCGTGTTCCAGGACCCCCGCCTGCTGCCCTGGGCCCGGGTGCTCGACAACGTCCTGCTCGGCCGACCCGGTCCCGAGGCCGGCCGGCGCGGTGCCGAGGCGCTGGGCGAGGTGGGTCTGGCCGGCCACGAGCAGGACTGGCCGAAGACGCTGTCGGGAGGCGAGGCCCAGCGGGTGGCCCTGGCCCGGGCGCTGGTGGCCGAGCCGCAGCTCCTACTGCTCGACGAGCCCTTCGGAGCCCTCGATGCGCTCACCCGCATCCGGATGCATGCCCTGGTCGCCCAGCTGTGCGAACGGCACCACCCCGCGGTGCTCCTGGTCACCCACGACGTCGACGAGGCGATCCTCCTGGCCGACCGCTGCCTGGTGCTGACGGACGGGCACGTCACCCTCGATCTCCCGATCGACGTCGACCTGCCGAGGCGTCGCGGCGGGACGAGGTTCAACGAGCTCCGCTCCCGACTCCTCGCCGAGATCGGAGTCGACGACAGTCAGGAAGGGATGGACGGCGATGTCCCACCCGACCGGTCCCCCACCCCCGCACCCGCCGGACCCACCACCCACGAAGGAGCGTCACGCCCATGACCCAGACCGAGACCCGTCCCACCCTCACCGCCCGACCGCTGTCGGCCGCAATCGGAGCCGTCATCGACGGTGTCGACCTCCGTCAGGTGGACCAGGGGACCGTCGACCAGATCCGCCGTATCTGGCTGGACCGCAAGGTCGTCTTCTTCCCCCGCCAGAACCTCGACCCGGTCGAGCACCAGGCCTTCGCCGCCCGGTTCGGCGAGCTGACCGAGGGTCATCCGGTCGTCCCGGGGATCGACGGCCACCCCAACGTCTTCGAGATCGACTATTCGAAGGCCCGACAGTTGTACGCGTCGTACGGCGACGTGGCCGAGCGGTCCCAGGGCCTGGACTGGCACACCGACGTGACCTTCGTCGAGCGGCCGCCACTCGGGAGCATCCTGTCGGCCGTCGTGATCCCGCCCTCGGGGGGTGACACCGCCTTCTCGAACCAGCAGGCCGCCTTCGAGGCGCTCAGTCCGTCCCTCCAGGCGTTCCTCTCCACGCTGACCGCCGTCCACGACGGACGGGCGGCCTTCAAGTCGGCGTTCGACCACTTCGGGTCGGGGCGGTGGGAGGGCGAGGAGCTCCCGACCCTCGATCCGGTGACCCACCCCGTGGTGCGCACCCATCCCGAGACCGGCGCCCGGGGACTCTTCGTCAATCCCGGCTTCACCTCGCACATCGTGGAGCTCACCCGGGCGGAGAGCAACGCCCTCCTCGCCTTCCTCTACCAGCACTCGGTCAAGCCCGAGTTCACCGTGCGGTACCACTGGACCGAGGGTGATGTCGGCTTCTGGGACAACCGGGCCACCCAACACTCTGTCGTGGGCGACTTCGGCGACCAGCACCGGGTGATCCAACGCGTGACGTTGCGGGGTGACGCCCCCTACTGACCACCGTCACGTTCTTTTCGGCGGCGGATCGATCCGGAGCGCTCCCGGGTCACCCCTCTCCGCCGCCAGAAGCAGTCAGGGCCGATCCGCGAGGGTCGGCCCTCACTGTGTCCGGACCGGTTCGATCGTCAGCCGCACCCGGGCGACGCGCGTGGACGATGCCTCCGACGAGAGGACGGGGACGAGATGCCCAGTTGGAGACGACCGACCATCGCCCTGTTGGTGATCGGCGCGAGCCTGGGCGTCGGCATCCCGGCGGCCGGCGCCACGACCGGCGCGGCGGCTTCGCCGTCGGGTCGGGCCACCACCCTCGGCGTCACCGACGACCCGGCCGTGCACGTCGTCGGGGCCTCGGCCCCCGGCGGCCACCGTGCCGATCGTGCCGACGCGGTCCCCCACGTCACCTCCCCCGTATGGTTCCCGATCGGCCCCATCCTGGACGGCTCTTCCTGGAACGACGCCATCTCGTGCTGGGCCCCGGGTGACTGCCTCACGGTCGGGAGCACCGTCTACGGGAGCGGGGGCAGCACGAGGAGCTTCCGCTTCACCGACGACGCGCCGAGTCCGGTCGTCGCCCCGCCGATCACCGCGGACGAGTTCGGCTTCGGTTCCGGGGCCCTGTCCTGCGTCGAGCGCGTCGTTCTGCGTGCTGGCCAACGGTCTGCCCGGCGCCACCGACCCGTTGCTGGCGTTCGACGGCACGGCCTGGACCGACGCGCCGGTGCCGTCGCTTCCGGCCGGCACCAGCCTCACGGCGGTCGACTGTGCCTCGACCGACCTGTGCGTGGCGGTCGGCGGGTACGACGCCGACGGCGTGGCGGAGCCGGAGGCCCTGCAGTTCGACGGCACGTCCTGGACGGTCGCCGCCCTACCGGCCACCCCGGCCGGCACCACCGCCCTGCCGGCCACCGTGGTCGGGTGTGCCGACTCGTACTGCATGGTCGGGCCGGTGGCCGACGTGGCCCCCGGGGGCCTCTGGATGGCGACCCTGTCGGCGGGGGTGTGGTCGGACTCGGAGATCACCACCCTGGATCCCACCCAGACCTGGAGGCCGGGTTCGATCGACTGCGTGGCGGCGCAGTCGTGCGTCGTGGGCGCCGTGCCGTTCGACACCACGGCGGCGTCGGGGTTCGTGGTGTTCACCGGCACCTGGGGGGCCCTCGTGCCGACCGCGGCGGTGACGAACCCGAGCGATCCCGGTGGCGGGTACACCATCGGTCTGCCCTCGTTGTCCTGCGTCTCCCTCACGGACTGCGTGGCAGCGGTGGACTACGCGGGCTATTCGGGACTCCAGGACTTCGACGGGACGTCGTCGGCGGCGGTGTCCGGCACGCTCACGGGCGCGGCGCAGTCGGCGCAACGGTGGATCTCGATCTCGTGTCCCGCCGCCGGCGCGTGCCTGGTGGTGAGCCAGCAGTACGCCGAGATCGAGAGCGATCCGCTGGCCACGTCGACCGCCGTGACCGTCACCCAGGTCGGCCCGAAGGAACTGGTCCTCGCCGCCCGGGTGACCTGGCCGGCAGTGTCGCCGGACGCCGATCCGGGGCCGGTCACCTACGAGTTCGAGGGCCGGCCGATCCCCGGATGCGAGGCCGTTCCCGGTACGACCGGACCAACCGACCCCGAGGCGTATCCGACGTGTGACGTCGTCATCGCCGGGAGTGGTCCGTACTCGTTTTCGGCCGAGGACCTGGCGGACACCTACTACACGGCCTCGACGTCTCCCTCCGCGGGCGGGACGCTCGCGCAGGGGTACTGGGAGATCGGCGACGACGCCTCCGTCTATCCGTTCGGCTCCGCGGTCTGGTACGGCGACGGATCGCAGTCGCCGCTCAACGAGCCGATCGTCGGCGGTGCGGTGGACGAGCCCTACGACATCGGGTACTGGCTGGTGGCCTCGGACGGCGGCATCTTCGCCTACGGCGACGCCGGTTTCTTCGGCTCGGCCGGAGACATCACCCTCAACCAGCCCATCGTGGGCATGGCCGCCACCCCCGACGGACAGGGCTACTGGCTCGTCGCCTCCGACGGCGGCATCTTCGCCTACGGCGACGCCGGGTTCTACGGCTCGGCCGGCGACATCACCCTGAACCAGCCCATCGTGGGCATGGCCGCCACCCCCGACGGCCACGGCTACTGGCTCGTCGCCGCCGACGGCGGCATCTTCGCCTACGGCGACGCCGGCTTCTACGGCTCGGCCGGCGACATCCCCCTCAACCAGCCCATCGTGGGCATGACGTCCACCCCCGACGGCCACGGCTACTGGCTCGTCGCCGCCGACGGCGGCATCTTCGCCTACGGCGACGCCGGCTTCTACGGCTCGGCCGGCGACATCACCCTCAACCAGCCCATCGTGGGCATGGCGACCACCCCCGACGGCCACGGGTACTGGTTCGTGGCCGCCGACGGCGGCATCTTCGCCTACGGCGATGCCGGCTTCGACGGGTCGAACGGGAACCAGGCGATCCCGGGGCCGATCGTCGGCATCGAATCGACCTGAGGGCGGACGGCGGGGGAACGCCCGGGCGAGGCACTCACCATCGGGCCGGATGGATGAACTCGGTCGCCGGTCGTCCCAGCCACTGCACGATGCGCATGGCCAGGTCCATGTTCGTTGCGAACCTGGCCGTGCGCAGGCCGGTGAGCTGGTTGGGACTGCACCCGAGCACCGAGGCGAGCTCCGCCCAGGTCAGGCCCACGTCCCGGCGGCGCTCGTCCATGGCCGCGTGCAGGGCGGTGAGCTTCCACCGCAACCGCCGGTCGGGTCCCGCCTCGGGAAGCGCCCACGCCGGGTCGTCGCCGGTCGACCCCACGAGGAAGGACTCCGGGGACCGCCCGAGCCAGCGCAGCATGAACAGGGCGTGCTGACAGCTGGTGCGCGGCCGGGTCGCCAGGCCGGAGAGCGTCGAGGGGCTGACGGGATGGTCGTGGCGCCGGGCGTTCAGTTCCGACGACAGCTCCCACATCTGGCGGGCAGCGGCCGCCCACGACAGGCCTTCCTCCCGCCGCCGCTCGTCGAGCGCCCGGTACAGGGCGGAACCGTCGAAGGGCCGGACGGTGGGATCGGGTCCGCCCCGATCCCGCGCCTGGTCGTCCGTCCCGACCCGGGGTCCGCCCGAGGTGCGGTCCGCCTTCACGGATGGGTCGCCCGGTACGCGGACACCTGGGCACGGACGTCGTCGACGAGGTCGCCGGTGGCCAGGTTGATGTCGTCCAGGTGGTAGCCCCAGGCCGGTCCCAGGGCCTCGGTGACCACCGGTCGGCGGTCGTCCGGACCGGCGATGTCGTGCACCTGGAGCCAGGTGGCCCCGCCGGCCGTCTCACACGTCGCCGAGTAGAGGTCCGGATAGACGACCCACGGGGTGGTGACCGGTGGGGCCGGGGGCGACGTCGTGACCGTCGGGAACCAGGGGGTCAGTGTCGCCGGACCGCCACCCAGGGCCGCCGGGTTGACGCAGGCCACCTGCAGGCCGGCGGTGGCCGTCTGGCCGGACTGGAGGCTGACCCCCTGTCCGGGTCGGCCGAACAGACTGTCCGCCGGAGGTTCGCGCGGGAAGGAGGAGTAGGCGATGACGCAACCCGTCTGGCCCACCGATGTGCACAGGGGGAGGTGCTTGAACGTGCCGCCGACGACCCCATCGGTGGGTACCGTCACGTTGCCTCCGACGATGATGGCCGACACCAGGCGCCCCCGGAGCGCCGGATCGGCGTCGACCTGGGCGACGAGCAGTCGGATGAGCATGGCCGCACCCTGGGAGTGGCCGATGAAGACCACCGGACGCCCGTCGTTGTCGTGCTCGAGGTAGTCGGTCCAGCCGGCCAGCAGGCTCCGGTAGGCGACCGAGTCGGCCGTCGGGTCGCCACCCAAGCCCTTGGCCAGCGATGCGGTCGTGCGTTGCCGGTACATCGGCGCCCACACCCGGCACACCTGCGAGAACGGAGAGGCCTGGCTGACCGCGGCGGCGACCTCGGCCGGCTGGATGCGGAGATCGGCGTTGTCCGTGGGCTGGCGGCTGACGGTCGGGTACACGTAGAAGCAGTCCACGGGAGGTTCGACGGCGTCGGTGGGGTCGATCACGGACCTCGCCCCCGAGGCCGGCACCACCGTGGCCCCGAGCGGCGCCGCGCACGGGTCGTCGGGGAGGCCGGGCCGGCACAGCCAGACGGTGGCCGACGATCCGGGGGCCGTGGTGGGAGCCGGCGCGGCGGTGGTCGGCGCAGTGGTGACGGAGCCGCCGCAGGACGCGGCCAGCACCGCCGACGCGACGACCGTCAACGCCACCACGGACATCGGATTCCGGCGCATCGTCACCTCCCGTCCTACCCCGGTGGGCACCATGGTGGCACCGATCGACGAGTTAGGCAACTAGGTTGCCTAACTGGTAGCTTGCGGTGATGGAGACCTCGGACGGCCCGGTGCTGCTGGGCGATCTCCTGGCCCTGGCCCGGCGGGCATGGGTGGCCCGCATGGGGGAGGGATTGCGCCGGCGGGGCTTCGACGACTACCGCCGGTCCGATGCCCTCGTCGTGCGGGTGCTCCGCCGGGGTCCGCTCCCGGTCGGCCGGCTCGGCGCGGCACTGGGCACGACCCGCCAGGCCGGTCGCAAAGTCGTCGACGGACTGGAACGGCGCGGCTACGCCAGCACCGTGCCCGACCCGGCCGACGCCCGTCGCACCAATGTGGTCCTGACGGACCGGGGGGCACGCTACGCCGAGGCCGTGGTCGAGGTCCTGGGGGAGCTCAACGATGACCTGGCCGCCCGCGTCGACCCGGACGACCTCGAGTCGACCCGCACCGTGCTGCGTGCGGTCGTGAGCGAAGGGGTAGGAACTGCACCCGACCGGTGAGCACCGTCACCGTGCGGTTCCGCCAACTAATGATATAGTCATAACTATGATGTTACGACAAGTACATGGGGGGCCGCCATCACCGGAGGCCCCGCCGGGTCCGTCCCGCCGGCCGTCCCCGACCAGCCCGGTCGACGCCGCCGGGTCGGGATCCTCCTGATCTGCTCGATGAGCCTCCTGATCGTCGGGCTGGACGTGACCATCGTCAACGTCGCCCTGCCCTCGATCGGCCGGGACTTCCACGCGTCGGTGTCCGGCCTGCAGTGGACGGTCGACGCCTACACGCTGGTCCTGGCCAGCCTGCTGATGCTCTCGGGGTCGATGGCCGACCGGTTCGGGCGCAAGCGCACCTTCGTGGTCGGCCTGACGGTGTTCGCCACGGGCTCGCTGCTGTGCAGCCTGGCCCCGAGCCTCGGCGCGCTGGTGGCGTTCCGGATGCTCCAGGGCATCGGTGCGTCGATGCTCAATCCGGTGGCCATGTCCATCATCACCAACACGTTCGTCGAGCCCCGCGAACGGGCCCAGGCGATCGGGGTGTGGGCGGCGGTGATCGGGGTCTCCATGGCCCTCGGTCCCGTGGTCGGCGGCGTCCTGGTCTCGTCCCTCGGCTGGCGGTCGATCTTCTGGATCAACATCCCGGTCGGCATCGCCGCCATCGTCCTGACGCTCCGGTTCGTGCCCGAGTCACGGGCCCCGAGAGCGCGCCGACTCGACCCCGTCGCCCAGGGGCTCGTGATCGTCCTGTTCGGTTCGCTGACCTTCGGGATCATCGAGGCACCGACCCGCGGATGGCAGTCGGGGCCGATCATGGGTGCCTTCGCGGTGGCGGCCGTGTCGCTCGTGGCCCTGCTCCTGTGGGAGCCGCGGCGCGTCGAGCCGCTGATCGACTTCCGGTTCTTCCACTCGATCCCGTTCTCGGGCGCCGCGGCCATCGCGGTGGCCGCCTTCGCCGCGCTCGGGGGGTTCCTCTTCCTCAACACCCTGTACCTCCAGGAGGTCCGGGGCCTGTCGCCACTCGACGCCGGACTCGGCGACCCTCCCCATGGCGGCCATGACCATGGTGCTGCCCCCGATCTCCGGTCGCATCGTGGGCACCCGCGGTCCCCGCATCCCCCTCCTGATCGCCGGCTCCGCCGTGGCGGTCAGCTGCGCCATGCTCTCGCGCCTGACCGGATCGACCCCGTTCTGGTATCTGGTCGTCGCCTACGTGGTGTTCGGGATCGGGTTCGGCATGGTCAATGCGCCGATCACCAACGCCGCCGTCTCGGGCATGCCCCGTGCCCAGGCCGGCGTGGCCTCGGCCATCGCCTCGACGTCGCGTCAGGTCGGCCAGACGCTGGGCGTGGCCCTGGTGGGCGCCCTGCTGGCCGCCTCGGCGGCCCTGGTGTTCGGCACCGGCGGCGGCCCCGACATCCACCGCCGCGCGGCGCTGGCGTCGGCCAGCCATGCGGGATGGTGGGTGCTGTGCGGCTGCGGGGTGGCGGTGCTGGTGCTCGGCCTGGTGGTCACCTCGGCGCGGGCGGACGCCTCGGCGGAGCGTACCGCCCACCTGCTGAACCCCGAATTCCTGGCAGGCTCGACGGCATGACCGCCGACGCTCCCACCCCGGACCCCGCCCGGATCGCCTGGTCCGTCATGTGCGACCTGGTGCTCGACAACCGCCGCCGCCAGCACGTGAGCGACGCCGTCGGCCTGCCGTTCGGGCGCCTGCGGGCGCTCCGGCGCGTGGCCCCGGCGCCGATGACCATGGGGGACCTGGCCGCCGCCATCGGTGTCGATGCGCCCAACTGCACCCCGGTCGTCGATGATCTGGAGGCCCGTGGCCTCGTCGAGCGCCGACCGCACCCGACCGACCGGCGCAGCAAGCTGGTGGCCGCCACCCCCGAGGGCGTCCGCGTGGCCGCCCGGGCCGACCGCATCATGGAGCAACCGCCGGCGGCGCTCGACACGTTGTCGCCGGACGAACTCGAACTGCTGGCCGGGATCCTCGCCAAGGTGGACGCCGCGGTTGCCGGTGCCGACGCCGGTCAGGTCCAGGGCGTGCCGTAGCGGTCCCGGTGGGCCCGCTCCGAAAGGGGCCGGCGCCGGGGCGGTCCGAGCGGCCGGGCCGGCCAGCCCAGGGGGATCACCGCCATGGGGTGGACGTGGTCGGGCAGGTCGAGGATGTCGGCCAGGGTGTCCCCGTCCAGGGTGGCGAGGGTGGTCATGGCGGAGCCCAGTCCGAGCGCCCCGGCGGCCAGCAGCAGATTCTGGGTGGCCGGGTAGACCGACGAGGGCAGCGTCGAGCGGTGGGCCACCGACGAGTCCCCGCACACCACCACCACGACCGGCGCCCCAGCCAACCCCGTCTCCGCCCCGGCATCGACGTCGGCCAGCAGCCCTGGAGCCAGGCGGTCCTCGGAGGCGGCCCGACCGGCCTGGCGCCACAGCCGCCGGGTCAGGTCGGCGATGGCGTGGCGCCGGTCGGTGTCACGCACCACCACGAACACCCAGGGCTGGAGGTTCTCGGCGCTCGGGGCGTGGATGGCGGCGGTCAGGCAGCGCCCGACCAGGGCGTCGTCCACGTCCCGGTCGGCGAACCGCCGGCAGGCCCGCTGGGCCAGGACCACCTCGAAGAAGGGCGGCCCTCCGTCCGCAGCCGGCGTCCCGGGGTCGGGCGTCATGCGTGCGTCGCTGCGGTCGATGGCGAACCGGTGCGCCGGCCGCGCATCCGGCCGCCGGCCCTGTCCCTCGGGATGCCCATGACGCCATTGTGTCCGACGGGAGCCGGTCCGGCCCGGGGGACCGGCTCCCGACCGGCGGACTGCACCATCCGACCTGCACCCCGTCTGCACCGGATGGGATCCCTGGCGACCCCATCGGAGGAGTTAACTGGGTGGATGACCCCCCGCCTGCCGACCGACGGAGCCGCCACCGTCCTCGTGGCCTCGACCGTGCTGACGCTGGACGCCCACGACACCCGGGCGACGGCCGTGGCCGTCGATGACGCCTCGGGAAGGATCCTCGCCGTCGGATCGTCGGAGGAGTGCCGGGCGGCGGCGCCGGGGGCCACGGTCACCGACCTCGGCGCCCACGTCCTGGCCCCCGGGTTCGTGGACGCCCACAACCATCCGTTCCTCTCCGGTGTCGTGACCCAGGACCCGGTCCACTGGATCGCCCCCTATGTCGGCTTTCCGACGTGGAAGGACGTGACCGATGAGTTCGCCCGGGTGGATGCGGCGACCCCGGACGACGATCCGGTGTTCCTCAACGGGGTGGACCGGTTGCTGCAGGGTGCGCCGCTCCTGACCGCCGACGTGCTCGACCGGTACTTCCCGACGCGGCCGGCCGTGGTGCTCGACAACTCGGGCCACCTCGCCTACTTCAACTCGGCGGTGATCGCCCGGAACGGATGGGACACCGCGCCTCCCTCCGATCCGGTGGGCGGCTCGTACTCGCGCGACGACACGGGCCATCTGACCGGTCTCGCCTTCGAGACGTCGGCCGTGCTCGGCGCGACCAGCGGCGTGATCGCCGACGTGGTGTCCGACCCGCTCCACTCCGCCGCCGAGTGGTACGCCCTGATGAGCCGCAACGGCGTCACCCTGACCTCCGAGCACGCCTACGACACTCCCTACCGACAGGGCTACGAGGTCCTGGCCACCCGCCCGGGGTGCCCGATCCGCGTCGGTCTGTACCACATGTCCATCGGCGACGACCCGGGGACCCCGTTCGAGTCGGCCGCGCCCGACATGCTCTGGAAGCAGGGCATCAAGCTCTGGGCCGACGGGTCGCCGTGGGTCGGGACCGCCGCCCTCAGCTTCCCGTACCTCGACAGCGCCACGGTGGCCGCGGCCCAGATCCCGATCGGCCCCTCCGGCGAGGGGAACATGAACTACTCCCGATCGGAACTCGACGGGATCCTCGACGAGTTCGCCGGCCAGGGCTGGCAGTTCGCCTTCCACTGCAACGGTGACGTCGGCCTCGACGTCGTGCTCGACTGCTACGAGGCCGGCCTCGCCCGCCACGGCCTCACCGGGACCGACCACCGCTGGCGGGTCGAGCACTGCGGTGCCGGTCGTGGCGACCAGTTCGCCCGGGCGGCGCGACTCGGGGTGACCATCTCGATGGCGCCGTTCCAGTTCATCTACTGGGGCGACGTGCTCGACGGGCAGCTGTTCCCCTCCGAGATCGGCTCCCAGTGGCAGCGCTTCGCCGATGCCTGGACGGCCGGCGTCCAGCCGTCGCTCCACAACGACGGCGCCGTGTCGCCGCCCGTGCCGCTGCTCAACATCCAGGCCGCCGTCACCCGGGCCACGGCGAGCGGCACGGTGCACGGGGCGAACCAGGCACTGACCATCGACCAGGCCCTGCGGGCCCACACCATCCACGGCGCCCGCCAGCTGGGCCGCGACCACGACCTCGGCACCATCGAGGTGGGCAAGCTGGCCGACCTGGTCGAGCTCAGCGCCGACCCGACGACCGTCGATCCGCACCGACTCACCACCCACGTCAAGGTGCGCGGGACCTACGTCTCGGGCCGCCGGGTCGACCTCCGGGGCTTCCTCGCCGAGGTGGGGAAGGTGGACCCCGCCCCACACCGTCACCTGGCCGCCACGGCCCGGCACCCCTGCTGCTGACCCGGTCGTCGCCGGTCTCGTCCGTCGGCGCCGATCCGGCTGGACGTCCCAACAGCTGGACGTCCCTACAGTGGGGCGATGCCCACCCCGGCCCCCGGACCGCTCGTGCCGGTCGACAGCCTGGACGACGCCCGGGTGGCCGCCTACCGGGACCTCAACGACCCGGCCTACCGGCGGCGGCTCGAGGCGGAGCTCGACATCGTGGTGGTCGAGGGCCGCGTCGCCGTCCGCCAGCTGCTCGACACCTCCCTGGAGGTCCGGTCGCTGCTGGTCGACGACCACCAGGTGACCCTGGCCGCCGATCTGGTGGAGGCCGCCCGCGCCCGGGGCGCCCCGGTCTACTTGGTGCCCCGTCACGCCATGGCCGACCTCGTCGGCTTCAACCTCCACCGGGGGATCGTGGCCGTCGCCGGCCGGCCTCCGGTGGCCTCCGCCGCGTCGGTGCTGGCCGACGCCGCGCACGCCCCCCGCGGGTGGTGGTCCGCCCCTGGTCGTCGTGCTCGAGGGACTCAACGACCCCGAGAACATCGGGGCCGTCTTCCGCAACGCCGCCGCCTTCGGCGCCGCCGCGGTCCTGGTCGACCCGACGTGCGGCGACCCGCTGTACCGCCGGTCGGTGCGGGTGTCGGTGGGCCACTCCCTGCGTCTCCCCTGGGCCCGGCTCGACCCGTGGCCCGGGGCGCTCGCCGAGGTCCGGGCGGCCGGGTTCGACCTGTGCGCCCTGGTGCCCCACCCGGGCCCGACCCGACCCGGCGACGCCGAGCGGGTGGATCTGGCGACCCTGGCGGCGCGCCGCCGGCCGGTGGCGGTCCTGTTGGGTGCCGAGGGACCGGGTCTGTCCCGAGCGGCGCGGGACGCCGCCGACGCCGTGGTGACCGTGCCCATGGCGCCCGGGGTGGACTCGCTCAACGTGGCCACCACGGCCGCGGTGGTGCTCGCCCGCCTCGCCGACGGCTGAGCCGGGCCGGACCGCCCTCCGGAGGGTCGATACGGGCCGTCTATCGTTGGTGCGACCCGATCCCCCGACGACGGAGCACGCGTGACCGAATCGACCATCATCTACACGCACACGGACGAGGCCCCCCTGCTGGCCACGTACTCCCTCCTCCCCGTGGTGCAGGCCTACGCCTCCCAGGCCGGGGTGTCGGTGGTGACCCGGGACATCTCGCTGGCCGGCCGCATCCTGGCGTCGTTCGCGGAGCGGCTCCCCGAGGGCCGGCGCGTCGACGACGCCTTGGCCGAACTGGGCCGGGACGTCCTCACGCCCGAGGCCAACATCATCAAGCTGCCCAACATCTCGGCCTCCATCCCCCAGCTGAAGGCGGCCGTCGCCGAGCTGCAGGCCAAGGGATTCGACGTCCCCGACTACCCCGAGGACCCCCGGACCGACGAGGCGCGCGACACCCTGGCCCGTTACCGCAAGGTGTTGGGCAGTGCCGTCAACCCGGTCCTGCGGCAGGGCAACTCGGACCGCCGGGCGCCGGCGTCGGTCAAGCACTACGCCCAGACCCACCCCCACCGGATGGGGGCCTGGTCGCCCGAGTCGCGAACCAACGTCGCCCACATGTCCACCGGCGACTTCCGCTCCACCGAGCGGTCGGCGGTGATGGCCGCGGACACCGAGCTGTCCGTGGAGCTGGTCGCCGCCGACGGCACCGCGACCGCACTGCGGTCGCCCATCGCCGTCCTGGCCGACGAGGTGGTCGACGCCGCCGTCCTGCGCGTGGCCGACCTGCGGACCTTCCTCGACGCCCAGATCGCCCGGGCCAAGGAGGAGGGCGTGCTCTTCTCGGTGCATCTGAAGGCCACCATGATGAAGGTCTCGGACCCGATCATCTTCGGCCACGTCGTACGGGCCTTCTTCCCGAAGACGTTCGCCACGTGGGGGGACACGCTCGCCGGAGCGGGACTCAGTCCGAACGACGGCTGGGGGGCCATTCTCGACGGGTTGGGCGCGCTCGCCGACGGTGAGGCCATCGCCGCCTCCTTCGCCGCCGAGCTGGCCGCCGGTCCGGACCTGGCCATGGTCGATTCCGACAAGGGCATCACCAACCTGCACGTGCCGAGCGACGTGATCGTGGACGCTTCGATGCCGGCCATGATCCGCACGTCGGGCCACATGTGGGGACCCGACGGGGCCGAGGGCGACACCCTGGCCGTCATCCCCGACAGCAGCTACGCCGGCGTCTACCAGGTGGTGCTCGACGACTGCCGGGCCCACGGCGCCTTCGACCCCGCCACCATGGGGTCGGTGCCGAACGTGGGCCTGATGGCCCAGGCCGCCGAGGAGTACGGCAGCCACGACAAGACCTTCGAGATCCCGGTCGACGGCACGGTCCGGGTGACCGACGCCGACGGCTCGGTGGTCTTCGAGGTGCCGGTGGCCGCCGGCGACATCTTCCGCATGTGCCAGACCAAGGACGTGCCGATCCGGGACTGGGTCAAGCTGGCCGTGTCCCGCGCCCGGGCGACCGGCGACCCGGCGGTCTTCTGGCTCGACCAGGGGCGGGCCCACGACGCCAACCTGATCGCCAAGGTGCGGGCCTACCTCCCCGAGCACGACACCGCGGGGCTCCGCATCGAGATCCTGGCACCGGCGGAGGCGACCGCCCTCTCCCTCGAGCGGATCCGCCGGGGTGAGAACACCATCTCGGTGACCGGCAACGTCCTACGCGACTACCTGACCGATCTGTTCCCGATCATGGAGCTCGGCACCAGCGCCAAGATGCTGTCGATCGTGCCGCTCATCAACGGCGGCGGCCTGTTCGAGACCGGGGCGGGGGGGTCGGCCCCCAAACACGTGCAGCAGCTGCTCGCCGAGAACTACCTGCGGTGGGACAGCCTGGGCGAGTTCCTCGCCCTGGCCGTGAGTTTCGAGCACCTGGCCCAGCTCACCGGGAACGCCCGGGCCCAGGTGCTGGCCGACACCCTCGACCGGGCGACGGGGACGTTGCTCGACGAGGACCGCTCGCCCAGCCGGGCGCTGGGGGGCATCGACAACCGGGGCAGCCACTTCTACCTCGCCCTCTACTGGGCCCGCGAGCTGGCCGCCCAGACGACCGATCCGGAGCTGGCCGCCGCCTTCTCCCCCCTGGCCGACCGGTTGTCGGCCGAGGAGGAGACCATCGTGGGCGAACTGCTGGCCGTCCAGGGGTCGGCTGCCGACGTCGGCGGCTACTACCGTCCCGACGACGACCGGGCCTCGGCCGTGATGCGCCCGTCGACGACTTTCAACGAGGCCATCGCCACGCTCGGCTGAGCGCGACCTCCCGGCCGGGAGGTCGGTGGTGTCGGCCCGGCGGGACCCGACGGAGGATCGGCCGGACCCCGCCCCGGCACCGGGGGTTGCACGGGTCTGACACGCCCGTCACCTGGGGCGACACCGGTGGCGCGGTCGGGGCTGGTTCACTGGGGGCACCATGTCCGCGTCCCGACCCCTGACCGCCAAGGAGCTCGCCGCGGAAAAGGCCAGGAGGGTCCGACGCCGCCGTCGACGGCGCAGCCTGACGGTACTCGCCGTCGTCGCCGCCGTGGTGGTCACGGCCACGGTGTGGAGGTCGCACCCGCTGGGCACGGGGTCGGTGTCGGCGGGTGTCCAGCTGGACCCCTCGGCCTTCTCGCCCACCGCCTGCATGGCCTTCGCCCCGACGAGCGGTGACCGGCACACGACCGTGTTCCTGGACGCCGGTCACGGGGGTCTCGACCCCGGGGCCGTGGGGACGACCTCGTCGGGCACCACCATCGACGAGGGGACCGAGACGCTGCCCGTCGAACTCGACGCCGCCACGCTGCTGCGGGCCGACGGCTACCGGGTGGTGGTGTCGCGGACCACCGACTCGAACGTGGTGCGCCTCACGTCCGCCGATCTGTCCGACGGCGTGCTCAGCCTCCAGGGGGCCCACGACGACGTGGCCGCCCGGGACGTGTGCGCCAACCTGGCCGACGCCTCGGTCCTGGTGGGCATCTACTTCGACAGCGGGGGCAGCCCGTCCGACGCCGGCAGCGTCACCACCTACGACACCGACCGACCCTTCAGCGCCGCCAACCTCCGCCTGGCCACCCTCGTCCAGAAGGACGTCCTGGCGGCCATGAACGCCCGGGGCTGGCAGATCCCCGACGACGGCGTGCAGCCCGACTCGCAGGAAGGGTCGCTGGTGCAGACCTCGTCGGACTCCTCGCTCGCCGAAGCCGCCGCCTCCTACGGGCACGTCCTGCTGCTGGGTCCGGCCGACCCCGGGTTCTTCGCCACCCCGTCCACCATGCCCGGCGCGCTGATCGAGCCGCTGTTCGTGACCGATCCCTTCGAGGGGACCCTGGCCGCCACCCCGTCCGACCAGGAGGTCATCGCCACCGGCGTGGCCCGGGCGATCGAGCAGTACCTGGCGCCCGCCCGCGCCGGCTGACGGGTCCGCCCGGGACGGGACGTCGTGTCAGGGCTCCGCACCGAGGATGCCGGTCACCAGGGCGGCCAGCTCGTCGGGATCGGCGGCGTGCAGCTCGTCGAACCACCCCAGGGCGCGGGCGAGCCCCACTCCGATGACGGCGGCCACCGCGGCCTGGGCCCGGAGGGTGGGCCGGTCGAGCCCGGCCGCTCCGTACTGCGTGGCCACCGGCTCGACCATGCGCCGCGCCAGGCGGGCCGTCGCCGCCGTGCGGATCTCCTCGGACGCGTCGTCGCGCACCAGGGCCTGGAGAACGGGGCCGAGCCCCTGGCGCGTCGTCCGCCGCACCACCACGTCGACCACGTGGGCCAGGTCGTCGAAGGGGGTGTCGACCCCTCCTTCGGGGCCGACACCGTCGTCGAGCCGGTCGGCCGCCACGGCGGCCAGGTAGAGGTCGGCCTTGGAACCGAAGTAGCGGGCGATGAGGGCGGGGTCGACGCCGGCGGCCACGCCGATCTCCCGGGTGGTCGTGCGCTCGTAGCCCTTCTGGCCGAACAGCTCCTGGGCGGCCACCAACAGGGCCAGTCGGGTGGCCGGGGCATTGCGGGGCCGCCGGGCGGCGGAGGCGGCTGGCGGAGCGCTCACGGCCGCTCCTCGGCATCGAGGTCGAGTTCGTCCACCAGCATGACCCCGGTGGCGTCGAGCAGCGCCTCCTCGCTCATCCGGACCTCCATCGGCCCGGGGAGGGGGACGGACGGTGCGGGCCCCGACAGGAAGAAGCTCAGCGCCGCGGTCGCCACGCCGAGTCCGGCCGACACCAGCAGGGCCACCCGGAACCCCCCGACGTCGGGGAGTGTGTGCCCGGGTCGCGTGTACGCCAGCAGCACCGCCGCCCCGAAGGCGCTCCCCACGGAGAGGCCGATGCTGCGCAGCACCTGGTAGAAGCCGGTGGCGCTGCCGGTCTCGGCCGTGGGCACGGCCCGGACGATGAAGCCGGGCATCGCCGCGAAGGTGAAGCCGATCCCGAGGCCGCTGACGCCGAGGGTGACGAAGGCCTGCCACAGCGACCCGTGATCGAGGGCGAAGTAGGCGGCCGCCCCGGCGAACACCAACGACCCCAGCGGGATCATGCTGCGCACCCCGAACCGCCGCTCGTAGGGGACGAGCAGTCGACTGGCCAGGAACGTCCCCACCGACAAGGGGGTGAGGACGA
Source organism: uncultured Acidimicrobiaceae bacterium (assembly GCA_963699345.1). Lineage (GTDB taxonomy): Bacteria > Actinomycetota > Acidimicrobiia > Acidimicrobiales > RAAP-2 > Bog-756. The sequence continues at coordinate 304,880 of CAVOTL010000003.1, read as the reverse complement.
GGCCCGACACGACCAGCGACGACCCGAAGCCGAAGCCGCTGGACGGCGGGATCTGGACGAACTCCACCACGATGGGGACCACGAGGTAGAGCGACATGCTCATGAGGAATCCGGAGATGTCGGCCATCAGCACCGACCGGTCGGCCAGGTGGTGGAGGTTGACCATGGGATGGGGTGCCCGCAGCTCGTGGGGCACCCACACGGCCACGAGGACGGCGCTGGCCACCACCAGGCCCAGGCTCCGGAAGGACGACCAGCCCCAGGCGCCCCCCTCGCTGAGCACCACCGACACCCCCGTCACGGCGAGGCTGAGCAACACCGCGCCGGGCACGTCGAAGGGGGCGCGGTCGGCGGGGGACCGGGGTGGCAGCACCACGGCGGCGCAGGCGAGCGCCCCGGCCACCATCAGGGCACCGAACCAGTAGGCGGCGTGGAGGCCGAGGACCTGGGCCACCACGGCGGTGATCGGATAGCCCAGCCCGGCGCCGATGGCGGTGGAGACGGACAGGGTGGCGATGGCCCGCCCGGCCCGTTCCCGGTCCAGGTTGCGCCGGGCGATGGCCATGTTGACGGGCAACAGACCGAGGCCGACCCCCTGCAGGGCCCGCCCGAGCACCAGCACCACGAAGGAGGTCGCCACGGCCGACAGCACGCACCCGGCCAGGGCCACGCCGAGGATGGCCAGGATCACCGCCCGCTGGCGGGACCCGTCGGCCAGCTTGCCGAGGACCGGGGTGGCCAGGGCGCCGGTCAGGAGGGTGGCCGTCAGCACCCACTGGGCGGTCGACAGGGAGACGCCGTACGTCTGGGCGATCGTCGGGATCAGGGGCGCGCCGAGGCTGCTCACGATGGCGACGAGTAGGCCGACGAAGACCAGCGTCGGGACGAGCAGCGACATGCGGCGTTCGGAAGTCATCAAGCGATGACATCGTAGTGTCCCCGCCGGGCCACCGCCCGTGGACGGGGCCGGGTGGAGGATGCCGCGGGGGTGGGGCCCGGTGGCCGGGAGGGTCCGGTCACCGGGAGGGTCCGGTCCGCTCAGGCGACGCGGGGGCCCCGGACCCGGGCGCCCGGGTTGGACAGCACCATCGAGTCGTCGACCTTGGCGAAGCGCAGCAGCCACGTGTCCCGCAGGTAGTTCTGGTGGAGGCGCCAGGGCGTGGTGGCGCCCTGGCGGGGGAGGTCGGCCACCGCCCGGGTGACGTACCCCGACGAGAAGTCGAGGAACGGTTCGGTGGGCAGCGCCGGATCGGGGGCGAGGGGTGTGGCCTGGCGCAGGCCGCGGGCGTCGAGCTCGTCGAGCAGCCGGCACACGTACTCGGCCGTCAGGTCGGCCTTCAGGGTCCACGAGGCGTTGGTGTACCCGAAGGTCACGGCCAGGTTGGGCACCCCACAGAGCATGATCCCCTTGTAGGCGATGGTGTCGGCGGGCACGACCGGGTGGCCGTCGACGTCGAGGTGCATGCCCCCGAGCAGCTGGATCGACAGTCCCGTGGCCGTCACCACGATGTCGGCGTCGAGCTGCCGCCCCGATGCCAGGCGGATGCCGGTGGGCGTGAAGGTGTCGATGGTGTCGGTGACCACGTCGGCCCGCCCGTTGCGGATGGAGCGGAAGAGGTCGCCGTCGGGCACCAGGCACAGACGCTGGTCCCACGGGTTGTAGCGGGGGGCGAAGTCGGTGTCGACGTCGTATCCCGCGGGCAGCGAAGCGACGACGCCCTTGCGGATCCCCTTCTTCATCAACTCCGGCGCCCGCCGGCTCAGCTGGAAGCTGAACTGCGTAAGGAGGACGTTCTTCCAGCGGATGACGGCGTGGGCCACCCGGGCCGGCAGGTGGCGGCGCAGCGCGTCGGCGACCCGGTCCTCCCCCGGACGGGCGACGATGTAGGTGGGTGACCGCTGCAGCATCGTCACGTGGCCGGCCCCGCCGTCGGCCAGGGCCGGCACGAGGGTCACCGCCGTGGCCCCGCTGCCGATCACGACGATCCGCTTCCCCTGCCATCCGAGGTCCTCGGGCCAGTGCTGGGGGTGGACGATGGTGCCCCCGAAGTCGGATTCACCCGGGAACTCGGGCCGGTGGCCGCGGTCGTAGCGGTAGTACCCGGTGTTCCCCCAGAGGAAGCCGCACGTGAGCTGCTCCCGGCCGCCCGTGGAGGTGTCCTCGACGTCGACGGTCCAGTGGGCGTCCGGCGTCGACCACGACGCGCCCACCACCCGTCGGTGGAACCGGATGCGGTCCTCGATCCCGTGGGTCCGGGCCGTCGTGCGGATGTACTCGAGGATCGAAGGACCGTCGGCGATGGCCTTCTCGCCCACCCACGGCTCGAAGGAGTACCCCAGCGTGAACATGTCCGAGTCGGAGCGGATGCCCGGGTAGCGGAACAGGTCCCACGTGCCCCCGATGGCGTCGCGGGCCTCGAGTAGGACGTAGGACGTGCCCGGCCGCTTGGCCTCGAGGTGGCAGGCCGCCCCCACCCCGGACAGCCCGGCGCCCACGATGAGGACGTCGACGTGCTCCATCGTCGGAGTCTATGCAGCCCCGTCGACGCCCCCCCGGCGGCGGGCGTGGGCGCCGTCACCGGTGGTCTCGGTCGACCCTTACTGCAAGAGTGGTCCGTGTGAACGTGCTCCTCGTGACGGTCGACCAGTTCCGGGCCGACTGCCTGTCGTCCGCCGGCCACCCGCTGGTCGAGACACCGAACCTCGACCGCCTGGCCGCCACCGGGGTGCGCTTCGCCGCCCACCACGCCCAGGCCGCGCCGTGCGCCCCGGGACGGGCCTCGCTCTACACCGGGCTCTACCAGATGAACCACCGGGTGGTGGCGAACGGCACGCCCCTGGAGGACCGCTTCGACAACGTGGCCCGGTTGGGACGCCGGGCCGGCTTCGCACCGGCCCTGTTCGGCTACACCGACCAGGGTGTCGACCCGTCGACGGTGTCCGACCCCACCGACCCGAGGCTCGACACCTACGAGGGCGTGCTCCCCGGGTTCGACGCCGTGCTGCCGCTCGACGGTCGGATGGAGGCGTGGCTCGCCCGTCTCGAGTCCCTCGGCTACGGCACCCTGTCCGCCGACCGGGCGCTCGGGACCGAGCCCGACCGACCGGCCGGGCACAGCGCCTCGGCCTTCCTGACCGAACACCTCGTCGCCTGGATCGACCGCCAGGACGGACCGTGGTTCGCCCATGCCAGCTACCTGCGCCCCCATCCTCCCTACGCGGCGGCCGGCCGGTGGGCCACCCGCTACGACCCGGCGGACGTCGGCCTCCCGCTGGCCCCCGACCCCGGCGTGCACCCACTGGTCGACGCGGCCCGCACCTTCCCGGTGTGCGCGGCCCCCGCCGACCCCGACGCCATGGCCCGGCTCCGGGCGCAGTACTTCGGCATGGTGTCCGAGGTCGACGACCAGGTGGGAGTCGTGCTCGACCACCTGGCCGCCACCGGTCAGGCGGAGGACACGGTGGTGGTGGTCACCGCCGACCACGGCGAGCAGCTCGGTGACCACGGCCTCATCCAGAAGCTCGGCTTCTACGAGTCGAGCTACGCCGTCCCGTGCATCGTGCGGGCTCCCGGCCGGGCCGGCTCCGTCGGGACGGTGGTGGAGGAATTCACCGAGGCCGTGGACGTGCTCCCGACCCTCGCCGAGCTTCTGGGCGAGGAGGCGCCGACCCCGTGCGACGGGGCGTCCCTCGTCCCCTTCCTCGACGCGACGGCACCCCGTCGGTGGCGGACGGCCACCCACTGGGAGTGGGACTGGCGGGACATGGTGATGGGTCCCCACCGCACGACCGGCGGACCCGACCCCCGGCTGGAGCGGAACAACCTGGCCGTCGAGCGGACCGCCACCCACGCCTACGTGCAATTCGGTGACGGAACGTGGCTCTGTTTCGACCTGGCCGCCGACCCCGGGTGGCACACGACGACCGCCGACCCGGCGGCGGTCCTGCCCCTGGCCCAGTCGATGCTGACGTGGCGGTCGAGGCACCTGGGCGGGGCCCGGACCCAGCAGCTGCTCGGTCCCGAGCGTCGTGGGCTGTGGCCGGAGGCCGCCACCGCCTGACGCGTGGAGTCGCCGTCGGCTCAGGTGGTGGGACGGGCCGCCGTCACGCGGTCCACCACGGCGGCCGGATCGTCCACCGTGAGGACCCACCGTTGGAACTCCTGGCCCGCGAACTCGACGACGACCGCCGGCCCCTTGCCGTGGACGGCGGCGAAGTCCTTGCCGAACGAGCCCCGTCGGGTGCCCACGGCGATGACGCCGGGGACGCCGGTGCCGGGTGCCCGCATGCCCCGCAGCTCGGCCCACGGGTCGTCGACGGCCCGCACCGAGGTGACGGTGTCGAGGGGCGCGACCAGGTCACCCCGGAAGCCTTCGACGTGTTCGACGCGGGACATGGCCAGCGTGAGCGAGGTGCCGTCGACGACGAGATCGGCCATCGGGCGAGCCTACCGGCGGGCCGGCGGCCCGGCGCCGTTGCGCACCACGAGGACGGGGCAGTGGGCATGGGCGACACAGTGCTCGGTGACCGAGCCGATCAGGACGCCCGACAGCTCGCCGTGGCCCCGGCTCCCGAGGGCCAGCAGGTCGGCCCCGGACGATGCGTCGACGAGCACGGTGGACGGTCGGCCCCGCTCCACCAGGGGGACGAAGGTCACGCGGGGGTGGCGGGTCCGGGCGGACCGCACGGCGTCGGCCACCAGGGCCTCGGCATCGGCGTGCGGGTCGTAGTCGGCGGTGGCGACGAGGTTGGCGCCGAATCCCGTGGGCCACTCCCACGTGGCGATGACCTCGACCGGCTGCCCGGTCGCCTCGGCGAGGGTAGCCACCCACTCGAGGGCGGCCTGGGCGTGGGGGGATCCGTCCATCCCGACCACCAGACGGCGGCCGTCGCCGCCGGACGGGTCGACGGCGGAGGACGCATCGGGACCCGCCACCGCGTCGGTCACCTCGGTCTGCTCGGGCACCGGTGCCTCCCGGGGGTACTCGCCCACGGTCCTTCCGTGGCGCGCCCCGCCCCACCCGCGACGCTAGGTCCGGTCCGGGGTGGTGTGCCGGGGGTCCGGCCCCGGGGCGGCGGGCTCACCGGTCACCGGCGCCGTCGGCGGACCGCTCGGGGGCGATGGGCACCTCCCAGACGAGGGTCGTGCCCCCGACGGCCGGATGGGTCACCTGGAGGGTGCCGCCGAGTGCCTCGGCGCGGTGGCGCATGTTCGGGAGCCCCATGCCTCCGCCCGGGGCCGGCGGCTCGACGAAGCCCCGGCCGTTGTCGGTGACCTCCAGGTGGAGGAGCCGCCCGGCCACCGAGAGCCGCACCCGGGCCCGCGTGGCGTGCGCGTGGCGACCGATGTTGGTGAGGGCCTCGCGCAGGGTGGGGAGCAACTGGTCGGCCACCGCGGTGGACACCCAGGTGTCCACCGCCCCGTTGAACTCGACGGGCACGTCGAAGCCCACCACCGGCCGGAGCTCGTCGGCCAGGGCCAGCATCCGGGCCCGGATCCCCCGACCGTCGCCGGAGCCCCCCAGCTCGAAGATGGTGCCCCGGATCTGGCGGATCGTCTCGTCGATCTCGGCGATGGTCTGCCCCAGCTGAGGACCGACCGCGCTCCCTCCGGGCGTGGCCGCCAGGCCCTGCAGGGACAGGCCGATGGCGAACAGACGCTGGATGACCCCGTCGTGGAGATCCCGGGCCATGCGGTCGCGGTCCTCGTAGACGGCGACCTCGCCCGCCCGCTGGTGGAGGCGGGCGTTCTCCACGGCGATCCCGGCGGCCACGGCCAGGGCCTCGATGACGGACTCGTCGTCGGCGCTGAACTCGTCCGCGTCGATCTTGTCGGTCAGGTAGAGATTGCCGTAGACGCGGTCCCGGACGCGGATGGGGGAGCCGAGGAACGACGTCATCGGCGGATGTCCCGGGGGGAATCCGGTGCTGGCCGGGTGGTCGGCGATGACCGGGATGCGGATCGGCCGGGGATCGCGGATCAGGACCCCGAGGACCCCCTGGCCCGTCGGGAGCGGCCCCTGGAGGAGGTGGGCCTCGACCTCGGTGTCGAGGCCGGAGACGAGGAACTCGGTGGTCGCCGTCCCCTGGCGGTCGAGCACGCCCAGGGCGCTGTAGCGGGCGTTGGCCAGCAGGCGGGCCTCGACCACGATGTGGCTCAGGAGGTCACCGAGGTGGAGGTTGGACTCGAGGAGCAGCGTGGCCTCGAGGATCCGGCGCAGCTTCGACGGGTCGTCGATGGCGCTGTAGGCGGCGTCGATCCGTTCCCGCTCCCCGGTCACGTGGTCACCACGGGGCACCCGGCCGGGCCCACGCTGACGAACGGGTCCCCGGCGTGCTCAAATGGAGCCCCATGACCATTCGCGTCTTCCTGCTCGACGACCACGAGATCGTCCGCACCGGCCTGCGCTCCCTGTTGGAGTCCACCGACGACCTCGAGGTGGTGGGGGAGGCCGGCACCGTGGCGGACGCCCTCAGCCGCATCCCCGCCCTCCAGCCCGACGTGGCCATCCTCGACGTGCGGCTGCCGGACGGCAGCGGCGTCGAGGTCTGCCGTGACATCCGGGCGCAGTCCCCCACGGTCGCCTGCATCATGCTCACCTCGTACGCCGACGACGAGGCGCTGTTCGCGTCGATCATGGCCGGATCGTCAGGCTACGTACTGAAGCAGGTGGGTGGCAACAGCCTGGTCGACGACGTACGACGGGTGGCGGCCGGCGAGTCGCTGCTCGACCCGGCGCTGACCGACCGGGTGCTGCGGCGGCTGCGCGAGGGTCCCGAGGAGGAGCCCCTGCTGGCGACCCTGACCCATCAGGAACGTCGCATCCTCGACCTCATCGCCGAGGGGAAGACGAACCGACAGATCGCCGAGGCCATGTTCCTGGCCGAGAAGACGGTCAAGAACTACGTCTCGAACCTGCTGACCAAGCTGGGCATGGAGCGCCGGACCCAGGCCGCCGCCTACGCCACGCGGATCCACGAGCGGGCCGAGCACGAGCGCCGCACGGACGCCACCGGCACCTGACGCCCCGGTGGCGGCCCCCGCCCGCGTCACGCGGGGGCGCCCGGGGCCGGTCCCGGTTCGTGTGGGGTCCGCCGCGGCAGGTTGACGCCGACGGCGACGAGGGCCTCTTCGATCTCGGCCCTCCCCTGTTCGGGGATCTCGAAGCGGGTCGGGTCGGTCGGGATGCCCCGGCGCCGGGCCAGCCGGATGAGCGCCGCGTCGTAGGCCAGCTGGTCGGCGACGGCCTGCATCGCCCAGCCGGGGTCGCCGTCGGCCTGGGAGGCCCGCCGGTCCATGGCGTGACGCAGGCGCAGCACATCGGCCAGCGGTCCCTGGGACCGCGGCCGCACCTCGGGGTCCGCTTCGTTGGCGAGCACCGCCTCGAGCAGCTGGGAGTACATCACGTTCACCGTCGTCGTCACGGTCCTCGGGCATCGGAGAGAGATCGTGGGTGACCGGGTCCATGGCCGCGGCCCGTCCACCCGGTCCCGTTACTCGCCGCGGACCCGACGCAGGGCCGCCTCGGCCGACTCGTAGGCCTGGCGGAGGTCGTCGATCAACTTCTCCACGCCGGACTTGAGTGACCCGAGGTTGGACCCGGCGTCCTTCGGGATCCGCCGCAGCTGGTTCTTGGCCGCCAGGTAGGCGTTTTGCGCGGCGTTCGCCTTGGCGCGCACGGACTCGGACGCGTCCTTCGAGGCGAGGTCGGCCTGGACGAGCAGGTCGTCGATGCGACCACGCCATTCGTCGAGCACCTGCCCGAGCCGTTCGATGGTGGCCTTGTCGTCGATCGTCGGCTGTTCTCCGGTGGAAGTCATGGGCTCTCCTGGTGGGGATGGTTCCGGTTCGTCTGTAGGGTCAGATTGGCGGTTGGACGACGGACCCGGTAGGGCCGAACGTCCCGTGGGACGGCCCTCGGGAACGGCCTCTCGAGTGGGTGGTCCACGGGGTCGTCCGGACGCCCGGCGAGGCACCGTCTCCAGCCCGTGAACCGGCGAATTGCGTCCGAAAAGGGACCTTCGGCACCTGGTTCCGGGGATCGCGCTCCACGATCATGTGGGAACAGGACCGGGGCCCGGCGGTCGGAACCGTCGGGGGCCGGTCAGGTCGTCGCGGAGCGGCGGCGCCACCGACGAGGAGGGGGAGTCCATGGAGGTCGAGCAGACGCCGGCGATCGGGCGGGGACGTCCGGGTGCGCCGGTGCGGTCCTCGGCACCGGCGGTCCGTCCGGAGCGCCTGCAGGGTACGGCCGACTGGCGGGGCGACGTCGCCCTCGAGCTGTGGGTCGAGGTCGACGCCGACCCGGTGCGCATCCGCATGGCCGGACGGCTCGACGCCTCCACGGTGGCCAACCTGGACGAGGTGGTCCGCGAGCTGCTCGACGACGGCACCCGCCACATCGAGCTGTGCACGGACGGACTGCGGGTGGTCGACGCCTCGGCCGTCGGGGCCCTCGCCGATGTCGAGCGGCGCATCCGGGCGGCGGGGGGCACCATGGAGCGGGTGGCTCCGACGAGCGGCCCCTTCGGGCGCCCGGCGAAGCCGACGCCGCCCCCGCCCGCCCTCCGCTGACCGGGGAGCGCCCGTGCCGGGCCCCCGGACACCGGGGGCGTACGATTGGGCGATGGTCGACGGAACCGACAGCGGGCCGGCGCCCATCCCCGGCTATCCCTCGGGACTCGAGTCGGTCGAACGGCTGTCGGACGGCACCGAGGTCGTCTTCCGCCCCATCCGGGGCACCGACGGCCCGGCCATGACGGCCTTCCACGAGAGCCTGTCGGCCCGGTCGGTGTACCGCCGCTTCTTCTTCGCCCACCCGCACCTGTCCGACGGCGAGCTCGACCGCTTCACCCACGTCGACTACGTCGACCGGCTGGCCTTCGTGGTGACGGACGGCGACCGCATCGTCGGGGTGGGCCGCTACGAACGCCTGCCGGGTACCGACGAGGCGGAGGTGGCCTTCGTGGTCACCGACGACTACCAGCACCGGGGCATCGGCTCGCGCCTGCTCGCCCATCTGGCCGACGCGGCCCGGCCGCACGGCATCACCCGGTTCTGCGCCCAGACCCTGAGTGAGAACCGGGCCATGTTGAGCGTCTTCCTGTCCTCGGGCTTCGCGGTCACGACGGCATCGGAGGGCGGCACCGTGACCGTCGGATTCCCCATCGGCACCGGGAGCGCCCAGGACTGAGGGTGTCGGCCGGGCCGGGCCGGGCAGGGTCGGTCCGACCCGGTCAGGGGCGGGGTGCGGGTCCGACCGTGACGCGGCCGGCGTCCACCACGGCCACGTCGTCGAACGGGGCCAGTTCCTCGTCCCGGTGGGTGATGTAGACGACCGTCGTGCCCCCCGACGCCGTGACGACGTCGTCGAGCAGTCGGCGGGCCGTCGGACGGTCGAGCCCGGACGTGGGCTCGTCGAGCACCAGCACCGGCGCGCCGGCCAGGAGGGCGCGGGCCAGGGCCACCCGTTGGCGTTGGCCACCGGACAGACGGGCCCCCCGCTCGCCGACCGGGGTGTCCATGCCGTCGGGCAGCGAGTCGATCCACGGGCCCAGCTGGGCCCGCCGGGCCGCCTCGGCGATCTCCTCGGGCGGGGCGCCGGGCCGGGCCACGGCGATGTTCCCGGCGATGGTGGTCGGGAAGAGGTGCGCATCCTGGCCGACCCAGCCGATCCGACCGCGCACCGCGTCCTGGGTCAGGTCGGCGAGGGAGGTCCCGCCGAGCCGGGCGGTGCCCGATTCCAGACCCCAGAAGCGCAGGAGCACGTTGACGATGCTGCTCTTGCCCGCCCCGCTCGGCCCCACCACGGCCAGGCGGCGGCCTTCGGGCTACGGCCAGGGACAGTCCGTCGAGCACCGCCGGGCCCCCGGGCGTGTAGCGGAGGACGGCATCTTCGAGGGCGACGTCCGAACCGTCGGGCACGGGTGCGGGCCCGTCGGGGTCCGAGACCGGCACCGGCAGGTCGGCCACCGCCACCAGCCGGGCCGCCGCCTCGCGGTGGTCGGCGATGCGTCCCACCGCGTCGGCGGCCGGGGTCACGACCTCGAAGGCGCCGAGGGCCACCAGGGGGAGGACGGCCGCCATGAACGCGGGCATCCGATGGGCGGCGATGGCCGCGGTGGACACCGCGAGCAGGCCGATGACGGCGCCACCGGTGCACAGCACGACGAGGGCCGACACGGCACCGTCGGACCACGACCGGTGGCGGGCGCGCCGTTCGAGGGCGGCGTCGGAGGCGAGGGCGCGCTCCAGGTACTCCTCGTCGCGGCCCATGGCGACGAGGTCCGGCGCGGCCTGGAGGAGTTCGACGACGTCGGCACCCAGTTCACCGCGCAACGCGCCCTCCCCGCCGCCGAGGTGCCGCCGGCGGTACCAGGCGAGTCCCGACGCCGCCGCCCCTCCACCGAGCAGGAACCCGGCCAGCACCAGGCCGCCGGCGGGCAGCACCAGGGTCACCACGACCACGGTGACCACGGCGGTGACGCCGGCCACCAGGAGCGGGGCGACGCCCCGCAGGTAGACGTCCTGCAGCAGGTCCACGTCGGCGGTGGCCCGGGCCAGGAGATCGCCGTCCCGCCATCCCGCCACTCCGGCCGGGGACCGCGGCGCGATCTGGTCGTAGAGCCACAGGCGCACGCGGCCGAGGGCGCCGAGGGCGGCGTCGTGGGAGACGAGGCGTTCGGCGTAGCGCAGCGGGCCCCGGGCCAGGGCCAGCAGCTGCACGGCGGCCATCAGGACGGTCAGCGTGTAGAGGGGGGGCCGGAGGGCGGCCTTGTCGATCAGGGCCCCGGAGCAGGCGAGGAGCCCGACCGTGCACAGCGCCGCCGCCACGCCCAGCGCGGTGCTGGCCGCGAATCTCGGTCCGTCCGGCGCGCCGATGCGCAGGATCCGGGTCAGCGGTCCGGGCCCGGCGGTCACCGGGGTACCCCGAAGGTGGTGGCGGCCGCCCGCGCCGGGTCGACGGACTCCGCCGTCACGGCGTGGCCGGCCACCAGCGAGATCGTGCGGTCGACACGACCGACGAGGCCGCCGCGGTGGGCGGCCATGACGACCGTCCGGTCCTCGAGCCACGGGGCGAGGAGCGCGCGCAGGTCGTCCTCCCGGGCGGCGTCCAGGTGGGCGGTCGGCTCGTCGAGCAGGACCACGGGAACGTCGCGGAGGACCGCCCGACCGATGGCGATGCGCTGACGCTCGCCGGCGCTGAGGGTCAGCCCGCCTTCGCCCACCGGCGTGCGGAGGCCTCCGGGCAGTCGCCCGACCAGACCGTCGAGGCCGGAGTGCACCAGGGCGCGGGCGACCTCGGCGTCGCTGGCGTCGGGGTTGCCGAGCCGCAGGTTGTCCTCGAGGGTGCCCCGGACCAGCGCGGGCCGTTGCGGCACCCAGGCGACCTGGCGACGCCACTCGCGCATCGAACCGGCGGTCAGCCGCTGGTCGCCGACGACCACCCCGCCGTGCTCGGGCACCACGAAGCCGAGCAGCACGGCGAGCAGCGTGGACTTGCCCGCCCCGGACTCGCCCACCACGGCCACGTGCTCCCCCGGGGCGAGCGTGAGGTCGACGCCGTCGAGCACCGGTTGGGCCCGGCCGGTGTGGCGCACCGTGACGTCGACCAGACGGAGCGGATGGCGGCGCGGGTCGGGAAGGGGCGGGACGACCTCCTCGGACGGGAGGGGGACGGCGTCGGCATCGTCCAGCACGTCGAGGATGCGGGCGGCCGCCGCCCTCCCCTCGGCCGCGGCGTGGAACTCGGCGCCGGCCCGGCGCAGCGGGAGGTAGACCTCGGGGGCCAGCACCAGGATGGCCAGGGCGGTGCCGAGCGGCAGCGTGCCGTGCAGGAGGCGCAGGCCGAGGAAGAGCGCCACGAGCGCGGTGCCCACCGAGGCCATGGTCTCGAGCGCCAACGACGACAGGAAGGCCACCTTCAGGGTCGACATCGTCTCGTCGTGGAGCTCCCGGTTGGCCCGTTCGAGGGTGTGGCGGCCGTCCTCGGTCCGCCCGAACGCCCGGAGCGTGGGCAGACCCTGGAGGAGGTCGTAGAAGGTGGCGGCCAGGCCGGACAGCCGGGCCCACTGCCGGTCGGCGTTCCGGGTCGCCTCCAGGCCGAGGAGGATCATGAACAGCGGGATCACCGCCACCGTCGCGGCCAGGATCACCGCGGAGAACCAGTCCCGCAGCACGATGCAGGCCAACAGCACGACGGGCGCCAGGGCGGAGAGGATCAGCGTCGGGAGGTAGCGGGCGAAGTAGCCGTCGAGGGCGTCGACGCCCTGGGTGGCCGACGCGGCCAGCTCACCGGTGCGCTCACCGGCCAGCCACGACGGACCGAGCGCCACGGCCCGGGTGAGCAGTTGGCGCCGCAGGGTCGAGGTGACCTTGGCCGACGTGCGGTGGGCGGCCACCTCGCCCGCCCAGGCGGCGGCGGCCCGCACGGCGAAGGCGCCCCCGAGGGCGACGAGGGCCGGGAGCGTGCGCGCCAGGCCGTCGTGGTCGATCAGGACCTCTTGGACGATGGCGCCGAGCAGCGCGGCCTGCGCCACCAGGGCCGCCGTCCCGACGAGTCCGACGACGACGGCGCCGACCAGGTAGCGGCGGGTGGCCCGGGCCCGGCCGAGCAGGCGGGGATCGACCGGCCGGCGGTCGGCCGGTCCGGTCGGGCTCAGGGGGTGCCGCCCTCGTCGACCGTGGCCAGCGGCCCCGTGGCGGCACCGTTCCCGTCGGTCGCGCCGTCGTGGTCGGCGCCGTTCCCGTCGGACGGGCCCCCCGTCAGCGGCAGGTCGGCGGTCAGCTCGAGCGGGTCACCGGGGCGACGGACCCGGGCCCGGAAGACCCAGTAGGACCAGCCCTGGTAGACGAGCACCAGCGGGGTGAAGATCAGGGCGACGATCGTCATGACCTTGAGGGTGTACGGCGCCGAGGAGGCGTTGCCGATGGTCAGGTTGTAGGCCGGCGAGATGCTCGACACCATGACCCGCGGGTACAGGTTCAAGAAGATGGTCGCCACCAGGCAGACCAGGGCGACGGCGTTGGCCACGAACGCCCACCCCTCGAGCCGCTCCCGCAGCAGCCAGCCCACCACGCCCACGGCGACGATGCCCAGGATGGGCACGAACGGGGGCACGATGCCGGTGTTGTGGGCGTTGTGGGCGTTGACGTAGGTCCAGGTCAGGAACGCCAGCAGGGCGACGGTGGCGGCGGGGGCCAGCACCTTGGAGACGTTCCGGGCCCGCTCGTGGATCTCCCCGGTGGTCTTGAGGTTGAGGAACACGCTGCCGTGGAGGGCGAACAGGAGGAGCGTGGTGACCCCGCCGAGCAGGCTGTAGATGTTCAACAGGTTGAAGAACGAGCCCAGGTAGTGGCCGTTCGGCCCGATCGGCGTGCCCCGCAGGATGTTGGCGAACGCCACGCCCCACAGCAGCGCGGGCACGAGGCTGCCCCAGAAGATGGCGTGGTCCCAGGCGAGCCGCCACTGGGGGAGCATGCGCTTGGCCCGGAACTCGAAGGCCACGCCGCGGAAGATGAGGGCGGCCAGGATCAGGAACAGCGGGAGGTAGAAGCCGCTGAACAGGGTGGCGTACCAGTTCGGGAAGGCGGCGAAGGTGGCGCCGCCGGCCACCAGCAGCCACACCTCGTTGCCGTCCCAGACGGGCCCGATCGTGTTGATCATCACCCGCCGGTCGAGGTCGGACCTGCCGATGACGGGGAGGAGCATCCCCACCCCGAAGTCGAAGCCCTCGAGGACGAAGTAGCCGGACCACAGGACGGCGATGATCAGGAACCAGAAGATCTCGAGCCCGGTGTAGGCAGGGGCCGCTGCCGCGATCGTCAACATGTGCAGTTCTCTCTCTCGCTCAGTAGATGAGGGCCGGAACCCGGTCGTCGTGCGTGCCGGGGAGAACGATCTCGCCCTCGGGGCCGGTGTCGTCGGACCCGTCGCCGTCACCCGACGTGGGCTGGCCGTGCTCGTCGACGGCGTCCGGGTCGAGCTTGGCGTAGCGGGCCATCAGGCCGAAGTCGATGACGGCCAGGATGGTGTAGATCGCGGTGAAGCCGACCAGGGTGGCCACCACGTAGCCCGTGCCGATGGGGGACACGCCCTTGGCGGTCCGGAGGAGTCCGTAGACCACCCACGGCTGGCGGCCGACCTCGGTGAAGATCCAGCCGGTCGCATTGGCGATGAAGGGGAGCAGCAGGGCGGGCACGGCCAGTCTGAGGAACCACTTCGACGTGTCCAGCTTGCGGCGGTACATCAGGTACACGCCCCAGAGCAGGCCGAGGAACATCAGGATCCCGCAACCCACCATGATCCGGAACGTCCAGTAGGTGACCCACAGCACCGGCACGTAGCTGCCCTTGCCGTACTTGGCGGTCTCGTCGGCCTGGATGTTGTTGATGCCCTGGACGGAGCCGTCCCAGCTGTTGTCGGCCAGGACGGACAGGGCGTGGGGGATCCGGATCTGGAAGATCGGATCGCCCGACAGGTTGCCGATGGTCAGCAGCGAAAAGCTGGCGCCGTTCTGCGTGTTGTAGACGGCCTCGGCCGCCGCCATCTTCATCGGCTGCTGCTTCTCCATCAGCCGGGCCTGGTTGTCACCGAAGAACATGGTGGCCAGCACGGCGATGACCCCGACGATGAGGGCGAGCTTGGCCGACGCCGCGAACACGGGATGAGGTCCGGCTCCCGCCTTCTGCGACCGGCGCAGGTGCCAGGCGCTGATGCCCAGCATGAGCATGGCCGCGGTGACGAGGGCGGCGGTCAGGACGTGGAGGAACGAGCTGATCAGGGTGGAGTTGGTCATGACCGCCCAGAAGTTGGTCATGATCGCCCGGTTGCCCTGGATCTTGTAGCCCACGGGGTGCTGCATCCAGGCGTTGGCGGCGAGGATGAAGTACGCCGACAGCATCGTGCCGATGCTGACCAGCCAGATCGAGGCGAGGTGGATGCGCGCCGACACCCGGCCCTTGCCGAAGATCCAGATGCCGAGGAACGTCGACTCGAGGAAGAAGGCGAGCAGCGCCTCGACGGCGAGCGGGGCTCCGAAGACACTCCCCACGTAGCGCGAGTACTCGGACCAGTTCATGCCGAACTGGAACTCCTGGACGATGCCGGTCACCACGCCGATGGCGAAGTTGATGAGGAACAGCCGACGCCAGAAGACGGTCATGCCCTCCCACTTGGCCTGCTTGGCGGCGTCACCCCGCGACCGGTACGCGGCCGTCTGCATGATGGCCAGCAACAGGGCGAGGCCGATGGTGAGCGGGACGAAGATGAAGTGGAAGACGGTCGTGATGCCGAACTGCCAGCGGGAGAGTAGAAGTGTCATCACCGATGATGAAATCAGCGAAGTGGGTGCTGACCTAGGGCCGAAGGTCCTGATGTGAACAGGTGCACAAGCCGATCGGATCCATCGGACCCGGCGATGCGGGGCCCCGGCACCGGCCGCTTCGCGGTGACCCGGTGTCCGGGCCGCTCACACCAGGTACCAGGTCTCCTCGTCGTCCGCCGGGGGCGGGTCGCCACCGTCGTCGGGGCGACGCCGGACGGGCCCCGGTGGCGCGGTGGGCGTCGGGTCGAATCCGATGAGCCGCCCCATCTCGAGCAGGGTCCGCTCGAAGACCGGGTCGACGTCGTCGACCACGTTGTGGAAGTGGCCGAACAGTTCGAAGGAGATCATCCCGAACAACTGGGTCCACGCCGCCACCGCCCGGACGGCCACCTCGTCGGAGGCGGCGGGGAAGGCGAGGTCGACGAGGGTGCGGACCGCCTCCGAAGTGTCGGCGTCCACCGGTCCCAGGTCGTGGCCGGTGGAGCGGCGGGGCAGGGTGCCGTCCCGCGAGGCGTCGTCGACGAGCCGGGCCAGGACGAGGGTGACCCGGCTGGCGGGCCCGACGGTGTCGTCCGGGGCCCGGTACCCGGGTACCGGCGACCCGTAGACCAGCGTGTACTCGTGGGGATGATCGAGCGACCATCGGCGGACGGCCTGCGCCGTGGCTCGCCACCGGCCCCAGTGGTCGTCGCGGCGACAGGTGGCGTCGGCCGCCTCGGCGGCGGCCCCGATGGCGTCGTAGGCGTCGACGATCAAGGCCGTCAACAGGTCGTCGCGGCTCGGGAAGTACCGGTAGATGGCCGACGACGCCATGCCCAGGGAGCGGGTCACCGACCGGAGGGACAGGCCGGGCGCCCCTTCGGCCGCCAGCTGGCGCCGCGCCTCGTCCTTGATCTCGGTGGTCAGCTCCGCCCGGAGGCGGGCCCGCAGGCCGGTGGAGGGAGGCATGCCCCCAGCGTGCCATAGCGAGAGCGCTAGATCAATATGTAAGCAGTGCTCTTGCAATTCGTCGGCCTCGGGTGAATACTCGATCAATAACGAGAGCAGTGATCGCGCAAAGGTGACCGTCACCGGACCGCAGCACCGCGCCGAAGGAGGAATCGCCATGGGACGTCACGTCATCGTGGGAGCGGGGCCGGTGGGCACGGCCACGGCCCGCGCCCTGGTCGGGGCCGGCCACGAGGTGACCCTGGTCACCCGGTCGGGATCGGGGCCCGAGGGCCCGGGGATCACCCGGGCCTCGGCCGACGCCTCCGACCCGTTCGCCCTGGCCGAGGCCGTGGGAGCGGCCGACGCCCTCTACAACTGCGCCAACCCGCCCTACCACCGCTGGCCCGAGCTGTGGCCTCCGCTGGCCTCGTCCATGCTCGAGGTGGCGGCCCGGAGCGGCGCGGTCCTGGTGATCATGGGCAACCTCTACGGGTACGGACCGGTGGACCACCCGATGACCGAGGGCGACCCGCTGGCCGCCGCGGGCGCCAAGGGACGGGTCCGGGCCGACATGTGGAACGAGGCGTCGGAGGCCCACCGGGCCGGTCGGGTCCGCGTCACCGAGGCCCGGGCGTCGGACTTCATCGGTCCGGGGGCCGCCGAGTCCAGCCACTTCGGCCGCAACGTGGAACGGCTCCTGGCCGGGCGCAAGATCCGGGTCATGGGTGATCCGGACGCCCCCCATTCATGGACGTACGTCGCCGACGTCGGACGCACGCTCGCCGTCCTCGCCACCGACGAGCGGGCCTGGGGCCGGCCGTGGCACGTCCCGAGCGGGCCGGCCGTCAGCCAGCGGGAGCTGGCCACCCGGTTCTGCGCGGTGGCGGGGGCACCGGCTCCGTCGGTGGGCGCCTTCCCGTCGGTCACCCTGACCGTCGGCGGCGTGGTGTCACCCCAGCTGCGCGAGCTGAAGGAGACGCTCTACCAGTTCGACCGGCCCTTCGTCCTCGACTCGTCGGCGTGCACGGCCACCTTCGGGATCCGGGCGACCCCGCTCGACGAGGCCCTGGCCGACGTGGCCGACCACGCCAGGGACCGATCGGTGCGCTCCGCCGCCTGATTCCGGGGCGGGCGCCCGGGGCGGCGGTGCTCCGGCCGACGATGGAGGGCCGAGCGGCGACCGGGCCGGCCTTCCCGCCCCCCACCTCCGTCGCTAGGGTCATGCCCACCTATGGAGGCCCCACCACCCAGCCGGACCGCGTCGACGGTGCGGTCCCGGACCTGGCGGGCGGCGGTGGGGGTGGCCGGTATGGCCCTGGTGTCCACCGGCTGTTCGGTGGTGGCCACCCCGGACTCGCCCACCCTGGCGGGCACCCCGGCGGTGACCGCCGGCCCGGTGGGCTACGTGGTGTGTCCGGACGCCGTCACCCCGGTCGAACTCCGGTCCCACGTCCCCGAGGCACCCATCCCCCTGCCGGTCGACGGGACGCCGTCACTCGGCGACTACGCGGTGACCACCTCACCCGACGGGCGGTGGGCCTTCGTGGTGACCCAGTCGACCCCACCGGGCCGGCCGACCACCAACGTGCTCATCCCGGTCGACCTGGCCACCCAGCGGGCCGGCTCGCCGATCGTGCTCCCCGGCCACGGGGCGACGAGCGCGGTGGTGGTCATGCACGACGACCGCACGGTGCTCGCCGCCAGCGGCACCCTGGTGGTGCCCGTCGACATCGCCAGCCACGCGGTGGGGCGCCCGCTCGACCTCGGGTCCGGTCGGACGGTGTCGGGCATGGCGCTCAGCCCGACGACCGACACCCTCTACGTGCTGGTGCCCGACGGCGTGGTCCCGGTGGACACGGCCACGGCCACGGCCGGACCGTCGATCTTCACCGGGCTCACCGTCTCGACCGTCTCGTCGCCCCACGGCCTGGTGGTCTCGCCCGATGGCGCCACGCTCTACGTGGCCGGCCAGGGTCTGCCGGACTACAGCGGCCGGGTGGTGTCCGTCACCACGGCCACCGGTCTGGTGGGCCCGGCGACGACCTTCGACGGTCTCGGGATCACCGACCCGTCCGCCCTGGCCGTCACGGCGGACGGTACCCAGTTGCTGGTGGCGGACTCGGCGAACAACTGGGTCGCCACGGTGCCGACGGCCGGCCCGGTGCCTCCGATCCAACCGGTCCGTCTGCCCACCGGGGCGACCACCTCCGCGGCGGGCACCGACCATCCCACCGACATCGTGGCCGGACCCGCCGGGATCGACGCCTTCGTGGTGACGGGATGGACACCGTCCTGCCCTACGACCCCCGGCACCGGGACCTTCGCCCGGGCCGTCCCGGTCTGCCCGGGGGCGACGTCGATGACCGTGGCCGCCACCCCCTGACCGCCGGCCGGACGGTGGTGGAGCCGCCGGTCAGTCCCCCGGGGGGGCGGCTCCGGCGGCCACGACGGCTTCAGCCGCCTGCTGGGAACGGAACCCGGCCGGCGGCAGCCCGGCGGCGGCCAACAGCTCGTCGAGGGCCGCGGGGATGTCGGCGGCCAGGTGCCAGACCTTGGGCATCGTCTCGGGACAGGAGATGAGGCCCCAGTAGAGGGTGCCCCGGTAGCTCATGATCGTGATGTTGAGGCCGAGCCCGTCCATGACCGGGTCCGAGGGGGAACCCGGCGACCATCTCGGCGCCGGCCAGGTAGAGGGGGAAGTCGGGGCCCGGGACGTTGGAGATGATCAGGTTCGCCACGGGCCGGTGGCGGTCGGCGAGCCGCATCCGGCTGTAGAGCCGGGCGGCGGCCGCGAAGGTGTTGGGCGTGGCGTGCTCGGCCCAGTTGACGAGCATGTCGGCGCCGAGCGCGTTGTGCTCCTCCTTCGCCCCCTTGGTCCCCTCGCGGATCGCCACCAGACGCTCCAGCGGGTCGTCGAGATGGGCCGGCAGCTGGACGAACATCGACGACACCTTGTTGGATCCGTGGGGCGCGTCGATGTCGGGGTGCACGCTGACGGGCACCACGGCCACCAGCGGCTTGTCCGGGAGCTCACCGCCGTCGATCAGGAACCGTCGCAGGGCGCCGGTGCAGATGGCCAGGACCACGTCGTTGACGGTCGACCCGGTGGCGTTCTTCAGGCGTTTGACGTCGGCCAGCCCGATGGCCGACAAGGCGACCTGCCGACGACGGGTGAGCGTGCTGTTGAACGAGGTGCGCGGCGCCGACAGCGGGAGGGCGGCCTTGGACTGCGGTGCCCGGTGCTCGGGTTCGTTGCGGACCCGCCGCACGTTGAGCAGTCGCTGGCCCGTGCGCAGGATGTCCCGGGTCAGTTCGAAGGGGCGGAAGACCCGGGCCGCCATCGCCTCGCTGATGAGCTCCGCGCTCGACGGGATGCGGGTGTCGCCGACCGGCGGGGGCGGCTCCGGCTCCGGGCCGGGGTCGGCCTCGAGGTCGAAGAGCACCGACAGCAGGGCGGCGCCCG
This sequence comes from uncultured Acidimicrobiaceae bacterium, assembly GCA_963699345.1. Lineage (GTDB taxonomy): Bacteria > Actinomycetota > Acidimicrobiia > Acidimicrobiales > RAAP-2 > Bog-756. The sequence goes on along the minus strand of CAVOTL010000003.1, from coordinate 285,160 downwards.
ACATGCCGTCGACGGTCGAGTGGTGCATCTTGGCGATGACGGCGATGCGGCCGCCCTCCAGTCCCTCCACCACCCAGATCTCCCACAGCGGCTTGGAGCGGTCGAGCTGACGGCTGGCGATGTCGGCGGACAGCTCGGCCAGTTCGAGGAGGCCGCCGGGAGACGGGACGGCCGTCCGGCGCACGTGGTACTCGATGTCGAAGTGCGGGTCGTCGACCCAGACGGGGTGGCCCAGCCGGAAGGGGACCTCGACGAGCAGCCGCCGGAACACGGGCGCCTGATAGGTGCGCGAGGCGATCTGGGCCTGCATCTTGGCGAAGGAGTAGCCACCCGGCACGGTGGACGGGTCGAAGACCGTGATCATCTCCACGTGCATGTGGAACGTGGGCGTCTCCAGGTAGAGGAAGCTGGCATCCAGGCCACTCAGCGGTTCCATGCTCCCCCTTCCCTCGGTACGGACGGCGCACCGCGTCGGTCCGGCGACCGGGCTCCCCGTCGCCGGTCGGGTACCGATGATGCCCCACGGGGGCCGTCCGATCCACACGGGTTTCGTTCCGGGGCCGCGGACGGTGTTTGATGGAGGGGTGCTCTGGGTGTTCCTGGCGTTTACGGCGGCGGCGGCGCTCATCGCGCTCCTGACCTATCTGCCGGTCCGCAAGGAGCCGTTCGCGGCGCTGACGTTCACCGGCACGTTCCTGGTGGGTGAGGTCCCCGTGCACGCCGCGCTCGTGGTGGCGGCCGGTACCGCGGCCCTCGGCACCCAGGTGTCCTCCCACGGCCCGGTGTGGTGGCTGGCCCTCGTCCTCGGGGTGGGTTCCTCCCTCGCCTACGCCGGACTCGCCGTCACCGCCCACCGGTCGGCCGGACTGGTGGGCGACGGCGCTCGACTCGGCGTCGAAGGGTCCGATCCGGGCCGAGGGCGTCGACCTCTCCCCGGCGTGGGTGTCGTGGTGGCGGGTGGTGCTGGCCGTCCCCTTCCGGTTCGGGCGCATCCGTCGGATCCGCAACATCGACTACGTGGGCGACGGGATCTACCGCCACCGGCTCGACGTCCTGGTCCGCCGGGCCGATCCCCCGACCGCCGCCCCGGTGCTGCTCTACATCCACGGCGGGGCCTGGGTGATCGGCGACAAGCGGGAGCAGGGGATCCCGATGATGCACGAGCTGGTCCAGCGCGGCTGGGTCTGTGTCGCCATCAACTACCGCCTGAGCCCGAAGGCCACGTGGCCCGACCACATCGTCGACTGCAAGCGGGCGATCGCCTGGATCCGGGACCACATCGCCGAGTACGGCGGTGACCCGTCGTTCCTGGCGGTGTCCGGGCGGCTCGGCCGGTGGGCACCTGTCCGCCCTGGCGGCCGTCACGGCCAACGACCCCGAATGGCAGCCCGGGTTCGAGGACGCCGACACGTCGGTCGACGCCTGCATCCCGTTCTACGGCGTCCACGACATGACGGGCTCGCCGGAGGCCGAAGGAGCCTACGGCCACGGGCTCATGGAGCTCCTCGAGAAGCGGGTCATGAAGCTCCCCTACGTCGACCACACGCCGGTCTACGACCGGGCCTCGCCCGACCAGCGCATCACCCCCGGGGCGCCACCGTTCTTCGTGGTCCAGGGGAGGAACGACACCCTGGTCCCGCCCCAGGTGGGCCGGCGCTTCGCCGCCCGGTTGCGCGAGACCTCGAACGCGCCGGTGGCCTACCTCGAGCTGCCCCGCACCCAGCACGCGTTCGACGTGCTCGTCTCCATCCGGTCGCGCCACACCTCCCTCGGGGTGGTGCGCTTCCTGGAGGGTGTGCGGGCCCGGGTGGCCCGCTGACTCACCGCGCCCCGGATCCGGGGATCCGGAGCGGGCCCGGGCCCCGCCCGGGTCGCCAGAATCGGGGTGCGGTTCTGGACACGGGGCCGAGTTTCTGACGTAGAGTCAACTATTCGCGCCGGCCCGTCCGGGCACCGGGAACCCGGGCCGACCATCCGACACAAGGGAAACTAAGGGGGAGCCTTGCGCTCAGCTTCGTGGAAGAGCCGTACCGCCGCGCTGGCGTTGGTCGTGGCGGTGGGACTCGGAGCGGTGGCGTGCAGCTCCACCAACTCGACGACCACGACCACGACGACGTCCGGGTCGGGGTCGACGGGCTCGGGCAAGATCCCCGAGAGCGCCTACTCGGACCACACCGGGGTGACGTCGAGCTCGATCCAGGTCGGCAACGTCTCGACGCTCTCCCTCGGCCTCTTCAAGGGCGCCCAGGTCGGCACCCAGGCCTACTTCGACTACGTCAACTCGACGGGCGGGGTGAACGGGCGCAAGCTCGTCCTCAACGGGGCCGACGACGGGTTCACCGGGGCCGGCAACAAGCAGGCCACCCAGAACGCCCTCCAGAACGACTTCGCCCTGGTCGGCGACTTCTCCCTCGAGGACAGCTTCGGCGGCACGGTGCTGGCCGAGAACCCCGGCTTCCCGGACGTCTCCCAGGTGCTCGACGACGCCACCGGCAAGCTGCCCAACGTGTTCAGCCCGATCCCCCTGGCCGACGGCTGGGCCTCGGGTCCGATGGACTTCTACTACAACCGGTTCAAGCCCCTCGCCCACTACGCGGGGGCCTTCCTGGCCAATTCGCCCTCGGCCACCCAGACGCTGGGACGGCGAGAAGTACGTCGCCGAGCAGGCCGGCTTCAAGTTCGTGTCCGAGCAGACCTACGCCACCACGCAGACCGACTTCACCCAGCAGGTCATCGCCATGAAGAACGCCGGGGTGAAGATCGTCTTCATGGACCAGATGCCGGGCAACTACGCCTCCTCGGTCCTGAAGGCCATGGCGGAGCAGAACTACCGTCCCCAGGTCCTCCTGGGCGCGGCCACCTACTCCAACTCCCTCGTCTCGCAGTCGGGTGGGGCCGCCAACGTGAACGGCGCCTACATGTCGCAGAACCTGGCCCTCTACCTCGGGGCCGACGAGTAGGCCGTCCCCGCGGTGGCCACCTTCCTGCACTGGGTCCAGGTGGCCTCCCCCGGGTTCGGCCCCGACCTCTTCACGGCCTACGGCTGGCTGTCCGCCAACCTCTTCGTCCAGGCGCTCCGCAGCGCCGGATCGAACCCCAGCCGGGGTTCGCTGCTGGCGGCCCTGGGCAAGATCACCTCGTTCAACGGGAACGGATTCAACGCCCCCTCCAATCCGGCGGCGAAGAAGCCGCCGAACTGCTACCTGATCGCCACGGTGACCAACGGGCAGTTCGTCCGGTCGCCGGTCAATCCGCCGGTGTCCGGTTCGACGCAGGGCTTCCGGTGCGACGGCCAGTACGTGACCCAGCCGGGCACCTGAGGACCCGACGCCGGAAGCGGGTGGACGAGACGGTCCCGGGGGGGAACCTGTAAGGACATGAGGGCCACAGAATGAGCGACTTCCTCCAATTCACGGTGTTCGGGGTGATGCTCGGCGCCGGGTACGCCATCGCCGCCACCGGCCTGGTGGTGACGTACACGACCTCGGGCGTGTTCAACTTCGCCCAGGGCGCGGTCGGGATGATCGCCGCCTTCGGCTACTGGGAGCTGGTCTCGGCCCACCACCAACCGACCCTGGTGGCCCTGCTGATCGTCCTGATCCTGGGCGCCTCGATCGCCGGGGCGTTCGTCGAACGGGTGCTGATGCGGCGCCTCCACGGCGCCTCGGCCGAGCGCCCGGTGATGGTCACCCTGGGTCTGATGGTGATCCTCACCGGCGTGGCCTCGGTGGTGTGGTCACCCACCGTGCAGCGCACCGTCGACCCGATGGTGAACGGCCAGTTCCGCCTCGTCGGCATCAACATCCAGTACCAGTACGTGCTGATCATCGGGGTGGCCGTCGCCGTGGCCATCGGACTGCGGGCCCTGTTCCACTCCACCCGCACCGGGTACGCCCTCCGGGCCGTCGTCGACGATCCCGAGCTCCTGGCCATGTCCGGGGTGTCGCCCAACCGGATGAGCCAGTACGGATGGATCCTCGGCTTCTTCATGGCCGCCCTGTCCGGGGTGCTGCTGGCCCCGACCCAGACCACCGGGATCAGCATCGAGGCCATGACCCTCCTCGTGGTCAGCGGCTACGCCGCCGCCATCGTGGGCCGCCTCAAGAACATCCCGGTGACGTTCGCCGCGGCCATCGCCATCGGCCTGGCCGAGAACTACGTCCTCAACTACGTCGAGCCCCACCTCTCCTCCCAGCTGCAGACCGACGTGACCAGCGCCCTGCCGATGGTCTTCCTCTTCATCGCCCTGGTGACCCTCCCGTCCGTCCGCCTCCGGGCCGTCGGCCGCCTGACCTCCATGCGGGCCCCGCGGGTGGCGAGCGGCAAGGAGTCGCTCATCGCCGGCGGCGCATTCCTGGTGGTGGCGGTGGTGGTCGGCGTCGTCTTCGCCAACACCGAGGTCAACGGCACCACGCTGCTGGACCTCGGCGGCCTGGTGATGTGCCTGGGCATGGTCGGACTCTCCCTCGTCCTGTTGACCGGCTACTCCGGACAGGTGTCGTTGTGCCAGTTCTCGTTCATGGGGATCGGTGCCTTCGTGATGGGCAAGATGGCCGGCGGCGGCTCGGTGCTCGGTCTGCTGGCCGCCACCGCCGTCTGCGCCGGCCTGGGCGCCCTGGTCGCCCTGCCGACCATCCGGCTGTCCGACCTCTATCTGGCCCTGGCCACGTTCGCCTTCGCCGATGCGGTGGCCACCGGCTTCTTCGCCGACGGCCGCATCTACGGCTTTGGGGGCCTCCAGATCGGTCGCATCGTCCTGCCCCACCTCTCGTTCGGCGGCGACACCGCCGAGTTCCTGCTGGTGACCGTGTTCTTCGTGCTGTCGGCCCTGCTGGTCCTGGCCATCCGGCGGAGCCTGTTCGGACGGCGCCTGGTGGCCGTCAACGACTCCCCGGCGGCCTACGCCACCGTGGGCCTCGACATCGGCTTCACCAAGGTCGCCGTCTTCGCCATCGCCGCGGGCATGGCCGGCCTGGCCGGCGCCCTCTACGGCACCGTCCAGCAGGTGGTGGGCACGACCGACTTCGACATCTTCCCCGGCATCATCTTCGTGCTGTTCGTCACGATCTGGAGCATCCGCACGGTCTCGGGGGCCTTCCTGGCCGCCGTCACCTACGTCGTGCTCAACCAGGTGTGGCCGTCCAGCATCGGCATCTTCGCCGGCATCGGCATCATCCTCATCGGCCGGGCCGCCAACGGCATCCTCGGCATCGAAGCGCTCCACGTCCGTCTGCCCTGGGCCAAGGGCGGCGGCAGGACCGTGTCGGAGCCGACGCCCGCGCTCAGCGGATTGGCGCTCGGGGGGGAGGGCTCCCGTGCCGCCGGTTGAGGTGGAGGAGGCTTCGCGGGCGTCCGGGTCGGCGACGGCGGTCCTGACCGTCTCGGGCGTGGCCGTCCGCTTCGGCGGAGTGGCGGCGCTGAGCGACGCCAACCTGGTCGTGCGCGAGGGCACCGTGACCGGGCTGATCGGTCCGAACGGCGCGGGCAAGACCACCCTGTTCAACGTCATCAGCGGGCTCCAGGCCCCCGACCGCGGCACCGTCTCGCTCCTCGACACCGACATCACCAAGATGCGGCCCCACCGTCGGGCCCGGCTCGGTCTGGCCCGCACCTTCCAGCGCCTCGAGCTGTTCGGCACCCTGTCGGCCGGGGAGAACGTGCAGGTCGGGCTGGAGTCCTCGGTCAAGTGGTGGCAGTGGCGCCACATGAAGAAGGCCTTCCCGTGGGTCCGGAAGGGACGGTCCGGCCCCGACGGCGGACCGACCGACGAGCCCACCGGGCCCGGATCGCTGGCCGTGGTCACCTCGGACCGCCTGCTCGAGGGGGTGGGACTCGGGGGGATGTCGGCGGACCAGGCGAGTGCCATGCCGACCGGCCTGGCCCGCATGGTGGAGCTGGCCCGGGCCCTCGCCATGGCGCCGAAGGTGCTGCTGCTCGACGAACCCGGCTCGGGCCTCGACGATGCCGAGTCCCAGGCGCTCGGCGAGCTGCTGACCACCCTCGCCCGGGGCGGCATGGGGGTGCTCCTCGTCGAGCACGACATGGAGCTCGTCATGCGGATCTGCGACTACATCTACGTCCTCGACTTCGGTGACGTGATCGCCGCCGGCACCCCGGCCGAGATCCGCAAGGACCCGGTCGTCCAGGCCGCCTACCTCGGCGCCGTCACCGAGGAGGACGCCTCCCGGGACGCCCGGGCGTTCGACCGGCCTGCCCCGTCGGACTCCTCGGGTCCGGGCCGGCACGAGGCGGCCGAGGGATGAGCGACCCGACCGACGGAGGCGGAGGCGCTACGACCACGGTGCTGCCCCCGAGCGTGACCGTGCAGGGTCTGCGGGCCGCCTACGGGCGCATCGAGGTCCTCCACGGCGTCGACCTCGAGGTGCCGGCCGGCAGCGTCTTCGCGCTCCTCGGGCCGAACGGTGCCGGCAAGTCCACCCTGTTGAAGGTGCTGAGCGGCCGCATGCGGCCGACGGCGGGCGAGGTGCGGGTCGGCGACGTGGCGATCGGCAGGATGCCGGCGGAGAAGTTGGCCCGCCAGGGCATCTGCGCGGTCCCCGAGGGACGCGGGATCTTCCCCAACCTGACGGTCCGCGAGAACCTGCGGATCTGGACGTACCGGGGCGGGATCTCCATGAAGGAGGTCGAGGAGCACACCTACGACGCGTTCCCGGTGCTGAAGGAACGCCGTCGCCAGCTGGCCGGGACCATGTCGGGTGGCGAGCAGCAGATGCTGGCCATCTCGCGGGCGTTGGTGACCAAGCCCCGGGTGCTCTACCTGGACGAGCTGTCGATGGGTCTCGCCCCGCTGATCGTGGCCGAGCTCTACGAGCTCGTCGCCGGCTTCGCCAAGCAGGGCATGACCATCGTGCTGGTCGAGCAGTTCGTGACGACGGCGCTGGCCGTGGCCGACCGCGCCGCCATCATGGTGCACGGCCGCATCGAGCAGGAGGGCGCCCCCGACGAGATGGCCGACGCCGCCCTCAGCATCTACCTGGCCTGACGGATCCCCGTCCGGCCTCCGGCGGTGCGGGAACGAGGTCGAGGACGGTGCGGGCCCTACTCCTCGGCCAGTTCGACCACGACGTCGGGTGACCCGCCGACCACGGTGACGAGGTCGACCACCCCACCGGCGTCGCGCACATCACCTTCGGCGGCGGCCAGGGCCGCCAGTCGCCCCTCGGTGTCGGTCACGGTCAGCCGGGCCACGGGGGCCCGCATCGACCGCTTGGCGGTCGTCTTGGCGCGCCGCACGAGTCCGAGCACCTCGGCGGACATCTCGAGGACGGCCTCGGTGTCCGGGTCGATCCGGTCGACACCCGGGCCGAGGTCGTCGACCGTCGGCCACGGGGCGGCGTGGATCGATCCGGCGCGCCACCACGACCAGACCTCCTCGGTCACGAAGGGGAGGATCGGGGCGAGCAGTCGCAGCAGGACCGACAGGGCGGCGGCCAGGGCGGCCCGGGCCGAGACCGTGCCGGGGTCGGCCGCGTCACCGTAGGCGCGCGTCTTCACCAGCTCGAGGTAGTCGTCGCAGAAGGACCAGAAGAAGGCCTCGGTGCGCTCGAGGGCCCGTGCGTAGTCGTAGTCCTCGAACGCCGCCGTCGCCTCGGACACCACGAGGGCCAGCCGGCCGAGCATGGCGCGGTCGATGGGGGCGGTGGCCGCCTCGACCGGGGGCACGGCCAGCGTGCCGTCCTCGCCGGTCAGCCGGCCGAGGGCGAAGCGCGAGGCGTTCAGGACCTTCATGGCCAGTCGGCGACCCACTTTCATCTGGCCCTCGTCCACGGCGGTGTCGGTGCCGGGCCGGCCACTGGCCGCCCAGTAGCGGACCGCATCGGCACCGTGCTGCTCGAGCAGCGGCAGCGGCGTGACGACGTTGCCCTTCGACTTCGACATCTTCTTGCGGTCGGGATCGAGGACCCAGCCGCTGATGGCGGCGTCGGTCCAGGGCAGGCTCCCGTGCTCGAGCTCGGAGCGCACCACCGTGGAGAACAGCCAGGTGCGGATGATGTCATGGGCCTGGGGCCGCAGGTCCATGGGGAAGACCCGCTCGTAGAGGTCGGGGTCGTCCTCCCACCCGCCGGCGATCTGCGGGGTCAGCGACGACGTGGCCCACGTGTCCATGACGTCCGGGTCACCGACGAACCCGCCCGGCTCCCCCCGCTGGTCCTCCGTGTAGCCGTCGGGCACGTCGGTCGACGGGTCGACGGGGAGCCGCGACTCGTCGGCGAGGATGGCGGCGTCGTAGTCCACCTCACCGTCGGCGCCGACCGGGTACCAGACGGGGAGGGGCACCCCGAAGAACCGCTGGCGGCTGATGTTCCAGTCGCCGGAGAGGCCTTCCACCCACGCCCGGTAGCGGTGGGACATGTAGTGCGGGTGCCAGTGGAGCTGCTCGCCGCGGGCCAGCAGGGCCTCTCGGTGGGGGAGGGTGGTGACGAACCACTGCCGGGACGACACGATCTCGAGGGGTCGGTCACCCTTCTCGAAGAACTTGACCGGGTGGGTGATGGGACGGGGCTCGCCCAGCAGGTCACCCGACGCGGCCAGCAGCTCGACGATGCGGGACTGGGCCTGTTTGACCGTCCGTCCCGCCAGCTCGGCATAGGCGGCGTCGGCGGCGGCCGGGTCGTCCGACGCCCAACCGTCGGTCCCGAACGCAACCGGGAGCAGCCGGCCGTCCCGTCCGACGATGGTGCGGGTGGGCAGGTCGAGCTCGCGCCACCACACCACGTCGGTGGTGTCGCCGAAGGTGCAGACCATGGCGATGCCGGACCCCTTCTCGGGGTCGGCCAGTTCGTGGGCGAGGACCGGCACCGGCACCGCGAACAGCGGCGTGGTGACCGAGGTCCCGAACAGGGGCCGGTAGCGGGCGTCGTCCGGATGGGCGACGAGGGCCACGCAGGCGGGCAGGAGTTCGGGCCGGGTCGTCTCGATCTCGACGGCGCCCTCGGCCCCCACCCGGGGGAACGCCAACCGGTGGTAGGCGCCGGGGCGCTCGCGGTCCTCGAGTTCCGCCTGGCTGACGGCGGTGCGGAAGTCGACGTCCCACAGGGTGGGGGCCGTGCGCTGGACGACCTGGCCCCGTGCGGCGAGTCGGAGGAAGCCGCGCTGGGACGCCCGACGGGCCCGCTCACCGATGGTGGCGTAGGTGTGCGACCAGTCGACCGAGAGTCCGAGGGTGCGCCAGAGGTGCTCGAAGATCTGTTCGTCGGCGACGGTGAGCTCCCGGCACAGCGCCACGAAGTTGGGTCGTGAGATGGCGACCGGTTCCTTCGGGGGATCGGTGGGCGGCACGTAGTCCGGGTCATAGGGGAGCCCCGGGTCGCAGCGCACCCCGTAGTAGTTCTGCACCCGCCGCTCGGTCGGCAGGCCGTTGTCGTCCCACCCCATCGGGTAGAAGACCTGGCGGCCCCGCATGCGCTGGAACCGGGCCACCGTGTCGGTGTGGGTGTAGGAGAACACGTGACCGATGTGGAGCGAGCCCGACACCGTCGGCGGTGGCGTGTCGATGGAGAACACCTGGTCCCGGCTGGCCGACCGGTCGAAGGCGTAGATGCCCTCCGCCTCCCAGTGGGCCGACCAGACGGCTTCCAGGCCCTCGAGGCCGGGCTTCTCGGGGATGCCGCGCCCGGGGGACGGGTCGTTCTGGGGTCCGTTCGTCTGCTCCGGCATGATCGGGTTACCGTACCCTGCGTGCTCACTCTCCACGACACCGCCACCGGCCGCGTCGTCCCGCTCCGGCCCCGCCGGCCGGGGAGGATCGGCCTCTACGTGTGCGGACCGACGGTCGACGGCGTACCCCACCTCGGGCACGGCCGGTTCTCGCTGGTCTTCGACGTGCTCCGTCGCTACCTGCTGTTCAGCGGGCTGGAGGTGACCTACGTCTCCAACATCACCGACATCGAGGACAAGATCATCGACCGGGCGGCCGAGCGCGGCGTGCCCATCGACGAGTTCACGGCGGTCAACGAGGCCCTCTGGTGGGAGATCATGGACGCCCTCGAGGTGCTGCGGCCCGACGAGACACCTCACGCCACCGCCTACGTCGACCGCATGATCGCGCTGATCGCCGATCTGGTCGGGCGGGGTGTGGCCTACGAGACGGCCACCGGCGTGTACCTGTCGGTCCTGGACGTGCCCGGCTACGGGCTGCTGGCCCGCCAGCCCCTCGAATCCCTACGGGCCGGCGCGCGGATCGAGGCCGACGAGGAGAAGCGGTCGCCGCTCGACTTCGTGCTGTGGAAGAAGGCCAAGCCGGGTGAGCCCAGTTGGGAGGCACCGTGGGGGGCGGGCCGGCCGGGCTGGCACACCGAGTGCGTGGTCATGTCCCTCGACCTGCTGGGCGAGGGCTTCGAGCTCCACGGCGGCGGCCAGGACCTGATGTTCCCCCACCACGAGAACGAGCGCGCCCAGGCCGTGGCCGACGGCAAGGAGTTCGCCCGGCACTGGATGCACAACGGGTGGGTGACAGTGGGCGGGGAGAAGATGTCCAAGTCGCTCGGCAACTTCACCTCGCTGGCGGACCTGCTCGAGCGGTCGGACGCCCGGGCCTACCGGGTGCTCGTCCTCCGCTCCCACTACCGGTCGCCCATCGAAGTGACGCCGGACACCATCGCCCAGGCCGAGGCGGGCCTGGCCCGGCTCGACGAGCTGGCCCGGCGCTTCGCCCTGCCCGATCCCCTGGCGTCGGGACCTCCGACCGGGCCGACGTCGCCCGACGGTGACCTCGACGGATCGGCCGTGTCGACCTTCGCCGAGGCGATGGACAACGACCTCGACACCCCCGCCGCCCTGGCCACCGTGTTCGACCTGGCCCGCCGGGCCAACGCGGCGGCCGATGCCGGCGACGCCGACGGGGCGGCCCGGGCCGCCCGCACGGCGTCCGTCCTGTCCGCCGCTCTCGGCCTGCGACTGGCGACCGGCGCCGGCGACGAGATCGACGAGGGAGCGGCTGCGTTGGTGGCCGCCCGCGACGAGGCCCGCGGGCGGCGCGACTGGGCCCGGGCCGACGCCCTGCGCGACGAGCTCGAGACGGCCGGCTGGCTGGTCGAGGACAGCGCCGGGGGGACGCGGATCCGCCGCCGGTAGCCACCCCATTTCGGGGTGATGAACACCGTGTGAACACACCGGTTCCAGGCTCGATCACGGGCCGATCGGCGGAACCACGCTGCTAGCGTTCTGCTCGTCGGAGAGTCCCCGCCGGTGGGTGGTGGTCGGTCTGCCCGTGGGCGGTCGGTCCCGTCGCCGGTGGTGCTCTGCGAGCAACCGCAGGTGAAGGAAAGGGGACGCCGTCGTGGCTTCCGGAACAGTCAAGTGGTTCAACGCCGAGAAGGGCTTCGGCTTCATCTCCCAACCGGATGGGGGGGCCGACGTGTTCGTGCACCACACCGCCATCCAGATGAACGGATTCCGATCCCTCGAGGAGGGCCAGGCCGTCGAGTTCGATCTGCAGGAGGGCCCGAAGGGACTCCAGGCGGTCGACGTCCGGCCCGTCCAGGCGTAGCCGACCTTCCCGCGAGCCGCCCGGCGACCGCCGGGCTCCCTGGGGCCGTGACCCCCACACCGGTGGTCTGATCGTCCACGTACCCGCCACCCCGTCACCGGGTGGTTGCCGCGCGCGCACCTTCTTGGTTACTATTGAGTAACAAGCAGGGCCCGACGGCTGCGGTGCGCGTGCGCATACGGCGCCGATTCCGGGCCGAGCCGTGCACGAGGGGCCCGATGGGCCAGAACGGAGAGGTGCGCCATGACGGATTTCTCGATGGAGCTGAACGAGGACCAGCTGACGGTCCAGAAGTGGGTCCACGACTTCGCGGAGAACGTGATCCGGCCCGCGGCCCACGAGTGGGACGAGCGCGAGGAGACCCCCTGGCCGATCATCGAGGAGGCCGCCCAGATCGGTCTGTACTCCTTCGACTTCATCGCCCAGTGCTTCTCCGACCCGACGGGGCTGACCATGCCCGTGGCCGCCGAGGAGCTGTCCTGGGGTGACGCCGGCATCGCGTTGGCCCTGCTGGGCAGCTCGCTCGGCCTGGCCGGCATCGCCGGCAACGGCACCCCCGAGCAGCTGACGGAGTGGGGCCCCCAGTGCTACGGCACCCCCGACAAGATCCAGACGGCCGCCTTCTGTGTGTCCGAGCCCGACGCCGGCTCCGACGTGTCGTCGCTCCGCACCCGCGCCGTCTACGACGAGGCCAAGGACGAGTGGGTGATCAACGGCACCAAGACGTGGATCACCAACGGCGGCATGGCCGACGTCCATGTGGTGGTGGCCACGGTCGACCCCGAACTCGGCTCGCGTGGCCAGGCCAGCTTCGTCTGCCCCCCCGGTACGCCGGGTCTGTCGCAGGGCCAGAAGTTCTCGAAGATGGGCATCCGGGCGTCCCACACCGCCGAGGTGATCTTCGACGACGTCCGGGTCCCGGGCCACTGCCTGCTGGGTGGCAAGGAGAAGCTCGACGCCAAGTTGGCCCGCGCCCGTGAGGGCAAGCGCAGCGGCGGTCAGGCGGCCATGAAGACCTTCGAGGGGAGCCGCCCGACGGTCGGCGCCCAGGCCCTCGGCATCGCCCGGGCGGCGTTCGAGTACTCGCTCGACTACGCCAAGGAGCGCAAGGCCTTCGGGAGGGCCATCATCGAGAACCAGGCCATCGCGTTCAAGCTCGCCGACATGCGGACCCGGATCGAGGCCTCGCGGCTCCTGGTGTGGCAGGCCTCGTGGATGGGCGCCACCGGCAAGGAGTTCGACGCCGCCCAGGGTTCGATGTCCAAGCTGTTCGCCGGCGAGACCGCCGTGCACGTCACCGAGGAGGCCATCCAGATCCTGGGCGGCTACGGCTACGTGCGCGACTACCCGGTGGAACGGTGGCACCGCGACTCGAAGATCTTCACCATCTTCGAAGGCACCAGTGAGATCCAGCGGCTGATCATCAGCCGGGCCATCTCCGGGGTGCACATCAAGTAGCCGAGCGGGGTCTCGGGCGGGTCGGGTGGAATCGCCGCCCGGGTCCGCCTGCTTTCTCCGCGGGTACGGACTCAGTTCGGTCCGGTCGAGTGTGGGGTCGCGAGGCGGCCCACGGGGTTGATCGCCGTAGCCGGTCCGGTGGGGGAGGGCGGCCCCGCCGGTAACGTCGAGGTCCCAGAGGGAGTCGACGGAGGTGGCGATGAGGGTCGTGTTCGTGCACGGAGCGTGTGTACGGGACGGTGAATGGTGGTGGCATCGCACGGACGCCCTGCTCCGACGGCGCGGAGTCGCGAGTGCCGCGCCGTCACTGCCGAGCTGTGGCGAGGACGGACGGACCGCCGGCGGTGACGGGCCGGGTCTGGCCGAGGACGTGGCGGCGGTCCGACAGGTCCTGGTGGACAGCGACGAGCCGACCGTCGTGGTCGCGCACAGCTACGGGGGGATCGTCACCGCAGAAGCGGTGGACGGAGTCGACTCGGTGCGTCATCTGGTGCTGGTGTCGAGCTACCTCCCCGAGGTCGGACAGAGCCTGGCCGACTTCGGGGACGGCACCCCCGCTCCGTTCCTGGACATCGACGCGGACAGCGGCACATTCGGCGTCCGCCCGGAGCTGCTCGTCGAGACGTTCCTGCAGGACTGTGACCCCGACATCCAGGTCCAGGCGGCGGACAGGCTCGCCCGGCAGAGCGTGCAGGTGACGGCCCAGCCCGTGAGGACGGCGGCCTGGCAGCAGGTGCCGACGACCTATCTCGTCTGCGCTCAGGACCGGGGCACACCACCGTCGCGACAGCGTGGGTTCGCCCGGAAGGCGACCTCCGTCGTCGAATTCGAGAGTGGCCACCATCCGTTCCTGTCCCAACCGGACGCCGTCTCGGACCTGCTGCTCGGTCTGTGACCGCGCCCGGCACTGCGACCGGGGGTGCCGAAAGCCGACGATCCAGATCGAGGCCAGACCCCAGCTCATGTGCACGACGGAGCGAGCTCCGTTCCGCGCCATGAGCCACGGCTGGACATCGACAGCGCGAGACACGCGGGTGGGGCGCCGAACTCCTGGGTCGGTCCGTCGCCCTCGTTGCGACGGGCGCGGCGCCGGACATCTGCACCACTTGTTGCCGGAGGCACGTCACGACTGATGGTCCCCCGACGCAGCTCCCACTACCATGCGGCTACTCGGTGGATGGGCCGCCGGAGATCGGCGGTACGACGGTGGCACGCACTCGCAGGACGGGTCGACTCCTCATGGCGGCGGTGGCCGGCCTGTCGGTGATCGTGCCGGTCGTCGTGACCGCCGGCACCGGTGGTGCCGCCGACGCGGTCGCCACCTCCGACCTGACGGCGTCGCCCTCCTCCATCGACCTGGGTTCCGCCCCGCTCGGGATGATCGCCGGACCCCAGACGTTCACCCTGACCAACAACGGGACCACCACCGACACGATCTCGGCGGAACTCTCCGGTATCGGATTCGGCAGCGGGTTCGACATCGTGGGCCCCGGAGCGGACGACTACGGGATCCTATGGGACCCCTCCTGTGCGGGTGGCGCCACCTCCATCGTCCTGGCCCCGGCCGCTTCCTGCACGATGTTCGTCTTCTTCTTCCCGGGCAGGCTCGGCGACCGGTCGGCCACGCTCACCATCCAGGGTTCGGCGGACTCGACGCCCACCACGGTGCAGCTCGACGGGTCGGGCGGGATCGGGTACTACCAGGTCGACCAGTACGGCGACGTCGCCTATGCGGGAGACGCGCCGTACTTCGGTGGCGCCGGCACCCTCTCCCTCAACAAACCCATCGTGGCCATCACCCCGACCGGTGACAACGGTGGCTACTGGCTGGTCGCCTCGGACGGCGGCATCTTCTCCTACGGCGACGCCGGGTTCTACGGATCGGCGGGCAACATCTCCCTCAACCGGCCGATCGTCGGCATGGCCAGGACCCCCGACGCCGGTGGCTACTGGCTGGTCGCCTCGGACGGCGGCGTCTTCTCCTACGGCGACGCCACCTTCTTCGGATCGGCCGGCAACATCCATCTCAACCAACCGATCGTCGGCATGGCCACCACGCCGGACGGCGGCGGCTACTGGCTGGTCGCCTCGGACGGTGGCATCTTCTCCTACGGCGACGCCTCCTTCTACGGATCGGCCGGCAACGTCCACCTCAACGCGCCGATCGTCGGGATGGCCGCCACCCCCGACGGCGGTGGCTACTGGCTGGTCGCCTCGGACGGCGGGGTGTTCGCCTACGGCGACGCCGGTTTCTACGGATCGGCCGGCGACGTCCATCTGAACCAGCCCATCGTGGCCACGGCGGCGATGCCCGACGGTGCGGGCTACTGGTTCTCGGCCGCCGACGGCGGCCTGTTCAACTACGGGTCGGCGCCCTTCTACGGGAGTGGCGTCGGCCTCGGCCTCGGCCCGGTCGTCGCCATGGCCACCAACGGCGACCCGACCCTGCAGTCGGTGCTGGATGTGCCCTTCCTGCGACACGGGGCCCACGTGGCGCGGGCGGGTACGGACCGGGCCGGTCTCCCGGATCTCCGGCGGATGGTCGCACCCGGCCCGGAACCCACCGGGCCGCTCCACTTGAGGCTCAAGTAATCGCTCGACATTGGGGTGCCCGTATCTCGGTGTCCACCATCGAGTTCCGCAGCCAGACCCCGGGCACGTGTCTCGTGCTCACCGAACAGGGCGTGTTCCTGGACGGACTCGACACGTGCACCGGCGCCTGCGCCGGGTCGGTCCGGTGGCCCCGTGGACCTGGCCGGTGCCGTGTGCCACTGTGGATGTCCTCAACCGGATGGGGGCACCGGATCGCCGAGGTCGTGGCGCACCCCTCCGACGGACACCCAGGAGACGAGATGAGTATCGCCACTGCCCCCGCCGCCCAGCACCGGGGAGCCGCCGACCTCCCGTTCGTGGAGATCGGCGGGGGGAACAAGCTGAAGGTGATCCAGGTGGACGTGGCCGAGGGCCTCTGGATCGTGGAGAACATCTTCCAGAAGGGCTACGCCGTCCAGACCCACCGTCACACCGGACCGGTCTACGGCTACACGATGTCGGGTGCGTGGAAGTACCGCGAGTACGACTACGTGAACCGGGCGGGTTCGTTCCTCTTCGAGCCGGCCGGGTCGGTCCACACCCTCGAGTGCATCGAGGACGACACGCAGGTCTGGTTCCAGATGTACGGGGTCAACCTCAACCTGGCCGACGACGGCTCCGTGGAGAGCGTCTACGACGGCCCCGGCGCCCTCGAGGTGTACATCGCCCTGTGCGAGGCCGAGGGCCTCGGGAGGCCCGACGTCCTCGTGAGCTGACCGGGGGCCCGGCGACGGGTCGGTGCCGTCGGGCTACGGGTCGGGCCGCCGTCGTCAGGACCGGCCCCCGAGGGCGGACGCCAGGTCGGAGGCGATCCTGCGCACCACGACGTCCGCCGGTTCGCCGCGGGCGTGGCGCCAACCTTCCCCCGCCCACAGGTTGGGCACGCGTGGGTCGCCGGCGTCGGTCGCCGCCGCCCGGAGGGGGCGGGTGAGGTGGTGGACCTCGGGGTAGGCGTCCGGCGCGGCGTTCGAATACGCCACCGCGAACTCGTTCGCCAGTCCGCGTCCCCAGCGCCCGCTGAACGCCCGGGTCAGCATCGTGCCGGGATACGCCCCCGAGGCCAGAGCCTCCCGGTGCACGGCGGACGTGCCCGCTTCCGGACAGCCGAGGAAGGCCGTCCCCATCTGGGCACCGACGGCCCCGGCCCCCAGCACCTCCGCCACCCGGGTGCCGGTCATGATGCCGCCGCTCCCGATCATGGGGAGGTCGGTCGTGGCGCCCACCTCGTCGAGCAGGGTGGCGAGGGGCACCCGGTTCGGCTCGTGGTCGAGGAAGGAGCCCTGGTGACCGCCGGCTTCGGTGCCCTGCACGGCCACCAGGTCGGCGCCCGCGTCCTCCGCCACCCGGGCCTCGGCCGCCGAGGTCACCGTCACGGCGACCGTGCTGCCGGCGGTGTGGAGCGTCTCGACTTCCGCCGCGGTGGGGCAGCCGAAGGTGAAGCTCACCATCGGCACCCGTTCGGACGCCACCACCTCCAGCTTGTCGCCGAGGGCGTCGTCGTCCCACCGGGGGACACCGAGGGGAACGCCCAGGCGCTCCGCCTCGGGCCGGATGACGTCGGCGTAGGTGTGGACCACCCCCGGATCGGCCGGTGCGGTCGGATAGAAGAGGTTGACGCCGAACGGGGCATCGGTGAGCCGCCGGGTGGCGGCGATGGACGTCCGCAGCTGGTCGGGGGAGCGGTAGCCGGCGGCGAGGAACCCGAACCCGCCGGCCCGACCGACGGCCGCCGTCAGTTCGGGGGTCGACGGACCTCCGGCCATCGGCGCCTGGACGATCGGCAGGGCGCTGGGCAGCGGCGACGTCTCCATGGACCCTCCTGTCGGGTGCGCGGTCGTCGTCCTGTCTACCGCCACGGGGGCGGGACCGCGGCACCGGGTCGCTCCGGACCCGGACCGGCTGCGCACCCCGGGGTGGGAAGGGGCGGGGTCACGACGGCGGGGTCGGGGTCTCCAGTGAGCGCAACTCGTCCTCGGTGAAGACCCGGGAGCGGGTGATGAAGTGCCCGTCCGGTCCGGCCCCGATCGAGAAGCCCTCGGGCTCGCCCGCGCCGACGTCGAGGATGAGCTGGGTGTGCTTCCACGCCTCGAACTGCCGGTGGTCGATGTAGAAGGCGCAGCCGCCGACCGAACCGAGCCGGACGTCGTGGGTGCCGATGGTGAACTCCCCCACGCCGAAGCAGATGGGCAGACTGCCGTCGCAGCAACCGCCCGACTGGAAGAACAGGACCGGGCCGTGCTCGGACGTGACCGCGTCGATCGCCGCCAGTGCCGCCGTCGTGGCCACGACGCGGGCCACCGCGGACGGGCAGCCGGCACCGGTACCGTCCCCGATGGTCATGGGTGCCCGTCCCCGACGGCTAGAAGAATCCGAGAGGCTCGTCGCTGTAGCTGACGAGCAGGTTCTTGGTCTGGGAGTAGTGGTCCAGCATCATGAGGTGGTTCTCGCGACCGACCCCCGAGATCTTGTAGCCCCCGAACGCCGCGCCGGCGGGATAGAGGTGGTAGCAGTTCGTCCACACCCGGCCGGCCTTGATGGCCCGGCCCATGCGGTAGGCGAGGTTGCCGTTGCGGGTCCATACGCCGGCGCCGAGCCCGTACAGGGTGTCGTTGGCGATCCGGACCGCGTCGGCTTCGTCGGTGAAGGTGGTGACGGCGAGCACGGGGCCGAAGATCTCCTCCTGGAAGATCCGCATGTCGTTGTGACCCTTCATGACGGTCGGCTCGAAGTAGTAGCCGTCCACCAGCTCACCGTCGAGCGGCGTGCGCTGACCTCCGATGAGCACCTCGGCGCCCTCCTGCACGCCGATGTCGACGTATCCGGTGATCTTCTCGAGCTGCTGGGCCGAGTTCTGGGCTCCGATCATGACCGTCGGGTCGAGCGGGTTGCCCTGGGTGATGCGGCCGATCCGGTCGAGGCAGCGGTCCATGAAGCGGTCGTACACCGACTCCTGGACGAGCGCCCGTGACGGGCAGGTGCAGACCTCCCCCTTGTTGAACGCGTAGAGCGCCAGTCCCTCGATCGCCTTGTCCAGGTACCGGTCGTCGGCATCCATGACGTCGGCGAAGAAGATGTTGGGCGACTTGCCACCGAGCTCGACGGTCGACGGGATCAGGTTCTCCGCCGCGTACTGCATGATCAACCGACCCGTCGTGGTCTCGCCCGTGAACCCGATCTTGGCGATGCGCGGACTGGACGCCAGCGCCTTGCCGATCTCGCCACCGGGACCCGTCACGATGTTGAGGACCCCGGGCGGGACGATGTCGCCGATGACCTCGGCCAGCTTCAGGATCGACCACGGGGTGGGGGAGGCCGGCTTCACCACCGTGCAGTTGCCGGCGGCGAGGGCCGGGGCGATCTTCCAGGCCGCCATGAGCAGCGGAAAGTTGAACGGGATGATCTGCCCGACCACGCCCAGGGGCTCGTGGAAGTGGTAGGCCACCGTGTCCTTGTCGATCTCGGTCGACCGACCTTCGAGGGATCGCGTCGCCCCGGCGAAGTAGCGGAAGTGGTCGACGGCCAGCGGCAGGTCGGCGGCCAGCGTCTCGCGCACCGGCTTGCCGTTCTCCCAGCTCTCGGCCACCGCCAGCATCGTCAGGTTGGCTTCGATGGCGTCCGCCACCGCGTTCAGGACCGCCGCCCGCTCGGCCAGTGAGGCCTCCCCCCACGCTGTCCTTGGCGGCGTGCGCGGCATCGAGGGCCAGTTCCACGTCCTCCGCGGTGGAGCGGGCCACCTCGGTGAACGGGTGGCCCGTCACCGGGGACACGTTCTGCATGTACTGGCCCTTGGTCGGTGGCACCCAGTGGCCACCGATGAAGTTCTGGTAGCGGGGTGCGACATCCACCAGGCTGCCCGGTCGACCGGGCGCCACGAACGCCCCGTCCTCGGTCTTTCCGTCCTGCACGACACTTTCGGTGACGGCCATCACACGACCTCCTCGTCCGTTCCCGCCATCGGCCCCGGGACGGGGTCTGCGGGGTACGCCGCATCCGGCGTCTGGTCCGAGGCTAAGGAACGGGGCGCGTCCGGACCAGGGGCGAAGGTCAGAAGGTGGCTGGTCACGATCACCCGCGGTCCGGACCCCATCGGTGGAGCGCCGACCAGTCCACGGCCGGCCGGCGACGCCATGGGCCCGGCCCCGGAACCACGCCTGCCATCGGACTGCACCCGCTGACTGCAAATCCCTATAAAACCGACTGGACAAGTCAGGTATTAGTCCCTACGATGGATCCATGGTGTTCGAGCCCATCGGACCGGGCCGGTCCGGAGCCGCGGGGACGGGAAGCGGGGGCGTGTCGTCCGGTGACCCCGACCTCGTGATCCCGGTCGTACCGGGCACGTACGCCACCCGCCCTCCCGGAAGGTACCCCGTGTCCCTCGCCGAGCCCCCTCCCAACCCCCAAGCCGACAGGCCGTCGATCCGGTCGACGTCCGACCGCACCGCTCACCCCTCGTGGCGCGGTCCGTCCGACCGGATCCGGCCCGCCGGCTCCCTCTCCTTCCGGGCCCTCCGGTCGATCGCCGCCGGACTGGCCCGGGTGCAGCCCCTCCCCTCCATCGGGGCGGGGGAGTGCGCACGGTCGTCCCGTCTGGCCGCCACCGCCTTCTACGACGCCTGGCTCATCTGCTGGCCGGACGGCTCCGGGCTCGACCTCCACGACCACGGCGACGTCCGCAGCGTGCTGCAGGTGGTCGACGGGGTGCTCCTCGAAACCTACTCGGACCCCGGGGCGGCCGTCGGACCCGTCGTACGGACGCTGCGGAGCGGATCCGTCACCTCGGCCGAACCCACGGTGGTGCACTCGCTGGCCAACCGGTCGGGTGCCGTCGCCACGTCCCTGCACGTCTATTCGCCACCCCTGGCCGGTGTTGCCGTCGACCTCCGCCCGGCGGACGACCGAACCGAGGTCCAGACGGTACGGGGCCATCGCGCTCCCGCGCTCACGGTGGTGCGGCCGTGACGTCCCCGGTCCGGGCGCCCGAACCCCTCGGACCCCGCCACCCATCCGGCCCCCCGGGGCCCCGTTCGAAGGGCAGTCGCACGACGTCCTATCGATGATGCTCCCGCACTGCGAGCCGCCCCGTCCCTCTCGGCTCGCAGTGCGGTGCATCGCTCCGGCGCCGGAGGCGGAACGGCTCCGGACCTCCACTCCCTCGGCCCGTGCGCGGCGGTCCACCGCTATGCAACTCTGGGTGACATACTGGTGCCGTACGGACGAACGGAGGCGGTGCGACGGTGCGACAGAGCGATGGACGGAGTGGGGCTCGGCCCGGACGCGCACGGGGACTGGCCGTAGCCGGGGTGCTGGGTGCCGGCCTGCTGGCCGCGGCGTGCAGTTCGGGTTCGACGGGGACGGCGACCACGGTGACGACGGCCACGTCCGGGGGTTCGGCCACCACGGCCACGTCCGCCAGCCCGGCCACCACGGCCGCCTCCGGCGGGAGCTCCACCGCCGGTATCGACTCGCTGGTGAACTCGGTGTCGAAGAGTTCGTCCGCGACGTTCAGTGCCACGTACCTGACGGTCCAGGCCTCGACGGGCAAGAGCCAGACCGTCACGTTCGCCCAGTCGCCGCCGAAGTCGGCGATCGTCACGCCGAGCGGCAGCTTCTTCGTCGACGGCTCGACGATCACCGCGTGCCAGGGATCGGGCAGCACGGCGACGTGCACGGCGCTCCCGTCGAGCCTGACGAGCGAGGTGAACAGCCTGACCGACCTCTTCAGCCCGTCGATCATCGTCACCGCCCTGAAGGGGATGCGGCTGCAGGCCGCGGCCCATGCCGCCGGCTACAGCGTCACCACCTCCTCGGCCACCTACGGGGGGCTCGCCTCGACCTGTGTGACCGCCAAGAGCCCGGCCCAGCCCCAGGTCACCTACTGCGGGTCCGACACCAACGGCGTGCTCACCTACGTGGACGCCGGTGGGACCACCGTCACCCTGCAGTCGTTCACGGCCAATCCGCCCGCCTCGACCTTCTCGCCCCCGGCCGGGGCGACCGTGCAGACGCTGCCGTCGGGCAGCTGACCCCCGGCCGGAAGGGCCCCGAACGCCCCGGGCCGTGTCGCTCGTGACCGGGCCGCCGGGCTACGCGAGGCGCTTCGCCTCGGCCAGGCCGGCCGCGCTGTACACGCCGTCCGGAAACACGGCGTCCCAGGCGTCGCGCACGCCGCGGTAGTCCTCACTCTGCCCGTAGGCGGCCAGGGCCGCCGCCACCACTTCGTCGCGGCGGGCCGCCACGACGGGACCCAGGGCGAACTCCAGCTCGGTGTCGATCTGGGCGATCGCCTCGGCGAAGCGGCGCTGGTGGCCGATCAGTCGGACGCCGTCGGGGGGTGGTGGCACGTGGATTCCTTTGTGGGTGGTGATAGCGGTCGGGTGGGCGGCGTCCGTGTCCGGTGCGGCCGGACGTCCGCCTCCCCATGGTGGCACGCCGTCGAGCCATCGAGGATCGTGGCCCGGCGTCGACCGCCACCGCGGGGCGGCGTCCGTCACGGCAGGATCAGGTGCGTGTCGCCGAACTCGTGCCACCGGTAGCCCAGGTCGAGGGCCGCCTCGTAGGAGGTCCGGAGCAGCGGTCGGCCGGCCACGGCCTCGAGCATCATGAGGTGCGACGACGCCGGCTCGTGCCACCCGGTGATCATCCCGTCGACGACGTGCACGCCCCGCTCGGGCGAGATCACCAGATCGGTCCAGCCGTCGTAGGGGCGCACCGTCCCGTCTTCTCGGCCCGCGGTCTCGAGCGCCCGCACCACGGTGGTGCCGACGGCGACCACCCGGTGGCCGCCGCGGTGGGCGGCGTTCACCCGCTCGGCGGTCGTCTCGGGGACGATCACCCGTTCGGGGTAGGGGAGCTCGTCGGCCTCGAGCGAGGCGACCCCCGTGTGGAGCACCAGCGGGGACACCCCCACCCCTCTGGCCACCAACGAGGTGATGGCCCCGGGGGTGAAGGGCCTCCCGGCGCTCGGCATCTCGGCGCTGCCCGGCGTGGTGGCGTACACGTTCTGGTATGTCTCGATGGGCCACGGGTGCTCGACATAGGCGTAGCGGATGGGACGACCGTGGGCGGCCAGCCAGCTGAGGGTGCGCCGTCCAGGCTCCACCGACGCCGTCCACAGCCGACCGGCCCCGCCGTAGGGCTCCCCGAGCACGGCCGTGGCATCGCCGGCCAGTCGGAGGTGACGGGACGGTGGCGGGCCGGTCCACCGCTCGGTGGTGCGCCCGACGATGCGGCGGAGCTCGACCACCCACCGGGTCCGGTCGAGGCGGGTGGAGAGGTGGAGGACCAGCGTCGTGCCGTCGTCGGCTGTGGCGTCGACGGCGGCCGGCAGCGTGCCGGAGGTGTTGATGACGAGCAGATCGCCGGGATCGAGGAACCGGGGGAGGAAGACGAACGAGCTGGGCACGATCCCGCCGGTCCCGCGGTAGGCCACGAGCATCCGCACCGCGTCGCGGGTCAGGCCCCTGGCCTCCGGTGGTTCGGAGGCCTCGAGGTGTCCGGGGAGTTCGTAGGTGTAGCGGCCCCACCCGGCCGCCGGGGTCGTGGTCGTGGTCGTCATGACGGCGCCTCCCAGTCCGCGGCCCGGTAGCGGCCGCCCGGGGCGTCGGACGCGAGCAGGGCCCGCAGGGCCGGCACCACCGACTCGGGTCCGGGCCGGTCCGAGATGTCCTCACCCGGGAACGCCGCCTGGTGCATAGCCGTGCGCATGTCACCCGGATCGAACTCGAACACGCGGAGGCCGGGCTGCTCGGCCGCGAGTGTCCGGTGGAGATGGTCCGAGGCGGCCTTGGACGACCCGTAGCCGCCCCAACCCTCGTACCCCTCGACGGCGGCGTCCGAGGAGAGGGACACGACGGTGCCCCGGGCCCGGCGCAGATCGGGGAGGGCGTCCTGCACGAGGGCCAGAGGGGCGACGACATTGACCTCGAAGACGTCCCGCAGATCGGCGAGCGGGTAGTGCTCGAGTGTCGGCAGAGGACTCGGCCCGAGGGTGCTGGCGTTGTTGACGAGCAGGTCCAGCGATCCGAACTGCCGGGCCGCACCCACCAGCTCGTGCCGATGGGCGGGGGAGGTCACGTCCCCGGCCACCACGGTGGCCGGGGCGCCGAGATCCCCGAGGCGGTCGGCGACGTCCGCCAGGGGTCCGGGATCACGCCCGTCGACGACGACGCTCCACCCGTCCTTGGCCAGGTCGATGGCGAGCGCCCGACCGAACCCCCGTGACCCTCCCGTGATGACTGCTACCGGCATCCCGCACCTCCCGTCCCGTCGGCGCACCGTGCGC
Organism: uncultured Acidimicrobiaceae bacterium; assembly: GCA_963699345.1. Classification (GTDB taxonomy): domain Bacteria; phylum Actinomycetota; class Acidimicrobiia; order Acidimicrobiales; family RAAP-2; genus Bog-756. The sequence goes on along the minus strand of CAVOTL010000003.1, from coordinate 261,317 downwards.
CGTGGAACCACCGTAAGAGTTAAAGTAATGTTCAAGTCAAGCCATTGTTTCCGGGAGATCGGTCATGGAGCAGCTGCTCACCATCGGCGAGGTGTCGGAACGCAGCGGACTGGCGGGGTCGGCCGTACGGTTCTACGAGCGTCAGGGTCTCGTCCACGCGGAACGGACACCGGGCGGGCAGCGGCGGTTCCGGCGCGACGTGCTGCGACGGATCGCCTTCATCCGGATCGCCCAGCGGGTGGGCCTCAGCCTGGAGGAGATCGCCACCGCCCTCGCCGTGCTGCCCGCGGACCGGGCGCCGACCGTGCGTGATTGGGGACGCCTGACCGCCGGCTGGCAGGACCGGATCGGCCAGCGCATCGAGTTGCTCGAGGCCCTGCAGGCCGGGCTGTCGCAGTGCATCGGGTGCGGGTGTCTCTCCCTGCGCACCTGCGCACTGGCCAACCCCGACGACGTGGCGGCGACCGCGGGGTCCGGGCCCCAGTGGCTCATGGGCGAATGACGCGACCGCCCGATGGCTGGTCCGGCAGCGGGGGGCGTCGGGCCGTCATCCGGACCGGACCCACTCCGAACCCGGCCGGGTGACCAGGCGCTACTGTCCGGACGTGGCCGTATCCCCCGAAGCGGGACGTGTGCTCGGGTGCCTGGTGGAGAAGCAGCTCACCACACCCCAGCAGTATCCCCTGACCCTGAACGCCCTGCTGGCGGCGGCCAACCAGGCGACGAACCGCGACCCGGTGGTCGACCTCGGCGAGGGGGCCGTCCTGGAGGCGGTGGACGAACTCCGGGGCCTGCATCTGGTGCGCGTGGTCCTCCCCTCGCACGGCCGATCGGTCAAGCGGTACCGCCACGTGCTCGACGAGGCCTTCGGTCTCGACGCCGCCCGCTACGGACTGTTGGCCACGCTGCTCCTGCGTGGCCCGCAGACGGTGGGTGAGCTGCGGGCCAGGACCGAGCGCATGGTCGACCTCCCGTCCACCGACGACGTCCAGGCGGAGCTGACCGTCCTCGCCGAGCACCCCGACGGTCTGGCGCACCTGGTCCCCCGTCGGCCCGGCCAGAAGGAGGACCGCTGGGAACAGGGGCTGGCCGCGCCCTGGGGCACCGAGCACGCCAGAGCCACGGCCGGACCCGGACCCGACGGCGCCGAGCGACCCGGAGCCGGTGGGTCCGGAGGGGCCGTGGACGTCGACCCCGCCGATCGCCCGGCGTCTCCTCCGGTCGCGGCTCGGCCTGACGATCTCGGGGACCTGCGCGCCGAGGTGGCTGCGCTGCACGAGGCTCTCGACCGGCTCCGCGAGGAGTTCGACGCCCTCCGGCACGGACTCGGCGAGTGAGGCCGACCCCCGCCTGAAGCGATCAGTCGAGGGCCTTGGCCAGGAGTGCCTGCAACCCGACGCGCTCGTCGGTGGACAGCAGGGACAGGACCTCGTCCTCGACGCTCTCGATGCCCTTCTCGGCGTTCTCGAACGCCCGCAGGCCCTCGTCGGTGATCTCCACCAGGTGACGGCGCCGATCGGACGGGTCGCGGCGGCGGAAGGCGAACTCCCGGGCCTCGAGGTCGTTCAGGAGCAGCACCAGGTTGTTGGCGTCGAGGCACAGCAACTCGCCCAGCTCCTGTTGGGGGATGGGGCTGTGCTCACGGACCATCGCCAGGGTGGCGAACTGCTTGACGCTCATGCCCAGCAGGTCCTCGGAGGTGCGCCGGTAGATGAGCCTCGACAGGCGGGTCGCCAGGACCGTCACGCCGGGGGTTGTGCTGTTCACCATCGCCGCGCAGTATACCCGATTGTCACCGGATTGACGATTACCACCGGAGTTTGACACTCACTACTTCAGTGACTATCAATATTGAGGGAACCAGCACACCGAGAGATCGAGGATTTTCACCATGCCGTCGTCCGTCCGCGGCTTCATCCATGAGCGTCGTCGGTGGGTCGCCCTCATCGTCGTGTGCTTCGCCATGTTGATGAACACACTCGACCAGACGATCGTGAACGTGGCGCTGCCCACCATCCAGCGCGACCTCCACTTCACCCAGGCGTCCCTCGCCTGGGTGATCGACGCCTACCTGATCACCTTCGCCGGGGCGCTGCTACTGGCCGGCCGCCTCGGCGACGTCATCGGTCGTAAGAAGGTCTTCCTGGTCGGCCTGGTGCTGTTCACGGTGGCCTCGGCCGCCTGTGGCGCCGCCGACTCCCAGGGCCTGCTGGTGGCGGCCCGGTTCGTCCAGGGTCTCGGAGCGGCTCTGTCGTCGTCCGTCATCCTCGCCATCATCGTCGCCGACTTCCCGGACCCGGCCGAACGGGCCAAGGCGATGAGCTCGTACATCATCGTGGCCGTGGGCGGTGGGTCACTGGGTCTCCTGGTCGGCGGCTACGTGACCCAGGCGCTGAGCTGGCACTGGATCTTCTTCATCAACATCCCCATCGGGATCGCCGTCTTCGTGGTGGGCGCGCTGCTCATCGACGAGAACATCGGCCTCGGGCTGAAGGCGGGTCTGGACGTCGGTGGTGCCGTGTTGAGCACGGGTGGCCTCATGCTCGCCGTCTACGCCATCGTGAGCTCGACCCAGTACGGCTGGCGCTCGAGTCACACGCTGGCGTTCGGTGGGGCGGCGGTCGTCGTGCTGGCCGGATTCGTCCTCCTGGAGAGCCGCCTGACCCAGCCCATGATGCCCATGCGCGTCCTGCGGTCACCGGGTCTGCTGACGTCGAGCCTGGTACGGGGCCTCATGGTCGTGGGCATGTACAGCACGTTCTTCATCGGGGTCCTCTACTTTCAGCACGTGCTGGGGTTCGACCCCGTCATGACCGGTCTGGCGTTCCTGCCGCAGACCCTGATGGTGGCGGTCATGTCCTCGGGGATCACCGCCCGGATCATGAGGCGTCTGGGGCCCAAGAACACGGCCCTCATGGGCCTGGTGATCGTGGCGATCGGACTCGGCCTGTTCGTGACCTCGGGTCCGTCGACGGCGTACTTCCCCCAGATTTTCGCCGCCGTCCTGCTGATCGGCTTCGGGGCGGCGGAGGCGTTCACGCCCCTGCTGACCATCGCCCTCGCCGGGGTGCCGGCCAAGGACGCCGGCATCGGGTCGGGCATCGTCAACGTCTCCCAACAGGTGTCGGGCGCGCTCTCGGTGGCGGTGCTCGGCGCGGTGTCCGCCGCCCACACGGCGTCGCTCCTCCACTCGGGCAGTTCCGCCGTGGACGCGCTGGACGGCGGCTACCGGCTGGCGTTCGTCGTCGCCCTGATCAGTGTCCTGGTGGCCATCGTGCTCGGCGCCTTCATCATCCACCGGCCGGACGAGACACCCGACGTCGAGGCCGACGAGTTCGAGGCCGAGTCCGAGACGATGATCGCCGAGATCATGTGAGCCACTGACCGACGACCGACGACCGACGACCGGCGGTGGGCGGCACCCGCCGGACGGCCGGCGACCGGACCGGGCCGATCCCCGCGGTGCTGGTGCGGGTCGGCCCTGCGTGTTACAACCCCTCCATGAGTTCACGGACCTTCAGCCGTCGGGAGGTGCTGGCCGGGGGGGTGGCCGGGGCCGCCGCCCTCGGACTGGGCCTCGTCGCCGCCGGCTGCGACACCTCCACCAGCGCCGACTCGGTGAAACGCGCCCTCCAGGTGGCGCCCTCGGCCTCGGGCAAGGTCGAGCACGTGGTGTTCCTGATGCAGGAGAACCGTTCCTTCGACCACTACTTCGGCAACCTGGCGGGGGTCGCCGGCTTCGGCGACACCAGGAATGCCGGCGCCTTCACCCAGTCGTGGCCGGGCGCCCCCTCGGGACTCAGTCCGTCCGGCGTGCTCCTGCCGTTCCACATGAGCACCCGCCAGCACGGCGAGTGCACCTACGACCTGGACCACACATGGCCGGCCGAGCACGCCTCGGTGAACGGCGGGGCGATGGACGCCTTCGTCGCCACCCACACCTCGGAGGGTTACGAGGGATCTCTCGGTACCAACACCATGGGGTACTTCACCAGGAGCGACATCCCCTTCTACTACGAGCTCGCCGAGAAGTTCACGATCTGTGACAACTACTTCTGTTCCGTACTCGGCCCCACGCACCCCAACCGACTGATGGCCATCTCGGGGACGGTCGACCCGGCGGGCGTCGCCGGCGGCCCCGTCATCGTCACCAACGACGCCCAGGCGACGTTCCAGGGGTCCTGCACCTGGAAGACCATGCCCGACGTGCTGACCGAGGCCGGGGTGTCCTGGAAGTGCTACAACCCGTACGGATCGATCTACCAGCCCGGATCCCCCGAGTTCGTCAACAAGAACATGCTCCTGTACTTCGATCAGTACGCCAACGCCGACCCGTCCTCGGCGGCGTACCGGAACGCCTTCGGGTACTTCGGGCCGAACGTGAACGGGGGCCTCACCTCGATCAACCCGAACGTGGACGATCTGACCGCGGACGTCCGCGACGGCACCCTTCCCCAGGTGTCGTGGATCCTGTCGCCCAACAGCTACGACGAGCACCCGCCGGCGCCGGCCCAGCTCGGTGAGTGGTACACCCGCCGGATCCTCGACACCCTGACCGCCAATCCCGATGTCTGGGCGAAGACGGTGCTCTTCATCATGTACGACGAGAACGACGGCTTCTTCGACCACGTGCCTCCGCCGAGACCTCCCGCCGGCACCGACGGGGAGTACCTGACGGACCAGTCGTCACGGACACTGTCCCAGTCGCACGGAATCGCCGGCCCGATCGGCCTCGGCGTGCGGGTGCCCATGCTCGTGGTGTCCCCGTTCAGCGCCGGGGGCTGGGTGTGCTCCGACGTCTTCGACCACACCTCCCAACTGCAGTTCCTGGCCTCGCTCTTCAACGTCACGGTGCCGAACGTGTCGCCGTGGCGGCGGTCGACGGTCGGCAACCTGTTGTCCACGCTGCCGGTACTGGACAAGCCGGACGTCGCGGTGCCGACGCTGCTGAGCGTGTCGGCCAGCCAGACGACGGGCCCCGTCGGCAACGAGTGCAATGTCGAGCAGATCCTCGAACTCAACCCGGACGACGGCGCCTACCCCGTTCCCGAGGTGCAGACGATGCCCGGACAGGCGACGGGGAGTCTCCGACCCACGCCGGCCTGAGCCTCCGGCCCCGGGCGGCCCCGTCATCGGTCCGCGTCGGGACATTCGGCCCTGTCGGGGTCGCCCGGACCCCCGCATAGTGACAACCATGGTTGTACGAACAGGAACGGACGGGCGCGTCCCCGGGGTCCGGTCGGCGGGCGGGGTGGGCCGGACATGATCGGGATCCCCGGATGACGCGACCGGCGGCGTCCCCTCCCACCAACGACCAGGGCGTGCCCGTCGCCCCGGGGCGCCCGTCCCCGTGGCGCCACGCACTGTGGCTCCTGGTGATGGTCGTGCTGGTCGTGGCGTTCATCGTGCTTCCCGCCACCCAGGGACGGGGCGTGACCACGCTGACCTACTCGCAGTTCCTCAGTGACGTGACCGCGCACAAGATCAAGACGGTCGACATCCAGACCGATGGGGATGCCACCGGCAGCCTGGCCGACGGCACCGATTACGCCACGGTGATCCCGCCCCAGGCCGGCGAGGAGTTCCTGCACCAGCTCCAGGAGGGCGGCGTGGAGATCACCGCGGACTCCTCGGCGACCTCGGCCGGATCGGAGATCTTCACGGCCCTTCTCTTCCTCCTCCCCTTCGTCCTCATCGGGTACCTCTGGTGGCGGATGTCCAAGCGGGGCGGCATGGGACTCCAGGGGGCGATGGGCGTCGGACGGTCCAAGGCGAAGGTCTTCGACGAGGAGCGGCCGAAGACCACGTTCGCCGACGTCGCCGGCTACGACGGTGCGAAGCAGGAGATCCGGGAGGTGGTGGACTTCCTCCAACACCCGGGTCGATACGAGAAGGCGGGGGCGATCGCCCCGCGGGGCATCCTGATGGTCGGGCCTCCGGGTACCGGCAAGACCCTTCTGGCCCGGGCCGTGGCGGGTGAGGCGGCCGTCCCGTTCTTCTCCGTCACAGGCTCGAGTTTCGTCGAGATGTTCGTCGGCGTCGGCGCCGCCCGGGTGCGGGACCTGTTCGAGGAGGCGCGCAACGCGCCCCGGCGATCATCTTCCTCGATGAGGTGGATGCGATCGGGCAGCGGCGGGGTGGCATGCGGGCCATGGTGTCGAACGACGAGCGCGAGCAGACCCTCAACCAGCTGCTCGCCGAGATGGACGGCTTCGACCCCGCCGCCGGCATCGTCGTCCTGGCCGCCACCAACCGACCCGAGGTGCTGGACCCGGCCCTGCTCCGTCCGGGACGCTTCGACCGGCAGGTGGTGATCCCGCTGCCCACCCAGCCCGAACGGCGGGCGATCCTCGAGGTCCACTGCCGCGACAAGCACCTCGACCACACCGTGGATCTCGACGTCGTGGCCCGGGGGACGCCGGGGTTCAGCGGGGCGGACCTGGCCAACCTGGCCAACGAAGCGGCTATCCACGCCGTGCGCTCGGGCCGCGAGGAGGTCGGCGCGCTGGACTTCGACGAGGCCCGGGACCGGGTCATCCTCGGCCGACGGGAGGGCTCCAACGTCCTCATCCCCTCGGAGAAGCACGCGGTGGCCGTCCACGAGGCGGGCCATGCGCTCGTCGCCGCGTTCGCGGACAAAGCCGACCCGATCGCCAAGGTGACCATCCTCCCGGCCGGGCAGGCCCTCGGCGCCACGGAGCAGCTGCCCCTCGTCGAGCGGCACCTCTTCGGCGAGGACACCCTGGAGGACACCCTGGCCGTGTTGCTGGGCGGTCGGTCCAGCGAGCTCGTCGTGCTGGGTCAGGGCTCGACCGGGGCCGCCAACGACCTGGCCAAGGCGACGGAGCTGGCCACCAAGATGGTGCGCGAGTTCGGGCTCTCGGCCGAGCTCGGTCCGGTGGGCTACCCGCTGGGTGGCTCGGCGTTCCTCGGGGCGGACGGGGCCGAATTCTCGAGCCGTCCCTTCGCGGAGCGGACCCAGGCCGTGGTCGACGCCGAGGTGGCGCGGCTGCTGCGCGACGCCGAAGGCCGGGCGACGGCCACCCTCCGCGCCCACCGTCCGGTCCTCGACCAGCTGGTGGCCCTCCTCCTCAGCGAGGAGACCGTCGACGGCTCCGTGGTCTACCGGCTGGCGGGTCGCCCGGAGCCGGCCTTCGGGGCGGCCCGGACGGTGGCGCCGGAGCGCGACGGCATCGAGCGACAGCCCACGCCGTCGGGCGCCTCCGATGTGCGGGATGCCACCCGCCGTCACACACCGTGAGGGGATCCGGGGTACCGCCGTGCCTCCGGTGGAGGGCGTCGGCTAGCAGCGATAGACGCGCTCCGCCGTCCCGGCGAAGAGCTGCTCGCGCGCCCCGGCGTCGAGGCCGGCGGTGATCTCGTTGAACACGGTGTACAGGTCGTCGAAGGTGCCGTACATCGAGTCCACCGGGAAGTTGCTGGCGAACATGCATCGGCCGGGGCCGAAGGCGTCGATGGCGTACTCCACCCACGGGGCGAAGGTGTCGACGCCGATGGTCTCCAACGGCATGGCCAGGCCGGAGAGCTTGCACGAGACGGTGTCGCCGAGGTCGGCCAGGGCGGCGATGCCGTCGCGCCAGAGGCGGTGCTCCTCCTCGGAGCCCGACCGCGGCCATCCGGTGTGCTCCACCACCACGGCCAGACCCCCGTGACGGGCGAGGCCGTCCGCCGCTTCCCGGAGTTGGTCGGGATGGGTCATGAGGTCGAAGACGAGGTTCCGCTCCTCCAGGGCCCGGAGCACCCCGGCCCCGGGGAGGGGTCCCTCGTGACGACCCATCGGGCGGACCCCCCGGAAGCGTGACGCGGCCATCTGACGGTCGAGAAGCTCGACGGCCTCGGCGAGGCTGTCGGTCGGGGGGATGCCGCCCACGATGGCGTCGGGACCACCCCGGGCGCCGGCCTCGCGGTCGAGCTCGAGGGTCTCGTCGATGGAGTGGCTGCCCGTGGCGGCGGCCACGTTGACGAACTTCTCGACGTTCCACCCGGCCGACTCCGCCCGGTAGGTGTCGACGGGGAAGGCCCGGTACATGCCCGAGGCGTTGGCCGTGTCCGGTGGGTGGGACAGGTAGGGATACCAGTCGGTCCGGGCCGGGTCCCAGATGTGCACGTGGGCGTCGACGACGCGGGTGGGCCGCCCGGTCATCGACCGTTCCGCTCTTCGTCGGCGGGAGCCCCCACGATCTGGCGGAGCGTGGCGTCGAGCCAGTCCGGGAGGTCCGGGAGACCGAAGGTGATGCTGCCGATCGGCCGGGGGTGGCTGCGGAGGCCCAGCCATCCGTGGTCGACCACCAGTTCGGCCCCGGCCAGGGCGGACGCGTCGGGGTGGTCCAGCAGGTGGGCGACCAGCGGTCCGGCCGTCGTGGCGACGTCGTCCTCCGGCGCCTCCAGGCCGACGGCGAAGGCCGTCACCCGCCCCTCGGTGGCGCTCCGGGCGACCCGGGCGTGCTGCACGGCGGCCTGGGCCCGGCTGCGCCCTCCGGTGGTCACCGCGTCGGTCAGGGTCACCAGGTGGACGGGGTGCCCGGCGTCGGCGGCATGGTCGGCGACCGCCCGGGCCCATCCGGCATCGGTGTGGATGCCCGCCACGATGTCGCGGTGCTCGGCCAGCACCTGCTCCCATCCACCGACGCCCGGGGTCGCCGATCCGGTCCCCGCCGGGGCGACGATCACGGCCTCGATCGGCCCGTCGGCCTCCGCCACGGCCCGGAGCGAGGCGGCGGCCTCGTCGAAACCGCGCACCGGCTCGGTCTGTCGGCAGTGGAAGGAGCGTTCCTCGAGGGCGGCCACGAGCGCCGCCGTCAGCTGGGAGCGGTCGGACACGATGACACAGGAGCGCGCCACGGCCGGTCCGGTCGATCCGTCGGCGGGCTCGACGTCCTCGTCGAAGATCGGACCGAAGCGCGGATTGCTGCCACCGGCGCTGGCCTGGGTGGCCTCGGCCTTGGCCAACGCCACCGGGACCACCTGGTCGAGCACCCGGCTCAGCGAGGTGACGGGGTCGGTCCGCACCACCTCGATGAGGCGGGGCTCGTCGACCACGGCCACCTCCGGTCCACCGGCGAAGAGCACCCGACCCGAGCACCAGCCGGACTCCTCACCGACGAGGTAGGCGCCGAACGGACCCAGGGCGCCGGGCTCGGGAACGGTCAGGAAGGAGATGCCCCCGCCTCCGGACTGGCCCGCCTTGCGGGCGCGCTCCAGGGCCGAGGCCATCATCCGGGTGGCGGCGATGGGCGACATGGCGTTGACGGTGACCCCGGGAGGGGCCGATCGACCCAGCTGCCAGGTCAGCGCGGCGATGGCCCGCTTGGCGCAGCTGTAGGCGCCGGCATCGGCCTCGCGCCACCCGGATCCCGAGGTCACGCCCAGGATCCGTCCGTGGCCGGCGGCGGCCATCAGCGGCAGCGCCGACTCCACTACGTTGCGGTAGCCGTCGAGGTGGACGGCCAGCACCGCCAGCCAGTCCTCCTCGGTGCCCCGTCCGAAGTACGTCTGGCGGGTGATGCCGGCCACGTTGACCACGGCGTCGAGTCCGCCGTGCTCGTCGACCAGATCCTGGAAGAGGCTCCGCACCGCCGCGGCGTCGGTGACCGATGCCGACGAGGCCCGGGCCGAACCGCCGGCGGCCACGATCCGGTCGGCCGTCGTCTCCTCGGGCCGGGGCAGCTGCCCGGTGCCGTCGAGGGTCACGAGCGGGTCGACCGTGACCACGAACCAGCCGCCACGCCCGAGCTGTTCGGCGATGCCCGCGCCGATCCCGCCTCCGCCGCCGGTCACGACGGCGACGCGCTGGCGACCGGTCACGGTGCGTTCGACGGCAGGTCGAGTTCGAGACCCTCCAGGCTGCCGGCCTCGAGCCAGCCCTCCAGCAGCTCGCGGTAGGCGAACCAGTCCCCCAGTCCCCGGCCGTAGTTGCCGTTGCGGGGGTTCATCTCCTCGGGGTGACCCTCGTTGTTGAGACGGGACGGCGTACACGCCGACAGGATGGAGGTGGCGTCGACGAAGGAGTCGACGATCTTCCGGGTCCACTCGGCCTCGGCCTCGGCGCTGACGTCGAAGACCTCGATCCCCTTGTCCCGCAGCTGAGCCACGACCCGGCCGACGAACTCGGCACCGAGCACGGCCAGCTGGGTGTAGTTGACCGTCACCACGGCCTGTTGGCCGGGGGCCGGCATGATGAACATGTTGGGGAAGCCCCGCGTCATCATCCCGAACAGGCTGGCCCCGCCGGCACCCCACTTCTCGGCCAGGGTGACGCCCCCGCGGCCGACGACGTCGTGTCCCGCCCGACGGTAGATGGGGGTCACCTCGGCCTCGAACCCGGTGCCGTAGACGATGCAGTCGACCTCGTACTGGTGCCCGTCGACGACCGGGCCCCGCTCGGTGATCCGCTCGATCCCGGCGGGGCAGTCGACCACCGTGACATTGGGTTCGTTGAGGGACGGCAGGTACTCGTCGTGGAAGCACGGTCGCTTGCACATGTAGCGGTAGTAGGGCTTCAGGACCTCCGCCGTGGTCGGATCGGTGACCAGCTCCTCGACCCGGCGCCGGTGGGCCTCCATGATCCGGAAGTCGACCTCCTCGGCGACGGCCATGTACTCGGCCACGCTCATGCCTTCGGTGCGCGGCGCATTCCGGGCGCCCGCGTAGTCGTGCGTCCACCCGTCGTCGACCAGATCGGACTCGACGGGCCGGCCCATGATGATCGCCTGGAAGTTGTCCATGCGGGCCCGCTGCCACCCGGGCTCGAAGTCGTCGCCGAAGCCCGGCTCGGTGGGCCGGTTGCCCCGCTCGCCGATGGCCGACGGGGTGCGCTGGAACAGATAGACGTGGCGGGCCGCGGCGGCCAACGGCGGCATGATCTGGATGCCGCTGGCCCCGGTGCCGAAGAGGGCGACGGTCCGGTCCGAGAGGTTGGTGAGGGGCTCTCCGGGACCACCGCCCGTGTAGTCGTAGTCCCACCGGGCCGAGTGGAACGAGTGACCGCCGAAGTCCTCCATGCCCGGGATGGTCGGGAGCTTGATCAGATTGAGGATCCCGACGGCCAGGACGTACCAGCGGCAGGTCACCTCGTCCCCCCGGTCGGTGCGGATCCGCCACCGGGCGGTGTCCTCCTGCCATTCGGCCCGGGTCACCCCGGTGTGGAACAGGGCGTCGTCCACCAGGTCGAACCGCTCCGCCACCGCCTCGAGGTGGTGCAGGATCTCGTCGCCGAACGCGTAGCGGTGCTTCGGGATGTAGTCGAGCTCCTCGAGCATGGGCAGGTAGATGTAGGACTCCACGTCACACATCACCCCGGGATAGCGGTTCCAGTACCAGGTGCCTCCGATGCCACCGGCCTGGTCGATGATGCGGATGTCCTCGACGCCGGCCTCGCGGAGCCGGGCGCCGGCGAGGATCCCGGCGATCCCCCCGCCCACGATCACGACCTCGACGTCCTGGGTGACGGGCGCCCGGTCGGTGTAGGGGGTGAACGGGTCGTCGCGGTAGCTGGCGAAGTACTCGTCGGACGTCAGGTCGCGGATGTCGGCGCGATGGGGCACGAGCCGCTTGTCCCGCTCGGCGAGGTACTTGGCTCGAACGGCCTCGGGATCGAAGTCCGTGTCCGGGGGAGGAGTGTCGGGCATGGCCAAATACTAGGCACGGTCCGCCCGGCGAAACCGGGGTGCAAGCCCGTGAACTGGGAATTGACGAGGGTCCTCCGTTGGGTCAATTCCGCGACCGGTCGCCGTACGGTGGCGGTGTCAGACGCAGGGCGTCGTGGCTGTGAAGGTGACGGGCGGGGGGACCGCGGCCGGGGGACCCGACAGCCCGGAGGAGGGGGTCGGGTCGGACAACGTGACGACCCGGCCCGGGGCGGTCGTCGACGCCGACCCCGGCCGGTGGGAGACCGAGCTGGGCTTCGGCACGACCTCGGAGCAGGTGGCGCCGTCGACGATCACACTGAAGGCGTCCGAGGTACTGAGCACGATCGGGGGGTCTTCCGTGCCGTATGCACTCCCGAAGGAGTACGAGATCCTGGTCGGCGAGTAGTGCGACACGACCAGGCCCACGCAGTTGCCCGTCGTGCCCGCCGCCCAGGCGGCGGTCACGTCCTGGAAGGTGAGGTCGGCGCCCGGATAGTCGGTGCCGGTCGTCGAACAGCCGGTGGCGGCGCCGACCGGACGCGACCCGAATCCGTTGCCGGTGATCGTGATCCTCGGGTGCGTCGAGCCGCCGCTGAAGCTCACCTCGGCGACGACCGGGGGCGGCACCTCGAAGTTCAGCACCAGCGTCCTGTCCACCGACGGGTCGCGGTTCGAGGTGCCCACCGCCCGGCAACTGTCGACGCTCACGCAGGAGGTCGCCGTCAGGTCGCCCGCGAGGGGGCCCAGGGACGGCCCCGGGGTGTCCGACCACGCGAGTCCGTTCCACGAGACCAGCAACGACCGGTGGCCCGACCCGTCCGAAGCGGAACCCCCGGCCACGCAGTCGGTGACGGTGGCGCACGAGACACCGGTCAGGAGGCCCTGGCCGCCGGGGTCCGGCGTCGGCTCCGACTCCCACCGGGTCCCGTTCCACGACTCGGCGAGGGGCCGGGAGATGTTCGGCGCGCCGACGGCGCGACCCACCGCCAGGCAGGCATCCGCGGACGCGCACGAGACTCCCGACAGGGAGCTGCCGGCTCTGATGGCGGCGCCGGCGCCAACCGACCAGGTGCCTCCGGTCAGGGTCTCGGCGAGGGCTTCGCGGGTGTCCGACACCTCGCTGTAGCCGACCGCCGTACAGGCCGTCGCGCTCGCGCACGAGACGCCGTCCAGGCCGCCCGAGGCGCCGGCGACCCGGGGGGTCGGATCGATGGTCCAGACCCCGTTCGTCGACGCCGAGACCAGCGGCTGTGGACCCCCTTCGCCGTCGAGGTAGCCGACGGCGTCACAGGTCACGGTGGCGTGCACCTCGGTGCACGACACGCCCAGGAGGGCGCTTCCACCCCATACGACGGGTGGGAGCGGGGAGACCGACCAGGTCGCACCGCGCAACGTCTCGACCAGGGCCCCCGGCCCCGACCCCGTCTCCTGCGTGCCCACCGCGACGCAGGCGACAGCCGAGACGCACGACACCCCGTCGAGGGTGCTGTCGCCGGGGAGCTCGGGGCCGTGGACCACGGTCCACGAGCCGCCCGCCGATGACTCGATGAGAGCTCCGGTACCTCCTCCGCTCCCCTCGGAGCCGACGGCCACGCAGGTGGTCCCGCTGGAGCACGACACCGCGTTCAACCGGTCGTCGCCGCCGCCCGGATCGGGGCTGGGCGTGACCGTCCACGGGTAGAGGGGAGACCGGGGTGTGAACGACGCCGCCGCCGGCGGCGGTCCGACGGCCAGGGCGGCGACCACCGCCACCAGGACGAGGGTCGCGGCCGGAACCGTGGCCCGTGCCGCGCGGCACGACCGGCGGAGGACGGGACGGGGGCGACCGCGTCGGACCCGGGTGGGTGGGCGGACGGCCCGGCGATGCCATCCCCGGTGCGATGCTGCTCCAGCCTCCCCTCGGAGATGTCGCACTCCGGCTCCTCCGGGCGGCCCGCCCCGGGCCGCGCCTCGACGGCCCTGCCCGGACACCAGCGATTCGATCGGCCGGTCGCGCGGTCCGGGGGCGAATCCACCCTCTGCTCATCGTCGGGCCACCCTCCGGGAAAGTCAAGGGCGAACGCGATCCCCGGCGGACCGCTCCGATGGGGTCGACGGGTCCGGTGCGACGTCCGGCGACGGGGGGCACCCGGGCGCGTGGCCGGTGTGGTGCTCGGGTGTCGCCCCACGTTTGGCCGGTGCCGGTGGGGGAATGGGCAGGGTCGTGGGGAGTGGGCGGCCGCCCGCGGGAGAGTGCCCGTTCGGGGGTGAGCGGCACGGCCTCGCCACGACAACGCCCGACAGGGGCATCGACCAGGGGGTTCCGATGATGAAGTGCCGCACCCGACTCAGCCGGCTGTGCCTGGCCGCCGTGGCCCCGATCGCTCTCCTCGGGGGCGCCGTCGGGATCGCCACCGGTTCGCCGGTGACCGCGGGGGCGGCGACGCCGACGACCCCGAGTTGCAGCTTCGACGACTCGACGTTCCCGATCCTGCTGAACGCCACCCCTGGCGAGAAGATCGCCATCTCCTGTACGGGCCTCGGGGCGCTCCATCCCTATCTGGTCATGGAGACCAGTCTGCTGCTGGCGATCGACCCGGCGGCCAAACCGCTGCTCACCGGTCAGATCGTCTCGCTGCCGGGCCTGTTGAGCTTGTTGGAATCGCTGCCCGAGGTGAACCCGGCCGCGCTCAGTTTCCCGGTGTCCGACCTATCCGGGGGCCTCGACATGACGTACACCCTCCCGACATCGCACGCCCTCGACCCCAATGCGGTGTGTCCGCCGACGACGGCCCAGATCGATGCGGGTCTGCCCGGCTGCGGCCTCACCATGATCGATCTGACGAGTTTCACTCCGGTCGCAGCCGGGAGCGTGCTCGTCGAGTACGCGGGCGATCCCCTCTTGCCGCCGAACCCCACCCTGGTCGGCTCGACGACCAAGGCCTCCCCCGGCCAGACGGTAACGGTCGGCGACGCACCGGGGGCCACCACCTACTGGTGGCTCTCCACCCTGTCATCGCTCGACGCGCTCCTGGGGGGTGGCACCACTCCGGCGCCGGTGGTCACGGTGACGCTCCACCACGGCCGATCACCCGCCGTCACGGCGGCCAACGACGTGTCCGTCACCCCGGCGGTGTACAACCCCCCGGTGCTGACCCCGCCCAGGATCACCGGGGGATTCACCGTTCCGGCCGGATTGAAGGGGACGGAGAAGGTCACCGTGACCTACGGCATCACGCTCTTCGGTCTGCCATTGACGAACTCGGCCACGATTCCGCTCAGGGTCCGCTGACCGGATCCCGTGGGCGGTCGAGCGGCGCAGGCCGGCCACGGGCACTTCTCGACCACCGGGGGGTGACCCGACGACGTGTCCACGGTGCGGCGCCGCCGCGGGAGGAGCCGGGCCCTCGAGTGGGATCTGGCCCGCGGCCCTGACGGAGCGTGCCGTGTCCCTCCTGCGGGACGGGTGTGACCCCCACCGGAGAGGGATACCTTGGACGGCGTGGATCTCCCGGAGCTGGTGGTCGGGGACGCGGCCGGATGGCGACGATGGCTGAGCGCCCATCACACCGATTCGCCAGGTGTCTGGCTGGTCCTGGCGAAAAAGGGAACGGTCGATCCGACCACCATGTCGTATGACGAGGCGCTCGACGAGGCGATCTGCTTCGGCTGGATCGACGGGCAGTTGGGGCGTCGCGACGACGCCACGTTCCGACGGCGCTTCACTCCTCGAAAAGCCCGCAGCCCGTGGTCCCAACGGAACGCCGCCATCGCGGAGAGGCTGATCGCCACCGGCCGGATGCATCGATCCGGCGAAGCCGAGGTGCGACAGGCCAAAGAGGACGGTCGATGGGAGTCCGCCTACGCCGGGCAGGCCGGTATCGAGGTGCCGGAGGATCTTGCCGCTGCCCTGGGTGCCAATCCTCGGGCCCAGGCGATGTTCGAGACGCTCACCGGTGCGAATCGGTACGCCGTCCTCTACAGGGTCGGAAACGCCAAGAAGCCCGAAACCCGGGCCCGGCGCATCGGCCAATTCGTCGAGATGTTGGCCCGCGGGGAGACGATCCACCCCCAGGCGCGGATGTGACACCCTGCCGGTAGAACCGGGGGAGATCGGGGGCCGGGCGCGGTGATCACCGGACGCGTCGGGCGAGGAGGCGAAACGACGACCACCTCCCGATTCCTCGGAGTGACCGGTGACTGGAGGGGGTGTCGATGCCACGGAGGCGGAGCCCGAAGTGTCCCAAGTGCAACGCGGCCATGATCCCGATCGAGTATGGATTCCCGGACGACGCGTTGCTCGAGGCCGCGGAACGGGGCGAGGTCCGTATCGGGGGCTGCATCATCGACGCCGACAATCCGGATCTCGTGTGTGAGGGCGCCGAACACCACGGCTGGCAGCGGGCCGAGCGGGGTGGCCTCCGGGCCATCGCCCTACGGGGCTCACCCACGTGGGGCGCGAGTCCGGCGGGTGGTCCGTAGCGTGGGACCCCGACCAGACCGTCCTTCCGGTGTCGTCAGGCCTTGGCGGTGCCGGTGGCCGCTGTCGCCGGCCCGATCGGTGTGAGCACCTGCTGCAGCTTGTCCAGGAACGGCGTCGACCACAACGTCCCATAGGCGGGGTCGGCGAAGTAGCGCTCGTTCCACACCACGATCACCGACCGGGACGACTGGATGTCCTGGGCCACCGTCAGCGGAACCTCCCGGACGTCGCCGTCGTGGATCCACACCAGATCGTGGAAGAACGGGGCCAACTGCGGAATGAGGGATTCCGCGAACGAGTCACCGACGAGCAGGGTGCGTCCCGGTGCCAGTGGGGCCACCGTGGACTGGGCCGTGGTCTCGGCCGACTGCACGCCGGCCACCGGGTCGGGGTCGGTCGTCACCACGACACCGGTCCGCTCGATGGACGCGTCCAGCCCTTGATCCGGAGTCGGCGTCCCGAGGAGCGTGGTGAGGTCTCCGGTGTAGGTCCCGATCCAGTCGTGCTGCCTGGTGTCCGCCAGCAACCCGGGGGACAGCCTGGCCACCAGCGCCTGCGCCACGGTGGCGGCGGCCACGCCGTTCCAGTGGGTGTCCTTGCGCAGGTAGTAGTCCCGACGTTCCGCTGTCTGGTGCTGCTCGATGAGGGCCAGGGAGTCGACGTAACCGGTGAGCCCCGCGTCGGAGAGCAGCTGGTAGGTCTGCTTCTTGGCCTGGGAGGCACAGGCTTCGTCGGGCCACGGATCGGGGAGATAGGCGGGCTCCGCCGTCGACTTGTCGGGGGCGAGCGTGAGGACGAGTCGGCGTCCGGTGGCGGCGAGGATCGCCTGCAGCCGCTGGAGCCCCTGGATGACCTCGGCGGGCGGTGTCTCGGGATAGCACTCCTTGTAGAACTCGCCGGTGAGGTAGAGCCAGCCGTCCTGGCCGACCAGCACGGTGCTCGAGCCTTCGACCGCGGGTTCCGGGGGAACCGGAGGGAGTCGGACGAAGTCCTGTTGGCGCTTCGACGTCGCGGAGCGGGCCGGTGCCTCGCCGAACGATGCCGACGCCGAGGGCTTCGATCCGGACGATCCCGGCGAACCGGCTCCGACCGACGCGGCCGCGTCGGTCGTCGACCCGCTGGGCGGCGCCTGACCGAAGGCGAAGTTGCTGAATCCGGCCCGCCACCGGACGGCATCCTGCCTTCCGGGCATCGCATCGATGAACCACTGGTTGGCCTCGTCGAGCACCACCCACGAGGCTCGGGGCGACGGGAACGCGGCCAGGGGATGGTTCTCGAAGGGCCGGGCGCGGGCGCCGCCCACCCACATCAGCGTCGGGAGGAGGAAGAACACCCCTGCCAACACGACGAACACCGGCGCCGGCCGACGTCGTCCCTCCGTCGGACGGTCGTGGCCGGGATGGGCCTCGAGTGGCGCGTCCGCCGCCTCCAGCGGCTGTCTGTCCGTGAGTGTGGCCATGGGGCTCAGAATTGATAGTAGATGAAGGGGCTGAAGGTGCCGGCGGCCACCAGCACCGCACAGATCGGGGCGGCCACGAGTACGTACCCGAGTCGGATCGCCCCGATCCGGGGACCGCGACCGTGATCGAACAGGCGGCCGAGGGAGAAGCCGCGGGGCAGCAGGACCACCGTCATCGCCAGGACCAGGGTCAGCTCGCTCTGATGGGAGAGCACGGTGGCCATCTGGGTGTCGAACCCGAAGCCGCTCGGGATCACCAGGGCCTTGTAGATGCGGAGTGCCTGGACCACGTCGGGTGATCGGAAGAGCACCCAACCGACCATGACGAGCAGGAAGGTCCGGGTCCGCATCCAGACGACGGACCGGAGCTCGGGCCGGAAGCCCTCGGCCTCGATGTCCACTTCGCGGTGCTTCGGATTGCGGCGTTCCCAGATGAGCAGTGCGCCGTGGTACATGCCCCAGAGCAGGAACGTCCATGCCGCGCCGTGCCACAGTCCGGTCAGCACGAAGACGATGATCAGGTTCCGGTAGGTCTGGGCCGGCGAGCCCCGGTTCCCACCGAGGGGGATGTAGACGTAGTCGCGGAACCACCTCGACAGCGACATGTGCCACCGCCGCCAGAAGTCGGTGATCGAATGGGCCGAGTAGGGCCGAACGAAGTTCTCCGGGAACCGGAATCCGAACATCCGGGCCAGGCCGATGGCCATGTCGGTGTATCCCGAGAAGTCGAAGTAGATCTGCACGGTGAAGGCCAGCACGCCGACCCAGGCCGAGGTCGTCGAGATGCCCCCCGAGGTCTGGGAGAAGAGCGAATCGGCCAGCGGTCCCACCGAGTCGGCGACGACGACCTTCTTCGACAGCCCGAGGATGAAGCGGGGGAAGCCGGCGGCCACGTCGGCCGCCCGATGGGCCCGGACCTCCGTCAGCTGGTCGGCGATCTCGTGGTACCGCACGATGGGTCCGGCGATGAGCTGGGGGAACATGGCGATGTACGTCACGAAGGTCAGAGGATGACGGAGCGCGGGCGACCGACCGCGCCACACGTCGATCACGTAGCTGAGCAGGTGGAACGTGTAGAACGAGATGCCGATCGGCAGGGCGACGCTGATCAGTGGGGCGCCGTGGCCCCCGAACAGCTGGGCGATCGTCCGGACCTGTTGGGTCAGGAAGCCGGCGTACTTCCAGTAGCACAGCACCCCGACATCGGCGACCACCACGGCCACGAGGTAGGCGTTGCGCCGTGCGTCGGTGTCGGCGAGCTCGATGGCGATCCCGGCGCCGTAGTTGAGGCCGATGCAGGCCAGCAGCAGGAATACGGCGGCGTGGGCGCCGTAGGCATAGAACACCAGGCTGGAGACCGCCAACACCGCGTTCCGATGGTGGGCCGGGACGACGAAATAGGCCGCCACCACGATCGGCATGAATCCCCAGAGGAAGATCGGGCTGGCGAAGGACACGAACACTCCGGCGGGTCTTCGTCGCGGTCCGACCCCCACCAAGGTCCGGTCGCGTTCCGGCCACCGAGAGCGACCGCGGGAAGTGAATGTAGCGGAGGGCGCAGGCGAGCGTGACTCCCACCGCCACCGCCACCGGTAGCCGGACCCGTCACCGGGCGGTGCCCTCCGTCCGGAGGGGCCACCCCGTCCGATCTCCCTGTGAATGCCGCGTCGCCGTGGGCTACTGTTCCGTTGCAACACGTATGGCAGGAACGACATGACATCCAGCGGCGGACAGGAGCAGGGCGCACGTATGGAACCCGATCGCCGGGCGGTGACGGTCATGTTCTGCGACCTCGTCGGGTCGACAGAGATGTCCGATCTCCTCGATCCCGAAGAGTTGCTCGAGGTGGTGACGGCCTACCAGCTCACGTGTCGCGACATCGTGGAGAAGCACGATGGTCACGTGGCCAAATACCTCGGGGACGGCGTGCTGGTGTTCTTCGGGTATCCGATGGCCCACGACGACGACGTCCAGCGCTCGGTCCGGGCGGGGCTCGAGATCGTCCAGTCCATGGCGGGCCTCAACGCGCGGGTCGGCTCCGACGCCGCGGTGCTCAAGACCCGGATCGGGATTCATGTCGGCGACGTGGTCGCCGGGATGCTCGAACCCGGGTCGGGTGAGTTGGTGGTGGTCGGGAGTACGCCGAACATCGCATCTCGGTTGCAGGACCTCGCCGAGCCGGACTCGGTCGTCGTCAGCGCCGACGTCCAACGGCTGGTGGAGGGGTACTTCCACTGGCAGGAACTGGGAGAGTTCACGCTGCGCGGGATCGGCGCCCCCATGCGCGCCTTCCGTCCACTCCGGACCACTGCCATCCGGACCCCCTTCGAGCTGGCCATCCACCAGGGTCTGCGGCCTCTGGTGGGCCGCGAGGGGGAGCTGACCGCCCTGGGTGACCTGTGGCGTCGGACCCAGGAGGGCCACGGTCACGTCGTCCGGTTGAGCGGCGAGGGTGGCATCGGCAAGTCACGCCTGCTGCACGCGCTGCACGAACGGGGGGAGCCACCGGAAGCCACCTGGCTCTCCGGGCGTTGTACTCCCCAGACGCGGAACACGTCCTTCTATCCCGTGCTCGAAGTGGTCCGGAACCTGCTCGGGATCCCCGGAAGGGACATCCCCGACGACCGACTGCGCGAGATCGAGGCGACGCTCGACGGATTCGAGGACCCCGATGCCTTCCGACTCCTCCGGGTGTTCCTGTCCCTCGAATCCGAGGATGCCGAACCCCTGCAACTCAGTCCGGAGCTGCAGCGCCGTCGAACCATGGAGACCATCGTCGCCCTGGTCGCGCATCACTCGCGCCGGTCGCCCGTGGCGATCACCATCGAGGACCTCCACTGGGTCGACCCCTCGTCGCTCGAGTTGCTCGACCTGCTGACGGCGGCGATCGAGCACGAGCGCGTGCTCCTCCTCCTCAGCTATCGACCGACCTTCGTCCCCGCCCCGTCCCCGCCGGCGCACGTCGTCGAGCTCTCGCTCGCGCCGCTCGACGCCGCCCACGTTCGCGACCTCGTCACCTCGGTGGCCGGAGACCGGGTCCTGAAGCCGGACGTGGTCGACCAGATCGTCGAGCGGGCGGACGGCGTACCCCTCTTCATCGAAGAGCTGACGAAGATGGTGGTCGAGTCGACGGAGGGAGCGGACGAGGGCGGTGCCAACGCGACCGGCTCGGATCCGATCACCATCCCGGTCACGCTCGACAGTTCGCTGCGAACCCGCCTCGACCGGCTGGGCGATGCCAAGACCGTCGTCCAACTCGCCGCCGTTCTCGGAAGGGACTTCGACTGGCGCATGCTGGCGAGCTGTCAGCTGGTGGACGAGGAGCTACTCGGCCGTTCGCTCGACACCCTGGTCGGTGCTGAGCTGGTGGGGCAGGCCGGTTCGCCCCCGGATGCCCACTACACCTTCCATCACGCGCTCATCCAGGACGCGGCGTACAGGTCGCTGATGAAGGGCGTCCGTCGCGACTACCACGGTCGCATCGCCGAGATCGCCCTGGCCGAGCAGTGGGACGTGCTCGTCGACCAGCCCGAATTCGTCGCGCACCACTTCACCGAGGCGG
Source organism: uncultured Acidimicrobiaceae bacterium (assembly GCA_963699345.1). Taxonomy (GTDB): domain Bacteria; phylum Actinomycetota; class Acidimicrobiia; order Acidimicrobiales; family RAAP-2; genus Bog-756. Next base: position 240,186 of record CAVOTL010000003.1, on the reverse strand, counting down.
GCATGCACGGTCCGGCGGCCGACCAGTGGCTCCTGGCCGGGCAGCGGGCCGTCGACCGCTCGGCCTACGTCGAGGCCATCGCCGACTTCGAACGGGGTCTTGCCGAGGCGGCGGCGCTTCCCGACGGGCGGTCCCGTTGGCAGGTCGAGCTCGCCCTCGTCATGGGGCTCGGTCCCGCCTTCAACTCCTCCCGCGGCTACGGCTCGTCGGAAGCCGAGCAGGCCTACACCCGGGCGCTGGAGCTGTGCGAGCGCATCGGTGACGCACCGGAGTTGTTCTGGGTCCTGTGGGGCCTCGGGGCGTTCCGCCAGGCCCGTGGCCAGTACGTCGAGGCGCTCGAGAAGGGGCGCCAGATCGAGAGTCTGGCCGAGTCCCGTCCCGAACTCCTCGCCGAGGCGATGTTCGGCGTCGGTACCAGCCTCTTCTACCTCGGGGACCTGATCGGGGGGAAGGAGGCACTGGAGAAGGGGGCGGACTACTTCATCGAGCAGGCTGAGGAGCAGAACGTCTCACCCAGCGGCCACCACGCCGGCGTGATGTCCCTCGGGTACCTCGGGATCGCCCTGTGGCACCTCGGCTGTCCCGAGCAGGCGGAAGTGCGCATGCAGCAGGGGATCGAACTCGCCGAGGCCATGGGCCAGCCGTTCGCCCGGGTCCAGAGTTTCCACTGGGCCAGTTTCGTGGCCTATCTCGAGCGGGACCGGACCAAACTGCGGGAATTCGGCGAGGCGGAAGGGGCGATCGCCACGGAGTTCGGGCTGCCCTTCGGTGAGCTCGGGAGCATGATGGCCCTGTCCTGGCTGGCGGCCACCGACGGCGACCCCGGTGCCGTCGAGATGCTGCGCTTCGGTGTCGATGCCTACCGGGGTATCGGTGCCCGGGTGTGCCTGACGTACTTCCTGGCCATGCTGGCCGATGCCTACCGCGCGGTGGATCGGACGGACGATGCGCTGGGAGCCATCGACGAGGCCATGCGCGAGCTCGCCGACACGGGTGAACGGGCGTGGGAGTCCGAGCTCCACCGGATCCGGGGAGAGCTCCTCGCTCCTTCCGATCCGGCCGAGGCGGAGCGGTGCATCCACGTCGCGCTCGACGATCGCCGAATCCCAGGGCGCCCGCTCCCTGGCCCTGCGGGCCGCGATGAGCCTGGCCGACCTCCTGGACGGCACCGACCGTCGGGCCGGGGCGCTCTCCCGGGTGGGGTCGATCCTCGACGAGTTCACCGAAGGCCACTCGACCGCCGATCTGGTCCGGGCACGGCGCATGCTCGACGGAGCACCGGTGGTGGAGCCGGCGTAGCCCCGACACCGGCGATCGCCTGCTGACCGGACGGCCGGCTCTGGGGGGAACCGCCCCGGTCCGCACCCGCCGGTCGGGCCGCTACGTCGAGGCGATCCAGCTGACGCCGATGATCTCCGCACCCCCGTGCGCACCGATGACCGCCCCGAGTTGACCGAGCCGGATCGACTCGCGGGGAAAATGGGGAGCGATGAGGTCGAGGAACTCGCCGATGTCGGGTGCCCCTCCGTGCATGACCGCCACCGATTCGATGGGGAGCGCCTTGATCATCCGCTCGTAGAGCATGTTCATGGCCCGCCTGCGGGTCCGGGGTTTGCCCGCTTCCTCTACGGCACCACCGCTGATGTCGACCACCGGTTTGATCGACAGCAGTGATCCGACCATGGCCGCCGCACCGCCGATCCGTCCACCCTTCTTCAGGTTTTCCAGGGTGTTGAGGGCGGCGATCACGTGTGTCTTCGGGATGAGTGACCGGATCCGGGCCAGCACCGCGGCCACGTCGGCCCCCTGACGGGCGGAGCGGGCGGCTTCGAGGACCAGTGTCCCGAGGCCACTCGACACGGACTTGGAGTCGATCACGTGGACCGGGATCTCGTCCTTGACGCCTTCCGCCGCCGTCTGGGCCGATTGGAGCGTGTTCGACAGCTCGCTCGAGATGTTGAGGCAGATGACCTCGTCCGCCCCGTCGGCTTTCGCCCGGATGAAGGCCTCCTCGAAGGCACCCGGGGACGGACAGGCTGTCTGGGGGATCTCCTCGGTCCGGGCCATGCGGCTGTAGAACTCACCGACGGTCAGGTCCAGGCCATCGGTGAACTCTTCGGACCCGAACCTGATGCTCAGAGGTACCACCTCGATGTTCAGCTGGTTGATGTCATCCGGCGTCAGATCACTCGAGCTGTCCGTGACGACATGGATGGTGGGCATCGTGTTGGCTCCTCGCTGGTATGGGTCGGGCCCCGATCCGCCATCCTGGCATTGTCGACGGGTCGGTGCTGATTTCTACGTTGGTTCGGGTGTGCGGCCGGGTCATGTGGGCGACGTCCGAATCCGGTGGTCACCCGCGGCGGGGGGCCCACTCCCATCGGCGCAGGGTGAGGTACACGCCGACGACTCCCCAGACGGCGATGACCCCCAGGTCGTGCCAGGCCCAGGGAGACGTCCCCGGGATGTTGTTGAACGAGTCCTGGAGGCTGACGATCATCCGCCGGACCGGCAGGTAGTCGGTGATGTCGGCCAGGGTCGACCCGGGCGTCAACGGGAAGTACAACCCCGAGAAGGCCAGCACGATGAAGAAGACGATGTTGACCACCGGACCGGCCGCATCGGCATTCGGCAGCAATGTGCTCACCCCCATACCGAGCGCGGTGAAGCTGGCGATGCCGATCACCAGGGCCAGCAGGAAGGGCACCCAGTTGGCCGGCCCGTGGACGCCGAAGACACGGCCGACGATCAGCATGAGCACGATCTGGATGATGCACACGATCAACGTGTTCACGAAGATGGCGGACATGAGGATCCAGGTGGGGGCCGGACTGAGGCGCAGCCGCTTGAGGAGTCCCATCTCCCGACGGTTGACGATGACGATCGACAGTACCGAGAAGCACGAGGACATGATCCCGTAGGCGATGAATCCGGGGACGTAGTACTGGTTCAGCTTGATGCCGCCGAGCGAGGCGATCGTCGACTTGCCGGCCGTCGCCTCGAAGATGAGCAGGAAGACCGTCGAGAAGCCGATGGTGAAGATCGCCCCGATGGGGTTGAGCCAGAAGGAGAGCTGCTCGAAGCGGACCTGCCACCCGATCAACTTGAGGTCGTTCAGACCCTGGAAGGATCCGGTCGTCGGCGTTCCCCCGGGAGAACTCACTGGTCCCCCTTGGTCAGGTGCAGGTAGATGTCCTCCAACGACACCCGGGTCACCGCCAGCCCCGGGAGGACATGGTGATGGTCGATGGCCCACCCGGTCAGTTCGTGCAGGACCTTCAGCTCGTCGTCCGTCGCGATCTGCACGACGCCGGCGTCCACCGTCGGCGTCGGGCCCGGGATGTCCGACACCGACACCCCCTCCGGCAGGCCGAATCGGATGGTCACCGTGCTGGAGTCCCGACCCCCGATCGACGTGGGGGTGCCGCTGGCCACGATCTCGGCGCCGTAGAGGACGGCGACCTTGTCGGCCAGTGCCTCCACCTCGTCCATGTAGTGGGTGGTCAGCATGACGGTGGTCCCCGCCGCCGACAACTGCCGGATGAGGTCCCAGGACGTCCGCCGGCCCGAGGGGTCGAGACCGGTCGTGGGTTCGTCGAGGAACAACAGCTCCGGGTTCCCGATGATGCCGAGTCCGACGTCGAGGCGACGCTGCTGGCCTCCCGAGAGCTTCTTGACCTTCTGGTCGGCCTTGTCCTTCAGGCCGATCAGCTCGATGACCTCGTCGACGGGCCGGGGGGCCGGGTAGTACCCGGCGTTGCGGGTCAGCACCTGGCGGACGGAGTAGAAGGGCTCGACGGCCAGCTCCTGGAGCACCACGCCGATCCGGTTGCGCAGCCAACGTTGGGTGGACCGGTCGGCGGGGTCGACGCCGAGCGTCTGCACCTCGCCACCGGTGCGGTGGCGGAATCCCTCGAGGATCTCGATGGTGGTGGTCTTGCCGGCGCCGTTGGGCCCGAGGAGGGCGAAGACCTCCCCCCGTTCGACCTCGAAGGTCACGTCGTCCACGGCCACGAGACTGCCGTAGGACTTGGCCAGATGGGAGACGCTCACTGCCGGCATGGTGATCCTCGGTGCCTTCCTGGTCGCCGGGCCCGGGCCACCATCGTCCACTCCCGATGTCCTCACCGTTGCGCATCCGGAAATGGCTGACCGGTGGCCCAGGAGGAGTCTCGCGGACGGATGCCGAAGTCACCGACGAACGACAATCCCCATTTCAGGGGCCCCGCGCTCGCTGTCGGGGGCCCGCGACGACCCCCGATCTTGTCACCGGCCGACCCCGGAGACCGTCGGGAGTGGTTGGCATCGGCCCTCCGCGGCCCGTTGCCCGTCGGTGGGAGCCGGTACGGTGGGGTGATGGCCGAGTGGACGAGCGAATGGCGACCCTCGACGGTGGGCGAGGCGCGCGAGTACCTCGACGCCCACGAGTTCGAAGGCGATCCGGAGATCGTGGCGGCCTGCGAGGCCCTGTTCGACGCCACTCCCCACATCTCGAACGCGGTGAAGCCGTCGGACGATCAACTCGAGGAGCGCGGCGCCGACTGAGAACCGCCGGGGGCCGCAAGACGGGACCGAGGACCCGGCGGCCGAGGGCTGGCGTCGATTCCCGACTGACGCCGGCGGCCTCCGGGGCCGGACAGGTGGATGCGGGAGCCACCGTGATTGAATGATCCCCGGCGATCCCGAGCCGTCGGAGGAGTCTGCATGGCGTTCGACCGGACCATCGACCTGACCGACCCGGACCTCTTCGCCGACGGCCCACCCCATGACGTCTACCGGCACCTGCGTGACGAGGCACCCGTCTTCTGGCACGAAGCCACGCCGAACACCCCCGACGGCGAAGGCTTCTGGTGCCTCACCCGACACGAGGACGTGGCCTGGGCCGCCAGACAACCCGCTCTCTTCTCTTCGGCGGGTGGGGGGAACCGTGCCGGGGGCGGGACCCTGATCGAGGACCTGCCGGCAGGCTTCGCCGCCGGCGTGCTCTTCAACATGCAGGACGATCCTCGCCATCGGTACGTCCGTCGACTCGTCACCCCGTCGGTCAGCCCGAGGCGGTTACGCCGGATCGAGACCGATCTCGCCGACCGCTGCGCCACGCTGTTGGACGAGGCGCTCGACCGCGACACCTGTGACTTCCTGGTCGACGTGGCGGCCGAGCTGCCGCTCCAGGCCATCGCCTCGCTCCTGGGCGTCCCCCAGGAGGACCGACACTTCCTGCTCGACTGGGCGGACGCCACCCTCGACTTCGACGACCACAATCCGGGGGAGTCGTCCGCCCGGTCACAGGAGGCGGGGGCGGCCATGTCCGGCTACTGCTCCCGGTTGCTCGAGGACAAGCGCCGCTGCCCGGCGGACGACATCCTGTCCGTGATCGCCACCGCCGAGCTGCCCGACGCCGCCGGGCCGGGCGGGCCGCTGAGCGACCTCGAACAGCAGATGTTCTTCCATCTGCTGGTGGCGGCGGGCAGCGAGACGACCCGCAACTCCATCACCGCCGGGATGTTGGCCCTGATGGCTCGGCCGGACCAGTGGGAGCTGTTGCGGGCGGACCGCTCGCGGCTGCCCGACGCCGTCGAGGAGATGCTGCGCTGGGCATCCTCGACGGTCTACAACCGTCGGACGGCCACCGCGGAGGTCGAGCGAGGCGGACAGGTGATCCCCGCGGGCGCCAAGGTCGTCCTGTGGTGGCAGGCGGCCAACTTCGACGAGCGCGTGTTCGCCGATCCCCGATCCTTCGACATCCGTCGGAGCCCGAATCCCCACCTGGCGTTCGGGGCGGGGAACCACTTCTGTCTGGGTGCCAACCTGGCGCGCCTGGAGATCACCCTGGTGTTCGCCGGGCTCCTCGACCGCGTGGAGGTGATCGAGTCGGCCGGCCCGGTCGTGCGGACGCGCTCGAACAAGCACGCCGGCTTCCGTCACGCCCCGGTGCGTCTCCGACGGACGGCGGGTTGGAGCTGAGGTCCCGGTCGGCCGGCGCCCACCGTGACGTCGGTCGAACGACGTCGCCTCCATCCGCCGGTCCCTCAGCGTCGACGGGTCACCAGATCGGGGGACGTGCCCGACCGGAAGGAGAACGCATCGGCGGGCTGCGGTCTGCTGATGCAGTATCCCTGGGCGACATCGCACCCGCACTCCGCCAGCAGTTCGAGCGTCTCGGAGTCCTCGATACCCTCGGCGACGATGCGCAGACCCATGGCATGTCCGAGCTCGATCGTCGACCGGACGAGATCGAGATCCCGCTGACCCACGTCATCGGTGATGCGGTTGATGAAGGTGCGGTCCAGCTTCAGCTCGCGGACGGCGAGGCCACTCAGGTAGGCGAGGGAAGTGACGCCGGCCCCGAAATCGTCGATGGACACCACGATGCCGAGGTCCCGCAGGTCCTCGATCACCCGCCGGGCCGTCTCGAACTGCTCGATGACACTGCTCTCGGTGATCTCGAGCACGAGCGCCGACGCCGGGAGCGTGTGCCGGTCGAGCGTCGCGACCACGAGCTCCTTGAATCCCGACTCGAGCAGATTTCCGGGGGTGATGTTGACCGCCACCGTGAACGGAAGCCCGGTCGCCGCGCCATTGCGCGCACTGGGCCGATGCGGTCTCGAGCACCCACGCCGTGATCCTCTGCATGAGGCGGGCCTCGTGGGCGATGGGGAGGAAGACATCCGGGGGCACGAGTCCGAGCCGTGGGTGCTCCCACCGGATCAACGCCTCGACGGCCAGGACCTCGCGGGTCCGGAGGTCGAGCTGCGGCTGATAGTGGAGGACGAGCGCACCGGTGTCGATCGCCCCATGGAGCTCTTCCGCCAGACGCATCTGATCCTGCTCTTCGTCCAGGTTCTGGACGAAGCAGACGAACGGGACGTTGCCGAGCTTGGCCCGGTACATGGCGACATCCGCGCACCAGACGAGGCGGGCGCTGTCGGTGGCGTCGGTCGGGGCGATGGCGATGCCGATGCTGGCGCCGATGCTCACACTCACGGAGTGCAGTTCGAACGGCTCCACCAGGCTCTGGGTCAGGCGCTCGGCCACGAACGACGCGTAGTCGACACCGCTGCCCACCAGGACCACCGCGAATTCGTCGCCCCCGAGGCGCACGAGGAGGTCCCCTTCGCGGAGCGTGCCCTGCAGCCGCCCCCCGAGCTGGCGCAGGAGCTCATCGCCGGCGGGGTGGCCGAACGAGTCGTTGATCTCCTTGAACCGGTCGAGGTCGATGAAGAGAAAGGCCAGGCTCTGGTTGTTCGGCTCGACCTCCCATCCGGCGAAGAACTCGTCCAGCACCCGGAACAGGTACCGCCGGTTCCAGAGTCCGGTGAGCTCGTCGGTCACGGACTGTCGATGGCGCTGCTGACTCAACATCTCGAGGCTCCGGACCGACAGGACGAGCCGGATGCCGACGACGAGGAGCGTGAGGACCGCCAGCGCGATGGAGAAGCGGGCGACCGACAGCACACTGGCGGATGACAGGAGCACCAGCGCGGCCGCGGAGCCGAGGATCGGGAGGGTGAAGTTGGCGGTCGGTTCGAGGATCAGGGGGTTGGTGGGTCGGGGCCGGAGCCACACCGCCATGGACATCAGTGTGATCGCCGCGGGCCAGGCGATGCCGTTGAGGACGAAGCCGAGATGGGAGGCACCGAACGAACTCTGGAGGACGTTCGAGGAGTCCCCGAAGATGTTGAGGGACATGCCGATGGCGAGCAGGATCCATGGCGTCTTGTGGTGACCGGACAGTGCGGCGAACCCACCGACGATCAAACCCAGGAGCAGGGCGTCACCGATGGGGTACGCGAGGTTGGTGATGGCGCCGAACGTGCCCTGGCCGGTGGCTTCCAATCCTCCGATCAACAGCACCGCGGCGCACGCGGCGGCGACTCCCAGTCCGGCGATGGCGCCGTCCAGCCAGTTCGTGACGCGGAGCTGCTTCGTCTGTCCACGCATGAAGAGGATGATCCCGACGAAGGCGAGGGGATAGAAGAGGATGTAGAAGAGGTCGCTCACCGAAGGTGACGGCGGCGTAGCCCCTCCGATGGACTGGACGGTCAGCACGCAGTCGCCGATCGCCCATGTCAGCAGGCTCAGTCCGAGGAGGAGGGCCGCCGGTCGTCCGGGGCGGCGCACGAACGACCGTGCGATGCAGACCCCGCTGGCCGCGATCTCGATGGCGCAGACGACCCAGCCGTCGAGCCACGTCCAGTACGACCCGGCGGGCCGCAGGAGCAAGGAGGCGAAGACGCAGACGATGGCGACACTCAGCACCACGAGCACGGCCCACGCGCAGATATCGGTGCTGTCCAGCTGGCTCAATGCCAGTGCGCGTTCGCTCCGCCGACGATCGAATAGGGAATGCATGACAGGTCGGTTATCGACGAAATCGCAGGTGAACTTGAGATGGCACACGCCCCGATGGCGACGGTCGGGAAGTCCCGATCGGGCGCGACCGGTGGCGGAGATTCATCCGGATCGTCGATTCGGCGACGCGGCCGCAGGGGCCACGCCGCGGTCCGGATGATGTCGAACGACGGGCCGCGGCGGCGGTCAGGTCCGACACTGTCCGGCGAGGGCTTCACCTCCGACTCGCCGAGCAGGGTCACCGGGCTCGACCGTGACGATCGGCGGCCGCCCGGCGTCGTCGTGAAGTGCAATCCTAAGGTGCAAAGTTCACGGTGAGCGCAGCACGGCGCCCGATTCCCCCACCCTCCGTGCCGTTGTGCCCGTCGGCCGATGTGGTCCTCGCCCAGCGGTCGCCGGGGGTGCTACACATTGTCCCGACGGCTGTCCCGGGGGGGGCGCAGACGAGAGGCAGGCCGCACAGTGCAACGAGGGTACGGGGGGACGGCGCGGACCATTGTGGTCGCCGCGCTGATCGGGGTGGTGGGCACGGCGGTGCCGGTGGGAGCGGCCACCCTCCACAAGCAGCCGAAGCCGACGGTGACCGGATTCACGGCGACACCGACCACCCTCTACGACATCGGTGGCACGGTCTCGCTCTCGGCGGACGTGGCGAACGCCAAGGCCTGCATCATCTCCTCGAAACCCGCCATCTCCGGCTTGCCGCTGAAGGCCGCCTGCACGACCGGATCGGTGTTGGACAACGTCGCCGTGCCTGGACTGACGGACAAGAAGGCGATCACGTACACCTTCAGCCTCGACGTGACCGGCACCAAGAAGGTGAAGGCGACGCCGATCACGGTGACCGTCGAGGCGACCTCCCCACCGTTCCTCAGCGGTGTCCAATCCGTCGTCGCCAGCGGCCAGAGCGACTGTGCGGTCCTCCTGTCTGGCAGTGTGGCCTGCTGGGGCTACAACGCCGACGGCGAACTCGGCATCGGCAGTATCGACGGCCCTGACGGCAACAACGGTTATGACATGCCACTGTTGGTGAGCGGGCTGTCGGGCGTGTCGGAGGTGACGAGCGGCGGCCCCAGTAACGGGCTGACCGACGGGGGCAGCTACTGCGCGCTCCTCACGACCGGTTCGGTCGATTGCTGGGGGAACAACACCTTCGGCGACCTGGGGAACGGGACCACCGGCGGCCCGGACGGAGCCGACGGATACGACACGCCGCAGCCGGTGACGGGCCTCCTGGACGCGACATCGGTGGTGAGCGACGGTCTCGACGGCTACTGCGCCCTGCTGACCACCGGCGGGGTCGACTGCTGGGGAAGTGACGAAGTCGGCCAGCTCGGCAACGGATCCGTATCGATCCCGGACGGTTCCGGGGACTCCCTCGGCTATGACACCCCCCAGACGGTTGAAGGAGTGTCCTCTGCCGTCGCGCTGGCCAGTGACGGGTACGGCTACTGTGCGGTGCTCTCCAGCGGTGGCATCGAGTGCTGGGGATCCAACGAAAACGGCGACCTCGGAGACGGTGTGATCGGCGGATCGGACGGTCAGGACGGCGAGGACACCGCCCAGACGGTGACCGGAATCACCGACGCGGCGACGGTGGTCGGCGGGTCCGGAGGGTATTGCTCTCTCCTCACGACGGGGTCGGTCGATTGCTGGGGGAGCAACAGCGACGGTGAGCTCGGCATCGGGGCCCTCAACGGTCCGGACAGCTGCCTGACCGGAACGTCCTGCTTCGACACGCCCCAGACGGTCTCCGGGGTGAGCGACGCCACGGTACTGACCAACGTCGGTATCGGCTACTGCGTCACCCGGACCGCAGGCGCGGTCGACTGCTGGGGGTACAACGAGGACGGCCAACTGGGCACCGGAACGACCGGCGGAACGGACGGAGACTACGGGTACGACGTTCCCCAGCCGGTGGCCTCCATCCCGCCGGTGTCGGACATCGCCTCGAACGGCGGCGGATCGGACAACTGCGCCCGCCTCACCACCGGGGGGGTGGACTGCTGGGGAGTGAACATGGCGGGCACGCTGGGCGACGGAACCGTGGGCGGGCCGGACGGCAAGTTCGGCTACGACGTGCCGCAGGGAGTGATCGGCATCACGTCCGCATCGTCCGTCGTCGGAGCCGGCGGTGACGGCTTCTGTGCGGTGGTGGCGGCCGGCGCTGTCCAGTGCTGGGGGGACAACCGTTACGGCGAGCTCGGCAACGGGCAGCTCGGCGGCCCCGACGGAGCGAACGGCTACGACAGCCCCCAGCCCGTCGCCAGCGCCGGATCCGGCTAGCACCGGACCGGAGGCGTCCTCTCCGTTGCGCCCCGACGTGGTGGACCCGGTCGACCGGTACGCGATTGCCACCTACGGCGGAGGGGGCTAAGACGGGGAGATGAGGGGCCATCTGCACGGTCGACTCGGGCCGGCGATCCGCAGGGCGGCCGCGGCGATCGGCCCGGGCCCGGGCGACGGGGGCGCCGATCGACGAGGTCGCCGGACAGATGGCGACGGAGGACCACGATCGGGAGGTGCGGTTCGGACGGCGGACCCTGCTCAAGGGGGTCACGTCGATGGGGGCGGCCGCCGCCACGGTCCACCTGGACCCCGACGGGCGCGGGAGGGACCGACGGGGGGGCGCGACCGCACCCCGCATCGTGATCGTCGGTGGCGGGCTGGCGGGCATCCGGTGCGCCCACGTCCTGTGGACCACAAGGCGGGTGCCGAGCACCATCTACGAGTGGGACGACCGATTGGGCGGTCGGGTCGATACCCTGCGTGACGTATTCGCCGACGGAGAGATCGTGGAGCGGTGCGGTGAGTTCATCTCCTCCGAGCACCACTCCATGCGTCAGTTGGCCAAGCGGTTCGGACTCACGCTCGGCAACACCGACGCCTACCCCCGGGGGACGGTGGACACGTTCTGGCTGAACGGAGGCCGGTACACCGAAGCGATGCTCGACGCCGATTGGCACGAATTCGGCTGGTCACTGTTCCAAGAGACGGTGAGATCGGCTCCGTGGCCGACCACCTATCTGACCCGGACCCCGTCCTCGATCGCCCTGGACAACCTCTCCGCGGCCGAGTGGATCGACAGCAACGTCCCCGGGGGTCTCGCATCCGACTTCGGCAGGCTCTGCTACCTCGACGTCGAGAGCGAGTACGGGGGACCGCCGGAGGAGCAGTCGGCCCTCAACGTCATCTATCTGCTGGCCTACGACGACAGTGTTCCCGGCTCCAACATCCAGCCCCGGGCGACTCCGGCGCTCGGGGGCACCGACGAGAAGTGGCACGTGGAAGGCGGAAACGATCAGATCGTCTTGGGGATGCTCGCCGAACTGCCGGATGGTTCCACCCGGATCAACCAGCCGCTGGTGGCGCTCCGGGACAACGGCAACCGGACCTACACCTGCACGTTCGAGGAGGACGGCGTCGCCGCCGACGTCGTGGCCGACCACGTGGTGGTGACGATCCCCTTCAACAAACTGAAGGAGGTCGACCTCCGACATGCCGGCCTCTCGCCCCTCAAGCTGACCGCCATCGACCATCTGAGGCTGGGCAACAACGCCAAGATCGCCCTGCAGGTGGCCGGCAACCCCTGGAACGCCGACGGGTACGACGGAAACATGTTCGCCCAGAACCTCACGGTGAGCGGCTGGGACAATTCGGTCGATCAGCCCGCCCCGAGCTCGATCTTCTTCGACTATCTGGGCGGGAGGGCGGGGGCGGAGCTCGCCGGTCGGTACGGTCTGGTCGGCCCGGTCGGGACGCCGCCGGCATCTCTGATCGCCGACTACCTCGAGGCCCTCGAGCCGGTGTTCCCCGGCTTCACCGAGGCGTGGACCACCGGTCCCCGAGTGAGCCTGTACTCGGACCCGAACATCAACCCCCACCTCGACGGGGCCTATTCGCAGTACGAGGTCGGTCAATACACCACCTTCAGTGGGATCGAGGGGGTGCCCGAGGGGAACATCCACTTCGCCGGCGAACACACCTCCCAGAACTTCCAGGGCTTCATGGAGGGTGGGGTGACCACCGGCGAGCGGGCCGCCCAGGAGATCATCGCCACTCTCTGACCCGGAGGCTCTCCGCAGGATGGGTGCGAGGACCTATCGCTTCGACGAAAGGAGGTCCGGACCGAGGGGTAGGGTCCGGGCCCTCGGCCGACCCCGGTCATCGAACGGAGTCGGTGGTCCCTCGACGGGACGCCCGACATCGCCGGAAGGGGCGACCGTCGCGGGACCGAGCGCCGACGGATGGATGAGGCGCCCGGGTCTCCCGAGGGCGAACCCCTGCCCGACCGGGCACCCCAGGGACCGCAGGGTCGACAGCTCGCCTTTGGTCTCGATCCCTTCGGCGACCATGGTCGTCCGGTAGGCGTCCAGGCCGAACTGGAGCAGCGCCCGTCCGAGTGCCTGGCGGGCCGGATCCCGGTCGATGCCTCTGGTCAGGGCGATGTCGAGCTTGATGATGTCGGGCTTCAGATCGATGAGGTGGGTGAATCCCGCGTGTCCGGAGCCGGCGTCGTCCACCGCCAGGCGGATGCCCCGGGACCGGAGGTCGGAGATGCCTTCGGCGAACGTTCCGTAGTCGGTGATCGGGTTGTGTTCGGTCACTTCGAGTACGACCCGCTCCGCCTGCACGCCGGCGAGGCACCGATGGAACTCCTCCGAGAGGATGGTGGCGGGTGACGCGTTGATGGACATGTACATGCCCACCGGAAGCCGATCGATCTCGGCGAGCGCCACCTCCACCGCGGCGATCTCGAGTTCGGTTCCGAGTCCGACCGTGGCGGCTTCGGCGAACCAGACGTCCGGCGACCGGCCCGGCACCTGGGCGAAGCGGGAGAGCGCCTCGACGCCCTGGGCCTGGCCGGTCCGCAGGTTGACGATGGATTGGAAGTGGGTCTCGAGCGAACGGTTCTCGATGATCCGACGGATGCGCTGCTCGGTCTCGGCGAACACCTGCTCCGCATCGACCTGATCGGGGCCGGAGCGGCGCAGGAGTGAGGCGGACGCCCGCATCGGACTCCGGACACTCGCCAGGGCCGTCGCCTTCCGGCTCTTCTTGCGGAGGTACAGGTCATTCGTCAATGGAGGTGTAGCTCTCACAACGCACCTTCCGCCACGTCGACATGGCCGGCGGCCGCTGTTCACGCCCGCCGGGCAAGGTAGTCCTCAGTACTTGTCCACTTGGAGGATCGGCTCATGGCGACGGGTACTTGAGCGACCAATTGCGCCGGATGGTGGTCGGAGCCCGGTCGGCACGGGCCGTGCGAGTGGGATCAGGGGCCACCCAGAGCCTGACGGGCGAGGTCCGCGTCCCATCCCGGCGTCTTGGTCAGGTAGTGGAGGATGTCGGGTTCGCCCAGCCCCCCGATTCCCGGAGGCCAGGGGCGAGGGTCCCGAGTCCCATGACGGTCTCGTAGCGTCCGTCGCCGAGCTGCTCGGCCTCCCCGAAGGCGAGCGACGGAAGCCCGGCCGGAAAAGGAGTCCCCTTCCCGGCCGTTCTCCTGCCGGTTGCCTGCGGGACGTCTCAGCCCTTGTACGAGGAGACCAGCAGCTTGCCGATGTCGGTGTAGCCCAGGGTGTTGGCGTGGATGTTGCCGTACTGGCAGTAGTACGTCAGCGTGCACACCTCGGCGACCGCCTTGGGGACGACGACCTTGCCGGTGAGCCATGGCAGTTCGTCCTCGATGCTGGCCTTCAGTTTCACCGTGTCGCTCAGCGACTTGTACCCGTCCGTTGCGGAGGTGACGTTGACGAACTTGCCGTTGGGCACCGACGTGTAGGCCGTGTCGAGTGTCGGGTTCAGCCCGGTGATCCCGAGAGCGGAATTTCCTTCGAAGGCGATGACCGACTCTTCGGCGAGGGCATTGTTCGGGCTCAACGCCGGGTTGACCCACAGTCCCAGCAGCACATCGGGATAGGTGAGGCCGATGAGCTGGGCGCTGCTGTCCCCGTTCGCCTCCAGGGCACCGTCGAGATCGCTCACGAGGGTGCCGATGTTGGCCTGGATGCTGGTAAGTCCGGCCTCGACGCAGGAAATGGCGTCGGTCGCACCGTTGACCGGATTCGTCATACTGGCTCCGGCGCAGGGAGTCACGTCGTTGCCGCCGATCGAGACCGTCACCAGCGCCACCTGGCCGGGGTTGGCGGCGATGAAGGCGTCCGCCGCCTGGACCTGGGTGTCGCCGGCGGGAATGGTCCCGGCGTCAGTCGCCGCGGGCGGCCCGTAGGAGCCCGGCGTGCCGCAGACTCCGTTGAAGGTGAGGATCGACGAGGTGGTGGCCCCGCCGCAGCCGTAGTTCACGAGCTGCAGCTTGAGCTTCGTTGCGGCATAACCCGTGTAGCCGGAGGTGGCTGTTCCGGTGCCTCCGCCCGCGGCCGGCTGGTAGCCGACCGAATAGGAGTCACCCAAGGACAGGTAGTACTTCTCGGGCGTCTTCGTCCTCGGCTTGGCGGGGGCCGCGCCGACCCCGGTGGGGAGAGCCACCAGGACCGCTACCCCAAGGCAAGCGGCGGCCATAGCCACGCGTGTCGTACGTCGGATTCGATTGTTCACGGTTCCCCCCCAAGGATGATCTCCGGTTGCCGGGTCCGAATGACCCGGTCCCTCACCGTGGTCGATATGTTGGCGACATATCGCAACTAGTGTGGACAAGCCAATCTACGGCACGGCCCGGCCGTCGTCAATCAGCCCGGAACGTCGGAGAGGTCAGCCTGCGGTGGCGCAGCTCGACGACGGGGCCCTGCCGGCGACCAGCGTGGAACCGATCGTCGGGGACGGCACCGTTCCGAGCGCCGGGGTGTTCGTCAGCCTGAGGTTGTTGGTCTCGCCGGTGAAGCCCTCGCTCACACAGCTCGGGGCGGCGGTCGTGCCGTCGACCAGGGTCGTCGTCTCTTCCAACGTGGTCTTCTTGCCGAACTTCGCCTGGGTGCCTCCTCCGTCGCCGAACACCCCGAATTCGGTGGTGTTCCACGCCCGTGCGAGGTCGAGCACGCCGTCCGCATTGTCCACGACGCTGACCTCGGGACCGTTCGACAGTTCGACGGCGTCGGTGCCTCCTGCACGGGCGCTACCGGTCAGCTCCGTCGTGGCGAGCTCGGGGGCGGTCACCGTGCCCCCGGCGAACGTCGCCGAAGGGCTGTTGGTGTAGCAGCTGCCCTGGAAGGCGTTCCAGGCCGCTGGACAGACCGCGCCGTAGTCGATCAGCCAGTACTGCATGAACACGCTGTCGGCGGAGGAGTCGTAGATGAACTGCTGCCATCCCAGGCACTTGCTCGGGTCACTGCTCCCCGAACACACCGGAGTGGTGAAGAACTCGGTGTTGAGCTGCAGGGAGTAGGTGTTCGCTCGAGACGGCCCGACGCCCCCGTCCCTGCCCTTTTCGGTGATGCCGGGGCTCACATCGGCGAATGCGCCGGTCGCCTTGCTGATCAGGCCCGGCACGACGGCCGAGTAGTCGTTGCCGTTCCCGACCGCATCCGTCAGGGGACCCGGGGTGGCAGAAGGTGACACCCTCGTCGCCGGGGCGAACGGTATGGCCGGGGCGACCGCGCAGCGGGCGGAACGCCACGCCAGCACGGGATACGAGGCGGTGAAGCAGCCTCGGGAGGGAACCGGTAGGGCGGTGATGGCATGCCGCCATCCCCCCTGTGAAGCACTGGTGATGTCGCGGGTGTGGGCGGTCGTGGCACCTGCCCCGGTGGCCGTCGTCCCGGCGGACACGATTCCACCGGCCGCGCTCACCACGATGACGACACCGAGGAGTGCCGAGTTCCTTCGCACCCTCATGGCGCCCCCTTCGGCGGACCCGCGCCCGCCCGCCCCGAGCCTGGCACCTGAGGGGTTCCCTCGCAACCACACTCGGCCACGTCGTGGACCGGAGGCTCACCTCCGGAGTCGCCTGTACCGGGGTGACTCACGGGGAAGCGGGGGCCACGTCCGACCCACCCTCCTCGGAGACACGGGCGCCGAAACGGACCAACGTCGGATTCGGCGAGATCTTGCCGGCGACCAACGCTCCACCCAAGCCGAAATGGCGGGCTTCGCCGAACATGCTCGGTGGCACGAAGGAGAAAGTCTCGACCAGGTGGGCCAGATCGGCGGCGGAGTTCATCCGCATGAGCACCAGGTTGTCGCACTGGGAGAGGACGTTGTCGTGCACCTTCTGCGGCCGTTGCGTCGACACCAGGAGGTGGAGTCCGAACTTCCGGCCCTCGGCCGCGATCTGGACGGCGTGACGGGTGGCCAGAGCGATCACCTCGGAGTCGGGATTCTGGGGGCATACGTTGTGGGCTTCATCGATCACGATCAGGACGGGCCGCCGATCACGTCGATGCCGCCACAGCGTGTCGAGTACCGACTCGGCGATCACGGCCTGTTCCTCGGGTGTGTCGAGGGAGCCCAGGTCGACCACCAGGCACCGCCAGTCGTCATCGAGGATGCGACCCCGCAGCGACCCCCCGCCACCCCGCTCCCAGATCCCCCAGTCGAGCACACCGAGATTGGCGGCCCGGAGGCCGAGATGTCGGGCCCCGGGCAGCTCGGAGCCGAGCAGCTCGTCGATGCCCGCGATGAGCGGCCGGCCGGCTTCGTCGTGCTCGAGGAGTTCGGCCAGTGCGGCGTACTCCTCCCGATCGCGCACCGGGTCGAGCTCGAGCATGGCCGCCCGGGCCGCGGGACTGAGCTCCGACACCCTGATGCACAGCGGCAGACCGCCTTGCGCACTTCGGTGGACCTCGATGCCGGGGACGATGGACCGATAGGCATCGGTGGCCGGGCCCTCCGAACCCTCGCGCACCGAACCCATGCGGACGAAATCGGAGTTCGGGTCGAGGATCAGGATCCGGAGTTCCGTGTCCGCCAGGAGGTGCTCCAAGATGACGCCGAGGGAGTAGGTCTTTCCGGAGCCCGATTGGCCGCACAGGAAGGTGTGCCGGTCGAATCCCCCCGGATCGAGATGGGCCGGCACCCCGGCGAGGTCGGCGATCTGCCCCACTTCCAGGCTCGGCCCGGGCCCCTGGGAACTCTCCCGCCACTCGTTGACCTGGCCGTCCGTGGCCGGAGCCAGGAGGACGTCGTGGAACGGCCGCCCCCCGCCGAGGACGGACCCGGTGGCCGCCGCGGCGGCGATCCGGCGCCCCCCGAGGGACTCCGAGGCGAACGGTCCGGGTTCGATATCGATGTGGTCGAGCTCGAGGGTCAGTACCTGTCCGAGCCAGTGGTCATCGCCGTCGACCTGGACGACGTAGCCGCCGACCCGGAACGGGAGGTCGTCCAGCGGTGCGTGGAACGAGAAGGTCCGACCGTCGACCGAGGTGGCGAGCGGCTGGGGGTAGCTGGGGTCGGTCATGGCTCCGGGTGGGTATTCCACGATCGCGCTAGTGGCGCCCGACGGAGAGGCGCTGGCGGGGGCCGGGGCACGTGTGGGCGGGTGGTCCCGTCCAACATCCTGGAACGAATGACATGCCGCACACCGGCCACCGGAGCATCTTCTGATGTTACGGGCGATGGCGACCGGGAGGGCAGACCGGTGCCGCGGGGCGTCCCGCGTCGGTCCGGGGCTCCGCCCCGCTCAGCACCGGCCGGGCTGCTAGTCGAGCCTCCGGTACCAGAGGCGCCAAGGTGTGGTGTGCCGTTGCCAGACGTCGGGGCCGCTCGAGTACGGGGGACCCGAGTGCCGGCGGTTGGCGGCCGACTCCTCGTCGACCTCGTAGACGGCCAGGAACCGGGGCGCACCGTTGTAGGGAGGCCGGACGGCGTCCGCCAGCTCGTAGCGCACGGCCCGGAGGGCCTGGCGACGCTCGGCCACCTCGGGGAGGTGGACGTCGGTGTAGAAGGCGTTGAACTCGACGAGGTCCTCGTCCGTGGCGTCCGAAGGAGGGTCGACGCCCAGGAGGTAGATGGCGTAGGGCGCCACGCCGGCCGGCGCCGTCTCGGCGAGTGGCCGGTAGAGCAGCGTCCAGGTCGACCGCAGGCCGGGCCGGTCCGGCTCCTCGGCCCCGTCGGCCGCATCCGGGCTCCCGGTGACGTCGACCGCACTGAGGAAGGCGGGGGGTCGGAACCCCCGGCCGGCGACGGCCAGGAGCTCGAAGTGGGAGCCGGTCGTCGGATCCCTCGGCGCGGACCGGGCGAACTGCTCAGCGGCGGAGGGATCGGCGGAGGCACCACCGCGCCGGTCCCAGCCCGTCCACCGGGTGAGCGGTCGATCGCCGGTCATCGGGTTCGGCGGTGACCGGCGCAATCGTCGTGCTCCCGTCGGACCATGCTCCGAGGATACCGAGCCCGTGATCGGGACCGCCGCCTCCCGGGGGCCGATGCCGTCGGCGGGTGACTCGCCGGGCGCGGCTGGGTAGCGTGGGAAGGTGGCCGCCAAAGAGGTTCGCCCCATCGAGGTCTCCGGTCGGACCGTCGGGATCTCCAGCCCGGACAAGATCTACTTCCCCGATCTCGGGGCCACCAAGTTCGAGCTGGCCTCCTACTACGTGGCCGTCGCCGAGGGACTGGAGGTGACGGCCTTCGGGAGACCGGCCATGCTCCAGCGGTTCCCCGACGGGGCCGCCGGCAAGTCCTTCTTCCAGAAGCGGGTGCCGGCCGGTGCGCCGGACTGGCTGCAGACCACCGAGGTCACCACCCCCAACGGGACGACTTCGAACGCCCTCGTCGTGGCCGACGTCGCCCACATCCTGTGGGCGGTCAACCTGGGATGCCTCGGACTCCACCTGTGGCCGTACCGGGCGGACGACCCGGACCATGCCGATGAGCTCCGCATCGACCTCGACCCGCAACCCGGAACGTCCTTCGACGACATCCGGGAGGCGGCGGCCTGCACCAGGGCTCTCCTGGACGAGCTCGGCATCACCGCCTATCCCAAGTCCACCGGTAACCGGGGTCTCCACGTGTACGCCCGGCTCGAACCGCGATGGGACAGTTTCGAGGTGCGGGCCGCCGCCGTCGCCCTGGCGCGCGAACTCGAGCGGCGGCATCCCGACCTGGTCACCGCCAACTGGTGGAAGGAGGAGCGGGGCCGTCGGATCTTCGTCGACTTCAACCAGAACGCCCCCCACAAGACGGTGTTCGGTGCCTGGTTCGCCCGGCCGCGGGTGGGCGGGCAGGTCTCCACCCCGTTGTCGTGGGACGAGGTGCCGACGGTCGACCCTGAAGAGTTGACCATCCGGACGGTGCCCGACCTGCTCCGCGGGCGCGGAGACCCCTGGTCGGCCATGCCCGCCGAACCCCAGTCCCTCCAGCCGCTGTTGGACCTGGCGGCGCGCGATCGGGCGGACGGCCTGCACGACGCTCCGTGGCCACCGGAGTACCCGAAGCAGCCCGACGAGCCACCGCGGGTGTCCCCGAGCCGCGCCAAGGCCGACTGAGCGATGGATCCGACCGAAGCGCTCCGACGGATCGCGTATCTCCTCGAGCGCGACGGGGCCGAGTCCTACAAGGTCCGCGCCTTCCGCAAGGCGGCCGCCGCCATCGACGACATCCCCGGCGACGAGCTGGCGGGCATGGGCCCTTCGCGCCTCCAGTCCATCCCCGATGTCGGGAAGACCTCGGCGCAGGTGATCGTGGAAGCGTCGGCCGGGGCCGTACCCGGGTACCTGGCCCGGCTGGAGTCCGAGGGGGGACCGCAGGTGAGCCCGGACGCGGCCGCACTGCTCGGACAGCTCCGAGGCGACTGCCACAGCCACTCCGACTGGTCGGACGGGGGCTCACCCATCCGGGAGATGGCCGAGGCGGCCAGGGCCTACGGACACGAGTACTGGGCCCTCACCGATCACAGCCCCCGACTCACCGTCGCCCATGGGCTCGACGCGGAGCGCCTCCGCCGGCAGCTCGAGGTCGTGGGCGAGCTCAACGAGGAACTGGCGCCGTTCCGCATCCTGACCGGCATCGAGGTCGACATCCTGGTCGACGGGGCACTCGATCAGGACGAGGAGCTGCTCGCCCAGTTGGACGTGGTGGTGGCGAGTGTCCACTCCAAGCTCCGCATGGAGGAACCGGAGATGACGAGGCGGATGCTCCGGGCCGTCGAGAGCCCCCACACCGACATCCTCGGCCACTGCACCGGACGTCTCGTCAAGGGGAAGGGGCGGCCGCCGTCCACCTTCGACGCCGAGGTCGTGTTCGGCGCCTGCGCGGCCAACGGCACGGCGGTCGAGATCAACTCCCGGCCGGAGCGTCTCGACCCGCCCGAGCCCCTCCTCGAGTTGGCGTTGTCGCTCGGTTGCGACGTGACGGTGGACACCGACGCCCACGCCCCGGGTCAGCTCGAATGGCAGGTCAACGGCTGCGAGCTGGCTGCCCGGGTGGGCGTCCCGGCCGGCCGGGTGATGAACGCCTTGCCGATGGACGACTTCCTGGCCTGGACCGCGGGGCACGGCGCGTAGGACCGGGACCGGCCCGTCCCCGCCGGAGTACGATCCGACCGTGGCTCTTCCCGTCGTGCCGCCGGTGGCCCCGATGCTGGCCAAACTGGCCCGTGAGCTGCCGGAACGCGATGGCCTGTACTACGAGCCGAAGTGGGACGGCTTCCGGTGCATCGTCTTCCGCGACGGTGAGGACGTGGTGCTGGGCAGCCGCAATGAGAAGCCACTGACCCGCTACTTCCCCGAGCTGGTGGACTCGCTCCGGGCCAACCTGCCCGATCGGTGCGTCGTCGACGGCGAGATCGTGATCGCCGGCCCCAACGGGCTCGACTTCGATGCCCTGTCCCAGCGGATCCATCCGGCCGACTCACGGGTCGAGCTCCTGGCCCGCACGACGCCCGCGTCCTTCGTGGCCTTCGACCTCCTGGCCCTGGGGGACGACGACCTCCAGGGTGAGCCCTACGCCGTGCGCCGTCGGACCCTCGAGCAGGCGTTGGCCTCGTCCGCGCCCCCTGTCCACCTCACCCCGGTCACCGCCCAGCCGGAGGTGGCCCGGGACTGGTTCTCGCGGTTCGAGGGCGCCGGCCTGGACGGCGTGGTCGTCAAGGACGGCGAGCTCACCTACCAGCCGGACAAGCGGGCGATGATGAAGGTGAAGCACGAGCGGACGGCGGACTGCGTCGTCGGGGGCTTCCGCTGGCACAAATCGGGAGGTGTGGTCGGCTCCCTCCTCCTCGGTCTGTTCGACGGTGCCGGTGTGCTCCACCACGTCGGCGTCGCCTCCGGGTTCAGCACCGCCCGGCGGACGGAGTTCGTCGAGACCCTCGAGCCGTACCGCGGCGATGCCGGCACCGGGCACCCCTGGCTGGTCGAAGGCACTCCCGACGGGCGCGTCCCCGGTGGCCAGAGCCGGTGGAGCGCGGGCAAGGACCTCAGTTGGGAGCCCCTCCGGCCCGAACTGGTGGTGGAGGTCGCCTACGACCACCTCCAGGTCGACCGCTTCCGCCACGCCACGTCCTTCGTCCGCTGGCGAGCGGACCGCGACCCGGGGTCGTGCACCTACGACCAGTTGGACGCTCCGGTGCCGACGGAGTTGGAGGAGGTCTTCGGCACCCTCGGCTGAGGGGACCGGGTGTGGCCGCGGTCGGAGGCTACGACGCCTTGCGCCGCGCCGGGGCCTTCGCCTTGGCCGTCTTGGCGGTCGCCTTGGCGGTCGCCCGGGTGGGTGCCTTGATCGGCGTCGGCTTCTTGGCGGGCCGCCGCTTCGTCGCCGGAGCCGCGGCCTTCGTCGCCTTCCGGGCGGCCGGCTTCTTCGCCGGCTGCCCGGCCGCCTTGACCGAGTCCACGCTGGCGCTGAGCACCTCCATGAGATCGACGACATTGGTCGAGACCGGCCGGGTCTCGGCCCCGACGACGATCTCGTTGCCCTGACGCTTGGCCTCGATGATGGCCTCGACCTGCTGGCGGTGGGTGTCCTGGTACTTCTCCGGGTCCCAGTCGCTCTCCATGGACTGGAGGAGGAGGCCGGCCATCTGCAGCTCCCGGTCCGTGATCTCGTCGGCGCCGGGCAGGTCGGGGAAGTCCTTGGTGGGCGACCGGATCTCGTCGGCGAAGAACAGGGTCTCGAGCTTCAGGACCTCGTCGTCGGGGCGGATGGCCACCGGGTACTCCTTGTTCCTCATCACCAGGGTTCCGATGGCCACCTTGTTGGCCTCCCGCATCACCTGTCGGAGGAGGGCGTAGGCCTTGTTGGCCGCTTCGCCCTCGGGGGCGAGGTAGTAGGTCGAGCGGTAGTAGACGGGGTCGATCTGCTCGAGGTCGACGAAATCGGTGATCTCGATCAGCTTGGACTTCTCCGCCTCGGCCGCGTCGAGCTCGTCGTTGGTCAGGTGGACGTACTCCCCACCACCCAGGTCGAATCCCTTGACGATCTTGTCGGCGGGAACCTCCTCGCCGGTCCGCTCGTTGACCTTCTTGTAGCGGATCCGATCCGACGTCCCCTCCTCGAACTGGTTGAAGTGGATCGTCTTGTCCTGGGTCGCCGAGTACAGGCCGACGGGGACGTTCACGAGCCCGAAGTTGAGGGCACCCTTCCAGACGGTCCGAGGCATGCTCTTATTGTTACCCAGGTCAGGGGCCATCCACCACCCCTGATACACCCATTGGTAACACTGGCCTGGTGACCACGACCGAGACCCCGGAGTTCGCTCCCGCCGTGCTGGCCAGCCTGCCCGCACTGGTCCCGGCGGGCATGACCCAGCCCGATCTGGCCCTGGAACTGGGGTTGTCGGCCCACCTGCAGGCGAGTGATATCGAGCCGGACGACGCGCTCTCCCAGCTGTGGGCGATCCGCCGGGCCATCCTCGAGGTGGCGGACATGGACTCCTCCACCGAACCGGTCCCCTTCGGAGGGCGTGACGAGCGGCTGGCACTCCTGAACATGGCTGTCTACCTGGGGAACCTCGTAGAACGGGCCGCGGCCCTCGGCCACTGCGACGCTCAGTCCGTCGTCGAGCGGGCGGGGGCCCACCCGGTCGTCCACCAGGTCCGTAGGACCGGCGTCGACCGCCGGCAGCTCCGTACCTCGTAGTCCCCGCCGTTCCGCGCCCAGCACCTCGCCGCCCGTCGGCATGCGGCGGCGCGATCGGGGGTAGATACCGGTGGTGACCCCCGGATAACTTGGAGTGCGCTACTCCGGCTGTGTCCGGGCATCCGAGGAGGCTGCATGAGCAGGATGGGTGAACGGTTCCTCGTGCTGGACGAGGCGGCTGCCGCACTCGACGGCATCGACCCGGGCCTGGCTGACCAGTTCCGCCTCACCCACGGACTGCCCGGGCCGACCGGTGCCCACCGGGTGGTCACGGAGGCGGGATCCCCGGCGGCCGCCGACCGGGAGGTCGACCACGAGATCCGCATGGCCGTGGACGACGGAGCCATCCGTTGCGACTGCACCTGTGGGATGTGGTCCACCGAGGTCGACCTGGACGCCGTCGACACGATGGTGGTCGCCATCCGTCGGCACCTCGGATCGGCGCCCGCCACGTCGGACGACGGGATCCGGTCGACGTCGACGTCGACGAGCGCCGAACGACGGGTCGGCTGACTGCCGGGACACCGCCCCTCGACGGGTCAGCCGTCAGGCCGGGGGCGTCGGGTGGCCGCGGGTGACCTCGTCGACGAGGTCTGCCACCGAGTCGACGATCCGTCCCGGGCGGTAGGGGAAGCGGTCGATGTCCGACGCGTCCGTGACACCACTCAGCACCAGGATGGTGGAGAGGCCGGCCTCGATGCCGGCTACGACGTCGGTGTCCATGCGGTCACCGACCATCACCGTCGTCTCCGAGTGCGCTCCCAGCGAGTTGAGTGCCTCCCGCATCATCAGAGGGTTCGGCTTCCCGATGAAGTACGGCGACACGCCGGTGGCCCGCTCGATCAGCGCGGCCACCGACCCCGTGGCCGGGAGGATGCCGTCGAGCGAGGGCCCGGTGGCGTCCGGGTTGGTGGCGATGAACCGGGCGCCGTCGTCGACGAGCCGGATGGCCCGGGTGATGGCCTCGAAGCTGTACGTCCGGGTCTCGCCCAGGACGACGTAGTCAGGTCGCTGGTCGGTCAGTACGTAGCCGGCCTCGTGCAGCGCGGAGGTGAGTCCCGCCTCGCCGACGACGAAGGCGGTGCCGTTCGGGCGCTGGGAGTCGAGGAAGGCGGCGGTGGCCTCGGCCGACGTCCAGATGGACTCGGCCGGCACGTCGAGTCCGAGGTTGGCGAGCCGGGCCGAGAGGTCGCGGGCGCTGTAGATCGAGTTGTTGGTCAGGACCAGGAAGGGGAGTCCACCCGCCGTCAGCGCTCCCAGGAACGCGTCGGCCCCGGGGACCAACTGGCCTTCGTGGACCAGCACCCCGTCCATGTCGCACATCCACGAGACGGGGAGGGGTCGGTCCGGCACCCGAAGATACTCCCACGGGATCCTCCGGCGGAGGTGGGTCCGACCGCACCGTGTCCGCCGGTCCACGGTCCGGGCCGCCGGCAGGACCTGCGGTGGACGGGTGACTTCACCTCGGTCTCCGTCTGAACCGGGACCAGGCGGGGGGAGCGGTGGCTCGAGGTCAGCTCCCGTAGGGCCGCGTGAGGACTTCCATGTTGTGGCCGGAGGGGTCCTCGAAGTAGAAGCCGCGTCCGTGGTGGTTGATCCGGCCCTCCTGGGTGTGTCCGGGGTCGGCCCAGTACGGGAGTCCCCGTGCGGTCACCCGGGCGAAGATGGCATCGAACTCCTCTTCGCTGACCAGGAAGGCGTAGTGGTGCCGTTCGGGAGTCCCGCGGTCGTCGTAGTCGAGGCTCACGCCGTTGGCGGTCTCGACGCAGACGAACGGCCCGAACGCCTTCGGGGGACCGAGCCCCAGGATGTCGGCGAGGAACGCGGCGGAGGCCGCCTTGTCCCGGACGGGAACGATGGTGTGGTCGAGCTGGACGGACATGGCACCCTCCGGTTCCGGTCGTCACCCAGTATCGGACAACCAGGGCCGGGTGTGCTGGTCGACACCCCGGCCAGCGGCGGGTGGATGCGGCAGACTCCAGGGGCATGAGGGCCGTTCGTTACGACTTCGCCGACGCCGACTTTCCCGCCTCGCTGGTGGACGTGGGCGAGCCCGTACTCCCCACCGGCGAATGGGCCCGGGTGGCGGTCGACGTCGGCGGCATCTGCGGCAGCGATCTTCATCTCTTCGCCCCGGTCGTCGGGGGCTCGCCGACCCTGGCGGGTATCGCCGACTTCCCCTTCGAGCTGGGCCACGAGATCGCCGGGACGATCATCGAGACCGGTGACGACTGTCCCTTCGCCGTGGGTGCGCGGGTGGCGGTCGACCCGATCATCCCCTGCCTCCCCCGGGGCATCGACCCGCCGTGCGTCAACTGTGCCCGGGGATGGGCGTCGAGCTGCCTGCGGTTCGACAGCCACGTGATGACGGGTGGACGGTCGCTCGGGTTCACGCGGGGGCTCGGGGCCGGGTGGGCGGAGCAGGTCCTGGGGCACCCGTCCATGCTGCATCCGATCCCGGACGGCGTGCCCGGAAAGGTGGCCGCCCTCCACGAGCCGGTATCGATCGCCCTGCACGGCCTCGCCCACCGCCCGCCGGACGAGGGAGTCCCGATCCTCGTCGTCGGGGGTGGCATCATCGGACTCACCGCCCTGGTGGCCGTGCGGGCCGCGTTCCCGGACAACCCGGTGACGGTCCTGGCGCGCTATCCCCATCAGGCGGAGGCGGCCGGGGTGTGCGGGGCGGCCACCATCGTGCTGGGATCGGGTGCTGAGGCGTTCGAGGAGTTGGCCGGCCTGACCGGTGGCCGCGCCGTCGGCGGCGGCGACGACCGGATGCTGATGGGCGGGTTCCCCTACGTCATCGAGGCCGCCGGGAGCCCCGGCGCGGTGACCGACGCGCTGCGGGCCGCCGACCATCGGGGCACGGTGCTCACCTTGGGGGCGGGGGGCATCGCGGCGATCGACCTGACCCCGATCTGGTACAAGCAGCTCGTGGTGGTGGGCTCGGTCGACCACGGCTCGCACCCGTCGTCGGCGATCGGCCGGGCGCCCGGAGGCCTCGATCACTCCATCGACGCCGCCCTCGCCGTGCTGGCCCAGCGTACGTTCCCACCTGACGTGCTGGTCACGCACGAGTTCCCCCTCGAGGGCCTCCGCGACGCCGTCCGGGCCGGTCTCGACAAGGACACCAGCCGGGCGATGAAGGTGGTCTTCCGGCCGAACGGTTGACCGCCGACCGCGGACCCCGGGATCGTCCGCTGCCGCCGGCGGCTACCGGCTGTCGATGGCGACCTTGATGGCCCCCGACGACCCCTGGTCGGCCAGCACCGCGAAGGCGTCCCGCCATTCGTCGAGGCGGAACGTGTGGGTGAGCATGGGCGTCAGGTCGATCCGGCCGGATCCGACCATGTCGAGGAAGTGGGCGATGCCGTGCTGACGGACACCCTCGACCTCCTCGATCCCGAAGGCGTTGGAGCCGGTGTAGTAGATCTCCTTGGAGTACACCGGCGTGTCGTCCCATTTGGCGGCCCCGTGCATGCCCAGCTTGACGAGCGAGCCTCGGGCGCGCAGCACGCGGCAGCCGACCTCGAGCGTCTCGGCGGCCCCGATCGTGTCGTAGACCACGTCGATGCCGCCCGGGAACGCCATGGGGAGTCCGTCGGCCGGCTGCAGCACCCCGCCGGACCACTCCGCCACCCGCTCGATGAGATCGAGGCGCGGCTCGGGGTCCACCACCGACGCCCCGAACGCCTCGGCCAGCCGGCGTTGGGCATCGAACCGGGCGACGACCATCACCTCGACGGTCGGATACAGGGCCCGCAGGATGGCGACCGCGCACTGTCCCAGCGCACCGGCGCCGTAGACGAGCACCTGCCCGCCCGGCGGCGGCGGATGGCGGGTCACCGCATGGAGGGACACGGCGAACGGGTCGGCCGTGACCACCTGCTCGTCGCTCAGGTGGTCCGGCACCTTGAAGAGCATCGAGTCGTGCGCGGGCATGAGATCCGCGAACCCCCCACTGACGTCCGCGCACATGCCGATGTGGATGCCCGGGGCGAACGGGCCCTTCGCGAACGAGTGGCACTGGCTGAGATCGCCCGCGGCGCACGCCGGACACAGCGGCGTGACCCCCCGGGTCACACACGTGAGCCACGGGTTGAGCGCCACACGGTCCCCCGGCTCGAGCCCCTCCGCCTCGGGGCCGACGGCGACCACCTCCGCGATCACCTCGTGGCCCATGACGTGGGGCATGGAGACGAAGTTCTTCATCGGATTCTGCTGCGGGCCCGACGCGCTGGCCGGGTCGATGAGGCTGGCGTAGTCCAGGAACACGGCCTTGGACTCCGACCCGCAGATCCCCACCAGCCTCGGCCGGGTCACCACCCAGTCGGGTCGGAGGAATCCCGGCTCGTCGATGTCGACGAGCCGCGTCGGCGTCCGGGTGAGCATGCGTAGGAGACGGTTGTCCGTCTCACCGATGGGCTGCACCTCGGGCTCCACCCCGTACATGAGCGCTCGCATGACCGCATCGTAGGGCTCCGTCGGCCCTCCGTCCCGGCCCGCTCCCGCGTCGCACCCGGTTGATCGGTGCACCGGCCGCCCGGCCACCGGCGCGGTGTGTAAGTTCGTTGTGCGGGCGACACGGGCCGCACGGAGATTCGGCGGAAAGGTGGCACACCGTGGACGACCGCAACGGCTACGCCCGGGCCCCCGGCCCGCGCCGGACGACGGTCACGGCGTCGTCCCGGTGATGCCGGCATCAGTCTCCTGGGCCCGTAGGGTGCGGCGCCTCTGGCGGGCGGCCGCGGCCGTAGCCGTGGTCGGTGCCGGTCTCGCCCTCCCGACCGTGGCGGCTGCCGGTCCGACGATGGTGAGGCAGGCCGACCTCGCCACCTCCGTTCCCCCGGACGGGGGCAGGGAGGTGGGTCCGCTCCCGGCGAGCCGTCGACTGAGCCTCGACGTGGTGCTGGCGCCGTCGAACGACGTCGCTCTCCAGGCCCTCCTCCGGACGCTCTACACGCCGGGATCCCCCGGGTACCACCGGTGGCTGGGCCGCGGCCGGTTCGCGCAACTGTTCGGGCCGTCCCGGGGCGAAATTGACGCCGTCGAGGCGTGGCTCCACGACGCCGGCCTGCCCGACACCTCGGTGTCCGGCTCGTCGGTCCGGGTCTCGGGGTCGGTGGCGCAGATCGCCTCGGCGCTCGGTACGTCGTTCGCGGCGTATCGAGCCGACACCGGGTCGACCGGGTACCTGGCCCAGCGGGCCCCGCTGATCCCCCGGTCCCTGGCCGGTGGTCAGATCGCCGCCATTCTGGGGCTCGATTCCCTGTCGAGTCCGTCGCCGGGCGTCACCCGGGGGGAGACCACGACGTCCCGGGCCCGGGGCCGGGCGCGACCGGCCGTCGACGGGGTGACACCGTGTGCCGGTGCACTCGCCGAGGCGGCGCCCGGCTACTACACGCTGGATGAACTCGGGGCCGCCTACGGGGTGGGGTCGCTGCTGGCGGACGGCCAAGGTGGCCAGGGCCAGACGATCGGCGTCTACGAACTGGCGACGCACGCGGCGTCCGACGTCGATACGTACGAGTCCTGCTTCGGGCTCACCAACCCGGTCGACACCGTCGCGGTCGATGGCGGGGGAGGCGCGGTCGGCGGTGGGGGCACGGTCGAGGCCGACCTCGACATCGAACAGGCGGCGACCCAGGCTCCGGGCGCCACCGTGATCTCCTACGAAGGTCCGGACACGTCCGCCGGTGACTACGACGTATGGAGCTCGATGGTCTCGTCCGACGCCGCCCAGGTGCTCACCGCGAGCTGGGGCCTGTGCGAGCCACTGGCCGCCGACGACGGAATGATCGGGGCCGACACCGGCCTGTTGGAGCAGGCGGCGACCCAGGGACAGACCGTGTTGGTGGCCACCGGCGATTCCGGATCGGAGGGGTGCTACGAACAGGACCAGTCGACGGCCGAAGAGGTCTCCTACCCCGCCTCGGACCCCTGGGCCACGGCGGTGGGTGGCACCTCGTTGTTCGGACCCGGCGATGAGGTCGCCTGGAACAACTGCCAGGACGACGAGAGCACGGCGTGCGCGGATGACTACGGGGACGAGGGGGCCGGGGGCGGTGGCCTGTCGCGTTACGAGTCGCGTCCGTCCTATGAACCGGACCTCCTCTACTGGCCCACCGCGCAGACGTGCGGTCAGTACTGCCGCGAGCTTCCGGACATCTCGGCCAACGCCGGGATCGGCATGGTGGTCTACGCCGACGGGGGGTGGGCGGCGTACGGAGGCACGAGCTACGCGGCACCGTTCATGGCCGGTCTGGCGGCCGACAGGAACGACGGATGTGTCCAGCCCACGGGCGCATGGGCGCCGGAGCTCTATGCCCTGGCGGCCGAGGGTTCCTACGGTGCCGGGCTGACCGACGTCACGTCCGGTGACACCGATCTGACCGGATCGAACGGTGGCGCCTACCCGGCCACGGCCGGATTCGATGCCGCGACCGGTCTGGGATCGCCCGAGGCCGCCGGCCTCTCGTGTCCCGAGGTGACCTCGGTCGGTACGGGCTACGAGGGCGCCCACGTCGACATCCACGGTCTCGGGCTGGAACACGCCACGTTCACGTTCGGCGGGACGGCGGCCCGGGTGCTCTCCTCCACGGCGACGTCCGTCACCGTGGTCGTCCCCGACGGCACCGGCAGCGTCACCGTCCGGGCCACGAGTGGCCTCGGAGCCGGCACGCAGGACGCGTCGTTCACCTACGGCCCCGTGCCGATCCCGGTGACGAACGGGAACCTTCCGTCCCCGGTCGTCGGCATGGCGTCCCTCGCCGACGGCAGGGGCTACTGGTTGACCGACGCCCAGGGGGGAGTGTCGGCGCACGGTGACGCCGTCGACTTCGGATCGATGGCGGGCCGGACGCTCAACGCCCCCATCGCCCACATCGTGGCGACGCCCGACGGTCGGGGCTACTGGCTGGTGGCGGCCGACGGCGGCACCTTCGCCTTCGGGGATGCCGGGTTCTACGGCTCGATGGGTGGAAAGCACCTGAACGCTCCCGTGGTGGACATCGCCCCGACGGAGGACGGCAAGGGCTACTGGCTGGTGGCATCCGACGGTGGGATCTTCGCCTTCGGGGACGCCGGGTTCCACGGGTCCATGGGAGGGAAGTCCCTCAACCGCCCCATCGTCGGTATGGCGCCCGACTTCGCCACCGGTGGCTACTGGGAGGTCGCGACCGATGGCGGGATCTTCGCCTTCGGTGCCCCCTTCCTCGGGAGCACGGGTGCGATGTCCCTGAACCGACCCGTGAACGGGATGGCTCCCACCCCGGACGACGGGGGCTACTGGTTCGTCTCGTCGGACGGCGGCGTGTTCTCGTTCGGAGACGCCCGCTTCCTCGGCTCGATGGGAGGAACGGCCCTCGATGCGCCGGTCGTCGGCATGGCGGCCGACGGTGTCACCGGTGGGTACTGGCTCGTCGCCTCGGACGGAGGGCTCTTCAATTTCGACGCTCCGTTCTACGGCAGCGACTGACGCCGCCGGCGCCCCCGGTGAGGTGCCGACCGACTCACCGGGACGGCCCGGTCAGTCGGTCGTCGGCGCCGGGTGGGCGGCGATCTGGGTGTCGATCTGGT
Source organism: uncultured Acidimicrobiaceae bacterium (assembly GCA_963699345.1). GTDB lineage: Bacteria > Actinomycetota > Acidimicrobiia > Acidimicrobiales > RAAP-2 > Bog-756. Next base: position 209,298 of record CAVOTL010000003.1, on the reverse strand, counting down.
GGAGGTCGAAGTAGTCGCGCCAGCGGGTGACCAGGCCGTCGGGGTCGACATCGACCACCGTGCACCCGTGCAGTTCGATGGGGATGGTGCCCCCGAGGGTCCCCCGCCCGATCCACTCGAAGGCCCCGGCCGTGTCGTCACCGTGCACCCAGGTGATCTCCTGTCGCCAGTCGGGGAACGACGCCTGGGTCATCTCCTCGATGGCGGCCAGGTCGGCGGTGGGCTCGTTCACCGGGTCGCTGAACAGGGCACCCGGGGCGAAGAAGGACGGGAAGTCTCCGTCGGGACCGAGTGCGTGCTCGAGACGCTCCGCCCACGCCGACCAGTCCATCGACCCACCGTAGCGTCCGGTCCGCCGTCCGGCGGGACGGCGCAGTAGTCTGCGGATGATCGGCCGGCGGGGGGAGCCGGGCCGGGAGGGACGAGCCGGGGGAGGCGAGTCGGATGGCTGTTGGTGACACCCCGACCGGGGGACGTCCCTACGTGGTGGTGTCGGCCGATGCCCACGCCGCCCCGGACACCCTGGAGCAGTTCCTCAGCTACGTCGATCCAGCCCACCGGGCGGCGGTGGCGGACTTCGGGGACCTCTCGTCGGTGGCCATCCCGAGGTTCGGTGGGGTCGACCCCGGCGAGGTCGACGATGCCGACGCCGTCCGGGCCGTGGCCACCCGACGACTGGCGGGCATGGGTGTGGACACCCGGGCCGCCGCCCCGTGGCTGGCACGCTACGGCGAGGAGTGGGTCTTCGCCTCCGGCGCCGATGGCCGCCGGCTCGCCTATCTCGAGGAGCAGGGCATCCACGCCGAAGTGGTGTTCCCGGGTCCGGTGCTCGCCGGCGGCCTGTCCCCGGCCATGTATCTGGGCAGCCACACGACGAAGAACCTCGAACCGGTGTGGCCGGCCCTGTGGGCCTACTACCGGTGGCTGGCCGAGTTCGTGGCGGAGGCGCCGGGTCGGCGGACCGGGTGCGTCCCCATCGACCTCCACGACATGGACGCGGCCACCACGGCCATCGGCTGGGCGCGCGATCACGACATCCACGGGGGCGTCATGCTGCCCGCCATGACCCTGCGGTCCGGACTGCCGGGGTACGCCGACGAGTACTACGACCCACTCTGGAGTGCGTGCGAGGCCAATGGCGTGGTGGTCAATCTGCACACCGGCGCGTCCGGGTCGGCCACCGACGCCCGGCAGCTCTACGACGACAAGCACGGCGGCTTCCTCGGGCTCTACGAGGCGTTCGTGTTCACCCGACGCCCGTTGTGGTTCCTGATCTTCGGAGGTGTCTTCGACCGCCATCCCGACCTGCGGGTGGTGGTCACGGAGAACGGGGTGCAGTGGCTACCGTCGCTGGTGCGGGACATGGAGTCCTTCTTCGACACCCACGGTGGGGCACCGGTGCGCTCGTACCTCTCGATGCGCCCGTCGGAGTACGTGGACCGTCACGTCTTCCTGGGGGGGTCGCTGATGCAGCGTGCCGACGCCGAGCGGCGCCAGGAGATCGGCCTGGACCGGCTCATGTGGGGTGCCGACTACCCCCATCTGGAGGGGGCCGCCCCCGTGCACCGCCTGGTCCTGCGTCACGTGTTCGGGGGACTGCCCGAACCGGACGTCCGCCGGATCCTCGGCGCCAACGCCTGTCGCGTGTTCGGCTTCGACGAGGCGCAGCTCCAGGGGGTGGCCGACCGGGTCGGCCCCACGGTGGCCGACCTCTCCCGGCCGATCAGCCGGGAGGACATCCCCGAGACGTTCAGTTGGAGCCTGGCCCGACCCGTGCCCCTGGCCTCGGTCTCGGGAACCGGGTCCTGACCGGCGTGTCCGGGACGGGAGACGGGCGGCCGGGACCGTGACCGGTCTCCTCACCGACCAGCTGCGGATCATGGCGGCGGCCTACCCCGACGAGACCGCCTATCGCAACGTCGGCGACGACACCTCCATCACCTTCGACCGCTGGGAACGGCGATCGAACCGGCTCGCCCGAGGGCTCGCCGACCGGGGGGTCGCCCGGGGTGAGCGGGTGGCCATCCTCATGGAGGCCGGCGACATCCTCCACTGGATCGTGACGTACAGCGCCGTCCACAAAGCGGGCGCGGTCGCCGTTCCGCTCAACAACCGCCTCTCACCTCCCGAGGTCCAGGGCATCCTGGAGCACGCCGAGGCGACCGCCGTGGTGGCCAGCCGCTCCTACGGCCACTTCCTGGCTCCGCTCGTCGGCACCGTCCCCACCCTGTCCCTGGTGGTGGCGGTGGGCGCCCCGGCCGTCGACGGGACCGTCGGCCTCGACGATGTGGCGGGCGACGACGACTCGCCCATCCAGTCTCCCGTGGACGGGGACGACCTGGCCGACATCATGTACACCTCCGGCACCACCGGCCGGCCGAAGGGGGTGGCCGTCCGGCACGGCCAGGTGGCCCGGATCCCCAATCAGCGGCCGGTATGGCGGGGCGCCGGATGGTTGACCGCCTCCCCGGTCTTCACCTTCGCCGGACTGGGGTTCATCCACAACCCGATGAAGTCCGGGATGACGGTGCTCCACCTGCCGACCTTCGACGCCCGGCGCTGGCTCGGGATCGTGGAACTCGAGCGGCCGGAGATCGCCTTCGTGGTGCCGGCCATGGCCCAACTGCTGATCCACCATCCGGCGTTCGCCTCGGCCGACCTCACCAGCCTGCGCAAGCTCATCCTGGGCAGCGCCCCCCTGGCTCCCCGCACGCTCGAGACCCTGCAGGCCAAGCTTCCGGGGGCCGACGTCCTCAACAGCTACGGCATGACCGAGGGGGGACACGCTACCTTCACCATGGATCCCCAGGCGGCCCGGACCCGGCCCGGGGCCGTGGGGCGCCCGACACCACCCGTCGAGGTGAAGATCGTCGATGACGCCGGAGGCGAGTGTGCCGTCGGCGAGGTGGGTGAGGTCCTGACCCGCAACCCGGAAGGACACCGCGAGTACTACCGGGACCCTGGCGCCACCGCCCGCCAGTGGGCGGGGGGATGGCTCCACACGGGAGACCTCGGCCACCTCGACGCCGACGGCTACCTCTTCATCGTGGGTCGCAGGAAGGAGATGATCGTCCGCGGGGGGATGAACGTCTACGCCGACGACGTGGAGGCGACCCTCCAGGCTCACCCGGAGGTGGTCGAGGCCGCGGTGGCGGGCGTCCCCCATGACGTGCTGGGGGAGGACGTCGCCGCCTGGGTGGTGCTGCGACCGGGCTCGGGAGCCACCGTGGAGGGGATCGTCGAATTCGCCCGCTCGACGCTGGCCGACTACAAGGTCCCCCGTCGCCTGGTGGTCGTGGACGAACTTCCCCGGAACGCGTCCGGGAAGGTCATCAAATCGCGGTTGGTCGCGGGTCCCGGTCCGTCCGACGGGAACTCCGGCCGATGACCGGGGCGCGTCGGGACCGGTAGCGGTCCGGTCCGGTTAGGGAGAGACGGGAGCCAGCATCGTGCAGGTACACACCTTCGAGTTCGTGGTCGACGGCACGCCCGAGGAGGTCTGGGACATCAGATGGCGACGGATGCGGGCCGGGTTCACATCGGACGCGGTCACCATCGAGGTCCTGCACCCCGGGGACGACGACGGCAACGGGCTGGTCCGCCACTGCTGCTTTCCCGTTCCCCGGTACCTGCTCTCCGGGGGGCGGGCCCAGTCCTGGGAGTGGATCACCGAGGCCCGGCGCCCGGTGTCGTGGCGGTACGACGCGGTGGGCAAACCCCTGTGGTCACGCGCCTCGGGTGGCACCCGACTGGAGGATCTGGGCGGGGGGAGGACCCGGGTCCACTTCCGCGAGACGTACGAGGTGTTCAACCCGTTGATGCGGCGGCTCCTCGAACGCCGCGTGCACGTCGCCATCTCCCACGGCAATGACGCGCTCATCGAAGCGTCCCTCGTGCGGTCGCTGGCGGAGCTGCACGCATCGGAGGGCGATCCGGCCTGAGGCGGACGGGGCGGCTCCGGCCCGCGTGCCTCAGGAGGTCGGACCGTCGGGCGGAGGACGGAACGGCTCGGTGCGGCCGGGATCGGGTTCCCGGGGCAGGCCGAGCACGCGCTCGCCGATGATGTTCCGTTGGACCTGATCGGTGCCGCCCCCGATGCGGACGGTCCACTGGGACAGGAACTCCTGCTGCCAGAACCCGCGGTCGGGAGCGGCGTCGCCTCGGAGCATCCCCGACGGTCCGTCGAGCGACAGGGCCAGGTCGCAGAGGGCGGCGGTGTGTTCCGAGAAGAGGAGCTTCATGACCGAGGTCTCGGCCCCCGGCGCGCTGCCGTGACTGAGGGCCGTCCGGACCCGGAGACCGAGGAACCGCAGGAGTTCGAACCGGGTGTAGGCCCGGGCCAGCTCCTGGCGCAGGACCGGATCCTCCGAGCGCCCGGTGGCCCGGGCGAGGGCACGCAGGTCATCGAAGCGGACTCCTTCCCCTCCGCCGATCAGGGAGCGCTCGCTCTGGAGCGTGGCGTGGGCGACCCGCCATCCACCGTGGACCGGGCCGACGACCTGGGTCCGCGGGATCCGGACGTCGGTGAGGAACACCTCGTTGAAGTGGGCGACCCCGTCGATCTGGCGGAGCGGCCGGACGTCGATGCCGGGGCTGTCCATGGCCACCAGGAAGAACGTGATGCCCCGGTGCTTCGGTCGGTCGGGATCGGTCCGGGCCAGCAGGATGGCCCAGTCGCTGTGGTGGGCGAGCGACGTCCACACCTTCTGCCCGTTGACCACCCAGGTGTCCCCGTCGGGTTCGGCCCGGGAGCGGAGACCGGCGAGGTCCGAGCCGGCCCCGGGTTCGCTGAACAGCTGGCACCACACCTCGTCGCCCCGGAGGATCGCCCGCAGATGATCGGACTTCTGTTCGTCGGTGCCCCACGCCAGCAACGTCGGACCGACCATGCCGACTCCCACCGACAACGCCCCGCCACCGACCTCGAACCGGGCCATCTCCTGGTTGACGATCGCCTGCTCGATGGCCGTGCCGCCCCGCCCCCCGTACTCGGTGGGCCACGTGACGCCGGCCCAGCCACCGTCGAACAGCTTCCGTTGCCACGCCTGGCAGGCGCGCACGTGGGCGAGCTGGGCGGCGGGTGACGGGTCGCGCCAGCGGCGCCCCGCCGCCGCCCCGCGTCGGACGGCGTTGCGTTGCAGCCAGTCGCGCACCGAGGTCCGGACGGCCGCTTCTTCCGGGGTGTCGTCGAAGTCCACTGCGGATCAGGAGGGGAACGACACCTGCCCCGCCTGGGCCAGGAGCGGTGCCCGGTCCGCGGGGAGCACATACCCGGCGGCGATGGCCCGGTCCAGGTCGGTGGTGTAGGCGGCGAGGTAGCCGGCCGGCGACCCGTAGAGCGCCACCAGCGTCTGTGCATCGAACGGGACGGTGGAACCGAACAGGCCACAGAGTTCGCTGGCGTGCTCGGGTGGCGCGCCGCTCAACGTGGCCACCGGCACGTCGACGGCCGGGGTGCGGACACCGCCCACGACGTTCCCGTGGGCGTCGAGGGCCAGCTTCGCCGGGTCGGTGGACGACAGTGCGAACGGCTTCGGCGAGGGTGGCTGCGCCCCGTCGTCCACCCAGCGCAGGAAGGCGACGAACGCCGCTTGCGCCACCTGGTGCTGGGGTCCCGAATTGACCGGAGTGGTGCATCCGATGAGGTCGGCGGCCGGCCCCACCTCGAAGGCGTCGGCGTGGGACGTTCCCGCCACCTCCCACGTCCGGATCATCGGGGTGTTCGGTTGCTGGGCCGCCGCGTAGCCGAGTTGGATGAGGTCCGTCTGGGTCTCGAACATGAAGACCGGAACGCCGAGATCGGTGCGGATGCGGATGTCGCCGTGGACCGCCGAGGTGCGGTTGCCCCCGTCGAGGGGAACAGCACCGCCTCCCCGGGAGTGGATGAAGATGCCCTGGTACACGTGGTCGAGGGGCTGGATGGCGTCGGCATAGGTGGTGAGGTAGAACGCCGACTGGGACTCGCCGACGGCCACCACGTGCGACGGTCGCAGTCCTCCGAGGACCGACGGGTCGGAGGTCCTGAGCGCCCGGCCGATCTGGGCGAACATGTCCAGCGAGTACTGGTCGCCGGGGTGGTGCAGGCTCCCGTACCGCGCCGGTTCCTTCTGGGACAGGCCGGCGATCCTCCCCGAGCTGAGGATCGCCTTCTCGCCGTCGACGGCGAGCGCCTGGGCGGACACCGCCACATAGGCCGCACCCGAGTCCATGAGGGCCGGATCGAGGTAGTCCCAGTCGGGGGCGGACTCACCGGCGGAGACGTTCATCCACTCGACGACGACGTTCCCGTCGAACGCGCTCGGGTCGATCGGGCGCCGCACGATGATGCGCGTCCGGTAGGGCGCCGATCCCGCCACGGCGATGGCCCACTTCCCGTCGGAGGGCATCGAACGGCCGGTGAACGAATAGGCGGTGCCGGAGGCGAAGTACTCCAGCTCCTCGTAGCCGTGGGCGGCCAGATCGGTGGAGTTGGCGGTCTCGGGGTCGATGATGGTCCCGGTGTCGGGCGGCGCGCTGAACACGGCCGCCCGCCAGGCGGCCGGTGTGACCACCGTGGTCGTCGGAGACGAGCTGGCCGTGCCGCCACAGGCGGCCAGGGTGCCGGCGACGACGAGGAGGACGGCGCCCCATCGGCTCGCGATGCTCGCGCTGCGGTAGTCCACGATGCGTTCCCGACCTCCCCCGAGGGTACCGACAGATCCCACGACGTGGGCCGGACCCAGGCGCAGAGTAGCGCCCTCGGCCGCGCGCCGGCAGGCGGGCGGTTGGTCGCCGGTGCCGTGGGTTACGCTGCAGCCACGATGTCCTGGCCTGTTTTCCCGCAGGTCAGGACATCCTCTTCTCCCGACCCGGTCCCCCGGAGGGCACCCGGGGTCGGCGGCGTCAGCGACGGGATTCGAGCAGTCGGAGCCAGATCTCGCTGATGGTGGGGTACGAGGGGACCACGTGCCACAACGTCTCCAGCGGCACCTTCCCGACGATGGCGGTGGTCGCCGAATGGAGCAGCTCGGCGACGTCGTAGCCGACGAAGGTCGCACCCACGAGGGTGTCCCTCCCGCGGTCGACGACCAGGCGGGCGTGCCCCTCGTAGCCATCGCGGACCAGGGTGGCCCCCGCGATCGCACCGAGGTCCCAGTCGAGGACCTCGACATCGAGGCCCCGTTGGCGCGCCACGGCCTCGGTCAGTCCTACCGAGGCGATCTGGGGGTCGCTGAAGACGACGGCCGGAACCATGTCGTGATCGGCCAGATCCCGGTAGCGCGAGCCGTCCAGGGGGCGACCCTCCGCCCGGGCGGAGATGACATCGCCGGCGATCCGGGCCTGGTACTTGCCCATGTGGGTCAACAGCGCCCGACCGCACAGGTCGCCGACGGCATACAGCCAGTCCCCGGCGACACCGGCCACCGTGAGGTGGTCGTCGACGGTCACGAACCCACGGTCGGCGGCGGGATCGATGCCGACGACGTCGAGACCGAGATCCGACGACGCCGGCGTCCGGCCGGCGGCGATGACGACCTCGTCCACCTCGATGCGCCGGTCCCCGGCATGGAGGATCGCCGGGCCACCGTGGATGCGCCCCTCGCCCCGCTCCTCCGGTGACCCTCGCTCGACCCGGTCGATGCGCGTCGACGTCAGAACGGTGATGCCGAGTTCGTCGAAGCGCCGGGCCACCATCTCACTGGCGAACGGCTCCTGTCGGGACAGCAGCGCCGGTGCGGATTCGATCAGCGTGACCTCCTCCGCGCCGAGACCGCGCAACCAGGTGGCGGACTCACAGGCCACCACCCCGCCACCGACCACGGCCACGCGACGGGGGACCTCGTGGAGGTTGGTGACGTCCCGGGACGTCCACGGCAGAGCTTCGGCCAGGCCGGGCACGGGGGGCACGGTCGGGGTCGTGCCGGTGGCCAGGACCACGGCGTGGCGGGCCCGGAGCACTCGCTCCGTACCGCCGGAGCCGGTGACCGTCACGGCACGCTCGCCGCTCAGTCGGCCGACCCCCCGGACCACGTCGACGCCGATCCCCTCCGCCCACGAGACCTGTGAGCGGTCGTCGTGGTGGTTGGTGATGCGGTCACGTCGCTCGAGGACCGCCTCGACGTCCAGTCGGCCGGTGACCGCCGCCGACGCGCCGGGCATCGTCCGGGCCGCCTCGAGGACCTCGATCGGACGCAGGAGGCCCTTACTGGGCATGCACGCCCAGTACGAACAGTCCCCACCGACCAGTTCCTGCTCCACGATGACCGCGGTCCGGTCACTGTCGGCGATCGCGTACTGGGCGGCGTTTTCGCCGGGAGGCCCCCCACCGATGACGATGACGTCCCAGGTATCCGTGTGGTCGGCCATTTCTGCAACCTAGCGAGTATTCCGTCCTTCCGATCCGGCCGAGGAAGCCTGCCGGTCGACGTCCCGGGCAGGTCGGGGGTGGTCCCGACGACCGGTGCCGAGCGGGGTACGGGTGCCACCGACGGACGCACCGTCCCGCCCGATGGCCGCCGGTGGCGTGGCGACCACCGCCATGGCCGAGGTGGGTGCCGCCGACCGTGTCAGGGTGGGAGCCACCCCCGACGGGGGCCGGTTCCGTCCAGGCGCGTCGCCGGGTCGGATGGGCAGCTGGACCCGTAGGATGGAATCCCGGCTCCCACCGATGAGGAGGCACGTGAACGACTACCCCCAGGCCATCGTCCCCGTGAACCACGTCGAGCCGGTCCCGCGTCGCATCCGGGCCACGCTGGGGGGTGCGGTGGTCATCGACTCGCGACGTGCCCTGTACGTGTGGGAATGGCCCTACTACCCGCAGTACTACGTCCCTCTCGCGGACATCGACCCGGAGATCCTGATCGACGAGGACCATGAGGAGCACCTGCGGCGCGGCACCGCCCGCCGGCTCGGTGTGCGGGTGGGGGGCGAGGACCGCCGGGGCGTCGGCCACCACTACATCGCCTCCGATCTCGACGGGGTCACGGGAACGGTCCGCTTCGACTGGGCCGCCCTGGACAGCTGGTTCGAGGAGCAGGAAGAGGTGTTCGTCCATCCCCGGAATCCCTACACCCGGGTGGATGCCCTGCGGTCGGACCGCCGCGTCCGGATCGAACTGGACGGTGTCGTCCTCGCCGAGTCGTCGAGCACGGTGACGGTGTTCGAGACGGGCCTTCCGACCAGGTACTACTTCGATCGTCTCGACGTGCAGTTCGACCATCTCCAGCCGAGCGGGACGGTGACCTCCTGTCCGTACAAGGGGACGACCAGTTCCTACTGGTCGGTGACCGTCAACGGGCGCGTCAGCCCCGATCTGGCCTGGGCCTACGACTTCCCGACCCGCCAACTCCTGCCGATCGCCGGCCTGGTGGCGTTCTACAACGAGAAGGTCGACGTCACCGTCGACGGCGTCCACCTGGAACGGCCCGACACCCACTTTTCGTAGCGGGCCGACAGCCCCTGGCGTCGCGGTCCGGTCCGCGACCCCGGGCGGTCCCGTCCGTCACCCGGTCCGGGGCCGCGACGCACAGTCGAAGCAGCGGCGGGTCGCGGGCAGTGCCTCGAGTCGCTCCGGCGGGATGTCGCTCCGCAGAGCTCACACACCGTGTAGGTCCCGGTCGCCAGCCGGGCCAAGGCCCGGTCCAGATCCTCCAGGTGGGCCTCGGCATCGACGAGCAGCGCGGCCACCCGGGCACGTTCGAAGGCCAGCGTCGATCCTTCGGGGTCGTGCTCGTCATCGCCGTTCGCATCGTCGGCGTCTCCGGCGAGCCATCCGAGCTCGGTCGCCAAGGCGGCCACCCGGTCGAACGCCGAGCGTCGACCGGCCTCGAGTGTCGAACGGACGGATGGCTCCTCCATCCCCCCATTACACAGCTACGCCAGGACGAGGTGATCGAGCCAGAAGCGCAGGAGCGCCCCGTCACCCTGCAGAGCGCCGCCGATGTCATCGATCGAGCGGCGCCGGTACAGGACCTGGAGCAGGTCCAGGCCATCGGAACCGAGTTCGGCATCCACGGGCCGGTCGTCGTCTCCGGAGCCCTCGGCGAAAGGATCGACGCTGACCGTCCACCGGCGGGCCGTCGTCGTGTCCAGCAAGGCGATCCGACCGTCGGATCCCTGCAGCTCGGCGATGGAGGGGGAGAACGATGCGGCGGGGGCCAGATTGTCGAGGAGCTCGTCGATCGCATCGGAGGTGATGGCCGGTAACCCCATGGGTTCGAGACCGAGCGCCAACTCCAGGTCGATCCGATGGACGAGCGTCTCGTGGAGCTGGCGTCTCGACCAGAAGCGGACGTGCTGATCCCGCCCCCACGCCCACATCGCGAGGTCCGGATCGGTACGGCGCAGGGTCTCGAGCAGGGTCGAGCCCCCGTCGAGGATCCACCCGGGACCGATCGCTCCATCGGTGGACAGGATCGGCCCGATCCGCACCGGGGACAGTTCCGACACGAGCCGGGCGGCCCACCGGTGCACCCGCCCCAGATGCCGGGCCAGATCTTCGACCGTCCAGTCCGGGCAGGTGGTCACGACGGTGTGGAGATCGGCGTCGGTGAGGAGCGCGGCGAAGCGCGCAATCTCCGCTTCGAGTGCTTCGCAGTGCTGTCGGTGCCTCACGGACCCAGGATCCCACCCGCACGCGGCGGTCGTCCCGTCGCCACCGGTCAGTGCAGGTGGCGTTCCCAGTCCTCGGGCACCCGCCCGGCCGGTCCGGGCGTGGGTTGCGTCATCGGGTGGTGCTCGGGCGGGGGTAACGCCGCACCCGGGACCGCCTGGTCGCTCCGGTAGTCATAGAACCAGGCCTCGCCGGGTTCGAAGCTCCGGATGATCCAGTGACCCGTCGAGCGGGCGTGGGCACTGGCGTGCTGGCTGGGCGACGAGTCACAGCAGCCGATGTGGCCACACGTGGCGCACCGCCGGAGGTGGAACCACCACCCCTCGCCCTCCAGGCACTCGACGCACCCGTCACCGGTGGGGGCCACACTGGGGTCGATCAACGGGTCGGCCATGACCAGATGCTACCCGCCGGGTCCCACCCGAAGCAGGCTCCGCCCGAGGCGAATACGGTGCAGGGGAACGGCCCGAGGTCACCGCCGACGGGCCCGGAACCGTATGGAGGGACCGTGCCATGGCCGACGACGGGGTAGCCACGCCGATCCTGGACCCCACGGACATGGAGCGCGTCGCCGAGCTGGGGATCCGACGCCGGGTGGAGGCCGGGGAGTACCTCTTCCGCGAGGGTGACGTCAGCTACGACTTCTTCGTACTGGTGAGCGCCGGCGTGGACATCGTCGTGTCCGTCGACGGTGACGAACGGTCCATCGCCCACCACGGTCCCGGTCGGTTCCTCGGCGAACTGAACATGCTGAGCGGACTCCGGGTCTTCGTGTCGGCCCGGGTCTCGACCGCCGGTGAGGTGGTCGTCGTCCCCCGGGACCGGCTGCGGCAGCTGATGGCCACCACCCCCCGGCTGGGGGACACGATCCTGGCCGCCTTTGTGGCCCGACGGGGACTGCTCATGACCGGGGCGGGACCTGCGATCCGGGTCCTCGGATCGCGCTACTCACCGGAGTCCCTCCATATCCGGGAGTTCCTCACCCGGACCCGCGTCCCCCACGAGTGGCTGGACGCCGACAACGACCCGCATGTCGGGGCCCTGGTGGAGCAGTTCGGCCTGGCCACCACGGAGATGCCCGTCGTCATCGCCACCGGCACGGTACTGCGCCGGGCCACGCCCGGCACCGTGGCGGGCTTTCTCGGTCTCACGGTCGAGAACCTGCCCGAGCGGTGCTTCGATCTGGTCGTGGTGGGCGGCGGCCCCGCCGGACTGGCCGCCGCCGTGTACGGGGCCTCCGAGGGACTGCGCACGCTCGGGGTGGAGATGATCGCGCCGGGCGGACAGGCCGGGATGAGCTCCCGGATCGAGAACTATCTGGGGTTCCCGATGGGCGTCTCGGGGGAGGAGCTCACCCAGCGGGCGATCATCCAGGCCGAAAAGTTCGGAGCCAGCCTCACCGCCCCCTGTACCGCCGTCGCCCTCGGTCAACGCGCCGGTCACCTGGTCGTTCGGCTGAGTGACGGCTCCGAGGTGGCCGGGCGGGCCGTCATCGCGGCCACGGGCGCCTCCTACCGTCGGCTGGACGCGACGCGACTCAGCGACTTCGAAGGCAACGGCGTCTACTACGCCGCCACCGAGATGGAGGCCCGCCTGTGCGGGCCGTCACCGGTCGTGGTGGTCGGAGGCGGCAACTCGGCGGGTCAGGCGGCCATGTTCCTGAGCCAGGTCGGTTGCTCGGTCACGCTCGTCATCCGGGGTCCGGATCTCACCAAGGACATGTCGCGCTATCTGGGCGATCGCGTCGGGGCCGACCCCCGGATCACCCTGCGGACGCGCACGACCGTCACCGGGTTGGACGGGGACGAGACGCTGCGGTCGGTCGTCCTCCGGGGCCCCGGAGGTGACTCGGTCCAGCCCTGCGCCGGACTGTTCTCCTTCATCGGTGCCGACCCGTCCTCGGGCTGGCTCGACGGCTGTGCGGCCCTCGACGAGCGGGCCTTCGTCCTCACCGATCTTTCGCTGGGGTCCGCCCGGCTCGGTCGGGAGTGGGAGGTGCTGGACCGGTCGCCGCTGCCGTTCGAGACGAGCCACCCGGGACTCTTCGCCGTCGGCGACCTGCGCTCGGGCTCGATGAAGCGGGTGGCGTCGGCGGTGGGGGAGGGGTCGGCGTCGGTGCGGTCCGTGCACCAGTACCTCGCCTTCTGACCGGGTAGGGCCACCGCGGGCTCGGATCTCGGGCCGCCCCCCGGTCGTCCGTGCCGTTTGCCCGGGGTGACAGCCGGGAAGGACATCTGTCCCGTGGAACCCGTCCCCCCTCAAGTCGGTGGCAATTGTGGTCGATCCCCTAGGGACTGGCGGTTGCTCCTGGAGTTCGCGGTCTCGGGGGACCGGGTCGATCCGTTGGAGGGCGAGTCGTGGGAGGGCGGGCATTGTCGGTAGGCGGGGCGTCGGGAGGTGGGGAGCGCGGCACAGGTCGGGTCGCGGTCGCGCCGCCGCGCCTGTCCGTCGCCACTCCCGGACGCACGCTGCCGACCACGCCGCGACGTCACCGTCACCCCCGTCAGGTTCCGCTCCGACGGTCGGACGACCAGCGCATCCGCTTGATCCGATCCATGATCGCCAACCGTTCGCTCGAGACCCACTACCAGCCGATCGTCGACCTGCAGAACGGGCGGACCGTCGGAGCCGAAGCCCTGGCCCGCTTCGCGCAGCTTCCCGTCCGTCCGCCGGACGCCTGGTTCGCCGAGGCCGCTTCCCTCGGGGTCGGGGTGGAGTTGGAACTCACGGCCCTGTCCCTGGCCCTCGAAGGGCTCGATCGGCTCCCTTCCGGGATCTACCTGTCGGTCAACGCGTCGGCGGAGACGATGATGACGGAGGAGTTCTCGGCCGCGCTGTCTACGGTGCCCGCCGAGAGGCTCGTGCTCGAGCTGACCGAGCACACCCGGGTGGTCGACTATCCGGCGTTCGCCGACGCCCTCGGGCCCCTGCGCTCGTCAGGCGTGCGTCTGGCGGTCGATGATGCCGGATCGGGATTCGCGAGCTTCAACCATGTGCTCGAGCTCCGGCCGGAGGTCATCAAGCTCGACATCGCGCTGATCCGCGGGATCGATCACGATCCGGCCAAGCAGTCGCTGGCCCGGGCCCTCCTCGGCTTCGGCTCGGAGGCGTTCGACACGACGTTCGTCGCCGAAGGGATCGAGACCCGGTCGGAACTCGCGGCGCTCCAGGAACTCGGCTTCCACTCCGGTCAAGGGTTCATCCTGGGGCGACCGAGGCGACAGCTCGGTTCCGACCGGAACCCGCCACCGGCGTCGGACGGCGGACCCGCGGGGCCGACGTCCGGACCGGCGGAGTAGTCCCCTTCGTGGCGCACGCCGCGGTCGCCGGTCCGATCCTCGATCGGCCGCCGCCCGGAGTCGTCGCGACCCGGACCCGCGGCGTCAGGTCTGGGCCGGGGCTCCGTCGCCGCGGTGGGAGGCGTTCTCCGACAGGCGCTCCGCCTCCGCCGCCCGGAGTTTGGCGTCGATCTGCGGGTGGTCCTCGAGCAGGATGCGGAAATCGGCCCGGCTGATCACCTCGACGAGGACCTCCGAGGTGGCGACGACCGTCGCCACCCGCTGACCCCCCTCGAGGAGCGCGATCTCGCCGAAGAAGTCCCCGGCCCCGCACGTGGCGACCGTCTCGCCGTCGATCATGACGTCGACCGTGCCGTCCAGGACGACCAGGAATTCACGACCATGGTCTCCCTGGTGGGTCAGCTCGGTTCCGGCCGCCAGCCTGATCGCGGTGGCCAGGCTGGCCACGTGGCGGATCTCCTTCTTCGAGAGCCCGGCGAACAAAGGGATCCGGGCGAGTACCGCGTCCATCTCGTTCGTTGCCATCTTCCGCCTTTCCGGGAGCTCGGCTCCATCGGGGGCCGCGCGTTCAGCATGCCACGTCGCCTCCGGGCGTGGCGGACGGAGCTCTCCCGTCGGGTCCGGCGTTCAGCCCATCAGCCGATAGGTGACCTGGGTCTCGCCGGCACCGTTGCGCAACGTCAACCGGTCACCGGAGATGGCGTACTGGGTCACCTTCCCCAGGGCGGCCGAGTACTGGGACTCGAGGGTGTCGACCTCCGTCGAGCAGGTCTTCATGGTGGAGGCCAGACCGGTGATGGTCAGACCCTGCGATCCGGTGGCGCGGTAGGTGCCGTCGAGTGTGTTGCACCCCCCGAACCCGGAGAAGCTCCCGTCGGTGCCGAACGATGCCGTCAACCGCTCGGTCGCGTTCGTGGACTCGACGGCGCCGTTGCCGTTGTTGACCCCGGTCGCGATCCACGAGGTCCCGGCCAGGCCGGACAGTCCGGCGGTGTAGGTGAGGAGCGTCGCCCCTCCCGCACCGGTCATGGTCAACCGGTCGGACGAGAGCGAGTACCCCGACACCTGGGGCAGCAGCTCGAACAGCGAGGACTCCTGGGCATCGAGCGCCGGACTGGTGCAGGCCATCAGCGTCGTCGGTCCCGGGGAGACGGTCAGCGACGTCCCCTTGGCCACGTAGGTCCCGGTCAACCGGTTGCACCCGGACGACCCGACCAGCACGCCCCGCGGCTCGAACGCCAGGTCGGCGGTCGTTCCCGACGCCGCGGACGTGACGGCACCTCCCGTGGCCCGGTAGGACTCGAGGATCCAGGCGGTGCCGACGAGCTCATGGCCCGGCGACGTGGTCGACGACGTCGATCCGCCTCCCGACGGCGATCCGCTACCGCACCCGGCCAATCCGAACACCCCCACCGCCAGCACCCCTGCTACCGCCCACCTGCTCCGCATCGACCCTCGCTCCCACTCGTGCACCCGGTCCGTTCGTGCCGCGTCAGTCGTCGTCGGACCATCCCAGTTCGTCGGCCAGCAGGAGGAGCACCTTGTTGGGAAGTCGCTCGCCGCGTTCCAAGAGCTTGAGGCAGCCCTGCACGTAGGCCTTGCGGGCCTGGTCGAGGCCCCGAGGACGCACGAGGGCCGGGGCCGGTGGCCGGATGCCGATGATCTCGGCCATGTCGTCGGACCGGACGACGGTGGCGGGTTCGTCGACCAGGGCCTCGAGGGTGCGGAGCAGGTGCCGACTCGGGGGCGACCCCTGCTCCCACCGGGCGACCGACTGCTGGGTGACCCCGAGCTGGTCGGCCAGCTCGCGCTGGGTCATGCCGTGCCCATGGCGGTAGGCACGGATGTGCTCGGCGAGCCCGTCGTGGGGCTCCGGTGCGTACTCGTGTGTATCCACCAATTGTCAAGGCTAGACCCGCGATGCGTCCGAATACAAGGGGTGGTCACGACGGCGCACACGTCGATGGTCGAACTACAAACGTGATGTTCACACGCGGCAGGTAGGTGTGCGGGTGTGTGAACCTCGGTCAGTGCCGGCCACGCCCCGAATCCATCAGCATCGGAACCGATGCGCAGACGAAGGTCACGGCCAGCAGCGGGACGGTGATGATCCAATCCATGGTCCTCCGAGCAGTGGTCGGTCGGACTGCTCGCCTCCATGACCCACGCTACGGACCGAGTCCAAGAGCAGGATAAGAGGAAGGCAAGCGGACGATAGGAATCCGGTCCGGTCAGGCGGTCGCCTCCCGGGCGAGGACCTGGGCGCTGGGCCGCACCCGGCGCTCCCGGTCGATGATCCCGAAGGAGACGTCGTAGCCGTGCAGCCACTCGTAGTTGTCCACCGCCGTCCAGTGGAAGAGCCCCCGCACGTCGACCCCGCGGGCCAGGGCGTCCCGGACGATCTCGAGGCCCCGTTCCAGGTACGCGCTCCGGACGGCGTCGTCGTCGGTGCCGATGCCGTATTCCGCCACGAGGAGCGGGGTGCCGGGGAGTTCGTGATGGAGGCGGTCGAGCACCAGGCCGAGCCCGTCGGCCCAGATCGCGTAGCCCAGGGGGGACATGGGTGCGTCGGGCGGATGGAGGTCGAGCTTCCCCTGTCGGACCCCCATGGTGCCGTAGTACGAGAAGCCGATCATGTCGGCGAAGCCGACGAGATCGGGTCGTTCGACCGGTGGGCGCCCCGGGACGCGGAGGACGCCGTCACGGAAGAGACCGACCCAGGGGGCCCAGTAGTAGGCGGACAGGGCCCCGGCCATGGACGCCGTCGAGGCCTCGTCGTCCTGGGGGACGATCGGCGACAACCCGAAGATCGTGGAGACCGGAGCTCCGGTCTGCGCCAGTCGGACCGAGGCCTCGGCGTTGGCGAGGTGGATCGCCTCGTTCGCCATCGCCGTCTCGGTGCGGTCGTCGTGGCCCGGAGGCCAGCCCCGTCCGCCGTACGCCGCCCGGGCGTAGTAGTTCGTCTCGTTCACCGGCTGCCATCCGGCCACCAGGTCTCCGAAGGTCTCGGCCACGAAATCGACGTGGCGCCGCCAGACCCGGGTGCGGTTCGATTCCACCAGGAAGCCGCCGGAGGTGAGGAACCAGCGCGGCAGGGTGAAGTGGTGGAGGCTCACCCAGGGGTGGACCCCCGCCTCCCGGGCAGCGGTCAGGACGGCGCGGTAGTGGGCGACGGCCGCCCGATCGTGCACCCCTTCCTCGGGTTCGAGGCGTGCCCACTCCAATGACAGTCGGTGGTGGACGAGACCCAGATCCGCGAGGAGGGCGAAGTCCTCGGCGTAGCGCGTGCCGAAGCCGTTCCCGTCGCCGGACCGCGGGGCATGACCCGTCCGCTCCCACTCCCACCAGTCCGAGGCCGGTGCGGCCCCCTCGCACTGCGTGGACGATGCACCGGTCCCCCACAGGAACCCCGAGGGCCAGGCCATGCGGTGGAGTATGGCAAACGTACGGAGGCCCCGTCCGGGAGTCCGGACCGGCTCCTACCGCGGTGCCGCCACCTCGGTGGCCTCCGACCGACGGGACGCCAGGTCACGTCCCCGCTGTCGGGCGGTCTCCTCGGCCTGGGCCCGGAGTTGGACCGCCAGCTCCTCGAACTGGTCGAGAGCCGGGTTGACGCCCACCAGGGTGAACTCCAGCTCGACGACCTCGAGGTCGAACTTCCAGACGTCGGAGAGGATCCGCAGCATCCACCCGGTGGCATGGTCCCAACCCTCCCGGGGGGCGCCGGCCCCGTAGAAGCCCCCGCGTACCACGGCCAGGACGGCCGGGGTGCCGGCGGTCGCCGGCGATTCGCCGGACATGCGGGCATCGGTGATCAGGAGGTCCACCCACGTCTTGAAGTGCTGGGACACGCCGAAGTTGTAGAGCGGGACGGCGAACAGGGCGGCATCGGCCGACAGCAGCTGATCGGCTTCGCGGGAGGCCAGCGCGGCCGCCCCCAGCTGGTCGGGCGTGCGCTCCTGTTCCGGCGGCGCCATCTTGGCCTCGACGGCCAGGGGCCACGCGGTGGACGGTACGGGTTCGGTGCCCACGTGGCGACGGATCACGGGGTCTCCCGGACGGGCGGTGGTCCACTCCTCCTCGACGATGTCGGCCAGGGCACGGCTGTGCGATCCGTCGGTCCGGATGCTGGCATCCAAGCGGTAGAGGGTCATGGGTCCTCCTCAGGAGTGGAATCCTACTAACTAGTATTTACATAGTAACGGGGGGAACAAGAGTGACACCGACGGACACCGGTAGCATGGCCCCATGGCGACCCGGGAGAAGGCGAGCGGGGACCCGGTGCCGGCGGGTGCCGAGCACGCCTGTGACGCCGGCCTCGTCCGGGCGTTCGACTTGCTGGGGAAGCGGTGGAACGGCATCATCCTGGGCTCGCTGAGCGCGGGCCCGACCGGTTACGCCGAACTGCGGCGCAGCATCGGCACCATCACCGACTCGGTGCTCTCGGACCGGCTGACCGAACTGGCGGCCGCCGGCCTGATCGACCGGACGGTGACCGACACCCGGCCTCCCGGGGTGACCTACGGCCTGACGGCCGCCGGCGCGGCGCTGCTCCCCATCCTCCACCACCTCGCCGGATGGGCGGACCGGCATCTGGCCGCGCCCGGCGCCGAATCCGGGCAGGCCATGTGAGCGGGCGGGTCGAACGATGGTGGGCGTCCGGGTCGACGATCCGGGTCGCGACCCGACGGGACGAGTCGTTCGACCTCTTCGTCCGGGTCGTGGGTGAGGGGCCCACGGTGACGCTCCTGCACGGCTATCCGAGCTCGTCGTTCGACTGGCGGGCGGTGAGCACCCGACTCGAAGCGGGGTGGCGGGTCGTGACGATGGACCTGCTCGGATTCGGCCGGTCCGACAAGCCGTGGCCCCATTCGTACGCCATCGTCGAACAGGCCGATCTGGTCGAGGACGTCTGGAGGGGACTCGGGATCGAGGCCACCCACCTCGTCGTCCACGACTACAGCTCGTCGATCGGCCAGGAGCTCGTCGGCCGGAGCGGCGCGAGCCGACTCACCTCCGTCACGTACCTGAACGGAGGGATCTATCCCCGGTTGCACCGACCCACGGAGGCACAGCAACTCCTCCGGGGCCCGGGCGGCGACGAGTTCGCCCGGGCGATCGATGCGGATCTCTTCGCGTCCAGCATCCGGGCCACCTTCGGCCGCCGGAGTCGGGTTCCGGACGACGCCGTCGACGACATGTGGTTCACCGTGGCGCACGACGGTGGGCAGCAGTTGGCCGCCGGCCTGCTCCACTACATCGACGACCGGTCGGTCCACGGCGACCGGTGGATCCGGTCGATGGAACGCACGCCGGTGCCCACGGCCTTCGTCTGGGGCCCCGAGGATCCGGTGAGTGGTGCCCACGTACTCGACGAGGTCCGGCGTCGGATGCCGGCCGCCACCGTGTTCGAGCTCGAAGGGATCGGGCACTGGCCCATGCTCGAAGCTCCCGATGCCGTGGGCTCGGCGATTGCGGGGTTGATCGGGGACCGGGTGTGACGGTCCCCGGTGGGTGTCGGGTTCAGCAGATCCCGGTCGGGGTCGAGTCATGGTCCGAACCGACGTTCCGGAGCCATGTGTTGCGCGTCCCGGACGTGAGGGATCCGGTGCTCAGGTCACTGCAGTCGACGGACGGGCCGGAGTCCGCCGAGATCCTGTTCTGGCTGATCACGTTGCCACCGGTGTCGGTGTCGAAGGAGATCCCGACGGCGCCGTTGCCGGAGATCCTGTTGCCGGACACGAGCACGGTCGTGTAGCCCGCGGCGGCGGACACGCCGTCGTCCCAGCCGGACACGGTATTGCCGGTCACGGTGGTGCCGACGCTCGCGGCTCCGTCGTAGGCCGACAGGGCGATCGCCGCCGAGTCGTCCGAGTCGCTCGACATGACGTTCTTCAGGATGCGCAGATCGGTGTTGCCGCCGAAGTCGAGGATCCCCGTGCCGTTCCCACCGGGGACGGGACCGACCACGGTGATCCGGTTGTCCTGGATCGTGGCGTTGGTGCTGTTCACGGCCACGACGAACGTCGAATCGTCGAGGCTGGTGTTGTCGGCCACGACGAGCCCCTCCGAGGGACTCGCGCCGCCGGCGAAGTTGATGGCGGTCTGGCTGTCGTCGCCGAAGACGTTGTGGGTGATCGAGGTGTCGTCGGCCGCCCCGTTCGAGATGAAGACGCCGGTCCCCGTGGAACCGTTCACCCCGAGCCCGCCCTCGGCGTTGTTGTCCCAGATGTAGTTGTAGGAGATGGTCGCCGGATTGTCGGCTTCCGGGTTCTGGAGGTTGATGCCGTTGCCGTCCCCGACGATGACGTCGTCGGTCACCGAGAGACCGCTGCTGCCGGCGAACGCCTCGATCCCGTCGTGGTCGAGCGTCGGGGAGCCGGCCCCTTCGAGGGCGAAGCCGGAGATGGAGGTGTCGTCGGCGTCGGCGCTGAGGACGAAGTCGCCGTTCACATCGCTGACCACGGACTCCTCGGAGAGCTTGCCCGCCCGGGTGGCCGACCCCTTCTTGCCGGCCTGGGCGCCGACGAACGTGAGGTCGGGGGTGGTGACGTCGACGGTCTCGTCGTAGGTGCCGGCACACACCTTGATGGTGTCGCCGGCGACGGCGGCCGAAACGGCGGCGGAGATGGTGGGGTAGGTCCCGGCACAGGACCGGGCCCGACCGACGACGAGTACCGTCGGCGCCGCGTTGGCGGCCCCGCCCGCGACGACCGCCGCACCGATCGCGGTACAGATCACCGCCGCCGTGACCAGCGTCCGAACTCTCATCGTGTCTCCTCGACCGAGAGACCGCCCCCGCCCATCCGTCCGAAGGTTCAGCTCTCACCTGGCTGGAGCATCCCGGCTCGAAGGGTGCTTGTCAAAGGACTCCGACGGATTCGGTCCCGAATACCACCGGATGCGTCGGACGTCGCCCGGTCCGTGGCGATTTCACCGGGTACCGTCGGAATCGCCCATCACCGTGACCGACGGCGACCACCGCCCCGAACGGCGACCACCGTGACGCAGTCACCACCGCGGGGAACGGGGGGACGGAGGTCGGGTGACGACGAGGACGGCGGGCCGTAGGGTGGCGCCATGCCGCCGACACCCCGGCATCGGGCGACACGCATGGCGGTGGTGGCCGCCGTGGTGGCGAGCCTCGGGGTCGCTGTCGCGGCGGGGCCCGTCGGACCGGCGGCGGCCACCACGGCTTCCGGGCAGCCCCCCGGTTCGCCGCTCACCATCCCGGTCGGTCCGACGACGGGCGGGCCGGCGGCACTGGTGGATCCGGTGGACGGCACCGGCGTCGGGACGGCGGACCCGGGAAACGTGAGCGAGTTCCCCGGCGCCGCCGTGCCGCTGGGCATGGTCCAGTTCAGCCCGGACACGTCACCGGACCGCCAGGTGACGACCGGATCGGGCTACGACTACGCCGACTCCGACATCTCCGGCTTCAGCCTCACCCATCTGTCCGGGTCGGGCTGCGCCATCTACGGCGACATCCCCATCCTGCCCGTCACCGGTGCGGTACCCGCCGATCCGGGGAATGCCGTCCAACCGTTCTCCCACCGCGACGAACACGCTTCGGCCGGCAACTACGCCGTCCACCTCGGGACGGGCCCCGGGGCCATCGGGGTCCGACTGACCGCCACCACCCGGACCGCGCTCGGGGCGTTCACCTTCCCCGGCGCACCGTCCACGGGAGCCGGGCCGGCCGGCGACGACCTCCTCTTCAAGGTCAGCGACTCCGCCAACGGGTCGAGCGCCTCGCAGGTCACCGTCGTCGGCACCGACGAACTGACCGGATCGGTGACCAGTGGCGACTTCTGTGGCATCCCGGGCGACTACACCCTCTACTTCGACGCCCGTTTCTCCACGCCGTTCGCGTCGGCCGGCACCTGGACCGACGGCAACGTCACGTCGACGAGGTCCTGTACCGGCACCGCGGCGGTGTCGTGTGGGGCCTGGGTGGACTTCGACGGGTCCACCCCTTCGGCCAACCGCACGATCCTCGCCAAGGTCGGCATCTCGTTCGTGTCGCCGAACGGAGCGGCGGCCAATCTGGCCCACGAGGACCCGGGCTGGAACGACCGGCGGATCTCGGGTGCGGCCACGGCCGAGTGGAACGGCCTCCTCGATCGGATGGCGGTCTCGGGTGGTACCGGGACGGCGCGTCGGACGTTCTACACGGCGCTGTACCACTCCCTCCTGTTCCCCTCGGTCTTCAGCGACGACGACGGCCGCTACCGCGGATTCGACCATCGGGTCCACGCCCTCCCGGTGGGGCAGGTGCAGTACAGCAACATCTCGGAGGACGACATCTACCGCTCCGAGGTCCCGCTGCTGGCGACGCTGCTGCCGGGGCCCACCTCGCAGATGGTCCGGTCGCTGCTCGCCGATGCCGCCCAGACGCCCGGGGGCTTCCTGCCCAAGTGGGTCATCGCCGACAACGACGCCGGCCAGTGGGACGGTGATTCGGCCGATCCCGTCATCGCCGACGCCTACGCCTTCGGGGCCCGCCGCTTCGACCTCGACGCCGCCCTGCGGGCGATGGTCCACGGAGCCACGGTTCCCGAACCCGGCATTGTGTCCGAGCGGCAGAACCTGGCCGACTACGAGGCCCGGGGCTGGGTGCCGCAACTCACCTACGACCTGACGTCGTATCCCTATACCGACGGGGGCTCCGAGACCCTCGAGTACTCGATCGACGACTTCGCCATCGCCCGGCTCGCCTCGGCCGCCGGTCGAACGTCGGTGGCGACCGAGTTCGCCCGGCGCTCCCAGAACTGGCAGCACCTGTTCGACCCGTCCACGGGATACCTCTCGGCGCGACAGGACGACGGCAGCTTCCCGTCCGGCCCGGCCTTCCAGCCGGCGGGCCCGGCACTCCAGGCCCAGGGGGTGGCCCAGCAGGGCTTCGAGGAGGGCAACGCCGTTCAGTACACGTGGGACGTCCCGCAGGATCTGGCCGGCCTGGTCGGACTGATGGGCGGGGACCGGTCGGCCGTGTCCGAACTGGACGCGTTCTTCACGCGGCTCGACGCCACCCGGTTCGCCCCCTACGACTGGGCCGGCAACGAGCCGGACGAGTGGGCCCCGTTCGTGTACGACTACGCCGGGGCGCCCTGGCGCACCCAAACGGTCGTGCGAGCCGTCATGACCCGGCTGTACGGAGCCGCGCCGGTCGACGAGCCGGGCGAGGACGACCTCGGGGCCTTGTCGTCGTGGTACGTCTGGTCCGCCCTGGGCCTGTATCCCGAGACCTCGGGCGTGGCCGACCTGGCCATGACCGCTCCGCTGTTCCCCCGGGTCACCGTCGAGGAGGGGTCCGGCCGCACGCTGACCGTCGTCGGCACCCACGCCCCGGACCGGTACGTCCAGGGAGCCCGATTCACCCTCGGAACGGGGGCGGCCTCGAACTGGGGCAGGCCCTGGATCCCGGCCTCCGCCCTGTCGGAGGGGGCCACGCTCTCGGTGGACCTGGGCCGTGTCCCGGACCGCACCTGGGGAGCGTCCCCCGGGGTGGCTCCTCCCTCCTTCTCCGAGGGCGCCGCACCGGCGGTGCCGTTCACCTCACCGGGTGGCGCGGTGACGGTGGCCGCCGGTGACGCGGCCACCGTCCGTCTCGGCGTGCAGGAGGAGGGGTCGCCGGCGGGGGCGGACCCGGCGCCCACGGTGTCCTGGCGCATCGAATCCGCGCCGGGAGCGGGGGGAGTGACGGTCTCGCCGGACTCGGGGACCCTGACCGTCGCCGGTGACCGCCTCTCCACTCCACTGCGGATCGAATCGGCCGCCCCGGGGGACACCGCGGTCACCGTCGACCTGGAGCAGGACGGTGTTCCCCTGCCCGACCTCACCTTGGACGTGGACACCGTTCCCTGACGTCGACCGTCCCGGCGCCGCTCCGGTGTCAGCCGGCGTCCGCCGTCGACCGGTGCACGACCTTCACCCCGGTGAAGTCGGGGCTCTCCCTCCAGCGCTCCAGGTAGCCGATGTACTCGAGGAGGCTGCCGGTGTACGTGAGGTTCCGGGCCGCCCGGCGGTCGATCGCCTGCTGCTCGCTGTTGTAGAAGCTGGGCGTGCAGGCCTGGAAGTAGCGGGCGCCACCGATCCCCACGCTGAGGAGCACCGAGAGCCACTCCTCCTCGGCCTCCTCGTCCGGCTCGATCTCGATGATCCCCTGGTCGGCGCAGGCCTCGATGATGCGGGCCACGTGCGTCGCGCACTCCGACAGGAGATGGGAGAAGTTCGTCCCGAAGCCACCCTGGACGAGGCTGATGAGGAGCAGGTTGGGAAAGCCGCTGGCCAGCACCCCGTGCAGCGTGTGGGCTCCTTCGGCCCAGCGTTGTGACAGCTTGATGCCGTCGCGCCCCACGGGATCGAATCCCAGACGGTGGTGCAGATCGGTGGTGACCTCGAACCCGGAGGCGTAGATCAGGAGATCGACCGGGTACTCCACACCGTCCACGACCGGTCCCCGTGGCGAGCACCGGTCGACGCCCCGACCGTCGGTGTCCACCAGGTGCACGTTCGGCCGGTTGAAGGTGGGCAGGTAGTCGTCGTGGAAGCAGACCCGCTTGCAGTGCTTCCCCCAGTACGGCTTGAGCTTCTCCGCCGTCACCGGATCCTCGACGATGTCGTCGATCCGCCGCCGGATGGTCTCCATGGCCTCGAAGTCGATCCGCTCGAGCTCCTCGGCCTCCTCTGCGGTGGCGGGCTTCTGGGTGTCGACCCACAGCATCTCGGTCCATCCGTCGTGCACGAGGTCGACGTCGGGCTGGGCGCCGGTCACCGCCTGGGTGAAGTTGATGATCCGCTCGCGCTGCCAGCCGGGCTCCTGGCTCTCGAACCACTCGACGTCGGTCGGCTGCTGGTTGCGGACCCCCACCGCCCCCGGGGTCCGCTGGAACACGAACAGGTCGTTGGCCACGCGGGCCACCTGGGGAACGACCTGCACGGCGGTGGCCCCGGTGCCGATGATGCCCACCACCTTGTCGGCCAGGTTGTCCATGGGCTCAGTCGGGCTGCCCCCGGTGTAGGCATAGTCCCACCGGCTGGTGTGGAACGCCTTGCCCTCGAAGTCCTCGATCCCGTCGATACCCGGCAGCTTGGCTTTGTGCAGGATGCCGCCGGCCAGCACCAGGAACCGGCTCGAGAGCCGGTCGTCCCGACTGGTGGTGACGAGCCAGCGCCGGGTCCCTTCGTCCCAGGTGGCCCCGGTGACGTCCGTCTGGAACAGCGCGCTGGGGTAGAGGTCGAACGTGCGGGCGAGCAGCTTCGAGTACTCGAAGATCTCCGTGGCACTGGCGTAGCGCTCGGACGGCATGAAGCCGATCTCCTCGAGCAGGGGTAGGTAGACGTAGGACTCGACGTCGCACATGCAGCCCGGGTACCGGTTCCAGTACCAGGTGCCCCCGAAGTCGGCCGCCTTCTCGACGATCCGGACATCGGTGATCCCGTGTCGGGCGAGGTCGATGGCCGTGAGCATCCCGGCGAAGCCTCCTCCCACGATGACGACGGTCGTCTCCTCGACCACCGGGTCGCGGGTGAACCCCGGTTCCACGAAGGGGTCCCGGTCGAGCTCCTCGTCCAGCTCGCGCCACTGGGCCATACCCTCGGGACGGATCCGCTTCTGCTGCTCCCGTCGGTACCGCTCCCGCAGCTCGTCGACCGAGGGTGTCCCGGGGGTGCCGCTGGTCTCCATCGCTGTCTGCCTCCCTCGCCGGACCCCGTCGTCGACGCAGCCACTCCTGACGCCGTCGATCCTGGCATGCTCCGGGGCGCTCCACGAACCGGGGGGGCAGTCGTGGTCGGGATAGGCTGTGTCGGCGACCGACGTCGGCGGTCGGGCGACGAGGACCAGGAAAGCACCCCATTGACCATCGACTTCCGGACCCTGTTCGAGCGGGCCCCCGGCTGCTTCGTCGTCCTCGATCCCCACTGGGTCATCGTGGCGGTCACCGACGGCTATCTGCACGCCACCATGACGGAGCGGGACGGCATCACCGGGCGCCGGCTCTTCGACGTCTTCCCCGACAATCCGGACGATCCCACGGCGACCGGCGTCGCCAATCTGACGGCGTCGCTGCAGCGGGTGGCGGAACGGCTGCAACCCGACACCATGGCGGACCAGAAGTACGACATCCGCCGTCCCGAGTGCGAGGGCGGCGGCTTCGAGGTCCGGTACTGGCGCCCGGTCAACACCCCCGTCGTCGACGACGCCGGGCAGCTCGTGTACATCATCCACTCCGTCGAGGACGTGACCGCGCGGATCCGGACGGAGCGGGACCTCGAGGCGGCCCTCCTGAGCCGGGAGGCCCTCGACGAGCGTGACCGGATCGGCCGCGAGTTGAACGACCACGTGCTGTTGCGGATCTCGGCCGACGGAATGGCGCTGACGGGCGTGGTCAGCCGGACCACCGACCCCGAGCTGGCCCAGCGGATCCGCGAGGTGGTGGCCGATCTCGACGCCACCATCGCCACCATCCGGTCGACCGTCTTCCCCGGCGTCAACGGGGCGGTCGCCCCGTAGTCCGAGAACCGCCGGCCTACCTCGAGAAGCGCCGGCCGGTGACCACGTGGAGGTCGACCCGGACCACCCGGTCAGCCTGGCCGTCCAGGGCCCACGACTCGACCTCCGCCCGACGGACCCGTTCGAGGTCGGCCGGGTCGGTCATCTCCGAGGACATGCCCTGGACCATGACGCTCCAACCCGAGCTTCCGTCCGGTTCGAAGCCGTCCACCTCGAAGGCCACCACCGCGTGAGAGGTGGCGGCCGCCAGCTTCGACCCCGCCACCGTGCGGAAGACGATCGACCCGTCCATGATGATGTAGTTGACCGGCAGGATGGCCGGCAACGCGCCGACGTTGATGGCGATGCGACCGACGGTCGCCTGGCCCAGGAGTTCGACGCACTCGTCGGCGGTCAGGGTCTGGAGGTCGGGCGTGGTCACTGTCGGCACCTTTGTCGACGCGGCCGCCGAACTCCAGGGCCGAAAGTCCCCACGCGGGTCGACCGCACCGGTCGCCGGTCGGACCGGATCACACCCGACCGCCGACGCCGTCCATCGGCTGCCGTCCCCGTTCGGGGTCGTCTCGGCCGTCGAGCCCGGGCGCGGGTGGCGGAGCCGCCGCCCCCGACGGGAGGGCGACGAGGGTCACGACGGCTCCCACGAGGGCGACCGTCCCTCCGACGGCCATGCCCACCTGGCTGCCGCTGAGGAAGGCCACCCGGGCGGCGTGCGCCAGGGCCGCACCCGTTTCGCCGCCGAGGCGGGCGGCCACGGTGAGCGCGCCGCCCAGCGACCCGAGGATGATCTGGAGGATGTTCCCGGGCACGTGGTAGCTCGACAGGGACGCGCCGAGGTCGTCCTGGTAGCGGGTCGACATGATGCTCCCGACCACGGCGACGCCCAGCGCGCCTCCGACCTGCAGGGCCACGGTGTTCGTGGCCGACCCGACACCGGAGTCACCCGTGGGCACGGACCCGAGGACGGAGTTCGTCGCCGTCGGCAACAGGAGACCGGCGCCGAGCCCGATCGCCAGCATGCCCGGCACCATCTCCGCGTAGGTCGCCGGGGCGGTCGACAGGGCGGAGATCCACCAGAGGCCTCCCCCGATGGCGACGAGGCCGGCGGTGGCGGTGAGCTTCACTCCGATGCCCCGGGCCGCCACGGACGAGAGCGGGGCGACCGCGCAGATCACCGCGGCGATGGGGAGGATCCGCAGCCCGGCCTGCAGGGGCGAGAACCCGAGGTCGAACTGGAGGAACTGGGTCTGGACGAACAGCGCCCCGAGCAGGGCGAAGACCCCCAGGCTCTCACCGACCATGGCCGCCGAGAAGCGGCGCTGGCCGAAGAGGTGGAGCTTCAGCATCGGGTGCGTGCAGTGGGACTCCCAGGCGACGAAGCCGCCGAGCACGGCGATGCTGGCGGTCCCGACCACCAGGACGAGGACGGAGGTCCACCCCCGGGACGGTGCCTCGATGATGGCCCACAGCAAGAGGCCGAGACCCACGATCGACAACAACGACCCGATCGGGTCGGGCCGGTCGGCCTCCGGGTTCCTCGAATCGGGGACGAACACGACCGCCCCGATCAGCCCGGCCAGGGCGATGGGGACGTTGACGAGGAAGATCGCTCCCCACCAGAACGAGGACAGCAGCAGTCCGCCGGCGATCGGCCCGACGGCGACGCCCAGGCCCATCGTGCCCGCCCACGCCCCGATGGCCCGGGCCCGCTCCCTCGGGTCGCGGAAGACGTCGTTGATGATGGCCAGCGACGACGGGATGGCGAGCGCCGCCCCGGCCCCCATCACCGTTCGCCAGGCGATGAGGGGATGGACGGACGGGGAGAACGCGGCGCCGATCGACCCTCCCGCGAAGACGGCGAGACCGAGGAGGAAGAAGCGCTTTCGTCCAAACCGGTCGGCGAGGCTGCCCCCGACGAACAGCAGCCCGGCGAAGGCCATGGCGTAGGCGTCGACGATCCACTCCAGCTCGCTCGACGTGGCATGGAGGTCCCGGACCAGTGTGGGGAGCGCCACGTTGAGGATGGTGTTGTCGACGTTGACGATCAACACCGAGACGCACAGGACGACCAGGGCGAACCACCGGTGGGGGTGATGGTGCGTCGGGGCGAGCGACTCGGGTCTCACGGGTCCATTCGACGCGAGTCGGCGCCGCTTGACCAGAGGCCAAGGGCACCTCGGCCCGCGTCAGGGCCGCAGGGGTGGGCCGGCGTCCCCGGGCCCGTGGCCTCCCGGCCTGGCGCCAGCCGACGCGGGACCGAAGAAGGTCTCTTCGATCAGGGACGCCGCCAGCGGGTAGCCGAGGAGGAATCCCTGCATGACGTCGCAGCCGAGCGACCGCACGACCAGGCGCTCCGTCTCGGTCTCCACCCCTTCGGCCACGACCTCGAGGTCCAGGTCGTGGGCGAGGCGCACGACGGCGGCCATGATCCTCGTGTCGCCGTGCTCGGCCACGTCCTGGACGAATCCGCGGTCCACCTTGATCTGGTCCACCCGGAACCGGCGCAGGTAGGCCAGCGAGGAGTAGCCGGTGCCGAAGTCGTCGATGGCGAGGCGTACGCCCACTTCGTTCAGTCGGGTGAGGACGGACTCGTAGCTGGCGTGCTCACCGAGAAGGATGCTCTCGGTGATCTCCAGGACGATCTGGTCCGGCCGGATCCCGAACCGGCCCAGGGTGGTCACGACGAGGGTCGGGAACCCCGGGTCCGCCAGCTGACGGCCCGAGACGTTGATCGCCATGGTGAGGGGCCGGTCCACGACCTCGGTCCACGCGGCCAGCTGCCGGGCGGCCTCGGTGAGCACCCACGACCCGAGGGCCGGCATGAGCCCGGCCTCCTCGGCGATCGGGATGAAGTCGGCCGGCGAGATCGGGCCGCGTTCGGGATGGCTCCACCGGCACAACGCCTCGAAACCGACCAACGCCCCTGTGCGGGCGTCGAAGGCCGGCTGGTAGGCGAGCGTCAGACCGTCGTCCTCCAGGGCGCGGTGGAGTTCGCTGGCCATGGCGAAAGCCGTCGGGTGCATGCCGCTGCCGAGTTCGACCACCGCCACCCGGTTCCGGCCGGAGCGCTTCACGCCGTACATGGTGATGTCGGCCTGGGCGAGTACCTCCTCGGGGTGGTAGCTCACGTCGGTGACCACGGCCACGCCGATGCTGGCCGTGATGTAGAGCGGCTCGCCGGCGATGACGATCGGCTCGGCGATGAGCCGGTGCAGCCGTTGGGCCAGGGCCAGCGCCTCGGACGTCGGGTCCGTGAGGTCCTCGAAGAGCGCCACGAATTCGTCGCCTCCGAACCGGGCCACCGTGTCCTCAGGCCGCATCTCGGCGCTGAACCGCCGGGCCAGGGTGGTGAGCAACTCGTCACCGCTGGTGTGCCCGAACGCGTCGTTGACCGCCTTGAAGTCGTCCAGGTCGATGAACACCGCGGCCAGGCCGCCGGGGTGGCGCTCCAGGCGGTGGATGGCGGTCTCCAGCCGGGCGAGGAGCACGCTGCGGTTGGCCAGGCCCGTCAACTGGTCGTGGGTGGCCAACTCCAGGAGCTGGGCGTGGAGGCCCTGCAGCTCCCGGTCGTACTGCTTGGCCATGCGGACCATGCTCGAGTTGCAGCTCCGTTCCACCATGTCGGCGGCCGCCTCCAGGGTCTCGCGGCCGGTGCCGAGACGGGCGCCCTCCTCCTCCAGCACCTGACAGGTGGCGTCCTTCCACCACAGGTTGAGTTTGGTGACCAGGGCGACCGACAGGACGCCCGAGGGCGCTCCGCTCTCGACGGGGTGTACCGGCCCCGCCACCGGGCTCTCGGTGGCCCGGGCCGCGATCGCCGTCTCCTGGTCGACGGCGGCGGCGTTGCCCAGCGAGTCGATGCGGCGGCGGGCGGGAGCGCTGGCCCCGGTGCCCGTCTCCAGCCACTGGGCGATGGCGGCGACGGCCACCGTCACGATGTCCCACATCGGGTGCCGGGCGGCGATCTCCCAGGTGATCCCCGGGTCCGCCTGGGCGACGGCCCGGGTCTGGCACACGTGCAGGATGTCGTCACTCCGGGACATCAGTGCCAGCGCCAGCTCGTCCCGTTCCGCCTGCACCTGGGCTTCGGTCCGGGCCCGCACCGAGCCCGCGCCGGAGCCCGCGACGGCGGTCGGGGCGTCGTCGGCCGAGGTCGGTGAGTACACGTCCATACACCTCTGTGTCGTCGGTACGGGACGCGACCTTGAGAGGTCGGACCGACCGGTGGGCCGGCCCCGGGACCCGGGATCACTCCGGAACCGGCACGGACGTGCCGATACTGATGACCTCGAAGGTGTGACCGTGTCACTGGAGGCGAACGATGACTGCCCTGCACCCGAAGTCCGTGACCGGGCCGTCGAGGACGGTCGGTGTCCTGCTCCTCGTCGTGGCAGCTGTCGGGATCCTCACCTCGGTGGGCGTGCGCCCGGCGTCCGCGGCCACCCCGGGCGACCGGATCGTGGGTTTCGCCGCCTCGGAGTCCGGGGTCCCCTACTGCGACGGTGGGGGAGGCATCGGCGGTCCGTCTAACGGAGGCGTGATCGAGTCCGGCTGTGGCCCGGGGGTCAAGGGCTTCGACTGCATGAGTCTGGTGCAGTACGCCGTGTACCAGGCGACCGGGATCGCCCTACCGGGCGACGGCAGCCAGCCGGCGGGAGTCGGGACGGTGCTCGAGCCGGACGGGACCATCGCCCAGGACACGGCTCGGCTGCTGCCCGGTGACGCCGTCTACTGGGGCGGGAGCGGACTCGACGGCTTCGCCCACTCGGGGGTCTATGCCGGTGACGGGTACGTGTGGGACGCCATCGGGGTCGACCAGCCGGTGCAGCGGCACACGATGGCCTACCTGGCGACCATCTACACCTACGACGGGGCCGTCCGGTACTGGGACCCGGCGACGGACGCGTCGGGGCCCCTGGCCCTCCCCGTGGTCGGGGTGGCGTCGACGCCGCACGGCGACGGGTACTGGCTGACGGATGCCGCCGGCGACGTGGACGCACTCGGGTCGGCCGTCGTGTACGGGTCGCTGACCGGCCATCCCCTCAACGCCCCGATCATCCACATCGTGGCCACCCCCGACGGCCGCGGCTACTGGCTGGTCGGCGGCGACGGCGGGATCTTCTCCTTCGGGGACGCCCGGTTCTTCGGTTCCATGGGGGCCGAGCACCTGAACGCCCCGGTGGTGGACATGGCTCCGACCCCCGACGGAGGCGGCTACTGGCTGGTCGGCGGCGACGGCGGGATCTTCTCCTTCGGGGACGCCGTGTTCCACGGGTCGATGGGCGGACAGCACCTGAACCGTCCGGTGGTGGGCATGGCCACCGACGACGCCACCGGCGGCTACTGGCTGGTGGCGAGCGACGGAGGGATCTTCGCGTTCGATGCCCCGTTCCTCGGCAGCACGGGGGGCATCCGTCTCGTCCGGCCGGTGATCGGGATGACCGCCCTGGCCGACGGACAGGGCTACTGGTTCGTCGGCTCCGACGGCGGGGTCTTCAACGAGGGTGCCTCCCGATTCCTCGGGTCGATGGGTGGATCGCCCCTCGTCGCCCCGGTCGTGGGCATGGCCACCGACTCGGGCACCGGGGGCTACTGGCTGGCGGGGGGCGACGGCGGGGTCTTCAGCTTCGACGCCCCCTTCTACGGCGCCGGCTGAGGGCCTGGGCCGACCGCCGGTTCCGAGCGGCTGACGTCTCGGGGCCTTCACCGGCTCCAGCTTCTATAGCTAATAGCGCATAGATGCCCATAGAACACCGGTGGGCACGCGGACGTCGGCCACCCGTCGGTGTATGAGCCCTGATCTATAGATGGGGAGGCGAGACGGCGCACCGCATCTATAGCTGACCTTGCATAAATCGACATAGAAGGAGTCGACGGTGGACCCAGTGGTCAACCCCTACTCGCCGGGAGCCGGTAGCCGTCCACCGGCGCTCGTCGGACGGGACGAGCAGATCGACCACATGAGCGTGGCGCTGCGTCGGCTGCTGCTCGGGTCCAACGCGCGGAGCCAGATCCTCACGGGGCTCCGGGGGGTGGGCAAGACGGTGATGCTCGTGGAGTTCCAGGAACTCGCCGAGGCCCACGGCTACTTCCACGCCCACATCGAGGTCACCGAGGACGGAAACCTGGCCCCGGACCTCGCCGCCGCCCTCCGACGGGTCCTGCTCGCCATGGACGCCAAGCGGCGGGCGGGGGACACCCTGCGCCGGGCGTTCGGCGTCCTGAAGGCGTTCAGCCTCCGGATCCCCGACGGTACCGAACTCAGCATCGACGTGGACGCCATCTCCGGCCCCGCCGACTCCGGCAATCTCGGGGCCGATCTCTCCGGGCTCTTCGTCGAGCTGGGGGCGGCGGCCCGGGACCACGGCACCGGCATCCTCCTGACCGTCGACGAGTTGCACTACGTGGACCGGGCGACGCTCGAGTCGCTGATCATCGGCCTGCACCGCTCCTCGCAGCTCTCGCTCCCGGTCGTGGTGGCCGGTGCTGGGCTGCCCACCCTGGCGGCCACCACCGGGCAGGCCAAGGCCTACGCGGAGCGACTCTTCATGTTCCCGACGATCGGGTCGCTCAGCGAGGAGCAGGCGGTCGAGGCTCTCCAACAACCCGCCGTCGACGAAGGGGTCACCTGGACGGACGGGGCGCTCGCCGAGGTCCTCGCGGTGACGCGCTGCTATCCCTATTTCATCCAGCAGTTCGGTCTCCAGGCGTGGGATGTGGCCGACGGCCCGGACCGGATCACCGGGGACGACGTCCGTCGGAGCATCCCCCTCGCCCTGGCCGAACTCGACGACGGGTTCTTCAAGGTGCGGGCCGGGGCCTCCACCCGGGCCGAACGGCGTTACATGCTGGCCATGGCCCAGATCGGGCCCGGGCCCGTCCGCACCGCCGAGGTGGCCGCCGTCCTCGGGCGCCCGCCGTCGGCCGTCACCCCTCTGCGCGAGGGGTTGCTCAAGCGCTCGCTCTGCTACGTGCCCGAGCGGGGGAGGATCGACTTCACCGTCCCGATGTTCCGTGACTACATGCTGCGGATCGGCGGCCCCGGTAGAGGTCCCGGCTGACGGGCGGTCCACCGGGTCACGGAGGGACCGTCGCGTCCGTGGATCCGGCACTCGGGCGGGCTCCGGCGGCCCGGTGACCGTAGGTCCGACGGGTGGCGACCGGACGTAGGTGCCGAAGGGCTGTACAGTCGGCGATCGGTCGATTCGAACAGCCCACGGTTCTGGCGGCGCCCGAATTGCCCCAACTCCCGGTCGGTGCGGCGGCTGGTGTGTCGTGCCTCCCCCGCCCGGGGGCCGTCCCGGGCGAGGCCGGAGCGGGTCCGGGTGCCGGCGTCCCCTCCGACGCCGCCTCCCGGCGTGCCGACTTCGCGGAGCTGTCCCGACTGGTGCGCGACGGCGATCTCCTGGTGCGTCGGGGCGGGTACTACGCGGTCAAGATCCCGATCGTGGTCGCCGCCCTCGGCGCCCTGGTGGCGGTGTTCGTCGTACTCGGCGACACCTGGTGGAATCTCCTCCCGGCGGTCGGGCTGGCCTTCGTGCTGGCCCAGATCGGATTCCTCGGGCATGACGCCGGTCACCGCCAGGTCTGGTCCCACCGCCGGGCGAACGACACGACCGGTCTGGTCCTCACGAACCTGTTGAGCGGCTTCAGCTTCGCCTGGTGGCAGTCCAAGCACAGCCGTCACCACGCCCACACGAACTCC
Source organism: uncultured Acidimicrobiaceae bacterium (assembly GCA_963699345.1). Classification (GTDB taxonomy): domain Bacteria; phylum Actinomycetota; class Acidimicrobiia; order Acidimicrobiales; family RAAP-2; genus Bog-756. The sequence goes on along the minus strand of CAVOTL010000003.1, from coordinate 175,189 downwards.
GACGGACGCGACCCGGACATCGCGGCCGGCGCCCTGGTCTTCACTCCGGACCAGGTCGACGAGTGCGGGCGGTTCGGTCGGTGGTTCGCCGGCATCCAGCCGTTCATGCTGGTGCCCCTGCTGTTCCTGGAGGCCCTGAACCTCCACGTCGCCAGCGTGCGGGCGCTGGTCGGGAGGAGGGACCGGGCGGCGCTCGTCGAAGCCGGTCTGCTCTTGATCCACGCCGGCGTCTTCTTCGTGGCGCCGTTCCTGGTGCTGTCGCCGCTGCGGGCCGCGGTGTTCGTGGTCGTGTCCCAGGCGCTCTTCGGCTTCTATCTCGGAGCGAGCTTCCTGCCCAACCACGTCGGGATGCCCACGGTGGGCGACGACGACGACCGGGGATTCCTGCGCCGACAGGTGCAGTCGTCGCGCAATCTCTCGGGGCCGGCTGTGGTCGGCTTCCTGTTCGGGGGACTCGACAGTCAGATCGAGCACCACCTCTTTCCGACGATGCCGCGTGGCAACCTGCGCCGGGCCCGCGTGGTCGTGCGCGGTTTCTGTGCCGAGCACGAGATCCCCTACGCCGAGCAGAGCCTGCTGCACGCCTACCGTGACGTCGTGCTGCACCTCCGGACGGTCGGCGTCGGGCGGGGCACGGTCGGCTAGGAGGCTCGCCGGGTAGGGGTGGACGCGGAGCGTCCCCTTCCGGGTGGGCCCCGGCCGCCCCGGCCCGGGTGCCGGGCGACGCATCCTCGGTGTCCGCAGGGTTCCGGACCAGAATCGGTGCATGAAGGGAACCCTGTTCGTCGACGGCACGACAACGGATGCGACCCTGGACGCCGCCGTCCGGTGCGTGACGGCGGGGACGCCGTTCTGGCTCGACCTCGACGGGCTCGACGAGGAGTCCACCGGATTCCTCCGCGACACGCTCCAACTGCACCAGCTGGCGGTGGAGGACGCGGAGCACTTCTCGCAACGGCCCAAGATCGACGAGTTCGACGACTTCACGTACTTCGTCGTGCACGGAGTGGTCCCCGACTCCTTCGCCACCTCGGAGCTCCACATCTTCCTCGTGCCCCACTGCGTGGTCACCCTCCATCACGGCGACTGCCCGGCCATGGCCGACGTCCATGCCCGCATGGTCCGGCGGCACACCATCGAGGGCGTGCCACCGCAGCTCCTCCTCCTCTACATCATCGTCGACAGCCTCATCGACACGTTCTTCCCGGTGCTCAGCTCCTTCGACGACCGTATCGACGAGCTCGAGGACGCCATCCTCCGCCAGCCCACCGAGGAGCAGCTCGGCCAACTGTTCGACCTGAAGCGGTCGCTCGTCGCCATGCGCAAGGTGGTCACCCCTCAGCGGGACATGTTCGCCGCGCTGGCCTCGGGCGTCGTGGAACTGCCGGGTATGACCCAGGAGGGCCTGCATTACTTCCGCGACATCTACGATCACCTCATCCGGATCGCCGACGTCGTCGACGGCTACCGCGACCTGCTGTCCAGTGTGATGGACACGCACGTGTCGACGGTGTCGAACCGCCTGAACGTGGTGATGAAGCAGTTGACGATCATCGCCACCGTCTTCCTGCCGCTCAGCTACCTGACCGGATTCTTCGGCCAGAACTTCTCGTTCCTGGTCGGCCACATCGCCGGGCGCACGCCGTTCCTGATCTTCGGGCTCGGCATCGAGATCGTCACGGTGTTCGTCCTGCTCTACTTCTTCCGACGGCGGGGCTGGATCGGTGGCCCGACGTCCTGAGGTCCCGTCGACCCGGGGCCCAGGGGCCGGACCGCCCGCCGGGGCGGGTGGCGTGCCCCCCGTCCGCGCCGGCGGCCCGGGAGCACCGGCGCGTCCGGGCGACCGTCTGGGATACTGCCCTTTTGGCTGCTGACCGCCCTTCCGGTCCCGTCCCGACGGCCCGACCGTCGTCCGACCGGCGGATGTTCGGGCACCCGAGACAGAGGTCATGAACCCACTCCTGTTCGCCATCGGACTCGTCATCGTCCTCCTCACGGTGGTCAACGTGCTCTTCACCCTCGTGCTGCCCCGGAGAGTGGTGGGAGTCGACGGGATGACGTTGGCCGTCAACCGGATCGTGCGATTGGCGTTCCTCGCGCTCTCCCGCCTGGCGAGCTCCTACGAACGGAAGGACGCCATCCTGGCGGCCACCGCGCCGGTGGCCCTGATCACCCAGCTCCTGGTCTGGGCGGTCACCCTGACCCTCGGGTTCGGGCTCATGCTGGCGGCGGGCACCCCGTCGCTCCCGAACGGGTTGCTCCAGTCCCTCACCGCCCTCTTCACCGTGGGAGCGGTCCACATCGGCGGCCGTCCCGACGTGGGCATCGACATCGCCGTGGGGGCCATGTGGGTGGTCATCGTCGCCCTGCAGATCGCCTACCTCCCGGCCATCTACGGGGCCTTCAGCCGACGCGAGGGCCTGGTCGCCCTGCTCGAGAGCCGGGCCGGTGAGCCGGCCTGGGGTCCCGAACTCCTCGTCCGTCATCAGCTCGTCGGGATCACCGACACCCTCCCCGGGCTGTACGCCGACTGGGAGGTGTGGTCCGCCGATGTCGCCGAGAGTCACACCACGTATCCGATCCTCCTCTTGTTCCGCTCGCCGGAGCCGTGGCTCTCCTGGCTCGTCGGTCTCCTGGCGGTGCTCGACGCCGGTGCCATGCACCTCGCCCTCGCCCCGGACTCGGCCCCGTCGCAGGCCCGGCTGTGCCTCCGGATGGGGTTCACGCTCCTGCACCGGATCGCCACCTCGCTCGGTTGGCCGGTGGACCCCGACCCCGATCCGGACGGGCCGATCCAGCTGACGTTCGAGGAGTTCGCCCAGGCGGTCACCATGCTGGAGAACTCGGGGTTCCCCACGGAGCGGTCCGCCGAGGAGGCCTGGGCCGACTTCAAGGGCTGGCGGATCAATTACGAGTCCGTCGCCTACCGGTTGTGCGACCGCCTGACCGCGCCGCCGGCCCCGTGGTCCGGGCTCCGTCGCAACCTGGCGACGGGCGTCGTCGAACCCCGCCGCCCACCTCAGCGCCGTCCCGGCGGGACGTCCTCGTTCACCTACGAACGACCGCCGGTGGTCAACCCCGAACGCCGGCGGCGGAGGTCGCGGGACCCGGACGCCCCCGAGGTGTGACGTGCGCCGCGCCGGCGCCGCCGGTCCGCACCCGCAGCGCGTGCGGGGATCCGGGGGCCCGGCGCGAGAATCGGGCATGGACACCACCTCGGCACGCAACGCCCTGGCCGCCTGGAAGGCCTCCTTCCCCGCCGACCCGTTCACCTCCGACCGGCACCTGCGGGCGATCCTCGGCCGATCGTTGAAGCCCGACCGGCTGGCGGCCCTCGAGGACCGGGCCTCGTCCTTCGCTCGTCAGATGACCACGGTGGTCGGCCCGGCGGCCGCCCGCTACGAGCAGCGACAGCACCTCCCCGAGTTGGCCCGCTACGACGCCATCGGGACCCGGACGGAGAGGGTGCAGTTCGACCCCTCCTACGACGAGGCGGCCACCGCGGTCTGGGCCAGCGGTCTGGTCGCCCTGTCGGGGACCCCCGGCCGCGCGTTCGAGCAGGCCACCCTGCTCTACCTGCTCTTCCTCGAGGGCGAGGCCGGGCAGGCGTGTCCGGCGACCTGCACGATCGGGCTCGCCCGCGCCCTGCGGCGGGCCGGAGACCCCGAGGTGCGGGAGCGCTTCCTTCCCGCCCTGGTCGATCCGGTCCACGGGCACGCCGACCGGGGCTCGCAGTTCCTGACCGAGGTCCAGGGAGGGAGCGACGTGGGCGCCAACGTGTGTCGGGCCGAGCCGGCCTCCGACGGGGAGACCTACCGGATCACGGGGGAGAAGTGGTTCTGCTCGGTGGCCGACGCCGACCAGTTCTTCCTGACCGCCCGCGTGGCGGGCGGTCCCGACGGGACCCGGGGGTTGGGCAGTTTCGTGGTGCCTCGCATGATCGACGGCGCCCCGAACGGCTTCAGCCTGCGGCGCCTCAAGGACAAGCTGGGCACCCGGGGCCTGGCCTCGGGGGAGATCGACTTCGACGGGGCGTTGGCGTGGCCCATCGGACCCGTCGAACACGGCTTCCGGACCGCGGTGGGGATCGTGCTCAACACCAGCCGGTGGATGACGGCGGTGGGGGACGCGGGCATGATGCGCCGGGCGGTCCTGGAAGCGGTCGCCTACGCCCACCACCGCGAGGCGTTCGGACGACCGGTGGAGCAGTTCCCCGCGGTGCGACGCACCCTGGCCGACATGACCGCGACATCCGCCGGGGCCCTCCACCTCGCCTTCGCCCTCACCGGACTGGAGGACGTCATCGACGACGGGACGGCGGACGACGGCGACGTCCTCTACCACCGCTTCCTGGTCAACGTGACCAAGTACGTGCTCTCGGTCCAGGCCACCGACGTCGTCCACTCCGCCATCGAGATCCTCGGTGGGAACGGCACGATCGAGGAATTCAGCGTGCTGCCCCGTCTCTACCGGGACGCCATCGTCTACGAGTCGTGGGAGGGCACCCACAACGTCCTGGTGAATCAGGTGCTGAACGATCTGCGACGGCTCCCCGTCCTCGACGAGGTGGCACGCCGCCTGGGTGAGGTCCTCGACCGGGCGGCCGGATCGGGGCTGACGGCCACCGTCCGGACGCTCCTGGTCGCCACCCTCGACGACGCCCGACGGAGCCGGGAGGATCCGGACTTCGGCGCCTGGCACTTCCGCCGGGTGCTCGACCGACTCGGCGTCCTGGCCGAGATCGTCTACCTGATCGAGGCGGGCGAAGAGGCGTGCGCCGCCCACCTGTTCGCCGGCCTGGGGCCCGATGGGCCGGGGTCCGCGGAGCCGCCGACCGGTGGTCCGGTCCCGGGACTGGCGGAGCGGGTGGCGGCCGTCCTGGCCGCCGCCTGACGTTTGCGGCGCCCGACGATCGACGGGCGCCGGGATCGATCTCCCGGGTGGCGCCGTGGGCACCCGCCCGCCGTGGCCACGCCCGGTGGGAGATCCCGGGAGCGGTCACGGGGGCGGTGGGGTGGGCGCCGCGCCGGCGCCCACCCGTGACGCTCAGGCGGGCACCAGGGCCAGCTCGCCGACCTCGGCCATGTCGTCGCGAGACGCCTTGACGAGGAAGCCGGCGGACAGGGCGGCGATGGCCAGGAACACGGCACCGATGAGGAAGCCGACCGTGTAGCCGTGGATCTGGGCCGCCTCGCGCACCGCCGGGGTCCCGACCCGGGTGGCCAGGTAGGCGGCCGTGGTCGAGGCGAAGACGGTGTTGAGCAGGGCGGTGCCCAACGAGCCACCGATCTGCTGGCTGGCGTTGAGGGTGGCACTGGCCACACCGGCGTCGTGGGCCGGCACCCCGAACAGGGCGGTGCTGCTCATCGGCACGAAGGCCAGACCCATGCCGACGCTGATGAGGATCTCGGCGGGGAGGACGTGGGCGGCGAAGCTGGTGTGGGCTCCGATGCGCGTCAGCCACAGCATGCCGAGCGTCGCCGCGGAGAATCCGGCCACCATCACCGGCTTGGGCCCAGTGCGGGGGATGATCTTCGAGGATGCACCGGCGGCCAGGATGATGCCGGCCGAGAAGGGGAGGAACGCGAAGCCGGTCTTCAGGGCCGAGTACCCCAGATTCCCCTGGAAGTAGTAGGTGAGGAACAGGAACATGCCCATCAGGCCCGAGCCCACCATCAGTGAGCTCAGGAACGAGCCCCCCCGGGTGCGGTCGAGGACCACCCGCATCGGCAGCAGCGGGTTCTTCGCCCGCAACTCGATGATGACGAACGAGGCCAGCAGGACGACGGCGATCCCCAGGAATCCGAGGGTGCTCGGCGACGTCCACCCGTTCTGGGCGGCCTGGGTGAACCCGTAGACGAGGGACACGAGGCCACCGGTCACCGTGACGGCGCCCGGGATGTCGTAGCTGGTGTTGCCGTCAGCCCGGCTTTCGCGGACGATCGGGACGGCCACCAGGGCGGTCACGATGGCGATCGGGACGTTGACGTAGAGGCACCAGCGCCACGAGGCGTACTGGGTGAGCACCCCGCCGAGGATCAGCCCGATGGCCGCTCCGCCGCCGGCGATCGCTCCGTAGACGCCGAACGCCGTGGCGCGCTCCTTCACCTCGGTGAAGGTGACGGTGATGAGCGACAGTGCGGCCGGCGCCAGCATGGCGGCGAAGCCACCCTGGAGGGCGCGGGCTCCGAAGAGCATGGGGGCGCTGACGGCCGCTCCACCCAGGGCGGATGCACCGGCGAAGCCGAGCAGTCCGATGATGAACATGCGCTTGCGTCCGACGTAGTCGGCGATGCGGCCGCCGAGCAGCAGCAGGCCGCCGAAGGCCAGCGTGTACGCGGTCACCATCCACTGCCGGTTGTCGGTGGAGATGTGCAGCGCCTTCTGGGCCGACGGGAGGGCGATGGTGACGATGGAGGCGTCGAGCACCACCATCAGCTGGGCGACGGCGATGACGCCCAGCGCCAACCAGCGCTTGGGGTCCTCCTCGCGGGGATTGACGGGGACCGGGGGTCCGGTGGTGTCGGTCGTGGTGGTCATGGGATCTCCTGGGGGGTCGGAGGTGGACGCTTCGGTGGTGGCGATGGGGATCGCCGGACTGCGGGGGTGCTGTGGGACTGCGGGGGTGCGGTGGGGACTGCGGGGGTGCTGTGGGGACTGCGGGGGTGCGGTGGGGACTGCGGGGGTGCGGTGGGGCCGCGGGTGCTGGGGGACGGCCGGGACGTCCGGGGTGGACGCCTACCCGCCGGTGGGGTCGGAGGGGTGCGTCAGCAGCGGAGGAGTGGGACGATCACGTCGTCCACCACGTGGAGCACGAAGGCCTCGTCGACCGGGCCGCCTCCCATGGCCACCCGGTTGAAGAAGAGTGCGGAGCTGACCTCGTTGGCGACGGCCGAGGCCTGGACGGACACCGGCTCACCGCGGTCGACGGCGCGGGCCACGATCTCGTCGTACAGACCCTGCTTGGTCTCGAACATCTGCTTACGCATGAGGTCGGCCAACTCCTGGTCGTGGGCCATGGCCGAGACCACGCCGACGAGGAGGGCCGAGTCCTCCTCGGTGAAGGACTCGCGACTGTGGTTGAGAGAGGCCAGCAGGTCCCCGCGCAGGGACCCGGTGTCGGCCGGGGCCAGGAAGTCGTCGCACTTGCGGCACCGGACCGCCTCGACCACGACTTCGGCCTTGCCCGACCAGTGACGGTAGATCGTGGCCTTGCCGGCGTGGGCCCGTTCGGCCAGGGCGTCCATGCTCAGGCGGTCGTATCCGACCTCCATCAGGAGGGCGAGGGCGGCGTCGAGGATGGCCTGACGCCGGGCGGCGGCGCGTGGCCCGGTGGGCTTGCCGTCCTGCTCGGTGCTGTCCGTCTCGACGATGGCCATGTCGTCTCCTCCTGGGCTGAAACGGAACGGTTCCGTCTCGTACAGAGTAGGGGATCCGGTGACAGAACGCAACCGTTCCGTTCAGTTTTGTTCGTCTTCCCAGTTCAGAGGCCCGAATCTCCGTTCCGTTCCGCCTCGGGGTCGACGCTGCGACCCGCGCACGGGATCGGCGGCAGGTAGCGGGCGTCCCCGACGACCTGGAAGTCGGAGCCGGCGGCGAGGCCGGGGACGGGCACCGGGCTCCCGCCGTCCGACCGGTCCGTGACGCAGCGACAGGTACCGTTGCCGGGTGCCCGAGCGCCCTGCGACCGACCCGCCACCGCCCGTCCTCGTCACCCTCTGTACCGGCAACGCGGCCCGTTCGGTCATGGCCGGGGCGATGTTGCAGGCCGCTCCCCTGTCGATCGTGACCGCCGGGACCCACGTCGTCGAGGGGCAGCCCATGAGCCGGCGCACGCGGGCCGCCCTCGAAGCCCTGGGATGGACGGCCGACGGCCACCGGAGCCATCAGGTCACCGACGAGGACATCGACGGGTCGGTACTCATCCTGGCCATGGCCGCCGAGCACGTCGCCTACATCCGTCGCAAGCACCCCCATGCCGCCCACCGCACGGCATCGATCAAGCGGCTCGTGCGCGACCTCCCGCCGGGACCGGGGCCGCTCGCCGACCGGCTCGGGGCCCTGCGACTCGACGACGTGGAGCTCGGCGAGTGGGAGGACGTCGAGGATCCCGCCGGTGGGGAGGACGCCGTGTACGTCTCGTGTGCCGGAGAACTCGCCGACCTGTGCGCCCGACTCCTGCCCCTGCTCGGTGACGGATCTCCGGTCACCACGGGAGGCGGGTCCGACACCGGTGTCGGTGACGGTGACGGTGACGGCTGAGCGACGCTCGACCGGCTGACGCTCGACCGGCTGACGCTCGACCGGCTGACGCTCGACCGGCTTACGGGCGTGGGACGCGTCAGCGGTCGGGACCCAGGGCGAGACGCATGGCCACCCGGGGCCCGAATCCGTCGAAGCCCTCGGCCCGCTCGGCGGCCCGGTGGGCGGCCAGGCCCGGCCCCGGCTCGGCGACGACCTCGAAGCCGACCCGACGGTAGAAGGGGGCGTTCCAGGGCACGTCCCGGAACGTGGTGAGGGTCACGGCCTCCAGGCCGGATGCCCGGGCCCACCGGATCGCCTCGTCGAGGAGGGCCCGTCCGGTGCCCCGCCTTCCGTGGGAGGCCAGGACCGAGAGCTGGTCGATGTGGGCCTCGCCGTCGAGCAGCTCGACGCTGACGAAACCCACGGCGGGATCGCCCGCCGCGAAGACGACCGCCATCTCGTGGAACCGGTCATGGACGTCATCCGCGGGAAACGGTCCGATCCCGATGGTCAGGTAGAGGTCGTCGGCCTCGAGCTCGATGGCGCGGAGCCGGCCGAACTCCTCCGGTCGGGCCCTCCGGACAGGCTCCGGCCCCGGACGATCGTGGAGCACGGACGCCGCCGGAGTGCCGAACTCAGGGGCGATCGGCGCTGAGTTCGGGGTGGCGTAGCGAGAGGTCGCTGCACTCGAGGCACACGGACTCGGGGATCACCCCGAGCCGCATCAACCCGGCGAACGCCTTGCAACCGAGGCACAGGCCGAGCGCCGCCTCCAGGAACGCCGCGCCGGTCAGCAGGCCGACCACCACGAACGAGGCGGTCTTCAGGCCGAACCCGAACCACAGCACCAGCGCCGTGGTCGAGAAGACGACGCCGACGGCCTGGGCGAAGCGCTTCGGCGGACCGGGGACGAACTTCGGCTGTCCGGGCAGTCGGGGGGCGACCACGCGGGTGGCGAGTTGGCCGAGCGGGCTGAGGCGGGGCCCCGTGAGTACGCGGGCCCAGAAGCCGTAGGTGAGCGGGATGAGGATCCATGGCTGGTCGAAGGCGATCGTGACGACACACATCACGACGACGCCGGTGGCCACCGTCCGGGCTGCGTAGTCGTTGACCGGGTTGGGGAAGGAGAACACGGCAATACCCTACCTGCCGGGTCGGGATTCCGCTACGTCGGCACACGGGTAGGGCCGCGCTCCCGCCGGTCGTTCCCGGCAATTTTTGGGGTTATCGGGGAACCGACAGGGAACTGTGCCCCACGGGGTAGGGGGGACTGTCCAGTACCCGATGAGGAGGAACAACCATGCGCAGAGCATTGCTATTGGCGGCGGCGTTGACGGTGCCGCTGACGGGGGCATCCGTCCTGGTAGCTGGGCCCGCGGGCGCAGCCGCGCAGGCCAAGTATTCGAAGATCACCTGTACGACGCTCACGGGAACCGTGTCCGGCACGACAGTGGTGAGTGGCTGCAAGGGGGGTAACACCGGGGGGAGTTCCGAGCCGCTGAACAGCTCCACGCTCGCCACCGGCGGGACCATCACGTGGGTGAGCGGTAGCACGACGACCATCAGCGCCCCGACCCTGAAGAGCACCTCGGCCAAGAAGTGCCCGGGTTACGTCAAGGGTGGGTCGAGCAACCCGACCGCGGACGACTTCACCGCCACGGTCACCGGCGACACGGGGGACAGCCTGAAGGTCCCCGGTAAGGCCTCGGGCGCGGTGTGCATCTCGTCGTCCGGTGCCATCACGGCGCTGAAGCCCCTCAAGGCTTCCTGAGCCGAACCGATCGCCGTTCCGACGTCGTGCACGCCGTGACGGCGGTGTGACAACCCGAGAACCGCATGACCGGGCCCCGTCGACGGGGCCCGGTCATGTTCTCGGGGGCTGACGGGCCCGGGGTCCATCCGGGAATCCGGCGGTCTTCCGCCTCCGCGAATCCGGCGGTCATCCGGTCGCGTGCCCCGCTTCGAATACCCTGCGTGCGAGCGGCGAGAGTCAAGTAGGTGGTCCATCTGGACGTGGAGCAGGCGAGTGACGCCAACCTGGTGGTGGCGGTGGGCCGCTGGCACGAGCCCGCCCTCGCCGAGATCTACCGACGCCACGGCGGGGCGGTCCACGCCCTCGCCCGTCGTATCCTGCGTTCGGATCCGCCGGCCGAGGAGGTCACCCAGGAGGTGTTCCTCGACCTGTGGCGCCGGCCCGAGAAGTTCGACGCCCAGCGGGGCACCCTCCGGTCCTTCCTGCTGGCCCGGACGCACGGCAAGTCGGTGGACGTGGTCCGGTCCGAGGAGTCACGCCGCCGACGCGAGGAGCGCACGTCCCGGGAGACGGCGACCGCCGCCTACGACATCGACCGTGAGGTCTGGGACATGGCGGTGGCCCAGCAGGTCAAGGATGCCCTCGGGGCACTTCCCGACGAACTCCGCCAGCCCATCGAGCTCGCCTACTTCGGCGGCCGCACCTACAAGGAGGTGGCCGTGCTGCTCGACGAGCCCGAAGGCACGGTCAAGAGCCGGATCCGTTCCGGGCTCGGACGGTTGCGCGTGAATCTGATCGAGCGGGGTATCGAGCCGGCGGGAGCCGGGCTGTGAGTACCTCCCCGACCCCGCTCAGCCACACGGAGATCGAGGAACTGCTGGGGGCCTACGCCCTCGACGCGGTCGACCCCGAGACCGCCGCCGTCATCGAGGCCCACCTCGACGGGTGCGTGCGATGCTCGATCGAGGTGGCGCAGCATCATGAGGTGGCAGGACTGCTGGCCAACTCCGGTGGGTCGCCGCCGGCCGCGCTGTGGGACGGAATCGCCGGCCAGCTCGGGGGGACCTCCAACGCCTCGTGGGACCGACTCGCCGCCCGGCTCGAAGGGCCCGAGGGAGTGGGCGACCGGACCGCCTCGGCCGGCCCCGTTCCCACCGGGGCCGCGGAGGGCACGTCCCCGCCGGCACCGGCCGGGGTGGTCCCCCTCGACGGTGCCCGCCGCCGGTCCCGGGTGGTCACGGTGGCTGCGGGCCTGGTGGCCGCCGCCGCCGCCGTCGTCGCCCTGGTGTTCGGCGTCCAGGTCGGTCACCTCCACAACCAGGTCAACGCCCTGCAGTCCGGATCCCGACTGTCAGGCGCCGAACGGGCCGCCCTGGCGGCCCCGGGTACCCGACGTATCGCACTCGCCGATCCGACCGGTAGCGGGTCGACACCCGCCACCATCGTGCTGACGGCGGCCGGCACCGGCTTCGTCGTCAATCACGACGGGGGTCTCGTCGCCCTGCCCGACGATCGCACCTACCAGCTGTGGGGGGTGGTCGGCTCGAAGACGATCTCGCTGGGCCTGCTCGGCTCCCACCCCGGGATCGTGCCCTTCAGCGTGGCCGGATCGCCGACGGTGTCGGCGTTCGCCATCACCGACGAGGTCGCCGGTGGGGTGGTGAAGTCGGCCAACCAACCGGTCGCCGTCGGCACCGTCCAGGTCTGATCCGGCCACCCTGGCCGGGGCCCGGACCGGCCGGGGCCGCGACGTAGCCGGTGGTCGTCGGCCGGCGGCGGGGTGGGAGGCGCGGCGTCAGATCCGGTGGACCTGGCGCAGGCCGGCCCAGGCGAAGTCGGCCAGCTGGGCGGCCAGGCGCGATGCCTCGGCGGCCCGGTCCGTCTCGTCCTCGGCGGTCCCCCCCGTCCCCGACGTGCGCCGGGCCCGGTGGGCGTCGAGCCAGTGCCGGCTCGCACCCTCGGCCATGCCCACGACGGCGTGGGCCAACAGCAACCGGTGCTCGGGGTCGAGGCCGGCGTCGATGAGCGGGTCGATGGCCTGGGCGATGGTCTCCTCGACGCGGCGCAGGGCGGCTCCGAGTTCGACGTCGTCCGGGGCGTCCCGCCCGTAGAGCAGTCGGAAGGCGTCCTCGTTGTCGACCATGAGTTCGAAGTAGCCGGCGAAACCCAGCTCGACCTGCTGACGCGGTCCCTCGGCGGCCGCCGTGGCCTGGACGATGCGGTCGATCATGGAGTGGGAGAACACGTCGAGCAGCTCGAGGTAGAGCGCCCGCTTCGACTCGAAATGCTGATACACGAGGGGCTTGGTCACGCCGGCCGCCTCGGCGATGTCGTCCATGGTGGTGGCCGAATAGCCGTGCTCGGCAAAGAGCGAGAGCGCCACGTCGAAGAGCTGGCGGCGCCGGGCGTCGGCGGTCAACCGACGGGTCGACCGGGGGCGGACGCCTCCGGTCGTGGTGCTCCCCGGGGTGGAGGCGCTCGGCATCCCGGTCATGGTAGCGCCGGGTCGGCGGCGGCCACGGACGCGCCGGCCGGCGCCGTCACCCGGCCGGTCGTCAGAGGGTGGCCAGCACCTCGCCGATCCGGACGGGCAGGTCCCCGAGGGAGAAGTTGGCCCGGGCCACGTCCAGATTGTCCTCCACCAGAGACACGTCGGGATGGTTCAGCCAGTCGTCGAGTGCGTCCACGTCATCGAATGGGAACCACCGGAAGCCGAACGCCAGCAGCTCGTCGGCGACCGGGTAGGGGCCGATCAGGAGCGGCCGACGGTGGGTGACCGACTCGAGGCTCGGGTTGCCGAATCCCTCCCATGTCGAGGGCAGGGCGACGACGTCACACGCCTGGTAGGCGTCGTCGACCGTCCAGGGGGCGCCGCCCGGCCCCGTCGCATCGGGCAGCCCGTGGCGAACCGGGCACGGCGCGGTCGTCATCAGGCGGTCGAGCTCCGGTCCGTAGCCGTCCTCGGCCGGGCCGAGCAACCAGTAGACGGCACCGAGTTCCGCCGCCGCCCGGAGGCCGCCGGCGACGTTCTTGCGGGCCAGCGCCCGGGTGGGCTGGAGGACGAGACGCTCGGCCGGCCCGATCCCGAGCGCCAGCCGCAGCGCCGTACCCCGTTCCGACCGGTCGGGCCATGACGGCCGGTGACCGCGAGGAGGGACCTCGAACGAGTTGTAGATGGTCCGGGCGGTGATCCCGTGGGACGCGAGCTCCCGACGGCTGCGCTCGTTGATGGTGACGTGGCGCCAGGCGGGGTCGTCGGGCGGCGGGCCGTGCTCCACGAACTGGGGACGCTGCCACGGCAGGTCATGGTGGTGGAGGAGGGCCGGCCGTCCCGCCAACACCTCGGCTGACGCGTCCCACGCGGCCTGGTTGAGCGGGAGCGACAGGAGATTCTCGACGACCACCAGGTCGGCGCGGGACAGGGCGGCGGCCAGGCGGCCGGTGGCGGGCGGTTCGGGGTCGTCGATGGCCAGGCCGGACACCGTCTCGTCGACGGGGCCGAGGCCGGCCACGGTGTACGTCGTGTGCCCGAGGCGTCCCAGTGCCCACCGCCATTTGGCGGCCTCGATGGAGACGCCGTCGGTCCCGTCGAGGCGGAAGGAGAGCAGAGCGGTCGTCGGGATGGCGTCACCGTAGCGGGGGCGCGGACGGTCGTGGCCGTCCACCGGCGGGTGGGCCGCCACCGACCCGGACCGCCCCGCGCCCGCCACCCGGTTGACCGACGGGGGGCACCGCGGCCGCCGCCGGATCCCGCCGGGAGCGACCGGAGCCGCGGGGTCCGACTACCGTCGGGGCGTGCCTGATGCCGCCCCCACCGAACCCACTCCGTCCGACGCCGCACCCACCGGAGGCGGTCCGGTGGGGAGTGGAGACCTGCTCGCCGTCCGGGACGGACCGGTGCTGACTCTGACCATCAACCGACCCGAGCGCCGCAACGCCATGACGTGGGAGGTCATCGGCGGTCTGCGTCGGGAGCTGGCCCGGGCCAAGGTCGATCCGGCCGTCCGGGTGGTCGTCCTCACCGGGGCCGGCGACCAGGCCTTCTGCGCGGGGGCCGACCTGTCGGGCATGGTGCCCAAGGATCCCGGCGGCTCCTCCGACGAGTACCTCGACCACCATTTCGCCCGGGGCTGGCTGGCCCAGCTCTTCGAGGAGATGTGGCAGCTCGGCAAGCCCACCGTCGCCCGGGTGCAGGGCTGGGCGATGGCCGGCGGTTTCGGCCTGGCGCTGGCCTGCGACATGGTCATCGCCTCGGAGAGCGCCCGCTTCGGCGCCCCCGAGCTCAATGTCGGTCTCTGGCCCTACATGGTGACGGTCTCCCTGCTGCGGTCGATGTCACCCAAGAAGGCTCTGGAGCTGATGTTGACCAGCCGCGTGGTGGGGGCGGAGGAGGCCGATCGCATCGGATTCGTCAACCGGGTGGTCCCCGATGGGGAACTGGACGCGGCCGTGGCCGAGCTCACCGCGGTGCTCGCCTCCAAGCCGCCCGGGGTGACGAAGATGGGGCGCGATTCGTTCTACGCTGTGGTCGACGCCGCGGCCTCCGAGGCCCTGCCCTACCTCCACGCCATGCTGACGGTGACGAGTCAGACGGCCGAGGCGAGGGAGGGGATCGCTGCCTTCGCCCAGAAGCGGCCGCCGGCGTGGCAGGTGGCGGCGGACACCGACGGCACGGCCTGAACAGAACCCAGTACCGGCACACCAGACCCCGAGGAGCACCCACCCACATGGCGAAGCGAGCACTGATCACCGGAGTGACCGGCCAGGACGGCTCCTACCTGGCCGAGCTGCTGCTCGACCAGGGTTACGAGGTCAGCGGGATGGTCCGCCGCTCGAGCACCATCAACTTCGAGCGGATCGCCCACATCCAGGACCGCATCAACCTGGTGGCGGGCGACCTCCTCGACGAGGTCTCGATGATCAACATCCTCCGGGAGATCCGTCCCCAGGAGGTCTACAACCTGGCCGCCCAGTCGTTCGTGCAGACGTCGTGGAACCAGCCCGTGCTCACCGGCGAGACGACCGCCCTCGGGGTCACCCGGGTGCTCGACGCCGTCCGCACCGTCGATCCCGAGATCCGCTTCTACCAGGCCAGCTCCTCGGAGATGTTCGGGAAGGTGCAGGAGGTCCCCCAGGTGGAGACCACGCCGTTCTACCCGCGGAGCCCCTACGGGGTGGCCAAGGTCTACGGCCACTGGATCACCGTGAACTACCGCGAGAGCTACGACCTCCACGCCTCGTCGGGCATCCTCTTCAACCACGAGTCCCCCCGCCGGGGCCTCGAATTCGTGACCCGCAAGGTGACCCACGGCGTGGCCCGCATCGCCGCCGGCATCGACGAGACGCTGGCCCTGGGCAATCTCGATGCCGAACGCGACTGGGGATTCGCCCAGGACTACGTCCGGGCCATGTGGCTGATGCTCCAACAGGACCACCCCGACGACTACGTGGTGGCGACGGGCGAGACCCACTCGGTCAAAGAGCTCGTCGAGCTGTCCTTCGCCGCCGCCGACCTGGACTGGGAGAAGCACGTGGTCATCGACGAGCGCTTCCTGCGGCCGGCCGAGGTCGACCTCCTGATCGGCGATCCGGCCAAGGCGGAGAAGACGCTGGGCTGGCACCGTGAGGTCGAGTTCCCCAAGCTCGTCCAGATGATGGTCGAAGCCGACCTGGCCCTGGTGAAGAGCCAGAAGGCCTAACGGTTGGACATGGCCGGACTGGCGGCGATCCACGCCGATCCGCTCGGCCTCCTGGTCGCCTTCGGGGCGGGGATGCTGTCGTTCCTGTCCCCGTGCGTGCTGCCTCTGGTGCCCGCCTACCTCTCGATGGTGTCCGGGCTGTCGGCGGCTGAGCTGTCCGCCCTCCAGACGCCCACCGCCCCCTCACCCGTCCCGGTGGCGCAGCCGGTGGCCGTGGGTGGGGGTGAGCCGACCGCGCCTCCCGCCGGGACGTCCCCCGCCGCGGTTCCGGTCGACACGGTTCCGGGGCGAGTCGCCGGACCCGACCCGGTGGAGCTGCGTCGCCACCAGAGTCGCCTGCTGCGGGGCATCCTGGCCTTCATCGCCGGGTTCACCGTGGTCTTCACCATCCTGGGCGCGACGGCCTCGTCGATCGGCCGGCTCTTCGACACCCACCAGCCGACCCTGGAAGTCGTCTCGGGCATCCTGATCGTGCTGTTCGGGGCCGTCCTGGTGGCCATGGCCGCCGGCGTGACGCTGCCCATGGCGATCTCGGGCGAGAAGCGGTTCGCGGTGCGGCCGTCGGTCCTGGGGGCCTGGGCACCCCCGGTGATGGGGATGGCGTTCGCCTTCGCCTGGACCCCCTGCATCGGACCCGTGCTGGGCAGTGTGCTGTCCCTGGCCGCCGGGACGGGCGGTTCGCCGATCGGTGGCGTGGCCCTGCTCCTGGCCTACTCGCTGGGCCTCGGGGTCCCCTTCCTCCTCTTCGGCCTGGCCTTCGGGCGGATGACGGACCTGCTGGCCCGGGTCAAGGGGCGCCTCCGGGTCGTCGACCTGGTCGGCGGCATCATCCTGATCCTCTTCGGGATCCTGCTCCTGACCCACAATGTGAGCATCGTCTCCGCCCACATCTCGACCTGGCTGCGTGACCTGCACCTGGGCCGTCTGTCGACCAGCTGAGTCTCGGCGACACCGGTTCCCGGGGTCCGATGACGGCCGGTGACCCCCGTCTGGCCCCTGCCCGCCCGCCCCCGTAGCATTGACGGCAGCCCATGGCCCCCGCCGCTCTCCCCTCCTCCGCAGTCTCCCTCCGCGACGCGGTCGCGCTCTCGGGTCGTTTCCCGCTCCTGGCGGGGGTCGACCTCGAGGTGGCCGTAGGGGAGACCGTCCTGGTCGAGGGGCCGAACGGGGCCGGCAAGACGAGTCTGCTGCGGGTCTGCGCCGGCCTGGTCCCCCTCGCCTCGGGGCACCTCGCGATCCTCGGGCTCGATCCGTCCCGACACCGGACCGCCGTGCGCCGGCGACTCGGCATGATCTCGCATGCCTCGCACCTCTACGACGACCTCACCGTGCGGGAGAACGTCCGGTTCGCCGTGCGCGCCGCCGGAGGTGACGTGGCCCGGATCGATCCGGCACTGGAACGCTGGGGTCTCGTCGGGCGCCTGGCGAAGACGCAGGCCGGACGGCTGTCCGCCGGCCAGCGCCGCCGTGTCGCCCTCGCCGGCCTGACGGCCCGATGGCCGGAACTGTGGCTGCTCGACGAGCCGCACGCCGGACTCGACGCGTCGGCCCGCACCCTGCTCGACGATGCCGTGACCGAGGCGGCCGCCTCGGGGGTGACCGTGCTCATCGCCAGCCACGAGCCGGGACCCGTCGAGCGACTGGCCGGACGGGCCGTCACGGTGACCGGCGGCCGGGTCACGGGGGAGCGGGCCCTCGGCGGCGGGGTCGCCCCGACGGCACCGCCATCCCTGCCGGGCGACACCGCACCGGCCGCCCCCCCGTCCGGGACGGCCGCCGACCCCACGCCCCGGGCCGACCGGGCCGCCCCCGGCGGGGCACCCGACGCCGCGCCCGACGGGTCCGACGACGGTCGCTACGCACCGGCCGGCGCGGGACGCCCGGCCCCCACCGGACCGGTGGCCCATGTGGCGTGACGCTCTCCTGGTGGCCGGAAAGGACCTCCGCATCGAAACCCGCTCGCGGGTGGCGCTGTCCCAGGTCGCCCCGTTCGGCATCGTGGCGCTCGTCCTCTTCGCCTTCGCCCTCGGTCCGGACCGCGACGTGATGGCCAAGGGCGCCCCCGGACTGTTCTGGGTCGCCGTGCTGTTCTGCACCGTGCTGGCCATCCAGCGCAGCGTCTCGGTCGAGTCGGCGGACGGCGCCCGCGACGGCCTGCGTCTGTCCGGCATCGACCCGGCCGGCCTCTACCTCGGCAAGGCCTTCGCGGTCGCCGCGCAACTGGTCGTCCTCGAGCTCCTGTTGGCCGTCGGCGTGATCCTCCTCTACGGAGCGCACGTCGAGGTGCCCTGGATGATCGTCGTCTCCTGCCTGCTCGGCACCGTCGGCCTGGCCGCCACCGGCACCCTGTACGGCGCGCTGTCGGCCGGCCTCCGGGTCCGCGAGACGCTGCTCCCCTTCCTGTTGCTCCCCATCGCGGCACCGGTGCTGCTGGCCGGCACGAAGATCTGGCAGGCCGCCATGGCCGGCGGCACCCCCGGTGACGGCACCCAGTGGTTGCGGCTCCTCCTCGTGTTCGACGCCGTCTACCTCGCCATCGGTGTCGCGCTGTTCGGTCCCATCCAGGAGACGGCATGAACCCGGACCTGACCACCGCCTCCGTCGCCTCCTCCGCTGCCCGCGACGGGGCGGCCGGCCCGGTGACCGCCCATCCGCCGGCGGCCGTCGCAGCGAAGACAGGCGTGGCCCCGCCCCCCGTCCGGTCCCCCCGGGCCCGCCTGGTCGAGCACGCCATCGGGATCCTGGCCCTGGTCGGCACGGCGGCCACCGTCTGGCTCGGGCTGTGGGTGACGCCACCCGACAAGACCCAGGGTGACCTGGTGCGCCTCGTCTACATCCACCCGGGCGTGGCATGGGTGGCCCTGTACCTCGCCTTCGGGTTGGCCGCCGTGGCGAGCCTGCTCTACCTGTGGCCCCGGACCCGCTCGCTGTTCTGGGACCGGTTGGCCGCCGCCGCCGTCGAGGTCGGCGTGGTCTACAACGTGTGCACCCTCGTCTCGGGCTCGATCTGGGGCAAGCCCACCTGGGGGGTGTGGTGGGCGTGGGACGCCCGCCTCACCAGCACGGCGGTCCTGCTCGTGCTGTTCCTCGGCTACCTGGCGCTCCGCCGGGTGCCCGCCGAGCCCGAGGTGCGGGCCCGCCGCAGCGCGTTCGTGGCGCTCTTCGCCGCCGTGGACATCCCGATCGTCCACTTCTCGGTCGACTGGTGGAACACGCTGCACCAGGGGGCCACCGTGCTCAACGCCAACCTGTCACCCACCATCCACGGCTCGATGGCGTGGACGTTGCTCCTCGGGTTCGTCGCCCTGACCCTGGTGTTCGTCTGGATGCTCCTGGTCCGCTACCGCATCGGTGCTCTCGAGGACTGGCTGGCCGCCAACGAACTCGACCTCGCCCTCGTCGAGCGCCAGGCCGAGGGGGCGCCGGCCGGCCCGATCCCGGGTGCCGGGGCCCCCGTCGACGCCGGCGCGGGACCCCGGGTGGGAGTGGCCTGATGCGCTACGTCATCGCCGGGTACGTCTTCGTCCTCACCGTCCTCTTCCTCTACGCCGTGCAGCTCGCCTGGCGTCGCCGCCGGCTCACCCGTGCCGTCGCCCGGGTCACCGGTGCCTCCCTGGATGCCGGCCCCGGCGCGGTCGACCGCACCACCACCCCGTCCACGGCCGGGGAGCCCACCACCCCGTCCACGGCCGGGGAGCCTGCCGCTGCGTCCACGGTCGAGGCCCCGTCCGAGGTCGCCCGATGACCACGGCCCCTGCCGCTCCACCGACCTCGGCCGGTCCCGGCGACGACGCCGGCGCGCCGGTCGGGCCCCGTCCGACCGCGACCCCGGGCGTCGCCACATCACCCGGTACGTGGTGGTGGGGGTGGTGCTCGTCGGCGCCCTGGTGTTCCTGGTGGCGAAAGGCATCGGCTCGGCGCTCGACTTCTACCTGCCCGCCGACCAGGCCGTGGCCCAGAAGGCGACCCTCGGCGACAAGACCTTCAACATCGAGGGGGTGGTCGAGCCCGGTTCGATCCATCCGACCCGGGCCGGGGTCGACTTCGTCGTCACGTCCGGGGACGTCCGCGTCACGGTGGACAACTCGAGCAGTCCGCCCCAGCTCTTCCAGCCCGACATCCCGGTGATCGCGGTCGGTCACTTCTCGGGTGACCGCTTCGTGTCGGACCAGATCCTGGTCAAGCACACCGCGAACTACATCGCCGAGTACCCCAGCCGGGTCACGGCACCGAACGGGACCAAGCGGTGACGTCCCGGCCCGGCCACGCTGCCTCCGGCCCCGACCTGCGGTGAACGGCACCCTTGGACACATCGGCGTCCTGCTGGGCTTCGTCGCGGCGGTGGTCGGTTGCCTCGTCCTGGTGGTCGGCCTGGTGCGCCGGCGACCGGCGGGACTGAAATCCGCCCGGCTCTATGCGCCACTCATCCTGCTCGGGGGCGTGGTCGCCACGTTCGCCATGCAGCGGGCCCTCATCACCCACGACTTCTCGCTCACCTACGTGGCCGACAACAACAGCCGGTCCACGCCGATCCTCTACTCCATCACCGGCATGTGGTCGGCCCTGGCCGGTTCGATCCTGTTGTGGGGCATCATCCTCGGCCTCTACGCCACGGCCATGGTCTGGCGTTTCCGGGCCCGGGCCGATGACACCATGGTGGCCTGGGCCACGCTCGTCATGTACGTGGTGTGCGCGTTCTTCTTCGGCCTCATGCTCGGTCCGGCCGACCCCTTCACGCACGTCGCCGGGGCGGTACCCGCCAACGGCCTGGGTCCGAACGTCCTGCTCCAGGACAACCCCCTGGTCCTCTTCCACCCACCGCTGCTCTACCTCGGACTCGTCGGGTTCACCGTGCCCTTCGCCTTCGCCGTGGCGTCCCTCGTCACCGGCCGGGTCGACGAGAGCTGGCAGAACGACACCCGACTGTGGACCCTGTCCGCCTGGACGTTCCTGACCGTCGGCATCGTGCTCGGCGCCTGGTGGTCCTACCAGGTGCTCGGCTGGGGCGGGTTCTGGGCCTGGGACCCCGTGGAGAACGCCTCGCTCATGCCGTGGCTGGTCGGAACCGCCTACCTCCACTCGGTGATGGTGCAGCAGCGTCGGGGGCTTCTCCGGGTCTGGAACCTCTCCCTCGTCATCGCCACCTTCAGCCTCACGATCCTCGGCACCTTCCTCACCCGGTCGGGGGTGATCCAGTCGGTCCACGCCTTCTCGACGTCGTCCATCGGACCGCTGCTGCTCGGCTTCTTCGGTCTGGTGCTGGCCACCGGGGTGGGCCTGATCGCCTGGCGGGGCGACCGGCTGCGGTCGCCGGGCGGCATCGACTCGGCCTTCAGCCGCGAAGGGGCCTTCCTCGCCAACAACCTCCTGTTCGTGCTCTTCACCTTCGTGGTCCTGCTCGGCACGGTGTTCCCCCTCTTCTACGAGGCGGTCAACAGCGGGTCGCAGGTGGCCGTCGGGGCGCCGTACTTCAACCGCCTCGTCATCCCCCTGGGCCTCGGCCTCCTCTTCCTGATGGCGGTGGCCCCGGCCCTCCCGTGGCGCAAGTCGTCGGCCGAGGTCATGCGGGGTCGGTTGGCCGTGCCGGCGGCGATCGGCGTCGTCGTCGTGGTGGCCTGCGTGGCCGGGGGCATCACCGGGATCGAACCGCTGCTGGCCTTCGGGCTCGGCGCCTTCGCGGCGGCCTCGGCCGGCCGGGCGCTGGTGCTGTCGGTGCGGGCGGCCTGGCGGACGGCGCGGGGGACCGGGGCGTCGCCGGCGCGGTCCGTCCTGGCCGGGTGGCGCGGCTTCGTGGGCCGGGCCAACGGCGGCATGATCGTGCACATCGGCGTGGTGTTCCTGGCGGTCGGGCTGACCGCCGCCACCGCCTTCGGGCAGCGGGGGACCCTCGTGCTCGTCCAGGGGCAGCGCGGCACCTTCGCCGGACAGACCGTCGAGTTCGTGGGCACCCGGATCGTGCGGACCCCGTCCCATGTCAGCGAGCAGGCCCTGCTGCGGATCGACGGTGGCGCGGTGTTCACGCCGGCCATCAGCCAGTTCGGCACCGGCACGCAGGCGGTCGGTACGCCGGCGATCGACTCCTCGTTCACCTCCGACGTCTACCTCACCATCAACTCGATCCCGGGCCGGGCGGGGGGATGGACCTTCGGGGTGGTGGTCCAGCCCCTCGTGATGTGGCTGTGGATCGGCGGAGCGTTGATCGTGGTCGGCTCCGTGCTGTCCGCCGTGCCCGGGCGACGCCGTCGGCCCACCGACCCGGTGTCCGCTCCGGTGGTGGCCGCCGCGCCCCCCGTGCCCCCCGTGCCTCCCGGACCCGACGGTGCGCCGCGGGTGGAGGGTGCCCCGCGGCCGGACGGGACCCCGGAGGGGGTCGGCCCTCCGGAGGCCGACCGCGAGCCGGTGGGGGCCGGGGAGGCTCCGTGACCGACGTGGACCTGTCCGTGGCGCCCCCGGTGCCACCCTCGGCGCCGGCGCCGGAGCCGCCGCGCCGGCGGCACACCGCCCGCTGGATCGCCGTGACGGTCCTGGTGGTGTCGGCCGGCCTGATCGCCGTCCTCGCCACCCGGCCCCCGGCCGCGGTGTCCGAGGTGCAGAGCCCCCTGGTGGGCAGACTCGCCCCCCCGGTGCGCGGGGTGACCGTCGACGGGACGGCGTTCGCGCTGCCCCGGGTGCCCGGCACCTGGGTGGTGCTCAATTTCTTCGCCAGCTGGTGCGTGCCCTGCCAGACGGAGGGTCCCGAGCTGGTGGCCTTCTCGTTCCACCACCAGAAGGCCGGTGACGCCCGGGTCGTGAGCGTGGTGTTCGACGACACCGCGGCCCAGGCCCGGGCCTACCAGGCCACCATCGGGGCGACGTGGCCCACCCTCGCCGATCCGCGGGGCACCATCGCCCTCGGCTACGGCGTGCGCGCCCCGCCGTCCACCTTCCTGATCGCCCCCGACGGCCGCGTGGTCGCCTACATCGTGTCGTCGGTCACCGAGTCCGACCTCGACAGACTCATCGCCCGGGGCGAGGCGGCGGGCGCATGAGCGCGCGCCGGTTCCCGGTGTGGACGCTGCTCGGCGTCGTCCTGGTGGTGGCGCTGCTCGTGGGGAGTGGCGTCTTCCGTTCGGCGCCGCCCACCGCCGCCCAGCGGGCCACGGCCATCGAGTCGGACATCCGGTGCCCGAGCTGTGAGGACCTGTCGGTGGCCGTCTCGAGCGCCCCGACGGCGATCACGGTGCGGTCCACCGTCCGCCAGCTGGTCGACGAGGGCTGGACCGACGCCCGTATCGAGGCCTACCTGGTCGACCGCTACGGGTCGACCATCGTGCTCGACCCACCGACCCGCGGCTGGTCGGCCCTGGTGTGGGTGCTGCCCGTGGCCGCCGGGCTGGCCGCGGTGGCCGTGCTGGTCGTGGTCCTGGGCCGACGCCGACGCACCCCGGCGACGCGCTCGACGCCGACGTCCGGGGGGCCGCCGCCGACCCCGCCGCGGTGGAGGAACGGCGTGCGTTCCTCACCCAGTCGCTGGCCGACGCCGACGCCGAGTACCTGGCCGGCGATCTGGGCGATGCCGACTACCTGGCCCTCCGCCAGCGCGACCTCGGTCGCCTGGCCGCACTCGGACCGGCCGTCGCCGAGGTGCCGTCGCCGTCGGGAGCGACGGTGGCGACGGTGGCGTCGGGCACGGCCACCCTGGTGGCCGAGCGGCCCGGGACGCAGGCCGAGGGTCGGCGGTTCCGACCGGCGGGCGGGGACGGAACAAGTGGTTCCTGGTCGGGGCGGTCGCCTGTTTCGCCACCGCCCTGGTCGTGGCCGTGCCGCTGTTCTCCTCGGACCGGTTGCCGGGCCAGACGGCCACCGGATCGATCTCCCTGAGCGCCAGCCAGCAGGTGGCCCGCACCCTCGACCAGGCGGCCGCCTCGGAGAACGAGGGCGACCTGGGCCAGGCCGCCCAGCTCTACCAGCAGGTGCTGGCCGCCCACCCGGACAACGAGGTCGCCCTGGCCCAGCTGGGCTGGCTCGAGTACCGGATCGGACAGCAGGGGGCGAGCACCACCCTGCTGTCCGACGCCCGGACCAAGATCACCCAGGCCGTCGCCCTCGATCCGCAGGACTATGCCGCCCACCTCTACCTGGGCACGCTGGAGCTGCAGCTCGACGGCAACGCGGCCGGGGCGGTCGACCAGTTCGGCCGGTTCCTGGCCGACAGCCCGCCGGCCGCCGTGGTGTCCGAGGCCGCCCCGACCCTGCGCCAGGCGTACGCGGCGGCCCACGTTCCGCTGCCAACCGGGGTGCCCACCGCCTGACGTCCCCCCGGGTCGCCCCGGGGCTGAGGGGATCAGGGGATCAGGGGGTCAGGACGACCTTGCCGCCCACCGTCCGGTCGATGAGGCCGGCCATGACCGCGGCGGCGTCCTCGAGCGACCGGGTGGACGGTGCGGTCGGGTGCAGGCGCCCGTCGGCCACCATCCCCATCACCTCGTCGATGAGCGCCCGGTTGCCGAGGGGGTCGGTGAAGGTCCACCCGCCCCAGTCGACGCCGACCACGGTGCGGTTGTTGAGCAGCACCTGGTTCAGCGGAATCGTCGGGATGGGCCCCGACGCGAACCCGATCACGCAGAAGCGGCCCAGCTGGCGCGTGGCCCGCAGCGCCGGTTCGGAGTGGCGGCCCCCGACCGGGTCGACCACCACGTCGACCCCGCCACCGGACAGCTCGCGGGCCCGGACCTTCAGGTCCTCCTCCTCGTAGGCGATGGTGGCCTCGGCCCCCATGGCCACCGCGGCCCCCAACTTGTCGGGGGTGGAGGCGGCGGCGATGACCCGGGCCCCCAGCGCCACGGCCACGTCCACCGCGGCCAGTCCGATCCCACCGCCGGCCCCGAGCACCAGCACCCACTCGTCGGCCAGCACCGTCGTGCGCCGGGTCAGGGTGAACAGCATCGTGCAGTAGCTCTGGATGCAGCGCCGCGGCCTGGCGGAGGTCGACCGTCCCGGGTACCGCGACCAACGACAGCGCCGGGGCCACGACCTGGCCAGCGAATCCGCCGAACCCGCAGAACACCAGCACCCGGTCGCCGACCGACCAGCCGCTCACCCCGGGGCCCAGGGCCGAGACGGTGCCGGCCACCTCGCTCCCCGGGACGAACGGGACCGGTGGCTTGATCTGGTACCTGCCCTGGCAGATCAGTCCGTCGACGAAGTTGACCCCGGCGGCGGCCACGTCGATCCGGACCATGCCCTCACCCGGTTCGGGACCGGGCCGGTCCTCCACCACCAGGGTGTCGAGGGGACCGAACTCATGGCAGACGACGGCGCGCATGGCCGTCAACCTATCGGGACGCGCCACGGGGGACCGGGACGGGGGTGCGATCAGGGGCGCAGAGCGCGCAGCCGCTGGACCACCCCGGCGAAGGCGCCGGCGAAGGCCTCGACGTCGGCCGGGGTGGTCGACCAGCCGACCGACAGGCGGAGCGAGCGCTCGCCGTCGACGCCCATGGCCTCGAGCACGGGCGAGGGCTCCAGGGCCTCCGAGGAGCACGACGACCCCGAGTGCACGGCGATACCGGCCTGGTCGAGGCCGAGCAGGACCGGTTCGGCCTCCACGCCGGCCACCCCGAGGCAGAGGATGTGGGGCACGCGGCGATCGAAGTCGCCGTAGGGGGCGACGCCCTCGACCGCCACCGAGGCGGCGGCCAGCGCCTCGGTGGCGGAGCGGGCGGCCGACCGCTCGGCATCCAGACGGCCCGCGTCGGACAGCACCTCGGCCGCGGCACCGAACCCGACGGCCCCGACCACGTTCTCCAGGCCGGCCCGGCGCCCCCGCTCCTGTTCGCCCCCGACCAGGAGCGGCTCGATCCGCAGACCCCGCCGGAGGACCAGCGCACCGACGCCGGCCGGGCCGCCCAGCTTGTGGGACGACACCGACACCAGGTCGGCCTCCAGCGCGCCGAGGTCGAGGGGCACGTGGCCCGCGGCGGCCACGGCGTCGACGTGGACGGGCACCCCCGCCTCCCGGCAGACCGCCACCACGTCGGCGGTGTCCTGGAGGGTGCCGACCTCGTGGTTGGCCCACTGGCAGTGCACCAGGGCCGGTGCCCGCCCGTGCTCCCGACGGCACCGCTCGAGCGCCTCGACCACCGCGGCCGCGGTGATCCGTCCGACGCCGTCCACGTCGATCCCGACGAGGGGACCACCGCGGGCCGAGGCGTCCCGCACGGCCGAGTGCTCGACCGCCGCGCAGGCCACCGGGGCCGGGCCCTCGACGGCCGACAGGACGCCCCAGACGGCCGAGTCGACCGACTCGGTCCCTCCCGAGGTCAGGACGACCTGACGGGGTCGCACGCCGAAGAGGCCGGCCACCCGGTCACGGGCGTCCTCGAGGGTGGCGCGGACCATGCGGCCCTCGGTGTGGACCCGGCCGGGGTCGGCGGTGACACCGAGGTCGGTCCACTCCGCCATGGCGGCGGCCGCCTCGGGGCGCAGCGGGGTGGTCGAGGCGTGGTCGAGGTAGTGACGGCTCACGGTGCCGGGTCAGACGACGGCGGCGCAGGCGTCGTCACCCCGGGCCCGGGAGGACGACAGGACGACGGGGACGGCCCCCGGGTCGTCCCCGCAGAGGCCGGCCAGCAGGCCCTTGACCATGCCCCGGTCGACGGCGCACAGCACCGGGTGCTGGGAGGCGGCATCGCCGAAGGGGCAGTTGTCGGCGACCACGGCGGTCGTCGTCCCCTGGTCCTCGGCGTGGGCCGCGAACCCGTGGGCGGTCAGGGTGTCGGCGATGGCGTGCATGGCCGTGCGCAGCGAGCGCTGGCTGTCCCCGGGCGACATCCGGCCGGCCAGGCGACGGCCGTACTCCTCGCCGACCCGCTCCGCCATGCTCTCGGCGGCCTGGGGGCCGAGCATCTGCATCGCCTCCTGGAGCAGCAGCACCAGGAGGTCGTCCCGCCGGGTCAGGAGGTCGAGGGTGGGATCGGGGCCGATGGCCCGGAAGCGCTTGGAGGGCCGGCCCGCCCCCTTGCCGTCGGGTCGTTCGCGGGTCACCTCGACGTAGCCTCCGGCGGCCAGGCGCTCGAGGTGGTGGCGGGCCACGTTCGGGTGGAGCGAGAAGCGGGCCGCCACCTCGGAGGCCGTCGCCCCCGGCTGGGAGCGCACGAAGAGGTAGATCTCCCGCCGGGTCGGGTCGCCGAAGGCCGACGTCACGGCCGTCACGGCGGCGGCGAACTGGCTGTCGGAGTCGGATCCGGCACTGGCCTCGGGGCTGTCCGGGTCGGGCTGCACGTCCCCTAGTGTACCGGTGACGCCGAATTTCCCCCAGGAGAGCCCCCATGTCCATCGACGAGTCCCAGGTCGCGTCGGCGGTCGCCCACGTCGACGACCCCGAGTTGCGGCGCCCCCTGGGCGACCTGGGCATGGTCGGGCGGGTCCTGACCAAGCGGAAGAAGGCCACCGTCGACATCGCCCTGCCGGTCGCCCAGTATCCCCAGGTCGACGAGCTGGTGGCGCGGGTGCGGGCGGCCGTGGCCCGGGTGGGCGGGGTCGACGAGGTCGTGGTGGAGACCGTCCTCATGGACGAGGAGCGGCGGGCCCGCCTGCGGATGCTGTTGCGGGGCGATGCCGTCGACGGGGGCACCATGCACGCCGCCGACGACGGGCACGGCCACGACCACGGGCACGGCGGCGGGGGCGCCCTCGGCCACGAGGAGGGGCGGCCCAACAGGTTCATGGACCCGAAGTCGAAGACCCGCATCCTCGGCATCTCGTCGGGCAAGGGCGGGGTCGGCAAGTCCTCGGTCACCGTCAACCTGGCGGTGGCCCTCCAGCGGGCCGGGTACGACGTCGGGATCCTCGACGCCGACGTCTACGGGTTCTCGGTGCCCAAGATGCTGGGTGTCACCGCTGATCCCCTCATCATCGGCGACCTCGTCGTCCCGCCGACCGCCAACGGCGTCCGCTGCCTGTCCATGGGGTTCTTCGTGGCCGACGACACGCCGGTCATCTGGCGGGGCCCGATGCTGCACAAGGCGCTCGAGCAGTTCCTGGTGGACGCCTACTGGGGTGAACCCGACTTCCTGCTCATCGACATGCCCCCGGGCACCGGCGACGTGACGCTCTCGCTCGGCCAGTACCTGACCAAGACCGAGGTCTTCGTGGTCACCACCCCGCAACCGGCCGCCCAGCGGGTGGCCCAGCGCTCGGCCTACGCCGCCCGCAAGCTGAAGCTGGCCGTGCGCGGCGTGATCGAGAACATGAGCTGGTTCACGGGCGACGACGGCACCCGGTACGAGCTGTTCGGTGCCGGCGGGGGAGCCCAGCTCGCCCACGACCTCGGGGTGCCACTGCTCGGCCAGGTGCCGCTGGTGCCCGACCTGCGGGAAGGTGGCGACCAGGGCGTGCCCATCGTCGTCTCCGAGCCCGACGGGGAGGCCGCCGGTGTCTTCGCCCAGCTCGCCGCCACCATCGCCGCTCTCGGGCCGGCCCGCGTCTACCGCCGGGAGCTCACCGTCCGCTGATCCGCCCGACGGGGTGCCGCCGGCGGGCGAGCCGGCGACGGGGGGTCAGTCCCATTCCCGGGTGCGCGGCATGCCGCTGGTCCCGTCCTCGGTGGGCACGACGCCGAGGACCTGGTGCACGGCGATCCCCCCGTCCTCGAAGCCCAGGGCGGATCCCGCCATGTAGAGACGCCAGATGTCGGCGCGGGGCCGTCCCACCAGGGCCACGGCCTCGTCCCAGCGGCCCTCGAGGTTGGCCACCCAGCACCGCAGGGTGCGGGCGTAGTGCTCGCGCAGCGACTCCACGTCGCGCACCTCGAACCCGGCCCGCTCCATGGCCAGCACCACCTCGCCGACGTCGATGAGCTCGCCGTCGGGGAAGACGTAGCGGCCGATGAAGGTCCGGGTGCCCAGGCGGGATCCGCCGGGGGAGGAGATGGCGTGGTTCAAGAGCCGTCCCGTCGGGGCGAGCAGGTCGCGCAGCGTGGCGAAGTACTGGGCGGTGCGGGCCGAGCCGACGTGCTCGAACATCCCGATCGACGAGATGGCGTCGAACGTCTCGCCCCGCAGGTCCCGGTAGTCCTGGTAGCGGATCTCCACCCGGTCCTCCAGCCCCGCCTCGCGCACCCGCTCGTTCGCCTTGTCGACCTGCTCGTGGCTGAGGGCCACCCCGACCACCCGGGCGTCGTGGTGGACGGCGGCGTGCAGGGCCATCGAACCCCACCCGCAGCCCACGTCGAGGAGCCGGGCACCTCGGTGGACGTCGAGCCCGAGCTTGCGGCAGATGAGCTCGTACTTGGCGGCCTGGGCCTCCTCGAGCGTGGATGCCCCGGTCACGAAGCGGGCGCACGAGTACGTCCAGCTGGGTCCGAGCACGAGCTCGTAGAAGTCGTTGCCGACGTCGTAGTGGTGGCTGATGGCCCGGGCGTCGCGAGCCGGCGAGTGGATGCGGCCCGCCGGCCGGCTCTCCTCGGGCGGAGGGGGCAGTGGCGCCCCGACGGCCCCGAGACGTCGGGCGGCCCGCACGGTGGTCAGCAACGTCCGAGGCTCGATCCGCCGGAGATCACCGGACGACGCGGCCCGCAGGGCGGACAGGACGTCGAAGACGTCCCCCTCGATCGACAGGTCACCCGCCACGAAGGCCCGGGACACCCCGAGCTCGCCGGGGGCCCACAGGATCCGCCGCAGCGCGTCGGGCGAGTGCAGCGTGATGACACCGACCGGGTCGTCGGGACCGAGGGAGCTGCCGTCCCAGAACCGGAACCGCACCCCGCTGTCCCGGCCCACCAGGGCGCTGACCACGGGGGCGAGAGCCGTGGCGGCGTCACCCCCGCCCGGGCGTCCCGGACCTCCACCGCCCGACGGCGGCGGCGGCGCCGTCGGGGAGATCGTCCCGTCCGGCAACGCTCCGGGGGTCGTCGCTTCCCGTGTCGTCATGAGGTCCTCCTGATCGGTCTTCCGCCCCGACAGCCCCATGGTAAACAGCACCACCCGGATTCCGCGCGGGCGCCGTGGCGGCCGGGGGTCCGGCGGGTGAGAGGCTGGGACGCGTGAAGACCGTCCTCAACGTCATCTGGCTGGTGCTCTGCGGATTCTGGCTGGCCATCGGCTACGTCGTGGCCGGCGTGGTCATGTGCATCCTGATCATCACCATCCCGTTCGGCATCGCCAGCTTCCGGCTGGCCGCCTTCACCCTCTGGCCCTTCGGCCGGGTCCTGGTGCGCAAGCCCGACGCCGGGGCGGGATCCTTCATCGGCAACGTGATCTGGTTCCTGCTGGCCGGCCTGTGGATGGCCATCGCCCACGTGGTGACCGGCGTGCTCCTCTGCCTCACCATCGTCGGCATCCCGCTCGGTCTGGCCGACTTCAAGCTGGCGGCGGCGGCGATCGCCCCGCTGGGTAAGGACATCGTGCGAACCGACGACCCCCGGGCCTTCGTCGCCCTGTAGAGGGCTCCCACGGGCCGGACCGGGCCGCGGGTGGGTCCGGGGGGCCGGTGCGTCCGATCCGGTGGGCGGGTCCGGGTCGCCGATGGCCCGCGACGTTTGGCTGGGGGCATCGGGGGTAGTGACCCGGGGGTAACAGATCCGGGCCGGCTCTCGTTCTACAGGGAACGTGCGTGCCCGAACCGGTGCGATCGCGAGCAGTGCCCGCCGGTGCGGATCGCACCGGTCGTCGGCACCCGGCCGGGACGTCCGTCGCCGCCCGGGACCGGCCGGGGCGGGCAGGAGGAGCGAGGGCATGCGAACACTGTTGATCCGCCGACGAACGGGACTGACGCGCGACGCCACGATCCTGACCGCGGTGCGGGGCGACTTCCGGGGGCTCCGGGTCCCGGGTCCGGTGTCCGCCGGGACCCGTTGGCACGCCCGTCTCGACGTGGTCCTCCTGCCGGGCGAACTGCGCGTCGCCGGCAACGGGGGCATCTGGCGGTACCGGGTGGCCGACATGGTGCAGGTGTCCGCCGATCCCGACACCCCCGGCGCCATCCGCGTCGAGTTCCTCGAGGGGGACCCGTTGGTGGTGACCGTCCGTGACGGCGGCGCCCTTCTCGGGGCCCTCAAGTGGCAGCTCGAGGGCTACGAGCGGGCGCTGCGCACCAACCGCGGGGAGGCCGCCCGGCTGGAGCCCGAACACGTCGTCGACGGTCGGTTCACCACCCCCGTCCACACGATCACGCCGGCCATCGATCTGCTCAACGCCCAACGCAAGGGCGACGGCGGCACGGTGCTGACCGACCGGCCGGACCCGGCGCCGCGTCGAGCTGGCCCACCGAGCCCGGGTGGAGATCCTGCGGGCCCGTCGACGCGATCTGCTCAGTGTCGGCGGGACGGGTAGGTGAGTTTGGTCCGGATGCACCGCGGCTCGCGGGCGGCCGCCACGGCGGCGATCGGGATCGGGATCGGGATGACGGCGGTGACGGCGGTGGGGGTCCCGCCGAGCGCCTTCGGGGCGACGGGGCCGGCCACCACGTCCGGACGGCCAGCGGGGCCGGCGCCGACGGCGGACCCGTCGACGCCCGTGCCGGACTCCCCCCTCGGCAGGGTCCGGGGGGTGTCCGACTCGCTGGACTGGGCCGGCTATGCCGTGACCGGCGCCACCTTCTCTAGTGTCTCGGGGAGCTGGACCCAGCCGACCGCCAGCTGCGACGGAAAGGCGAGCCAGTCGGCTTTCTGGGTCGGCATCGACGGCTACCTGTCCACCGATCCGAGCGTCCAGCAGGTCGGCACCGATGCCGACTGCGTGAAGCCTGCCAAGAAGAATCCCGGGGGCCCGAGCTACTACGCCTGGTACGAGCTGTATCCGGACGACATCGTGGTGCTCCCGACCGCCTCCTACCCCGTCGCCCCGGCCGATGTCCTCACCGGTGGGGTCACCGAGGTGGGGAGCAGCATCACCCTCTCGATCGTCGATGCCGGCAAGTGGACGTTCTCGACGGTCCAGTCGGCCCCACTGATTCCCCTGGACCAGTCGGCCGAGTGGATCACCGAGTCCCCGACCGCGTGCACCTCCAAGAAGTGCAAGGCCGTCGACCTCACGGATTTCGGAACGGCGAGCTTCACCGGGGCGAACGTCGGAGGGCAGCCCGTCGATGCGGCGGCCTACGACGACCACCAGATCATGATGACCAAGAACAAGAAGGGCACCGTCCTGAAGGCGACCACGTCGGGACTCAGCGACGGCGAAGACTTCACGGTGACGTGGGTGAACGCCTGAGGGCATCGACGCCGCCGTGAGGGGTGACGCGGTGGCGGGGTGGTGCGGCGCCGCGGAGGATGGTGACCGCCACGCGGCGCCGCGCTAGAAGCGCCCGGTCACCCCGATCCCGACGGGCAACTTGTCCGGGTCCCACCCGAGCAGGGCGACGGCCTGGCTGAAGGCGTAGCGGTCCGTCATGCCGGCCACGTAGGCGACGGCGGCCCGGACGGCGCCCGGCTCGCCACCGGTCAGCCCGGCGTCGTCCCGGTCGGACGTGGGGAGGAGGTGGGGTCGGTCGCTGAAGTGGTCGACCAGCGCGCGCAGCACGTCGACCACCGCCTCCCCCTGGATGACCGAGCTCGGCCGCAGGTAGACGTGCTGGTAATTGCTGTTCCGGAACGCGGCGAGTGCCTCGGCCAGGTCGTCGTCCATGCCGACGCGCCCGGTGCGGAGGGTGGTGGCCACCAGACCGTCGATGAAGGTGCCGAGTTGCTCGCCCCGTCGGTCGCCGCAGCGCTCGCGGACGATGGCGGGCAGGGCCTCGGCCGTGACGATTCCACTCCGCACCGCGTCCTCGAAGTCGTGGCAGACGTAGGCGATACGGTCCGCCCAGCTCACGACCTCGCCTTCGGGTGTCGACGGGGCCGGACGCGACCAGGAGTGGTTGCGGATCCCGTCGAGCGTTTCGTCGCAGAGGTTGAGCGACGCCAACGACACGTCGGCCCCCCAGGGTGCGTGGTCGAACCCGCCGGGCACGTACGGGGAGAGGGCATCCTCGCTGGCGTGCCCACCGGGACCGTGACCGCAGTCGTGGCCGAGGGCGATGGCCTCGGTGAGGGCCACGTTGAGCCGGCAGGCCCGGGCGATGCCCGAGGCCACCTGGGCGACCTCGAGCGCATGGGTCAGCCGGGTGCGTTGGTGGTCGTCGGGGAAGACGAACACCTGGGTCTTCCCGGCCAGGCGGCGGAACGACGGGGCGTGCAGGATCCGGTCCCGGTCCCGCTCGAAGCAGGTCCGCCACCGGTCGGGCTCCTCGGGGCGGGCCCGGTGGCCGGCACCCTCGGCACGGGTGGCGCCGGGAGCGAGGTGCCGGCGCTCGAGCTCTTCGCGGGCCAACCGGTCGAATCCGTCGGAGAGGACCGTGGCGCCGGTGGTGGCCCGACTGTCGGCATGGGCGTAGGTCACCCCGTCGGACCCGTGACCGGACATGGTGGCCGCCCACAGGCGGTTCCGCTCGGTCTCCCGGCCCCGCTCCGGAGCCGGTGGGGCCTCCGCGGGAGTCTCGCCGTCCATGCGCCAAGTGTGCCCCATCGGTGTGACCCCGGCGGTCCGGGTCGGGACGGCGGGGTCCCGCCGGGCTGTATCGTCGTTGGCACCGGGTGGTCCACCGACCGCCCGCCGGAGAGGAGCGTGCCAGGTGGACGTACGTATCGGGATCGTGCAGTCGATGAAGGAGCTCGACATCGAGCTGCCGGACGACGCTGACCGAGACAAGGTCCTGGCCGACATCGAGGAGGCGCTCGGCGAGGAGGGCAGGATCCTCTGGCTCACCGACCGCAAGGGACGTCAGGTCGGGGTTCCGGCCGGCAAGGTGGCCTACGTCGAGCTCGACCCTCCCGTCGCCGACCGTCGGGTCGGGTTCGGGATCTCCTGATCCGACGTCGGGAACACCCGCCGCTCCACCGGCCGCACCCCGGGGGTCGCCGTGTCGTCTGATCCGATGACGCCCCTGCTCGACCGCAAGCTGGTCTTCGTGACCGGCAAGGGAGGGACGGGCAAGACCACGGTCGCCTCGGCCCTCGCCCTGCTGGTCGCCTCCCAGGGCAAGAAGGTCCTGATCTGTGAGATGGACGGCAAGGGCGAGCTGTCCGGGTACTACGAGGCCCCGCCCACCGCCTTCAAGGAGAAGGAGGTCCAGCCCGGCCTCTTCGCCATGACGATGGACACCGAGGCGTCGCTGCGCGAGTACCTCAAGCTGCAGCTGCACGTGCCCGTGATCGGCCGGATCGGACCGGTGGCCAAGGCCTTCGACTTCCTGGCCACCGCCGCGCCCGGGGGTCAAGGAGATCATCACGGTCGGCAAGATCTGCTGGGAGGTCCGCGGCGGCAACTGGGACATGGTCGTGGTGGACGCCCCGGCCACCGGCCACATCGTCGGACAGCTGGCCGCCCCCCAGGCCGTCAACGGGCTCGTCCGGGTGGGACTGATCCGGACCCAGACGGACTGGATGCTCGACATGTTGTCCGACCCCTCGATCACCGGACTCCTCGCCGTCTGCACGCCCGAGGAGATGCCGGTCACCGAGACGATCGAGCTGGCCGTGCGGATCCGCGAGGAGACGACGGTGGAGCTGGCCGGCGTCGTCGTGAACCGGGTGCTGCCCGAGCTGTTCGGGCGCCAGGAGGAGCGGGTCTTCGACGCCCTGACCGCCCCCGGGGTGTTGACCGAGCTCGACGACCTGGTCGAGGGCGACGCCGGCCCCGTCCTGGACGCGGCCCGCCTGGCCGTCACGATGCGCCGCACCCGCTCGACCCACCTCGAGCGCCTCCGACAGGGGATCGAGCCCGACGTGCCGCTGCTCTACCTGCCCTACCTGTTCACCAAGTCCCACGGCCTGCGCACCACCCGCCAGGTGGCCGAGTCACTGGGTGAGGAGTTGGGACTCTGATGGCCGCCCGACCCCGCCCGTCCAAGGCCCCGGCCGCCGACGTCCCCACTCCCTCCCTCGACAGCCTCCTGGCCACCAAGGAGATCGTGGTCGCCTGCGGTCCCGGCGGGGTCGGCAAGACCACCACGGCCGCCGCCTCGGCGCTCATGGCGGCCGTGACCCACGGCTCGAAGGTGCTGGTGCTGACCGTCGATCCGGCCAAACGCCTGGCCAACGCCCTCGGCCTGGACGGCATCGGCAACACCGAGCACCGGGTGCCGGACTCCGCCTTCAAGGCGGCGGGGGTCACCCCCCGTGGCGAGCTGTGGGCAGCCATGCTCGACACCAAGGAGTCCTGGGACTCGCTCATCCGCCAGCACGCCCCCGACGAGCAGACGCGGGACGAGATCCTGGCCAATCCGCTCTACCAGAACATCGCCGGCCGGTTCGTCCAGAGCCACGACTACATCGCCATGGAGCGGCTCTACGAGATCCACTCGGCCGGCGAGTACGACCTGATCGTGGTGGACACCCCTCCCACCCGCAACGCCCTCGATTTCCTGGACGCCCCCGAGCGGCTGGCCGACTTCTTCTCCTCGCGTCTGCTGCGGTGGCTGATCGTGCCCTACCGCTCGAAGCTGATCAACGTGGCCACCAAGCCCTTCTACCAGATCAGTGACCGGATCCTCGGCACGGAATTCATGGGCGACATCTCCGAGTTCTTCATCCTGTTCCAGACCATGTACGACGGCTTCGTGGAACGCTCGAACGCGGTGGGGCGGCTGCTGTCGGACCGTCGCACCACCTTCGTGGTGGTGTCCACCCTCGAGGCGACGCCCCTGCGCGAGGCGGAATTCTTCGCCGAGCAGCTGACCGAGCGCAAGCTTCACCTCGGCGCCATCATCCTGAACAAGGTGATGCCCGACTACCTCCAGGGCCGGGCCGGCACCAAGGTGGCGGAAGCCATGAAGGACCGCGCCGAGGAATTGGCCGGACAGCTGGCACCCCGGCTCGGGGCCACCGATGCGGCGCTGGGCGACCCGGCCCAGATCGCCCGGGTGCTGACCGAGGTGGCCGACGGGTACCTCAACTTCCAGGTCGTCGCCCTGCGCGAGATGGAGGAGCGGGCCAGCCTGTCCATCGCCCCCGAGGTGCTGGCCACCGTCCCCTTCTTCGACACCGACATCTACGACCTGGCCGGACTGCTGCGCCTCGGCGAGCAGATCTGGCGCTGAGTGTCCCGACGATCGGGCCCCCGGGGGTCCGACGCCGCCACCACCGGGCGGTCCGGCGGAGGAGGGGACCGATGACGGGCCGGCCCGGCGGGCCGTACGATGCGGGGGTGACCGACATCGTCGACCCCACGCTCGAGGCCTATGCCGCCGACCACACCACGGCGCCGCCCGCCTACCTGGAGGCGCTGGCCGCCGAGCTGGTGACCACCCTCGAGTCGCCGGGGATGATGGTCGGCCGACTCGAGGGCCGCTACCTCGAGCTCCTGACCTTCGCCCTGTCCGCAACGTCGGTCCTCGAGATCGGCACGTTCGGCGGGTACTCGGCCCTCTCCATGGCCGCCGGGCTCGCCCCCGGTGGCTCCATCACGACGTGCGAGATCTCCCCGGTGCATGCCGCGTTCGCCCGCCGGCACATCGCCTCGAGCCCGTACGCGGACCAGATCGAGGTACGGGAGGGTCCGGCCCTCGAGACCATCGCCACCCTCCCGGGTCCCTTCGACCTGGTCTTCATCGACGCCGACAAGGCCGCCTACCTCGACTACTACGAGGCGGTACTCCCGAAGCTGGCTCCCCGTGGCCTCATCGCCGCCGACAACACGCTGTGGTCCGGTCGCATCCTCGACGGCACCGACACCACCGACGACACCGTCGCCCTGCGGGCCTTCAACGAATTCGTGGCCACCGATCCCCGGGTGGTGGCCGTGCAGACGACGGTCCGCGACGGCGTCACCCTGATCCGCCGGGCCTGACCACCGGCCCGGTACGCCCACCCTGACCCGATCCGCCCACCGACGTCGCCCCTACTGCTCCACCCGATCCGCCTCCGCCGCCCCACCCGATCCACCCCCGCCGCCCCACCCGATCCGCCCCCGTCGCCCCACCCCGCTCGAAAGGACTCCGTGCTCGACTATCACCTCCACCTGTGGCCGCACAGCCAGAGTGACGCCCAGACCACGGTCGACCAGGTGGCCGCCTACTGCGAGCGGGCCGTCGCGCAGGGGGTGACCGAGATCGCCGTCACCGAGCACCTCTTCCGGTTCACCCAGGCCAAGGACCGGCTGGGGGGCTTCTGGGACGACCTGCCCGGCGACGAGCTGCGCCCCGGCATGGCCGCCTACTGGGACCACCACGCCCGGGTCGACCTCGACGACTACGTGGAGGTCGTGCAGGCGGTCAAGGACGCCGGACTCCCGGTGGTGCTCGGCCTCGAGGTCGACTACTACCAGGACCGCATGGACGACGTCGCCGATCTGCTCGAGGGCTACCCGTTCGACGTCCTGCTCGGCTCCGTCCACTGGCTCGGCACGTGGCGATTCGACGTGCTGGGCGACCCCCAGGTCCTCGCCGAGTGGGACCATCGGGACATCGACCAGGTCTGGGAGGAGTACACCCGGGCCATGGAGGAGCTCGGTGCCTCGGGCGTGTGCGACGTCTTCGCCCACCCCGACCTGGTCAAGATCGCCGGGCACCGACCGGCGGTACCTGACGAGTTCTACGACCGGATCGCCGAGGCCGCGGTGGCCTCCGGCATGGCCGCCGAGCTGTCCTCGGCCGGTTGGCGCAAGCCGGTGGGTGAGGAGTACCCGGCGCCGCCGCTGCTCCGGCGCTTCGTCGAGCGGGGAGTCCCGCTCACCACGGCTTCGGACGCCCATACCCTGCCGGACGTGGCCGAACGGGCCGACGACCTGCGCACGTTGTTGGACGCCGCCGGGGTGTCGACCCTTCGGGGCTTCCGCGACCGCGCTCCCCACGACGTGGCCGTCGCCGGCCCGTCGGCCCCCGCCGGCCGACCGGCCCCGACGGGGGCCGGGACGGGTGCCGCGGCGGGACCCCTCGCCCGCGGTCCACTCGGCGGGGAGGCCTGACCGGTGGCCACGCCCGCCGAGCTCGCCTTCGAGCGCACCAACCTGGACGAGGACCAGCTCGCCCACCTGCAGCGCCTGCTGGGCACATGGGGGATCCTGGCCGACCTGTCCTTCTCCGACCTCGTGCTCATGGCGCCGATGGCCCCCGAACTCACCGACCCGCGCCCGAGCGGCCGGGAGCTGGTCATCCTGGGGCAGATGCGACCGTCCAACAGCTCGACGGTCGTCGAGCACGACCTGGTCGGCCAGACGGTCGACGCCGAGGTCTGGCCGCTCGTCGTGATGGCGTTCGAGACGGGGGAGACGTCGAGGGGCGAGATGGAGCTCGAGCCCGGGGACGAACCGGCCCGCCTGCACTGCATCCCCGTGCGCCACGAGGGGGAGACGGTGGCCGTCCTGACCCGGATGTCCGTCGGAGCCGGACGGCGTCCCGGGCACCTGGAGCGCACCTACCGGGACGTCTTCAACCGGTTCGCCGTCATGCTGTCCGAAGGGACGTTCCCGTTCCCGAGCGAAGAGGTGGCCACCGAGGAGGCGCCCCGGGTGGGTGACGGCGTGGTCCTCGTCGACGAGGAGGGTCGGGTCCGCTACGCGTCACCCAACGCCACCAACGCCCTCCACCGGATGGGCATGTACTCCCAGATCGAGGGCCGGCGACTGACCGACCTCGGAATCGAGGAGTCGGCCATCGAATGGGCGCTGGCCTCCGCGCAGCCCGTGGTGGAGGAGGTGGAGCGCCGTCCGGACGTGACCGTCCTGCTCCACTGCATCCCTCTCATCCAGACGGGCGACGTGACCGGCTGCATCGTGCTGCTCCGCGACGTCACCGACGTCCGACGACTCGACCGCCTGCTGCTCTCGAAGGACGCCGCCATCCGTGAGGTGCACCACCGGGTGAAGAACAACCTCCAGACGATCTCGGCGCTCCTGCGGCTCCAGGCCCGCCGGCTGCCCCCCGGCGGTGGCCGGGTGGCGCTGTTCGAGGCCGAGCGTCGGGTCCGCTCGATCGCCATCGTCCACGAGATCCTGTCCCGCGAACCGAGCGACCAGGTCCCCTTCGACGAGATCGTGACATCGCTCCTGCGGATGGCCAAGGACTCGGTCGTCTCGCGTCACCTGACCTTCGAGGTCAACGGCGGTCTGGGGGAGGTGCCGGCCGATGTGGCCACCCCTCTGGCCGTGGTGCTCGCCGAACTGGTGCAGAACGCCATCGAGCACGCCTTCCTCGACTTCGCGGCCGAGGAGGACGGTGACGGCGTGGACGTCGATCACGATCTGACGGGGACGATCCGGGTGGACCTGTCCGCCGAGGACGGACTGCTGCGGGTGGAGGTCCTGGACGACGGCTCGGGCCTGCCGGAGGGCTTCGACATCGACGAGACCCAGAGCCTCGGTCTGTCCATCGTCCGCGATCTCGTCCGGAGCCAGCTCGACGGCACCATCGCGATGCTGGACCGGAGTACCCGCACGCCAGGCGAGCGGGGGACCATGGTGGTCATCGAGCTGCCGGCCCGCGAGCCCCAGCCGATCGGTCAGTAGGTCCCCCGACGTCGGGAACGGTTCGTCCGACGGGACCCGGGTCCGGTCCGACACGTCGGACCGGCATGTCGGACCGGCATGTCGGACGGTACGGGGGAGAGGCTCGGACTCCCGGCGAGGGCGACGGGGGGGACCCCGGGAGGCTCCGACCGGGAGCGGGCCACCGACCGGGAGCGGGCCACCGACCGGGAGTGGGCCACCGACCGGGAGTGGGCCACCGACCGGGAGTGGGCCACCGACCGGGAGTGGTCAGATCCGGTGGTCAGGTCCCGGAGTCCGACCCCGGCTCCCGGGTGGCCTCCGGGTCTCGGGAAGCGGTGAGCCTCAGGAGGCGCGGCGACGGGCGGCCAGCCACGCCTTGCGGAGCTTGCGGCGCTCCTCCTCGGAGGTCGCGCCCCAGACACCGGACTCCTGATTGGTGGCCAAGGCGAAGTCGAGACACGTGTCCTGGACCTCGCAGGTCCGGCACACCCGCTTGGCCGACTCGATCTGGTCGACGGCGGGACCGGTGGTGCCGATGGGGAAGAACAGATCCGGCTCGGTGCTCCGGCAGGCTGCGAACTGCCGCCAGTCTCCTTCGTCCCACTCGACCGTGCGGTTCCACATGAGGGCCACAGCTGTTTCCTCCACTCATTCGACTCGAACTACCCTCTTGTGATTTCTTTCACATAGCTCGGCGCTGTTCATGTCACCGGCCGTTCAGGGTTCGTTCACTAGAGTATCCACGGTCCCTAACGGGTGCAAGCACTTTTGGGCCTTCTACGTGGGATTTGACACAAATTTCTCGGTGTCGCGTCAAGTGTCGGAAGGAGTACGCAGCGTGGCCGTCCGGACCGCAGTCCAAGCGCACCGCGGCAGTCCCGATCCGGCCTCCGGAGTCGTCGAGAACACCCTCGAGGCCTTCCACCGGGCCCGAGAGCTCGGTGCCGACGGGGTGGAACTCGACGTGCGCCTCACGGCCGACGGTGGATTGGCCGTCCACCACGACGCAGTCGTCGCCGGCGCCGGCCCCGTCCATGAGCTGGCCACCGCCGACCTGCCCGACCACGTGCCGCTGCTGGCCGATGCGCTCGAGACCTGTACAGGGATGCTGGTCAACATCGAGATCAAGAACCATCCCGGAGAGGCCGCCTTCGATCCCACCGACCGGGCGTCCGGCCTGGTGGTCGACGCGGTCGAGGCACTCGGGCGGGCCGGAACGGTCATCGTCTCCTCGTTCTGGTCGGCCGCCCTGGGCGCGGTGCGTTCGGCCGGCCCGCTCCCGGCGTGCGGGCTGCTCGTGGTCCCGTCGTTCGACCCCGTGTCGAGCATCGGGACGGCCGTGGCCCTCGGCTGTGCGGCCGTCCACCTTCCCGTCGGACTCGTCGACGGCCCGACCGTGGCCTCCGCCCACGATGCCGGCCTGGCCGTGGCGGCCTGGACGGTGGCGGACGCGGACACCCTGGCGGTCGTGCTCGCCGCCGGGGTCGACACGGTCATCACGGACGACGTGGCCATGGCCCGACGGGCCGTCGACGGGGCCTGAACCGCCGCCGACCGGCCCGGAGGCCCCGCGTCCCGGCCCGGAGGCCCCGCGTCCCGGCCCGGAGGCCCCGCGTCCCGGCCCGGAGGCCCCGCGTCCCGGCCCGGAGGCCCCGCGTCCCGGCCCGAACGGACCCCGTGGGGAACCGGACGGCTGTCGACGGGGTCCGGACGGGCACCTCGTCCGGCGGGTCCGCCACCTGCGGTGACCGGGGCGTCCTGACCTGGGCCGGGGGGCCGATTGGTCCGCGAGGTCGGTTTTCGTCAACAATGCATGACTATGAACGTCGTTGTCTGTGTCAAGCAGATCCCTGATCCCGCCGCGCCGCCGGCACTCGATGCGGGGACGAAGAACCTTGTCCGTGAAGGCAAGCTGATCCTGGACGATTCCGACGCCTACGGCGTCGAGATGGCCCTGCAGCTCGCCGATGCCGCCGGTGGAGGTGAGGTGACGCTGGTCTCGATGGCCCCCAACGGGGAGGTCTCGGGTCTGCGCACCGCACTGGCCATGGGTGCCGCCAAGGCCATCCTGGTCAGCGACCCCGCACTGGCCGGCACCGACGCCCTCGGCACCGCCAAGGTCCTCGCCGCCGCCATCAAGCGGGCCGAGCCGGACCTCATCCTGGCCGCCACCGAGTCGACCGACGGATACACCGGCACCACGCCGGTCCAGGTCGCCGAGCTCCTCGGCCTGCCCTCGGTGACCTTCGCCAAGAAGGTCGAGGTGACCGGCTCGTCGGTCAAGGTCGAGCGCCAGACCGAGGCTGGCTACGACGAAGTGGAGTGCCCGCTGCCCGCCGTGGTCACCGTGACCGCCGGGGTGGTCGAGCCCCGCTACCCCTCCTTCAAGGGGATCATGGCCGCCAAGTCCAAGCCGGTCGAGAACCTGACGGTGGCCGACCTCGGCATCGACGCCGGTCAGGTCGGCGCCGCCGGCGCCCGCCAGGAGATCACCGACGTCGCCCCGGCCGAGGCCCGGGCCGCGGGGGAGATCGTCGTCGACGAGGGCGAGGGTCACCTGCGGGTGATCGAGTTCCTCGAGCAGCTCAAGGTCATCTGAGGAGATCACGAACATGTCCATTCCCAAGATCTGGGTCGTCACCGAAGTCGTCGATGGCGCCCCCACCACCACCTCGCTCGAGCTGGTCAGTCAAGCCCGCACCCTGGCCGACACGGTCGAGGCCGTCGTATGGGGTGACGGCGCCACGGCGGCCGGAACCCTCGGCGACTACGGCGTCACCACCGTCCACGACGTCGGTGACCTCGGCGGCGCGCTGCCCGGCGCCCCCGTGGCCGCCGCCATCGCCGCGGCCGTCGGTGCCGGCGGCGGTCCCGACGCCGTCCTCATCCCGGCCACCTACGACGGGCGCGACATCGCCGGTCGCCTCTCCGTCAAGCTGGACCGCCCGGTCCTGACCAACGTGGTCGGCCTCACCGCGGGCGACGGCGGCCTGGTCAGCCAGCACGCCATCTTCGGGGGTGCCGAGATCCTGACCGCCCGCTTCACCGCCGAGGGACCCGCCATCTTCGTGATCCGGGCCAAGTCCTTCGCCGCGGAGCCGTCGGGCGGCGCCGCCGCCTCCGTGGTGGCCGCCGAGGCCCCCGACACGGGAGCGTCCAACGCCGCCCGCATCGTGGCCCGCCACGTCGAGGAGCGCACCGGCCCCAAGCTGGACGAGGCCGAGGTGGTCGTGTCCGGC
The DNA here is from genome assembly GCA_963699345.1 of uncultured Acidimicrobiaceae bacterium. GTDB lineage: Bacteria > Actinomycetota > Acidimicrobiia > Acidimicrobiales > RAAP-2 > Bog-756. The sequence goes on along the minus strand of CAVOTL010000003.1, from coordinate 132,813 downwards.
GGTCGCGGGCTGGGGGAGAAGGAGCAGTACGCCCTCATCGAGCAGCTCGCCGGTCTCCTGCACGGAGCCGCCGGGGCCAGCCGCGCCATCGTCGACGCCGGGTGGGTGCCCTACTCCCACCAGGTCGGCCAAACCGGGAAGACCGTCAAGCCGACGGTCTACATGGCCTGTGGGATCTCCGGCGCCACCCAGCACATGGTGGGCATGAAGAACTCGAAGAACATCGTGGCGATCAACAAAGACCAGGACGCGCCCATCTTCCAGGTGGCCGACCTCGGGATCGTGGGCGACGTCCACAAGGTCATCCCGAAGCTCATCGAGGCGCTGCAGGCTCGTAGCTGAGCCCGAGCCGGGTCCGGGACGGACCCCTGGCCCCCGCCCCGGCCCGCGTGGGCGGAGGCATCTCGAGCATCCTCACCAGACGCCCTGCGGACCTGTCCGCAGGGCGTCTCGCGTCACCGGTCCGACGGGCGGTGCACATCACCGGTCGGCGCGGGGTCACAAGGTAGTGTCCGCACCAGTGCCCCCGGCCGGGGGTGCGAGCGTCCATCCCCTGTCCGAACGCCGGTCACGTGCTCTTTCCCACCATCGACTTCGCCATCTTCTTCGCCGTGGTCTACACGGTGCAGTGGATCCTCAACCCGTACGCCGGGCCGTGGAAGGCATTCATGGTGCTGGCCAGCTACGTGTTCTACGCGTGGTGGGACTGGCGCTTCATCTTCCTGCTGGCTGCCTCGACGGCCATCGCCTACCTCGGGGGCCGGCTCGTCCACCCGGCCACCGGCACCCGTCGGAAGGTACTGCTCTGGGTCTCCCTCGGTCTCCTGCTCGGACTGCTGGTCTGGTTCAAGTACTACGGCTTCATCGCCGTCAACGTGGACAACGTCACCCATGCGATCGGCCTCGGCCGTCCGGTGCCGCTCCTCGACGTCACCCTCCCCGTCGGGATCTCGTTCTTCACGTTCATGGCCATCAGCTACGTGGTGGACATCTACCGGGGGGTGCTGAAGCCGGCCCGCGGCATCGACGTGACCGTGTACCTGTCGTTCTTCCCCCATCTGATCGCCGGGCCGATCGTCCGTGGCACCGAACTGCTGCCCCAGATCCGCAAGATGCGCGATCCGTCCAATGTGCACTACGTCGAAGCGTTCTGGCTGATCTCGGCGGGTCTGGCCAAGAAGGTGGTGCTCTCCTCCTACCTGTCCACCTACGTCGTGGACCCGGTGTTCGCCAATCCCGGTCAGCACTCGGCTCCGGAGGTGCTTTTCGCCATCTGGGGCTATGCCGGCCAGATCTACGCGGACTTCAGTGGCTACACGGACATCGCCATCGGCCTGGCCATGCTGATGGGGTTCCGGTTCCCGGTCAACTTCCGGCGTCCCTACACCGCCATCGACCTCCAGGACTTCTGGCGACGTTGGCACATCACGCTGTCGTTCTGGCTGCGGGACTACCTGTACATCCCGCTCGGCGGCAACCGGGGCACCGAGTGGCGGATCTCCGTGAACATCATCGTGACCATGCTGCTCGGCGGACTGTGGCACGGCGCCTCGTGGACGTTCATCTTCTGGGGGCTCTACCACGGCATCGGCCAGGTGCTCGGCCGCCGCCGCCGGCAGGCCCGGGTCGCCGCGGGCCTGCCGGCCATGCCCGAGACCCGGGGGCGCATCGCCTGGGCCCGCTTCGTCACCTTCCAGCTGGTCTGTCTCGGTTGGCTCTTCTTCCGCGCCGACACGCTGGGCAACGCCTGGGACATGCTGACCCGCCTCGTCACCGGTTGGGGGATGCCGTCCCCGATGGTCACGCCACTGGCCGCCCTGGCCATCGCCGCCGGCATCGTCAGCCAGTACCTGCCCGACGACTGGCTGAACCGGGCCCTGTCCTTCTTCGCCGACCGCCGCCCGGTGCTCCAGGGCGGCATACTCGGCATGGTGCTCCTAGGCATCACCACACTCGGACCGGCGGGAGTGGCCCCCTTCATCTACTTCCGGTTCTGACCACCTGACCATGGCGACCACCGACGAACCCACCACCGGTAGCCTCCCGTCCGCAGCCGATCCGGCCGTCGGGGTGGTCCCGGCCGCCCCGGATGCGGAGACCCGGAGGTCCACCCCGGCCACCGGCCACCCCGGGACCCCCGGCGGTCACGACGGCTACGGCGACCACGCCTTCTGGGAGCGGCTGCCCTTCCACGGCATCACCTGGACCCGGGCGCTCTTCATCGGACTGGTCTGCTTCGGACTGTGGTTCCTGCTCGACGCACCGAGCCTCCACCAGTCGGCCCAGGAGTCGCCGCTCGGGACCCGCCGGACCGTCTCGCTCGACGTCACCGGTCCTGTCGCCGCGTTGAGCCGCACGCTCGGCCTGTCCTCGGTGGTGGGGGCGGCCGACCGCGCCATGGGCCGGACCCCGGGCGGTGGACCGTCCCTCGCCGTCCCGACCCGCAGGCCACCCCCGAAGCCGTTGCCCACCACCCACAACGGGGTCCCGCCGGCTCCGATGCTGCCGCCCCTGAACTACCACCCGACGCCGGCGGTGCCCCTCCGGGTCCTGATCGTCGGGGACTCGGTCGGCCTCGACCTGGGACCGCCCCTCCAGCAGGCGTTGGGCTCCTACGGCGACGTCACCACGTTCCTCGACGGCCGGATCGACACCGGCCTGAGCCGGCCGGACTACTTCGACTGGCCCGCCGAGCTCCACATCGACCTCATGAACGACCAGCCGAGCCTCGTCGTGGTCATGATCGGCGCCAACGACCCCCAGGGTCTGGTGACCCCCACGGGCAGCATCCAGTACGGCGAGCCGGGGTGGGACGCCGCCTATTCGGCCCGGGTGGCCTCGTTCATCGCCGAGGCCAACGCCTCGGGCGCCCACGTTCTGTGGGTGGGCATGCCGCCCATGCAGAACCCGGGGCTGAACGCCGAGCTGGTGCACCTCAACAGCCTCGTCGAGACGCAGGTGGCCGCCTCGAAGGGGGGAGCCGCCTATCTGTCCTCGGTGCCGTCGCTGGCCACGCCCCAGGGGCAGTACACGGCCTATCTGCCGAACGCCGGCGGCGCCGAGATCAACATCCGGACGCCCGACGGCATCCACCTGAGCCCGGGTGGCGGAGCCCGCCTGGCCGCCGCCGTCACCGAGGCCATCCAGACGCAGCTGCACGTGCAGCTCGTCCAAGGGACCGGCGCCGCCGGCCGGCGCTGAGGAACCCGGGCGACCCCCGCTCCTCCGACTTCGACCCCCACCCCTCCGACTTCGACGGCCGCTCCTCCTACTTCGACCCCCGCTCCTCCGACGCTGGCGTCCACTGGTGGACGGCGTTCCTCACACGAGGGGCCACGGATACGGCGGCCGGTCACCCAGCGGCTCGGGGAAGACGCCGGTGTCGGCCAGCCGTGCCGCCCGCTCCAGCACCGCCTCGGACTCGGACCGGGTCAGGAGCTCGGCCACCTCGTCGGGGAGACCCGAGGCCGCGAGGCGCTCGAGGTCGTCGACGATCCCGGGCGGCACCTCCTCCTCGGCGAAATCCCAGATGACGGTGCGCAGCTTGGGCTGGACGTGGAAGCACAGGCCGTGATCGATGCCCCACAGCCGTCGATCCGAGGCCAGGAGGACGTGGCCGCTCTTCCGGTCGGCGTTGTTCGCCACCACGTCGAAGGCGCAGAACACCCGGAGTTCGTCCTCGCGACCTCCCTCCTCCAGGAGGGTGAAGTAGTGCTGCTCGTAGTCCGCCTCGACGAACAGCTGGAGGGAGCCCGGTCCGTAGGGGGCGTCCTGGCGGAGGACGGTCGGCGGCACGATGCCCCAGCCCAGAGCCTCCGACAACCGGTAGGCGGCGACCTCCCGTCGGTAGAGCCCGTCGGGGAAGTCCCAGAGGGACTGCTCACCCTGGTGGGGCTTGTAGACGGCCTGGACCGCGAGGTCGCCGTCGTGGTCGCCGTCGGCGCGCGTTCCCTCGAGCGTGACCAGGAACGTGATGTTCGAACTCCAGGGGAGGCGTCCCTCGATCGTCAGGTCACAGGTGGCCAGGAGTCCGGTCGCATCCTCCAGCGAGGGTCCCGCCCCGGGGCGCCAGCCGTTCACACGACCGGAGGACGGTGACCGTTCGTCCGTGGGCATTCGTGGCCGGACGGATCGAGCGGTGACCCGCAGAGTGGGCACGGCGGTCGGCCGGACTCCACCAGCCGGGTCGCCTGGATCGAGAATGCCGCCGCCTGCTCCCGGGTGACCGACACCCGGGCGATGGCCCCGACCTCACCTTCGGGCACCAACTCCTCGATGACGAGGACGACGCGGTCGTCGGACTCGTCGAAGGACACCCCGATGGTCCCTACGGCCCACGCCGGCTCCACGGGGGACTCGAGCTCCTGGTCGTCCGGCAGGTGACCGGGCCGCGCCCGGTCCTTGACCACCTGGGCCAGCAGCTCGCTCATGGCCGCCACCTGCTGTTTCTCCACCTTCAGCGTCAACAGGGTCTCCCCCTGCCGGCACTGGATGAGGAACAGCCGATTGCCCACCTCGCCGACGGTGCCGACGCAGAGCCGATCGGCGGACAGGTCGTAGGCCTCGGTCACGTTCCGGGTCTCCTCGTGGTCGGTGTGGTCGGTCCCCTCATGTGACCGGTCATGCGATGGCCAGCGCCTCGAGCGACGCGGTGGAGTTCACGGTCAGGACGAACGGACCGGCGGCGGTGTAGGCGATGGCCGATACCGAGCACGGCGCCACGGTCAGGCGCTGGAACAGGTCGAGCGGCGTCCCGGCCGCCTGGGCGACCGCCGCCTTGATCGGATCGGCGTGGGATACGGCCACGATCGTGCGACCCGGGTGCTCCGCCACCAGCCGGGCCAGGGCCGAGCTCATCCGGGTCTGCATCTCGAGGAAGGACTCCCCCCCGGGGAACCGGAAGCCGCTCGGATTGCGTTGCACGGTGGTCCACTCGGGCTTCTTCGACAGGTCGGCCAACTTCTTCCCGGTCCACTCGCCGAAGTCGCACTCCAAGAGGCCCCGGTCGGAGCGGACCCGCAGTCCGAGGGCTCGGGCGATGGGACGCGCGGTCTCGGTGGTGCGCTCGAGGGGGGAGGCGTAGACGGCGACGGGCGCCCCGTGCTCCCGGTCGGCGAGGACGGCGATCCGACCGGCCACCGCCTCGGCCTGGGCCTGGCCCTGTTCCGCCAGGTGGAGCCCGGGCGCACGGCCGGGGAGCACCTTGCCCGTCGTCGGCGTGGTGCCGTGACGGACGAGGAGGACGACGGTGGGTCGTTCAGAGGGCTTTGGTCGGCTGGCCACGCCCGCTCACCGTACTCGGTTCGCAGCTGGACCCGGCCGGGCGGACGGCCCCGTTCGGCGGCCGCACGCCCCAGTCGGGGCCGGGGACGAGGGACCCGTGGTCGCGGTCCTCGTGGGACAGCCGGGACGGCCACCAGTTCCACCGACCGAGCAGCACCACCGCGGAGGGGACCAACAGGGTCCGGACCAGGAACGTGTCGAGGAGGATGCCGGCGGCCAGACCGACGCCGATCTCGACGATCTGCGTGTTCCCGGTGGCCGTCAGCACCCCGAAGGTACCGGCCAGGATGACGCCGGCCGAGGTCACGGTGGTCCCGGTCGCCTCGACGGCATGGCGCACCGCGGTCTTGAGGGGGGCGAAGTGCGCCTCCTCGCGTATCCGGGTCATCACCAGGATGTTGTAGTCCTGGCCCAGCGCCATGATGAAGATGAACATGAAGAACGGCAGGACGAAGTTGATCCCGTCCTGGCCCCCGATGACCACGAACACCAGCACCGCGAAGCCGAGCGAGGCGAGATAGGAGAGGGCGACGCTGGCCACGAGATAGATCGGGGCCACGAGGCTGCGCAGGACGATGCCGAGCAGGATCCCGAGCACGATCATGACGATGGGGATGATCCGGAGGAGATCACCCATCGACAGGCCTCCGACGTCGGCCGCCACCGCCGCGTAGCCGGCCACCCCGGAGTGCGTCGCGCCGATCGATGTCCCGACCCGGGTCACGGCGTCCCGGATGTCGGGCATGGCCGAGGCGGCGGCCGTGCTGGTCGAGCTCCCGGCCGCGAGGGAGGTGGGGAACTGCAGCGTCCGGCCGTCCGAGCTGATGAACCCCGGAGACGCCTTGTAGGCGTCGTAGGCGTCGAGGCTGCCGGTGAACCCGGCCGGCGGGACGTCGGGGAGGTCGGACGGCGAACCGAACGCCGACAGTTGGCGGTGGGCATCGGCCAGGTCGGTGGCGCTGACCGCCGTGCCGTTCGGATCGAGGGGGCCCGTGACGGACGTGAACTGGTCGGACGCCCGTAGGCCGTGGGTGGCTGCCGTCAGCAGCGACGGGTCGTCCCACACCGAGCCGGGCAGCCGGAACAGGACGTCCGTCGGATCCGATTCGGCGCTCGGGTAATGGGCGGCCAACAGGGCCTGGCCCTTGGCCGAGTCGGCCGCCGCCGGTACGGCCTGATTGTCGAATCCGGTCGGCGAGTAGGCCAGCATGGCCAACGCCAGCCCGCCGAGGACCACGAGACCGACCACCAGGGTCAGCACGGGACGGCTGACGACCTTGCCGGCGATCCGGCCCCATGCGCCCCGCTTGACCTGACCGGCCACCGGGATCCGCGGCCAGAACACGGCGCGGCCGAAGATCGCCAGCAGGGCCGGCAGCAGCGTCAGGTTGGCCAGGAGGGCCATGGCGATCCCGATGGCCAGGGCGGGACCGAATCCTTTGTAGAGGCCGAACGTGGCGATCACCACGGTCGACAGGGCGGCCATGACGATCAACCCCGAGAAGGTGATCGACTCACCCACTTTGGCGAGGGAGAACGCGACGGCGTCGTGGTTCGAGAGGCCCCGACGGATCTCCTCCCGGACGCGGAAGATCAGGAAGAGGCCGTAGTCCGTCCCGGCGCCGAGCATGACCACCACGAGCAGGACCGGAGTGAGGTCGGAGACCTGGACGCCGATGTGCGACGACGCGGCGATGATCGGCTCGGCGGCGATGAGGGCGACTCCCGAGGGCAGCAGGGCCACGAAGGGGGCGAGGAGTGCCCGGAAGGTGAAGAGCAGCAGGAGGAGGATGAAGACGATCGACAGGATCACCGTGATCCTCTGGGTCTTGGATTCCTGGGTCTGCTGGTCCACGGCCTGGGCGGCATCACCCGTCAGGTGGATCTCGAGCCGGTGTGCGGACTCGTCGGCCGCGAACGTCTTGCGGATGGCCGCCACGGTCCGCACGGCGGTGGGGTCGGTGGACCCGGATGGAAGGTCGAGCGTCACGATGGCCTGGCGCGCGCGGGCGTCGGCGGAGACCCCCTGGTCGCTGAGGCCCACCACCCGCGGGAGGGTGGCGATCTCCGACTCGATCCGGGTGATGGTGGCGTTGTCGGCCGGCGTCAGGACCCCGTCAGGGCTGGCCGCCACCAGCACCGCCTCCGAGGTGGTCGAGTTCGTGAACGCGGACGCCAGGTGGCCGGCCTCGACGCTGGGCTCGCTGGCCGGCAGGAACTGCGAGTTACTGCTCTTCTCGACGCTCGAGATCCCGGGGAGGCCGAAGGACAGGGCCAGGGTGCCCACGATCCAGAGGGCGACGACCAGCCATCGGAAGCGGACGGTGACGCGACCGATCGAGGCGAAGGAGAGACGGCGGTCAGTCGACACGATGGTTCAGCCTAGAGGCGGCGCTCGGTGTCGGACAGGTCGGGAGCGGGGACTTTCGGCCCAATTCCAGGGGCAATTCGACCCTTGGACGGCCAGGGGTCAGCTGGTGGCGGGGAGCCGCCGGGGCATGGGGACCGCCGTCTCCGGCCAGCGCTTGCGGCTCACCCGGGCCAGGCGGTGGAGCAGGGCGACCGCGGCCGGGTCGTCGTCACCGGGTCGGGTCTCCACGGCCCCGTCGGCGATCATCCCGGCCAGCAGGTCCCGTCCCTTGTCGGTGCGGACGATCGTGAGGGTCCAGTCGTGGAACGAACCGATGCCACCGGTCGAGATGTCGGCGTGCTCGGCCGAGAAGTCGGGGCACGAGGTGCATCCCTCACGGGTCCAGGCGTGGGCCTCCTTGAGGGGGATCTCGTGGAATTCGCCGTCCCGCGTCCAGACCTGGAAGACACCCTTGATGTTCATCTTGGCGATGTCGGCCCGGGCGATCCCGTACTTGGCCTCGAACAGCTCGGGAAAGATGGCGTCGTCGAACGTCTTCGAACAGAGGAGCCCGATGGTGAGCGACAGGCGACGGGCGATCTTGCCCGCTTTGCGCGCCTGCATCATCGGCGGGGCCGAGGCCTGGCAGCCCATGCCCACGAGGGCGATCCGCTCGGCACCACCTTCGATGGCCTGCGGATAGGCGAGGGTGTTGGCCGAGTAGGTGTAGCGGGAACCCGCCGCCGCCAGCACGTGCTCGCGGCTGGTGGCCACGGTGGGCTTGGCCTTCCAGGTGGAGCCGTCGCCCTCGAGGTCCGAGACGAGCGCGGCGTCGATGACGTCGTGCTCGAGGGCCCAGATCAGCATCGCCGATACGAGCCCCCCGTCCTGGCCGGCTTCATGGACCTCGGGGTCCGTGGCCCGGACGAGCAGGACGTCCGACGAGATGCCGGCCACCTCCTCGTCGGTCCGCTCGCGGCCGAACAGGTGCGTCTCGATCTCGGGCTCCCAGGTGCGGAAGCGCGGGCAGGCGCGGGTGCACATGGTGCAGCCCTTGACCCCGTGCGTGCAGCTGTCGGGACCGCCGTCGGCATCGATGTGGAACGGCTTGTACCGGCCGCCGGTGTCGTCGTAGGAGAGGACGTCGTACGGGCACGCCACCACGCACGCGGCACACCCCGTACACAGGCCCGACGTTACGACTTCGGTGAGCAACTCCGACCAGTGTGGCTTTTCGGGCGGCATGGGGACACCCTACCGTCCGACCCCGTGACGGGCGGGTCCTGTCCGGCCGCCCGGACACGTCGCCGTCCGGCACCCGGTCCGAGCCGATCCGGGTGGGGACCGGTGGGCCCGGATCGTCCGGGCGCCGGGGTGAGTACCCTCGCGCCGTGCCCGAGATGCTCGAGGTGGAGTCCTACCGGCGGATGGCCGAGGCGGCCCTGGACCGTCGCATCGCGACCGTGGAGTCACCCGATCCCTGGTACCTCAAAGGGGGCACCACCGCCGACGCGCTGCGGGCAGCCCTGGTCGGTCGCCGACTCGCCGGGGCACGTCGGATCGGCAAACTGCTCCTGCTCGACGTCGACGTCGGACCGGTGGTGGGTGTGCGGTTCGGAATGACCGGGTCCCTCCTGGTCGACGGCACGGATGTGGTGGGTCGACTCCAGTACTCCTCCAAGCGCTACGACCCGTCCTGGGACCGGTGGACGGTGACCTTCGCCGACGGCGGCCGGTTGGTGGTCCACGACCCCCGACGCCTGGGCGGGGTGACACTCGACCCCGGGGTCTCCCACCTCGGCCCGGATGCCGCATCGCTCGGTGCCGCCGGACTGGCCCGGGCGCTGGCGGGCTCGTCCGCGCCGCTCAAGGCCCGTCTGCTGGATCAGTCCCGGATCGCCGGGGTCGGAAACCTCATCGCCGACGAGGTGTTGTGGCGGTCCGGATTGTCACCGCTCCGGCCCTCGTCCTCGTTGACGCCGGCGGAGGTCCGTCGGCTCCACCGCCACCTGGGCCGGACGCTCGCCGATCTGACCGAGCGGGGCGGCTCCCACACCGGCGATCTCATGGACGAGCGCCATCGCGGAGGGATCTGTCCGAAGGACGGCACCCCCCTCACCCGGTCCACGGTCGGGGGGCGCACGACGTTCTGGTGCGAGGAGCACCAGGTCGCCTGACCCGACGTGCGGGTTGACGGGGAACTACTAAGTGCACATACTAAATGGATGACGACGCTCTGCACCGCCACCGCCACCTCCTCAGCGACCCCTGACGCCTTCTTCGCCCGCTGGGCCGACATGGCCACCTGGCCCGAGTGGGACCACGCCGTGGCCTGGGTCCGCCGGGACGGTCCCTTCGCGGCGGGCACCACCGGGGTGCTGAAGCCGAAGGGCGGTCCGAAGGTGTCCTTCGTCATCGAGACGCTCGAACCGGGACGCGAGTTCACCGACGTGTCGTCGGTGCCCGGGGCCCGGCTCAGGATCCGCCACCTCGTGTCGGTGCAAGACGGGGCGACCCGGGTGGACATCGAGGTCACGATGGAGGGGCCGCTCGCCTGGTTCTGGCGCCGGGCCATCGGTAGGGGGGTGGCGTCCTCGACGCCCGAGGGACTGGCCAACCTGGTCACCGTGGCCGAGTCCGACGTCGCCGACCGCCGATGACCGCCTGGCTGGGCGTCGTCTCCGCCGACCATGTCGCCCGGGCGGTCGACCTCGGGGTCGCCCAGATCGGACACGGCCAGAGAGCCGGCCTCGCCCGCATGGGTCCCGGCGATCTCCTCGTCTACTACTCGGCCCGGGAGACGATCGGCGGCGACCTGCTGCGGGCCTTCACGGCGATCGGCCGGGTGGTCGACGACGCACTGTGGCAGGCGGACGAGGGGGAGTTCCATCCGTGGCGTCGAAAGGTCCACTACGCCACGGTGAAGGGAGCCGTCCCCCTGACCGACGTCCAGGGCGCCCTCGATCTCTGTCGGGGTCAGAACTGGGGGCACCGGCTCCGCCGTGGCCTCGTGGAGTTGAGCGACCACGACGGACGGGTTCTGAGCGAAGCGTTCGGATCCGCCCGATGACCACCGGACGTCGTCTCGACACCGCGTTCGCCGATCCCGAGGAGAGCACCGGACTGCTGCTGTGGCAGGTCACCAACCGGTGGCAGGCCGCGCAACGTGCCGCCCTGCAGCCGTTCGGCCTGACCCACGTCCAGTTCGTCCTGACCGCGTCGTTGACCTGGCTCGAGGCCGACGGACCGGTCACGCAGAAGCTCCTGGCCGATCATGCCCGGACCGATCCGATGATGACCTCACAGGTGGTGCGGACACTGGAGCAGAGGGGCCTCATCGAGCGGTCGCCCCACCCCGACGACGGCCGGGCGTGGTCACTGTCGGTCACCCCGGACGGCCGGTCACTGGTGAATCGCGCCATCGTGGCCGTGGAGGCATGCGACGAGACGTTCTTCCGACGTCTCGGGAGGGCCCGGGCGGGCTTCACCCGATCCCTCGCGACCCTGGCGGCATCGCAGGACTGATCGGAGTTGGGCGGCCGACGGCCGGGCCAGGATCCCTCTTCGGGCGAATCTCATTTCCTCGGTGGAGGATCCGTCGGCCTCTCATCTGATGGGCGCTCGTCGAACAGGGTGCCGTCCGGTGGTGGATCCGTCCCCGGGACCCGACGGGGCGGTCGGGGCATCGGCTCGGCCCCGGGCCGGTCCAGGCCGAGGTCGGGCTCCTGGCCGAAGTCGGGTTGGGGGGTGAAGGACCACCGGGGGTCCTCGTCGCTCGGCCCGTGGCGCTCGAGCACCCAGCCGTCGTAGGTCTTCAGCCGGTGGTGGTGGGTGCAGAGCAGGGCCAGGTTGTCGAGGGCCGTCGGGCCGCCCAGGGCGACGGGACGGACGTGGTCGATCTCCAGTCCGTAGGGCATGGCACACCCCGGCACCACACAGACGCGGTCCCGGAAGGCCAGGGCGGTGCGCAGGGTGGCGTTGATGGTCCGGCCCCGGTGGTGGACGGCCCGGATGTCCCCGGCCTCGGTGAACACCAGGGCCAGGAACGAGTCGACGGCGAGGGCCCGGGCCAGGGGGACGGGGATCGGCCCCGCCCCGTCCAGGTCGCAGAGCTCGCCGGGGAGGGTGTGCCCCCGCACCAGGGCGTCGCGGTCCACCCGGACCATCACGGTGGCCGCCGGCGGCCGGTCGACGATGTCGTCGGCCCCCCGCAGCCCCGGTGTCCCCGGTCGCCCCCGTGTCTCCGGTCGCCCCGGTGTCCCCCCTCCCCGGGAGACCCGCCGGGGGACGGCATCGGCGTCATCGGCACCCCGGGGGACGGCAGCGGCGTCATCGGTGCCCCGGGTGGCCGGGGCGATCTCGCCGGAAGCGCCGGCATAAGCGCCGGGATCAGCGCCGGGATCAGCGCCGGGGTCAACGTCGGCGTCGCCGGTGCCGGTGACCCAGGTCGAGGACCCGGTGACCAGGGCCACGAGGGCGTCGGCCCGCAGCGCCCCCTCCGACTCGGGGGGGACCGGCGAGGGTCCCGTCGTGGCCGCCCGCCGGGCGTCGCGTAGGCGGTGGGCGGCGGGGACGAGCCGGGCCAGCAGGGCCGCCCCCCGCTCGGGGGAGTCCTGGCCCGAGAAGCAGAACGCCCCCTCGGCGTCGTGCCAGTGGGAGAAGTGCCGGGCGGCGTGGATGGCCCGGGCGGTGGCCACCGGGTCGTGGCGGGCCGCCCCGGCCCGGGCCCGCCGGCAGCGCTCGGTGGTGGCGGCCAGGGGCTCGTCGAGCGAGCCGGCCAACAGGGCCGCCTCGCTCGCCGGGTCCACACTGGCGGCCCCGGTGATCTCGGCCGCCTTGGCCCCCGACAGCCGCCCGGCCCGCAGGGCCGCCTCGGTGGCGGGCAGTTCGGCCAGGCGCCGGCCGGTCACCAGGGTGCGGTTCGCCTGGCCGGGGGAGATCCCCTCCACCTCGGCCAGCATCCGGGCCGGGGACCGGTGGCCTCGGGCCTCCCACAGCCCCGAGGAGGCGATGCGGGGGGCGAGCAGGCACTTGGCCGCCACCACCAGCCGCTCCACCTGGGCCAGGGCGGCGTAGAGGGCGGCGGCGTCGGGGCCGGCCAGGGTGTCGGGCTCCAGGGTCGCCACCAGCGACGCCAGGCCCTCGGTGAGGGTGGCCACCTGCGAGGAGAGGCCGGAGCGGGCAGGACGGGAGGGGGACTCCGGTGCCATGGGGACACCCTCGTCGGGGGGTGTGACACGGGGTGGCGGGGGTGGGGCTTCCCGGGCCCGGGCCCGGCCTCAGCCCTGGATCTCCTCCAGAACCTTGGCGGCATGGCCGTCCGCCTTCACGTGGTACCAGGCGCGGGCGATCGTGCCGTCGGCGTCGACGAGGAACGTCGAGCGGATGACGCCGATCGTCTTCTTGCCGTACATCGTCTTCTCGCCCCAGGCGCCGTAGGCCTCGCCCACCGCATGGTCGGCGTCGGTGAGGAGGGGAAACTTCAGGCCGTACTTCTCCCGGAACTTCTGGTGCTTGGCGGCGGTGTCGGCCGAGATCCCGAGGACCGGGACCTTGGCCTTCTTGAAGGCGGCGAGGTTGTCGTTGAACTGGCACGCCTCCTTCGTGCAGCCCGGCGTATCGTCCCGCGGGTAGAAGTAGACGACGACCTGCCGGCCGGCGAAGTCCGCCAGGGACACGTCCTTGCCGTCCTGGTCGGGGAGGGTGAATCCGGGAGCCTGGTCACCGGCGTCGAGCTTTCCCATGGCGTTCCTTTCGGTTCCGGCGGCATCGGGGGCCGCGTGGCCCGTTGCCGAGGGCCGCTTGAATGGTCGCAACGCACCACGATGGCACAGACCGGATGAACCCGGCCGGGCGTCGTGGGAGACTCGGGCAGCGATCCGTTCGAAGGGACCACCATGACCGACGAGACGACACCCCACGACGCGAACACCACCTCCGCCGTCCCGGCCCACAACCGGGCGAAGGTCTATGTGGACGGGCCCGACGGGGTCCGGGTGCCCTTCGTGGAGGTCTCGCTCTCGGACTCTCCGGGCCGGGAGGGCGACACCCCCAACGAGCCGGTCCGGCTGTACGACACCTCGGGACCCGGCTCGGTCCCGACCGTGGGCCTGCCGCCCCTGCGCCGGCCGTGGGTGACCGCGAGGGGCGACGTCTCCGAGTACGAGGGTCGTCCGGTCAACCGACGCGATGACGGTCGGGCCGCGGTGCGGCGCGACGGTGACGGACCGGTCGCCTTCCCGACCGACGGGCGCCGCCCGTTGCGGGCCACCGGGGGCCCGGTCACCCAGTTGCACTACGCCCGGCGCGGCGAGGTCACCCCCGAGATGCAGTTCGTGGCCACCCGGGAAGGCGTGCCCGCGGAGCGGGTGCGGGACGAGATCGCCGCCGGACGCGCCATCCTCCCCGCCAACGTCAACCACCCCGAGTCCGAGCCGATGGTCATCGGATCCAACTTCCTGGTGAAGGTCAACGCCAACATCGGGAACTCGGCCGTCACCTCGTCCATCGAGGAGGAGGTCCAGAAGTTGACCTGGGCCACGCGGTGGGGGGCCGACACGGTCATGGACCTCTCGACCGGCCCGGACATCCACACGACGCGCGAGTGGATCCTGCGGAACTCGCCGGTTCCGATCGGTACGGTGCCGATCTACCAGGCCCTGGAGAAGGTCGACGGGTCTCCCGAGGAGCTGACCTGGGACCTGTACCGGGACACGTTGGTGGAACAGGCCGAGCAGGGTGTCGACTACTTCACCATCCATGCCGGCGTGCTGCTGCGCTACGTGCCGATGACGGCGAGGCGCATGACGGGCATCGTCAGCCGTGGCGGCTCGATCATGGCCGCCTGGTGCCTGGCCCACCACACCGAGAACTTCCTCTATACGAGGTTCGAGGAGATCTGCGAGATCATGGCTGCCTACGACGTCGCCTTCTCGCTGGGTGACGGGCTCCGACCGGGCTCGATCGCCGATGCCAACGACGAGGCCCAGTTCGCCGAGCTCTCGACCCTGGGCGAGCTCACCGAGATCGCCTGGCGTCACGACGTGCAGGTCATGATCGAGGGACCCGGCCACGTTCCGATGCACAAGATCGTGGAGAACGTGACGCTCCAGAAGGAGGTGTGCCACGACGCGCCCTTCTATACCCTCGGGCCACTGACGGTCGATGTCGCCCCCGGCTACGACCACATCACCTCCGCCATCGGTGCCGCGGTCATCGGCATGGCCGGCACCGCCATGCTCTGCTACGTCACGCCGAAGGAACACCTCGGCCTGCCGAACCTGGAAGACGTGAAGCAGGGGATGATCGCCTACAAGATCGCCGCCCACGCGGCCGATCTGGCCAAGGGACATCCCGGGGCCCAGGCCTGGGACGACGCCCTGTCCAAGGCGCGGTTCGAGTTCCGCTGGGAGGACCAGTTCAACCTGGCCATGGACCCGGACACGGCCCGGTCCTTCCACGACGAGACCCTGCCCGCCGCCCCGGCGAAGACGGCCCACTTCTGTTCGATGTGCGGACCGAAGTTCTGCTCCATGCGGATCAGCCAGGACGTGCGGGACTACGCCGAGAGCAAGGGCATGGATCTCGCCACCGCCGTCGAGATCGGGCTCAAGGAGAAGTCGGCCGAGTTCCGCCAGGCCGGTGCCGAGGTCTACCGGGAGCCCTCGGCCACCTGACACCGGCGACCGCCCCGGGGGACACCCGCCCGGGAGCCGTCCCGTGACGCCGACGCAGGTTTCTCCGCCCATGAGACCCCTGGTCGGGCGCTGGACGGGTACACTGGGGACCGTGGTCGGGTGAGTGCCCGCCACCGGGGTCTTCCTCATCCTGTTCTTCCGGCCCGCTCCATCGGCTGTGAATGATGGCCCGAGGCGGGCCCGACCCAGCCGTGACTCGCACGGTGCTGACGGTCGGCTCCGGCCGTCGATGAACGATGAGAGAGAGCTTCTGAACCCCATGACCACCCTGACCGATCCATCGGATCGCGCCCTGGAGAACGACGCCGAACCCACCGAGCCGCAGAAGTCCTTCGCCGATCTCGGGGTCGACCCCGCCATCGTCGGGGCGTTGGAGAAGCAGGGCATCCATGCCCCGTTCGCCATCCAGGCCATGACCGTCGAGGACGCCCTGGCCGGCCGGGACGTCTGCGGCAAGGCCAAGACGGGCTCGGGCAAGACCCTGGCCTTCGGCGTACCCCTGCTCCAGCGCACGATGGCGTCCCCGTCGACCGAACCCGGCCGACCCCGGGCCCTCGTCCTCGTCCCCACTCGTGAGCTCGCCGTCCAGGTGAGCGAAGTGTTCGAGCCCCTGGCGGAGGCCGCCGGCGTGCGCACCGTCGCCGTCTACGGGGGAGCCGACATCGAACGCCAGATCAAGAAGCTGCGACGGGGAGTCGATGTCATCATCGCCACCCCGGGCCGGCTCATCGACCTCGGCGACCGGGGCGAGCTGTCCGTCGCCGATCTGGAGACCCTGGTTCTGGACGAGGCCGACCGCATGGCCGACATGGGGTTCATGCCCCAGGTCGAGTGGGTGCTGCGCCGGCTCGAGCGGGATCACCAGACGCTCCTCTTCTCCGCCACCCTCGACGGCGCCGTCGACCGGTTGGTCAGCCGCTACATGAACGACCCGGTCCTCCACGAGGTCGCCTCGCCCACCACGACGGTCGAGGAGATGGAACACCGGTTCATCGAGGTCCATCAGATGGACCGGGTGAAGGTCTGTGCCGCCATCTGTCGCAGTGCCGACAAGGTGCTGGTCTTCGTGCGCACCAAGCACGGCTGTGACCGCCTCGTCGACCAGCTCGGCAAAGAGGGGGTGAAGGCCGGTGCCATCCACGGCGACCTGCGCCAGGCCCAGCGCGAGCGGACGCTGAAGGACTTCACCGATGGCAAGCTGCACGTGCTCGTGGCTACCGACGTCGCAGCCCGTGGCCTGCACATCGACGCCGTCGACGTAGTGATCCACTTCGACCCGCCCGAGGACCACAAGGCCTACCTGCACCGTTCGGGCCGCACCGCCCGGGCCGGCTCGGCCGGGCTGGTCGTGTCGCTCGTCCAGTGGAACCAGATACTCGAGATCGAGCGCATCCAGACCCGCATCGGGATGCGGATGCCCATCGTCGAGATGTTCTCGAACGATCATCGCCTGGCCGATCTGGTCGCCTGGACCCCCGATAAGTCCTGATCCACCGTCCCGGGGCGCACGTCCGGCCGCCGCCGGACACCGATCCCTCCACATCATCGAGGAGCCACGCGTGGCCGACCGCCCAGATCCACTGACCGTCGACGACGGTTCCGAGGACGTCGAACGGATCCTGGTGGTGACCGCCCATCCCGACGACGTCGATTTCGGCGCCGCGGGATCGGTGGCGACCTGGACGGGGCGTGGGATCGACGTGTCCTACTGCATCGCCACCGACGGTGATGCGGGCGGCTCGGACCACTCCATCAGCCGGGCCGAGATGGCCGCCATCCGCCGCGAGGAGCAGCTGGAGGCGGCCCGGGCGGTCGGGGTCACCGATGTCACGTTCCTCGGGTTCCCCGACGGTCGCGTCGTCCCCGACCTGGCCCTGCGGGCCGCCATCTCCCGGGTCATCCGACTCGTTCGCCCCGACCGGGTCGTCTGCCAGTCACCGGAGCGGAATTGGGAGCGGATCTACGCCAGCCATCCCGACCACCTGGCCACCGGTGAGGCGGCGGCCTGTGCCGTCTACCCCGACGCCCGCAACCCGTTCGCCTTCCCGGAACTCCTGGAGGAGGGTCTCGAGCCGCACACCGTTCCCGAGCTGTGGGTCATGGCCACCGAGCGCGCCAACCGGGTCGTGGACGCCACCGATGCGTACGACCGGAAGCTGACCGCCCTCAAGTCACACCGGAGCCAGGTCGGAGAGGGTGAGCACCTCGACGAGCTGCTGCGCGGCTGGATGACCGGCACCGCCCTCGCCGCCGGCCTCCCGGAGGGACGGCTGGCCGAGGCGTTCCACGTGGTCAACACGCAGTAGTGGTCGGATCCGTGGACTCCCGGGCACCACGACCCTGGGTCGTACTCCAGCACGTGCCCCACGAGGGTCCGGGGTCCATCGCCGCCGTGCTCACCGGGTCGGGCGTGGCGGTCGATGTGGTCCGGATCGACGCGGGCGACCAGCTGCCGGGGGTCGGTGACCTGTCCGGGCTGGTCGTCCTCGGTGGCCCGATGGGGATCCATGACGACCTTCCGTGGCTCCGCCCCGAACGGGACCTGCTGGCCGACGTCGTCGGGGCCGGCCTGCCCGTGCTCGGTGTGTGCCTCGGCGCCCAGCAGCTGGCCGCCGCCCTCGGGGCCGAGGTCACCACCGGGGCGGAGGAGGAGGTCGGGGCCGGCGTGGTCGAGCTCACGTCGCAAGGCCGGCGGGACCCGGTGCTCGGGCCGGAGTACAACGGGCTGTCGGGCACGACCGTCCCTTGCGTCCACTGGCACCGTGACACGTTCGGCCTGCCGCCGGGCGCCGTCCATCTGGCGGCCACCCGGGCCTTCCCCCACCAGGCCTTCCGCGTCGGACCGCTCGCCTACGGCCTCCAGTTCCACGTCGAGGTCGACGCCACACTCGCCGCCATGTGGCGACCGCACCTTCCGGGCGGGGTGACCCTGGGGGCCGACGAGGTGGCCCGGGTGGAGGCCGTCGGGCGGAGGATCCTGCAGCGGTTCGTGGACGTGGCGACGGCGGCGGTGCCGGCATGAGGGCGCCGGCGGTCACGGGGACCGTCGCCGTCGACGCGGACGGTGTCGACGCGGACGGTGTCGACGAAGAGGGCGACGGCCCCGTCAAGCCGAAGCTGCGGGGCGTCCTCCACGAGATCGCCTTCTTCGGGTCGCTGGTGTCGGGGGCGTGGCTGGTCTGGGATGCACCGACCACGTCGTCGAAGCTGATCTGCCTCGTCTACGCCTGCGCCATCTCGCTCCTGTTCGGGGTGAGCGCGCTGTTCCACCGGCACACCTGGGGCCCGACGGGCCGCCGTCGGATGCGCCGGGCGGACCACTCGACCATCTTCATCGCCATCGCCGGCTCCTACACGGCGGTGGCGGGCATCGCGCTGACCGGATGGGCGAGGACGGCCGTGCTGCTGATCGTGTGGATCGGGGCCGCCGTCGGCATCACGCTCCGTCAGGTGTGGCTCGACGCCCCGAAGTGGGTCATCGCCCTCCCGTATGTCGTGGTCGGCTGGGCGGCGGTGGCCGTCCTGCCGCAGCTGGAGCGGGCCCTCGGCCCCGGGGGCTTCGCCCTGCTGCTGGCCGGCGGGCTCGCCTACTCCGCCGGCGCCGTCGTCTACGCCGTCAAGAAGCCCAACCCCGTGCCCGGGGTCTTCGGCTACCACGAGGTGTTCCACGCCTGCACCATCGTGGGGGCGGTGCTCCACTTCGTGGTGATCGCCGTGTTCGTCCTCCCCCTCGCCACCTGACGGGCGCCGCGCCGGAGCGGTGGCCGGGTGCCGCGCCGGAGCGGTGGCCGGGTGCCACGCCGGAGCGGTGGCCGGGTGCCGCGCCAGAGCGGTGGCGGAGGGTCCGCACGCCCACCACCTCCGGCTCGGTCACCGCTCGCCCACCGGCGGCCCCCGAGGACTGGCCCGGCCGCGTCCGCACGTGGGACCCTGGGGGCGATGAGCGAGCACACACGCCTGGTGGTCTGCGAGGGTGACGAGACGGGCCAGGAACTGCTCGACGAGGCCCTCCGGGTGCTCGATCCCTCGGTGGTGGGCATCCCGCTCGAACTGATCCGTTACGACCTCTCCCTCGGGAACCGGCGACGCACCAACAACGAGGTGGTCTCCGAGGCGGCGGCCGCCATGGTCGAGGTGGGGCTCGGACTGAAGGCGGCGACCATCACGCCGCCCCAGACCGGGGACGTGGGCTCACCCAACCGCATCCTGCGCGAGGGGGTCGGTGGCTCGGTGATCGTGCGGACGGGTCGCCGCATCCCCGGAGTGGTGCCGCTGGCCCCGGTGGTCCATCCGATCGTGGTGGTGCGCATGGCCGTCGGTGACGCCTACGGCGCCGCGGAAGGTCGCGACGGCCCGGCCGGCTCCCCCGACGAACAGGCGTGGCGGACCGAGCGGATCGACCGGTCGGTGTGCCGGTCGGTGGCCGAGTACTCGTTCCGGGCCGCCGACGGTCTCGACGCCTGCGTGTTCGGCGGCCCCAAGTGGACGGTGTCGACCGTCTACGAGGGCATGCTCAAAGAGGAGATGGATGCGGCGGCGGCCCGCCATCCCCATGTGCCCTATCGGCCGATCCTCATCGATGCCGCCTACGCCGGGCTGCTGACCGAGGCGGACGACCAGTCGCTGGTCATCCCCGCCCTCAACCGGGACGGTGACTGCCTCTCCGACCTCGTACTCGCCCTCTTCGGCTCGATCGCCGGCGCGGAGTCGGTCCTGCTCGCCCTCGACGACGACCTGCGACCGACCGTGGCCATGGCCGAGGCGCCCCACGGCACCGCGCCGTCACTCCGGGGCAAGAACGTGGCCAATCCGATGGCCATGCTGCTCGCCTGTGCGGCCGCCCTCGACCACGCCTCGATGGTCCACGGCCACGCCGTCTCGGGGGCGGCGACCGCCATCCGCGACGCCACCCTCGGTGCCGCGGCAGACGGCATACGGACGTTCGATCTCGGGGGCGAGGCGTCCACCAGCGGGGTCGTCGACGAGGTCATCCGTCGGGTGCGGACCCGCCTCACCACCTGACGGCCGACGGCAGCGGAAGACGGCCGTGATCGGACCGGGCCCACCGTCCGCACGTGATCCACACGGTTCGGGAGGCGGGTGCACCCGTTGTTGCGTTTCCCGGTTGCAATTCGGAGCCGAGTGGTGGAAGTTATCGACGGCGGGTGACGTGTGGTCCCCGGCGGACAAGGAGAATCCCGATGTACCTGATCACGACCTGGAAGACCCGACCCCTGAGTCCGGATCAGTTCAGCCGGCTCATGTCGGTGTGGGGCAAGCTCGAAGAACAGAGCGCGGCGGATGCGTCCGCGGAGCGGATCTGCTGGTTCTCGTACGGCGACGGGTCCGGAGGGCTGACCATCGACAAGGTGGCGGACCTGGACGCCGCGACCGTGCTCGGCCTCGAGCAGTCGCTGTCGTTGGCTGAATTCATCGAGCTCGACACCAAGATCGGGGTCGACCTCGAGACGGCACTCCCGGCGATCATCAAGGCGCAGGAGAACGTGAGCGCCTGACGCGGACCCCAGCAGGGGGATGCGGTCGAAGGGGTCGGTGCCCCCGCTACCATCGCCCCCCATGCCCACCCGCGCCGTCGTCTTCGACCTGGACGACACCCTCATCGTCGAGGTGTCGTTCGCCATGAGGTCCCTGCGCGAGGCGCTCGCCACCCTGCCCGGCGTCGATCCCGACGCTTCGGAGGTAGTGGCCCTCGAGGCGATCCGGTCGGTGTGGACGCAGGGAGACGACCACGACCTGGCCGTCTCCCTCGGCTTCGCGTCGTGGGAGGGACTGTGGTCCACGTTCGCCGGCAACCACCCATCGCTGGCCGGACTCGAGGCCTGGGCGCCGACCTACCGGGCCGAGGCCTGGCGGGCCGTAGGCCTCGCTCTCGGCGTCGACGACCCGCTCGCCCTCGAGGAGGCGGCCGGCACCTTCGAGGACGCCCAGCGCCGTGGCCATCCGGTGATCGCCGGGATGCACGACGTCTTCGACCGGGTGGCATCCCGCCATCCGGTGGGCCTGATCACCAACGGACCCTCCGACATCCAGCGTCTGAAACTCGAGCAGTCGGAACTGACCGGCGCCTTCGGGTGGGAGGTCATCTCGGGAGAACTCGGGACCGGCAAGCCGCAAGCGTCGGTCTTCCTCGGCCTGCTACAGGGCCTGGGCGCCGATCCCTCGGCGTCGGTCATGGTGGGGGATAGCTGGGAGCGCGACGTGCTGGGCGGCCTGGGGGCCGGGATGTCCGCGGTGTGGATCGCCGCCGGGCGACCGGTGCCCGAGCATCGCGACCGGGTGGTCGCGGTCGACTCCGTCCTGGAACTCGAAGACGCTCTCGAGCGGCTGGCCTGATCACCGGGCGCACCGATCACGGGGGACACCGTCGACCGGTCGACCGGGTAGCTCGGGCCGCCCCCGGGGGTCAGCCCGCCATCTGGCGCAGCATGTAGGGGAGGATCCCCCCGTGTCGGTAGTACTGGGCCTCCATCGGGGTGTCGATGCGCAGACGGGCCTCGAACTCGACCTTGCGATCACCGTCGGTGGCGGTGACCGCCACCGTCTTCGGACTGACCCCGTCGTTGAGCGAGTCGATCCCGGAGATGGAGAAGACCTCGTGGCCGGTGAGGCCCAGCGACTCGGCATGCTGGCCCTCGGCGTACTGCAGGGGCAGGACGCCCATGCCGATCAGGTTCGACCGGTGGATGCGCTCGTAGGACTCGGCGATCACGGCCCGCACGCCGAGCAGCAGGGTGCCCTTGGCGGCCCAGTCGTGGGACGAGCCCGATCCGTACTCCTTGCCGGCCAGCACGACGAGGGGGACCCCCTCGGCCCGGTACTGCTCCGACGCCTCGAAGATGCTGGTCTCGGTGCCGTCGGGCAGGTGCAGGGTCACGCCCCCCTCGGTGCCCGGGGCCAGCTGGTTGCGTAGCCGGATGTTGGCGAAGGTGCCGCGCACCATCACCTCGTGGTTGCCCCTCCGGGTCCCGTAGGAGTTGAAGTCGACCTGCTCGACGCCGTGGTCGAGGAGGTACCGGCCCGCCGGGGTGGTCGCCCGGATGTTGCCGGCCGGCGAGATGTGATCGGTCGTCACACTGTCGCCCAGTTTGGCCAGCACACGGGCTCCGACGACGTCCCCCACCGGGTCGGGCGTCATGGACACCCCCTGGAGGAAGGTGGGACGCAGCACGTAGGTCGACGAGGTGTCCCACGAGAACGTGTCACCGGTGGCCGTCTCGATGGCCCGCCAGCGCTCGTCGCCCTCGAACACCGAGCTGTACTGCTGACGGAACATGTCCGAGGTCAGCGACGTGCGGATCGCCTCGGTCACCTCCTCGGGGCTGGGCCAGAGGTCGGCCAGGTGGACCGGGTCGCCGTCGCGGTCGGTGCCGAGGGGCTCCGAGGTGAGGTCGATGTCCATCGTCCCCGCCAGGGCGTAGGCCACCACGAGGGGCGGGGACGCGAGGTAGTTCATGCGGACGTCGGGATGGATCCGGCCCTCGAAGTTCCGGTTGCCGGAGAGCACGGAGGTGACGGACAGGTCGCCCGCCTGGACGGCCTCGGACACCCCGGGCAGCAGTGGACCGGAGTTGCCGATGCACGTCGTGCAGCCGTAGCCGACGAGATCGAAGCCGATCGAGGCGAGGGGCTCGGTGAGTCCGGCCCGGTCCAGGTAGTCCATGACCACCCGCGAGCCCGGGGCGAGGGTCGTCTTCACCCAGGGCCGGGAGGTCAGGCCGCGGGCGACGGCGTTACGGGCTACCAGGCCGGCGGCCACCATGACCTGGGGGTTCGACGTGTTGGTGCACGAGGTGATGGCGGCGACCACCACGTGGCCGTCTCGGATCTCCCCGCCGTCCGCACCGTCCACCGAGGCGGGGTGCGACGTCGGCTCGTGGCCCAGGGCGGTCCGGAAGGCGGACGCCGCGGCGTCCAGGGCCACCAGGTCCTGGGGGCGGGAGGGACCGGCGATGCTCGGCACCACGGTGGACAGGTCGAGCTCGATCACCTCGGAGAAGACCGGATCGGGGCCGTCCGGGATGAAGAACATGCCCTGGGTCTTGGCGTAGGCCTCGACCAGGTCGACGTGGTGGTCGTCCCGGCCGGAGAAGCGCAGGTAGTCGAGGGTCACGTCGTCGATGGGGAACATGGCGCACGTGGCCCCGTACTCGGGGGACATGTTGCCGATGGTGGCCCGGTTGGCCAGCGGGACCGACGCCACCCCGGGGCCGAAGAACTCCACGAACTTGCCGACCACGCCGTGCCGGCGCAGCACGTTCGTGATGGTCAGGACCAGGTCGGTCGCCGTGGTGCCGGCCGGCGCCTCACCGGTGAGGCGGAAGCCCACCACGGGAGGCAGGAGCAGCGACAGGGGTTGGCCGAGCATGGCCGCCTCGGCCTCGATGCCACCCACGCCCCAACCGAGCACGCCGAGCCCGTTGACCATGGTGGTGTGGGAGTCGGTGCCCACCAGCGTGTCGCAGTAGGCACGGCCGTCCTCGGTGGCGAAGACGACCCGGGACAGGTACTCGAGGTTGACCTGGTGGCAGATGCCCATCCCCGGGGGGACGACGCGGAAGCCGTCGAAGGCCTGCTGGGCCCAGCGCAGCAGCTGGTAGCGCTCGATGTTGCGGTGGTACTCGATGTCGACGTTCTCGTCGTAGGCGCTGGGCCGGCCCGAGGCCTCGGCGATCACCGAGTGGTCGACGACCATCTCGACGGGCACCAGCGGGTTGATCTTCGCCGGGTCCCCGCCGAGCTCGCGCAGCGCGTCGCGGAGGGCGGCCAGGTCCACGACGCCCGGGACCCCGGTGAGGTCCTGCATGAGCACCCGCTCGGGGGTCAGGGCGATCTCGGTGGAGTCGGTCCCGCCCACACCGTGTCGCTCGGGGTGGACGCCCCAGCCGGCGACCGCCTCGACGTCGGAGGCGGTGACGGCGAGGCCGTCCTCGTGGCGGAGCAGGTTCTCGAGGATGACCTTGACCGAGTACGGCAGGCGGGCGACGTCGAACCGGTCGGCGAGGGCGTCGATGGCGAAGATCTCGTAGGTGCGGTCACCGACGACGAGGTCGCGGCGGGCTCCGAAGGAGTCGGGGGAGGTGGAGGAGTTGGCCATCCCCCCATTCTGCCCCGTCCGCGACCCCGGCGGATCTGGGGAGGCTCAGGTGCGGGTGCGGTACTTGCGGATGGCCAGGGGGATGAACACGGCCAGCAGGACGACGGTCCAGGCCAGGGACTGCCACAACCAGAACGCCGTGCTCTTGCCCGTCCCGGTCGACGCCGCCCCGACCATCAGCGACCGGCACGCGCTCACGGTCACGCTGAAGGGCTGGTAGGTGGCGAACCCCCGGAGCCAGCTCGGCATGGAGGACAGGGGCACGAACGCCGCGGAGATGAACGTGAGGGGGAAGATCAGCGGGAACGACATCACCTGGGCGGTCTCGCTGTTGGGGGCGGACAGGCCCACGATGGCGAATCCCCAGGACAGGGCGTAGGCGAAGAAGAGGATCAGGAGTACCCCGCCGATGTAGGAGAGCACCCCGGTGGTGGGCCGGAAGCCGACCAGCAGACCGACCACCGTCATCACCACGATGACGAAGATGTTGCGGATGAGGTCCGCCGTGGTCCGTCCGAGGAGGACCGCCCCCCGGGACATCGGCAGGGCCCGGAACCGTTCGATGAGACCCTTCTGCAGGTCCTCGGCCAGCCCGATGCTGGTACTCACCGAGCCGAAGGCCACGGTCTGCACGAAGATGCCCGGCATCAGGTAGTTGACGTAGCTGGTGGCGTCGGTGTGGATGGCTCCGCCGAAGACGTAGCGGAACAGCAGCACGAACATGATCGGCTGGACGGTCGAGAAGAACAGCGCCTCGGGGATGCGGGTGACGGCCAGCAGGTTGCGCCGGGTCAGGGTGGCCGTGTCCGACAGCAGCCAGCGCAGGTTGGAGAGGGGGCCTGACGGGTGGGTGGCGGCCGGGACCGGTGGGTTCAGGGTGGTGGTGGTCATGCGAGCTCTCCCGTCGCGACGGGGAGCGCCTGTTCGAGCTGCCCGGCCCGCCTCTTCCTCCGCTTGCGTCTGGAGTCGTGGTCGTCCGTGTCGTCCACGTCCTCCGCCTCGCTGCGGTGGCCGGTGAGCGACAGGAACACGTCGTCGAGGCTCGGCTCGCGCAGGTTGAACGTCTGGGGGGCGATCCCCTCGGCGTCGAGCGCCCGCAGGGCGACCATGGCGGCCTGGGGTCCGTTGTCGACGGTGACCTCCGCCAGCGTGCCGTTCACGAGGGCGGCGTGGGGGCCGAGGGTGTCGAGGATGGTCCCGGTGCGGGCGGCGTCGTCGATGGTGGGCAGCCCCACCTCGAGGACGGTGGCCCCGAGGTCGGCCTTCATGGACTCCGGAGTGCCCTCGGCGATGACCCGGCCGTGGTCGATGACGGCCAGGGTGCTGGCGAGGCGGTCGGCCTCCTCGAGGTACTGGGTGGTGAGGAGCACGGTGGTCCCGCCACCGACGAGCCGCTCGATGACCTCCCAGAGGTCGTTGCGGCTCTGGGGGTCGAGACCGGTGGTCGGCTCGTCGAGGAAGAGCACCGTCGGGTGGGCCACCAGGGCGGCGGCCAGGTCGAGGCGCCGGCGCATGCCGCCCGAGTACGTCTTCAGGGGCCGGTCGCCGGCGTCGGTCAGGTTGAACTGGGTCAGCAGCTCGACGGCCCGCCTGGCCACGACATCGCGGGGGAGGTGATTGAGGTTGCCGACCATCTGCAGGTTCTCCCGGCCCGTGAGGTTCTCGTCGACGGCGGCGTACTGGCCGGCCAGACCGATCAGCGAGCGCACCAGGGCCGCCTTCTTCACCACGTCGTGGCCGAGTACCCGGGCGGTGCCGTGATCGGGGCGGAGGATGGTGGTGAGCACGCGCACGGCGGTGGTCTTGCCGGATCCGTTGGGGCCGAGCAGCCCGAAGACCGTCCCCTCCTCGACGGCGAAGCTGACCCCGTCGAGGGCGCGCACCTCGCGTTTGCCCTTGAAGGTCTTCCTCAGGTCGTCGACTTCGATGGCGGTGGTCATGGAGATGTCCCGTCTGGTGTCCGGAGATGGGGCTGGCGGTCGCGGGCGGCGGCCCGACGGGCACTCTTGGCGCCGTCGTCCGGACCACTCGCGTGCGGTCACGATATATCGCTAATCCGGAACGGTCAATCCGGTGGCGAAATGACTCCGGGGATCTTACGGGGCAGCGACCGGTTCCCGTGCCACCGGAGACGCCGGCGACCGCCGCCGCTAGCCTCGTCCCATGGACAAAGGCGACAAGGCACCCGACTTCGAGCTCCCCGACGAGGACGGCGTACCCCGTCGGCTCAGCGAGCTGGCGGCGTCCGGGCCGGTCGTCCTCTTCTTCTACCCGGCCGCCATGACCTACGGGTGCACCAAGGAGAGCTGCCACTTCCGGGACATGAAGGCGGAGTTCGAGGCGGTCGGCGCCCAGCGGGTCGGCATCAGCGCCGACCAGGTGGAGAAGCAGAAGCAGTTCTCGGACAAGCACGACTTCGACTATCCCCTCCTGTCCGACCCTGACGGAGCCGTGGCCACGCAGTTCGGCGTGCGGCGGGGTTTCGCCAAGTTGTCGCCGGTGAAGCGGGCGACGTTCGTGATCGGATCGGATCTGACCGTCCTCGACGTCATCCAGAGCGAAGTGCGGATGAACGTCCATGCGGATCGCGCCCTCGAGGTGCTGAAGGCACACGCCCACTGAGTCCCGGCCGGCCCTGAGCTCCGGCCGGGACCGATCCGGGGATCGCCGGTGTCCCCGCCTCGGGCGCGGGTCGATGGGATGCTGGGGCGATGGACCCGACCCCGCGGCCGGACGCGGCGTGAGCCCCCTTCCCGGCTCGAACCGGATGGAGCAGCTCGTCGAGGGCATCGCCGAGCGGGTCGTGAACCTCGTCCTCGACGCCATCGACATCAACGCCATCGTCGGACAGGTCGACATGGACTCGCTCCTGGCCAAGGTGGACATCGACGCGATCGTGTCGAAGGTTGACGTCGACAGCCTCATCGACCGCGTCGACGTCGAGAAGATCATCGACCGCGTCGACGTCAACAAGATCGTCGCCCGCGTCGATGTCGAGCAGATCATCGAGCGGGTCGACGTGCAGGCCATCATCGAGCGCGTCGACATCGACTCGTTGGTCGAGAAGACCGAACTCGGCACCATCATCGCCCATTCGACCAGCGGCGTGGCCTCCGAGGCCCTCGACGTGGTCCGGGCGCAGGCCGTCGGCCTCGACGACTTCGTGGCCCGGTGGGTCAACCGGGTGCTCCGGAGGAAGACCGACGACTGGCCGGTGGGTCCTCCCAAGCTGGTCGACCCGCCGGTGCCCGTTCCGTCGCTCCCGGTGGAGGCCTCCCGATGACCGCCCCGCCGCCACCCTCGGTCGGCGCCACGCCTCCCCAGGCCGGCCGCCAGGGCAACTACGCGGGCGGGGTGACCCGGCTGGTGGCCTTCGCCGCCGATGTGGGGGCCTCGTGGGGACTCTTCACCCTGGGTGTGGCCGGCGTCACCTTCGCCATCGGGCTGGTGACCGGCACCAAGGTCGACCTCAACAGCCGGACGGGATTCGCCTTCCTGACCCTCGGGGCCCTCATCGTCTGGGAGTTCATCTACTTCGCCTACCAGTGGTCCCTCGGGGGGAAGACCATCGGCATGGCCCTGCTCGGGATCCGGGTGGTGGCGACCGAGGGGGACCCCATCACGCCGCGCCAGGCGGTGATCCGTACGCTCACCCTGCCACTCAGCTTCCTGCTGTTCGGCCTGGGCTTCATCGGCATCCTGCTCAACAAGGACCGCCACGCCCTGCACGACCGGCTGGCCAAGACCGTGGTCGTCTACTCCTGGGACGCCCGGGCCGCCCGCCTGCGGTGGCTGGCCAAGCAGGAGCCCACCGCCCGGACCTGACCGGTGGACCGGCTCCTGCCCCGATCCGCCGACGTGCCCGTCCCGGGTGTCGTCCTGCTGCCGGGCTGGCTCGACACCGACCTGCGGGCGGAGCTGGTGGAACGGTGCCGGAACTGGGGCGAGGCATCGGGCGGGCCCAGGTCGCCGAGGATGCGCAACGGCGCGGCCATGTCGGTGCAGATGGTCGGTCTCGGCTGGCACTGGTATCCCTACCGGTACTCCCGGACCCGGGACGACGGGGACGGCGGCCGGGCCCTCGCGTTCCCACCCTGGCTCGGCGACCTCGCCCGCCGCGCGGTGGCCGACGCCGCGGTCCTCGATTCCTCGATCTGCCCCGATCCGGACGGATACGCCCCCGACGTCGCCCTCGTCAACTGGTACGGACCGGGGGCCAGGATGGGGATGCACGCTGACCGTGACGAGGTCGTCGAGGCCCCCGTCGTCTCGTTCAGCGTGGGGGCGACGGGCCTCTTCCGGTTCGGCAACGCCATCGGCCGGGGCCGACCCTGGGTGGATCTCCCGCTCGAGTCGGGGGACGTGGTGGTGTTCGGCGGCCCCGCCCGACGCGCCTACCACGGGGTGCCGCGACTGGTGCCGGGCACCCACGACCCGGCCGTCGCCGACCTGTCGGGACGGTTGAATGTGACGGTCCGCCAGACCGGTCTGGAGGGGTGACGACCGGATGCCCCGGTGGCCGCCCGTCACCGGGCGTGGCCGCCGCTCGCGCGGGAGCGGTCCGTAGCGGGCATCCCGCCCACTCTCCGTAGCGCCCGGCCTCCTGGCTGACCGCTGAAACAGGTGGTCCACTAGGTTCGCCAGGTATGGAACGGGGCCGGGGGCGGATTCGGTGTGCCGTCGGGGGCGGCGTCGCCCTCGGTGTCGGCACCCTGCTCTTCGCCCTGTGCAGCCCCTCGTCGGTGAGTTGCGCGACCAACATCGTGGTGCTGACCCACGGCGACGTCACGGCCCGGAGCTGTGCGGCGTATTCCCTGGCCGCCCACATCGGGGTGGGACTGATCGTCCTCGGCGCCGTGCTCCTGACGGGATCGTTCCTGCTGACCGTCCGTCACCGACGCCAGGTCGCCACCGAAGCGGCTCCGGTCACGGCAGTGGCCGTGGTCCCGGGTCCCGACCATCCGAGTCCGGTGCCGGCCGAGACGCTCGCCGTGACCGCGCCGACGACGGTCGGCGTCACCCCCGGACCACAGGGTCCGCCGTCGTCCGAACCGGAGCCGGTCGGGGCGTCCGCTCCCGGCTACCCCGAAGTGGAGCGCCGCCGGGGCGACCGGCGCCGTCCCGGCCGAGTCGGCCCGATCGCCCCCGGCGAGGACGTCGGTGCGCCACCCGGGCCCATGCCCCTGCCGCCCGGCTGGTACGGCAACCCGGACAACCCCGGGGGGCCGGTCCAGTGGTGGGACGGAACGAAACTCACCGACCGGCCCCACTGAGTCCAGTGGACGGAACCCCGGGACCCGGCCCGCGGCGGCCGGGGCCCGGCACGTAGAGTCGGGCCACGCCGACCGACCTCCTACCTCCACCGTCTGCGGACGCCGGCCCCTCCGTCCGTCCGCCGCATACCCAACTGCTCGTCGAGGGCCCGGGGCGCGACGACCCGGGGCTGGTGTCGCGACGCGTCCGCCGGAACCGCACCGTTGCGGGCGCCCTCGTGGCCGTCCTCATCGTCGGACTCTGGTGGGGACTGGGTGGCGGGGGAGGCCACGCCGCCACCCGTCACGACGCCAGACCCAAGCCCCCGTCACATCCCGTCACCAACCCGCGCCTCGAGTCGGACTGGCGCGGGAACGGACGGGCCGTCACCTTCGCCTTCGGCGGCGACGTCAACTTCCCCTCGGGCAGCACGCTCGGCGCCCGACTGGCCGACGACCCGACGACCGCCCTCGGGACCGGCGTGCCGGCCCTCTTGTCCGGGGCCGACCTCAGCATGGTCAATTTCGAGTCCGCCATGACGGACGGGACGTGCCCCGATCCCCAGCCCAAGACCTACGACTTCTACGCGCCGGCGACGGCCCTGACGGCCTTCAAGGCAGCGGGGACCACCCTCGTCACCGAGGCCAACAACCACGGCGAGGACTGCGGCCAGCCGGGACTCCAGATGGCGTTGACGGCCCGGGCGCAGTCCGGCTACCCGGTGATCGGCATCGGCCAGAACGCCGCCCAGGCCTTCACGCCCTACACGACGGTGATCGACGGGCAGAAGATCGCCATCATCGCGGCTACCCAGGTCATCGACAGCGACCTGCAGACCGCCTGGACCGCGACCGCCACCCAGCCCGGTCTGGCCTCGGCGTACGACGTGACCGATCTGGTCAACGCGGTGGAGGCGGCCCGGAAGGTGTCCGACACCGTCATCGTCTTCCTCCACTGGGGCGTCGAGCTCGACGCCTGTCCGGACCCGATCCAGGAGCCGCTGGCCAACGTGCTGGTGCAGGCGGGAGCCGACATCGTGATCGGCAGCCATGCGCACGTCCTGCTGGGTGGTGGCTACCTGGGATCCGCCTACGTGGACTACGGGCTCGGCAACTTCGCCTTCTACAACACGCCGTCCCCGACCGACCAGAGCGGCTCACTGGTGGTCACCGCCACCGGGCGCCAGATCGACAGCGTCACGTGGCGGCCGGCCCTCATCGAGAACGAGCTGCCGGTCCCCCTGAGCGGAGCCGACGCCACGCAGGCCCTGGCGACCTGGAACGCGGCCAGGACCTGCACGGACCTGTCACCGACCGACGGCACGTCGCTGGCGACGCCGCAGACCGAGTCGTCACCCGCACCCGCGGCCGCCGCCGCCCAGCTGTCGGTGGACGGCTGAGCCGAACGGCCGGAGTCGCCCGCCCCTACGAGACGAAGACCAGCGGTGACCCGCTCACACTCGAATCCACGACAGGACCGAAGGTGGCCTCCACCTCGTCCGTCTCGTTGAGACCGGCGAACGTAAACGATTGATCCGCGAATCCGAGCGAGTTCGTCCCATTCGACCAGGACCCCGACATGCCCGAGCTGTCGATGCCGAAGTCGCCGACGCCCGTCTCGAGACCGAAATCGAGCGGCCCGGTCGTGACCGGATCGCCTGGCGAATCGGCGATGGTGATGGTCGAGGAACCGGAGCTCAGCCACGCGGATTCGACGTAGCCACCGCAGTCGTCGAAGTTCAGTCCGGTGAGGTCCAGCGAGGCCGTGCCGGGCGCCGTCGGATTCGACACCACGGTCTCCTGGGCGGTGCCCGAGCATCCACCGAGGCCGTCACCGCCACCGTCGTCGTCGAAGCTGACGTTCTGCGTCAGCGTGTCGCCGACGGCCACGGCGGGGCCCGAGGCGGTGCCGGTCCGGAGCAGCGGGTCGATGACGACGGCGAACGTACCGGTCGCCGTGTTCTGGGTCTTCGGCTTGCCCACCTTGGTGTCGAGCACCTCGACCGTGACGGTGGATGTCACGCTCTTGGTGGACGGAGTTCCCGAGATCCATCCGGTCTTGGCCAGATGCAGACCCTTGGGCAGCTTCGCCGATCCGGCGGCCAGCTTCCAGGTGTAGGGGGCGTTACCACCGGTGG
This sequence comes from uncultured Acidimicrobiaceae bacterium, assembly GCA_963699345.1. Taxonomy (GTDB): domain Bacteria; phylum Actinomycetota; class Acidimicrobiia; order Acidimicrobiales; family RAAP-2; genus Bog-756. The sequence continues at coordinate 100,978 of CAVOTL010000003.1, read as the reverse complement.
CGGCCAACTGCGCGGCGTAGGGGGTGCCGATGACGGCACCCGGGATCGATGTGGTCGTGATCGCGAGGTCGCCGCCGGCATCGGCCGACCCCGTGGGGATCAGCGCCGATGCTGCGATACCGGCCAGACCCATCATGACGGCGGTGGCGAGCCGGGCCGTCCGGGCGGTTCTGGACCGCAGAGCTGTGGTGGTCGGAAGTCGTCCCATGGGTGCCGTCCCTTCTCCGCTGCCGCTGCCGCCACCCCGCAGTACGTGATGGTTAATCGGAGGGGGGCCGGAGTCAATCGGAAATGTGCAACGGGGATTCACCGGTCGACGAACGACCGGGGGCGGCCCGCCCCGGTGGGCCCTCGACTCCGGTGAGCGGTGGTCGCCCGCCCCGGGTTCGTCGGCGCTCCAGGGGCCCAGGAGAACCGGCCGGTCGTGGTCGCGACCTGGAGGATTCGCGTTGGTCCGCATGACGGATTGACACCCCGCGGGTCCGGGCTGAACATGGTCGAGGGCACTGCAGGGCGAACGGGGGTGCTGACGTGAGCGCATCAGCAGGTGTTTCGGTCGGGCGAGGACGCGCCCGGTGTTCGGAAGCTTCCGGTGTACTCCGACTCGGTGTCGCGGTCCTGGCCGTTTCCTCCGTGACGCTCCTGGTGGCGTCGCCGGCGGTTGCGAAGAGCATCAGACTCCGACCGCCGGGAACACCCCGGGCGGCGGTCGCCGTACCGATCGAGGGCGGGGGCACCGTCTCGTGGGCCCCGCCGAAGTCGGACGGGGGTTCGCCCGTCACCGGGTACACCGTCACCGTCACGGGGGGAGCTGTTCGACCACGGGTGCGACGAGTTGCTCGGTAGGTGGTCTGACCGACGGGCACGAGTACCTGGCCCGGGTACGGGCGATCAATGCCATCGGAACCGGGAACGCGTCACGGCCGGCCCACTTCGTCGCCGGACAGTCCCCGGACTGTTCGAACTTCGGCCCTGGTGCCGACCTGCGGTACTGCCGGTTCCGGAGTGCCGATCTCGACGGTGACGACCTGGCGGGGGCCGATCTGACCGGTGCCCGGTACGGCAGCGCCACGTTCGTGGGCACCGATCTCGACGGTGCGATCTTCGACCAGGGGACCGGCAAACCGGTGGTGCAGGCCGCGAACTTCTCCGGGGCGCAGTTGGTGGGCGCCCAGTTCGCCGGGATCTACGTCGGGAGCACCGATTTCAGTGGTGCCGATCTCGCCGACGCGACCTTCGCCGGAGCGACCCTCCTGGAGGACGATTTTTCCGACGCCATCCTGACCGGCGCGGATCTCGATGCACGCTGGACCGCGGACGTTTGCCCCGACGGCACCCTCAGCGACAACGACGGAAACACTTGCGCCAACAATCTCGGGCCGCCCAACCCGTAGGGGACGGATCTTGCCGGCACCACGGTTCGCACCGATGGCCGGTGGCTGCACCGATGGGGGGCTCGGACGGCAGTGTGGGCGGTCGGCCGGCGCGGAACCGGCCAAGTGCTGTGCGCCGACCTCGTGCGGAACCCGCCCACGAACAATCAGGACGGGCCTGTAGGACGGCTGGAACCGAACGTGATCCGCCTCCGGCCGCAGGTTCAGAAGTTTCCGATGTCTTGAGACATCACAACGGACCAGTGACAGACGTCCGTCCGCTTCCATCTATGTCACACCTCGTGGTCGCCCTGTCACTCACTGCCGCCCAAACTGGAGCGTCTCAGCGCATCTGTTGAGACCGCTGATACCGTCACGCGTCCGGCGCTCGCGGGGTGCGTTGTTGATTAGGAGGCGTGGAATGCGGTGGAAGGTCTCAGTGCTGGCAGTCACGGCGATCGTGGCCCTAGGTCTAGCCGTTTCGACGGCGGAGCCGGCATCGGCACAGACCTCCGTCGAAACCAACGCCGTCAACTGGGCAATCGGCCAGATCGGAAACACCAGCTATGGGGGTCTTTGCCTGACGCTCGTCCAGCGCGCCTACCAGGATGGAGCCGGTCTGAACATAGAGCCGTTGACCAACTACGGAACGTTCAATAGCAACACTTACCCGCAGGAAGTCTGGAGCGATGGCTTCAAGTCCGGGACCAGTGGGGGGAGTAATACGACCCCCCCTTACGGGGCATTGGTGTTCTACAACGCATCGGGACCCGGCGCGAGCGACCCTTCTGATTACAGTCACATCACGATCATGGGCAGTGGTGGCGAGATGATTTCCACGAACGATGTTGTCAACGAGAATGCTGTGCACTTCGAGACGATGGCTCAAGTCGCATCTGCTCATCCCTACAACACGTACGTGGGTTGGTGGCTGCCAGATGGGAGCAACTCACCGGGTGGCGGCGGTGGCGCGCAAAGCGCCAACCTCCTCCATGACGGCTCCGCGGAAAACTCATCGTCCGGTTGGCAGATCGGCCCGGGTACCGGCTTCGCCCGATATCAGGTTGGCAACGGAGCCCCCGCCATCGCCCACGATGGCGGCTACTACCTCGCCTTCAATGGGAATTCCGGCGCGGGAGCCAGCCTCTACCAAGACGTTCCCGTCACAGCCGGTTCTTGGCAGTCGTATGTCGGGACGGCGTGGATCTCCTCCCAGGCGGGGACGGCCACCGGGGAACTCTGCCTCTGGGGACTGGGTCCCAACACGCACAGCTGCATCTCGTATTCGGCAGCAGCCGGCACCTACCGAAAGTATCAGGTCGTCTATGACGCGCCCCAACCGGTGTCCACGATCCGATTCCAGTTCTACCCGGGTAGTGGGACGACGGACGTCGACACGATGAGCTTGGTGGCCAACCTCCTCCATGACGGCTCCGCGGAAAACTCATCGTCCGGTTGGCAGATCGGCCCGGGTACCGGCTTCGCCCGATATCAGGTTGGCAACGGAGCCCCCGCCATCGCCCACGATGGCGGCTACTACCTCGCCTTCAATGGGAATTCCGGCGCGGGAGCCAGCCTCTACCAAGACGTTCCCGTCACAGCCGGTTCTTGGCAGTCGTATGTCGGGACGGCGTGGATCTCCTCCCAGGCGGGGACGGCCACCGGGGAACTCTGCCTCTGGGGACTGGGTCCCAACACGCACAGCTGCATCTCGTATTCGGCAGCAGCCGGCACTTACTGGGGTTTTCAGGTCGTCTATGACGCGCCCCAACCGGTGTCCACGATCCGATTCCAGTTCTACCCGGGTAGTGGGACGACGGACGTCGACACGATGAGCTTGGTGGCCAACCTCCTCCATGACGGCTCCGCGGAAAACTCATCGTCCGGTTGGCAGATCGGCCCGGGTACCGGCTTCGCCCGATATCAGGTTGGCAACGGAGCCCCCGCCATCGCCCACGATGGCGGCTACTACCTCGCCTTCAATGGGAATTCCGGCGCGGGAGCCAGCCTCTACCAAGACGTTCCCGTCACAGCCGGTTCTTGGCAGTCGTATGTCGGGACGGCGTGGATCTCCTCCCAGGCGGGGACGGCCACCGGGGAACTCTGCCTCTGGGGACTGGGTCCCAACACGCACAGCTGCATCTCGTATTCGGCAGCAGCCGGCACTTACAGGGACTATCAGGTCGTCTATGACGCGCCCCAACCGGTGTCCACGATCCGATTCCAGTTCTACCCGGGTAGTGGGACGACGGACGTCGACACGATGAGCTTGGGCTGACCCTATGGACCCAACGCCAAGCCGCCGACGCAGAAAACGTGCCCCTGGCAGGAATCGAACCTGCGCTTTCGGCTCCGGAGGCCGACGCTCTATCCGCTGAGCTACAGGGGCAGACGAGGTCCGGTACCGGCCGACTGGGCCGGGTACCCGTTCCCTCGAAGAGGCAACTCTACTGCCATCGGCGGAGCGGGGAGTCCGGCGCTTCCGTGGCCTGGGCGTCGACCGCGTATCCTCGGTCCACCATGTCCCTCTCCGAACCGACCGCCGAACCGACGCCCGCCGACGCCACGGCGGCCTACCGTCCGGTCCGCGAGCGCCTGGCCGACGCCGTGGCTGCCGCGGTGTCCACCGTGGCGTCCGAGGGTGGGTTGGACCTCGACGTCGACCCGGCTTCGGTACACCTCGAACGGCCGGCCCGTCGGGAGCACGGTGACTGGTCGACCAACATCGCCCTGGTCACGGCCAAGAAGGTCGGGACCAACCCCCGTTCCCTGGCCACCTCCGTCCTCGAGGTCCTGGAGCGTCGACTGCCCGATCACGTGGTGGGCATCGAGATCGCCGGACCGGGCTTCATCAACTTCCGACTCGACGACGCCTGGCTGCACGAGGCGATGGCCGCCGTGCTCGACCAGGGCGAGAGCTCCTATGCCCGACCCGACATCGGGCACGGTGAACGGGTCCAGGTGGAGTTCATCTCGGCCAATCCCACGGGACCCATCCACGTCGGCAACGGCTGGTGGGGAAGTTACGGCGACGCCCTGGCGCGGGTGCTGGCGCGAGCCGGCTACGACGTCAGCCGGGAGTACTACGTCAACGACACGGGGGGCCAGATCCGCACGCTGGGTTCCAGCCTCCTCGCCCGTCGGGCCGGCGACGAGGTCCCCGAGGGCGGCTACCAGGGTCAGTACGTGACCGACCTGGCCGCCGAGTACGACGGTCCCGACGATGTGACCGAGGCGGGCCGTTGGGCGGCCGACCGGATCCTCGAGCGCATCCGCGCCACCCTCGAGTCGGTGGGCATCGTCTTCGACGAGTGGTACTCGCAGGCGTCGATCGAGGAGAGCGGCGCGGTCGACGAGACGATCGCCCTGCTGGCCGACAAGGGTCTCGTCTACGAACAGGACGGCGCCACCTGGTTCCGGACCTCCGAGCTGGGGGACACGCGCGACCGCGTCCTGCGCAAGGCCAACGGCGACGCCACCTACCTGGCCGGCGACCTCGCCTATCACCGCGACAAGTTTCTCGTGCGCGGCTTCGACCGGGTCATCGACGTGTTCGGTGCCGACCATCACGGTCAGGTGGCCAGCCTCGTGGCGGGGGTCACCGCCATGGGGGTCGACCCGTCGCGCCTCGAGGTCCGGCTCGGCCAGATGGTGTCGTTGGTCGACGGCGACGAGGCCGTGAAGATGGGCAAGCGGGCGGGGACGGCCATCGACCTCGACACGGTGATCGCCGACATCGGCCCCGACGCCACCCGGATCCTCAGCCTCATGAGCTCGCTCGACCAGGCGGCCACCTTCGATCTGGCGGCCGTTCGGGCGCAGTCCGCCGAAAATCCCGTCTTCTACGTCCAGATGGCCAGCGCCCGGATCGGCGGGGTGGGTCGCAAGGCCGCCGAGCGGCACGTGGTCCGCACCCCGTTGGCCGAGGTGGACCTGTCGTTGCTCACCCACCCGCGCGAACTCGAGGTGCTCCGCTGCCTGGAGGAGCTGCCCGAGGTGGTGGCCGACGCCGCCGTCGACCGCGCCCCGACCAAGGTGACCACGTGGGTCCGGCACCTGGCATCGTGCTTCCACGGCTTCTACCACGACTGCCCGATCCTGGCCGACGACGTCGACCCGGACCTGGCCCAGGCCCGACTGTGGTTGGTCGAGGCATCGCGGATCGGACTGTCCATCGGCCTCGGCCTCCTCGGGGTGCACGCGCCCGAGGCCATGTAGCGTGCCGGTCCCGACCGGGCCGGTCGACCGGTCGCTGTTGCCCGCGACGTCGTCCGTCGGAGCCGACGGCCGACTGTCGATCGGCGGCTGCGACGTACTCGACCTCGTCGCTGCCCACGGCACGCCGCTGTTCGTCTACGACGAGGACCACCTGCGCGCCGCCTGCCGGGAGGCGGTCGAGGCGTGGGGCGACGGGGTGGCCTACGCCACCAAGGCCTTCCTGTGTGTGGCCATGGCCCGCCTGGCCCATGAAGAGGGGATGTGTCTCGACGTCTCGACCGGCGGTGAGCTGCACGTCGCCCTGACCGCCGGCGTCCCGGCCGACCGCCTCGTGCTCCACGGGAACAACAAGTCCTCCGAGGAACTGGCCGCCGCCCTGTCCGTCGGGGTGGGACGGATCATCGTGGACTCGTTCGACGAGATCGACCGCCTCGAGGCCCTGGTGGCCGACCCTCCGCAGCTGACGGGGGGTCCGAACGAGGCCGAACCGATGGTCCGGTGGCGGCCGAAGGTGCTGGCCCGGATCACCCCCGGGGTCGAGGTCCACACCCACGAATTCGTGCGCACCGGACAGGAGGACTCCAAGTTCGGGTTCGGACTGGCCTCGGGCGGGGCCGCCCGGGCCGTCGAGCGACTGGCGGCGCTGGACGCCTGCGGGACCGTCGAGTTCGTCGGCATCCACGCCCATCTGGGCAGCCAGGTCTTCGCCCTCGAACCCTTCACCCAGGCCGTGGGGATCCTGGCCGAGTTCTTCGCCCCGCTCGGCCTGCCCGAACTCGTTGTCGGCGGTGGTCTCGGTGTCGCCTACGTGAACGGTGAGGAGGCCCCGCCGATGACCCAGTGGGCGAATGCGGTCCGGCGGGCCTGTCATCAGGCCGGCATCCCCGACGCCGTCCGGGTGACCGCCGAGCCCGGCCGTTCGATCGTGGCCGCCGCCGGGGTCACCCTGTACCGGGTCGGGACCATCAAGGACGTCCCCGGACACCGGACGTACGTGTCGGTCGACGGCGGCATGAGCGACAATCCCCGACCGGTGCTCTACGGCAGCGGGTACGAGGCGTTCCTCCCCCGGGAGACGGACGCCCCCCGGCCCCTCCCCATCCGCCTGGTGGGCAAGCACTGCGAGACGGGTGACGTCGTCGTGTCCGAGGGATTCGTGCCCGACGACCTGGCGGTCGACGACGTCCTCTGTACCCCGGTGACCGGTGCCTACGGCCACTCGATGGCCTCGAACTACAACAAGGTCCCGCGGCCCGCGGTGCTGTTCGTGGCCGGTGGGACGGCCCGGACCGTGGTCCGCCGGGAGACGCTGGACGACCTCGTCCGCCTCGACGCGTGAGCCGCGGCGACGGGCCGGTCGAACGTCCCCGACGTTCGAGAGGCACCGTCGCGAAGGGGTAGCGTGACCGGGTGACCTCGGCGCCCCAGGCAGAGCGGACCCTGCGTGTCGCCGTCCTCGGCTGCGGCAATGTCGGCAGTGCCCTGGTGGGGATCCTCCAGGACCGGGCCGACGCCCTGGCCGTGCAGTCCGGTGCCCGACTGGTCGTCGCGGGTATCGCCGTCGGTGACATCGACGCCCCGCGGGGCGATCACGTCCCCCGTGGCCTGCTGACCGCCGACGCCGCCGGTCTGGTGGCCGACCCGTCGGTCGACGTGGTGGTCGAGCTCATCGGCGGTCTCCAACCCGCCGGCGCCCTGGTGCGCTCCGCCCTCGACGCCGGGAAACCGGTGGTCACCGCCAACAAGGCGCTGCTGGCGTCGCCCGAGGGCGTGGCGCTGCGGACCCTCGCCCGTGAGCGCGGCGTCGACCTGCTCTACGAAGCCGCCGTGGCCGGGGCCATCCCGCTCGTCCGGGCCCTGCGGGAGTCGCTCACCGGTGAGCGCATCCACCGGGTCATGGGGATCGTGAACGGGACGACCAACTTCATCCTCACCAGGATGGGGGAGCAGGGCGCCGACTACGCGTCGGTGCTGGCCGAGGCCCAGGAGCTGGGCCTCGCCGAACGGGACCCGACGGCCGATGTCGAGGGGTACGACGCGGCGGCCAAGGCGGCCATCCTCGCCGGGGTGGCCTTCGGGTACGACGTGTCCGACGACGCCGTCCTGCCGCGAGGGCATCACCGGGATCGGGGCCGACGACGTCGACTTCGCCGACCGGGCCGGTTACGTCATCAAGCTGCTCGCCATCGTCGAGCGCGACGGCGTCGATGGCCTGTCGGTCCGTGTCCACCCGGCCCTGGTGCCCGGCTCGCACCCGCTGGCCGGCGTGCGGGACGCCTTCAACGCCGTCTTCATCGAGGGCGAGGCGGCCGGCGAACTCATGCTCTACGGGCAGGGCGCCGGGGGCCTTCCCACGGCCAGTGCGGTGGTGGGTGACCTGATCGACGCGTCGCGCAACCTCCTGGCCGGGACCACGGCCCCGGCCCCCGACCGCCAGCCCGCGCACCTCGTGCCGGAGGCCGATCTCCGGGCCGGCTTCTACGTGAGCCTCGACGTCGCCGACCGACCCGGTGTCCTCGGGGCGGTCACCACCGCCTTCGGTGCCCACGGGGTGTCGATCCGCTCGGTGGAGCAGGAGGGCGGCCAGTCGGACGGCGGCACCGCGGCACGCCTCGTGTTCGTCACCCACCTGGCCCGCGAGGGCGACCTCCGGGCCACATTGACGGACCTGGGAGGACTCGACGTGGTGGAGCGGATCGGAGGCGTCATGCGGATCGTGGGGGCGTCGTGAGCGCCGCCCAGCGGGCACTCGGCTGGCGCGGGGTGATCGAGGAGTACCGCGAGTTCCTTCCCGTGTCGGACGCCACGCCAGTGGTGTCCCTCCTCGAGGGCGGGACCCCGCTGCTCGAGGCGCCCCGCCTGTCCGAACGGGTGGGGGCCCGGGTGATGCTCAAGATCGAGGGCGCCAATCCGACCGGTTCGTTCAAGGACCGGGGCATGACCATGGCCATCTCCAAGGCCGTCGAGGAAGGGGCGCGGGCCGTGGTGTGCGCCTCGACCGGCAACACGTCGGCGTCGGCCGCCGCGTTCAGCGCCCGGGCCGGGCTGACCTGCGCGGTGCTCATCCCCGAAGGCCACATCGCCCTGGGCAAGTTGGCCCAGGCGCTCATCCACGGAGCGAAGGTGCTCCAGTTGCGGGGCAACTTCGACCAGGCCCTCGAGATCGTCCGCGAGCTCGGGGACAAGGCCCCGGTGACCGTCGTCAACTCGGTCAATCCCTACCGCATCGAGGGCCAGAAGTCGGGGGCGTTCGAGATCGTCGACCAGCTGGGCGACGCCCCCGAGGTGCACTGCATCCCGGTCGGCAACGCCGGCAACATCACCGCGTACTGGAAGGGGTACCTGGAGTTCAAGGCGGCCGGCCGTTCGACCCGGCTGCCCCGGATGCTGGGCTTCCAGGCCGCCGGGGCGGCTCCCATCGTGGAGGGGCACCCGATCGAGCACCCCGACACCGTGGCCACGGCCATCCGGATCGGCAATCCGGCCAGCTGGTACGGGGCGACCTCCGCGGCGTCGGAGTCGGGCGGCGGCATCGCCGCGGTGACCGACGACCAGATCCTCGAGGCCTACCGGTTCCTGGCGACCGAGGAATCGGTGTTCTGCGAACCGGCCTCCGCGGCATCGGTCGCCGGGATCCTCACCCACGGTCTTCCCGACGGCGTGGGTGCGGCGTCGACCGTGGTGTGCGTCCTGACCGGCCACGGGCTGAAGGACCCCGACATCGCCATCAGCCAGATCAGCGTGCCGACGGTCGTCGACGCCGACCTGGCCGCCGTACTCGACGAGCTCTCGCTCTGAGCCGTCGGGTCCCCGGCCGGCCGGGGGATGTTGCCGCTGTCGGCGGGGAACCTGTATGGTGGTGGCACCTTCGCTTCCGCAATCGGCCCGTCCGGGCCTGCGGGCGGGACCTCCTGGTTCGAGTCACTCGACCAGCCCGTGCCCGGCGTCGGGGGGAGTTGCCCCCGGGATCCGTCCCGGGTGACCCACCTCCCCACCCCCTTATTTCCCTGGCCTGTGGGATCCCTCCCACCTGCCAACGAGGACATGCTGAAACGAGGAAGCCGATGACTGCCGAACAGCAGCTCGAGCGCTCGGTGTTGGAGAGCAAGGAGCGCGATGAGCTCCATGCGATCGCACAGGCCCTGTCTGTGAAGACCACCACCCGCACCAAGAAGGCCGACATCATCGACGGCATCCTGAAAGCCACCGGTGTGGGTGTCGACGACGCCCCGTCGGAGGCCCCCGCGGCCCGGACCCCCCGGGCGCCCCGGGGGCGCGGTGCCCAGCCCTCCGGCGGGTCCGACGCGGAGGTGGCGACGACCACCAACGGTGACCACGCCGACGCTCCGGAGGAGTCCACGCCGGCACCGTCCCGCCGGCCCCCGGCCAAGCTCTCGTTCGCACCGGACGACGACGCCGCCAGCGGTGACGTGGCGACCGAGCTCGACTACGACTTCGACGACCTGCCCGGCAACGGTGCCGCGTCCGGATCGGCCACGGCCGAGGAGTCGTCCGCTCCCGAGGGGGTGTCCCGGGGCCAGCAGGGCGGGGGCAACCAGGGGCGCAAGGACAACCAGGGTGGCGGCCCGGCGAACAGCCAGGGCGGTCAGAACAACCAGAATAACCAGGGCGGCGGCCAGAACAACCAGAACCAGGGCCGCAACCGCAACCAGAACCAGGGCAACAACCAGGGGAACCGGAACAACCAGGGCAACAATCAGGGGAACCGGAACAACCAGGGCAACAACCAGGGGAACCGGAACAACCAGGGCGGCGGTAACGACGACCTGGGCAACCGCCGGTCCAACCGCCGGCGCCGGGGGCGTGACCGTCAGGGTGGACCCGAGGGTGACCTGCAGGGTGGCGGCAACCAGGACCAGCAGTACCAGGGGGAGCTCATCCCGGTCCGCGGGCTGCTCGACCTGCGTGACGAAGGCTACGGATTCCTGCGTTGCGAGGGCTACCTCCCCTCGACCAAGGACGTCTACGTCTCGATCAGCCAGGCCCGTCGCTTCGCCCTCCGCAAGGGGGACAGCGTGGAGGGCTTCTGCCGTCCGGCCGGTACCACCGAGAAGTTTCCGGCGCTCCTCCAGATCGACACCGTGTCGGGCCTGGACCCCGAGGTCGCCCGCCTGCGACCCCGGTTCGAGGACCTGACGCCGCTGTTCCCCGACGAGCGGCTGCACCTCGAGATGCCGGGCGAGAAGGAGAACATGACGGCCCGGATCGTCGACCTCCTGTCGCCGATCGGGAAGGGCCAGCGAGGTCTCATCGTGTCGCCCCCGAAGGCGGGCAAGACGACGGTGATGAAGCACATCGCCCATTCCATCGAGGCCAACAACCCCGACGTCCACCTCATGGTCCTGCTCGTGGACGAGCGGCCCGAGGAGGTCACCGACATGCGGCGGTCGGTCAAGGGCGAGGTCGTGGCGTCGACCTTCGACCGCCCGGCGGACGAGCACACCGCCGTCGCCGAGCTCACCATCGAACGGGCCAAGCGCCTCGTCGAGGCGGGCCGTGACGTCGTGATCATCCTCGACGGCATCACCCGCCTGGCCAGGGCCTACAACCTGGCCGCCCCGGCCACCGGCCGGATCATGTCCGGTGGCGTCGACTCGGGGGCGCTCTACCCGCCGAAGAAGTTCTTCGGTGCCGCCCGCAACATCGAAGAGGGCGGGTCGCTGACCATCCTGGCCACCGCCCTCGTGGAGACCGGGTCGAAGATGGACGAGGTGATCTTCGAGGAGTTCAAGGGCACCGGCAACATGGAGCTCCGCCTCGACCGGCGCCTCGCCGAGCGGCGGCTGTACCCGTCGATCGACGTCAACGCCAGCTCGACCCGGCACGAGGAGCTGCTCTTCGACCGGTCCCAGCTCCAGCAGGTGTGGAAGCTGCGCCGGGTGCTGAACGCCCTGGCCAACGAGGGGAGCGCGGCCGCCGGCCTCGAACTCCTGATGGACAAGGTGCGGACCACCAAGAGCAACGACGAGTTCCTGGCCGAGATCGCCAAGGGCCCGGCCACCTGACCTCGTCCGGACCGGCCACCGCCGAGGCGTCCCACCGGGCCGCCGGACGAGGGGAGGGCCGGTTCCGGTAGACTCTGTCCTCTGCAATCGGCGTCCCCACCCGGCACGCCACCACAGGAGATCGCCATGAAGACCGACATCCATCCCGACTACGCCGAGGCCCACGTGCGCTGCTCGTGCGGGAACACGTTCACCACCCGCTCGACCAAGTCCGAGATCCACCTCGAGCTGTGCAACGAGTGCCACCCCTTCTTCACCGGCAAGCAGAAGCTGGTCGACTCGGGTGGTCGCGTGGAGCGCTTCCAGCGTCGCTACGCCGCCAGCGGCCGCAAAAAGAAGCCGGCCGCTCCCACCGAGGGCTGAGCCACCGTGCCGGCCCCGGGCCGGCCCGTCGTCCGCACCGCACCCGCCGCCCCTCACCGGGGTGACGGGTGGGTGCCACTACCCTTCTCCCCGTGCTCAACGACCGCCTGACGTCCCGCCTGGTCGACCTGGAGCAGGAGTACGAGTCGGTCCTGGCCGAGCTCAACGACCCCGGCCTCTCGGCCGACCCGAAGCGTCTGCGGGAGGTGTCGCGCCGCCACCGGGAACTGGAGGAGGTCGTCGGCTGCTTCCGCCGGCTGGAGGGTGCCCGGTCCGACCTGGACACGGCCCGGGAGATGGTGACCGACTCGTCCGGTGGCGAGCGGGAGCTGGCCCAGGCGGAGGTCGCCCAGGCCGAAGCCGACGTGGCTCGACTGGAGGAGGAGCTCCGCCTGCTGCTGGTCCCGCGCGACCCGAACGCCGGCCGGAACGTGATCATGGAGATCCGCGGAGCCGAAGGGGGTGAGGAGGCCAACCTCTTCGCCAAGGACCTGTACGACATGTACACCCGGTATGCGGCGGCCAAGGGTTGGAAGGTCGAGGTCCTGTCGTCCAGCCCGTCCGAGCGCGACGGGCTCAACGAGATCACCTTCCTGGTGAAGGGTGACGACGCCTGGCGACGCCTCGAGCACGAGGGTGGCCCGCACCGGGTCCAGCGGGTGCCCGTCACCGAGTCCCAGGGAAGGATCCACACCTCCTCGGCGGCCGTGGCCGTGCTGCCCGAAGCCGAAGAGGTGGATGTCGACATCGACCCCAACGACCTGAAGATCGACGTCTACCGGTCGACGGGTCCGGGGGGACAGTCGGTCAACACCACCGATTCGGCGGTCCGGATCACCCACCTGCCCACCGGCATCGTGGTGGCCATGCAGGACGAGAAGAGCCAGATCCAGAACCGGGCCAAGGCCATGATCGTGCTGCGGTCGCGGCTGCTCCAGGCCGAACAGGAGCGCCAGGCCGCCGAACTGTCGCAGCAGCGGCGGAGCCAGGTCGGGGGCGGGGGCCGCTCGGAGAAGATCCGGACCTACAACTACAAGGAGAACCGGGTCACCGACCACCGGATCAAGCTGACCCTGCACAAGTTGGACCGCATCCTGATGGGCGACCTCGACGAGCTGACCGACGCCCTCATGGCCGACAAGCGCTACCGGCAGTTGGACGAGGGCTGAGGCCGTGGTGACGACCGGTCCCGACCGCACCGCCGCACCCGGCGGGAGCCGGGCCGACCTGGTGGCCGAGGTGGCCGACCGGGTGGGATCCCCGCGTGAGGCCGGCTGGATCGTCGAGCACGTGGAGGCGGTGCTCGGGGTCGGATCCCCCGGTGTCGGCCCCACCTCGGTGGACCTGGCGACGCGCCGGGCGGCGGGGGAGCCGCTGCAGTACGTGCTGGGCACCTGGCCGTTCCGGTCGGTGGACCTCTACGTCGATCGCCGGGTGCTGATCCCCCGACCCGAGACCGAGCAGGTGGTCGAGGTCGCCCTCGAGGTCCTCGCGCGGGTGGCCGCGTCCCGCCGCGGTGCCGACGGGGAGGATGCCGGACCGCTCGTCTGCGTCGACCTGGGCACCGGATCCGGAGCCATCGCACTGTCCCTGGCCGTCGAGGGTGCCGACGTCGGCCTCCCCCTGGCGGTGTGGGCCGTGGACCTCTCGCCGGACGCTCTCGACGTCGCCCGGTCCAACCTCGACCGCCTGGCCGAGCGCGACCCGGCGGCGGCCGGACGGGTGTCGCTGGTGGAGGGCTCCTGGTTCGGCGCCCTGCCCGACCGGTTGGCGGGGAGGGTCGATCTCGTGGTGTCCAACCCTCCCTATGTGGCGCGGGACGAGTTCGCCGACCTGGAGCCCACCGTCCGCGAGTGGGAGCCCCGCGGGGCGCTGGTGGCGGACCGGGGTCGCGGGGGCGTGGCCGGTATGGCCGACATCGAAGCGGTGGTGTCCGGGGCCGGAACATGGCTCCGACGGGACGGCGGCCTGGTGGTCGAGCTGGCTCCGCCGCAGGCCGACGCCGCCGCCGACGCCGCCCGGCGGGCCGGCTTCGCCACGGTGGGGACCGCCCGCGATCTGGCCGGTCGGATGCGCATGCTGGTGGCCGAGCGGTGACCCGGGTACTCCTGGCCTCCGCCCCCGGTGCCGCCCGGGAGGCGGCCGAGGCCTTGGCCGACGGGTGGGTGGTGGCGGTGCCCACCGACACCGTCTACGGCCTGGCCGTCGATCCGTCCCAGCCCGAGGCGGTGGCCCGCCTGTTCGCCCTGAAGGGTCGTCCGGCCGAGGTGCCCCTGCCGGTACTCGCCTCCGGACCCGAGCAGGTGGCCCTGGTCGCCGGCCATCTCGGCCCCGCCGCCCGGCACCTGGCCGACCACTACTGGCCCGGGCCCCTGACCCTGGTGGTACCGAGACGCCGCGGCTTCACGGTGGACCTCGGGGGACCCCCGGCGGCCCGTCAGACGGTGGGTGTCCGCTGGCCCGCCCACCCCGTGGTCATCGCCCTCTGCGACCTGCTCGGACCCCTGGCCGTCACCAGCGCCAACCTCCACGGGGCCACGCCGGCCACCACCGCCGACGAGGTGGTGCGGGACTTCGCGGCGGCCGACCAACCCGAGCTGGTGCTGGACGGAGGCACCTGTGACGGCCTCCCGTCGACCGTCGTCGAGTGCCGGGGACCGGCCTCGCGCTGCCTGCGCGAGGGAGCGCTGGCCTGGGCCGACCTGCACACCTCCGGCCAGGGGCCGTCGGGGACGCCCGGGTCCGGCGACGGCGTGGACGACACCGGGGTTGACGTTGCCGGGTCCGACGGGGGACACTTGTGGGATGCAGCACGTTGAGTCGCACCGGCGCGTCGCCGTAGTGATTATCGATTAGGCACATACCCCTTCCGGTGTGTGCCCCCTGACCGTCCACCTGGTGGGCGGTTTTTCAATTTCCCGGCTCCCCGGTCCACCCGGGTCACGCCGGGCACGGCGGCAACGAAGACGGACGAGAGACAAGGACAGCAGACGAGTGAGCAGCTACAAGGTTGGCGTGATCGGTGGCGACGGGATCGGGCCCGAGGTGACGGCCGAGGCCCTGAAGGTCGTGCGCGCCGCCGGTGTGTCCCTCGACACCACCGACTACGAGCTCGGGGCGGACCACTACATCCGCACCGGTGAGGTGCTCCCCGACAGCGTGCTGGAGGAGCTGGGCGGCCAGGAGGCCATCCTGCTCGGCGCCATCGGCGCCCCGGTGGGCTCCACCGAGGTCCCTCCGGGCACCCTCGAGCGGGGCATGCTCCTGCGCCTCCGGTTCGCCCTCGACCTCTACATCAACCTGCGACCCTTCACCGGGGTGCCCGGCGCCCCCGCCCCGGACTGCGACTTCGTGGTGATCCGGGAGAACACCGAGGGCACCTACGCCGGCGAGGGCGGCTTCCTCCGCAAGGGGACCCCCCACGAAGTGGCGACCCAGGGATCGGTCAACACCCGTTTCGGCGTGGAGCGCTGCGCCCGGTTCGCCTTCGCGCTGGCGGCCACCCGCGAGCGCCGGCACCTCACGCTCGTCCACAAGACCAACGTGCTGACCTTCGCCGGTGATCTGTGGCAGCGCACGGTCGACGAGGTGGCCCCGGACTTCCCCGACGTGACCCGGGACTACAACCATGTCGACGCCACCTGCATCTACCTGGTGGAGAACCCGGCCCGCTACGACGTGATCGTGACCGACAACCTGTTCGGCGACATCATCACCGACCTGGCCGGGGCCGTCGCCGGCGGCATCGGGTACGCGGCGTCGGCCAACCTCAATCCGGACCGCACCGGGCCCTCGATGTTCGAGCCCGTCCACGGTGCCGCCAACGACATCGCCGGAACGGGCAAGGCCAATCCGGCCGCGGCCATCCGATCGGCTGCGCTCATGCTGGACTTCCTCGGCGAGACCGAGGCGGCCACCGCGGTCACCACGGCGGTGACCGGTTTCATCCACGACACCCCCGACCCGTCGCTCTCGACCTCCGAGATCGGCGATGCCATCGCAGAAAGGCTCTGAGCCATGCCCATCACCCCGACCGAGAAGATCTGGATGGACGGCGAGTTCGTCGATTGGGCGGACGCCACCGTGCACGTGCTGACGCACACCATGCACTACGGCTCCGGTGTGTTCGAGGGCATCCGGGCGTACCCCACCGACCGGGGTGTCGCCGTGTTCCGGCTGCGCGAGCACATCGAGCGGCTGTTCGCCTCGGCGTCGGTGTTCCTGATCGACATCCCCTTCAGCGTCGACGACGTCGTCGAGGCCACCCGGGAGCTGGTCCGGATCAACGGCATGGACGACGGCTGCTACATCCGACCTATCGTCTATCTCGGCTACGGCGAAATGGGCCTCAACCCGATCCCGTGCCCGGTCAACGTCTCCGTGGCCTGCTGGCCCTGGGGCACGTACCTCGGTGACGACGGGGTGGCCAACGGTGTGTCGATGAAGATCTCCTCGTGGCGGCGCCACGACCCCAATGCCGTCCCGACGGCGGCCAAGGGCACCGGCATGTATGTGAACTCGTCCCTCGCCAAGGTCGAGGCCATCAAGGCCGGGTACGACGAGGCCATCCTGCTCGCTCCCGACGGGAACATCAGCGAGTGCACCGGTGAGAACATCTTCGTGGTGCGCGACGGTCTCCTCCTCACCCCGCCGAGCTCCGACTCGGGGGCCCTCGAGGGGATCACCCAGAAGTCCGTGGAGCGCATCGCCCGCGACCAGGGCCACGAGGTCCACCACCGCCAGCTCATCCGCACCGACCTGTACACGGCCGACGAGGCCTTCCTCACGGGCACGGCGGCCGAGGTGGTGCCGATCCGGTCGGTCGACGACCGCACCGTGGGGGCCGGCAAGCCGGGCCCGATCACCCAGAAGATCCAGCAGACCTACTTCGCCGCCGTGCGCGGCGAGGTGGACCAGTACAAGGACTGGTTGGACTATGTCGAATGACGGCCCCACCCTCGCCGACGAGTCGTATGCCTCGGCCCGGGCCGGCGGCAACGGACCGGTCCGCGGGCACGGGCACACCCACCGCCACGGTGACGGTCCCGAGCACTCCCACCCGCTGACCGCGGGCCAGGAGGCCCATGCCCGGCGCCACCGCCACGACGACGGTCACGGGGGCCCGGACGCCGGTCATGACCACGACCACGACCAGCCTCATGGTGCCACCGGCCCCGGAGGGGGAGGCGGTCACGACTTCGCCCTGCCCGACCTGCCCGATGCGGTCGACGTGTTCGACACCACCCTGCGCGACGGCTCGCAGCAGGAGGGCCTGTCCCTGACCGTCGACGACAAGCTCCGGGTGGCCGAACAGCTCGACCACCTCGGCGTGACCTTCATCGAAGGTGGCTGGCCCGGCGCCAACCCGAAGGACGCCGAGTTCTTCTCCCGGGCGCCGAAGGAGCTCTCCCTGGCGCGGGCGACCCTGGTGGCCTTCGGCTCGACCCGCCGTGCCGGCGTGCGGGCCGAGGACGACGAGACCCTGCGCCACCTCGTCGAAGCCCAGACCGAGGCCGTCTGCATCGTGGCCAAGTCCTCGGAGGTGCACGTGGTCGACGCGCTGCGGACGACCCTCGACGAGGCCGTCGCCATGGTGGCGGACTCGGTGGCGTTCCTGCGGGGCAACGACCTGCGGGTGTTCCTCGACGCCGAGCACTTCTTCGACGGGTACAAGGCCAACCCGGAGTTCACCCTCCGCATCCTGCAGGCCGCGGAGGAGGCCGGTGCCGAGACCCTCGTCCTCTGCGACACCAACGGTGGCACCCTGCCCTTCGAGGTCGAGGGCATCGTCGCCCGGGTGATCGACCGGTTCGAGACCCAGGTCGGTGTGCACTTCCACAACGACAGCGGGTGCGCGGTGGCGAACTCGCTCACCGGGGTGACGGTCGGGGCGACGCACGTCCAGGGCTGTGTCAACGGCTACGGCGAGCGTGCCGGGAACGCCGACCTGGCCGCCGTGGTGCCCGACCTGTCGCTGAAGCTGCGGGTGTCCACCATCCCGCCCGACCGCCTGCCCCTGCTGACCCCGGTGTCCCACCACATCGCCGAACTGGTCAACATCGCCCCCGATCCCCAGCAGCCCTTCGTCGGCGCTTCCGTCTTCGCCCACAAGGCGGGTCTGCACACGTCGGCCATCGCCCGCCGATCCGACGCCTACGAGCACATCTCGCCCGACCTGGTCGGTAACGGCACCCGGTTCGTGGTCTCGGAGATGGCCGGGCGCTCGACCCTCGTCATGAAGGCCGAGGAGCTCGGTCTCGAACTCGACTCGGACGCCATGACCTCGGTGCTCGACTCCCTCAAGCGCCTGGAGTACGAGGGGTACCACTTCGAGGTGGCCGACGGCTCGCTCGAACTGCTGTTGCGCCGGTCGACCGGCTGGCAGCAGGACTTCTTCGAGCTGGAGTCGTACCGGGTCATCGCCGACCAGGGCGACCATCTCTCCACCGAGGCCACCGTGAAGGTGCGGGTCGACGACGAGCGGGTGGTGGCGACGGCCGAGGGCAACGGCCCCGTCAACGCCCTCGACGGGGCACTGCGGGCCGCCATCGGCTCCAGCTACCCCGCGCTCGAGGGCGTGCACCTCGTCGACTACCGGGTCCGGGTCCTCGACTCGGCCAAGGGGACCGGCTCGGTGACCCGGGTGCTCATCGACTCGACGGACGGGGACCGGACCTGGACCACCATCGGCGTGTCCGAGAACATCATCGCCGCCTCCTGGCAGGCCCTCAGCGACTCCGTCGTCTACGGTCTGCTCCACACGGCCTGACGAGGTGCCCGAACTGGACATCCGTCCCGGTCGCATGGCACCTTCTTGCCGACGTCGGCGTCCGGGTCACGCCCCGGCCGGCGACCGATGCACCACCCCGCGAGCCAGGAGCACCCGGTGACCCAGCCCAGTTTCGTACCCGTCGTCGAGGCGGACCAGGTCCGTCGCGCCTACCAGCTGCACGTGCCGGAGATCTGGACGACGTCGCGCCCCTCGGAGGTGACCGGCACCCGGCAGCCCGCCGGTGCGTTCCTGGGCACCCCCGGACCCGACCAGGGCTTCGCCCTCAAGCTGGCCCGCCGCTTCGAGGACCGGCTGGTGCTCCTCCCCGGTGAGCACGCCGAGGACGCCCAGTGGGGCTGCACGGCGGTGGCGATGCGGCGGTCGGCGCTGTACGGCCGGGCGCCGGTCATCCATGACCTCACCCTGGCCTTCACCCTGTGGGGCTTCCTGGACGGGGCTCCCGAGGATCTGCGGGCCACCCGGGAGCCGCTCTTCCGCTCCGCGTCACACCACTACCAGGTGCAGCGGACGATCGCCGGCTGTGTGCCCGAGGCCACCCTCCGGCTGACGCCGGACCAGGTGACCGGGCGGCTGGGGGAGTGGCGGTCGCTCCTGGTGCTCCCCACCCGAGCCTGACTCCGCCGGGGGGAACCCCGGTGGGCCCGGGAGTCCGCGCCCGTCCACCTCGGGGACCCCGACTGATCGGATCGGCGCTGGTCCAGCGGTCGATCCTCGCCGGTAGGCGTCAGCCGGAGGCCCGCTGCGAGGTGGTGGGAGGGGAGAGCGGGGTGGCCGGCGAGGAGCCGGCCGGAACGGGACGGTGGTCCCGGATCAGCGGTGCAGCTTCCAGCGCTTCTTGGCCGAGGCTCCCGTGAAGGCGCCGACCTCGGCCGGCGTGCGGGCCGAGGAGGACACCAGCTCGCGGTCGGACGGATGCCCGGTGGACGTGGGCACATCGAGGCCCGGACGGGGCTCTCCGTCGGCGTAGTGGACGGTCACCACGTCGGCCAGGTGGCTGCCGGCCACGGCCTGCTGGAAGAGATCGGGGTACATGGGACCGGCCTCGGGCCGGTGGTCGGACTCACCGCTCCAGACGGGCCTGGTGGGTGACCCGACGACGAACTCGGGGACGACCGACGGGTCGGGGGCCCCGGCGGTGCCGGTGCCGGCCGGCACGAAGTCGGAGGAGGTCTCGGGGGTGGAGGCCACGAGCCGGTCCGGTTCGGCGGGGTCCACTTCGGGTACGGGGGCGGGCGGGGTCGGCAAGTCGTTCATGATCGGCTTCTCCACGTGTTCGGGTACTTCTATCGACCGGGTCGATCCCCGGACTCCTGGATCATCGGCTGTTGGCACCCCTGTCTTGAGTTATTGCGCCTGATCCGGCGCCCTCATCCGCACCGGCGACGGACCCCCCGGTCCGCCACCGCCGGGGGCCGAATGGGCCCCACTGGTGACCGGTCGGTAACTTGGAGGGCATGGAGACCGCGTTCGCCCTGTCCGACACCCACCGCCAGTTCCGCGACACGGTGCGCCGGTTCGCCGAGGAACGGGTGGCACCCCACGCCGCGGCCGCCGATCGCGACTCCACCTATCCCCAGGCCTCCTTCGACGCCTGTCGGGAACTCGAGCTGTGCGCGCTCGGGATCCCCGAGGCCTACGGCGGCGCGGGCGCCGACATGGTGACCCAGGCCATCGCGGCCGAGGAGATCGCCCGCGTCTGTGCCTCCACGGCGGTGACCCTGCTGATCACCAAGCTGGGCATGCTGCCCGTCATGAACTGGGCCAGCGAGGACCTGAAGCAGGCCTACCTGCCGAAGATGGCATCGGGGGAGTACCAGGCCAGCTACTGCCTGTCCGAGGCCGACGCCGGCTCCGACGTCGCCTCGATGCGGACCCGGGCCGTCCGGGACGGCGACGACTACGTGCTGACGGGGTCCAAGCACTGGATCACGAACGCCGGGGTGTCCGACACCTACACCGTGTTCGCCGTGACCGACCCCGGAGCGGGGCGCCGGGGCATCAGCTGCTTCCTGGTCGAGGCGGGGTGGGGCGTCGAGGTGGGGAAGCACGAGGACAAGATGGGCCTGCGGGGGAGTCCGACGGCCGCCGTCACCTTCAACGGGGTGCGGGTGCCGAGCTCCCACCTGATCGGGGAGGAGGGTCAGGGTTTCACCATCGCCATGCACACCCTCGACCGCAGCCGGCCCACCATCGGGTCCCAGGCCGTCGGCATCGCCCAGGGGGCGATCGACGCGGCCGCCGGCTACATGCGCGAGCGCACCGCGTTCGGCAAGCCGATCGCCGATCTCCAGGGCCTGCGCTTCATGGTGGCCGACATGGCCATGCGGACCGAGGCGGCCCGGACGATGACGTACCGGGCCTGTTCGCTCATCGACAACGGCGATCCGGAGGGGGAGCTCACCACCATCGGCGCCATGGCCAAGTGCTTCGCCTCCGACACCGCCATGGCCGTGACCACCGACGCCGTCCAACTGCTCGGCGGCTACGGGTACACCAAGGACTTCCCGGTCGAGCGCTTCATGCGCGACGCCAAGATCACCCAGATCTACGAGGGCACCAACCAGATCCAGCGGGTGGTCATCGCCAAGGGGATCCTGGGGTAGCGGCCGTCGGGGCCTTGGGCCTCCTCCACGTCGGGTACCTCGACGGGCGGACCGCGCGTCGGGACACCACCTGCCGATGGCCCGGCACCGTGGCGGTCGTGTTGGGTAGCATCGTGTGATGCCCACGGAGTTGCCACCGGCCGCGTGGTATCCGGACCCGGAGCGGACTGCCACGCTCCGATACTGGGACGGCGGTGCCTGGACCGAGCACCGCCGGGCGACCGATTCGACACTGGGCACGCCGACCGGAAAGCAGCTGCTGCGGGCCTCGCTCGGCCTGTTCGGTCAGAACCGCCGGATGATCTGGCTGCCCGTGCTCTCCGGGCTGGCGGCGGCGCTGGCGTTCCTCGCCGTGTCCGGGGCGGTCGCCGTACCCCTGTGGCGCGCGTACGGCGCCAACCCCTGGGACGTGCTCTACCTCTTCCCCGGCCTCATGGCGTCGACGTTCGTCGGGGTGTTCTTCAACGTCGCCCTGGCGTTCGCGGCGAACGAGCAGATCGAAGGACGGGTGATCGGCGTCCGTGACGCGTTGGGGATGGCCTGGTCCCGTCGGCGGGTGGTCTTCAGTTGGGCCCTGTTGTCGGCGGTGATCGGACTGGTGATCCAGATCGTCGAGAGCCGCCTCGGGCTGTTCGGGCGCCTGGTGGGCGTCCTGGGTGGCCTGGCCTGGGCCGTGGCGTCGTTCCTGGTCGTCCCGGTGCTGGCATTCGAGGACGTCGGTCCGATCGAGGCCCTCCGGCAGTCCTCCCACCTGCTCAGGACGACGTTCGGGACGGTGGCCCGTGGCGCCCTGCGATTCGGGGTGCTGTTCCTCGGTTGGAGCCTGCTGGCCTTGGCGGTCCTGGGCATCGGTGTCGGGCTGGCGGTGGCCGGCACGCCCGTGCTCGGTGTGCCCATCGCCGTCATCGGGGTGATCGGGTTCTTCGTCGTCTCCATGTATCTGTCGGCCGCGGGGATGTACATGCGCACGATCCTCTACCGCTACGCCACGCACCAGACGCTGCCCGACCTCGGTCTGGATCTCTCCCGCACCTTCCAGCGCTGAGCCACGGCCGGGATCGCGCCACGACACCGACGCCACGACCCCCAGTAGGCGTCATGCCCACCACGAACGGATGGCGCGACTCTACGGTGGGCGGAATGAGCGACCTCGGGATCCGCGGACGGCCGGGTAGCCGATGCGGCGGATGCGCGAAACTGGGACGACTGTGAGCCCGACCCCCCGTTCCGTCGGATGGCGTGAGCGGGCCTGTGCGCTGGGGTCGTTGGCGTGTGGGTTGCTCCTCGCCGGGTTCGTCGTCGGGTTCATCGTCCGCAACCTCGGCTACCTGGCCCTGGCCGTCCTCGGTCTGGGGGTCGCCACGGTGGGGGCCTGGTGGGCGATCACCGAACGGGCCCACCGTCGGGCGATCGGCATCCTCGGCACCGCCCTCGGGGCGGCCGGCGTCGTCATCGCGCTGGTGGGGACGACCCCGGTGGGCGAGTACGTCGGCCTACGCCTGGCGCTCCTGGTCGTGCTCCTGTCCGGTGCTGTCGGACTCGGGAGGGCCGCGCTGGCCCGGGACCTCCACGCCCACGATGAGCTCCGCCCGGTGAGCGTCGACCGGCCCCGGCATCCGGTACTCATCTGCAATCCCTGGTCGGGCGGGGGAAAGGTGGAGAAGTTCGGCCTGGCCGACCTCGCCCGCCGGCGAGGGGTCGAGGTGGTCATGCTGGACCGGGGACTCGACCTCGAGGAACTGGCCCGAGACGCCATCGCCCGCGGCGCCGACTGCCTGGGCATGGCCGGGGGCGACGGCTCCCAGGCCCTGGTCGCTTCCATCGCCGTCGAACACGACCTGCCCTTCGTCGTCGTGTCGGCGGGCACCCGGAACCACTTCGCCCTCGACCTCGGGATCGACCGCGAGGACCCCCGGCTGAGCCTGGACGCGTTCGGTGACGGCCTCGAGCGACGAATCGACTTCGCCACCGTCGGCGACCGGCTGTTCGTCAACAACGTCTCCCTCGGGATCTACGCCACCATCGTGCAGCAGGAGGGCTACCGGGAGGCGAAGTCGGAGACCACCAAGGCGCTGATCCCCGAGATGCTGGGACGGACCCAGGAGCCGTTCGATCTCCAGTTCACCGACCCCGACCGGGGGGAGGTGGACGGCGCCTTCCTGATCCAGGTGTCGAACAACCCGTACGTGCTGGGGGCCACCCTGGATGCGTCCCAGCGCCGTCGCCTCGACACCGGCCGGCTCGGCGTCGTCGCCGTCTCCGCCAGCACCGGGGCGCAGGCGGCGGAGGTGTTCACCCTGTCGGCCGTGGGCCAGCGGCGCCGGAGCCGCCATTGGCACGAGTTCACGGCCGAGCGGTTCGAGGTGCGTTCGAGGTCCGGCAAGGCCTACGCGGGGATCGACGGAGAGGCGCTCGAGCTCGACACCCCGCTGGAGTTCCGGATCCACCCGCGGGGGCTCCGGCTGCTGGTTCCGGCCGGGAACCTCACCGCCGCCGAGCGCCGACGGGCCCGGGACATCTCGGCGCGGGACCTGGTCGACATCGCCCGTGGACGGGACCCGTTGGCCGCAGAGGAGTCGTAGGGACGGGGTGGAGGTCCGCCGGGCGGGTCGCGGATCGGCAGGCGGCGGATCAGTAGGGGGTGGGGATGTAGCGCAGCAGCGGGTTCGGGATCGGGTCGTCGTCCACTTCCTTCCGATCCGGAAGTTCGACTGGCCGGTGCTCCAGAGGCGTGTAGGGGATGCGGCTCAGCAGGTGGGAGATGATGTTCAGCCTCGCCCGCCTCTTGTCGTCGGAGTGGGCGACCCACCATGGCGCCCACGCGGTGTCGGTGGCGGCGAACATGGCGTCACGGGCCTGTGAGTAGTCGGACCACCGCGCATAGGAGAGCAGGTCCAACTCGGAGAGCTTCCAGATCTTCCGTGGGTCGTCGATCCGACTCTGGAGGCGTCGGGTCTGCTCGTCGGGACTGACCTCCAGCCAGTACTTCAGCAGCAGGATCCCGGTGTCGACCATCGCCTTCTCGACCCCGGGGGCCAACTCCAGGAAACGTCGGGTCTCCTCCGGGGAACAGAACCCCATCACCCGCTCGACGCCGGCCCGGTTGTACCAGCTGCGATCGAAGATGACCACCTCGCCTGCCGCCGGGAAGTGCGCCATGTACCGCTGGATGTACATCTGGGACTTCTCGCGTTCGGTCGGAGCCGGAAGGGCGACGACCCGGAAGACCCGGGGGCTCACCCGCTCCGTGATGGCCTTGATGGTGCCGCCCTTGCCGGCGGTATCGCGACCTTCGAACACGATGCAGACCTTGGCTCCCGTCTCCTTGACCCACTCCTGCACGGCGACGACTTCGCCGTGCAGGCGTCGCAACTCGTGCTCATACTCCTTGCGCTTCATCTTCGGGGCGCTGCCGAGCCGGGCGGAGGCGGCTACGTTCCTCGCCGAGGCCCCGTCCTCGCGCTGGCCGACATCCGATGTCGACCCGTCGGGGTGGACCATGGGGAGTGCTCCCTCGCGCTTGTGCTTGCCCATCGCCCCATTGTCGTCGGAATCAGTTCGGGCATCCATCGCCTCGACCGGGTGACCGCGAGTGGAGACGATTCGTGTCGGGCCACTCGAGCCAGGACCTCGCCTTCGCTGACCCCCGACCCCCGACGCCCGACCCCCGACGCCCGACCCCCGACGCCCCCGGCCAAGGGCCGATCGACCCTACCTGGCTAATGTGTCCCAGATGACACTTGCGAGATGTCCTTCCTGCCCGGTGGGGTAGACCCACGTCGGGGCGAGGGCGGTCCGATCCTGACCGGGTTGGGGGCGTGGTGACGGGCGTCCTGCAGCGCTGGGCGCCCGGGCTGGTCACCCTCCGGACCTACGAGCGCCGCTGGCTCCGGTCCGACCTCGTCGCCGGACTGGTCCTGGCGGCGATCCTGGTCCCCCAGGGTATGGCCTACGCCGAACTGGCCGGACTCCCGGCGGTGACCGGCCTGTACACGACGGTCGCCTGCCTCGTCGGCTACGCCGTCTTCGGTCCCTCGAAGGTCCTGGTGCTGGGGCCCGACTCGTCGGTGTCGCCCCTCATCCTCGCCGCCATCACCCCCCTCCTGGTCACCCACGATCCGGCGACCGCCATCGCCCTCGCCGGCATGCTGGCGATCCTGGTCGGCCTGATCGAGATCGGACTCGGGATCGCCAAGCTCGGCTTCGTCGCCGACCTCCTCTCGAGCGAGGTCCGGGTGGGTTACCTCAATGGCCTGGCGGTGACCATCATCGTCGGCCAGCTACCCAAACTCTTCGGATTCTCCACCGACGCGGACAGCTTCATCGGGGAGGTCCGTGCCTTCTTCCGCGGACTCGACCAGACCAATCGCACAGCGTTGATCACCGGGTGTGCCGTCCTCGCGGTGCTCCTGGTCCTTCCCCGCGTCACCACGCGTGTCCCCGCCGTGCTGGTCGCCGTCGTAGGGGTCACGGTGGTGTCCGCCATCCTCGATCTGGCCGCCCACGGCGTGAAGACCGTCGGCACCCTGCCCCAGGGAGTGCCGGTTCCCGCCCTCCCGTGGACCAAGTGGTCCGACATCGGCCCCCTCCTGCTCGGTGCGGTGGGGATCACGATGGTGTCGCTCACCGACACCATCGCCACCGCCACCAGCTTCGCCGCCCGTCGGGGTGACGAGGTGAACCCCGACCAGGAGATGGTCGGCATCGGCACGTCGAACATCGCCGCCGGCTTCTTGCAGGGGTTCGCCGTCTCCGTCAGCGGATCCCGCACGGCCGTGGCCGACCAGTCCGGCGCCAAGACCCAGCTGACGGGGGTGGTCGGTGCCGGGCTCGTCATCCTGCTGCTGCTGTTCCTCAACGGCCTGCTCGCCGATCTCCCCCAGACGGCCCTGGCGGCGGTGGTCATCACCGCCGCCCTGTCGCTCACCGATCTGCGCGCCCTCCGCCGCTTCGCCCGGGTCCGGACGTCCTCGTTCGCCGCGAGCCTGGTGGCCACCGCCGGGGTGATCTTCTTCGGAGTACTCCAGGGGATCGTCATCGCCATCGTCCTGATCGTGCTCCTGTTCTTCAAGCGCAGCTGGTGGCCCCACGGCGCCGTGCTGGGAGAAGTCCCCGAACTGGGCGGATGGCACAGCACGTCGCGCTACCCGGAGGCCACCCAACTGCCGGGCGTCGTGGTGTACCGCTGGGAGGCACCGCTGTTCTTCGCCAACTGCGGCCAGTTCCGGGACCAGGTCCGGAAGCTGGCCCGTGACCGGAGTCCGGCGTGGATCGTGCTCCAGTGCGAGGCGGTCACCGACATCGACGTCACGGCCTCCGAGGTGCTCGAAGCGCTCGACGAGGAGCTGAACGCCAACGGCACCCGTGTCGCCTTCGTGGAACTTCGTGACCGCCTCCAGGAACTCGTCCGCCGTTACGGACTCGACACCACGCTCGACCAGGAGCACTTCTACCCGAGCCTGGACCAGGCCCTGGCCGCCATCGGCGCGGCATCCGGCAACGACTCCGGACCCTCCGACGAAGGGACCACGCCGCCGTGAACGCCGCATCCGAACCCGAGGTGAACGAAGAGGACAAGGGAAACCCGCGTCTGGCCCTCCTCCTGGCCATGGCCATGTTCGTGTTGGTGGTCGACACATCGCTGATGAACGTGTCGATCTCCGCCGTCATCACGGACCTGCACACGACGGCCAGCGGCGTGCAGTCCGCCATCGCCCTCGAGGCGCTCGTCTCGGCGGCCTTCATCCTGACGAACTCCAAGCTGGGTGACCTCATGGGACGCAAGCGCGCCTATGTCCTCGGCCTGCTGGGCTACGCGGTGGGGGCGGTGGCCATGACGGTGGCCCAGAACCTCCAGACCATCGTCATCTTCTGGGCGATCATCGGCGGTCTCGGCGCGTCATTGCTGCTGCCGGCCATGCAGTCGCTGATCCACGGCAACTTCACGGGTGGAGCTCAGAAGCGGGCCTACGCCCTGGTGGGCGCCTCGGCCGCCATTGCCGCCGCCGTCGGGCCGCTGCTCGGCGGTTTCCTCACCACGTATCTGTCGTGGCGGGTGGGATTCGGGCTCGAGGCCCTCATCATCCTGGTGGTGCTGACCCAGATCCGACTCGTCAAGGACGTCCCCTACACCGGACCCCGTCAGATCGACCTGGTGGGAGCCATCCTGTCCATCGTCGGCATGGGCGGACTCGTGCTCGGCATCCTGGTGTGGCAGGAGGGCGGCCAGTACGTAGGCCTGATCATGGGACTCGGCGCGGTGATGCTGGCGGCCTTCGCCTACTGGCTGGTGCACCGCAAGCGCCGGGGGAAGTCGACACTGCTCGATCCCGACCTGTTCAAGCACCTCAACTTCCGGATCGGCATCTCCCAGCAGATGCTCCAGCAGATCACCCTGGGCGGAGCGATGATCGTCCTTCCGCTGTTCCTACAGATGACCCTCGAGTACAACGCCATGCAGGCGGGTCTCTCCCTGGCCCCCCTGTCGCTGTCGATGTTCGGCATGGCCATGCTCGCCGGCCGGAAGGCGGGCAGGTGGCGTCCCGCCCAGATCGTCCTCGCCGGGTTCGCCCTGAGCGCCATCGGCATGGGGGCGATCATCCCCCTGGTGCCGCGAGTCGATTCGGGGTGGTACCTGGTGATCCCGCTGATCGTCGCCGGGTGCGGCCTGGGCATGCTGGTCTCCCAACTCAACAACTTCACCCTCGCCCCCATCAGCGAGGACCGGGTCAGCGAGGCGGCGGGTGTCAACTCGGCGGCCGGCTCGTTCGGACTGTCGTTCGGTCTGGCGGTGGCCGGCGGGATCATGCTGTGGGCCCTGGCCCTGAGCTTCACGCACCAGACCGAGGCCAGTGTCGTCATCCCGCCGGCCCAGCAGCAACAGATCGCCGCCCACATGGAGCACGATGCCGAGGTCATGAGCAACTCCACCCTGCAGGAGCAGATCGCGACCGAGCCGAAGGCCGTCCAGGACGAGGTACTGGCCATCAACACCCATGCGAGGAACCTGTCCCTCCAGATCGCGCTGCTCGTTCCCGCACTCGCCTCGCTGCTGGGACTGCTCAACTCGGTCCGGATGCTGCGACTCCCCGACATCGAACCCCGGGCCGACATCGAACATGCCGGGCTCGGATGACAGCCGGGCAGCTCGACGGGCCGAAGCGCCCCGGCCCCCGACGACCCGGGCGCTCCGGCTGGCCCGGACGGGGTGCGGCGAGCCGTCATCGGCGCCGCCACCGAACTGTTCGCCTGGAAGGGGATCGACGCGGTGAGGCTCCGCGACGTCGCTCAGGCCGCCGATGTCCACCCCGCCCTGATCGGCCGGCACATCGGCACCAAGGACGACCTGGTCAACCAGGTGTTCGAGCGCGTGTCGAACGACGTTGCGGCATCGGTGGCCGACCATCCGCTGGCGGGCCAGGGATTCGCACCTGGATCCCTAGTGTGGACGTGGGCCCGTATCGCCAGCGCACTGGTCATCTCCGGGCGGTCGCTCACGGGCATGACCGGGTTCAATCCCGTGACGGTGCTGGCGAGCACGCTCCAGGACGCCTACGGAGTCGACCCGCGGGCGGCGCGCCTACGCGCCTCCCAGATCGTCGCGGCCGCCCTCGGATGGCGCCTGTTCGAGGACTACCTCATCGAGGCGGGGGGACTGGGTGACGTTCCCCTCGGGACGGTGCGGGACGAACTGACCAGATCGATGCGTCGGCTGGGAGCGACCCCGTGGCCTTCGCCGGCGGATCCGACCCCTCGCCGGACCAGACGGTGTCTAGGGTGCGGGCCGGCGCATCCGGCACCCGCGTCGTCTCCTCCAGCTCACCGGTCCATCGAGTGGATGCTGTTCGCCTCGATCGTCAGGATCACCCGCACCTGGTCCCGTCCGCCGTACCACGGGTAGGGGCCACCGGTGTACCGCTGGGCGAGGGCCTCGATGTGCTCCGCCCCGCCTTCGGTCGTGATGCCCGAGACACGACCCCGGACCGCGTAGTACCGCGACGGGTCGTCGGCGTCACAGACGGCGACGGACACCCGGGGGTCCCGTTCGATGTTGCGCATCTTCTGGTGCGTCTGGACCGTGTTGATGATCACGTGGGCACCATCCGTGTCCACCCAGGTCTCGGTCGTCTGCGGCGAGCCGTCCGGCATCAGCGTGGTGATGAAGCAGGGATTCCGCCCTCGCATCAGTTCGACGAATCGGTCGGGGAGATCCATGGAGCCGACGCTACTGCGAGGACGGTGCTCCCGATCTCGACGACGCTCCTCGCTCCGCCCGGCCGGCGCTCGGGAACGGGATCGCCGGGTCACCCCGTGATCCGGCCGTGGCCTAGCCGGTGGCGCTCAGATCCCGGCGGTCCAGGAAACCGACGACCGTCGCCGTGAAGGCGTCGTTCCTGTCCCCGGCGACCATGTGGCCGGCTCCGGAGACGTCGGCGAAGTCGACCTCGGGGAACCGGCGACAGAAGTCGGCCGCCCCGGTGGCGCTCACCAGATCGCTGGAACGCCCCCGGACCAGGAGGACCGGTACGTCGTCGACCATCCGACGGGTGGCCTCGTGGAGTCGGGGCACGTCCATGATCGCATCGGGTCCGTGGCCGGGTGCGGGGTCGAGGAATTTCGGGTCCCAGTGCCAGAAGTACCGGCCGTCCCGCTCGCGGAGGTTCTTGCTCAGCCCGGTCAGGTCGTCCGGTCGGGCGCGGTGCGGGTTGTAGGCGGCCACCGCGTCGGCGGCCTCGTCGAGCGACCCGAACCCGGCGACGGCCCGATCGGTCATGAAGGCCCGGATCCGCTCGGCTCCGGCGGACTCCATGTCCGGCACGATGTCCACCAGCACGACGGCCCGGGCCACTCCGGGCGCAAGCTCGCCGGACAGCAGGATGGCGGTCAGGCCACCGAGGGAGGCGCCGACGAGCACGGGAGGCTCCTCGAAGCCGCCGATGGCCAGGCGGACGTCCTCGGCGAAGCTCTCCAGCCGGTAGTCCCCGGACCCGGACCACGCCGATTCGCCGTGCCCGCGGGCGTCGAGGGTCAACGTCCGCCACCCCCGGTCCGCCACCTGGCCGGCGGTCCCTCCCCAGGAGTGGCGCGTCTGCCCGCCACCGTGCAGGAACACGACCAGCGGATCCCGGGGGTTCCCTCGCAGGTCGCCGACGAGTTCGATGCCGTCGCTTCCCGTGAAGCGCACAGTGGTGGGATCGGTCACGCCCTCAGTGTCACACGGGCGCGAGGTGACGGTGGCCAACCCGAGCGGTCCACTCCGGTCTGGAGCGAACGCCGGTCGTCCCCTCCGGGATCAGAAGCGGTGGTTACGGGCCTTGGAGCGGTACATGGAGAGATCGGCGCGGTGGACCAGCTGACCCGCCGTCTCCGATCTGTCCCAGGTGGCCACGCCGAGCGAGTACGCCGGTCCGCACCGCTGCATACGGGCATGCCGCCGGACGATGTTCCGTACCCCCGCGGCCGTCGATCCTGGAGCCAGCAGGCCGAACTCGTCGCCTCCGATGCGGGCCACGAAATCCCCGCCGGCCCGCATGATCCGCTGCCAGGAACGGGCGAACTCCTGGAGGAGGGCGTCCCCGGCCTGATGACCTCCGCGGTCGTTCACGGCCTTGAATCCGTCCAGGTCGAGGAGGGCGACCGACACCGGGGTGGCGGTCCGGACGCTCCGCTCCAGTTCGTCGTCGAGGCGCTCGTCCCACGAGCGCCGGTTCGCCAGTCCGGTCAGGTGGTCCTTGCGGGAGTCGCTGCGCAGTTCGGCGACGAGACCGAGCGTGGCGTGGAGTCGGGCGTTCTCGATGGCGATGCCGGCCGCCAGGGCCAGCGCTTCGGCGAGGTCCAGGTCCTCCGGGTCGAAGGGTCGGCCGCCGAACTTGTCGGTCAGGTAGAGATTGCCGTAGACCTCCCCCCGGACCTTGACTGGCACACCCACGAGCGAGCGCATCGGTGGATGGTGGGGAGGGAAGCCGGCACGGTCGGGATGGTCGGCGAGGCTGTCGACCATCACGGGCACCGGGTGGCGGATCAGGGACCCGAGCAGACCCAGGCCCACCGGCCGGGAACCGATCCGCTGCTCGTCGGCGGCTGACAGCCCGACCGTCAGGAACTGGGCCAGCCCGTCCCCGGCCGCGTTGAGGACGCCGAGCGCACCGTACTGGGCGCCGGTCATGGAACACGCCTCGGCGACCACGTGGCGAAGCAGGACCTCCAGTTCGAAGTCACCCTCGACGAGCCGCGTGGTCTCCAGGATGCGTCGCAGTTTGGAGTGGTCGACGAGGCTGTGCAGGCTCATGGGACCGGTGTCACCGACCGTTCGGACTCGGCGCTCAGCATGTGGTCGAGCGCGGGGACGTCGAGGGGCCGCGCGAAGAGGTAGCCCTGTCCCCGGTCGACGTCCTCGGCGCGCAACCGGGACCACTGGTCGATGGTCTCGATCCCCTCGGCGACCGTCTCCAGGCCGAGCACCTTGCCCAGCTGGACGAGGGTGTGCACGATGGCCGCCGACTCCCGGGTGTCGGCGATGGCGGCCACGAAGCTCTGGTCGATCTTGAGGATGTCGATCGGGAACTTGCGGAGGTAGGCGAGCGATGAGTAGCCGGTCCCGAAGTCGTCGATGGAGATCCGGATCCCGGTGGCCTTGAGCCGGTGCAGCTGGTCCACTGTGGCTCGGACGTCGCGCATCAGGATCGTCTCGGTGAGCTCGAGGATGAGGAGGTCCGCCCGGAAGCCGCTCGACTCCAGCGACGCCCGCACGTCATCGACCAGGTGCCCACCGTCGAGTTGGTTGGCCGAGATGTTGACCGAGATCGAGAGGTGATGTCCGGCCTGCATCCACGCGGCCCCCTGCCGGCAGGCCTCGTCGAGGACCCATCGCCCCACCGGGACGATGAGGCCGGTCGATTCGAGCGCCGGCACGAAGTTGACGGGCCCGACCACCCCACGCTGGGGATGGCGCCACCGCAGGAGGGCCTCGACCCCGGTGATGATGCCCGTGCCGATGTCGACGGTCGGCTGGTACACCACGAAGAACTGGCGGCCCGACACGGCAGTGCGGAGGTCCCGTTCCAGGGTGCGGCGGGCGTCCACCGCGTCCTGCATGGGCGAGGCGAACACCACGGAGTGCCGTTTTCCGGCCGCCTTGGCCCGGCGCAGGGCGATGTCGGCATCACGCAACAGGTCCTCGGGCTTGGCCCGGAGGCCCTCGGCGATGCCGATGCTCACGCTGATCGTCACCGGGGTGTCACCTGAGGCGAGCTCGAACGGCGGCATCATGACGTCGAGGATCCGTTGGGCCACCAACTCCGGTCCCGCCGAGAGCGATTCGCCGTCGACCAGGATGACGAACTCGTCCCCGCCGAAGCGTCCGACGGTGTCGCCCTCCCGCAGGATGCTGGTGAGCCGGTTGGCCACGAGGACGAGGAGTTGGTCGCCGGCGGCGTGGCCGAGGGTGTCGTTGACATCCTTGAAGTTGTCGAGATCCAGGAAGAGCGCGGACACGGGAGCGCGTTCGCGTCGGAGCCGCAGCATCATCTGCTCGAGGCGGTCGAGGATCAGCGCCCGGTTGGGGAGTCCGGTGAGGGAGTCGTGGAAGGCCTGGAACTCGAGCTGAGCGGTCCGCTTCCGCATGAGCCACATCGCACGTGCCCGGCCGGTGCCCAACGTGAGGATGAGGAGCGCCATCAGCAGGCTGATGGTGAGGCCTCCGAGCAGGACGATCACGGCGTTGTCGTTGTCCAGGACACTGCCGCTGGTGATCTGGCTGGAGGTGAGCACGTACCATCCGTTGTGCAGGTCGACCGTGCTCGTCCTCGACCCGGCCGGCGCGTGGCCGGCACTGAAGG
The DNA here is from genome assembly GCA_963699345.1 of uncultured Acidimicrobiaceae bacterium. GTDB lineage: Bacteria > Actinomycetota > Acidimicrobiia > Acidimicrobiales > RAAP-2 > Bog-756. Next base: position 67,765 of record CAVOTL010000003.1, on the reverse strand, counting down.
TCGCCGCCCCGGGTCCGGTCCCGAATCGGAACCCGATGGCCGTCTTCGGGTGGCCGACCAGGGCCTCGTCCAGGAGCACACGGGGGGAGATCTGGGATCCGGTCCATCCGATGAACGCGGCGCGTCGGGCCGCGACGGTGGCCGGTTGGGCCCCGCCGGAGTAGATCGCCGAGCCGATCGCCAGGTTCCGGGTGGTGCCCGAGTAGTAGGGGAGATAGGCGTCCTGGCCCGTATCCCGCGCCGTCAGCAGCGCCGGACCGAGCGTCGACGCGCAGTAGTCGAACCCGGCCGGTCCGATCGGTGACCCCGGGCGGGTCACCGAACCCGTCTCGAGGCAGTAGAAGGGGCGCACCCCGGCCGGGATGACGGAGAGGGTGTCTCCGGCCGACAGGGGACCGGGTGGGTCGGCGGCGTCGCGTGCCGCGAACGCCGGCAGGCCGGCCGCCGGGATCAGGGACACCTCGGCGATGCCGACCAGCTCCGGGTACCGCTCGAACGCCCGGACGGAGGCGACCCACTGGCGGAATTGGGTGGCCGACGCCCCGGGCGTGCCGGCCATGAACCCCACGGCCCCGACGTCGAGGTCCTGTTCGTGCTGAAGGGCGAGCTGGAGGGTTGAGGCGATGGCCAGCGATACGGGAGCCTGAGCCTGCACGGACTGCTGGGCATCGTGCCCGGCGACGACCCGGGCACCGAGCACGCTGACCGACACCCCGCCGACCAGCACGACGGCGCCGAGTCCCCACCAGATGCTCCGGTGGGGGACAGATGCCCCTGCCGGAACGCTCATGGCGCCAGCGGCTGAGCGGTACCGTCCGGCGCCAGGACAGTGGCGGGTACGGCGAGGTAGGCGTCGACGACGTCGGGGTCATAGGTGGTGCCCCGGCCGTCGAGCAGTCGGTCCGATGCGTCGCAGGGTGGTCGCCGTTGTTCGGCCAAGGTCACCGCCGCGTCGGCGACCGTGATGACCCGGCTGACCAGCAGGGTCTCGTCCCGCCGCAGGCCGTTGGGGTACCCGGTGCCGTCCGGGTGCTCATGGTGCTGGAGGATCATGGCCCGGAGCGGCCACGGGAAGTGGATGCCGTCGATGATCGACGCGCCGGCGGCCGGATGCCCGAGCGACCCGCCCCTTGTCGCGGCGAGGTGGCGGTCGGGACGCTCCGAGGCGCCGATCTCGCCGATGTCATGGATCGACGACGCCAGTTCGATGCCGGTGAGGGTGTCCCGGGACAGACCGATCCTCTGGCCGATCGCCACGGCGACACGGGCGACCCGCCGATGGTGGTCGGCCAGTCCGGGGTCGTACGTCCGGACCAGGTCGTCCACGGCCTGGGGTCCGAACTGCAGCGCGGTACGCAGCCGGTCACCGAATCGGAGCGCCACCGGTGTCGGCCGGACCATCAGGGCGGCGCGAGGATCCGCCGCGTCCCGGGCCGCACTCACGAGGTACGGCCATCGAGCGTCATTCGGAGGTGGATCGCCCCCGGCCGAGGTCCACGTCGGCTTCCCGAGGCTGTTCGGGCTCGTACATTTCTCGCCATGTAGCAACCCTACGAAGGTCGTACCCGTGGGTGCATCGGCCCAATTGCACCAATTTGCACTCGTGAGTTGCTCAATGTGGACAGGGTCGGGTGACCCGGCGCGTTCAGCGGACGGTCGGAGCCAGGGTGATGGTCGCTCCGCAGCATCGACCGCCATCGTCCCGGCGGGACGAGACGGTCATCTCGAACCATCGGGACACGTCGGGACTGTGGCACGCCAGGGTGAGCCACACGGGTGCCGGTAGCTCGCCCCGGATGGCCAGTTGCACCGCCCACAGGGCGAGTCCGGACTGCGGATCGTCCTGGGCCCGAGCGCATGCCGCCGGATACGAGGTACCGACGCCACAGCGGTCGATGGTTCCGCCGTTGGCCTCGCAGAACGAGCGCCACGCGTCGTTGACCCACGTCAGCACGCCCTGGGTGTCCAGGACCGCCACCTCGACGGTGGACGGGTCAACCCCCACCAGCGCGTGACCGCCGTGGGTGACACCGGGCCGTCCGGTCGTGGAGATCGACTTCGGGAACGTCAGGGGCTCCCCGGATGCCTCCAAGGCCAGGAGCGTGTCCCGGGTGCGGCAGGCGAGGTCCAGATTGAAGCGCGACTCCGGATCGTGGAGGTCGCGCCCGGTGAGCTGACTGATTCTTCCCAACCGGTACTTGAGAGTGCTGGGATGGATGTGGAGTCGTTCGGCCGCGGCGCGAAGGGACCGCTGGTCCCGCAGCCACTCGCCGAGGGTACCGACGAGGTCGGCATCGTGGGTGTCGTCGTAGGCGGCGAGCGCTCCCACCCAGTCGTCGACGAAGGAGCGCAGCCGCGTCTCATCGGCATCCGAGGCCAGGAACCGGCAGATCCCCAGGTCCGCGTAGCGGGAGACCGGGGCCCCGGACAGCCGCAGGGCCAGGACCGCCTCGGTGACCGACTGGTTGAGGCCGACGGGCTCGTGGTAGTCGCCGATGCCGACTCGGAGCTTCAGCTGGCGGGTGCCGTTCAGCTCACGCGCGACGCCGTCCCAGTCCGCGTCATCGGCGACGAACAGCACGATCCCGGACTTACGGGTGGTGGCCAGCGTGCCGTCGACTCCCGCCGAGCGGAAGGCCCGCTGGATCGTCTCCTTCGATGGCAGCCGGCCGGGACCCACCAGTTCGATCACCAGGGCGCGATGGGGACGGTCGATGGAGTATCCGAGTGCCGTCGCATGGGATCGGCTCCGCTCGATGTCGGGATCGTCGAGGAGCTCGGCGGCCAGGTCGCCCCACACCCGGAGCTCGTTCGACGCGACGCTGTGCAGCCGGAACACCTCCGCGGCGAGCACCATCGCCCCCAGCTCCAATGCCGATTCCGGTGAGCCCGTGGCGTCCGGAGCCCCGTCGAGGAGTCCGATGGTGCCCAACAGTTCGCTGGCCGGACACGCCTCGACCAGCAGCCACTCGTCGACGCGGAAGGCGACGGCGTGTCGGGGGGCCCCCGGTGGCCGCTCCGTCGGCAGTTCGGTGGCCGGCTCGCCGTGAGCGCCGACCGAGGCGATGCGCGTGCGCAGACCGTCCTCGATCACGACCGTCCCCCCGAGGGCATCCTGCAACACGGTGGCGATGCCGGAGATGCCACGTCCGGTCGAGATGGCCGTCGTGAGGGCTTCCTGCAGTGACGACGACACGGCACGGAGATCCGCGGCGGTGTCGTCGTCTCCTGCCGGGGTGGCCCGAGCTCCGCCGATCGCCGCCATCAGGGATGGCCGACCATGGTGACGCGGTGAGCCGCGGGGGTGCGGCGCTCCATCCGAGGGTGACTGTGCGCACGGCGCCCTCCGTCCTCCCCTCGTGCCTCGGCGTGACACGAACGCATTCGCCGCGTGGGCGGGATCGCCACCCGGCCGCCGATGATCGAGAGGGCGTGACCGCCTCCCTCCACCCCGAAGGCTAGCGGTGCTGACCGCCCTCCAGACGGTCGTCGCGGGTCGCGCCGACCGGTGGCGGAGGCGGTCGCGCGCGATACACCGGTGTGGCCAGCCTGTGCTCCGATGGCGGTGAGCCGACGCGACGGAACGGGAAGGGTTCGTCACCCTCCCCGTTCCGTCGCGCGATGGGTCCCGCCGCCCGATCAGCGCACCATGCCGACGATGTCGGTGAACCCCTGTCCACCCAGACTGCCCTCGAATTGAGCGTCGCCGTAGGCGAACAGGCCGCCGTCGCTGGCCACCAGCCAGTAACCCCGGCCGTCGGGGCTGGCGAGCATGCCGGTGACGGGTTCGTTGAGCTGGAGGTTGCCGGCCGACCCGTAGAAGGGGGCGTCGCCGTAGGAGAACACCCCGCCGTCCGACGCCACGAACCAGTACCCCTTGCCGTCCTGGGTCGCCGTCATCCCGACGATCGGCTGGTTCAGGTGGATGTTGCCGGCGGAGCCGTAGAACCCGGCGTCCCCGAAGGAGAAGATCCCGCCGTCGGCCGCCACCAGCCAGTACCCCTTGCCGTCGGCGGTCGGCGCCATGCCCACGATCGGCTGGTTCAGGTGTTTGTTGCCCATGGAACCGTAGAACCCGGCGTCCCCGTAGGCGAACACCCCACCGTCGGCGGCGACGAACCAGTACCCCTTGCCGTCCGTCGTCGTCGCCATACCGACGATCGGCTGGACGAGGTGGATGTTCCCGGTCGATCCGTAGAACCCGGCGTCCCCGTAGGCGAAGACCCCGCCGTCGGCCCCCGTCATCCAGTACCCGTCCCCGTCGGGGGTGGTCGCCATCCCGACGATCGGCGCATTGAGGTTCAGGAATCCGGGATTGCCGAGGTAGGTGAGGTAGGAGTCGTTGCCGAAGCCGAACGTGTCCCCGTACTGGTCGAACTGGTAGTAGCCCTGGTGCGGCGTGGTGGGCAGGATGTTGAAGGCCAGGGTGCCCGAGATGTTGAAGTCGGGGTCGTCGCAGTTGAACTGCAGGGCGAACGCCTTGGGGGCGGTCAACCCGGGGTCCGGTGGCGAGTACTGGTCGAACAACAGCTGGGCCGAGTCCTGGCCGAGGTCCTCGTCCGTACCGCAGAAGGTTCCGTCGAAGTCGACCGTGATGACCGAGTTCGCCGTCGAATACACCGTGCCGGCTGTGGTGGCCTGTGGATACGGGTTGAAGAAGAGGCTGTCACCCGATCCGAAGAGGATCACCAGCTGACCGTTGATGGTGCTTGCGCTGGCATCGACGGAGACCGTCCCGGGGGACGAGAGCGGGACGAAGCTCGAACTGTCGGAGTAGGCCACCTCGGCGTTGTTCAGGGGGCCGACGTTGTCCGGTCGGGTCGCCAGGTGGGCGACGTGGTACGGCGTCGCGACGACAGGTCGTCCGTGGGGTGGCGTGACGGCGCCGGCCGTGGATCCGAAGGCGCCGAGGGTCGCGACGACGACGAGGACGAGCCCGACGGCCGGCCACAGGCGCGGCCTCGCCCGTCGGCCGCCGCCCTTGGCGCGCGCAATCCGCTGTGGATGGACACTGGTTTCCCGCATGGTCGCCTCGATTCCTCGTGCCGGGATCCGCGCCCGACTGGCACCGATTATGGATCGGCCGGGTAACGCCGCGGTAAGGCCCGGTGTCAACAACGGGCGACGCGGATCGCCAGCGGAGTTCGACATGGATCGAGGCCGACGCGCCCCGGTGGCCGGGGCGATGGAGGAGTCCCGCGCGTGGCGACGCCGATCGGTACGACGACGGTCCCGGAATGTTGCATCCCGTCAGCTCCGCGCCTCGACGGCGGTCGGCCTTTGGCCGCCGGCACCTAGGATCGGCTTCGGAGTTCCTGTGTTCCACGGGGTCCCACTATCTGCGCTCGGCCGGACCATCCACCGGTACACCACCGTGCGTCTGGAAAGCTCCCCACCACGAAGTCGGAGGACGATCGGAACGGGACCGAACCACGGAGCCGCGCCAGGTCGGCACCGTGCCCCACGCTCCACGGGTCATCGCCTCCGGACGACGCGACCCTCCCACGGATGGGTAGGCGACGACAGCGGGAGATCCAGATGGCGATCGGCCAATCGAGACGAAGCGTGTGCACGGCGGCCCTGGCCGTCACGCTGCTCGTCGGCTCGATCACGTCGCTGGTCGCCCTGCCGGCCGTCGCCGGTGCCTCCGGTTCCACCTCGTCGACGACCACGATCGCATCGTCGGCACCGACCGGCTCCACCCTCGGACAGGCCGTCACCTATACGGCGACCGTCGCCCCGTCGAGCGGTTCGGGGGCGACACCCACCGGCACGGTCTCCTTCACCGACGCCGGCGCGGCGATCGCCGGCTGCTCGTCGGTCGCCCTCGTCGCGGGAACCGCGCCCGACGCCACCGCCCAGTGCACGCCCGCGCCGTCGGCCATGTCCGCCGGGGCCCACCCGGTCGTCGCCTCCTACGGAGGCGACGCCACCTACGTGACGTCCGCCTCGACCCCCTTGACCCAGACCGTGGCCAAGGGGACCCCGTCGACCGCCGTCACCTCGTCTCCGGCCTCACCATCGCCGTTCGGCGTGTCCGTCACCTACACCGCCACCGTGACGGCCGGCGGTGGTGTGACCGCGTTCACGCCCACCGGAACGGTCTCCTTCAGCGACGGCGCCACGGTCCTCTGCGCGTCAGCCGCGCTGTCCCCCGTCTCGGGTGGCGTCGCCTCGGCCACCTGCACCGAACCGGCCGCGTCGATGACCATCGGGACCCACCCGATCACCACCTCCTATTCGACCGACGCCAACTTCACCGCCGGAGCGGGTGGCTCGCTCGCCCAGGTGGTCGTCACCGACTCGACCTCCACGGTCCTCGGGTCGACACCGGCCTCTCCTTCCGCCCTCGGCGTGGCCGTCACCTACACGGCCACGGTCACCGCCGGAAACGGGGTCACCACCGATCCGACGGGGTCGGTGACGATCAAGGACGGGGCCACCGTCGTGTGCACCCCGGCGGTCGCCACCACGGCGACGCCCGGGGTGGTCACCGCCTCCTGCACGGAGCCCGGCAGCTCGATGACCGGGGGCACCCATGTGATCACCGCGGCGTACGCCGGCGACGCCAATTTCGCCACGTCCACGTCGACCGCGCTCAACCAGGCGGTCACGCCGGCGGCCACCTCGACGGTGGTCACCTCGTCGGGCAACAACTCCGCGGTCGGCCAGTCGGTCACCTACACCGCCACGCTGACCCCGACCGCCGCCCCCTTCACCATCACGGGGAACATCGCCTTCAAGGACGGCGGAGCGACCATCGCCGGGTGCAGCGCGCAGCCCGTCTCGGCCGGCGTCTCCTCCGCCACCGCCACCTGCACCGAGCCGGCGGCGTCGATGACCCTCGGCAACCACTCGATCACCGCGGTCTACACCGCCACCGCGAACTACGCGGCCTCCACGTCGACCGCCCTCGTGCAGACCGTGGTCCCGGGAACGACGTCGACCACCGTCGGCTCCTCGGCCAATCCGAGTAGTGGCGGACTCGGGGTCACGTACACCGCCACGGTCGTGGTCGCCGGTGGTACGGCCATCGCGCCCACCGGAACGATCACGTTCAGTGACAGCCAGCCCGGACCCGGCTCGACGGTGCTGTGTTCGGCAGCGCCGTTCAACGGCACCACGGCCACCTGCACCGTGCCCAACACGCAGCAGGTGATCGGCACCCACACGATCACCGCCGTCTACACCGGCGACTCGAACTTCACCGGTTCGACCGGAACCCTGTCCCAGGTGGTGACCGCGGCATCCACCTCGATCGCCGTCTCGGCCGACCCGACGTCCCCCAGCGGGTTGGGTATCGGCGTCGACTACACCGTCACCGTCTCGGCCGACAACGGCTCGGTGCTGATCCCCGGTAAGACCGCCCCGGGCACGGTGACCGTCACGGACACCGCGCCGGACAACGTGACCTCGACACTGTGCACCCTCACCGCACCGCAGTCCACCACCCCTGGCGCCTCGACCTGGGAGTGCGCCGAGCCCGCGGCGGACATGACCGCCGGAGCGCACACCGTCTCCGTCGCCTTCTCCGGTGACAGCTACTTCGCCCCGTCGTCGACGACACACACCCAGAACGTGGGCACCCACCCGACGGGGTCGACCACCGCGGTGGCCAGTCCGGGCTCGCCGTCCTACGTCGGTGACCCGGTCACCTACACCGCGTCCGTCAACGGGGACTCGTTGTTCGCTCCCGCCGGCACGGTCGCCTTCTACTCCGACGACGTCCTCCTCCCGGGCTGCTCGGCGGTCGCGGCGACCTCGTCCTCGGGGGCGGCGTCGACCTATCAGTGCACCGAGTCGGGAAGCCAGATGCCCGTCGGGACCCAGCACATCTCGGCGGTCTTCTCCGGTGACAGCAACTACGGCGGATCCGTGTCGTCGACGATCACCCAGGTCGTCTCCATGGGCGCGACGACGACGGCCGTGGGGGACAGCCCGGGCACCTCGGACCCGTCACTGGCCGGGATCCCCACCGGGTACACCGCCACCGTCACCCCGTCCCAGTCCACGGCCATCGAGCCCACCGGCACCGTCGGGTTCTACGACAACGGCTCGCCCATCGCCGGGTGTTCGGCGGTGACGGTCACGCCCGGTGCCACCGACTCGACGGCGGCCTGTACCGAACCCAGCCTGTCCATGCTGGTCGGCTCCCATCTGATCACCGCGGTGTACTCGGGCGACTCCAACTACATCACGTCGGACAACATCGGCTCCCCGTTCAACCAGCAGGTCGGCCAGAACGCCACGGCGACCACCGTGGTCGGCCCCGGAACCGGGTCGTTCGTCACCGGTCAACCGGTCGGTTTCACCGCCACGGTGACCGCCGGTGGCGTCGGCCTGGGCAACCAGCTGACCCCGACCGGCACGGTGACCTTCTCCGACTCGTCGGGAAGCCTCTGTACGGTCCCGATCAGCGCCGCCTCCCCCGGGGTGGCCACCGCGGCCTGCACCTTCTCCAGTGCGAACTTCACCGTGACCCCGACGGACCTCGTCACGGCCACCTACAACGCCGACAGCCAGTACACCGGGAGTGCCGGGACCACGACCGCTCCGGCGTTCGCACCCGCACCGACCGACGTCACCATCGGCTCGAGCACCGCCGCCCATCCGTTCCACGGCAACGCGTCGGTCCAGGGCGCACCGGTCACCTACGTGACCACCTTCTCCGATCCCCACGGCGGCCTGGTCAATCCGACGGGGACCGCCACCTTCACCGACACCTACAACGGCACGACCACCACGATCTGCACCGTGCCCCTGGTCCAGCCGACCGATCCGGTCACGCACGCGGTCATCAATACCGGGACCTCGAGCGCCACCTGCACCGAGACGGCGGACATGGCCGTCGGCGTCCATCACATCACCGTGACGTACTCGGGGGACGCCAACTACACGACGGTCACGTCGCCAGGCGCGGTGACCTGGGACCAGATCGTGGTGGCCGACGACACCACCATCACGTTGACCAACCCCCTGCCGGCCAACTCGAACACGTTCCCGCCCAACAACCTCGTCTACTCGGTGTACACGCCGGTCACCCTCCAGGCCACCCTCTCGTCCCTCACCGGCACCACCCCGTTCACCGCCGACGGTGACGGCGGGGTGACCTTCTACATGAACGGTGTGGCCATCAACCCCACCAACTTCCCGACCGCCCCCAACGGCGCCGTGGCGCCGAACTGCACCGACATGCCGGTCACGGGATCGCCCACGGCGACCATCACCTGTGCCGGGTTCCCCATGCTCAAGGGCAGCGACACGTTCACCGTGGCCTACCTCGACTCCTCGGGGCAGGCCGGCTACGCCTCGGACCTGGGGACGACGGCCTACACCTGGCAGGTCGTGTACTTCGCCACCAACACCCAGGTGATCTCCAACCCGGTGGCCCCGGTCACGGGACAGCCCGTCACGTTGACCGCCCCCGTCACACCGTCCTCGGGCGCCGCCCAGCTCCCCACCGGCACCCTGACCTTCTCGGTCAACGGCACGCCCGTCACCTGCTCCAGCCCGGCCATCCTGAACGGAGCCAACCCACCCGTCGCCAGCTGCGCACTGCCCGGCGGTCTGCCGGGGGGAGCCGACGTCATCCAGGCCACCTATCCCGGGGACCCCTGGTACGCCGCCTCGATCGGCTCGCTGTCGATGACCGTCGGCCAGGCGGCGACGACCACGAACGGCTTCGTCGTGACGACCTCGACCGGGTCCACCACGCCGGTCTCCGGCCAGACCCTCAAGTTCGCCGTCGGCTCGGTCACCCCGGTCGCCCCGGGCGTCGGCACGCCCGACCGGGACCGTGGCGATCACCACCCCCTCGACGGCCAAGACCCTCTGCGTGATCACGCTGGTGGCCGGCGCCGGCAGTTGCTACGACTCGTCCATCCAGGTCCCGAGCGGCACCCAGGTCCCGTTCACCGCCACGTACTCGGGCGACTCCGGGTTCACGTCGTCGAGCGCCACCACCGCCGTGAACGTCAGCCCCGAGACGGCACTGGTCACCGGCATCACCACCTCCCCGTCGGCGGTCACCTACGGCCAGCCCATGACCTACACGGTGACCCTGTCACCCCAGTTCCCCGGCACCGTCACCACCGGGACCGTGGCCATCAGCGCCGGCACGTCGACCGGGCCCGGGCGCGCCGACGGTCTCCACCACCCTCTGCACCATCACGCTGACCTCGTCGTCGAACAACACGGGGTCGTGCACCTTCACCCCGAGCGCCAACTCCGGCTTCCTCCCCACCGGAGCGGACAAGTTCACCGCCACCTACTCGGGTGACGCCAACTTCGCCTCGGGAACCACGGGGACCACGACCGCGTTCGTGAACCGGTCCACCGTCACCACCTCGGTCACCGTCAACCCCCAGAACCCGGTCTACGGCCAGCTCCCGTCCTTCGCCATCACGGTGACCCCGGCGGTGTCCGGCACGACACCGACCGGCACCGTCCAGATCCTGTCGTCCCAGACCGGACTCACGCCGCTGTGCACGTACAACCTGTCCACCGTGCTCACCTACGGCAGCGTGGTCGGCTCGTGCGCCGCCACCCAACTCCTCGTGGCGCAGAACAACGTCACCTTCACCGCCGTGTACTCCGGGGACACCGAACTTCGTGAACGGGACCGGCTCGACGCTCACCAACATCCAGAAGGCCACCACGACGACCACGGTCACCCCGACGACGAACGGCCCGACCTACGGGCAGCCCCAGACGTTCGCGGTCACGGTGGCTCCCCAGGTCGCCGGGGTCACCCCGACCGGAACGGTCACCATCACCACCCCCGGTGTGCTCCAGCCTCTGTGCACCGTGACGCTGTCCGGTGGGACGGGCACCTGCACCACGACGCTGGCCGTGCCCACCGGCTCCGGCATCGTCTACCAGGCCAGCTACTCCGGTGACCCCAACTTCCTGACGTCCACCGGGCTCAGCTCGGCCAACACCGTCGGACAGACCACCGCGGTCGTCGCACTCTCGCTCTCGGCCGCCTCCAGCGCCTACGGTTCCGAGGCGTCCCAGGTGGTGACGGCCACGGTGACGTCGACCGACGACGGGGACCCCGACCGGGACGGTGGCCATCACGTCGGGCGCCACCACCGTCTGCGTGGTGACCCTCGCCGGCACCGGCACGACCGCCACCGGCACCTGCTCACCGGCGAGCGGCACCCAGTTCACCCCGGGCAGCCTCACCGTCACGGCCACGTACTCCGGCGACACCAACTTCGCCGCCCCGTCCACCGCGCCCACCAAGCCCTGGACCATCACCAAGGCCACCGCCGTCATGACGACCGGGGTGTCCACCTCCACGGTGATCTACGGCAACGAGTCCCAGGCCTCGCTGACGACCACGGTGGCGTCGCCCGGTAGCGGTACCCCGACGGGCTCGGTGACCTTCAAGAACGGCAGCACCCTCCTGTGCACCGCCACCCTCGTCAACGGCACGGGTTCCTGCACGCCGGCCGCCTCCGCCCTGGCCGCCTCGGGTACCGCCTACTCGCTGACCGCCGCCTACTCGGGTCGACGCCAACTTCTCGGCCCCGGCCAGCCAGACGGTCCACCTCACCGTGTCCCAGGCCTCGACCACGGCGACGATGACCGTCTCGCCGAGCACCGTCACCTACGGCAGTGAGACGTCCAGTCACCGTGACGGTCACCGAGGTGCCCGCAGTTCACCGGCACCCCGACCGGCACCGTGGCCATCAAGCGCCGGCGCCACCACCCTCTGCGCCGCCGCCACCCTGAACGCCGGCGGAGTCGCCACCTGCGCCGTCTCCTCCCAGACCCTGTTGGCCGTGGGGTCCTACATCGTCGTGTCGACCTACGCCGGGGACACCAACTTCTCGGCCTCGTCCACCTTCGGTTTCCTCACCGTCTCCCCGGCGGCCAGCACCACCACGCTGGCGGTGAACCCGACGTCGGTCGCGCTCGGTCACGAGACCTCGCCGACGCTCACCCCCACCGTCTCCCCGGTCGTCCCGCCAGCGCCGGCCAACCCACCGGGACGGTCACCGTCACGGCCACCAACACCGCGACCCTGGCCGTCGACCGCCCTGTGCACGATGCCGGCCTCCCAGGCCGACCGGTGGCCACCCCTGCTCCCCGGCCGCAGGCTCGGTGCTGGCCACGGGCACCTACTCCCTCACCGCCTCCTACGCCGGCGACGCCAACTTCACCGGCATCGTCCGCCACGGCCGCCACCCTGACCGTCACTCCCGGCCTCGGCCAGTTCGCTGACGCTGGCGCCTCACCCCCTCGGCGACCTCGGTGGCGTACGGCAACGAGTCCGCCGTCGTCTACAGCGTCACTCTGGGCTCGGCCACGCCGGTCCCGACCGGGACGGTGACCGTGGCGACGGGCACCACCACGCTCTGCACCGTGACGCTGACCGCCGGCGCGGGCAGCTGCGCCATCACCTCACCCACCCTGCTCGCCGTCTCGGCCACCAACCCGGTCGTCGCCACCTACACCGGTGACGTCAACTACTCGGGGAGCGTGAGTTCGACCGCCAGCGTGAACCTGGCCGTGGTGCGGGCGCCGACCACGACCGGCTTCGTCCTCTCCACCAGCGTGGTCTCCTACGGGGGTGAGTCGGCCACGACGATCACGGCCACCGTCACGCCGGGCTTCACCTACGGCACCGCCACCGGCATCGATCACCATCCGCACGGGCGCCATCACGCTCTGCACCATCACCCTCGTCTCGGGGTCGGGCAACGTCGGATCCTGCTCGCCCGCCCGACACCGCACTCTCCGTGCCGGGCAGCCCGTACTCCCTGACCGCCGCCTACTCCGGGGACGCCAACTTCACCGGCTCGCTCTCGTCGGCCCAGACCCTGACCGTCGTCCCCGCCGTCACCTCCACCACCCTCGACCGAGACCCCGACGATCGGTGGTCGTGGGGCAGGAGACGCCGCTCACCTTCACCCCTTCGTCACCGTCGCCCCGGTGGCGGCCGGTTCCCCCTCCGGTTCCGTGACGGTGACGGCCACCAACGACGCCACCACCGTCACCACCCCGCTGTGCCCATTGTCCGCCGCGTCGGCCACCGGGACGCACACCTGCTCCCCGAGCCTCGGCCATCGGGCTGAGCCCGGGCACCTACACCCTCACCGCGTCCTACCCGGGCGACCCGAATTTCACCGCGTCGAGCGGCACCGCGGCGCAACCCTCACCGTGACCCAGGCGCCGGCCGCCGCCCTGACCCTCACGATCGACGCCATCGGGCACGTCCGCGGCGTACGGCAACGAGTCCTCCGTCACCTACGGCGTCTCCTTCGGGTCCGCGGTACCCGCCCCCACCGGCGTCGTGGACATCGTCACGGGCACCACCACCCTGTGCACCGCCACCCTGGTCGGGGGAGTCGGGAGCTGCGCCGTCAGCTCGCCCACCCTGCTCCCCGTGTCCTCCACCAACCCGTCGTCGCCACCTACGCCGGTGACGCGGACTACTCGGGCTCGGTGAGTTCGACGCCCCCGGTCAACCTGGCCGTCGTCCAGGCCGCCACCACGACGGGCGTCTCGGTGGTCCCGGCCGGCGTGATCTACGGCAGTGAGCACAGCGCCCGGATCACGGTGGCGGTCGTGCCGGCCTTTGCCGGGACGCCGACCGGGACGGTGACGGTCTCGGCCGCGCCACGGGAGGGGGGACGCCGGTCACCCTCTGCACCATCACCCTGCCCACCACCAGCTGCACCCCGGCCGACACCGCTGCTGCCCGCCGGGACCCGCTACGACCTGTCCGCCAGCTACTCGGGGGACGCCAACTTCCTGCGTTCGTCCGGCTCCGATCCGGGTGCCCTGACCGTCACCCCGGCCACGACCGCCACGTCGCTCGTGCTGTCGGCCTCGACGGTCCAGTACGGCATCAGCCCGACCTTCACCGCGGCGGTCAGCCCCACCACCTCCGGCACCCCGACCGGTACCGTCGCGGTGATCGCCTACGTCGCGGGTAGTCCGGTCACGCTCTGCACCATCGACCTGCCGTCCACCACCTGCGTGGGGACCGGCACCGCCCTCGCCACCTCCCCGTCGCCCTACTCGGTGATCGCCGTGTACTCGGGCGACGGGAACTTCACCACGTCGACGTCGACATCGCAGAACCTCACCGTCACCTCCAACTCGACCTCGACCATCGCCGTCCTGTCTCCCCCGTCGGTGACCTACGGGAACGAGTCGACAGCCGTCATCTCGGTGACCGTCGCCCACACCGGGGCCGGGACCCCGACCGGGACGGTCGCCGTCAGCGACTCCGGGCACCACGGTCTGCGTGATCACCCTGTCGGGCGGCGCCGGCACCTGCAGCCCGGGCGACACCGACTTCTCCGTCGGGGGTCCCTACTTCTTCTCCGCCACGTACTCGGGCGACAGTGCCTACACCGGATCGACGTCCACCCCGGTGTCGCTGACCGTCACGAAGGCGTCGACCACGCCCTCGGTCGTGGCGGCACCGTCGACCGTCACCTACGGGGACCTCTCCTCCGCGGTCCTCACCGCCACGGTCACCCCCCAGTTCGCCGGCACCCCCACCGGCAGGTCATCTTCACGGTCGGGCACGACCGTCCTGTGCTCGGTGACGCTGCCCACCGACACCTGCACCACCCCGGCCGGCGTCCAGCTACCGCGTCGGAACCCACGCCGTCACCGCCACGTACTCCGGTGACGCCGACTTCACCGCCTCGACCGCCACCACCCCGGGGGTCATCACCGTCACCCAGGCCACCAGCACGACGGCCGTCTCCGTCGCACCGTCCTCGGTCGCCTACGGCAGCGAAGACGGTGCGACCTTCGCGGTCACCGTCACCCCCCAGTTCGGCGGCACCCCCACGGGGTCCGTGACGGTCAGCTCGGGGTCCACCGTCCTGTGCACGGTCTCCCTGACCGCGCTGTCGTCGGGGACCGGCACCTGCGCGACATCGGCGCTCGCGCTGCCGGTCGGCGGTCCCTACGATCTGACAGCCGCCTATTCGGGCGACGCCGACGTCATCGGATCGACGGGGACCGCTCCCGCGGCGCTCACGGTGACGAAGGCCGGCACGACGACGGTGGGGGCGGTCTCGCCGGCCACCGCCCCCTACGGATCGACCGGAACCGTCCAGCTGTCGGCCCAGGTCTTTCCGGCCGCCGCCGGGACGCCCACCGGGACGGTCACCTTCACGGCCCTGGTCGACGGCACGACCACGACGCTGTGCACGGCCCCCGTGACCACCCTGGTGGGAGTGAGCACCGCCTCCTGCACCCTGCCGTCGACCCTCCTGACGGCTTCCACGACCCCCTACGACATCACCGCCGCGTACAGCGGCGACGACAGCTTCATGGCCTCGTCGGGGACCGCCCCGGCCGCCCTCACCGTGACGCGGGCGACCACGTCCACCCTGCTCACGTCGGCGAGCGCCGTGGCCACCTACGGCAACGAGAGTTCGGTCGACCTGTCGGCCACCGTCACCCCGGCGGGTGACGGCGTGCCCATGGGTTCGGTGACCTTCAGCTCGGACGGCACCCCGCTGTGCACGGGCACCCTGTCGGACGGATCCGCCACCTGCACGCCGGCCGACACCGCCCTCGACGCCTCGTCCACCGCCTACCCGGTGACGGCGACGTACTCCGGCGACACCAACTTCGCGGCCTCCGACGACTCCGCACCCGCCGCCCTGCTCGTCGACGCGGCCACCACCACGACGGACCTGGTGGGCGTGACACCGACCACGGTGTCCTTCGGCACCGCCGGGCCGACCCTGTCCGTCAGCGTGGCCCCCGAGTACCTCGGAAGTCCCACCGGCACGGTCGTCGTCACCGCGGTCGACCGGAGTACCCAGGCCGCCACCACGCTGTGCACCGTCACGCTGGCCGCGGGAGCGAGCGGCGACCCCTCGACGGGGTCGTGCACGGCGGGCACCGTGACGATCGCGCCGGGGTCCTACGATCTCCACCTCACCTACACACCGGAGGACGGCAACTTCACGACCTCGACGGCGGTCTCCCCGGACGCCCTGACCGTCACGAGCGACTCGACCACGACGGCCATCACCGCGGTGTCGCCGTCCTCGGTGGCCCTCGACGACGAGGCGTCGGTCACCATCACCACCGCCGTCACGCCGTACTCGGCCGGCCCCGGCGCCCCGGCGCCCACCGGCACCGTCACGGTCAGCAGTGTGGTCGGCGGATCCCCCGTCACCGTCTGCACGGTCACCCTGCCGGCCACGACCTGCCATCCGGCGCCCGTCGTCCTGCCGGTGGGGTCCCACGCCCTGACGGCCACCTACAGCGGTGACGACCACTACACGACATCGGTGTCGGTGACGGCCACGCTCACCATCACCGAGGCGATCGTCACGGTGGCCGTCACCTCGTCGCTGAACCCCTCGCTGCCGGGCCGGCCGGTGACCTTCACCGCCACCCTCTCCCCCCCGCATCCGGCTTCCCCATCCCGACCGGGGCCGTCGAATTCGTCGACACCACCTCGGGCGCTGTCCTGTGTGCCGCCGCCCCGGTCACGACCAGCGGCGGGTCGACCACGGCCACCTGCACCACGATCCCGCCGACCACGCCGGTCCAGCGGATCGTCGCCGTCTACAGCGGTGACGCCAGTTACGCCAGCACCCAGGGAGCCGTCACCCAGCAGATCCGTCACGGCTACTGGACGGCTGCCCGGGACGGTGGCGTGTTCGCCTTCGGCGACGCCGGCTTCTACGGCTCCATGGGTGACAAACCGCTCAACCGCCCCGTCGTGGGCATCGCCGGGACGGCGGACGCCGGGGGCTACTGGCTCGTGGCCACCGACGGCGGCGTATTCGCCTTCGGGGACGCCGGCTTCTACGGCTCCATGGGGAACCAGCACCTCAACCAGCCGGTCGTGGGCATGCAGCCCACCCGGGACGGCAAGGGCTACTGGCTCGTGGCGGCAGACGGAGGTGTCTTCAACTACGGCGACGCCAAGTTCTACGGCTCGACCGGCAACCTCCACCTCAACTCGCCCATCGTCGGCATGGTGGCCACCGACGACGGTCTGGGCTACTTCCTGGTGGCCGCCGACGGCGGCGTGTTCGCCTTCGGCGACGCGACCTTCGCCGGCGCCGGCCCGCCGGACTCGACCAGCCCGATCGTGGGGCTGGCCCCGACCCCGTCGGGCGCCGGTTACTGGCTGGCGGCGGCGGACGGGGCGGTCTTCAACTACGGCGACGCCCAATTCCACGGGTCCATGGCCGGCAAGTACCTGGTCTCGCCGATCGTGGGAACGGCGTCCACCACCGACGGCGGCGGATACTGGCTGGTGGCGGCGGACGGCGGGGTGTTCGCCTTCGGTGACGCCATCTTCGACGGATCGACCGGCAACGAGACGCTCAATTCGCCGATGGTGGCGATGGCCGACATCTAGTCACCCGCCCGTCGGCGCGGGCCGGCCCGCGATGGCGGTAGGTTCCCCGGAATGGCCGCCATCACCATCTTCCACGATCCCAACTGCTCGAGCTCCCGGGCCGCCACCGAGTGTGCCGAGGAGCTCGGTGTCGACGTCGACATCCGTCGCTACAAGCTGAAGGCGCAGCGTCCCTCGCTCGAGGAGCTGACCGGACTCCTGGACATCCTGGAGGACGAGCCGACCGCGCTGGTGCGCCGGGACGCCACCTTCGCGGCGTTGGGGCTCACCGATGCCGACGTGGCGACGGCCGAGCAGGTGGCCGAGGTCCTGGCCGCCCACCCCGAGATGCTGCAGCGCCCGTTGCTCGTGGCCGACGGGGTCGCGGTCATCGGCCGGCCCAAGGACCGCATCGCCCCCTTCCTGACCGCCCACGCCTGAGCGGTTCCGGGTCCGGAGCCACTGGGCGGTGCCGGAGCTCCCCGAGGTCGAGACCATCCGGCGACAGCTCGACGCGTCCCTGCCGGGCCGGTCGGTGACGGCCGTCGAGTCCCGCTGGTCGAAGAGCCTGTCCGGCCGTGGTGTGGAACCGGACGCGGTGGTGGGCCGGCCCGTGACGCGGGCGTGGCGGCGCGGCAAGGTGCTGGGTGTCGACCTGGAGGGGGGCCTGACCGTCCTGGTCCACCTGCGCATGACCGGACAGCTGCTCCTCGAGCCGGCGCCGGCGGACGGCGGATCGGTCCTCGACACCTCGGCGACCCGGGTGGTCCTCGATCTCGACGACGGGTCCCGGCTGGTCTTCAACGACCACCGCAAGTTCGGGCGGATCGTGGTGCTGCCCACGGTCGACGTGCCCGGGGATCCGCTGTTGGCCCGGATGGGCCCTGAGCCGCTCGACGCCCGCTTCGACCCGGGCGCGTTGGCCGCCGGGCTGCGCGGCCATCCGGGCCTACGGGTCAAGTCGGCGCTGCTCGACCAGGGGGTGGTGGCCGGGATCGGGAACATCTACGCCGACGAGGCGCTGTGGCACGCGGGGCTCCATCCTGAACGACGGTCGGGGACGCTGCGGGCGCCGGCCGTCCGGGCGCTGCACGCCGGGATCGTCGCCGTCCTGACCGAGGGCGTGGTCCGCGGCGGCTCCACCCTCCGGGATTACGTCGACTCCCGTGGCCAGCGCGGCGGCTACCTCGAGGTGGCCGCCGTCTACGGGCGGACGGGACAGCCGTGTCCCCGGTGTGGCACCCCCATCCTCAAGAGCACGGTGGGGGGCCGGGGGACCCACGTCTGCCCCTCGTGCCAGATCGCCCCCCGTCGGCGGCGGCCCCCGACCGGCGGTCCGTCGGCCTCCGGGGCGGTGCGCCCCGCAGCGGCCGCCACCGCCCCCCGACCGGTCAGGTCCTCCCGGCGTGACTGAGCGCCGCCGACAGGGTCCGGCGGCTGTACTTGAGGGCGGGTGGGGCCACGATCACCGGGAGGTGCGACGTACGGAGCACGCGTTCGCGCGCGCCCCGTCCGGTGAGGCGGTGGAAGCCCCGCGACCGGAAGGACCCGAGGACGATCCCGGCGCAGCGCTCCTCGATGGCCACGTCGACGATCCGCCGGGCCACGGCATCCTCGCGGGCCGTGCTGATGAGTCCCGTGGCGGCGATGCCCGCGTCGCGCAACGCCGCCACCGACCGCTCGACCAGCTCGCGCGCCATGGTGGCCGACTCCAGGGGCGGCACCCGCAGCATCGGTGACAGCTCGCGGATGTGCAGGACCGTCACCTCGGCCGCCGACAGTGCGGCGTAGCCGATGGTGAAGTCGATGGCGGCCTCGCCGGCATCCGACTGGTCGATGGCGAGCAGGAGATGGTTCGGGGTCATCGGTGCCTCCCTCGGGCGAACCCATACCCAGGGTACGCCGGACCACCGCGAAAATGGCGTGAAATCTTCGGGACGTACTGCCGCCACCCCGGTGGCGGCAGTACGTCAGCCGGGGAGGCCCCGCATGGAGTTGTTCCGGGCGTCGTGGGTGACCTCGGCCAGGCCGAGCTCCTCCAGGAGGGGCGGGAGGTACATGCCGAACCGGCCCCGGTAGCCCCGACGGAGGCCGTACCAGCCACCGATCGGGTTCTGCGGCGATCGCCCCCACGCCTCGACGGTGCCGTCGGCCGGCGGCTTCTTCTCGTCGGTGGCGCCGAGCGGGATCCAGTCACCCTGCTCGAGGAGCCACGCGTGAAGGTCATCGACCGCCCGCCCGTCGTAGGTCAGGCGGGTCGATCCCACCTGGCAGACGAGGACGGGTGGATCGGCCTCCTCGTCCCGGTACATGGTGTACGAGGAGCTGCCGGGTGGCGTCGTCAACTCCCACGGTTGTTCCTGGGTCCCTTCAGCGGGCACGGGGCCCCCTTTCGTTCGAGCGGTACGGCGTGGACCGGATCCGTCGGTCGGCCCCGTCCCGTGTCAGGCGGCGGCCCCGACGACGTCGGCGGTCCCGATGGCGGCCGGCGGCCGGTGGCGCATCGCCCACCCCGGGCCCCGGAAGACGTAGGAGAGCCGCTCGACCCACCCGGTGGAGGAGGCGAGGTCCCGGGCCATGTCGACGTACTCGTGGCCGACGATGCGGGCCGGGTGGAACGTGTGGATGTTCTTCGTGAGTCCGTAGACGACCGGCTCGTCCTCGGGTTCGAACGTTCCGAACATGCGGTCCCAGATGATCAGGATGCCCCCGTGGTTGCGGTCGAGGTACTGCCGGTTCGAGCCGTGGTGGACGCGGTGGTGGGACGGTGAGTTGAAGGTCGACTCGGCCCGGCCGATGCGGTCGACCGCCTCCGTGTGGACCCAGAACTGGTAGATGAGATTGACGCCCCGGGCGGTGGCCACGGCGTCCGGTGGGATCCCGAACAGGCAGAGCAGGCCGTAGGGGATCGAGGTGCCGAGGGCGTCGGCCACCGGTTGACGGAGGGCGGTGGACAGGTTGTAGCGCTCACTGGAGTGGTGGACTTCGTGGACCGCCCACATGTACCGGCTCGTGTGCATGAAGCGGTGGTTCCAGTAGTAGAGGAAGTCCCAACCGATGATGGCGGCGGCCAGGGACAGCGGTCCGGTGCCGAGGGAGCGGACGAGGCGACGCTCCCACAGCCGCCCGGGGGTGAGGGCCGCCGCCCACGCCGAGGTGGCGGCCACACCGCCCAGGGCCACGGTGGCCACCCCGCCGATCGACGCCACCTTCCGGGCCGCCGAGCGGGCGGCCGGCGGGGGCGCGGCGACCGCCCCGGGCGCAGGGGGTGCCCCGGCGTCCAGTCGTTCGGACCGCCGGGCCAGGACGTCCGCCACGGTCGTCACCGCCGCCGCTCCGACCGCGGCCCCGACCAGCACCTTGGCGTAGCGACCCCGGCCCCGGGTGACCGGGGCCAGGAGCTTCGGCATGACGAGGGGAGCCAACAGGCTGAGGGCCCCCATCGACAGACTGGCGAGGGAGTCCCGTGTCTCGTAGTCGCCGGCGGTGGGCGGGCCCCCCGCCGCGCTGTCGACGGCGTTGCCGCCGGTACTCGAGGCCCATGGCCGCGAAGTAGCCGGGCACGGCGACCACGGTCAGGTCGACCGGGCGTCGGACGGCGGGAGTGGGATGGCTCACCTGGTGGTCCTCATCGTGACTGGGTGACGGCCCCGAACGGTCCGGACTGCCGTCCGGGACTCCGGAGAAGGGTACCCCGGTCCGGGTCAGACCTTCGAGGCCTCGCGAACCGGGCGCAGCGCCTGCTCCAGCCTGTCCATCTCGGCGAGCATGCCCGCCGCCCCCATCTCGAGCTGCTCGTTCGGGACGAACCGGCCGTCGTCATCGATGAACTGGCCCACGAAGGGGATGTTGACGGCCTCGACGGTCGGCGACATCCGCAGCGCCGCCACCACCGGCTTCAGCGCGGTGAGGGCGCGCACGCCGGCCGACACCCCGCCGTAGCTGACGAAGCCGACGGGCTTGTAGTTCCACTCGACGTGGAGGTAGTCGAGGGCGTTCTTGATGGCGGCGTTGAAGCTGTGGTTGTACTCGGGGTGCACGATCACGAAGGCGTCGGAACCGCGGATCGTCTCCGACCAGGCCAGCGTGTGCGCATGGGTGTACTGCCCGGCGACGGGGTGGTTGGGCTCGTCCAGGAGGGGGAGGGCCACCTCGGCCAGGTCGGCGACCTCGATCGCGAACCGGCCGTCGGCCACGGCCACCTGTTCGAACCACCGGGCCACGGGGAGGCCGACGCGACCGGGCCGGGTGCTGGCGATGATGATCTGGAGGGTGGGCTTGGACACGGGGGACTCCTGGGCGCTCGGTTAGTTGACTACGCAACTATCATAGCCCGCCGGGCGGCGCCGCCCGGGCCGGAGGCGGGGGAGTAGAACCGGTTCTATACTGAGGCGCCTGAGCGGGCGCCGTCCCGCCCCGCGGCACCGCCGCGACGCCCGACACCTCACCCACCCAAGGGGGATCCATCATGGCCCAGCCCGTCATCGTCGAAGCCGTCCGCACACCGATCGGCAAGCGCAACGGATGGCTGTCCGGGCTCCATGCCGCGGCCCTGTTGGGCCGGGCCCAGGTCGAGCTGGTCAAGAAGGCCGGCATCGACCCCGGGGCGGTCGACCAGATCGTCGGCGGCTGCGTCACCCAGGCCGGCGAGCAGGCCTCCAACGTGACCCGCACGGCGTGGCTGAGCGAGGGCATGCCCTACGAGACGGCGGCCACCACCGTCGACTGCCAGTGCGGTTCGGCCCAACAGGCCAACCACTTCGTCGCCAACCTGGTGGGGGCCGACGCCATCCACACCGGCATCGCCTGTGGGGTGGAGGCCATGAGCCGGGTCGGGCTGGGCGCCAACGCCTTCAACGGTCCCGGTCGGTCGCGCCCCGAGGAGTTCCCGTGGGACATGCCGGACCAGTTCGGGGCGGCGGAACGGATCGCCCAGAAGTACGGCATCACCCGCGAGGACGTCGACTGGCTGGGGTTCGAGTCCCAGCGCAAGGCCGCCCGGGCCGTGGCCGAGGCCCGGTTCGACCGCGAGATCGTCCCGATCGAGGCCCCCGTGGTCGGTCCCGACGGGCCGACCGGGGCCGTCGAGCTGATCAGCCGTGACCAGGGACCCCGCGACACCACCAAAGAGGGGCTCGCCGGGCTCAAGCCGGTGCTGCCCGACGGCATGCACACCGCCGGCAACAGCTCGCAGATCTCGGACGGCGCCGCCGCCGTGCTGTGGATGTCCCAGGAGCGGGCCGGCGAGGCCGGCCTGCGGCCGCGGGCCCGGATCGTGGCCCAGACCCTGGTCGGCTCCGATCCCTACTACCACCTCGACGGACCGATCGCCGCCACCGCCGACGTCCTGAAGAAGGCGGGCATGACCATGGCCGACATCGACATCTTCGAGGTCAACGAGGCGTTCGCCTCCGTGGTGATGTCCTGGGGCAAGGTCCACGAGGTGGACTGGGACAAGGTCAACGTCAACGGGGGCGCCATCGCCCTCGGCCACCCGGTCGGCTCCACGGGGGCCCGGCTGATCACCACGGCCCTGCACGAGCTCGAGCGGTCGGACAAGAACCTGGCGCTCATCTCGATGTGCTGTGGCGGCGCCCTGGCCACCGGCACCATCATCGAGCGCATCTGATCCCGATCGGAGCTGGGGGCCGGGTTGGCCCCGGTGCCGAGCGAACAGTGGTTGCATAGGGGGATGCACCTCCTGTCCCGCACCACCCGCAAGGCGGCGATCCGCCTGCCCCTCGTCGTCGTCGCCCTGGCCGTCGCTTCCGGCTGTGCGTCCTCCACGGCCGGGGCCGGCTCGACCACCACGACCACCGTCGCCCACCGGTCGACGGCCCAGTCCCCCGAGGTTCCGGCCACGTCGTCGTGGACGACGTACGACCAGAACGGACTGCGGACCGGGGTCGACGCCTCGGGCGCGTCGTTCTCGACCCCGAAGACCGCCTGGACCTCGACCGCTCTCGACGGGGACCTGTTCGGTCAGCCGTTGATCTTCGCCAACCGGGTGTTCGCGGCCACCGAGAACGACACCGTCTACGCCCTGGCCGCCGACTCGGGCGCGGTGCTGTGGCACAAGCACCTGGCCACCCCCTTCTCGCCGTCCACGGTCCCGCGGCATCTGCGGCGACATCTACCCGACGGTCGGGATCACCGGCACACCGGTGATCGACACGGCCCGCAACGAGATCTTCGTCGTGGCGACCGAGCAGGTGCCGGGCGGCGCCTCCCACCACCTGATCGGGCTCGACCTCTACAGCGGCGCCGTGATGCTCGACGAGGACATCGACCCGGCGTCCGTCGCGGCGCCGGCCTATGAGCTGCAGCGCGTCTCACTGGCCCTGACCGACGGTCGGGTCATCATCGGGATGGGCGGCAACTCCGGCGACTGCGGCACGTACCACGGCCTGGTGATCTCCGCTCCCGAGGACGGCTCGACCCCGTCGACGTTCGTGGTGGCCAACCTGCCCGGCGACAACCAGGGAGCGGTGTGGATGGGGGGTTCGGCCCCCGACATCGACGCCCAGGGCGACGTGTGGGTGGCGACGGGCAATGCCGCCACCGGCTCCACCCCGGACGACTCGGACAGCGTGCTGAAGCTGAGTCCGACCATGCAGCTCCTCGACTCGTTCACGCCCTCCACCTGGAAGAGCGACAACGACAACGACCAGGATCTCGCCTCGACCGCCCCGGTGCTGCTCCCCAACGGGACCGTCTTCCAGGTCGGCAAGCTGCGCACCGCCTACCTCCTCAACGCCGCCCACCTGGGTGGCATCGGGGGACAGGAGGCCGAGGCCGCCGGCTTCTGCGGGAGCGATCCCGACGGAGGGGCGGCCCAGGTCGACGGCACCGTCTACGTGCCCTGCAGCGACGGTCTCCGGTCGGTCACGCCGACGCCGAACACGGCACCGGTGGCCAACTGGACGACCGACAGCGGGGCGCACAGCTCGCCCATCTACGCCGGGGCCATGGTCTGGTCCATCGGGGGCAGCACGCTCTACGCACTGGACCCCACCACCGGAAAGAAGGAGTTCAGCTTCGCCCTGACCCAGCCGGCCAACCACTTCCCGTCGCCGGCGGCGGCCGACGGCCTGGTGGTCGCCCCGGGTGCGGACCAGCTCTTCGCCTTCGACGGTCCGGCCGGCCTGCCCGGACCGCCCACCCCGGAGCCCGTCCAGCCCGGCTACTGGCTGACCGCCGCGGACGGCGGCATCTTCTCCTTCGGCGCCTCCGCCTTCTACGGTTCCACCGGAGGCATCCACCTCAACGATCCGATCGTGGGCATGGCCGCCACCCCGGACCGGCGGGGGTACTGGCTGGTGGCCTCCGACGGTGGCGTGTTCGCCTTCGGGGACGCCGGCTTCCACGGCTCGACGGGCGCCCTCCGCCTGAACGCCCCCGTCGTGGGCATGGCCGCCACCCCGGACGGGAAGGGCTACTGGCTGGTGGCCTCCGACGGCGGCGTGTTCGCCTTCGGTGACGCCGCCTTCGAGGGGTCGATGGGGAACACGCGGCTGAACGCCCCCGTCGTGGGCATCGCCGGGGGCTCCGACGACCGCGGCTACCGGCTGGTGGCCGCCGACGGCGGCGTGTTCGCCTTCGGGTCGGCGCCGTTCCACGGCTCGGCCGGGAACCTGCCGCTGGGCCGACCGATCGTCGGCATGGCCGCCGCGCCGGAGACGTCGGGTAACGGCTACTGGCTGGTGGCCTCGGACGGGGGCGTCTTCAACTACGGGGGCGCCGGCTTCTACGGCTCGATCGCTGACCAGTTTCTGAGCAGTCCGGTGGTGGGCATGACGTCGACGGTGGACGGGAAGGGCTACTGGTTCGCCACCGCCGCCGGTTCCGTGTACGCCGAGGGCGACGCCGTCTCCTCCGGGTCCCTGGACGGACTGCCGCTCAACGCCCCGGTCGTCGGGCTGGCCGCCGGCCCCGTGCCCGGCTGACCGGCCCCGCCGGGGTCCTGACCGGGTCCACCGGCGGGGTCACCGGGCCCGGGGACGGGTCCCACCTGCCGGGGGCACCGCCCAGAAAGTAGAATGGGTTCCAGTTTCGTGCGCTCCGGTCCTGCGTGGCGCGGACGCCGACCACGCCGCGTCGCGGCGCACGAGGGGGAGCGGACGGCGTCCGTCGCCCCGAAGGGAGCACCACCATGATCGACACCGAGCACCTCACCTACGAGGTGGTGGGTACCACCGCCGTCGTGACCATGAACCGCCCCGAGGCCAAGAACGCCCTGTCGGGGCCGATGCTGGTGGGCATGGCCGACGCCTGGGTGGAGATCGACGGCAACGACGACATCCGGTGCGCCATCCTGACCGGCGCCGGAGGGACGTTCTGTGCCGGCATGGACCTGAAGTCGATGTCGGGGCCGGGCAACGAGGACGTGAAGGAGCGGATGGCCGCCGATCCCGACCTCCACTGGAAGGCCCTGCTCCGCCACTACTCGCTGAGGAAGCCGCTCATCGCCGCGGTGGAGGGCTGGGCCGTCGCGGGCGGGACCGAGATCCTCCAGGCGACCGACATCCGGGTGGCCGGGGAGAGCGCCAAGTTCGGCGTCTTCGAGGCCCGTCGGGGACTCTTCCCCCTCGGCGGGTCCACCGTCCGCCTCCGCCGCCAGATCCCCTTCACGGTGGCGATGGACCTGCTGCTCACGGCCCGGGAGGTCTCGGCCCAGGAGGCCAAGGAGATCGGCCTGATCGGACGGGTGGTGCCCGACGGGACGGCGCTCGAGAACGCCCTGGCCATCGCCGAGGTCATCGGGGCCAACGGGCCGCTCGCCGTCGAGGCGATCAAGGCCTCGGTCAAGGCGACCGAAGGCATCCCCGAGGAGGAGGCGCTCAAGATGGAGCTGGAGTTCGGCTGGCCCATCTTCGCCACCGAGGACGCCGCCGAGGGTCAGAAGGCGTTCGCCGAGAAGCGCCCACCGGTCTACCGACGCCGGTGAGCGGCCCACCGGTGGGCGCCCTGCCCGACGGCCCGTTCGGGATCGTGCCGGACGACGATCCCCGATCGAAGCTGGCCGCCGCCATCCGACCGATCATCACCATGTTGGTGGCGTCGTCCTTCGAGGACGCGGACCTGGAGGACGCCACCCGAGCGGTCGAGGCGGTTCGGGCCACCCTGGCCGACCGGGCCGGGCCCAAGCGCGCCCGCCAGCACCCCGACGTGGCCCGGCACGCTCAGGAGATCTTCCCGACCAGCCCGATCATCGGCATGGCCAATCCGGTGGCCCCACCGGTGGCGGTGCGGATCGTCGACGGGGTGGAGGGGGGCTACCGCGAGATCCACGGCGAGGCCTGGTTCGACTGGCAGTACGAGGGTCCTCCGTCGTGCGTCCACGGCGGGGTCATCGCCGAGACCTTCGACGAGATGCTCGGCGCCGCCTGCATCGTGGCCGGTCGTCCCGGCATGACCGGCACCCTGACCGTCCGCTACCGCAAGCCGACACCCCTCCGCTCCCCGCTGCGCATCGAGGCGCGCTGCACCGGCCAGGAGGGTCGCAAGGTCTTCGCCTGGGCCGGCTTCTACCGCGACGACGTGCTCACGGCCGAGGCCGAGGGGATCTTCATCGAGGTCCGCCCCCAACAGATCCTGGCCATCGCCGAGCAGAACATCGACAGCGCCGACCCGGCGATCGTCGAGGCGATCCGGGCCGAGGCGAGTCGGCCCGGGGCCGCGTCCGACGTGCAGTGGGACGTGCTCGGTGCCGGGGAGGCGCCAACCGACTGATGGGGCCGTCCCGGTCCGCCGAGGTCACCGTGCGCGACGGCGGCCCCGCGGACGCCCGGGCGGTGGCCCGGGTGCACGTGGCGTCGTGGCGGTCCGCCTACACCGGACTGCTGCCCGAGGCCGTGCTCGGCGGCCTGTCGGTCGACCACCGCGCCGCCCGGTGGGGACGGGTCCTCGATCGGTCCGGCCCGGACCGGGTGGTGGTGGCCGAGCAGGCGGGCCGCATCGTCGGATTCGCCAGCGTCGGCCCCGCTCACGACCGCGACCTCGGCCCGGAGACCGGGCAGGTGGGCACCCTCTACGTGGAACCGGGGATCTGGGGGGCCGGTGTGGGCCGGTCGGTGCTCGACGCCGGCCTCGATCGGCTGGTGACGGCGGGGTACCACCGGGCCGTGCTGTGGATGCTGTCGACCAACGAGCGGGCGGCCGCCTTCTACCGGCACCGGGGGTGGGTCGCCGACGGTCGCCTCCGACTGCAGCAGTTCGGGGGCAGGGTGGTGCTCGACCGCCGGCTGACGCGCCCGCTGCCTCAGATCTTGTCGCGGCCCTCCCAGTAGGGATCGCGCAGCTTGCGCTTGTAGAGCTTGCCGTTCGGGTCCCGGGGCATGGCGTCGGTGAAGTCGATCGACTTGGGCGTCTTGAACTTGGCCAGCCGGGTCGAGCAGTACTCGAGGATGTCGGCGGCCAGCTCGTCGGAGCCCTCGACGCCGTCGACGGGCTCCACGACGGCCTTGATCTCCTCGCCCCAGTCGTCGTTGGGGATGCCGAAGACGGCCACGTCGACGATGCTCGGGTGACCGAGCAGGACGTGCTCGATCTCGGCCGGGTAGATGTTGGCGCCCCCCGAGATGATCATGTCGATCTTCCGGTCGCGCAGGAAGAGGTAGCCGTCCTCGTCGATGAGGCCGATGTCGCCGACGGTGAAGAACGATCCGATCCGGTTGCTCCGGGTCTTCTCCTCGTCCTTGTGGTACTCGAAGTCGCCGGTCTGCATGGACATGTAGACGGTCCCGATGACGTTGGGCTCCTCGATGCGGTTGCCCTCGTCGTCGAACACGGCGATCTCGCTGATGGGCCAGGCGCGGCCGACGGTCCCGGGCTTGGCCAGCCACTCCTGGGCCGAGACCATCGTGCCACCGCCCTCGGAGGCCGCGTAGTACTCGTCGATGGCGTCACCCCACCACGCGATCATCTGGTGCTTGGTGTCGACCGGGCACGGGGCCGCGGCGTGGATCATGTGCCGGAGGGAGGACACGTCGTAGGCGGTCCGGGTCTCCTCGGGCAGCGCCAGGAGGCGGTGGAACTGGGTGGGCACCATGTGGGAGGTGGTCACGCGGTACTGCTGGATGAGGCGGAGCATGTCCTCGGGGAGCCACTTGTCCATGAGCACGATCGTGTGACCCAGGTGGATCGACGCGCCCGAGAAGCGCATGACCGCGGTGTGGTAGAGCGGCGAGCCGACGATGTGGACGTTGTCGTCCTGGGGCTGGATGCCGAAGAGGAAGAGGATGCCCGACAGCCCGAGGGCCGCTTCCTCGGGCGACTGGCCGCTGAGCTTGCGGAACACCCCTTTGGGATTGCCCGTCGTGCCGGACGTGTAGTTCATGACGTCGCCCACGGTCCGGTCGGCCGGGTCGGTGGTGGGCTGGGCCCCCCGCATGCGGGCGAAGGAGCCGAAGCCGGGGAGGTCGCCCACCCCGAAGCAGATCGAGGAGGGGAGCTCGGCCTCCTCGGCGGCGTCGAGGGCCACGTCGGTGAACCGCTCGTGGGCCACGAACGCCTTGGCGTCGGAGTCCTGGAGGATGTAGGCCACCTCGCTCCCGATGAGGTGGTGGTTGATCGGCACCAGGTACCAGCCGGCCTGCAGGCAGGCCACGTACAACTCGAACATCTCGACGCAGTTCGGGAGGAGGGTGGCGACCACGTCACCAGGTTGGAGGTTGAGGCCGCGCAGTCCGTGGACGACCTGGTTGGCCCGGCCCAGCAGCTCCCCCGCGGTGTACTCGGTGCCGTCCGGCGCCACCAGCGCCAGATGGTCCGGATCCTCGTGCGCCAGTGCCCAAAAGCCGAGATCACCCATGTGGTCCATCCCCCGTGTCGTCGATGCCGAGCCGGCCGGCGGCGGCACCCGGACCACCGTCGGTGGCGACTCCCCTGACGGGAGGGCCGGCGGACGGAGGGTACGGGGTGGCGCCGACCCGGTGGGGACGCTAGAACAGGTTCCAGTGGACGGTCAACCGCCGCGGGCGGTGCCCCGGCCGTCCCGGTCGGCCCCGGTGGGCCGTCCGATCCCTCCCGACACGAACAAGAGGAGCAACGCGCAATGACTGCATTCCTGGACGGCAAGGTCGTCGCCATCACCGGTGCCGGCGGTGGTATCGGCCGGGCGGTGGCCCTCGCCGCCGCGGCCGAGGGCGCCAAAGTCGTCGTGGCCGACATCGGCGTGTCGATGGCCGGTGAGGACCCGACCAGTGAGGTGGCCGAAGCCGTGGTCGGCGAGATCACCGCCGCCGGCGGCGAAGCCGCCGCCGTGGCGGAGAGCGTCACCACGCTGGCCGGTGGGGAGCGGATCATCGGCGCCGCCACCGAGCGCTGGGGCCGGATCGACGGTGTGGTCGCGGTGGCCGGCATCCTCCGGGAGCGGATGCTGTTCAACATGTCCGAGGAGGAGTGGGACGCGGTCATCGAGACCCACCTGAAGGGCCACTTCACCGTGTTCCGGGCCGCCTCCGCGGTGATGCGCAAGCAGGAGGGCGGCGGCTCGTTGGTGGCCTTCACCTCGGGGGCCTTCGCCGGGAGCGTGGCCCAGGCGAATTACGCGTCCGCCAAGGGCGGCATCGTGTCCCTCGTGCGGTCGGCGGCCGCCGGGCTCAACCGCTACGGCATCACGGCCAACGCCATCGCGCCCGTCGCCCGCACCCGCATGTCGGCCAACGTGCCCATGGACCTGGCCGAGATGGGCGATCCCGAGGACGTGGCGCCCATGGTCGTCTACCTGCTGTCGGACCGGGCCCGGCACGTGACGGGGCAGGTCTACACGTCCGTGGGTCCGAAGATCGCGGTGTGGAACCAGCCCCGCGAGGTGCGGGCCATGTACGCCGACGGCCGGTGGACGCCCGAACTTATCGCCGCCCGGCTCGACTCGACGGTGGGCCAGGAACGCATGCCCCTGCTCGACCAGCTCGAGGCCTACCGCAAGGCGGCCGAGGAGAAGGCGGCTGCCGAGAAGGCCGCCGGCTGACGGCCCGACGGGCGTCAGCCGTCGGCGCCGTCGGACTCCTCCAGCACGCAGAACTCGTTCCCTTCGGGATCGGACAACACGACCCAGGACTCGTTCCCGGTCTGGCCGATGTCCGGCCGCGTGGCGCCGAGCGCCTCGAGGCGTTCGACCTCGCGTTCGTGGTCGTCGGGCACCAGGTCGAGGTGGATCCGGTTCTTGCCCGACTTCCCCCCGGGCACGCGGACGAAGAGGAGTGGTCGGGCGATGCCGTGCTCCTCGTGGCCCGCCCCCGGCTCGACCCAGATGTCACCGTCCTCATCCGTGCGCTGACCCCAGTCGAGGACGGCACTCCAGAAGGTGGCGAGCAGGCCAGGATCCTCCGCGTCGATGGTGATCGAGTCAATCCGCAACGGCATCTTCGCCTCCGCTCGTCTTCGTCGGTCCGCCGACCGTCCCGGAGAGCCTAACGGGGTGGGGCCGCCCCGACCTGCCGCCGGATCGCCGTCCGCATTCCACCACTTGCGCATGGCCCGTCCCTACAGTGGGTAAGGACGTGCGGGGAGCGTGACGGTGGTCGTCACGAGCCCGCGCCAGGAGGTGGCTTGGTGGTTGCGCTGTCCGTCGTCCTCGGTGTCGTCGTCCTCCTGCTGGCGGTGCTCGTCGCCGGCCTGCTGCGCAGCCACGCCGACATCCTGAAGGCCCTCCACGACATGGGCGCCGGCGTCGGCGACCCGGCGGTGCCCCTGTCGACCGGGGAGCCGTCCGGTGCGTCGTCGGTGCCCGTGACCATGGGGCCGACGCTGCCGCCGGGACGGGACTCCACGTCGGCGCCCGCGGTGGCCGGGGTCACCCCGACGGGGGACGGACTGGCCGTCGCCCCGGGCACGACGGGTGGACTGACGCTGCTGGCATTCCTCTCCACCGGATGCGCGTCGTGTGCCGGGTTCTGGGACTCGTTCCGCACCCCCGACCGGCTGGGACTCCCGACCGGCACCCGGCTGGTGGTGGTCACCAAGGGTCCCGAGCGGGAGATCCCCGGCGAGGTGGCCGCCCTGGCCGTTCCGGGCCTGTCCGTGGTGATGTCGTCGGACGCCTGGACCGACTACGAGGTACCCGGATCACCCTTCTTCGTCCTGGTCGACGGCACGGCGGGGCGACGGATCGGCGAGGGGGTGGCCAACCACATCGACCAGGTCGCCGAACTCGTGCGCCGGGCCGAGATCGACGCCGAGGCCTTCTCCCTCACGACCCGGCCCGGTCGCGACGTCGGGCTCGACGGTCCGGCCCGCGAGTCGGCCAACGACGCCGAGCTCCGGGCGGCCGGCATCCTGCCGGGTGACCCGAGCCTGTATCCCGCGTCACTCGACGACCTCTACGGCCCCCCCGACGCCCGCATGCCGGCCGCCCCGCGCCGGTTCCGTCGGGCCGGCTGAGCGTGGCCACGCTCCGGGCCCACGGGATCGCCGCGGCCCT
Organism: uncultured Acidimicrobiaceae bacterium; assembly: GCA_963699345.1. Taxonomy (GTDB): domain Bacteria; phylum Actinomycetota; class Acidimicrobiia; order Acidimicrobiales; family RAAP-2; genus Bog-756. The sequence continues at coordinate 35,993 of CAVOTL010000003.1, read as the reverse complement.
GCCGTCGGGCTTCGAGGGGCGCATCGGCCAGCGCCCGACCCCGGGGGTGGGCGTCACCAATGCGGTGGCCCAATTCTCGACGTTCCCCCTCCCGGGGGAAGTCGGCGACTTCGGAGGCGGGGCCGTCAATCTGATGGGTCCCGACGACATCTTCGCCGTGCTCTTCGAGTACGGGGCGGACAGTGTCGGCACCAAGCTGTTCGCCCGTCAGGGCATGCCCCGCCGGCTGTCGGCGTCGGACTTCCAACCCCAGGTCCTGCGCCGGGGGATCTCGGGCCAGGCCGGTACCCAGTGGTTCTTCACCGAGTCGGGCCGACCGTTCACCCTCTACGTCGTCCTGGGCAGCCAGGCCCGGCGTCCGATCCTCGTCCCCCGGGTCAACACGCTGCTGGGTGGCCTGTCGGTGGAACCGGTGGCGGCGCCCGTGCTCACCGAGGCCCGATGGAACTGATCGGGCCCTACCTCGCCGCCTGCCTGTTGCTGGTGGCGGCGGGTGCCGCCAAGGTCGTCCGTCCGGTCGACACGGCGCGGGCTGTGGCCACCGTCGTCGGGCGGCCCCTCCGCGGGACACGCGTCCTCGTGCGGATCGGGGCCTCGGCCGAGGCCCTCCTCGGGATCGTCGCCCTCGTGTGGCCGGGACCCGTCACCGCCGGTCTGGTGGCCGCGTCCTACCTCGGCTTCGCCGCGTTCGTGGCCGGGGCGCGGGCGAGGGGGCCCGCTCGCCACGTGTGGCTGCTTCTCGACCCCCGACACCCCCGCCACGCGCACCCATCTCGCCCTCACCGTCGGCTTCGCGACGTCGGCGGCGGTGGTGGCCGCCCGGGTGCCCGCCGGATGGATCACCGGTGCCCTGTCCGACCAGCCCGGGCACGGCGTCCCCGTGGCCCTGCTCGCGGTGCTGTGCGCCTGGTTGGCCTATCTGGCCATGACCCGGTTGGCCGTGGTGGGGGCGGCCCGCCGGACCCTCGGGATCACCCGGCGGTCGGTCGCATGAGCGTCGCACTGGTGGAGCGCACGTCGACCTTCCTGGCGACGCGCCTGAGCCGGCGCAGCTTCATCAACCGCTCGGCCATGGTGGGGAGTGCCGTGGCCGTCGGGTCGGGGGTCGACCTCCTGCTCCGCCCCGGGACGGCCTACGCGGCCGTGTGCACCTGTGCCAACACCGCGTGCGACTGCGGGTCGACGTGTTGTGCGGGGTTCTCGGAGTTCTGCTGCTCCATCAACAACGGCTACAACTACTGCCCGTCGGGAACGATGATGGGCGGCTGGTGGATGGCCGACAACTCGAGCTACTGCGGCGACGGTCCCCGCTACTACATGGACTGCCACTCGCTCTGCGAGACCTGCACGACCGGATGCGGCGACGGCTGGGGCTTCTGCGACACCGGCTGTGACGGGACCCACTGTGGCTGTGGGCCGGACGGCTGCAACTCCTGGGTGACCGGCTGCTTCCAGTTCCGCTACGGCCAGTGCAACCAGCAGATCGACTGCATCGGTCGGATCGTCTGCCGGGTCGTGGCCTGCGTGCCCCCGTGGACCGTCGATCCGACCTGCACCACCGCCGTCGCCGTGGACAACAGCACGGCGGAGATGGACGCCGCCTGTTGGACCGCGGCACCGCCGGCCCCTCCTCCACCGCCGGTGCCGCCGCCCCCGCCGTGCTTCTCGCCGCTGACGGAGTGCAGGGTCACCGGCATGGCGGCCGCCGCCGGCGACGGCGGGTACGGCATGGTGACGTCGTTCGGCCGGCTCCTGACCTACGGCGACTACCCGTCGCTCGGCGACGTCTCCACCATCCCGTTGGGGGGTCCCGTCGTCGCCATGGCCACCACGCCGACCAACAAGGGGTACTGGCTGGTGGGGTCCGACGGTGGGATCTTCGCGTTCGGCGACGCCGCCTACTGGGGGTCGATGGGGGAGAAGCCCCTGGCCCGGCCCATCGTGGGGATGGCCGCGACCCCGAGTGGTCGCGGCTACTGGCTGGTGGCCGCCGACGGGGGCATCTTCGCGTTCGGCGACGCCGCCTACCGGGGGTCGATGGGAGGACTGCCGCTCAACGCCCCGGTGGTGGGGATGGCCGCCACGCCGTCGGGCGACGGCTACTGGCTGGTGGCCGCCGACGGGGGCATCTTCGCCTTCGGGTCGGCGGCGTTCGAGGGTTCGATGGGGGGCAGGCCGCTCAACGCCCCCATCGTCGGGATGGCGTCGGTCCCGTCCGGCCGGGGCTACCACCTGGTGGCGGCCGACGGCGGGGTGTTCTCCTTCGGCGACGCCGCCTTCGACGGATCGATGGGCGGCCAGCCCCTGCAACGACCGGTGGTGGGGACGGCATCGTCGGGCGGGGGCTACTGGCTGGTGGCCGCCGACGGGGGCATCTTCGCGTTCGACGCCCCGTTCTACGGGTCCCCGGCATGACGTCGCCGCGACCGGCGGCCCGACGGGATCGACCCCCCCGTGGACGATCGTCCCCACCGCTCCGTCCCTGCGACCACCGAGGTGCACCGTGACCGATTCCACCCTCCTCCTGGCCTCCGCGGCCCTGCTCGTGGCCCTGGCCGCCGCCGTCAGGTCGACGTGGTCACCGTGCGGACTGTCGATGCTGTCGACCATCACGCCGGTCGGCGAACGGGCCAAGGGCCACCGGTATGCGGGCACGGTGGCCTGGTTCGTCCTCGGGGCGACCGTCGGGGGCCTGCTCCTCGGCGCGGTGGCGGCGGGGCTGGCCGGCGTCGTCGCCGCCTCCCACCTGTCCGACACCGTGCGCCTGGGGGTGGCCCTGGCCGCGGTGGCGGTGGCGGTGGTCTCGGACTCGGGCCTCGCCTCGGTGCGCATCCCGGTGCACATGCGCCAGGTCAACGAACGCTGGCTCGACGCCTACCGTCCCTGGGTCTACGGCGCCGGCTTCGGTGTCCAGATCGGCTGCGGCCTGGCCACGTACATCACCACGGCGGCCGTCTACCTCACGGTCGTGCTGGCCGCCCTGACCGGCGACCCGTTGGCCGCCCTCGCCGTGGGGGCCGTCTTCGGGGCGGTGCGCGGGATGGCCGTGACCCTGACCGCCCGGATCGCCACGCCGTCCGGACTGCTCGCCTTCCACCAGCGGTTCGAGTCCCTGCGGCCCTGGGCGGACCGGGTGGTGCTCGGATCCTGCCTGATCGTCGGCGTGCTGCTCGGGGTCACCATGGGACCCGGCGCCCTGGGCGTGGTGGCCGTCGTCCTCCTGGTGGCGGTGGGCGTCCGGGCGGCCGCGACCATCGTGTCGCGTACGGCGGTCGGTGCATCGGGGATGCGTGGGCCGTCCGGGCCGGCTCCGGGAGCCACGCCGCGCCCGGACTCCTCAGTCGCCGTCGGCTGAGCCCTGGACGGCCGCCGCCGGCCGGTCGTCACCGTCCTGGGACCCGTCCCGGTCGACGGTGCCGTCGATGTCGGCGGTGCGCCCACCACCGTCCCCGTCACCGTCGCCGGTCGGTGGCAGCGGGTCAGGACGGGTGTCCCGCCAGCGTCGGTAGGGGCCGACCCGGGTGGCGAGCAGCACGATCCCGGCGATCGCCAGAGCCACCCCGGCGAACTGGACCAGCACCGATCCGAGGTGGCCGTCCTCTCCCAACCAGAGGTGCTCGTCGAGGTAGCGCTCGATGCCCCACAGCACCATGCCGACCCCCAGGACGATCCCGGCGGGGGGCAGCGGGGCGGCCAGGGGCGGGATCAGCGACCCGTCGGACGCCACGGCCGGCGTCCGCTTCCGCAGCCACCGCTCGACCAGCAGGAGGATGCAGAAGATGGTGAAGTCCTCGGCCGCCTGGAAGATCGGCACCGGTAGGACCTTCTGGTTCGGATGGGCCCCGGCGTAGTACATGCCGAACCACTGACGGGTGGGGTGACCGCCACCGTTGACCATCAGCTGGGGGCCGAGCAGCCGCCCCATGGCCCAGCACGCCATCAGGACCGGAGCCATCAGGTCCGCGAACCGGAGCGTCGGGAGCTGGGGGCAGCGCCGGCGCTGGCTGACGATGGCGACGGGCACGGCGAGGATCAGTCCGCCGAAGGACGACAGCCCACCCTGCCAGATGGCGAACACCTGGGCGGGATGCGCGGTGTAGAGCGACAGGTTCGAGAGCACGTGCATGGCCCGGGCGCCGACGATGGCGGCCACGATGACCCACACGAACATGCCGGTCACCCACTGCCACGGGTAGCCGCGTTGGCGCAGGCGTCGCTCCGTGTACCGCAGGCCGAACCAGAAGGTCAGGGCCAGTCCGATCCCGTAGGTGTGCACCTCGAGGAACCAGATGTGGAAGGCGACGGGGATCGGTCTCATGGTGGTGGGTGCCGTGTCCCGGGCTGTCCCGGGACGCCGGCCAGGCCTTCAGTATGCCCCAGGGGGCCGGTAGGGTGGCCTCGCCGGGCCGGCAGGTCCCGGTGGACGGAGGCCCGGGACGTGAACGTCCCGGTCGCACCCGCCCCGACGCCGGAGGTGACGTGGTGGGATCGTTGACGGGCAGAGTGGCCGTGGTGACCGGGGGCGGGTCGGGTATCGGTCTGGCCACCGCCACTCGGCTGGCCGGCGCGGGGGCCTCGGTGGCGGTGGTCGACCTCGATGGCGACTCGGCGGAGCGGGCGGCGGCCGGGATCGACGGTCTGGCCCTCCAGGCGGACGTGGGCCGCTCCGACGAGTGGCCCGGCATCGTCGACGCCGTCACCCGCCGTTTCGGCGGGATCGATCTCGCCCACCTGAACGCCGGGGTGACCACCGGGGAGGCCGACATCACCCAGGTGACGGACGAGATCTACGACCGGGCCACCGGCGTCAACGTCGACGGCGTCTTCTACGGCATCCGGGCGGTGGTGCCGGCCATGGCCTCCCGCGGTGGCGGATCGATCGTGGCCACGGCGTCGCTGGCCGGTCTCATCGGATTCTCGCCCGATCCGGTCTACTGCCTGACCAAGCACGCCGTGGTCGGCCTGGTGCGTTCGCTCGGGCCCCAGTTGGCGGACAAGGGGATCACCGTCAACGCGGTCTGCCCGAGCATCGTCGACACCCCGCTCATCGCGGACATGCGCGACGTCCTCGAGTCGAGCGGGTTCCCACTGATCGACGTGGAGTCGGTGTCGGACGCCGTCGTGGAACTCCTGGCCGGCGAGGCCACCGGGGAGGCGATGGTCATCCAGGCCGGCCGCGAGGCGGTGGCGTTCCGGTTCCCCCGTCCCCCCGGTCCGCGGGCGGGTGGGACGGTCGGCCAGAGGCCACCCAAGGAGTTCCTCGCCCACGATCAGGACTGAGGCCCGGTCAGCCCCCCGGTGGGGTCACCGACCAGCCCCGCCGCCTCAGTTCGTCGACCAGCAGGTCCTCGGGCACACGTTCGAGTTGGCGGGCGAGACTCTGGCGACGCGAAGCCGCCGGGGCCCGGGGTGCCGTGGCGGCGGGCGCCGCTCCCTCCGGGGACCGGGGCGCGGGCGGCGACGGGCCGGTGCCGTCCGTTGGGCCGTCGGACCCTTCGTCTCCTGCCTCACCTCCGACCTCCGCCTCGAGCCGGGCGATGAGGTCCTCGGCCTCGTCCCGGGTGAACCTTCCGCCGGCCTGACGCTGGGTCAAGCCGAGCGGCCCGCGGGCATCCCGGAAACCCGTGTGGCCGGCGGCCTCGACCAGCGCGGTCAGATCACGGAGTTGGCGCGCCGTGGCGGGCGGACCGGACGGTTGGTTGAAGGCCATGACGGGGATCCGTGGCGGCCGAACGGTCAGGCGTCGCCGCCCACCCGATCGGTCAGGAGCCCATGGCCGGCGACGGGGGTGGGCTCAGACGACCCGACCGACGCCGGCCAGGCCGTCGGTGCGGACCCCCGTGATGTGGACGTCGGCTCCCGTGTAGGGCGCCTCGACCATCGAGCCGCCGCCCACGTACATCGCCACGTGTTCGGAGCCCCCCGGACCGTAGAACAGGAGGTCACCCGGCTCGATGTCGGCCAGGGGGATGTGGGTGGTGTCCTCGTACTGGGCGCCGGAGTAGTGGGGCAGGCTGATACCGGCCTGGGCGTAGGCCCACATCACCAGACCCGAGCAGTCGAAACCGGCCGGCGTGGTGCCGCCCCACAGGTAGGGGACACCGACCTCGCCTTCGGCGGCCGCCACGGCGACCGCCGCCGCCCCGGAGGGCGGGGGCGGAGTCGAACTGACGGTGCCGCCGCCACCGGTGGAGCCCCCGGAGGGCTGCGTCGTCGTCGTGCCGCCACCACCACCGCCCCCGCTGGTGGTGGAGGCCGTCTTCTGGGCCTGGGCGGCCTGAGCCGCCTGGGACGCCTGGACCTTCTGCACGAACTGGGCCTTGGCCGCAGCGGCTGCCGCGGCGGCCGCGGCGGCCTGCTGCTGTTCCACGAGCTGCTGGATGTTGGCGTTGACGCTGTCGAGCGTGCTCTGGTCCTGGGCGGCCAGCGCCGAGGCCTGGCTCTGGGCCGATGCCAGCTGGTCGTGGGTGGCCTGCGCCTGCGACTTCTGCTGCTCCAGAGATGACTGCGTGGCCGCCAGCTGGGCCTGGGCCGTGTGCAGGCGGTCGATGGTGGTCGTCACGTTGCCGGTGGCGATCGACGCGTACTCGGACCGGATGCCGCTGGTGTTCACGTTGGACGTGAACAACTGGGTCGCCGTGTTCGAGGTTCCGGCACTGGTGTAGTCCGCGATGGCCTGGGTCTCGAGCTGAGCCGAGTCCTTGGCCACCTCGTGCTGGTCCTTGGCCACCGCCGCCTGGTTGGCGGAGATCTGGCTCTGCAGCTGCGAGAGCTTGTAGTCGGCCGCGTTCACCTGGTCGGAGAGCGTGGCGATCTGGGCCTCGGTGGCGTTGAGCTTGGCGCTGATGGCCGCGGCCTGGGCCCTGGCGTCGGAGATCTGGTCGGCCGATGCCGGGGTGGAGGTGGCGACGACCACGGAGGTCGCCCCGAGAACAGAGGCCACTGCAAGGGTCGCGACCACCCGATTTCGGGTCCGCTTCCGGCGTGCTGGGCAGGCACCTGGCTCTACCGTCGAGTACTGCTCGGGGTGAGTCATATGCGGGAGCATGGTAGTGCACCGGATCGGGGGTCACAAGGACCCCTCCCGAACACAAGGCCCTGAACTGGTGTTTTGTCCAATTTTAGACCCGGGATCCCGGAGGTGACCACCCGAGTGGCGACCAAATGCCCCGCCGTCCGTAGGCGTTCAAAACGCAGAAGTCCCGACTAGGGTCCACGGCATGGGCCAGACGATCGAATTTCCCAGTAACGGAAGCCACGCGAAGGGCTACCTGGCCACCCCGTCCGGAGGTGAGCAGGGCACCATCGGCGTCCTCGTGATCCAGGAGTGGTGGGGTCTGGTCGACCAGATCACCCGAACGTGCGACCGGTTCGCCGAGGCCGGCTTCACCGCCCTGGCGCCGGACCTGTACCACGGGACGGCGGTCCCCCTCACCGAGCCCGACGAGGCGGCCAAGCAGATGATGGCCCTCCAGATGGGCGAGGCCGCCACCGAACTGAGCGGTGCGGTCGACGAACTGCTCCGTCGGACGGGTGGCCGGTCGGTCGGGGTGGTGGGCTTCTGCATGGGCGGCGGCCTCGCCCTCGTGCTGGCCTGCCAGCGACCCGATGCCGTCGCCGCGGTGGTGCCGGCCTACGGGGTCATCCCCTGGCCCGACGCCCGGCCCGACTACTCGAAGCTGCGGGCCGTGGTGGAGGGGCACGTCGCCGAGCTCGACGGTTCGTTCAGTCCGGCCGCCGCCGACGAGTTGGTGGCCGAGCTCACCGCGCCTGGGCAAGCAGGCTTCCTTCCACCGCTACCCGGGCGCGGACCATGCGTTCTTCAACGAGGACCGGCCCGAGGTCTACGACGCCGCTGCCGCCGGACTGCTGTGGGACCGCACGGTGGCGTTCCTCCGGTCCCAGCTCGGCTGATCGGGGAGCCGGCGTGCCGGGGTCGGGACTGGTCGAGGACTATGTGACGCTCGGGCTCCGCCTGGGCCGTCACATCGACGGCATGGTGGACGCCTACTACGGCCCGCCCGGACTGGCCCGGGCCGTCGAGGGGGAGCCGGTGATCCCTCCCGGGCAGCTCCTCGCCTCGGCCCGCTCACTGCTCGCCGACCTCGAGGCCGGAGGCCCCCTCGACGCGTCGGCCGGCCCCGAGGACTCCTCGGCGCCGGCCCGCCGTCACTGGCTCGCCGCCCAGGTGCGGGGTCTCGCCACCACGTGCGCCAAGCTCGCCGGCGAGCCGATCGGTTACGCCGACGAGGTGGAGGCCTGCTACGGCGTGCGGCCCACCCGGGTCGACGACGAATCGCTCGAGGAGGCGCACCGGCGGCTCGACGAGGTGCTTCCGGGCAGTGGACCGCTGGTGGAGCGGCTGGTGACGTGGCGCGAGTCGCACGCCGTTCCCGTCGAACTGCTCCGTCGGGCCGTCGACTCGCTGGCTGATTCACTGCGCGACCGCACCGGCGAACTGTTCGGGCTGCCCGACGGCGAACACGTCGAGTTCGAGCTCGTCACCGACCAGCCCTGGTCGGGGTTCAACTACTACCTCGGCGACCTGCAGAGCCGGGTGGCGATCAACACGGATCTGCCCGTGCTGTCGACCGGGCTCGCGCACCTGGTCGCCCACGAGGCCTATCCCGGGCACCACACCGAGCACACCCGCAAGGAGGTCGGCCTGGTGCGGCGCCGCCAGTGGTGGGAGGAGTCGATCTTCCTCGTGGGCACCCCGCAGTGCCTCCTGGCGGAGGGGTTGGCGGACCTCGGCCTCGAGGTCGCCTGGGGACGGCATCCCGAGGCGACGGTGGCCGAGCACCTGCAGCCGCTGGGCATCCGCTACGACACCGACGTGGTGGCCGCCGTGTCCGACGCCGGCGAGGCGCTGGGTGCGGTGCGGACCAATGCCGCCTTCCGCCTCCACGAGGACGGCGCCGATCCGGACACCGTCATCGACGAGGTCGCCCGCTGGGGTCTGCTGCCCCGGGAACGCGCCGTCAAGGCGGTCGAGTTCCTCACCCATCCCACCTGGCGCGCCTACCTCACGTGTTACGTCGAGGGCTTTCCGCTGTGCCGGGCCTTCACCGCCGGGGACCCGGCCCGCTTCGACCGGCTCCTGTCCGAGCAGCTGACGCCGGCCGACCTGTCCGACCAGATCGCCCGGGACGCCTCGGCATCCGCCACGGGGTGACGCCCGGCCCGATCACGGGCTCCGTCCGACGGGGGGAGATCAGGGTCGGGCGGACCGGCGGCGGGGCCCCGGGTCCCCGGTGACCAGGATCCCCTCGAGGGTGGTCGAGACCAGGACGTCGGCCAGGTCCGCCTCCAACGGCTCGTGGTGCAGGAGCAGGCGGTAGTAGATCGGGCCGTACAGCTGGTCGAGGACGACCGGGATGTCGACGTCGGGTCGGATCTCGCCGCGCTCGACGGCCCGACGGAGCACCTCCGAGCTGGCCGCTCGTCGGGGATCGATCCAGTGGGTGCGCAGGATGGCCGACAGGGCGGGATCGGTCTGCGCCTGACCGATCAACTCGGCCATGACCTCGCCGGCCCGCCCCCGGAACGCCTCGACGAGCAGACGGATCTGTCCCGTCAGGTCGGCGGCCAGCTCTCCGGTGTCCTCGAATTCGGCGGTGGCCCGGTAGCGGTGGAAGTAGGCGTCGATCGCCACGGCGCCCCGCGACGGCCACCACTTGTAGATGGTCACCTTGGAGACGCCGGCCCGGGCGGCGATGGCCTCGATGGTGGCGCGGGCCAGCCCCCCTTCGACCAGCAGGTCCGCCGCCGCCTCCAGGACGGCCCGGCGGGCCTCCTCGCTCCGGGGTCGACCGGCCCGGTGGTGCCCGACCGGGGCCACGGTCGCCGGTTCGCGGGTGGCGGTCACGGGGCCCAGGCTACTTGATGTACGGATCGTACAGGAATACCCTTCCTGTACGCAGTGTTCAGATACGCATGGAGAACCCGATGGCCCCGGAGGCCGAGTGAAGCGGACCGAGAAGCGGACAGAGGTGGGGGGGATCTCCCGGGGCCTGGTGCTCCTGTTCGCGGTGGCCTGTGGCCTGGCCGCCGCCAACCTCTACTACGCCCAGCCCGTCCTCGACCACATCGCCCGCACGTTCGGGGCGAATTCGGCGACCGCCGGGCTGGTGGTCACCTTCTCCCAGGTCGGGTACGCCCTCGGCCTCGCCCTCCTCGTGCCGTTGGGGGACCTCCTGGCGCGTCGTCGCCTGGTGCCCGCCGCCCTGACGGTGACGGCCCTCGCGCTCGTCGCCTCGTCGGTCGCGCCCGGCATCGGCTTCCTGATCGCCGTGGCCCTGCTGGTGGGCGCCGGCTCGACGGTCGCCCAGATGCTCGTCCCGATGGCCGCGTCCCTGGCCGACGACGACAGCCGGGGCCGGGTGGTGGGCATGGTCATGACCGGTCTGCTGCTCGGCATCCTCCTGGCCCGCACCGTGTCGGGCATCGTGGCCGGTATCGCCGGATGGCGGGCCGTCTATGTCGTCGCCGCCGTCCTGTGCGCCGTCATGGCCCTCGTGCTCGCCCGGGTGCTCCCCGGCGAGCACGACCGCCCGCACCTCTCCTACCTGTCGCTGCTGCGCTCGACGGCCGCCCTCTTCCTGGCGGAGCCGCTGCTGCGGCGCCGGGCGGTGTTCGGGGCCCTGGGCTTCGCCGCCTTCAGCGCCTTTTGGACGACGATGGCCTTCGTCCTGTCGGGGGCCCCGTTCCACTACGGCGACACCACCATCGGGCTGTTCGGACTGGTGGGGGCGGCCGGTGCGCTGGCGGCCAACGTGGCCGGTCGCTGGGCCGACCGCGACCTCACCCGGCTGACCACCACGGTGTTCGCCCTCCTGGTGGGGGTGTCGTTCCTGCTGCTGTGGTTCGGGGGCCACAGCCTGTGGCTGATGATCCTCGGCATCCTCGTGCTCGACGTCGGGGTCCAGGGTCTGCAGGTCACCAACCAGTCGATCATCTACCGCCTGGCCCCCGAGGCCCGGAGTCGGATCAACTCGTCGTACATGGTCTGCTACTTCGTCGGTGGCGCCATCGGCTCGGCTGTCGGGAGCTGGCTCTACGGTGAGCACCGTTGGGCCGGCGTGTGTGTCTTCGGCGCCGGACTCGGGGCGGCGGCCGTGCTCCTGGCCCTGGTGGACGTCGTGCGGCGGACGTCCCACGCCTCCGCGGGGCGGGCCCCCGGGCCCGGGGTCGCGCCCCGGTCGCCCACGAGCACCCGCGGGTGACCTGGTCAGTCGGCTGACCACTCCGCCGGTGAGGAGCCGAGGACCCCGGCCGGTCGATCCCAACGCAGGGGCGACCCGGACACCACCAGGGGCGGGGGCAGCCGTCGCGCGTCACCCCAGGCCGTCCGCTCGACCGGTCCGTCGGGGTCCGGCCCGGCCGGATCGATCCCGTCGCCGGTGATCCGCGCGCCGACGCCGGCGTCGACCAGGAGGCGGGACATGCGGGCGAGTGACGTCCGCCACCGGCTCCCCCGACCGTCCTCGCGCCGCTGTGCCACCCCGGTGAGCGCGGCGGCCGCCAGGAGGTAGCCGGCGGCATGGTCCAGGGCCTGGACGGGCAGCGGCACGGGGCGGTCGGCGCCGGCGGCCCGTCGTCCCGACTCGGCGATGCCCGAACTCCGCTGGACCAGGCTGTCGAATCCGCGGCGACCCGACCAGGGACCCGTCCACCCGTAGGCGTCGAGGCTGACGTCGACGAGCCCGGGGCGAGCCTCCCGCCGGGCGTCGGGTCCGAGTCCCAGCCCCTCGAGCGCGCCGGGACGGTACCCGTGGACCAGGACGTCGGCCGAGGCGAGGAGGCGGCGCAGATGGTCGCGCCCGGCCACCGTCCGCGCATCCAGTCGGGCGCACGCCTTGCCGAGGGTGACCTCGGGCACGATGTTCGGCTCGTCCCACCCCGGTGGGTCGATCCGCAACACCTCGGCTCCCCACCCGGCCAGCAGGCGGGTGGCCACCGGGCCGGCCAGGACCCGGGTGAGGTCGAGCACGCGCAGCCCGGCGAGGGGTCGACCCGGGGTGGCGGGCCGTTCCTGCAGATCGTCGGCGGGTCCGGTCCGCTCGCGGTGGAGGAGGGGCTCGGCCGCCACCGCCGCGCCCTGGGGATGGCTGTCCCACGCCTCGACGGAGCGCAGCGCCGCGGCCACGCCTCCGGCGTCGACCACCGCCGCCTCGAGGTCGTCGGCCCGCCAACGCGCCACCTCGGCGGCGACCGCCTCCCGCTCGCCGGGGACCCCGAGGACCCCGAGGGCCGCCTCCCGGTGGTGGGGGGCGTTGGTGTGGAGTTGGATCCACCCGTCGTCGCACGCGTAGTCCCCGGCCACCGCGTCCCACACCGGCGGCAGCTCCCATCCCCGCGGCCGGATCGAGAACGCGAACCAGGCCGACGCCAGGTCCCGGTCCACGGACACCGGAGGTGGATCGGTCCGGTCCGGACCGGCCGCCAACCGGGACAGGGCGACACCGGCCGCCGCCATCGACGCCTGGGCCAGGTCGCTGACCCGGAACGCCGAGGGGAGGCTGCCTCCCGCGGGGAGGTCCACGTCGGGACGCGCCCCGGGCAGGTCGAGGGCGCCGAGGAACTCGTCCAGGAGCGCGAGGGGATCGGCCGCCATCCCCCCATCGTCGGCGGTGGCTCCCCCGGCGTCAATCACCGGTGCCGTCGACCGCCCGTCACGGTCCGGGGGCACGAGGGGTCAAGAAACTGCACGGAACGGTCGATACGAGGTGCATGGAATCGGTCCTGCACTTCGACACCGACGACCCCGAGTTCCAGCGGGGGTTCGAGATCGGCATCCTGTGGGAGCGGCTCAGCGCCGACGGCGCCTGCCATATGGCGGTCAGCGCGTCGAACGCCGAGATGGTGCTGCGGGTGGCCAAGGTCTTCGACTGCGTCTTCAGCGGCCAGGAGCTGGCCGACGACCAGATCTCGATCGAACTCACGCGGGTCAACAGCGACTCGTAGGCGGCCCCCTCCCGGGGTTCCGGGGCCCGGATGGTGTCGGTGCGCGCCCGGTCCGTGGTGGCGGTCCGGTGCCGGCCCGCCGGGTGCGGTCAGCCTCCCGCCAGGAGCCTCCGGGCGATCACCTTGAGGCACAGCGTCTCGTCGGCGCCCTCGAAGATGGACAGCACGCGGGCGTCGACGAAGTACCGGCTGACCGGATACTCCTCGGCGTAGCCCATGCCGCCGTGGATCTGCAGCGCCTCACGGGTCACCCACTCCGCGGAGCGGCACACGTAGGCCTTGATCATCGACGCCTCCAGCGCACCCTCACCCTTGGACATCAGGCGGGCCACCTCGTAGGCGAACTGGCGCGACGCCTGGATCAGGACGGCCATGCGGGCCAGCTTCACCTTCGTCAGCTCGTAGTCGACGATGGGCGAGCCGAACACGACCCGGTTGGTGGCGTACTCGAGCGCCGCCTCGTAGGCCGCCTGCATGAGGCCGACGGCCCGGGCCGCGGTCTGCAGGCGCCCGTTCTCGAAGCCCTGCATCTGGAGGTAGAAGCCCTGGCCCAGACCGGACTCGCCGCCGACCAGGTTGGCATCGGGCACGAACCAGTTCTCGAGGGAGACCTCGTAGGAGTGCATGCCCCGGTAGCCGAGCGTGTCGATGGCGCGCCCCTCCATCTTCCCGCCGGAGTCGGCCGGCCGGCCGTCCGCCCCGGGCTCCTGGGAGAAAGAGAAGCCGTGGCCGTCGGCGGGGGGCTTCTCGACGAGGAAGATCGACAGCCCGCGGTGACCCTTGGAGCGGTCCGGGTCGGTGCGGGCCAGCAGCAGCAGGACGTCGGCCCGGGCCGCGAAGGTGCACCACGTCTTCACCCCGTTGAGGATCCACCCGCCGTCGACCTTGGTGGCCGGCAGCATCACCCCGGCCACGTCCGAGCCGTAGTCCGGCTCAGTGACGGCCACCGCACCGAGCACCTCGGCGGTGGCCAGCTTCGGGAGCCAGTACCGCTTCTGATCCTCGGTACCGCCCTTGACGATGGCCCGGGTCAGGATCTCCGGGCGCGTGATCAGCGAGCCACCGGCGCCGAGGGACCCCCAGGTGAGTTCCTCGGTGGCCACCACCATCGACAGGTAGTCGGCGTCGCCCTCGGCGGCGAAGCCGCCGTACTCCTCGGGGACCGACATCCCGAATCCGCCCATCTCGGCCATGCCGGCGATGATCTCCTCGGGGATGTCGGTGTTCGCCCGGTGGATGTGCTCGGCGCGGGGCCGGATCTGTTCGTCGGCGAAGCGGTGGAAGGTGTCGCGCACCAGCTCGAAGTCGGCGTCGAGGTGCCGTTCGCCCTGGGTCCCGGCCAGGGACCCGAGGAAGGCGGGATCGCGGTAGGTGACGACGAACGACTCGGCCGGGGCCATCCAGTCGGGGGTGACGCCCCACTCGGCGCTCCGGCCGACCAGGCGGCCACCCAGGTCGGCCAAGGCGTCGGCGACGAAGGCGCAGGCGATGCGGGCCTCCGTGTCGCCGTGGGCCCCGTAGGACAGCACGGACTCGGCGGTACGAACCGCCGCCGCCGCGTGGGAGACGTCGTAGGCGAGCACCTGGGCCCGGTCGGGACCGCCCGCCGCCCGCAGCGCCTCGATGCCGGACTCCACCACGGAGCGGGCCACGGCGGTGGCGTCGGAGGCGGCGAGCAGGTCGGGTGCGGCGGTGGGGTCGGTGGTCACCGTCCAAGGTTATCCGGCCCCTCCGGACCCCCGACAGCCGGCGGCGCTAGCGCCCCGAGGGCCGCCGTGGTCAGTCCGGGGGGCGCTGGGCCACCACCGTCACCAGGGGTGGCAGCACCACCGGATCGTCCCCGGGGTCGACCTCGGTGAGCACCTCGAGATAGTCGGCCACCGGTCCGGGACCGGCTCCCGCCGGGGCTTCCGCCCAGGCGTCGACGGTCACCAGTCCGGCGTCCCGCACGAGGGAGGGGAGGAGCGCCCCGACGTCGGGGTGCCGGGCGTCGGGCATCGAGAAGGGACGACCGGCGATCCGCCCGGCGGAGGTGATCGGTTCCTGGGCCACCACCCAGCCCCCGGGACGGACGGCGGCGGCCATGCGGCGGAGCACGACGGCGGGATCGGCCACGTGCAACAGCAGGAAGCGGCAGAAGGCCAGGTCGACGGGCTCGGGCAGGCGCAGGTCCTCACCGGCCTGGGTGATGGCCAGCACCTGGCTGTGGGCGGCGGCGGCCGAGGCGACCTCGTCGCGGGTCGTCGGATCGGAGTCCACGGCGTAGACCCGCCCATCGCGTCCGACGA
Source organism: uncultured Acidimicrobiaceae bacterium (assembly GCA_963699345.1). GTDB lineage: Bacteria > Actinomycetota > Acidimicrobiia > Acidimicrobiales > RAAP-2 > Bog-756. Next base: position 20,739 of record CAVOTL010000003.1, on the reverse strand, counting down.
TCTCGGCCAGGGCCACCGAGACGTCGCCACCCCCGGCCCCGACGTCGACACACGTCCAGCCGGGGCCGATGCCGAGCCGGTCGAGCGCCGTGGCCAACGGCCGCCGGTAGACGTCGTCCCGCAGGCCGCGCAGTTCCATCCGGCGAACGATACCGGCCGACCCGGACGCCGTCCGCCGAACGCGCCCGGCGGGTCCGGCGGTGCGGGGGTCCGCCGCGGAACCGGTAGCCTCACCGTCCGTGAAGGTAACCATGATCCTCTGTGACTCGGCCCAGGTGGCCGACGGCAAGCTCTACGTCCTCGGGGGCGGGTGGAGCATGACCGGCCCCGACCCGGTCCCTTCGGCCATCGCCCTCAAGATCGACGTGGGTTGGCACGAGGCGGAGGCCGCCCACCACTGGGAGCTGTACCTGGAGGACGCCGACGGGGCCCCGGTCCTGGTGCCCACCCCCGATGGCGAGCACCCGGTCGAGGTGCGCGGCGAGTTCACCGTGGGCCGCCCGACCGACGTCCCCGAGGGCTCGCCGGTGGACGTGGCCCTGGCCGTCAACCTCGGCCCGCTGCCCCTCACCCCGGGCACCCGCTACACGTGGAGGATGGCCATCGACGGCGACAGCCACCCGGACTGGGTGCTCGCCTTCACCACCCGGCCCCTGCCCCAGCCTGCGGCCTGATCCGCACGCCCTGATCCGGGGGCCCGATCCGCACGACCGGATCCGGCCGTCGGCGGCCGCGGCCGGCCCGCCTACTATCGGCGGTCATGACCACGTATGACCGCCCCTTCGGCCGCTACTTCGAGGACTTCACCCCGGGCGACGTCTACCGGCACTGGCCGGGCAAGACGATCACGGAGGCGGACGACCACCTCTTCTGCATGATCACCATGAACCACCACCCGCTCCATACCAACGCGTGGTTCGCCGAGAACGAGTCGGTCCAGAAGAAGAACGTCGTGGTCGGAAACCTGGTCTACTCGCTGGCCCTCGGGATGAGCGTGCCCGACGTGAGCGGCGCCGCCATCGCCAACCTGGAGGTCGAATCGCTGCTGCACCGGGCGCCGACGTTCCACGGTGACACCATCTACGCGGAGACCAAGGTGATCGGCAAGGCCGAGTCGAAGTCGCGCGACGACCGCGGGGTGGTGACCGTCGAGACCAAGGCCTTCAACCAGCGCGGCGAGGAGGTGTGCTTCTTCCGCCGCAAGGTGATGGTCTGGAAGGTGGCGTTCGCCCCCGAGCGCCGTCGACCCTACGGGGACGACGTCTGGTCGTGAGTTCCCGGGGCGACGCGGCCCGGTGACGCCCCACGGGGCGCGACCGCTCCGACAGGTCCAGGCGCTCGGCACCGCGGTGGACGCCTGGGGTTCCGCGGACGGTGGCCGCACCCGGCGCGACGACCTGCCGTGGCGGGCCACCCGCGATCCGTGGGCCGTGCTGGTCAGCGAGACGTTGGCCCAACAGACCCAGCTCGCCCGCGTCGTGCCCGCGTACCACCGGTTCCTGGCCTCCTTCCCGACCCCGTCGGCGTGCGCGGCGGCGCCGCTCGGTGACGTGCTGCGGGCCTGGGAGGACATGGGCTACAACCGCCGCGCCCGCAACCTCCACCGGGCGGCCACCGTCATGACGGTCGAACACGGTGGATCGGTGCCCGACACGCTCGAGGGACTGCTGGCGCTCCCCGGTGTCGGGCCCTACACGGCACGGGCGGTGCTGGCCTTCGCCTTCGGGCGTGACGTGGGGATCGTCGACACCAACGCCGGGCGGGTGCTGTCCCGGGCCGTGGCCGGTCGGCCGCTCCGGCCGGCCGAGGCGCAGGAGCTGGTCGACGCCATGGTGCCGCCGGGCCGGGGGTGGTCGTTCAACCAGGCGCTGCTCGACCTCGGCGCCACGGTGTGCACCGCCCGGGCGCCCCTCTGCCCGTCGTGCCCGGTCCGACGCCGCTGCCGGTGGGCGGCGGCCGGCCGGACCGGCCCCGACCCGGCGCACGGGTCGGCCGGGGTGTCGACCGCGCAGCCCCGGTTCGCCGGATCCGACCGCGAAGGTCGGGGACGCATCGTGGCCGCGCTGCGGACCGGGCCGGTGGCGGGGGGCGCCCTGGCCGCGGTGGCCGGGTGGCCGGACGATCCCCACCGGGCCCGGATGGTGGCGGAACGCCTGGCGGCCGACGGTCTGGCCGTGGTGGATGCCCGGGGAGTCTGGCGACTCCCCTGAACGCGGTGACCGCGGCGGCGTTCCGTACCGCCCGCCGCGGTCGGTGCTGGCTACGGTGGGGCCGTCGCCCGACGGGGCGGTTCCCGGCCACGCCGGCCCGGGGGAGGGGAGCAGCCGTGCGACGGAGTCGAGGATGGACGATGGCCGCCTCCGGGCTGCTGGCGGCCGTCGTGCTGGCCGGCTGCGGCGGCTCGTCGGCGTCGTCCACCACCACCACCGTTCCGGGGAATCCCACCGCCATCGGCGCGCCGGTCTCGGTGCCCGAATCGGTACTGACGGTTCCCACCCCTACCGTGGCGGGGACCCCGGCGAAGTACGACCAGGTCCAGGTGCGCACCTTCGGGAGCCCGTCGGCCACCCACGTGCTCGTGCTGGTGCCGGGGACCAATAGCGGGGCCGGGGACTTCGACCTCGTCGGACCGTACCTGGCCAGCCACGTGCCCGACCTCCAGGTGTGGGCGGAGATGCGGCGGGAGGGGGCCCTCCAGGACGAGTCGGTCGTGCAGTCGACGCTGGCGGGCCAGACGACGACCCAGCAGATGTTCGACTACTACCTGGGGTGGTTGTCGGATCCGAGGATCACCGACCACTACCGACCGCTCGAGGCGTCCGACTACGGGTTCGTCGCCGACTGGGGGATGGCCGTCGCCATGGACGACCTCCACGCCGTGATCATGAAGGCGCGGGAGGGCGGCAAACGGACGGTCACCCTGGGCGGGCACTCCCTCGGCGGCATCGAGGCGGCCGTGTATCCGGCCTGGGATTTCGACGGCACCGCCGGGTACTCCACCGTCAACGGCATCATCTGCATCGACGGGTGCGCAGGGGCCCCAGCGTCCTATGGACCCGCTCCGACGATGGCCTCGGTCCGGGCGTCACTCGCCCAGCTCGAGACCCGCGGGCCGTGGCTGGACCTGCTGGGGCTGGGCCTGCCGTGGGCCATCGGCGTCTTCAGCGAGGTCGGGGCCGTCACCGCCCTGAAGGAACCCGACGCGCCCGCCACCACGTTCGAGTCCTTCCCCTTGCTGCCCGCCGCCTTCAAGCCGGCCGTGCCCGTCACCAACGAGGCCCAGTTCGGCTACGCCTTCGACTACCGGACGTCCCCCAAGAGCCTCAGACTGATCCAGGTGCACTCGGGCACCCTGGCCCCGTCGGGGGATCCGGCCGGGTGGGTGGACGACGGCATCACACCCGTCCGGAACGTCGAGGACGTATTCGCCCAGACACCGCTGGCCGCCGCCGACTGGTACTACCCCGAACGCCTCTCGATCGACGCCGGCGTGGCCGCCTCGCTCCGTCAGACGCCGGAGGCCACCTACCTCGGGTTGCGCCTGTCGCACACCTCCCAGGTCGACGACCCGCTGTACGCCTTCCAGACCTCACTCGGCGGGGCGGACAACGCGGTGGTCGCCAGCGCCGAGGCCTACAAGGCCGAGTCGAAGATCCCGCGCCTGACCACCGTGAGCCGGACGACCACCTACAGCCATCTCGACCCCCTGCTGGCCAGCCCGGACCGGAACGCCTTCCTCCAGACGGTCGTCCCCTGGCTCCGCCGGCTCGGGGACTAGGTCCCCGAGCCGGATCGTGGGCGACGGGAGCCGGAGTGGCGCCGGGGACCCGACGCGTCCCGCCGCCCCGCCGGCGGTCGCGCCCCACGCGGAGCCCTACCGCCCCGGTCGGCTGGCCGACGTCTACGGCCCGTCGGGCTCGTCGGCCGCCCCGGTCGTGCTGCTGTGGCACGGCAGCGGACCCGACGAGCGCGACGTCCTGGCGCCGTTGGCCGCCGGGATCGCCCGGCTCGGACCGCTGGTCGTGGTGCCCGACTGGCGGTCCGACGACGCCGTCGCCGGCCCCGGGGACCTGCTCGCCTCGATCCGTTTCGTCCGGTCGGCGGCCGGGGACTTGGGCGGTGATCCGAAACGGGTGGTGCTGGCCGGCTGGTCGCTCGGCGCCGCCGCCGCCGCCGCGGTGGTGGAGCGGCCGGGGATCGCCGGCGGGTGGCAGCCTTCGGGGCTGGTGGGACTGGCCGGCTCCTACGACCACTCGCCCTTCGACGACCGTCCCGACGCCGGTGACCCGGTCGGGGGATCCGGTCGCCCGGCGCTCCTGGCTCACGGGACCGACGACCCGATCGTGCCCGTCAGGTGCTCGGTGGCCGCGGCCGCGGCCCTGACCGGTGCCGGCTGGCAGGTCGAGCTCCGTCGGATCCGCACGGACCACGCCGGCATCATCGGCACCGAGTACCACCCCTGGCGCCGGAGGTGCGTGCCGACCGAAGACCCGGGACGGCTGGTCGTGCTCGACGAGGTCGCCCGGGCGGTGGCCGACCTGGCCCTCGGGCCCGCCGCGGACGGGCCGGTCCCGGGAGGACCGCCCGGTGACGGTGGCGGCCCGGTCGCCCACCCGGGGTCTACCCGGTGAGGAACGCCAGGATGTGGGCGTTGACGGCGTCGGGTCGTTCGAGGTGCAGGAAGTGCCCGGCACCCTCGACGACCACCAGCTCCGATCCCGGCCCGAGGTGATCGGTCACCGGCCCGATGATGTCGACCCCCATGCACCCGTCGGCCGCGCCGTGGAGGTAGAGGGCGGGCTGGGGTGGTGGTGCCTCACCCGCCGCCGCGGCCGCCGCCGCCGCCGGATCGTCCGACGGCGGCCCGAGCGTGGCCCGGTAGTACCCGATGGCGGCCGACAGGCGCTCCTCGGTGCCGAGGGACTCCTTGACCCGGGCGGCGTCCCACGTGCCGTCGTAGCCGGGTGACCAGTCGGCCCACAGGCGGTCGATGAAGGCCAGGTCGTTCTGGCCGACGGCGAACTCGGCCAGCGGGGTCTGGAAGACGAAGACGTACCAGCTGCGCCGGAGCTGGTCGTAGTCGAAGAACCCGAAGCCCATGGAGGCCGGCGGCGGTACGGCCAGCGTGACCACCTTGCTCCACCGATCGGGCTCGTGCGCCGCGGCCGGGTAGGTGAGGAGCGCGCCCCAGTCGTGTCCGACGATCACGGCCCGGCCGTCCCCGCCCAGCGCCTCGTGCAGCGCACAGGCGTCGAGGGCCAGGGTGCCCGTGTCGTAGCGGCCGTCGGTCGGGACCGCAGTCGGGGCGTAGCCCCGCAGGAACGGCGCCACGGCGTGGTACCCGGCGTCGGCCAGGGCCGGGAGCAGGTGGCGCCACGTATGGGCGGTGTCCGGGAACCCGTGCAGGCACAGCGCGAGCGGGCCGTCGGCGGGGCCGTCCTCCAGGTAGGCGAACTCCAGGTCACGGGCCCCTACGGTGCGGACGGGGCGGTCGTCCGGGCGGGTGTCGGTCATCGCCGGAGGGTAGTCGGGCCGACCACCCGCCGCCGCGGCTAGCCTGCTCACCCTGTGCGTATCTCCTACTTCGGTGTCCGGGGCTCGTGTCCGTGTTCGTCCGACCAGCAACGCCGGTACGGTGGCAACACGTCCTGCGTGCTGGTCGAGGTCGAGGGCGAGCCGCCGCTGGTGCTCGACATGGGGACGGGCCTGCGCTCGCTCGGCCTCTATCTCATCGACGGGCTGGCCGCCAGCGGCCGGCCGATGCGCGGCAACTGCCTCCTGACCCACCTACACTACGACCACGTACTGGGCACGCCGTTCTTCCCGCCGATGCGCGACCCGGGCGCCCTCCTCGAGATCTACGGTCCCTCGCAGGTGGACGACACGCTGCAGGCCACCATGGCCGGCATGGTGAAGCCGCCCTTCTTCCCGGTGCACATGGCCGACTTCCGGGGCGAGCTCCGCTACCACGACCTCAAGGGGAACGACGAATTCCAACTCGGGGGGATCGCGGTCAAGGTACGGACCGTTCCCCACATCGGCAACACGCTCGGGTTCCGCATCGAGGCCGACGGGGTGTCCCTCGCCTACGTGCCCGACCACCAGGCCCCGGTGGACCGAACCACGGTGTCGACCGAGGTCCTCGAGCTGTGTGACGGGGTGGACCTCCTCCTCCACGACTCGCAGTACACCGAGGACGAGTTCGTGGAGCTCTTCGACTGGGGGCACTCGACGCCCGCCTACGCCGTCCACGTGGCGACCCAGGCCGGCGCCCGGCGGCTCGACCTGTTCCACCACGATCCCGGGCACAGCGACCGCCAGCTCGATGCGATGCTGCGCGGCGCCCGCCAGGTGGCCCAGTCCGTCGGCGAGTTGGAGGTCAACGCGGCCAAGGAGGGTGGGACCTTCGAACTGAGGAAGCGGTGAGCGCGGCACCCGATGCGGTCAGCGGTGGTCCCGCGTTCGATCCGGCCCGGTTCAAGGACGCCATGGGGATGTTCGCCACCGGGGTGACCATCGTCTCGGGAATGGAGGGCGGTGAGCCGGTGGGCTTCACCTGCCAGAGCTTCGTCTCCCTCTCCATCGATCCCCCGTACGTGGCCGTGGCCCCGGCGCGGACGTCGACGAGCTGGCCCCGTATCGCGCGGTCGGGCAGCTTCTGCGTCAACGTGCTGGCCGAGGCCCAGGAGGACCTGTGCCGTGGCTTCGCCGTTTCGGGCGGTCCGAAGTTCGACGGGGTCGACTGGTACCGGGCTCCGGGCACCGGATCGCCGGTCATCAACGGCAGCCTCGCCTGGGTGGACTGCCGGGTCGAGCTGGTCCACGACGCCGGCGACCACGAACTGATCCTCGGGCGGGTGGTCGACCTCGGGGTCGGCGACGGGTCGCCCCTGCTCTTCTTCCACAGTCACTTCGCCACGGTCGCCCGGGACCGGGCGTCGCACGAGGGGTAGGCCCATGCCGGAGATCATCGAGTCCGACGTCATCCGCGACGTCATCGTGGTGGAGCCCGATGCCCACGGTGACGAGCGGGGTCGCTTCGTCGAGACGTACCGGCGCAGTTGGTTCCCCCTGGGCCGCGAGATGATCCAGGGCAACCGCTCGACCAAGCAGGCCGGCGCGGTCGTCGGTCTCCACTACCACCTGCACCAGTCGGACTACTGGTACGTGCTGGCCGGCACCGCCCGGGTGGTCCTCCACGACCTCCGGCAGGGATCGCCGACGGACGGCGCCACCCTCTCCCTCGACCTCTCGGGCGACCACGACCGGGGCCTCTTCATCCCGCCCGGTGTCGCCCACGGCTTCGCCTCGCTCACCGACCTCACGCTCTGGTACCTGGTGGACGGCTACTACAACCCCGAGGACGAGCTGGGGGTGGCCTGGGACGACCCGGCCATCGCCGGCGACTGGGGGGTCACCGATCCGGTGCTGTCGGCGCGGGACCGGGCCAATCCGCGGCGGTCGGAGATCCCGGCGGGCCGCCAGCCCTACCTCGGTCTGCGCACCTGAGCGCCGCTCGCCGGGACCGGCGGGCCGGGGCCCACGGGCCGGGCCGGTCCCTCGACGCCGACCGGTGTCTGGGATACTCCCGCCATGACCTCCACGACCGACGCCGCGCCGTCCACCGCCCGCCCGTCCGACCGTCTCGGTGACCCCGGCACCGGGGTGCTGATCACCGGGGGAGGTTCGGGAATCGGCCGGGCGACCGCGCTGGCCCTGGCCGAGGTGGGTCGTCCGGTGGCCCTCTGGGACGTCGACGGGCCCGGCGCCGAGGAGACGGCGGCCGCCTGTCGGGCGCTCGGCGTCGCGGCCCACGCGGAGGTGGTGGACGTGTCGGACTCGTCCGCCGTGGCCGGGGCGGTGCCCTCGGCGGCTGCCGCGCTCGGATCGCTCGGGGGGTTCGTCCACGCCGCCGGGGTCTCCGGCGCCGCCACCGTCGACGACATCGACGACGCCGTGTGGGACGCCACCCTCAACGTCAACCTGCGCGCCGCCGCCGTCATCAGCCGCCATCTGATCCCGCCGTTCCGGGAGGCGCGCCCGGGGTCGGCGGCGGTGCTGATCTCGTCCATCGAGGGCCTGTTCGGGAGCTCCATGCTGACCGCCTACTGCGCATCGAAGGGCGGGCTGCTCGGCGTCATGCGGTCGACTCGCCCAGCGGTACGCCCTCGAGGGATTCCGGGTCAACGCCGTGTGCCCGGGTGCGGTGGCCACCCCTATGCTCGAGCCCGCCTTCGCCCTTCCGGGGTTCCGGGAGCAGATCGAGGCCGCCACGCCGCTGGGTCGCGTCGCCGCACCGGGCGAGATCGCCGGCCCGATCCGGTTCCTGCTCTCGTCGGAGGCCTCCTTCATCACCGGGGCCCACCTGACGGTGGACGGAGGGATGACGGCCGTCACCGCCATCTGACTCCTCTACCAGGGGCGACGCCCCCACCCGGACGGGGACCGGCCCCCGACCGCCGGGGGCGCTCTCCCGCCGGGTGGCCGATTCAGGGTTGAATAGACCGGATGTGGACCCTCGCGTTCGTGGTCGTGGTCGTGGTCGTGGTGGCCGTCGCGGTCGTGCTGATCCGGCGACCCCGGGGGAGCGACGCCCACTCCGTCCAGAACTACAACCACGCCCTGGGCACCCTCGAGCACCTGTCGGAGCGGATCGGCCCCCCGACCGTGCGGCCCGTGCGGGTCGTCCCCGGGCCACGCCCCGACCTGGCCGGCCCGGTCCGGGCGTCCGTCCCCGTCGAACCGGCGCCCGAGATCGTGGTGCCGCCCGTGCCCGTCCGGGGTACCGACGAGTTTCCCGACCCGGACGCCCCCATCGTCTTCGACGACGCCCACCCGGTCGAGCGGGGCCGCCCCTTCGCCGCGTCCGAGCCGACCACCCCGCCCCGCACCGACCGGTCCCAGCGCATCGCCCTGGCCTCCATGAACCACCGGCGCCGCCCGGGCACGGGCATCACCATCGTCGTCGCCGTGGTGATCGTGTTCGTGGCGCTGGCCGTCATCGGCAGCCACAAGTCCCACACGTCGTCGGGCCACGGCCACTCGTCGACGTCGACGACCCGTCCGGCGCACGCCGGCTCCACGACCACCACGGTGCCGCGGTCGACCACCACCACCCGGCCGCCACCCACCACCCTGCCGACGCAGTACGTGGCGACCACGGCCTCGACGACGGGGGCCGCGGCGGCGTACACGCTGCCGCACACGACTTACCAGATCACGCTGACGGCGACGGGCACCTGCTGGGCCCAGGTCACCGCGGTGGCCGGTGGCTCCACCGTGTGGGCCGGTCTGCTGACGGCCGGCCAGGTCCAGCACGTCCAGGCATCGGGAGCGACGACGGTGGGGCTGGGGGCGCCGGACGTCGCCCTGGAGATCGACGCGGTCCCGGTCGTCCTGCCGACCCCGCTGCACACACCGTTCGTCGCCACCTTCACGCCGTCGGCCACGGCTACGCCCGGCACCACGCCGACGTCGACGGTGCCCGGTTCGTCGTCGGCCTCGACGACCACCACGACCACCAGCGGCACCTGACCGTGGCGGTGGTGCCGATCACCCCGGAGGGTCCCCCGGATAGGGGCGCAGCGGCACCTCGGCCAGACCGAGGGTGTCGAGCAGGAAGGCGTACACGAAGGCCTCGTCCTTCCAGGCGTCGTAGCGACCGGACGGACCGCCGTGACCGGCTCCCATCTCCATCTTGAGCAGCACCCGGTTCTCGGGGTTGGCGGCGCGCAGCTTGGCGACCCACTTGGCCGGCTCCCAGAACCCGACCCGGGGATCCGACAGACCCCCTGTCGCCAGGATGTCGGGGTAGCGCACCGGTCGCCCGTCCGGGCCGGTGGAGACCACGTTGTCGTAGGGGGAGTAGGACTTCATGACCCGGTAGATCTCGGGATCCTCGACCGGGTTGCCCCACTCCTCCCACTCGAGGACGGTGAGGGGCAGCGTCTCGTCGAGGATGGTGGTGAGGCAGTCGACGAAGGGCACCTCGGCGACGATCGCCCGGAAGAGGTCCGGTGCCAGATTGGCGACCGCCCCCATCAGCAGGCCCCCCGCGCTGCCGCCCCGGCCGGCCAGCCGTTCGGGGGACGTCCAGCCCTCGGCCACCAGGTGGCGCGCGCAGGCGACGTAGTCGGTGAAGGTGTTCGGCTTGGCCGCGAACTTGCCCTCCTCGTACCAGTGCCGGCCCATCTCCCCGCCGCCCCGGACGTGGGCGATGGCGAACACCACTCCCCGGTCGAGCAGGCTCAGCCGCAGGGACGAGAAGCTGGGGTCCATGGACGCCTCGTAGGAGCCGTAGCCGTACAGCAGGCACGGCGCCCCCGCCGACCCGACGCCGGGGCCGTCCACCAGATCCGGCCGCCACACCACCGAGATCGGGACCCGGGTCCCGTCGTCGGCCGTGGCCCACAGCCGTTCCGTGCGGTACCGGGCGGGGTCGAACTCGCCCAGCACCGGTTGGCGCTTGCGGAGCGTCAGCTCTCCCGAATCCAGATCGAGGTCGTAGACCGACCGGGGTGTGGCCAACGACGTGTACCCGTAGCGCAGCACGGTCGAGTCGTACTCCAGGTTCGCCTCCCCCCACACCGTCGACGGTGACTCCGGTTGGGCCACCGGCGTCGAGGTGCCGGTGGCGTGCTCGACCACCCGCATCCGGGTGCTCCCGTCCTCGCGCTCGTAGATCGCCAGGTGGCGCACGAAGGGGTCGACGGCGTCGAGCCGCACGCCGGCCCGGCCCGGGATGAGTTCGGTCCACCGCTCGCGCCCCGGGGCGTCCTCGGGAGCCTCCATGAGGCGGAAGTCCTCGGCGCCGTCGTTGGTGACGACCAGGAACCGCCCGGGCCGTCCACTGGCCGGGTCCCCGCGGTCGTGGTCGACCGAGTACTCGATGCCGTGGCGCCGGGGCTCCACGGTGCGGAAGGTGCCCTCGGGATCGTCGGCGTCCAGGATGCGGACCTCGGAGGTGACCTTGGAGTCGAGGGCGCACAGGATGTAGCAGTCGTCCTTGGTGCGTCCCACGCCGAGGTAGAAGTGGTCGTCGGGCTCCTCGATGACCAGTACGTCCGTGGCCGGGTCGGTCCCCACCCGGTGGCGCCACAGCTGGAAGGGGCGCATCGCCTCGTCGACCCGGACGTAGAAGACGGTGACGTCGTCGTTGGCCCACGCCACTCCGTACGAGGTGTCCTCGATGGACTCGTCCGCCTCGATCCCGGTGACGAGGTCGCGGAACCGCATGGTGTGCCGCTCGCCGCCGGTGGTGTCGGTCGAGTACACCAGCCAGCGGTGGTCGGGGCTGATCGCGAAGTTGCCGAGGGAGAAGTAGTCGTGCCCCTCCGCCAGCACGTTCTCGTCGAGCAGCACCTGCTCGACGTCTTCGGGCCCATCGACCGGCCGTCGGCAGTGGATGCCGTAACTGGCCCCCTCCACGGTGCGGAGGTGGTACAGCCAGGGACCCTTGCGGACCGGGACCGACAGGTCGGTCTCCTCGATGCGGGCCACCATCTCGGTGAAGAGGGTGTCGCGCAGCGCGGCCGTGGGGGCCGTGACGGCCTCGGTGAAGGCGTTCTCGGCCTCGAGGTGGGCGATGACGGCGGGGTCGTCCTTGTCGCGCAGCCAGAACCAGTCGTCGGTGCGGGTGTCCCCATGGGCCTCGAGGGTGACGGGTCGTCGCTCGGCGACCGGGGGTGCGGGGGTGGCGTCCGGTCCGGGGGTGGCAGGCATCCGCACACCTTGGCACGGGCCCGCGCGGTCGGGGCGCCAGGGTTGTTACTATCTGGATAGGGGAAATTATCGCCCTCGATCGACCAGGAGCGCGTATGACGTCCACCGACCTCGACCTCGGCAAGTACAAGCTGGGGTGGTCCGACGCAGAGGACTACGTCTTCAAGCCCAAGAAGGGCCTCAACGAGGCGATCGTGCGCGAGATGTCGGCGATGAAGAAGGAACCCGACTGGATGCGGGACTTCCGGCTCCGGGCGCTGCAGCGGTTCGACCGTCGCCCGATGGCGGCATGGTTCGCCGTGAACATGCCGGACCTCGACTTCGACGACATCTACTACTACATCAAGCCGACGTCGGGTCAGGTGGAGGACTGGAACGACCTGCCCGACGCCATCAAGAACACCTACGAGAAGCTGGGCATCCCCGAGGCGGAGCGGAAGTACCTCGCCGGCGTGACCGCCCAGTACGAGTCCGAGGTCGTGTTCCACCGCAATCGCGAGGACCTCGAGGCGCTGGGCATCATCTTCTGCGACATGGACACCGCCCTCCGCGAGCACCCCGACCTCGTCCGCAAGTACTTCGGCACCGTGATCCCGCCCAATGACAACAAGTTCGCGGCGCTCAACTCCGCGGTGTGGTCCGGCGGTTCGTTCATCTACGTGCCGCCCGGGGTCGTGGTCGACCAACCGCTCCAGGCCTACTTCCGCATCAACGCCGAGAACATGGGCCAGTTCGAGCGGACCCTGATCATCGCCGACGTCGGCTCCCAGGTGCACTACATCGAGGGATGCTCGGCGCCGGTGTACACCACCGACTCGCTGCACTCCGCGGTCGTCGAACTCGTCGCCCTCGAGGGTCCCGGATCACGTACACGACGATCCAGAACTGGTCCAACAACGTCTACAACCTGGTCACCAAGCGGGCCCGGGCGGAGGCCGAGGCCCACGTCGAGTGGATCGACGGCAACATCGGCTCGCGCCTCACCATGAAGTACCCGAGCGTCTACCTGATGGGGCCGAAGGCCTCGGGTGAGGTGCTCTCGGTGGCCTATGCCGGGGCCGGCCAGCACCAGGACGCCGGGGCCAAGATGATCCACGCCGCGCCGGAGACGACGTCGACCATCGTCTCCAAGTCGATCTCCAAGGACGCCGGCATCACCACCTACCGCGGGCTCGTCCATGTCGACGAGGGTGCCAAGAACGCGCGGAGCTTCGTGCGGTGCGACGCGCTGCTGCTCGACGACATCTCGGTCTCCGAGACGAAGCCGTACATGGAGGTGGGGGAGCGCGACGCCCGGATCGGCCACGAGGCCACCGTGTCCAAGGTCGGTGACGACCAGCTCTTCTACCTCATGAGCCGCGGCCTGTCCGAGACGCAGGCGATGGGCATGATCGTGAACGGCTTCATCGAGCCGATCACCCGCACCCTCCCGATGGAGTACGCCGTCGAGTGGAGCCGCCTCATCGAGCTCCAGATGGAGGGATCCATCGGCTGAGCCGGTGGCGCGGGTGGCGCCCGGGCTGCGCCACAATGGTCCGACTTAGACGAGGGAGCCCGTCCATGCCCATGCGTGAAGAGTGCAAGCATTTCCAGAGCCGGACCTACGACTCGGGCGAGGTGGCGCGGTTCTGCGTGCTCGACCTGGCACCCGAGGCGCCCTGGAAGTGCCCCGACGACTGTCCTTCCTACACCCCCCGGTTGGCCGACGTCGGCTGGGCCCACGGCTCCCTGGTGGAACCGGCCCTCGAGCCCATGCCCGACGTCCCGGGCGAGGAGGCGGCCAGCGTGCTCGACAGCGCCGAGGACATCGTCAACTCCGTCGCCCCCGAGGTCCTGGCCGATGTACGGGCCGAGGACGAGAAGAACGGGCGCAGATGGTGGCGGCGCAAGCGCTGACGGGCTGAGCCCCTCGAACACCGCCACCGTCGGGCCGCACGGCCCCGGCTTCCCCGGCGGGCGCCCGGTCTCCCGCCGACCGGTGGCGGTGGACCTACCGGCCGGTGAAGTCGGCGGGCCGCTTCTCCATGAAGGCCGTCATCGCCTCGACGAGGTCGTCCGAGGCGAGGAACGCCGAGTTCCACGTGGCGACGTACTCGAGACCCTCGGCCACGCTGCGGTCCTCGGAGACGGTCAGCACGGCCTTGGTGCCCTGGACGGCCACGGGGGAGTTGGCGGCGATCTCGGCGGCCATGGCCCGGGCGTCGGCCAGCACGCCCTCCGCATCGGCGCTCACGTGGTTGACCAGGCCGATCGAGGCCGCCCGCTCGGCGCCGATGTCCTTCCCGGTGTACGCCAGCTCGGCCACGTGTCCCTTGCGGATGATGGCGGGCAGTCGCTGGAGGCTGCCCAGGTCGGCCACGATGGCGACCTTGGCCTCCCGCACCGAGAACTGGGCATCGGCGCTGGCCAGCCGGATGTCGCAGGCGGCGATGAGGTCGACGCCGCCGCCGATGCACCACCCGTGCACCGCGGCGATGACCGGGACCTTGCAGTCGGCCACCGCGGTGACGGAGGCCTGCAAGCGGAGGATCTCCGACCGCTGGCGGGCGGAACGGGCGGCCGCCGACAGCCGGGGACCGTCGGCCGGGCCGCCGCTGAGCACCTCGGACATGGCGACCAGGTCGAGCCCGACCGAGAAGTGGGGCCCCTTGGCCGCCACCACCACGGCCCGGACGCTCGGCTCGGCTCCGATGGCGGCCATGGCCCGGGGGAGGTCCTCCCAGAACGCGGGACCCATGGCGTTGCGCTTCTCCGGACGGTCCAGCCACAGCGTGGCCACCTGGTCGGCGACCTCGACGGTCAGGACGTCGGAGGAGAACGAGTCGATGGAGGGAGCGCTCATGGACGTCCAGCGTAGGGCCCGGTCCGGGGAGGTCGCGCCCGCCGCCCCGCCGGCGCGCCCCGCCGTCGCGCCCCGGTGGGCACCCTCCGGTGGCCCAGTAGTATCGGGGGCCGAGGCTCGTCGTCCGGGCCTCGAACCGCGAGAGGTCCCGATCCTGCCCACGTTCACCCCTGACATCGCCACCGCCCTGCCCGGCCCTCCCTGGCTGTCGGCCCGCCGCGCCGCGGCGGCCGAGGCCTTCGTGTCGTCGCCGCTGCCGACGGAAAAGGACGAGGTCTGGCGGTACAGCCGGATCGACCAGCTGGACCTCGACCGGTTCCGTCCAGCCGGTCCGTCCCGGGCCGGCGACGCTCCGGGACCCTCTCCCTCCGAGCGCATCCATGCGCTGGTCGACGGCCTCGGGCCCCGGAGCGGGCTGGTGGTGACGATCAACGGCGTGCTGGCCACGGTCTCCTCGACGGTCGGGGACGACGTCGTCTCGCTCGGCCGGGCGGGTGACCACGCCGAGGGATCGACGCTGCTCGGCGGGGTGCTGGCCGACGCCCACGACTTCCCCCTGCTCAACGAGGCGTTCGCCATCGATCCGGTGGTCGTCGACGTGCAGCCGTCCGCCGTCGTCGCCGATCCGGTCGTCGTCGTCCACGTGGTGACCGGTGCGGCGGGGGGAGCGGTGTTTCCTCGCACGGTCGTCCGGGCCGGGGCGGGCTCCGCCGCCGGCGTCGTCGAGATCGTGGTCGACGCCGACAGCGGACTGCTGGCCGGGACGCCGACCGATCTCATGGGTCCGGGCGGTCCGCCGGCCGAACGCCTGGTGGTGCCGGTGACCGAGTTGGGCGTGGCGGACGGGGCGTCGCTCGCCTACGTCTCGATCCAGGCGTTGGGCAGCGCCACGTGGCAGCTGGCCCACCAGGCGAGCACCATCGGGGCCGACGCCGCCCTCTCGAGCTACGCCGTGGCCCTCGGTGGCAGCTACGCCCGGCTGCGGACCGACTCGGCGCTGACGGGCGAGTCCGGGTCGAGTCGTCTCCGGGCCGCCTTCTTCGGTCGTGACGACCAGATGCTGGACTTCCGGACCCTCCAGGACCACCGTGCCCCGCGGACGACCAGCGACCTCCTGTTCATGGGGGCCGTCGCCGACACCTCCCACTCGGTCTACAGCGGTCTCATCCGGGTCCGCCGGGGCGCGGTCAAGTCCGACGCCCTCCAGACGAACCACAACCTGGTGCTCGACGAGGGGGCGCACGCCGACTCGGTCCCCAATCTCGACATCGAGGAGAACGACGTGAAGTGCAGTCACGGCTCGACCGTGGGCCCGGTGGACGAGGACCAGCGCTACTACCTCGAGTCCCGGGGCGTCGAGCCGGACCGGGCCGAACAGCTGATCGTGGCCGGGTTCTTCGAGAGCATCGCCGATCAGGTGCCGGTGCCGGGCGTGCGCGGTCTGGTGGGACGCACGCTGGCGACCCGGGCGGGGGTGTCCCATGGCTGAGGACCTCGTGGAGCACGCGGACGGAGCGACCACGGCGCGGCTCTGTGCGGTCGACGACATCGCCCCCGGCCACGCCCGGCGCTTCGACGTCGCCGGCCTGCGGGTGGCCCTCGTGCGCATCGACGACGAGTTCCACGCCGTGGGGGACCGGTGCAGCCACGAGGACTTCTCGTTGGCCGACGGCGAGGTGTGGCCGGCGGAGTGCGAGATCGAGTGCGCCAAGCACGGTTCGACCTTCGACCTCCGCACCGGCGCTCCGTGCTCGCTCCCGGCCACCCGCCCGGTGCCGGTCTACGAGGTGGTCGTCGCCGACGGTCAGGTCTCGGTGGTGGTCCCGTGAGCACCGGCGAGCTCGTCATCGAGGATCTCCGGGCCGGCATCCCGGGCCGGGAGATCCTGTCCGGGGTGACCCTCACCGTCCGCAGCGGCGAGGTCCACGCCGTCATGGGTCCCAACGGCTCGGGCAAGAGCACGTTGGCCCACGTCCTCATGGGGAGGCCGGGCTACGAGATCCTGGGCGGGTCGGTCACCCTCGACGGTGTCGACCTGCTGGCGCTCCCCACCTGGCAACGTGCCCGGGCCGGGCTGTTCCTGGCCATGCAACACCCCATCGAGGTACCCGGTGTGTCGTTGCTCGAGTCACTCGGCGCCGCCCGCCAGAGTGTCCCGGCCGGGGGACCGGATCCCGACCTGACCGGGCGCCTGCGGGTCGAGGCCGGTCGGATCGGCTTCGACGAGCGCTTCCTCGTCCGGCCCCTCAACGTCGACCTGTCCGGTGGAGAACGCAAGCGCAACGAGACGCTCCAGCTGGGGGTGCTGCGCCCCCGGTTCGCCGTCCTCGACGAGATCGACTCGGGGCTCGACGTCGACGCCCTGGCCGACGTCGGGCGCCGGGTGCAGGAGGCGACCACCGAGTGGGGCCTGGGCGTCCTGGCCATCACCCACTTCCGCCGGCTGCTCGACGTGCTGCATCCCGACGTGGTCCACGTGCTGTCCTCGGGTCGGGTCGTCGCCACCGGGGGTGCGGATCTGGCCGAGATCGTCGACCGCACCGGGTACGCCGCCTACAGCTGATCCGGCGCCCGCCTTCCTCCGCGATCCCGAGCGATCGGACGGAGTGACCCGTTGGGCGGGGTCCGGATTGCTAGCGTCAGCCCATGGCCCGCCGAGATCGCCGCCGCAAGGGCGCCCACAGCGCCGGACGACGCTCCGATGCGGACGATTCCGGCGCGGGCGGGACCGTCCCGGGAACCCCAGCACCGGACGGGGACGGGGGTTCCGGCGCGGCTGGCGACGGCCCCGCCACCCCGATGGACGCCGATCCTGTCGACGGTGAGGGCGTCGGTCGGTCCGGTGACGGTCACGGTGGTGGTCCCGGTCCGGGAGATCCCTCCGAACCCACCGACCCGACGGACGAGCCATCGGACCTGACGGGAACGGTGGCGGCATCCCGGGGAGCCTCCACGGGATCCTCCGGCCCGGGTGGAGACGCATCCGGCGCCGACCTCCTGGCCGCCATGGGCGGGGCGACAGCCGCCGGCGGGGCCGACCACGGCACGGCGATGACCCGCAGGGAGCGGCGCGAGGCCCGCACCGCCACCGCGGCCAGGGGGAAGCGTACGAAGCGCAAGCGCACCTGGCTGGACTGGGTGCTGCTGTCCGCCGTCATCGTCGTGTCGCTCACGCTCATCGGGGTGACGACCGGGTACTTCTATGTGCAGTACCGGTTCCACCAGGTCACCAAAGTGACCGTCCACCACCTCCGGGTCGTGCCGCCCGGTGCACCGTTCAACGTGCTGCTGATCGGCTCGGACTCGCGGGACGGGTTCACCCCGGCCGATGTGGCGGCCTACGGCAGCGAGGCCACCGCCGGCGGTCAGCGGAGTGACGTCGTGAAGATCGTCCACGTCGTGCCGGCGACGGGCCAGATCAGCGTGCTGTCGATTCCCCGGGACACCATGGTCACGGTGGCCGGCGACACCAGCCAGACCGGCACCTACAACCGCATCAACTCCACCTACGCCACCGGGCCGGACCAGCTGGTCCAGACCATCGAAGCCAACTTCGGGATCCCCATCGAGCACGTGGTCCAGCTGAACTTCCTCGGCTTCCGGGGGGCGGTCGACGCCATCGGCGGCGTGTATCTCGACTTCCCGTACCCGGCCCGGGACCTCTACACCGGCCTCGACATCACCCAGACGGGCTGCCAGCACGTGAACGGGGGCTATGCGCTGGCGGTGGCCCGGAGCCGTCACTACGAGTACTACCAGGACGGCGAATGGATGTACGACGGCACCAGCGACTTCGGTCGCATCCAGCGGCAGAACGCCTTCCTCAAGGCCCTCATCAACCAGGCCGAGAAGCAGTACAACCCGCTGACCCTGAATGCGTTCATCGGCTCCGTGGTCCAGGGCGTGACGATCGACTCGACCTTCACCATCTCCGAACTCGTGCAGCTGGCCCAGGAGTTCCGGGACTTCGCTTCGACCAACCTGGCGACGGCGACACTGCCCACCTACAGCGCGGAGTCGTCCGAGTTCGCCTCGCTCGGCTCCGTCCTCTACGTCCAGCAGCCGCAGGCGGACCAGGTGATCAGCCAGTTCCTGGGTGCCCCCGCGCCGTCGGCCGAGACGCCGCCACCCGACCCCTACGGCGGGGAGGAGACGACCACCACCACGACGACGGAGCCCTCCGGCTCCTACTCCGGCGGCGGGTCCACGCCGTCGACGTCGACCACGTCGGTCACGACGACGACCATCGACACCAGCTTCGATCCGACGCCCTGCCAGGGCTGAGCCTCCCGGGACCCACCGGAGGCCGCCGGGTCACCGGTGCATCGAGGCGTCCGGAGCGGCGACCGTGGTCCCGGTTCAGGCGGACGTGGTGGCGGTGACCTCGTCGAGGCCCTGGCTCAGCGTGTTCCAGCTGAGCGTGGCGCACTTGATCCGCACCGGGAACTTGACCACCCCCTGCAGGGCGGCCAGTTCGCCCAGCGCGTCGACGTCGATGGCCACGGGCTCGGCGGGCTCGGCGGCGGAACCGTCGGCACCGTCGGAGGGGAGCGTGGATTCGTGGATCGACATCATCTGCTTGAACGTGCCGATCAGCTCGCGTACCTCGGCCAGGGGCTTGCCCTTCACCGCAGCCGACATCAAGGAGGCCGACGACTGACTGATGGAGCAGCCCGTTCCGGCGATCTTGATGTCGTCGAGGACGCCGTCCTCCACGTCGATGGTCACGACGATCTCGTCGCCACAGAGCGGGTTGAACCCCTCGACCCGCACGGCCGGCGGGGACTCGAGCTCGCCCCGGTTCCGTGGTGAGCGGTAGTGGTCGAGGATGATCTCGCGATAGAGGTCTTCGAGGCCGGGCATCAGGCCGGGGTCCCTTCGTCACAGGGGTGCGGCGGCACCCGCGTCCAAGCGTACCGGGGGACGGTCACCCGAAGAACCGGCCGGCAGCCTCGAGCGCATCGACCAGATTGTCGACATCGCGCTCGTCGTTGTACAGGGCGAACGAGGCCCGGGCGGTGGCGTTGACACCCAGGCGGCGCATCAGCGGCTTGGCGCAGTGGTGGCCGGCCCGTACGCACACCCCGTACTCGTCCAGGATCTGGGAGACGTCATGGGGATGGACGTCGCCGAAGGCGAACGAGATGACCCCGCCCCGGTCCTCGGCCCGCGGTGGCCCGAAGATCCGGATTCCGGCGCCGAACCGGTCCCGGAGGGCGGCCAGGGCATAGGTCGTCAGGGCGATCTCGTGGGCCCGCACGTTGTCCATGCCGACCGCCCGCAGGTAGTCGACGGCCGCCCCCAGCCCGATGGCCTCGGTGATGGGCGGGGTGCCGGCCTCGAACCGCCACGGGATGTCGTTGGGGGTGAAGCCGTCCTTGCGGACGTCGAGGATCATCTCCCCCCCGCCGAGGAAGGGCGGCATGGACGCCAGCAGTTCCTCCCGGCCCCACAGCACCCCGATACCGGTCGGCCCGAGCATCTTGTGGGCACTGAACGCCAACAGGTCCACGCCGAGTGCGGTGACGTCGGTGGGCAGGTGCGGCAGCCACTGACAGGCGTCGGCCGCCACCAGGGCGCCCGCCGCGTGGGCCCGGGCGGCCAGTTCGGCCACCGGGTTGAGCGTGCCCAGCACGTTGGACATGCAGGTGACCGAGAGCAGCTTGGCGCCGTCGAGCGTGCGATCGAGCTCGTCGAGGACGAGCTGCCCGTCGTCGTCGATGGGCAGCCACCGCAGCTCGATGCCGCGCTCGGCCGCCAGCATGTGCCACGGGACGATGTTGGCGTGGTGCTCCATCTCGGTCAGCACCACCACGTCGCCCGACGTCAGGTTGGAGCGACCCCAGCTGTGGGCGACCAGGTTCAGCGCCTCGGTGGCGTTCTTGGTGAAGACCACCTCGCGGGCCGGCACCGGCGCCCCGATGAACCGGCCCACGTTGGCCCGGGCGACCTCGAAACGGCGGGTGGCCTCCTCGGCGATGGCGTAGACGCCCCGATGGACGTTGGCATGGGTCGTCTCGTCGTACTCGCGCATGGCGTCGAGGACGGCGGTGGGCCGCTGCGACGAGGCGGCCGAGTCGAGGTAGGTGATGCGACGACCGTGCACCTCGCGGGAGAGGAGCGGGAAGTCCTTGGCCACCGTGGCGGCGTCGAACGCCGTCCCCGGCGCCTCGGGG
>CAVOTL010000002.1:0-58096 GCA_963699345.1 uncultured Acidimicrobiaceae bacterium | reverse complement strand
GGCGAAGGACTCGGCCCCCCACCCGTCACCCCCCACGACGACGAGGGCGACGTCGGGATGGGCGGCCGCCACGGCGGCGAACGACCGGACCAGGAGGGGATAGTCCTTGCGCGGCTCGACGGTGCCGATGGCCAGCACGTACCGACGACACCCGTCCGGCAGGGCCAGTCGTCCCCCTCCCGCGACAGAGGTGCCGCCCGCGGGCGGCAGGTCCGGGACGCCGTGGTGGACGGCACGGACGCGCTCGGGATCGACTCCGAATTCGGCCACCACCTCGGCGGCGACGAAGGACGACGGGGTGTGCACCCAGGCCCCCTCGGCGACGGCTCGGCGGATCAGCGCCGGATAGGCCAGGGTCGGGGCGTCACACAGCTCCGGGAAGCGGACGACGGTGAGGTCGTGGACGGTCACCACCCGGGCCGCCGCCCGGGTGGGCGGCACCACGAAGTTGGAGCCGTGGATGACGTCCCTACGCCCGACGAACCATTCCACCGGGGGGAGCGAACCGCGTGCCCAGGCCGCGTGGAGGGGGCGGGCGGGCATCGGCCGTTGGCCGGAGGCGATCCCCGCCGGGAGCCGGGCGGCGATCCCCTGGCGGCGCCGCCAGCTGACGGCGAATGCCGCCACGTCCACGTCGTCCCGTCCGGCGAGCCCGGTGAGCGCGCCGGAGCAGAACACACCGACCCCCGTGGGTCGACCGAGCAGGGGGGTGGCGTCGAAGCCGACGGACAGCCGGTCGTCCACGGCGGTCGCTGGTCGCTCCGGCGGCACGGGACGAGCCTTGCACATCCCCGGTGCCCGCCCTGAACGCGGCTGGGGCGTGCGGCCGGAAGAGGTGGGGTCGAGCGGCGGGTAGCCTGCGCGGATGCCACCGACGTGCGTCGACGCGCGGACAACCCGATGATCACCGCGCTGGCCGGAGGGGTGGGCGCCGCCCGGCTGCTGCGCGGGATGGTCGAGATCGTCCCTCCCGAGGAGATAACCGCCATCGTCAACGTGGGCGACGACACCGACCTCCACGGGCTCCACATCTCCCCCGACCTGGACACGATCACGTACACGCTCGCCGACGCCATCAATCCGGAGACGGGGTGGGGCCTGGCGGGTGAGACCTGGCGGGTGATGGAATCCCTGGGGCGCCTCCGGGGTGTCACCTGGTTCAACCTCGGCGACAAGGACCTGGCCACGCACCTCTACCGTACCCAGCGTCTTTCCGAGGGCGCGCCCCTCGGAACCGTGACCGGCGAGCTGGCCGAGCGCTTCGGGGTGGGGATCCGCCTGCTCCCCGTCACCGACGATCCCCTGCGCACCCGGTTGCGCCTGGTCGGAGGCGACGAGGTGGGATTCCAGGAGTACTTCGTCAAGCTGCACCACGATGTCGCCGTCGCCGAGGTCCGGTTCGACGGCGCCGCCGACGCCCGACCGGGTCCCGGGGTGCTGGACGCCATCGCCACCGCGGCGGTGGTGGTCGTCTGCCCGTCCAATCCCGTCGTGTCCATCGATCCCGTCCTGGCCGTGCCCGGCGTACCCGAAGCGCTGGCCGCCCGTCGTCACGATGTGGTGGCCGTCTCCCCGATCGTCGCCGGTGCGGCGCTCAAGGGACCGGCGGACCGCCTGCTGGTGGAGATGGGTTTCGAGTCGTCGGTGGTGGGCGTGGCCCGCTGGTATGCCCCCTGGGTGTCGACCCTGGTCGTCGACGACGCCGATGCGGCGCTCGCCGGCGCGGTCGAGGCCGAGGGGGTCCGGTGCGTGGTGGCACCGACGATCATGTCGGACGTCGCCCAGTCCGCCGCACTCGCCCGGATCGTCGTCGATGCCGTCGGCTGAGCATCCGACCGGAGGGTCTCCCCTGGTCGATGGACGGCCTCGGCCCGCCGGGGCACCGGACGTCGGGCTGTCGGTGATCCCGGTCCTGGGTATCGGTGAGGTCCGCCCCGGAGATGACCTGGCCCGGGTGCTGGCCCCCGGACTCAGCGCCCCGGCGGCGTCGGGCGCGTCGGGGAAGTTGACGCCATGGGTGGTCGACGGTGACGTCCTCGTGGTGACGCAGAAGGTCGTGTCCAAGGCCGAGGGCCGGATCGTGCCCATCGACCCGGATGATCCTGACGCCAAACGGGCCCTGGTGGAGTCCGAGTCGGTTCGGATCCTCCGCCGGCGCGGTGACCTCCTCATCACCGAGACCCGCCACGGCTTCGTGTGCGCCAACGCCGGCATCGACCTCTCCAATGTGGACGCGGGCACGGCCGCGCTGCTTCCCGTCGACCCCGACCGATCAGCTCGACGCATCCGCGAGGCGCTCATCCACCTGCTCGGAGTCACCGTGGCCGTCATCGTGTCCGACACGTTCGGGCGGACCTGGCGCAATGGGGTGATCGACGTCGCCATCGGCATCGCCGGCATCGCCGGCGTGGTCGATCTGCGTGGGACACCGGATGCCACGGGCAGGATCCTCGAGGCGACCGAGATGTGCGTCGCCGACGAGGTGGCCGGCGCCGCCGAGTTGGTGATGGGGAAGGACCGTTCCGTCCCGGCGGCGGTCGTGCGGGGGATCGACCCCACGTGGCTGCGTCGGGCGTCCGTGTCCGACGAGATCGTGCGGGACCCGTCCGGCGACCTCTTCCGCTGACCCCGCCGGTCGGCGGCCGCCCCTCTCAGCCCACGTCGAAGAGGTCGACCACGAAGACGAGGGTCTCGTCCGGCCCGATCACCCCGCCGGCGCCCCGGCTCCCGTAGCCGAGTTCCGGTGGGATGGTGATCCGGCGGCGCCCGCCGATCTTCATCCCGGCGACACCGTCGTCCCAGCCCTTGATCACATGTCCGGCGCCCAGGGGAAAACTGAACAGCTCACCCCGGTCCCACGAGGAGTCGAACTCTCCGCCGGTCGACCACGACACGCCCACGTAGTGCACGGTCACGGGCCTGCCCGACACGGCTTCCTCGCCGGATCCCACTTCGAGATCCTCGATCACCAGCTCGCCGGGAGGCGGCCCGTCGGGAACGGTCACGGACGGTTTCATGTCGGATGCCATCCTGCGACTGTAGAGGCTGAGGACAGAACGCGGTCGGGACCTCGATCCGCCCGGGCCCGGTCAGCCGTGGTGGCCCCGCTGGGTGTGCCCCCGCCCGTTGGTGGCCCGGGCGCCGGCCGCCCCGCCGCGCCGGGCGGAGCCAGACGCCCCGGCAGCGGCCCGCTTCCCCTTGTGACCGCCCGGAGACCCACCTCGGCCCGCGGTCGTGGCCGCCGTCGCCCGACCTCCCGAGGCCCCGTTGCGTTCCGGGGCGCCCGGCTTGCCGGGCTTGCCGGGCTTGCCGAAACTCGACGGCTTGCCGGACTTGCCTGGCTTGCCCGGCTTCGAGAACCCGGACGGCTTCCCCGGCTTGCCCGGCTTGCCGGAGGTTGGGCGTGAACCGCCGGTGCGCGCCCCGGACTCGCCATCGCCGTCGCGCCCTCCCGTCGATCCCCGGTGACCACCGTTGTGGGAGCCGCCGCCATGGTTCCCGGGCTTCCGGGTCTTGAACGGGCGGGACGCCCGCACGCCACCACGACCGGCATTGGGCGACGGGGACCGGTCCCGATCGGCCGGCCGTTCGGCCACCACGCGACGCGGCCGGAGGCGGTCCGAGCAGCTTCGCGATGGCGGTGGGGTCGTACTCGGTCGTACCGATGGGGACCCGGAGCTCCCGCTGGAGCTTCTTGATCGCCCCGGCCTTGTCCGGCGTGACGAAGCTGACGACGACCCCGGTCGCGCCGGCCCGAGCCGTCCGGCCCGACCGGTGGACGTAGTCCTTGGGCTCCGCCGAGGGATCGAAGTGGACGACGGCGTTCACCCCGTCCACATGGATTCCCCGAGCGGCCACGTCGGTGGCCACGAGCGCGTCGACCGCCCCCCGCACGAACGAGTCCAACGCCTTCTCCCGCTGCTTCTGACTCCGGTCGCCGTGGATGGCGGCAGCCCGGATCCCTCGCTGTTCGAGCTGGCGGGCGATCCGGTCGGCCCCGTGCTTGGTCCGGGAGAAGACGATGGTCGGACCGCTCGCCGTGATGACCTCGGCGGTCCGATCGATCCGGTCGCCCGACGAGACACGCCAGAAGAGGTGCACCGCCGCACTGGCGTCGTCCTCGTCGACTTCGAGCTCGTGCCGGGCCGGGTGGTTCTGGTACCGCTTCACGAGAACGTCGATGTCCCCGTCCAGCGTCGCCGAGAACAGCAGGGTCTGACGTCCGTCGGGGGTGAGGTCGAGAATGCGCCGGACGTCTGGGAGGAAGCCCATGTCGGCCATGCGGTCGGCCTCGTCGATCACCACGATCTCGACGGCGTCGAGTCGGATGCTCCCCCGTTCGAGGAGATCACCCAACCGTCCGGGACACGCCACCGCCACGTCGACACCCCGGGACAGGGCCTTCAGCTGCGGGCCGTAGCCCACGCCACCGTAGAAGCAGTCCACCCGGAAACCACGGGGGTCGGCGAGCACCTGGAGTTCCGACGCCACCTGGGCCGCCAACTCACGGGTGGGTGTCAGGACGAGGACGCGGGGATGCTTCGGCTTCGTGGACCGCCCTTCGAGGCGGGCGATGGCGGCGATCCCGAACGCCAGCGTCTTGCCCGAGCCCGTGGGCGCCTTGCCGCACACGTCCCGTCCGGCCAGGGCGTCCGGCAGGGTCATGGCCTGGATCGGGAACGGAGAGGTGATGCCGTTGGCATCGAGCGCGGACACGATGTCCGAGGGCACGCCGAGTACGGCGAAGGAAGGGGCAGAGGCAGGCATGGAGGCACTTTCGGGCTACAGGGGAAGCACCGGAGTGTGCCTCGGGAGCCACCGGACACCGTCGAGACGGGGCGGGTGGGCTTGAACATCCTACAGGTAAACCGCGTCCGGCCGTGGGCAGGCGTCACGCCCCGGCCCCGACATCCCGCACTGACCACCAGGGGAGCCCGGTGGGTCGGGGCCGTCGGATCGCCGAACAGCCCCCGCCACGGCGGGCTACAGCTCGCCCGACTCCTCGAGCCGCGAGCGCACGAAGTCGATGGTCGCCAGAGTGCCGGCCCCCAGTTCGGTCCAGGAGTTCCAGCCCAACTGGATACCGGCCCTGGTCGGATCGAGGCAGTTACGGGCGAGCTCTCCCTGACGCAGGGGCTTGAATTCGGGCGCCACGTCGACGCCGGCCTGACGGGCCATCTCGGTGAACAGGGTGTTGACCGAGGTCTCCTGACCGGTGCCGATGTTGCACACCAGTCCCCCGCCCTTGGTGGCAGCCCGCACGAAGGCATCGACGACGTCGTCGACGTACACGAAGTCCCGGGTCTGCTCTCCGTCGCCGAATATCGTGACCGGCTGGCCCCGCAGCAGACGCTCGGCGAAGATCGCCACGACCCCGGCTTCGCCGTGGGGATCCTGTCGGGGCCCGTAGACATTGGCGAGGGCCAGTGCTGCGAACTCCAACGAGTGCAGCTCCCGGTAGGCCACGAGGTAGTCGAGTGCGGCCTTCTTCGACACCCCGTACGGGGACAGGGGATGTTGGGGCAGCGACTCCTTGAGGGGGAGCTCGGACACGTCCGGTTCGCCATAGAGGGTGCCGCCACTCGCCGCGAAGACGACCCGGGACGCGCCGGCAGCTCGCGCGCCCTCGAGGATCCGGAGCGTTCCGAGGAGGTTGATGTCGGCATCGAAGACCGGATCGGCGACCGACACCCGGACGTCGGCCTGGGCCGCCAGATGGAAGACGACCTCGGGATTGCGTCGGGCGATGAGGTCCACGGTCTCGGGTGAACGGATGTCGAGGCGGTGGAAGGTCAGTTGATTGTCGGCGGAGGCCCGGGCCGCGGCCAAGTTGGTGAGCGACCCCGTCGACAGGTCATCGATCACGTCGACCGAATGTCCCTCGGCCAGCAGCCGGTCGACCAGCGTCGACCCGATGAATCCGGCACCGCCGGTGACCAGCGCCCGCACGGTCAGTTCCCCGCGGGGTACCGCTCGCCGTCGAGCGATGTGCCCGAAGGGATGACGGCCTCGGCGCCGATGACCGAGACCCCGGTCACGACGCAACGTTGTCCGATCGTCGCCCGGGGTCCGACGATCGAGCCTTCCACGCTCGCCCGGGCCGCCACGCGGGCGCCCGGCAGGAGAACGCTGTCGGTCACCACTGCCCCCTCCTCCACCTGCGAATCGGCACCGATCACCGAGTCTGTCACCTTGGCGGACGGGGCGACCGACGAGTTGCGGCCGAGCACCGAGCGCACCACGGAACCGGGCGCCGCATCGACCTCGCCGATGGTCCAGACCCCGGGACCGAGATCGGGGTCGAGCACCGCGTCGGGCGCCGGGGGTCCCGAGCGTCGGCCCGTCAGGAGGTCACGGTGGGCGCGTAGGTAGGCATCCGGGGTTCCCGTGTCGAGCCAGTAGGCGTCGGAGCCCCGCGCGTACAGGGTGCCGTCGCTCACCATGGCCGGGAAGATCTCACGTTCGATCGACACCCGCACATCGGGGGTGATCCGGCCGAGCACCGATGGCTCGAGGACGTAGATCCCGGCGTTGATGAGATTGGTCGGGGCCTCGTCGCGCGGGGGCTTCTCGATGAAGGCGCTGACCTTGCCGTCGGGGTCGGTGGGCACCACGCCGAAGCTGCTCGGGTCATCGACCGGCGTGAGGCCGATGGTGCCCTCCGCGTTCCGCTCCCGATGGAACTCGACGAGACCACTGATGTCGAACTCGGTGAGGACGTCCCCGTTCAGGACGACGAACGTGTCATCGATGCCGCCGAACGCCGCCGCGAACCGGATGGCGCCGGCGGTGTCGAGCGGGCTGGGCTCGACGGCGTAGGTGGAACGCACGCCGGCGATGACGCCGTCCGGGTACGCCGACGTGAACGCATCGGGGCGATAACCGAGTGACAGCACCGCTTCGTCGATGCCGTGGGAGGCGAGGTGGCCGAGGACCCGTTCGACCATGGACTGCTCCACGATCGGGAGCATCTGCTTCGGCGCGGTCAGGGTCAGGGGTCGGAGGCGGGTTCCTTCGCCGCCCACCAGGACGACGGCTCTCACGCCTTCGATCCGCCGGGCGCCGTCGTGGACGTGGAGGTCGGCGTGGTGGTGGAGGTCGACGTCGGCAGGGTCGTGGACGACACCGTCGGTGTCGTGGTGGCGGTCGTGGGGCCCGACTCGTCGGCCGTGATCAGGTTGGTGATCACCGTGGCCGGGGGCTTCGGGATGGTCGTGCTGGCGGGAACGAAGGCCATGGTGATGAGCTGGCCGTTCTGGAAGGGGAGGTCCTGGGGATCGCCCGGGGTCTCCGAGCCGTGCTTCGAGGTGAAGTTGGGCCAGCTGTACACGATGACGACGCCCGGCTTGCCGGAATCGGGAGTCCCCTTCGGGCAGACATCGCCGTTGGTGTAGGCCGACTTACCGGGGTACTGGAGGGTCGAGTTGTCGAGTTCGAGCCCCTTGTAGTGCTGCACGAACTTGCCCAGGGTGGCGTTGCTGCCCGACTCCGAGGAATTCTTCGGATGGATCGTCACGATCCCGTTGCCGTTGGCCGTGAGACCGGTGACCGTGGTGTTCTTGCTGGCGGGCAGGTTGGGCTGCATCGTTCCGCAGACATCGATGCCCAGGGCCGCATACCAGGTCTGGGACGTGGTCGGCGGACCCGACGACGTCGTCGTGCGATGGGTCAGCTGGTAACGGCTGAGACCGACGAGGAACAGACCGACCACACAGATCAGGACCAGGCTGGCGTACCAGTTGACGGGCATCTGCCCGCGATAGGTACGCCCACCACCGGTGGTGGCGGCGCGCTGCACCCATTTGCCCGTCGAGTTGTTCGCCATGACCGTCCGACACCCTACAACGTCCACCCGGTGTCCCCGCCAGCGCCCACCGTCCCACCGATCCGCTCCCCCCGGTCGGCGGGCTGCCGACCGGCCGCTCCCGACCGGCCGTTCCCGAGCTGCCGTTCCGGACCGACGATCCCGGACCTACGGCTCCGGTCCCCCCGCCGGCCGGGTCCACCGCACTCGTCAGCGGCTGCGCAGCCGGGCCAGGCAGGCGAGCCCCGTGCGGACGGCGGCCCCCAGGGCGACCAGCGGCAGCAATGCCCGACGCCAGCCCTCCGAGGTGCGGGCCGCGAACCGGAGGAGCGACCGGTGGTGCTCCAGGATCATCCGGTACGGATGTCGATCGGTGGATCGGCCCTGGAGGTGCGTGACCTCGGCGCCGGGCACGTAGGCCACCCGGGCACCCGATCGGCCCAACCGCCAGCACAGGTCGACGTCCTCGGCGTACATGAAGTAGGACTCGTCGAAGCCTCCGACCGATTCGAACGCCGAGCGCCGGACGAGGAAACAGGCACCCGACACCCAGTCCACGGTGAGCGGCGTCCCGGCGGCCACCTCGAGCTCGGGACGCTGGTAGTTGCGGGTGAACGGGTTGTCCGGGGCGAAGATCCCGAGGAGCGCGTGGCCCGCGGCGTCGACCATCGAGGGGAAACGGCGGGCCGACGGATAGCGCTCGCCCTCCGGGGTGCGGATGAGAGGACCGACGAGCGCACATCCGGGATCGGCGTCGAGGGCCGCCGCCAGGGCGTCGACGGCGGTGGGAGGCACTTCGAGGTCGGGATTGCAGACCAGCAGGAGTTCGGAGGTGCTGGCGGCGACACCCCGGTTGACCGCCGCCCCGTATCCGAGGTTCCCCCCGGGGTCCACGACCTCGATCCGGGGCACCCGGGCGAGCGCTTCGGCGAGCGAGCCGTCGGTCGACCCGTTGTCCACCACCACGAGCTCGGCCAGGTCGCACGCCGCCAGGTCACCGACGCACCGGGCCAGGGCGTCACCCGACTCGTAGTTCACCACCACGGCCGCGGTGCGCCCCCCGGCGCCCCCGCTCACGGTTCGATCCGCGTGAACCGGTACTTGATGAGGGCTCGCAGGGCACCGACCCCGTCCCGCCAGGTGATCTTCTTGCCCTCACTGACCTCGCGTCCGGCATAGGAGATCGGCACCTCGTAGATCCGGTACCCGCGACGTAGGACCTTGGCGGTGATCTCCGGCTCGAAGTCGAACTTGTTCGACTCGATCGTGATGCCCTCGAGCACCCGGCGGTCGAACAGCTTGTAGCAGGTCTCCACGTCCGACATGGTCGACGAATAGAGGATGTTGGTGACGAGGGACAGGAACCGGTTGCCCACCCAGTGGAGCGGCATCATGTTCTTGCGCTGACCCGTGAACCGGCTGCCGTAGACGACCTTGGCCTTTCCCCGCAGGATCGGATTGAGGAGGCTCGGCCAGTCCTCGGGGTCGTACTCGAGGTCGGCGTCCTGGATCAAGAGGAGGTCCCCCCGGACGCTCGTCATCGCGGTACGGATGGCGGCGCCCTTGCCCTGGTTGACGTCATGGCGGAGTATCCGTACGGTCGAATCACCGAGCGCCGACAGGACCTTGTCGGTGCCATCGGTCGAGCAGTCGTCGACGACGATGACCTCCACGTCGACCGGCAGTTCGACCGCCCGGATCCGACGGATCACCTCGGCGACCGTCACCCGCTCGTTGTAGACGGGGACGATGACCGACAACAGGTGGTAGGTGTTCCCGCCGACGCCGTCCTCCGGTCCGTCCGTCTCCGTTCCTGCCGCCTCAGTCATGTACCGGAACTCCTCGATCGACCCCGGGGGTCGGGGTGGGCCCATTGTGTACCACCGACAGCTGCTCGACGGGCGACCCGGTCCCCCACCATCCGGGCCCGTCGACGTCGGTCACGGCCGGGTCGTCCCCCGGGTCGTCCCCCCGGGGATCCCGGCGTCCCGGGCCAGGTAGTCCGCGGTCCGGGACAGGCCCTCGTGGAGGCTGGTGGTCGGCTCCCAGCCCAGCTCGGCCCGGGCGACCGAGATGTCGGGGCGGCGGCGGGTCGGGTCGTCGGTGGGCAGCGGGCGGTGCTCGACGGTCGAGGCCGAGCCCAGCAGATCGATGATGGTGCGGGCCAGTTCGAGGACGGTGTACTCGTCCGGATTGCCGATGTTGACGGGCCCCGTGAGGCCCGAGTCGAACAGGGCCAACAGACCGCGGACCTCGTCCTCGACGTAGCAGAGGCTGCGGGTCTGGCTGCCGTCCCCGTAGACGGTGAGGGGCTCGCCCTGCATCGCCTGGAGGAGGAAGTTGGACACCACCCGGCCGTCGTCGGGCCGGAGGCGGGGACCGTAGGTGTTGAAGATCCGGACGATGGCGACGTCGGTACCCAACGTGCGGTGGTGGGCCATGGTGAGCGCCTCGCTGAAGCGCTTCGCCTCGTCGTAGACGCTGCGCGGTCCGATCGGGTTCACCCGACCCCAGTAGGACTCGGCCTGGGGATGGACCTCGGGGTCGCCGTAGACCTCGCTCGTGGAGGCCATCAGGAAGCGGGCGCCGTGCCGCTGGGCGAGTTCGAGGCCGTGCCGGGTCCCCTCGCTGCCGACGGCCAGGGTCTCGAGCGGCAGGTCCAGGTAGTCGGGGGGCGAGGCCGGACTGGCGAGGTTGAAGACGCCGGAGATCGGGCCGTCGACCGGGATCCCTTTCGAGATGTCCGCCTCGACCAGGGTGAAGGCGGCATGGTCGGCGAGATGGGCGACATTGTCCCGGCGCCCGGTGGAGAAGTCGTCGACGGCGACGACCTCGTCACCCCGGGCCAACAGCTGGTCGCAGAGGTGGGAACCGAGGAACCCCGAGCCACCGAGGACGACGACACGGCCGCTCATCGGCGGCCGATCCCCACGTAGGAGAAGCCGAGGCGGCGCACCTGGGCCGGATCGAGGAGGTTTCGGGCGTCCACGAACACCGGGGCGGCGAGGACGTCGCGCACCTTGGCGAAGTCCAGCCAGCGGAATTCGTCCCACTCGGTGAGGACCACGACCGCCGAGGCGCCCTGGCACGCCGTGTAGGCGTCGGGATAGGCACGTAGCGATCCCGGCCCGTCGGGAACGTCGAAACCGGGGACGGCCACCGACCCCTCGCCCTCGGGCACGTGGACCGTCGGATCGTACGCCCGCACCTCGGCGCCGCCGCCCGCCAGCCGCAGCGCCACCTCGACGGCCGGGGAGTTGCGCAGGTCGTCGGTGCCGGCCTTGAAGGTCAGCCCCCACACGGCGACCACCGTGCCCGTGAAGTCGGACGGGTCGCCGCCCGACCCGGACGGAAGGGTCGGCGCCACCGCGGCCCGGACCTTCGCCACGACCCGCTCGAACTGCTCGTCGTTGGTGGCGATGGCCCCCTTCAGGAAGGAGAAGTCGTAGCCGGCCTGCTCCGCGATGTGCACGAGCGCCCGGGTGTCCTTGGGAAGGCAGCTGCCGCCCCATCCCGGACCCGGCTTCATGAATTCGAAACCGATGCGCTTGTCGTAGCCGAGGCCGAGGATGACGTCCCGCACGTCGGCGCCGACCGCCTCGCACAGGCTGGCCACCGCGTTGACGTAGCTCAGCTTGGTGGCCAGGAACGCGTTGGCGGCGTACTTGATCGTCTCGGCCGTGGCCGCGTCGGTGATGAGCAGCGGTGCCTGGGTACCCGAGAAGAGGTCGCCGACCCGCGCGGCGGCGGACTGGTCGTCAGCTCCGACCACGATGCGCTCGGGGTGCAGGCTGTCGGGGACCGCCGTGCCCTCCCGGAGGAACTCGGGATTCGACACCACCTGCACATCGGTCCGACCGAGCACCCGCTCGACCACGAGGGTCGAGCCCACGGGAACGGTCGACTTGTTGACGATGATGGTTCCCGGGGTCAGGTGGGGGCCGATCTCGGCGGCCACCGCCTCGACGTAGGAGAGGTCGGCGGACCCGTCGTCCCCCTGCGGGGTCGGCACGCACAGGAACACGAACTCGGCACCCTGGACGGCAGCGGTGGCACCCTGGACGAAGCGGAGGTTCCCGGCGGCCTGGCCCTCCCGGACCAGCTCTTCCAGATGCTCCTCGACGATCGGGACCTCGCCGCGCTGGAGCATCGCCACCTTGGCCGGGTCGGCGTCGCCGCAGGACACGTCGTGACCCAGGTGGGCGAGTGTGGCCGCCGTCGGCAGACCCACGTAGCCCACCCCGATGACCGCCACCCGGTGGACCGACCCGGCCGGTGGCCGGCCGAACGCGGACTCCTTCGGGCCGGGCGTGGCGCCGTGGTCATCCCCCTGTGCGAAGAGCATCGAGCTCACTGACATTCCTGGTCACGTCCCATCGTCTTGGTCGTCGGTCACCACGTGGCGCCCCGTGCGCCCCCGGTCTTCTCGTCGACCGGAATCGGGCGGGTCCTGAGTGATTTCCCGGTCGGGCCCCGGTGCGCGAGGTGGGGACCATCAATCCTGCAGCAAAGGTGGTCACCTGCGAAAGGCCCCGGCACCATTCCTTCCCCGTCAGTCACCCTCCGGCAGGGCATTCACCAGCCTGACCAGGGCATCCTCCCAGGATGGCATGGCCGGTAGGCCGGACAGGCGCAGGGCGGCGTTGTCGAGGCGGGAGTTCGCCGGCCGGGGGGCGGCGTAGCGCTCCGGGTCGAGGTCGGACGACGCGATCGGCTCCACCCGCTCCGGATCGTGTCCGGAGGCCGCCAACACCGCGCGGACGAACCCGAACCAGGTGGTCTCCCCCTGGTTGGTGACGTGGAAGGTGCCCGGCCGCCGGTCGAGCCCGAGCCGGACCACGGCTCGCGCCAGGTCGGCGGTGAAGGTCGGGCAGCCGTGCTGGTCGGCGACGAAGCGGAGCGTCGCCTCCGGGGACGCCGCCAGGCGACGGGCGGTCTTGACCATGTTGGCGCCGTGGGCACCGCTGACCCAGGCCGTGCGCACGACGGTCCCCGCGGCGCCGGAGAGGGAGCGGACCTCCAGCTCGCCACCCAGTTTGCTCCGTCCGTAGACCGAGCGCGGTGCCGGCGCGTCCCATTCGACGTAGGGCACCTCCGAGGTGCCGTCGAAGACGTAGTCGGTGGAGATGTAGACGAGGTGGGCGCCGACGGCGGTCGCCGCCTCCGCCAGGTGACGGGTGCCCAGGGAGTTGACGGCGAAGGCCGTGTCCGGGTCGGACTCGCAGGCGTCGACCGCGGTGAAGGCTCCACCGTGGAGGACGAGGGCCGGCCGGAACCCCTCGACGGCGTCACGGACGGCGGCCCGATCGACGAGGTCGAGCGTGTCGATGTCCGTCGCCAGCACCTCGAAGGCACCGTGGGCGACCGGAGGGAGCAGTGACCCCTCCAACCGGTCCAGGGGCACTCCCCCGACCGGCACCCCTCCGGCCAGGACGTCGCGCACATCCCTTCCCAGCTGGCCGTTGGCCCCGGTGACGAGGACTCGCAGCGGGCCGCCTTCCGGCGGGGCGGCCGCCGGAGCGCCGCTCACCGGGGAGGGGCGCCGGCGGCCGGGCCGCTCCAGGCTCCCTCCACCACCGGGGCCCGATCGCGCAGCGGCTCCCACCAGCTCCGGTGGTCGGCGTACCACCCCACGGTGTCGGCCAGGCCCTTCTCGAACGGGACCGTCGGCTCCCAGCCCAGCTCGGTCCGGATCTTCGTGGAGTCGAGCAGGTACCGGCGATCGTGGCTCGGGCGGTCGGGGACGATCTCCTTCAGCGACTCCGGCCGCCCGGTGGCCTCCAGGACGGCGTCGGCGATCTGCTCGATCGAGGCCTCGACGCCGCTCCCCACGTTGTACGTCTCACCGACCACCCCGTGCTGCAGGACCAGCTCGATGGCCCGGCAGTGGTCGTCGACGTGCAGCCACTCCCGTTTGTTCTGCGTGGATTTGTAGAGCGGCAACGGCTGGTCGTCGAGGGCCCTGGCCGTGAACAGCGGGATGACCTTCTCCGGGAACTGGTAGGGCCCGTAGTTGTTGCAGCAGTTGGTGATGGTCGCCGGGAGTCCGTAGGTCTCGTGGTAGGCCCGCACGGCATGGTCCCCGCCCGCTTTCGAGGCGTTGTACGGGGTGCGCGGCCGATAGGGCGTGGTCTCCGTGAAGACCTCGTCGGAGTCGAGCGGGAGGTCGCCGTAGACCTCACAGGTGGAGATGTGGTGGAAACGGGCCACGCCGTGCCGTCGGGCGGCTTCGGCCAGGGTCTGCGTACCCATCACGTTGGTCTGGAAGAACCGGGTCGGGTCCAAGATGGCCAGGCTGTTGTGGGACTCGGCGGCGAAGTTGACGATCACGTCGATCTCGTGGTCCCCGAGCGTGGTCGACACCGTGTCGAGGTCCCCGATGTCGCCGCGGACGAAGGTGATGCGGTCCTCGACGTCGTCCAGGTTCGGTCGGTTGCCGGCATAGGTCAACACGTCGTAGGCCACCACGGCATCCTCGGGATGGCGCTCCACCCAGTAGCGGACGAAGTTGGAGCCGATGAACCCGGCGCCGCCGGTCACGAGGAGTCGCATGACCGACCAGCGTAGCCCCAGGACCTGCACGTTCCCACCCCTCGGGGCCGGATGACGGTTGCAATTCCGGTGCCCCCGTCGGGATCGGATCCCGGTCGGCGGCACCCTCCCGCCCCGGAGCTCCCCGGCGTCGCCGTGACGACGCCGGCGGACGTCAGACCCCGGGCCGGACGTGGATCACGTCGCCCGCCACCACCGTCCGGACACCGCGGTCCGTTTCGACGAGCAGGTGGCCACCGGGTCCGATGCCCGTGGCCGTACCCTCGAAGGTCGTGTCGGCCAGGTCGACCCGGACGCGCCGGCCGACCGTGGTGCAGCGGCGGAGGAGGTCGTCGGTCAGTCGGTTCCGTCCCGCCGGGCTGTCGAGGTCGGCGGCGCGGACCTCGAGGGCGGTCAGCAGCGCCGACAGCAGTCCCTCCCGGTCCACGGCCGAGCCGGTCAGCATCCGCAGCGACACCGCCAGGCCCCGGAGCTCCACCGGCAGATCGCCGTCCGCGGCCGGCCAGTTCACATTGACGCCGATCCCGACCACCACCGGCGCGGGCGACCCCTCGCCGGGCGCGGCCGATGCCAGGTCGGACTCGGCGAGGACTCCGGCCAGCTTCCGGCCCTCACCGTCCACGAGGTCGTTGGGCCATTTGATCCCCACGCCGATCGGCGTCCGGTCGGACCGGTCCCCCGCCCCGGACGCGCCCACCGGTGTTCCTCCCGGAGCGATGGGCGCCAGGCCGAGTGCCTCCACGGCGTCGACCGCCGCCAGGGCCACGGCGGTGGTGGCGAGGTGCCGGTCGGACGGGTCGAGTGCGGGCCGGAGCAGGACGGACAGGAGGAGGTTGGCTCCGGCCGGTGCCTCCCACGAGCGTCCGAGCCGGCCCCGACCCGCGGTCTGGTGGTCGGCGACGGCGACCACTCCCGCCGGGGCCCCGGCCCGGGCCTCCTCGAGGAGGTAGCGGTTGGTCGAATCGATCGACTCGAACCGGCGGACGTCGGTGAACGTGGTCTCCGGCATGGCACACACCCTACGGCCCGTGCCAGGCTGTGGGGCCGGTCCGGGTGCTCCGTTCCGGGGCGCCCGTCGTGGGCGTGACAGAGTGGGACGCCCCACCGTGGGGCGACAGGCCCGGCCTGCCCGTGTGGGCGGGTCCGGGTCCCCTGACCACAGCGAATTCGAAAGGCGCAGCGTGCTCAAGAAGGTCCTCATCGCCAACCGGGGAGAGATCGCCGTCCGGGTCATCCGGACGTGCAAGGAGCTCGGGGTGGCCACCGTGGCCGTGTACTCCGAACTCGACCGTGACGCCCTGCACGTGCGCCTCGCCGACGAGGCGTACGCCCTCGGCGGGCAGACCGCCGCCGAGTCGTACCTGAACACGGAGGCCATCCTCGACGTCATCGAGCGGAGCGGAGCGGACGCCGTCCACCCCGGCTACGGCTTCTTCTCCGAGAACACCGACTTCGCCCGGGCCATCACGGAGCGGGGAGTCACCTTCATCGGTCCCCCGCCCGAGGCCATCGATGTGATGGGCGACAAGATCAGTGCCCGCCATGCGGCCGAGGCGGCCGGGGTGTCCGGCGTCCCCGGACGCACCGACGTGCTCACCTCCCCCGACCAGATCATCACCTTCGGCGAGGAGTTCGGCTGGCCGGTGGCCATCAAGGCGGCCTACGGCGGCGGCGGGCGCGGCATGAAGGTCGTCCAGGGTCCCGACGAGGCGGCCGAGGCGCTCGAGTCCGCCATGCGCGAGGCCCTGGCCTACTTCGGCCGTGACGAGTGCTATGTCGAGCGGTACCTGGCCTGGCCCCGCCACGTCGAGATGCAGATCATCTGCGACACCCACGGGAACGGCATCTGGCTCGGCGAGCGCGACTGCTCGGCCCAGCGACGTCACCAGAAGCTGATCGAGGAGAGCCCCGCCCCGGACTTCCCCCACGACGTCCGGGTCGCCATGGGTGAGGCCTCGATCAAGGTGGCCCAGGCCTGCGGGTACGTCAACGCCGGTACCGTCGAATTCCTCTACCAGGACGGTGAGTTCTTCTTCCTGGAGATGAACACCCGGCTCCAGGTCGAGCACCCCGTGACCGAGTTCGTCACCGGCCTCGACCTGGTCGAATGGCAGCTGCGGGTGGCGTCCGGCGAGCCGATCGGGTTCACCCAGGACGAGGTGCAGTGCAACGGGCACTCCATCGAGGTCCGCATCAACGCCGAAAACCCGGCGGAGGGTGCCTTCCTGCCGTCACCGGGCACCATCTCCCGGCTGGTCGCCCCCGGAGGCCCGGGTGTGCGCCTCGACGCCGGGTACGAGTCGGGTGACACGGTCAGCCAGTTCTACGACAACCTCGTCGCCAAGCTGGTCGTCTGGGGCCACGACCGCGAGGCCGCCCGCCGTCGCATGCTGCGGGCCATCGAGGAGACCGTCATCGAGGGGGTCGCCACCACCCTGCCAGCCGACGTCGCCATCCTCCGTCATCCCGATTTCATCTCGGGCGAGCACTCGACGAACTGGGTCGAGCAGACCCTGGACCTGACCGGCGTCACGTCGGACGCCACGGCGGTGGCTCCCACGTCGGCCCCGAACGACGACGGCGAGGTCGAGCCCCGGGTGCTCCGGGACGTCACCGCGGAGGTGGACGGCCGCCGCTACCAGGTCAAGCTCTGGGTGCCCGATCTCGGGGACGCCGTGGCCGTCCAGGCCGCCGGCGCCGCCAAGGGTGCCGGCCCGAAGCGCCCGAAGGCCGCCGGCGGGGGTGCCGCCGGTTCGGGCACCGTGGCCGTGCCGATGCAGGGGACGATCGTCAAGGTGCTGGTCGCCGAAGGGGACGCCGTCGAGGTGGGCCAGACGGTCTGCGTGCTCGAGGCCATGAAGATGGAGAACAACGTCAACGCCGAGAAGTCGGGGACGGTCAAGGAGGTCCGGGTCGCCCCGGGCGAATCCGTCGGCCCCGGAGACGTGATCGCCGTCATCGAGTAGCCGCATCGACCAGCCGCCATCAGGCGTCCGGCCGCCCGGCGGTCCGGGTACCGTCGGTCCGGGCGACCGGTCCGGTGCCGACCGGCGTCGAACCCGACGAGAGGAGCCAGCGTGACCCAGGATGCTGACGGGAGCGCGGGAGCCAAGGAGGCCGCCCGCCGGGCGGTCGACGCCAAGCTCGGTGACCTGCTCGAGCTGAGCCATGCGATCCATGCCGACCCCGAGCTCTCCTACGAGGAGGTGCGCTCGTCCGCGCTCGTCGCCGAGGCGCTCGAGCGCGGCGGCTTCCGGGTCACCCCCGGGACGGCGGGTCTCCCGACCGCCTTCGTGGCCGAGGCCGGCCACGGCCCCCTGGTGCTCGCCATCTGTGCCGAATACGACGCCCTGCCCGACGTCGGCCACGCCTGTGGGCACAACATCATCGCCGCCACCGCCGTCGGCGCCGGCCTGGGTCTCCTCCCGCTGGCCGACGAACTCGGCATCACCGTCCGGGTCCTCGGGACGCCGGCCGAGGAGGGCGGAGGGGGCAAGGTCGTCATGCTGGACGCCGGCGCCTTCGACGACGTCCACGCGGCGATGATGGTCCACCCCTGGGCGACGGAGCGGCTCGAGGCCACCTGCCTGGCGGTCCACCACTTCGACGTGGCGTTCACGGGTAGGACCGCCCACGCCTCGGCGGCACCGTGGCAGGGCATCAACGCCGGCGACGCCATGGTGGTCTCCCAGGTGGCCATCGGCCTGCTGCGCCAGCAGCTGCCCCCGGGCGACCAGATCCACGGGGTGGTCACCTCCGGGGGCGAGGCGGCCAACATCATCCCGTCCCGGGTCACCGGCCGGTTCATGGCGCGCTCCCTCACGCGGGAAGGCCTCGAGCAGCTCGTTCCCCGGATCGAGGCGTGCTTCGAAGCGGGCGCCCGGGCCACCGGGGCCGAGGTCGCCTTCACCCCGCTGGCGCCCGACTACTCCCACATGGAGAGCGACCAGGACCTGCTGGCCGACTACCGGGCCAACGCCGAGGCGCTCGGCCGCCGATTCGACCTCGACGACCGGGACACTCCCCGTCCCACCCTGTCGACCGACATGGCCAACGTGTCGCTGTCCGTGCCGACGATCCACCCGCTCATCGCCATCGAGTCCAATGGGGCGGTCAACCACCAGCCGGAGTTCGCCGCCGCCTGCATCACCGGGTCGGCCGACGCCGCCGTCCGGGACGGGGCCCTGGCGATGGCCTGGACCGCCATCGACGCGGCGGCCCCCGGGCCCCTGCGCGAGCGCCTGCTGGCCGGTCGGACGCCGTGACCCACGAGGCGCGGGGTGGACCTCTCGAGCCCGCGCCCGGCCCCGAGGTCACCGGTCTCCGTCCCGCGTACCCGATCCGCACCGAGCGGCTGGCACTGCGTCCGTGGGACCCATCGGACCTCGATGCCTTCCATCGCCTACGGGGTGATCCCGAGGTCGTGCGCTACCTCTACGGCTACCCGATGACCCGCGACGAAGCGGAGACCCGACTCGGAGCCCAGAGCTCGGCCATCACCGAGTGCGGCCGATGGATGAACCTCGCCGTACTCCTGGCCGCCACCGACGAGCTGCTCGGTGACGTCGGGGTCTGCTGGATCAGCGCCGTCCATCGCGAGGTCGAGATCGGGTACACCTTCCTGCCCGAGCACCACGGCCACGGCTACGCCACCGAAGCCGCCGCGGCGGTGGTCGATCTGGCCTTCTCCGGACTGGGGGCCCACCGGGTGACCGGACGCATCGACGCCCGGAACACGGCGTCGGCCGCGGTGCTGGGCCGGCTGGGCATGCGCCACGAGGCCCACTTCGTGGAGAACGAGTGGGTCAAGGGCGAGTGGACCGACGAATCGGTCTATGCGGTCCTCGCCTCCGAGTGGGCGGCCCGCCGGCCCTGACCGGACCGTCGGCGCCACCCTCCGGATCGGGAGGTGTCGGACCGAGGTGACTCAGCCGTTCGGGTGGAACTCCCCGAAGACCTCGCGCAGCACGTCGGACACCTCACCGAGGGTCGCCATCCGGGACAGCGCCACCTTCATCGGGATGAGGAGGTTCTGGGTCCCCCGGGCGGCGGCCTCCACGTCGGCCAGTGCGGCATCCACCGCCGCCTGGTCGCGCTCGGCCCGCACCCGCGCCACGCGGGCCACCTGCGAACGCTGGAGCTCGGCGTCGATCGGGAAGACGTCGGTCGGCGTTCCCTGCTCGTCCACGAACCGGTTCACCCCGACGACGACCTTGTCGCCGCTGTCGATGTCCTTGGCATAGGCATAGGCCGCCTGTTCGATCTCCTGCTGCATGTACTGGGCCTCGATGGCGTCGACGGCACCTCCCATCCCGTCGATCCGCTCGAGGTAGTCCCAGGCGGCGGCCTCGACCTCGTCGGTCAGCGACTCCACGAACCAGGAGCCGGCCAACGGGTCGACGGTGTCGGCCACCCCGGACTCGTAGCCGACGATCTGCTGGGTCCGGAGGGCGATCTTGGCCGCGTGCTCGGTGGGGAGGCCGAGGGCCTCGTCGAACCCGTTGGTGTGGAGGCTCTGGGTGCCTCCGAGGGCGGCGGCCATGGCCTGGACCGTCACCCGCACGATGTTGTTCTCGGGCTGCTGGGCGGTCAGGGTCGAACCGCCGGTCTGGGTGTGGAACCGCAGGAGCAGCGACTTCTCCTTCTGGGCGCCGAACCGCTCCTTCATGATCCTGGCCCACATCCGGCGGGCGGCCCGGTACTTGGCCACCTCCTCGAAGAGGTTGTTGTGGGCGTTCCAGAAGAAGCTCAGGCGGGGGGCGAAGTCGTCGACGGCCAGGCCGGCGGCGAGGGCGGCCTCGACATAGGCGATCCCGTTGGCCAGGGTGAAAGCGATCTCCTGGACGGCCGTGGAGCCGGCCTCGCGGATGTGGTAACCCGAGATGGAGATCGTGTTCCAGGCCGGCAGGTGCTCGGCACAGTAGGAGAAGGTGTCGGTGACGAGGCGCATCGACGGCCGGGGCGGATAGATGTACGTGCCCCGGGCCACGTACTCCTTCAGGATGTCGTTCTGGATGGTGCCGCCGAGCAGCGTCGGGTCGACGCCGTTCTCCTCGGCCACGAGCTGGTAGAAGAGCAGGAGGACGGCGGCCGTGGCGTTGATGGTCATCGACGTCGTGACCTTGTCCAGGGGCAGGCCGGCGAGCAGGAGCCGCATGTCCTCCAGCGTGTCGATGGCGACGCCGACCTTCCCGACCTCGCCCTCCGACCGGGGGTGGTCGGAGTCGTAGCCCATCTGGGTGGGGAGGTCGAAGGCGCAGGACAGGCCGGTCTGGCCGGCGTCGAGCAGGAACTTGAAGCGCTCGTTGGTGGCCTCGGCCGTGCCGAATCCGGCGTACTGACGCATGGTCCACAGCCGCCCCCGGTACATGTCGGGTCGGATCCCCCGGGTGTAGGGGAACGAGCCGGGTTCGCCGAGCCGGGTGGCGGGGTCCCAGCCGTTCAGGTCGTCG
Organism: uncultured Acidimicrobiaceae bacterium; assembly: GCA_963699345.1. Lineage (GTDB taxonomy): Bacteria > Actinomycetota > Acidimicrobiia > Acidimicrobiales > RAAP-2 > Bog-756. Next base: position 37,288 of record CAVOTL010000002.1, on the reverse strand, counting down.
GGTCCGTAGACCTGGTTGATGGTGATGCCCGAGTCGGTGACGCGTTCGTCGCTCGGTGATCCTGACGCGGTCTCAGATGCCATGGCCAAAGACTACGGCGTCACCGCGGGAAGGCCCAACGCCGTACCGTCGCCGGTCGCGGGGCCACGGAGGCGCCCCTGTCCTCAGTCGGCGGCGGTGGCCACTTCCACCAGGCCCGGAACCGAGGCGACCTCCACGCGCCCGGGCAGGAAGAACGCCGGGATCACCGCGATCGCACAGACGCCGAAGGACCACCAGAACGACGTGGCGAACGCCTCGGCCAGTCGGTTCACGACGGTCGGCGGCAGCGTCTGGGACACCATCGAGCCCAGCGACCGGCCGTGACCCGGGAACTTCTGGGTGATCTGGTTCTGCAGCACCACGGCGAACACGGCGACACCGATCGAACCGCCGACCTGCCGGATGATGTTGGTGGCCGTACTGGCCCGGGGCACCTGGTCGTGGGTCAGCCCCCGGTAGGAGGCGGCGAAGACGGGCATCATGCCGAAGCCCAGGCCGACGCCCCGCACGAGGAGGGCGAACGCCAGGAAGACGTAGCTCGTCGACCCGGAGACCTGGGTGTAGGCCAGCGTTCCGAGGGCGAGGAGGGCCATGCCCCAGGGGACGGTCCGACGCGGCCCGTAGCGGTCCGCCAGGTTGGCCGCCGGACGCATGGCCAGGGCGGCGCCGATGCCCTGGGGCGCCATGAGCAGGCCGGCCTTCCACGGCGATTCCCCACGGCAGATCTGGTAGTAGAGCGGCAGGAGGAACATCGTCCCGTAGAGGGTGGCCCCGATCAGGAAGATGCAGACGGTGGCGATCGAGAAGTTGCGCCGACGGAACAGCTGCATGTCGATCAGCGGCTCCGGGGCCCGGAACGATCGCCAGACGAAGGCGGCGCACAGGAGCACGCCGATGACCAGGCTGATGTCGACGTTCTGGGAGAAGCCACCGTCGTTGCCCACCAGGGAGAGTCCGTAGACGAGCAGGGCCAGGCCCGGGGCCAGGCACAGGAAGCCGATCAGGTCGAAGCGGTGGTCGTGGTCCCTCGGGGACGTCTCCAGGAAGCGGACGGCCAGGAGCAGCGCCACGATGCCGATCGGGACGTTGACGTAGAAGATCCAGCGCCAGGACATGTTCGAGACGATGGCCCCGCCGATGACGGGACCGAGGATGGGTCCGAGCAGCGTCGGGATGCCGATGACGGCCATGACCCGGTTCATCTTGTCCGGTCCCGCGGTCCGGGCCATGAGCGCCTGGCCGACCGGCATGATCATGCCGCCCCCGAAGCCCTGCAGGATCCGGAAGGCGATGAGGGCGGTGGCCGACCAGGACAGGCCGCAGAGCGCGGAGCCGAGCACGAAGAGGATCAGGGACACCATGTACACCGGCTTGCCGCCGAAGCGGTGCATGGCCCACCCGCTGAGCGGGATCACCACGGCCAACGACAGCAGGTAGCCGGTGGTCACCCACTGGATCGTGCTGACCGACACGTGGAAGTCCTTGGCCAGGGTGGGCAGCGCCACGGCCACGATGGTCGTGTCCAGGATGGCCATGATGGTGCCCAGCACCACCACGACCGCCGTGCGACGGACCTCGGGACTGAGTTTCTGGCTGTCGGCGGCGGCCGGCGCGGCGGTGGAGGTCATCGCGGTCCTCGGGGGTGGGCGGGCGGAATGCCCCCACCATAACCGGAGGGTCACTCCGCTCGACACCCGATCCGACGGCGGATGGAGCCGACCGGCGGCGGTGTCGGCAACCGGGCGACCGGCGACGCCGGCTCCCCCGACGGGATAGAACTCCGGCATGCCCCTGGCGCTCTTCGACCTCGACAACACGCTGCTCGACCGCGAGGGTGCCTACGCCCGCTGGGCGACGGGCTTCTGCTCGCGGCACGGGCTGCCCGACGACGCCCACGGCTTCCTGGTGGCGGCGGACGACGACGGCTTCAGGGACCGGGCGGAACTCTTCACCGCCGCGCGCGAACGCTTCGACCTGTCCGACACCGTCGAGGACCTGGTCGACGCCTACCACGTCGACTACCCGGCGGCGTTCTCCTTCCCCGACGCGTCCCGGATCGCACTGCAGCGCCTGCGCAGCGCGGGCTGGAAGGTGGGCGTCGTAACCAACGGGCCCGCCTTCCAGGAACGCAAGCTCGACGTCACCGGCCTCCACGACGAGATCGACGCCCTCTGCATCTCCGCCGTCGTCGACTCGTGGAAGCCCGACCGCGGCATCTTCGTCGAGGCGGCCCGGCGCTGCGGCTCGGCGCTCGACGGCTGGATGGTCGGGGACTCGGGCGCGGCGGACATCCGCGGCGGTCAGGCGGCCGGACTCCGGACGATCTGGATCCACCGGGGGCGGACGTGGGACCTCGCCGACCCGGCACCGGATGCCGCGGTGGCCGACATCCCGGCCGCCGTCGACGTCATCCTCGGCGACGACGCCGCCTGATCAGCCGACCGGCGCCTCGATGGCGTGGGGCATGCACAGGTCGTCGTACTCGGCGATGACGATCTCGCCGGCATCGGGACCGCACGCCGGGCACGCCGGGTCGCGGCGCACCTTGAAGGTGCGGAAGCTCTGCTCGAGGGCGTCGTAGGCCAGCAGCCGGCCCTGGAGCGAGTCACCGATGCCGAGGAGCAGTTTGATGGTCTCGACCGCCTGCAGGGAGCCCACGATGCCGGGCAGCACGCCGAGGACGCCGGCCTCCGAGCAGCTCGGGGCGAGCTCCGCCGGCGGAGGCTCGGGGAGCAGGCAGCGGTAGCACGGCCCGTCGTAGGGATTGAAGACCGTGACCTGACCCTCGAAACGGAAGATCGAGCCGTGGACGACGGGGATCCGCTTCAGCAACGACGCGTCGTTGACCAGGTAGCGCGTGGGGAAATTGTCCGTCCCGTCCACGATGACGTCGTAGCCGTCGATGATGTCGAGGATGTTGTCGGCACCCAGCCGGACGTCGTAGGTCACGACGTTGACGTCCGGATTGATCAGGGTCAGCGTCTTCTTGGCCGAGTCGACCTTCCGCTCGCCGATGCGATCGGTGTTGTGCAGGATCTGGCGCTGGAGGTTGGAGGCGTCGACCACGTCCATGTCGATGATCCCGAGGGTGCCGACACCGGCCGCGGCCAGGTAGAGGGCGGCCGGCGAGCCGAGGCCGCCAGCACCCAGCAGGAGCACCTTCGAGTCGAGGAGCTTCAGCTGGCCGTTCTCCCCCACCTCGGGAAGGAGCAGGTGGCGCTGGTAGCGGTTGCGCTGCTCCGGCGTCAGCGCCCGGGGGGCCGACCACGCCCGTCCCTCGTCCTTCCACCGGTTGAAGCCACCCGCCACCGAGGCCACGTCCGTGTAGCCGAGCTGCTGCATGGTGTCGGCGGCGAACGCCGACCGGACCCCTCCGGCGCACATCACGAGCACGTGGGAACCCTTGTCGGGGATCCGGCCCTCGATCGAGGTCTCCAGGTTGCCCCGGGGCAGGTGGACGGCGCCGGCCACGGCGCCCTGCTCGTACTCGTCGGGTTCCCGCACGTCGAGCAGCACGGCCTCCGGCCGGGCCAGCTCGGCCTCGGCCTCCTCGGTGGTGATCTCCCGGATGTTGGCCTTGGCGGCCGCGAGCATCTCTCTGAAGGTGGGCACGGTGGTCTCGCTTCCTGACGGGTCGAAGGGGCGGGGCCGGGTCACCGGCGTCGCTGCCACCCCCAACGGTTGCGCTACGACTCCTTAAACGCTACCAGGATGGTCAACATTCCCTCCCGGCAGGTCGGCCGCTCGCCACGGCGGGTCGGCCCCGCCCACCACCCCCGTCCGGGCCGGCGACCGGAACCCGGGTCGTCCGTCACCGGCTCCTCTAGGAGAAGGTGACGGCGTCGGCGGGTGGGATGGTGCCCGGGCCGCTCGACTCGCAGCCCGCCAGGACCGAGGGGTCGGGCGGGGCCGCCAGCTTGGGAGGATTCAGGAACGCCGGCTCCCCGTGCAGGTCGATGCTGTCGAGCAGGTTGTCGGCCCCGCCGTCCCGGTGGGTCAGGGCCGGGAGGTTCCACTTCGTCTCGATCAGCTTCAGGATCGACGTGTGGTCGTGGACCACGTGGGACACGTAGTCCTTGCGGGCGTAGGGGGAGACGATCCCCGACGGCACCCGGAACCCGTAGCGGTCGAAGGATCCGGGCGGGTCACCGGGCTCGAGCACCGGCGCCACGTCGTCGGGGACCGGAGCCGACGGAGGGGGGACGTGGTCGAAGTAGCCGCCCCACTCGTCGTAGGTCCACACCAGCAACGTGTGCGCCCACTGCGGCGACGCCATCACCGCGTCGACGACCTTGGCCAGGAACTGGTCTCCGTACTGGACGTCCTGGGGGTCCTCCTCGGAGCTCGAGTTGAAGTTCGGGTCGACGAGGCTCACGGCCGGAAGCGACCCGGACGCCGCGTCGACGAAGAACTGGGTGTCCTTCACCAGGTGGGACGAGAACCCGGGCAGCGCGCTCTGGTAGGACCAGATCAACGAGGACGGGAGCGACGACCAGTAGTTCTTCCAGGAGATGTCGTGCGCGTCGAGGGCCTGGAAGATCGTCCCGTTGGGCGGCACGTCGTCGTTCAGGACGTCGGTCGTCAGGCCGAGCGACGTTCCGGCCATGAGATAGCGCCGGTTCGGGTAGGTCTGGGCGCCCACGGAGCAGAACCAGCGGTCGCACACCGGGAAGGTGGCGGCCAGCGAGTTGACGAACGGCAGGACGTCGGGGGTGACGTAGCCCATCGAGACCGGTCCGCTCTGGCTCTGGGCGAAGCCGCGGTTCGTACCGTCGGCGTAGGAGTCCCAGAACGCCTTCCACGTGTTGTAGGGCTCCTCGTCCTCCTGGCACGGGGTGGGCATCGGAAAGGCGCGGAGCGTGGCCCCGGACGCCGGCGGCGGGAACACCGACCCCTCCGGCCACGGGTTCGACTGCGTCGGCCGGCCGGCCGAGTCCAGCGTGAAGCCGTCACCTCGTCCCCGTTGCATGCCGAGGACGTTGTCGTAGGAGTGGTTCTCCATCATCACCACGACGATGTTCTCGATCAGGGGCAGCTGATCGGTGCCGGCCACGGCGCGGGGGTTGGGGAGCTCACCGGGTTGGAGCACCGAGTTACGCACCGGGGGTGGTAGCGAGGAGCTGGTCGTGGTGGCCGTCGATCTCGACGATGAACCGCACGCCGCGAGCCCGGCCGCCGCCGCGCCCGCCAGCGCACCCCCGAGGAGCGTCCGGCGGGAGAAGGGAGGGGTGGGGCTCATGACCCGCACCGTAGTGACCGCCCCACCGGCCGACAACCGGTCCGGCGATAGCGTGCCGACCATGGAGTTCCACGAGGCCGTCGAGCGGCGGCACATGACGCGGAACTTCCGTGACACCCCTCTCGACCCGACCGTCCTGGAGGGGCTGCTCGGCGAGGCGCTCCGGGCTCCGTCGGCCGGCAACACGCAGGGACGGGACCTCGTGGTGCTCGAGGGCCCCGAGCAGACCGGGCGCTACTGGGAGGCCACCACCGACGCCGACTGGCGGGCCCGGTCCCGGCGATTCGACGGGATGCGCCGCGCCCCCGTGGTCGTGCTCGCCTTCTCGGATCCCGATGCGTACGTCGACCGCTATGCGGAGCCGGACAAAGCCCGGCCCGACGGCCTCGAGGTCGAATGGGTGGTCCCCTACTGGCACGTGGATGCGGCGTTCGCGGTGATGACCCTGCTGCTCGGGGCGGCCGACCGGCGCCTCGGCGCGGCCTTTCTCGGGAACTTCCGCGGCGAGGACACGCTCCGGGCGGAGGTCGGCGTCCCCGTTGGGCGGCGGTGGCTCGGCGCCGTGCTGCTCGGGGAGCCCGCCCTTCCCGACCCGCCGTCCACATCGGCCGCCCGCCCCCGGCGCTCCGTCGACGACAGCGTCCACCGCGGACACTGGTGACACCGTCGGCGGTCGCTCCGGCCACCGTGGCCGGTGTCGTCGTCGATGGGACGATTCCGAGCATGCCCGGACATATCCGCGTACCATGAGCCCACGGTGGCCGGTGGGCCACCCGTGTCCTACGTCGAGCGGGAGCGGCGGGTCGACCACCTCCCGGTATCCGAAGGGAGAGACGCGTGACGGACATCGCTGTAGACCGGGGGCCGGGGGCCGGGCCGCCCGCCGCCGAGCCGGCGGCCACGCCTCCGCCGGGGGGTCCCGGCCAGGGACCACCCCCCGTGCCCAACTTCAACATCGTGCCCGTCAAGGCCCTCCCCATCGTCGCTGCACTGCTGGTCGCCCTCGTCGTGGCCATCGCCTCCAACAATCTGTGGGCCCTGGAGTTCTTCCACGTCTTCGGAGGGGGACTCTGGACGAGTCTCGACCTGTTCCTCGGACTGGTGCTCGGTCCCATCATCGGGAGCCTCACCATCCCGGCCCGCGTCGAGTTCACCACCCGCTTCATGCCGAAGATGCTGTTGATCATGCCCACCCTGGTGGCCATGACGCTCGGCGCCGGATTCCAGCTCGCCCGCCACCTGGGGAATCTCGAAGCCGCCTACCCCCACCACGGCTGGGTCGTCGCCTCGTACGTGATCGTGGGCGTCATGGCGGTGATCGCCCTCGGCCTCCTCGAGCCGGCCAACCTGGCCGTGCTGTTCGAGTTGAAGAAGCCCCACCCGAACGGGGCCCGGATCCAGCGGCTGATGAAGGTCTTCATCTACACGGCGGGCATCACCGGCGCGATGCAGATCCTGACCATCTTCATCATGACCTTCCTGGCAAGCCATTGAGCGCGACCACCGAAGTGCTGCCCCCGGGGCCCGGGTTCGGCGAGCCGGACGCCGAGGATCTCCGCCAGGCCGAATTCCCTCCGGTCATGCCGATCGCCATCTCCACCCTGATCCTCATCGTGGCCGGCGGGATCGTGGTGGCCGCCCAGTACGGGCACCCGCCCAAGCTCACCGTCCCGGTGATCCTCCTCGGACTCGCCGCCGTGCTGCTCGTCGTGAACGCCGTCCTCGTGGTCCGGATCAAGGAGTTCGCCCGGCCGGTCTTCCACCGGGTCCTGGGGTGGGCGCTGCTCGCCTACATCGTGATCGCCGGGATCCTCGAGTTCGTGTTCGTCTTCGACCACACGCCCGGACGGGAGCTGTCCCTGTTCACCGGCATGCTCGTCCTGTTCGCCCTCGACGTTCCGCTCATGCTGTCGTACTCCGTGGCCCGCTGGCAGCCACCGGACGCCACCTGAGGCGGATCCCGTCCCGGGCCCGAGTGGCCCCGGGTCCGGGTGCCGTGCCCTCCGCAGTGGGGTGCCGTGGACGCCACGCCGCCACGGCGTCACGGTGTCACCGCGACCCCGTGGCGGCAAGGTCGCCGGCCAGGTCGACGGCAAGCAACGACCGGCACGCTCCTGGGGTCCCGACGTCACGATCCCGAGGAGCACCCGTGTCCATCCCCACCGTCATTCCGCCTCCGCCCCGGGCGATCCGTCCGGCCCCGACCGGGTCCGAGGCCCCGGCGCACCGACCGGAGGGTCCGAGCCTCCGGATCGTCGAATGGGTCGACCCGGTCGCCGACCCCCACGGGATGCATCCCTGCAGTCGCTATGTCGAGCTCTACTGGTTGGGCATCGTGGGCCCGAGCACGACCTGGTTGTTGCGTCGCCTCACCTACGGCCTCGAGGTGCACGGCGAGGGGTTCGACCTGCACCTGCCCGAGACCGCCCGGTCGCTCGGCCTCGGCGACAAGATGGGAAAGAACTCGCCGTTCCGACGGGCGCTGGCCCGACTGATCACCTTCGAACTCGCCCGGCCCCACGGCCCGGGTGGTCTGGCCGTCCGCCAGCACATCCCGCCGCTCCCCCTCCGCCACCTCAGCCGCCTGCCGGACTCGCTCCAGCGCAGCCATCGGCGGTGGCTGGCGGAGCAGTCCCTGTCCGAGCCGGAGCAGATGCGGCGACGGGCACAGCGGCTGGCCGACGGGTTGGCCGAGACGGGGCACGACCGGGCCACCATCGAGCGGCGGCTGGCGGAGTGGCGGTTCCATCCCGCGGTCGCCTTCAAGGCGGCGGCCGAGGCCTGCGGGGCGGTACCGGGCGCCGTCCTCGTGCCACGGCCCGCCGCCCCGGAGGAGTGACCGCCTCCTAGTGACCTGAGTCAGAAGTCATTCGCTGACAATACGCAGCGAGGGTTTCGAGGATCTCGTCGGCACTCTTGTGCCAGACGAATGGCTTGGGATCGTCGTTCCAGTGCTCGACCCACTGAGGTGATTGCAGCCTCGAGTTCCTTGGTCGACCGGTGGGTGCCGCGACGCAACCACTTGGTCGTGAGCTCGGCGAACCAGCGCTCGATCAGGTTGATCCATGAGCTGTAGGTCGGGGTGGAGTGAAGCGTGAATCTCGGGTGGCGCACCAGCCAGCGCTTGATCTCGGGGGTCTTGTGGGTCGAGACGTTGTCGACAACCAGGTGCACGTCGAGTCCCTCGGGGACCGAGCGGTTGATGAGGTTCAAGAAGCGACGGAACTCCTCGGCACGATGGCGGTCGGTCATGTCGGCGATAACGTGTCCCGAGGCCACGTCGAGGGCTGCGTAGAGGTTGGTCGTTCCGTGACGCACGTAGTCATGGGTGCGCCGCTCGGGGAGCCCGGGACGAAGCGGCAATACTGGCGCCGTCCGGTCGAGCGCCTGGACCTGGGTCTTCTCGTCGACACACAGCACCAGGGCACCGTCGGGTGGGTTCACGTAGAGCCCCACGATGTCGCGGACCTTGTCCACGAAGAGTGGGTCGGGGCTGAGTTTGAACGTGTCGACCAGGTGGGGCTTGAGCCCGAAGGCCCGCCAGATCCTGCTCACTGCGCTCTGGCTCATACCCGTCGCCTTGGCCATGGAACGCGTCGACCAGTGCGTGGCATCGACCGGCGTCTCCTCGAGCGTCTTGACGATCACTGCTTCAACGTCGTCGTCGGAGATGGTGCGCGGCGTGCCCGGACGCGGCTCGTCGTGGAGACCTTCGAGCCGATCAGCTAGGAACCGACGGCGCCACTTGCCCACCGTGTGCGGATCGAGGCCCAGACGTTCGGCAACCTCGATCACATGACCGCCTTCGGCACACGCCAGGATGATCCGACAGCGCGAGGCCAGTGCTTGGGCACTCTTCGGTCGTCGGGCCCACCGCTCGAGCGTCTCGCGCTCGTCGTCGCTTAGTACTACTGGTTCAAGTACGGACCGTCGCATCGCTGCCTCCAATCGTCGCTGACGAAAGGGGCAACGCGCCGCGATCAGAGAAATTTCCTCCGGCGCGATTTAGTTCTGACTCAGGTCACTAGCCGGGCTCGGCCTCGTGGCCGGCCGGGGTGAGTCCCCAGTAGCTGTCGATCGGCTCGATCTCGCCTTTCACGACCTTGTCGATCATCCGGCAGATCGGGAGGTCGAGGTCGTGCCGTTCCGCCAGCTCGAGCGCCACCTTGGCCGTGTTGACCCCTTCGGCCACCATGTGCATCTCGTCGAGGATGTCGTCCAGCCGGCGCCCCTTGCCCAGCTGCTCCCCCACCCGCCGGTTGCGGCTGTGCGGACTCACGCAGGTGGCGATGAGGTCGCCCATGCCGGCCAGGCCGGCGAAGGTCTGGGGCCGGGCCCCCATGCATTCGCCCAGTCGGATGAGCTCGGCCAGCCCCCGGGACATGACGGCCGCCCGGGTGTTGTCCCCGACACCCAGGCCCTCGCCGATGCCCGCGGCGATGGCGATCACGTTCTTGAGCGCCCCGCCCAGCTCGCAACCGATGACGTCGTCGTTGAGGTAGACCCGGAACACGCCCGCGGGTGAAGACGGCCTGGATGGCGGAGGCCACCTCGAGGTCCTCCGTGGCGATGACCGCGGCGGCCGCCTTGCCGGCCAGGATCTCCGAGGCGATGTTGGGCCCGGTGAGGGCGGCGACGGGATGGCCGGGCACCACCTGGCGGATCACCTGGGTCATCCGCAGATGCGAGCCGCGCTCCAGACCCTTCGACAGGCTCACCACCGGGATCCAGGGTCGCATGTAGGGAGCGGCGTCCTCGAGCACCCGGCGGAATCCCGACGTCGGGCACGCCCATGATGACGAAGTCCGCGCCGCACACGGCCTCTTCGAGGTCCGACGTCGCCGACAGGGCCGGGTCCAACGTGAAGCCGGGCACGTAGGCCGGGTTCACGTGCTCCTCGCGGACCGACCGCGCCACCTCGGGGTCACGCGCCCACAGCAGGGTGTCGTGGTGGTGCGCCACCAGCGACGCCACCGTCGTGCCCCACGAACCTCCCCCGAGGACGGCGATCTTCACGAGGGAGACGGTAGTGCAGGCCGGACGCCGGTTCCGGCTACCGCCCCGAGGCGGCGACCGGGGCCGACGGGTGGAGCACCCGGGTCAGCCCCGGGGCCGGGTGGCCAGCCAGCGGGCGAAGTCCTCCGAGGTGCCGAGCGCCACCAGCGTCCGCACGCCGAACCCGCTGCCGCCCTTCGTGTTGTACCACCGGTTGTCGTCGGTCCGTGACGGCCCGGCGATGTCGAGATGGGCCCAGGGCACGTCGCCGACGAACTCGGCCAGCAGGAGGGCGGCGGCGATGGACCCGGCCTGGCCCGTGCGGCCCATGTTCTTCATGTCGGCGACCTCGGACTCGATGTGGGCGCCGTAGTCCTCGTAGAGGGGCAGGGGCCACGCGGGCTCACCCGCTGCCGACGATGCCGTCAGCACCGCGTCGCGGAGTCCCTCGTCGTTGTCGAACAGGCCGGCGATCTCCTTGCCGAGGGCGACGATGGCCGCCCCGGTGAGCGTGGCCAGGTCGATGACCGCGTCGGGCTCCGACTCCACGGCCAGGGTGAGCCCGTCGGCCAGGATGAGGCGGCCCTCCGCGTCGGTGTTGAGCACCTCGATCGTCTTGCCGCTGCGGGTGGTGAGCACGTCGCCGGGCTTGGTGGCCGACCCGCTCGGCATGTTCTCCGTCATCGGCGCCCACACCGTGATCGGGATCCGGCCCCCCAGCGCCGAGATGGCGTCCACCGCGGCCAGGACCGCGGCGGCGCCGCCCATGTCGGTCTTCATCGTCTCCATGCCCGACGGCGGCTTGAGCGACAGACCGCCGGAGTCGAAGGTGATCCCTTTGCCGACCAGGGCGAGGTGGGGCACCCGACCGTCGAACTCGAAGGGATCGGACGGGCGGTAGGTGACCTTGACCAGCCGGGGCGGCCGGACCGATCCGGCGGCCACGCCGAGCAGTCCGCCCAGGCGCTCGGCCACGATCCGGTCCTCGTCCCACACCTCCACGCGTCAGGCCCTCCACACCGGCGAACCGGTCGGCCACCACGTCGGCGAAGCGTTCGGGCGTGAGCGAGCTCGGCGGCTCGTTCACGAGGTCGCGGGCCAGGGCGACGGAGCGGGCCACCCGGGCGCCCCGGGCCGCACCCGCCTCGACGGCGCCGGCCTCCGACGGCGACCCCGGGACCAGAGCCAGTCCGACCAGTCCGGCCGGTGGGTCCGAGCTGCGGAAGTCCCCGTAGGAGTAGCTCGCCAGGGACCCGCCCTCGGCCGCGGCGGCGGCCACGTCGACCGCCTCGGCCCCCGGCACCCCGCACAGGGCCAGGACGGCGGAGCCGCCGGTGCCGGCCGAGCGGACGAAGGCTCCCGAGGCGCGGCGCAACGACTCGAGCCCGGCGTCGCCGGTCAGGTCGGCCCCCCGGCCGAGCCCCACCAGCACCACGTCCGGGCCGTCGTCGAGGGACCGCAGGGTGAGCGTCTGGGCGACCGATCCCGAGAAGCCCTGCCGGGTGCACCAGTCGGCGTCGAGGGCATCCGCCGGGACGCGACGCCGCCGAGGTCCATCGCCGCCGAGGGCGGCCTGGCCGGGCGCCACGATCGGGCCGTCGGCCGTGCCGAGGACGGGTACACCCACGGCGACCACGTCGTCGGGGAGAGTGCTTCCGGGCAGTGCGGTCACGGTGATCACGGGGTGGCTCCTCCGTGGGTCGGGGTCGGTTCGGGGGGTCGGGTTCGGGTCAGGTGTCGGGGTCGGATCGGGTGGCGGTCGAGGGTCGGCGCCTGCGACGGGTCGGCATCCGAGCGCCGGACGGGACGGGTGCCGGTCGGACGGTTCACTCGCCGGTCGGCGAGCGGCGTCGGCGGGGGTCGCCCCGGGCCAGGAGGTGGTCGTCGCCCTCGGTCCAGCGGGCCATGGCCCACAGCAGATCGGACAGCCGGTTGAGGTACCGGCCGACCAGTGAGCCCTCGATCGGGGACGACACCAGCAGGCGCTCGGCACGACGGACGATCGTGCGGGCCAGGTCGAGGGCCGCCGAGGCCCGGTTCGCCCCGGGCACGACGAACTCCGTCGGCATCGACACCTGGGCGATCAGCCCGTCGATGTCCGACTCGAGGGCGGCCACCATCTCGTCGGTCACGAGCGTGGTTCCGGGCACGAGCTTGGCGCGGTGGGACGGGTCCGTGGTCGCCTCGGCCATCAGGACGTAGAGCTCCCGCTCGAGGCGGGTCAGCAGGGCGTCGAGGTCGGAGCCCGGCTCGGCCTCGGCCCGGGCCAGGCCCATGGCGGCCTGGGCCTCGTCGACGGTGCCGGTGACCTGCATCATGGGCGAGTCCTTGGCGACCCGGCCCGCCGTAGAGCAGGCCCGTGGTGCCGTCGTCACCCGTCTTCGTGTAGATCCTCAGCACGCTGTCCTCACCGGACCGATGCTAAACGAAGCGCCCCGGGGCGCCGGCACCCGGTGGTCCGCCCGGCGGACGACGGGGACGGTCAGGGACCGGCCCCGTCCCCCACTATCGTTGGAGGGCTATGGCCGCCGCACGCACCGAATCGAGCTATCCTCCAGGCCGCACGCGAGCGGGTCGTCGTGTTCGACGGCGCCATGGGGACCAACCTCCAGGTGCAGGAGCTGACCGCCGAGGACTTCGGCGGGCCCGAGCTGGAGGGGTGCAACGAGCTGCTGGTCGTGACCCGGCCCGACGCCGTCGAACGGGTCCACCGGTCGTTCTACGAGGTGGGCTGCGACGTCGTGGAGACCGACACCTTCGGCGCCTTCGCCCCGGTGCTCGCCGAGTACGGCCAGGGTGCACCGGGTCCGCGAGCTCAACCTCGCCGCCGTGGCCCTGGCCCGGCGGGCGGCCGACGACTACTCGACCCCGGACAAGCCCCGCTGGGTGGCCGGCAGCATCGGCCCCGGCACCAAGTTCCCGACGCTCGGCCAGACCCGCTACGCCGACCTGCGGGACGCCTACGACGAGCAGTCGTCCGCCCTCATCGAAGGGGGTGCCGACCTGATCCTGGTGGAGACGGTGTTCGACCTCCTCCAGGCCAAGGCGGCCATCAACGGCGCCCGGCGGGCCATGCGGCGGGCCGGGGTGCGCCTGCCGGTCCAGTGCCAGGTGACCATCGAGCTGACGGGGACGATGCTCCCCGGCACCGAGGTGGGTGCCGCCCTCGTCGCCCTCCAGGCCATGGACGTCGACGTCATCGGCCTGAACTGCGCCACGGGCCCGTCGGAGATGTTCGAGCCCCTGCGCCACCTGACCGCCCACGCCTCGACGCCCGGTGTCGTGCCTGCCCAACGCCGGCCTCCCCTCGGTGGTCGACGGGAAGATGCACTACGACCTCGAGCCCCACCAGCTCGCCGAGTACCAGCGCCAGTTCGTCTCCGAGCTGGGCGTGTCCGTCATCGGCGGCTGCTGCGGCACCACGCCCGCCCACCTGCAGGCCGTGGTCGAGGCCTGCGCCGACCTCACCCCCGCCGTCCGCACCCCCGAGCCCGAGGAGGGCGCGGCGTCGATCTACACCCACGTCCCCTTCACCCAGGACAGTTCGTTCCTCGTCGTGGGCGAGCGCACCAACGCCAACGGGTCGAAGAAGTTCCGCGAGGCGATGCTCGAGGCCGACTGGGACACGTGCGTGGCCATGGCCAAGGAGCAGGTGAAGGAGGGCTCCCACGTCATCGACGTCTGCGTCGACTACACCGGCGCCGACGGGGTGGCCGACATGGAGGAGATCGCCTCGCGCTTCGCCACCCAGTCCACGGCGCCGCTGATGGTCGACTCGACCGAGGCGCCCGTCGTCGAGACCGCGCTGTCGTGGATCGGCGGCCGGGCCGTGATCAACTCGGTCAACCTCGAGGAGGGCGACGCCGAGGGGACCCGGCTCGACTCGTTCCTGTCGTTGGCCAAGGAGTTCGGCGCCGCCGTCGTCTGCACCTGCATCGACGAGGAGGGACAGGCCCGGACGGCCGACTGGAAGGTGCGGGCGGCCCGGGCCATCCACGACATCGCCGTCGAGCGCTACGGGCTGCGCCCCGAGGACCTGCTGTTCGACCCCCTGGCCCTCCCGCTGTCGACGGGCATGGAGGAGAGCCGCCGGGACGGCATCGAGACCATCGAGGGGATCCGCCGCATCAAGTCCGAGCTGCCCGGCGTCTACACCATCCTCGGACTGTCCAACGTGTCGTTCGGACTCAACCCGGCGGCCCGGCAGGTCCTGAACTCGGTCTTCCTCCACGAGTGCGTGGAGGCCGGCCTGGACGCCGCCATCGTCCACGCCTCCAAGATCCTGCCCCTGGCCAAGATCGACGAGCGGGCCAGGGAGGTCTGCCTCGACCTCGTCTACGACCGCCGCACCGACACCTACGACCCGCTGTCGGAGCTGCTCGCCCTGTTCGAAGGGGTGTCCGCCTCGTCGGTGACGGCCGACCGAGGACCGGTCGGGCTGGACCGTCGAGCAGCGCCTCGAGCACCGCATCATCGACGGCGACCGCAACGGCATCGAGGCCGACCTCGACGAGGCCATGGGCCAGGAGCTCACCCCGCTGGTCATCATCAACGAGTTCCTGCTGGCCGGCATGAAGACCGTCGGCGAGCGCTTCGCCTCGGGCGAGATGCAGCTGCCCTTCGTGCTCGGCTCGGCCGAGACCATGAAGACGGCGGTCGCCTACCTCGAGCCGTTCATGGAGAAGGCCGACCAGGGCGGCAAGGGCACCATGGTGCTCGCCACGGTCAAGGGCGACGTCCACGACATCGGCAAGAACCTCGTCGACATCATCCTCACCAACAACGGCTACACCGTCCGCAACCTCGGGATCAAGATCGGCATCACCGAGATGCTCGCCGCCGTCGAGGAGTTCGGCGCCGACGCCATCGGGATGTCCGGCCTCCTGGTCAAGTCGACGCTGATCATGCGCGAGAACCTCGAGGAGCTGAACCGGCGCGGCCTCTCCCACATCCCGGTGATCCTCGGTGGCGCCGCGCTGACCCGGACCTACGTCGAGCGCGACCTGCGTCAGGTCTACGACGGCCGCCTCTTCTACGGCAAGGACGCCTTCGAGGGCCTGCGCACCATGGACCGCCTGGTCGAGATGAGGAAGACCGGCGACGACGACCCCGAGTTCGGGACCGCCATCGGCGGCCGCGACCTCGGGCCCCGCAAGAGCGAGCTGCGCAAGCAGGCCGCCGAGGAGGCCCGCGCCCGGGGCGAGGCGCTGCCCACCCGGTCGCCGGACGTGGTCGACGACAACCCGCTGTTCCGGCCGCCCTTCGTGGGCAGCCGGGTGGCCAAGGGGATGGCCATCGACGACATCGCCGCCTACCTCAACGAGACGGCCCTCTTCCGCAACCAGTGGGGCTTCCGGCCCGAGGAGGGCGAGGACGACCCCGCGTTCAAGGACCGGGTCCGGTCGAAGCTGCGCGAGGAGCTGGCCACGGCCAAGGCCGAGCAGCTGCTGGTGCCCCAGGTGGCCTGGGGTCACTTCGCCGCCAACGCCGATGGCGACGACCTGGTCATCTGGACCGACGAGTCCCGCACCACCGAGCGGATGCGGTTCGCCTTCCCCCGTCAGGTCGAGGACCCCTACCTGTGCATCGCCGACTTCTTCCGCAGCGTCGACTCGGGGGACGAGGACTTCGCCAGCTTCCATGTCGTCACGATGGGCTCCCGGGTGTCCGAGGAGACGGCCCGGCTGTTCGCCGACGACGAGTACCAGCAGTACCTCTACCTGCACGGACTCGGCGTGGAGATGGCGGAGGCGCTGGCCGAGTACTGGCACCGGCGCATCCGCGAGGAGCTGGGATTCGCCGACGAGGACGGACCGACGCTCACGGGGCTGTTCCGCCAGAAGTACCGGGGCGGCCGCTACTCGTGGGGCTACCCGGCGTGCCCGGACCTCGAGGACAATGCGAAGGTGGTCGAACTCCTCGGGGCCGACCGGATCGGCGTCGAGGTGAGCGAGGGATTCCAACTCCACCCCGAGCAGTCGACGACCGCCATCATCTGCCACCATCCGCAGGCCAAGTACTTCGTGGCCTGACCGGCCGGGCGGTGAGGCGGCCGACCGCCCGGGGACGCACCTCCCGTTGACCCCTCCGGCGATACGGCAACCGTTCTGCCACCGAGTTGCCACGCTGACGCCACGTCCCGCGTCGGTAGGGTTGTACGCGTGGACAGTCTCCCCCTGGCGGGACACCGGGTCGGTCGGATCGATCACGGGAAGCAGCCGGACCGAGGTGTTCCTCCTCGGCGCGATCGTCGTCATCGCCCTGATCCTCCTGCTCGCCCGGTACCTCCGGTCCCGCAATCTCAAGCGGCGCCGGGGTACGGCCGCCTCACTTCGCCCGCGATGCCGACCGCTCCGGGACCGGACCGGACGCGCTCGGCCGCACCGGGAAACGGGCCGGCCCCGTCCGCCCAGAACCACGTCGATCACCCCCTCGTTCAGCGCTTCCCACAAGGGCTCCCCGAGCCGGGTCCCATCGAGCCGGGTGCCGTCGGGCCGGGCGCCGATCGGGCGGGGCGATCATCGGGCGCACGGGCGCGTCCCCCGCGGCCTCGCCGCCGCCCTCGGCCGTCCCGGCCGCCCACCCCGCGGATCCCGCGGCACCGGCCAATCGTCCCGCCCCTGGCGCCTCCGAGGCTTCCGTCGTCGGCCGAACCGACGCCGGCCGACCGGGCCGCCTCCCCGCCCGACGTACCCCGGGCGGCCTGACCCCGGACCGGCCAACCGCACCCGACCGCGCCCCTGGACCCGGCCGCTTCCGCCCGCACACGGCCACCACCCGACCGGTCCGGCGCACCGTCGAACGCCGGTCGCCGGTCGCCGACGTCGCTACAGCGCCAGGGTCGCTCCGCCGTCGACCACGATCTCCGCCCCGTTGACGAAGGCGGCCTGGGTGGAGCAAAGAAAGGCCGTGACCGACCCGAAGTCGGCCGGATCACCCATGACGGCGGCGCCACCGAGCTGCTTCATGCGATCGGTGGCGTGGGGTCCGGGGCACACCATGTTGAGGGTGATCCCGGCGTCCTCGGAGGCCAGGTCCTGGGCCGCCGTCTTGATCCACGCCCACAGGCCGGTCCGGGCCGTGTTCGAGAGGGCCAGCGCCGGGGCGGCCTGCACGACCGTGTACGACGTGATGCAGCAGATCCGACCCCAGCCGGCGCGACGCATGTGGGGAAGGGCCTCCCGCACCAGGCGCACCGACGTGAGCAGGTTGGCGTTGAGCGCCGCCTCCAGGGAGGCGTCGTCGAGGTCCAGGGCCCGCCCGGGCGGAGGTCCACCGGCGTTCGCCACCAGGATGTCGACGGATCCGAGCTGGGCGACCGTGTCCGCCACCAACCGGGCCGGCTCGTCGGGGTCGGTCACGTCACCCGACCGGATCCCGACCGGGACGCCGAGCGCGGCGACCTCGGCCCGGGTCGACTCCAGCGTGTCGGCGTCGCGACCCGACAGCATGATGCCGACTCCCTCGGCGGCCAGCGCGAGGGCCGTGGCCCGGCCGAGGCCCTTCGACCCGGCGGCGACCAGCGCCACCTTGCCCCGGATCCCCAGATCCACGGCGTCCCCTCAGTGGTCGACCACGACGAGGCCGTGGTCGACGGAGTTGAGCGGTTCGGGCCGGCCGTCGGCCCCGATCACGACGATGTCCTCCAGGCGCATGCCGAACCGTCCGGGCTCGTAGATGCCGGGTTCCACCGAGAACGCGTGCCCCGGGACCAGGACCTCGTCGTTGCCCACCACCAGGTAGGGGTCCTCGTGCTCCTCGATGCCGATGCCGTGACCGGTGCGGTGGACGAACAGGTGCCCGAACCCCGCCTCGGAGATGGCGTCCCTGGCCACCGCATCCACCGACGCCGCGGTGACCCCGGCCCGGGCGGCGCCGACCGCCGCCGACTGGGCCGCCTCCAGGACCTCGTAGCACCGGCCGACCTCGGCGGACGGCTCGCCGGTCACCACCGTGCGGGTGATGTCGGAGCAGTAGCCGACGTCCCCGTCGAGGGAGAGGGTGCCACCGAAGTCGCAGACCACCGTCTCGCCCCGGCCGATGACCCGACCGCCGGGCTCGTGGTGGGGGCTGGCCGCGTTGGGCCCACTGCCCACGATGGCGAAGTTGACCGACGAGTGGCCCTCGGCCACGAGCAGGCGGCCCAGGTCGGCCGACACCGCCGCCTCGGTGCGACCGACCAGCGGGATCCCCCCCGACTGCAGGACCTCCGCCACCCGGTCGGCCGCCGCACCGGCGGCCCGCAGGGCGTCGAGCTCGGCCTCGTCCTTGACCGCCCGGATGGGCGAGGTGACCGTCGACGCCTCGATCCAGGAGGCCTCGGGCAGGCGTCGCTGGAGTGCCAGGGCCGTGGTGGCCCAGGCCCGGTCGGACAGGGCGACGCGGCCCGTCGCCGCCCCCGCCACCAGGTCGACGACCAGGTCCAGGGGATCGACGTCGTCCGACCACGGACGGACGGCGAACAGATCGCCGGCGCCGGGTACCCGGGGTGCCTCGAGCCGGGGCACCACCAGCACCGGATCGCCCGACCACGGGCACCACCAGGAGGGTCAGGCGCTCGAGGGGCATCGCCTCGTAGCCGGTCAGCCACGGCAGGTCGGCGCCGTGGGACAGCAGGAGGACGTCGACACCGGTGGCGTCCATCCGGCCCCGCACCCGGGCGAGCCGGGAGTGTCGGGCCTCGAGCGATCCTCGGGAGAGTTCGGTGGTCATCGGCTCAGCGGGCTCCCATCGAGACGGGCACCGGTACCGGGGCCGACGTGCGCCCCGTCGACGTGTCGGCCGCCTCGCGGGCGTGATAGCTCGAACGGGTCAGCGGCGAGGCCTGGACATGGGCGAACCCGAGCGCCAGGGCCGCCGTCGCGCAGGTCGTCGAATTCCTCGCGGCGTCCACCACCGCGCCACCGGCAGGTGCCGGGCACTGGGCCGCAGGTACTGCCCGAGGGTGACGATGTCCACCCCGACCGACGCCAGGTCGGCCAGGGTGGCGAGCACCTCGTCCTCCCGCTCGCCCATGCCCGAGGATGATGCCCGACTTGGTGGTGAGCCCCGCCGTCGCCGATCGGGCCAGCACGGTCAGGCTGCGGGCGTACCCGGCCGACGGGCGGACGGCCCGCTGCAGCCGGGCCACCGTCTCGATGTTGTGGTTCAGCACGTCGGGGCGGGCCTCCAGGATGGTCCGGAGCGATGCCGCGTCCCCCTTGACGTCCGAGATCAGCACCTCGACGGCGGTCTGCGGACTGGCCGCCCGGACGGCGGCGATGGTCTCGGCGAAGGCGCCGGCGCCCCCGTCGGCCAGGTCGTCACGCGCCACGCAGGTGATGACGGCGTGGGCCAGTCCCATCCGGGCCACCGCCGCGGCCACCCGCTCCGGCTCGCCGGGGTCGAGCGGCAGGGGGTGGCGGGTGTCCACCTGGCAGAACCCGCACGCCCGGGTGCAGCGGGACCCGTTGATCATGAAGGTGGCGGTCCCCTCGGCCCAGCACTCGTAGATGTTGGGGCAACCGGCCTCCTCGCACACGGTCACGAGGTCGAGATCGCGCATCGAGTGCCGCAGTCCGAGGTAGCCGTCGGCCATGGTCGCCTTCACCCGCAGCCATTCGGGCTTGCGAGCCGACAGCGCCATCCCCCCGGAGGGGTCGACCCCGGACCGGGCCATGCGGCGCTCGAGGGCGCTGCCGCCGGCTGCGGTCCGGCCGACCAGCGTCACCGGCACGCCGACCGGCGCCGTCCCGCGGGCGCCGTCGGTCACCGAGGCCACGTCCTCGGCCGGTCCCCACACCCCGCCGGCCGCGGTGATCACGGCGTCGACGGCCTCGGCCATGGTCACGGAGAAACCCTCCGCCGCCAACGAGGTCATCGGATGCTCGTGGATGCCGCACGGCACGATGTGGTCGAACATCGTGAGGTCGGTCGTGACGTTGAGCCCGAATCCGTGGGTGGTGCGCCCCCGAGCCGTCCGCACCCCGATGGCGGCGATCTTCCGGGGGCCGTCGGAGCCGGTCCGGGTCCCGTCCGGGTCCATCCACACGCCGGGATACGCCGCCATCCGGCCCACCCGGTCGGCCGGCACCCCGAGGGCCACCAGCGCGTCGATCACCACCTGCTCGACCTGGCGGACGTGCTCGGGGCCGAGGTGGGGACCGCTCCCGAGCGTGCGGATCGGGTACCCGACCAGTTGGCCCGGACCGTGGTAGGTGACGTCACCCCCGCGGTCCACCTCGATGAGCTCGGCACCGACCGAGGACGGTTCGACGAGCACGTGGCTCGGATCGGCGTGCGAGCCGAGGGTGTAGACGGGCCCGTGCTCCAACAGCAGCAGGTACTCGTCCTCGGATCGGGACGCCACCGCCCGCTGCAGGTCCCACGCCTCGGCGTAGGGGACCCTACCGAGCCACCGGGCCCTCACGAGGGCACCGACCGGTCCGCGGTCGCCACCGGCCACGCCTGCGACAGGCCGGGGTCGGGGATCGGCAGCGTCCGTCGACGGCCCACCGCCACCGGTCGACGGGTCGAGCCCACCGTCGGCTACAGCTCGCCGGCCCAGTCGCGGTCGTCGAGGATGTTCGACAGCCGGGACAGGAAACGGGCGACGTAGGCGCCGTCGACGGCGCGATGGTCGAAGTTGATGGCCACCAGGCCGACCGAATGGATGCCGATCGACTCGCTGCCGTCGGGGAGTTCGACCACCACCGGCTTGCGGGACACCCCGTCCGTCGACAGGATCGCCACCTGGGGCTGGTTGATGATGGCTCCGGTGATGAGCGTCCCGAACGGGCCGGCGTTCGTGATGGAGAACGTCCCGTTGCTGATGTCGTCGAGGCTGAGCCGCTTCGTGCGCGCCCGGTCGGCCACGTCACGGATGCGACGGGCCATGCCCCGCAGGTTCAGCTCCTCGGCGTTGTGGACCACCGGGACGATGAATCCCTCGTTGTCGAGGTCCACGGCGATGCCCAGGTTGATGTCGTGGTGGACCACGAGGGCGTCGTCGCCGACCGAGGCGTTCAGGTGGGGGAACTCGGCCAGGGCCTCGACGGTGGCACGGGCCACGAAGGGCAGGTAGGTGAGGCTGAAGCCCTCCTCGTCGCGGAACCGGCCGCCGTGGGAGCGGCGGATCTGCTCGACCCGCTCGTAGTCGATCTCCTTGACCATCAGCGTGTGGGCGGACGTGGCCTTCGAGCGGGTCATGTGCTCGGCCGTCCGGCGGCGGATGTTGGTGAAGGGCACGATCTCGTCGCGCTCACCGGGCCGGGCCCCGTCGCTCGCCGGAGCCGCGGCACGGGCCGGAGGCGGCGGCCGGCGGGGTGGCCGGAGGCCGTTCGACTCGGTGGTGCCGGCGCCCTGCGCTCGGCCCCGATACTGGGCACGGCTGGCCGGCGGCGCACCCCGCTCGATGACGGCCTCGACGTCGGCGCGGGTGATACGCCCCTCGAGGCCCGTGCCCCGGATGGTGGACGGATCGATGGCGTGCTCGGCCAGGAGCTTGCGCACGACCGGCGAGAGCACGCGGACCTGGTCGGCCCCGGAGGTGACCCTCGGCAGTGGCGGAGCGGGGGTCGGCGCGGGCGGAGCCGACGACGGGACCGGCTCGTCGGGCAGGGCGGCGAGCGGGGCGGAGGCGGCCGGGGCGGCGGGTGGCGGAGGTGGGCGCGGCCTCCCGGGCCGGGGCCGGGGGTGCGGCCGCTCCGTTGGCGGCGGGAGCCGGGGCCTCGGCCCCGTCGCCTCGCCGGAGCCGAGGACGCGCCGTCGCCGTCGATGACGGCCAGGGCCACGCCGACGTCGACCGTGTCGCCCTCCTCGACCAGGATGGCCGTCAGGACGCCGGCAGCCGGAGAGGGCACCTCCGAGTCGACCTTGTCGGTCGACACCTCGAACAGGGGCTCGTCGCGCTCCACCGGATCGCCGACGGCCTTGAACCACTTGGTGATGGTCCCCTCGGTCACCGTCTCGCCGAGCTGTGGCATGGTCACGTCAGGCAACGTGCAGTCCCCTTCCGGTCAGTGCCAGCACCGTCTCCCCGAAGGTCTCGGACAGCGACGGGTGCGGCTGGATGAACTGGGCGACCTCCTCGGCCGTGGCTTCCCAGTTGACGGCCAGGTACCCGGCACCGAGCTGCTCGGTCACCCAGGGTCCCACCATGTGGACACCGAGGATACGGCCCGTGGAGCCGTCGGGTCGCTTTTCGGCGATCACCTTGACCATGCCTTCGGTCTCCCCGATGATCCGGGCCCGGCTGTTGCCGCCGAACGGGTCCTTCTTGACCACGATGTCGAGGCCGGCCTCGCTGGGCGGCGGCTTCGGTCATGCCGGCGAAGGCGACCTCGGGGTGGCAGTAGATGGCCCACGGCACCCGGGAGTAGTCCACGGCGGCGGTCGGTTCCCCCAGGATCGACTTGATGACCACGATCGACTCGGCGAAGGCCACGTGGGCCAGCTGCGGAGTGCCCGCCACCACGTCCCCCACCGCCCAGACGCCATCGGCGCTGGTGCGCATGGTGGCGTCGGCGACCACGAATCCGCGCTCGTCGATCGTCACCCCGGCCTCGGGGGCGACCAGGCCCTCGGTGCGGGGGCGCCGCCCCACCGAGACGACGACGGCGTCGACGGCCAGCTTCCCGTCGTCGCCGAAGGCGACCACCGTGCCCCGGCCCGACGGGTCCGGCGTGTGTCCGTGCAGCGTGACCCCGGCCTTGACGTCGATCCCCCGCTTCTTGAACGAGCGGGCCACGGTGCGGACGACGTCCTCGTCACAGCCGTTGAGGATCGTCGGGAGGGCTTCGAAGATCGTCACCGAGGTGCCGAGGTCGGCGAACATCGAGGCGAACTCGCAGCCGATCGCCCCGCCGCCGATCACGGCGACGGAGGCCGGGCAGGTGGTCGAGGGCCAGCACCTCGTCCGAGGTCATCACGACCGTGCCGTCGATGTCGAAACCCGGGATCGTGCGCGGCACCGAGCCGGCCGCCAGCACGACGTCGGTGCCGGTCACCTCGACGGTCGAGCCGTCGTTCCCGGCGATGCGCACCCGGTGGTCGGCCAGCAGGGTGCCGCTCCCGTTGAAGACCGTCACCCCACGACCCTTGAGCAGGCCGGACAGCCCGGTGAAGAGCTGACCGACGACCTGCTGCTTGCGCTCCTGGCTGACCGCGAACTTGACCGTCGGGTCCGACTGGTCCGGGCCCGGCCGAGATGCCGAAGTCGGCGGCCGACCGCACGGTCCGGTAGACGGCGGCGGTCTCGAGGAACTCCTTGGCCGGCACGCATCCCCGGTGCAGGCAGGTGCCGCCCACCTTGTCCAGTTCCACCAGGCCCACCGACAGTCCGGCGGCCGCCCCGTAGAGCGCGGCCGCGTAGCCGCCGGGTCCTCCTCCGACGATGACCACGTCGAAGTGCTGCGATCCCCCTGAGTGCGTGTCCGTCCCCCCCGCTGCGGTCTGGTCCCTTGCCACCTCGGGTTCCGTGGGAACCACCTCCATCAGGATGTCGTCGTCGGTCTGCGGGCACGTCCCAGCCTAGTTGTCCGCGCCTGAGCCCGGCTCCCATGGTGGACGGCTCCGGGACGGTGGAGCGGTGTCCAGCGGGGCCGGCGGCGTCATCCCGGCGTGCCCGTCGGTCCGCCGCCGACCGGACCGGTCACGACAGGACGCGGCGGCGGAAGTTCCGGAGACCGAGCCCGAGGAAGACGGCGAGGAAGGCCGCCATCACCGGGTAGATCACGTAGAGCGGCATGTGCGGCGCCAGGGTGAAGGCGGCCCGCATCCCCTCGTTGATGTAGATCAGCGGATTGACGAGCACGAGGGTCTGGAGCCAGTGCCAGCCCCCCACCTGCACGGGGGCGAGCCGGGTGTAGGCGTAGTACGTGCCGCCGAGGAACGTCACGGGGAGGATGATGAACCCGAACATCAGTCCGATGTTGCGGGGCTCGAAGCTGGTCCCGAGCAGCAGCCCGAGGGAGGCCATGGTCACGCAGGCCAGCGGCACGATCGTCACGACGATCCACCAGTGGAAGTGCAGGTGGGCCTCCACCCCTTTGGCGTGGACCACGGAGGCGATGGGGAGCACCAGCGCCGCCGAGATCAGCCCCTGGACCGCACCGGAGAGCACCTTGGCCATGGCCACGAGCCAGATCGGGCACGGGGCCTGTACCCGGTCCTCGATCTCCCGGGTGTAGCCGAACTCCTGGGACATGGTGAGGGCCACCGACTGGACGCCCTGGAAGAGGATCGAGATCCCGACCACCCCGGGCACCAGGATGGTGGCGAAGGCCGACTGCTCCGCCGGATTCGCCCCTCCGATGCCCTGGCCGATCTTGGGGAAGACGTACAGGAACACGAAGCAGAGCAGGAACGGCTGGATGAGCGTCCGGGCGACGAACTCGAAGAGGTGCTTGCGCAGGACCACGAGGTCCCGCAGGATCAGCGCCCACAGCGCGGTGCGCCCCGCGGCCATGGCCGAGTGCTCGGGGCGCAGGTGGACGCGCGGTGCCGGTGGCGCCGGCGTCGACGACGGCCATCAGTCGCGCAGCTCCTTGCCGGTGAGGTTGATGAACACCGTCTCGAGGGTGGGCTCGGTGACGGAGATGTCGAGCACCGGGAACCCGGCGTCCTCGGCGCCGGTCACCACGGCCGGCAGGAGCCGGTCCTTGCCCTTGACGTGGAGCTCGACCCCACCTTCGATCGGGCGGGTGAGGGTCACCCCCGGGATCCGGTCCGACAGCGCCCGGCCGAGCTCCTCCCGGTCCCCGGTGGCGGTCACGGTGACGATGGTGTCGGCGTTGACCTGGCTCTTGAGGGCCGCCGGGGTGTCGAGGGCCAGCAGCTTCCCCTTGTCCATGATGGCCACGCGGCCACAGAGCTGATCGGCCTCTTCCATGTAGTGGGTGGTCAGCAGGATGGTCTGCCCGCCCGCGTTGAGCACCCGGAGGATGTCCCACAGGGCGAGGCGGCTCTGGGGGTCGAGGCCGGCCGTGGGCTCGTCGAGGAAGAGGACGGCGGGCCGGTGGAAGATGGCGCGGGCCACCATCAGCCGCTGGGCCATCCCCCCCGAGAGGGCGTAGACGGAGGCCTTGGCCCACTTGTCGAGCTGGAACTGCTCGAGGAGGCGGTCCGCCTCGCTGCGGGACTCCCGGGCGGACATCCCGAACAGGCGGCCGTGGAAGTACAGGTTCTCCCAGACCGTCAGCTGGCGGTCGAGGGTGTTCTGCTGGCTGACGATGCCGAGGATCTGCTTGGCCACCGCCGGCTGGCGGACCACGTCGATACCGCCCACCGTGGCGTGTCCCGACGTGGGCACGACCCGCGTGGTCAGCATGCCCGCCGTGGTGGTCTTGCCGGCGCCGTTCGGGCCGAGCAGTCCGAAGATCTCGCCCGTGCCGACCACGAGGTCGAGGTGGTCGACCGCCGTGAACGCCGAGCCGGGGTAGACCTTGGTCAGACCCTCGGTCCGGATGATGGCCCGGTCGGGGTCCGATCGGACCGCGCGGGCCGTCGGTGGCGGGAGTGGGGATCGTGACGGCCATGGTTCCGAGCGCGACACTACCCCCCGCTCCCGACCCACCCTCCGCCGGGCGGAGGTGACGGTCGCTGCTACTTGGGCGGCATCCGGATGCCACCGTCGAGGCGGATGACCTCGGCGTTGAGGTAGCTGTTGGTGGCGATGTGGACCACCAGGTCGCCGAACTCCGGCGGGCTGCCGAGACGCTTCGGGAAGTTCACCGACTGGGCCAGGGCGTCACGGGCCTCGTCCGGCAGCATGGCCAGCAGCGGGGTGTCGAACAGTCCGGGGGCGATGGCCAGCACGCGGATGCCGACGACGGCGAGGTCACGGGCGGCGGGCAGGGTCATGCCCACGACGGCGCCCTTCGAGGCGGAGTAGGCCAGCTGGCCGATCTGGCCGTCGAAGGCGGCGACGGAGGCGGTGTTGACGATGACGCCACGCTCGCCGTTCTCCTGGGGCTCCACCGTGGCGATGGCGGAGGCGGCCTTGGTCATCACGTTGAAGGTGCCGATGATGTTCAGCTCCTGGATGAACTTGAACGGGGCGAGGTCGTGGGGCGAGCCGTCGCGGTTGATGACCCGGCCCACCCATCCGGTGCCGGCGCAGTTCACGGCGATCCGCAGGTTGCCACCGTCGGCGGCCTGGTCCACGGCCTTCTGGCAGTCGTCCGGGTCGGTGACGTCGCCGCCCACGAAGTTGGCGACTCCGCCGATCTCGCCCACGACCTCCTTGGCCCGCTCCTCGTTGCGGTCGAACACGGTGACCCGCACGCCCTGGGCGGCGAGCTTGCGGGCCGTGGCCTCGCCGAGGCCCGAGGCTCCGCCGGTGATGATTGCTGAACTTCCGTTGATCTCCATCGGGCCAGGTTACGGGAGCAGCCGCCCCTGACCCAAACCCGTGTCCGGTGGTGGTCCGGACGGGTTCTGGCGGGCCGCCGCCGCGGTGGCGAGGGCGTCCACGACGTCGTTCATCCGGTCCCCCGAGTGGCCCTTGACCCACTCGAAGGTGACCGGCCGGTCCGGATCGAGGGCCAGGGCGAACAGGGTCTCCCAGAGGTCTCGGTTGGCCACGGGCTTGCCCTGCGAGTTCTTCCACCCCCGGCGCATCCAGCCCGCATGCCACTTCTGGCGGAAGCAGTTCACGACATAGGTCGAGTCGCTCATGACGTGGACCGGCCCGGGCAGCGACTCGAGGGCGCGGATGACCGCCACCACCTCCATGCGCTGATTGGTGGTGTGGGGCTCTCCCCCCGAGTCGGACCGGCCTCCGTCCACGGCCCACGCCCAGCCACCCGGTCCGGGGTTCCCGAGGCACGATCCGTCGGTGTAGGCCACGGTGGGTGGGGCGTCGGAGGAGCGGGGTGGCGCGGGCATCGTGACAGCATGCCCGGTCGCGACCGGATCCCGGGCGCACCGCCGCGCACAGGTGTCCGACCCTCCCCGTTCCTCCCGACCACCGGACGACCCGCGAGGAAGTGATGGTGCGCGGGGGTCCGGCGGTGGAAGCATGGGGGCATGCTCTTCGACGGCGTCGCCCACCAGCTCCCCGACGTCGACCCGGAGGAGACCGCCGAGTGGCTGGCCGCCTTCGACGACGTCGTGCGTGTCTACGGTCGCAACCGGGCCCGCTACCTGCTCATGCGGGTGCTCGAACGGGCCCGTACGTCCCAGGTCGGCTTCCCGGCGACGGTCTCCTCGCCGTACGTCAACACGATCCCGTCCGCCGCCGAGCCCGAGTTCCCGGGGGACGAGCACCTCGAGCGCCGGATCCGCGCCTTCATCCGTTGGAACGCCGCGGTCATGGTGGTCCGGGCCAACATCCGCTCGGAGGCGATCGGTGGCCACCTGGCCACCTACGCCAGTTCGGCCGCCCTCTACGAGGTGGGCTTCAACCACTTCTTCCGGGGCAAGGACGGCGGTGTGCCCGGGCGACCAGGTGTACTTCCAGGGCCACGCCTCGCCCGGCATCTACGCCCGGGCGTTCGTCGAGGGCGCATGGACGAGAAGCAGCTCGACAACTTCCGGTTCGAGGTGGGCGGCGACGGACTGTCCTCGTACCCCCACCCGCGCCTCATGCCCGACTTCTGGGAGTACCCCACGGTCTCGATGGGCCTCGGACCGATCAACGCCATCGCCCAGGCGCACCTGGCCCGCTACCTCTCGGCGCGGGGACTCGCCGACACCTCCGCCAGCCGCGTCTGGGCCTTCGTCGGCGACGGCGAGTTCGACGAGCCCGAGACCGTGGCCCTCCTCGGCATGGCCGGCCGCGAGCACCTCGACAACCTGACGCTGGTGGTCAACTGCAACCTCCAGCGCCTGGACGGCCCCGTCCGGGGCAACGGCAAGGTGATCCAGGAGTTCGAGGCCACCCTGCGCGGCGCCGGGTGGAACGTGATCAAGGTGATCTGGGGACGGAACTGGGACGAGCTGCTGGCCCGAGACGTCGACGGGGTGCTGTTGGCCAAGATGAACTCGACCGTCGACGGCGAGTTCCAGAAGTACGCGACCGAGTCGGGGGCCTACATCCGGGAGCACTTCTTCGGCCCCGACCCCCGCCTGACCGAGCTGGTGGCCCACCTGAGCGACGCCGAGCTCCAGAGCCTGCCCCGGGGCGGCCACGACTACCGCAAGCTGTACGCCGCCTACCGGGCCGCGACCGAGCACACCGGTGCGCCGACGGCCATCCTGGCCAAGACGGTCAAGGGATGGACCCTCGGCCCGGCGATCGAGTCCCGCAACGCCACCCACCAGATCAAGAAGATGACCAAGGACCAGCTGCGGGCGCTGCGGGACCGGCTGTTCCTCCACGAGGAGATCGCCGAGGCCGACCTCGACGCCGATCTCCCGCCGTACTACCGCCCCGACCCCGACTCCCCCGCCGGGCGGTACCTGGCCGACCGCCGCAGCGCCCTCGGAGGGCCCCTTCCGAGCCGGGTGGTGCGCGCCCGACCGCTGCCGGCCCCGGCCCCCGAGGCCTTCGCCGACCTGCGGGCCGGTTCCGGACGCCAGGAGGTCTCGACCACCATGGCCTTCGCCCGGTTGCTCCGGACCCTCACCCGTGATCCGGGCATCGGCGCCCGCATCGTCCCGATCGTCTCCGACGAGGCCCGCACCTTCGGGCTCGAATCGCTCATCAGCGAGATCCAGATCTACGCCCCCGACGGCCAGCGCTACACCCCGGTGGATGCCGACCTGCCCCTCCACTACGCCGAGGGACCCGCCGGCCAGGTGCTCGAGGAGGGGATCTCCGAGGCCGGCGCCACGGCCACCTTCACGGCGGCGGCCACCGCCTACGCCACCTGGGGCGAGGCGCTCATCCCCTGCTATCTCGTCTACTCGATGTTCGGCTTCCAGCGGGCGGGGGACCTGCTGTGGGCGCTCGGCGACAGCCGCGGACGGGGCTTCCTGCTCGGCTGCACCGCCGGGCGCACCACCCTCAACGGTGAGGGGCTGCAGCACCAGGACGGCCACTCGCTGCTGCTGGCCTCCACCTATCCGACCGTCCAGGCCTACGACCCGGCGTTCGCCCACGAGGTGGCCGCCATCATGGAGGACGGGATCCGCCGCATGACCGGCCCGGAGCCCGAGGACCTCTTCTGGTACCTCACCCTCTACAACGAGAACTACGTCATGCCGGCGATCCCGTCGGACCCGGCCGAGGCCGAGCGGGTGCGGTCGGGCACCATCGCCGGGATGTACCGCTTCGCGGACGTGCCCGACGGGCTGCCGGCCGGCGCGCCCCGGGCCACGGTGCTGTTCTCCGGGACGGCCTGGCGGGCGGCCATGGACGCCCGCCGGATCCTGGCCGACGAATGGGGGGTGGCGGCCGAGGCCTGGTCGGTGACCTCCTACAAGGCGTTGCGCGAGCAGGCGTTGTCGACCGACCGGTTCAACCGGCTCCATCCCGAGGAGACGGACGCCGTGCCCTTCGTCACCGAGGCGCTGTCGGCCTCGACGGGGCCGGTGGTGGCCGTGTCCGATTTCATGCGTGCCGTCCCGGACCAGGTGGCACGGTGGGTGCCGCGTCCCTTCACCTCCCTCGGAACCGACGGATTCGGCCGGTCGGATACGCGGGAGGTCCTGCGCCGCCACTTCGAGGTGGACGCCGCCCATGTCACCCTGGCCGTGCTCGAGGGTCTGGCCGCCCGGGGCGAGGTGCCGGCGGAGACCGTGGCGGCGGCCATCGACCGCTACGGGATCGACGTCACCGCCCCGGATCCCTGGTCGATCTGATCCGGCCGGCCCAGCGGTGCGCCGGCGCCGGTCCGGAATGGGCGGGCGGATCGGCCGGGCGGTACCCCGGAGTACCCCGGCTACCCTTGGAAGGTGCTCTGGCTCACCGGTGACAGCGACGCGGACGCACTGCTCTCGTCCGAACCCCTCGCCCTCCTGATCGGCATGGTCCTCGACCAGCAGATCCCGATGGAACGGGCGTTCCGGGCGCCCTTCGACCTGAAGGAGCGCCTGGGCGGCGTGCTCGACCCCGCCGCCATCGCCGCGCTGGATCCCGACGATCTGGCCGCCGTCTTCGCCCAAAAGCCCGCCCTGCACCGATTCCCCCGCTCCATGGCCGGTCGGGTCCACGAGGTGTGCGCGGCGGTCGTCGACACCTACGGGGGCGACGCCTCGGCCATCTGGACCACCGCGGCGGACGGCAAGCAGCTGCTGGCCAACGTGAAGGCGCTGCCCGGCTTCGGTGACCAGAAGGCGCGGATCTTCGTGGCACTCCTCGGGAAGCAGTTCGGCGTGCGACCCACCGGGTGGGAGAAGGCGGCGGGCGCCTACGGCGAGACCGGCTCGCACCGGTCGGTGGCCGACATCGATTCGCCCGAGGCGCTGGCCAAGGTGCGCCAGTTCAAGCAGCAGGCGAAGGCCGAGGCCCGGGCCAAACTCCCCAATCCGGGGTGAAGCCCGCCGACCCTCCCGGGGACCGGACGCTGGGCCCTGGCCGATCGGCGTCTCTATCTCTGCACCCCCGACCGGCCCGACCTCGAGTCCTTCGTCGGACGCTGCATCGACGGGGGCGTCGACGTGGTCCAGCTCCGCGACAAGCATCTGGGCGACACCGAACTGGTGGGCCGGGCCGCCGTCGTGAGACGGGTGTGCGCGGCGGCCGGGGTACCGTTCGTGCTCAACGACCGACCCGACCTGGCCGCCGACGTGGGGGCGGACGGGGTCCACGTGGGTCAGGACGACGTGTCGCCGGCCCTGGCCCGGTCGGTGCTCGGCGACGACGCCCTCGTCGGCCTCTCGACCCACGCCGCCGCCGAGCTGGCGGTGGCCGTGGGGGACGAGGCCGGGGGCGAGCCCGGCGCCGGGCATCCCGTACCGGTCGACTACCTGTCCGCCGGCCCGGTGGTCCCCACCCCCACCAAGCCGGGTCGGCCCGGTACCGGTACCGGATACCTGACCGAGGCGGTGGCGCGCTCACCGTGGCCGGTGTGGGTCACGGGTGGGGTCGATCCGGACAGCGTGGGCGGCCTGGTCGCCGCCGGGGCCCGCCACTTCGTGGTCGTCCGGTGGCTGGTCGACGCGGAGGACCCCCGCGCCGCCGCACGGCGGCTACGGCGACGCATCGACCAGCTCGTCGACGGCTCCGCCTGAGGGTCGTCCGGTGATCCGACCCGGGCGTGGGAGCCGGGCGGCCCCGGACCCGGGATTCCGGTCCCCCGGACCGGCGGCGGTCAGCCTTCGGTGGGAGCGACGGTCGTGATCTTGTAGCCCGTGGGCAGCGCGACCTTCGGCGACGTCCCCACGGCCGAGATGTCGAGCTCGATGGTGCCGCCGGGCGTCGTCGCCTCGAACTTCGAGACGTAGTTGCCGGTCACCGTGTAGAGCAGCTTCTCGGTCTGACCACCCTGGGAGAGCGTGACCGTCGTCACCGAGCCGCTCCGCGTGGACTTGCCCTTGTCCCAGTAGGGGAGGTAGGTGTGCGCCGGGTCCACGGCCTGGGCTCCGGCGCTCTCCTGGGTGTAGAAGGTCTTGGGGGCGGGGGCCGAGGCCTTCTGGCTCACGGCGATGTACTCCTTGGAGCCGATGATGAAGAGGTAGGTCTTGCGCCCCGAGCTCAGGAGCCAGCCGCCCAGGCGGTCGGGGGACTGGAAGACCAGGCTGGCCGTCTGGTCGCCCTGTGGGGTCTTCTCGACCAGGTACTCGCTGTAGTTGGAGGCTCCGAGCGTGTTCTTGACCGCCTGGCCGAGGTCGGTGCCGCTGCTCGACTGGACCGCCCCCACGACGGCCATGCCCGCCCCCACCACGGTGAGGATGCCGACTAGGACGAACGCCAGATACTTCCGCATGTCACTCGCTTCCGGGAGATGGTGCCGGGACGGGGGCGTGGATGCCCCCGGTGTGGGCCCGGGATGGGACCACGGTAGTCAAGGTCGACAGCCGTTCGGTGCCGATCAGATGCCGATGCGCTGGGCGAGGAGCTCCCGGTGGTACGACGGGTCTCCCAGCATCAGCTCCGAGGACTTGGCCCGCTTGAAGTAGAGGTGGGCCGGGTGCTCCCAGGTGAAGCCGATGCCGCCGTGGATCTGGATGGTCTCGGCGGCGGCGTGGAAGTACGCCTCGGAGCAGTAGGACTTGGCCAGGCTGGCCACCACCGGCAGCTCGTCGGAGTCCTCGGCGGCCGCCCAGCCGGCGTAGTAGGCGGCGGACTTGGCCGACTCGACCTCGAGCAGCATGTCCGCACACTTGTGCTTGATGGCCTGGAAGCTGCCGATCGGGCGGCCGAACTGGATCCGGGTCTTGGCGTACTCGACCGAACTCTCGAGGCACCGCTGGGCACCCCCCACCTGCTCGGCGGCCAGGGCCACGGCGGCGAGGTCCAGGGTCTTGGAGAGCCCGGCGGCGGCGCCACCGTCGGTCACCGATGAGCCACGCCGGGGTGTCGGCGAACTCGAGCCGGGCCTGCTTGCGGGTCTGGTCCATGGTGGCGAGCGGCGTACGGGTGAGACCGGCGGCGTCGCCCTTCACCCCGAACAGGGACAGTCCGGCGTCGGTGCGGCCCACGACGAGGACGAGATCGGCGACGTGGCCGTCGACCACGAACGACTTGTGGCCGTTCAGGGCGAAGCCGTCGGCCGTCGGGGTGGCGGCCAGCGTGATGCCGTCGGCGTCCCAGCGACCCGAGTCCTCGGTGAAGGCGAGGGTGGCGATGGTCTCCCCGGAGGCGATCCCGGGAAGCAGGTACTCCATGGCCTTCTGGTCGCCCGAGGTCAGGAGGGCGTTGGCGCCGAGGGCCACCGTGGAGAAGAACGGGGCGCACAGCAGGTTGGCCCCCATCTCCTCCAGGACGACGATCAGCTCGACATAGGTGAATCCGGCACCGCCGTACTCCTCGGGGATGATGAGCGACTGCAGGCCGAGCTGCTCGGCCATCTGCGTCCACACCTCGGGGTCGTACCCTTCGGTGGTCTCCATCAGCCGTCGGACCTCGGTCTCGGGCGACTTGTCGTCGAGGAACCGGCGCACCGACTTGCGAAGCTCGTCCTGCTCCTCGCTGAAGGCGAAGTTCATCTGGTCTCCATCCAGTGGAGTCCCCCACCGGGGACAGCGTGTGGTGGTGCCCCCACGGGGGACAACATGCCCTGTTTGTCTACCAGAACCCCGCCCACGGTGACCAACGGGGAGGAGCTCCGGCCGTCGTGCGCCGGCGCCCCCGCTACGCTGCGACCAGGAGGTGGATCCCATGGCCGAGACCGTCATCGACTACCAGGACACCGGCGTCGAGGTGCACCGCGTGGTGGTCGGTCCGATGGACAACAACGTCTACGTCGTGCGCTGTCGCCAGACCGGTGACGCCCTCCTGATCGACGCCGCCAACGAGCACGAGCGGCTCCTCGAACTGTGCCGTGACCTGGGGGTGCGACGGGTCGTCGAGACGCACGGGCACTGGGACCACATCCAGGCCGTGGAGGCCGTCCGCGACGCCGGCTACGACGTCGCGGTCACCGAGGGCGATGCCGAGATGCTGCCCGCCTACGACCAGATCCTCGACGACGAGGCCGTGCTCGAGGTCGGCCGCCTCCGCATCGCCACCGTCGCCACGCCCGGGCACACGCCGGGCTCCATGTGCTTCGCCGTCGAGGGCACGCCCCTGCTGTTCACCGGGGACACCCTCTTCCCCGGGGGTCCCGGCAACACCTCCTTCGAGAACGCCGATTTCGCCACCATCATCCGGTCGATCGAGGAGCGGCTGTTCGGCGCGTTCGGAGCCGACACCCTGGTCCTGCCCGGCCACGGGGACGGCACCACGATCGGGGCCGAGTCGCCCCACCTCGCGGAGTGGGTCGAACGGGGCTGGTGACCCGCCCCGACCGGATCCGGGCAACGGTCCCGAACCGTCGGGTGGTCACACGGCCGTCGAGGGCCGCCGGGGCTCGCGGATGATCTCGATCTCCGGGGGCAGGCCGCTCACCGAAACGCCGCCGGGGACGTCCGCGCCCACTTCGATGGTGACCCGCGTCCCCGGCCAGGGGGATGCCCTCGACCTTCAGGTAGCCGATGCCCTCGGGCAGGTTCGGGCTCAGCCAGGTCTTGCCGTAGGGGATCCACGGGTCGAGGCGGAGCAGGGTGCGCAGGCACAGCAGGGGTGACGCCGCCGCCCAGGCCTGCGGCGAACACGACGTGGGGTAGCCGACGGGCACGTTCAGTTCACCCCGGTCGAGTCCGCTGAACAGCTCGGGCAGCCGTCCGCCCTGGGCCGCGGCGGCGTCCAGGAGTCCGAAGATGAGCTGCTGGGCGGCTCCGTCGTAGCCGTAGCGGGCCAGGCCGGCGGCGACGATCGCCGTGTCGTGGGGCCACACCGAACCACAGTGGTAGCTGATCGGGTTGTAGCCCCCGTTGTCGCACGACAGGGTGCGCAGACCCCATCCCGAGAACATCGCCGGTCCCGTCAGGGCCTGGGCCACCCGGTGCGCCTTGTCCTCGTCGATGATCCCGGTCCACAGGCAGTGGCCGATGTTCGAGGTCAGCGAATCGATCGGCCGCTTGTCGGCGTCGAGCCCGACGGCGAACCACCCCTTGTCCTCGAGCCAGAAGTCCCGGTTGAAGTTGGCCTTCAGCTTGGACGCCTTGGACCGGAACCGGTCGTAGGTGGCGGTGTCGCCCGCCTCGAAGGCGAAGTGGGCGCTCGCCAGGTAGGCGCCGTACGTGTACGCCTGCACCTCCGCCAGGGCGATGGGGGCCTCGGCCACCCGACCGTCGCCGTAGCGGATGCCGTCCCAGCTGTCCTTCCACCCCTGGTTGGCCAGTCCCCGGTCGGTCGCCCGGCGGTACTCCACGTAACCGTCGCCGTCGGCGTCGCCGAAGTGCTCGATCCACTCGATCGCCCGGGCGGCATTGGGCAGCAGCTCGTCGACGAGCTCGCGGGCCACCCCCCAGCGCCGCATCTCGCCGAGCAGCATGACGAACAGCGGGGTGGCGTCGGCCGTGCCGTAGTAGATGCTGCCGCCGCCGAGGGAGAGCGAGGCGGCGTCGCCGAAGCGCATCTCGTGGAGGATGCGCCCGGGCTCCTCCTCGTGACGGGGGTCCACCTCGGTGCCCTGGAAGCGGGCCAGGGTCTGGAGGACGCCGCGGGCCAGGTCCGGGTCGACCAGGAGGGCCATCCACGCCGTCAGCAGCGAATCCCGTCCGAACACCGTCATGAACCAGGGGGCGCCGGCGGCGACCACGACCCGCTCGGGGTAGTCGGGGTCGAAGATCCGCAGGGCACCCAGATCCTCGGCGCTCCGGGCCACCACCTGCTTGAGCACCGGGTGGTCCGTCTCGACCTGGGGGACCTGCCGGCGCCACTCGGCCATGCGCTCGGTCGGGGTGGCCCGTTCGACCGGCTCACCGCAGCGGTACTTCGGGGCGAACACGTTGCCGTCGATCACCGGGCCGATCTCGACACAGGTCGACCACTCGCCGCGCGGGGGACGACCACCTCGTAGCAGATGAGACCCGGCGCCACCCGGTCCGCCCCGGTGGTGCGGATCTCGACCCCACGGGCCACCGGACC
Source organism: uncultured Acidimicrobiaceae bacterium (assembly GCA_963699345.1). Taxonomy (GTDB): domain Bacteria; phylum Actinomycetota; class Acidimicrobiia; order Acidimicrobiales; family RAAP-2; genus Bog-756. Next base: position 1,514 of record CAVOTL010000002.1, on the reverse strand, counting down.
ACGACGGTACGTGTACACCAGGGAGGTGAACGCCTCCTCGGGGGTCGATCCGCCGGGCGGCCGGCCTTCCTCGACCGCACTGGTGATGGTTCCGAGCTGGACGTCGCCGCCGACCCGTCCCTCCTTCACGGCGAACAGGTCGGCGAAGTCGGCGTCGACGAGCACGTCGACCGAGCACACGGTCGCCTCGTCGCCGAAGTTCCGCAGCCGCAGCTCCTCCCGCATGCCCTGTCCGACATGGCGTTCGCGGAACACCATCACGGTGGAGTCGGCCCGGCCCGGGGCGGGAAGGTTCCGGGCCACGAAAGTGGCACTGAAGGGGTCGTCGTTGACGGCGGACAGGGGCTCGGCCCGGTTCCCGTCGAGCAGCACCTCGAAACGGGACAGGATGCGGGTGTCACGGAAGAAGAGTCCCTGGGCACCTCCCGGATGGATGTCACCGGCCTCGCCGCTGATGGCGAACGTCGACTCGTCGACCAGGGTCACCGCGCCCCCACCGGCGCCGAGTTGGGTCACCGGGCCGGCATAGTTCCAGGGGTCGACCATGGCGGTACCGTACCGGGTGACCCGGAGGGACCGGGAATTGCCCAGCCCAGCGCCACCTTCACGCGGGCGTGATCCGGCCAGAATTCCCCCTACGCCCGTAGGGGAAATCCCTCGGAGCGGCTACAATCGCTGGCGTGAGCCCCGATCCCCACGGCCCGACCGCCGGCCCCCACGGCACCGACCCCGGGTCGCCCGACCCGACCACGGACGCCGGGAGCCCGGCCGGCGCCCCCCTCTTGAGGATCGAGGGCCTCTGCGCGTCGGTCGAAGGCCAGCCCATCCTGCGCGGGATCGACCTGACCGTCGAGTCGGGCCAGGTCCACGCCATCATGGGCCCCAACGGCTCGGGCAAGTCGACGTTGGCCAACGTGCTGCTCGGCAATCCCGCGTACGAGGTGACCGCCGGCAGGATCCTGTTCCACGGTGAGGACATCACCTCCTGGGCCACCGACGTCCGGGGCAAGGCCGGCATCTTCCTCGCGTTCCAGGATCCCGAGGCGATCGGTGGCGTGCCCGTCATCCAGTTCCTGCGCCAGGCCCTGTCCGCCCGGCGGGGGATGGACCTCTCGGTCCTCGAGGTCCGGCTCATGATGATGGAGTGGATGGACAAGCTGGGCATGGACCCGAGCTTCGGCGAGCGCCACCTGAACGAGGGCTTCTCCGGGGGGAGAGGAAGCGCAACGAGATCCTCCAGATGGCGATGCTGGAGCCGGACCTGGCCGTCCTCGACGAGACGGACTCCGGTCTGGACGTCGACGCGCTGCGCACCGTGGCCCGTGGCGTGCACACCGTGCGTGAGGCCCGTCCCGATCTGGGCGTCCTCGTCATCAGTCACTACCAGCGCATGCTCGACGAGCTCGGCGCCGACCGGATCCACCTGCTCGTGGACGGGGTCATCGTGGAGGAGGGCGGTCCCGAGCTGGGCGCCCGCCTCGAGGCGGAAGGGTACGACGCGTGGCGGGCCTGAC
>CAVOTL010000001.1:0-409123 GCA_963699345.1 uncultured Acidimicrobiaceae bacterium | reverse complement strand
CTACCTACCTGACCTGGGGTTATGTAGGGGGCATGGGGCCATCTGACACAGATCTGACACAGGAGAATGCAGGATTGCGTCTCGAACCGAATGGGTCAGACGGCACTTCGGAGGCGTCTCGAAGGTCGAGTTTGGCTGGCTTCAGGACTCGAAGTCGAGTTCGACTTCAACAGGTGTGACGGGACGAGATCGATCCACGAACGACTGGCCTCATGCTCTTCGACAGAGACCCCTAGTCGATCCCGGCGATCTGCTCAGGAGACTGAGCCAGCCGCCCCGAGGACCTTCTGGACCGAGGCCCGCTCCTCTATGGGATTCGAAGTCCCCTCGTCGCCCAGGACCAGGTCTACAGCGGCCCTAGTTGGTCGTCAGAGTCCGGCCAGAGGTGGGAGTACGTATCGAGGGTCATCTGCGCCGAGGTGTGCCCAAGCCGCTCTTGGACCACCTTGATCGACTCACCGTGGGCGATGAGGAGCGATGCGTAGAAGTGTCGAAGTTGGTGGAAGCCGTCGCCTACCGGAACGCCGAGCGGCTCCACCGCCTTCCGCCAGATGTCGGAGAACGTCGTGCGACGGATTGGCTCGTTGCGGTGGTTGGTGAAGATCAGGCCGCCTGACGTGGCGGGCCATTGCATCAGATGCTCGCTCAGGGCCGTGAGGACCACGTCGGGAAGCGGGATCACCCGAGGTCGGTTCTGTCGATCCTTGACGGGGCCAAGGACCGGCTCGCCACGATCGATCCGAGATAGCTGGCGGTCGATCTTCATAGTCCGACGCAGGAAGTCAACCCGGTCCACGGTCAAGCCAAGGGCTTCCGAGATCCGCACACCCGTTCCGGCGCCGAGAACCACAAGTGCCCTATATCGATCCGGCACTGCATCTCGAACCGCCTCAACTCGCACTGCCCACGGTGCGACGCTCAGCTTCTCGACGGGTGGGAGCCGAACGCCAACGCACGGAGAGAGGGCAATGACTCGGTCCGCAACTGCTGACGTGAATATCGAACTGACCCAAGTGAAGATCGTCTTGACTGTCGATGGTGCCAGAGGGTGGCCCGTACCTCACCTTCGATCATCACCTTGACGAGGCCCTGCACGTCACTCTGACGGACGGAGGCGATGGCACGGTGTCCGATCCGGGGATAGATATGTCGCCGTAGGTTCGTCTCGATCTGAGCTTCCGTACCTCGGCGGTGGATCTGCTTGCCTCGCCAGTTCTCCGCATAGGACTTGAATGTGACTTTCCCCGCCGAAGGATCGATGTAGCTCCCGGTCTGCTTCGAGTGCTCGACAGACACTAGGAACCGCTCAGCGTCGATCTTGCGGTTGAAGTTCTGTGACCTTTCTCTGCCCTCAGGGTTCCTATAGCGGGCACGATAGGTTCCGTTCGGTTGGCGATGGATCGAACCTCGACTCATGACCTGCCCCACTCGCCTTCAGGAGGCGCTTCGAGTCCTTCGAGCAGGAACCTGTCGAGGTCTTCCTTCCTGAAACGGAGGTGCTTGCCAAGTTTGACTCCGGGTATGCGGTTCTCGTAGCGGATGCGCCTGATGAACCGTTCTGACACCCGTCCAGGTAGTCGGCTGCTTCCTCGACCGTGAGAAGGATGGGTCGTTCGTACTCAGCTAGCGCCATGTCGATTCACCCCACTCCTACAGGCCCCTGAGATGCTTCCCAGGTACTTGGCACCCCATCGGGGCAACCAGGACCGGAGAAATCGCCTCGTTCGGCGTGGACGGCGAGCGGTCGGGGATCACGGTCGCCCGTGCTCCGCCATACCGATCCCATCGCCTCGTCATGGAGTTCGAGCCGTGTGATGGTGCTCGGCTCGATGTGGACCGGGGGTTCGCCCTTCGGCTCACGCCAATGCAGATCGGCAGCGCTGTTGCTAGCGAACTGCTGACAACGGACAATGCAGTTCGCCTGAGCCGTGCTGATCCCTGATCGGTGGCAGCGATGGCAATGCGTCCCCGCTGTCATCGGCCAGCGATGGTGCTCGGTGGCATAGGCGCAGATTCCACACGTGCTGTGATCTCCCGCCATGCCGCTCATGACGGATCATCCGAGAAGATATTCCATTCTCGCATATCACCCTCGGGGTGTCCGATACGCTCCGATGTGATCGACGCCCGCAGGGCTTCTAGGTTGCTGCGATGCTTCGGATGACCCCGTACTTCTTCTAGTGCATCGATGACCGCCTGGTGCTGGGCGACCGTCATGTCACCGAAGCGAACGAATCCCTCGTTCGGGACCCACACCAGAGATTCCAGGATCTCGCTGGTCCACTCAACTGGCTTGCTCATCGTTCCTGCCCTTTCATACTGACGGAGCAGACGGTTTCCGCTCTCGGGTGATGCTCTGTAGGACCGCTTCCCCGGTTACCCGGATCTAGCCCACTTCCACGCCACCCCTACGCCAGATTCTGAACCGCCCCGGGATTGGTGACTGCTCCACCTCTTGAGAGGATGGAGCCATGCCAGAGTCCCAGAAGCGGCCCGGGAGGCCGCCCTACCCACCCGAGGTCCGGGAGCGAGCCGTCCGGATGGTCTTCGATCACCAGGACGAGTACCCGTCGCAGTGGAAGGCCATCGAGTCGATCTCGGCGAAGCTGTCGATCAACCACGAGACCCTTCGCCAGTGGGTCCGCCGGGCCGAAACCGATGCCGGCGACCGACCCGGCCTGACCACGGACGAGCGGGCCAAGATGAAGGACCTCGAGCGTGAGGTGAAGGAGCTCCGTCGGGCCAACGAGATCCTCAAGTCCGCGGCCCATTTCTTCGGGGCGGAGCTCGACCGCCAACAGCGCTGATCGTCGCCTTCATCGACGCCCATCGGGACCGCTTCGGGGTCGAGCCGATCTGCCGGGTGCTCACCGAGCACGGCTGCAAGATCGCCCCGAACACGTACTGGGTGGCGAAGAAGCGACCGCCATCGGCCCGTGCCGTCAAAGACGAAGTCCTGAAGGTCCAGATCGCCCGGGTCCACGCCGACAACCTCGATGTCTACGGGGCCGACAAGGTCTGGGCCCAGCTCAACCGGGAGGGCACCCGGGTCGCCCGCTGCACCGTCGAGCGCCTCATGCGTGACCTGGGGCTTTCCGGTGTCCGGCGCGGCAAGGCCTACAAGGTCACCACCTGCGCGGACGACCGTCTGCACCGGCCTGATGACCTCGTGGACCGGGACTTCACGGCCGCTGCGCCGAACCGCCTCTGGGTGGCCGACCTCACCTACGTGAAGACGCACGCCGGCTGGGTCTACGCCGCCTTCATCATCGACGTCTACAGCCGGATGATCGTGGGCTGGCAGCTGTCGAACTCGCTGCGCTCCGACCTGGCCATCGACGCCCTGGAGATGGCCGTCTGGAACCGCACCCGGCAGGGCCAGGTTCTCGACGGCCTGGTTCATCACAGCGATAAGGGGGTCCAGTACTTGTCGATCCGCTACTCCGAGCGGTTGGCCGAGAACGACATCGTGGCATCCGTCGGATCCACCGGAGACAGCTACGACAACGCCATGGCCGAGGCGTTCAACAGCCTCTACAAATGGGAGCTGATCTACCCGAAGGGCCCGTGGACGGGGCTCGACGACGTCGAGTTCGCCACCATGGGCTACATCGACTGGTTCAACCACCGCCGTCTCCACGGCGAGATCACGAACGACAACACCTACGTCACACCGGCAGAGTTCGAGGCCGCCTACTACCGTCAGACAGCACCCGCCCTCGAGGCGGTTACCCAATAGCCGGAGCAGTCATGGAACCCGGGGCGATTCAGCCTACCTTGACGGCGCCCAGTTGCAGGGCGTCGACCTCGATGCGGTGGCCCCTTCGGGTCTCGGCGTGTGGCTGGACTACACAGACCTCCACGGCGCAAACCTCAGCGACGCCAATCTGAGCGGGCTCGCCATCGCTGACGCGGACCTGAGTGACACCAATCTCAGTGGTGCCAATCTGAGCCTCGCCAACCTCACGGGTGCGAACCTGTCCGGTGCAGGCTGGTCGAATACGATTTGCCCGGATCTGAGTAACTCCGATAGCGATGGTGGAACCTGCGGCAACAATCTCAGTCCCCAGGTACTCCCCGGAGCTCACGTCGGGGACGTGGTGACCGGGGCCTTGAGTGTGTCGGTTGAGGGTTCTGGAACGTGTTCCGGTACCTTCCAGGCGACCATCGAGACCAACCCTGCTGCCCCTGGAGTAGCCACGCTTCAGGAGACATCCTCCAATTGCCCCCCCATCTTCTCGCTCAGTGGAAACACCTTGGCCATTTCGGATGGGAGCGGCTACCCGGTGACCCTCACTGGCAACACCTTCAGCGGTGGGATCTGCAGCCCGAGTTGCACCTTGGACCCGGAGGCGGGAACCTGGTCCAATCTCGACGACTCGGCAAACATGACCGGGAACATCGTGGGGCCACTCGGAGGCGATAATCCTGTCACTGCATTCACGATTAGTTCGGTCGTCGATACCAGCCAGCCGGGGTCTCCGGGAGTGTTCGTCTTCTAGCACTCGATGTGGTGATGGTTGGGATCGTCAAAGAACCCTCGGCCCTCAGGCCGAGGGTTCTTTGCTTTCCTAAACGCCACGGAAATTCCCTAACTATCACCGAGGTGCCGGCAGTCACGGTCCGTCTAGGAAGCGGGTCTCCTCAACTGCCGGCGAATCCACTCGTCCGCATTGAGGTTCGATTGACGCGCGAGCGCAGAATCTCCCCATCATCTCGAATCCGTGAGGAGCACCGGGAAGCACGTGCAGTTCAGCCGGCACTCCCGCGTGGAGCAGGCGCTGGGCATAGTCGATGTCCTCGTCCCGGAATCCGTCGAGAGAGCCGACACAGACGTACGCAGGTGGCAGTCCCCCCAGATCCTCCGCCCTGGCCGGTGCGGCATAGACGGGCACGTCGTCGCTGCCGTAGAGGTCGCCGAGGTAGGCCTTCCAACCAAATGCGTTGGAGCTGCGGCTCCAGATGTAGAGGTCATCGAGTCGGCTGGAAGGCGTTGCCTGCCGGTCGTCGAGCATGGGGTACTGGAGGAATTGGAATGCCGGGTGGATCTCGCCACGGTCCCGCGCGAGGAGCGCCAACCCAGCGGCGAGTCCACCTCCCGCACTCGCTCCATAGAGACCAACAATGGACGGATCGATTCCCGAGTTTCTCGGCGTTCGCCACCGTCCATTTCAGAGCCCGATAGCAGTCCTCCATCGGATCGGGATACGGGTTTTCCGGGGCGAGCCGGTACCCGACGGACACCCCTACCACTCCAGGATCAATGCACCAGCGGTCGAATAGACCGTCATACATGGTCCGATCGCCGATGACGAACCCACCACCGTGGATGGCTACGACTCCGGGAAGCAGTCCGGTTCGATCAACCGGGGCATGGACTCTCACGGGGACAGGAGGGTCGCCGGGGACCTCCATCTCCACCCGTGTCACCAGGCCGGAGAGCTCGGGCACCGAAAAGGAGAACCCTCGCATGTCCTGAAGAACCGTTTGGTTCAGATCGGGGACGGGGACTGCTCGAACTGCGTCAGCAATCTCAACATCGAGCTGGTCATGATGGGTCACCGGCCCACTTTAGGACGGGGGCCAGCGCCATCACGGATACAACCGCTGCGCCGGGTCGGTGACGTCACATCTCGCCCGCCGATTACGTAGTGCCGGACCCAAGCCCAGAGCAGGTGACGTCCATCTCGACTCGGCGATTGGGGAGATGTGGACCACCATCATTGCCTCCTGTCCACCACGAGGTAGTCGAGCAGCACGGAGCCCGAAGGGGAGACCGCACTGCGTGCGAGCGTCAAGCCCGTAGAGGTCGGCGGATCGAAGAGCTTCCTCCCGTGCCCTCGCAGTGCGGGGGCTATGACGAGTTGCAGTTCGTCGACGAGTCCGGCCTCGAGGACCGACTGGGTGAGCGCGATGCTCCCGTGGATGCCGATGTCGTTCCCCGGTCGACCCTTGATCTCCGTGACCGCGGCGACCAGATCGCCGTTGACAACCGTCGTGTGCGGCCAGGTCACCTCCGGCTCTGTCGACGTGAAGACGAATTTCTCCACGTCGTTGATGAAGCTCGCGAATGGCTCGATGTCACTGGACGGCCAGAACGCAGACCACTCGTCGTAGGTCCGTCGGCCGAGGAGCACCGTGTCCTGCATGGAGATGACGCGACCCAGGTTCTCGTTCATGACGCCATCCCATTCGGCGATGAACTCATCCGGACGCTCCGCCACGCCATCGAGCGACAGCAACATGTAGGCGACCACCTTGCGCACCACTGACCTCCGTTGCTCGGGCAACTTTGCCGAGGGTAGCCGCTACCGGTCAGTGCACTCGGACTGTCGCTGCGTTTGGGCGCACCAGTGAGGGCACTCGGACAATCGTTGCGCTGCCCGGGTGCCCACGATCAGCCATCGTCTGAGTTGGCGGCCGAAAGCTCAGCGATCTGCTCTCTCGCTGCGGCGACCAGTTCCTCGTTGGTGTGCGCGTGGCCGCGCAGGCCCCAGCCTCCCCCGACGGCCTCGGTCAACAGGACCCAGATCCGTTCCCTGAGCGAGTCGTCTCCGGCGGCCGTAGCCACCAGGTCGGTGAACTGGCTGACCACGGCGATCTGCTTCTCCCGGTCGAGAGCTCCGGCGTTGGTGAGGACCTGGACCCGCACGTAGTTGCTGTCGCCTTCCACGTTGGAGATAGCCGGACCATCCATCTCGTGAATGAAGCCGGCCGTGTTCTGGCGGAACATCGGGATGTCGGGGACACCCTCGATGGTCATCAGCGTGCGCGCCAGATCCGATGCGAGTTGATGGGGATCCTGAAACGTTCCTGAAGCGGCGTAGACGTCGATCATCGGCATGGGTGCCTCCTGATTATGTATGTCTGCATACATAGAAGCTACCACGACTATGATCGACCGCATAGTTGGAGGTCGAGGCAGGTCTCATGGATGAGCCGGAACACGGATCGGGTGGAGAAGAGCGGGGGGGACGGGGGGCTGTCCGAACTCGGATGGTTGAAGGTGCCGTGCGTCTCCTCGCCACCAGGGGAGTTGAAGGGACATCATTCGCTGAAGTCCTCGAAGCAACCGGTTCGCCGCGAGGATCCGTCTACCACCACTTTCCTGGCGGGAAAACCGAACTGCTCCATGCCGCGCTGGATCTGTCTGGCGAACGAGGACGGGCTGCACTGGAGGCCACTCGTGGACAACCCGCCACCGTCGTCATCGAGCGCTTTCTCGCCCTCTGGCGTGGTCTCCTGGAGCACTCCCGCCTGACTGCCGGTTGCGCTGTCGTCGCCGTGACGGTCGCGGCAAACGACGACGAGCTCCTCGACCACGCGGGCGCGATCTTTCGAGCCTGGACGGAGCTCCTCACCGACCTCTTCGCGGCCGGCGGCGTGGAGATGACATCCGCACGACCGCTGGCGGTGACCGCCATCTCCGCGGCAGAGGGTGTCGTCGCCCTGTGCCGGGCCGAGAGCACCATGGAGCCATTCGAGGACGTTCAGACCGTTCTGGTCGCGCTCGCCGGAAGCCTCAGTTCGACATGAGGAGCGACGGGTCCTGCGGCCGGCAATGACTCTTTCCGGAGTCTGACCGGAGCGCTCCTGCAGGGAGGACGCGACATTCGGAGGCGCCGGATCAGGAGGCATCAGAGGATCCGGCGTCCGTGTCGATGGTGGGTCCCAGGCTCAGAAGGTGTGCCGTGTGTGGCTGAAGTTGCCTTTTGCGAATGCGAACACCTTGTCCGGCCGCACCGCGAACACCGCGATCGGCTCGTCGGCGTCACCTTGGAACCCTTCCGGACCCGGTACGTAGGTCCAGTTGCCGTCCCACTTGTGGGTCCAGACCTCGGCGAGCCGACCGAGCAGGCCCTGATCGGTCACCCGGACCGCTCGGCCCTCGACGACGACGTCCATACCTCCGTCCCACTGGTTGCACCCCGTCATGAGGATGACGTTCTGGTTGTCGCGCAGATTGGCCGCCTTCTGTTCGGATGCTCCCGTGCAGAAGTGCAGCGCGTCATCGAGCCAGACGGCGACAAGGGGGGTCATGTGCGGTCGTCCGTCGGTGCGGACGGTCGCTATCCAGAAGAGCTCCGCCGATTCGAGGGCTCCACGGGAGTCACCCCAACTCGTGGCGGTGGCTCCCGGAGCGCTGAACTGCGCGTTCAAGGTCGTGGTCGGCTCGGTCACGAGTCATTCCTATGTCGTTGTCCGTCACCGGTCAAGGGGCATTGACCAGTGCCTGGACTCAGTCGAATCGCCGTGGGGTCGGAGGGACGAGCTCCCGCCGATCGACCGGCTCGCCGCGTTCACTGGCATTGCCCCGCCCGGATCACCCGTGCGTCCTGACAGGTCGACGGAGGAGGCTCGGACACGCGATTCCCACGGTCGACGGATGTGTGCGGGATGATCTGACCATGTTCCAGCTAGCCGACCTACTGGCCCGGGAAGCGATCCGTGATCTGGTGGTCCGGTATAACTCCTACGGCGACAGCGGGCTCTTCGACCGCATGATCGAGCTCTTCGCACCGGATGCGACGGTCGACGTCAACGGCGACGTCCACCGCGGGGCCGATGAGATTCGTCGGATGTTCGCCGGTGTGCCCGGACGCACGTCGGAGCCAGGAGACCGTCCCGCCTACCTCCGCCACTGCACGGCCACCCACCAGATCGATCTCGTGGACGGGACCACGGCGACCGGACGGTGCTACTTCTTCGTGTTGACCTCGGTCGGGTTGGACCATTGGGGGCGCTACCTGGACGAGTACCGGGTGGTCGACGGCGAGTGGCGCTTCGCCCGCCGTCGGGTGCTGACCGACACGCTGGGTCCGAATTCGATCTTCGCCGTCACCGGCGAATGAGCTGAACCTGGGGGACCGCTCGAACCCGAGGCGGTGGCGGCCCGTTGCCGCGACGGACGTGTCCAATCGGCGACCCACGTGGCCACATGGGTGACGACGCCCTACGCTCGGCCGATGACCCAGATCCAGGACGACTACCGGATCGTTTCGACCGGCTTCGACGATGTGGTCCGAGCGGTGGGCCCCGACCAGTGGGAGGCCCGATCCCCGTGCGAGCAGTGGACCGCCCATGACATCGTGGCCCACGTGGTCGAAGGACACCGGAGCGTGGTCGCTGGCGTCCGGGGCGGAACGCAGGAGGCGCTGGCGGCCGACGACGACCCGGTACGGGCCTGGGCGGAGGTCTCCGTGGCGATCGACGAGATCACCGGGGATCCCGCGATGGCGGCGAAGGAGCTGGACGGCCCAGCCGGCGCCATGTCCGCCGGTGAGATCATCGGCCGGTTCGTCACCATGGACCTCCTCGTCCACACCTGGGACCTGGCACGGTCGATCGGTGTGGACGAACGGCTCGACGAAGCCAGCGTCCGCCGAGCCTTCGACACCCTCCGACCCATGGACACCATGATCCGCCGACCGAACTTCTTCGGACCCAAGTTGGATCCACCCGTCGGTGCCGACCTGCAGACGGAGTTCCTCTATTTCCTCGGTCGACGGGCATAGTCACGGCGTCCGCCTCCCGTCCTCCGGACCCGAGACTGCCACCAGGTCCGCACCGGCCGCCGCCACCGGGCGTGCAACGATGCCAATCACATCCGACTAGCGACACGGACGGCCACGATGCGCTTCCTGTACCTCGACATCGACACACTCCGGGCCGACCATCTCGGTTGTTACGGCTACCACCGCGCGACCACGCCGAACATCGATGCCCTGGCGACCGATGGCATCCGGTTCACCAACGTCTACGCCTCCGATGTCCCGTGCCTACCGAGCCGGGCCGCCCTCATGACCGGAACGTTCGGTATCCGCAACGGTGTCGTCAACCATGGTGGGAGCGGGGCGGAACTCCGCGGCGAAGGGTCCCGGCGGGGCTTCGTCAGTCGGTACGCCCTGGAGTCGTGGGCCGGTACGTTCTACTGGAACGGCTGGCAGACCGCCTCGATCTCGAGTTTCCCGTTCCGGCACTCGGCCACCTGGTGGAACCACGGATTCATGGAGTCCATGAATCTCATGCGAGGCATGGGTGCGGAGCGGGCCGATCAGGTCCTCCCGATCGCGCTCGACTGGCTGGCGCGTCGGGGCAGGCAGGACGACTGGTTCCTCCATGTCCACCTCTGGGACCCGCACACCCCCTACAACGTTCCCGACGACTTCGGGAACCCGTTCGCGGGCGATCCCGTCCCTGCCTGGCACACCGAGGAGGTGCGGGGCAGGAATTGGGAGTTGGCCGGTCCCCATTCCGCCCAGGAGCCCTGGGGCTTCACCCCTGACGAGTGGGGACCGCCCCCGCCCCGCCAGCCATGGGACGCCAACTCCATGGATGCGGTCAAGGCCATCTTCGACGGCTACGACGTGGGTGTCCGCTATGCGGACGATGCCCTCGGCGAACTCTTGGGCAAGCTCGATGACCTGGGCGTCCTCGACGACACAGCCGTGCTGGTCAGCACGGACCATGGTGAGTCGTTCGGCGAGCTCGGGGTGTACGCCGATCACCAGGCGGCCGACGAGTCCACCTGCCACATCCCGGCGGTGCTCCGGTGGCCCGGCATCCCGCCACGTGTGCATCACGAACTCCAGTACCACCTCGACGTGGCCGCCACCGTCCTCGACCTCGCCGGCTTCCATGTCCCGAGGAGCTGGGACGGCACGGTGATCGACCTGGACGGATCTTCGGGGCGGGACCACCTGGTGCTGTCACAGGGAGCATGGTCGTGCCAGCGCGGAGTCCGCTTCGGCGATCTCCTCTATCTGCGAACCTGGCACGACGGCTATCACGGGCACTGGTCCGACGAGATGCTGTTCGACGTCCGCCACGACCCGCATGAAACCGTCGATCTCTGGGACGAGAAGGAACCTCTGTCGAGGATCGGCGCCTCGCTCCTGGACGAGTGGACGGCGGAACAACTCGAGCTGTCCGGTCGGGACGATCCGATGGACGAGGTACGCGCCGAGGGCGGGCCGTTCCACGTGCGCGGCCACCTCCGACCCTACGTCGCGCGACTCCGGGCGACGGGCCGGGGCCACTGGGCCCGGGTCCTCGAGGAACGCCACGCCGACGAGCTGTAGCCGACCGGGATCGGTGGATCCGACCTCCGGCGGCCAGGCGCCCGGGGGCGTTGCCCGGCTGGCGGTACACCTTGATCTCGATCCGATGGCCACTCGGATCGAGGATCATCACCCTGCCCTGTCGGTGGTCGCAGCGACTTCCGGTCATTTCCGCCCTCGCGCTATGTTGGACTCCCAACCTCCAGACAGCCGCACCGGGCCGGTGAGGGACAGTCCCGGCGCGCCTCCCAGGGGAATCGGAATGTCCAAATCGACGTGGGTGTCCACCGTCCGCCGGGTCGAGAAGCCCTGGGGACACGAGGAGCACTTCGCGCTCGTCGACGGGCGGTACTGCGGGAAGACGCTGCACGTCAGCCAGGGACACGCACTCTCCCTCCAGTATCACGAGCACAAGGAGGAGACGGTTGCGGTCCAGTCGGGCCGGCTCCTCTTCGAGGTGGGGGGACCCGACGCCCCACTGGAGTCGTTCGAACTGCTGCCCGGGGAGGCGGTCCACCTCCGCCCCGGCACCCGTCACCGCATGACGGCCCTGGAGGACACGGTCATCCTGGAGGCCAGTACGACCCAACTCGACGATGTCGTGCGTCTCGAAGACCGGTACGGCCGGGGCTGAGGGGACGGAGACACCCGCCCACCGGAACCGCGGGTGTGCCCACCGGGCCCCGGCATCCAGCGACCGGGAGGGTCGATCCACCCTCCCGGGGGGCATTCCCCCACCCGCGGGCGGTCGGACCTCCAGGATGGGATGATCGGGCGAGCGGACGAAGGGACGTGGCCCGGAATGAAACGACTCTGCATCGGAATCGGTCTCGTCGGCTGCCTGATGGTGTCGGTGGCGTCGACCGCGGCGGCGGGTGGCCCTGCCGAGGCCGGGGCGTCCGGCGCCTATCCACACGGATGCAAGACGATTGCCTTCACCGCCGATGGTGGCTACTTCTCCCAGGGTCAGTTCTTCTGGCAGACGGGCTACACCGTGACACTGACCACGAACTGGTGCTACTCCGGAGGCGCAGTCACCTCGTACGCCGTGAGCTACTCGACCACCATCCCGGACAGCCTCGATCCCCGGATCTCGACGACCGAGTCGTTCGCGAAGGGTCGATCGGTCCTGGATGTGCAGGTGGACGGTTCGTTCAACAGTGGAGTGATCAACAACGTGAGTTTCGTCACCATCGACGGAGACGTGACCCGCCGCGGGCACCACCACTTCTCCAACGAGTCGGGCGCGGGAGGCTAGGTGGGCCAACGGGCGGCCACCGGGCACCCGGTGATCGGTTGCCGGGTCCACATTCGGTCGACCTGGTCGGAGGTGTGGTCGTGACCACGCCGCCGGTCAACAGGACGGCGCGGCTCATCGGCGCGTCACGGGGGCTGGGCTTCGCCACCGCCTCGGAGTACCTCGACCGCGGAGCCCGGGTGGTGGCGACCGCCGGGGGGCCGGGCCGGACCGCTCCTCGAGCTCGGTGACGACTCCGGCGGGCGCGCGGTGGTAGGTGTCCCGGATCTCGTTCGTCAGCGCCCTGTCGTACGCCTGGTCCGGCACCGCGCCGACGTTCCGGCCGGCTGTCCGGGTCCACGGACCGCGACCGGGATGTTCACACCCGCCGGGAATATGAGCGGACGGCGAGGGGAATGAAGACCGCGGCCACCGCCGCACAGCCGAGGAGCGCCCATCCGACCTGGGCCGTCACCGCACCGTCGTTCATCAGGTCACGCAGCGCCGACACGACATGGGAGACCGGGTTGACCCGAGTGACGGCCTGGAGCCAGCCCGGCAGGGTGTCGACGGGGACGAAGGCGTTGGAGAGGAAGGCCAGGGGGAACATGATCATCATGGACAGGCCCTGGACCGCGCCGGCACTCCTGGCCCGGGTGCCGACCCAGAGGAAGATCCAGGCGATCGACCAGCCGGTGACCATGGCGAGGAGTACCCCGGCCAGCACCCCGGGGACACCGCCACCGGGTCGGTAGCCCATGATGACGCCCACGGTGAGGGTGACGCTGGCGGCGATGGCATAGCGGGCGAGATCGGCCATCATCGGGCCGGCTAGCGGAGCGATCCGGGCGATGGGCAACGACCGGAAGCGATCGAAGACACCTTTGTCCATGTCCTCGCGGAGTTGGATCCCGGCCCCCACGCACGCCGTGACGGTGGTCATGGCGATGATGCCGGGGATGAGGGTGGGCAGGTAGTGCGCGGTGCTACCGGAGACCGCCCCTCCGAACATGAGCCCGAACATCACCGTGAAGAGGATGGGCATCGCGGTGACGTCGACGAGCTGCTCGGGATTTCGACTCATCTTGACGAGGGCGCGCCAGGCCAGCGTCGTGGTCTGGCTCAGTACGGCCCGGACCGGGACCGTCGGCTGGACGGGGCGCTCGGCGGGTCGCGACGTGGGGGTCGGAATGGTGATGGCTGTGGTCATGGGTGGCTCGTCTCGGTCTCGGGGGCGTCGGTCTCAGGGGTCGGGTACTCACTGGGGTGGCCGGTGAGGGCGAAGAACACATCGTCCAGGCTGGGTTGCTCGACGGTGGCGGTCGTGATGTCCAGTCGATGGTCGCGGAGGGCGACGAGGACGTCGGCGGCCAGGTTGGCATCGGTCAGCGTGACGCTGAAGCCAGAACCGGCCGGGGAGACGACCGGCGTGTCACCCGTCAGGTCCGCTGCCAGGGCGACCGCGGCTGCATTGTCGGCCACCTCGGCCATCTGGACGCGCAGACTCGACGTACCGACCTGGGTCTTGAGTTCGCCGGGCGTGCCTTCGGCCACCTTGCGACCGTGGTCGATGACGGCGATGCGCCCGGCCAGGGCATCGGCTTCATCGAGGTACTGGGTGGTCAACAGGATGGTCGAGCCCTGCTCGACCAGGTCGCGGATCGTATCCCACATCTGGCTGCGGTTGCGGGGATCGAGACCGGTCGTGGGCTCGTCCAGGAAGATCAGCGCGGGCCGGGTGATGAGGCTGGCCGCGAGGTCGAGGCGTCGACGCATGCCGCCCGAGAACTGGGAGATGGGACGGTGGGCGGCATCGGTCAGATCGAACTGCTCGAGCAGGTCGTCGGCGATGCGGTGGGCCTCCCGGGAGCCCAGTCCCTGGAGTCGGCCGAACATCCAGAGGTTCTCGACGCCCGAGAGGTTCTCGTCGACCGAGGCGAACTGACCGGTGACGCCGATCAGCTGCCGGACGGGGTGCCCCTGGCGGCTGACGTCGTACCCGAAGATCCTCGCTTCCCCACCGTCGATCGGCAGCAGCGTCGCCAACATGTTCAGCATCGTCGTCTTGCCGGCACCGTTCGGACCGAGCACCCCGAAGATCTCCCCTTCCATCACCGTCAGGTCGACGCCGTCGACGGCACGGTTCGTGCCGAACAGTTTCGTCAGGCCTCGCGCCTCGACGGCCACCGCGCCCGACGTTCCCGGGTCATGTCCCGCGGCGTCGGTACGGGTGCTCCAGCCTGTGCTTGTGGGTGCCGTTGTCATAGTGTGACTCCAAACTTTGTGTGACACTAACTCTAGTATGACTAAACGTTCTTGTCTACACTGGGAACCCATGACGACCGCCAGCGACCACCCTGAGGTGGACGCCATCCTCGAACTCTTCGACGGGACCCACGCCGACGAGCCGGGTCTGCCGGACGAGGGCCTGCGCGAGCGGAAGAAGCGACAGGTGCGCCAGCGGATCTCCGATGTCGCGACCGCCATGTTCCTGGTCCACGGGTTCGACGACGTCACCGTGGCCCAGATCGCGGCCGCCGCCGAGGTCTCCGAACAGACGGTGTTCAACTACTTCGCCACCAAGGAGTCGATGTTCTTCGACCGCACCGGGCCGATGATCGACGCGGTGGCGGAGGCCGTCCGGGTCCGTCGGGGCATGCCCCTGATCGACGCCGTGGTGCAGGCGGTCGCCCACGAGATCCACCCGAGTCGGTTGAAGACGCTGGACGACACCACCCAGCTGCAGCTGATCCGTCGGTTCCGCGACGTCGCCACCGATTCCCCGACACTGGTGGCCGCCCGGTTCTCGGATCTGCCCCGCTTCATCGACGACGTCTCGTCCGCCCTGGCGCATCGCATCGGCTCGGACCCCATCGACCCCGAGGTGAAGCTCGCCACCTTCGTGATCGCCGGCCTCGTCGAGGTGCGGATCCGGTCGGCCTTCCACCACGTCGACCACGTCGCATCGTTCGCCGCGCTCAACGACGCCATCGAGCGTGACTTCCTCCAGGCGGCCCGGCTCGCCGAGCCGCTGCTCACCGCCCTCGATGCCGGCCGGCCGGCCGGCCCCGTGACCGGGTAGGCAACGGCGTCGGGCGGGCCCTCGTCCTCTTCGTCAATCGGCTCCGTCGTACTCCAGATCCTCGGGACGGACGTTCCTGAAGTCCGGGTCGGGCTGCTCGGCGAACCGCACCGCGACCACCGTCGTGCGCCCTTCCAGCAGCGCGCGCGCCACCCGGTGCATCCCGTCCATGAGTTGGCCCTCGGCGCCGAGGATCACGGGGTACCCCAGGTCGGCCCGCTGCACGAGTTCCATGTGCCGCACCAGGTCCCGCACGGTCGTCGGCCGCCCGTCGGGGCCGAACCAGTACGCCGTGTCCAACTCGTGGATCTCCTCCAGACCGACCATGGACACGGGGAGCGTGGCCGAGAGCGCCACCAGGCGGTGCACGTCCCAGGCATCGAACCCCCGCTCCGTCGGTCTGAAGTAGTACTGCTTGCGCATCACCCTCCAGTATCCCGTTCCACCGGGCGACATGCTCGGCTGCGCCGGCGGCGCGCCGCTTGCAAGATCCGGGGCGAGGCGTAGGGTGGACGGAGGAGCCCGGGTGCACCGACTCCGGTGTCGATCGGGCCCGCGCAGGCCGTCCGCGACTGCTCAGCGATGCGGTGGCCGACAGGAGAGCGATGCCTCCAGAGGACGTGGTGGACACGGGTGGACGACTCGACCGGGACCACTCCCCCGAGACGAACGGCCGCATGGCCGTCTGTCGGCGGTGCGGATCTCGGACCGACGACCCGACGGGAAGCCATCACGTTCCGGCCGACCGTCAGATGGCCCACGTCCGTGAGTGGCTGGCCGCCGAGTCCAAGAAGCTGGAGATCAAGCGGGCCCTGGAGGCCAGGCGGTGACGGTGGGAGCCCACCGGAGGGCACGGGCCGGTGACCCACCGTCCCCGGTGGGTACCGCGTGGAGCCCGATTCGTGCCTCCGCGTAGCACCATCAGCAGGGCACGCGCGGGAGATGCTGGCTCAGGACCTCGGAGAGTCGGGCTTCGAGTCGAACCTCGTGGACCAGCAGTCCGTCGAGTTCGGCCAGGGAGGTGGTGAGGGGCCTCCCCCGGAGGGAGCGCAGTTGGTCCTCCACATCCACTCGGCGGGAGTGGCTGCGATCGAGGGCGGTGCGGACTTCGGATTCGTGATTCATGGAAACTGCTTCCTTGCGTGGATGAACATTCTCGGACCATGGGATCCAGGATGCCTGGACGTCGACGCCCGGCCCGCCGATGACGGCGGGTCGTCACGCATCGACGGGTCCCACGGAGGAGCAGGTCGCTGACTGACCGCAGGCGAACTGCGGCCGAGGCATCCGACGTGGCTCCTGGTAGGACGTGAACGGTGGCGGCCGATCAGAGATCGGTGGCCGCCGCCTCCGCACCGGACGGATCCGGTACCGGACGGCGGGGCGGAGCCGGGTGCCGCAGCCGAATGGCTCACGACGACGCGGACCGCTCCGAAGCTGCGTCCTACCTGGCTAACACCCTACCGCAGTGGCGCGGTCTGTCGACCACCGGTCGGTCTGCTCGGCTCGGTCTGCTCGGCTCGGTCTGCTCGGCTCGGTCTGCTCGGCTCGGTCTGCTCGGCTCGGTCTGCTCGGCTCGGTCCGCTCGGCTCGGTCCGCTCGGCTCGGTCCGCTCGGCTCGGACTGCGGGACCCGGCCCGTTTCACGTCGTCCGAGCCGGGGTACGCCCCGCTTCGTGAGCCTCCCCGAGCCGCCCCCCGAACCGGACCCGGCCGCCCCTGGCGGCCACCCGCCCGGTCCCACCTCGGACACCGATTCGGGTACGGGCGACCAGCGGGCCGTGGCCGCCCGGGAGGCCGCCCTGGACGAGGAGCTGGCCGAATCGTTCCCGAACAGCGACCCGCCGTCGTCGTGGTCCGGACCAGATCTCGGGTGAGTCGGGTGGTCCGCCCTGCCGGCGAGGAACGGGGCCGCCGCCCCTGACGCATGAGGTCGGCGGCACCGCCGGACCGGTCAGTCGCCCGTCCCTCCGTGGCAGGTCGTAGGCGGAGTGAACAACGGGGTGGTGTCGACCGGCTCGGTCGAGGGCGGGTTCAGGATCACCGTCTCGTGCTCGGTCCAGGCGTCCTCGCAACCGAGCAGTGCCCGCTTCTCGGGAGCGATCTTCGATTGGGCGTCTCCTCCCATCCAGAGGTCGACGTGGTTCAACTTCACCCCACCACAAGGGTCGCACTGGTCCTCGTGGATGAAGTACTTCTCCAGGGACGGCACGTAGATGATCTGACACCACGGCCCGTGCATGTCGATGCGCTCGGCGAAGGTCACCGGGTCGGCGAAGGTGCCCACTCCCCCCGCCGAGGAGTGGATACACGGGTGGGCGATGGCGGTACCCGGTGGCGAATTGTCGACGTAGCCGTAGAACGTCACCCAGTCGGTGACCGACGAAGGGGATGTCGTGGCGGTGCCGGACGCGCCGGCCGACGACGCCGCCAGCGACGGGCCGGCGACCACGGCGAGCACCATCGCCAGCGCCATGAGGGTGGCGGCGACCCCGGAACGGAAGGGCCGGGAACCGCGCCGGGGAGGCGAGTTCGGACGGTTCACGACAGACGCTCCTCGACGGACCGGACCTTCGCCTGCATCCGGTCATCGGGCACGCCGGGCCGGTAATCGATCTTCAGGACCACCGAGGCCCGGCCCGAGGTCCGGGCCACCATCTCGGTGCATTCCTTGACGACCGCCATCACCTCGTCCCAGTCGCCCTCGATGTTGGTGAACATGGCGTTGGTCTCGTTGGGGAGGCCGCTGGCACGGACGATACGGATCGCCTCGGCCACGACGTCGGCGACCGAGTCGCCGGCCCCGAGCGGAGTGATGGAGAAGGCTGCGAGCATCCCACCAGTGTCCCACCGGGCGACCGTCCCGTCACGGCCCGTCGGGGCCCGCTCACCCGGCCCCGGGTAACGGGAGTTCCACCGACATCGTTGACATGGTTGTGGATTCACGAGTCGTGGGTTCCGGCCGCCATGGTCCGGTGCGAACGGTGCTGAGGATCGCCACCCCTCTGGGCCCGGCGGCGGAGGGTGGCGCCATGCGGCACGGCGATGCAGGTCGGGAGTTCGGTGAGGCGACGGACCGCCGGGGACGCGCCACGGGGGTGCCCGAGGACCGCGCCGTCCTGGCGACCGCCCACGGCGACTACCGGAGCCTCCTCCTCCCCGGGACCTCGTGGCCCCGGGCCCGCTGGCACCAGCGACCCGACGTGGTGGTGGCGGTCACTCCCAGCGAGTTCTGGGTCTCCGGCGACCACGGGTCGCGGCGCTATCCCATCGTCGACATGGTGCTGGCCTCCTACGGATCGAGCCCCCGGGGCGCGCTGCGGATCGACTTCCTCGAGGGCGATCCGTTGATCGTCAAACTCGACGACGACGGCTCCGTCCTCGAGGCGCTGCGCCACCAGATCTGGGAGTGCGAGAAGCAGTTCCTGCTCGACGGCGGCGATCCCGCCTGGACCCTCGAGGTCTCTCCGACCCGACTGGCCGAGGCCGACGCGCTCCTCATCACCGCCATGGCCGAACCGGGTCCACCTCCCGGCCGCCGGCTCACCCGGAGCGAACGGGAAGAGCTCCTGCGGCGGTCGGAGGCCATCCGACGCGAAGCACGGGTGGACGCGCTACGTCGGCGACGGCGGCACCTGCTCGGGCTGCCCGCCGACGGTGACGACGCCCCGGAGGATCGCCACCGCCCGTGAGGCGTCCGGGCTAGCGGTACGACCGGACCGCGGGGCGCACCTGGGTGGGGGCGGTCACCGACGTGGCGAGGGTGACGGTGGTCGAGGCGCTGACCCGGGTGGGCTCGACCTGGAGGTAGAGCACCCCCGACACGGCCAGGGCGACGGAGGCGGTGATGATGGTGGTGGTATTGCTGGCCAGCGTTCCGCCGACCTGCGTGCCCGCGCCGCCCGCGCACAGGTTCGCCACCCACGGGGTGGCGCACTCGTAGACCCTGAACCTGGACGTTCCTCTCGTCGGCTTGGAGACCGTCACCGAGAAGGACTCGGCGACCAGGGCGACGTTCCCCGTGTTGGTGACGTTCGACGTCTGGTCGTTGGCGGTGGTGAACGTCATCGAGGTGACCGAGGCCGTCACCCCCCATGTTGCGGAGGTGACCGACTCGATCCCCACGGTCCGCCCCTCGATGCCGGACGCGCCGGCCATCGGAGGGAGCAGCGCCGACCCGAGCAGCAGGACGGCCGCCGTGGCGGCCGTCCTGCATGCGTCGGATCGGGTGAGGTGCCGCATCAGCGTCAGGTGTTACTGGTTGGTGGCGACGCCGGTGCGCTGCAGCTCGGTGAAGGTGTAGGTCAGGTTGGCGGTCAGGCCCTGGATGGTCTGCGCCGGGGGGACGCCGTTGACGGACGTCTCCGTGGCCACCAGACCGAGGCTGAACTGCACGTGCGCAACCTGGCCCGTGGAGGCCGCCAACGCCGGGACGTTGGACAGCGGGACGCCCGACGCCAGCGTGGAGACCGGCGTGGTCGCCAGGATGGCGGTCGTGGTGCCACTGCACACGCCGGTGGCGACGGTCCACGCGACCGAGCACTGGGTGGCGGTCACGGTCAGGCCCTCACCGGGGACGGTGCCGTTGGTGAGCGCGTTGCCCGGGGTGCCACCCGTCACGGCCAGCGTCATGCCGGCGAGCGAGGCCAGGGTTCCGGTGTTGTTGAGGTTGACGTACACGTTGTCGGTGTCACCGGGGGCCATCTTCGGCGTGAAGTTGCTGAACCCGAGCGAGCCGGTGTCGTTGGTCAAGGTCAGGTTCAACGTGCCGGAGGTGACGCTCTCCGCACCGGTGGCGGTGGCGGACAGGCCGGCGTAGACGCCCGCGGTGGCCAGGAGGCCGACCGAGGCGGTGAGGAGTCCGGCGACGGCGATCTTGCCGTAGCTCCGCTCCTTCTTGGGGGTGTGGCGGTGGTGGGACACTGCATTCTCCTTGTCGGTAGACGTGCTGCCTATGGATGGATGGGCACTGCGTTGAAGCGGGGATGCTGTGGTGCGGTCAGGACCCCCGCCCGGCGAGTCGACGCCGGCCGTTGGCCCGTACGGTCAGGCGGTGCCTGCCGTGGTCCGGCGACCCGGGGGTCGCTGGGGACTGAGGGCCCACCGGGTGCACGCCCAGGCGGCCACCAGGCCACCGAGCACGGCGAGCAGAATCTGTCCGGTTCCCCGGACGGCGATGAGGAGGCGCCCGATCCCGGGCACGGAACCGATGACCTCGCTGATCGTCGGGGACACGAGCTTGGCGTGCCAGGGGTCGGCCGCCCGGTTGGCGTCGCCCTTGGTGGTGATCACCGGAGCGTCCTTCGGCCCGCTGACCGTCACGATCCGGTGGGCGTACTCACTCGTCTCCCCCGGTGGGACGAACAACACGATCATCCCGGGGTGGATCGTGTCGGTGGGGATCCGCTTGGTGAGGAGCAGTGCTCCGGGCCCGTAGTCCGGCCGCATGCTGCTGGTCAGGACCGCCCGCACCCCGAGGTGCATGGTCACCACGGACACCACCACGGCGATGCTCAGCACCAGGGCGAGGCACGCCGCCGCCAGTTTGGCGAGGAGGATGTGGCGACGCCGGCGCTCCCGGCGCAGGCGCGTGCGACGGGGCACGGGGCCTCGTCCTACGGGGTTTCCGCTCGCTGGCACCTCCGGTTGCACGTGGGTAGTTTCGGCTGTGCCGAGTGGCCGCTTTAGCAAAATGTCCGAAATTGTCCACCCCCACTCCCACGGAGTGGACTCCCAGGTCAGAGGGGGAGCAAGGACAGTTGTACAACTGGCGTTGTGCAACGGTCCTTTCTGGCATCGCGCCGACCGGCTTTTCAGAGTGTTCCGCCCGGGTCACCGGGTGGTTACCGCTCCCGGCCCACGTCCCCATGTACTGTGCGCGGAACCACCCATCTCACCCCGGAGAATCCTGTGCCCAACCTGCAGCGCCTCGACGACGTGTTCGTACTCGATCTCGGAGACGGGGAGAACCGGTTCACCCGGGAGTGGATGACGGCGATCACCGACGCCCTCGACGAGGTGGACGCCGCCGACGGTCCCCGTGCCCTGTTGACGGTGGCCACCGGCAAGTTCTGGTCGAACGGACTCGACCTCGACTGGCTCTCCGCCCACCAGGACCAGGGTGGCCCCTACATCGACCAGGTCCAGGATCTGTTCGCCCGGTATCTCCAGACGACCGTCCCGACCGTGGCCGTGCTGCAGGGCCACACGTTCGCCGCCGGCGCTCTGCTGGCCCTGGCCCACGACCGGCGCCTGATGCGAGCCGACCGCGGCTTCTTCTGCCTTCCCGAGGTCGACATCTCGATTCCCTTCGCCCCCGGGATGTCGGCCCTCATCCAGAGCAAGCTGACCCCGGACACGGCCCAGGAGGCCATGCTCACCGGAAGGCGCTACGGCGGCACCGAAGCGCTCGAAGCCGGGATCGTGACCGAGGCCCTTCCCGAGGACGAGCTGCTCCCGGCCGCCACCGAGTGGGCCCGGTCGCAGTCGGGTAAGGCCGGCAGGACCCTGCGGACCATCCGCCGCACGATGTATCGCCACGTCATCGACCAGCTGGGCCCCGGTACCGAGCTGAAGATCCCGTTCTGATCCGACCCCATCGCCGGTCACCGCCACCGGTCGCTCCACTACCGTGTCCCGGATGACGACCTGCCCGGACGGGAACCCCTCCACCCCATCCGTGGGGTCCTGACCGTGCGGGGCGTCAAGATGACGACGGACGGCATCCGGCTCGTCGGGCCCACACGGGACCCGGCCGACGGGGACGTGCGTGTCACGGTGGCGAGCTCGGGCATCTGTGGTTCCGACCTGCACCTGGTGGACGTGGGGCCGTCGTGGGCCGTGCTCGGCCACGAGTTCTCGGGAACCCTCGACGACGGGACACCGGTGGCCGTGCTGCCGGTCGTCCACTGCGGCTCGTGCGACCGGTGTCTCGCCGGTTACGGGGCCCAGTGCCGGAATGCGCTGGCCGCCATGTACGGGATCACACTCGATGGCGGTCTGGCCGACGAGGCATGGGTCCATCCGTCGTGCCCGACGCCCCTGCCCCCCGGGGTCCCCCTCGAAGACGCCTGCCTGGTGGAGCCGCTCGCCGTGGCGCTCCACGGCCTGCACCGGGCCGGGGTGGTCGACGGGATGCGGATCCTCGTGCTGGGCGCCGGTCCCATCGGGTTGTGCACCGTGGCCGCCGTCCGCCATGTCGGGGCCGACGTCGACGTGGCGGGCCACCGGCCCAACCGGGCCGCGGCAGCCGAGCGCCTGGGGGGCACCCTCCGGGTAACCGGTGACTACGACGTGGTCGTCGACGCCGCCGGCACCCAGTCGTCGCTCGACCGAGCCACCGAGCTGGCCCGTCCGGGCGGCACCGTCGGCATCCTCGGGACGTTCTGGGACCCGGTGGCCCTCGGGCTCACCGTCCAGATGAAGGAGCTCACCCTCGTCCCGTCCTTCACCTACGGACACCACCACGGCGTCGGCGAGTTCGCCGAGGCCACCCGCGTCCTGGCCGGTACGCCCGACCTCGCCGACACCGTGGTGTCCCACCGGTTCGGCCTCGACGAGGCCGCCGAGGCCTTCCGGGTGGCGGCCGACCGCAAGGAGGACCCGATCAAGGTCGTCGTCCTCCCCTGACCCATCGGGCCGTCAGGTGGGAACCCACCTCTCGGGGCCGGTGTCGGGCCCCGATCCGCTGCCACCCCCGTCATGTGTCCGAAGTCCCTAGCGTCGGGCGCCCGTCCGTCCCTACCGTGGGTACATGAGGTCAGGCGGTGGCCCGGGGCGCCCACGAGGCGGCCGACGGGACGAGCGGAACGTGCAACGGGCCAGGGGCGCGTCCGGGCCCCGGCGGGCGGGCCACAGCCGGCACCGCAGCGGCCTCGACGCCCGTCGCGCCAAGGGCGTCCGGAACCGTCGTGCCCTCCTGGACGCGCTCGTGGCGCTCGTCGACGAAGGTGCCACCCGTCCGAGCGTCCCTGAGATCGCCCGTCGCGCGGGCGTGTCGGTGCGCACCGTCTACCACCAGTTCGACAGTATCCAGCAGCTCCTGGAGGCCGGCGTCTATCTCCAGGCCGCCCGACACCGCGACCTGCTCTTCACCATCCCACCACGCGGCACGTCGGAGCTACGGGTCACCGCGCTCTGTCGCCAGCGGCGGTTCTACTTCGAGGCGGTCACCCCGATCCGCCGGTTCGCGCTCAGCCGGACGACGGAAGGAGTGACACCCGAGACGCTCGCCGACGCCGACCGGGCCGTCCTCCGGGACCAGCTCGCCCACACCCTGGCGCCCGAACTGGTCGTGCGGGGCGATCACGGTCCCGATCTGCTCGACGCTCTCGAGCACGCCATGGGCTGGGAGGCCTGGAACGGACTGCGGGACGGACGCGCCCGCTCCCCCACCTCGGCGGAGCGGGTCATGGCCCTCACGGCGACGAGCCTCCTGACGTGAGTCCGGAGGCCCACGGGGTGTCGTTGAACCCCGCCAACACCGGGGTGCCACCCGGACCCCAGGTGATCCGGGTGATCGAGGCGTTGGCCAGGTAGAGGCGCCAGGCTCCCTCGTCCCCGACCCCCAGGGACCAGCAGGCCGCCGCCTTGATCGGCGAGACGTGGCTGACGACGACGACGGTGCCGTCCCCCCGGGCCGGTCCGTCCGGATCGGAGAACAGCTCGGCACACGCGTCGCGCACCCGGGCGCCGGCGGCGGCCAGGCTCTCCCCACCGGGCGGTGCGTACGTGGGATCCGCCCGCCACGTGTGCCAGACCTCGGCGGGCACGTCACCGAGCTTCTGCCCGTCGTACTCGCCGTAGTCCACCTCGACCCACCGCTCGTCGATCTCGATCGGCAGCCCCGTCCCGAGGGCGGCGGCGGTATCCCGCGCCCGGGCCAGCGGACTCGAGATCAGCCGGGTGGCCCCGGACACCGCCCCGGCGAGGGCCCGGGCCTGGTGGATGCCACGTTCGGTCAGGGGGGAGTCGATCCGTCCGAGGAGGAGTCCGTGGGCGTTGCCGACCGACTCACCGTGGCGTACCAGGATCAACACGGTGCCGCCCCGGGCGGCCCCGTCACGATCGCGTCCCGCGGTGCCCGGGCATCAGTGGACGAGGATGCGGTCGCACTGGGGACAGGTGGCGAAGGTGTCCGCCGACAGCTGGTGGATGCGCTCCACCTCCATCGACGGGAGCGTCAGGTGGCACCCCTCGCAGTGGTCGCCGACGAGGCGCGCCGCGCCGATGCCGCCCAGGTGGGCCCGCAGCCGCTCGTAGCGTTCGGCCAGCTGGACCGGGAGTCCGGCGGCCAGCTCGGCGCGGGCCGCCTCCTCGGTACGGACGGCGGCCAGAAGTTCCACCTCGGACGCCGCGACGGCGGCCTCGAGCCGGACGGCGTCGGCGTCGAGCGTCTCGGCGGTCCGGGTCAGGGCAGCCAGCTCGGCGTCGATCGGCTCCTCTTCCTCCATGAGCTCGAGTTCCTCGTCCTCGAGCCCCCGCTCCCGCTCGGCCAGCTGTCCCACCTCGTGATCCATGGCCTGGAGGTCCTTGGACGCGGTCACCGAGCCGGAACGCATGCGCTCCTCCAGCTCGTGGCGGCGCCTGGCCGAGGTGGCGATCCGCTCCTCGAGGGCGGCCTGGCGGGCGGTCAGGTCGTCCACCCGGGACCGGACCTCGACGAGCGCGGCGGCGACTTCGGCGCGACGGGCGCGCACGCCGGCCAGCTCGGCCCGCTCGGGCATGGCCTCGATCCGGTGGCGGAGTTGATCCAGGGCAGTGTCGTGCGCCTGGACCTGCAGCAACGTGTCGTACGGCTCAGCCATCGCTCTCCTCTGCTGTCCCTCCCGGCCCCGGTGGGAACCCGATGGGGCTCAGCCTACGGGCTGACCGCAGCGCCCCGGCGAGCGCATCGTCGGCCACCTTCCCGGCCTCGTCCCAGGTGAACCAGGCCACGTCCTGGCTCTCCTCCGGGGGTGGCTTCGGCTCATCGTCGTCCGGGACGACCAGCAGGTAGCGGATGTCGAGATGGATGTGGTCGTCGGCCGCGCCGTGTACGTCGACATGGACCAGCACCGGGCCACCGGCGGGGTGACGGGCCGCCAGTCCGGTCTCTTCCCGCGTCTCGCGTACCGCGGCGATGACCGCCGACTCCCCGGGGTCGAGGTGTCCGCCGGGCTGCATCCAGCGGTGGAGGCGCCGGTGACGGTGGAGCAGGACCCCCCTCGGCCCGACCACCACGGCCGACGCCGTCACGTGGGTCGGGTCGGCGTGGCGGTCGAACGGTCGGGGCAGGCGTTCGAGTGCGTCGAGGACGGTGGCGCACGACCTGGCCTCCCGGTCGTCGACCGGTACGTGGGCGACCACCGCCTCGGCCAACACCGCGACCATGGGGTCGCGCGGCGGGTCATTCATGACGGAGGGAGGGGCTCGGACGGGGGGCGCCGGCCGGACGACGGGTGGGGACCCGGTCAGGCGGACTTACGGCGCTGGCGGTGGATGCGCCGGCGTTCGCGCTCGGTGGTCCCGCCCCAGATCCCCTCGCGCTCCCGGTTGGCCAGCGCGTGCTCCAGGCAGGCCTCCCGCACGACGCACTGGTCGCATACGGACTTTGCCTCGTCGGCCTCCTCGTCGGAGATCGGGTAGAACACATCTGGATCGATGCCCCGGCAGGCTGCGTGCTTGCGCCAGGTGGCACTCATGGGAACATTCCTTGCTACGGTCGGGGTCACTGGACGACC
Source organism: uncultured Acidimicrobiaceae bacterium (assembly GCA_963699345.1). Classification (GTDB taxonomy): domain Bacteria; phylum Actinomycetota; class Acidimicrobiia; order Acidimicrobiales; family RAAP-2; genus Bog-756. The sequence goes on along the minus strand of CAVOTL010000001.1, from coordinate 383,024 downwards.
CGCCAGAGCAATGCGTCGGTGACCTGGGAGAATGTGGCCTCCCGACGGAAACTGGCGGAAGAGACAGTATGGCGCACTCGGGACGGCGGTGTCCACCGCAAACCGCCACCCAGCGCGGTCGGACCACTGCATCTTGTGTCTCTATGCCCATTGCACGGGTCCCCGACACCGGAACTGCAACATTCGGGACGCCGCGCCCCCCTCCCGGGCGCCGAGCGGACGCCCGCCGCCGGTCCGCCCATACTGGTGACATGTCGTTTCCGACCGTCGTCCTGTTCGACGTCGACGGCACGCTGATCGACTCCGCCGGCGGCATCGCCCGGGCGGCGGCGGCGGCCCTGGCCGAGTTCGGTCGACCACCGCTCACCGACGAGCAGCTGCGCTCGTTCATCGGCCCGCCCCTGGCCGACTCGTTCCGCCTCCTCGACCTGCCGGCGGACCAACTCGACGGGGTCGTCGCCGCCTATCGCCGCCACTACCTGGCCGACGGGATCCTCGACTACCGGGTCTACCCCGGGATACCCGAGCTGCTCGAGCGGCTGGTGGCCGCCGGACTCGTGCTGGGCGTGGCCACCTCCAAACGCACCTCGTCGGCCCGGCACGTCCTCGACCACGCCGGCCTGGCGGGATGGTTCGACACCATCGCCGGAGGCGAGGCCGACGGATCGCGCCCCGACAAGGCGGCGGTCATGGCCGCGGCGCTCGCCCACCTCGGGGTGGCCGACCCACGTCGGGCCCTCATGGTGGGCGACCGGGAACACGACGCGCGGGGCGCCCGCCTCCTCGCCACCGACTTCGTCGGCGTCACGTGGGGCTTCGGTTCCGAGGACGAGCTGGTGGCCGCCGGGGCGCCCCGCACCGTCCCCTCGCCGGCCGACCTCGGGATCCTCCTGCTCGGACCCGCGGGTGGCCCATTCCCCTAGGATCGGCGACCCACCCTCCGGACCCGACCGAGGTCCCGGACCCCACCACGAGGAGCGCCCCATGGCCCCAGTCGAACTCGACGGCAGGACGATCGTCATCACCGGAGCGACCGGTCAGGTGGCGGAGCCCGTGGCCATCGCCCTCGCCGCCTCCAACGAGGTGGTGGCCGGTGCCCGGTTCCGCGACGCCGCCGCCCGTGGGCGCCTCGAGGCCGCCGGCGTGCGCTGTGTCCCCATCGACCTCCTGACCGGTGACGTCTCGGGTCTGCCGGCCGACGCCGACTACGTCGTGAACTTCGCGGTGGCCAAGTCGAACGAGTGGGAGAAGGACCTGCGGGCCAACAGCGGTGGCCTGGCGTACCTGATGGAGCACCACCGGAACGCCCGAGCCTTCCTCCACTGTTCGACGACCGGGCTCTACCGGCCCATGGGCCACCACGTGTTCGCCGAAGGTGATCCCCTGGGGGACAACCACGGGGTCTGGCCCTTCCTGCGCACGTACAGCATCTGCAAGATCGCCGCTGAGGCGACCGCCCTGTGGGCCGCCGACCGCTTCGGGCTCCCCACCACCATCGGCCGCCTGTCCGTCCCCTACGGCGACCGGGGCGGGTGGCCGGCCATCCACCTCGAGATGATGATCAACGGCACCGACATCCCCGTGCACCTCGATGCCCCGAGCGTGTACCACCCGATCCACGAGGACGACATCATCGCCATGGTGCCCCGCCTGCTCGGGGCGGCGGCCACGCCGGCCACCGTCGTCAACTGGGGCGGCAGCCAGTCGGCCAGCATCGAGGAGTGGTGCGGCTACCTCGGCGAGCTGACCGGGCTGGTGCCGAGCTTCGCCCCCACCACCGAGACCATCGACAGTGTCGAGATCGACCTCACCCGGATGCACGACCTGGTCGGACCGACCACCGTGGCCTGGAAGGACGGGATGCGCCGCATGGTCGGGTCCCGTCACCCCGAACTGCTGGTCGGCTGACCGGCACGCCGCCCGACGGACCCGGCGCCGGCCGTCGCCGGTCAGTCGGGGGTCGTACCCACCGGTCCGACGCTCCAGGCCCGGCGCACGGCCGGACCCGGCACCACGAGCCGTTGGCCCTGCATGAACACCAGGGTGAGTTCGCCGTCGGGGGTGGCGTGCATCCAGCGGGCGGTGCCGGGGTAGGTGGCGAGCAGGGGCGAGAGCGTCTCGGGTCGTCGGGGGTCGAGGAGGTGGCACTCACCGTCCACCTCGAGCTCGAACGGATCGGCCACCACCACGTCGGTGCCGCCGAACCGGAGGGTGACCCGGTCGGCCACCACCAGGCAGGTGAGGGCGGGGTCCTCGAGGACGAACTCGAGCCCGCCGTCGGGCAGCTCGCGCAGGTAGGTCGAACCGGACACCCCCCATGCTCCCACCCCGGGCCGACCGGGCGCACCCCGGGGCGCACCGGGCCGGAGTCCACTACCTCGGCCAGAGCAGGCCGGCCAGTCGGCCCGTCAGGTCGTCCAGTTCGGCGGCCGTCGCCTCGTACCCCGCGTAGGGTCCACCGTAGGGGTCGGCCACGTCCTCGGCGGGCGACAGGTGGGCGAGAGCCGATCGGTCACGATCCCCCTGGGCCGCCCGCACCCAGGCGGCGGTCTCCTGGCCGGGCAGCCGCGGTCCCACGAACTCACCCCGCCGGACGAGCTCCTTCAGGCGGAAGGAGCGCTCCCAGGCGTCGGGGTCGAGGAGGACGGCCTCCTGCACGTGGCGCAGGCTCATCCCGATGATGAGGTCGGCGTCGGACACCAGCGGCGCCGTCAACGTGGTGCTGCGATGGGACCGCAGGTCGAACCCACGGCGCGCCATGACCTCGAGGACCTCGTCGGGGACCGGCCGCCCGGCTTCGCCGAGACCGGCCGACAGCGCACGGTCGCGTTCCCGGTCCGCGTCGCCGCTCGACCGGCCGGCGAGGAGCGCGGCGGCCATCGGGGAACGACAGATGTTGGCGGTGCAGACGAAGAGGACCAGAACAGGCGAAGCCTACCGGTGGTGCAGGGCCCCCCCCCGGGACTAGCCTCTGGACCCCGGACGGCTGCGGTGCCCGCGACGGAGGGGCCCGGTCCGAGCCCGGACGGGAAGTGGATACTGGCGAGGACTTCGGGGGTTCGGTGGCGACCAATTCAGAGATCGTGCGGTCGGTGACCCGGGCGATGGAGCAGGGCGATCCACTGGCCGTCTTCGCCCACCTCGCCCGGGACGTGGTGTGGAACGTGCACGCCGCCGAGCCCGACGCGGCTCCGTGGCTCGGCGTCTTCGAAGGCCGGCGGGGTGTGGCCAAGCTCCTCGACGCGCTCTCCACGATCGGCTTCACCGAGGCCGCCCACACCGGGATGCTGGCCGACGGCGATCGCGTCGTGACCTTGACCCACCTGGCCTTCGACGCCCCGAACGGTACCCATGTGGAGCTCGACGAGGTCCAGGTCTGGCGGTTGGTCGACGACAAGGTGGCGTCGGTCGACGTGTTCCTCGATACCGCCGCCGTGGCTGCCGCCTTCGCGTGAGTCGGCCCCGGGTCGCCCTGGTCCACGACTACCTGACACAGCGGGGCGGCGCGGAGCGGGTCGTCCTGACGTTGGCCGACGCGTACCCCGGGGCGGCCATCCACACGTCGCTCTACGACCCGGAGGGTACGTTCCCCGAGTTCCGCGACCACACCGTCGTCACGTCGCCCCTCGATCGGATCGGGCTGCTGCGCACGCACCACCGCCTGGCCCTTCCGTTCCTGGCGCCCGCCTTCGACCACCTGCACGTCGACGCCGACGTGTCCATCTGCTCGTCGAGCGGCTGGGCCCACGGGGCGAAGGTGACCGGTGCCAAGGTCGTCTACTGCCACAACCCGGCCCGCTGGCTGTACCGGCGCGACCAGTACCTGGCCGGCTCGTCCGGCGTGTCGGCGGCCGGTGTGGCCGCCCTGGCCCCGGCGCTGCGGCGGTGGGACCGCCGGGCGGCGGCCACCGCCGACCGCTACCTGGTGAACTCCCGGGCCGTGCGGACCCGGGTGGCCGACACCTACGGCATCGACGCCGCCGTCGTCCCCCCTCCGGTGGACGTCGACACCGACGCCCCCCGGAGGGCGCCGGCTGGAGTGACCCCGGGATTCCTTCTCTGCGTCTCGCGCCTGCTCCCCTACAAGAACGTGGATGCGGTGGTGGCCGCCGTCCTCCGCCGCCCCGACCTCCGCCTGGTGGTGGTCGGCACCGGTCCCAGTGCCGACGAGCTGATGGCCGGTGCAGCGCCGAACGTCACCTTCCTCGGGAGGGTGGACGACGAGGAACTCCGCTGGCTCTACGGGGCCTGCCGGGGGCTGGTGTCCGCCTCCTACGAGGACTTCGGATTGACCCCGGTCGAGGCGGCCGCCTTCGGGCGCCCGACCGCGGCCCTGCGCTGGGGCGGCTTCCTCGACACGATCGTCGAGGGCGAGACCGGGGTCCTGTTCGACGCCCCCGAACCGGGCGCCGTCGCCGCCGCCATCGACGAGCTGGTCACCACGCCATGGTCCGAGCGGGCGCTGGTCGACCACGCCGCCCGGTATGCGCCCGAGCGGTTCATCGCATCGGTGGCCGAGGTGGTGGACGAGGTGGCGGCAGGGACGTGAGGCCGCCTCAGGACGCCCCGCGCCCCTTGAAGATCGTCGCCGGCGTCTGCCAGAGGATCTGCATGTCCCACCAGAACGACCAGGACGCCACGTACAGGTAGTCGAGACGGCACAGTTCGAGGTGGGACAGTTCGTTGCGCCCGGACACCTGCCACAGGCCGGTCATGCCCGGTCGGGCCTCGAATCGTTTGCGGGCCCACCCCTCGATCTCGGCGGCTTCCTCGACCACGAAAGGCCGGGGTCCGACCAGCGACATGTCGCCTTTCCAGACGTTGATGAGCTGGGGGAGCTCGTCGAGGCTGGTCCGGCGCAGGAAACGACCGACCCGGGTGACCCGGGGATCGTCGCTGATCTTGAAGAGGGGGCCATCCATCTCGTTGAGGTGGAGGATCTCGGCCTTGCGCTCCTCCGCGTCCTCGTACATGGTCCGGAACTTGAGCACGAAGAAGGGTCGCTCGTTGCGCCCGGTGCGAACCTGGCGGAAGAAGACGGGGCCGGTGCTGGTCAGTTTGATGATGGCCGCCACCACGAGGAAGAAGGGCGACAACAGGACCAGGATCACCGACGAGACCACGACGTCGAAGGTCCGCTTGAAGAACCTCGACCCGGCCGACAGCGACGGAGGGGCGATGTCGATCATCGGCAGGCCGGAGAGGTCCTCGACATGGGAGCGGCTGGTGATGAGCTCGTAGTAGCGGGGCACGATGGAGACCCCGACCTTGCCCGACAGCGCCTTCAGCATCTCGGTGGTCCGTTCGGGATGGGTACGCGAGAAGCAGACGACCACCCGGGCCACGTCGTAGCGGCGGCACAGCTCGGGCAGGTCCTCGAGCTCTCCCAGGACGTCGCTCCGGCCCAGTGGGCTGTCGTCGACGAAACCGACGAACCGGACACTGGAGTGCGCACGCAAGTGGCTCGCCACCGTCTGGGCCAGCTTGCCCGTGCCCACCACGATGACCGGGACCGACCCTTCGGGGGCCCGTCCCATCAGGCCGAAGGTGACCACCCGGGCCAGCGGGACCGTGACGGCGGCCACCAGGCACATGGACAGGATCTTCCCCACCGTGACGTCCTGGAACTGGTACACCTGGTGGGCGACGTACCCCACGATGGCATAGAGGAAGCCGCTCACCATCAGGGCGTGGACGATGTTGCGCAGATCGCTGAACACGCTGAGCGAGATGCGGCGGGTCGAACCCCGGTAGAGGCTGTAGACGGCGAACACCCCGATGAACAGGGGGATCACCGCCAGGTTGAAGATCATGATCGGACCGAGGTGCACGGCGGACGAGCTCGGGTTGCTCGACACCGCGCTGACGACCAAGGGGCTCAGGACGGCGGCGAGGGCCAGGCCGACCACGTCCGCCGTCAACAGCCGCCGCAGCACGTGGCGGCGGACCTTGGCGACGGCACCCGCATGGTCGCCCAGGTCGATGGCCATCCCGTTGCCCGTGGAAACGACGACGGCATCGGGCCGCTGTTCGACGAGCCGCCCTACCTCGTCTTCACGAATAGCCATGCCAGCCAGCCTGCCCTTTCCTGCACCGGTGAAGGAACGTCACCGTGGGATCCCCCACGCCGCCCCGTGCCCACCGGACTCGTTGCTGCCATGCAACTCAAGATCAAATTCTAGGTGGGCAAGAGTACCTGCACAACAGGCAATTCTGTACGTCGGGAGCCAGGGGCGTCACACGCCCACCGGACCGCTGGTCGACGAATTCAAGGCCCGACCCGCCCCCGCGGCTCGCGGGGCGGTCCCGGTTCGGGACGGAGGATGGTCGTGCGCGACGCCCCGGGGGGGAGGTGGAACCACGAATCGGTGGCGACGAAGCCCGGCACGTCCACCTGGACGTACTCGGCCATCCGCCGGGTCGAGATCTCGAGGAGCCACATACCCTCATCGGCCGGCTCGATCCGGGCCTGGAGTCCGACGTCGGGATCGACATCGCGGGCCGGCCCGCCCGGTAGATAGCCCGCCGACGCCAGCACCTCCCCCGAGCCGTCGAGGAGGTCCGCCGTGACGAGTTCGAAGGGCCGGGGACCGAAGCGATAGGCGTAGGTCAGGTCGCGGAAGCCGTCGAACAGTGCGTCGGCGTGGACCGACAGCCCGCCGCGCGCCGGGACCGCCAGGTCATGGGTGACGACCTCCACCGGGTGGCTCGACGTATGGAGCGACACCGCCAGGGTGCCGTCGACCGCCCGCGCGGTGTCGTTCACCAGATGGATGTCGAGACCGTTGACCCCTTCGCCCGTCATCAGGACGGCCACCGGTGCCGAACCCCGGGCCAGCGTGTACCAGGGGGCCTTGGGTCGTCCCGACGAGTCGATCAGTCCCCAGCCAGGCCCCGGGCGCATGTCACGCAGGGCTTCTCCCAAGAAGCCCGAACACGGTGAGCCCGGACGCCGCCACTCGGCGATCGCCGCTCCCACCAGTTCGGCGATGGCGGCCCGCCCGAGGTCGAGGGCCCGCTCGTGGTCGAAGCGCCACAGCGTGGCGATGTCCTCGCCGAAGAGCTCGGCTGCATAGTGGTCCCGCACGTCCTCCAGGTCGAACCACGAACCCGCATCCCGGTGTACGCCCCGCTTCCAGTCCGACTCATGGTGCGAGAGGTCACCACCGAACTCCTCGTCGACGGTCTGGCGTTCGGGAGGCACGGCGAAGGCCAGTGCCGCCGAGGCGAACCGCGGAGCCGAGCGGCGCAGCTCCTCGGGTGGGAACAGGTAGACGCCCACCGAGTAGAAGTGCGACACCCCGGCGTCAGTCTGGAAGGGCAGGTCGCCCCCCGACGGTGACGAGGACACGTAGGGAAGTCCCGGGTACAGGTTGGCCACCACGCCCGGCAGCAGCTCGTGGATCACCGGCGAGTGCCAACGGTCCCGTGACAGGCCGAACATGGCGGGCTGCTCCTCGAGCTGCTGGCCACCGCACACCACGGCCAGCGACGGGTGGCGGGCCGCTGCGTCGAGGACCTCGACGGCCTCCTCCCGCACGGCATCCAGGAACTCCTGGGCGTCGGGGGGGTCGACCATCCCCAGCATGATGTCCTGCCACACCAGGATGCCCAGCCGGTCACAGGCCCGGAAGAACCGGTCGTCCTCGTAGACGGTCCCCCCGGGGATCCTGAGCATGTTCATGCCGGCCGCCTGCGCAGACGAGAGCGTGGACTCGAGGTCCTCGTCGGTGGCCTGGAGCCCCACGGGGTCGATCGGATACCAGCCGGCACCCCGGCAGAACACCGGGTGGCCGTTGACGGACACGTCGAAGCCGCCGGTGGTGCGATCCACCTCGACGGTGCGGAATCCGACCGACCCGAGGTCGATCCGCTGATCGGCGATCACCACCTCCACCGGGTAGAGCGGCTGGTCACCGTGCGTGTGGGGCCACCAGCGGTCGACGGCATCGACGCGCACCTCCCCGGTGACCATCACCCGTCCCTCCTCGACCACCACCTCGAGCGGGGCGGTGGCCCCGGCCACCTCGACCCGGGCGGTCACCCCGGACGGGTCCGGAACCACCCCGGACCCCGACAGCTCGAGCGTCACCGCCACGATGCCGGGCACACCGTCGTCATCGCCCGGGCCGCACGATGCCAGCGCCCGGCTCGCCACCACCTCGACGGGGCGCACGGGACGGAGGCTGATCGGCCGCCACGGACCGACCGGGGCGGGCAGGACCGCCCATCCGGCCTGGCGCCCGAGCAACGTGGTGCGGATCCACCGCAGGTTCTGGCTCGACACCCCCGTCGTCTTCCAGCGGGGTCGGGGTCGCTTCTGCGCGAGGACGGGGGTCAGCGCGGCGAAGCGCAGGCAAAGCTCGTTGTCGGGGGCCAACCCCGCCACCGGGATCCGGTGGGAGGCGAACATCGATTCGGAGTGCAGGAGGTGGGTGCCGTTCAGCCACACATCGGCCAGGGTGGCGAGGCCACCGAGCTCGAGCAGCCATCCGTCCGGGACCGGTTCCCCCGGACCGGCGAACCGGCAGCGGAACCACCAGTCCTTGCCGTCGAGTCGGGTGGGCGACGGGTCGTCCGCCCCCACCGCCCGCAGGGCCTCGGCCACCGTTCCCGGCACGGTGGCGTCGATCCACCGTAGTTCGGGCCCGGTGAGGTCGGGAGGACCCGAATGCTCACCCGGCGGATTCGAGACGCAGGACCAGGCGGCGCCACCGAGGAGGTCCTCACCCTCCATAGCGGGCCTCGAGCACCTCGAACGCCTCGCCCCAGTGCGTCGCCATCTCGCCGAGGACGCCGTCGAGGTCGACGGTCCGGCCCCGCACGACGCGGGCCATGGCGAACTGGAGCCGCTTGGCCCCGTCCGCCACCTCCCGGAACGAGGCGGCGGCGGGGGCCACCCCCTCCTCGCCGTGGGCGCCGAGCCACTCCACGAAGGACGCGGCCAGCTCGGTGCTGGCCCCGCACTGACGACAGAGGCCGAAGGAGTAGAGGTGGAAGGCCTCGATGTCCTGGCTGGCCAACCACGGCAGGTCCTCCCGCAGGCGGGCCGCCATGCGGGGAACCGGGTTGTCGGCGGGTCGACGGGCCAGGTGCTGGCGCGTCAGGGCCACCGCCCGGTCGACGATGTCAGGATCGTCCCTCCGGAGCCGGTCGAGGCGGATGCGCTCGACATACGGGGGCAGGGCCGACGGGTCACTGAACGCACCCAGTCGGAAGATCCCGTCGAAGTCGTCCCCGCCGAGCTCGAAATAGCCGGCATTGTGGAAGTACCCGAGGGTCCGGCTGTCCCGATCGATGGACGCCGGGACGATCGTCGTTTTCACGTGGTCCGTGCCGTAGGACACGCCCACCGTGTCGGGCAGGAACCAGGCGTCCCCCTCCACGGTGCACAGCCGACCCAGGCCGAGCTGCTCCTCGACGTGGTCGACCACGGGACGCCACACGTTGAGTTCTGCGACGTCGATGCCGTAGAGCGCCCACAGGTCCTCCGGCGGGTACTTGAAGAACGTCCACTGGTCGCCCTCGAAGTCGCAGCTCAGCGTGAAGGCGGAGCCGGCCAGCGGGTCGAGGCCCAGGGCGTGGAGGACCTCGATCCACACGTCGACGTAGCAGTTGGTCTCCGTCCAGCTCCGCTCGCTGGCGTGGAGGGGGTGCGGCTCGAAGGCGGCCGCCGTCAGCGACAGGGGTCCCACCGTCACTGCTCCGCCGGTCCCGTCGGGCCGGGGCCTACGGCCACAGCACGGCCCGGACACCGGCGGGCCAGCCGTCGGGGTCGGTGCCGTGGCGGTCGAACAGTGCCAGGGTGATCCGGTCCACACCGAAGCCGAAGCACGACGTGTGGGCCAGGTCCCCGTCGGCCGTCTCGATGCCGAAGGGCCGCGAGAAGTGGTCGAGGTGGCAGTTGGACGAGGAGATGGCCGTGGGCCGGCCCACGTCGAAGACGGGCGCCACGATCTCGTACTTCAACTCCTCGGTCCGTTGGTTGGCGGCCAGCATCCGACCGGGACGCCCGAAGAACGGGTCGTTGGCCACGACCGACTCGACGGCCAGGCCCAGGCCCGAGAGGACGTCGAGCCCGCGCTCGATCCAGAGGTCACGGTGGGCGCGGGCGCCGTCGGGGGGGCCGAGGTAGACGTAGTCGTGCTGGCGGAAGGCCTGCATCCGGAACGGGTCGGTGCTCGGTTCGTGCCGGAAGCAGTATCCGTAGACCTCGACGCGCCGGCCCCCGTCGGGCAACGTCCCCGACTGGGTCGGATAGAGCGGGTGGCACACGGCCGGGCACAGGACCATGTCGGTCGATTCGAGCAGGGGTGCCCGGTCCTCGCCCGCCTCCGCCGCATGCACGAGTTCGGCGTGCATCTTGTCGTCGCCCCGGAAGGTGTGGACCGATCCCATCTGGTCCGGAAACGACTCGAGGTACCCGTTCCTCACGAAGTTCGACCAGGGCATGACCGGGGGGAACCGGACGCTGAGGGCGTCCTGGTCGACGCCGACCCGAAGGACCAGCCGGTCGATGGCGTCGGCCACCGACTCGTAGACCGCGGACCTCCCGTAGACCCCGTCGACGTCGGTGGCCAGCAGCACGCCGTCGTCGAGAAGGGCCGCCCGGAAGGCCGACCACGGCTCGTCGGCGCGGTCGGGGACCGACATCACTTCGGCCGCCATGATCACTCCCCCCGCAGGACGAGCAGCATCTGGGCGTTATTGGCCATGATGCGGTCGTTGTTCACCATGAGGGCGGCGCCCATGGCGTCGCGCAGGTGGCGCCCCAGGCTGAACGGCGTGTCCAACCGGTAGGACGCCAGGCCGCAGATGAGCATGCACTCACGGACGATGTCGACCACGAGGGTCGAGGCGGAGACCTTGAGGGCGTTCATGCCGACGCCGAACGCGATCGACGACAGGCGGTCCGGGTCCGTGCCGGCCGCCTCGAAACGGGCCAGCGACGACTGCACCATGTCGACGAACTGCTCGTGGACGACCGTGACCCCGGCGAGCCGGACGGCCGCCGGCGGCATGGTGCCGGGCTTGCGTCGGGCCTCGCGCTGGACGAACGTCCGGGCCAGCTCGACGGCCTCGGTGGCGATGCCCAGCCACACCGAGGACCAGAGCAGATGGGCGACCGGCAACATGGTCCTCGTCGAGATGTCGGCGTACGGCTCGTCGAGGACGGCCAGGGCGTCGCCGCTCGCCCGCAGGATGAACCCGGTGCTGCAGGTGCCCCGGAATCCGAGGGCGTCCCACTCCCCCACCTGCTCGAGTTCGAGGTCGGGCGGCCGGCAGAGCACGATCACCTGGTCGCTCTCGGGGCTGTCGGCGGTGCGTCGGGCGGTGACCAGGACCGCGTCGGCGTCGTCGGCGTAGGAGATCACCGGAGCCTGCTTCTCCACCGAGAAGCGTCCGTCGGCCACGTCGATGGCACAGACGCTCGATCGCACGTCGCCACCGGTCCCCACCTCGGTGGTGGCCGACGCCAGGAGATACTGCCGATCCGCCAGCTCCCGGAGGTACGAACGCAGCAGCTCGTTGTGACCGTGGCGCACCAGGCAGGCCACCTGGATGTGGTGCATCGCCACCACCATGGCGCTCGAGGCGCACTTGCGCCCGAGGGCCACCAGGCCACGGGACACCTCCCCGAGGTCGGCGCCACCGCCACCGAGCTCGACCGGCACCAGGGCGGCCAGCAGTCCTTCGGCCTTGCAGGCGTCGATCGTCTCGTGCGGAAAGCGGCTACGTCCATCGACGTCGGCGGCGGCCGGACCGGCCACCTCCTCCGCGATGGCGGCCATGCGCACGGCCACATCACCCGCCATGGTCATCGGCGTCAATCGTTCCACGGTCATCCCGCCGTCACCCACCTGTCATCTCGAGTACACCCGAGCGGATCGAGGCGATCGACTCGAAAGTGGACTTCTTCAACATCTTCTCGGCGAACTCGAAGTCGAAGGCGTCCTCGAGGGCCAGCATCACGTTCACGCTGGCGTGTGAGGTCATGCCCGCACCGAACAGATCGGTCTCGTCCGTCAGCGACTCCACTGGGATCGCCAGACGTCCGTGGTCGGTCAGCACCTGTCGGATCGTCTCGTCTACCGTCATTCTTCTCCCCGTTCTCGCGGTACGCACCGGCCGACGACGACGGCCCCTGCGACCGCCGATTCGTGCGACAGACTGACCGTTAGCTCTGCGATCCCTGCATCCGCAGCCAGCTCGGCGGCCTGACCGGACAGGCGGATCTCGCACCATCCTCCTGTCATCCGGTGTATTTCGATACTACGCCAGTCGGGTTGCATTTCGATAGGTCTCAAGACTTTGACCACGGCTTCCTTCGCCGCGAACCGCGCGGCCAGCGATTCGACGACGTAGGTGCCCCGGGTACGGGCCGGACCCTCGGCGGTGCGACAGGAGGCGATCTCGTGCGGCGTGAAGAGGCGCGTCACGTAGCGGTCGCCGAAGTACTCGACGGACGCCGCGACCTCCGCCACCGGAACGAGATCGATCCCGACCCGGAGCGTCTCCGCCGACCGGCTCATGACGCCACCCGCTCGCGTCGACCGCTCCCGGCGGCGGCCGTGGCGTACACGTCCCGGTACTCGTCGGCGATCCGGGGCCAGGCGAACGCCTCGACCCGGGCCCGTCCGGCGGCGGCCAACGACCCGCGCAGGGTGTCGTCCGAGAGGACCCGACCGAGGACGCCGGCGACCGCCGCGGTGTCGAAGGGGTCGACGAGCAGCCCGTCCACTCCGTCCGAGATGAACTCCGGAGCCCCTCCGCGGTCCGTGGCCACGACCGCGGTGCCGGCCCGCCAGCCTTCGAGGGCCACGATGCCGAACGGTTCCAGACGGCTCGGCATCACGAAGGCGGTCGCTCCGGCCATGGCCGCGGCCACCTGTTCACGGGTCAGTCGCCCGACGAAGTGGATCCGGTCACCGATACCCGACTCCTCGGCCTGGGCCTCCAGGCGTTCGAGCGCCGGGCCACCACCCCCGATGACGAGATCGGCGGTCCGTCGCGCCGGGTCCATGGCCGCGTAGCCGGCCAACAGGAGGTCGAATCCCTTCTTGTCGACGACCCGTCCCAAGGCAAGGATGTACGGCGCGCGGCCGAAGGGCGGAGGCAGGTCGACCGCGGGTGGGGGGTCCTCCATCCCGGCGAGCGACACCCCGTTGAAGATCACCCGGCCCCGGCCGGCGGCCAGACCGAATCGGGCCTCGGCATCGTCCAGGGTGAAGGCCGAACAGGCCGTGACGGTGGACGCGGCGCGCAACCCGGCCCGCAGCGCGGAGCGCAGGACGTGCGAGGTGTCGAAGATGTCGGCGTCGTCCATGAGGGTCTCACCCTGCAGCGTCACCACGAGCGGAACGCGGCACAGTCGCGACAGGGCGGTGGCGTAGGCCCCGTTGGGCCCGAAGCACTGTACGTGGAGGATGTCGGGACGGAAGACCCCCACCGCCCGCCGGAGCGACCGCAGCGTCCGCCACCCGGCGGCGGTGGCATGGGTGACCGCGGTCATCGACGACGCGGGGAGGGGCATGGGAAATCGGCGGACCACGAGACCGTCGCGCACCTCGACCGACTCGTCGTCGTGGTCGTCGGGAAGTCCGGTCCACACCTCCACCTGGTCGCCGGCGGCCACGAGGGAGAGGGCGAGGTGGCGCGTCAGCTCCTCCACGCCACCGACCGACGGTGGGTAGGCGCTGGGCATCAGGGCGACGCGGGTCATGACCCGGCTCCCGCGACGTCGCCAGGACCGACGACGGCCACCGGTTCCGAGGTGGCGCCGGGCAACGGGTGCCGGCCGGGTGCAGCGGTGGTCGTCAAGGACTCGATCCTAAGAGACTCTGGGGTCGAGCCAGGGTTCGACCGCGGCGAGGGTGGCACCGGAGGGTGGCGGAGCGAGGGTGCTCCAGTCGCCGACGCCCGGCGTCCAGTAGTTCGAGAACGCGGCGGCGTACCAGCCCGACAGGTAGCCCTGCTCGGCACAGTCGCACTCGGGGGCCCAGCTGGTCGGATACACCCCGAGCGCGGCCTCGATCTGGGCGTGGCCACCCTGGGGTTCGACGTAGGCCGCATCGACTTCGTGACCGATCTCGAAGCCGATGATGCCGGCCAGCCGCTGGACGGTCTCGCCGGGATAGACGTAGAGGGTGGAGACGCCACCGGCGACACCCCAGGTGAAGTCGGTGTTGCCGTAGAAACCGGGGGACGGCGCGTCAGAGATGGGCAGGAAGTTGATCGAGTACCCCGGGATCTGCTGCCACGGGTAGCGCACGAGGGCCAGGGCGGCGGCACCCATGGCGGCCGGCGTGGTCGGTGTCGCCGCCGGCGCCTCGACAGTGGTCGGGACGGTCGCGGCCGGGCTCGACGCCGCGGCGACCGCCACCGGTGCTCCCGTCGGAGCCGGGGCGGCGACGGTCGTCGGCACCGTCGTCGGTACCGTCGTCGGCGCCGTCGCCGTCGGTGCCGAGGTCGTCCGGGTGACGGTCCGCAGAGGATCGGTCGGCAGGGCGGCGGCGATCTCGGTGGAGCTGGGCTGGCGGTGGTACCGGGGAGCGGTGCGGGCCGTCACCAAGAGCACCGCTCCGACGACCAACGCCACGACGACCGCCACGATCAGGAGGTCGAGGCGGAGGAGATTGCGGCGCTCGCCGTAGGTGGCACGGCCCAGGGCGGCCCGCAGACCGGTCCGGCGGCGGTCGACGCCGATGTACCCGTCGGTGATGACGAGTCCGGGGTTGTCGAGCACCTCGAGGGTGCCGGGCTCCAGCGCGGTGGACCACCGCGCACCGTCGGGGCCATCGACCCGAGGAGCGGGAGTGGCGGTCGGCGCCCGGCCCGTCGTGTCGTCGGACGGCTCGAGTGGGTCCTGCAGGTCACGCCAGATCCGGAAGGGATCGTCGGAGGGCGCCAGGGCGACCGTGCCCTGCGCTGTCCCCCCGTGACGTTCCGTGTCCGACCGCATATCTGATGATCGGCATGCCCCGGGCACAACTGAAGGGGTGGGGCCGCGAGATCCCACGCCCGGGACCGGTGGACGCCGGGCCTCCACCCAGGAGGTCCGACCTCAACCCAGGAAGCCGATGACCGCGCCGAAGGCGTCCTCGACGGTGGAGCCCAGACCCACCAGGTCGGGTCGGGGTGGCGTGGTCGACCGATCCCCCTTGGCGCCCGCCCGCCGGGCCCCGTTGCGCTCCACCCGGGCGATGACGGCGGCAGCGCGTCGTTGGGCGGCGACCGTCCGCCACATCGACCGGACCACCCGACTCTGCGCTCGGGCGGACGTCCGGATGGCGGAGACCGTCGCGGCGTCGGCGACGCGTTGTGACCGGATGACAGCGGCCGACGCCGGGGTGGCCGACGCCGCGCCGCCCAGGGCACGGCCGGTGTCCGGGGCGGAGCGGTGCCGGGCCATGGACCGCCGGTCGACGGCCCCGGCCCGGGCCGCCCGACGGGTCGCGGAGCGGGACGGGCGGCCGGATCGCTGGCCACCGGTTCCCGGGGCGCCCGTCACCGCCGTGGCCCGGGTCGGGGCGTGGGGGGCGGGCGGCGACGACTGCGAGGCCATCAGGACGAGGGAGACCACGGCCAGGGCGGTCATCAGCACGACCAGGACACCGCGCCGGACGAGGCGGCCCCCGGGGTGGCCGCCCGACGGGTGCTCGGATTCGTCCCGCGAGGCCCGCCGGCGGTCGGGTCCCACGTAGCCCGCCGAGATGACCAGGGTCGGGTCGTCCAGGTCGGCCAGCCACTGCGGGTCGAGCACGATGTCGACGTCGCCCGAGGGGACGACCACGGTGGGCGGCGGGTCGCAGGGCAATTCGGGAACCGGTCGGGGGGCCCCGACCCGGGGGGCGACACGGCCGAGGTTGATGACACCGGCCGGGTGGAGCGGTCGGGAGAGCAGGTCGACGGCCGTGGGTCCGTCGGCCGCGGACGCGGCCGTCCGGCGGTCCTCCTGTCCCCGGGTGAGGAGTCCCAGCACCCCGGACGACGGATCGGTCTCCTGGCCTTTCATCGATTGACCATCGGCAGGTCCCGGAACGACCTGTAGACACCGGCGGTACCGCGGGCGCCGTGGAGAGCGGCCCCCAGGGGTGCACGGCACCCCTCCTGGCCCCGGGCCGTCGGGTGGAGGTCAGCCGGCCCGGGCGGGGATGCGCCGGGACCCGAACCGGGCCCGGTGGCGCAGGCGTCGGGTCCGCTCCTGTTCGGCCAGCAGGTCGGGCACGCGCTCCTGGTCGGGGTCGGCGTCGGACATGCCGATCGAGATCCCGGCGATCAGCATCGGCGGGATGGTGAGTCCGCCGATCCAGAACGTGTCGAAGAGGCCGTCGACGTAGTGGCCGAGCAGGATGACCAGACCGAGGGTGCCGTAGATCCGCGGCAGTCCGTTCATGGTCCGCATGGTCACGATGACGAGGAAGAAGAAGGCCAGTGACCCGACCACCCCGGTCGAGGCGAGGTTGTCGACGAGCGAATTCGGGGGCGGCGTGACGGCGATGAACTGGGGGAGGTTGTAGAACCGCATCCCCAGCCCGAAGATCGGGCTCTCGTGCCAGACGTGGATGGCGGCGCCGATCTGGCCGAAGCGGATCGCCACCGAGTTGTATTCGGGGTTGTCCGCGATCATGGCGGTCGTGCTGTAGTACACGAGCGCCACGGCGGGCACGACCACGAAGATGATCGCCTTGATGCGCCCCTGGACGTGGGAGTTGATCAAGAAGGCGGTCCCGAGGGCGATGACCAGCAGGATGCCGGCCTGGCGGGACTGGGAGGCGACGAGGCCGAGCAGGCAGAGCACCTCGATGATCCGGGCCTCGACCTTGTTGATGGCCACCCACGGCGGATTCAGCTGGGCGACCACGGCGGCGACCCACATGACGGCACCGACCGAGTTCTTCTGGTAGACGCCCCACTGGGCCGGGAGGAAGTGCAGGGTGATCGAGTGCTCGATGGCGAGCAGTGCGAGGACGGCCGCTCCCCACAGGTAGATTCGGAAGGCCTGACGGGCCCGACCGTGATAGGCGACGACCCAGCCCACGAGCGTGCTCCCGGCCAGGTAGGAGAAGCGGTGGAACCACTCGATGACATCACCGCGGTAGGGATGGACCACGACCACGAGGAGGAGGACGGCCTGGTACCACACGATCCCCCGCATGAACTTCTTCAGATGGCGCGCCTTCGACCAGTCGACGTGGAAGAGGCAGACGAAGGCGGCCACGAACACCAGCAGGTCGGCCACGCTCAGGTTGGTGCTCGCGCCGCCCACCCGCTGGATCAGGATGGAGCCGGGCAGGACGATGACGGCCACCAGGATGGGGTCGGCCACGAAGATCCCGAACGCCAGGACCACGACGGCTACGGCCAGCCCGGCCACGGTATCGAGGGCCACCGCCACGCCGGCCGCGGCCGCCAGCGCGGCGACGACCAACCAGGCGAGTGCCGGTGCGACCCCGCGACCCCGCACCCTACGGGCGGGGGACGCCCGCGGGCGGGTCGGGACGGCCGTCCCCGGGCGCGTCGCCTCCGGCGGGGGGACGGAACTCATCGGGGCGACGGTCGATCGGTCATGGGCCTCGGCGGGGGCGGGTGCGGACTCGGAGGACGCCCGATGCATGGTAGTGGCCACCGCTCGGCCGGCCGGGCCCACGACACGGGCGTCCCGCACCTCCATCGGCACGACACGGTGACATCTCAAGGTCACACGTGTTTCTGACGACGCTACGAGTGGTCCGGCGCCCCCGCCGGGACAGCCGGCCGATCCCCCTGCGGGGCGGCCCCGGGACAAGGACGGCCACGCGTGCCCAGCGCAGTCGACACAACGCACGGGACCCCGACGGTGGGTGACGGGACCTCCCGCTCGTCGTCCCTCGTCGTGTGCTCGCTCGAGTCCTGGGGCACGGTCCGGCGCCGGATCCGCATCCTGGTCGACGAACTCGTGGATCGTGACCCCGGTCTCCAGGTGCTCTACGTGGCGCCGGCCGTCGACATCCCCCACGCACTGCGGCACGGACACCGTGACGCCCTGTCCGTCACCCCGATCCAACAGGTGCACCCCCGCATCCATGTCCTGCGCCCCCGCAAATGGCTGCCGCGGGTCGCGGGTCCGTGGGCCGACCGCTCGTTGGGCCGGCAGGTCGACCGCGCCGTGACCGAACTCAGCCTGGTCGACCCCCTCGTCTGGGTCAACGACGCGCACTACGCGAACTACGCCCTCGGTACCGGGTGGCCCACCGTCTACGACATCACCGACGACTGGCTGCTGGCGCCGATGGCACCTCGCCAGGAGGCCCGACTGCGGGCCGACGACGCCCTCCTTCTCGAGCGCAGCGGGGCGGTGGTGGTGTGCTCCCCCGACCTCGCCCGGACCCGCGGCGGACACCGAGATGTCGACCTCATCCCGAACGGCGTCGACGTGGACCTCTTCCGGACACCCCAGGACCGACCGCCCGAGCTGCCGTCGTCGCCGGTGGCCGTCTACGTCGGCACCCTCCACGAGGAGCGCGTGGACGTGCCGCTCCTCCTCGAGGTGGCCTGCTCGCGCCCTGAGCTCCAGGTGGCCGTCGTAGGTCCCGACAGCCTCGGCACCGCGTCGCACGCCACACTCGCCGCCGAACCCTCCGTGCATCTCCTCGGGGCGGTCGCCTATGACCGGGTGCCCGCCTTCCTCCAGCACGCCGACGTCGTCGTGATCCCCCACCAGGTCAACCCGTTCACCGAGAGCCTCGATCCCATCAAGGCCTACGAGTGCCTGGCCGCCGGCCGTCCGACGGTGTCCACCCCCGTGGCCGGCTTCCGAGACCTCGGTCCGCCGGTGGTCGTGGCCGACCGCGACCACTTCGTGGCCGCCGTGGGCGACGCGCTCGACGCGGGGTCGGGCGACCTCGAGACACCGGCATCCGATGTGCCCACCTGGCGCCAGCGGGCGGCCGCCATGGCCGATGTGATGGACCGGGTGCGTCGGGCCGGAGAGACGTCATGACCCTGTCCCGCCCCGACGACGGGACCCTCGTACTCCTGGGACGCGTGCCCTCGTATCCTGGTTCCTGCCCGAGCCCGCCGAAAGAGAGTGTCCGGTGACTTTCCAGCAGATGCTCAAGACGCTGTGGAACCGAAAACTGACGATCATCGTCAGCGTGGTCGTCTGCGTCGCGGCGGCGCTCGCCTACTCCAAGATCGTCACGCCCACCTACCAGTCGAGCGCACTCGTCCAGATCAACGGCTCGGGCAGCAGCGGTGGTGGTTCGACCTCGTCGTCGAGCTTCACGCTCCCCGACCCGGTCCAGGAGCTGTCGAGCACGGCGGTGCAGGACTCGGCGGCGGCGGCACTCCATGATCCGGACCCCGCGGGTCTGGCCGGCCAGGTGAGCGGCACGGTGGATCCCACCACCGGCGCCCTCACGGTGACGGGGAGCGGGTCGACCCCCGAAGAGGCCCAGGCCGTGGCCACCGCCTACTCCAACGCCTTCGTGGACCAGCTCCAGACACTCGCCCAGGACCAGGTCAACAAATACACCGTTGCGCTGGCGGGCCTCAGCACCAAGATCTCCGCACTCCAGGCTCAGGAGGGGTCGTCCGGTTCGTCCGACGCGCTGCTGCAGACCCAGATCCAGGCGTTGGAACAGTCCTATGCCTCGCTCCAGACCGACATGTCCAACGTCCAGGTCGGCATGCCCTACGCCCAGGTCCAGGTGAAGGCGCAGCCCGGTGGACCCACCGGACTCAGCCGGTCCAAGCTGCTGGCCATCGGCCTGCTGGCCGGGCTCCTCGTCGGCTGCGGCATCGCCTTCGTCCGGGAGCAGTTCGATGACAGTCTGCGCCTCGATCCCGACATCGAGTCGGTGATCGACGGACCGCTGCTCGGCGAGCTGCCCGAGGATGCCGACGTGAAGAAGGGCACGGTCTCGATCGCCCTCGTCCAGGCGCCCCAGTCCTCGCTGTCCGAGGCGGTGCGCGACCTCCGCACGAGTCTGCGGGTACTGCTCGTCGACCAGCAGAGCCCCGCCCTCGTCGTCACCAGTCCCGCCCCCGGTGACGGCAAGACGTTCGTGACGGCCAACCTGGCCGCGTCGTGGGCGCTCACGGGGGCGCGGGTGATCGTCGTCTCGGCCGACTTCCGCCGGCCGCGCCTCGAAGAGGTGTTCGGACTGGACGTGGCCGACCGCCCCGGCCTCTCCGACCTGATCAAGGCGAACTGGAAGCAGACCGAGCCGACCGACGACCACACCGACGGTCCTGGCGACCAGGATCCCACCCGTGGCATGGCTCCCCGCCGGAGTCGTCGGGGCCCGAGGCCCAGCCTCGACGACACGGCCGTCAGCGCCCACCTGCTCGAGACGGGCATCGACGGACTCCAGCTCCTGCCCGTCGGCGTGCACCTGGACAACCCGAGCGAGCTGTTCGACAGCCCTGGCATGCAGCCGGTGCTCGACCAGCTCCACGTGCTCGCCGATGTCGTGATCCTCGACACGCCTCCGGTGCTGTCGGCGCCCGACACGGCCATCCTCGGCAGCCTCACCCAGGGGGCCGTCATCGTGGCGTCGGAGGGCCGGACGGACCGGTCCGACCTCGAGCGGACCGCCCATCGCCTCGAGGTCACGGGGTGCCGGGTGATCGGACTGGTCATGAACCACGTGCGGCGTTCCTCGTCGGACGGCTACCAGGCGTACACCTACACGAAACGATGAGCCCCGGTTCGACGGCGCCGGACGGGCTGCCGTCGGTCGGGGACGATCCGCTCGTCGTCGTGGTGGCGTTCCACGCCCCCGACCTCCTCGACCGGTGCCTGGAGACGCTCGGCGGCGAGTTCGACGTCCTGGTGGTCGACAACTCCTCGGACCCGTCGGTGGAGGACGTGGCCCGCGCCCGCGGGTGTTCGTACCTCGATCCCGGTCGGAACCTCGGCTTCGCCGGGGGTGTAAACCGCGGCTTCGCCGTGCGGGACGGTCGCGACGTGCTGCTGTTGAACCCCGATGCCACGATCGCCCCGGACGCCGTGCGGGATCTCCACGCCGCCCTGCGTCGCGACCTCCGCCTGGCCGCGGTGGCCCCGGCCCAGTCCGGTGCCGACGGCGCCGCCCCGGACCGCGTGGTGTGGCCGTTCCCCACGCCGGCGGGTGCCTGGCTCGAGGCGGTCGGCCTCGGTCGGCTCCGGGACCGCCCCGATTTCCTGATCGGTTCGGTGCTGCTGGTGGCGTCCGCCGCCCTCGACGACGTCGGGCCCTTCGACGACCGGTTCTTCCTCTACGCCGAGGAGAGCGACTGGCAGCGGCGGGCCACGGACCGGGGGTGGCGGGTCGCCCTGTGCCCGTCGGTGACGGCCACCCACGTCGGAGCCGGCACCGGCGGGGACCCCGTGCGGCGTGAGACCCACTTCCAGGCCTCCCACGAGCGTTACCTGCGCAAGCACCACGGGACCGCCGGCTGGTGGTCGTACCGGACCGCCTCGGTGACCGGGGCCGCAGCCCGGGCCCTGGTGCTGTCGGGTGATCGGGGTCGGGCGGCCCGGACGAGGTTGCGCCTGTTCGGGTCCGGACCGTTGCGGGCGGAGGCCGCCCTCGGCCAGGACGGACTGCACGTGGTCCAGGTGGTGGTCACGCACGCCTTCGCCGGGGTGGAGCGGTACGTGTGCCAGGTGGCCAACGGCCTGACCGCCCGCGGCCACCGCATCGAGGTGGTCGGCGGCGACCCCGGACGCATGACCGCCGAGCTCGACCCGGCGGTCCTCCATCATCCGGCGGACTCCGTCACCACGGGAGCGCTGGCCCTGCTCGGCTCCCGCGGGGCCGACCTGGTCCACGCCCACATGACGGCGGCCGAGGGGGCCGCGTTCGCCGCCCACCTCGTCGACCGGGCACCCATCGTGGCCACCCGGCACTTCGCGGCCGAACGGGGCTCCACGCCCCTCAACCGCGCGCTCGCCCGGATCACGTCCCAACCCATCGTGGCCGAGATCGCCATCAGCGAGTTCGTGGCCCGCAGCGTGTCGGGCCCCACCACCCTGATCCCCAACGCGGTGGCCGATCGACCCCAGGCCCCCCTGGAGGCGGCGGTGGTGGTGATGCTGCAACGACTCGACGAGGAGAAGGCGGCCGACGTCGGCCTACGGGCCTGGGCCGCGAGCGGGCTGGCCGGCGACGGGTGGCGGCTGGTGGTGGCCGGGACCGGCATCCTGCTTCCCGACCTCGAGCGCCTCGTCGACCAGCTGGGCTGTGCCGACTCGGTGGAGTTCGCCGGCCAGGTGGCCGACACCGACGGCCTCCTGGCGCGAGCGTCGGTGTTCCTGGCTCCCGCACCCGCCGAGCCCTTCGGGCTGTCGGTGGCCGAGGCCATGTCCCATGGTCTCCCCGTGGTGGCGGCCGCCGGTGGGGCCCACCGGGAGACGGTGGCCGACGTCGGCCTGCTCTTCCCTCCCGGCGATGCCGACACGGCGGCGGCGGCGCTGCGGCGGCTGGCCGGGGATCCCGTCCTCCGCCACTCCATGGGACAGGCCCTGCGGGCACGCCAGCAGGAGCGCTACTCGCTGGCGCTCCATCTCGACCGCCTGGAAGCGCTGTACGCGTCGGTGGTGGCCGACCACCGACGCCGACGGGCCTCCGGTCAGGCCCGGGCCGCCACCCGCTCGTAGAGCGCCGCCTGGAGCGCCGCCACGCTCGACCACGAGTAGCGCCCGACCTCGGCCAGCCCGTCGCCGCGCAGCCGCTGCCAGAGCCCCGGTTCGTCGAGGAACCGGGCCAGGGCCGCACCCAGGGCCACCGGGTCACCCGGTGGCACCAGCACCCCGGCCCGGCCCGCCACATCGGGCAGGGCGCCACAGTCGCTGGCCACGACGGGAACCCCGGCGGCCTGACCCTCGACCACGACGCGGCCGAACTGCTCGAGCACGTTCGGGACGGGCACCGACGGCACGGCCAGCACATCGAACCGCGGGACGATGCGGGTGAGGGTGGACTCGTCCACATGACCGTGGAACGTGACCCGGCCGGTCAGGCCGAGCTCGGCGGCCAACGCCTCCAGGGCGCCACGGTCGGCACCGTCGCCGTAGAGGTCGAGATCGAACCGCCCGTCCCCGGCCACGGCCCGGAGGAGGACGTCCACCCCCTTCACCGGGATGAGCCGTCCGACGTAGCCGACCCGCAGACGGTCGACCGGCGGTGGCCGGTCCACCGGACGGAACCGGGAGGTGTCGACGCCGAGGGGCAGCAGTTCGAGCTCGCCGGCCATGCCGCGTCGACGCAGGATCTCCCCGGCCTGGGTGTTGCAGGTGTAGGCACCGGCGGCGCCCCGCAGCGACCACCGCTCGAACCAACGGAACGGCGGTGGGTAGCGCTTTTCGAGGTTCTGGGCCGAGGCCACCAGGTACGGCGTCCGGCGGGCCCGCAGGGCCCGCAGGACGAGCACTTCGGCGACGGCCAGCCCGAACGGTTCCTCGTGCATGTCGATCAGGTCCCAGTGGCCGTCGCCCAGGAGCCGCCACAGCGGACGGGGGTCGAAGAGGAACAGGTTGGGGTGGTGACCGAGGGTGCGGACCCCGACGGCGAACTCGTCGCCGTCCGGGGTGAAGTCCACCAGGGCGCCACCCTCGTCCCAGCGGGTCGCCGTGACCAGCGTCAGGTCGACGCCGTCCCGACGCAGCAGGCGCTCACGCTGACGCCAGGCCGTGACCACCGACGAGTGCGAGATCCGGAGCACCCGCAGCCCGGGACGGGGCCCTCCCGAGCCAGGTGTCGCCACGGGCCGGAGCGTACCAGCGAGGGTCCTCCCGCGGGGCCCTCGACCCAGTGGACGCCTGTTTCCCACGGAGAGTGTTCAAATGACCTGATTAAGTGAGATTCTTCTTAAGTTACCGGGGGTTGAGCCGATCTGGGGGTTATGGACCGGGCAGGGACCGATGCAGGACTGCCGGGCGGTGTCCGACGTCGGACGCTCGCCACCGCGGCCCTGGTGACCACCATCGTCGCCGGGGCCACGCTCCTCGGCACGGCCCACGCCTCGGCCACGCCCCCTCAGATCACCGGCAGTGTGGCCGCCCCGACGGCCGCCGAGGTCAGCCCGATGTGCACCACCACCGTCCCGGCCTCGGTGCTCGGCCCGGCGACGACGAGCCTGCCCTCGAAGCCCGTGTCCACCCTGGTGACCCCGAGCGGTGGCGTCGCCGGGTTCTCGGCGACGTCGACGGACCTCTACGTCGACACGGGATCCCACCTGATCACGTACACGCTGGCCGGCACCCAGGTCGCCAGCTTTCCGTTGCCGTCCATCTTCGGCACCGGTGACGAGGTGTCCCAGCCGGTCGTGGACTCCTCGGGCAACATCTACCTCTCCTCCTACTACGGCACCGCCGTCGACAAGTTCTCCCCGACCGGGGCCCTGTTGTGGTCGGTCGACCCCCAGAAGGGCAATCCCACCGGACTCTTCGCCGTGGGCAGCGGCGCGAACTTCGAGCTGGTCACCAGCCTCGTGCAGGACTCGTCGAGCCTGGTCCTCAACCCCTCGACGGGGGCCACGTCGGGGACCTTCCCGATCGTCGACCCGGTCGGTGACTACGTGACCCAGGAGGCCGGCGGCGACCTGCTGGTGTCCGGCAACGGCTACGTCGAGACGGTGAGTCCGGCCGGCCAGGTCCTGTCGACCTTCGGGGCACCCAACATCGAGGGCAACAACGAGCGCACCGGCTCGGGCAGCCAGTTCTACTATCCCGCCCAGGCGGTCCAGGGTCCCGGCGGCACCATCTACACCGCCGATCCACTGCACACCATGGAGGCGACATCGCCCGCCGGATTCCTCCAGGGATCCACGACCTTGAACAACGGCCTCTCCTTCGGCGGGTGGGGCTTCGCCCTCGAGAACGGCACCTTCTACTTCCAGAGCGGCCAACCCTTCGACGACGGTGGAGACGCCATCTCCACCTTCTCGCTCGCCTCGGTGACCGCCTACCTCGCCGCCCCCCAGGCCCCGTCCGACAGCCTCGGGTGGGGGGCGGGCATCACGACCCCGGCCACCGCCAACTACTTCGCCCCGGGCACCACACCGACCGTGGACGCGACGTTCGACCCCTGGTGGACATCGGTGGCCTCGTCCCTCCAGCTGTCCTACGCGATCGAGAACCCGGACTTCCTCGACTCCGAGACGGTACCGGTCCCCACCGTGCTCGACCTCCCGACCACCGCCACCGGGCTCGCCTCCATCCCCCTGACCATCCCGTCGGACGACACCCTGCCGGGACCCTACGAAGTCCAGGCGACCCTGCTCGACACGGCCACGTCGCCCCCCACCACGCTCGGGACGACGTGCATGCCGTACTCCGTGGGAGCGACGGGCGATGACCTCGACTTCGCCACCCTGCCGGCGGGGATCGGCTCCGGCGGCCCGTCGGATCCCCGGGGCGTGGCGCTCAACGCCCAGCTCGGGCTCGACGGCTTCCGCACCGATCATCTCGTCGACTGGAGCTCGTTGCTGCCGAACTGCAACGCCTCGGCGCCGACGGCGGCCACCTGCGGGCCGACGGCCATGACGTTCGCCTCGGCCTCCACCGATCCCTACAAGGCGGCCTACGAGGCGGACGAGGACCACATCGAGTATTGGCTCCAGGTCAGCGGGGGCGGGGACGCGCTCGTCCCCGGCCCTGGTGTCGAGCGGTCTGTGGGGTGGCGACATCGCCGCCCTGGTAGCGCACTACGCCACGGTGCCCGCCGGTTGCGGTGCCTGTGCCCCCGTCACCGTGTGGGAACCCTGGAACGAGTCGAACAACACCGGATGGGGCAACGGGGCGACCTACGCCACCCAGGTGCTCGAGCCCTTCTACAACGCGGTGAAGTCGGTCGAACCGGGAACCACGTCCATCGTGCTGGGCGGCTCGACACTCGAGCCGGTGCCGTGGTGGTGGAAGCAGCTCATCACAGCCGGCGGACTGGCGTGGATGGACGCGGCCGCCATCCATCCCTACACCGGCTCCAACGACTCCTACGAGGAGGACGGGATGCCGGCGCAGGTCGAGCAGTTGCAGGCGTTGCTCGGTGGCAAGCCGTTGTGGTTCACCGAGGTGGGATTCTGGAGCGACAGCGACTACAACTTCCTCGGTCAGGCGAACGACATGGCCCGGTCGCTCATCTGGCAGAAGGTCCTCGGGGTACCCGTCGAGAACTACTTCTACGACGAGGGGGCCTGGGGCAACGACGGCGTGAGTTTCTCGCTCATCCAGACCTGCAATTCCGACGACTACGTGAAGCCCGCCGCGCTGGCCACCATGACGACTACCGGGACGCTGGCGGGGCGGCCGTACGTGTCGATGCCGTCGACGGGCATCCCGCACACCTACCAGGCCGACTTCGGGGCGGCGTCAGGAGGCGCCACCGACCTGGCGGCGGTGTGGAGCGACGGGCTCCCGGTGACCGCCACCGTCACCCTGACCTCCCCCTCCGACTCCACCGACCCGATCACCGTCACATCGGAGTACGGGGCGGCGACCACGGTCCAGGCCGCGTCGGGGACCAACTACAGCCTCCCGTTGACCGACCAGGTCTCGTACCTCACGTACCCGGTCGGCGACACCCTCAGGATCGGTCCCACCGAGACCTACGGCACCGACGTGGCATCCTCCGCCGCGGGGGCCAGCGCCTCGGCATCGAGCGGCACCGCCTCGTCCGCCATCGCCGGCGACCCGGTGGGGTACGGCCTGGGCTGGTCGTCGGCGAGCGGTGACTCGACCCCGAGCCTGACGGACACGTTCGCCCACACCACCAGCATCGACCGGATCGTCGTCGACACCCAGTCCGACGGCTCGACGGCCACCTCGGTCCGGGCGTACACCTTGTCGGTGAACGAACCGGGCAGCGGCTGGGTGCCGGTGGCCACCGAGACCGATCAGTACCGCTACCACACCCTGCAATTCGCCTTCTCGCCCGTGGCGGCCAACGGCGTCCGCATCTCGGTGAGCGAGGTCGACTTCGGTGGCTACTACGGCGGCGGCATCCCGCCGTGGTGGTCGCCCACCCAGGTGGCGCCCGCCTTCCTGCACAGCATCGAGGCCTACTCCGGCACCGGTGGTCCGACGGTGGTGGACGGTTCGTCGCTACCCGCCCTGCTCGGGGGCAGCACGACCGGTGGCACGGGGAGCGGGACCACGACCACCACCGCTCCGCCACCGACCACCACGACGGTCCCGCCCACCACGACGACGTCCACGGTCCCCCCGACCACCACGACCACCGTCCCCCCGACCACGACCACCACCACCACCGATCCGCCACCGACCACCACGACCACGACGACCGAGCCTCCGACGACCACCACGACCACGACGACCACGACCACGACGACCGAGCCTCCGACGACCACCACGACCACCACGGAGCCGCCACCGACCACCACGACCACGACGACCGAGCCTCCGACCACCACCACCACGGAGCCGTCGACCACCACGACCACCACGACCCCCCCGAACGGCAACCCGGTCAACGGCAACCACGGCGGCTGGGGCAACACCAACCGGCTCAAGGGCTACTGGCTGACGACCAACAACGGAGGCATCCTCACCTTCGGCGCCGCCACCGCCCTCGGGTCGACGGCCGACATGACCCTCAACAGGCCGATCGTCGGCATGGTGTCGACGCCCGACGACGAGGGCTACTGGATGGTGGCGTCCGACGGCGGCATCTTCACCTTCGGTGACGCCGGGTTCTACGGTTCCACCGGTGGGTGGACGCTCAACAATCCCATCGTGGGCATGGCCGCCACCCCGGACGGTGGCGGCTACTGGCTGGTCGCCTCCGACGGTGGGATCTTCGCCTTCGGGGACGCCGGCTTCTACGGATCGACCGGGGCACTGAGACTCAACAAACCCATCGTGGGCATGAGCGCCACCCCCGACGGGCACGGCTACTGGCTCGTCGCCTCGGACGGCGGGGTCTTCGCCTTCGGGGACGCCGCTTTCCACGGATCGACCGGGGCCATGACGCTCAACAAGCCCATCGTCGGTGTGAGTTCCACCCCGGACGGCAACGGTTACTGGCTGGCCGCCTCGGACGGCGGGATCTTCGCCTTCGGGGACGCCGGCTTCTACGGATCGACGGGCGGCAAGGCCCTCAACGCCCCGGTCACCGGCATCCAGAGCAGCCCGACCGGGGCGGGCTACTGGCTCGTGTGCCGGGACGGTGGCATCTTCGCCTTCGGCGACGCCCACTACTACGGGTCCGCCGGCAACCGGCACCTGACCCATCCGGCGATCGCCATCTCCTAACGGACCGCCACCGGCGCCCGGTCGGATCGGGCGGGTGGCTCAGCCCCCGTCCGGCGTCGGGGCCCCGGCGCGACCGCGCACCACCCGGGCGGGCACACCGACCGCCACGCAACCGGCGGGCAGGTCGTGGGTCACCACCGCGTGGGCGCCGACCACCGTCCCCGACCCGATGGTGACCCCCCGGGTGATGGTGGCCTTGGCCCCGATCCAGACATCGTCCCCGATCACCACGGGGGCGGTGGCCCGACCCTGGTCGAGGATGTCCACGTCGTCGCGGTCGAAGGCGTGGTCGTGGTCGCGGATCGACACCAGCTCGCCGATCAGACAGCCGCGGCCGATCGACACTCGCCGGTCCGCGGCGACGGTGCAGTGGTGGCCGAACACCGTGCGGTCCCCCACCTCGATCGCGCCCGACGCCTCGAGCGTGAACCCGTGGTCCAGGACGCAGCCGTGGCCGAAGCGCACGTGGGACCCACGGGCCACCGTGAACCGGGCTCCCGACCGCACGTCACACAGTGGTCCGAAGGTGACCCGCGGATGACGGAGCCGCACGAGGGCCAGGCCCAGGCGACGTCGCAGGGCCGCCCGCACCCGGTAGGCGGTGCCGAAGTCCGGCGGCCCCGAGTCCGCGCCGCGCTCGTCCGGAGGCATCGCCGTACCCTACCGGCGACCGACCCGGTCAGGGTGCGATCGCGGTGTGGAAGACTCCATGCGATGGGCCCTCTGGTCGACGATCTCCGACACATGACCGCGACCTGGGACGACCCACCGGCCCGCGTGCTGCTGGGAGCGATCGCCCGACTCCCGCTCTACCCCCGCATCGGGGCCGTGGTCCGCTACCGGGCCGGCTCGTGGTGCTGGAGCCGTGGCCTGCGCCCGGTGGCCCTCTTCCTCCAGGCCTGGAGCATCCGCGCCTGTGGGGCGGAGATCCATCCGGCCGCCCACTTCGGTCCGGGACTCAACATCAGTCACACCACCGGCATCGTGGTCGGGCACGAAGTGGTGGCCGGCGACAACCTGGTGATCTACCAGGGCGTGACGCTGGGCCACACCGGCACCCGGCCCGGCCAGCCGCGCATCGGCGACGACGTGCGGATCGGAGCCGGGGCCAAGGTCCTCGGCCCGGTGCACATCGGCGACGGCGCGTGGATCGGGGCCAACGCGGTGGTGACCCGCGACGTGCCGGCCGGCGCGGTGGCGACCGGCGTCTGGAACCCCTAGCCGCCGGGACCCGCCCCTCACCAGGAGATGGCGACCGCCCGGCCGTCGGTGAAGTGCAGCGCCCCGGCCGACCACTGCTCCTCGGGGATGCGGGCCGACGGGATCACCGTCATCGATCCGTGGGTGCCGGGCAGCAGGAACCGGACCACCACGGTGGCGGTGGCCCCCCAGCGGACCGTCAGCGGCGCGGCCACGACGACGGTCGGCCCGTCGGGTCCGAGCGCCGACAGCGGGTCCGTTCCCGTCATGGAGACCCGCCTGGCCCCGCCCGGCAGGTTGTCGGCGACCACGCCCTCGTAGTCGCCGTAGGCGATCGGCAGGCCGGGGTAGGGGCCGGCGATGAACTGGGACTGCCCGTCCGGGGTGCGGTTGGCCACGGTGGTGGTGAGCGTGACCGACGAGTCCGACCCTTCGGGACGGACGGCGACGTGCACGGCGACGTCCAGGTACTGGTCGAGCTTGTTGCCACCGTGGTTCACGATGTTGACCGCCAGCGACGACCGCTGGAGGTCGCCCGCCACGCCGCTCGCCGTCCAGGCGGCCTCCGTCACCGGGTCGGTGGACCACACCAGCAGGTGACGGCCGGCCACCGCGCCGGACACCGCCGTCGCCAGGGCGCGCAGATCGGCCGACTGGCCCTGGAGCTGGCGCAGGACGTCGTCGGCGATCGCTCCGAGGGCGTCCTCGCGGCCGGCGTCGGCGGTGGCGTCGTCGGTCAACCCGTCGTACTGGTCGTGGAGCAGGTACTGCTCGACGTTGGAGGCGTCGACGGTCGTCCCGTCGGCCTGGACCGGACCGGTGACCGTCATGATCTGGCGGAGGCCGGCGACGTCGATCGCCAGCACCCCGTCGACCGTCTGGCCGGTGCGGGCCTCCCACATGCGGGACGCCAGCTCGGCCGTGACGGGGAACCGCGGGGTGAGCCCGAGGGTGCGCCAGTCGACGCCGGGTTCCAGCCACCCCCAGTTCCGCTCGAGCTCCCCGGTCACGACGACCTGGCCCGGCTGGAGCCCGAGCGCCCCCGACGGGCCGAGGTCGTTCAGGTGCACGGTGCCGTCGGAGGACGTGGCGGTACCCACTTCGAGGAAGGCGCCCGAGCCGGCCCGCATCTCGGCGTTGTTGGCGGCCAGGACCAGGTAGGTCTGGGGGCCCTGCAGGATGGTGGCCACCACCGACGACACCGTGGCCGCCGTGGCCAGGCGGCGGCGGGTGTCGTCGAGTTGGGAGACGAACTCGTCGTGCTTACGGGCGAGGGGGGCGACCAGGGCATCGCCGGGGCCGGTGTCGATGCCGTCGAGCTGTCGCGCCGCCGACGACGACAGGGCTGACAACCGCCGGAGCGACTCCACCCGTTCGGGCCCGGCGCCGTGAGGTGCGTCCAGGACGTCGTGGACCTGACCGAGGAAGGTGGCGCCGACCGTCGACACCTGCTGGGCGGCCAGGCTCAGCGACCGCACCGACCGGAGTTGGCGTCCGAGCACCGGCAGCCAGGTGGCCGGAGCCATCCACGGCCCGCTGAGGTCGCCGTGGGCGGCGGCGAACTCGGCGGACGCGCCGTGCAGGGTCACCTCGGTGGGACCGGCGGTGAGGGCGGCCGGGTCCGTGGTGTCGCGTACCGTCTCCAGGGCGGCCAGGCCGCGCTGGTCGTGACGGTAGGCGGACCAGACGCCGACGGCGACCACGGCGGCCCAGGCGATCACGATGACGACCACACCGACGACGACGATCCTGCGGGTGCGCCGGCCCCCTGTGGATTCGCTCACCGTTTCACTCGATGCTCCTGGCGCAGGCGGGAACCGGGGGACTCCCCGGGATCCGCGGGCGCAATGGACGGACCGGGGCGATCGTACCGGAGCGGTCCGTCACCCAGGGGTGCAGCCGGGTGACCGACCTGGAGCGCGGCCGCGGGGCCGGTAGCATCTCGGCGTGTCGTTCTCGACCATCCGTGTCACCGTCGGGCGCGTCATCCTCGTGGCCGGCGTGCTGGTGCTGCTCTTCATCCCGTACCTCCTCTGGGGTACCGGCCTGATCACCGCCCGGGCCCAGTCGGAGTTGCGCCAGGAGTTCGCCGCGGCCCAGCGCCGGAGCCACACCTCGGTGGGACCGCACACCGGGTCCGTGCCGTCCGGGCCACCCACCCTGGCCCCGGTCATCGCCGCGCCGTCGATCGGGGAACCCGGTCGGCATCATCTCCATCCCGAAGATCGCCCTGCAGATGATGGTGATCGAGGGGACGGGCGCCGACCAGCTGCGGTCGGGGCCCGGGCACTATCCGGGCACCCCGTTGCCGGGTGAGTCGGGCAACGTGGCCATCGCCGGCCACCGCACCACGTACCTCCACCCCTTCTACAACCTCAACGAGCTGGTACCCGGCGACGACATCGACGTACTGACGGTGCAGGGCTACTTCGTGTACCGCGTGTTCTCCAGTCAGGCGGTGGCCCCGACAGACGTGTCGGTGACCGACGCGACCGTGCTGCCGACGCTCACCCTGACCACCTGCAACCCCCGCTACAGCGCCACCCAACGGCTGGTGGTGCAGGCCCGGCTGACCTCGGACGTGCTCTCGGGATCATCCGCCCACACCGCCACCCCGGCGGCCACCGCCCACCCGGATCCGGCGCCGGTCAGCGGGAACTGGTGGGTCGCCATCCTGTGGGGTGTGGCCGTGGCCGCCATCGTCACGGCCGTGTGGGTGCTGGCGCTCCGCACGACGGGCCGACGCCGCGCCCTGGTGGTGGGCATCGGGACGGTGCTGTGGCTCTGCGTCGTGTTCGTCTTCTTCGGCGCCCTGGCCCCCCTGCTGCCGGCCAGCTACTGACACCCGGGCGGACCGGGCGCCGGCGGCGTCGGTCGGGCGCGACCCGCCGATGCCCGGGGTCGGGCCGTCAGGGGGTGGCCTGGATCAGGCGGCGTTGCGACGGCGGCGGGTGAGCACCACGCCCACGGCCACGGCGCCGGCCCCGATGACGGCCAGCTCGCCCACGTCGGCCCCGGTGAAGGGCAGCGACGACGATCCGTTGACCTGGGCCGTCGTGTGGACCGGATCGGTCCCGTGCGTCGTGGAACTCGGGGGCGGGACGCTGGTACTGGCCACGGTGGACGGCGTGCAGCCCAGATAGCACCCGGTACCCGCGGCCCCGGCGGCCGCCGGGACGGCGACCAGTGAGGCCAGGGCGAGTCCGCTGCTGATGGTGATCCGCTTCGTCCAGCTCATGTGCTTCATGGTGCCCTCTCCTCCGGAATCGACCCGGGGCCGGTACGGGGTGACCCGTCTGTCTTCGAAATCCATTGTGCACCCATCATCCGCCGCTCCGCACGCGAGTCGGCCAACCTGCAACTGAACCTTTACGCAGCGTGGTGGACCAACCGTTCAGCGTGGCTGAATCTGCCCCTACGGGAGATCTAGGCGGCTAGACCGGCACGATCTGCCCGAAGGTGCTGCAGAGTCCGAACGCCTCGATGGCCACGAACGCGGCCACGATGACCAGCACCACCGGTGTCCGCCACCTCGGCCGGACCCGGGACATGGGCGACGGCATGTACCACGACGGAAGCAGGCCGGGGCCCTCGCCGAGGTAGGAGGCGAGGGGTACGGCGTCGTCGGCCGGTGGCCGCCCGGGCTCGGCGGCCAGCGCCAGCCCGGTCAGCTCCTCCTCGGTCAGCGGCGCCGGGTCGGTCGCGTCAGGCTCCGCTCCGCCGACATCCGGACGTCGCCGGGATCGGATCGCCTGGTCAGCCGCGTCGAGGTCCATGCCGTCCTCCGTCCCTCCGGCGCCGAAGGGCGCCGGACTGCGTCACCGACCACCGTACCCGTCCCCGGCGTGGCGACAGGCGCGTCCTCAGAGGAGGTGGACCCCGGCTTCGAGCAGCACGATGGCCACCCCCACCAGCACGATCCCGACCACGTAGGCGATCCGGCGGCCGAGGGGCCGGTCCCGTCCACCGGCCGATCCGATGCCCACGACGGCCAACGACGCCACCCCCACGACGTCCGCCAGCACGAAGCCGGTGTGGATCGTCCACACCCCCAGCGCGGCAAGGATGAAGATGAGGGTCGCCGGGACCGCGGCGGTCACGATCGACCACGAGTGACGGAGCTCTCCCCACACGTCCCCCGGCCCCAGGGTCAGGTGCCCGGTGTACCGCATCGACACCAGGCGCGAGAGGGTGTGTGCGAACCAGATGGCGACGGCACCGACGATCACGACGGCGGCCGTCGTCAACTCGCCCGGGTGCGTCTCGAAGGTCAGGCCGGCGATGGCCACGAGGGTGGCGATGGTGCCGTAGACGTAGTCGGCCAGCCAGTGGACCGCGGCGGGGTGCTCCCCCGCCTGCGGCGGCGCCGGTGTCCCCTCCGCGTCAGTCACCGCCGCGGGGCGTCCCGGCCGGAGCGATCCGGACCAGCGCGTTGTACGTCACCACAGCGATGGCGACGTGCATGAGCATCAGCACCAGCACCCCGTGGGGCGACTCGCCGATGTGCCAGATGTAGACGTCGGGCACCAGGAGCACGACGGTCACGGCCACGGCCGCCCGCAGGAACACCCAGCGGGGACGGGACGAGACCCGCGTCACCACCGGCCAGCCGATGCAGGCCACGACCACGCCGACCACGGTGAGCTTGCCGTAGTCCGAGAACTGGAAGTGGACGAAGTGCTTGGTGCCCGGGAACACCGCCTCACCCAGGGCCACGAGTGCGGCATCGGCCGCCAGCGAGCCGAGGACGGCCACGACCGAGGCGATGGCCCACCGCACCCACGACGGCTGGGGGTCGGCAGGCACGAAGTCGATGTGGACCCGGTCGAGCAGCGGCTCGAGGGCGGTGCCGGCCACGGGACTGCGTCGCGGGGAGGGGAGGACGGGCTCGGACATGGGCCACAGGATACGGGTCCCGGGGTGCCCCGACCGGGACACGCCCCGATCGGGGGGTCAGCCCCCCTGGGCCCCGACGGCGGCCGGTCCAGCGGTCCGGTCGGGGTCCCCGAGCGTCACCGGACCGAGATAGGCGTCCGGGAGGGCGCGTCGACCCGACCCTTCACGCACACCCCGACGGCGGGCCTCGTCGGCGCCGGCGGGCCCGGCGTCCAGCTCCCACCAGATCAACTTCTTCTTGCGCGTCACGCTGTCGACCCTCCGGTCGCGGGCCCGTCCCGGTCCGCCCAACCCTACCGACGGCGACCGCGCCGGCGGCGGTCCGGACCGAACTGCAACCCGCCGGCAACCTCCGAGCGGGTCGGGGCCACGCGGCGTGGAGGCTCAGGCGCGCAGCGTGGCGCTCTCCTGGACCCAGCGGGAGGCCAGCTGTCGGGACACGCCCCAGCTCCGCGCCACTTCGCCGATGGAGCGGCCCTCCTCGATCTCGATGGCGACGAGGAGGAGGCGCACCCGGTGACGCGCCGCCTCGAACCCCCGGATGGCATCGGTGACGGCGGCCCGCCAGCTGTCGGCCCGGACCTCGGGGAGCACCCCGGTGATCTCGTGGTCGACCC
The DNA here is from genome assembly GCA_963699345.1 of uncultured Acidimicrobiaceae bacterium. GTDB lineage: Bacteria > Actinomycetota > Acidimicrobiia > Acidimicrobiales > RAAP-2 > Bog-756. The sequence goes on along the minus strand of CAVOTL010000001.1, from coordinate 348,071 downwards.
GCACCTCGTCGAGCACCTTCCGGCAGGTGTCCTCGTGGACGTTGAGTTCCGAGCGGAGCACCGAGGTGGCGCCGATCAGCTCCTCGATGCCGTCGGCGGCGGCCCGCCGGAGGTGGGCGGTGACGTCCTGGAGCGACGTGCCGCCGTAGCCCGCGGTGACGGGGGATCCGTGGTCGACTGTCATCGGACGCCCGCCCCGGCTCGTCCCGCATTCACGATGACCTGCATGGCCGTACCTCCTGCCGCAGCGCACCACCCGGTGACACCGGGCGTCGTAGCAACCGTATACGCAGTGGGCGCCCGTGTCACCGGCGCCGCACTACCCGTTTCAGTGAACCCGTGGTACCCGGGCCAGGATCTCCGAAACCACCTCGTACGGTGAAGTCCCCAACCACTCCGCCACCAGGGTGGCCGGCAGCCTCTCGTCGCCCTGCCGCCCGATGAGGACCACCTCGTCGCCCCGGCGCACCCCGTCGATACCGGTCACGTCGACCGAGATCTGATCCATCGACACCCTCCCGGCCAGCGGGGCCGGTCGGCCCCGCACCAGCACGTGGCGCCAGGTGGCCGGGGCCCGGCGCAGCCCGTCGGCGTACCCCACCGGGACCGTGGCCACCCGGCTCGGCCGCGACGCCGTCCAGGTGTGCCCGTAGCCCACCGAGGCACCGGCGGGCAGGTCGTGGACCTGGGCCACCTGCGACGTCCACGACAGCGCCGGCCGCAGGTCGGGCACCGGCACGTCAGGGCCCGGCGGCAGGCCGTAGACGGCGATCCCCGGCCGGACCAGATCGAAGGTGGCGTCGGTGCGCACGAGCAGTCCGGCGCTGTTCGAGGCGTGGACGATCGGCGGTCGGTCACCGGTGGCGTCGAGGTCGGACCGCACCCGGGCGAAGGCGGCCAGCTGGGCGTCGCAGGCGGCCACCCCGGCGGCCGAGGTGTCGTCGGCGCAGGCGAAGTGCGTGAAGAGCCCGACCACGTCCACGCCGTCGATCTCCTGCGCCTCCCGCACGAACCCGGCGGCCGCGACGGCCGCCACGCCGAGCCGGTGCATGCCGGTGTCGACCTTCACGTGCACCGAGGCCGTCGTATCGAGGGCCCGGGCGGCGGTCCCGAAGGCCCGGGCCGTGTCCAGGTCGAACACGGCCAGGTCCAGGTCGAGGGCGATCGCCTCGCGGGCCTGCCACCCCGGCGTGTAGCCGAGCACCAGGACGGGTGCCCGGATCCCTGCCCGGCGCAGGGCCCGGCCCTCGGGGACACAGGCCACGCCCAGCCAGGTGGCACCGCTGCGCAGCGCGGTGTGGGCGACCTGCACGGCGCCGTGTCCGTAGGCGTCGGCCTTGAGCACGACCATGACGTCGGCCCCGGCGGCCCGGGCCTCCAGTCGACGCACGTTGTGGGCGATGGCCGACAGGTCCACCTCGAGCCAGGTCGGCCGGTCGGGCTGCACGACCGTGAGCGACTTCCAGGCCCGGTCCTGGCGCACGAGGGTCTCGGACGGGTCGACGCTGGCGTCCACCAGCCGCTCGACCACCCGCTCCATCCGCGAGGGCGAGCTCCCCTTGACCAGCACCACGGTGTCGGGGCCGAGGTGGGGCACCACCTCGGCGGCGGCGTCGCCGGCCGTGAACGTCACGGCGATCCGGTCGTCGGGGAGCCCGGCCGATCGGGCCTCGTCGGCGATCCAGGCGGCGGCGTTCCCTTGGGTGACCAGGAGGTCGACGATCCCGGCCGCCACCCTCCCCACCTGGCGGTGGGCCTCCTCGCTGGCCGCGCCCAGCTCGGCCATGTCGCCCAGTACGGCGATACGGGGGCGCCCGGGCAGCTTGCCCAGGGTCGCCAGGCCGGCGATCATCGAGCGCGGCGCGGCGTTGTAGGTGTCGTCGAGCACGAGACTTCCGCCCCGGCCCCGAAGCGGCGCCAGGCGTCCGGGGACGGCGGTGGCCCGACCCAGGGCGGCCACCGCCGCCGGCACGTCCACGCCCAGGTGGTCGCCCACGGCCAGGGCGGCCAACGCCGCCGGCACCGCGGTGTCGGCGCCGAGCCGCGGGACGGTCACCGGCGTCGACTCCCCACCGTGGTGGAACGTGAAGGTCGTGCCCGACCCCGTCATCGCGATCCCGGTGGCCGCGAAGTCGTTGCCACCCGACCCGCCGGCCGTGCCGAAGGTCACCACCGGGGCGGGGCAGCTCCGGCCCATGTCCCGCACGCGGTGGTCGTCACCGTTGAGCACGGCCAGCCCGTCGGCGGGCAGGTGGCGCAGGAGCGACGCCTTCTCGCGGGCCACGCCGTCGATGTCACCGAGGGCGACGAGGTGGGCGGCGTCGACGGCCGTCACCACGGCCACCTCCGGGGGGGCCATCGCGCACATGGCGTCGATCTCGCCGAAGTGCCCGGTCGCCATCTCCACCACCGCCACCTGGTGCTCGGGCCGGAGCCCGCCGAGGGCGACGGCCAGACCGAACCGGCCACTGAAGTTGCCCGGCGTTCGAAAGACGGTGAAGCGGGTCGCCAACACGTCGGCCACCAGCTCCTTGGTTCCGGTCTTGCCGACCGTGCCGGTCACGGCCACCACCCGCGGGGACCAGGTCCGCACCACGTGGGCCCCATAGGCCTCCATGGCGGCCACCGTGTCCCCGGCGATCAGCACCGGACACATCTCGGGCACCCCGGTCGCGTCGTCCACCAGCGCGGCCTCGGCGCCGTTGGCCCACGCCTCGGCCACGAAGTCGTGCCCGTCACCCCGGGTCGTGCGCACCGCCACGAACAGGTCGCCGGGCTCGACCAGCCGGGAGTCGAAGCAGAAGCGCTCGTAACGTCCCCCGTGCACCGGCCCGCGCACCTCCAGGCCCGGCGTCGCGGCGACCAGGTCCTCCAGGTGGATCACCGGCCCCGACCCTCAGCCGGCCCGCGGCGCACGGTCGGCGCCGGCCAGGCGACCGGCCCGCTCGATCCCGGCCTCGACGATCCGGTGGAGCACGGCCCACGGCGGCATCGGGTCGGCGTCGGCCAGCCACTGCGAATAGAAGACGGTGGCTTCGGTGAGCCCGCACAGCGAGTTGATCTCCAGGAGGTAGACGACGTCGTCCACGCGGTCCCAGAAGACGTCGAGGCGGGCGTAGCCCTCGACGTCGAAGGCCCGGGCCACCTGCTCGACGCGTCGACGCACGGACTCCGCCGCGTCCGGGCCGGCGAACAGGTCCAGGGCCAGGTTGGTCCCCACCCCGCTCTGGAACTTCTGCTGGAGGGTGAGTTCGTCGGCGGCCACCGTCACGCTCGGGACCGCGGCCACCAGACCCCGGCCGGTCCGGTCGAGGACCGCCACCGTCAGCTCGACGAACTGCTTGGCGGCGAACCACGGCTGGAGGGTCTCGAGGTTGAGGTCGCCGGCCGGCAGTTCGACGACCGCCGGATCGACGAAGGCGCGTTCGAGGAGCCACCGCTTGGGGGTCGGGACCGGCATGGCGATCGTGAGGCTCCGGCCGCGCAGGTCGGCCCGGGATTCGTCGGTGGCGAACTCCGGCGCCTCGGACAGAACGGCGGCGAAGAACCGCTCCATCACCTCGGGGCGCCGCAGCAACTTGACCCCGGTCGAGCAGCCGTCGGTGGCCGGCTTGCACACCAGCGCCCGGGCCCCGAGCTCCTCGCACAGCGCGCCGTAGCGGGTGGCGGCCGCTCCCGGTCCGGCCATCTCGTCCATCCAGGCTCCGAGCTCGAAGATGTCGACCTCGCGTTGGGCGGGCGCGCCCACCCCGGCCAGACCGAGTTCCCGCACCCGGGCGGCGGTGGCGGACTTGTCGGCGGCGACGTCGGCCGCCCGGGGACCGGAACCGTTGTAGGGGCACCCCAGCCGCTCGAGCGCCAGCTGCAGCCGGCCGTCCTCGCCCGGGCCGCCGTGCAGGGCCAGGAACACGAAGTCCGCACCGTCGGCCACCCCACCGAGCGGCACGGTGCGGCCCACCCGTAGCGCCCGGGCCGCCGCGGCTCCTCCCCTCCCGAGTTCGGCGCGGACCGCGGCCCCTACGGCCTCGATGGTGGCCCGGCGCACCGGATCGCCCACCAGCGCCTGGATCTCCTCGACGTCGTGGTGCAGGACGTAGAAGAGGCCGATCTCGGTGTAGCGGCTCTGGAGATCCATCAGGTAGAAGCGCACGTCGCCGCCGGTGGCCAGGAGCGACAGTCCGACGAAGCACCCGCTCTGGCGACTGACCTGGCGCTCACTCGTCGGACCCCCGAGGACCACGTGGATGCGGCGCGCCCCGTCGTCCGACGGCCCGTCGATCGACGCCGTCACCGGTGTGCCCGCTGTGGCCGCTCCGAGGAGGCCGAGGATCAGATGACGATGGTCGATCCCGACCATGGCCGCCTGCTGGAAGACGAAACTCGAGAAGCCCATGCCGCCGATGCCGTTGACGTCGGTCACCACCACGGTGCCGTCATCGGTGCGGAACCCGTCGATGCGGGCCATGTGGCGCAGACCCAAGCGGGCGAAGGCGTCGGTGGCCCGACGGCGGATGGCGTGCAACGTGTCGTCGTCGACGCGCATCGGGGTGTGGTGGATCACCCCGGATCCGTGCAGGTACTTCTCCTCGGTGCCGTAGACGAGGCTGGCCGCCGGCTTCTCCACCTCGGTCGGAGCCAGGGCCACCGGCTTGCCGTCGGGTCCGTCGAGGACCACCACCGAGAACTCGGTGCCGGACAGGAACTCCTCCACCAGGACGGCACCGGCGGTCGTGGCGAGCGCGGCGTCGACGGCCCCGGCCAGGGCGTCGGGCTCGGCCGGCACCACGTCGACCCCGAACGACGATCCCCCGGCCAACGGCTTGACGGCCAGGAGCCGGGCCGGCGATCCGTCGGTGCCGAAGGTCGGGACGAGGCCGGCCAGCGTGGCCAGCACGCCGGCGCGGTCGGCGTCCCAGTCGGCCCGGTCGACCGTGAGGTGGGCGGGCACCGGGTAGTCGGCCGCGGCGAGCGTCGCGTAGCAGGCCGCCTTGTCGAGGGTGCGGGCCAGCGCCTCGGGTCGGCTGAAGACGTAGCGGACGCCCCACTCGTCCAGTCGTGACTGCAGCGTGCCGTCCTCGCCGAACTCGCCGTGGATCAGGGGCACGGCGACGTCGTGGGACCGGGCCAGGTCGGCCACCTCGCCCCAGCTCAGCTCGAGATCGAGCGCCCGCAGCTGGGTCTCGAAGTCCGCGCAGGTGTTGGCGTAGTAGTACACGGGAGGCAGCCGGAACGGCCGCAGCTCCCGGTCGACGAAGACCACCGTCACTTCCGCGGTGGGGTCGGCCTGGAGGTAGGTGACCCACGGCTTGATCGAGCCGGCGCTGACGTCGCGCTCCTCGCTCGGGCCTCCGAAGAAGACCAGGACCTTCATCCGAAACCCGCCCCGTCGCGCAGCGCGGGAGGTGAGCTGGTCGAGGCCCACGGAGCGACTGCCCTTCACGAGTACCGCGCTGTCCGGGGGGAGCGCCTCGATCAGCCGCAGGGCCTCGTCCCGGGTGGTCACCGGCGTGCCTCCGTAGGGGGCCCCGGCGACCGCCACGACCTCGATCCCGAGCGAGCGCGCCAGATCGCCGATGGCCCGATGGGCGGCCGGAGCGGTATCGCCCAGTTCGGCCATCTCCCCCAGCACCGCCACCCGCCGACCGGCGTCGACCCGGGCCAGGCTGCGCAGGGCGGCCGCCATGGAGGTCGGGTTGGCGTTGTAGGAGTCGTCGAGGACCGCCAGCCCCGCCGGGGTGCGCCACAGCTCCGCCCGGCCACCACTGCCCCGGGCGTCGGCCACGCCGGCCAGGGCGGTATCCCAGGCGACGCCGGCGCAGACCACGGTGGCGACGGCGGCCGCGGCATTGACCCCCTGGTGCTCACCGCGCACCGAGAGGGTCACCGTCCCGCTGCCCCACGGTGACTCGATCCGGACCGTCGGACGCAGCTCGCCGTCGAGGGAGACCACGGTCCCCCGCACGTCGCCCGAGGTCTCACCGAAGGTGACGACGTTGGCCCCGGTCCGGCCCCGCACGTCTGCACCGCAGTCCACGTCGTTCAGGATGGCATAGCCGTCGGCGGGCAGCCCCTCGATCAGCGAGCCCTTCTCGCGGCGCACGCCGTCGGGTCCCCCGAGGTGCTCCAGGTGGGCCGAGCCGATCGAGGTCACGACCCCGATCGTGGGGCGGACCAGGTCGACGAGTGCGGCGATGTCGCCCGGGAAGCGGCCCCCATCTCCACGACCAGCGCCTCGACCCCGTCGGGCGCGCCCAGCAGGGTGAGGGGGACGCCGAGTTCGTTGTTGAAGGAGGCCCGGGTGGCATGGATGCGCAGTCCGGCTCCGAGTCCTCCGGCGACCAGGTCCTTGACGGTCGTCTTGCCGACCGACCCCGTGATTCCCACCACGAGGTCGGGCAGCCGCGACCGGGCGTGGCGGCCCAGGTCCCACAGCGCCCGCGACGTGTCCGCCACCACCACGGCAGTGCCCCCGACCGGGGGCCTCGAGGTGAGGTAGGCGCCGGCGCCGGCGGCCAGTGCCCCGGGGATGAAGTCGTGCCCGTCCCGGACCGCCACCACGGGCACGAACAGCTGGCCGGGCACGAGCGTACGGGTGTCGGTCGACGCGCCCTCGACCACCGCGTCGGGGCCGTCCACGGTACCCCCGACGGCCTCCGCCACCTCCTCGGTGGTGAGCCTCACCGACAACCCCCGGCCGGGCGGCGGTGCGGGGCGCGGGCCGTGGGGTCGGTGGTGTCCAAGGTCATCGGTGGGTCCGTGGCGACCCGTGGCCACCGGCGACGGCGCCGGTCGGCCCCGCCGTCCTGGCGGGTGGGTGGCGACCCCCCGATTCTACAGGCCGGGCCACGGCGCGACCGCGACCCGTGGCCGGGTCGCTACCCGCCACCTCGGCGGCGGCCCGACGCACCGACGGCGCCGCCCCGACCCCACAGCTCGACCGCCACCAGCGCCAGCGCCGTCCCGGCGAACGTGTCGATCACCCGGTACGCCACGATGCGCAGTCCGTCGGGGTGCACGGCCGACAGCATCAAGAGGACCAGGGGGGTGAGCAGGGCCACCATCCAGAAGTAGTTGCGGGCCTTCAGGGCGAACAGTCCGCCGGCGGTCACGAAGACGCAGGCCACGAGCACGCCCTCGGACGGGCCGGCGGCGATGACCACACCGGCCGCGGCCACGCCCACCAGGGTGCCCAACCCCCGCTGGATCGCCCGGGTGCGACTGACCACCGAATCGGGTTGGAGGACGGCGACCACGGCGAGCGGGATCCAGTACCCGTCGGGCACGTGGAGCAACCGGTAGCCGAGGGTGGCCAGCGCCACCAGGACGGCGGCCCGGACGGCGTGGTCCCGCGCACTGCCGGGCCGACGGGCCAGCGCCGACAGTCGGCCGGTGTCGACGAGGCGACCCGGGGGGGCCGGCCCCTCCGTCGGGCGGACGAACGCGACGGCCAGGAAGAGGGTGGCCGTGCCGCCGACGAGGTACGCCACCGACCGGGGCACGATCTCGCCGGGCGTCGAAGGCTGGCCGGCGACGATGACGAAGACGGCGGACGACACGAAGGCCACGCCAATGGCGGCGGCCCCGAGCCCCCGGAACAGCGTCCAGGCCCCCACCCAGACGACGGTGACGAGCACGGTGAGCCACAGGATCGGCGCCACCGCGGTGGCGAGGGCCACGGAGGCCGCGCTTCCCACCAGTGCCACCGTCCCCCACCGGCGGCGGGTCGACCGGGTCCCGCCCGGGAGCCCGAGGGCGACGTTGAGGGCACCGAGCGAACAGAACAGCCCGGTGACGCGATGGTCCGTGGCCACCCCGACCGCCAGGGGCACTCCGGTGACCAGGGCTCCGAGCACCGCCATGGCGATCTCGGGGCGGCGTTCCTCGGCCCGGAGGGCCTCCGCCTCGGCCTCGGTCCACATCTGCCATTCGCCGTCCACCGGCCCAGTATGCCCAGGCCCCTCCCGGTCCCCGGGGTTCCCGACGCCGCCGGCCGGGCCCCCGGGGGCCGGCCGGTCAGGCCTTGTAGGTGAAGTGGTCGGCCGGGACGACCGGGCTGGTGCCCGACGGCGTGGTCACCCGCACATCCACGGTGCCGGCCGCCGCCGCGGGCGAAACCACGGTCAACGACGTCGCCGACGTCACCGTGAGATCAGTGGCCGGCGTTCCCCCGAAGTCGACGGTGTCGGCCTCGGTGAAGCCGGTCCCCGTCACCTTCACGGTGGTGCCGCCGGTGGTCGGGCCCTTGGGCTTCGTCACCCCGGACACCACCGGGGTACCGAGGTCGTAGGCGAAGGTCACGCCGGCCATGGCCGGGACGGCCTGGTAGGTGGCCAGCAGGTCGGGCCCGGTGTCCCCGGGGAAGGTGAACCCGCCCTCGCCCGGACCCGACGGGATCTGGAAGCCCTCGAGCACGGTGACCGGGTCGGCCCGCTTCGAGAACGTGGGCGCCGACGGCGGCTCACCGAGGGCGAGCAGGGCCTGCATCACGAGTGCCGTCGAGTCGGGGTCGGCCGCGGTATGGGGGGTACGGGGCTCGTAGCCCCAGCCTCCGTCGGTCTCCTGGGCCTTGGTGAGGAACTTCACGGCGGCGGCGGCGGCGCCCGCGTCGAGCGCGTGCTGGGCCTCGAGGCCCTCGACGGCCACGGCCGTCGAGTTGGTGTCCGGTCCCTCGTACTTGCCCGGCTTGCCGTTGCACGGGTTGTCGGCGGTGATGTAGCTGGTCCATCCGCCGTCACCGCACTGCTGGGCGGTCAGCCACGACTCGGCGGCCGTCACCGCCGTCCCCGACGTGGTCCCCACGGCCGCCAGTGCAGCCAGCGCCAGGCCCTGGCGGTAGGTCCCGTTGTAGGTCGGGTCCTGGAGTCCGAAGAGGCCGGCGTCCCTTCCGCTGGGCACCTGGGTGGCCAGCAGCCGGGACACCAGGTCGGTGCCTCCGAAGGATCCGGGCGACACGCCGAGGGCGTGGGCGTCCAGGATCAGGAGGGCGAGCTGGCCCGGACCGTCGCTCCCCGACACCGACACGTAGTCGCTGACATGGGCTTCGAGGTAGGTCAGGGCGCGGGCCGCCGCGGCACTGTCGACACCGGCCGAGGCCAGGGCCAGGACCGCGTTGGCGGTGGACGCCAGATCGGGCGACGTCGGTGACGCGGAGAGGGGGATGTACCCCTCGGCGTTGATCTGGGACGCCAGCCAGCCGGCTCCGGCCACGGCCGACGCGGTCTGGGGGAGGGCCGGGCCCGACGTGGTGGCCGAGGCGGGTACCGGCACGGCCAGGGCGGTGAGGCCGAGGCCTGCGGCCAGGGCGACGGGGGCGACGAGCCTCCGCAGGTGGATGGAGGTGCGGATCATTGGATTTCCTCTCCGGTGCCAACCCGGAGAACCAGCGACCGTCGGGACCCTGACCATCCGAGTCCCACCGCGTGTCTCGACGGATATGGACTCCCTGACGGTTCCCGGTATCCCGACTTGTGGCGAGCGGAAGGGCTCGTCACCCACGGTTGCGGACCAGCGCCGGACTTCGACCGGCTTCCCCGGAGAACTGCCATGTGCTGCAGTGCTTCCCGGGCAACGTACCACTCGGTGACCCGGACCACCCGACGCGCACCGGGCCGCCCCTCCCCGGCGGCCATGACGCCACCGGGTACCGTGGTGCCCGCCCGGCGACCGCCGCGGCGAACGACTCCGGAAGGACGACCGTGCTGGCTCGCTGGGGTATCCGCATCGGCATGGGGCTGGCCGGCGTGGCCGTCGGCATCGTGCTGTCGGACCTCGTCCTCCAGGGCTTCAGCATCACGTTGACCGCCCTGGTGGAGACGACGGTCATCTTCTGGCTCGTCCACCTCGCCGTGCAGTTCCTGGCCCTCCGGGTGCTGATCCGTCAGCCGTCGGTCGCACTGGCCGGGCTGCTCGCCATCGCCTCCACCATCATCTCGCTGATCGTCGTCAACATCGTCGTGTCCGGACTACACCTGCACGGGGCGACGACGTACCTGTTCGCCACCCTCCTCATCTGGATCGCGACGGCACTGTCCGACACCATCGGGCAGCGGATGATCCGCGACCGCCGGAGGGAGCGGCGCGACGAGCGGCGCGACGGCTGACCCGACCGCTGGACCCTCCGTGTCACATTCTCGGGTCGACGGACGTCGATCAGGCATGGACACCGCCACCGATGTCGCCGTCGTCGGAGCCGGGCTCGCCGGACTGAGCGCGGCGGCGACCGCCGCCGCCGGTGGCGCCCGGGTCATCGTGCTCGAGGGCCACCGGCCGGGTGGGCGGGCCCGGACCACCGAGCGCCGGGGATTCGTCTGGAACCTCGGCGCCCACGCCCTCTACCTCGGCGGCCCCGGGGCCGCCGTGCTCACCAGCCTCGGGGTGACGCCGCAGGGTGCGCCTCCTCCGCTCCGGCGCTACCACGGCTCGCACGGGGGTGGGTTGCACCGGCTCCCGACCGGCCCCTCGTCCCTGGCGCGCTCGGGCCTGCTCGGCCTGCGGGGCAAGGCGCAGCTGGCGACCGTGCTGGCGCGCCTCCCGCGCCTGTCCCCCGCCTCCTTCGAGGGGATGTCCGCCCGCCAGTGGATCGATGACCACCGACTGCGCCCCGATGCGGAGTCGGTGGTACTGGCGCTCCTGCGGCTCGGGACCTACTGCGCCGACGTCGACGCCCTGGGGGCGGATGCGGCCGTGGCCCAGATGCAGCTGGCCGCGCCGGCCGGCGTCACCTACCTCGACGGGGGCTGGTCCCAGCTGACCGACGCCCTGGCCGCCGGCGTCGAGGTCCGAGCCGGCTCGGAGGTCCGGTCGCTCGAGCCGGCCGCCGGTCGCTTCGAGCTGGTGGGCGACGGCGGGCGGGTCGTCGCCGACCAGGTGGTGGTCGCCGTGGGTGGGCCGGCCGCCACCCGTCGCCTGCTGCCCGATCCGCCGGACTGGGGTGACCTCGGACCCCCGGTGACCGCGGCCTGTCTCGACCTGGGCGTGTCCCGGCCACCCGAGCCCGGCTACGTCCTCGGCATCGACACGCCGCTCTACGCCACCACCCAGGCGCCGCCGGCCCGCCAGGCCCCGTCCGGCGGTGCCGTGGTCGGTGTCCTGCGCTACGGGGCGCGGTCGGCCGCCGAGGACCGAAAGGAGCTCGAGGCCCACCGCCGGCTCGCCGGGGTCACCGACGGCGACATCGTGGCCGAGCGCTTCCTCGCCTCGATGACCGTCGCCTCGACGGCTCCCCGGCCGGAGCGCGGCGGGCTCCGGGGCCGTCCGGGCACGGATGCCACGGGCACCCCCGGCATCCACCTGGCCGGCGACTGGGTGGGTCCCGACGGGTTGCTGGCCGACGCCGCCCTCGCCAGCGGGGCGGCGGCCGCCCGTCAGGCGCTGGCGGCCCTCGATCGTACGGGTCGCGTGCCGTGAGCCGCGCCGGGCCGCTCCCGGCCGACGCCTTCGACGTCGAGCGCCCACGGCTCGTCGGGCTCGCCTACCGGATACTCGGCAGCCTGGCCGACGCCGAGGACGTGGTGTCCGAGGTCTGGTTCCGCTGGGAGCGGGCCGACCGGTCGTCGGTCGAGCGTCCGGCGGCGTGGCTGACCACCGTCACCACCCGGGCCGCGCTGGACCACCTCCGGGCCCGCCGCCGCCGGCCGGACCCGTACCCGGGGCCCTGGCTGCCCGAGCCCCTGGTCACCGGGCCCGGACCCGAAGAGGTCGCCGAGCTGGCCGACTCCCTCACGCTCGGCTTCCTCATCCTCCTCGACGAGCTCGGTCCGGTGGAGCGGGCCGTGTTCGTGCTGGCCGAGGTGTTCGCCGTCCCCTACGACGAGATCGGCGCCATGGTGGACCGGTCGCCGGGTGCGTGCCGCCAGATCGCCAGTCGCTCCCGACGACGGATCCGTGACGCCCACCTGCCCCATGGCTCGGCCGGGGACCGACGACTGGTCGACGAACTGCTCCTGGCCGTGGCCGCCGGTGACGTCCAGGGGGTGATCGACCGGTTGGCCCCCGACGTGGTGTGCACCAGTGACGGCGGCCCGCACCGTCGGGCGGCGCGCCGGCCCGTGGTCAGCGCCCCGCGGGTGGCCCGTTTCCTCGTCAACCTGGCCCGGCGCTACCGGGACCGGATCGACGTCGTCCCGGCCAACGTCAACGGCGACGCCGGGTACCTCTTCCGGATCGACGGCCGACTCGACCAGGTCCTGGCCTGCTCGGTGGCCGACGGCCGCGTGGTGGCCGTCCGCATCGTGCGCAACCCGGACAAACTCCGCCACGTCGGATCGTCGGTCCGCCTGGAGTGACCCCGGGAACGGCCGGACCACCGACCGCCGCGTAGGATCTCCGGATCCCTCCCGCCATCCCCCAACCGGTTCCCGGCCTGCCCCGCCACGACCTCGGCGCCACCGCGGCCGAGCGCCGGTCCACCGGGAAGTCGGCCCGCCGACGGGCGCCGCGCCGCGCCCAGGGTGGGTGGTCGCCGGACCGCCGCGGCCACGACGCCCTGCGGACGATCCTCGACCAGGAGGACGTACGCGACCCCGGACTCCTCGCCCTGCGCCACGGCCGGATGGCCGTCTCCCCGTGGAACTACTTCCGGGGAGCGGCCGCGGTCATGGCCGCCGACCTCGGATCGCGGCCCCACAGCGGCATCGAGGTGCAGCTCTGCGGTGACGCCCACGTCCTCAACTTCGGGCTGTGGGCCACGCCCGAGCGCAATCTCGCCTTCGACCTCCGGGACTTCGACGAAACGCTGCCCGGACCCTTCGAGTGGGACGTGCACCGCCTGGCCGCCAGTCTGGTGGTGGCCGCACGGGCGGGCGGGGTCCGCCGGGGCCGGGCGCGGGCGGCGGTGGAGGCAGCCGTCGATGCCTACCGGGGCCGCATCCGTCGGTACGCCGAGATGCCGGAATTGGACATCTGGTACGACGGCACCCACGTCGACAGTCTGCTCGGCTACTTCGAACCGGCCGACCGCGGAGCCGTATCGGTGCACATCGACGCCAAGCGCTCCACGCGGACCCACCGGGGAGCGTACGCCAAGCTCACCGAGATGGCCCACGGTCGTCCCCGCATCACCGAGGACCCACCGGTGCGCCGGACCGTCGACGACGACGAGCAGTCCGACCTCGTCGACGAGCTGCTCGGCGGCTACCGGGAGACCCTCCAAGAGGATCGGCGCCACCTCTTCGACCGGTTCGCCGAGGCCGATGTCGTCCGCCAGGTCGTCGGGGTGGGCAGTGTCGGCATGCGCGTCTACCTGGTGCTGCTCGAGGGCCGCAGCGGACGCGACCCGCTCTTCCTCCAGTGCAAGCAGGCAGGACCGTCGGTCTACGAAGAGCACGTCGCACCGTCGCTCCACACCACCCACGGCGAGCGGGTGGTGGCCGGCAAGCGGCTGGTCCAGACGGCCACCGACATCTTCGTCGGCTGGTCCACCTTCCGGGGCCACGACTACTACGTCCGCCAGTTCCGCGACATGAAGATCATCCCCACCGTGGAACTCATCGCCCCCCGACTGGCCGAGTTCGCCACCGCCTGCGGCGAGACGCTCGCCCGGGCCCACGCCCGCTCCGGCGACCCGGTGGCCATCGACGCCTACCTGGGGAAGGGATCCGGCTTCGGCGACGCGGCGGTGGCCTTCGCCGGTCGCTACGCCGACCAGAACGACGCCGACCACGCCCAACTCGTCGAGGCCATCGCCTCGGGGGCGGTCGCCGCCCGGTCGACCTGAGCCGGCCGTCCGGGCCGGTGGGCCCCACCGACGGTGGCTCCACCGTTGCTACGGTGGCCCGATGGCCCGGCCGATCCTGCTCTGCGCCGACGGGTCCGAGCCCGCGCTCGACGCGCTGGCGGGCGGTCTCGCCCTGCTCGGTCCCGGGCACCCGTACGTGCTGGTGACGGTGGCCGACGCCCCCGACCCGTCCGTGCTCTCGGGTACCGGCCACGCCGGTGCCGACATGGATGCCGACGAGTTCGACCTGGCGGTGGGCAGGGCTCACGAGTCCGCCCGTCAGGTGTTGGTCGAGGCCGAAGCCCGCCTGGGCATCGCCGACGTCGAGGTGCGGGTGGTGTCCGGCGAACCCGGCGCGGCCATCTGCGCGCTGGCCACCGAGGTGTCGGCGGCCGCGGTGGTGCTCGGCACCCGGGGCCGGGGCGGCATCGCCCGCGCCCTGCTCGGCTCGGTGTCCGACTACGTGGTCCGCACCGCACCCTGCACCGTGATCGTCGGGCGCGATCCCACCTGACCGCCCCCGGGACCGGACCGACCGGCCCCCTTCGACAGGAGGCACCACCATGCACGCACTGAGCGGCTATCTCGAGTTCCGGGACGAGGATCGGGCCGAGACGCTCGACGCCCTCCGTGCGGTCAGCGAGCGGAGTCGGGCGGACCCGGGCTGCGTCGACTACTGGTGGGCCGAGGACGTGGAGGTCCCCAACCGGTTCCGATTCTTCGAGTGCTGGGACAGCCTCGAGGCCTTCGAGTCCCACCAGGCGCAGCCCTACGAGACCGAGTTCATGGAGCAGCACGTGGCGAGGATCACGGGGGCCGACGCCCACATCCTCGACCTGACCGGGCGTCGCCCGGCCTACGGGGGCTGAGCCGGTGGCCGGCGACGGGGGACGCCTGGTGCTGGCGGGGGGCCGGGTGGTGGTGGGTGACGGCACGGTCCTCGACCGGGCCACGGTGGTGGTGGACGGCGACCGTATCGCCTCGGTGGACGGTGGGGTGCCCGGAGGGCCGCGGCCCGACGACCGGGTGGTCGACCTCGGTGGTCGGACCGTCATGCCCGGGATGGTCAACTGCCACTTCCACGCCACCTATCACAACCTCGGCGCCGCCACCGCCCCGTTCGGCCTCGAGGAGCCCGTGGCCATGCAGGTCGTGCGAGCGGTCACCAACCTCGAGAAGCTCGTGCGGGCCGGCTTCACCTCGGCGGTGAGTGCCGGGGCGCCGTTCGCCATCGACGCGTCGATGAAGCAGGCCGTGGAACGGCGCCTCGTCACGGGGCCCCGCCTCGTCCCCTGCAGCCGGGACATCAGCTCGACCGGACACGCGGGTGACCGCAGCTTCCCCGCCCACTGGGAGATCGGCGCGCTCGGCGCGATCCGGCGCAGCGACGGTCCCGACGAGTTCCGCCGGTCGGTCCGCCAGGAGATCAAGGAGGGCGCCGAGATGATCAAGGTCTTCGTCACCGGCGGCCACGGCACGGTGGGACCGAGCGAGCAGACCGAGGTCACCCGCGAGGAGTTGGGTGCGGCCATCGACGCCGCCCACCAACGCGGCGCCCGGGTCCGGGGACACATCGCCAACAAGGAGGCGCTGCTCATGGCCCTCGATCTCGGCATCGACATCGTCGACCACGGCGACGGTCTGGACGCCGAGTGCATCGACCGACTCCTCGAGACCGACACCCCCGTCGTCCCCTCGATGCTCTTTCCCGCCCGGTTCCTCGACTCGATGAGTGGCGTCTCCCTCGGATTCACCGACGACCTCCGACAGGACCTCGAGTCCATGGCCGCGATCCTGCCCGCCGCCAACCGGGCCGGCGTGCGATTCGTCCTGGGCGACGACTTCGGTGCTCTCAACTTTCCCCACGGTCCCTACGCCGACGAGCTGGCGTACTACGTCCACGACGTCGGCATCCCGGCGATCGACGTGCTCACCTGGGCCACCCGCCACGGCGCCGAGGTGTTCGGACGGGGCGACGACCTCGGCACCGTCACCGCGGGGACGGTCGCCGACCTGTTGGTGGTGGACGGCGACCCCGTCGCCGACATCGCCGTCCTCGGCGACCCGGCGGCGCTGGTGGCGGTACTGCTCGGTGGCCGTCCGGTCACCGACCGGCTCGACGACCTGCCCGGGGCGGGGCGGTCCGGACGATAGGAGTTCCATGGACGTCTTCCCGTTGATCGCCGCCGAGCGGCGACGCCTGGCCGATGCGCTGGACCCCCTTACGCCGGCCGAGTGGGCCGCCCCCTCGCTCTGCGAAGGATGGACCGTGCACATGGTGGCCGCCCACCTCAACGCCCCCTGGGAGGTGTCGCTCCCCTCGATGCTGCTCGACATGGCCCGCGCCCGTTCCCTCGACGGCGGCTTCGACCGGGTGGCGCGGAAGCTGGCGGGTCGCCTCGATCCGGCCGCCTGCGTCGCCGGCCTACGCGACAATGCCACGTCCCGCTTCACCCCTCCCGGGTCGGGACCCGAGGCCCCGCTCACCGACGTCATCGTCCACGGTGCGGACATGCTCGTCCCCTCGGGGCGCTCCGTCGCCGTCGACCCGGTGGCCCTCGCCACGGCCCTCGAGTTCGCGGCCGGGGGCCGCGCCAAGGGGTTCGTACCGAAGGGACGGGTGGACGGCCTGACCTTCGAGGCGAGCGACATCGATGTCCGGGTCGGCCGCGGGTCCCCGGTCGTGCGGGGGCCGGCGGTGGCCCTCTGCAGCGTGCTCTGCGGCCGGCGGGCCCTCGTCGACCGGTTGACCGGGGAGGGTCTCACCACCTTGGTCGGCCGCCTCTGAACGATCGACCACGCCCGCGTCCACGCCACCGCGTCACGCGGTGACCCCCCCGACTCAGCAGGTCGTGGACGGCTCCGAGACCCCGGTGCCCGCCGCGGGCTCGAGGACGGTGCCTCCCGGGCCGTCGCGGAGGATGGCGCCGAGGTGGACGACATACCACTCGCCGCGCCAGGAGATGAGCGACGCGATCCCGAACGACCTCGTCACCCCGGCCGCGGAGTAGACCATTCGGGCATTGGCCACCTCGTAGTACCCCACGCCGTTGTCACACACGCCGGGTGGGATCCAGTGGGCGTACTGCATGGGCACCTCCACCGAGGTGAGGGTGGTGCCGGGCGCCCACGGACCGAGCTGGTCGTGGGCGGCCATGATGTCGAGGTCGTACTCGGCCACCAGCCGGCCCGCGTAGTCCCCGGCGGCATCGGCGATGTCCTTGACCTGCAGATAGGCGCCCTCGGGGAAGAAGGCGGCCTGGGCCCCGGAGGGCGAACCGGACACCACCGCGGCGAACAACGCCTGCATGGCCGCCTGGAAGGCGGGAGATGCCGGCGACGGCACGACGTCAGTCTGGGGAAGGGCTCCGACGTCGACCGTGGTCGTGGTCGTGGTCGTGGTCGGCGCCACGGTAGTCGTGGTCGGCGCCACGGTGGTCGTCGTCCTCGGCGGCCGCACCGGGGTCGTCTCGACCGGGCCGCCACAGGCGACCACGAGGAGGCCGGCGAGCACCACCAGCACGGCGGCGCCGGTGGGACGGCTCCCGTCGCCACGGGGGTGCGCCCTCCGCATGCCGGTCATGGGCCCCCCAGGTTACGGGACGCCCGTCGCTCCGTCGGACGGCGGATCCCCCGCCGACCGGCCCGGCTTGCCACCCGATAGGGCGGGTGGGCTAGACAGTGACGTCTGACGCGCCGTCAGGCGCCCACCCGCCAGAGGAGCCACCCAATGCCCGAAGCATGGATCATCGACGCCGTCCGCACCCCCCGGGGCATCGGCAAGGTCGGCAAGGGGGCCCTGGCCGACCAGCATCCGCAGATCATCGGCGCCGCCGTGCTGGCGGCCATCGCTCAGCGCAACGACCTCGACACCGCCGACGTCGACGACATCATCTGGGGCACCAGCCGCCAGGTGGGTACCCAGGGCGGCGACCTCGGCCGCATGGCCGCCCTCGACGCCGGCTACGACGTGCACTCGAGCGGCGTCACGCTGGACCGCTACTGCGGTTCGGGGATCACCGCCGTGAACCTGGCCGCGGCCTCGATCCTGGCCGGGTTCGAAGAGGTCATGATCGCCGGCGGCACCGAGCTCATGTCGTCCTACGGGACCAACAAGGTGGAGGGCGGCGGATTCTTCATCGACTCCGGCAACGAGCACCTGCGGGCGGTGTGGCCCCAGCCCAACCAGGGCGTGGCCGCCGACGCCATCGCCACCCTCGAAGGCATCCCCCGCCAGGCCCTCGACGAGCTGGCGGCGACGTCCCAGGCCCGGGCGGCCACGGCCATCGCCGAAGGGCGCTTCGACCGGAGTCTGGTCACCGTGCACGACACCGACGGCAACGTGCTGCTCGCCACCGAGGAGTACCCCCGCCCGGGAACCACGGTGGACAAGCTGGCCCAACTGGCTCCCTCGTTCGAGGGGATCGGGGACATCGCGCTCAACGCCGACGGCCTGACCTTCCGGGGCATGGTCCACCAGCGGTTCCCCGATCTCGAGATCACCCACGTCCACCACGCCGGGAACTCGTCGGGGGTCGTCGACGGGGCGGCCGCCCTGCTGCTCACGAGCCCCGGGTACGCCCGCGCCCACGGACTGACCCCACGCGCCCGGATCGTGGCCGCCGCCAACATGGGCGACGACCCCACGCTGATGTTGAACGCCCCGGTGCCCGCGACCCGCAAGGTGCTGGCCAAAGCCGGGATGAGCCTCGACCAGATCGACCTGTTCGAGGTCAACGAGGCCTTCGCCGTCGTGCCCGAGAAGTTCATCCGCGACCTCGACCTCGACCGGGACAAGGTCAACGTCAACGGAGGAGCCATCGCCCTCGGGCACCCGATCGGCGCCACGGGCGCCATGCTGGTCGGCACCGTCCTCGACGAACTCGAGCGTCAGGACAAGCAGTTCGGACTCGTGACGATGTGCGCGGCGGGCGGCATGGCCCCGGCCGTGATCATCGAGAGGATCTAGCCCGCGACCTGGCCGAACTCCTTGGTGTCGACGGTGATGTAGAGCACCGAGGCGGAGGCCACGACCTCGCCCCCGGCCAGGCAGTCGGCGCTGGCCCGCAGCTTGCGGCCCTCGTGGCTGTCGATCCGGGCCCGGAACTCGAGGGGCTCCTCGACGGGGACCGGCCGGTGGTAGCGCACGGTCAACTCGCCGGTGTAGGCCGCCACGCCGGCGAGGGGCAGGACCCCGGCGGCGATGTCGTCGAAGAGCGCCGCCACCATGCCTCCGTGCGACCGACGCGGAGCGCCCTCGTAGGCCGTGCCCAGGACGGTGCGGGCGACCACCTCGTCGCCGTCGTACCCGAGCGTGACCTCGGCCGAGATCGGGTTGGTGGTCCCGGCCACGGCCCGGTCGGTCATCGGGTTGTCCGTGCTCCGCAGGGCCTCGTCGACCGTCCCCTCGGTGAACAGGCGGCCGAAGTGGGCGGCCAGCCGGGCGGCCCGGTCCCGACGGGCCCCGGTCGCCAGCTCGGCCGTGGCGGCCCGGGCCTCGGCGGCGATCCGGCCGAGCAGCGCGTCCTCTGCATCGTGGGCCACGAAGGCGTCGTTGAGCCGGCGCAGGGCGGCGGCGGCGTCGAGTCGGGCATCGTCGGTCACCCAGGCAACGTACCGGACGGACGCGGCGTCCCCGACGGGGCGGCCCCGGACCGCGCCGTTCAGTCCCCCGACCGCTGACCATGGGCGGCCAGCAGGGCGGCCACACCGCCCACCACGCGCTCGGCGGTGGGCAGGTGCAGCGACTCGTCCGGCCCGTGGTGGTTGCTGCCGGGCACCAGGACGCCGAGGGCCAGGACGTGGGCGTCCGGGAACCGCTCGGCGAGCCAACCGGCGAAGGGGATGGTGCCCCCCTCCCCCACGGTGGCCGCCGGACGGCCGAATGCCGCGTGGGAGGCCCGGTCCAGGGCGTCGGACAGCCAGGGCGCGAACGCCGGCGCCGCCCAGCCGCCCGCCGCCAGTTCGGCCTCCCAGCGGACCCGGGCACCGTAGGGCGGGTCCGTGGTGAAGGCCCGATCGACCGCCGCGCCGGCCGTGGTGGCGTCACACGTCGGGGGGAGCCGGATGGCCAGCTTGAGCGTCGTGAAGGGTCGGAGCACGGCGCCGGCCTCCACCGGGGCCGGTAGTCCGCCGGCGCCGACCACGGCCACCGAGCCGAGCCACGCCCGGCGCATGGACTGCTCCACCCGGGTCGCCCCCTGGAGGACGAGTCCGTCCACCGTCGGGAACGGTGGATCGATCTCCCCGTCCTCGGTCAACGCCGCGTCGGCCCGCACCGCGGCGTCCTGGGCCCACGACGGCGGCGGCGTGACCAGCTCGGGCAGGACCAGGTCCCCCGTAACGGGGTCCTCGATGCGGTCGAGCAGGAGCCGGGCGATCCGGAAGGACGAGGGCACCACGGCCCCGGCACTCCCACTGTGGACCCCGTGGTCGAGCACCTGCACCGTGAGCTCGCCCATCAGCGCGCCCCGCAGGGACGTGGTGACCCACAGCCGCTCCCCCGTGGGTGCGCTCGAGTCGAGGGCGATCACCAGGTCGGGGGTGCCGATGCGGTCGTCGAGAGCCGCCAGCACCTGGCGGAGGTGGGGACTGCCGCTCTCCTCGGAGCCCTCGGCGAGGACCACGCAGCGGGCGTGGCTGCCCCCGGCGGCGCGGACCGCCTCCAGGGCCACGAGGGCGGAGGGGAGGGCGTAGCCGTCGTCGGCGAGTCCCCGACCGTAGAGACGGTCGCCCTCGAGGGTCGGCGTCCAGGGCCCGCGACCGTCGGTCCATCCCGTGAAGGGGGGCTGCTTGTCGTAGTGGCCGTAGACGAGCACGGTGCCCGTGGCTCCCGGGTCGGTCGCCGGCACGTCGACGAGGACCGTGGGGGTCAGGCCCGTGAGGCGCACCACGTCGACGGTGGCGCCCGGGAGATCGCGGGTACGGGCCCAGGCGGCCATCAGTTCGGCGGCCCGGTCGAGCTCCCCGCGTGTCTCCCACTCGGGATCGTAGGCCGGGGAGAGGTCGGGGATCCGGCCGAACTCCAGGAGGAACGGTACGACCGCGTCCCTCCAGGCGGCGGTGGCCCGATGGGCGGCGTCTTCCGGCGCGGTGGCCTGCGCAGCGGTGGTCATGGGCCCAACGGTACCGACCTGCCGCCCGCGCCACCGGACCTCTCCGGTGTGAGGGCGTAACATGCGCCGACCGCACACGGGGAGGGCGACACGATGGCGATGCCGGACGGGGTGGGGATCATCGACACGATGATCGGGTTCCCGCACGCGGACCTGGCGGGTGTCTATGACTTCATCACCCGCCAGACCAAGGACCGGGAGTCGAAGGAGGAGTTCCGGTTCCCGGCCGAGTACCTCTTCACGGACGCTCCGGACAAGGAGCTGGGCGAGCGGCCGGACGCGGTGGCCGTGACGCTCTCCGAAATGGACCGCTGGGGGGTCGAGCGCGGGCTCGTGGGGGTCGGCGGGACCGACGGGACCGGAGCCGACGCCGTGCGGCGCTACCCTGACCGGTTCATCCCCACCCTCTCGGTCGATCCCAACCGCGGCATGGACGGCATCCGGTCCATGGTCCGGGCCCACGAGACCTGGGGTATCCGGGCGGTCGACGTCTTCCCGTCCGGGACCTTCCCGCAGGTCGACATCAACGACAAGCTCATGTACCCGATCTATGCCAAGTGCGTCGAGCTGGGGATCCCGATCTTCTGCTGCGCGGGCGTACCGGGGCCGCGGCTCAAGGCCGCCCCCCAGCGGGTCGAGTTGATCGACGAGGTCATGTTCGACTTTCCGGATCTGGTCTTCGTCACCCGCCACGGGTGCGAACCCTGGACGGAGCTGGCCGTCAAGCTCATGATCAAGTGGCCCGGCCTCCACTACTCGACGAGTGCGTTCGCACCGAAGTACTACCCGCAGGCCGTCCTCGACTACGCCAACTCGCGGGGGGCGGACAAGATCATCTATGCCGGGTACTTCCCCATGGGCCTCTCCCTCGAGCGGATCATGACCGAGATGCGCGACGTGGGCCTGGCGGACGAGGTGTGGCCCAAGTTCCTGCGCACCAACGCGCTCCGGGTCCTGGGGCTCGACTCGTAGCGGTCCGCCCCTCCGCCCCGAGTGGGCCTCGGGGGCCGATGTCAGCCGTCGTGGCGTTCGAGCTGCAGCAGGTCGCTCAGGTGCTCGAGCACCGGGATCGCCTCGGCCAGGATGCGCCGCTCCCCCGCGTCGAGTCCGGCCATGGCCGCCCGGATCGCCTCGGTGTTGCGGGTCCGGATGGCCCGGAGCAGGACGCCGCCCTCCCGGCTGAGCTGCACGAGCCGTGCCCGTCCGTCCAGGGGATCGGGAACCCGCTCGATGAGCGACCGGTCGGCCAGACTGTCGATGACCCGGCTCATGGTGGCCGCCGTCGTACCCTCGAGCTCGGCGAGGGCCCCGAGCCGGACGGGGCCGACCTGTTCGATGCGGGCCAGCGCCGACGACTGCGACAAGGTGATGTCGGCCCCGGAATGGACCCGCAGCTGACGGTGGATGCGCACCAATGCCACGCGTAGGCCGGAGGCCTCCTCGACCGGTTCCACCCGCCGTCCTCTGGTGCTCGTCGTCATGACCCTCCTGCATGGTCGCCGCCCGGCGGCCAGTATAGTTAGTACAACACAACTAATGATCCGGGTCGAGCAGCGCCCTCCCCGGGGCGGCCGCAGGGCCGGAGCAGATGAGGAGCCGGTACCGGATGTCGTCCATCGTGGAATCGAAGAACTACAAGTGGGTCGCCCTGACCAACACCACCATCGGCATGCTCATGGTGACCATCAACTCGTCGATCCTGCTGATCGCCCTCCCCAACATCTTCCGGGGCATCAAACTCGATCCGCTCTCCCCCGGCAACACCTCGTACTTCCTCTGGATCCTGATGGGCTTCCTGCTGGTCACGTCCGTGCTCGTGGTCAGCCTCGGCCGGGTCGGCGACATCTTCGGCCGGGTGAAGATGTACACGCTCGGGTTCGCCATCTTCACCGCCTTCTCGATCCTCCTGTCGGCCACCTGGATGACCGGGCCGACCGCCGCCATCTGGATCATCCTCATGCGCCTGGGCCAGGGTGTCGGCGGGGCGTTCATCTTCGCCAACTCGAGCGCCATCATCACCGACGCGTTCCCGGCCGACGAGCGGGGGTTCGCCCTCGGGATCAACGGCGTGGCGGCCATCGGAGGCTCGTTCCTCGGCCTCCTGCTCGGAGGACTGCTCGGCCCGATCCAGTGGCACCTCGTGTTCCTGGTGTCGGTGCCGTTCGGGCTCTTCGGCACGCTGTGGGCCTATTTCCGCCTTCACGACAACGGGGTCCGCATCGCCGCCAGCATCGACTGGATCGGCAACATCCTCTTCGCCGTCGGCCTGGTCGGCATCCTCACCGGGATCGTCTACGGCCTCCAGCCCTATGGTGGGCACACCATGGGGTGGACCAGCCCCTTCGTCCTGTCGTGCCTCATCGGGGGCGTGGCGGTGCTGATCGGATTCGTGGTGGTCGAGCGCCACGTCGACGACCCGATGTTCCAGCTCAGGCTGTTCCGCAGCCGATCGTTCGCCATGGGGAACCTGGCCGGCCTGATGGCCGCGCTGGCCCGGGGTGGCCTGCAGTTCATGCTCATCATCTGGCTGCAGGGGATCTGGCTGCCGCTCCACGGCTACAGCTTCGAGCAGACCCCCCTGTGGGCGGGCATCTACATGATCCCGCTGACCGTCGGCTTCTTCGTCTCGGGGCCGCTGGCCGGCAAACTGGCCGACCGCTACGGGCCGCGCCCCTTCGCCACCGCCGGCCTGGTCCTGAGCGGTCTGGCCCTGATCGGCCTGCAGGCCCTGCCCATGAACTTCCCGTACCCGGCGTTCGCCGCCCTGCTCCTGTTGGTGGGCCTGGCCCTCGGCCTCTTCGCGGCCCCGAACACCAGCGCGGTCATGAACAGCCTGCCGGCCAACCAGCGCGGAGCCGGCGGCGGCATGCTCAACACGTTCCAGAACTCGGCCAGCGTGCTGTCGATCGGCTTCTTCTTCACCGTCATCACGCTCGGTCTGGCGGCCGCCCTGCCGACGGCCCTCCTGACCGGGCTGACGGCCCAGGGGATCCCGTACCATGCCGCCCAGCAGATCTCCCACCTCTCGCCGATCGGCAGCCTCTTCGCCGCCTTCCTCGGCATCAATCCGGTCCACCAGCTCCTCGGCACCCAACTCCTGTCGCAGCCGGGGGTCCACGCCTCCTACCTCACCGGGCGCAGCTTCTTCCCCCACCTGATCTCGGGTCCCTTCGGGAGAGGCCTCCATCTCGCCTTCCTGGCCGCCGCCGGACTCTGCTTCGTCGGCGCCGTCTTCTCGTGGCTGCGGGGCGGCGGGCACACCGAGGTGATGCACTCGACCGCCGAGGACGCCGAGGAGGGCCTCGCCGCCGTCGGCGAGGTGGCCATGGCCGAAGTGGGCGCCTGAGCGCCGGCCCCGATCGGCACGACCGCCCCGTGACCCCGGGGGCGGTCGCCCCCCGGTGTCAGTCGGCGCCGTAGAAGGGGGCGTCATAGGCGAAGACACCTCCGTCGGCGGCTACCAGCCAATACCCCCCGGTGACCCGGTCCGCGGCCATGCCGGTCACCGGGGCCACGAGCGGCAGGTCGCCGGCCGATCCGTGGAACTGGGCGTCGCCGTAGGCGAACACACCCCCGTCCGAGGCGACGAACCAGTAGCCCCGACCGTCGGCCGTCGAGGCCATGCCGTTGACCGGTCGGTTGAGCACGATGTTGCCGGTCGAGCCGTAGAAGGGAGCCCCGAACGCGAAGATCCCGCCGTCCGTGGCCACCAGCCAGTACCCACCGGTCGACGCGTCCCCCGAGATCCCCACCACCGGCCGGTTGAGCGGCTTGCCGCCCATCGATCCGTGGAAGCCCGCGTCACCGAAGGCGAACACCCCTCCGTCCGAGGCGACCAGCCAGTAGCCGTGCCCGCTCGGCGTGGGGGCGAGGTCGACCACCGGCGCATTGAGGTGCTGTCCACCCATCGACCCGTAGAACCCCGCGTCGCCGAAGGCGAACGTGCCCCCGTCGCCGGCAACGAGCCAGTACCCCTTGCCGTCCGGGGTGGAGACGATGTGTTCGATGGGCGCGTTGAGCGGCCGCCCGGCCATCGATCCGTAGGACACCGCCGCCCCGTGGGGCGACACCGTCCCCGTGGAGTCGACCAGCCAGTAGCCCTGACCGTCGGGGAGGGCGGCCATCCCGGTGAACTGGATCGGGGGAGGAGACGGGGGAAGATCGGTGGGCACGACGAAGAACTGCCGGAAGGCCCCGCCGTCCGAGGTGCAGTTCGAGCACGGCACGTTCCACGCGGCGAATCCGAGCCACCAGTTTCCGGCGGCATCCTGGAAGAGACTGCCGCCCCCCGGACCGTAGGCGTCACCGACGGTGGTGAGGAACGGACCCGGCGGGTTGGCACAGGGCCCGCTCGGCCCCGCGCAGTCGGCCAACTGCTCGTTGTACGAGCTGTTCTCGAAGTTCCCTCCCGAGAACAGCAGCTGGTAGGCGCCGCCCGTGTAGACCAGCTGGGGATTGTCGGTGGTCTGCTCCGCCACGGTCACGGTCAGGAGGAGCGAGGGCGCCGAGGCGAAGGCGGTGCCGGTCGGGTCGAGACGGACCGACCAGACCTGCGATGCGCTCTGCGAGGTGCCGTCGTTGGTCTTCCACACCAGGTAGGCGACACCGGTGGTGGGATCGACGAACGGACTCGGATCGAGGACCCCGCCCGGCGGACACCACGGTGGGCCACCCGAGGTGTCCACGAACTGGGGATCCTCCGGGGAGAGGCTCGCCGTGGTGGCGACCGCCAGGCAGGTGAAGCCGGTATCGACCTGGTGCCCGGCCCGTGACGCGTCGTACCACATGACCCAGTGACCGCCGTAGTAGAAGACCCCGGGGGAGGTCTGGGTGCCGGGTTGCTGCCACCCCGGCGGATCGGCGAGGGCCGTGGATCCGTACCCGCCCGTGTAGGGATGCCATCCCGTCGTCGGGCTTCCGGTCGTGTCCACCAGGGCCTGCAGGTTGTTCCCGTCGGACGTGCCGGTCGTGAACGCGTAATAGGTGCCGTCGGCGTAGACGACGTCAGGGTCCGGGGCGTCACCGGCGAAGGCCGGCGCCCCGACACCGCCGACCGAGATCCGGGGGGCGGGCCCGGCTCCGGCGGTGTGGCCGGCCGACGACAGCGCCGCGACCAGGGAACCGCCCCCCACGGCCAGGACCATCAGGGCGCGCCCACCTCCGGGCCGCCGATCGTCCGCCGCTGTCCGGGCAGGGTGTGGACCTCATGACGCTCCCTTCCGCCGTCGAACCCCGCGAGAAGTCCGAAGTAACCGGCAAACCTATCTGCACCGAAGGGTCGGCGTCCGCACCCACCGCCGATGGCGTCGAGTGCGGTCCGCCCCCACCACGGTGCCCGCCCGTGACCGCGGACTGCGCCAGACTGGCGGAAGGTCCGGCGATGTCGGCCGGCCGAGTGGGAGGAGCGTCAGCATGCCGGAGCGTCCCGACAGTGGAAGCGGTACCCGAGGGCGTCTCGGGGGTGGGGCCATCGCCACCCTCATCGGCCTCGCCCTGCTGGTCATCTTCGTGGTCCAGAACCGCGAGAAGGTCACACTCCACTTCCTGGTCTGGAACTTTTCGTGGCCGTTGTGGGTGTTCACCCTCGTCATCGCCGTCGTCGGCGCCCTGGTCTGGTTCGGCCTCGGCGTGATGCGTCGCCATCGGCGGCGCCAGAGGCGCCGGGAGTGAGCGACCGATCGGACGCCGACGGGAGACCGTCGGCCCGGTCAGGCGGGCGAGGCCTTCAGCCGGCCCCGTCGAAGGGGGCGTCGTAGGCGAAGATGCCGCCGTCGATCCCGGCGAGCCAGTAGCCACCGGTGGCCACGTCCATGGCCACCCCGGCGATGGGGGCGTTGAGGTGCAGCGCCCCGGCACTGCCGTGGAACGCGGCATCCCCGTAGTTGAAGATCCCGCCGTCGACGGCCACGAAGAGGTACCCGTCCCCCGTGGGCGTGGCGGCGATCCCGTCGACCGGGGCGTTCAGGTGCAGGTTCCCGGTCGAGCCGTAGAAGGGGGCGTCGAAGGCGAACACGCCACCGTCGGCGGCGACCAGCCAGTAGCCACCGGTCGCCGGGTCGGTGGCCATGTCGACCACGGGCGCGGCCAGGGGCTTGCCCCCCATGGAACCGGCGAAGCGGGCGTCACCGAAGGCGAAGACGCCACCGTCGGCGGCGACCAACCAGTAGCCGTTGCCGTCCTGAGTGGCCGCCATTCCGACGATCGGGGCGTTGAGGACCTCGTTCCCCGTGCTGCCGAAGTAGCCGGCGTCGCCGAAGGTGAAGATGCCGCCGTCGGCGCCCACCAGCCAGTACCCCTTGCCGTCCGGCGTGGGCACGAGCTTCACGATCGGGGCGTTGAGGGCGCCGAACGCCATGTCCCCGTAATTGACCGCGGTCCCGTGGGACGTCACGAACCCCTGGGCGTCGGCCAGCCAGTACCCGGTCCCCCCGGTCATGGGGGACACCGACACCACCGGCTCGGGAATGGACGGGGTGTAGTCCTGGGTGGGATCACCGACGTAGGGGAACCCCGCGCCGTTGAAACCCAGTCGCACGACGGCGAGGGGACGGTCGGTCGGATCCACGAAGGGACCGCTCGGGTTGTACACCATCCACATGGCCCCGTCGAAGTCGGTGAAGGCACTCTGCTCCCCCGGACCGGTGCCCTGGTCGTTGGTCGAGATTAGGTGGACCGTGTAGGCGTCGTCGCACGGACCGGCCAGGGAGGCGCAGGGCACGGCGGCGATCTGGTAGGTGTCCGGCGTACCGAAGTCGCCGGCCGAGAACGTCAGCCACCAGGTGCCCGTCACCTGGTTCTCGACGAACGAAGGTGCCTCGAGTATCCCGTCCTCCCACGGCTGGTCGGAGGTCAGCAGCGTGTGGACCGGCCCGACCGGCTCACCGTCCGCCCCGAGCTGCACCGACAACAGGGCGGTGGGCTGGCCGGTGACATTGCCGTTGAACTTCCACGTCAGCCACCAGGTGCCGTCACGGGCCCGCACGGGTTCGGGGTCGATGTCCCCGCCGGCGCCGGCCGGGCAGAAGGCCGCTGGACTGATCGCCGGGTCCGGGTCGACGGTGAAGGGACCGAGGGCGCTCGGGCCGGTGGCCCGGTAGAGGCACAGCGCGTTCCCCGTGGCCGTGGCCGTCGCACCCCAGAGGGTCCAGGTCCCATTGATGTCGGCGATGGACGGCTTCCAGGTGCGCGTCATGCCCGGTGCGGCCCAGGTGGGCAGGACGGGCAAGGCGTCGCCGACGTAGTTCCACGGTCCGGTCACCGACGGTGCCGTCCAGAGCGGGACGTGGGCGTAGATGGTCGACGAGGTGGACAGCACGTAGTCGTGGTGATCGGGGTCCCAGGTCACGTAGGGGTCGGGGCGGGTGGCGGCGGGGTCGAGGATCAGCGCGGGGGCCGCAGGATCGGCCGGCAGCAGTGTGGTGAGCGGAGGGTAGGTGATGGCCGGCACGGCGGCGGCGCCGACCGGAGGAGGGGTCGCCACCAGGATCGATCCGGTGGCGATCGGTAGGGCCAGCCCTGCCACCAGGGCGGCCCTCCAGTACCGGCGGCGGCCCCGCGTGCTCGCGAACCACGTCCGACGGGGTCGCCGATTCCCCATGGGGCTCGCTGCTGACGGCGCGCGCGGGGGCAGCGAGACCACGCCGGACGGCGACGACCCCGTCCTGCGACGCATGACGCGTCTATGTGATCCCCGCCATGCCATGTCTGGGGCGTGACCGTACCATCGGCCACCGCACCGCAGTGGGCATCGACCCTCCCGGGTCGGGCAACCCGGGTGGCGGGGTACGAGGATCGGACGGTCGCCGTCGTGACCGTGCCATCGCGTCCCGCTCCCCGGACACCTCCGGTGGAGCGAGCCGACGGGCACGCACAGGGGCCGGATACCAGCATGGATGGCCGGCCTGGCGACGGGCGTCAGGGATCGACGTCGACGAGGCCGTTCTTGATCACCGCCCGGCCACCACTGCTGGCCTCGAAGCGGAACCGGCCGTCGGGCTCGCCGAAGAGCCGGACCGTCATCGGTCGACCCAGGAAGACGGGACTGGCGAAGCGGACGGCCACCCGCCGGAGCCGCCTCGGATCACCGCCGGCCACCAGGGTGGTCGCCGCGTTGGCACAGACGGCCATCGTGCACAGGCCGTGGAGGAACGGGGCCTCGTAGCCACTCCGCCGGGCGCCCTCGACGCTGAAGTGGTGCTCGCTGAAATCGCCGGAGACGTCGGCGTAGCGGCGCGCCATGACCTCGTCGACCATCACCTCGTCCTCCGCCAGCGGGACGGCTGCACCCGCGGAGAACGAACGGTCGGGAGGCTTCGGGCCCGTGGGTTCCGCCGTCGTACCGAGCAGTACCGTCGTCCACCACTGCTCGGCCACGAGATCACCACCGTCATCATGGACGAGGTGGCGGAGGGTGACGCGCAGGTGCTCCCCCGACGGCCGGGCGCTGTACGTCTCGACGAAGGAATGGAGCCGCTCCTCGGACGAGACGACCCGGTGGACCAGGAGCTCGTGCTCGCCATGGACCCCGCTGCGGGCCGCGGAGAAGACGGGCTCGGGCACGAGTTCGGTGATCGCCGCGTACTGCGCCCTGAACGACTGCGTGGCGAGCAGGCACGGGGGCACCACCTGCCCGTCCCGCACCAGCGGACTGGGGTCGAGGGTCGCCTCGGCGAACCGTCGCACCAGATCCGGGCCGAGGGAGAGTTCGAAGGGACCCACCCGGTCTCCGGCCCGCAACATCGCCATGGTGGGCCATTGAACCAGATGGTGGACCGGACCACGACGGAGGCGGCGACCCAGCCCAGCTCCTCCGCGACGGCGGCGACCACCGCGTCGACGCGCTCCGACACCGTGGAGAGACCGCGGGGCGATCCTCGTCCGTGACGACGAAGCGGAGCGCGATCCGTTCTCGGGACCGGAGGGGTTCAGGTCTGCGGGGCCGCCGGCCGGGCGTGGACGGTGTCGCGGATCAGCATGAACCGCAACGACCAGAAACCCGGCCGCGGCTCGGGGAGTTGACGGCGCGCCCACAGGAAGCCCGTCAACGTGACGGCCGCCGCCATGAGCCACCCGATCACCCCCGCGGCGAGGATCCACGGGGTGGACCCCGACAGCAGCACGACGAGGCCCGAGAGGGCGACCAGGAGTACCCCGAATCCCACTCGGAGCGCCCAGACGGCCATCCTCCAGTGGGCATTGGCCTGCAGTTCCGGCGGTTCCACCATGCCGCGGATTGTGCCGCGTGCGCGGCCGTGGGACAAGGGTCCTTCGACTCCCGGGGTCCCCCTCCCCGGTGGGAGCCGGTGCCCCTCCCCCCGGTGGACGATCGGCCATGCTGGAGGCAGCGCCGGGTGCCGTGTCGTCCGTCCGCCGCCTCCCACCCGATGGGAGCCCCGTTCCGTGAGGAGTGTCGTGCCCGCCCTGACCCGTCAGTTCACCCCGTCCGAACTCGATGACCTGCTCGCCCGGGCCGACGCGGTCAGCCGGCGGTTGCTGCGTGACGTGCCGGACTTCCCGAAACCCGGCGTGGTCTTCAAGGACATCACCAACCTGTTGGCCGACGCCGCCGCCTTCGACCTCGTCGTCACCGCCCTCGTCGCCCCGTTCCTCGGACAGGTGGACAAGGTGGCGGCCATCGAGGCCCGCGGCTTCATCCTCGGTGCGCCGGCCGCCGTCGCCCTCGGGGCGGGGCTAGTGCCGCTGCGCAAGCCCGGCAAGCTGCCCTGGGACGCCCTGAGCGAACCCTACGAGCTGGAGTACGGCATCGACGCCCTCGAGATCCACACCGACGCCCTGGCCCCCGGAGACCGGGTGCTGCTGGTCGACGACGTCATCGCCACCGGCGGCACCGCCCGGGCCGCCGCGACCCTCGTCGCCAGCGCCGGAGCCCAGCTGGTGGGCCTCGCTGCCCTGCTCGAGCTCGAGCAGCTCGGCGGACGTCACCGGCTCCCCGGCATCCGGCTCCACGTCGTCGTCCACTGACCCGGCAGCCGGTGCCCCCAGCGGCTGACGGGGAGGCTCAAGGACGAGCGGTCTTCTTCCGATGACCGAACATGTCCTCGTGGTGCGGTACGGGTTCCAGGGTCATCGCGTCCGGTCCGATCCGATGAGTCAGGTGGACCCCGGGACCGGTTGGTGGCTCGCCTCGGACGGTAGGTGGTATCCACCTCAGGCAGCTCCCCCGGCACCGACCGCCCCACCCATGCCGCCTCTCGGGCTGCCTCCACTCACCGTGCCGGGTTCACCGTCGGAGGGAGCGCCCCAGGCCGGCCAGGTATCCGTTCCGCCGTACTACGGCGTCCCCCCGGGTGGAGCTGCCTATCCGTACCTTCCGGGGCCACCGTTCGTCGAGCCGAAGACATCTCCGATGGCTATCTGGGCGCTGGTGCTCGTCATCGCGCTCGGAGCGCTCGGTGCGCTGGTCGGGATCCCGCTCGCCTTTGCCGCGAGGTCCAAGATCCGACAGAGCGCCGGTGCGCTGAAGGGTTCCGGGTTGGCGCTCGCGGCCCTGATCGTGGGATTCGTGTGGGTCGGTCTGTTCGCGCTGGCCATCGCCATCCCGACGTTCATCGGAGTGACGCACTCGGGTCCTCCGACGGGCGACCTCAACTACAGCGTCGAGGGCCAGATCACCGGGACCGGGCCCACCGACTTCGACGTGGCCGGCGTCAACAGCGTCTCCTGCCAACGGCCGGTGTCGTGGACTCCCGGATCCACGTTCACCTGCATGGCCTATGGACTGGGCGGCGCGGCCGTCGGTCGGTACTACGGGACGGTCGAGCCGAACACCTCCGACGGCATCTATCAGTGGAGTGGCCGCTACGTCCCGTAGACCGCCGGACCACCTACCGTGGACGGAACGGATGGGCGGCATCCTGACGCCCACGGTTCACCGCCCGAGAGTGACGCCGCCGGCCGTCCGGTCCGGGGTGCGTGACGCGCTCCCGCCATGCCGAGGCTCGGTCCCGTCCTGTGGGTCGGTGGCATCGGACTCCTCCATCACTTCGACGGGCACGGCCGCGGCAAGAAGCGGTCGGGATCCCGCCTCTGGAGATGGGCCGGTGCCCTGATGGCTCTGCCGGCGACCATGGCGTTCTTCCCTTCTCCAGGGGAGCTGCACCACCGCCGTCGCGGCTTGGACGATCAGTCCAGTTTCGGTGGCCCACCTCGACCTGCCGCCGACTGGTTGCGGCCGGCATCCGGGCGTCCTAGTTTCGGCCCATGGCCATGACGACGAGGGTCCTGAGCGTCTCGATCCCCGTTGCTGATCAGGATGCGGCCCTGCGGTTCTACGTCGACGTCCTCGGTTGCGAGCTGCGCACCGACATCGAGGTGTGGCCCGGAGCCCGGCTGGTCGAGGTGGTGCCTCCCGGCTCCGACGTCGGTCTCGTGCTGTTGCCGCCGGACAGCGAGATCCCGATGGCGGTCCGCATGGGTACGAGCGATGCCGACGTCGCCCACCGTCGGCTGCATGAGGCCGGGGCACGTCTCTACAACGACGACGTGCTCCACCTGGACGGGATGCCGCCCATGTTCTTCTTCGCCGACCCGGACGGCAACGGGCTGGTCTACCTGGAGGAGTCAGGCGACTGAGCAGGGCTCCCAGGAGGCACCGTAGAAGCCGTGCGGTCCCGACGGCGTCACCCGCACCATTCCCGAGAGGTCGTCGAGTCCAGTCGGAGCGAATCCTCTCGCATCGGTATCCGTGACACCATCCGGCAGATGCAATCCGGTCACAGTCGCCTGTACGTGTTCCGGAGTACCGCAGGCAGCGACCACGAGTCCCGCAGTCAGCGCAGGAACGCCGTAGATGCAGAGCCGCGACCTCATCGGCATCGCTGCCATGCGCCGGGGCGTGGGACCTCGACCCGATCCGCGTTCATGGGGTCCCGAGGCATCCCGCACCTCCGCCATCCTGCTCCGTCAATTCGCAGCGACGTTACCGGCGCTCGAGGGCTTCGTCAGATCTAGTCGATCGACTCCGAGCCCGTGACCGCGCTGTCTGCGAGTGTTCGATCACGCTTGGAGCCGCTGAGCGTGAGTGCCTATCCAACTTCTCGACCGGGTACCAGCGTCAAGGGATCGGAAGCAGACCTGCACCAAAGAGGTCACGCACATGGACAATCGCCGATGAGGTGGCCGTGTTACTGTGCCCGAATGGGCGGGCTGATATTGCTTCTTATCGTCTGGGCGGTCGTCGGGGGAGGCATCGGCTATTGGATCGGCTCGCGCAAGGGTCGTAGCGGTCTGGGGTTCGCCCTCGGGTTCCTCTTGGGCTGGATCGGCTGGATCGCCATCGCTCTCATCCCTGCAACGGCTGAAGTTGAAGCACGTCGGACAGCGGCACTCGCGGAACGCGTTACGCAGTGGAGCGAGCGGCGGGTCAGGAAACGGAGAGGCGTCACCTGATTCCCAGCGAAGCGTCTTCAGGGCCCCATTGCCTGCGGTTGCTCCCGGCGTCTTGTTCTGCTCGGGCTGCGGGTTCTGGCCGCGCCCAGGCGAGGCTTCTTGCGACAACTGTGGCTTGGCGCTGCCAGAGGCAACGATTGAAGCCAATAAGGACAGATATCCCGTCTGACGCCCAGCCCGGTCATCCGAAGGCCGCAGGGGTGCTCGTCACTGGCGGACGAGGGACGACCTCGACTACGCCATCGTCTACTGGATCGAGCACACCTACAACCGCCGCCGCCGTCAGCGCGGACTGGGGAAGCTCACCCCGGTCGGGTTCGAGCTCGCATTCGCGGCAAGACTCGACATCGAAGCAGCATGATCACCAGAAACCGGTGTCAACTGAACGTGCAGCAGACCCCGAGACCTCGCCTTTCGTCTCGAACGGAGTCCTGACGCTCACTGTTCACGCATTGTCTACAAGTTTTGGGTTGGACTCAACGGCGCAAGCAGTCACCGAGGCGGATGCTCCTTACTTGATACGTGCCGGCGGCCGCCAGGTCGCGCAGAGAGTAATTCCGCAGCGGTTCGCTCAAAATCAAGTCTTGTCGTTGCCAAACCCCTTCCCTGGATCTGTCGGCAAGTGGTCCCGGTGGGCGCTCATCGATGCGTCGGTAAGCCGTTCGGTGACCTGCCACAACCGTTGTGCGTTGTCGTCGTCGAGAGCAATTGGGTTCTGCTCGATCACCTTGGTCCCTTTGAAGTACTTCCCCGTGATGTCGGCGACCTCCGGCGACGTGGCCAAGTAGATGGACGTAAGGGCTCCCTTCTCGGGACTCTGGAGAAACGGACGGAGGAGCAACCGGATGGGCGCGGACAGTTCGCGGGTGATCCCGGTATTGGTGCTGCCGGGATCCACGGCGTTCACTGTGACCCCCTTGACCCGTTGGGTCAGCGCCCGCATGAACAGCAGATTGGCGACTCTGGATTGACCGCCCGCTCGCATCATCGAGTACTTCTGCTCGCACTGCAGGTCGTCCCATTCGATCGTCCCGCGGCGCTGGGCGCTGCCGACCACGATGAGGACTCTGGAAGGAGCGCTCCGTTCGAGGACCGGTAGGAGCAACGTTGTCAGTAGGAATGAGCCCAGATGATGCACCCCGAAGTGCAACTCGAATCCATCAGTGGTTTCCCGGCGCTTGGGGGATGCGACCCCAGCGTTGTTGATGAGAACGTCCAACCGTTCGAACTGATCGTTGAACGCCTGGGCGAAGGCGCGTATTGACGCCTGGGAGGCGAGGTCGAGCCGCAGCAGGTGCACTCGGTCAGAGCCGCTGAGGGATCGGACGTCGACCTGTGCAAGCTGGCCCTTCTCCAGGTCCCGGCAGGCCATGACGACTGTCGCTCCGGCACGCGCCAGACCGACAGCTGTCATCTTGCCGATGCCCGAGTTGGCCCCAGTGACCACCACGACCTTGTCCGTCATATCTGGTTCCATCCACTACCTCACTTTCTGACCGATCCAAACGGTCCGCTGATGGAGATCCTGACCGCCCCGACCGATTCCTCCCCGTTCCACGGGCAGATCACAGCGTCGGAATGAATGACTCTTCAGCCTCGAAACCAGGCTGGAGGTGGGGTGCTTCCCCCCGCATCAGCAGGAAGGTGGCTACCGCTCCGGCGGCGAGGATGCCGGCTGCCCACGCCCACGCGGTGGTGTAGCTGTGCACCGCAGCCTCGGCCAGATTCGCCGGGGTGGGGGCCTTCCCCACGAGGAAGCTCGTCGCCGCACTCGCCCCCAACGTTGCGAGGAGGGCGATACCCAGCGATCCACCTACCTGTTGCATGGTGTTGGCGAAGGCCGAGGCCACGCCCGAGTCTCCAGACTCGATTCCTGCGGTGGCGATGTTCAACGTCGGTGCCA
The DNA here is from genome assembly GCA_963699345.1 of uncultured Acidimicrobiaceae bacterium. GTDB lineage: Bacteria > Actinomycetota > Acidimicrobiia > Acidimicrobiales > RAAP-2 > Bog-756. Next base: position 312,931 of record CAVOTL010000001.1, on the reverse strand, counting down.
GCACCGTGCCGAGACCGAACCCGGCGATCACCAGGCCAGGGAGTACTCCACCCACATAGGTCGAGTGGACTCCCAGCTGCGTCAGCAACGCCATTCCTGCGGCTGCGATAAGCATCCCGGGGGCGACCAGCGGACGTGGTCCGATTCGGGGAAGCAGGAGGGTCGTGGTGATCGCTGCCGCCGCAATCAGGCCGAATGCCATGGGCATGGTGGCCAAGCCGCACTTGATTGGAGAGAATCCCAGGATCTGCTGCAGGTAGTAGACCAGGAACAGGAAGACCGCGAAGATCGCAGCGCCTACTACCGCCAGGGAGAGAAACGCGCCCCGCGATTGCGATCGAGGACGATCCGAAGGGGAAGGAGCGGATGCCTGCTCCGACTCTGGATGAACACGAAGGCGGTCAACAGGATCACACCTGCCACAATGAACGCGAGCGTGGTGGAAGAGCCCCATCCATGAGTCTCCGCGTGAGAGAAGCCGAAGACCAGAGCGAAAAGTCCCGTTGACGCGGTCACCGTTCCCAGCCAGTCGATCTTCGGTCGGACACCGTGCTGGTGGGAATGGAGCAGAACCACGGCGCCGATTCCGGCGATCACAGCCATAGGCGCATTGATGAACATCGTCCATCGCCACGAGAGCTCCTGGGTCAGCAGTCCCCCGATGAGCAGTCCTACGGCACCGCCGGCCCCGGTGATCGTTCCCCAGATGCCGAAGGCGCGCCCACGTTCATTCGCGTCGGTGAAGGTGGTGGAGAGGATCGAGAGTGCCGCTGGAGCCAGCAGCGCGGCGAAGACTCCCTGAACAGCACGGGCTGAGACCAGCACCGTGAAGCTGTGAGCTGATCCTCCGATGACCGAAGCGAGGGCGAATCCGACTGCCCCAGTAATGAAGGTCCGCTTTCGTCCGAACAGATCGCCGATCCGACCGCCAACGAGGAGCAGACTGCCGAATGCCAAGGCGTAGGCAGAGATGATCCACTGCCGATTGTCGTTGGAGAAGTGAAGTGCCCGTTGGGCAGAGGGAAGGGCGATATTGATCACCGAGGCATCCAGGATCACCATCAGCTGAGCGATCGCGAGCACCCCCAGGATCCACCACCGGCGCTGGTAGTCAGGATCGGCCTCGGTGATCGGGGTGATCGAACTCACTGGATTGTCTAACGCCATGTGAACACTCCTCTGCGGTAAGGTGAATGCCAGTTCACTTACTATAGTGAACCACAGTTCATGTTCGTGCAAGTACTGATCAGAAAGGGGGGTGACGTGTCACAGTCTGGGAACCGGCCGGCTCGGGCCGATGCCATCCGCAACAGATCCAAGATTCTCGACGCGGCGAGGGAGCAGATCACCGTGCACGGACCCGACGTCGGCATGGACGAGATCGCCAGTGTTGCCGGTGTCGCTGTGGGTACGCTGTATCGTCACTTTCCGACCAAGAGTGACTTGGTCGCGGCCGTTGTCAGTGACTTCGTCTCCGAAGTGGCCGACCGGGCCGAGGCCGCAGTCAGTCAGGTCGCACAAGGCAGTCCGGCATTCTCCGAACTGGCCAATCTTCTGGGGGACATCGTCCTCGCCGCAGCGAGCAACCATGCTGTCAAGGCCGCCGCTGTGGCCCTCAATGCTGACGTCGACGACTCCAGGGATGTGCAGCGGGCGCGTGATGCACTTCAGCTACTCATAGAGGGCTCGCAGGCTGACGACGCCATTCGGGGCGACCTGACTATTGGTGACTTCTATCTCTTGGTGAGCAATGCACCGGTTAATGAACCGCCGGAGGTGCTCCAGCGTTGGGTCGAGTTGACGCTCTTTGGAATGGCCGGCCAGGTAGCACGCTGACGTCTCGACCCACTGGACGTGCAGAACCGGGCACCCTTTGACTTCTCATTGATCCACTGCCGGGAGTGTGACCCACTCCGGCACTTCTGGCAAACCCTCCGGTTCCAGGATGTGACCACCCGTGCCAAGCTGGATGAGCGAGGTTTGCCGAACCGAGGCCACTGGGTGCAAGCGAAGCAGCGATCCTCGGCCTGCTGCTCTCTCCCGAGCTTGTAGGGGTTAACGAGCTACCTGCTCAGGCCGGTCACGCCCAGGAGATCGGTCGATGTGACGGCGGTTGTCCGACGGTCGACCTCAACGTCACACGAGAATTGGCAGCCTCCGGTGCACCAACGAATAATGACCGGACGCCGTTCGAGGGCGTCGCCACCGGCGAAGATGGCGAACCAGTTGGTGACGTGATGCTCTTCCTGGCCGACGGCTACTTGGAGTGTTTGGAGTACGGCCCCCACGGAGAAGTGCCGCCATCGGACTGGCCGCCAGTCGAGGTGGGCTTGATCGGTCCTCTCGGGTAGCTGCCCCCGAACCCCGGATGGGTGGGGCGCTAAAAGGTCCTTTCGAACGCCAGGCGCACGCGGTCGCAAGCACCGGACCCGCTCATTCCCGAGGGGGCGGATGCGTGGCCCATCGAGGCCACGCCATCAGGGACTGGTGCACTTACCAGAACAACAGAGGGCGAGGCCTTTCGGCCTCGCCCTCTTTGCATCCCTACTGAAGTTAGGTGCAACTGCGCTGAAGCTCAGATGCAACTTCCACTGAAGAACGTGCGCAACTTCACATCAGCTGCAGCCGCTGGTCGTCCCGCAGCTCGAGCACACGTAGCACGATCCGGCCCGCTGCATGGCGTTGCCGCACTGGTAGCAGTACGGGGCGTCCCGCTGCTCGGCCCGGGCCAGTGGAGCGTCCGCCGGCACCGCACCCGACCGGGCGGCCGGAGCTGCCGGCACCGGGGCTGCGGAGCCCGTCGCCGAGGAGGTACCCGGGTCGATCGCCTGGGCCTCCACGATGCCGGACGAGGGCGTGGCCGTCTCCTCGACCCCGGGCAACGTCGGCTGCATCCGCTCCGCGGTGGAGAGGATGCCCAACTCCGCCCGCTCCTCGAGCGGCAGGTAGTCCACGGCCAGCCGGCGGAAGATGTAGTCGACCAGGCTGGTGGCGATACGCAGATCCGGGTCGTCGGTGATCCCGGCCGGCTCGAAGCGCATGTTGGCGTACTTGCGGACGTACGTGGACAGCGGCACACCGTGCTGGAGGCCGAGGCTCACCGAGATGGAGAAGGCGTCCATGATGCCGGCCAGGGTGGATCCCTGCTTCGACACCTTCATGAACACCTCACCGGGACGGCCGTCCTCGTACTCGCCGACGGTGACATAGCCCTCGCAGTCGGCCACCCGGAAGGAGAAGGTCGACGACTTGCGCCGCCGGGGAAGGCGCTCGCGCACCGCGCCCACCAGCAGGGTCTCCTGGGTCCGCGACTGTTCGTGCACCAGCGCCGCCTCGAGTTCGACGATCTTGGCGCTCAGCTCCCGGGCGTGGGCCTCGGCTTCGGACCCGGCCGGCTCGTCGAGCGAGTCCTCGGCGCCCTCCTTCTTGGTCGTCGACAGCGGCTGGGCCACCTTGCAGTTGTCGCGGTACACGGCGACGGCCTTGATGCCGAGCTTCCAGGCGTCGATGTGCAGCTGCTCGACGTCCTCCACCGTGACGTCCTCGGGCAGGTTCACCGTCTTCGAGATGGCCCCGGAGATGAAGGGTTGGACCGCGCCCATCATCCGCACGTGGCCGAGGTAGTGGATGGTGTTGTCGCCCATCGAGCAGGCGAACACCGGCAGGTGCTCGGCGGCCAGGTGCGGCGCCCCGACGATCGACATGTGCTCGTCGATGTGGGCCACGATGTCACCGACCTGCCCGGGTGAGTACCCCAACCGGGTCAGGGCCCGCGGCACCGTCTGGTTGACGATCGACATCGTGCCGCCGCCCACCAGCTTCTTGGTCTTGACCAGACCCAGGTCCGGCTCGACCCCGGTGGTGTCACAGTCCATCAGCAGGCCGATGGTGCCCGTGGGGGCCAGCACACTGGCCTGCGAGTTGCGCACGCCGTACTGCTCGCCGAGCTCGACGGCGGTGTCCCAGGCCTCCTGGGCGGCGGACAGGACCTCGGTCGGGACCTGCTCCTCGTCGATGCCCGCCACCGAGTCGCGGTGCATCCGCAGCACCCGGTTCATCGGCTCCACGTTCTCGTGGTAGCCGGCGAAGGGGCCCATGCGGGCGGCCGTGCGGGCCGAGGTGGCATAAGCATGACCGGTCATGAGCGCGGTGATGGCGGCGGCCCATGCCCGGCCCTGGTCCGAGTCGTAGGGCAGGCCCTGGGCCATGAGGAGGGCACCGATGTTGGCGTATCCGATGCCGAGCTCCCGGAAGCGACGCGAGTTCTCGGCGATCTTGTCCGTCGGGTAGTCGGCGTTGCCCACGATGATCTCCTGGGCCGTGAAGATGACCTCCACCGACGCGGTGAAGCCCTCGACGTCGAACGACGAGTCGTCGCGCAGGAACTTCATCAGGTTGAGACTGGCCAGGTTGCACGCCGAGTTGTCGAGGTGCATGTACTCCGAGCACGGGTTGGAGCCGTTGATGCGACCGGTGTTGGAGGCGGTGTGCCAGTTGTTGATGGTGGTGTCGAACTGCATGCCGGGGTCGGCGCACTCCCACGCCGCCTGGGCGAACTGGCGGAACAGGTCGCGGGCCGGCACGGTGCGCACCGTGGCCCGGTCACCCCGGGTCACGAGGTCCCAGTCGCGCCCGTCGATCACGGCCTGCATGAACTCGTCGGTGACCCGGACCGAGTTGTTGGCGTTCTGGTACTGGAGGCTGATCGAGTCCTTGCCGTCGAGGTCCATGTCGAAGCCGGCGTCGCGCAGGACGCGTGCCTTACGCTCCTCGGTGGCCTTGCACCAGATGAAGTCCTCGATGTCGGGGTGGTCCACGTCGAGGATGACCATCTTGGCGGCGCGTCGGGTCTTGCCGCCCGACTTGATGGTGCCGGCCGAGGCGTCGGCACCGCGCATGAAGCTGACCGGTCCCGAGGCGGTGCCTCCACCCTTCAGGAATTCGTGCGACGAACGGATCCGGGAGAGGTTGACGCCGGCGCCCGAACCGCCCTTGAAGATGACGCCCTCCTCCGTGTACCAGTTGAGGATCGAGTCCATGGTGTCGTCCACGGCCAGGATGAAGCAGGCGGATCCCTGCTGGGGCACGCCGGCCACGCCGATGTTGAACCACACCGGCGAGTTGAAGGCGGCCTTCTGGTGGATGATCAGGTGCTTGAGTTCGGCGGCGAAGGCCTCGGCCTCCTCGTCGTCCACGAAGTAGCCGTCCTTGATCCCCCAGGCGGTCACGGTGTCGACCACCCGGTCGGCCACCTGGCGCAGCGAGGACTCGCGCTCGGACGTGCCGGGGGTCCCCCGGAAGTACTTCTGGGCGAGGATGTTGGTGGCGTTGACGCTCCACGCCGCCGGGACCTCGACGCCGAGCTGCTCGAAGGCCACGGTGCCGTCGCGGTAGTTGGTGATCCTGGCATCGCGCCGTTCCCAGACGACCTCGTCGTAGGGATGGGTGCCGGCGGTGGTGAAGTGGCGGCGGATGCCGATGCCGGCTCGCTGCGGTGCGATGGCCATGGGGTGGACCTCTTTCTGTTGGTCGTCGGTGGGGCAGTGGGTGCTGCCGAGTCGGGTGTCGTCGTCGGTTGCTGTGAGTCGTCGGAGCTGGTGCTGCTGTCCTGCTGTCCTGCGTCCCCTGCCCCGGGGTGAGGTCACCGGATCGTCGATCCGGCCGTCCTACGGGGTCGTTCCTGCCCGTCGCCGGGTCGACAACCGCCGGGTGTACCGCCGATTCCCTCCCGGCCGACCGCCCGGCCCGAGTTCCATCGTAGTCACCGCCGCTCCACTGGCCGGAGACGACGAATTTCGATGAAACCACAAGATGTAGTGGTTTTCCCTCCCCCGAGGTACGAGATAGTGGGTCTATTACAGCAGTGTAGTTACGCCCCTGTCAACGGACAGCGCGTCGATCGGGCCGGCCGACGGGCGCGAATTCCCTGCTCGCGGTGCGTTCGCGAAGGTTTGCAGAAGATTGCTGCCCGCGAGCACCCGATCGCCGGATCCCCGGGCCTCTGCCGGAGGACAGGTCCGACCCCCGCGCCCGGCCACCGTCGCTCCCCGTCCCCCGGGCGCCGCCTCACTACAGTCCCCGTGTGGCCCGCCGCACCCCTGTCGCCATCGCCATCGACGCCGGCACCACCGGCGTCCGTTCGCTGGTCGTCGACGACGGAGGCCGGGTGGTCGACCTGGCCTACCGCGAGCTCACCCAGTACTTTCCCCAGCCGGGCCGGGTGGAGCACGACGCCGACGAGATCTGGCGCCTCGTGCGCGACACGTTGGACGAGGTCGCCGGGCGCCTGGACGAAGCCGGTCGCGTGGCTCGGACCGTGGGGATCACCAATCAGCGCGAGACCGTGGTCGCCTGGGACCGCTCCACGGGGACACCCCTCCACCGGGCGCTCGTGTGGCAGGACCGGCGGACGGCCGACCGGTGCGCCGGACTGGTGGGATCCGGCCACCTCCCCCTCGTACGCGAGCAGACCGGCCTGGTCCTCGACCCCTACTTCTCGGCCTCCAAGATGGAATGGCTGCTCGCCGAGGGGCGGGTACCGACCGGACCCGGACTGGCGCTCGCCACCGTCGACTCGTGGATCCTGTGGAACCTCACCGGGGGAACCGGCGGCGGCGTGTACGCCACCGACGTCACCAACGCCTCCCGCACGATGCTGTTCGACATCGTCGTGCGCCGCTGGTCCGAGGAGCTGTGCGAGCTGTTCGGTGTGCCGCGGTCGGCGCTGGCCGAGGTACGGCCCTCCTGCGGGCGATTCGGCACCGTGGCGGCCGACGCCGTCGGCAGCGGATCGGCGCTGGTGGGGGTGCCCATCAGCGCCATGGTGGGTGACCAGCACGCCGCCCTCTTCGGCCAGGCGTGCTTCGACCGGGGCATGACCAAGGCCACCTTCGGCACCGGCAGCTTCGTCCTGATGAACGTGGGCGCCACGTGCCCACCGCCGGTCGACGGCCTGGTCACCACGGTGGCCTGGGACCTCGGGACCGAAGGCGACGTGGCCATCGGCGCCGACGGTGGGCCGCGGCCGGGCCGCAGCTCACTGGCCTACGCCGTCGAGGGCTCGGTGTTCGTGGCCGGGGCCGGTGTGCAGTGGCTGCGCGACGGGCTCGGCATCATCGACGGGTCGGCCGAACTCGAGCCACTGGCCCGCACCGTCGAGTCGTCGGAGGGCGTCGTCATCGTGCCCGCCTTCACCGGCCTCGGGAGCCCGCACTGGGACCCGGCGGCCCGCGGCGTCATCACCGGCCTCAGCCGGGGCACGGGTCGGGCCCACCTGGCCCGGGCCATGATCGAGGCGATGGGTTTCCAGGTACGGGACGTGCTGGACGCCATGGCCGCCACCGGCACGGCGCCGACCGAGGTCCGGGTCGACGGTGGGGCCGCCGTCATGGGACTGCTGCTCCAGCACCTGGCCGACCAGGCCGGACTCGAGGTCGTCCGGCCCACCTCGGTGGAGACCACCGCCCTCGGAGCGGCGACCATGGCCGGACTGGCCGAAGGGGTCTGGGGATCGCTGGACGACCTGGCGACCCTGTGGACATCCGAGGCGTCCTTCACCCCCCGGGGTGACCCGACGGCGACCGGAGCGGCCCACGCCGCCTGGATGCGCTCGGTCGACCGTTCGCGGGGCTGGCTGCCCGGGGCCTGATCAGGCCAGCTCGCGCCAGCCGTGATCGGCGAGCTCGGCCATGATGGCGATCCACTGGCGTTCGCGGGTCCGGAAGACCGGGCTGGTCCGGCCCACCACCAGCACGACGCCGGCCCGGACGAGTTCGGCCGCGGCCACCCCCGGATTCGGGTCGCCCAGGCCGTCCAGGTCGTCGGCGCCCACCGGCGCGGCCACCGGGGCCGCCGCCCACAGGGCCATGGCCCGCACCTCCTCGTCCGACGGCACGGTTCCGTGGGCGCAGCTGATCCGGGTGGTGTCGGCGTCCACGATGGCGGTGAAGTCGGCCACCAGGCTCCGGCACACGCGGTCGGCCAGCCGATCGAGGAGCGCGTCGGGCGTGACCTGGACGAACAGCTCGGTGGCGATGTCGAGCAGTTCGGCGTGCCGGTCGGGCAGGGCGCCGTCCACCCGGCGCAGCGCCTCGATCGACACGCCGTCCACCTCCAGGATCTCGTCGCGCAGCAGGCCGAGCAGGTGGTCTCCGGCCAGGCCGACGCCGAGCTCGTCGACCACGGCGCCGTTGTCCCGCTGGAGGATGTCGATGGACACCACGTCACCGCCCACCGAGCCGATACGGCTGGCCACGGCACCGAGCGCGCCCGGTCGGTCGGGCAGTTGGACGCGAATCAGATAGTTCGCCACGGCGACAGGGTAGAGGCGGATTGTGTCGGCACGGTTTCGTCCGGGTTACGACTCAGGCCGTCGCCACGACGGCGCCGTCGCCGGGGGCCGGCCGGCGGCGGCTGGCGTACTCGTCCACGTACTCCTGCCCCGACAGGCCGGCGATGTCGGCCATCAGGGCGTCGGTCAGGGCCCGGAGCTCCTCCTGGCCGCCGTGGTCGGGGCCGTCGGCTCCCACCCCCCGGTCGGGACGGACCGCACCCGTCGTCACCGGTCCGTCGGCACACGGGTAGGTGACCGGGGCACCGAACCGGACCGTGACCGGGTGGAACGGCCGCATGATCATCGATCCCGGGGGCTGGACCGTGCGGGTACCGACCAGGCCGACCGGCACGACGGGCACGGCACAGCTGACGGCGAGCCGCGCCACCCCGGTCTTGCCCTTGTGGAGCCGGGTGTCGGGCGCCCGGGTGCCCTCGGGGTAGATGGCCAGGACGCCACCCTGCTGGAGGACGCCGGTGGCGGTGTCCAGCGCCCGCTGCGACGCGTCCCCACCGCTGCGGTTCATGGGGATCTGACCCGACGCCCGGAAGAACCAGGCCGTCTTCCAGCTGTCGAAGTACTCGGCCTTGGCCACATAGGTGACGCGCCGCTTGACGACGAGGGGGAGGAAGAACGAGTCGCAGAAGGACTGGTGGTTGGCGGCCAGGATCACGGGGCCGTCGGTCGGGACGTTCTCGATCCCCTCCACCCGTACCCGCCACAGCAGGTAGAGGAAGGGACTGATGATCGCCTTCATGATCCAGTAGGCCACAGGGCAACGGTATCCGTGCCTGTGCTGTACTGCACTGATGACGTCCGGAACCATCCCGACCAGCCCGTCCTCCGGTACCGACACCGTCGGCGACCAGGGACCCTGGCAGATCGACGGCCGCCCGATCGGGCTGCCGGTCGAGGTCCGCCGGGCGGCCCAGTGGGGCGTCCAGTACCTCGTTCCGGCCGCCGCCGCCCAGCGCATCGTCGACCCCACCGGGCTCGAGGTGACCGGCCCCCTGCCGGGGAAGGCGCTCGTGGCGCTGGCCGTCTGCCGCTACGACGACACCGACCTGGACCCGTACCACGAGGTCGCGTTGAGCTTCGTGGTCCGGGCGCACGACGCCCCGCCCGACCCGGGCCCGCTCGGGCGGCTGCGGGAGTTCGCCACCGGGGCGATCGGCGCCTACATCCACCGCCTGCCCGTCGACCAGGCGTTCACCTGCGCGGCCGGTCGGGACATCTGGGGGTTCCCGAAGTGGATCACCACGATCGACATCGACGAGCCCGGTCCGGGCGAGCGGCGGCGCGGGGGCGGTACCACCGTGCGCCTCGTCGACGACGGGGCGCACGTGCTCAGCTTGACCATGGCCTCCGGCGGTCCGATCCGCCTGCCCTCCCAGGCGCCGCCCAGCTATTCGTTCCGCGACGGAGTTCTGCGCAGGACGGCCTGGGAGACTTCGGCGGAGGGGGTGTCCGGACGGCCCGGAGGCGCGACCCTCGTCCTGGGCGACCACCCCATGGCCGACGAGCTGCGCTCCCTCGGCCTGCCTAGACGGGCGCTGTTCACCTCGCACGCCGAGCAGATGCAGGCCAGCTTCGGCGCCGCCGAGATCGTCACGGCCCGGTCCCGCTGACCGGATCAGTGCAACCTGGTGAGTGCCTTGCGCAGGCTGCGCACGCCCTGGCCGATCCGCTGCTCGTTCTCGATGAGGGCGAACCGCACGTGGTTGTCGCCCCCCTGGCCGAAACCCACGCCGGGCGAGGTGGCCAGGTCGGCCTCTTCCACCAGGAACTTGGCGAATTCGAGGGAGCCCATCTCGCGGTAGGGCTCGGGGATCGGGGCCCACACGAACATGGTCCCCCGGGGTGGCGTGACCTCCCAGCCGATCCGGCGCAGGCCGTCACAGAGGGCGTCGCGACGTGACTGGTAGATGTCGTTGATGACCTTCGGGTAGTCCGGCGCCTCGTTCATGGCCACGATGGCGGCGATCTGGATGGGCTGGAAGGTGCCGTAGTCCAGGTAGCTCTTGAGCTTGGTCAGCGCCTGCACGATCTCGGCGTTGCCCACCAGGAACCCGACCCGCCAGCCCGCCATCGAGAACGACTTGGTCAGGGTGTACAGCTCGACGGCCACGTCCTTGGCCCCGGGCACCTGGAGGATGGAGGGCGGCGTGTACCCGTCGAAGGCGATGTCGGCGTAGGCGAAGTCGTGGACCAGGACGATGTCACGCTCCTTGGCGAACTCGACGATGCGGGTCATCCAGGCCAGGTCCACGCACTCGGTGGTCGGATTGTGCGGGAACGAGAGCACGACCACCCGCGGCTTCGGCCAGGCCGACTCCCACGCCTCCATCAGGTTGTCGAAGAACGCCGCGCCGCCCTCGGCGCTGTCGACACCCTCACCGGACGGCGTGTCGAGCCGGACGTGGCGGATGTCGGCCCCGGCGAAGAGCGGGGCGTAGATGTGGATCGGGTACGACGGGGACGGCACCAGGGCGGTGTCGCCCGGACCGGTGAGCACCCACATCAGGTGGGACAGCCCCTCCTTGGCGCCGATGGTGGTGACCACCTCGGTCTCCGGATCGAGCTCGACGTCGAACTTGCGCAGGTACAGGTCGCAGATGGCCTTGCGGATCTTGGGGATGCCCCGACTGGCCGAGTAGCGGTGGTTGCGCGGGTTGTGGACGGCCTCGGCCAGCTTCTCCACGGCCACGTCCGGAGAGGGCAGGTCCGGGTTGCCGAAACCCATGTCGATGACGTCCCGGCCGTCCTGACGAGCTGCTGCCTTGAGGTCGTTGATGGTGGCGAAGACGTACGGCGGCAGCCCGTTGATGCGGCGGAATTCCATGCACCACGTTACCGCCGCACCCGGACGACGACCGACAGGCCCGTGGCGCCGGGCTCCCGGCGCCTACCGGACCCGGGTCGCCGCCTCGGCCACCACCTCGATCGACTCCGGCCAGGCGCACACCGCCCAACTGGCCCCGGCCGCCGCCACCGCGCCGAGCAGTGCCTCCACCTCCTGGCGGGTGTCCCCCGCCGGTCCGCCCCAGGTGACCTCCACCCCGTCGTCGACCAGCGGGCCGACGCGGTCGGCGCCGACCTGCCACACGTTGACGGCGGCCCCGGTCGAGCGGGCCAGCGCGACCATCTCCGGACGACTGCCGCCGATCCAGACGGGGACGCCGGCGCCGCGGACGGCCGTGGCCACCGTGGCGAGCCGGGCCCGACGCACCTCGGCGGACTCGAAGGGGATGCCGTAGGCCTCGTTCTCGGCCCGGCTGAGCCCGTCCCCGGTGCCGATGCCCGCCACCATCCGGCCCCCGCTCAGGGCGTCGACCCCGCAGAGGACGTCGATCAGGACGTCGTCGGGCAGGAGGCCGATGCGGGCCACCAGGGTGCCGAGGTGGATGGTCGACGTCACCGCGGCCAGGGCGCCGAGGAGCGGGCCCGACGACACGGCGGGCCGCCCGGGCTGCCCCATGGGCCACAGGTGGTCGAACACGAAGACGCCGTCGATCCCGAGTTCTTCGGCCCGCCGGGCCGCCAGGAGCGCCGCGTCCGCGTCGTCGCGGAACTGCGGGAGGGTGATGCCGACCTTCACGGGACGGTCACGCCGTCGATTCGACCCGGGCCTTCAGGTCGCGCAGGGCGATCGACATGATGCGGCTCTGGGCCCGCATCTTGATGAAGCCGGGGAGCGGCACCTTCATCTCGACCTCGAGGTGGTAGGTGATCTCCGTCCCACCGCCCGATGCCGGGGCGAACACGTAGCGACCGTCGAGCTTGCTGGTGATGTCCCCCTCGGTCTGGACCCACGCCAGGACCCCGGGCGCCTCGGAGTAGTCGTAGGCGAGGGTGTAGCTGGTGCTCCGTCCGAAGGCGGCGGCCCGGAAGGTCACGACGCTCGGGCGGTCCTCGTCGTCGCGCTCGACGATGGTGACCTCCTTGATGTCGGCGGCCCACATCGGATAGCTGGCGATGTCGGCGCTGACCTCGAAACAGCGCGCCGGATCAGCCGATACGACCATCCTCTCAGTGGCTTGTTCCGCCACGATCGGCCCTCCTCCTCGAATGCTCTGCCGGCGCCCGCACGGGCGTCAGCCGGTCACGTCGCCGAGCGACCGGCCCAGCCTAGGTGCGAGCACGTCGTAGTCGAAGGATGCCTCGGCCCGCTTGCGGGCGGCCCGCCCCATCGCCTCGCGTCCGGCGGGGTCGTCGAGCAGACCGGCGATGGCCCGGGCCACGTGGCCCGCCTCGGTGGGCCGGCGGACGAGCACCCCGGTCACCCCGTCCTCCACGGCTTCGGCGGCACCGCCCGAGGCCCCGGCCACCGAGGCCACGCCGGCGGCCGCCGCCTCGAGGAAGACGATGCCGAACCCCTCCTGTTCGAGGCCGAGCCAGCGGTTGCGGCACAGCATGGCGAAGACGTCGGCGGCACCGACCAGTCGGGGCAGGTCGGCGTCGGACACCCCCCCGAGCAGCCGCACCGGCGCGCCCTGCTCGGCCACCCGGCCGGCCAGGCGCTCGGCGTCGCGGCCCCGTCCGGCGATGACCACCGTCAGGTCCGGGTACCGGGCCGAGAGCAGGGCGGCGGCATCGATGAGCACGTCCATGCCCTTGCGGGGCACCAGGCGGCTGACACTGACCACCAGCGGGCCCCCGACGGGGAGTCCCAGGTCGGCCCGGGCCCGGGCCCGTTCATCGAGCCCCAACGGGGTGAAGCGGTCGAGGTCGACACCGGGCGGGACCTCGACCACCGGCGGCATGCCCTTGCCCCGCACCGCCCGACGGGCTTCGGCCGCCGGGTAGCCGCCCGCCGAGACGACCAGCGCCGACTCCCGGACGACGTGGGCCAGCACCGACCGGCTGGCCGGCAGGCGCCCCGGGATGGCCACCTCCGCACCGTGCAGCAGGACGGCGTAGGGCAGACCGAGGTGGGGGCCGATCACGGCCAGGGGGAAGGCCGGGTCGAGGACCACGAGCCCGGCGCCCACCCGCTGGGCCGACCGACGGATCCGACGCACCAGGCCGGGGGTGGGCACGAGGATGCGGGAGGGCACCCGCTCGATGCGGATCCCGCGGGACGACTGCTCGGCGTCGAAGGCGGCCGCCGCCGGGTCCGACGATGCCGTGAGCACCGCGAAGGTGTCCGGGTCGAGCCGGCGCCACAGCTCCCACAGGTAGGCCTGGATCCCCCCCACCTTGGGCGGGAAGTCGTTGGTGACGAGCAGGTGCGTCACCCCGGCTCCACCCCGTCGACGGGGTCCGGGACCCCGATGCCCAGCCGGGCGGCCGCCCACCGGGCATGCTCGGCCAGCAGGTCGTCCGCGCCGGTGGCGTAGCGCATCACGGTGGCGACCGTGGCCGGATCGGTGCCGTCCCCCACGTTGCCGATCGCCACGAGGGCGTTACGCCGCAGGTAGCGGGGGTCGCGGTCGGCGATGTACCACCGACCGTGGGCCGCCAGGAGGTCGGCGTCGGACGCACCGAGGAGGCCCAGCAGGTCGATGTCGGACACCGTGTCCTCGTCGGGCGGGGGCCACGGGTGGCGGCGCTCCCCCGTCCGGTTCACGGGGCACGCCTCCTGGCAGTCGTCGCATCCGTAGATGCGGTCGCCGAGGGCGCCCCGGAACGCCACCGGGAACGTGCCCGGGGCCTGGACGAGCCAGGCCAGGCACCGACGGGCGTCGAGGACCCCGTCGGCCACCAGGGCGCCGGTGGGACAGGCGGCCACGCAGCGGCGGCAGGTGCCGCAGCCCTCGGCCGGCGCCGACGGTCCGGTGGCGGGCGTCGGCTCGATCGGGGCGTCGGTCACCACGGAGCCGAGGACGAACCAGGAGCCGAGCCCGGGCAACAGGACCAGGCTGTTGCGCCCGTACCACCCGATCCCGGCGCGGACGGCGGCGGCCCGGTCGACCAGGGCGTTGTCGTCGACCACGACGCGGGCGTGCCACCCCTCGGCCACCAGGTGGTCGGCGATGCGGCCGAGCGCGGCGCGCAGGTCCCCGTAGTGGTCGTGCCGGGCGTAGCGGGCGAGGCTCCCCCGGGGGCCGCCCGAGGGGCGCACCGCCGCGGGCCCGGTGCGTAGGTACCCGAGGGCGCCCACCACCAGGGACCGGGCGCCGGGGAGGATGCGCTCCGGCTCGGTGGACCGGGCGGGGTTGCGGTAGGTGAACTGCATACCCCCGTGGAGGCCCTGGCGCCGGCGGTCCTCCAGGTCGGAACGGGTGGCGGCGAACGGCTTCGCCCCGGCGATGCCCACGGCGGTCAGTCCGGCGTCGGCGCCGATCGCCAGGACGGCGCGGCGGAGCCCGGCGGGGGTCGCGTCCGACACGGACGCCGGGTCGGTCACCACGGGAACGGGCACGCTCCATGGTGACACGGCGCGGCCCCGTGGTCGCCGACACACCGGTCGGCGCCATGGGGGTGGAGCCGGACGGAGGGGACGCGCTACAAGCCGCTGGCCTGGGCCTGGTGGCGCACCCCAGGTACGAGGCCGGCCCGGCTGAGCAGGCGCACCGCCCGGGCCTCGTCGGCGTCGACCACCACGGCGTCACCGGGTTCCCGCCCGACGATGAAGGAGACCACGCAGTCGTGACAGACCGGCGTGTCGCGGTGGGCGCAGTCGGCACAGTCGATGGTGAACGCCCCCGTGGCGGCCCCCGGACCGGCGGTGGGTCCGGACGCCGGGCCCCCGGGGCCGGCCCGTCGGGACAGGGGGACCACCACGGTCGACCCGGCGGTCACCCCGGCGCCCCCGATCACCGGCTGGTCACCGGACATCCGGTCCTGGGCCTTCGGCTCATGGTCCACGGCGCTACCTCCTCGGTCGTCTGCCCCGGTCAGTCCCACGGTCACGAAGTGTCGTCGACGGGTGTGACATCCGCCCCCCGGGGACGCCCCGGGCCGCCGACGGCGGGCAACGGCCGGTGTCACCCCGGCCGGCGGCCGGACCCACCGCCCCGGCGGTTTCCCCTCCTCAAGGCCCGCGCCCCGCCCGCCGATACCGGGAGGTGGAGCGGGGGCCTCCGTGCCCATCCGGGCACCGGGGGCACCTTCGCCCGCGCACCGAGGATCGGCACGAAGGTCGGGATGAGCCCACAGCGCACGTCGGGGTCGGCAGCGGAGACGACCGCCCTCGACGCGCATCCGGCCGGTGGATCCTCCCTCGCCCCGGACGCTCCCCGTCCCCACCCCCGCACCATCACGTGGGTCGGGGCGAGCGCCCTCGCCCTCGGCGGCTCCAACCAGTCCATCTTCCTGATCGGCGCCCTCCTGCTCGCCCAGGGGACCATGGCCGTCCCGCTCCTCGCCCTCGGACTGGTCCTCAGCTACATGGCCGCGCCGGGGTGGATCGAGCTGACCTGCATGTTCCCCAACCGGGTCGGGGGGATCGCCGCCACCTGCGCCGAGGCCTTCCGTCCCTACAGCGCCGTCCTGGCCAACCTGACCGGCGTCTGTTACTGGTGGGGCTGGGTGCCGACCTGCGGCCTCACGGCCATCTTCTCCGCGGAGGCCATCCACCAGTGGTACCTGCCCGGCGTCCCGGTGAAGGTCATGGCCACGCTCATCGTGGCGGTCTTCACCGCCGTCAACCTGTGCGGACTGCGGTGGGCCGTGCGGGTCGCCAAACCGGTGGCACTCATCGCCTTCACCCTCGCGCTCGGCTCGGGGCTGATCCCGGTGATCACCGGCCACGTGAACTGGCACCGGGCCTTCGACTTCCACCTCGTGACCCCCTTCGGGGGAACGTTCGGGCACCTCACGAGCGTCATGGCCGGCCTGTACCTGATCGGTTTCGCGGCCCCGGCCTTCGAGGCCGCCGCCTGCCACATCGGCGAGATGAAGGACCCCGCCGTCGACCACCCCACCGCCATGTGGTTCAGCGGCGGCATGGCGAGCGTGTTCTTCGTCCTCATCCCGGTCGTCTGGCTCGGGACGCTCGGAGCCGGTCCCCTCGAGGGGAATCTGGCCGCCGTCCTCGGTCCCACCTTCGCCCCGCTCCTCGGCGGCCTGGCCAAGGCCGCCGCCGTGGGGTTCGTCTGCTTCAACATGTTCTGCGGCACGCTCCAGCCGCTGTCGGGCGCGTCCCGTACCCTGTCCCAGCTCTCCGAGGACGGCCTCCTGCCCCGCACCCTCGGCTACCGCAGCCGGCGCACCGACGCCCCGGTGGTGGCGATCCTCACCACGGCGGCGGCATCGCTCGCCTTCCTGCTCCTCGGCGACCCGATCTCGCTGGTGGCGGCGGCCAACCTCACCTACCTCATCGGGATCGCCCTGCCCAGCGTGGCCGTCTGGCTGCTGCGCCGCAACGAGCCGGACCGCGTCCGCACCTACCGGGCCCGCGACACCTCGATCGTGCTCGGCCTGGTGGCGGCCGTGGTCTGGCTCCTGACCACCGTCCTGGGCTTCGAGCAGTTCGGGCTGCCCATCGTGATCTTCGGTCTGGCCCTGGCCTTCTCGGGATCGCTGGCCTACGGCTGGCGGGCCCACGGCGACCGGAAGCGGTCGGGGGCCCGGGTGCTCCGGCGGTCGATCTACGTGAAGCTGACCGGCGCCATGCTGGTGGTGCTGGTGCTCGACGGCTTCGGCTACCTCATCGCCGTCAACCACGTCAGTCCCGGCAGCGCCGCCCTGGTCGCCATGTTGAAGGACGTCTTCGTGGTCGTGGGCCTGCTCACCATCTCGGTCGGCCTCGTGCTGCCGGGCATGGTGGCCCAGACGGCCAAGCAGGTGCAGGCGGCGGCCCAGGACCTGGCCGACGGCACCCTGGCCCAGCTGACCTCGGCGATGGAGGCCATGGCCGGCGACGACCTCGACCTCGCCCATGCACCGGTCACCGCCACCCCGGTCGTCGTGCGGACGGCCGACGAGTTCGGCGAGATGGCGGCCAGCTTCAACCGGATGCAGGGCGAAGCGGTGCGGGCCGCGGTGGCCCTCGACGAGGCCGTGGGCGAACTCCGCCACCACCGGGGCGAACTGGCCCGATTGGTCGAGGAGCGCACCGTGGCCCTCATCGCCGCCCACGAGGAGATCGAGCAGGCCCACCGGCGGCGCCAGGACATGCACGAGCGGATGCGGGTGCTGTCGTCCAGACTCGGGTCGACGGACCTCGAGGGAGTCGACCTCGCCTCGACCCTCGACGAGATCGCCTCCACCGTGGGCGACGTCCTCGACGTCGACGTGGTCGCCATCTGGGTGGCGGGCCAGGACGGCGCCTTCGACGAGGTGCCGACCGTGTGGCACCCGGGGCGCGTCGCCCACCCGGACGACGGCCCGCTGGTGCTGACCGAGGGCAACCGACGGTTCCTGGACGGCGTCGCCGCCCGCAAGGGCACGCTGGCCCTGACCGACGCGACCCGGCCACCCGGATTCCCCGACGCCTCGGGGGCGCCGTCGTTCGTCGACTCCAGTGGCTACCGCGCCTGGGTGCTCTCCCCGGTCCACGACGCCGACGGCAACCGGCTCGCCCTCCTGGGGCTGGGTCGCCGGGAACGGGTGGCCGAGTGGAACGACGACGACATCGCCCTCATCGACTCCGTCGGAGCCGACCTCGGCCGGGCCATCGTCCAGGCCCACCTCTACGCCCGCCAGCTCGAACTGGTCCGCCAGCTGCAGGACCTGGACCGGGCCAAGAGCGAGTTCCTGTCCACCTTCTCCCACGAACTGCGCACGCCCCTCACCTCGATCCGGGCCTACACGGAGCTGCTGCGCGACGACGACACCATCACCCCCGACGACGACCGCATGCTCGAGATCATCGAGAAGAACAGCGTCCGGCTGTCGGGGCTCATCGAGGACATCCTCACGCTCTCCCACCTCAACTCCGCCGTCTACGACATCTTCCTGGTGCCGGTGGACGTCGACCCGCTGATCGAATCGGTGTGCGAGACCCTGGCCCCGACGGCGGACGCCACCTCCCTCACGCTGACCTCGCGCACCGGCGACGGCCCCGCCATGGTGATGGGCGATGGGCTCCAGCTCGAGCGCCTGCTGATGAACCTGGTGACCAACGCCGTCAAATTCACCCTTCCCGGGGGGCGCATCGAGGTGTCCTCCTCGGTCTCGGCCACCTCGGTGGTGCTGTCGGTGACCGACACCGGCATCGGCATCCCCCTCGACGAGCAGGAGGCCGTCTTCGGCCGGTTCTTCCGGGGGGCGGAGGCCACCCACGAGGTCATCCCCGGCACCGGCCTGGGTCTCGCCATCGTCCAGGCCATCGTGGAACACCACGGCGGCACGCTCACCCTCCGATCGGCCCCGGGCCAGGGCACCACCGTGCGGGTCCGCCTCCCGTCACTGGCCGCCACCGAGGCCCGCCACGAACTCGAGGCTCAAGGCGCGGCCGATGCCGCCGATAGAGCTAGGGAGGACTTGTTGCCGGTCGGCGTCCAGGCCTCGGTCGGCAGACAGGACAGCCCTGGCGCCGATGAGCGGTTCGACGTACACAGTGAGGAGCAGCACCGATGACCACAGCCCTGAGTACCGACCAGCTCGCCGGCACCACGCGGGTCCTGATCATCGAGGACGACCCGTCGATCGCGGAGGCCGTCCGGCGCGTGGTCGCCAAGCAGAACGGCACCGGTGTGGTCGCCGGTGACGGTCGCAACGGGCTGCGCAACTTCTTCGAGGAGAAGCCCGACCTGGTCGTCCTCGACATCGGCCTTCCCGAGATGGACGGCTGGGAGGTGCTCGAGCGCATCCGCGACCTGTCCGATGTGCCGGTGCTCATCCTGACCGCCCACGACCTCGAGCAGGACAAGGTGCGCGGGCTGACCGGCGGGGCCGACGACTACCTCACCAAGCCCTTCGGGGTCCAGGAGCTCGGGGCCCGCATCCAGGCCCTCCTGCGCCGGAGCCAGGCCGCCGCCCCCGCCGTCACGGAGCCCACCACCTACCGCGACGGCAAGCTCGAGGTCGACTGGCCCGCCCGGGAGGTCCGGGTCGACGGCGAGGTCGTCGGGCTCACCAAACTCGAGTTCCAGCTCCTCCAGACCTTCGTGCGCCACCCCGGCCAGGCGCTCGCCACCCAGCAGCTCCTGGAGCAGGTGTGGAACGACCCGTTCGGGATCGGCCCGGAGCGGGTCAAGTTCACCGTCCTGCGGCTGCGCCGCAAGCTGGGCTGGCAGGACGAGTACAAGGACGTCCTGGAGGCCATCCGCGGCTACGGCTACCGGTACACGCCGGTGGGCGACCGCATCCCCTCCTAGGCCGGCCTCCCGGATCCGCCTAGTAGCCCGCGGCGGCGTCGACGCGGCCGACCAGGGGCTCGTCGTCGGCCAGCCGCCGGACGTTGGTCCGGATCCGGTCGGCCAGCAACGGGATCACCATCTCGATGGTGTCCGCCGTGTGCGGCGTGATGATGCAGTTGTCGAGGTCCCACAACGGGTGCCCGTCGGGCAGCGGCTCGGGATCCGTGACGTCGAGCGCGGCTCCGGCGATGGAGCCCGTTCCCAACGCCTCCACCAGGGCCCCGGTGTCCACGTGTCCGCCGCGCGCCACGTTCACGAGCCATGCCGACTCGGGCAGCCGAGCCAGCTCGGGGGCGCCGATGATCCCGGTCGTCTCGGGCGTGAGGGAGAGGGCGAGCACCACGACCAGCGGGTCGGCCAACGCCTCGTGCAGCCGGTCGACCGGCAGCACCCGCGCCGCACCGGGCACCGGGGCCGGGTTCCGGCGCACCACCGTGGCGTCCACCCGGAACGGGGCGAGCTGTTCCAGCAGGGACGTGGCGATCCCGCCCCCACCCACGATCGTGACCTTCCGGTCGTAGAGGCTGGTTCCGGCGGGGATGCCCCAGGACCGGGCCGCCACCCTCGTCGGCAGGTGGCGCAGGCCGGCCAGGGCCAGGGCCAGGGCGTGCTCGGCCACCGGCTCGGCGTAGGCGCCCTTGGCGCAGGTCCAGATCCGGGCGTCGTCGAGCAGGCCCGCCGCCGCCACCCGCTCGACACCGGCGAAGGGGAGCTGCACCCAACGCGCCTGCGGCACCTCGGCCAGCCAGGCCGTGAGGCCGTCCACGTCGCCGGGGTCGAGCCAGACCAGGCTGTCGGGCCGATCGGACAGGTCGACGACCTCTCCTCCGCCCTCGCGGACAGCATCGGTGGCGAACTCGGACGGGAACGGGCCGACGGCCACGCGGGGCGGGGTCATGTCGGCACCTTAGCGACGGTCGGCGCCCGCTTCCCACCCCCGGGGCGGCCCCCTCCGGGTGACCCCTGCGGAGTGCCTAGATTGGAGGGTCTCAGCGGAACCAGGGGAGATGCCATGCAGGTCCAGTTCAACGTCCGCCAGTTCCTCGACCGGGCCGAGACCACCTTCCCGGACCGGGTGGCCGTCGTCGACGAGCCCGTCCAGCCGGCCGAGCCGTGGAGCCCGCTGACGTTCGCCCGACTCGCCGGGCAGGCCCGGGCCCAGGCGGCCGGCCTCGACCGCCTCGGCATCGCCCCCGGCGAGCGCGTGGCCATCGTGTCGCACAACTCGGCCCGCCTGCTCACCTCGTTCTTCGGGGTGTCGGGCTGGGGTCGGATCCTGGTGCCCATCAACTTCCGGCTGGCCCGGGCCGAGGTCGAGTACATCCTCGACCACTCCGGTGCATCGGTGCTGCTCGTCGACCCCGAGGTGGACGAGGCCCTGTCCGGCATCGGCCCCCGCCGGCGCTACGTCCTCGGTCCGGAGAGCGATGCCGAGCTGTACCTCCACGGCACCGAGCCGGCCCCGTGGGAGTCCGACGAGTCGGCCACGGCCACCATCAACTACACGTCGGGGACGACGGCCCGGCCGAAGGGGGTCCAGCTCACCCACCGCAACTGCTGGGTCAACGCCGCCGTGTTCGGGTGGCACGTGGGCGTGAGCGACCGCGACGTCTACCTGCACACCCTCCCCATGTTCCACGCCAACGGGTGGGGCATGCCCTGGACCACGGCGGCCATGGGGGTGACCCAGGTGGCGCTGCGCAAGGTCGACGGCCCCGAGATCCTCCGGCGGATCGAGCGCCACGGGGTCACGCTCCTGTGCGCGGCGCCCGCCGTGGTCAACGCCGTGCTCGAGGCCGCCCCCGACTGGGACGGGCCCCTGCCCGGCGCCGGGACGACCCGCATCGTGGTGGCCGGGGCGCCCCCGCCGTCCAAGACGATCGAGCGCATCGAGTCGGAGCTCGGGTGGGAGTTCATCCAGATCTACGGGCTCACCGAGACGTCACCCGTCCTCACGGTCAACCGCGCCCGGGCCGAGTGGGACGACCTGCCGTCCGACCAACGGGCCCGCAAGCTGATGCGGGCCGGGGCGCCGGCCGTCGGCACCCAGATCACGATCGACGAACAGGGTGAGGTGCTGGTCCGCTCCAACACCGTCATGGCCGGCTACTGGGAGCAGCCCGAGGAGTCCGAGGCCGCCCTGGCCGACGGCTGGTTCCACACCGGCGACGGCGGCATGCTCGACGAGGAGGGCCACCTCAGCATCCTCGACCGCAAGAAGGACGTGATCATCACCGGAGGGGAGAACGTCTCGTCCATCGAGGTGGAGGACGCCATCTTCTCGCTGGACGGTGTCACCGAGGTCGCCGTCATCGGCGTGCCCCACGAGAAGTGGGGCGAGATGGTGCTCGCCCTCGTGGTGGTCGACGAGGCGTCCGGCGTCACCGAGGAGATCGTCATCACCCACTGCCGCACGGTGCTGGCCGGCTACAAGTGCCCGAAGGAGGTGGAGCTGCGGACCGAACTGCCCCGCACCGCCACCGGCAAGCTGCAGAAATTCCGTCTGCGGGCCCCCTACTGGGAGGGCCTGGAGCGCCAGGTCAACTGAGGGCGCCCGCCGGGTCGTCCGCCCCGCCCGCCCGGGCGAAGGCCGTGGCGCCCCCGGCGGCCCGCCACTCGTCGATGCGCAGCGCCGTCCACACCGGCGCCTCCAGCATCGGGGCGTGCCCGATGTCCCGGGCGATCTCGAGGTGCCAGTCGGTCCGTCCGGCGGCCATGCGCCGGGCGGCGGCGAGCGGGATCAGCGGGTCACGGGCGCCGTGCAGGTGGAGCACGGGGATCGTGAGCGCGTCCAGCGCGGCCACCGTGGGCCCCGGGCGGGCCAGGAGCCCGGCCAGCGACCGGGTCGAGGCCAGGTAGGCGCGGACCGCCGCCTCCCGGTCCACGTCGTCGGCCAGGGCGATGTGCGCGGCCACCACGTCCTCGGGGACCCGGGCGGGGTCGACGCACGTGGCGGCCAGCACCCGGCGCACGGTGCGCTCGGCCGTGGTGCGGCTGCGACGGGCGTCGAGGAACCGCTCCCCCAGCCCCGGCACCGAGCAGATGGCGAAGTTGGCCAGCACCCGCGGGGGACGAGCCCCAGTCGCTCGGTGGGCAGCGCCGGGTCCACCAGGATCAGCCCGGACACCCGGTCGGGGGCGGCGGACGCCACCAGGGCGGACACCAGGCCCCCGAGCGAGTTGCCCATCAGCACCACCGGTCGGTCCACCACCTGTCCGAGGAAGCCGGTGACCAGGTCGACATGGCCGGCCACGTCGGGGACGCGCCCGGCGGCCGGGGTCCGCCCGTGCCCGACCAGGTCGACTGCCAGGAGCCGGGTGTGGCCGACCAGGAGCGGAGCCAGTGCGGACCAGTTGAGGTGGGACCCGCTGAGGCCGTGGACCGCGACCACCAACGGGGCGTCGGCCGGTCCCCCGTAGTCGACGTAGTGGACCGGTCCCGCGATGTCGACGGTGGCCGAACGGGGGGAGGGCCGGGCCACGGAGGTCACCCCGACGAGGCTACCGGGCGTCGCCGCGCCGATGGTCGCACTCGGCGACCGGGTCAGGTCGCCAGGAAGTCGACCAGCAGGCGGTTCACCACCTCGGGTGCCTCGAGCTGCAGCCAGTGCCCGGGGCCCTCGACCCGCTCGTAGCGCCAGGGGCCCGACACGTAGTCGGCCGAGCCCACCATCTGGGCCTCGGTGAGCGCGAAGTCGCCACTGCTCCAGACCCCCATCGTCGGCGCCGCCACCGGGGGCAGTTCGAGCGGCGGGGCGACGAACCCGTCGGGCGGGATGTTGGCCCGGTACCAGTTGAGGGCGGCCGTCAGGGTCCCGGTCGCCTCCCACCGGGCGATGACGGCATCGGCGTCCGGATGGCGGCTCCAGGCCCGGAAGTTGGCCCAGTCGTCGGCGGCCAGCCACTGCTCGCCCACGCCGGGGAACTGGAAGAAGAACATGTACCAGGACTTCTCCATCTGGGACACACCGACCGAGCGGAAGGCGCTGGCCTGACCCACCGACAGGGCGACCAGGTGGTCGACGCGGTCGGGCAGGAAGGCGGCCATGGCCCAGGCGGTGGCCGCCCCGAAGTCGTGGCCCACCACGTGGGACCGCTCCACGCCGAGGTGGTCGAGTACGGCCACCACGTCACCGACGGCATGCAGGATGGAGTACTCGTCGACGCCGTCGGGGGCGTCCGAGTCGCCGAATCCCCGCAGGTCGGGGACGATCACGCGGTACCCGGCGGCGACCAGGGCGGGCACCTGGTGGCGCCAGCAGGCGCCGGAGTCGGGAAAGCCGTGCAGCAGCAGG
The DNA here is from genome assembly GCA_963699345.1 of uncultured Acidimicrobiaceae bacterium. Taxonomy (GTDB): domain Bacteria; phylum Actinomycetota; class Acidimicrobiia; order Acidimicrobiales; family RAAP-2; genus Bog-756. Next base: position 289,056 of record CAVOTL010000001.1, on the reverse strand, counting down.
ACCGGCCGACCCTCGCCGGCCACCTCCACGTGGATGCTGACGCCACCGCTGTCGATGTCCATCGGACCTCCCCGACACCGCGGCCCGGGCGGGCCCGGCACCACCACCGGACGCTACTGCGAGCCCGGCCCGATCCGCCTCAGCGCTTGTCGCCGGAGGGGAAGTGCAGCGAGTTGGCGGCCGTCCCGGTCGTGTCGGCGTCGGGCCACCGGGTGGTGACGGACTTCAGGCGGGTGTTGAACCGGACACCTTCCATGCCGTGGACGTGGGCGTCACCGAACAGGGACTGCTTCCAGCCGCCGAACGAGTAGTACGCCATCGGCACGGGGATGGCCACGTTGATGCCCACCATGCCCACCGACACGTCACGGCGGAACCGACGGGCGGAGCGGCCGTCCCGGGTGAAGATGGCGGTGCCGTTGCCGTACGGATTGGCGTTGACCAGGTCGATGGCCTCGTCCAGGGTGTCCACCCGCAGCACCGACAGCACCGGGCCGAAGATCTCGTCCCGGTACACATCCATGTCCGGGGTGACGCGGTCGACCAGGGTCGGTCCGAAGAAGAACCCGTCCTCACCACCCGGCACCGAGACGCCCCGTCCGTCGACGACCACCTCGGCCCCGTCGGCCAGGGCGGAGTCGACGTAGCCGGCCACCCGGTCCCGGTGGGCCCCGGTGATCAGGGGGCCCATGTCCGAGGTCGGGTCGGAGCCGGGACCGGTGCGCAGGGCCCGGGCCCGGTCGGCCACCGCCTCCACCAGGGGGTTGGCGTCGCCCACCACGACCACCGCGCTGATGGCCATGCACCGCTCCCCCGCCGAGCCGTACCCGGCTCCGATCAGGGCGTCGGCGGTGGACGCCAGGTCGGCATCGGGCAGGACGACGGCGTGGTTCTTCGCCCCTCCGAGGGCCTGGACGCGCTTGGCCGAGGCGTGGCCGCGCTCGAAGACGTGCCGGGCGATCGGGGTCGAGCCGACGAAGGAGACGGCGGCGACCTTCGGGTGGTCGAGCAGCGCGTTGACGGCCTCGGCGTCCCCGTGGACCACGTTGAACACCCCGTCGGGCAGCCCCGCGTCACGCCACAGGTCGGCCACCCGTTCCGAGGGGGACGGATCCCGCTCGGACGGCTTCAGGACGAACGTGTTGCCGCAGGCGATCGCCACCGGATACATCCACATGGGCACCATGACCGGGAAGTTGAACGGGGTGATGCCGGCCACCACACCGAGCGGTTGACGGATGGACGAGGCGTCGACCCCGGTGGAGACGTCCTCGCTGAACTCCCCCTTCAAGAGGTGGGGGATGCCGCAGGCGAACTCGATGACCTCGATGCCACGGGCCACCTCGCCCCGGGCGTCCTCCAACACCTTGCCGTGTTCGGCGGTGATGGCCGCGGCGAGGTCGTCGCGGTGGCGGTCGGCGAGTTCGCGGAAGGCGAAGAGGATCCGGGTGCGGGCCGTGAGGGACGTGTCGCGCCAGGAGTCGAAGGCGGCGGCGGCCGTCTCGACGACATGGTCCACGTCCTTGGTAGTGGCCAGCACGACCTCCGCGGTGCGGGCACCCGTGGCCGGGTCGAAGACGGGGGCGGTGCGGGCGGCGGCGCCCTCCAGGGATGATCCGATCTGCTTCACGGGGTGACGCTCCTCGGGGAGCGGGGCTCCCCCTCGTAGTGACGGGTGGTTCGAACGGTGGCGGTGGTCCGGGCCCCCGCCGAGGCGACCGGGGTGGGCCGGGCCGGGCGGCGGGCCGGCGAACGGTGGCGTGCAACAATCGTCCCATGGCTGACGACGGGGACCAGCGCGGCGGGGCCGACGGGGACCGAGGCGGTCCGGCGTCGGACCGGGTGCGCCTGCGCCGACTGCCCGAGCAGGGCTCGCACCGGCGGTCCGATCTCGACGCCGTCCTCGACGCCGGATTCGTCTGCCACCTGGGCCTCGAGGTGAAGGGCTGGCCGATGGTCGTCCCCACCACCTACGCCCGCCGGGGTGACCATCTCTACGTGCACGGATCGGTGGCCAGCGCCAGCCTGCGCACGGCGACGGGGCCGACCCCGGTCTGCGTCACCGTGACCCTCGTCGACGGCCTGGTGCTGGCCCGCTCCGTCTTCAACCACTCCGTCAACTACCGCTGCGCCATGGTCTACGGGCTGCCCGCCCTCGTCGACGATCCCGCCGAGAAGCTGGCCGCCCTCGAATCCATCAGCGAGCACGTCGTGCCCGGTCAGTGGGGCTACGCCCGGGACCCGTCGGTGAAGGAGCTGCAGCGGACGAGCGTGCTGCGCCTCGCCCTCGACGAGGCCTCCGTCAAGGTCAGTGCCGGACCTCCCGACGACGAGGAGGAGGACCTGTCCCTCGACGTGTGGGCCGGCGAGGTCCCGCTGCGCACCGTCCGCCTCGATCCGGTGCCGGCACCCGACCTGGCCGAGGGCACGGGGCTGCCCGACCACATCGCCCACGGTCCGCTGGGACCCGGGACGGTGGCGGCGCGCGACGTTCGTCGACCGGGGGCGCGACACGGCGATGACGGAGTGGACGGCTCGACGCCGGATCAGGAGATGAACTTCGACAGCGGTCGGTAGTCGATGCCGTGGGCTTCGGCGACCGGCTCGTAGACGACAGTGCCGTTCACCACGTTCACCCCTTCGGCGAGGGCGGGATCCTCGGACACGGCGTCCTTCCAACCGTGGTTGGCGATGTTCAGGACGTACGGCAACGTGGCGTTGACCAGGGCATGGGTGGACGAGTGGGGCACGGCGCCGGGCATGTTGGCCACGCAGTAGAAGAGCGAGCCGTTGACCTCGAACGTCGGGTCGGAGTGGGTGGTGGGCCGGGTGGACTCGAAGCAGCCGCCCTGGTCGACGGAGATGTCGACGAGCACCGATCCGTCGCGCATCTTGGCGACGAGGTCGTCGTTGATGAGCTTCGGGGCCTTGGCCCCCACCACCAGGACGGCACCGATCACGATGTCGGCGTCGATGCAGACCTCCTCGATGGCGTGGGTGGAGGAGGCGACCGTCTCGAGGCCGCCGCGGAAGTGGTGGTCGACCTGGCGCAGGCGCTCGAGGTTGCGGTCGAGGATGTACACCTCGGCGTGCATGCCCACCGCGAGCGTGGCGGCGGCCATGCCGGCGACGCCCGCCCCGAGGATCACGATCTTGGCGCACCGGACACCGGGCACACCGCAGACGAGGGTGCCCCGCCCGCCCCCGGGGCGCATCAGGTGGTGGGCCCCCATCAGCGGGGCCATGCGACCGGCCACCTCGCTCATCGGGGTGAGCAGGGGCAGCGAGTTGTCGGCGAGGCGCACGGTCTCGTAGGCGATCGCGGTGTTGCCCCCCGCGATCAGGGCGTCGGTGCACGGGCGCGAGGCGGCGAGGTGCAGATAGGTGAAGAGGACCTGGTCCTGGCGGGCGCCGAGTCGCGGGTACTCCACGGCGACCGGCTCCTTGACGCCGAGGATCATGTCGGAGGCGGACCAGATGTCGTCGGGGTCGTCGAGGATCTGCGCACCCGTGGCGACGAAGTCCTCGTCAGGAATCGACGAGCCGACGCCGGCCTCCTTCTCCACGAAGACGGTGTGGCCCGCGGCGGTCAGCTCGCGCACCCCCGCCGGGGTGATGGCCACCCGGTACTCGTCTGCCTTCACTTCTTTGGGGACACCGACAATCACTGGTTCGACCTCACTGCTCGGTACTGCACGGTTGGTTCTGGGTACTGCGGACCGCACCCCGTCCGGGCTGCGGGCGCGGCACCGGCCGGCGGCCGACCCCGGAACGGAGCGACCACCGGCCGGACACCGGTGCTACTCGCCGATCTCCGTGTAGGCGATCGGCTTGACCTTGAAGAAGTCTCCCTTGGTCGTGAACCGGGCGAGGAGCACGAGCGGGATGCCCATGAGCAGGGCGATGATGTCGGCGTAGGAACCGCTCCACCCGCCGGTCTTGATCACATCGGCCATCACGAGCAGGAGGACGACGCCTCCCACCAGCGGGAGCAGGATGCCGGTGAAGAAGAACCTGGTCGACTGGAAGGCGACCTTCCGGTACGCCCACGCACAGGTGACCCCGGTGGCCCCGTAGTAGAAGGCGATGAGCACGCCGATGCTCAGGATCAGGTTGTTGAGGAGGGTGTCGATCGAGGCGACCTGGGTCGCCAGGAGGATCCCGAACAGGGCGATGAAGGCGAGGATCAGGGTTCCCACCGCGGGGGTCTTGAGCTTGCCCTGGATGGTGGCGAACACGCTCGGGAACACCCGGTCCCGCGCCATCGACAGGGTGATGCGGGCCGCCGGCAGAAGGGTGGTCTGCGTGGTCGCCACCGTCGAGGAGAGCACGGCGATCAACATCACGTACCCGGCCCAGCTGCCCGCCGCCCGCTGGGCGAAGTAGAGCAGGATGGTCGACGAGTGGGTGGTCCAGGCCTTCTCGGGCAGCAACATCTGCGCGGCGATGATGTTGATGCTGAACACCAGGAGCAGCAGGAACATGGCGATGATGCCGGCGTGTCCCGGGGTCTTGGTGGCGTTCTTGGACTCCTCGTTCAGGTTGGTGGCGGTGTCCCAGCCCCAGTAGAAGAAGACGCCCAGCACCAGGCCGGCCGACAAGGCCGCGAAGCTGCCGATGGAGAACGGGTTGAGCCACGAGAAGTGGAATCCCTGGGATCCGGCCGGGTGGCTGACCGCCACCTTGATGATCCCCCAGATCGAGAAGCCGATCACGGCCACGTACTCGATGATCAGCAGCACCCACTGGAAGTTGGTCGTCCAGCGGATGCCCCAGATGCAGATGAACGTGATGAGCGCCAACCAGATGCCGGCCACGATGGCCTGGTAGCCGAGGTCGTTGGCCGTCGTGGCCGAGATCCAGTTCCGCTCCTGGGCGAACTGCAGGGTGTAGGCACCGGCGACGAGCGGGGCCGAGATGCAGAAGATGACACTGGTGGCCACCTGCACCCAGCCGTTGAACCAGCCGACGTAGGGCGAGACGAGCTTGGACAGCCACGAGTAGGAGGCCCCGCAGTCCGGGTCCTTCCGGTTCAGCTGGAAGTAGGCGATGGCGATGAAGAGGACCGGGACGAAGCTGATCCAGATGACCGCCGGCCCGGCGTAGGCGACGCCGACCGTCGTGAACAGGACGGCCATGGTGGCGGCCAGGGTGTAGGCCGGGGCGACCGACGACACGGCCACGACCGTGGAGTCGAAGAGGTTAAGGGTGTCGGCCCGCAGGGTCGCACCCGCTTCCTCGGACGGGACCGGTGCCCCGAAGGGACCGGGTACCTCGGGTGGCTTACCGGTGCTGTCGACGGTATCCGTACTCATGCGTTGTGTTCTCCCCTTGTGCGTGGCGTTCTGCCGTTGGATCCCCTACCGGGCCCTGCCCACCAGTCCCCCCGGTGGTCCTGCGTGCACTGCGGTACTCCCCCGCCCGTCGGGTGTCCCCGACGGGCGGTCCGTCATCACGTCAACCTCCGATGTAGCTCATGACGTGCTTGATGCGGGTGTAGTCCTCGAAGCCGTAGGACGACAGGTCCTTGCCGTAGCCCGAGTGCTTGAAGCCGCCGTGGGGCATCTCGGCGACGATCGGGATGTGCGTGTTGATCCAGACGCAGCCGAAGTCGAGCGCCTTGGCCATGCGCATGGCCCGCCCGTGGTTCTGCGTCCAGACACTCGAGGCGAGCCCGTACTGGACGCCGTTGGCCCAGGCGATGGCCTCGTCCTCGTCGCTGAAGCGCTGGACGGTGATGGCCGGGCCGAAGAGCTCCTGTTGGATGGCCTCGTCGTCCTGGTGGAGGCCGGCGATGACCGACGGAGCGAAGCAGTAGCCCCGCTCGCCCACCGGCGTGCCGCCGGTCACGACCTCGGCGTGGCTGGGCAGACGCTCGAAGAACCCGCCGAGCCGCTCGAGCTGGGCGGCGCTGTTGAGCGGCCCGTAGTCGGCGTCGGCCACGTCGGTGCCGCCCACCGTCTGGGCCCGGGCCTGCTCGACCAGCGCCGACACGAAGTCGTCGTAGATGCCCGGTGCGGCCAGTACCCGGGTGGCCGCCGTGCAGTCCTGGCCGGCGTTGAAGTATCCGGCGACGGCGATGCCCTCGGCGGCGGCCTCGAGGTCGGCGTCGTCGAACACGACGACGGGAGCCTTCCCACCGAGTTCGAGGTGGACCCGCTTGACGTCGTGGGAGGCGGCCTCGGCCACCTGCATGCCGGCGCGCACGCTGCCCGTGATCGAGACCATGGCCGGGGTGGGGTGCTCGACGAGCAGGCGACCGGTGTCGCGGTCGCCACAGACGACGTTGAAGACACCGTCGGGCAGGTGCTCGGAGAGGATCTCGGCCATCAGCAGTGTCGAGGCCGGCGTGGTGTCCGAGGGCTTCAGCACCATGGCGTTGCCGGCGGCGATGGCCGGCGCCCACTTCCACACGGCCATCATCGCCGGGTAGTTCCAGGGGGTGACGGCGGCGCACACCCCGATGGGCTCGCGTCGGATCATCGACGTGTGGTCGGCCATGTACTCCCCGGCGGACTTGCCCTCGAGATGGCGGGCCGCTCCGGCGAAGAAGCGGATCTGGTCCACCATCGGGGGGATCTCCTCCGCCAGGGTGACGGCCAGCGGCTTGCCGGTGTTGGCACTCTCGACGGCCACGAGTTCCTCGGCCCGGGCCTCGATGGCGTCGGCGATGCGGAACAGGGCGAGGCTGCGCTCCGACGGCGTGGCGTCGCGCCACCCCGGGAAGGCGTCGGCGGCCGAGGCCATGGCGGCGTCGACGTCCTCGGCGCCCGACACGGGCGCCTCGAAGTTGGGTTCCCCCGTGCTCGGGTCGAGCAGCGTCGACGAGTTGCCGGACTTCGGCCCGACGTACGAACCGCCGATGAAGTTCGACAGACTGGTGGTGCTCACAGAACCCTCCCCGTTCTCACGGTGCGCGTCCGCAGACCGGACCGGACCGGCGGACAGGCGTTCGCCTGCCGATTGGCTGTCATCGTGGCTCAACTCAGCCGATCTGACAAGTGATTTCCGAAAACTTTGTGTTAACTGCTACGGAATCCGCTTGTTTTTCCGGCCGAACCCACGTTAACTGTGCGTTAACTGCTAGAACTGGATTCGAATGACCACGCGCCGATACGACAGCCCGACCCCATCGCACCGCTCGACACCGACCACCCCGGGTGGCCGGTCGTGACCGTCCACTCCACCAACGGCGTGGCCGCCGGCCTGCTCGACGACGTCAACAAGGCCATCGTCGAGCAGCTGCAGCAGGACGGCCGACGCACGTACGGTTCCATCGCCGAAGCGGTGGGTCTGTCCGAGGCCGCGGTGCGCCAGCGGGTCCAGAAGATGCGCGACGCCGGGGTCATGCAGATCGTGGCCGTCACCGATCCCCTGCAGGTCGGCTTCCGCAGCCAGGCCATGGTGGGCATCCGGGCCGACGGCGACGCCCGGGAGGTGGCGGACCGACTCGCCGACGTCGAGGACATCGACTACGTGGTCATGGTGGCGGGCGAGTACGACATCCTCGTCGAGTTGGTGTGCGAGGACGAGGATCGGATGCTCGAGCTCCTGAACGGGGTGATCCGCCAGATCCCCGGGGTACGGGAGACGGAGATGTTCATGTACCTGAAACTGAAGAAGCAGACCTACACATGGGGGACACGATGACCGAATTCTCGATGGACCAGCTCCAGGAGAGTGCCCACCGGCACCTCTGGATGCACTTCACCCGGATGTCCGCCGACTCCAAGCAGGAGATCCCGGTCATCACCCACGGCGAGGGGGTCTGGGTCTACGACCAGCACGGCAAGCGCTACCTCGACGGCCTGTCGGGTCTGTTCACCAGCCAGCTCGGTCACGGTCGCATGGAGCTCGTGCAGGCCGGCGCGGAGCAGGCGGCCAAGCTCGCGTACTTCCCGGTGTGGAGCTACGCCCACCCGAAGGCCGTCGAGCTGGCGGAGAAGATCGCCGAGCTCACGCCCGGGGACATCAACCGCATCTTCTTCACCACCGGTGGTTCCGAGGCGGTCGAGTCGGCGTGGAAGTTGGCCCGCCAGTACTTCAAGCTGATGGGCCAGCCCCAGCGCACCAAGGTCATCAGCCGGAGCATCGCCTACCACGGCGCCACCATGGGTGCCCTGTCGATCACGGGCGTCACCGAGATCCGCACGCCGTTCGAGCCCCTGGTGCCCGGCGCCTTCAAGGTCCCGAACACCAACTTCTACCGGGCGCCCTACTTCGAGGACGACGAGGAGGCCTTCGGGCGCTGGGCCGCCGACGCCATCGAGCAGGCCATCGAGGCCGAGGACCCCGAGACGGTGGCCGCCGTCTTCCTGGAGCCGGTCCAGAACGCCGGCGGCTGCTTCCCTCCCCCGCCCGGTTACTTCCAGCGGGTGCGCGAGATCTGTGACCGGCACGGGGTCCTGCTGGTGTCCGACGAGGTCATCTGCGCCTGGGGCCGTCTCGGGTACTTCTTCGGCTCCGAGCGCTACGACTACGTGCCGGACATGATCACCATGGCCAAGGGTCTCACCAGCGGCTACGCGCCGCTCGGGGCGCTGGCCGTCAGCGACCGGGTCATCGAGCCGTTCCTCGCCGGGTCGAGCTTCCTGCACGGCATCACCTTCGCCGGGCACCCCGTGTCGACCGCGGTGGCGCTGGCCAACATCGACGTGTTCGAGAAGGAGGGCATCCTCGAGAACGTGCGCGAGCACGAGGCCGAGTTCCGTGCCTCGCTCGACACGTTGCGCGATCTGCCCATCGTGGGCGACGTCCGCGGGGCCGGCTACTTCTACGGCATCGAGATGGTCAAGGACAAGGACACCAAGGAGACGTTCAACGACGACGAAGCCGAGCGGCTGCTCCGGGGCTACCTCTCCCACGCCCTCTACGACTCCGGGCTCATCTGCCGGGCCGACGACCGGGGCGATCCCGTGATCCAGCTCGCCCCGCCGCTCACCTGCGGACCCGAGGAGTTCGAGTACATGACCAGCCGCCTGCGTGACGTGCTGACCGAGGCGTGGAAGCAGATCTGACCCCGCCGTCGGGCGAGCGCTACCGGGCGCTCTCCCTGTGGTGGGACGGGCTGCCCGGATCGCTGACCGTCCGGCCTCCGCTGCCGGGCGACCTCGAGGTGGACGTGGCCGTCGTGGGCGGGGGCCTCACCGGTCTGTGGACGGCCTACTACCTGCACCGGGCCGACCCGGGCCTCCGCATCGCCGTGTTCGAGCGCGACGTGACCGGTTTCGGCGCGTCGGGCCGCAACGGTGGCTGGTGCTCGGCCCTGTTCAGCGTCTCGGAGGCCACGCTCGACCGGACGTCGGGCCCCGGGGCGGGCACCGCCCAGCGCCTCGCCATGGAGGAGACCGTGCGCGAGGTCGGGCGCGTGGTGGACGCCGAGGGCATCGACTGCGGCTACCGGCGGGGCGGCACCGTCGTACTCGCCCGCACGCCGGCTCAGCTCGAGCGGACCCACGAGGAGGTCGCCGACGCCCGGCGCCGCGGCATCGGGGAGGAGGACCTGGCCTTCCTGCCCGCCGACGAGGCCCGCCGGCGGGTCGGCGCCACCGACGTGCTGGGCGGGCACCTTCACGCCGCACTGCGCCGCCGTCGACCCCGCCCGCCTCGTGCGCGGCCTGGCCTCGGTGGTCGAGCGTCGGTGGCGTGTCGGTCTACGAGCGCACCACGGTCCGCTCCATCGCCCCCGGGACGGTCACCACCGACCGGGGCACGGTCCGGGCCGGCACCGTCGTGCGCGCCACGGAGGGCTACACCCGTACCCTGGCCGGTCACGAGCGCGACCTCGTGCCCGTCTACTCGCTGATGATCGCCACCGAGCCCCTGCCCGACTCGTTCTGGGACGGGGCCGGCCTGGCCGGACGGGAGACCTTCAGCGACCACCGTCATCTGGTCATCTACGGCCAGCGCACCGAGGACGGTCGGATGGCCTTCGGGGGCGCGGCGCGCCGTACCACTTCGGATCGACCATCCGCCCGGCCTACGACCGGGACGCCGGCGTGCACGAGGCCCTGCGCCGCACCCTGGTCGAGCTCTTCCCGGCCCTGGCCGACGTGGCGGTGACCCACGCCTGGGGCGGACCGCTGGGCATCTCCCGTGACTGGTTCTCGTCGGTCGGCATCGACGGCGCCACCCGACTGGCGTGGGCCGGGGGGTACGTGGGCGACGGTCTGTCGACCACCAACCTGGCCGGCCGCACGCTGCGCGACCTCATCCTCGGCTCGTCCACCGAGCTGACCCGGCTGCCGTGGGTCAACCACCGCTCGCGCCGGTGGGAACCCGAGCCCTTCCGCTACCTCGGCATCAACGCCGGACTGCGACTGGCGGGCTCCGCCGACCGCGCCGAGGACCGCAAGGGGCGGGCGACGTGGCACGCCGCCGCTCTGGGCAAACTCGTCGGCGGCTAGTCCCGACGGAACCGCCCGGGCGTCCGCGGCACCGCCTCAGGGCTTGCCGGGGCGGGTGATCAGCTGGTTGATGCTCCCCTGGGCGGCCAGCGACCCGGTGGTTCCCCCTCCCGGCCCGCGCAACAGGTACGCCATCCCCACGGCCAGGACCGCCCCGAGCAGCGGGCCCGCGAGGTAGACCCACCACGATCCGAAGTCGGCCGACACGGCGTCCGGTCCGAGGGTGCGCACCGGGTTCATCGAGGCGCCGGAGATGGGACTGGCCCACAGGCCGGCCAGGGCGATGTATCCGCCCACGCCGATGGCCCCGAACAGACCGACCTGCTGGGCCCCCGAGGCGGTGCCCAGGATGACGCTCACCAGCCCGAGGGTGAGGACCGTCTCCATGAGAAAGGCGGCGGTGGCGGTGTGTCCGGGGGCCGGGTAGTTCGATCCGTATCTCGCCGACACGCCCACCACCGTCTGGAGGAACGCGGCGGCGGCCACGGCCCCGATGGCCTGGGCCACCACGTAGCCGGGCACGCGGCGCCACGGGAAGTCACGGCGGAGGGAGAAGGCGACGGTCACCGCCGGGTTGAGGTGGGCGCCGGACACCTTGCCCATGAAGAGGATGATCGCCATGACCATGAGGCCCGGGGCGACCACGGCGGCGGCCCGTCCCACCGATCCCGGGATGGAGTGGCCGATCATCGGGCCGCCGGCCGCCACCAGGACGAGGAAGAAGGTGCCGAAGACCTCGGCGCACAGCCGGCGCCACTCGCGCGACGGATCGGCGAAGTTGCGGACCATGAGCGCCATGCGCTGCTCGGCGGTGGCCATGGGCGCCACGGAGTCCGACTGCCCGGGCGCCTCGGGGTCGGCGAACTCGTGCCCCGCCATCGGGTGGTCGCTCATCGCCGCATCGGCGACGACGCTAGCAATCGGGACGGAGGGTCACGAGGACAGCCGCGTGGGAGCAGCCCGGGACGGTCGCCGGCGCCGACCGGCCGACGGGCGGAACCGGGAAGGGCGACTCAGCCGGCGCCGTAGAAGCCGGCGCCGTAGGCGTAGACGCCCCCGTCCACGCCCACCAGCCAGTAGCCGGCGGACGGCTCGGCACTGATGCCGGCGATCGGGGCGTTGGGATCCAGCGCGGCGTCGGGGCCCAGGAAGGCCGCCCCGCCGTAGGCGTAGACGGCTCCGGTGCGGGTGACCTCCCACAGCCCGTCACCTCCGGGAGCGCCGGACGCATCGACCACCGGAGCGACGGGCACGGCCGTGGGCCCGACCGACGGTGCGTCGAAGCCCGTGACACGTGCCGTCCGCGGCCACCAGCCAGTACCCGCCGGTCGCCGGGTCGGCGGCCATGGCCACCGTGGGCGACGTCTGGGGCGTCCCGCCGAGCGAGCCGTGGAAGCCGGCGTCGCCGTAGGCGAACACGCCACCGTCGGACGCGACCTCCCAGTAGCCGCGGCCGTCGGCGGTCGGGACCAGGTCGACGATCGGCGAGTTCAGCGAGAGCGTGGAGGCGGCGCCCTTGAAGGGAGCGTTGCCGAAGGCGAAGACGCCACCGTCGGCGGCGACCTCCCAGTAGCCGTCTCCTTGCGGGTCCCCCACGATCTTCACGATGGGAGCGGCGAGGGTCGAGTCCGGCCGTCGATCCGAGGTCGGTGGCCGATCCGTGGGCCGACAGGGCACCGGTGGCGGTGGCCAACCAGTAGCCCTTCCCGTTGGCCGTCGAGGCCATCGAGACCACGGGGCCGTCCAGCGTCCCCACCGGCGGTAGGGTCGAACGGAATGGCCGAGACCTCGTTGGAGGCGGCCGACGAGGTCCCGTCGAGCCGGCCCCGCACGGTGAAGTAGTAGATCCGACCGGGCGTCAGTCCGGTGACCAGGTAGGAGGTGCCGACGACCGGGACGGCGCCGTTGAGCGGGACGGCGGACTCCGAGCCCGGGGTCGAGTCCCACGAAGATGTCGTACCCGGTGGCGGTGGTACCGGCCGCGGGGCTTCCAGGTCACCAGCGCCGAGTCCACCGACGGCTGGGCCGACGTGGCCAGCGGGGCCGAGGGCGGGGTCACCGGATCGATCGGCGCCTCGACCGGATCGCTCGGGACGAAGGGGCTGGTGTCGGGCGTCGTGGTGGTCGTGGTGGTCGCCGGAACGTCCACCGGCACGGTCACGCCGGTGGCGGCGGTGGCGAGCACCGAACCGGGGTGGTTCGACAGCTCGGTGGTCGTGGTGGTGGTCGAGGCGTGCGAGCCCTTGGCGTGGCGGCCGTGCCCCTTGTGCGCCCGGTGGTCGCTCGTGGTCGTCGTCCCGCCGGAGCCCGACGAGCCCGAGCCCGAGCCCGACGATCCGGCGACCGTCGTCGTGGTCGACCCGCCCGAGGCGATCACCGGCGACCCGGCCGACGGGATCGGTGAGGTCGTCGGCACCGCGCCCTCCGATGACGCCGAATCCTTGCTGGCCGACCGGTCCGACGCCGGGGACGCGGAGGTGGAGGAGGGGATGGCGGCGGGCAGGCCGACGGCGATCACCGCGACGGCGGCGACGGTACCGCCCAACATGACCTTGGAACGGCCGTCCGGCAGCGGCGCGGAGCCCATGAGCCATCGGCTCCACTGCTTCATGGCCTGCAGCCAGCTGTTCATCCCCGAGCCCCTTCGTATCTGCATCCGTCACCGGCGTCGCCCGGCGGACACGGCGACGGCCCGCGACGCCCGGTGACCGGCACCGGGGAACCCCCGTTGCGCGCCGTCCGGACCACGGACTGCTCGTGCCCCCAACTCTACCCGACCGACCCCCCGAAAGACATGGCGAGCCCGGAAATGCCTCGGCGGGCGCACGACCCGTCTGACCTGGGACGATGCCCCGCCACCCGGCGCCCTCCGTCCGATCTACGCTCGGTCGGCGGTGCACCCGCACCCGGACGCAGAAGGGCGGTCCCGATGGCCATCAAGGTGATCCAGTGGGCGACCGGGGGTGTCGGCCGGGCGGCGGTGGCGGGCATCGTCGCCCATCCCGAACTCGAGCTCGTGGGGTGCTGGGTCCACAGCCCCGACAAGGTCGGCGTCGACGTCGGCGACCTGTGCGGTACTCGACCCGGTCGGCGTGGCCGCCACCGACGATGTCGACGCCCTCCTGGACCTCGGGGCCGACTGCGTCGTCTACGCGCCGATCATGGCCGACCCCGCCGTGGTGGCCCGGATCCTGGCGTCGGGGACGAACGTGGTCACGCCCGCTCAACTGGTTCTTCCCCGGGGGACGGGACGAGTCGGCCATCGAGGCCGCCTGCGTGGCCGGGGGCACCAGCGGTGCACGGGACGGGCATCCACCCCGGCGGCATCACCGAGCGCTTCCCGTTGATGGTCTCCGCGCTGTCGCAGTCCATCACCCACGTGCGGGCCGAGGAGTTCTCCGACATCCGCACCTATGACGCACCCGGCGGTGGTCGGCGACATCATGCTGTTCGGCCGGACCCCCGAGGAGGCGGCGGCGTCGATGATGCCCACCATCCTCGGCGACGGCTTCGGCCAGTCGATCCGCATGGTCGGTCACGCGCTCGGCTTCGCCCTCGACCCCGACCTCCGCGTGTCCCACGAGGTGGCGGTGGCGACCGCTCCGATCGACTCGCCCATCGGCCCGATCACCCCCGGCCGCATCGCCGCCCAGAAGTTCCGCTGGGTGGCCACGGTGCGCGACGAGCCGGTCATCACCGTGGCCACCAACTGGTTCATGGGCGAGGAGCACCTCGACCCGGCCTGGGGGTTCGGACCCGAGGGCGAGCGGTTCGAGGTGGAGGTGACCGGCGACCCGTCGGCCCGGGTGACGTTCCGGGGGTGGCATCCCGACTCGGTCGCCGCCGGCCTGGCCCGGAACCCGGGCGTGGTCGCCACGGCCACCCACTGCGTCAGCGCCGTGCCGGCCGTGGTGGCGGCACCTCCCGGGATCCGCACCTACCTCGACCTCCCCGCCTACAGCGGGAGGGCCGCGCCCCACCTGCGCTGACCGTGGCACCCGACCCGTCGCCCCGGGTCAGAAGTCGTCCTATTCGGTGCGGGCCCGGGTCGTCGACCACCCGTGGCTAGTGTCGGGCGCCATGGAGATCGGCATCGCCCTGCCCACCATGGCCGAGGGGTTCGGCCGCGACACCTTCGTCGACTGGTGCCGGGGCATCGACGAGGGCCCGTACTCGAGCGTCTCGGCGGGTGAGCGGATCACCTTCCACAATCCCGAGTTGCTGGTGGCCAACACGGCGGCCGCCGCACTGACCGAGCGCGTCCGGGTGATCACCAACATCGCCGTCGTGCCCCTCCACCGACCGGCGCTCCTGGCCAAGCAGCTGGCCACCCTCGACGTCCTGTCCGCCGGCCGGCTGACCGTGGGCGTGGGGGTCGGAGGGCGCGCCCAGGACTACCGCGCCCTGGGGGTGCCGTTCGAGGACCGCCATCGACGCCTCGACGAGGGCGTGGACGAACTCCGCCGACTCTGGTCGGGCGCCCCGGCCTACGACGGTGGTTCGCCCGTCGGGCCCGCCCCCCACGGCCCGGGCGGCCCACCACTGCTGGCCGCCGCCATGGGACCGCGCTCCATGGCCCGGGCCGCCCGCTGGGCGACCGGGGTCACCGGCTTCTCGATCGGTGCCGACCCCGACGAGATCGCCCGGGGCAACGCCCTCGCCCTCGACGCCTGGGAGTCCGCCGGGCGCGCCGAGCGGCCCCGGCTCGTCAGCGGCTCCTTCTACCTGCTGGGCGGCCCCGACGCCGATGCCGAGCTGAAGCGGTTCGCCCGCGCCTACCTGGCCGTCTTCGGGGAGCAGGCGGCCGACGCCCTGTCCCGGCTCGTCGGCCTCAGCAGCCCGGCCCGGCTGCTCGACGCACTGGCCGCCGCCGAGGCGGCGGGCTGCGACGAGTTCATCCTGGTGCCCGGCACGGTCGACCCCGACTGCCTGGAGCGCACCACGGCGGCCCTCGCCGGCTGAGCACCGCCGGGCCGCCGGCACGAGCGGCCCCGGACCGGGCTCAGATCGAGAAGTCCTCGCCCTTCCAGACACCGGACTCGTCGGGGCGGATCTCGGGCACCCGCACCCGTTCGTCCGACCCACCGGCGCCGGCACGCTCCCCCACCTCACGCTCCAGGGCATCCACCTGACGTTGCAACGCCCCGAGTGTGACGCCGACCAGGTCGGGCAGCAGGGCGTCGTCGAGATCCGTCACCGACGAGTCGCTCCGGGGCCGGCTGCGGGCGATGACCTGGCCGGGCACCCCCACCACCACCGAGTCGGGCGGCACGTCCCGGACCACCACGGCGTTGGCCCCGACCCGGCTCCCGGATCCCACGCTCGATCGGGCCGAGCACCTTGGCCCCGGCCCCGATGGTGACGCGGTCGCCGAGGGTGGGATGCCGCTTGCCCCGTTCCAGGCTGGTGCCGCCCAGCGTCACCCCCTGGTACAGGGTGACGTCGTCGCCGATCACCGCCGTCTCGCCGATCACGACGCCCAGGGCGTGGTCGATGAACAACCCCTGGCCGATGGTCGCCCCGGGATGGATGTCCACCGCCGTCCAGGCCCGCACCACGGTGGACACCAACCGGGCGGCCAGGCGGTGGCCGCCGGTCCAGAGCCGGTGGGCGAGCCGGTGACCCCACACGGCGTGGAGGCCGGGATAGCACAGAACCACCTCGGCATCGGAGCGCGCCGCCGGGTCCCGCTGGCGGACCGCCGCCACGTCGCGACGCAGCGTCGCCAGCACCGTCAGTCGCCGAGTCCCTCGAAGAGGGCGGTGCTGAGGTAGCGCTCGCCGAAGGACGGGATGATGACGACCACGAGCTTGCCGGCGTTCTCCGGACGCTGGGCCACCTGCACGGCGGCCCAGGTGGCGGCGCCCGACGAGATCCCCACCAGGAGTCCCTCCTCGTGGGCCATGCGGTGGGCGGTGTCGAACGCGTCCTGGTTCTCGACGGCGATGATCTCGTCGTAGACGGCGGTGTCGAGGATGGGGGGCACGAAGCCGGCCCCGATCCCCTGGATCGGGTGGGGTCCCTTGGCCCCGCCGGACAGCACCGGCGACGCGGCCGGCTCCACGGCCACGATCTGCACACCGGGCTTGCGCTCGCTGCAGCACGTGTCCGACCCCGGTGATGGTGCCGCCGGTCCCCACGCCGGCCACCAGGACGTCCACCTCACCATCGGTGTCCGACCAGATCTCCTCGGCGGTGGTCCGGGCGTGGACGGCCGGGTTGGCGGGGTTCTCGAACTGCTGGGGCATGAAGAAGTCGCCGTCGCCCTTGGCGATCTCCGTCGCCTTGGCGATGGCACCGCCCATGCCGTCGGGGCCGGGCGTGAGGACCAGCTCGGCGCCGTAGCCGCGCAGCAGCATCCGGCGCTCCTTGCTCATCGTCTCGGGCATCGTGAAGATGCACTTGTAGCCCCGGGCCGCACACACCATGGCGAGGGCGATACCCGTGTTCCCACTGGTCGGCTCCACCACCGTGGTGCCCGGGTGCAGCAGGCCCGCCTCCTCGGCGGCATCGATCATCGAGACGGCGATACGGTCCTTGACGCTGCCCGCCGGGTTGAAGAACTCGAGCTTGGCGGCGATGCGGGCCCCGGCACCATCGGGGACGTGCCGGAGGGCGACGAGCGGTGTCCCCCCGATGAGCTGGGTGATGTCGTCCGCGATGCGCATGCCGGTCCCTTTCGCCTGCCGGCGGCCGACGGTCGACCGCAGCATTGAATCCCGACTCAATCTATCGGCTTTCGCACCGGGAGCCCGCATCGGCCGGCCGCCCACCGGGTCCGGTCCCGGGGGTCCGCCGGCGTCCTACGACCGGATCCGCATCTGCATGCGACGCATCTGGCTGCGCAGGATGAGGCCCCGCAGGTGCCGGTCCTCCACCACCAGGTAGTCGAGCAGGGGCTCGCACTGGTCGGGATCGGGGTCTGCATGTCGTGCATCCACAGCAGCACCTCGGAGGTGGAGACGCCGAGCACGCGGGCGGCCGTCGCGGTGTCGTGCTGTCGGACCCGCATGGCTTCGTCGAGCCTGTCGCCCAACGTCTGTGGCATCACGGCGGTGCGGACTCCCGGGGGTGTTACGGCTCGCCATGGACGGGCACGGGCCGACGGACGAGGTGATCCTGGTGGAACTGCAGCATCGGCTCGCGGTGCCCCCACCCGATTCGACGGCCCCGGAAGCGTCCGCTGTGGACTGAACATTAGGGGCCGGTGGCCCCACAGGGGTGGAACCGCCACGCCGACCACACGCGGCCCCACGCGGTCGCACGCGGCGTGACCGGGATCGCCACGCCGAGTGGCCGATCTCCCATCGTCGCCACCGGGCCCCGGCACCGGTGCTAGAAACGTCCGGGGCTCCGGGGGTGGACAGTACCGGGCCGCCCCCCGCACACCCGTGCGGGGTCACCGCTCAACAGGGGGAGCAGCTCGATGCGGGTTCGTCGTCATGTGATCGTGGCCTTGGCCACCCTGACCGTGCTGGGATCGACGGTGGCGCTCGCCTCCGCCGGGCCGGCCCAGGCATCGTCCCAGGGCAAACAACCGAGTGCGCCGGTCTTCAAATCGAAGTCCACGGCCACGGTCGCGACCGGGACGGTCACGTACACCGTCACGACCAAGGCCAATCCGGTGGCCGCCATCACCGCGACCGGCACCCTGCCGGCCGGCCTGTCGCTCGTCGACAACGGCAACGGCACCGCCACGCTGAGCGGCACCGAGACCTACGGCGCCGTGCTCACCATCGGCCTGCAGGCGACCAACACGGTCGCCACCACCGACCAGACCCTGACCCTGAAGGTCCAGGGTCTGCCCGAGATCCGCCACGTCTTCGTCATCACGCTGGAGAACGAGGGCTACAAGGCCACGTTCGGCAACCCGTCGGTCGACCCCTACCTCGCCACCACGCTTCCCTCCCAGGGCATCCTGTTGAAGAAGTACTACGGGATCGGCCACTACTCCAACGACAACTACGTGGCCATGATCTCGGGACAGCCGCCGAACAGCGACAACCAGCTCGACTGCGCGGCGAGCGGGTTCGCCGACTTCCCGGCCGGCGACGGCCTGATCGACGGCATCCAGCAGGGCGCGGGGTGCGAGTACCCGGCGGACGTGCCCACCCTCCCCGGCCAGCTCGACGCCGCCGGCTACACCTGGAAGGGGTACATGGAGGACATGGGCAACGACCCCACCCGCGAATCGACCACCTGCGGCTACGCCGGCGACAACCAGTCGGACAACACGCTGTTCGCGGTGCCCGGGGACGGCTACGCGGCCCGGCACGATCCGTTCGTCTACTTCCACTCGATCACCGACGACTCGGCCCTGTGCAACAACGACGTCGTCCCGCTCGGCACCACCGACGGCACCCTTCCCGCCGGAACGCCGGCCGGGGTGACCGGACTGGCCACCGACCTCGCGTCCGTGACCACGACGCCCAACTACAGCTTCATCACCCCCAATCTCTGCAACGACGGCCATGACTACCCGTGCACCAACGAGACGGCGCCCTCCACCTCGGCCGTGGCCGACCAGAACGCCTTCCTCCAGACATGGGTACCGCTGATCGAAGCGTCACCGGCCTTCAAGCAGGACGGACTCCTGATCGTGACGTTCGACGAGTCCGACCTGTCGGATGCCCGGGCCTGCTGCGGCGAGACGGTGGGTCCGGCCGCCGACGCCGGGGGCAACGGGCAGACCGGTCCGGGCGGGGGGCTGATCGGCACGGTCATGGTGTCGCCGTTCATCACCCCCGGCACCAAGGACACCACGGCCCTCAACCACTACTCCATGCTGGCGTCGATCGAGGACCTGTTCGGCTTCCCCCGCCTCGGCGAAGCGGCCACCGTCACCTCGACCTTCGACACCGGCGTGTTCTCCACGACGGCCAAGTAGCCCCGGCGATCGTCGCCACGCGCCCGATTCCATCGGCGAGGCCGGTCTCCTTCGACCAGGAGACCGGCCTCGACCAGTCGACGACCGGCGGCTGACGCCCGGCCGTGGTGTGGGTCGGCGACCCGGGAATCGCCCGCTGACGGCTCCGGGCCGAGGGTCAACCGCCAGGTGGCTCCGCCCGCCGTTCATGCCGGCGATCGTCCAGGGCGGTCCGGAGGGCCTCGACGTGCGCCTCGGGCAGACCCTGGGCGAAGCAGGCCAGCGCCGCGTCCGGGTCCCGGGTGGCATCCAGTGCCTCGCGCATGAGCAGGGCCGTGTGGACCGCCCGCGTATTGGTCGCCGAGTAGTGGATGACGCGGCCGTCCTGGCGCCGGTCGAGCAGCTCCTTGGTCACGAGCCGGTCGAGCACCGTGGACAGCGTCGTGTAGGCGTAATCGGGGAAGGCGTCGGCCACCTCCCGGCCGGTGCGGTCGTGGCCGGATGCCTCCCACATGACGTCCATCACCCGCCGCTCGAGGGTCCCGAGCCGCAGTACCCCGCACTTGCAGGTGGGACCGCACTGGCAGTCCACACACGTGCACTTGGGATTGGGGCAGGGGATCGGCATGTCGGGGTCCTCTCGACCGGCTCAGGGAATCACCCGGTCCACGGTGAAGTGGCTGGCGCTCCCTCGGACGGTGGAGGTTATGCGGAATCGCCAGGCGCCCGAGGACAGGACCACCACGGCGATGAAGTGGCCCGGACTGTCCCGGTACTGGCGGAACGACTGGTACGGGGCTCCGGCGTGCGAGCCCTCCAGTGTCGGCATGATGGAATCGGCGTCCGGACCCGTGAGGAAGAGGTGGGCCTGGTTGACGCCGCTGCGTCCCGGGTCCAGGTAGAACTGCGCCTGGTCCCCGTGTGGGAGGGCGACCGTCGAGATCGTCGGCAGCGTCGGGAAGCAGCGATTGGCCACGGGCCGGCGAGATGATCTGGGACACCCCGGTCAGCGCGGCGAAGAACACCACGGGCAGCAGCACCGAGGCGACGATGCTGCGTCGGCCCCGGGTGACCAGCGGGGAACGGACCGACGAGAGTCCCGAGCGGCCCAACCGGGTCAGACGGAGACTGTTCAGCACCACGACGATGCTCGACAGACCCATGGCCACGGCGGCGACGAGCGGGTCCAGCAGTCCGAAGGCGGCGAGCGGGAGGGCCGAGATGTTGTAGCCGGCCGCCCAGCCGAAGTTCTGCAGGATCACCGTGTACGTCGATCCGGCGATCCCGACGGCGGCCGGGACCCCCCACAGATCGGAGCCGACGAGGGTGACGTCGCTGTTGGCCACGGCCACCTGGGATCCGCTGCCGATGGCACAACCGACGTCGGCCGCACTGAGCGCCGGGGCGTCGTTGACCCCGTCGCCCACCATGACCGTGGTGCGGCCGGCGGCCCGCAGGGCACCGATGGCGGCCAACTTGCCGTCCGGGTGGAGGCCGCCCTCGGCGTCGGCGATGCCCAGCTGGCCGGCCACCGTGGCCACCGCACCGGCGGCGTCGCCGCTCAGGATGGTCGTGGCCAGGCCCGACTGCTGGAGCCGGGCGACCACGTCGACCGCTTCAGGACGGAGCGGGGTGGTGACGGCCACGCACCCCACGACCGTGCCCTCGCGCTCGACCAGCACCACCGTCTCCCCTCTCCCGAGGCGGTCCTCCATGGCCGCCGACAGGCCGTCGGGCAGCGCCACGCCATCGGGGCGGCGGACCCGCACCGTCACCCCGTCGACGGTCCCGGTCACCCCGATCCCGGGGGTGGACTCCACGTCGGTCGCCCGGAACCGGCCGACCGCGGCGTCGCGGATGGCGGAGGCGATGGGATGGTCGCTCTCGGCTTCGACGGCGGCGGCCAGTTCGAGCACGTCCGAGGCGGTGACGCCCGGGCCCGGGGTGACGTCGCTGACCGTCGCCGTACGTTCGGTCAAGGTACCCGTCTTGTCGAAGACCACGGTGTCGACGTGGGCCAGTCGCTCGAGGGCGTCACCGCTGCGGATGAAGATGCCGAGGGCGGACGCCCGCCCGGATCCCGCCATCATGGCCACCGGGGCGGCCAAGCCCATGGCGCACGGACAGGCCACGAGCAGCAGGGCCACGCCGCTCAGCACCGCGGTGCCCGACATCGCCCACGACCAACCACCAGATCAGGAAGGTGAGGAACGAGGCACCGAGGACGACGGGGACGAAGATCTCGCTGATGCGGTCGGCCACCGCCTGGATGGGCGGTCGGTCGCGCTGGGCCTCTTCCACGAGACGCTGGAGTCGGGCCAGGACGGACTCCGAGGCGATGGCGTCGACGGAGGTCACCAGCACCCCGTTACCGTTGAGCGTGCCTCCGGTCACGGTGTCCCCCGGCGACTTCTCGACGGGCAGGGGCTCGCCGGTCAGCATCGACTCGTCGACCGACGAGTAACCGACCACGATGGTGGCGTCCAGCGGAACCGACTCGCCGGCCCGGACCCGCACGAGGGCCCCGACGGGCACGCTCTCGGGGGCGACCAGCTCGCCGACCTCGTCGTCGGACCCGCGCACCACCCGGGCCCACGGTGGACGCAGGGCGAGCAGCGAATGCAGCGCGTCGGCGGCCCGGGACCGGGCCCGGGCCTCGACGGCCCTACCCGAGGCGACGATGGCCACGATGAGGGGGGCCATGACCCCGTGCAGGCGGGCGGCGAAGGCTCCGGAGCCGCCCAGGTGGACGTGGCGGCCACCCAGGGCGATGGCCTCGACGGCGCTGACCGACAGGGCGGCGAGGGTGCCGAGGGCGATGAGCGTGTCCATGTTGGTGGCGCCGTGGCGCGCCAGTCGGGCGGCGTTGCGCAGGAACGGCCAACCGCCGATGATCTCGACGGCGAGCGCCAGGACGAGGACGGTCCACCCCGAGGTCGACGTCTCCGGGGCCACCAGGGCCACCACCAGCGCGATCAGGGCCAGCGGCCACGAGATCGCCACCCGCAACCCCCACCGGTCGTCATCGCTGTCCACCGGTCCCTGCCCGTGCTCGGCCGGGGCCGCCGTGTAGCCGGCGGCGTCGACCACCGCACAGAGGTCGTCGGGCGCCGTGCGCTCCGGGTCGTAGGTGACGAAGGCCCGCGTGGTGGCCAGGTTGACCGCGGCCGACGCGACGCCACCGTGACGCCCGAGGGCCCGCTGCACCCGGGTCGAGCAGGCACTGCAGTGCATGCCGCCGATGGCCAGCTCGAGGGTCTCGAGGTGGTGCTCGTCCTCGGCCAGCGTGGTCCCGACGGTGCCGGTCAGCCCGAGGTCCCCGGACACGGTCAGGTCGTCTCGAGCACGGTCGCCTCGTAGCCCACGCTGCCGACCAGGCCGCACAGATCGTTGACGCCCAGCTGGCCGGCGTCGAAGCGGACGACCGCCCGGGCCGCGTCGAGGTCGACCGACGCCTCGACGACGCCCGGACTGCTCGACCAGGGTCTCCTCGATCAGTGCCGAGCACGATCCACAGTGCATGCCCTCGATGGAGAGGCTGGCGGTCATGACGCCGGCGGCGTCCGTCTGGTCGGCGGAGGTCATGCCACGAGCATATGGCGGGTGGGCCCACGAGGGTTCGGCGCGTCGGCCGCGGCGTCACCGGTGCCACCTAGATCATCAGGATGAGCATGAGCCCCATGGCGATGCACATCACGACGTGGCTGGCGTCCTCCAACCAGGGGGCGGCTACGACCCGGTCGACCACGCCCACCTGGAGCACCGGCTCGGACGCCGCCGTTGGGGCATCCCCGTCCACGGCCCCCACCAGGGCGTATTCCGGCACATGGGTCCCGTGGTGGGAGGCACCCTTGCTGTTCGACGCCAGGGTGAAGATGGCCGACGCGAAGAAGGCGAAGGCCAGCAGCAGTGACAGCCCCGGGTCGAGCCGGGAGCCACCGGCCGCGGACATCCCCATTGCCGGTGCCGACCCTCCCGACGCACCGCCGGGGAAGGAGAACATCAGCAGCATCGCGAGGCTCATCAGCGCGTGGACGGCGTAGTGCGGCAGGTGGATGCCGAACTCCTGGACCGATTGGACACTCCGGGCGATGAACCAGATCATGAGCACGAAGAAGACCAGTTCCCAGGCCCAGGCCGGACCGAACGCCCAGGCGGTGATGAACATGCCGGCCATGGCGATTCCCATGGCGATGTGGGCGATGTCCACGTCCCATCCCGACATCCGGCGCTCCTTGGCGGAGACGAACAGGAGAAGGAGGCAGTAGGCCGCGACCGCCAGCATGAGCACCGCGAACAGGTGATAGAGCCACGAGTCGGTGATCCGGTCATGACGCGGGGACCTCCTCGGTGACCGCACGGCGCGCCGGACCGGCTCGTCGGTCGATCCGCCGCGGAGAGCGGCCAGTAGACGAGGGCCAGGAGCACGACCAGCAGTCCGCTGTTGGGGTCGGTGGCACCGCCGGCCAGGATCCCGCCGAAATTCTGCACCGCCACCCAGATGGTCGCGAACACCACCATCGCCAGGACCAGCGTGACCTGGGTCACCCGGTCCGGCAGATAGACGCCGAGGGCGACGATCAGGCACACCCCGGCGAGTCCGATGGCGGCGGCGGTGCCGTGGTGGAGGAAGAACACCTCGGTTGACCGGTCGAGGTGCGCCAGCCAACCCGGTTGGCCGCTGTCGAGGCCGGCCACGAGGTCGTGCAGGGCCTGTGGCTGACGGCCGGAACCGACCAGGCTGAGCACGGCGAGCAGACACCAGGTGACCGCCCACACCGCCCTGGCGGATCGCACGCCGACGGTTCGGGCGGCCACGAAGGGACGGTCCGATCCCTCACTCGGCCACAGCAGCACGGCCAGCAGGGCGTAGAAGAGCACACCGCCGGGACCGCCGCCGAAGGGTGTGGCGGCTCCGCTGAAGATCCCACCCAGGCCTTCGCCGAACCACCACACGCCGAGCGACCAGACGACGGAGAGCGCCAGCGCCGGCTTGAGGGTGCGCTGCCACACGATGCCGAAGGCGATGACGAACTGCACCCCCGCGAACAGGGCATCGGTCAGGACGGGCTCGTGGTAGACGATCGATCCGTTCCAGGTGATGGTGTGGGCGATCCACCCGGGGTTACCCGAGGCCAGCGAGTGCAACATGCCACTGAACCCGTTGCTGCCACGCGTGAACATGAACGGCTGCAGCTGCAGCACGGCATCCAGGAGCCATACGGTGGCCAACACCAGCTGGAAGGACCGCTGGAGGTCCCTCGGCCCGGGCGCCGGGCCACGGTCCCCCCGGCAGGCCCGCCTCGCTGCGCAACCGGTGGTCGTTCAGCTCCCACCTGTGTGCTCGACCATCGATCCCTCCTCTTTCTACAGTTCCGTAGTACTACCACCGGTAGAAGACCCCCGCAAGCATCTCGGGACGTCCGTGGCGTCCACCCCCCTCCCCGATCCACCCGTCGTCGCGTCCGTGACCGGTGGCGGGAGCTGAACCGCCGGGTACAGCTACGGAATGCCGGACCCGACGGACGTACACCCGACAGTGAGGGACGATGACGGCATCTCGGACGAGACGTCCCGGGCTCGCCGTCGTCCACTGGCGGGTCCTGGTGGGACGTCCGCTGCGGGCGGCCGAGACCGCGTCGCAGCGGATCAACCCGATCGAAGGTCTGTCCGCGCTCGTCGCTCGACGCCCTGACGTCGGTGGCCTACGGGCCCGAGGCGATCATCGTGGTCCTGGCCGTGGCCGGGGCCGGAGCCCTTCACCTCGTCCTCCCGGTCACCATCGCCATCGTCGTCCTGCTGACGATCCTCGTCTTCTCCTACCGCCAGGTCATCGCCGCCTACCCCGGTGGCGGTGGCGCCTACGCCGTGTCGCGGGACAACCTCGGCCCCGCCGTCAGCCTGGTGGCCGCGGCGGCGCTCATCGTCGACTACACGCTGACCGTCGCGGTCTCGATCGCCGCCGGGGTGGGGGCCTTCACGTCGGCGTTCCCCTCCACCACGGGCCTCACCGTCCCGCTCTGCCTCGGGATCCTCGCCCTCGTCACCCTGCTGAACCTGCGGGGACTCGGCGAGACGGCCCGCGCCTTCCTCCTGCCCACCATGGTGTTCATCGTGGGACTCCTGGCCATCATCGTGATCGGTCTGGTCCATCCCCTGGGACTCGGCGCGCCCCCGGTCGGGACGTCGCTGCTCCCGGCCCACGGGCTGCAGGCCGTGACGATCCTGCTCGTGCTCAAGGCGTTTTCCGCCGGGTGCAGCGCCCTGACCGGGGTGGAGGCCATCGCCAACGGCGTCCCCCTGTTCAAGGAGCCCCGTCAGGTACGGGCCAAGCGGACCGAACTCCTCCTCGGGTCGATCCTGGCCGTCATGCTGCTCGGGCTGGCGGTGCTCGCCAGGCGCTGGCACATCGGGCCGCGTACCGACCAGACGGTGCTGAGCCAGATCATGGCCACCGCCGTCGGCCGGCACTGGGCCTATTACATCGTCTCGCTCACCATCACGCTGGTGCTGGCGCTGGCGGCCAACACCTCCTTCGGCGGCCTTCCCGTCCTCGCCAGCCTGTTGGCCCGCGACGACTACCTGCCCCACCTGTTCGCCCAACGGGGCGACCGCCAGGTGTTCGCCAACGGCATCTGGGTGCTGGCCGGAATGTCGGGCCTCCTGTTGGTGGTGGTCCGGGGCGACACGAACGCCATGATCCCGCTCTTCGCCATCGGGGTCTTCGTCGGGTTCACGCTGGCCCAGGCGGGCCTCGTGGTGCACTGGCGCCGGCTGCGCCCGAACGGCTGGCGCCGACGGTCGTTGATCAACGGCACCGGAGCGGTGGTGACCGCCGTCGCCACCATCGTGTTCCTGGTCTCCAAGTTCCTCGAGGGGGCCTGGGTGGTGGTGCTGGCCGTCCCCCTCTTCATCTATCTGTTCAGCCGGATCCACCGCTACTACCGCCGTCTGGCCGTCGAACTGGCCGTCGACGAGGTCCCGGCCGAGCCCGTGGTCAGCCGCACCCTCGTGATCGTCCCGATCACCCGGCTGTCCAAGCTCAGCGAGTACGCCGTCTCCGAGGCGCTCTCGCTCGGCGACGAGGTGCGGGCCGTATCGGTCGTCCTCGAGCAGGGTGACGCCAGCGACGAGCACGAGCTCGAGCTCCAACGGCAGTGGGAGCGGTGGAACTGCGGCGTGCCCCTGGACATCCTCCACACCGAATACGCGTCCGTCGTCGAGCCGATCAGCCGGTACATCGACGGGCTGCGGGGTACGACGGACTCCCAGATCGTCGTGCTCATCCCCGTGGTCATCCCCGACAAGCTGCGCCACCGGTTCCTCCACAACCAGATCGACGTCGCCCTGTCGGCATCGCTGCACGCCCGCACCGACATCGTGGTGGCCCGGGTGACGATGCCACTGCGGGACATCGGGTCGGCACCGCCGGTCTCGGCCGGCGGCACGGGTCCCGACGGACCGTCGGGAGACCCCTCCCACACCTCCTAGATTGGTGGGGTCCACCGACCCTGGAGGTGCCGTGCGCTCCCCGAAAGACTTCTTCCGCCCGCTGGCCGTGGGGGCGCCCGAGCCGGTCCGGGAGATCCCGTTCCGGCCGTCCCGGATGATCCATTTCTTCCCGGCGTCGAACCCGAAGATGGTCGCCAAGCTGCCGGACCTGGCTCCCCGGGTGGACGTGCTGTTGGCCAACCTCGAGGACGGCGTGCCCGCCGCCGACAAAGAGGCCGCCCGCCAGGGACTCGTCGACGTGGGGAGGTCGGTCGACTTCGGGACCGCCCAGTTCTGGACCCGGGTGAACTCGCTCGACTCGCCCTGGGGACTCGACGACCTGGTCACGGCCGTCACCGAGGTCGGTGACCGGATCGACGTCATCATGATCCCCAAGGTGGAGGGGGCCGAGGACATCCACTACGTGGACCGCCTGGTGGCCCAGCTCGAGGCCAAGGCCCACCTCGAACGGCCCATCCTGCTCCACGCCATCCTGGAGACGGCCCGGGGCGTGGCCAACGTCGAGGAGATCTGTGCCGCCTCACCCCGCATGCAGGGCCTGTCGCTCGGACCCGCCGATCTGGCGGCCAACCGGCGGATGAAGACGACGCGCGTGGGCGGCGGCCATCCGGACTACCTGGTCCGCCAGGACCCTCCGGGCGGTGACGTCCGGGCCGTCCGGGCCATCTACCAACAGGACCTGTGGCACTACACCATCGCCCGGATGGTGGACGCCTGCCAGGCGAACGGCATCTTCGCCTACTACGGCCCGTTCGGGGACATCGCCGACGTGGTGGCCTGCGAGGACCAGTTCCGGAACGCCTACCTGCTCGGCTGCGTCGGCGCCTGGTCGTTGCACCCCACCCAGATCGACATCGCCCGTCGCGTGTTCTCACCGGACGTGGCCGACGTGACCCACGCCCGGCGCGTCATCGCCGCCATGGGCGACGGCACGGGCGCGGTCATGCTGGACGGCAAGATGGAGGACGACGCCTCGGTCAAGCAGTGCCGGGTGATGATCGAGTTGGCCGACGACCTGGCCGCCCGCGATCCCGAACTGGCCGAGCTCTACGCCACGATCACCCCGGAGGACTGAGATGACCCACGCCGACCTGCGACCCCGACGGAGCGTGCTCTACATGCCCGCCGCCAACGAGCGGGCCCTCGAGAAGGCGAAGGCCATCCCGGCCGATGCCCTCATCTTCGACCTGGAGGATGCGGTGGCCCCCGACGCCAAGGCGGAGGCGCGCGAGCGGGCCTGCGCCATGTTCGACGCCGGTGGTTACGGCGACCGCGAGGTCACCATCCGGGCCAACGGGATCGGGACGCCGTGGCACGAGGACGACCTGGCTGCCATCGCCGCCGCCGGCCCCGACGGGGTGGTCGTGCCGAAGGTCAACTCCGTCGCCGACGTCCAGGCGATCGAGGCGGCCCTCGAGAAGCACGGCGCCCCCGACCGGACCCGCATCTGGGCGATGCTCGAGACCCCCGTGGCCATGCTGCACGCCGAAGAGATCTGCACGGCCTCCGAACGCCTGACCGTGCTGGTCATGGGTACCAACGACCTGGCCAAGGAGCTCCACGCCCAACGGGTTCCCAGCCGGCTGCCATTGCTCGGCGGTCTCCAGCTCTGTCTCCTGGCGGCCCGGGCGGCCGACAAGGTGATCCTCGACGGCGTCTACAACGACATCAAGGACGAGGAGGGCTTCCTGGCCGAGTGCCGGGTGGGCCGCGAGCTGGGCATGGACGGCAAGACACTGATCCACCCGAACCAGGTCGCGCCCTGCAACGACGCCTTCTCGCCGGAGGCCGACGAGATCGACCTCGCCGAGCGGATCATCGTCGCCTTCGAGGAGGCCGAGGCCGAAGGCCGCGGGGTGGTGACCGTCGACGGTCGCATGATCGAGAACCTCCACGTCGATGAAGCCCGTCGGGTCCTCGCCATCCGCGACGCCATCGCCGCCACCGGCTCCTGACCCCGGTACGGCTCAGGCCGGACGGTAGGTGGCGATGATCACGCCGGTGGTCGTCGTCACCGAATCGACCAGGCGGAAGGTGGACGACCTGGCGTCTTCGGCGAAGAGCCGGCGCCCGGTGCCGAGGACGATCGGGTAGATCGACAGCAGGAGTTCGTCCACCAGGCCGTGGGCCAGCAACGTCCGGACGAGCTCGCCGCAAGGGTCGGCCGGGGGCCTGCACCACCCCGTCCAGCGTCACGAACTCGACGACCGAGAAAAGGCCCAATCAGGGCTGCCACCATCGGTGTTTCGGGCCGTCCGCCCGCTCTTCGGGTGCCTTCTCGGCCTTCGGCGTCCGATGCACCACGGCCCACACGGCGATCGGCACGCAGAGCAGCGCCAGCAGTCCGACGGTGGCGGTCATCGACGCGCCCGGTCGAGACGGTGTGTCCTCGGCTCCACGCCGCGACGTTACCGGAGGACCGGCGAGTCCACGGTGGCGGACGGACCCGGCCCCATCCCCACCTTGCGGGTCGTACCCAACGTCGGGCCGGTCGAACATGGCGACCGACCCGGGTCGAGGCCGGCCCCCGGGGCCGCGGCCTCCGCCATCGCTCCCGGCTGTCTATCGTCGGGGCATGTCCCGAGGATCCGGCTGGTGGGAGCCACCCCGCTTCCTCAGATTCGTCGGCCGCCGGGCGAGTGTCGCCGCCTCGCGCTACGACGTGCCCCCGGAGAAGCGCCTCCGGATCGCGGAGCGACACACCCTGTTCTGGACGCGCACCGCGGGTGCCGACTCCCGACCGGCGGTCATCGCCAGGGAGAACCGGGCCGATGCCCTGGAGGACCTGGGCCGCATCGACGAGTCCCTCCTCATGCGCCGGGAGATCCTGGAGGCCCGACTGGCACACCTCGGACCCGGGCATGTCTCGACGCTGCGCGCCCAGGGCATCCTCGCCAACCGGCTGGCCCTGACGGGACACGACGAGGAGGCGAGGCGTCTCGCCGGCCCGGTCCTCGCCGCCCTCCGCTCGATGGACGCACCCGACCCCGGGACCGTCGAGTTCACCCGGAAGCTGGCCCGGAGCATCGACGACCTGGACCGTCGCGACGGTCCGTAGCCATGACGCCTGCGCCGGTCCACCGCCTAGTGCGGGCGGACCACGTCGTGGCGGCGGGACCGGACGAGTCGGGTCAGGGGACGGAACAGCACGAGGAGCAGGAGCCACCACAGGCCGACGGCGGGAGCGATGATGACCAGGACGAAGACCACGCCCATCAGGACGGTCTGGACGGTCGTCTCCACCAGTGTCGCCTCGCCCCGGTGCTCCTCGGCCTGGAGCTCCGGCTCCCGGGTGATGGCCCACTGCTCGACGAGGGCCGCCACGGTCGACACGAGCATCGATCCCACGTACAGGGCGTGGACCCCGGCACCGGCGTGGTCGGCGGAGCTGAGGAGCTCGGTGGGAAATGGCAGGAAGACGATGCTCAGCGTCCACACGAACAGGCCGACGACCAGGAGCCGGCTGTAGGCGACGACGTCCTCGAGCATCTGGTGCTGGGCCCACCAGAAGTTCCAGATCACGACGAAGCTGAGCCCGAACGCCAGGAGCTCGTTGTGGTGGTGGTGCAGGAATTCGACGAGTGTGCTGTTCCCGATGGTGCTGGCCGAGTCGGCGAGGGGGAGCACCAACAACGTGATGGCGATGGCCACGATGGCGTCGCTGAAGTTGACGAGCCGATGCAGGCCGCGCTCTGTGCCCATACGCCATCTTGGCAGACGGTGGTCGTCTACCCGCTGGCCCGCAGACGCTCCCGTATCGGCTGGACGGTGGCGATCAGGTCGGACTTCCCGGGTGACCAGCCATCCGTCGGAGCTGGACGATACGGGCCACCCCGGCGATCGTGACGACGACGGCCCCGGCGACGGCCGCGATGAGCAGGATCACCGCGGTCGGCGCATGGCCGTGGAACACCAGGAAGTTGACCGTCGACCGTTGCGTGTTCTGGGCGATGAAGACCACCAGGACGATGAACACCACCACGGCGGCGACCAGGGCCGTCCAACTGGCGCTGATCCGGGTGTGGTCGACGGGGGCGGTGCTCCGCTCCGGTGCGACACCCCCCTCCACCGCCGGCTCGACGCTCCCGTTCGACACCGGTTCGTCGACGGGAGAACGTCCGGTGGAACCCCCGGGAGCCGGGGCCCCCGGGCTGTCGCCCGTGGTCATCAGGCGTTCGACCTCCGACCCACCCCGAGGACGAGCCCGACCAGCCAGGCGATCAGGAACACGACGGCGACGATCCACAGCACGTGGACGGCGAAGCCGACACCGACGAGGATCAGGGCGATCAGGAGCAGTACGAGGATGGGTCCCATGACCTTCGCGTACCCGCCGGCAATTCGCATAAACGCCGCGTAGCGGACCCCGCCGTCCCGGTCGCCTCACGTCGTCGGATGGTGGCTCCCGCGTCCCCGGTGGCGGTATGGAAGGATCGGGCGATGGTGGATTCCTTCGTCGACCGGGCCAAGAGCCGACTGCGGGCAGCCGGCGGGAGGCCGACGGCGACCGGACCGGCGCCCCTGCCGCTCAGCAGTCTGACCAACGTCGGTGCCTATGCGGACGCAGGGTGGCTGGAGCGGTTCCACGATCTCGGGACCTACTCGCACGACAAGCACATCTTCACCAGCTTCGAGCCGCCCCAGATCCATCGCAAGGGATGGGAGTGGACCCAGACCGTCTGGGGGCTCGAGAAGCTGGGCATGATCCGTCCCGAACACCGGGCGATCGGCGTCGGTGCCGGCCGCGAATGCGTGATCTTCTGGCTCGGTGACCGCCTGGAACATGTCGTGGCCACGGATCTCTACGGCAACGAGACGTGGAGCACGGCCGGAGGTCGGGAGGCGGATCCGGGCGTGCTCATCGACGCCCAGCCCTTCTGCCCCCGGCCGATCCGCCAGGAGGCCATCGAGTTCAAGACGATGGACGGCACCGACCTCGGTCACTTCGACGACGGCACGTTCGACATCGCGTGGTCGCTCTCCTCGATCGAGCACTTCGGCACGCACGAGCGGTCCGCCGACGCCGTGCGCGAGATGGCCCGGGTCGTCCGGCCGGGGGGGATCGTCGTCATCGCCACCGAGTACCTGCTGCTGGGTGACCAGACCCACACCGACTACTTCAGCCACGACGACTTCGACCGCTACGTGCTCAACGCCACCCCCGACCTGGAGTTGATCGAGCCGATCGACTGGTCGCTCCCGCCCGCCGACTTCCTGATCGACTCCATCGCCTTCTCCTCCTTCCCCGAGCGGCTCCGACGTCATGTCGTGCTGAACGACGGTCATGTCCAGTGGACCTCGGTGTTGGCGTTCTTCGCCAAGCGCTGAGTTCGGCCGACCGTCGCCGGACCACCCGGTCCGTTCCACCTCGGCGGGCACTCCCGGGTATCGCCGCCGGTCAGCCGTCGACGTCGTGGACGCCCTCGGGTGGGCCCTCCTGGGGGCCCAGCACCGGCGCGAACCTGGCGGCGTAGCGGTCGAAGCGCTCCTGCCAGGTCTCCCCCACCGCACCGTCCGGGGGCTGGAGCCGGTCGAGGCAGGCGTCCCACCCCGCCGCGTTGCGGGCCGCGTGGTTGGCAGCCAGCTCCTCGGTCAGCACGAAGGTGGTGCCACCGTCGGGCGCCTCGGACAAGGAGAAGGTGATGGTGTCGTCGCCCCAGGTGAACCGCACCGTCCGGGGAGGATCCCACTCCAGGACCTTTCCCGGGAGGGCCTCGATGTCGTGGTCGTCGAAGTGGTGCGTGAGCGTCGCCCCGACCTTCCACTCGTCGATCTCGATCCGGGTGGGGAACCAGGCCCGCATCTCGTCCGGATCCGTGACGGCCCGCCAGACCGTCTCCACCGAGCCGGAGAGTCGGCGTTCGAACCGGAGTACCGGCCGCTCCCCTGTCGTCGAGAGTGTCGCGTCGGCCATCACTGCCTCCTCATGGGTTCCACGTCGGCCACATGGGTTCCACGTCGGCCACATGGGCTTCGAGCCGGTCGAGGTGCTCGTTCCACATCCGGCGGTACGGCTCGAGCCAGGTGTCGAGTTCGACGAGCGACTCGGGACGGACGCGGTAGAGGCGCCGTTGCCCCACGGGTCGGACGCTGACCAACCCGGCCAGGCGCAGCACCCGGAGATGCTTCGAGACGGCGGGTTGGCTCAAGGCCAGGCGCTCGACGAGGGCCGTGACCGACTGCTCGCCGGAACAGAGCTCGTCGAGGATCTGGCGACGGTGGGGCTCGGCGATGACGTCGATGGTCGTTGCTAGGCCCACCTGATAAGTATGCTCCTCTGTTCATATATCTGTCAACGCATATCTTCCTCGCGTCTCCGGACCATCCGCCGCTCGGCAACGAGTCGGTAGGTTGTCGAACATGGTGGACTGGTCGACCGTCGCGTCCTTCGCCACGGCCGGAGGGACGCTCGTCCTCGCTCTGGCCACCTTCTCCGCCATCCGCTCCTCGAACCGCTCGGCCCGGATCGCCGAGGAGTCGCTACTCACCGGGATGCGCCCGCTGTTGGTGCCCTCCCTGATGGACGACCCGGTGCACAAGGTCCTGTGGAGCGATCGCCACACCGCCCACGTCGGCGGCATGCGAGCCATCTTCGAAGAGGAGAACGGGGTCTTCTACCTGGCCGTCGGCCTCCGCAACCTCGGGACGGGGATCGCCATCCTCCACGGCTGGGATCCGACACCGGATCAGGCGTTCGGGGACCGGCCCCACGGCGGACCGGAGGTCTTCCGCCGTCTGAGGATCGACCTGTACATCCCGGCCGGGGGCACCGGGTACTGGGAAGCGGCCGTTCGGGACCCCGACGATCCCCTGCGCCCGGCGTTCCGATGCGCCCTGACCGAGCGACAGCCCTTCACCATCGACCTGCTCTACAGCGACCAGTTGGGTGCCCAACGAACCATCAGCCGCTACACGGTCCTCCCCGCCGGCGACGACGGCTGGTACGCACAGGTGGGGCGGCACTGGAACCTCGACCGACCCGACCCACGCTGACCGACCCGCCGGGAGGACCCACGGTGAACCGGCCGGGCGGTCACCCGCCGCGGTACTCGTCGTCGGTGACGTGGGCGCCCCACTCGGGCTCCCCCTCGCTCATGGCGAGATGGGTCATGAGATGGTCCGGCGCCGCGCCGTGCCAGTGCCATTCGCCACCGGGAGCGAAGACGGTGTCCCCCGGACGCAGCTTCACGATCGGCTCCCCGCGGGCCTGGACCCGACCCTCTCCTTCGATGACGTAGAGGCTCTGGCCCACGGAGTGGCTGTGCCACGCCGTGCGGGCTCCGGGGGTGAAGTGCACATGGGCCACGGTCACCGGTGACGCTCCGTGGGCCTGGGCGATGCCGTCGATGAACACGTCCCCGGTGAACCAGGCGGGTGGTCCCTTGACGGTCGGGGTCCTGGGTGTGATCTCCATTGCTCCATGTCCTTCCTCGACGCCCCTCGTCCCGAGATCATCGCTGAACGGTCGGCTCGGGTCGACCGCCGGTCCCCGGGTCACGGGGGACCTTCGTCGGCCGTCCACTGGAAGCGGCAGTCGGCGCAGAAGGCACGCCACTCCGGCGTCTCGGTATCGTCGCCGACCCGCCGGGTGAAGTCGATCGCCACCTCGAGACTCCCGCAGGCCGGGCAGGTGTCCGGGGTGCCCTTCACCGTGGGACCCCGGCCGCACCGACATCGTCGGCCCCGGCCCCCATCTCCACCGGAGCCCAGGTCACCGGCGGCCGGACAGGCCGGAACCGGCGGTCCGGCGACGTCGATGGCCCCGCCACGTGGATCCCCGCGGTGGACATGCCATCGACCTCGGACGCACGCCGCCGGCGGACGTCAGCATCCGCTCGTAGCGGGCGACTTCGGGGCTCGGCGGGATCCGGGGAGATCCGTCCCCGGCACCGTGGGGCCCCGACCGGGCCAGGGCGAATACCGGGGCCCAGGCGAGGGTCACGACGACGATCGAGCAGGCTCCGCGCACGAAGCTTTCGTACCCCGGAACCCGGGGGCTCAACCCCCGGCGTCGCCGAACTCCCACTGGAGCCTTCCCCCCCGAACGGCTCCCCGGAGCCCGCGCTCCGCTGCGGCTCCCGCGGAGTCTCGACGGCGTCGACACCACGTCCCGATGCCGGCCGGAGCCCGGCGCAACTCCTCCGGTAACGTCGAGTCCGTGGCCGATCCCATCGACGACCTCGCGGCACTGTGGCGGTGGTTCGCCGACGGCATCATGGCGGGCTACTGCCCGATCTACGACCGGATCGCCCGATCGGTGGCCGACGATCCCGACCTCCTGGCCCTCCAGCAGGCGGCACCGCCGCACGCCCACCTTCCGCCGATGCTCCTGGCCGGAGCCCACTACCTCCTGCTCGACGGAGTCGACCACCCGCTGCGGGACGTCTACCGCGGCCGATCGGATGAGCCCGCGCCTCCCCTGTTCCGTGACCTCTGCCTCGGGCACCGGGACGAGTTGGCCGAGGTGCTCGCCACCCGCACCGTCCAGACGAACGAGGTCGGCCGATCCGCGCTCCTCGGACCGGCGCTCACCTGGGCATCGGCCGACCAGCCCGTCCAGCTCGTCGACGTCGGCTGCAGCGCCGGGCTGAACCTGCTCTGCGACCGCTACCGACTCGACTATGGAGCGTTCGGGGTGTCGGGACCCGAGGACGCGTCCGTGGTGGTCGACTGCACCGTGACCGCCGGTTCCCCACCCATCGCCGACCGCCTTCCGCCGATCGCCGGTCGGATCGGGATCGATCTGGACCCTCCCGACCTGACCCGCCCCGACGATGCCCGGTGGTTACTGGCCTGCATCTGGCCGGGCACCGGTCGGTTCGATCGGGCCGCCCGGGCCATTGCGACCGGTCGGTCGGATCCACCCGAGGTACTGCGGGGCGATGCGCTGGAGATGCTGCCCGAGGTGCTCGACGGCCGGGGGGAAGGTCGCATCGTGGTCCTCAACTCGTGGTCGTTCGCCTACTTCTCCATCGAACAGCGACAGTCCTACGTGGACCTGCTGGCCGAGTTCGGGCGTCGGCGTCCTCTGGTGTGGATCTCGATGGACCAGGTCGGCGTCGTGGACTCGGCCACCACGGCGACACCACCGGTCGGGTCAGCCGAGACCGACGTCGTCACCGGTGTGGTCTTCGACGGAGACCGGCCACCCCACGGCGAACTCCTGGCCTTCGTCCAGAGCCACGGCCAGTCGATGAACTGGCAGGCGGAGGGAGACGGGGCCGGATGGTGACATCGCCCGTCCACGCCCGCTCCTGATCGGATCCGGGACGCCCACCGGGATCTCACCCCGTGCCGATCACACCCGGCAGGCGGGGGTACCTCCGGGTAGCCGCGAGCGGTAGCGGGCGACCAGTCGGTACCCCAGCGGTGCCACCCACGAGAGGGGAGGCACGAGGAGGGTCCTTCCG
Organism: uncultured Acidimicrobiaceae bacterium; assembly: GCA_963699345.1. Lineage (GTDB taxonomy): Bacteria > Actinomycetota > Acidimicrobiia > Acidimicrobiales > RAAP-2 > Bog-756. The sequence goes on along the minus strand of CAVOTL010000001.1, from coordinate 252,862 downwards.
ACCACCGCCCACGGACCGCGCGTGGCCTCGAGCGCACGGCCCACGGCCCGCGAGCCCTCCTCCACCCGGTCACCGTCGATCCACCAGGCCGAACGGGCGACGTCGTCGGCGCTCAACCGCGCCTCCGTCAGGGTCTGGACCGACAGCTGCTGCCAGGGCCGGGCGACCGGTGGGTCCACGCTCCCCCAGCGCCGGGACACCCAACGGGCCAAGGTGGTGCAGAAGCCGCAGTCCCCGTCGTAGATCAACGTCGGTCGCGTGCCGTCCACGACCCGATGCTAATGGGTGCCCCTCCGCCAGGATCCCCCCCTCCTGGTCGTCGCCGGTTCGCGCTCCGCTCCCCTCGAGCCGTCGTAATCTCGACCGTGGCCCACAACGCCGGTCCCGTCGTGCTGCGCACCCTGGAGTCACCTGGTGGCCGCTGGATCGTGGCCGCCACCGTCCTCGGTTCGGGCATGGCGGCCATCGACTCCACCGTCGTCGGTATCGCCCTCCCCACCATCGGCCGGGAGTTCCACACCGGTTTCGGCGCCCTCCAGTGGATCGTCACCGGCTATGCACTCACCCTGGCCGCGCTGCTGCTGCTCGGAGGGTGGTTGGGCGACCGCTACGGACGACGACTCGTCTTCTGCATCGGCGTCGTGTGGTTCGTCGCCGCGTCGGCAGCCTGTGCGCTGGCTCCCACCGCTGGATTCCTCATCGCCACCCGGGTGCTCCAGGGCGTCGGAGCTGCGCTGTTGACTCCGGGGAGTCTGGCGATCATCGAGAGTTCCTTCGTCGACGACGACCGCAGCGCCGCCATCGGTCGGTGGTCGGGACTGGGGGGCGTCGCCACGGCGGTGGGTCCGCTCCTGGGGGGCTACCTCGTCGCCGCGGCCTCGTGGCGTTGGATCTTCCTCATCAATCTCCCCCTGGGCGCGGTGGTCCTGGCGGTCTCGATCCGCCACGTCCCCGAATCGCGGAATCCCGAGCTGTCGGGCCGGCCGGACGTAGCCGGTGCCGCGCTCGCCGTGCTCGCCCTGGGCGGTGTCACCTTCGGTCTGATCGAAGGACCGACGAGCGGATGGTCCGACCCGGTCGTCCTGGCGATGCTGGCGGTCGGGGCCGTCGGCGCGGCGGCGTTCGTGTGGGTCGAGCGGGCCCGGGCCCACCCGATGCTGCCCCTCCACCTGTTCGCGACGACGCAGTTCAGCGCCACCAACGCCGTGACGTTCATCGTCTACGGCGCCCTGGGAGGGACCCTCTTCCTGCTCCCGATCGACCTCCAGGTGGTGGGTGGTTACTCCCCGCTCGAGTCGGGCCTGGCGCTGCTCCCCCTCACCGCGATCATGCTGACCCTGTCGGCCAGGTCCGGACGGCTGGCGAACCGCATCGGGCCCCGACTGCCGATGAGCGTGGGACCGTGTGTCGTCGGGGCCGGAATGGCGCTGCTGTCCCGCTCACCCGGTTCCTCCTACGCCTCGGGCGTGTTGCCCGGCGTCGTCGTGCTCGGCCTCGGACTGGCGGCCACGGTGGCACCGCTCACCGCGACGGCCCTCGGATCCGTCCCCGACGGCCATTCGGGTATCGCGTCCGCCGTCAACAACTGCGTCGCCCGCTTCGGGGGTCTGCTCGCCGTGGCGGCCATCCCCGCCGTCGCCGGGATCACGAGGAGCAGCTACCTCCACCCGGATGCGTTCACGACCGGGTTCCGCCACGCCGCTCTCGTGGCCGGCGGGCTCTCCGTACTCGGCGGACTCCTGTCCGCGCTGCTCATCCGCAATCCCCCCTCACCGACCGACGCCGACCGTCCCGGCCGCGAGCACCGTCCGTCCGTTCCGTGTGTCACCTGTGCCCTCGACGCCGCACCGCTCATCGACGGCGTCGTTTCGGGACCGGCCCGCGGCCGGACCTGACGGACCGGCCGCGGGATCGTCGGAACCGCGGGCGAGGACTACCGGCTCGACGCCGTCATGCCGGCTGCCACAGCTCCACCCGGTTGCCTTCGGGATCGGTGACCCAGCCGAATCGACCCACACCCTCCATGTCCTGGGTCTCCTCGGCCACGTCCGCTCCCTGGAGGCGCAGCTGGGCCAGCATGGCGTCGAGGTCGCGGACCCGGAAGTTGATCATGGTCTGCTGGGACTCCGACCCGAAGTACTCGGTTCCCGACTCGAACGTGGCGAACACGGTCGGTCCGGGCCCCGGGCTCCACAGGCCGTTCTCGTCGGCGTCCAGACCCAGGCAGTCCCGGTACCAGGCGCCCAGGGCCTCAGGATCCCTCGCTCGCAGGAAGTAACCACCGATGCCGTCCACACGTTCCATGCCACGATCCTGCCAGGACGGACCCGACCCCGCGGCCACCCCACGAGCCCGATCCCCCAGGTGGGGGGCGCCCGGTCTGCGACCACGGGGCGCCACCTAAGGTTCGGGTGCTGCGTTACGCGGATGAATGGAGGCTGTCGATGGTCCGGACGTCCAGACCCGTCGTGGTCCTCTTCGATGTGGACGAGACCCTGGTGCACACCGGGGGCTCGGGAGCTCGGAGCTGGAGGGCCGCATTCGAGAAGGTCTACGGGATCCCCGCGGACATCGGGGCACACAGCTCGGCCGGGGAGACGGATCCCCAGGTGGCCCGGGCGACCTTCAAGGCCGTCATCGGTCGCGACCCCACCGATGTCGAGTTGGACCAGCTCTACGTCCAGTACCTGCGCCACCTGGCGGACGACATCCTGATCTCGGAGGGCTACCGGATGCTGCCGGGCGCGGATCGGTGCCTGGCCGACCTCGGCGAGGCCGGTGTGCTCCTCGGCCTGGTGTCGGGCGCCATGGAAGGTGCCGCCCGCACGAAGCTCATCCCGGCGGATCTCAACCGGTTCTTCATCTTCGGGGCCTACGGATCGGACTCCCCCGACCGGGTCGAGTTGACCGACATCGCCATCGAGAAGGCCACCCGGCTCCATGCCGACCTGACCCCGGACCAGGTCTTCGTGGTGGGCGACACCCCCCATGACGTCGATGCCACGCGGGCGGCGGGAGCCGTCTCGGTGGGCGTGGCCAGCGGCCACTACTCCGCCGACGAACTGGCCGAGGCCGGCGCCGACCACGTCCTCGGCTCGCTCACCGAGCCGTTTCCGGGATGGTGAGTCCGCTCCGCCGTCCCGGGTCCCCCGCGGCCGCGGTCAGTCCTTCTTGGCCTTCTGGAGACCGCCGTAGCCCCGCTCGATGGCCGCCGTGATGATGTCCTCGAAATCCTTGTCGGTCAGCACGTGCGGCGTGCCCATCGACGAGGACCGCCAGTACAGCTCGGCCAGCCACTCGAGGAGTTCGAGACGCTCGACGGCTTCGGCCATCTTGCTTCCGTAGGCCACCGAGCCGTGGTTCTGCATCATGGCGGCGTTACGGCCCTGGAGCGCTTCGAGGACGTTGCGGGCGAGCTCTTCCGAGCCGAACGTGGCATAGGCGGCGGTCCGGGGCGCTCCCCCGAGCCCCAGGCAGCTGTAGTGCAGGGGGGGCAGCTCGTCGAAGCAGCAGGAGAGCGCGGTGGAGGCCATGGCGTGGGCGTGGGTGATGGCGAGGGCGTTGGTCGCGGCGTAGATGCCGGTGTGGAGGGGCACCTCCGAGGTCGGGGCGAGATCGCCGTCGACCACCACGCCGTCGAGGTCGATCACGGTGACCATCTCGGCCGTCACCGTGGAGAGGTCGGCGCCGGTGGGGGTCACCGCCACGAGATCACCCTTTCGGGCCGAGATGTTGCCGGCGGTCCCGATCACCAGTCCCTTCTGGGCCAGATGACGGCTGGCGGCCGCCACATCCTCTCGTTCGTCTGCCAGCAGTAGGTCGCTCATGTTCCCCTCCGTCGCCGAATAGGCGGACATTACTCGCTGCGGTAGGACGTGCCGGGGAAGAACGGGGCGCCCGCGCCCGGACATCCCCGGCCCCCAGCTGACCAGGCAGCCCGGGTTCCCCTCGCGGGGTGGGGATCGGCCCCACCCCACGCGGCGGAGCCCACCCCGACGGGTGCGACGTCGCCGGTGGTGACGGCGGAGTCGTGCGATGCTGATCGCACGCACCGATCGAAGGTGGAGCCCCGAGCTCCACCTCGTACGAGAGGAGAATCACGTGCCGGACAGCGTCGTCACAGCCGACCGGATCGAAGTGACCCGACCGATCCCCGCGTCACCCACCGCCATCTTCGACATCCTGCGGAGTCCGGCCGGGCAGGTGGCCATCGACGCGTCCGGGATGCTCCAGGACTTCAGCGGAGAGCCGGCCGAAAAGGTCGGTGACACCTTCGTCGTCCACATGGACCGCGAGTCGCTCAACGACGTCCCCCTCGGAAAGTACGACGTGACCGTGCACATCACCGTCTTCGAGCGTGACCGGGAGATCGCCTGGGACCTCGGGCCCGATGTGCCGGTTCCCCACTTCTACGGCTACCGCCTGGAACCCGGCGAGGCCGGGGTCACCAACGTCACCAGCTACTACGACTGGTCGAAGGTGGATGGCGATCTGAAGGAACGCTTCCCGGTCGTGCCCGAGTCCGCCCTGCGGGCAACCCTCGGGATCCTCGAGCGGACGGTCAGAGCGGAAGGAGTCCGCCAGCCGCAATGAGGTGATCCCGGAGACGGCGTGGGGCGCTCCGTTGGGTGGGAGCTGATCCGGACCGGTCTTCGCCGGCACCCGCCGTTGCGACCGCCATGGACCGGCGCCTCGAGCGTGTCACCGGGCTGCTCACCCCGGCGTCGGCCGGTCATCGAGACGCAACTGCAACAGGACGAGGTCGCGCCAGCGGTCGAATTTCGCTCCGAGCTCGGGCAATCGGCCCACCTCGACGAACCCCAGCCGTTCGTGGAAGCGGAGTGACGCCTGGTTCGCCCCGTCGACGGCGCCGACCATGGTGTGCTTCCCATTCTGGCGGGCGAGGTCGATCAGGTCCGACATCAACTCCCGACCGAGCCCCCTCCCCCAGTGGTCCTCCCGCACATGGATCGTGTGCTCGACGGTGAACCGGTAGCCCGGCCACTTGCCCACGTCCCGGAACCACCCGTAGGCGGCCACCCCCACCACGGCGTCCGCCTCCTCCGCCACGAGCACGACCTCGTGGGCGCCGAGCCAGCCGCGGATCTCGTCCTCGGACCTCGGTGTGTCCGTCCACTCGATAGCCGTCGTCGCCAAGGTGGCATTGAGGATCGAGGCGATGCCGATGCAATCCCGGTCGGTGGCGGGCCGGATCGGCATCGCCACTCAGCCGGCGGAATCCGACGTCAACACGCCGACGACGTGTCCACAATTGTCGCAGAACACGATGTCAGCCTGCCGTGGATGCGTCGACGGTGACGAGGGCCGGATGGTGACCGACCGGTAGCGCAGCAGTGGTTCGATCGCCGACGAGCACCGTGCACACCGAGGAGACCGCTTCGGTTCGGAGCCGACCGGTCGACCTCCCAGCGACGCACCGGCTTGGTCGACGGACAGATTGCGGATCACCGCCTGCCTGACCCGGGGGAGCTCGACACCGAGATCCTGGAGTATCCGGGCACCGACCCCGTGACCTTCGTCGACGATTCCGAGCAGCAGGTCCTCGGTGCCGATCCTGTCGTGACCGAGCTGCATCGCGCTCCGGAGGGACAAGTCGAGAATCCTTTTCGCCCGCGGGGTGAACGGTGGGCTCCTGGAGGGCTCGCCAGCCGCGAGACCGACCGACCGCTCGACCCGATCCCTGACATCGTCGAAGGTGATGCCGAGGTCTCCGAGGACCTGGGCCGCGGTGCCGTCGTGCTCCCGGATCAGTCCGAGCAGTAGGTGCTCGCTTCCGATCCGGCCGTGCCCGAGCTGTTCGGCCTCCTGGCGAGCCTGCACCAGCACGTGCCGGGCCCGTTCGGTGAGCCGTTCGAACATGCCGTCAGCCTACCGATGCCCGGTGTCCGATTCCGGTCCGCGCCAGCCGGCCGAGATGCCCAAACGCCCCCGGATCCCGGGGTGATCGACGTTCGTCCGACCGGCTCGCCGACGGTTTCCGGCCGGAATTCTCGTCCCTGAAACGTCGAGGTGACTTACCAATGCGGACGTCGGGCGGACGAATCCAAAAATTTTCGGTCAAGTGTGCAATGGCGGTTGCCGAGAGGTTAAGAGTTGGAAATTGATCTCCATAAAACCATGAAATGAGGACCCCATGAATTCCGATCGTCGTTCGTCGAGGAACCGACCGACAACCAAACTGGTGCTTTCGGGCGCCGTCGTCCTGGCGGCACTCGCCACCATCGGTGGCGTGTTCGCCAACTTCACCGACACCGCCTCCGGCGGCCCGGAAGCCATCTCGACCGGCCAGGTCCACATCGTCCTGGCCACGCCCACCGGTGACCATGGTGGTCTCACGGTCGGTCCGATCAACAACCTGGCCGAGGGGGACACCGTCGCCCGTGTCGTGCAACTGACCAACAACACGTCGGTCGGTGCCAGCGGCACCACCGGTCTCGCCACCACGAACGGTCTGACGCTGCAGTCGGCCGTGACCGGGACCAATGCCGGGTCCGACATCGTGACCGACGCCACCAATGGTCTGCACGTGACCGTCCAATCGTGCTCCGCCGCCCCGACGGAGACCGGCGGAACGACCGGACCGTGGACCTACTCCTGCACCCCCGGGTTCACCACGATCGTGAACAACGTGCCGCTGAAGACGTTGGACACGACGGCTCAGGACATCACGTCCACCGCCCCGAACCAGGGTGCCTCGACGTACTACGTCGTCACCGTGACACTGCCGACGACCTACGCCGACGCCTACAGCTACAACTCGGGCGCCTGCTCGACCGGGGGCACGGCCGGCGTGTCCGAGCAGCTGCAGAACTGCTCGCTCAGCGTGACCTACAACTTCACCGCCACGCAGCGGGCTGGAGCCAGCCAGTAGGGCCAGCTCCCATCCCGCATGACGAGTCGGAGTGCGGGGGGTTCGCTCCCCGCACTCCGTCGCGTCGACCACCTGCCTGGAGTCACCGTGACGACACTCGAGTTCAATCGCACCGAGGCCCCGCACCGCACGACGCACGTCGACGTGTCCGCGGACGTCCACGAGACGACCGACGACCATGACGAGCCCCACCGGCGGCGGAACTGGATCGCCAACATCGTCCTGATCATCGTCTGCGTGGTCGCCGCCCTCTCGGCGCTCGGCAGCATGACGGGCCACTGGCGGACGGAGACCGTGCTCTCCGGATCCATGCGGCCCGGCATCCAACCCGGGGACGTCGAGATCCTCCGGCCCGAACCGGCGTCGTCACTGCGCGTCGGGCAGATCGTCGCCTTCCACCCGCCCAAGGACCATTTCACGGTGACCCACCGGGTCATGAGCATCCAACGGCGGACCGGATCCCATGCCGGCCTGTGGATCACCACGAAGGGTGACGCCAACAACGCCGACGACCCGTGGGGAAGCATCCGGCTGCTCGGGTCCACCGTGTGGACCGTTCGGGCGGTCATTCCGGACGTCGGATTCCTGAGCACGTGGCTCAAGTCGCCGATCCTCCATCTGGTCCTGGTCCTCTCCATCGTCCTGCTGGTGTGTTCGCTCGCCCTCCGGATGATCTGGCGATCATGACCACCCACCGTTCCGTCCGCCGAGGCGCACACCGCCGGAGCCGCTCGAAGGGTGAGCGGGGTCACCGTCATTCGGTGTCGACGCCACACGCCGGCAAGGTGGCGCTGGTCCTCACCACCGTCGTGACGCTCGCCTCCGTCACCTCGGGCACCGCATGGGCGATGCTCTCCGACCAAGCTTCCGGAGGACCGGAGGCGCTGGTGAGCGCCGCCCTGTCTTCGACCCCGACGAGCCCGACGATCTCCAACGGTGGGTGCGCAGGGACCAATCAGCAGACGAACACCGCCCTGGCGTGGACGGATGCCCAGTCCGGAGTGGCCGACGCCAGCGGGGGCTCGCTGGTGTCGGGATACACGGTGGGACGAGCGACGGCGTCCGGTGGCACCTACACGGCGGCCGGGACCACCTCGGGCAATCCGGCCCCGGCGGCGTTCGCGGACAAGCCGACGGTGGCGAACACGCCGGTCGCTCTGATCGCCAACACCGCCAAGCAGGCCTACCCCCTGACCGAGAGCACCCTGTCGGCCGGGGCGGCACTGACCATCGGCACCGCCTCGAACGAGGTCAACGCCATCCAGGTGACGCCCGACGGACTCACGGCGATCATCGCTGAATACACGGCCGGCCAGGTGCAGGTGCTCAGCTGGTCGGGGACGGCGTGGTCGGTGGTGAAGTCGATCACGGTGACCGATCCCACGGCGGTGGCCATCGACCCGATCCCCAACGGGTCCGGCTACTACGTGGCCTACGTGGTATCCGATCCGGGGACCACGACCAACGGGTCGGTCGTCCCGGTGACGCTCGACGGTGCCTCGAGCAGTGCGGGAACGGCGATCACCGTGCAGCACCAGGCGAATCCGACGGCCATCGTCGTCACGCCGAACGGTGCGGAGGTGTACGTGGCGAACTACAACTCGAACACGGTCTCCGCCATCGCCACGGCCACCGGCACCGCGTCGACGATCGCGCTGCCCGGCACCGCGCCCCACCCGATCGCCCTGGCGACGACGTTCGATTCGAGCCATGTCTACGTCGCCGACCGGGCCAACGGGTACATCGACGACATCACCGTTTCGACGAACCTGGTCACCGCCCATGTGGTCCTCGCCACGGGTGGCCTGAACGACACCAACCAGACGGCGTCGGGTGATCCGAACCTGCTGGCCATGCTCCCCAATGGCAAGTCCCTGTACGTCGCCGAGTACGGGACGTCCGAGGTCCAGGTGGTCGCCACCGCGCTCAGCGCCACGCCGGACGTGATCAGTGCCACGATCTCGACCGGGAGCGGGTCCGGACCCATCGACATGGCCATGTCGCCCAACGGTTGTCTTGTCTACGTCGCCGACTGGCCCTCCAACGACATCTTCACGATCACCACGGCGACGAACACCGAGGCCCTGGCGTTCACCACGACGTGCGAGACCCAGGATCCCCAACCCATGCAGGTGACTCCCGACAACCAGTACCTCGTCATCCCCGAGAACTACTCCTGCGGCGACGTGCAGATCATGAACACCTCGACGAATGCCGTCACCACGGTCACCGGCGTCGGCACGGCCCCGACCATGGTGGCGATCCCCCCGGTTCCGGTCTGGTACAAGATCACCGCCACGCACGTGCTCTGGAATTCGCTCGCCTCGACGCCCGCCGCGTTCTCCGCCGGCTGGAACCCCGGCGGCTGGCAGTAGCGCCCGATCTCCCATGGCCGGATGAAGGCACCGACGTCGACCGCCAGTCAGGTGTCTCCACCGGGCGATCGCTGGCAGCTCGTGGGTGAAGGTGTCAGGATTTGCGGATGGCCTCCGGCCCCGACAGCGACCTCCAGGAGGAGGCGGTCCTGGATGGCGGCCCCTTGGACGGGAATCGGCGAGCCGTCGATGCCGACACGGAGCAGCTGTGCGCCGTCATGACCGATGGGCAGCAACATCACTATCTCCGCACCGACGAGTTCCTGACGTTGGAGGACGGTCATTCGGTCCTCGTCTTCCGGTGGAATGGCCGCTATTACGGGCCGAAATAGAGACCTGACGGCCTGGATGTCCCCCGGCATCCCTGAACGCGACCAAGTCCACGTGGTCAGAGAATGTCACTCCGGTCCGACGGGCCTCTGATAGAGGACCGCCGTCCACGGGCCGTGGGCGATCGTATGGGCATGGTCGGGCGGCCCGGCCACCTGTCCGATCGCGGAGAAGCCGTGGTCCTCGTAGTACCTCCGAAGTCGGCGATTCGTACTCGGGCAATCGAGGCAGAGGAATCGGCGACCTCTGGAGTTCACTTCGGAGGACGCCCAGCCGAGGATGCCGCTGCCGAGACCCGCGTGGGTCCTCCGGACTCCCAGGCGATGGAGGAACCCGGCATCCGAGCGATCGCCCCAGAACATCGGGTCGGACCACTGGAGGGTGCAGGTCGCCGCCAGGGCGGTTCCGCCGTCGACGACGTAGAGATGTCCGGCTTCGAGGGTGGGGAGGAGTTGGGCCGTAGTGAACCGCTCGGGCCATTGGACGACCCGCTTCGTCTGCAACCACGAAGAGCACTCGGCCAGGAGGTCGATCACCTCGTCGAGGTCATCGGCGTGGGCCGCACGGACGACCGGAAGGTCCACGTTCGATTCACCCCGCACGCCAATCAGCGTACGGCGGGCCCCGCCATCAGCCCGACCGTCGCGGTCATCCGGCGTCACGGGCACCAACGGTCAGCTCGGCCGCAGACCGCCTCGACCGATCGCGGATCAAGCATGCGGTCCCGTCCCGGATCTGGTGCCACACTGGGGATCGGTCCGCCCTTCCGACAGCGAAGCCCGGCCTCTGAAGCTGATGCCCTGTGGTGGGGGACGATCCACACCAACTCGTCCCTATCGGGGGACCATCGAACCTGATGACAGACCTGGAGGTCCTCGACCAGATGCTCCGTTGGATGAGAGCGGGGTGATTCCCGGTACCTCCACCGTTCCGACCCGGGGCGGGCCCTCACCCGGCGCGGGATCCGGACAAGCACCACCCGCACCCTCCACGGTGGCAGCACCCCGTGGGGGACCGGCCACCATCGCGGGCCGCGTGGGTGTCCATCTGGCCGTCATCGCCGTCTACACCCTCCCGGCGCTCTTCCTCTGGTGGAATGCCTGGAGCGCCGGTGCCGCGTCGACCGTGCGGTGCGGTTGCCTGGATCCAGGCCAACAGGTCTGGTTCATGGCCTGGCCCGCGTACGCCCTGAGCCACGGACTGGATCCCTTCTCGACGACATGGCTCTGGCCGCCACACGGGGTCAACCTCCTCGACAACGCCAGCGCCCCGCTCGCCGGCATCGTGTTCGCTCCGCTCACGTGGCTGGTGGGTCCGGTGGCCTCCACGACCGCGGCGCTCACCTTGGCCCCGGCCCTGAGTGCCTGGGGTTGTTGGGTCGCATGCCGCCGCTTCGTCGACTGGCGCCCCGCGTGCTGGGTGGGGGGGTTCCTCTTCGGGTACTCCCCCTTCGTGGTGGAGAGTGTCGCCCAGGGCCACCTCTCCACCGGCCTCCTGGTCCTTCCCCCTCTGCTCCTGGTGGTGGTGCACGAGATTCTGGTCAGGCAGGTGTGGCCGGCAGCACGTTGCGGCGTGGCTCTTGCCGCCATCCTGTTCGCGCAATTCCCTCATCTCCGAGGAAGTACTGACCATCATGGTCGTCATGAGCGTCGTCGGCGTCCTGGTGGTGGCAGTCATGGCGCCGGGTCGGGTGATCCCGGCACTCCCCTTCGCTCTCCGGGCGATGGGCGTGGCTGCCGTCACCTCCTTGGTGTTGCTGCTCGGCCCCGTCTGGTACACGCTGGACGGGCCGGAGCACATCACCGGTTCGGTGTGGGGTGGTCTCCACCTCTTCATCGTCGCCCAGGCGTGGGAGCTCTGGAGCGCCGGCCCCGTCGCCACCCCCCTGTTCGACGGTGCGGTACAGGGTCCTCAGGTCCAGTTCCTCGGCTACGGGGTGCTGGCGGTGGTAGCCGGCTCGTTGGTCCTGGCCCGCCGCCGCCGGTCGATATGGGTACTGGCCATCGTCGCCATCATCGCGACGGTGTTCTCGTGGGGCGGCATCCTCTGGCTGAGCCCCACCCACGTCGTCATCAGTTCGTGGCTGCCCTGGTCACACTTCACCAACCTGGCCGTGTTCGACGACATCTCCGCGGTGCACTTCTCCTTCGTCGCCGACCTGGCGGTCGCGGTCATGGTGGCCATCGGGCTCGACTCCCTGCAGCGTGCCGCTCCGTGGAGGCGCCTCCCCCCGGTGATCCACGGAGCCGTCGTGGCCGGGGCCGTGGTACTGATGGCGGTTCCGGTCTGGGGGCAGTACCAAGCACCGCTGTCCGTTCAGGCGGTCGACCTGCCCCAGTGGTACGAGACGGCTGCCCTGCACATCCCCGAAGAGGCGGTGGTCACGAGCTATCCGTTCCCGTCCTCCGCCGCGGTGACCTCTCAGCCCATGGTCTGGCAATCGGTCGACGGCATGCGATTCAAGCTGGCCGGAGGCTACGTCAAGGTTCGGGGTTCGGGTAGCGGTGTCCTGCGAACGGGCCGACCCGGATCTGGCCCATGGACCTTGATCGGCTTGACGATGGCGACCGGCGCGAATGCGCGTTCGTTTCCCCTGTCACCCCTCCAGATCACCGATCTGAGAGAGACACTGCGTTCGTGGAACACCTCCTATGTCGTCGTCGTCGATCGGGGAACCGTACCCATCGAGGCTGCTGGAGCCTTCACGGCGACGATCGGCGTGCTCCCCGAGGTCGCCGACCATGCCTGGGTATGGAATCTGCGGACGACGCCCGTGGGGTCGGCGGTGGATTCCACGACGGCATCTCTGGCGTTCACGACCTGCCGGGACAAGGCCACCGATCTCGAGCAGGCGCCCCGCGACCGCCCCCTCCCCCAGTCCCTGAATACGTGCATCGTGTCCGCCCTGGGCACCTGAAGCCGACTTCTACAGCCGGTTCATCGGCAACCCACCCCCGATGCCGCCGGGAATGACTTCGTGGGAGGAGGACCTCCTTTATGGCGTGCTTGCCAGCCTTCCCCGGATGGCGGCGGGTGCGCAGGTCGAGCAGAACCTGTGACCGGGCGGGCGATGAAGGACTGGGTAACCCACTGGGTCGGAGTCAGAAGTTGAATCGGGTCAGTCCGCCCGGCTCGGTGCCCAATGTCACGGTCACTGAACGTATCTCGATGCGATAGACGTTCCACGGCGGAGGTCCCTGCGACGGCGCGTTGAACGGGGCAGTGATCCCGGTGCCGGACTCATCCAGTTCGGCGGGCCAGCCCTGATCCGCCCAGGCATTGGCAAGGTGCGTCAGTGTGATCGAGTCGGTCTCACGTACGGCGTCACCTTCGGCGACGACATCTGCATCCCGGATCGACACCGCGATCGAGCAACGCGGGTCGCGCGCGACGTTGAGGCTTTTCCGGGTACCCGACCCCGTCTGAAACCAGAACCTTCCGTCCAGCCAGAGTGCACCGACAGCCGTCACGTGCGGGCTTCCGTCCTCGTTCACTGTCGAGAGCCACGTCGTGCGGGCGTTGTGCGCGTCTGGATCTGGCCCCGATCCGGCGTCGAGCTCCCTGACGATCGTTGTCCAGTCCACTGGAGGCAGCCCATCCGTCGCCCCCAAGTTGACGATGTCCATTGCGTCTCCTTTCTGGTAGTCGGACAAAAGGCTACGAGCCGGTCTCGTCCATAAGAGGCTCCGATCGACGCAGGGGTCTCCTGCACGCCTTGACCCGAACCCCGGGACGCGGCGCCCAAGGCAACCCGGCCCGCCCCCCAGAGCCCCCTCCGGTGGCCGCCGCCACAGCGGTTCCGTCCCATTCTCCACCCTTGGCCCCTCTGTCCCCCGCCGATGCGTGGGCGCTGTCGGGTTCGAACCGACGACCTGCTGGTTGTAAGCCAGCTGCTCTGACCAACTGAGCTAAACGCCCGCCGCCCCAGACGCTACTGCGCCCCGGCCGACAGGAACTCCGCCAACAGCGCCGGTGTGGCCGCCGCGAACGGTGCCCGACGTTCGGTGTGGGACAGCGTGAGGAGGTCGCGTCCCTCGGCCTCGCCGAGGACGGCGCCCGCCTCGGAGCAGACCAGCATGCCGCCCAGGTAGTCCCAACTGCCGAGCTTCGAGCCTCCGACGGCGGCGTACCCGTCCAGGACCCCCTCGGCCACCGCGCACAGGTCCAGCGCGGCTGCCCCCAGGCACCGGTACTGCAGCCACCCGAAGTAGCTCGGCGGATAACCGCTGAAAGCGACGATGGCGTCACCCAGCCGCTCACAGTCCGACGGGCGGATCGCGACGCCGTCCTTGCGGGCCCCACCGCCCCGGACCGCCTCGAAGCGGACCCCCGACGCCTGGTTGACCACCAGCGCCGCCCTGGGACCGTCAGCGTCGACCGCACACAGGCTGGTGGCGAACCACGGGATCCCCCGGGATGCATTGGTCGATCCGTCGACGGGATCGATGACCACCACCAGACCCCGGTCGATGTCCTGGGTCCCGGACTCCTCGGACAGCACCCCCACGCCGGCTTCGGCCAACACGGCCAGCCCCGCGGCGTCGGCGACGACATCATGGCGGTACTGGTCCTCCCTCGTGCCGGACGGTCCCCAGTCGTCCAGACCACGGAGGGCGTCGGCGATGGCGGTGGCGGTGGCGTGCAACACCTCGAGCAGGGTGGCGTCGTCCATCCGGTGGACGATACCGGAGGCGGGCGCCGCCCCGGTGGGGGGCGACGGACCCGATGGACCCCGCCCGTCCCCACCCCACCGGCGGCCCGGTAGGCTGAGCTTCCTGTGGCAGTCATCGATGTGGCCGGATACGTCGCCGATCTCAAGGACCATTCGGTCGACCACGGCTTCCACGTGCACGACGAGCGCCACTTCGTCGAGACGTACTCCCTGCGCCAGGTGTGGGAGGTCGAGCTCCACCCCGAGGACGGCTGCGGGGGCCCGCTCGACCTCCACCTCGCCCTCGAGGTGGACCCCCGCACCCTCCTCTCCTTCGAGGACGCCGTCTTCGGCCTACCCGAGGACGAGGATCCCCCGGACGAGTTCCACTTCGCCCTGACCTTCACCTGGGCGCTGCCTCCTCTCCCCCACGGACCCGATCTGCTGCGCCTTGCCATCGACCTGGCCGGAGTGGGCGGCATCGAGCTGCCCCTCGAGGTGTCGGCCATCGACTCCTACGCCTCGGCCACTGATGCGGCCGAGCGTCGCCTCAGCATCGTCGCCCGGACCCCCGTCTCGCTGGCGCGCGTCCTCACGGGCGAAGAGATGATGTGCGACGTCTTCGACCGGTGCCTGGCCGTGAGCCGCTACCTCCTGGACTCGGCGCCCAGCTGGCTCGGGTGAACCTCGGGTCACGACCCCGCCTGGCCCGCGCCGCCCTAGGGGTGGCCGCCCTCTTCCTGGCCGGCGGTGCCCTGTCCGCCTGTGGCGCGAGCGCCGGTGACCTCGCCCGGGCCTCGTGCAGCCACGTCAACGACTCGATCAAGCTGTTCGACCAGGCGAGTCGGACCCCCGACACCACCGCCGCCGCCTCCCTCCGCCAGAAGGCCTATCTCCAGCTGCTGGCCGCCATTCCCATCGCCGCCCAGGCCGCGTACCACGACATCGGATGGGAGGCGCTGTCGGCCACGCTCTCCGAGGCGAACCGGGTGCCGGAGTCCGAACTCATCCCGTCACTCCACATCCAGTGCCAGGCCGCCGACAGTTCGGTGTTCAACCAGCCCGCCCCCCCGTCGAACCCGGCAGGAGGCTGACCGCGCCCACCCCGCCGTCAGGGACCACGCGTGCCGTCAGGGACCACGCGTGCCGTCAGGGGCCTCGCGTGCCGTCGCCGGCCACCGCGCCCGAGGCCGACACCGTCGGCCGGGGAGTTCCGGTCGTCGACGGCGGTGGTGTCTGGTCGAGACGGCTCCCGGACATCTGGTCCCGGCCCGCCTGGACGACGGCGGGCAGCAGGTGGGCGGCCAGCCATCGCCCGGCGGCCGCCGTCGGGACGATGTGCACCCCGTCGCCGTCCCGCAGCTGGACCCCGTCGATCGAGGTCGTGTACGAGCCGCCCGGGCAGATCATCGAGTCGAAGTCGAGGACCCGCACGGTGGCGGGGTGCTCGGCGGCCACCTCGCGCACCAGTTGGTTGTAGCGGGCCAGCCGGGCCGGATCGTCCTCGACCCACGGCTGCCCGTTCGGCTGCTCCCCGGAGTCGAAGCACGGGGCGGTGAGCAGCTCGACGTAGGCACCGTTCGACCCGGCCACCTGGACGGCTTCCTCGAGTGAGCTCTTGAGCTCCGCGTCGAACGCCGGCTCGCCGATGTGGGTCCACGTGCCGTCGAGCAACCGGTCCATGACCTCCCACCGTCCGGCCAGCACCATCACCACGTTCGGGTGGAACTGGTCGACCGCCCCGCGCCACAGGGCCGGCCACTGGTCGGCCGGCGGTGAGGAGGGATTGCACGCGACCGACATGGGGTTGGGGCTCCCGTGGGCCCGGTACTCGGTGGTGCGCAACACCCCGCAGGCCACGATGGCACTGTCGTCGATGTCGACCCCGTACTGCTGTCCGGGTTGGTCCGCCTGCAGGGCGAAACCCAGCCGCCAGGCCACCGAGTCACCCAGGATGGTCACCCGGACCGGCGTGCCCACGGGCACCGGCCCCGCCGAGCGGTAGGTTCCGGCCGCCTCCGCGGCGCCCGGCAGGGTGGCGGCCACGGTGACGGCCACCACCGCCAGGAAGGCCCCGGACGTCACCAACCAGCCGCGCCACTCGGTCAGGGCCGTCAGCGCGCTCGTCCGCACCGGCAGCTCGACCAGGTAGTACGACGCCGTCGCCACCACGAAGGTCACGGCGAAGCGCACGGCCAGCAGGGGCAGCCCGTACAGGTGGAGCCGTTCGGCGTCGAGCAACGAGAAGAGCGGGAAGTGCCAGAGGTAGAGACCGTAGGAGATACGGCCCACGTAGACGAAGACCGGATTGGCGAGCGCCCGGGCGAGGCTGCCCCCCTGGGCCGTCACGACGGCGAAGAGGAGCACACCGATGGCCAGGGCGATGGCCAGTTCGCCCCCCGAGAAGAACATCCCGGTCGGGCCGTCGAGGCGACCCCACAGGACGACGATCCCGAGGAGGGCCGCCCAGCCGAAGATCTGGGCGGTCAGACGCGCCGTGCTGCTGGAGAGCTCCCAGGCGGCGATGGGCCGGGGCGTCGGACCGCGTCGGCGCTGGAGGTCTCGGCGGTGGGCCGGGGCGACGCCGAAGCCGACCGTGCCGACCGACGGGTGGACACGGCCGGGCTGGAAGTCGTCCAGATCCGGAACCGGCTGGGGCAACGCCCGGCGGTGGCGGGCCCACATGGTCAGGCCGATGGCCAGGGCGGCCCCGACCAGGATGTCCTGACTGCGCGTGTCGGTGCCCTCGTACAGCCGCGTGACCGACGCATGGTGGAGGTAGCCCCATCGCATCACCGCCGCCGAGGCCAGGGCGCCGCCCACGGCCGCGGCCAGGACCGGCCACAGCTGGCGGGAGGGACGCAGCCGCCGACCCAGATGGAGGAGGCCGAGCACGACCGGGGGCCAGACGATGTAGAACTGCTCCTCGATCGAGAGCGACCACATGTGCGACAGGGGCGAGGGCTGCGCCGCCTGGGTGAAGTAGTTCGACCCACCGACGATGAAGTGCCAGTTGGCCACGTAGAAGAGGGTGGCGAGGGAGTCGAGTCGGAGTGATGCGAACTCGCCGGGGGTGGCCACGAAGTGGGCGTAGGCCGCCACGGCCACCAACAGGAGCAGCAGGGCCGGAAGCAGGCGGCGGGCCCGACGTACCCAGAACTGGCCCAGCCGGATCGTCAGGCGCCGGGTCCACTCGCCCAGCAGCAGGGACGTGATGAGGAAGCCCGAGAGGACGAAGAACATGTTGACGCCGAGGAAGCCGCCGGCCGACAGCGGGGCCCCACCGTGGTACAGCATGACGCCGAGCACCGCCACGGCGCGGATGCCGTCGAGGGCGGGCACGTAGCCGAACACGATCGTCCGCCCGCGCGGCGCGGGCGGAGTGGTCGGGGTCGGCGCCGGGTCGGCGACCGTGGTCATCGACGGGGCTCCGCGGGGAACCGGGACGATGTTCCGGGTCCTCGGACGGGGCAGGTCATAGGGGCACCATGATCGCAGACCCGGACCCCGCGGAAAACCCCTGGTCGGGATCGGACGGGCGGCGAGGACGACCCTCCCACGCGGAGCGCCGGTCCGACCACGGGGCGCGCCGCCCCGTGGTCGCCGGACTCAGGTCGTCGCGGTGCTCAGACGCTCGGCGTGTAGCCGGCCGGCAGGTTGATGGTCTTCTTCTCGAGGAAGAGCTCGAGGCCGTCCTCGCCGAACTCCCGACCCACACCGGAGTCCTTGTAGCCGCCGAAGGGCGACGAGAAGTCGATCGGGATGGAGGAGTTCACCATGTAGGTGCCGGTGCGCACCTGGCGGGCGATGCCGAGGCCACGGTCGTTGTCGGCGGTGAACACTCCGCCGCACAGGCCGTACTCGGAGTCGTTGGCGATGCGGACGGCATCGGCGTCGTCGTCGTAGGGGATGACCGACAGCACCGGCCCGAAGATCTCCTCCTGGGCGATGCGCATCGAGTTGTCCACGTCCACGAACACGGTGGGCTCGACGTACCAGCCCGCGTCGAGTCCCGACGGGCGGCCACCGCCCACCGCGACCTTGGCGCCCTCCTCCTGGCCGATGCGGATGTAGCCCTCGACCCGGTCACGTTGACGCTCGGCCACCAGCGGTCCGACCTCGGTGGCCGGGTCGAGCGCGTCACCGACCTTCATGGCCCGGACCAGCTCGACCAGCGCATCGGTGACCTCGGTGTAGCGGTCGCGGGGAGCGAGGATGCGGGTCAGGGAGATGCAGGCCTCGCCGTTGTTCATGATGGCGTTGGGCAGCATCAGCGGCAGCGACTCGTCGAGCTTGACGTCGTCGAGCAGGATGGCCGCCGACTTGCCCCCGAGCTCGAGGCTGCACCGCTTCAGATTGGCACCGCAGGCGGCCCCGATCTTCTTGCCGGCCGCCGTCGATCCGGTGAAGGACACCTTGTCCACGCCGGGATGGTTGACCAGGTACTCGCCCACCTCACGTCCGGCCGGGACGACGCTGAGCACGCCCTTGGGGAGTCCGGCGTCGGCCAGGATCTCGGCGAACACGTTGGCGTCGATGGGCGTCTCGGGGGCGGGCTTGAACACGACCGAGCTCCCCGACAGCAGCGCCGGAGCGAGCTTGGCGGCGGCCAGGAACAGCGGCACGTTCCACGGGGTGATGGCTGCCACCACGCCGATCGGCTCCTTGGTCACCAGGACCGGGCCGAGCAGGCCGTCCTTCACCGTGTCGAAGGCGAAGGTGGACCCCAACCCGGCGTAGTAGTCGAGGATCATCGTCGGCGCCAGCACCTGGGCGAGCAGGCCCCACGAGACGGGCGATCCCATCTCACTCGAGATCAGCTCGGAGAGGTCCTGCATGCGCTCGCGGATCGCCTCGGCGGCACGGGTCAGCACCGCGGCGCGCTCGGTGGGCGTCATGCGGGGCCAGGGGCCGCGGTCGACCGCCTCCCGGGCGGCGGCCACCGCCTTGTCGATGTCGGCCTCGGCCGCCTCGGGCGTGCGGCCCACCAGCTCGCCGGTGGACGGGGATCGGACCTCGAAGACCGAGGTGGACGC
This sequence comes from uncultured Acidimicrobiaceae bacterium, assembly GCA_963699345.1. Lineage (GTDB taxonomy): Bacteria > Actinomycetota > Acidimicrobiia > Acidimicrobiales > RAAP-2 > Bog-756. Next base: position 233,578 of record CAVOTL010000001.1, on the reverse strand, counting down.
CGGAGCGACCCACTCCCCTCCGATGAACAGGCGGTCGTACGACTTCATGGTCCCTCCCTGGGTGACGGCGGTTCGGGACGGCCCCGGACCTCGTTGGTCGACGTGTTGCGGCTACTGCTCCGGCTCCGTCCCCCACCCGGTGCGGGTGCCGGCTCGGCCTGACCGTGATCGTAGTCCGCGCCCCGGACGCACCGCCCGGTGGCGCCACCGTCCCGCTGCGCACGGCGGTACGCTCGGCCCTCCCGACCGCCACCACCGCGTGGAGGCCCCGACCGCCGGCCCCGCCGGAGAAGTGGAGTCCGACGTGCTGTCCCCCCTCGACGACTACCCGGTGCACCAGATCAGCGAGCCGATGCGCCACGTGGGCACCTCGGACCGGAACTTCTACGACCGGTACTACTTCAACATCCACGGAACCGGCGACGTGGCCGGCACCGACGAGGAGCTCTTCTGCGTCATCGGCGTGGGCCAGTACCCCAACCTCGGGGTGGCCGACGCGTTCGTCTCGGTCAAGTGGGGCGACGACCATCGGGTGGTGCGCTCCTCCAAGACGCTGGGGGCCGACCGCATGGACGCCTCGGTCGGGCCGATCCGGATCGAGGTCCGCGAAGGGCTCCGCCAGCTCCGTGTGGTCCTGGAGCCGAACGAATGGGGCATCGAGCTCGATGCCGTGTTCGACGGGTTCAGCCAGGCCCACCTCGAGTCCCGCCACTTCGACCGCCAGTTCTCGCGGGTGATCTTCGACTCGACCCGCTTCGCCCAGGTCGGCGGCTGGACCGGCACCCTCAAGGTGGGTGACCGCGAGGTGGCCCTCACGCCCGACCGCTGGTGGGGCTCGCGGGACCGCTCCTGGGGGGTCCGACCGGTGGGCGAGTCGGAGCCGCTCGGCATCCGGGCGACGGACACGGGCTCGGGGTTCTTCTGGATCTACGCCCCGGTTCGCTTCGAGGACCACGCCATGGTGACCATCGTCCAGGAGCGCGCCTCGGGCGAGCGGATCATGCAGGACGCCCATCGCATCCCGACCATCGACTCGTCGGGCGGCGCCACCTGGTTGGGCCGGCCCGAGCACGACATCCGCTTCGTCGAGGGGACCCGGACCGTGACCGGCGCCACCCTCTCGTACTTCGGGCCGCGGGGCGAGCGGACGGCCGTCGTCGAGGTCGAGCCCCTGTTGGCCTTCCCTCTGCTGCTGGGGTCGGGGTACGGCCTCGAGCCGGACTGGAAGCACGGCATGTACCAGGGGGACCTGGTGACCCAGGGCCAGATCGTCGCCCCCGACCCCAACTACACGGCGTGGGGCCTGACCGAGTACGCGGCCCGGTTCACCTGCGGCGACCAGGTCGGCTACGGCATGTTCGAATTCGCGGCCATGGGACCCCACGAGCGCTACGGCTTCACCAGCTGAGCCCCGGCTCCCGGGACCCGTCGGTCACACGGGGCGGGTCGGACCGTCCCAACCGGTGCAATCGGCGCACCACGCCCACAGGGCGGCGCCGGCGTCGTGGAACTCCTGTTCGGACAGGCGGGTCCACGGCACCTTGTGCTCCCAACGCCGTCGTCGGTCCAGCCAGAAGCCACCGGTCGTCTCCACGCCGGCGGGCGCGGCCGCCAGCCACACGGCGGTGTCGGCCCCCTGGTCGGGCGAGCGCAGGAAGGGTCCCATGACCCGGGCGAATCCCGGCAGGCTGTCGCGGATGCCGGGGGTGTCGGCCCAGCCGGGGTGCATGGCGTGGAAGCAGACGCCGGTGCCCGGCGTCCGCCGCACCCACTCGTGCATCAGGACCAGCTGGGCCCGCTTGGCCCGGGCGTAGGCGACCGTCCCGTCGTAGTCGGACGGACCCATCTCCAGGGTGTCGAGGTCGAAGCGCTGGGTGTACATGCCCCCCGAGGTGACCTGGACGACGCGCGAGGGGGCGGCGGCCCGCAGGGCGGGCAGCAGCAATCCGGTCAACAGGTACGGGGCGGCCACCTGGGACGCCACCGTGAGCTCGAGGCCGGAGCCGGTGGTCCGGCGGTCGGGGGTCAGCGCCCCGGCGTTGTGCACCAGGACGTCCAGCCGACCGTTGCCGGCCAGGAAGGCCGACGCCAGGTCCCGCACCTGATCGAACTCACCCATGTCCGCCAACAGGTACGAGACGTCGGCCCCCGGTGCCGCCCGTCGCACCGTTTCGGCGGCCCGCTCGCCCCGGTCGTCCCCCCGGGCCGTGAGCACCACCCGGGCACCGAGTCGGGCCACACCGCACGCCGTGGCCAGACCCAGTCCCGACGTGGCCCCGGTCACCAGGACGGTCCGACCGGCCAGCGACGGAGGCGGCGTCCAGCCCGCCGTGCGGGCCCGCAGCATCGGCCCGATCGACGTGAAGCTCCCGACGACGGTGGCCTCGAGCACCTCGTCGACGCTGCGGGCGACCAGCGGTCCGGCCTGGGGCCGCTCGGTGGGGACCGGTGGTCCACCGAGCACGTGGCGCAGGCCGTCCGCACCGTGGGCCCCGATCCGCTCGAACAGGACCGGCAGCACCCCGTTGGCGGCCGACAGGGCCCCCTTCAGACGGAGGTCGGCCTCGTAGGAGAGGATCGCCCCGCCGTCAGCCGCCGGGGTGATGGTGATCGTGTCCTTGGACCGGACGGTGCCCGACTCGGCGAGCAGCGCCACCCGGTGCGGACGGTCGAACGCCACGATGCGGTACTCGAGCGGCGTCACCCGGCCGGCGACCCGCACCCCGAGCCGGAAGGCGCTGCCGAGACCCACCGGCCCGTCGTCGAGGCGTTCCGCGGTGGCCGTGCCGGGATCCCACTCCGCCGCATGGGAGAAATCGGCCAGGTAGTCGAAGGTCTCCCCGACCGACCGGGTCGAGATGACGGTCGCCCGGTAACGGGCCATGGTGGGGTCCTTCCTGTGCCGTGCGAAGCCGGGGCGCCGGTCACTCGACCGGCCCGTGATCCCCTCCAAATATACTTGCCTACCTGGGAGTTCCGACCGTCGTCATCCGACCTGGCGTCTCCTCCGAAGAACGGTAGGCGAGTCACGCACTACTTCAGGGAGCAGGCCGGACACATGAGAATCGCGATCGTCGGTACCGGGGTCTCGGGGCTCGTGTGCGCCCACCTCCTGTCCCGCCACCACGACGTCACCCTGTTCGAGGCCGAGGGCCGGCCCGGTGGTCACGCCCACACGGTCACCGTCGACCTGGATGACGGCTCCTACGACGTCGACACCGGGTTCCTCGTCTACAACGAGCGGAACTACCCGGGTCTCGTCGCGCTGTTCGACGCCTTGGGGGTGGCGACGAAGCCCAGCGACATGAGCTTCAGTGTCACCGACGACGTCAGCGGCCTGGAGTGGAAAGGCTCCTCGTTCGACTCCGTGTTCGCCCAACGACGCAATCTGGTGCGCCCGTCCTTCCTGCGGATGCTGTCCGACATCGTCCGGTTCAACCGGATGGCGCGGTCGCTGCTCGAGACGCCGCACGACGCCACGGTCTCACTCGGCGACCTGCTCGACCGGGGACGGTGGTCGTCGCAGTTCCTCAACTGGTACCTGGTCCCCATGGGTTCGTCGATCTGGTCGGCCGACCCGTCGACGTTCCTCGACATGCCGGCGGTGACGTTCGCCCGGTTCTTCGCCAACCACGGTCTGCTCGAGTACGGCAACCAGCCCGACTGGCGGACCGTGGACGGCGGCTCCAGGCGATACGTCGACGCCGTGCTCGCCCCCCTCGGATCGGCGGTGCGCCTCGACGAACCGGTCGACAAGGTGACCCGGTCCGAGGACGAGGTGGAGCTCCACACCGTCAACGGGCCCGAGCGCTTCGACCACGTCGTCATCGCCACCCACAGCGACCAGGCCCTCGACCTGCTGTCGGATCCGCTCCCGGTCGAGCGTGAGGTGCTCGGCGCCATCGCCTATCAGCCCAACCGGGCCACGCTCCACACCGACGTGTCCCTCCTGCCGGCCAACCGGAGGGCCTGGGCCAGCTGGAACTACCACCGGCTGCCCGACCACCCGACCCAGGCCACCCTGACCTACCGGCTGCGCAGCCTGCAGGGGATCGACTCGCGCGACGAGCTGCTCATCACCCTCAACCGCGACGACGCCATCGATCCCGACAAGGTGCTCCGCACCTTCGACTACACCCATCCCGTCTACGACGTCGCCGCCGTCGCCGCCCAGCAGCGCCAGGAAGAGCTCAACGGCGTCCGGCGCACCTGGTTCTGCGGTGCCTACTGGGGCTACGGGTTCCACGAGGACGGGGTCCAGAGCGCCCGGGTGGTCTGTCGGCGGCTGGCCGGCGAGGACCTGTGAGCGCACCCGCCGCGACCGGGGCCCCGGCCGTCGACACCCGCGCCCCGCGGGAGGTGCTCCGGAGCGGTGTGTACGAGGGCCGGGTCGTGCATCATCGTCGGACCCCGGTCGACCACCGCTTCTCCTACCGGATCGCCCTGGTCTACCTCGACCTCTCCGAGATCGCCGAGGTGTGCGGACTGCACCCGCTGTGGAGCGACGGGGGGCCGGCGCCGGTGACCTTCCGGCGGTCGGACTACCTGGGCGACCCCACCGTCCCCCTGGACGTCGCCGTGCGGGACCTGGTGGAGGAGCGCACCGGGGCACGGCCGGTGGGGCCCGTGTCCGTGCTGACCCAGCTCCGCACCTGGGGCTGGCTCTTCAACCCCATCACCACGTACTACTGCTTCGACCCGGCCGGCGTCACGGTCGAGACCGTCGTCGTCGAGGTCACCAATACGCCGTGGCACGAACGGACGGCCTACGTGCTGCCGGGCACGGGAACCCACCGGGTGGCCAAGGGGATGCACGTCTCGCCGTTCCTCCCGATGGGCCTGACCCACCGGTTCACCATCGGCGAGCCGGGTCGGCGCCTCACGCTGGCCGTCGACGACTTCGACGGCCCCGACCTGGTGTTCGGGGCCTCGATGGTGCTCGACCGCTCCCCCGCCGGCCGGCGGGCGCAGGGCCGCCTGCTCTGGAGATTCCCCCTCATGACCCTCCGTGTCTCGTTCGGCATCTACCGTCAGGCCCTCGCGCTCAAGCGCAAGGGCGTACCCTTCCACCGGCACCCGGACCGGCCGGTGACGACGCCCGCCGGTCCGACGGACGACGGACAGGAGTACTGAGGATGGCGGAACTGCCGTTGGGATGGGTGGGCGCCCGGGCCGGGACGCCGCTGGCCACCCGCTTCCTGCGGTCGATGGCCTCCCACCTGCACGGTGGGACCCTGGTGGTCGTCGACGGGACCGGAACCTACCGGTTCGGCGACGGTGGACCCGAAGTCACCATGACCGTCCACGACCCCGTCGTCTACTGGGACACCCTCCGCCAGGGGTCGGTGGGTCTGGGCCGCGACTACGCCGACGGCCTGTGGGACTGCGACGACCTCACCACCCTCACCCGGGTGCTGAGCCGGGGCCTGCGCCCCGTCACCGCCCTCCAGGACCGCGTCGGGCAGGCGGTCGGCACCTCGACCGACTGGCTGCGCCGCCTGCGTCCCCCGGGCAAGCACGACGACCGGCACAACATCCAGGCCCACTACGACGTGTCGAACGACTTCTTCGCCCTGATGCTCGACGAGACGATGATGTACTCGTCCGCGGTCTTCACCCACCCCGACGTCGACCTGGCGACGGCCCAGCGGGCCAAGCTCGACCGGCTGTGCGCCAAACTCGACCTCGGCCCTGACGACCACGTGGTGGAGATCGGCACCGGATGGGGCGGCTTCGCCTGCCACGCGGCCGCCACCTACGGCTGCCGGGTCACGACCACCACGATCTCGGACGCGCAGTTCCGCTACGCGTCGAAGCGGGTGGTGGAGGACGGCCTCGCCGACCGGGTCACCGTGCTCAACCGTGACTACCGGGACCTCGAGGGCACCTTCGACAAACTGGTCTCCATCGAGATGATCGAGGCCGTCGACTGGCGCCAGCACGACACCTTCTTCGCCACCTGCGCCGGCCTGCTGCACGACCGTGGGTTGATGGCGCTCCAGGCCATCACCGTGGAGGACCGCAGCTTCGAGCGGGCGAAGAACGGCACCGACTTCGTTCGTGAGTACATCTTTCCGGGTGGCTGCCTGCCCTCGTTGGAAGCGATCACCCGGTCGTTGCGACGGGTCACCCCGCTGGTGGTGGTCGACGTCGAGGACATCGGCCGCCACTACGCCGAGACGCTGCGGCGCTGGCACGCCGCGGTGACCGACCGGGCCGAAGAGGTCACCGCGCTCGGCCTCGACACGCGTTTCCAGCGGCTGTGGAGCTTCTACCTCTGCTACTGCGAGGGCGCCTTCCTCGAACGCCACATCAGCGACGTCCAGATGGTCATGGCCATGCCGGGGTGGGAGGCACCCATGGCAGTCCGGGACCCTCTGCCCGCCTGACCGTGCCCGCCGGGCGTCGGACCTACTCGACGCTGCGCATCCGGTCGGCCTCCCAGAAGGCGCGGATGCCGCCCAGGCGGCCGTCGGTCGCCATCCGGTAGCAGTAGACCCCGTCGACCTCGACCGCGCCACCCCCCGTGAAGGCGATCCGGATGGTGCCGACGTTGGCGACCTCGTCCCCGCACGCGAAGCTCTCGCGGATGGTGAAGCGGATCGACTCGTTGACCCCGATCACGTTGTCGTAGAAGGCGGCGATCGCCTCGGGGCCGCGATGCCCGGCGCCGTCGGGGTCGAGCATCGAGGGTCCGACCGGGTCCTCGACCACGGCATCGTCGCTGAACAGGGCGAGCCAGGCCTCGCGGTCGCCGGCCTCGACGGCGGCCATCGACCGCTCCGAGAGCGCCCGGGCGGTGGGGCGGGAGGCGCCCCCCTCGTCGCTCATCGGTCCACCCCGGCGATCACCGTGTCGGCGAAGCGCCGGAGGTTGTCGATCTTGGCCTGCAGCGGCTCGGTGTCCGGGCCGACCTCGTAGGGCCAGCGGAAACCGACGATGACGTCGGTCACCCCCTCCTCCTCGAGCCGGTGGACGCCGTCCACGGTGAAGGCGTCGAGCGAGATGACGTGGACCTCGAAGGGCCGGTCGGCCGTGCCCTCCTCGTCGCGCAGACGGCGGAGGGTGGCGAGGAGGCCGGGCAGGTCGGCGGGGTCGCCGCCGCCGTGCAGCCAGCCGTCACAGCGCGCCGCCCGGCGCAGGGCGGCGGTGGCGTGCCCACCCACCAGGATGGGCAGGGGCTCGCTCGGGACCGGGCTGAGCTTGACGGACCGGATGTCGTAGCACTCGCCGTGGTAGTCGAAGTAGCCACCGGCCGACAGTCCCCGCACGACGTCGATGGCCTCGTCCATGCGCCGGCCCCGTCCCTCCCAGGGCACGCCCACCAGCTCGTAGTCCTCGGGCCAGGGGCTCGCTCCCACCCCGAGGGACAGGCGGTTTTTGGTCAGCACGGCCACCGAGGTGGCCTGCTTGGCCACGAGCAGGGGGTGGCGCATGGGCAGCTTCAGCACGAAGGTCACGAAGCGGATCCGTTCGGTCACCGCGCCCATGGCCGGGATCAGCGAAAACGGCTCGAGGAACGGCTTGTCGTCGAGGAATTCCCGCGTTCCGTCCGGGTTGAACGGGTACGTCGAGTCCGACTCCTCGGGGTAGCAGAGGCTGTCGGGGACGACCATCGAGTCGTACCCGGCCTCCTCGGCCGCCACGGCCAGGGGCAGGTAGTAGCCGGGGTCGACCATCGACTCCGCGTACGAGAACCGCATCAGGTGTTCCTCCACTCGACATGGGCCCGGATGGCCCCTTCGTCATCGACCCATCCCTCGGACGCGGCGACGTCCAGCATCGCGGCGAACGCCCGGTCCCACTCGTCGTCGAGGCGGGTCCCCTCGGTGGAGGCCGCCACCTCGGCGAGGTCGTGCAGGACCCGTCCCGGAACCAGGGCCTCACCCGTACCGGACGCCCGGGACACTCCGGCACCAGCGAGGACCGTGGTGAGCCGCCACTCGGACACCTCGTCGCGCCGGACGCCCCGGCCGCCGTCGACGCACACGACCAGCGAGTGCAGCATCGACCAGCCGGTGAGGCCGACCCGGCCCGACGGCAGGTCGACCACCACCTCCACGTCCGGGGCCCGCTCAGTCAAGGGCCGGTCGGGCGAGCCCGGCCGAGGTCAGCCGTTCGGCCACCCAGTGGACGCCGTCCGGCTCTTCCATGTGGTCCGCCCACCCGTCGAGGAGCTGCTCGACGGCGTCGCGGGTGGGGATCACGGCCAGCACCGTCACGACCAGGGTGTCGATCTTGACGTCCTCCACCTCGATGTCGCCGAACGGGGTCCACGAGTCCGCCTCGGGGGCGAGTTCGAGCATGGCGTAGAGCTCGCCGGTGTCCTCGACCCAGCTGATCTCGTAGCGGCTGCCCCGGTTGTCGAACCAGTTGTTGCCGAATTCGAATTCGGCCGACTGCCGGCGGCGCTCGTCGGCGCTGTAGAAGTCCTCGATGTCCATCGTTCTCCTGTCGTCGACACGTGGGCCGGCGGGGGTCGGGACGGGGTCCCGACCCTGCGGAGACCGACGATAGTCCGCTCCCCCGTGCCGACCCGAACCCGGTGGCGCCCGGCGGCCCGCGGCCGTCCGGGCCGCCCCGCTGACTACGATCGCGGAGGCCCGAAAGGAAACCTGATGAAGCCGTCCCCCGTCCGCACGCTCCTGATCCTGCTCTTCGTGTTCATCGGCTGCTTCGGCATCGCCTATGGCGCCGCCGGCATGTTGACGGCGCTGCCCGCACCGGCGATCGGCGGCACCTGTGGACCGAGCACCGCATCGGAGACGGCCCTCGAAGCGCTGGCCGAGCCGGGCTCGATCGGCGCCGGACCCAAGCCGCCCGCGTCGAACACCGCGGCCCACCACCAGTGGGAGACGTTCGTCCAGGAGTGCCAGTCGTTGGCCGACCGCCGGGGCCTGGCCTCCCTGGCCATCCTCGTGGTCTCCCTGGTCGTGGCCGGCGTCGGCCTGATCTGGGTGCTGCGCAAGCCCCGGCACGGTGACGACGAAGGCGCCGACGACCCGTCGACGCCGGCCTACTCCCCACTCGGGCCGGCCGATCCGGCATTGGTCGGGGCGGGCGCGGCGACCGCCGGCTCCGGGATGGCCGCCTGGCCGGCGGCCCAGCCGCATCCCTATGGCGCTCCCCCACCGCCCTACGCTCCGCCACCCCCCTACGGTGCCCCACCGCCCTACGGTGCCCCGGCCCCGCCCTACGGCGGCCCGGCGGCCGGCCACGATCCCTATGCGGGGACCACCCCGGCGACGTACCCGACGCCGTACCCCCAGGCCCCGGGGTACCCGGCCGCCCCTCCCCCCGCCTGGACCCAGGTGCCGGCCGAGCCCTCCGCACCCCCGACGGCCGCACCTCCGACGGCCGCACCCCCGACGGCGGCACCCCCCACGGCACCGCCCCCGGTGTGGCCGGGTGATCCGGCCGGGTCAGGACCCGCGGGATCGGCGGAAACCCCGCCGGCTCCACCCGCCTGGTCCCCGGGACCGGCGGCCCCGACCGACTCCGAGGAGCCGCCGTCGGTGTGAGCCCCGGTCCCGGCGTCCCCGCGTCGGCGGAGGTGGTCATCGCCCCAAGTTGACCATTGCCATCGGGCCGGACCGGCGCGAGGGTGGTCAGTGGAACCAGTTGGCGCCACCTCGACACGAGACCCGGCCCGCATGACGGGCCGAGTGGGAGGAGGCTCGGATGCGCGACGCCCGAACGGGGACGGTGGCAGGTAGCGGCTCGGGGCCCGCGCACGGGACCCACATCTACCCCCTCTACGTCACCCTGCAGGAGTCGGAGGGCGGACCCGCCGCCCCCCGGGGGGTCGGCCCACCCTGCACTTCCTCGACGAGCCCGTCATCGGTGGGGCCGTCCAGGAGCCCTTCCCCGGCTGGGGCCCACCGCCCGCCCCCGGGCACGATCCGAGGCGAGAGGATGGGTCGTCGGGTCCGTAGTGCAGCCGCTGCACGATCGCGGACCCGGCGACCCGGCCGGACGCCCCGGAGGACCATCCTGGTTGGTGGGGCAGGTGGGGATCGAACCCACGACCAAGGGATTATGAGTCCCGTGCTCTGACCACTGAGCTACTGCCCCGGGGTGCTCCTTCGTGAGCGGATGCTAGAGCGAACCCGCGGTGGCGGCCCACGATCGCCAGCGGGTGGCCGCGACGGGGCGCGGACGGAGCGACCCGGTCGGAGCCGGGCGTCAGGCGTCGCCGTCGCCTCCGCCCTCCGGAGCGGGGTCCGGAGGCCGCGTGGGGGGCTCGGGATCGCGTACCTCGACCGTCGCGGTGGTGTCGATGGCGGTGGAGTCGATGACGGGACCTCCCCCCATGCCCCAGGACCGCAGCAGGTCGTCGCGCCGTTGGCGCCGCTTCGGGCTCAGGGCCAGCAGCAGACGGTCGACCGCGAAGACGACGAGGCCGATCACCACCACCACCGCCACGATGGCCAGGACGACGAGGCCGATCGTCGCCACGGCGGCGACGATCGCCACCAGGGCCACGACCCCTAGGATCGGGCCGAGGCACCCGAGCCCGCGTCCCGGTCGGCCGGTGGGCCCGAGCTGGGGCTGCTCCATCAGGACGTCCGGGAGGTCCGGGGGGCGCCGACGATGATCACCCCCTCACCTTCTCACCCCGGAAGGCCACCCTGTCCAGCCGGGCCGGCCCACGTGGACGCGTGGCCGGAGCGGGGTCGCCCGCGGCTCGTGGGCGTCGTGGCCCGTCCGGCCACGAGCGCCGCGAAGCGGTCGGCGGCCTCCGGGGCGACGTCCAGGAAGAACGTGGGCTCGGCCAACTCCACCTCGAGCACCCCGACCGAACCGTCGTCCAGGGTGACGAGGTCGATCCGGGCGTACAACAGGGGTTCCCGCACCCCGAAGCGGTCGGCCACCACCTGCGCCACGGCCGCCGACGCGGCGTCCACCACCGCCCGCCGGGCGGGGCTCAGCTCCTCCCGGGCCACGCGCTCGGTGTACGTCCCCCCGACGAGACCACCCCCCAGGGCCAGGATGGGTGCTTTGCGCACCGCGTGGGAGACGGTGCCCCCGAACACCAGGGCGGCGACCTCTCCCTCGGTGGCCACCGACGTCACGGCCGGCTGGACGAGCACCGCGGTGCCGCCGGACAGGATCCGGTCGGCCAGCCGCGGCCGCTGCCGGATCACCGGCGGCGAAGCGGCCGGTCAGGTGGCTGCCCGCCGACACCACCGGCTTGACCACCACCTCCCCGACGTCTCCCGCCATCGCGTCGAGGGCGGCCGCCACCGACGGCCGTGTCCCCACAGACCCGGGTGGGGATCACCGGCACCCCCGACGCCGCCAGCTCGACGAGGTAGCGCTTGTCCAGGTTCCACCGCACCACCGGCGCGGGATTCTGCAACGTCCCGAGCGCGCTCCACCCGGTCCGAACCACGCTCCGAAGTCCTCGAGGTGGTCCAGGTAGTCCCAGGTGGACCGCACCACCACCAGGTCGTAGGACGACCAGTCGGCATCCGGATCGGACCAGACCACGTGGTCGAGCCCGATACCGGCGGCCCGGGCCGCGGCCTCGTGGTGCGGCCGATCGGTGTCGTTCGGGCCCAGTCGCTCGGCGGGGGCGGTGGCGAAGGCCACCCGGGGGCTCACGGCGACCCGCTCAGTTGTGGTGCGGCGGCCGCTCGTGGCGCTGGCGATCGGACCAGCACCGGTCGCAGTCGTCGCAGAACCGCCCGTCGGTGCCGGCCCGATGATGCCCCGGGTGGCCACAGGTGGGACAACGGTCGGATGTCGGCATCGGCTCCCTCGTGACCGGACGGTCGACGGCTGCGGACGGGACGGGTCGATGGCCGACGTCGCCGCCCTTCCGCTGGCTCCGGGGGTGAGACTCGAACTCACAACCCTCTGATTAACAGTCAGATGCTCTGCCGATTGAGCTACCCCGGAAACGGCGCCGGCACGTCCGCGTCAGGCCTCGGGACGGTCCGGTGTGCCAGAGGAGAATAGCCGGTCGGATCCACCCCACCGGATCGCAGGTGCACGCCACCGCGAACCGCGCCACAATGGCGGCCGTGAAGCTTCGCATCGTGGCCGCTGCCGCCATCGCCCTCGGATCCGCCATCGGGATCGCCCGCTCCCGCCGCACCCGCCTCCGGGTGGTGGCCGCCGACGGCTCGACCGTCCGGGCCGGCCGGCGCCGGCGCCTGACCGGCTGGCCCGCCAAGGCCCGGGCCGTGGTGGTACTGAGCACGGTGCGGGCCCGTGACGCCCTCGGGGTGCTGGGCGGCTGGCGCGACGGCGAGGAGGCGACCGACGCGCTCGTCATCGAGATGGCCGGCGATCTGGCCGTCGCCATCAACGAGCGCAGCACGCTGGCCGTCTGACGACCCCCGGTCCGCTCCCGGACCCGGAGGCCCTGATCGCCCGGGTGATGCGGGCCCTGGCCGGAGCCGGGTGCGTGGCCGCCGACGAGGAGGCGGTCGAGCTGGTGGCCTCGGCCCCGGACGCCGACTCCCTCGAGGCCCTGGTGGCCCGTCGGGTGGCCGGCGAGCCGCTCGCCTGGCTGACGGGCACCTCCCGGTTCTGCGGGACGGACGTGGCCGTCGACCCCGGGGTCTACGTTCCCCGCTGGCAGTCCGAGACGCTGGCCGAACGGGCGGCGTCCCTCCTGCCCGACCGCGGGACGGCCGTGGACCTGGCGACCGGGTCGGGGGCGATCGCCCTCGTCCTGTCCCGCCGGCGCCCGGGGGCCCGGGTGGTAGGCACCGATGTGGACCCGCGGGCGGTGGCCTGTGCCCGGCGCAACGGGGTGACCGTCCTCGAGGGACCGCTCGACGACCCGCTGCCGGACGACCTGGCCGGTCGCGTCGACGTGCTGTGCGGCGTCCTCCCCTACGTGCCCACCGGCGCCCTCCACCTCCTACCCCGTGACGTCCTGGCCTACGAGCCCCGGCGGGCGCTCGACGGCGGACCCGACGGCCTGGGCCCGGTGGGCGGCCGTGGTGGCCCGCAGTCCCCGCTGGGTGCGTCCGGGCGGCTGGCTGCTGCTCGAGGTCGGGGCCGACCAGGTCGACGCCCTCGCCGAGCGGTACTCGTCGGCCGGCTACGACGACCTCGAGGTGCTCGTCGACGGGGACGGTGACGCCCGCGGCGTGGCCGGGCGGCGGCGCCGGCCGGCGGTGGGGCCCTACGCCTCTTCGAGGTAGTCGCGCAGCAGCTGGGCCGACTCGGGCCGGCGCAGCTTGGCCAGCGTCTTCGCCTCGATCTGGCGGATCCGCTCCCGAGTGACACCGAAGGCCTTGCCGACCTCCTCCAGGGTGCGGATCTTGCCGTCCTCCAGGCCGAACCGGAGGCGGACCACGTCCTGCTCGCGCGGCGTCAGGTGGCCGAGCGCGTCGCGCAGGGCCGAGTCGAGCATCAGGCGGGTGGCGGCGTCGCCGGGGACCACCGCCTCGCGGTCCTCGATGATGTCGGACAGGCTGAAGTCCTCCTCGTCGCCGATGGGCTGCTCGAGGGAGATGGTGTCCTGGTTGATGCGGAGGATCTCGCGCACCCGCTCCGGCGACATGTCGACCTGGGCGGCCAGCTCCTCGGTCGTCGGCTCCCGGCCGATCTCCTGGTGGAATTGGCGCTGGGCCCAGACCACCTTGTGGATGGTCTCCACCATGTGGACGGGGATGCGGATGGTGCGGGCCTGGTCGGCGATCGCCCGGGTGATGGCCTGGCGGATCCACCAGGTGGCGTACGTCGAGAACTTGAAGCCCTTGGTGTGGTCGAACTTCTCGACCGCCCGCATGAGGCCGAGGTTGCCCTCCTGGATGAGGTCGAGGAAGGCCAGGCCCCGGTTGCGGTAGCGCTTGGCGATCGAGACGACGAGCCGGAGGTTGGCCTCGATGAGGGCCTCCTTGGCCTCGTGGCCCTGGCGCACCAGGCGCTGGTCGGCCCGCTGCTCGGCCCCGGTACGACCGTGGGTGGGGTCGAGCTCGTCGGCGGCCAGGCGGGCCTCGGCCTCGGTCCCCGCCAGGATGCGCTCGGCCAGCTCGACCTCGAGGGCGGCGTCGAGCAGCTTTACCTTGCCGATCTCCTTCAGGTACATGTGGACGGGATCGGCGGCCGAGCCCCGGAAGCTGTCGGGCTCCGAGGCGGAGGCCGAGTCCGACGACCTCGAGGCGCGGGATCGCTTGGCCGGGACCTTGGCCGGGGGGGCCGCGGGCGGGACGGGGACGGCCACCAACCGGGGTGGGGCCTCGGCGGTGTCCAGCGGTGCCATGGGCACGATGGTGGTCTCCCCGGTGTCGTAGGTGAACTCGATGCCCGCTTCGCGGATCCGATCGACCACGCCGGCGATCAGGTCGGCGCTGAGCTCGACGGAGCGCAGCACACCGACCACGTCGTCCTGGGTCAGCCCACCCACCAGTCGCCCCTTGGCCAGGAGCGCCTCGAAGTCGGCGTCGGAGAGCGTGTCCGCCACCGGTGGATCGGCGGTGGGGGGCGCAGGGGGCACGGTCGTGGCGCCGAAGCCGTTGGTCGGCACCGGGTCCGCCCCTCCCTCCGATCGGTCCGGAAGGTGACCGGGATAGAGGGAGACGACCTTCTTGTCCGTCATGCGACCCGCCCGGACCCGTTCTGTTGTGCCCTCACGAGAAGCCACGCTACCAATCCCTGGGACGCCTCTGCCGAGGAACCGGGTCGGTCCAGGTCCTGGAGCCAGGCGGCCACCCGCGCGGCGTCGGCCATGGCGTCGGGGGACGTGCGGGCCTCCACGGTCAGCACGGGAAGTTCGCGCCGAACGGTGTCCCGGACGAGTTGGGCCACCACCTCGTCGGGTTCGGAGCGGGGCTCCTCGACGGTCAGGCGGACCAGCAGGGCCTGGACGGGCCCGGAGGCCCCGTCGATGGCCTCGCCGAGGTCGTCGGACTCGACCAGGGCGACGAAGGCGGCCCGTTGGACCGGGTCGGAGAAGAGCACGTCCTCCAGTCGGTCCCCCACGTCCTCGGGCCGGTGGATGGCCAGGCGGAGCGCCTCGAGGCCCGGGCGGAACTCCGGGGTGGTGGACCGCCCACCGGGGCTTCCGGGCCCGGGTCCGTCCTCCCAGGGGTCCCACCCGGGCTCGGGGCCCGGCTCGTCGGGTCCGTCGTAGCCGCGGGGGTCGCGATCGACCGGGGGGGCCGGCCGGGACGGGGCCCGTTCGGAGCCGGTGGGCTGCCGGGGGCCGTCCCGGCGGATCCGTTCGAGCCGCTCCCGGAGCGCCGCCGGCTCCAGGCGGCAGCGCTCGGCCACCTGCATCACGTACTGGTCGCGCACCAGGTCGTCGGGGTGCTCGGCCACGGCGCCGAGCGCGTGGTCGGCCGCCCGGGCCCGGCCCTCGGCGGTCGTGAGATCGGCGGCGTCGAGGATGCGTCCGAGGCGGAACTGCAGGAAGGGGGTCGCCCCGGCCACCGCCTCGCGGAGGGCGGCGGGGTCCGAGCGGGCCAGGTCGGCGGGGTCCGAGCCGGGGGGCAGGGCGGCCACGGCCACGTCCACCTCGAGCTTGCGCTCCCACTCGTAGAATCGACCGGCCGCCGACTGCCCGGCCCCGTCGGCGTCGAAGGCGAGGACGATCCGGGTGGCGAAGTTCTTCAGGAGCTTCACGTGTTCCTCGGCGAGGGCGGTGCCGCAGGTGGCGACGGCCCGGGGCACCCCCGCCTCGAAGAACCCGATGACATCGGTGTAGCCCTCGCAGACCACCACTTCGCCCGAGCTGATGATGTCCTGCTTCGCCCAGTTGAGGGCGTAGAGGGTGCGGCGCTTGGAATAGATGGGCGTCTCCGTCGAGTTCTTGTACTTGGCCGGGTCACTGCTGCCGGGCAGGATGCGACCGCCGAGGGCGACCGGATGTCCCGACGGATCACAGATCGGGAACAGCACCCGGGCCCGGAACGCGTCCTGGAGCCGGCCCCGCTTGTTGACGAAGCCCAGGCCGGCCCCGACGGCCACGTCCTCGCTCAGCTTCAGGGCCGTGCACAGCGTGTCCCAGCCGTCGGGCGCCCAGCCGAGGCGGAACCGCCGGACCACCTCGCCGTCGTAGCCCCGACTGCGCAGGTAGTCCCTCGCCTTGCCGCCGTCGGGACCCGTCAGCAGGCGCCGGTGGTACCACTCGGTGGCCTCCTCCATGGCGTCGAGGAAGACCTTGCGCTTCTGGTTGTCGCGACCGGCGTTGCCGTCCTCGCGGATGGTGATGCCCGCCTTGTCGGCCAGCCGGCGCACGGCGTCGACGAAGTCGAGGTGCTCCATGGCGCGTACGAAGCTGATGGCGTCGCCGCTGGCCTGGCAGCCGAAGCAGTAGTAGAAGCCGGCCTCGGCGTTGACGCTGAACGACGGCGACTTCTCACTGTGGAAGGGGCACAGGCCGACCCAGCGCTGGCCGACCCGCTTCAGGGCGGCGTGCTCCCCGACCAGCGCCACGATGTCCGTCGCGGCCCGGACCCGGGCCACGTCCTCGTCGGGGATGCCCATGGGGACGACGGTACCGCGTCGGGCGGTCGCCCCGTCCCGCCGCCGGGCCCGACGGACGGACCCGGCGGGCCCGGGCGGTTCAGCGGGGGGCGGCCTTCCTGGCGGCCGACTTCTTGGCCGGGGCCTTCTTGGCGGCCGTCGGGGAGGCCGACTTCCGGGCGGCGGTCCGCTGGGTGGCCACCTTCTTGGCGGCCGGCTTCTTGGCCGCCCGACCGGCCCCGGTCACCTTGTCCCGGGCGGCCGTCTTGCCGTCCAGCACGGCCTGGGCGGCCGCCAGGCGGGCGATCGGGACCCGGAAGGGCGAGCAGCTGACGTAGTCGAGCCCGGCGGCGGCAAAGGTGGCGATCGACTCCGGATCGCCGCCGTGCTCCCCGCAGACGCCGACCTTGAGGTCCGGTCGGGTGGCCCGGCCCCGCTCGGTGCCCAGCCGGACCAGCTCTCCCACCCCGTCGGGGTCGACGACCTCGAACGGGTTGCGCTTCAACAGCCCCTCCTCCAGGTAGGTCGACATCATCCGCCCCTCGACGTCGTCGCGGCTGAAGCCGAACGTCATCTGGGTGAGGTCGTTGGTGCCGAACGAGAAGAACTCGGCCTCCTCGGCGATCTCGGCGGCCCGCAGGGCGGCCCGGGGCGTCTCGATCATGGTCCCGATGAGGACCTCGAGGTTGCCGGCGTCGGCCGCGCCCTTCTTGCCCTTGGCCCCGGACCCGGCCTTCAGGGTGGCGGCCACCGCGCCCTCCACCCACGAGCGGGCCAGCGCCAGCTCCTCCCGGGTGACGGTGAGGGGGATCATGATCTCGACGATCGGATGGCCCCCGGCGGCCACGCGGTCGAGGGCGGCCTCCATCAGGGCCCGGACCTGCATGGCGTACAGGCCGGGCTTGATCACGCCCAGCCGCACGCCGCGGGTCCCCAGCATGGGGTTGAACTCGTGCCACTGCTTGGCCGCCTCGTACAGGCGGGCCTCCTCCTCGGTCAGTCCCGTCGGTCGCCTCCTTGATGGCCAGCTCCATGGTGTCGGGCAGGAACTCGTGCAGCGGCGGGTCGAGCAGGCGGATGGTGACGGGCAGGCCGTCCATGGCCTCCAGGATCTCGACGAAGTCGGCCTTCTGGGCCACCCGGAGCGCCTCGAGGGCCTCCTGCTCGTCGGCCGGGGTGTCGGCCAGGATCATCCGTCGGACGACGGGCAGCCGGTCCTCGGCGAGGAACATGTGCTCGGTCCGGCACAGGCCGATCCCCTCGGCCCCGTGCTTGCGGGCGTTGGTGGCGTCGGGTCCGTTGTCGGCGTTGGCCCGCACCCCGAGGTGGCCGGCGCGGATCTCGTCGGCCCAGCCCAGGAGCGTGTCGAACTCGGGGGGCGTCTCGCCCTGGGAGACGTCGACCTGGCCCAGCACCACGGTCCCGTTGGTCCCGTCGACCGAGATCCAGTCGCCCTCGTAGACCTCGACGTCGCCCACGGTGAAGGAGTGGGCGCCGATCCGCAGGGCCTCGGCGCCGACCACGGCCGGCTTGCCCCAGCCCCGGGCCACCACCGCGGCGTGGCTGACCAGTCCGCCGCGGGCGGTCAGGATCCCCTGGGCGGCGAGCATGCCGTGGACGTCCTCGGGTGACGTCTCGCTGCGGACGAGGACCACGGCCTCGCCCCGCTCGGCGGCGGCCTGGGCGTCGTCGGCGGTCAGGTACACCCGCCCGACGGCGGCGCCCGGCGACGCGCCGAGCCCGGTGACCAGGACGTCGTGTCCGTGGGCGGCGAACTGCGGGTGGAGGACCTGCTCGAGGTGCTCACCGGTGATGCGCTGGACGGCCTCGGCGTGGGTCAGGCGGATGGCCCGCTCGGACACCATGTCGACGGCCATGCGCAGGGCGGCCCGGCCGGTGCGCTTGCCCACCCGGGTCTGGAGCATCCACAGCTTGCCCTGCTCGATGGTGAACTCGGTGTCGCACATGTCGCGGTAGTGGTGCTCGAGCTTGGCGAAGATCCCGAGCAGCTCCTTGTGGATCTTCGGGAACTCGTCGGCCAGGGCCGAGAGCGGCTCGGTGTTGCGGATGCCGGCGACCACGTCCTCGCCCTGGGCGTTGACGAGGAAGTCGCCGTACTCCCCCTTGGCCCCGGTGGCCGGGTCCCGGGTGAACCCCACGCCGGTGCCGGACTCGTCGTCGCGGTTGCCGAAGACCATGGCCTGGACGTTGACGGCGGTGCCGAGGTCGTGGGCGATCCGCTCCCGCACGCGGTAGGCGATGGCCCGGGGACCGTTCCACGAGGCGAAGACGGCCTCGATGGCGCCGCGCAGCTGCTCGTCGGGATCCTGGGGGAAGGGCTTGCCGGTGTGGCGCTCGACGATCTGCTGGTAGGCCTCGACCAGGTAGCGCAGCAGTTCGATGGGGATGCCGGCGTCGCTGGTGGTGCCGGCCAGCTCCTTGGCCGCGTCGAGCAGGGTGTCGAACTCCTCGCCGGGCACGCCGAGCACGATGCGCCCGTACATGGCGACGAAGCGGCGGTACGAGTCGTAGGCGAACCGCTCGTCATCGGTCTGGCGGGCGAGGCCCTCCACCGACTTGTCGTTGAGGCCGAGGTTGAGGACGGTGTCCATCATCCCGGGCATCGAGAACTTGGCCCCGGAGCGCACCGAGACGAGCAGCGGGTCGGCGGCATCGCCGATCCGCTTGCCCATCACCTTCTCCAGGCGGCCCTTGGCCCGGGCTGATCTCGGCGGTGAGACCCTCCGGCCAGCCGCCGTCCATGTAGGCCCGGCAGGCGGTGGTGGCGATGGTGAAGCCCGGGGGCACGGGCAGGCCCAGCACGGACGTCATCTCGGCCAGGTTGGCCCCCTTGCCGCCGAGGAGGTCCTTCATCTCCATGGGGGGCTTGCGGTGGGAGTGGTCGAAGTCGAAGACGAACGGCATCAGGAAGGGTCTCCTCGGATGGGCACTGAGTGGGGAAACGCGGGCACGTGGCCGGCGCCGAGCGCAGAGCCTACTCCCCGGCCGTCCGACCGACGGACCCCCGTGGCCGCCGCGCGCGCGCCCGCGCCCTGGTCAGAGGCTCTGGGGGAGCAGGGCGTCGAGGGCCCCGAAGGCGATGAACAACAGCACCGGTCCGACGACCACGGCGACCACCGTGAGCCAGCGCGCGGCCCGCGTCGACCCCGCCCGACGGCGCCACCGTCCGACGCCGACGACGAGGGCGGCGATGGCGACGGCGCACCCGGCGAGCACCAGCCAGGTGGCCGCCGAGTCCACCGGGTCGACCCCGCCGACCGTCCCCGCCGGCCGCGGTGGGGAGCGGGCGTGGCGGCGGCGGGCGGGCCGACCAGGCGCGCCTCGACCACCAGGCGCTCGGCCGCGCTGTACTTCGGGGTGCAGGTCGTGAGCGTCAACTGCGGGGTGGGCGTCGGGTCGAGCACCGCGACGTCGTCGGGCGACACCACGATCGACCGCGTCACCCGGTAGGTGAACCGGCCCTGGAGGGTCGTCACCTTGACGGCGTCGCCCGGCCGGAGGTCGCCCAGCCCGTTGAACGGGGCCCCGTGCGTGGTGCGGTGGCCGGCGATCGGCCGAATTGCCGGGCTGGCCCGGAAGCGCGGTGCCCGGGTAGTGGCCGGGGCCTTCGGCCAGCTGGGCTGCGCCCACGCCCTCCACCACGACCTGGTCCACGCTGATCCGGGGGATGACGATCACCCCCACCGGGTCCCCCACCTCCGGATAGGGGATCGTGGCCGCCACCCCGCCGTGGTCGCGCGGCCCGGGCGGCGGCCACCTCCCGGTCGAAGCGCGACCGCAGGTCCTGTTGACCCCGCCAGTGCCCGAGGGCGGTGCCCCAGAGCTGGTAGGCCACGAACAGCACCACGACACCCGCCGCCACCAGCAGCCCGCGCCCGGCACGGGCGAGGGCCGAGGGACCACCCCGCACGGGGCGCTCGTCCGCCCGGGGGGCCGGTCCCCCGTCGGGCGCCCCCGGGGCGGTGGGGCCGGTCAGGTCGGCCGGCGGTCGTCGCCGCGGTCGACCGTCACCGGGACGGTCCGGCGGCGGCGGGCCCGGTCGACCCCGAGCAGTCCGACCCCGGCCAGCGCCAGCGCTCCGGCCACACCGAGCGGCAGCCGCACGTCCTCACCGGTCGAGGCCAGCTGTCCCGACCCGCCACCGCCACCGGATCCCCCGTTCCCGGTCTCGGCGGCCTCGGTGGTCGGCCCGAGCGTCGTGGTGGTCGCCGGGGCGGTGGTCGTGGTCGTGGTGGTGGGCGGCGGCGTGGTGGTGAAGGCGTTGACGAATGCACAGGTGACGTGGGGTTCGGCGCTGGTCAGGGTCACCAGCACGTCGGAGCTGGTCGGGTCCACCACCGCCCCGTTGCAGTGGATCGAGCGCGGTCGCCCACGTCCCGGTGTCGGTGTCGTCGGGCCCCGACTCCACCACGGAGTACGTCCCGAGGTCCAGGGCGTCGAGCGAGTAGTCACCCGAGACCTGGGTGGCGGTCACGGCCGTCCCCGCCTGGGTGGTCGTCGCCGAGTACACGGGGTCGGCCGTGTCGGGGTCGTCGGAGGGCGGGGTCGGGGTGATGTCGAACTCGGTGGTGCCGATGCCACCGGTCGTCGCCTTGGTGAGGGTGATGCTGCCGGTCGGGGTGAACGTGTTGGTGAACGTGCAGGCCAGACTCTCGACGTCGGAGGTGACGACCACGGTCTGGGTGGTGCCGGCCGGCTGCGAGACGCCGTTGCAGTCGAAGGCGGTGGCCGCCCACGTCCCCGCTCCGGTGGCTCCGGGGAGCGTCTCGGTGATCGTGTAGTCAGCCGGGGCTGTCCACCACGTCACAGACGACCGGGAGTGGTCGTGCAGGCCTCGACCGGCACGCCCTCCTCGGTGGTGGTGGCGGTCAGGTCGGTGGTCACGTCGGTCGGGCTCGTCCACCTCGATCGGGAAGGTCCCGACCCCGCCGACCGTCTGTTTCAGCACCGTCAGGTCGACCACGTCACGGGTGTTGGTGTACGTGCAGGTGGCCACGTCGGCCGGGGCCAGGTCGACGGTCACCAGGACGTTGGTGTCGAAGGTCACCGACGTGCCGACCGGCGCCGCGGTGCCGTTGAACGTGCTCGCCCCCGTGGCCGACGTGCACACCGCCGACGTGAACTCGTAGCCCGGGGTCGCCACCTCCTGGAAGTTCCAGTTCACGTTGGAGTCCCGGGCGAACGACACGGACTGGCCGGCCCCGACCTCGAACGTGCCCCCGGGGTTGTAGGAAACGGTCCCCGTGAAGGGGAAGGCGGGATCGCTCACCCCGGGATTGGTCAGCACCTTGGCGATGGTGATCGTCCCCGGGGCCGGGGTCTCGTCGACCGCGTAGTAGTAGCAGAACACATGGCTCTGGCCCGTCGGGAAGCCGACCCACTCGACGTTGTCCCCGTTGAGGTTGTCGATGGCGCAGCGCAGCGCGCCGAAGGCGTACTTGGTGCCGAACGAGGAGGTGCCGAGCGGGTCCGAGGGCGTTCCCCCCTGGACCCACAGGTCGTGGGCCGCCGCTTGGCTGACCTGGGCGGCGCTCAGGGTCGTGGTCACCGCCCCGGCGATGGTCGACCCGGTGGCGTTGCCGTTCGTGTCGAGGAGGGGCACGGAGGCCTGGGTGGTGAAGCTGGGCGTCACCGGGTTCGAGACCCGGGAGAGGTTGGTGCCCGGGGTGGTGCCGTTGATGCCGTCGCCGAAGGTGAACTGCCACCCGGTCAGGGCGGTGCAGTTCGGCTGGTTGGGCGTCTCGACGGACGGGGAGATGGGCTGGCCGGAGGTGTACGCGGTGTCCGGGCCGAGGTCCTGGAGGCTCTCCTGGATGTTGTTGCGGGCCAGGTTGGCGGTGATGTCCTGGTACGTGGGGCACTGCCGGGCCACGAAGGTCACCAGGTAGGAGTCGGAGGCGGCGGCCTGGGCCGGGGCGGCGGGTGCCATCGCCAGTCCCAGGACGGCGACGACCGGGGCCAGGGCCACGAGGACGACCCCGGGCACGGAACGATCGGGTGGGCCGGTGCCACATGGCCCAATCCTCCCACGCCGATCACCCGACCACCGACCATGCGCCCCCGGAGGCCCGGCCGCCAAACACTTGATAATTCTGTAAAGTGATCAGATGATCATGTCATCGACCGTCCGGCCGCATGGGGAACCCGGGTCGGAGGTGGTCCCCACCCCGAGCGTCCCGTTGTCGGAGACCAAGGCGGCCCTGTTCAAGGCGCTCGCCCACCCGGCCCGGGTGCGGTGCCTGGAGGTCCTCGCCGACGGCGAGCGGTCGGTCGGCGAGCTCCAGCCGCTGGTGGGGATCGAACTGTCCCACCTGTCCCAGCAGCTGGGGGTCCTCCGGCGGGCCGGACTCGTCACCTCACGGAAGTCCGGCTCGTCGGTCCTCTACGCCATCAAGGACCCGCTGCTGGTCGAACTGATGGCCGTGGCCCGGCGGTTCCTGCTCGGCTCCCTCGACGAGACCCGCCGACTGCTCGCCGAACTCGAGGCGTCAGGCGACGGGGCGTGAGCCCGGACCGGCGCTCGTCCGCCAACCGCCCGGTGGCCGGCATCCGCCGCTTCCTCCCCGCCGCGACGACTATCGCGGACTCCGCACCTCGTGGAAGTCCGACGTGGTGGCGGGCATCACCGTCGGGGTGGTGGCCCTCCCGCTGGCCCTGGCCTTCGCCATCTCGGCCGGGCTCAGTCCCGCCGTCGGCCTCACCACCGCCATCGTGGCCGGCCTGGTGGCGGGCGTGTTCGGCGGTTCCGACCTCCAGGTGTCCGGCCCGACCGGGGCGATGGCCGTCGTCCTGCTGCCCGTCGTCGCCCGATTCGGCGCCGGGTCCGTCGCCACCGTCGGCCTGATGGCCGGGGCCATGGTCCTGGTGGCCGGCGGGCTCCGCCTCGGCCGGGTGGTGGCGTACGTGCCCTGGCCGGTGGTGGAGGGATTCGCGGTCGGCATCGCCGTGGTCATCTTCCTCCAACAGGTCCCGGCCGCACTGGGCGTGGTCAAGCCGGGCGGCTCGTCCACCGCCGTGGTGGCCTGGCACTCGGTGTCGCGGTGGGCCTCCGCCCCCCACCTCGAGGCCCTGGCCCTCGTCGCCGTGGTGGCCGTCGCCATGGTCGCGCTCCCCCGCCTCCATCGCGCGCTGCCGGCGTCCCTGCTCGGCGTGATCCTGGCCACCGGGGTGGCCGGGGTGGCCGGGTGGTCGGTGACGCGCATCGGGGCGCTCCCGTCCTCGTTGCCCGTCCCCCGGGTCCCCGCCCTCGGACGGGTCCCGCAGTTGGCCTCCGCCGCCCTGGCCGTCGCGGTGCTCGCCGCCATGGAGTCGCTCCTGTCGGCCAAGGTGGCCGACGCCCTGACCGACGGCCGGCCCAGCGACCCCGACCGGGAGCTCGTCGGCCAGGGGCTCGCCTCCCTGGCGTCGTCGATGTTCGGCGGCATGCCCTCGACCGGAGCCATCGCCCGGACCGCCGTCAACGCCCGGGCCGGTGCCCGGACCCGGCTCTCGGCCGTGGTGCACTCGCTCACCCTCCTGACGGTGGTGCTGGTGGCCGGATCCCTGGTGGCGAGGATTCCCGAAGCCGCCCTGGCGGGCGTGCTCATGGTGACCGCCGTCCGGATGGTCGACCCGTCGAACGTGTGGTCGGTGCTCCGCTCCACCCGGTCCGATGCCGCCGTCCTGGTCCTCACCGCGGTGGCCACGGTGGCGGTCAACCTCATCGTGGCCATCGAGCTGGGCCTGGCCGTGGCCGGGGGGCTCGCCCTCCTCCACCTGGCCCGGAGCGCGACCTTCACGTCCGAACGCCTGTCGGGGGACCCGGGTGACGACGACGGCGACGACGTCCACGGGCTGCGGTCCATCGACGACCACGTGCTCGTCTACCGGATCGACGGCCCCCTGTTCTTCGCCGTGTCGCAGCGGTTCCTGGAGGAGTTCGCCTCGATCGGTGACGTCCGCGTGGTCATCCTGCGGCTCGCCGACGTCCAGGGCCTCGACGCCTCGGCGGCCCACGCCCTCGGCGACATCGTCGACCACCTCGAGCGGCGGGGGATCACCGTCCTGGTGAAGGGCGTGCGACCCGAGCACCTCCGGATCCTGGAGGCGGTGGGCACCCTCGACCGGTTGGCCCACGACCACCACGTCTTCGACGACCTCCCGTCGGCGGTGGCCCACGCCCGTTCCCACGTGGCCCGGGCGCAGACCTCGGGTACCGGCTGACGGACCCCGGCACCGGCCCACGCCGGCCGGTCACCACCGACGATGACGGGGGTGGGCGCCCTACGGGGCCCGGACGGCGTCCATGCGGTGGCGCAGCTCGTCGAGGAGGCCGGACAGGGGCACCCGCACCTGGTCGGTGGTGTCCCGGTCCCGCACGGTGACGGCGTCGTCCTCCAGCGAGTCGAAGTCCACGGTCACGCACCACGGGGTCCCCACCTCGTCCTGGCGCCGGTAGCGCTTGCCGATGGACTGGGTCGTGTCGTAGTCGCACATGAAGTGCGGCTGCAGCATCGCCAGCACCGAGCGGGCGAGCGGCTCCAGCGTCTCCTTCTTCGACAGCGGCAGTACGGCCACCTGGTACGGCGCCAGCCGGGGGTGCAGCGCCAGCAGCGTGCGGGCCTCGCCCCCGACCTCGTCCTCGCGGTAGGCGGCCAGCAGGAAGGCCATCATCGTCCGGGTGGCCCCGGCGGCCGGCTCGATCACGTGGGGGACGTAGCGCTCGTTGGCGGCCTGGTCGTAGTACTCGAGCTTCTCGCCCGACGCCGCGGCGTGGGCCTTGCAGGTCGAAGTCGGACCGGTTGGCGATGCCCTCGAGCTCGTCCCACCCCCACGGGAAGAGGAACTCGACGTCGGCCGTGGCCGAGGAGTAGTGCGACAGCTCGCTCGCCTCGTGGTGACGCAGACGCAGCTGGTCGGTGGGGATGCCGAGGTCGAGGTACCAGCGGAAGCGCTGGTCGAGCCAGTACTCGAACCAGTGCGGCGCCTCCGCCGGCGGCACGAAGTACTCCATCTCCATCTGCTCGAACTCGCGGGTCCGGAACACGAAGTTCTGGGGGGTGATCTCGTTGCGGAAGGACTTGCCGACCTGGGCGATGCCGAACGGAGGCTTCATCCGGGTGGTCTGGAGCACGTTGAGGAAGTTGACGAACATGCCCTGGGCGGTCTCGGGGCGCAGGTAGGCCACGGCACCCTCGTCCTCGAGGGGGCCGGCGTGGGTCTTGAACATCAGGTTGAAGGCACGGGCCTCGGTGAACTCGGTCGAGCCGCAGGCCGGGCAGACCCCGTCGATCTTGTCCTCGCGCCAGCGTTGGTGGCACTTCCTGCAGTCCACCAGCGGGTCGGTGAAGGTGGCGAGGTGGCCCGAGGCGGCCCAGACGGCCGGTGGCCCGAGGATGGCCGCGTCGAGGCCGACCACGTCGTCGCGGCGCTGCACCATGGCTTCCCACCACAGGTTCTTGACGTTGCGCAGCAGGTTGACGCCGAGCGGGCCGTAGTCGTACGTGGAGCGGAACCCGCCGTAGATCTCGGCCGACTGGAAGATGATGCCGCGCCGCTTGCACAGGCCGATCACCTTCTCGAGGAGCTCGGTCCGCTCGGCACTGACGTCGTCTGGGGCATCCGGCTCGGGCATAGGGGGGAATGGTACCGGGTGGCCCGCCCGGGCCATCCCCTCAGGCCATTCCTCAGGACGGTACGACCAGGCGCCGGGTGACGGCGTTGGCCAGCAGGCGTCCCCGCACGGTCAGCACGGCCCGGCCCGACGAGCGGTCGACCAGCCCCTCGAGGTCGGGGTGGTCGGGCAGCGCGTCGAGCGGCACGCCGGCCGGCGTACGCAACGACAGGGCGAGGCCCTCGGCGGCCCGCCGTGGAGGCGTCGAGCACCTCCTCACCGGCCACCGTCGGTCGGTCGTCCCCGACCAGGGCCACGTAGCGGTCCGGGGTGCGGACGTTCCACCACCGGCGGCCGGCCCGGTGGGAGTGGGCCGCCGAGCCGATCCCCCGGTAGTCGCCCTGCTCCCAGTAGAGGTGGTTGTGCCGGCAGTCGTGACCGGGACGGGCCCAGTTGGAGATCTCCTCCCACCGGTAGCCGGCGGCGGACAGCACCCGGTCGGCCACCTCGTAGCGGTCGGCCTGGACGTCGTCGTCGGGGTGCCGCTCCGGCGTGGCCGCCAGCGGGGTCCCCGGCTCGACGGTCAGCGCGTAGGCGCTGAGGTGGGGCGGGGGGGCGCCAGTCCGAGCAGGTCGGCCAGACTGCGCTCCCAGTCCTCGTCGCGCTCGCCCGCCCCGCCGAAGATGAGGTCGAGGTTCCACGAGGCGAACCCGGCGGCGGCCACCCGGGCGGCCGCCCCGGTCACCTGGGCCGGGCCGTGGCGGCGCCCGAGGCCCTCCAGCACGTGGCCGACGGTGGACTGCACCCCGAGGGAGATGCGGGTCACCCCGGCGGCGCGGTAGGTCGCCAGGCGATCGTCGGTCACGTCCTCGGGGTTGCACTCGACGGTGACCTCGGCGCCCGGACGACGGGGCACGGCGTCGAGCACCTCGACGAGCAGGTCGGCGGGCAGCCGGGACGGCGTGCCCCCGCCGAAGAAGACCGAGGTCGCCTCCGGCATCCCCTCCCGCTCGACCGCCCGCTCCACCTCGGTCACACAGGCGGCGGCGTACGCCTCCATCAGGTGGTCCCGGTCGGTGTAGGTGGCGAACGCGCAGTAGTCGCAGCGGTGGCGGCAGAAGGGGACGTGGACGTAGACGCCGAACGGCCGGACCGCTCCCCGGGCCCGTCATCGGTCCCCGGCCGCGGCGGCCGCCTCCTTGGCCTCCTGCCACCGCTCCAGGGCCTCGCGCCGTTCGGCGGCGTGGTCGACGATCGGCGCCGGATAGTCGGGCGTCCCGTGCTCGGGCACGTACCGGCCGACGTAGTCGCCGTCGGGGTCGAAGCGCTCGGCCTGGCGGTCCGGACTGAAGACACGGTGGAACGGGGCCGCGTCGGTGCCGGTGCCCGCCACCCACTGCCACCCGTGGTTGTTGGAGGCGAGGTCGCCGTCGACCAGCAGGTCGAGGAAGTGGGCGGCCCCGCGTCGCCAGTCCAGGTGGAGGTCCTTGACCAGGAACGAGGCGGTCAGCATGCGGACCCGGTTGTGCATCCACCCCTCGGCGGCCAGCTGGCGCATGCCGGCGTCGACCAGCGGGAACCCGGTGCGGCCGGCCTGCCAGGCCGCGAAGCGCCGGTCGGCCTCGGGGCCCGTGTCCCACCGCAGGTGGTCGCCGACCGGCGACAGCGACGACCAGGCCGAGTCGGGCCGGTGCCACAGCACGTCGGCGTAGAACTCCCGCCAGGCCAGCTCGGAACGGAAGGTGTCGGCCGACGCGCCGGCCGGCAGGCGATCCAGGACCTGGCGCGGGTGGAGCGTTCCGAAGCGGAGGTGGGGCGAGAGCCGGGAGGTGCCGTCGTGGTCGGGTCGGTCCCGCTCGTCGGCGTAGGCGTCGACCGGCCCGTCGAGGAATGCCTCGAGCGCCGCTCGCGGCGGCGGCCTCGCCCGCGCCCGGGCAGGGCGGCCGTCACCCCGTCGGGTCCCGGGATCGAGGTCGTCGGGGACGAGCTCCGTACGGCCGGCGGGCCCACGTCACCCCGGTGGGGACGCCCGTGGGCGGCGGCCACCCGTGGGCCGCCCAGGCGCGGCGGAACGGCGTGAACACCCGGTAGGGCCCTCCCCCGCCGGCCAGCGACCCGACCGGGCGACACCGCGTAGGGCGAGCCGGTGCGCACCAGGGTGCGGCCGGCGGACGCCAGGGACCGCGGCCACCCGGTCGTCGCGGCGGCGGCCGTAGGGGGCGCAGTCCCCGGTGGCGTGCACCACGGCCGCCCCCACCTCCTCGGCGACGGCGGGCACGACCGACTCGGGTCGGCCGCGACGCACGACGAGCCGGCCGTCGAGGGAGTCGTCGAGGGCGGCCAGCGTCCGGGCCAGGTAGGCCCGGCGGTTCGGTCCACCGGTGGCCATCAGGCCGTCCTCCACCACGAAGAGGGCGACGAGCGGACGGCCGAGCGGCGCGGGCACTCGTCGGCCGCGGCCTCGCAGGGCCGGATGGTCGGTGAGCCGGAGGTCCCGGCGGAACCACATCACGGCGGCGGCGGTCACCGGTCGACCCCGGACGCGTTCAGGAGACCTGGCCGGCCCGCACCGCCCGGAGCCGACGGTCGAGGTGGGCCTCGGTGGCTTCGGTGGCCAGGGCCGTCACCTCGTCGGTGACCACCGACCGCGGCTCGGCGAGCACCCCGGACAGGCCCCCACCGAGGGTGCGGCGCAGCAGGTCGAGGCCTTCGGGCGACAGCGGTCGGCCCCGGCGGCAGGCCCGGCACAGCACCCCGCCCTCCACGATGTCGAAGGCCACCAGCTGCCCGTCGTCCTCCTCGCCACACGAGACGCAGCCGTCGAGGAAGGGGGCCGAGCCCTCGAGGGCGAGGACCTTGAGGAAGAAGGCCGGGGCGACCATGGGTGAGTCCCGCTCGGCCAGGGCGGCCAGGGCCCGCACGCACATCTCGTAGAGGCGGGGGTTGGCGTGGCGCTCCTGACCCACCTGGTCGACCACCTCGAGCATGGACAGGGCGGCCGACATCCGGTCCAGGTCCTCGCGGACGGCTCGGAAGGTGTCGATGACCTCGACCTGGTTGATGGTGTCGAGATCGCCCCGGCCCTGCCAGCCGAGCAGGGCCACGTGGCTCAGCGGCTCGAGCCGGGACCCGAACTTCGACGTCGTGCGGCGCACGCCCTTGGCCACGGCCCGCACCTTGCCGTGGTGCTCGGTCATGAGGGTGACGATCCGGTCCGCCTCGCCCAGGCGGATGGTGCGCAGCACCACCCCCCGGTCGCGGAACTGCGTCATCGCCCGGGGCCGGGCCCCCCGGCCGGGGCGCCGTCGGAGCCGTCGGGTCCGTCCGGCCCGACCGTCGGGACGGAGGCGGAGGGGGACGGCGCCGACCGCGCAGCGGCGGGAGCGGCACCGGATCGGGCCGGTTGAACTGCGGGCGCACGGCGGCTGCTCCGCCCGCTCAGCAGGTTGCCCGCCCCGATCATGATGACGAGGACGGGCGGGATGACCACGAACGGGGTGGCGGCCGTGAACCCGGCGTGCCAGGTCACCAGCACGCCGGCGTAGACGAGCAGGCCGAGGACCCAGGCGGTCTTGATCCACACCCCACCGGCGTCGTCGCGGACGTGGTCGCGGCCCCATCAGGTGACGCCTCCGTACCGGCGTTGGCGGCGCTGGAAGTCGCGCACCCCGGCGAAGAGGTCGGACCGGCGGAAGTCCGGCCAGAGGACCTCGGTGAAGACGAGTTCGCTGTAGGCCAGCTGCCACAGCAGGAAGTTGGAGATGCGGTGCTCGCCCGACGTCCGGATCACCAGGTCGGGGTCGGGCTGGTCGGGGAAGTAGAGATGGGAGCGGATGGCCTTCTCGGTGACCTTGTCCGGCTTCACCCCGTCGGCCACCAGGTCGCGGACGGCGTCGACGATCTCGGCCCGACCGCCGTAGTTGAAGGCCATCGTCAGGGTGCAGCGCCGGTTGTGCTTCGTCAGCTCGATCGACTCGTCCATGCGCTTCAGCACCCGCTTGGGCACGCGCCAGTCGCGCCGGCCGGCGAAGCGGATGCGGACGCCCTTGTCGTTGAGCTCGTCGCGGCGGCGCATGAGGAGGCTCTCGTTGAACCCCATCAGATAGCGCACCTCCTCGGGGGGACGGCGCCAGTTCTCGGTCGAGAACGCGTACATGGTGATCCACGGGATGTTCAGCTCGAGCGCACCCTCGACGGCGTCCAGCAGAGCCGCCTCGCCGGCCGCGTGGCCCTCGGTCCGGGGCAGGCCCCGTCGGGCCGCCCACCGTCCGTTGCCGTCCATCACGCAGGCGACGTGGACGGGGATCGGACCGTCGGCGACGTCGGCGGCGGTCAGGACCTCGTCCCGCTCGGGCCCGCCGTCGGCGTCCTGTCGATCATCGTGCACCCTGCGAACCTATCCCCTCGCCTGCGTCCGGTCGTGCCGACCGGCCCCGGGGCCGGCGGGCCCGGCGTGGCGCGCCGGGCGGGGTCCCGGTGGTTGAGCGGGGGTGTGGCGCCGACTAGACCCTCCCCATGACCCCGTGGGCCGCCCTGGCCATCTTCGGTGCCGGGCTGGCCGCCGGGACGATCAACGTCATCGTCGGCTCCGGGTCGCTGATCACCTTCCCCACCCTGCTCGCCCTCGGCTACCCGCCGGTCCTCGCCAACGTCTCCAACAACGTCGGCCTCGTGCCCGGGAGCGCCAGCGGCGTGGTGGCGTACCGTCGCGAGCTCGACGGCCAGCGGTCCCGGCTGGTCACGCTCGGCGCGGCGTCGCTGTCCGGAGGGATCACCGGTGCGGTCCTGCTCCTGGCCCTGCCGTCCAGCGTGTTCAAGGCGGCCATCCCGGCGCTGGTCCTGCTGGCCGCCGTGCTGATGGCCGTCCAGCCCCGGATCAGCGCCTGGCTGGCGGGACGGGGCGAGCGCCAGCTCCACGGCGGCCCCCTGCTGCTGGTCGGCGTGTTCCTGACCGGCGTCTACGGCGGCTACTTCGGCGCCGCCCAGGGGGTCATCCTCATCAGCCTGCTGGCCATCTTCATCGACGACGGACTGCAGCGGCTCAACGGCACCAAGAACGTGCTGGCCCTGCTCGTGAACGGGGTGGCCGCCGTCGTCTTCGTGCTCTTCTCCCACGTCTCGTGGTCGGTGGCGGGGCTCATCGCCCTCGGGTCGACCATCGGCGGCCAGCTCGGCGGACACTACGGTCGCCGGCTCCCGACCGTCCGTGCTGCGCGCCTGCATCGTGCTGGTCGGCGTCGGGGTGTCGATCGTCCTGTTCGTCGAGTGGCACTGACCCCGGGGCGTCACGCGGCGCCCGTCGATGCCATCCGGGCCGTCCGACCCGGCCGGTAGTGTCGGCGGATGCCCGACGAGGTCTCCTCCACCCTGGCCCGCGTGGCCGCCGGCCTGCCGGGGGGCGGCGAGTCCCGGCCCGGGCAGGTCGAGATGGCCACCGCGGTGGCCGACGCCCTGCTCCGACGCCGGAACCTCGTCGTCCAGGCCGGCACCGGCACCGGCAAGTCGCTCGCCTACCTCGTGCCCGCCGCCCTGTCCGGCGAGAAGGTGGTGGTGGCCACGGCCACCAAGGCCCTCCAGGACCAGCTGGCCGACAAGGACCTGCCCCAGGTGGCGGCGGCCACCGACCACGGACTCACGTTCGCCGTCCTGAAGGGGCGCTCCAACTACGTCTGCCGCCAGCGGGTGAGCGAGGTGGCGGGCACCGCCGGCCAGCTGACGCATGACGGCCGGATCGGCCGACCCGCCCGATGCCGACGACAGCCTCACCCCGGGGGGCGACACGGACACGTCCGACCCGGCGACGGTCGCCGACCAGGTACGGAGCCTGGTCCGCTGGGCGAACGACACCGTCACCGGCGACCGGGCCGAGCTCCCCTTCGAGCCCCACTTCCGGGCCTGGGCCATGGTGTCGACCACCGCCCGCGAGTGCCCGGGGGCCTTCCGCTGTCCGTCCGGTCGGGACTGCTTCGCCGAGGACGCCCGCGCCCGGGCCGCCGACGCCGACGTCGTGGTGGTCAACACCCACCTCTACGGCGCCCACCTGGCCAGTGGGGGGCGGTGCTGCCCGACCACCAGGTCGTGATCTTCGACGAGGCCCACGAGGTCGAGGACGTGATGACCGACAGCCTCGGGCTCGAGGTCGGGCCGGGGCGCTTCCGGGCGCTCGCCACCGCCGCCCGTCCGGTCCTGGGGGACGACGACGGCGCGTCGCGGGCCGTCGAGGCCGTCGCCGACCTGGCCGACGTGTTCCACCGGGTGCTCCGGCCGTGGTCGGGACGGCGGGTGCCCCACGGCGACCTGGCCGAGGGCACCGACACCGACGGGCCCGGCGCCCGCACCCCGACCGACGACCGACCGGACGGCCGACGACGACGAGCCGGCCGGGCTCGACCTCGGACTCGCCCCGCTCCCGCGGGCCCCGAAGGCGAGGGCCACCGCGGCCGTCCGTCCCCGGTCCGCCACCGGGCGCCGGGCCACGGCCGTGGGCGCGCGATCCGGACCTCGCCACCCTGCTGGCCCTCGCCACCGGGCGGGTCGGCCGCCTGGTCGACCATCTGCGCCGGGCCGAGCGCGACGGTGGCGATGGGGAGAGTGGGGAGCGCTCCCGCCGGGACCGGGTGCTCCTGGCGGCCGGGCACCTGGCGGCCGACCTGGCCCGGCTGGCCCTGCTGGGGGACGGCGAGGTGGCCTGGGTGGAGGACGGCAACCGGACGCCCGGCCCTGCGGGTCTCCCCCATCGACGTCGGCCCCGTCCTGGCCGAGCAGCTCTGGGGCCAGGTGACCGCCGTGCTGACGTCGGCCACCGTGCCCATCGGGCTGGCCGAGCGCCTGGGCATGCCGGCCGACGATCACCGACACCATCGACGTCGGCAGTCCCTTCGACTACCGCACCCACTCCCTCCTCTACGTGGCCGCGCTCGCTCCCCGACCGCCGCCGACCCGAAGCCGAGCCGGCCATGCACGACGAACTCGAGGTGCTCATCAACGCGGCCGGCGGGCGGACCCTGGCCCTGTTCACCAGTTGGCGGGCCATGCGGGCCGCCGTCGAGGTACTGGCCGAACGGCTCCCCTTCCCGATCCTCAGCCAGTCCGACCTGCCCAAGCCGGCCCTGGTCGAGGCCTTCCGCTCCGACGAGTCGGCCTGCCTGTTCGCCACCCTCGGGTTCTGGCAGGGAGTCGACGTGCCCGGACGGACCCTCAGTCTGGTGACGATCGACCGCATCCCGTTCCCCCGGCCGGACGACCCGGTGCTCGAGGCCCGGCGGGAACTGGCCGGACCCGGCGCGTTCGGCGCGGTGGACCTGCCCCGGGCGGGCACGCTGCTGGCCCAGGGAGCGGGTCGCCTGATCCGCTCGTCGGACGACCGCGGCGTGGTGGCCGTACTGGACAGTCGCCTCGCCACCGCCCGCTACCGCGGGGCGCTGCTCGAGCGGGTCCCGCCCATGAAGCGGACGCTCGACCGCGACGAGGTCGTCGAGTTCCTGGAGGGCATCGCCACATCGGCCGGCACCTGACGGCTCGGCGGATTCCCGGGTCCGGCCCACCACGGGGGTGGACGGTAAGTTGTGCCCATGGCGGGAGTACCGAGCGGGACGGTCACGCTCCTCTTCACGGACATCCAGGGTTCCACGCGCCTGTGGGAGGACCACCCGGGGGCGATGGAGCCGGCCCTGGAGCGCCATGACGCCATCCTCCGCCAGGCCATCGAGTCCCATGGCGGTTACGTGTTCAAGACCGTCGGCGACGCCTTCTGCGCGGCCTTCGGCTCGGCCGGCGACGCGGTCGGGGCCACCGGCGCCGCGCAGGTGGCCCTGCAGGCCGAGGACTGGCCGGCGGAGGCACGGATCCAGGTCCGCATGGCACTGCACACCGGCGAGTGCAGCCAGCGGGACGGCGACTACTTCGGCCCGGCCGTCAACCGGACGGCCCGGCTGGAGGCGATCGCCCACGGCGGCCAGGTGGTGCTGTCCCAGTCGACGGCGGTGCTCGTCCGGGACGCCCTGCCCGAGGGATGGGTCCTGGTCGAGCTCGGCGCCCATCGACTGAAGGACCTCGGCCGGGAGGAACAGGTCGTGCAGCTCACGATTCCCGGGCTGCCCGACGACTTCCCACCACTGCGGTCGTTGGACAATCCGGCCCTGCCCAACAACCTGCCGGCCCAGTCGGCCAGCTTCGTCGGCCGCGCCCGGGAGGTGGCCGAGGTGCGCGACCTGGTGAAGGCGAACCGCCTCGTCACCCTGGCCGGAGCGGGGGCGCGGGCAAGACCCGCCTCGCCCTCCAGGTGGCAGCCGAGCTGCTCGACGGTTCGGGCGACGGGGTGTGGCTCGTCGAGCTGGCTCCTGTTCTCGACCCCGATGCCGTGGCCGGTGCGGTCTGTCAGGCGCTGGGGATCGCCGACCGACCCGGACAGTCGGAGCGCGACACGTTGGTCGACGCGCTCGAACCCCAGGACGTGTTGATCGTGCTCGACAACTGCGAGCACCTGGTCGACGCCTGTGCCCGGTTGGCCGACGCCGTGCTGCGCCGCTGCCACCGGGTGCACTTCCTGGCCACCAGTCGCGAACCGCTCGGCATCGGGGGGGAGACCATCTATCGGGTCCCGTCGCTGTCGCTCCCCCACGGATCCGACGATGACGGTGCCGGGGACTCGGACGCCGTGGTTCTCTTCATCGGTCGGGCGGCCGACCAGGGGGTGGATCTGAGCCTCGACGAGACCACGCTGCCATTGGTCGTGTCGGTCTGTCGTCGGCTCGACGGCATGCCCCTGGCCATCGAACTCGCCGCGGCGCGCCTGCGATCGATGTCGCTCACCGACGTGCACGACCGCCTGGACCAACGGTTCCGGCTCCTCACGGGCGGGAGCCGGTCGGCTCTCCCCCGCCAGCAGACCCTGCGGGCCACGGTCGAGTGGTCCTACTCACTCCTCGACGCCGCCGAACAGACGGTGCTGCGCCGCCTGTCGTGCTTCGTCGACGGCTTCGACCTGGCGGCGGCCGAGGCGGTGTGCGGGTTCGGTGACGTCGAACCCTTCGATGTCGCCGACCTGGTCGGCTCACTGGTGGACAAGAGCCTGGTGGTGAACGAGTCCGGTCGTTACCGACTGCTCGAGACGATCCGCCAGTTCAGCGTCGAGCGCCTCGTGGACCGAGACCCGTCCGAGGCCGCGACCATCGCGACCGCCCACTGTGCCCACTACCTCGCCCTCCTCGAGGAGGCGGCCCCGCACCTGACCGGCTACGGCCAGGTCGAATGGTTCGCCCGGTTGCGCTTCGACCACGCCAACCTGCGTCGGGCGATCGAACACGTCACCCGCGACGCACGGGAGCCGTTCGACGCCGTTCGCTTCGCTGCCGCGCTGCTCATGTATTGGTGGATCCACGACGTGGACCGGGTGAGCGACATGTTCTTCTTGCTCCTCCCGGTCGTCGAAGCGACCGATGAGGGCGACCCGGCGACCCTCGTGCGGGCCAGGGTGAGCATGGCGTTGATGGGTGATCGCCTCGTCCCCCTCGATCGTGCCGAGGCGCTGGCCGTGGACGCCGTGACCCTGGCCCGCGCCACCGGAGACCGGACGGGCCTCGTGTTGGCCCTGTGCGCCCACTGCGCCAACCGGTGGAAACGGGACGACCACCCGACGGGAGCTCGGTTCGCCGGCGAAGCGCTCGCCCTGGCCCGAGAGCTCGATGACGACTTTCTCGTCGCCAACTGTCTGTTGTTCCGGTTGCTGTGCGGCGACGTCGACGACCCGGTCGAATCGGCCGCGTTCTACGACGAGGCCATCCTGCGGGCCGAACACTGTGGCGACCGGGTGAATGCCGCTCAACTCCAGAACAACGCCGCCAACCTCGCCCTCTCCGTGGGCGACCTCCGGTCAGCCCGCACCTACCTCGAACGGTCCCTGGCCAACACCGCGCTCGTGGGAGGCGTCGACACGTTGGCGGCCGGCAACCTGGGCCTGGTCGAACTGGAGACAGGGGACCTGGACGCGGCCGGTGCTCTCCTCGGCCCGGCCCTGCGCCGCTGTCGACGCACCGGGGACCTGTCCCAGGCGATGTACTTACAGCTGGGGCTGGCCCTCGTGGCGGCTGCCCGGGGCGACCACCCGCGGGCGGCGACCCTGCTCGGGGCGGCCGAGACGACGAGGGACCGGTTGGGTGAGTCCTGGCAGCG
Organism: uncultured Acidimicrobiaceae bacterium; assembly: GCA_963699345.1. Classification (GTDB taxonomy): domain Bacteria; phylum Actinomycetota; class Acidimicrobiia; order Acidimicrobiales; family RAAP-2; genus Bog-756. The sequence continues at coordinate 197,364 of CAVOTL010000001.1, read as the reverse complement.
CCTCGAGGCGGACAAACGGGCCGCGTGCATCGCCGACCTCGAGCTCCAGCTCGGCGACGCCGAGTTCCGTCGCCTGTTCGACGACGGTCGGGCCCTCCCACCCGACGACGCGTTCGCCATGGCTCTCGACCCGACGGTGACCGGCGCAACCTGAACCGGCGACTCCGGCGGCACCATTGCCGACAGAGGCACGGGTGCCGACGGTAGGTTGTGCCGATGGCGGGAGTACCGAGTGGGACCGTGACGCTCCTCTTCACGGACATCCAGGGCTCCACGCGTCTGTGGGAGGACCATGCCGAAGCCATGGCGCCTGCCCTCCAGCGTCACGACACCATCCTGCGTGAGGCGATCGAGTCCCACGGCGGCTACGTCTTCAAGACGGTGGGCGACGCCTTCTGCGCGGCCTTCGCCTCGGCGTCGGACGCGGTCGAGTCCGCCGGCGGCGCCCAGCTGGCCCTGCAGACCGAGGAGTGGCCGGACGGGGCGACCCTGCGGGTCCGCATGGCGCTCCACACCGGCGAGTGCGAGGAACGCGACGGCGACTACTTCGGCCCGCCCGTCAACCGCACGGCGCGACTCGAAGCGACGGCCCACGGGGGCCAGGTCGTGCTGTCCCATACGACGGCGTCGCTGGTCCGGGAGCGACTGCCCCGGGAGTGGGGGCTGCTCGACCTCGGTTCCCACCGCCTGAAGGACCTCGGCCGGGAGGAGCAGGTCGTGCAGCTCACCATTCCCGGCCTGCCCGGTGAGTTCCCTCCGCTCCGCTCCCTGGACAACCCGGCCCTGGCCAACAACCTGCCGGCCCAGTCGGCGAGCTTCATCGGCCGGGCCCGCGAAGTGGCCGAGGTGCGCGACCTGGTGAAGGCGAACCGGCTGGTGACGCTGGCCGGCGCCGGAGGCGCGGGCAAGACCCGACTGGCCCTCCAGGTGGCCGCCGAGCTGCTCGACGGCTCCGGAGACGGCGTCTGGTTGGTGGAACTGGCACCGGTGCTCGACCCGGACGCCCTGGCGGCCGCCGTGTGCCAGGCGCTCGGCATCGCCGACCGTCCCGGCCAGTCCGACGTCGAGACCCTGTTGGAGGTCCTGACGCCCCAGGACGTCCTCGTCGTGCTGGACAACTGCGAACACCTGGTGGAGGCCTGCGCCCGGTTGGCCGACGCCATCCTGCGCCGGTGCCCGACGGTCCACCTGCTGGCGACCAGTCGGGAGCCGCTGGGGGTCGCGGGCGAAGTCACCTACCGGGTGCCGTCGATGTCGTTGCCCGACACCGCCGACGACCGCGGGCGGCGGCCACGGACTCCGATGCCGTGTCGCTCTTCGTCGGTCGGGTGGCCGACCACGGCGTGGAGCTCCCGATGGACGACGCCGGCGTGTCGCTGATCGTGTCGATCTGCCGCCGACTCGACGGCATGCCCCTGGCCCTCGAGCTGGCAGCCGCCCGGCTGCGATCGATGTCCCTGGCCGACGTGCACGACCGGCTCGACCAGCGGTTCCGACTCCTGACCGGAGGGAGCCGGAGTGCACTCCCCCGCCAGCAGACCCTCCGGGCCACGGTCGAGTGGTCGTACTCGCTGCTCGGCGAACGGGAGAAGACGACACTCCGGCGCCTGTCGTGGTTCACCGACGGCTTCGACCTGGCCGCAGCCGAGGCGGTCTGCGGTTTCGGCGAGATCGACCCGTTCGACGTGGCCGATCTCGTCGGATCGCTGGTCGACAAGAGCCTGGTGGTGAGCGAGTCGGGGCGTTACCGGCAGCTCGAGACCATCCGGCAGTTCAGCGTGGAACGACTGGTCGATGGGGAGGAGGGCGAGATCGCCGACGTCGCCGAGGCCCACGCCGTCCACTTCCTCGCGCTGGCCGAGAAGGCTGCGTCCTACTGCTGGGGTCCGGACGAGTTGGGGTGGTTGGCCCGGTTGGAGTCCGACTACGCCAACCTGCGGCGGGCCATCGAGCACGTCGCGACGGCCGGTCCCCCCGACCGCCCGGTGCGCTTCGCCGCCGCCCTCGGACGGTACTGGTGGACCAGCAGTCGCGACTGGCCCACCGAGATGCTGCTGGTGGTCCTTCCGTTCGTCACCGACGCCGACTCGGGGGTCGATCCGGCCCTCCGGGCCCGGGCCCTGGTGAGTATCTCGAACGTCCCCACCCTGATGTGGCTCGGGCTCGTGGCGCTCGATGAGCTGGCCGACGAGGCGGTCCGGGTCGCCCGCACGCTCGATGACGAGGCACTGCTCACCGAGGCCCTCTACACCCGGGGCGGAGCGCTGTGGGCGGTCAACTCGTGCGAGGAGGGGCGGACCGTCGCGGACGAGGCGCTCGCCCGTGCCCGCTCCCTCGACGACGACCGCCACATCGCCGCCGCGCTGCTGGTCATCCTCCTGGTCAGGACCTCGGACATGGTCGACGAGGCCTTCAGTAATTTCACCGACGAGACACAGGCGCTCTTCGACGAAGCGCTGATGCGGGCCGAGCGGTGCGGCAATCGGATCCTGGGGACCGTCCTCGGGAACAACGCCGCCTGTGGGGCGCTCGAGTTCGGAGACGTCGCCACCGCCCGCCGCTACATCGATCGCACGATGGCGCTCGGCGTCTGGGAGCATCTCGCCCATCTGCGCAACACCCGGGCCATGGTGCTCCACGCCGAGGGCGACATCGACGCCGCCTACGCCGAACTCCAGGTCGTGCTCCGCATGGCCCGCCGGTCCGGCTCGCGAGCGTTCGCGGCGTACGGCCTGGCCGGTGTCGCGCTCGTCGCCCAGCGTCGCCAGAATCGACACCTGGCCGCCCGACTCCTCGGCGCGGCCGACGCCCTGATGGAGCAGGCCGACAGCTCCTGGCAGCGGCACAACCTCCGCCTCAACCTCGCCTGTGCCGACGCGCTGGCGGCCGACCTCGGCGAAGCGGCGTTCCGGGTGGCGTACGACGAGGGCCGATCCCTGTCCATGGACGACGCCATCGCGCTCGGCCTCGACGCGTGACGCCCATCGTCCGGGACACGTCCCCGTCGATCGGCCTCAGAATCCCAGTCGGTCGAGGGAGTCCTCGCGCTGCTGCCACCGCTTCTCCACCCGCACGAACAGCTCCAGGAAGGCCCCGGGCTCCATCTGGCTCCGCACCGCGGTCCCGACCTCCTTCAACGTCTGGCCACCCTTGCCGATCACGATGCCCTTCTGGCTGTCGCGCTCGACCAGGATCTCGCAGCGCACCCGGGGCCACTCCCACTCGGTGACGCGGCAGGCGATGGAGTGGGGAAGTTCGTCGGCCACCCGGTGGAGCAGCTCCTCGCGCACCAGGTCGGCCACCCAGAAGGCTTCGGCCACGTCGGTGACCATCCCCTCCGGGTAGTACATGGGACCTTCGGGGAGCACGGCGACGAGGGCGTCGACCAGGGCCGGCACCCCCTCGCCGGTGGCCGCCGACAGGGGGAAGTACTCGACCGGCACCGGTTCGCCACCGAGCTCGGCGTCGAGCGCGTCGACCACGCCCGACACGCCGGTCAGGTGCCCGAGCACCCCGTCACCACCGACCCGGTCGATCTTGTTCACCACCACCATGAGGGTGGGTCGGCCCACCTCGTCGGCGGATCGGCCCCCGAGCTCGACGGACAGGGCCGCGGCGCGGGCCATGGCGCGCACCCGCTTGACGGAGTGCTCGAGGACCATCCGGTCGCCCGGGCCGACGGCACCCGTCGCCTCGACCAGCGCCACCACGGCGTCGACATCGTCCAGCGAGGACGTGGCCGACTCGTTCATCCGCTCCCCCAGGGCCGTCTTGGGCTTGTGCAGGCCGGGGGTGTCGACGAACACCAGCTGGGCGTCGGGCCGGTTCAGCACGCCACGCACCTGGGACCGGGTGGTGTTGGGACGCGGCGACACGATGGTGACCTTCGTCCCCACCATGGCGTTGACCAGCGTCGACTTCCCCACGTTGGGTCGCCCCACCACGGCCACGAACCCCGAGCGGAAGGGGCTCACGAGCCGTTGGCTCCGGCATCGGCCGTCGCGTCGGCCACCCGGGCGATCGACACCCGCTCGATCCGCCGGCCGTTGACCCGGTCGACCTCCAGGCGGAGTCCGTCCGCCGTCACCGACTCGCCGGCCACGGGCACGTGCCCGAGCAGGTCGAAGACGAGGCCCCCGACGGTGTCCCACGCCCCGGTGGGGAGGTCGGCGTCGAGCAGGTCGTTGACCTCGTCCACCGGCAGGCGGGCGCTGACCCGCAGGCCTCCCGAGGCCAGGCGCTCGACCGGTGCCTCCTCGACGTCGAACTCGTCGACGATCTCCCCGACGAGCTCCTCGATGAGGTCCTCCAGCGTGACCAGGCCGGCGGTGCCGCCGTACTCGTTGACCACCACCGCGAGGTGGAACTTGTCGGACTGCATCTCGCGCATGAGGTCCGCCACCCGCTTGGTCTCGGGCACGAATCGGGCCTCCCGGACATGGTCGCCCACCGGATCGGCCCCCTGGTCGGCCCGCACGACCCGGATCAGGTCCTTGGTGTAGGCGATGCCCACGACGTCGTCGATCTGCTGCTCGACGGCGGGCAGCCGGCTGCGCCCGGCGGCCAGGGCGGTCTCGAGGGCCGCCTCGACCGTCTCGTCGGTCCCGATCGTCACCATGTCGGTGCGGGGCACCATCACCTCCCGGACCACGGTGTCCCCGAACTCGATGATGGAGTGGATGAGGGCGCGTTCCTCGGTCTCGATCACATCCCCCTCCACGGCCACATCGGCCATGGCCAACAGCTCGGACTCCGTGACCGCCCCCTCGGTTCCCGCTCCCTGGTCACCGATGAACACGTTGGCCAGACCGATCAGCCCGCTGGACACCATCCGGACCGGCCAGAAGTTGACGACGGCGGAGACGAGCGGAGCGCTGAACAGGGCGGCCCGCTCGGGGTGGTGCACCGCCCAGTTCTTGGGGACGGCCTCGGCGAACACGAAGATCACCACGATCTCGAAGAAGGTGGCGGCGGCCACCCCCCAGGCGCCGAACCACCGCACCGCCAGGATGCCGACCAGCGTGGCCACGACCAGCTGGCAGATGAGCACCAGCAGCAGGACCGGGTTGAGGAAGCCCTGGGGGTCCTCGCTCAGGCGCATGAGCACCTTGGCCCCCCGGCGGCCGTCGTCGGCCAGGCTCTTGGCCTTGGCCCGGCTCATCCGCACCAGGCTGGTCTCGGCCATGGCCAGCAGTGCCGAGGCGGCCAGCAGGACCACGACGACGACGATCAGGATCACGTCCTCGACGGTGAAGGTGGTGGCGAGCATCAGGTGCCGGCGTCGAGCAGGGGGGAACCCGGTAGTAGCGGTCCAGCAGCTGCTGCTCCCGCCGCTCCATCCGCTCGGCCTCCTCGTCGATCTCGTGGTCCATGCCGAGCAGGTGGAGGATCCCGTGCACGACCAGCAGGGCGATCTCGTCGTCGAAGGTGACGCCGTGCTCCACCGCGTTGACGGCGGCGACGCCGGGGCAGATGACCACGTCGCCCAACAGCAGGTGCCGGCCGGTCGACGCCTCGATGGACGCCGGACCCGTCCCCCCCTCGTCGGGAGATCGACCGCTGCGATCCATGTCGTCCTCGATGGGGAAGGAGAGGACGTCGGTGGGACCGGGCTTGTCGAGGAACCGCTCGTTGAGGGCGGCGATGGCCGGCTCGTCGATGAAGAGGAGCGACACCTCGGTGTCGGCGGTGATCCCCTCGGCCTCGAGCACCGCCCGGGCGAGGGCGGCCCACCGCTCGACGGCCACCGGGTGGTCCGCCTGCTCGTCCGCCGCGTAGATGTCGAGGGTCATGGCGGGCTCCCGCCGGCTCCACCCGGGCCGCTACTGCCGTTGGCTCCCGGGGTCGCCCGGTCGTAGGCGGACACGATGTCGGCCACGATCCGGTGGCGGACGACGTCCTGGGCCTTCAGGTGCACGAAGGCGAGGTCGGGCACGCCGCCGAGCACGGCCTCGAGTCCGACGAGGCCCGACCGACCGCCGGCGATGTCGACCTGGGTCATGTCCCCGGTGACGACGGCCTTGGAGCCGAAGCCGATGCGGGTCAGGAACATCTTCATCTGCTCGGGGCTCGTGTTCTGGGCCTCGTCCAGGATGATGAAGGAGTTGTTGAGGGTCCGGCCGCGCATGAAGGCCAACGGCGCCACCTCGACCGCCCCTTTGTCGATCAGCCGTTGGGCGCCTTCGGCCTCCAACAGGTCGTGGAGCGCGTCGTAGAGGGGACGCAGGTAGGGATCGACCTTGGCCAGCATGTCGCCGGGCAGGAAGCCGAGTCGCTCGCCGGCCTCCACCGCCGGCCGCGTGAGGATGATCCGGCTCACCTGGCGCGCCTGGAGCGCCTGGACGGCCAGCGCCACGGCCAGGTAGGACTTGCCGGTGCCCGCCGGCCCGATCCCGAACGTCACGATGTTCGAGACGATGGCGTCGGCATAGGCCTTCTGGCCCGCGGTCTTCGGCCGGACCGCCCGCCCGCGGGACGACCGCACCAGTTCGCTGGTCAGGACCTCGGAAGGACGGACGTCGTCGCGCATCATGTCGATGGTGCGCGCCAGCTGCACGGCGTCGAGGCCCTGGCCGGACTCGAGCAGGATGATGAGCTCCTGGAAGAGCGACGCCACCCGATCGGCCTCGGAGACGGCGTCGGCCCCCATCGGCTCCACCGAGACCTCGTTGCCCCGTACGGCGATGCGCACGTCGGGGAAGGCGGCCTCGATGAGGCGGAGCAGCTCGTCGCGCTGGCCGAGGAGTCCGGCCATGAGGTGGTTGCCGGGGACGAGGATCTTTACCGGGGTGCCTGCCACGTGCGCTCTGTCCGCGACCCTACCAGTGGCCGGCGCCGTCCCGGACACCCGGTGCGCCCCCGGAGCTCAGCCCGGGGGCCAGTCGAGGGACCGGCCACCCAGCACGTGGAGGTGCAGGTGCGGCACCGAGTTCGAGGCGTCCGGACCCACGTTGAAGGTCAGGCGGTACCCCCGGTCGTCACCCCCGATGCCCTCGGCGTCGGCGACGGCCTTGGCCGCCACCAGCAGGGCCACCACGTCCTCCGCGTCGTCGGGCGACACCGTCCCGGCATTGGTGATGTGCCGCGTGGGCACGACCAGCACGTGCACCGGCGCCTGGGGGGCGATGTCCCGGAAGGCGACGGTCCGCTCGTCGCGGTGGACGATCTCGGCCGGCACGTCGCCGGCCACGATGGAACAGAAGAGGCAGTCGGCCATGGCGGCCATCCTCGCACGCCCATCCCGGTGCGCGGGCGCACACCGGCCCGGCGCGTCAGCCCTCGGCGGCCAGCCGGTCGGTGCCGACCCCGTGGACGATCCGGCTCGGGCCCTTCACCTCGGGATACAGGTGCTCGAGACTGCCCGGGCGGATCCGGCTCGACTCGATGAACGCGTCGACGTCGTCCTCCTTCAGGCGGATGACCCGACCGAATTTGTAGGCCACCAGGCCCCCCTCGTCGATGAACCGGTAGAGGCTGCGCAGGGTGACGCCGAGCCGCTCGGCCGCCTCCTTGGTGCTCAGCCAGCTGATCGGCTCGCCCCGGCCGTCCCCCATCAGACGGCGACGAGCAGACCGAGCTCGTCCAGGCGGGCACCCATGCTGTCCGGCGTCACGCCGAAGAGGCAGGCGATGGCCCGCACGTCCTCGGCCCGGATGGTGATCATCCGGCCGTTGAAGTCCTGTCGGTGGACCTGGATCATGCTGAGGAAGCGGCGCAGCAGGTCGCGCTCGGGACCCGAGACCGTGTGCAGTTTGGTCAGGTCGATCGCCACCTTGTCCGGGATGCTCGACGGCACCGCCGCCCGCCGGCCGCCGGAGGATCCGTCCTCCGCCGATCCCGACGCGCCCCAGCGACCGCCGGCCACGGTGTCGTCGTTCGGGAGCAGCTGGTCGACCGGCACGTCGTACAGCTTGGCCAGGCGCTGGAGCCGGGGCACCGAGATGGCCCGCTCGCCCCGCTCGTAGGCGCCCAGCACGGACGCCTTGAACTCCTGTTCGGACATGGCTTCGACAGCCTGCAGCGACAGGCGCATCTGCTTGCGCATCGCCCGCAGCCTGGACCCGACGGCACGGGCGTAGGCGACCCGGGCCGCCTCCTCCTGCTCGTCATCGTCCAGAGCAACCACTGCCTTGTCGGTCACCGTCATGCTCACGCCTCCGCTCCCCAACTGGTCGCCCCTCGAGCCCTGGCGCGCGTACTGCCCTCGCCGAGCGTTATCTTCACCACATCCGACGACGGGCACTCAGGGTGCTCGTTGTCGGGTGAATCTCTATCCAGTTCCAGTTTTCCTCACGGAGCGTGGTTACGCAAGGGGTTCAACCAGACTGCAACGGAGGGCGCTCAGGAGGGAGCCGGCCACCAGGGCCGCCGTCTCGGCCCGGAGAACGGTCGGTCCCAGCCCGATCGTCGCACCGGCCGCCCGCCGTTCGTCGTCGTCCCAACCTCCCTCGGGGCCGATGGCCACCACCGGGCGGTCGAGCCCGGGGGCGGCCCCTCCGGGGTCGGCGAGCACCGGAGCCCCCCCGGCCACCTCCGCCACCCCGTCCAGTCGGCACACCTCCGTCACCTGGGGTAGCCAGGTCCGGCGGGACTGGGCGGCGGCCTCGCGGGCCACCCGGCGCAACCGCTCCACCGCCTTGTCCCCCCGATCGCCCTCCCACCGGACCACCGAACGGGCGGTCCGCAGGGGCACGATCCGGTCGACCCCCAGCTCGGTCAGCTTCTGGACGACCCACTCGGGACGGTCCCCCTTCGTGGGGGCGAACGCCACCGTGAGCGCGGGACGCAGCCGGGGCACGTCACGGGGGGGACCGTCGGGCACGAGCGCGGTCCCGGGGTCGGCCCGCCGGGCTCCCCGGGACCCGGCGTCCACCGACACCCGGCACGGCACCCACCGGCCCCCACCGTCGGACACGGCCACCACCTCTCCGGCCCGGAGCCGGAGGACGTCGAGCAGGTGGCGGAGGTCGGCCCCGTCGACCACCGGTGCGGCGGGGTCGGGCACGAACACCATGGCGGCGGCCGCCACCAGCTCCGGGTCGGGCGCGCCGGGCCCGGGGCCCTCGGGCGGCCCGGGGACCACGCTCAGCTCAGCGCGGAGCGCAGCTTGGAGAAGAGACCTTCGGCGTGGGGCGCCTCGCCGAGGGTCTCGGACCGCAGGTCGGCCAAGCTGACGAGCAGCTGGCGCTGGGCGTCGTCGAGCTCGGTCGGGGTGTCGACCTGGACGTGGACGTACAGCTCCCCCCGTCCCCGGCCGCGCAGCTTGGGCACCCCCAGACCCTTCAGGGTCAGCACGGTCCCGCTCTGGGTGCCCACGGCGATGGGCAGGTCGCGCTCGTCGTCCAACGTGTCGAAGGGAACGCTGCCGCCGAGGGCGGCGACCACCATGGGCACGTGGACGGTGGCGTGCAGGTCGACGCCGGACCGTTCGAACACGTCGTCGGGCCGTACCGACAGGTGGACGAACAGGGCGCCGTTGGGTCCGCCCCGGAAGCCGGCGGGACCGTGCCCGGCCAGGCGCAGCGTCGACCCGTCGTCGACCCCGGCCGGGATGTCGACGGTCAGCGTGCGCGGCTCGGTGCGTCGGCCCTCTCCCCGGCAGTCGGCGCACGGCGAGGCGATCGACTGACCCGATCCCTGGCAGCGCGGGCACGGGACGGCGGTGATGACCTGGCCGAGGATCGACTGGCGGACCCGGCGGAGTTCGCCCGCGCCCTGGCACTCGGGGCAGCTGGTGACCGAGGTGCCCGGTGTGGCCCCGCTCCCCTCGCAGGTGCCGCAGGTGACGGGCACGGTGACGTCGACCTCGCGCTGGACGCCGAAGACCGCCTCACGGAAGGTGAGGTCGACCACCAGTTCGGCATCGGGGCCCGGGGTCGGACCGGTCCGTCGCCGCCCCGACGGGGCGCCCCCCATGCCGTTGAAGAAGGCGTCGAAGAGGTCGCCCAGGCCACCGGCCCCGAACGGGTCGCCGCCGCCGGGACCCCCGGCGGCGTTGCCGAACACGCCGGCGTGCCCGAACTGGTCGTAGCGGGCCCGGCGCTCGGGGTCGCGCAGCACCTCGTAGGCCAGGCTGACCTCCTTGAAGCGCTCGTCGTCCTCGGTACCGGCGTGGTTGGTGTCCGGGTGGAACTGGCGGGCCTTCGCCCGGTAGGCGCGCTTGAGTTCCTCGTCGGTGGCGTCACGCCCCACCCCGAGCAGTTCGTAGAGGTCGGTGTCGGTCATCGTCCGGCCTCGGTCAGGCGCTCACCGAGGCGGTCGCCGACCACCCGGGCGGCGGCCAGGGCCAGCGGGTAGTTCATGCGGGTCGGACCGAGCAGGCCGATGGTGCCCGCCTCGACCCCGCCGACCGAGATGGGCATGACGACGATGGCGCAGGATGCGAGGGGCTCGACGCCGTGCTCGGTGCCGATGGCGACGGTCAGACCCGTGTCGAGGATGTCCCTCAGCAACGACACGACCACGAGCTGCTGCTCGAGGATGGTCAGCACCGACCGGACGGTGTCGACGGCGTCGAACGCCGCGGCCATCCGGGACGAGCCGCCGACGAAGAGCTGTTCGGCCCCGTCGCCCTCGCCGAGGGCCCGCAGGGCGGCGACGCCCGTGGCCATGACCGTGTCGACGGTCGGGTTGCCGGACGGGGTGACGCCGTCGCCCACCTGGGCCAGCGTCGAGCCGAGGGAGTGGACGGCCAGTCGGGAGCCGGCCTCGGAGAGGACGGCCTCGTCGGCCTCGTCGGGCAGTTCGATGGTCTGCTTCTGGACGGCGCCGTCGGCCAGCACCACCACCACGAGGCCCAGGCGGTGACCGAGTCCCACCAGCTGCACCGACCGCACGACGGCCGACTCGTGGCTGGGCCCGACCACCATGGCCGCGCAGTCGGTGAGGTCGGCGAGGAGGCCCGAGGTGCGCTCCAGCATCTGCTCGATCTCCCCGTGGGCGTGATCGAAGAACTGGCGGACCTGGTGCCGTCCGACCGGGTCGAGGGAGCCGGTCCCGCCCAGGTGGTCGACGAAGAACCGGTAGCCCTTGTCGGTGGGGATGCGTCCGGCGCTGGTGTGGGGCTGGATCAGGTACCCGTCACGTTCGAGGGCGGCCATGTCCGAGCGGACGGTGGCCGAGGAGACGCTGACGCCGGGGGCGTCCACCACGTGCTGGGAGCCGACGGGCTGGGCCGACCCGATGTACTCGGTGACCACGGCGTTCAGGATGGCCGCCTTACGGGGCTCCAGACCCGCGTCGTCCTGCGGTGCGGGATCGGGTCTGCGGTCGTCGACGGTCGGCATGGTGGTCACCGGTGAGGAGGTGTCTGGGGGCGGGTCGCCCCGCCGGGCTCCCGTTGTGGTCTGGCACTCCACTCTAGTGAGTGCTGACGGGGGCCGGCCGTACACCCGTTCCGGGTCCCCCGGAGATGCCCCCGGGCCGCGCCCGACGGTACCGGGCGTCGGCCTCACGCGGAGGCGATGAACATCCGCTCGGTCATGGCCGGACCGAGGGCGATGGCGGCGTCCCCCAGGAGCAGGGTCAACGTCCCGTCGGGGGCCCGGGACTGCACCACCGCGGTGGTCCCGGGGGTGAGTCCGTTGTCCCCGAGGTACGTCAGGGAATCTGCCTCGTGCTCCACGCTCTCGGTGATCCGGACGAGGCGGACCCGGTCGCCGGGCCGGGCGTCGGCCAGGGCCCGCTGGGAGGCGGCGGCGGCTTCGGCCCCGGGGATGGGGTTCCCGTGCGGGCAGGTGGTCGGGTTGTCCAACAGGATCACCAGGCGGGCCTCGACGTCGTCGGAGATCACGTGCTCCCACCGGCCGGCCTCGACGTGGGCCTTGTCCCAGTCCAGGCCGATGATGTCGACGAGCAGGCGTTCGGCCAGCCGGTGCTTGCGCACGACGCCCTCGGCCAGCGAGCGGCCGGCCGGGGTCATGGTGATGCGCCGGGCGCTGCGGGTGATGAGGCCGTCGGCCTCCAGCCGGTCCAGCATCTCCGAGACGGACGGCGCCGCCTTCTCCAGGCGCTCGGCCAGCCGGGCCTGGATCACCGGGATCCCCTCCTCCTCGAGGGCGAAGATCGTCTCGAGGTACTCCTCGACGGGCGGGTGGAAGCGGTCCTGCACGGGCCGATCCTACGGCACGGGCAAGGCCGACGGGCCGGTGGGTGACCGGGCCGCCGGTGGGTGACCGGTCGCCGGCCGGTACCGTGGCGGAGTGGACGCCCCGTCGGAGGCCGAGCAGGGAGATGGCGATCTCCCACCCGGCGACGGCCCCACGGAGGGCGACTGGCGGGAACCCGGGCGGCCGGGGGCCGACACCGGCGCCGGGGACGGGTGGACGGGGCCACGGAGAACTCGGGACGATGGGCGGAGGACGACGGCTCCCCTGACCCGCTCCGCTTCCACCGATGGATGCGGACGTCGTCGGCCGGCGGCATCCTGACCGGCATCGCCCTCGGGCTGCAGCACGCCCTGGAGGAGCACCGCCAACAGCCGGCGTTCGTGATGGAGGCTCCCGGCGAGCCCGAGGATCCCGATGCCCCGATCGTCCTGCACTTCGACCCCGACGACCCGACGCGCACGGTGGCGGTCATCCGCCGGGCACCCGACGCCGGCCCGACCGCGGCGACCTCGGACGACGCCCCAGCGGACGGGGGCGGGGCAGGTGCGCCGGCCCGACGCCGGCTGACGCCTCACCCGGCGCCGGCCGGTCGGCCCGCGGGACCGCCCCGCATCAGCCGATGACCTCGACACCCGGTGGGGTGGAGCGTCCGGCCGGACCGGTGCCGAGCACCCACTGGTCGAGCACCACGACCGCCTCGCGGCGGCCGCTGGCCACATGGAAGTTGTGGTCGAGGGTCGGCACCTTGGCGATGGAGAAGACGCCGCGCCGGGCCACGCGCGCGCAGCTCGTGTCTGCGGCCCCGACCGATGCCCGGCCACTCGTCGGGACCCAGCACGACGCAGAGCGAGGCGCCGCTGTCGACCACCCGCTGCAACGCCTCCACCGGTCGGCCGGCCCGGGTCAGGGAGTTCGCCACCCACCAGGCCCGGTCGGGGATGTACTTCGAGATCGGTTTGAACGCGCCGCTGTCACGGAGCGACCCGAGGAACCGGCGCCGGGCGGGATGCGCCACCCGGTTCTGCTCGTCGGTGGTGGCCCACGAACCGTCGGGGGCCCCCTGGATGAGGTCGCCGATGTTGCCCGGCGCCTCGTCGAGACTCGCCGGCAGTCGGAGCGGGTTGAGGATGGCCACCCCGCCGATGCGGACCGACGGCGCGGCCAGCAGGGCGTGATAGGCGCCGGAACAGAGGCCCAGCACCACGACCTGGCGGGAATCCTCGGGGGACAGGAACTGCACGGCCGCCGCGATGTCGTCGATAGCGGAGGGTGGGTAGCTCGACAGGACCCCGGGCGGCCCGACGAGTGGACTCTCCCCCACGCCGCCGATGTCCATCCGGAGGCAGCGGACACCTGCGGCCGCCCAGCGACGGCTGAGCTCGACCCACTGGCGGCCCGGACCGACGTGGTGCAGGCTGCCGGCGTTGAGGAAGAGGGCCGAGGTGAACCGGGGGACGGGGCCGCCCAGCGTCCGGACCCGTGGCCGGGGCGCTCCCCCGGTGGGGTCGTCGGGTCCCGGCTCGGCGCAGGATGCCGAAGAGCTTCCCCGTGCCGAACACCACCGGTCGCTCGACGACGGAGCCACCGTCGGGCGCGGCCAGCACGGCGGACGACCGGATGGCGGGGGAGATGGCGGTCGGCGTCGGGGGCGTCGGGGTCGACCGGACCGACTCGACGATCCAGTCGATGTCCTGGGGCGTGACCCTGGCGCGCATCAGCTCGACGCCGAACAGATCGTGGGCGCCGGTACCGGGCCGTCGGACGGCGTCGACGGCGTCGTCGGCGCCGGCGTCCGATCGGGGCGCCACCGCGCCGTCCGGGTCGGCCGACTCGATGATCAGGACGGTACCGGGCAGTCCCGGACCGCTGGTCGAGCCGTCCAGGGCCTTCAGGTCGGCGGTCACCTCGGCGTCGAACACGAACCCGGGGATCTCGGTACCGCCGTCGGAAGCACTGGGGATCGTCGCTCACCGCGTACATCCGGCGGAGCGCCCGCTGGTAGCGGAGGAACTGGCTCCCCTTGGACCAGGGATACCACAACGCCAACGAGGCGATGTCGCCGTCGCGCTCGGCCGCCCGCACCGCGAACACGGCGCCGAGTCGGGCCCCCACCAGGTGGATCTGGGTGGCCCCCGCCTCCCGCAGGAAGTCGATGGCGGCGGCGATGCTGTCGAGCCACGCGGGCACCCGTTCCGGATCCGACAGCAGCCCGGCCGAGTCCCCCGTGCCGTCGTAGTCGAACCGGAGCACGGTGCAGCCGGTCGCGGCCAGGGCGGGGGCCAACGAGCGGAACGCGAACTGGCTCGCCTCACCCTCGAGCCCGAGCGAGGGGCACAGCACGACGCCGCGCCCGTCGGCTACCTCGGGAACGTGGACGCAACCGAACAGGGGGCGGTCGGCGGGACCGAACCAGGTGGGCACGGCCGTCGAGCCCCTCTGTCCGGTGGACCCGGGATCCACGACCGCGTCGGAGGTCGTCATCCGTCCGCCATCCTCGCCGGCGAGACCGGTGGCGACCGGCCAGGAGTCGGCGGTAGGCGGAGGCCGTGGCCCGGGCGGTGTGGTCCCAGGTGAAGTGGTCGAGCACGTGGCGACGCTGTCCGGCTCCCGGCTCCCGGTCCCAGGCGGTGTCGACGGCCGTGCGGATCGACGCACGGTCGGCCGGATCGCAGTAGAGGGCGGCGTCACCGAGGTACGCCCGGGCGTGCCCCCGGTCGGTCGAGACGAGACTGCACCCGCTGAGCGCCGCCTCCAGGGAGACCAACCCCGTCGTCTCGAACCAGCTCGGCACGACGTGGACGCGCGCCGACGCGAAGTAGGGGGGCAGCTCCTCGGGCGGGTGGCCACCGGCGAACTCGACCCATCCCTTGCCCGCCTTCTTGCAGGCGCGCACGTAGTCGGGATGGTCCGGGTGGTCGTAGCCCACAAGCACGAGCCGCTTGTCGGTGCCCCTCATGGCCTTGATCAGACCCAGTTGGTTCTTGTGGGGATCGATCCGGCCAACGTACAGGACGGTGTCGCGCTCACGAAAGGGTACGCCGGCCT
Organism: uncultured Acidimicrobiaceae bacterium; assembly: GCA_963699345.1. GTDB lineage: Bacteria > Actinomycetota > Acidimicrobiia > Acidimicrobiales > RAAP-2 > Bog-756. The sequence goes on along the minus strand of CAVOTL010000001.1, from coordinate 182,212 downwards.
GATCGAAGCGTTCGGGGTTGACCGCGTTCGGGACGACGGCCATCGGCGTAGAGACGCCGAGGTCGCGTCGGATGTTGGCGGCCTCCCCCTCCGAGTTCGGCAGCAGCAGATCCGCCGCCTCGAACACCGCGAGTTTCGCCCGGGCGAGGGGGACCGACGACATCGACAGCTCGGCCAGTCGGGACTCGCTGGTCATGGCCGCCGCCGCGTACATGCCGGCCCGCCGGACCCGGCCGAGGAACGACCGCGGGGTCAGGCCGGCCAGTCCCTCCGGCCCGTAGCGGATGTCCCAGTAGATGGGGGACACCGCCACCGGCAGGCCGCGGTCGTGACACCAGTGGATCGTCTCGGGCCGGATGTCGAACCCGTGCACGAGGTCGAGGCCCGAGAGGTCGGGGTCGGTGTCGAACGCCGTGGTGGCGATCACGCCGTAGCGCCGCAGCGCCCTGGCCGTCTCCTCGAGTTGGACGATGTGTCCGCCGCTCACCCGGTTGGCGGTGGCCATCCACAGCAGGACGCGCAGCTCCGGGCCGTTCGGATCGGGATCGGCCCCACCGGCTTCCGACGATGTCGCCCGGCGGGCGGAGGTGCGTTCCCACGGGCAGAGACTACCGGCCACGGACGCGGTCACGGTGAGCCCGGACGCCCTCCGGGCCCGCCGCGGCCCGCCGACGGGTCAGTGGCGGAACCGGCGGAAACGGGCCACCAGCGGGTCACGGAACTGCGGTTCCACCCGGAACATCACCGCCAGCAGGGTGGCGAGGGCGGCCAGCACGACGATGGTCGCCTGGACGGCGGCCTGGATCCCGTCGTGCAGGGTCGACCCGCCGTGGAGCGGGTGGGCCACCAGGAAGATGACGGCGAGCAGGCCGGCGACGAGGGCGCCCGGTACCACCGGCAGGAGGGCCTGGCGGGCGTAGCGGGCGACCGGCAGTCCGATCAGACGGCAGACCATGACCGGCAGCACACAGAAGTCGAGGACCACCACCACGGGAAGGGAACCGATGGCCGGACCGACGGGGCCGAACAGGTACGTCGCGGCGATGCTGCCGGCCAGGTTGATGGCCGCACCGATGAGCGAGAGCCGGATGAGGATCTGGTTGCGACCGATCCCCGTCAGGAAGATGAAGCACTGGTGGCCCGGCAGCTGGATGGCGGTCACGAGACCGAGGGCGATCATGATCTCGTAGGTCTGGGGCGGCACGACCCCGAGCCACAACTTGAGGATGGGGTCGCCGAAGGCGGCCAGCGCGATGACCATGGGGATGGAGATGGCCAGGGAGGCCATCACCGCCTTGGAGAACAGCCAGCCCTGGCGGTCCGGGTCGCTCGCCGTCTCGAAGTGGGCGTAGGTGGGCAGCAGCATGTCGGTGCCCTGGGTGGTCAGGTTCCGGGTCAGGTTGGCCGTGCTGAGCGCGATGTCGTACGGGGCCACCTTGGCCACCGGCAGGATCAGGCCGATGACGAGGGCGTCGAGGCTGTAGGAGATCATGCCGCCGACCGCGATCGCCGTGTTACGGCTGCCGAACCGGAGCAGTTCGACCAGCAGGTCCCGGCGGAACCGGCCCTGGTGCACGGTGGACCCGGTCGCCCGCCGGACGACGGCCGACATGGCGACGAGGCTGAAGAGCATGCCCCCGGCGGTGACGAGGGCCAGGCCGACCAGTCCCCCACCGGCCAGGACCACCAGCACCTGGGCCACCTCGGTGAGGATCAGTCCGAGGCCGCCGATCTGGGACTGGCGGTCACCCCGTCCCGCCCCGAAGAGGACGGCCGACGGGACCGAGCCGATGAACCGCATGGCGGTCATGACCCCGAGGATGATGAGGGTGCGGCCGGCCACACTCCCGCTGACGTCCCCCAGGTGGAGGAACGACGCCACGAACGGGGCCAGGGCCACGGTGATGAGCACCGCCACCGTCCCGGTGGCGGTGAAGAACACCAGGGCGGTGCGGATGACGTCGGCCGTCTCCTCCTTGTCCCCGACGGCCGACAACCGGGCGACCCGCTGGACCACCGCGGTCGACACGCCGGTGTCGAGCAGTCCGAGGTAGCCGACGATCGAGATCAGGACGACCCACAGTCCGTAGGTGCCGGCGCCGAGGTGACGCAGGATGACCCGCGTCAGGAGGAGGCTGAGGAGGATCCCGATGACCAGGTTGAGGTACGACGACGCCGCGTTCCGCGCGAACTGCCGCCCGCTGGCGTTGGCTGGTTGCTCGTCCGCGGCAGTCACAGCGGGGGCTGATCTGAGGGACGCATGCTGCCCGCAGCGTACCCCGGCTGCCTCCGACGCCCGGGTTTCGGCCGATGGCCGTTCGGCCTGCTCTGGTACCATCCTCCGACGGTGCGCGTGCTCCACGTCCCTCTGCCGCTGTCCCGCCGCGGCAACACGTTGATGGGCGTCGTGGCGGCGCTCGGACGGTGCCAGACGGCCGACGGCCATGACGTCGGCGTCGTCGTCAGCGACAACCGCGACGTCCATCTCGACGGACTCGACAACCTCGCCGTCGACTACACCCGCCACTGTCCCCGCGAGTGGCTCAGCCGCTCCGAACGCCTGCGCGACGACGTGTCCGGTCGGCTCGGCCGACGGCGACGGTTCTCCGGTGACCTGTACCTCCCGGCCATCGAGGCCGCCGCCGCGTGGCGTCCCGACCTGCTGCTGCTCTACGACGGGCTCTGGGGGGCCGCCACGGTGCCGGCCTGGCGGGCCGCACTCCCCGACACCCGCATCGTCGTGTACATGCACAGTCCGTTGGCCCGCGGCTACGGACGCGGCGAACTGACCCGGTCGCTGACCGACGCCGACGTGGTCGTCCTGGTCTCCGGGTCGCTGCGCTCCGAGTTCGTCGGACGGGTCCCGGCCCTGGCCGGTTCGGCCGTGGTGGTCACGAACGGCGTCGACGGGTCGGTCTTCCACCCGGGCGGCGGGGCCGCCAGCGGCGCCGTCGGATGACGGTCCCTTCGAGCTCCTCTTCGTCGGGCAGATGGCCCCGCACAAGGGCCCGCACCTGCTGCTCGAGGCCATGGCCGCAGCCCGCGAGCTGACCGCCCGGCCCTTGCGGGCCACGCTCGTCGGCAGCAGTGCCTACGACGCCGCCGATCGACTGACCGACTACGAGCAGTCGCTGCGGCGCACGGTCACCGGGTCGGGGCTGGACGTGACCTTCGTGCCCTTCGTCGACCAGGCCGAGCTGGCCGACCGGTACCGGGCCGCGTCGGTCCTGTGCGTCCCCTCCGTGTTCGACGAGCCCTTCGGCATGGTGGCGGCCGAGGGCATGGCCTGCGGCACGGCTCTGGTGGCGTCGCGCCGGGGCGGCCTGCCCGAGGTCGGGGGCGACGCCGCCGACTACGTCGACCCCGAGGACACCGCTGCCTTCGCCGCGCGGCTGGCGGCCCTGGCCGACGACCCCGACCGGGTGGCGGCCATGGCCACGGCCGGACTGGCCCAGGCCGCCCGGTTCACCTGGGAGCGGTCCGCCCGACGCATCGCCGAGGTCGCCGGGGCCGGCTGACCCCGGCGATCAGTCGTCGAGCCGGAGCGCGGACACGAAGGCCTCCTGGGGAACTTCGACGCGACCGATGTTCTTCATCTTCTTCTTCCCCTCCTTCTGCTTCTCCAGGAGCTTGCGCTTGCGGGTGATGTCACCGCCGTAGCATTTGGCCAGTACGTCCTTGCGGCGGGCCTTGACCGTTTCGCGGGCCAGCACTCGCCCGCCGATGGCCGCCTGGATGGGCACCTCGAACATCTGCCGGGGAATGAGCTCCTTGAGCTTCTCGGTCATGCGCCGGCCGTAGAAGTCGGCCTGCGACTTGTGGACGATGGTGGAGAAGGCATCCACCGGCACCCGGTTGATCAGCAGGTCGACCTTGACGAGGTCGGCGGTGGCGTACCCGCTCGGCTCGTAGTCGAGACTGGCGTAGCCCTTGGTCCGGCTCTTCAGCTGGTCGAAGAAGTTGACCACCACCTCCGCCAGCGGGATCGTGTAGACGAACTCGACCCGCTCGGGCGAGAGGTAGTCCATCTTCAGCATCTCGGCCCGCTTGCCCTGGCACAGTTCCATGATGGTGCCGGTGTACTCGGCCGGGGTGAGGATGGTCGCCCGCAGCATGGGCTCGTCGACGTGGTCGAGGCTGGCCGGGTCGGGCAGGTCGCTCGGATTGTCGACGGCCACCTCGGTGCCGTTGGTCAGGTACGCCCGGTAGGCGACGGACGGGGCGGTGGCGATGAGCGAGAGGTCGAACTCGCGCTCCAGGCGCTCGCGCACGATCTCCATGTGCAGGAGACCGAGGAACCCGCACCGGAAGCCGAAGCCCAGGGCCGTCGACGACTCCGGCTCGTACGTGAAGCTGGCGTCGTTGAGCCGGAGCTTCTCGAGGGCGTCGCGCAGGTCGGGCAGCTCGTCGCCGTCGATCGGGAACAGACCGCAGAAGACCATCGGCTTCGGGTCCCGGTAGCCGTCGAGCGCGGTGTCGGCCGGATGGGTGGCCGTGGTGACGGTCTCGCCCGAGCGGGCCCCACCGACGTCCTTGATGCCGGCGATCAGGTACCCGACCTCCCCCGGACCGAGCTCCTCCACCGGCACGGTGACCGGGCGTGCGGACGCCGATCTCCTCGATCTCGTGGTTCGCGCCGGCCTGCATGAAGCGCAGACGGTCGTGGGCGGTCAGCGTCCCGTCCATGACCCGGATCGAACTCACCACCCCCCGGTACTGGTCGTACGCCGAGTCGAAGATCAGGGCCCGCAGGGGGGCGGCGGCGTCGCCGGTCGGTGCCGGGATGCGGGCCACGATGGCATCGAGCAGCGCCGGGACACCCTCGCCCGTCTTGGCCGAGATGTGCATGATCTCGTCGGCGGCCAGGCCCAGCACGTTCTCGATCTCCGCCGCGCAGCGCTCCGGATCGGCGGCCGGCAGGTCGATCTTGTTCAGGACGGCGACGATCTCGAGGTCGTTCTCCAGGGCCTGGTAGCAGTTGGCCAGGGTCTGGGCCTGGATCCCCTGGGAGGCGTCGACCAACAGGACCGCACCCTCGCAGGCGGCCAACGAGCGGCTGACCTCGTAGCCGAAGTCGACGTGCCCCGGGGTGTCGATGAGGTGGAGCGTGTGGCCCTCCCACGGCACCCGGACGTTCTGGGCCTTGATGGTGATCCCCCGCTCCCGCTCGATGTCCATCGAGTCGAGGTACTGGGCGCGCATCTGGCGCGGGTCGACGGCCCCGGTGAGCTCCAGGATGCGGTCGGACAGCGTCGACTTGCCGTGGTCGACGTGGCTGATGATGGAGAAGTTGCGGATACGGTCGATGGGGAGCACGGGTGGCCCAGCGTACCCAAGGCCGACCCCGGCCCAGCCCCAGTCGCCCGTCCGGCGCCCCACCGGTCGATCCGGCACCACGGCGGGGTCCGGTGCCGTCCCGCTCGCCCGGCCCACGGGTCGCCTGCTATCCTGCACTGTCTGCTCCGGCGGCCTCCGGGCCCGTCGGAACCGGGCGCCCCGTCCGTCCTGTCGACGGTGTCGGGCGTCGACCGGACAGCATCCCGTCGCACCGCTCCCGTGGCCCGCGACCACGCACCGAGACAACGAGGAACCCAGTGGCCAACATCCGCAGCCAGATCAAGCGCAACCGCCAGGCCGTCAAGCGCCAGGCCCGCAACAAGTCCGTCCGTTCGGAGCTGCGCACCCGCTCCAAGTCGGCCGTCGCCGCCATCGACGAGGGTGCCGAGCACTCCGAGGAGGCGATCCGCCTGGCCATCAAGCGGATCGACAAGGCCGCCGCCAAGGGCGTCATCCACAAGAACCAGGCCGCCAACCGCAAGTCCCGTCTCATGAAGCGGGCGGCCAAGGCGTCGGCGGACGCCTGATCGACGTCCCGGCGACCCGCCGGGACACAGGAACTGCAGCACCCGGGTCCCGCCTCCGGCGGGACCCGGCGCGTCCGGCCCCGTCCGTGGCGGGGGTCAGCTCTCCGCCAGCGCGTCTCGATCAGCTCGGGCCCGTCGTTGCGGACGTTGCCCACCGACGTCCCCACCCGTCGACGGACCAGGGTGCCCGCCGGCGACGCGGCCAGCAGCGACCCGAGTCCGGGCATGTCCCGGTTCCCGGGGTCGAGCCACTCGTCGAGCACCTCGGGCTCGAGCACGACCGGCATGCGGGAGTGGACCCCCTCCATGTCGGGTCCGGCCGCGGTGGTGATGACCGTGCAGGTACGCAGCGGCAGCCGGTCGTCCCGCCCGACGGTCGACGACGGGCCGGGACCGCCCCACCACAGCTCCCACAGACCGGCCAGGGCGAGCGGTCTCCCGTCGGTCCGGGTGAAGTAGTACGGCTGCTTGGCCGTGCCCGGACCCGGCGACCACTCGTAGAAGCCGTCCGCCACCACGACGAGGCGCCGGGCGGTGAACGCCGACCGGAACGAGGGCTTGGAGGCCACGGTCTCCGCCCGGGCGTTGAACGTGCCGCTTGACCGTCGAGGGGTCCTTCGCCCAGGACGGCACCAGCCCCCACCGGTAGCAGCCGAGCTCGCGGTGGACACCCCGGTGGTCCCCGGCCGTGGGGGTGTCGTCGGGTACGTCGGCGACGGCCAGGATCGTGCGCGTCGGGCGCGACGTTCCAGCTCGGCCGGGCGTCGGGGTCGACGTCGGGTCCCAACTGGGCGTCGAAGATCCGGGCCAAGTAGTCCGGGTCCGAGTACAGGGAGATCCGTCCACACATGGTCGGCCAGCCTACGGTGGACCGACCGGCTTCACCCCCGGGGCCCGGCGCCGGTCACTTCGGCGGGTAGTAGTAGAAGCTGCCGTCGCAGCGGTAGCCGTGCTGGGGGCCGTTGACCGGCGGGTCGTCGACCCGGGTGATGACGCCGTGGTGGATCTGGGCGATCACGTAGCAGTACGCCGGGATCTTGGCGGCGGGGTTCGAGCTGGCGATGAGGTAGTTGCCGTTGAACACCGTGATCTTCTTCAGCTGTTCGAGCACCGAGCCGCGGGTGGGATGGGCGCCGGCCGCCTGGAGCGCCTGGGTGAACAGCTGGCCCGAGAGCCAGCCGAACAGCGTGTAGAGATCGGGGTGGAACCCCGGGTCGGCCTTTTGGACCCACGTCTGGAACGTCTTGGCCGCCGGCAGCACGTTCTCGTCCTCGCCCAGGAACAGCGAGTTCACCATCTCCATGTAGGCGCCGTCGACGGCGGACGCTCCGCCGGAGTCGGGCACCAGCTGCTCGGAGTAGGTCGAGGCGCCGAACACCACCTGGGGGTGGTAGTCCTGCTGGTTCAGGGCCTTGACCACCGCGGCGGCGTAGTTCTCGGGCATCTGCTCGAGGAACAGGATCTTGATCCCCTCCTGGCGCATGGCCACCACGTTCTGGGTGAAGTCGGTCTGGGAGATGTCGAACTGCTGGTCGTAGGGGACCTTGTACCCGAGGGACTCCATCGCCGCCTTCTCGCCGTTCCACTTGGTGATGGCCGACGGCTGATCGGCCACCAGCGCGCCGGCGTGCTGCACGTCCTGGGGGAACTTCTGCTTGAAGTACAGGAGGGGTCCGGTCGGCCAACCGACGGCCGCCGGGTCGGGGCTGAAGCTGTTGGGCAGGTCACCCGTCGCCTGGTCCAGGTTGACCGTCACGTTGGGGACCCCGGGATTGGCCGCCAGCACCGACCCGCCGTAGCTGTCCTCGAGGGAGAACCCCCCGACCGCCGCGAAGTCCTTCTGGACGACCTCCTGGGTGGCCTGCTTGTTCGGGGCGCCCTGGTAGCCGTCGTCGTAGGTGTCGACGACGAGCTTGCGGCCGTTGATCCCACCGGTCGAGTTCACGTAGTCGGCCCAGGCCTCCGTCCCCACGTCCGCCCCCTTGAACAGTCCGAAGGCCAGTGTCGACACGTTGCCCACGCTGACCGACGACGACGTGAGGCCGGTCGTGTCGCTGAAGGCCGAGGACGGGATGCCCTGGGTGGACGACGAGCTGCCCGACGTGGTGCCCGACGGGGTGGTGGTGGTGGTGGTGGAGGAGGAGGACTCGGTGGACGAGCAGGCGGCGAGCGCCACGGCGATCACGAGGGTCGACAGGGCCACCGCGGCCCTCCCGCTCCGACGTGGACCGGGCCTCCCACCCTGGCGGACGGTGTGCGTCATGGCTGTCTCCCCCTTGTGGTCGATGCCCGGCAGATCGATGACCTGTCCCCCCTGGCACGGTGCGACGATGCAGACTCTAGAGAACTCCGGGGTGCCGTGCCCGGCATCCGGCTCATCGGCCCCGCGCCTCCCGGTCCCGGTGCATGGCGTTGATGCGTTCGCGGGACAGGTTGACGAACTCTCCGGTCGCCTCGACGGTCACCACCCCGTCCTGGAGGAGGTGGCCCGTGCTGAAGGTGCGGCGGTCGGTGACCTCGGTGACCCACGACTCGAAGGTCGACTCGATCCCGATGATGGTGGGTCGCCGGTAGCGGATCTTCAGCTCGACGGTCGGCCCCGCGGCCCCGGCCGCGACGTTGGCCGCGGTCAGGACGATGTCGAAGGCGGCGGCGATGGCGGCACCGTGGACGCAGCCGGGCGCCCCTTCGTACTGCGGCGTGAACACGGTCCTTCCCGACGCCCCCGGGGGATCCAACCAGATCTCGATCGGCGGTGCCACGGGGTTGCACGTTCCGATCACCATGTCGAACGGCATCGACGCCACGAGGTCCGGGGTCCCGTCCGACCCGCCGGGCATCTCGACGTGTCGCCCGACCGGCTCGGGTCCGTCGTCGGGCACGGCCGCCGACAACTCGTCGCACACGGCGTCCACCCGGGCCGCGGCCGCCTTCAGGGCACCCCGCGCCGGCGTGGAGGTGACGGTGAGCTCGACGAGTCGGCGGACGGCGGCGGCCAGCTCCTCGCGACCGCCGCCGCTCCAGGGGCGACCGGGCGGGCCCGGGCGGCGGGGTGCCTCCGCGTCGTCGGTGGTGGTCGGGACCACGCCGGTCGGCGTCCCCTCAGTCATGGTTCCCTCCGAAGCGTTCGACGTACGGGGCGTGGTCGTCGAGGACGGCCAGGATCTCGGGGGCGGGCCCGGACGGCACCCGCAGCACGACCTCGTCGATGCCCAGGCCGGCGAAGTACTCGAGCTTGGCCACGGTCGGGACGGTGCCGAAGGGGACCACCCGGACGAGGTCCGGATCGCGCCCGCGCTCCTCGAAGGCCGCGCGGAGCGCCGGGAGGGCGTCGCCGAGACCCGATCCGCCGACCGGGAGCCATCCGTCGCCGTACTCGGCGACGGCCGCGAAGTTCCCGGGTGACGCCACCCCGCCGAGCAGGACGGGGACGCCCGGTCGCTGGATGGGACTCGGCGCGCTCCAGCACGGGTCGATGTCCACGTACTCCCCGTGGAACTCGGCCGGGTCGTCGCGCCACAGGGCCTGCATGCACAGGACGTGCTCGCGGGCCACGGCCCGACGATCGGCGAAGGCGACCCCGTGGTCGGCGGCCTCGGCCCGGTTCCAGCCGAAGCCGATCCCGAGGTCGACGCGTCCCCCGCTCAGGTGGTCGAGGGTGGCCACCTGCTTGGCCATGACGATCGGGTCGTGCTGGGCGACGAGCGACACCCCGGTCCCGAGGCGGAGCTCGGAGGTGACGGCCGCCGCGGTGGCCAGGGCCACGAACGGGTCGAGGCTGCGCTTGTAGTCGTCCAGCGACACGCCGTCGACGAGGCCGGGCGGGGTGTCGGCCCGCACCGGAAGATGGGTGTGCTCGGGCAGGAACAGCGAGGCGAACCCCCGCTCTTCGGCGGCCCGGGCCAGATCGGCCGGGTCCATGTCCCGGTCGGTCAGGAAGCAGGTGACACCGATCCGCATCGGGGTCAGCCCCCCAGTCCGGCGGTCAGGTTCGCCCCGGGGTTGGTGTCGGGATCGGCGAACAGGGCGGCGAAGGCCGCCTCCTCACGCCGTCGGGCGTCACCGACGGCGGAGCCCCGGCCGGCGAGCATCAGCCGCTTGATCTGCCGGGTGGCGTGCGGCGGGAACGAGGCGATCGTCCGGGCGAGGGCCAGCGTCCGGTCGAGCACGGTGCCGTCCGGGCAGGTGCGGAGGGCGAGTCCCGAGGCCACGGCCTCGTCGGCCGTGACCCACTCGGAGGCGAGCAGGACCCGGGCGGCCTGTTGCCAACCCATCCGCATCGGGAACAGCACGCTGCTGGCCGCCTCGGGCGGGACGCCCATCTCCGCGAAGGGGGCCCGCAGGCGGGCCGACTCGTCCATGAGCACCAGGTCGACATGGCCGAGGATCGAACAGCCCAGCCCCATCCCCACGCCGTGCACGGCGGCCAGCAGGGGCTTGTCGAACCGCTGCAGGACGTCGAGCAGGTCCTGGAACCCGGTTCCGGCCTCGGGTCCGGCCTCGCCCGTGGCGATGGCCGCCATCTCCCGGAGGTCCTGGCCGGAGGTGAACGCCTTGCCCCGCCCGGTCAGGACCACCGCGTGGACGTCGTCGTCCCCGAGCGCGCCCGACAGGGCGCCCGCCACCGACCGGTACATGGCCGAGTCGAAGGCGTTGCGGGCCGCCGGCCGGTCGAAGGCCAGCACCAGCACGTGGTCGAGGAATTCCAGCTCGATCCGGTGGTCGTCGTCGCCCGATGACGGCGGGATCACGGGCGGACCACCTGGCCCCCGTCGACGTTGAAGACGTGGCCGGTGATCCAGGACGCCTCGTCGGACAGGAGGAAGAGGCACATGCCGACGAGGTCGTCGGGCTGTCCCATGCGCTTGAGGGCCAGTCCGGCCACGATGGGCTGCAGGAAGACGTCGGGCACGACGTTCCGCGAGGCCTCGGTGTCGATCGGGCCGGGGGCGATGGCGTTGGTGCGGATGCGGTCGCCACCGAGTTCGTGGGCGAGCTGTTGGGTGAGCGAGTTCACCCCCGCCTTGGCCAGCCCGTAGAAGCCGGCGTACAGGTAGGCGGCGGTCGACGACTGGTTGACCACCGCACCGCCCCCCCGCTCCTTCATGTGCGGCCAGCAGGCCCGCACGCAGTTGAGCGCTCCGAGCAGGTTCACCGACAGGAACCGGTTGAGGTAGTCCCAGTCGACGGTCACCAGCAGGTCGAGCTTCATCGTCCCGAAGATGGCGGCGTTGTTCACCAGGTAGTCGACGCCCCCGAAGGCGTCGACGGCGGCCTGGGCCATGGCCGCCGCCGAGGCGGGATCGGCCACGTCCACAGGCACGGCGATGGCGGACCCGCCCGAGGCGCGGATCCCCTCGGCCACGGTCCCGGCCTTGTCGACGTCGATGTCGGCGACCACGACCGAGGCACCGGCGCCGGCCAGCGCCTCGGCGTAGGCCTGCCCGATCCCGCCGGCCGAGCCGGTCACGATGGCCACCCGGCCGTGGAAGTCGAAGGTGGTGGTGGGGGTCGCCCCCGCCGTGTCGGTCATGTCAGGACTCCTCGTGTCGTCGGTCATCGTGGCGCGTCGTCGGTCACGCCGGCTCCGCCAGCGACTTGGTCTCCAGGTACTCCTCGAATCCGGCCACACCCGACTCGCGGCCGACGCCGGACTGGCGGTACCCACCGAACGGGACGTCCGGACTGAACCAGAGTCCGCCGTTGATGCCGATGGTGCCGGTGCGGATCCGGTTGGCCACGGCCACCGCCCGGTCCCGGTCCGCCGACCACACCGACCCCGACAGCCCGTAGCTGGAGTCGTTGGCGAGGGCCACCGCGTCGTCGTCGCCGTCGTGGGGGATCACCACCATGACCGGTCCGAAGATCTCCTCCTGGGCCACCCGGGCATCGTTGCCGAGGCCGACGATGAGCGTGGGCTCCACGAAGAAGCCGTCGCCCAGGCCCTCGGGCCGCCCACCCCCGAGGGCGAACGAGCCACCTTCCTCGACGGCGAGCCGCAGGTAACCCTCCACGCGGTCCCGCTGGCGGGCGCTGATGAGCGGGCCGCAGATGGTACCGGGGTCGGTCGGGTCTCCCGCCGCCAGGCGGCCCATGACCTTGGTCATCGAGACGACGGCATCGTCGAACAACGCCCGGGGGACGAGGAGGCGGGTGGTGATGGCGCACCCCTGACCGGCGTGGGTGCAGACGGTGAAGGCGGCCGTGGCGCACGCGCCCCGCAGGTCGGCGTCGTCGAGGACCACGAAGGCCGACTTGCCACCCAGCTCGAGGAAGACCTTCTTGACGCTGTCCGCCGCCGAGGCCATCACCTTCCGGCCGGTGGCCGTCGACCCGGTGAAGCTCACCTGGTCGACCCGCCGGTCGGTGGAGAGGAGCGCCCCGAGGGCGTGGTCGGCGGAGGGGACGATGTTGACCACGCCGGCCGGGATGTCCGTCTCCTCGGCGACGAGCCGGCCCAGCACGGTGGCGCACCACGGCGTGTCCGGAGCCGGCTTCAGGACGACCGTGTTGCCGGCGGCCAGGGCCGGGCCGAGCTTGGCCAGGTTGATCTGGTGCGGGACGTTCCAGGGGGTGATGGCCCCGACGACCCCCGTGGCCTCGCGGCGGACCCACCGGCGCGAGGGGATCCCCATCGGCTCCGCGACACCGAGATCGGTCTCCCACTGGTACCCCTCGGCCAGGTCGGCGACCCAGCCGAGCGACTCCACCGGGGCGTCGAGCTGCGCGGTGTGCGTCATGAACAGGGGCGAGCCCGTCTCCGCGATGGTCATGGCCCGGATCGCGTCGCCATGACGTTCGAAGGCCTGGCGGAGCTGGCGCAGGCACCGCACCCGGAGTTCGAGGTCGGTCGACCAGTCCGTGGTGTCGAAGGCCCGTCGGGCGGCGCCGATGGCGTCCTCCATGTCCTCGGGACCGGCGTCGGCCGCCACCCCCAGCACCTCGCCCGTCGCCGGGTTCACCGTCTCGAAGACCCGTCCCGACCGGGCCGGTCGCAGCTCGCCATCGACGAGCAGGCGCTCCTCGCCCCCCGTCGTCGTCACGTCGCTCATCGGTCCTCCTTCATCGCGCCCAGTCCGAACACGTCGTCGGCCCGGGCCTCGGTCATGGCGGCCAGGGGCAGGTCCACCCCCAGCTCGTCCCCCATGGCCAGCGCCGCCAGGAGGTCCTTGTGCGCGAGATCGGCGCCGTTGCGCATCGCCCCGATCAGCCCGGCGTCGTCGGCCTCGGTGAAAGGCGCCACCGTGGACCGGAACATGAGGGTGGCGGCGCCGCCGATCTTGGCGTCGCTGGCCCGGATCACCTGGGCCAGCTTCGCCAGGTCGATGCCCGCGGCCTCGGCCAGCACCTGGGCCTCGTAGGCGGCCAGCCAGCTGGCGTACTGGACCAGGTTGCGGGCCAACTTGGCGGCCAGGCCGGTTCCGAACGGTCCCATCCGGACGGTCAGCGAGCCGAAGGCGTCGAACACCGGCCGCAGCCGGGCGATCACCTCCTCGTCGCCTCCCACCATGCAGATGAGCTCGCCGCTGGCCGCGGCCGACGGTCCCCCGCTCACCCCGCAGTCGACGAGCTCCACCCCGGCGGACCGGGCCTCGTCACCGATGGACCGCACGCACTCGGGGGTGATGGTGCTCACGACCACGAACGTGGTGCCCGGGGCGCCGGCGACCAGGGCCCCGTCCCGCCCCGACAGGACGGCGTGCACCTGGGCGTCGTCCACCACCGCGACGATCACCACCTCGGCCGCCCGGGCGAGGTCGGCGGGCGACGTGGCGACCGCGGCATGGTCGGCGTGACGAGCCGTGGCCTCGTCCCGGACGTCGGCCACGACCAGGGGGAACCCCGCCACCTGCAGGCTCGTCGCCACCCCGTCGCCGATGGCCCCGAGCCCGACGACACCGACGGTGGGGAGGTCCCGGACCGTTCCGGGTGCCGCATCCTCTGCTGTCGTCATGACCCTCCCCCATTGCTGGACACGTGTCTGGACTATAGTATGGACACATGACCGACACCAGTGGTGGCGAGCGGGCCGGCCCCGGCGGCCGGGGGTTCCGGTGACCGCGTCGGCGGCCGCGCCCGACGGAACGCCGCGGGTCCTCGACTTCGAGGCCACCCGGCGTCGGCTCAGCTCCCGCCAGGCCGAAGTGGTGGCCACCCTCGTCCAGGCGGCCGAGGACGAGACCGAGGAGGTCGGCTACGCCCGGCTGACGGTGCGGGGCGTGGCCCGGCGGGCCGGGGTGGCTCCGGCCACCGCCTACACGTACTTCAGCTCCAAGGACCACCTGCTCGCCGAGGTGCTGTGGCGGCGCACCGAGAACCTGCCCCCGGTGGAGACCGACCCCGACGTACCGGTGGCCGAACGGGTCGAGGCGGCCGTCTGGGACATGATTCCCTTCGCCGCCAGCAGCCCCGCCCTCATCGACGCCTGCACGATCGCCCTCATCAGCCTCCACCCCGATGTCGGCCACCTGCGCGACCGCATCGGCGCCGTCACCCACCGGCGCCTGACGGCGGCCCTCGGCCCCGACGTCGACCCCCGGGTCGTGCGCGTCCTCGAGGCCGCCTACTCCGGAGCGCTGCTGACCGCCGGCATCGGCCACATGTCGTTCCTCGACGTCCCGGCCTTCGTGGCCGAGGCGGCCGCCCTGCTCACGAGGATCGACGGAGGCGCACCATGACCGTGACCGGTGTCGACGAGCCCGTCGTCTACAACCCGTACGCGTACGGGATGCACGAGGATCCGTACCCGACCTACGCCCGGCTGCGGTCCGAGGCCCCGGTCTACCGGTCCGACGAGTTCGACTTCTGGGCGCTCTCGCGCCACGAGGACGTGATCGGCGCGTTCCGCAACGTCGACGCGTTCTCCAATGCCTACGGCGTCTCCCTCGACCCCTCGGCGTTCGGGCCCGACGCCCACCGCACGATGTCGTTCCTGGCGCTCGACCCACCCCGGCACACCCGCATGCGCTCGCTGGTCGGCAAGGGGTTCACGCCCACCAAGGTGAACGCCATGGAGGAGCGGATCCGCGAGATCACCCTCCAGCACCTCGAACCTGCCATCGAGGCCGGTTCGTTCGACTTCATCGCGGACTTCGCCGGCAAGGTGCCGATGGACGTGATCTCGGAGCTCGTCGGCGTCCCCGTCGCCGACCGGGCCGAGCTTCGCCGCCTGGCCGATCTCGTCCTCCACCGCGACGACGGCGTCCACGACGTCCCGGCCGAGGGCATGGCCGCCGCCCTCGATCTCGTCGTCTACTACCAGGCGATGGTGGACGAGCGCCGTCGGGCGCGTCGGGACGACCTCACCTCGGCCCTGCTCGACGCCGAGATCGACGGCGACCGGCTCACCGACGAGGAGATCGTGGCCTTCCTGTTCCTCATGGTGGTGGCCGGCAACGAGACGACCACCAAGCTGCTGGGCAACGCCTGGTACTGGGGATGGCGCCACCCCGACGAGCGGGCCAAGCCGTTCGCCGACCCGACCCGGGTGCCGGACTGGGTCGAGGAGACCCTGCGGTACGACACGTCGAGCCAGATGCTGCTGCGGGTCACCCGCCAACCCGTACACCTCCACGGGACGACCGTCGCCGAGGGCGAGCGGGTCCTCTTGTTGGTCGGCTCGGCCAACCGCGACGAACGCGTCTTCCCCGAGCCGGACCGCTACGACCTCGACCGTGACACCAAGGCCCTGGTCAGCTTCGGCAGCGGTCGCCACTTCTGCATGGGCGCGCCGCTGGCCCGCCTCGAGGCCCGGATCGCGCTCGGGGAACTGGTGTCCCGCGTGGCCACCTACGACGTGGACCCGGCCGGCGTCGAGCGCGTCCATTCGATCAACGTGCGGGGCCTGTCCGGCCTCCCGACGACGGTGACCCGGAGATGAACGGGACGGCGGGCTGATGGCAAAGTTCCCCCCCATCCCGACCGGCGCCCGGCCGTGGTGACCGGCGCGTCGTCGGGCATCGGACGGGCCACCGCCATCGCGCTGGCGGCGCTCGGCCACCCCGTGGTCCTCGGGGCAAGGCGGGTGTCCGAGTGCGAGAACGTCGCGGCGACCATCCGCCAGGCCGGCGGTGAGGCCGCCGCCATCCACCTGGACCTGGCCGACGGCGACTCCGTCGAGCGCTTCGCCACCGCCGCCGTCGACACGTTGGGCCAGGTGGAGCTCGTCGTCTCCAATGCCGCCCTCAACGTGGCGGGGGCCGTCCTCGACACCGGACCCGACGCCCTCGACGACGTCCTGGCCGTGAACATCTCCGGCACCCACCGCCTCGTGCGGGCGCTCCTGCCGGCGATGGTGGCCCGGCGCCGGGGCGACGTCGTGTTCGTCACCTCCGACGTGGCCGAGCGGCCTCGGCCTTCCATGGCCGCCTACGTGACCTCCAAATGGGGACTCGAGGGGTACGTCCACTCGCTCCAGATGGAACTCGAGGGCACGGGCGTCCGGGCGACGATCCTGCGCCCCGGCCCGACGATGACCGCGATGGGCCTGGACTGGGATCCGGTGGTGACGGGCGAGATCATCGAGGAGTGGGCGGCGTGGGGCTTCGCCCGCCACGCCAACTTCATGCGCCCCGACGGCGTGGCCCAGGCCGTCTGCGCCGTGGTCGGCCTGCCCCGTGGCGTCCATGCCACCGTCATCGAATTGCAGCCCGAGGCGCCGTTGGCGCCGACCGACGAAGGAGGCCAGTGATGGCTGTCGACACAGGAATACGTGAACCCTCCCGGGTGTCGGGAGGGGAAGGGGACACCGGCCACCTGGAAGAGCTCCGGGTCGACCCGATCGGCCTCATGGAGCGGGTCCGGGCCGAATGCGGCGACGTGGGTGTGTTCCGCCTCGCCGGCCGCGACGTCGTGCTGCTCAGCGGGGCCGAGGCGAACGAGTTCTTCTTCCGCTCCCCCGAGGAGGTCCTCGACCAGGCCGAGGCCTACCCGTTCATGGCCCCCGTCTTCGGGGAGGGCGTGGTGTTCGACGCCTCGCCCGAACGCCGCCGGGAGATGCTGCACAACCAGGCCCTGCGCGACAAGTTCATGCGGGGCCACGCCGCCACCATCGCCGCCGAGGTCGAGCGCATGGTCGGCGCCTGGGACGACGAGGGCGAGATCGACATGCTCGAGTGGTTCGCCGAGCTCTTCATCTACACCTCGTCGGCCTGCCTGGTCGGCCAGCGTTTCCGGGAGCAGCTCGATGGACGCTTCGCCGCGCTCTTCCACGACCTGGAGCAGGGCACCGACGCCATCGCCTTCGTCGACCCCCATGCCGACATCGAGAGCTTCCACAAGCGCGACGCCGCCCGGGCCGAGCTCGTGTCGCTCATCCAGGCCATCATGGAGAGCCGGGTGGACGCCCCGCCGGCGGCCGACGACGAGCGCGACCTCGTCGACGTCCTGATGTCGATCAAGAACCCCGACGGCAGCGACCGCTTCCTGGCCGACGAGGTGACGGGCATGTTCATCTCGATGATGTTCGCGGGGCACCACACCACGTCGGGCACCGCGGCCTGGACGCTCATCGAGTGGCTGCGCCACCCCGACGTGCTGGCCCGGGTCGACGCCGAGCTGGCCGAGCTGTACGAGGACGGGGCCGAGGTCAGCTACCAGGCCCTCCGCTCGATGCCCCTCCTCGAGTCCTCGATCAAGGAGGCGCTCCGGCTCCACCCGCCGCTGATCCTGCTGCTGCGGGTGGCCAAGGAGGAGCTCGAGGTCGAGGGCTACGCCATCCACGAGGGTCAGATGGTAGGGGCGAGCCCCGCCGTCTCGAACCGCATCCCCGAGGACTTCCCCGACCCCGACCGCTTCCTGCCGGACCGCTACCTCGACCCCCGCGAGGAGGACCGCCAGAACCCGTGGACGTGGATCCCCTTCGGCGCCGGTCGCCACCGCTGCGTCGGCCAGGCGTTCGCCATGATGCAGCTGAAGGCCATCTTCAGCGTCCTGCTGCTCGACTGGGAGTTCGAGCCGGCCCAACCCCCCGAGACGTACCGGAACGACCACTCCAAGATGGTGGTGCAGCTCCAGCAGCCGTGCGTCGTCCGCTACCGCCGCCGGGCGGTGGCCCGCAGCACCGGGGCCGGTGCCTGATGCGCGTCGTCGTCGACCGCGACCTCTGTCAGGGCCACGGCGTCTGCGAGTCCGAGGCCCCGGAGATCTTCGAGGTCGGCAAGGACCACCAGGTGGTGGTGCTCGACCCGTCGCCCCCCGCCGACCGGCGGGCCGAGCTCGAGGAGGCCGTGCGCTTCTGTCCCACCCACGCACTGTCCCTCGAGGACGACTGAGGCCGTCGCGCCGGACCCCCTCGCACCCACCCCTGTCCACCATCACCACCCACAAGGAGTCACCCGTGCCGTCGTACCCCCGCAGTGAGCTCGAAGAGATGATGCAGCGCTGGCTGTCCCTCAACCAGCGGTGCGAGGAGCAGCTGAACTGGCTGCCGCTCGCCGACATGTACACCGAGGACGCCACCTACGGGTGGAACGTCGGCCCGAACGACGAGTTCATGGCCGTCGGACGCGACCAGATCCGCGAGTACGCCGTCGGCCTGGAGATGGAGGGCCTGGGGGGCTGGACGTACCCCTACATGCGCATCCTCATCGACGACCGGCAGGGTGAGGTCCTCGGTCTGTGGAGGCAGGTGGCCGACGCCACCCGGCCCGACGGCAGCCACTACGAGATCGCCGGCCTCGGGGGCAGCTGGTTCCGGTACGCCGGCAACTTCCAGTGGAGCTGGCAGCGCGACTTCTTCGACGTGGGCAACGCCACGTCCGCCTACATCGAGATGATCCAGGCCGACGTGCTCAGCCCGGGCATGAAGGCCCGGATCGAGAAGATGGGCTCCGGGCGCCAGCCCGGGCACTATCCGGTCGGCAAGGCCCCCGTCGGGCTGTGGGACGGCGTCGAGCCGACCGTCCTCGGGGACGGCTGACCCCTCCGGACGCCGGGCCCGGGCCGGGGGCTCCTCGGTACCGGGCGCTCGGTGGTGGCCACCCCCACGGCATGCTGGAGCCATGCGATTCCTACGACCGCCCGGGCCCCGCGACGTGGAACGGGTGCCCGGACGGGAGTCCGTATGGGACTACCCACGACCACCCCGCCTCGAACCGGTGGCGGCCCACATCCGGATCGAGTTCGGCGGGGTCACCATCGCCGACACCACCGGGGCGTACCGCGTACTCGAGACGAGCCACCCTCCGAACTACTACCTGCCCCCGGACGACATCGCCGAGGGGGTCCTGACCCGCACCGGGCGGGGATCGTGGTGCGAATGGAAGGGTGAGGCCCACTACTTCGACGTGACCGCCGTCGACCGGACGGCGCGGGACGCGGCGTGGGGCTACGACCACCCGACCCCGGGCTTCGCCCCCATCGCCGGGTTCGTGGCCTTCTACGCCGGGCCGATGGACGGGTGCTTCGTCGACGGCGAGCGGGTCGAGCCGCAAGCCGGCGGCTTCTACGGCGGCTGGGTGACCGATACGGTGACCGGTCCGTTCAAGGGGGTCCCGGGCAGCGACGGCTGGTGACGCGGCCGGTAGGTTGTCGGGGATGGCGACGTCCCCTGTTGCACCCACCGAGGAGCTGGCGGCCGAACGGGATGCCGAGCAGCGCCTGATCGCCGTAGTCGAGACCCTCGACGACGGTACCGTCGCCGGGCCGTCCCTCCTGCCCGGTTGGACCGTCGGCCACCTGGTGACCCACCTGGCCCGCAACGCCGACAGCCACGTCCGGCGCACCCGTGCCTCCATCGACGGGGTCGTGGTCGACCAGTACCCGGGCGGGCCCGCCCAGCGCGAGGGGGAGATCGAGTCAGGGGCGCGCCGCCCGGCCGCCGCCGTGCGAGACGATCTCGTGGAGTCGTCGACGCGCCTCTCGGACGTGTGGTCCGACGTGCCCGACGGCGCCTGGGCGAACGTCACCCGGGACGGCTCCGGCCGGGAGCGTCCCCTGAGCGAGTTACCCGGCCGGCGCCGCATCGAGGTCGAGGTCCATCTCGTCGACCTCGGCTGCGGGCCCACCCACCGGGACTGGCCCGACGACTTCGTCGAGGCCCGGCTGCCCGAGATGCGGGCCGGCGCCGCGGTCCGCCTGCCCGACGGGGCCCGCCTGCCCGAGCCCGGGTCGATCGACGAGCGGGACGAGCTCGCCTGGCTCTACGGCCGGCTGACGAGGGACGACCTGCCGGTGCTCGGCCCCTGGTCGTGACGGGCCGGGCCGGACGGACGGGGCGCCCCCGGCCGTCATGACCATCGCCGAGATCCTCGGGCTGCTGATCGCCGTGGTGGCGGTCGCCACCGTCGCCGACCGCCTGCGCATCGCCTACCCGATCCTGTTGGTCATGGCCGGCCTGGTGGTGGCCGTGCTGCCCGTCGCCCATCGCGTCTCCCTCGAGCCGGACCTCATCCTGTTGGTGTTCCTGCCGCCCCTGATCTACGACGCCTCGCTCGACACGTCGGCGCGCGAGCTGTCGACGCACTGGCGGCCGATCCTCCTCTTGGCCGTGGGCCTGGTGCTGGCCACCATGACGGCGGTGGCCGTCGTGTTCCACCTCCTCGTGCCCCAGTCGAGCTGGGGCGAGGCGTTCGCCCTCGGCGCCATCGTGTCGCCGCCGGACTCGGTGGCGGCCACCCAGATCGCCGGCAAGCTCGGCCTGCCCCGGCGCCTCGTCACCATCCTCGGGGGCGAGGGCCTCATGAACGACGCCACCGCGCTGACCGCCTACCAGGTGGCCGTGGCGTCGGTGGCCACCTCGTTCACCGTCCTCGACGTCACCGCCCGCTTCCTCTTCGCCGTGGTCGTGGGGGTGGGGATCGGACTGGCCGTCGGATGGGCCGGCACCCGACTGCTGCGCCGGGTGGAGACCCCGGTCATCGAGAACACCATGCTCCTGATCCTGCCCTTCGCCGCCTATCTCCCGGCGGACAAGCTCGACGCGTCGGGCGTGCTCGCCGTGGTGGCCACCGGGCTCTACTTCGGTCGCTACGGTCGGCGGGCGCTCACCGCGGCGGCCCGCCTGCAGCAGCGCCAGATCTGGGAGCTCGTCGTCTTCTTGTTGACCGGGCTCTCGTTCCTGTTGGTCGGCCTCGAGCTGCGCCCGGTCCTCGAGGCATTGACGGCCCGGACCTCGGGCTCGCTGGTCGCCGAGTCGCTGGCGGTGGTCGGGACGGTCATCGTGCTGCGGATGGCCTGGATGTTCGGGGTCACGGCCCTGCCCGGGGGTCGGCACCTGTTCAGCACCAACCAGGGCACCCCGGCGACCTGGCGGGAGACCACGGTGGTCGGCTGGTCCGGCATGCGGGGGGCCATCAGCCTGGCGGCCGCCCTCGCCCTCCCCACCTCGTTCGCCGAACGGGACCTGGTGCTGTTCCTCACCTTCGCCGTCATCGTGGCCACGCTGGTGGGTCAGGGACTCACCCTCCCGACGCTCATCCGCCGCCTCGGACTGGTCTCCAAGGGCGAGCGGGACGCGGTGCTGGCCACCGAGGCCCGGCGACGCCTGGCCGTGCTCGCCCTCGAGCGGATCGACGATCTGGCCGGGGCCCGGGGCACGCCCGACGACGTGACCGAACGGGTACGCACCGGGTACGAGGCACTGCTGGCGCAGATCGACCGCCGGCTCGAACTGCTGGGCGACGACGGTGCCGACGACAGTGACGCCCCCCAGGGGGGCGGGACGCGTTCCTTCGATGCCGAGGTCGAGCTCCGCCACCTCGTCATCGAGTTCGAACGGGACGAACTCGACCGCATGGTGGCGCGGCGCCGGGTGACCCAGCCCGTGGCCGCTGACGTGCGGGCCGCCCTCGACATCGACGAGACCACCATGCGGCCCTGACGGCGGACATGCCGAAGGGCGCCTCCGGAGAGGCGCCCTTCGGGTCGTGCGTTGCTGTGTGAGACACCGGTAGGCCCGTGAGGCGCCGGATGGGACCACGGTCCGGCTAGGTCGCCCGGTGGGTGTCTGGCTGGGATTCGCCAGGTGGTACAGCGAGCCGCCTCAGCGGCCAGCCACCTCCAGGGTCCCGAATCGTTGACTGCTCAGTTGGACCACCTCCTCTCTCTGGTCCGCTCATCGTACCGTCGACCGCGGGTCATGCGGTTCATGCATCCGGCCGGATGAACGGCGTGTGAACAGCCCCTGGTGGGAGGAGGTCCGGAGCGACGGGCCGCCCGACGGAGCCGCCGTGGCTGTGGTCAGATGGGTCCATGACCCTCATCAAGATCAACGCCATCACCGTGCCCGAGGAGGCCGGCGACGAACTGGCGAAGCGCTTCGCCGCCCGGGCCGGCGCCGTCGACGGCCAGGAGGGATTCGAGGGCTTCGAGCTCCTCCAGCCGACCGACGGGCGCAACCAGTGGCTCGTCGTCACCCGCTGGCGCGACCAGGCGTCGTTCGACGCCTGGGTGGCATCCCCCGCGTTCGCCCACGGGCACGCCGGCGCCGACCGCCCCGCCCCCCACGGCGGACCCGTGTCGGTGGCGTCCGAGCTGTGGTCCTACGAGGTGGCCGGGGGCTCGGCGGGCTGACCGCCCATGGCGGACCCGGGAGGAGGCAGGCCGCTGGCCACCAAGCTGGGCATCCGACCCGGAGACGTCGTCGCCCTGCTCCAGGCGCCGGCCGACCTGGCGCTCGACCTCCCCCCGGGAGTCACCGTCCGACGTCGCGCCGCCGGCCGGGCCGACGTGGTCGTCCACTTCGAGACCCGGTCGGCCCGTCTCGCCCGGCGGTTGGACGCCCTGGCGACGATGGTGCGGCCGGCCGGCGGTCTGTGGATCGCCTGGCCCAAGCGGTCGTCGGGCGTGGCGACCGACCTCACCGACCACGCCGTCCGCGCGCTGGCCCTCGAACGCGGGCTGGTGGACAACAAGGTCTGCGCCGTCGACGACACCTGGACGGGCCTGCGCCTGGTCTGGCGCGTCGCGCACCGTTGACGGTCGGCACCGGTCGTCGGGGACGGGCCCGCTCAGGAGTAGAGCAACGCGTTGTCGTCCCGCAGCCGGCGGCTCATCGACGCCAGGAGCTTGCGGGTGATCCGCGGTGACGACTTGAGGATCGTCTGGAAGTCACGCTGGCGGATCACCAGCATGGACATGTCCGTGGTGCAGGTCACCGAGGCCGATCTGGGGGCCCTGTCGATCAAGGAGAGTTCGCCGAAGAAGTCACCGGGCCCGAGCGTCGCGATGGTCCGGCGCCGGCGGGCGACCGCGGCCGTTCCGGACACCACCACGAAGAACAGGTAGCCCTCCTCCCCCTCCTGGACGAGGAGGGTGCCGGAGGGAACGGTCACCTCCTCGAGGAGCCGTTGGATCTTGCGCAGCTCGGTCTTCGAGCAGCCCGAGAACAACCAGATCCGGTTGAGGTCGTGATGCGCGGCGGTCCCTCGCATGCCCCGAGGCTACCGAGGTCCGCCCGGCGGGACTGGGCCCCGTTGTCACCCCCGGCCCGGTGGCGCTCCCGGGGGAGCCGACCGGGGACCCACCCTCAGGGCCGCAGCAGGACCTTGATGCAGTCCGGTCCGCGCTCGGCGACCGCGGCATAGGCGGCCGCGGCGTCGTCGAGGGCGAACTCGTGGGTGAAGATCCCCGCGGTGTCCAACCGACCGGCCCGGACCAGGGGTACGAGCTCGCGCCACGTCCGGTGCACCGGCGCGGTCGTCATGCGCAGGGTCACACTGCGGAAGAGGGTGGTGAGCGCCGCCAGTGGATACGGCTCGAGATCGTGCACCCCGACGACGGACACCGTGCCCCCCGGGCGCACCGCGGCCAGGGCGGCGTCCAGTGTCGCGTCCTTGGCCACGGCGTCGATCACCGCGTCTGGTCCGATGCCACCGGTCGCGTCGAGCAGCGCCTCGACCGTCGGACCCTCGACGGCCTCGGCCCCCGACGCCACGGCCCGGGCCCGGCGCCCCTCGACGGGATCGACCGCCAGGACGCGCGCCGCCCCCAGGACCAGGGCCGACCGCACCGCGCAGAGTCCGACGGCGCCGAGTCCGAGGACCGCCACCGTGCCTCCCGGCGGGACCTCCGCCCGCTGGGCCCCCGCCCACCCGGTGGACAGGTTGTCGGTCAACAGGAGCGCGGCCTCGTCGTCCATCCCCTCGGGGATGCGGAGCATCTGGAAGTCGGCGGCCGGCACCGCCACGGCCGTCGCCTGCCCGGCGGGCAGCATCCCCGACCCGAACACCTTCGGACCCTCCACGCAGCGCACCGGATCACCGGTGGCACACCCCTCGCACGCCCCGCAGCCGGCCACCGACGCGGTCAGCACCCGGTCACCCGGCCGGATGGTGCGGACGTCGGGTCCCACCTCGAGGACGGTCCCGAGGAACTCGTGGCCCACCGGCACGGCCATGCCGAGGTCCAGGTCACCGTCGTAGAAGTGCATGTCCGACCCGCAGATGGCCGTGGCGTCCACCGACACCACGGCTCCGCCCGGACCGGGTGGGACGGGGTCCGGGGCCTCCGCCACCACCACCCGTCCGGGCCCCTCGATCGTCACGTGTCGCACGGTCCCCCTTCCGCCGGGCCGGGGTCGGACCGGGTCGTTGGCTACTGTGTCACACCGCGCCGCGGGGTCGGACCCCGCCGTCCGGGTCCGGCGCGGGAGGGGTCACGACATGCGCAATCCGCACGCAGGCGAGCCGTTCGACACGCCGGACGAGGAGATCGCCGAGGCGCTCCTCGACGTATCGGTACCGGCCCTCCTGCTGTCCCTCGTCCACATGTCCGGCGACCCGGGCATCATCCGGGGACGGCTGCGACCCGCCGGCCTCTTCCTCAACGAGGTCCAGGGCTACATGACCGAGGAGGACAAGGACGAGGCCCGGGCCCTCGCCCTCGAGGTGATCCGCGACTACCGCGCCCGGGGTTGCCCCGAACCCGAGCCGATCTCCCCCGAGCTGCTCCACGAGATGATGACGTGGCTGGTGTGCGAGGACGTGCCCGAGGAGTACGTGCCCCTGGTGATGGAGGAGATGGAGCTCGACGGCCGGGACGCCCGACGGGTCGAACCGGCCGGTGCGGCGGCCGACCGGGCGGCCTTCCCGGTGGTGGTCATCGGCTGCGGCCAGTCGGGCCTGTTGGCCGGCGTCCGGCTGCAGGAGGCGGGGATCCCCTTCACCATCGTGGAGAAGAACGCCGGGGTGGGCGGGACCTGGTGGGAGAACTCCTACCCCGGGGCCCGGGTCGACGTGGGCAACCACTTCTACTGCTACTCCTTCGAGCCGAGCGACCACTGGACCGAGTACTTCGCCCGCCAGCCCGAGCTGCAGCGCTACTTCGAGTCGGTGATGGACAAGCACGGCATCGGGCCGCACGTCCGATGGAAGACCGAGGTCCTGGGCGCCACCTGGGACGAGGACAGCGCCACCTGGGCGGTGCGCACCCGCGGCGCCGACGGCACCGAGGAGGTCCTCACCGCCCGGGCCGTGATCTCGGCCGTCGGCCAGCTGAACCGTCCCAACATCCCCGAGTTCGACGGTGCCGACAGTTTTGCCGGGCCGGCGTTCCACTCCGCCCGCTGGGACCACGACGTCGACCTGACGGGACGGCGGGTCGCCATGATCGGCGCCGGGGCCAGCGGATTCCAGATCGCCCCCACCATCGCTCCCGACGTCGAGCACGCTGACCGTGTTCCAGCGCACGGCCCAGTGGATGTTCCCGAACCCGAACTACCACGCCGCCGTCGGCCCGGGGGTACGGTGGGCCCTGCGGCACCTGCCCTTCTACGGGCGGTGGTACCGCTTCCTGATCCTGTGGCCCGGTTGCGACAAGGGACTGGAGGCGGCGCGGGTCGACCCGGACTACCCGGACCAGCAGCGGGCCGTCAGCGAGATGAACGAACTGACCCGCCAGATGTTCACCGAGTGGATCGTGGGGCAGGTGGGTGACGATCCCGACCTGGTCGCCAAGGTGGTGCCCGACTACCCCGCCACCGGCAAGCGCACCCTCCAGGACAACGGGGCGTGGCTCGGCGCCCTGACCCGGGACAACGTGGAACTCGTCCGCACCGGCATCGACCACATCGAGCCGGACGCCGTCGTCACCGTGGACGGCGCGCGGTACCCGGCCGACGTGCTGGTGTACGCCACCGGCTTCCAGGCCACCCGGGTGCTCGCGCCGATGGCCATCGTCGGGCGCGACGGGGTGGACCTCCGGGAGATGTGGGGCGAGCGACCGGCCGCCTACCTCGGGATCACCGTGCCCGGGTTCCCCAATTTCTTCTGCATGTACGGACCGGGCACCAACCTGGCCCACGGGGGAAGCCTGATCTTCCACTCCGAGTGCCAGATGCGGTACATCACCCAGTGCCTCGAGGCCATCGTCGAGGGGGGTCACCGGACGATGGAGCCCCGGGTCGACCGCTACGAGGACTGGCACCGGCGCTCCCAGCGCGAGCTGCGGGGTCTGGTGTGGTCCCAACCCTCCGTCGAGCACTCGTTCTTCAAGAACTCCGAGGGCGAGATCCACATCCTCAGCCCGTGGCGACTGGTCGACTACTGGACCTGGACCCGTCGGCCCGACCTCGCCGACTTCGTCCTGGGCTAACCGGCGGGACCCGCCCGCTTGGTCCGCCAGTCGTCGACCGCGAGCCGCCGGACCAGGATCGGGAGATCGCGTCCCGGCTCGATCGTGGGCCGCCCCGGCCCGAACCCGAGGCGGTCCATCACCCGACCCGACGGGACGTTCGCGGGCTCGTAGACCGAGACGATCTCCTCCAGTCCCAGCTCCTCGAAACCCCACCGCAGGCACTCGGCGGCGGCCTCGGTGGCGAAGCCCATCCCCCGGTAGGCGGCACCGAGGCGCCAGCCCACCTCGACCGCGGGCAGGATCTCGGGGAGGAAGGTCGGCACCGACAGGCCGGCCCAGCCCGCCAGGGCGCCGGTCGACCGCACCACGACGGCGTGGAACACGGGTCGCTCGGGATCGTCGTTCCCGGTGACGATCCGGTCGAGGAAGTCACGCGTCTCGCCCTCGGTCATCGCCCGGCGGAGCGGAAACCACCAGAAGCTCTCCTCGGCGTGGAGGGCCGCCAGCGCCGCGAAGTCGTCCCCGGCGAAGGGACGGAGCACCAGCCGTTCCGTCGTGAGCGTGACGATCATGGGCCCAGGATGCCACGACGACCGGCTACCGCGGGTGGGGCGCCACCCGGTTCGCGGGACGGTGGCTCCTGGTAGTACGGGGGCATGGACACACGACGGATCGGCTCGCTCGAGGTCTCGGTCATCGGCCTCGGTACCAACAATTTCGGCTTCTTCATGGAGGAGGACGCGGTGGCCCCCGTGGTGGACACGGCCCTGGAGGCGGGCATCACCTTCTTCGACACCGCCGACTCCTACCTCGAGAGCGAGGCGCGCCTGGCCGCCGCCCTCGGTTCCCGGCGGGACGAGGTGGTCCTCGCCACCAAGTTCGCCAGTCCCGTCGATAGGGGCGACGGCGGGGCGGCCCCGGACTACGTGCGGAGCGCGGTGGAGCGCAGCCTCACCAAGCTCGGCACCGACCGGATCGACCTCTACCAACTCCACCGACCCGATCCCGACACTCCCATCGCCGACACCCTCGGAGCCCTCGACGAGCTGGTCCGCCAAGGCAAGGTCCGCGAGATCGGCTGCTCCAACTTCAGTGCCGCCCAACTGGCGGAGGCCGAGGCGGCGGCGGCGGGCGGGGCCCGCTTCGTGAGCGTCCAGAACGCCTGGAACCTGCTGCAGCGCGAGGACGAGGCGGACGCCGTACCCGAGGCCGAGCGGCTCGGCATCGGCTACCTCCCCTACTACCCGCTGGCCAGCGGCATGCTGTCCGGCAAGTACACGAGGGGCGAGGCGCCGCCACCCGGCACCCGACTGGTCCACTTCGGCGAGCGCGGTGGGGCCATGATGTCGGACCGCAACTTCGACATCGTCGACGCCGCGACGGCGTGGGCCGCCGAACGGGGCCACTCCGTCCTCGAGCTGGCCATCGCCTGGTTGGCGGCCAAGCCGGTGGTGGCGTCGGTGATCGCCGGGGCCACCAAACCCGAGCAGGTCCGGGCCAACGCGGCCGCCGGAGCCTGGGTCCTCACCCCCGACGAGGTGGCCGAGGTCGACGCGCTGGCCCCGCCCGCCGGCTGAGTCGGCGGTCACGACGCCCTCCCCGGGACCCCGGCCCGACGGATCGCGCACCGTAAGCTCCGACCGGTGACTCCCGAACCCGACCAGGGCGCCCACCCGCTCGCCCCGCTCGGATTCGACCGGGCCCGCGTGGAGGAGACGGTGGCGGCGGGCTTCGCCCCCGGCCTCGTGGCCCGGGTCGTCCGGATCGACCGCGGCTGGGCCACCCTCCAGGGGACGCGCCGGACCCGTCGGGTGGCATTGCGCGAGTGCCCCCAGATCGTGGTCGGCGACTGGCTGGTGCCCGACGGTCAGGGCGTGCTGCAGCGCCTGGAGCGCCGGAGCCTGCTCGTGCGCCGGTCGGTGTCGGGCCGCGACGAACCCCAGCAGATGGCGGCCAACGTCGACGTGGTGGTCGTGACGTGGGCCCTCGACACCCGGGTGGGCAGCTCGCGCCTCACGGACATGGTGGCCCTCGCCCGGGATTCGGGCGCCGTGCCGGTCCTCGTCCTCTCCAAGGTCGACACCTCCGACAGCGCGGAGGCCCTCCCCGCCGGCCTGGACGAGGAGCTGGACGGGGTCGAGGTGGTCACCACCAGTACGGTCACGGGCGAGGGCCTCGACCGTCTGGCCGAGCTCACCTCCGGACGCACCGTGGTGCTGCTCGGGGCGTCGGGGGCGGGCAAGTCGACGCTGACCAACGTCCTGCTCGGCACCGACGCCCAGGAGACGGGCGACGTGGGCCGGACCGGTGAGGGACGCCACACCACGACCCGCCGGGAGCTCCTGCCCCTCCCCGGTGGCGGGGCGATCATCGACACGCCCGGCATCCGGGCCGCCTCCACCTGGGACGACCCCGACGAGGAGGAGGCGCCGTCCCCCTTCCCGGACCTGGACGAGCTGGCCGAGGAGTGCCGCTTCGCGGACTGCGCCCACGACGGGACACCGGGCTGCGCCCTCGCCCGGGCGGTGGACGACGGGGACCTGACACCGCGCCGTCGGGCCGAGTACCTGGACTACCTCACCGGGCACACCGCGCGGGTGGAGGCCCGGTCGGCGGCAGAACGCCTGGGACGCCGGGAGCGCAACCGCCGTCAACGTCCCTGAGCGCCCACCGGGTGGCGGCGGGCGCGTCGGGCACTACGGGTGGCGGCGGCGGAGGGCCGCGTCCGTCACCGAAGGGGGTGCCCAACCGGCGTCGGCACCACCGACGTTCTGTCCGGGCGGGGCGATGGCGTCGATCCGGTCGAGGACGTCGCCGCCGAGGACGATGTCGGCCGTCACGAGCTGGGACTCGAGCTGTTCCATCGTGCGCGGCCCGATGATCGGGCAGGTGACGGCCGGGTGGACCTGCACGAAGGCCAGGGCGAGCTCGAGGAGTGAGTGGCCGGCCTCGGCGGCCACCTTCTCGAGCTCGACGACGGCGGCCAGCTTGGCCTGGTTCACGGGGAGGGACAGGTCGTAGCGGTCCGGCAGCATGGCCGAGCGCCGGGAGGTGTTCGGCCTGCCCTCGCCGAACGCCCCCGACAGCCAACCCCCGGCCAACGGGCTCCAGCTGAGGACACCCATCCCGTACGTCTGGCAGACGGGGAGCAGGTCGGCCTCGATGGCGCGGGCGAGGATCGAGTACTGGGGCTGCTCGGTGCGGAACCGCTCGCGGCCCCGGCGCTCGGCGACCCAGTGCGACTCGACCACCTGGTGGGCGGGGAAGGTGGAGCAGCCGGCGTAGCGGATCTTGCCCGCGTGGACCAGGTCGCTCAACGCGGCGAGGGTGTCGTCGATGTCGGTCTCGGGCGACGGCCGGTGGATCTGGTAGAGATCGATGTAGTCGACGCCCAGGCGCTCCAGGCTGTGCTCGCACTCGGCGATCACCCACCGGCGCGAGTTGCCCTGGGCGTTGCGGTCCGCGGACATGGCCCCGTGCACCTTGGTGGCGAGCACGATGCCGTCGCGGTCGAGGCCCCGCAGGGCCTCGCCCACGATCACCTCGGACTCGCCCGTCGAGTACATGTCGGCGGTGTCGATGAAGTTGATGCCGGCGTCGACGGCCCGGTGGATGATGCGGACCGAGTCGTCGTGGTCGGGATTGCCCCAGGCGCCGAACATCATGGCTCCGAGGCAGAGCTGACTGACCTGTACGCCGGTGGTCCCGAGGGGGCGGTAGTCCATCGGCCCAGCCAACCACATGGATGCGGCACCCGCCGGGGGCGCCGGACCGCACTGGCCGGACGGACGGCCGATCGGTACTATCGAACGTATGTTCGTATCTGCGCCGGATGAGCGGCTGTCCCGGGAGAGGGACCCGGCCGCTCTGGCCGCCCTGGCCGCCCTGGCCGAGCGCACCCGTCCCGTGGCGGCCAGCCGCACCCGGCTCCTCCCCGTCCTGCCGGCGCTGGCCGGACTGCTGCCCGACGGGGCCCTGCGCCGCGGCTCGACCCTGGCCGTCGGGGGGCCCGGCGACGACGGCGTCCTCAGTCTGGCCCTCTCCCTGGTGGCCGCCGCCTCGGCCTCGGGGTCGTGGTGTGCGCTGGTCGGTCACCCGGGGCTCGGCGCCGTGGCCGCCCGCGACCTGGGCGTCGATCTCGGGCGGCTGGCCCTCCTCCCCCGCCCCGGACCGGCCTGGGCCGAGGCCACCGCCGCCGTGCTCGACGGGGTGGACCTGGTGGTGCTGTGTCCCCCGTTCCCGCCCCGTCGCGACATGGCCCGTCGGCTGGTGGCCCGGGCCCGCGAGCGGCGGGGGGTGCTGGTGGTGGTGCCCGGACGGGCCGGCTGGCCCGAGCCGGCGGACCTGCAGCTGCGGATCGCCGATGCGGTGTGGGAGGGGGTCGACGCGGGCGAGGGCCACCTCCACCGGCGCCGGGTGACGGTCACCGCCACCGGGCGCCGGTCGGCCGTCCGGCCGGTCCGCCGCGGACTGTGGCTGCCCGACGCCGACGGGCGGGTGACCCCGACGGGGCCTCCCGGGGCGGAGGACTGAGGTGGACCGCCTGCTCGTCGTGCGCTGCCCCGAACTGCTCGTCGAGGACGAGGGCGGCGCGGCACGTCGGACACTGGCCGAGGTGCTCACCGCCGTGGAGGCGTACTGCCCCTGGGTGACCCCGGTGCGTCCCGGCATCTGCTCACTGCCCGCCCGGGGGCCGGCCCGCTACTTCGGGGGCGAGCAGGCCCTGGTCGACCTGGTCCGCACCGCGGCGTCCGCCGTCACCCCCGCCGAGGTCGGCATCGGCGACGGGCTCTTCGCCGCCGTGCTGGCCGCCCGGCGCGGGGTGGTCGTCCCCGCCGGGGGCACGCCCGCGTTCCTGGCGCCGCTCCCCGTGGGCATCCTCGGCCGGGCCGACCTGGCCGAACTGCTCGACCGTCTGGGGGTGCGCACCCTGGGCGAGTTCGCCGCGCTCCCCGACGCCGACATCCTGGGCCGCTTCGGGGCCGACGGCGCCCACGCCCACCGGGTGGCCGGCGGGCGCCGTGGCGAGCTGGCCGATCTCCGGGATCCCCGCACCGCCCGGCTGGCCGACAGTGGTGCTCCGGACGGCCCGGTGGTGGCCGAGCCCGGGTTCTGGGGTGGGGCGAGCGACGCCGACGCCCGGGCCGCCCGGTGCCTGGCCGCCGCCCAGGAGCATCCTCGGCCCCGACGGGGTGGTGACCGCCCACCTCCAGGGAGGGCGCAGCCCGGCCGAGCGGTCCCGGTTCGTCACCTGGACCGACGACGGACGACCGTCGACCCGCGGCCCCGTCCCGGGACGCGGCGGCCCGGGACCCGCCCCGTGGCCCGGTCGGATCCCCCGGCCGGCGCCGGCCGTCGTCCACCCCGACCCGGTGCGGGCCGAGTTGGCCGACATCCGGGGGGAGCCGGTGCACGTGTCGGCCCGGGGCCTGGTGACCACCGCCCCCGGCCGGCTGTCGGTGGAGGGTGGGCCGTGGGAGCCCGTGTCGGGCTGGGCCGGACCGTGGCCGGCCGACGAACGCTGGTGGTCACGGTCGCGCCGCCGGGCGGCCCGGCTGCAGGCCGTCACCGCCCGGTCGGCCCACCTCCTCCTGGTCGAGCGCGGCCGGTGGTGGGTCGAGGCGACCTACGGCTGAGGTGGTCGACCATGCCCTACGCCGAGCTGCACGCCCACTCCAACTTCTCGTTCCTCGACGGCGCCAGCCATCCCGAGGAGCTGGCCGCCGAGGCGGTCCGCCTGGGCCTCTCGGCCGTGGCCCTCACCGACCACAACGGCCTCTACGGAGCAGTGCGGTTCGCGGTGGCCGCCCGGGCCTTCGGACTGCCCACCGTGTTCGGGGCCGAACTCACCCTGTCCGACATCGACGGGCCACACCTGCGCACCGGGATGCCCGACCCGGACGGCACCCATCTGGTGGTGCTGGCCCGCGACCCCGAGGGCTACGCCCGCCTCAGCCGGGCCATCGCCGAGGCCCATCTGGAGGGAGGGGAGAAGGGGCGCCCCGTCCTCACCCTCGACGCCCTGGCCGACCGCCACGGTGGCCACTGGCAGATCCTGACCGGATGCCGCAAGGGCGCGGTGGCCGCCGCCCTGACCGACGAGGGCCCGGCGGCGGCGGCCCGGGCCCTCGACCACCTGATCGACCGCTTCGGCGCCGACCGGCTGGCCGTCGAGCTGTGGGACCACGGCGCCCCGATCGACGGGCCCCGTAACGATGCCCTGGCCGTGCTGGCCGCCGGGCGCGGGCGTGTCACCCGTCGCCACCAACAACGTCCACTACGCCACCCCGGCCCGGTTCCCCCTGGCCACCACCCTGTCGGCCGTGCGGGCCCGGCGGACGCTCGAGGACCTGGAGGGCTGGCTGCCGTCGTCGGCCACCGCCTGCCTGCGGAGCGAGGCCGAGCAGCTCCGGCGGTTCGCCCGCTGGCCCGGGACCGTCGAGCGGGCCGGCGAGCTCGCCGGCGAGTGCGCCTTCGACCTGCGTCTGGTGGCCCCCCGGCTCCCCGACTTCCCGGTACCCGCGGGGCACACCGAGCAGACCTGGCTGGCCGAGCTGACCCGACGGGGGGCGGCCGAGCGCTACGGGCCGCCGGGGTCCGAGCGGGTGCCCGGCGCCTACGGGCAGATCGACCACGAGCTCGGGGTGATCGGCGCCCTCGGCTTCCCGGGGTACTTCCTGACCGTGTGGGACATCGTCCAGTTCTGCAAGCGCCAGGACATCTTCTGCCAGGGCCGCGGCTCGGCCGCCACGTCGGCCGTCTGCTACGCGCTCGGCATCACCAACGTCGACGCCGTCTCGCTCGGCCTGCTCTTCGAGCGGTTCCTGTCGCCGGCCCGCGACGGTCCCCCGGACATCGACGTCGACATCGAGTCGGGCCGCCGCGAGGAGGTCATCCAGTACGTCTACGAGCGCTACGGGCGGCTCCACGCCGCCCAGGTGGCCAACGTCATCACCTACCGCTCCCGCTCCGCCCTGCGCGACGTGGGCAAGGCCCTCGGCCACACCACCGAGGAGGCCGACGCCTGGTCGGGGTCGACCGAGCGCGGCCAGCCGTTGGCCGAGCGGGACGACCTGCCGCCGCTCGTACGACAGCTCTCCTCCGAGCTGCTCGGCTTCCCCCGCCACCTCGGCATCCACTCGGGGGGGATGGTCATCTGCGACCGGCCGGTGGTCGAGGTCTGCCCGGTGGAGTGGGGCCGCATGCCGGGTCGCAGCGTGCTGCAGTGGGACAAGGACGACTGTGCGGCGGCCGGGCTGGTCAAGTTCGACCTGCTCGGCCTCGGCATGCTGACGGCCCTCCACCACATGGTCGACCTGGTGGCCGACTTCCACGGGGACACCATCGACCTGGCCCGCCTCGAGCAGGAGGACGAGGTCTACGACCTGCTGTGCCGGGCCGACACGGTGGGCGTCTTCCAGGTGGAGTCGCGGGCGCAGATGAACACGTTGCCCCGGGTGCAGCCCCGCTGCTTCTACGACCTGGCCATCGAGGTCGCCCTCATCCGGCCCGGGCCCATCCAGGGCAACGCCGTCCACCCCTACATCCGGCGTCGCAACGGGACCGAGCCCGTCACCTACCTCCACCCGTTGATGCGACCGGCCCTGGAGCGCACCCTCGGGGTGCCCCTCTTCCAGGAGCAGCTGATGCAGATCGCCATCGACGTGGCCGGGTTCTCCCCCACCGAGGCCGACGAGCTGCGCCAGGCCATGAGCGCCAAGCGGTCGGGCGAGCGGATGGCCGCCCTGCGCGACCGCCTGTTCGCCGGGATGGCCGCCCGGGGGGTGTCCGAGGCGGTGTCCGAGCAGGTGTACACGGCACTCGCCGCCTTCGCCAACTTCGGCTTCCCCGAGAGCCACTCGGTGGCCTTCGCCCACCTCGTCTACGCCACGGCCTGGTGCAAGCTGCACTACCCGGCCGCCTTCACCGCCGGGCTGCTGAACGCCCAGCCCATGGGCTTCTGGTCCCCCCAGAGCCTGGTGGCCGACGCCAAGCGTCACGGGGTCGTCGTCCGCCGCCCCGACGTCAACCTCGGGCGGGCCGACGCCTCCCTCGAGCCCGAGGACGGCACCGACCGCCGGCCCACCGGAGGCGACGGCCGTACGCCTCGGCCTGTCCTCGGTCCGCGGCATCGGCTCGGACACCGCCACCCGGATCGAGGCGGGGGCGCCGTGGTCGGGCATGGAGGACCTGGTGCGCCGGGCCGGGGTCTCCCGCCCCCAGCTCGAGGCCCTGGCCACCGCCGGCGCCCTCGACGGCCGGACCGGCCGCCGCCGGCGCCGGCGGTCGCTGGTGTGGGCCGCGGGAGCGGCCTCGCAGGCCACCGCCGACCGGCTGCCGGGGGTGGTCACCGGGGCCCACCCGCCGCCGCTGCCGACACCCACGCCGTGGGAGGAGGTCGCCGACGACCTGTGGTCGCTCGGCATGGCCCCCGACACCACCGCCATGGAACTGGCCCGCGGTGGCCTCGACCGGCGCGGCGTGGTGCGGGCCGCCGCCCTGGCCGGCCGCCCGGCCGGGGACCGGGTGACCGTCGGCGGGGTGGTCACCCACCGCCAGGCCCCCGAGAGTGCCCACGGGGCGGTGTTCCTCAACCTGGAGGACGAGACGGGGATGGTCAACATCGTCTGCTCGCGGGGGGCCTGGGTCCGCTGGAAGCCCGTGGCCCGGGCCTGCCCGGCGCTCCTCGTGCGGGGGCGGGTCGAGCGGTCCGAGGGGTCGATGACCCTGGTGGCCGAGCGGTTCGAGCCGCTGGCGCTGGGGCCCGTCCCCGGATCCCGCGACTTCCGGTGACCCGGGGATCGCCACTGGAGATCGCGTCCCCGTGGGCCGATGGTCCTGGTGACAGCCCTGCGACAGAAAACTACTTGACTACTATCAGTGGGCGTGTCAACACTTACAGTGGTAGTTCCACCTAGAGAGGGGCAGGTGACACGCATGGGGCAGGCAGTCACGGGGCAGGGGGCCGTTCGGAGGGGAGCGCCGACACGGCGACGCACGTTCCACCATTCGTCCGGGGTGACCGCGGGGTGGTGCCGATGACCGGAATGCCCAACGACGTCCTCGGGGGCGTCATCGGCCTGGTGGTCGTCGCCATGGCCATCGGGGTCGTCGACCTGGTCCGTCAGCCGGGCTGGGCCTGGAAGGCCGCCGGCGAGCCCAAGATCGTCTGCCTGGCCCTGGTGGTCCTGCTGCCCGGCGTGGGGCTCGCCATCTACGTCTTCGGCGCTCGCCCCAAGGTGGTCGCCATGGTCGCCGGGGGTCGGGCCGCCGCCCTCCCCTTCGAGCGATTCACCCACCGGTCCGACGCGGTGGCCGAGGCCACCCCGGCCGTCGGCGTGGTGTCGATGCCGACCACCATCGGCAGCTTCGGGCAGACCGTGGCGCGGCCGCTGCGGGCCACCAGCACCCTGCCGGTGACCGCCGCGGAGACGAAGTCCCCGGCGCCGGCGCCCGCCGTCGGCGCCCCACCGCACCGCAGCAACTTCTTCGACGACCCCGACGTCGTGCCGGTCGGTGCCGCGGCCACCTTCTTCGAGCGCGGTGCCATGACCGAGCACGTGCCGCCGCCCGCCGCGCCGGCCACGGGTCCGGCTCCGGTGCCCGAGATCCACATCCCGTCCGGGATCGGCCGCTCCTACAACCCCCGCCAGCGCACCTCGCTCGACGAGGAGCCACTGGACGGAACCGGGTCACCGGCCACCCCCGCCACCCGGGCGGCCGGTGGACCCACCGGGCCGACGGCCTCGGCCGGGGCGGTCGCCCCGGCCCTGGCCGCGCCCCGGGTGGGGACCTCCTCTCCGGAGATCTTCCGCCCGAAGCCGCAGACGGTGGCCCCCATCCCCGGCTCGGGTCGGGCGGGCACCGCCACCCTGACGAAGCTCGCCGCCCGTTGGATGAACGACCCGACCGGACGTCACCAGTACCGCTACTGGGACGGGGAGCACTGGACCGAGAACGTCTACGACGCCGGCGTCGAGTCGCGCGACCCGGTCAGCCCCTGAGGGCCCGGGCCGACTACCGCTGACGGACCAGGCGGCTCAGCCGGGCGACCAGGACCTCCACGACCAGCTCGGGCGCCAGCCCGGTCGTCCCCCGCAGATCGAGGTCGGCGGCGGCCAGCAGCTGCACCGCCCGGGCGATACGCACCGTGCCCAGGCGGTTGGCCTGGGTGAGGGCCTTCTTGGCCGGGAAGACGCTCTTCGTGGCGAGGATCTCGGCGGCCTGCTCGGCCGACGTCGCCCCCGACCCGTCGAGGCGGAGCATCTGGCGGTAGTGCTTGTGCAGGAGCGCCAGGATGACCAGGGGGTGCGACTCCCCCGCCGACAGCATGCGGTGGAGCACCCCGAGAGCGGGAGCCGTGCGGCCGGCGTCGATGGCGTCGGTCAGGTCCCACGGGGCGAGGGCGCCGGCCTCCCCCAGGAAGGGCTCGAGATCGGCGGCCGAGACGGTGGCCCCCTGGCCGTAGGCGGCGGCCAGGGTGGCGAGCAGGCCGGCCAGTCGACCCATGTCGGAGCCGAGGTGGTCGCCCAGGCGGGCCTGGGCCGGCCCGTCGAGGCGCACCGGTGCGCCGCGCAGATGGTCGGCCAGCCACTGCGACCGGGCCTTGCCGCTGGTGCCGACCGAGGTGTCGACCACCTCGCCGGTGGCGCCCACCGCCTTGGAGAGCGTCGGGGGAAGCGTGCCCCCGCCGGCCACCAGCACGAGGGCCGTCGTGGCGAGCGGGTCGGCCAGGTAGGCCACGAGCCGCTTGGCGTCGGCGGCCCCGATCTGGCCGGCCTCGCGCACCACCACCACCCGGCGGTCGACGAGGAAGGGCGGCGTGGTGCAGGCGTCGATCACGGCTCCGACGTCGAACTGGTCGACACCGGGCCCCCCGAACTCCTCCACCATGATCGACGGGTCACCCCCGTCGACCAACCGCTCGATCAGGGAGTGGGCGGCCTGGGCGACGAGCGCGGGATCGGTTCCCTTCACCAGGTAGGCGGGGCGCGCCCGGTGGCGGTGGCCGCCGCGCTCACCGGGCGCCGGACCGGTCCAGGGCGGCCATCACGTTGCAGGCCTGGCGGTGGGCGCCCACCTCGTGGACCCGCATCACCCGGCACCCGAGTGCCGCCCCGAGGGACGTGGCGGCCAGTGACGCCTCGCGACGTTGGCCGATCTCCAGACCCAGGACCACGCCCAGGAACGTCTTGTTGGAGGCGGACAGGAGGAGCGGGTACCCGAGGTCGGCCAACGTGTCCGAGGCCCGCAGCAGGGCCAGCGACTGCAGCGCCGTCTTGCCGAGGTCGAGTCCGGCGTCGATCACGATCTGGTCCGGGGCCAGTCCGGCCGTCCGGGCCCGCTGGGCCCGTTCGACCAGGAAGGACCGCACCGTGTCGACCACGTCGTCGTAGACGGGGTCCGGATCGGGGATGCGGGGACCGAGCCGGATGTGGGTGGCCACCACGGTGGCGCCGGCCTCGGCGGCGGCGGTGAGGTAGTCGGGGTCGGCGAACCCGCTGATGTCGTTGCCCACCACCGCCCCGGCGCGGTAGGCCGCCCGGGCCACCGAGGCCCGCCACGTGTCGACGGACAGGGCGATGTCGAACCGGTCGGCCAGGGCCTCGATGGCCGGGATCACCCGGTCCAGCTCCTCGGCCTCCCCCACCTCGGGGCCCGGCCCGGCCTTGACGCCACCCACGTCCAGCAGGTCGGCCCCCTGGTCCACCAGGAGTCCGGCCCGGCGCACCAGGTCGTCGAGGGCGAACGTGGCCCCCTTGTCGTAGAAGGAGTCCGGGGTCCGGTTGAGGATGCCCATGACCAGGGGCCGGTGTCGGATGTCGAAGGTCCGCGGGCCGAGGCGGAGCGTGGTGGCGCGCACGGAGGTGACGCTACCGGAGGTGCCGGGGGCCCGAGGCGGGCCGCTCGAACCTCAGAAGAGCCGGGAGGAGAGCGCCCTGCGGTACTGGAGGGTGCGGGGGTCGTCCGGCCCGAGGGTCTCGAGCAGGTCGAGGAACTCCTGGCGGGCATCGGGATCGTCCTTCACCCGGTCGAGCAGACCGTCGAGCAGGGCGCCCACGTCGGAACCGGCCACGTCGTCCCGTTCGGCCAGGCGGGCCTCGGCCAGCAGCCGACGCGTCTCGGGCGTCTCGGGGACGCGGCCGAGCAGGGCGACGGCCTCGTCGGTGTCGCCGCGGGCGATGAGGAGTGCGGCGAGCGCCGGGACGGCCACCGGGTGGTCCGGCTCGAGCTGCAGGGCCCGACGCAGCGGCTCCTCGGCCCCGGCATCGGCGCCGGCCGACGCCAGCAGGTCGGCTTCGGACTGGGCCGGGGCCAGGCCGTCCACGAAAGCCCGGACCTCGGCATCGGGCACCGCCCCGATGAACTGGTCGACCACGGCCCCGTCCCGCACGGCGAAGACCGCCGGGATGGACTGGACGCGGAAGCTGGCCGACACGGACGGGTTCTCGTCCACGTTCACCTTGGCCAGCTCGACCTCGCCTCCGGTGGCGGCGACCGCCTGCTCGAGCAGGGGTCCGAGGGTGGTGCACGGCCCGCACCACGGCGCCCAGAGGTCGACCACCACGGGAACCTCGAAGGAGCGCTTGAGCACCGCCTCCTCGAACGTGGCATCGGTGACGTCGACCATGGTCCCCGACGATACCGGGCGGCGGGCCCGTCATCACCCCCGGCGTGGGGCGGGTGCACCGGCGCGGGTAGCGTCGGGGCATGGACGCACCAGCACGGACCGCCGGGGACCCCGTCGTCGGGGAGCCCGCCGTCGAGGGCATCGACCGCGGCCCCGTCACGGACTGGCTGACCGCCAACATCGTCGGGGCGGTGCCCCCGTACCACTTCGAGCTCATCGCCGGTGGCCGCTCCAACCTGACCTACCGGGTGACCGACGCCGGGGGGCGGGCCTACGCCCTGCGCCGACCGCCGGTGAGCCACGTGCTGGCCACGGCCCACGACATGGCCCGGGAGCACACCGTCATCAGCGCCCTGCAGCCGACCGGGGTGCCGGTCCCCCGCACCCTCGGCCTGTGCACCGATCCCGACGTCAACGGGGCCCCGTTCTACGTGATGTCGTTCGTGGAAGGCCACATCCTCCGTGACGAGCAGGCCTCGGCCGCCCTGCCCGAGTCGGTCCGGGCCCATGCCAGCGACTCGCTCGTGGACACCCTGGCCCGATTGCACGCCGTCGACGTGGACGCCGTCGGTCTCGGCGACTTCGCCCGGCGGGAGGGCTACATCGCCCGCCAGCTCAAACGGTGGCACGGCCAGTTCGAGCAGTCCACGCTGGACGGCGTGCCCGGCCCGGCCGTCGTCGACCGGGCGTGGGAGGTGCTGTCGGCCAAGATCCCCGACCAACAGGGCGTGGCCGTCGTGCACGGTGACTACCGCCTCGACAACACCGTGTTGGACGACGCCGGCGACGTGATCGCCATCCTCGACTGGGAGATCTGCACCCTCGGCGACCCGCTGGCCGACCTCGGTCTGCTGCTCGTCTACTGGTCCGAGCCCGGTGACGCCCAGCACTCGGTGCTCGGCGTGGCGCCGACGGCACTCCCCGGCTTCGCCACCCGCGCCCAACTCGTCGATCGCTATGCGGCGGCCAGCGGGCGCGACGTGTCCCATGTCCCCTACTACTGCGCCTTCGGCATCTGGAAGCTGGCCTGCATCCTCCAGGGCGTCTACGTCCGCTACGCCGGCGGGGCGGCGGCCGGCGACCGCAGTGGGGTCGACCAGTTCGCCGACACGGTGGTCCGGCTGGGCGAACGGGCGTTGGCCGATGTGGAGGCGCTGTGAGCGGCTACCGGCCCGAGGACCTCTTCGCCTTTGAACCCGGCTGGGGCGAGCCGTCGGGCATCCGCCTCGACCGCCCGGTCCTGGTGGTGGCCCTCGACGGCTGGGTCGACGCCGGCATGGGGGCCTCGGCGGCCATCGCCCACCTGCTCACCGGGTCACCCACGGCCGTGGTGGCGACGTTCGACACCGAACCGCTGATCGACCAACGGGCCCGTCGACCGATCGCCCGGCTCGAGGACGGTGTCACCACCGAGCTGACCTGGCCCACCATCCGGCTGCTGGCCGGCAAGGACCGGGTCGGCGCGGACATCCTCTACCTGACCGGACCCGAGCCGGACTTCGGCTGGCGGACCTTCATCGAGGCCGTGGTCGGTATCGTCCACCGTCTGGACGTCCGCATGGTGGTGGGCCTCGGCGCCTTCCCGGCGCCGGCCCCCCACACACGACCGGTCCGCCTGGCCTCCACCGTCCCGCCCGAGTCGGCGGACCTCGTCGGCCGGGTGGGGACCGTGCAGGGCACCCTCGAGGTCCCCGCCGGCGTGCAGGCCGCCCTCGAGGTGGCGCTCGGCCAGGCCGGGGTCCCGGTCATCGGTCTGTGGGCGCGGGTTCCCCACTACGTCTCGGCCATGCCCTATCCGGAGGCCAGCGCCGCCCTCATCGAAG
This sequence comes from uncultured Acidimicrobiaceae bacterium, assembly GCA_963699345.1. GTDB lineage: Bacteria > Actinomycetota > Acidimicrobiia > Acidimicrobiales > RAAP-2 > Bog-756. The sequence continues at coordinate 141,380 of CAVOTL010000001.1, read as the reverse complement.
GGCTGTGCGCGGTGACCGGCATCGTCCTCGACACTGTCGAACTGCGGACGGCCGGCGAGTCGTCACGGCTGCAGGTGGACGAGCTGATCGGCGCCAATCCCGACCACGTCGACATGGTCCGTCGCCTCGAGACGGCCATCGACTCGGAGGAGGGCACGCCGATGGGGCTCGACCAGGACCTCCCGAGCGGAGACGAGATCGCCGAGGAGCTCGAACAGTTCCTCAGAGGCGAAGGGAACTGAGCCGGCCGACCGGGACCGGAGCGCCGGTCGCCGCGTGGGCATGGACGAGGTGACCGGCCGTCAGAGCCAGCGCCACGAGGGCCACCATCAGGACGGCGACCACCAGCACCAGGGCCAGCCACCGGTTGCCCCCCGGCGACGGGACACGGCCTCGGTCCGTCCGGCCCACAGCAGAGCGTCGACGTCGACGGGCCCCCCGGCCGGCGCCACCGGCGCCGGAGCGTGGCCACCGAAGGCCGGGATGTCCGTCACGATCCGCTGGAGTTCGGCCGTCGACGGCGCGGCGGCGATCTGGACCAGGCGCGCCTGGTAGTCCGCCGGCGACAGCAGTCCCTGCTCGGCCGCGGCGTCGAGCAGGCGCCCGAACCGGTTGCGCTCCTCGTCGGTGACCGGGGGGTCCGGGTCGACGAGCTCCGGAACCGCCCGCGGTCCGCCGGAGTGGTGGCCGTTCATCGTCACCCCCCAATTGTGCTGCCACGGAGCGTGGTTGCGCAACTACCCAACATGATCTTCCTCGGGACCGGTCCGGCCGGCGCGGCGGCCACCACCCGGGCCGTTGCTACCGTGGCCCATGCTCGTCGACGGAACCATCGGCTTCGACCCGTCGGGGGTCGTCGCCCAGGCCGCGGCGGCCGAGGCGGCCGGATACGACGGGATCTGGTCGGCCGAGGTCAACCACGACCCCTTCCTCCCCCTGGTCCTGGCGGCCGAGCACACCGAGCGGATCCAGGTGGGCACCGGGATCGCCGTGGCGTTCGCCCGCAACCCGATGACGGTGGCCGCCACCGCCAACGACCTCCAGACCCTGTCCGAAGGACGGTTCCTGCTGGGCCTGGGCTCCCAGATCAAGCCCCACATCGAGAAGCGCTTTTCGATGCCGTGGTCCCACCCGGCCCCCCGGATGCGGGAGTTCATCCTGGCCGTCCGGGCGATCTGGGCGTCGTGGGCCGACGGCAGCCGGCTCGCCTTCCGGGGTGAGTACTACCGGCACGTCCTCATGACCCCCATGTTCGATCCCGGGCCCAACCCGTGGGGCAACCCGCCGATCTTCCTGGCCGGGGTGGGCAGCCTGATGACCCAGACGGCCGGCGAGGTGGCGGACGGACTGCTCGTGCACGCCTTCACGACCGAGCGCTACCTGCGCGAGGTGACCCTGCCCGCCGTGGAACGGGGTCTCGCGGCCGGGGGTCGGGACCGCTCGGCCTTCCAACTCTCCTTCCCGGGCATGGTGGTCACCGGCGTCGACGAGGAGTCGATGGCGGCGTCGGCCGCGGCCACCCGGAAGCAGCTCGCCTTCTACGGGTCCACCCCGGCCTACCGGCCCGTCCTCGAGCTCCACGGGTGGGGGGACCTGCAGACCGAGCTCAACACCCTGTCCAAACGGGGGGCCTGGGACGACATGACGGGGCTCATCGACGACGACATCCTGCGGACCTTCGCCGTGGTCGGTGAACTCGACACCATCGGCACGAGGGTGGCGGCCCGGTTCGGGGGGCTCGTCGACCGGTTCAACATCTACGCCCCGTCGGGCATCAGCGCCGAGCGCTGGGCCGAGGTCCTGGCCGACTTCCGGTCCTGACCGGACCGCACGCGGTCACCGGCCACGCCACGACACCGGACGGGCCGGCCGGCCGAGGAACCGCTCGACCCGCCGGGCATCGCGGAGGAGGGCGTCGCGCACCCCGTCGTCGACCTCCTCGAACAGGTCGATGACGAGGCCCGGGGACGGCGCCGTCCACGTGCCGACGACACGGCCGCCGACCAGGCAGGACGGCCGGAAGATGCCGTTGGTGGTGACCACCGAGCCGTGGTCCCCGACGAAGGGGGATCGGGACGCCCATCCGTGCAGCAGAGGGTCGAAGGGGCCGAGCAGCCGCGGCGGAGGCAGCGACGGTGCCCGCCGTCGGGGTGCACCCGCCGCCTCGTCGACCGCCGAGAGGGCCGCCCGGGCGTCCCCCAGGGTGATCCCGGCCCAGGCGGCCAGGTCGCGAGGCCCGGCCGGTGCGTGCCCGGCCAGGTAGCGACGGCCGAGGCGCTCGAGGAGCTCCGCCCGGTCGTCGCCGGCCGGGGATGGACCCAGCCAGCGCTCCACGGAGACGTAGGCGTGGTGGCCATCGACCACGGGGCCGCGCACCACCAGACCCTGCAGGCTGGCCGAGGCCAGGAGATGGATCAGGGCCTGGCCGGCGGTCGGCACGCCGGCCGCCTCCAGGCGGTCCCGGAGCTGGTGGCGCGACAGCGGGCCCTCGTCCTCGACGGCGGCGGTCACCACGGCCACGCCACGCTCCTCCGTGGCGGGGTCCACCCCGAGGCCCCGCAGGCGACGGTGCACCCCCGGGAGCACGCGATGGGCGGTCAGGGAGTGGAGCCACCGGTAGTCCTCGGTCCGCACGAGGTGCAGCGTCCCCCGGTTCAGCCACGTGACCACCAGCCGCCGGTCGTCGAGGGCGGCGTCGACGTCGGCGGCCGTCAGCCCCGTGGAGCGGGACGACACGGCGAGGCGCAGTCCCCGCTCGTCCTGGGCCTGGACGGCCAGGATGCGGTCGACCACGGCCCCGGGGGTGCGGGCCGCCGGCCCCGACAGGAGTTGGGACCTCAGGCGGTGGGCCCGCAGGACGGCACCGTCGTCACCGGTCACGTCCACACCGGCCCCGATCAGACGACGACGTTGACCAGTTTGGGCGGCCGGACGATGACGCGCTTTGGCGGGCCGCCGGCCAGGGCCTCGACGACGGCCGGCGCGGCCAGCGCGAGGACTTCCGCCTCCGCCTCGGAGATGTCGGGAGCGACGTCGATGCGGTCGCGGACCTTGCCGTTGACCTGCACCACCATGACCACCGTGTCCTCGACCAGCAGGGCCGGATCGGCGACCGGCCACGGGTGCAGGTGGATATGGTCGCCGTGGCGCCGCTCCCAGGCCTCGGCGGCCAGGTGCGGGGTCATGGGGGCGAGCAGGAGGAGCAGGGTGTCCACCGCCTCGTCGACGACCTCGGGGCGGCCACCCGCCTTCGCGTAGGGCGCGAGCAGGTTGACGAACTCCATGCAGGCGGCGACGGCCGTGTTGTACGACCAGCGCTCGTAGTCACGGGACACCCGGTCGATCAGTTTGTGGGTGGCGCGCCGGATGGCCAGGCCGGCATCGCCGGGGTCGCCGGCCGTGGGCCCGCCACGGGGTTCGTCGGGCACGGCCAGGCGCCACACCCGGTCGAGGTACCGGGCGCACCCGTCGATGACCGAATCGGTCTGCGCCGACCAGTCGACGTCGTCGGCCGGCGGTCCGACGAAGAGGTGGAAGAGGCGCAGGGCGTCGGCCCCGACCGTGGTCAGGTAGCTCGACGGGGCGACCAGGTTGCCCTTCGACTTCGACATCTTCTTGCCGTCCATGCGGATCATGCCCTGGGTGAAGAGCCGGGCGAACGGCTCGCGCAGACCCTCGGGGGCGAGCCCGACGTCGGCCAGTGCCTTGGTGTAGAAGCGGGCATAGAGCAGGTGCAGGATGGCGTGCTCGATGCCACCGATGTACTGGTCGACCGGCATCCAGTGGGCGGCGATGTCCTTGTCGAAGGGCGCATCGGGCGACCACGGATCGGTGAACCGCAGGAAGTACCAGGACGAGTCCACGAAAGTGTCCATGGTGTCGGTCTCGCGGGTGGCGGGGCCGCCGCACACCGGGCAGGTGGTGAGTCGGAATTCGGGGTGGGTGGCCAGCGGTGACTCGCCGGTCGGCAGGAACTCGACGTCGTCGGGGGCGAGCACCGGCAGCTGGTCCTCGGGGACCGGCACGATGCCGTGGTCGGGACAGTAGACGACGGGGATCGGACAGCCCCAGAACCGCTGGCGCGACACGAGCCAGTCCCGCAGGCGGTAGTTGACCTTGCGGACGCCGATGCCCTGCTCCTCGAGCCACTCCGTGGCCCGCTCCTTGGCCGTCGGGATGTCGAGGCCGTCCAGCCAGGCACTGTTGATCTTCTCGCCGGGACCCGTGTACGCCCCGCCGGGGCCGCCGTCGGGACCGCCGTGCTCGTCCCAGCCGTCGGGCGGGCGCACCGTCCGCACGAACGGGAGGCCGTAGGCCCGGGCGAAGTCCCAGTCCCGCGTGTCCTCGGCCGGGACCGCCATGATGGCACCGGTCCCGTAGCCCATCAGCACGTAGTCGGCCACGTACACCGGCACCACCGTCCCGGTGAAGGGGTTGACGACCGACGAGCCGGTGAACGCACCGCGTTTGGCCAGGCTGGCCGATCCGGACTCGGAGAGCCGCTCGATGTCGGTGGACGCCGCGGCCCGGGCCCGAAGCCCCGCCACCTCGTCGGCGTGCTCGGGGGTGGTCAGCTCGTCGACGAGCGGGTGCTCGGGGGCGACCACCGCATAGGTCATGCCGAAGGAGGTGTCCGGACGGGTCGTGAACACCCGGAGGGCCAGCCGCTCCCGACCGTCGGACCCGTCCCGTCCGTCCACCACCAGGTCGAACTCGGCACCCTCGGACCGCCCGATCCAGTTGCGTTGCATGATCTTGACCCGCTCCGGCCACTCGAGCTCGTCGAGACCGGCCAGGAGCTCGTCGGCGTACCGGGTGATCCGGAAGAACCACTGCTCGAGGTCCCGCTTCTCGACCAGGTCCCCCGAACGCTCACACGTGCCGTCGGCCAGGACCTGCTCGTTGGCCAGCACCGTCTGGCAGCCGGGGCACCAGTTCACCGGGGCGTTGGCCCGGTAGGCCAGGCCGGCCTCCAACAACTTGGTGAAGATGACCTGGTTCCACTTGATGTACTCGGGATCGTGGCTGCGGATCTCGCGTCGCCAGTCGTAGACGGCGCCCAGCGAGGTGATCGACTCCTTCAGCTCCTCGATACGGGCGTCGGTGAAGATCCGCGGGTGGGTGCCGGTCTTGATGGCGGCGTTTTCGGCGGGCAGGCCGAACGAGTCGAAGCCGAAGGGCGACAGTACGGCGTGGCCGAGCATGGTGCGGTGGCGCACCAACAGGTCACCGAAGGTGTAGTTCCGCACGTGGCCCATGTGGGCCGGACCCGACGGATACGGGTACATCGTCAGCACGTACCAGGGTGGGCGCGGGTCGTCGGCGTCCACCTCGTACGTGCCCTCGTCGCTCCAGCGACGCTGCCACTTCTTCTCGATGCCGATGACGTCGTAGGCGCGGGCCATGGGGGACGATCGTACCGGGCGCCGGCGCGGTCACCGGCCCCGTGGGGAGCGGTCGGGCCGAAGCCGTCGGACGGGCCCGGCCTCCCCGGCGGTCGTCAGAGCCGCGACGTGACGTCCGAAACCGCGCTGCCGATGTCGGAGGCGATGTGGTGCACCGAGGCGATGATCGAGCTGACGTCCTTGGTCTGGGACGCCGGCGGCACGGTGACGGTCACCGGTTCGTTGTAGTGATCGAACCCGACGGTCACCGTGGTGGCGGACGTCGAGAGGCCCGAGGTGCCGGTCGGCAGGGTCCCGCCCAGCGCTCCGCCGATCAGATCCGAGGCGACGCTGCCGAGCGTGGCCCGGGACAGGTCGATCGAGGCCGAGATCTGCCGGAGGTAGCCGTCCGTGCCCACCCAGGCGGTGATCGGGACCGAGGTGTTGCCCAGTTGCTGGAGGACCTTGGCGACCTTGCCACCCATGACCGAGCCGGTCCCGATGCCGGCCCGTGACGCCAGCTCGGAGAGGGTCACCGTCGTCCGGTACTCCGTGGTCTGGGTACCGTCGATGTCCACGCCGCCCACCGTGGTGACCTGACCGCCGACTGACGACAGCAGTCCGATGAGCTGCGAGGGATTCGACAGCACGGCCAGGGTCGAGAGGTCCGGCGACGATGCCCCGGTGGGCAGGTCGGCCTTGAGCCAGGTGGTGCCACCGGTGACGGACGAGAGCGCCGGCGAGCCGAGGTAGACCGTCGAGCCGTCGGTGATGACATTGACCGTGTCGTCGCCACTTCCCACGTACCGGGCGACCGACGGGACGGTGGCCGAGAGCCGGCCGGTGTCGTCGGCGATGTCCACGGCTCCGGATCCGTCGACCAGGGTGGTGGTGGTCGACGAGGTGGTACGGGTGGCCGACAGGGTGAAGGCGACCGAGGTGGCGGCCGCGGAGGTGGCGGCGGCGGCGCCGAGGGCACTCCGCCCGGAACCGGGCGTCGGGTTCGAGCCTCCCCCGAAGGCACCCCCGAAGGCGGCGGCGCCGAACGCCATGGCGGCGATGAGGGACGCGACGATGGTGGCCACGGCGATCCGGCGGGCACCACCGGCCGAGGGAGCGTCGGCGGGCACGGGACCGGCCGGACCGGCAGGCGGGACGTCAGCGCTCACGAGCGGTCCGGGACCGTCGACCGGCGCCAGCCCCTCACCCGGACGAACCATGAGCGACGTGCCGGTGGCCGCACCTCCGGTCGGATCGGATCCCACGGCCGTCGTCGGCCCCGTGGCCACGAAGATCCCGTCGCGATACTCCACCGATTCACTCATCTGCGCCCCTTCGTCGTGTGTGGTGGGCGGAGTCGGGGCCGGAACGCTCTACGGCCCCGCGGTCGTCCGCCGGCGACCCATGGTACCGAGGGGGGTGTCGGAATTATCGTCGCCCCGGGTTGCGAGAAGGCAGGGCGGCAGGTCGGAAGTCCGCCTCTGGTTTCCACAGCTTTCGGGCGCCCCAGTTGGTGCTGCTATCCTGATCCGGCCTTCGGGGGTATAGCTCAGTTGGTAGAGCGCTTGACTGGCAGTCAAGAGGTCAGGGGTTCGAATCCCCTTACCTCCACCGAAGAACCGCAGGTCGTGGGCCTGTCGCCGTGGTCCGGGGTGAGGGGTCAACTGGAATCCCCACATTTTCCCCACGTCGGTTGCGGAGAGGCCCTGTGAAAGTCCGGTTCATGCTTTCCACTGTGGCTCCGGCACCTGGTTGACACTCCCCGTATGCGGCTCCGGTACCTGGGCGACAGTGGCTCCGGTACCTGCTTGACACTTCGCGCCTGAACAAGGTCCACCCGGTGCTTGCCGCCACCTTCTTTGCTGTGGAGAGTCACGTCCACAGATGCGAAGGAGGCCGCTGATGCTGGTGGAGCTGGGACTGGTGGAACAACGGTTGAAGGCGGTGCACGAGGTCCTCGACGGAGCCACCGTGACCGACGTGGCGAAGCGCAACGGCGTGACCCGCCAGACAGTGCACACGTGGCTGCGCCGGTATGCGAAGTCAGGGGTCGCTGGCCTGGTGGACAAGAACTCCAAGCCCGAGACCTGCCCCCATCAGATGTCCCCGGTGGTCGAGGCTCGCATCCTCGAGATGCGGCGGACCCATCCGGGCTGGGGACCGAGGACCATCCGCACCCACCTCGAGCGAGAGGGCACCGCGCCGCTGCCCGGGCGCTCGTCGATCTATCGGACCTTGGTGCGACACCGCCTGGTCGAGCCCACCCCTCGGAAGCGATCCCGGTCGGACTACAAACGCTGGGAGCGGTCACGGTCGATGGAGCTCTGGCAGATGGACATCGTGGGCCGGTTCTATCTGGCCGACGGGACCGAGGTGAAGGTGGTCACCGGCATCGACGACCACAGCCGGTTCTGCGTCTGTGCACGCATCGTGGCCAGAGCGACGGCCAAGCCGGTCTGTGACGCCCTCTCCTTCGCCCTTCGTCACCACGGCGCTCCTGATGAGATCCTGACCGACAACGGCAAGGTCTTCACCGCCCGCTTCGGCCAGGGGCCAGGTCCGGTCCTCTTAGACCGCATCTGCCACGACGCCGGCATCACCCACCGACTGACCGCTCCCTATTCGCCGACCACCACCGGCAAGGTGGAGCGGTTCCATCGCACCTGGCGAGATGAGTTCGTGGTCGAACACGACCGTCGACACGCCACCATCGAAGACGCACAAGTGGCCCTCGACATCTGGGTGGATGAGTACAACACCGAGCGGCCCCACCAGTCCCTCGGCGATCGGCCGCCAGCTGGACGCTTCGCCTTGGCTGTTCCCAGAGAAGCCGTGGATACAGAGGATGACGGGGCAGAGGGCCACGTCGACCTCGACGAGGCAGCAGAACCGTCGCCCCGGCCTTGGCCTCCAGGTGTGAGTCGGTGGGTCGACCAACGTGGATCAGTCGGGCTCAACACCTTCCGCTATCGGGTGGGTCCGACCTTCGCCGGTGAACAGGTGGAGGTGGTCGTCCAAGGCGGCCTGGTGGAAATCCTCCATCGAGGGGTGCTCATCGCAACCCACGCCGAACGACGTCGGGAAGGGAAGGCGAGTGCCAGCGCCAAGACGCCCACGGCCCGGCGAGCTCGTCCGGTCAGTTCCGGGATGTCCGTCGTGCGCTCTGTCGATTCTGGTGGCTCGGTCTCCTTCGCCGGGACGTCCTATCGGGTCGGACGCAGCTGGGGTGGAACCAGCGTCGACGTGGCCATCGTGGCCAACGCCGTCCAGATCTCGGCGAAAGACAAGGTCATCCGGGTCCACCAGATCCGCCACGACCGCTCGAAGGAGCATGGTGCCTTCGCCACGCCCAACGGTCGTCCTCGCAACAAGAAGACCGCCTGACAGGTTTGAGGTGTAAAGCACCTACTGGAGCCAAGGTGTCAAGCGGGTCCCGGGACTTGACATTGCGGAGAGGCCCTGCAGTTCCTCTCAATCCATCGAGTGCGTTGGCCGCTACTGCTCGTTCTCCGATGTGTTGACGGTGTCACCATCCCAGAACGGTGAATCCCTGAGCTGAATCGGGAACGCCTCCAGGAGGTCGTCGGCCACGATGCGGTCGATCAGTCTCCGGTGACCCCCGACGTACGTCCAGGCGAAGTCGATCTCTGCGACCACCACCCAGGTTCGGTCGTCTGGCCACCAGAGATTCGGTGACTGATCGTTCCACGGCACGTCGAGCGGAGCCAGGGCTAGGTCGATCGGTCCGGCGTAGAGCGCATACTCACGAGCCGGGAGGCTGACCAGCCTCGCCCCACTGACATCGATGCCACCATAGCCATCCCAGATGCAGAACCAACAGCGGTCTGGGGCGGTCGTCTCCGGCTTCAGGAGTTCGACGAGACGCTCACGTTCCCGAGGAGGGGGAGACCCCTCAGAAGGACCACTCCCGGAGTGGAGGCGACTCGGTACTGGGCCACCCACCGGGCGATCGATCATGTGGAACTGCATGCCCGCATGGGCGATCCGCCCGTTGGCCTGGGCAATCTCGGACCACGACCGGTACGAGGCATCAGGGAACAGAGGTCCCTCTGGGTGGAACACCCGGCAGTAGGCCTCGAACCCCTCGGGGACCACCGATCCTGTGTCCTGGCCGAACGAATGCAACCTTGGCCCGATCCAGCTAGCCGGGCTGATGTCCGTGGCCCACCGGATGCGCTCGTCCACCGCCATGAGTCCATCATGGCTGACGGTGGCGTACCCCCGATCCCTTTGACCTACAGCGCCATCCCGACCGGCATTTGACTACCTGCATGTCACGGCGAAGGGGCAGTCTTGAGGTCGCCAGGGAGTGTCGGGACCTCGTAGCACGGAAGAAGTGCACGCGCCACTCGCTGACCCTCTGGGCGGGAGGAGGATTGTTCCCTTCCCGCAGATGGGAGGCCCGTGAGCGACCAGTCCATGTTCGGGGGGTAGGGGTCGGTGGGTCGTGATCCCTCCTGTCGGCCCCTTGTTCCCCGAGGGAGTCGGTGGTCCCCGAAACCACCATCCTGAGCCACCGGCGGCCAAAATTCCTGCTCCCAAGATGAGCACCACGCCCACGATCGCTGCGCTGAGCAGTATCCGCCTGCGCCGGTGCCGCCGAGCTTCTTCGAAGAGATTGCTTGCCGCTTCGCTGCTCGGATCGACACTCTCCCGTTCGGGCGTCGGCGTCGGCGTCGGCGGGTCAAGCAATCCAACGGACATAGAACTACTATGACTAGCACCATGATCACTGTCAAGGTCGATCGATCCGAGGCGATGGCGCTGCACGACCAGGTCGCTGCCGAAATCCGACGGGCCATTGCCAACGGAGAGGCTGGCCCGGGTGAGCGCCTGCCGCTCGCCAGAGACCTGGCCGCCGTCCTCGGTGTCAACAAGAACACCGTGCTGCGTGCCCTTCGAATACTGCGAGACGAGGGACTGCTCGACTTTCAACGTGGTCGGGGGATCACCGTGGCTGGGACGCCCGAGCGCAGTGCCGTGGTCAAGCGGATCCATGACCTAGTCGAGTTCTGCCGGAGGTCGCGTCCCGCCGAGTGGTGGGGATTGAGCGTGCAATCCTCGGCGACGATCAGCCGGCTGGCGTGAGCTCGCCGGTTGTCGCGTTGTCATTATCCACGACGGTGTAGAGCTTGGCCATCGAAGCCTCCGAGAAGTACCTCCGCTCGGCGGACACCCACTCGTCGTGGACGTCGAGCAGCACCGCTCCGCCGAGTCGGATGACCGAGGCCTCGTTGGGGAAGATGCCGACGACCCGGCACCGACGCTTCAGCTCCTTGTTGAGGCGCTCGAGCGGGTTGGTCGACCAGATCTGACGCCAGTGCTCGTTCGGGAAGGCGGTGAAGGCGAGGACCTCCTCCTTGGCACTGGTCATGAGCCCGGCAGCCTTCGGGAACCGGTCCTCCAAGGTGGCCGTCACCTGGTCCCACTGGGTGTGCATGTCGTCACCGGTCACTTGGGCGAAGACGGTCTTGAAGGCGGCCGACACCATGGCCTGGTGGCCCTTGGGGATCATGGCCAGCAGGTTCCTGGCGAAGTGGACCCGGCACCGCTGGTGGGCCGCTCCTTGGAAGCAGCGCTTGATGGCCGCCACCAGGCCGGCGTGCTGGTCGGAGATGACGAGGCGAACGCCGTCCAGGCCCCGGGCCCGCAACCGGCGGAGGAACTCCCGCCAGAAGACTTCGTTCTCGGAGTCGCCCACGTCGATGCCCAGGATCTCCCGGTGACCGGAAGCTGACACCCCGGTGGCGATGACCACCGCTTTGGAGGTCACCTGGTGGTGCTCTCGGACGTGGAGGTAGGTGGCGTCGAGGTACACGTAGGGGAAGGCCACGTGGTCCAACCTCCGCTCCCGGAACGAGGCGACCACCTCGTCGAGCTCCGAGCAGATCCGGGACACCTCGGAGCGGCTGATGCCCGAACTCACCCCGAGGGCCGCCACCAGCTCGTCGACGGCCCGGGTGGAGACACCGTGGACATAGGCCTCCATGACCACGGCATAGAGGGCCTGGTCGATGCGGCGACGCGGCTCCAGGATCGACGGGAAGAAGCTGCCCTTCCGCAGCTTCGGGATGGCGAGCTCCACATCCCCCGCCTTGGTCGAGAGCACCCGGGCCCGGTGGCCGTTGCGCTCGGTGGTTCGGGACTCGGTGCGCTGGTAGCGCTCGGCCCCGATGTGGGCGGTGAGTTCGGACTCGATCAGCTCCTGGGCCACCAAGGTGACCGCTTCGCGGACGAGGTCGAGACCTTCGCCGGTTCGGAATGCATCGAGCAGTTCGGACAGGACAGACTGATCCAGGGCCATCGGTGGTGATCTCCTTCAGTGGGTTCGGCTAGGAACACACCGAGGATCACGCCGATGGCCCCACCTACTGGTGGATGCCCCGGCTCACCTCAAAGCCCACCACTCAGGGGGACGCACACCTGCCGGACGCAGGGCTACCGGCCGGAGGACGTGATCCAAATCATCGAGGGACTGTCATGATCGATCAGCCGTCGGCATGGTTCCATCGTTCCACCGGGAAGCATGTTCACTTTAGAGATCAACCACACCGACAGCAGACCCGAATCACGGGAAAATGCGTCAACAAACGGTGCCTCGGTGATCGTCAGGTGGTGCGCTTGACCTTGGGGAACTTGTAGGTGCCGTCCAAAATCGCCGGTCCCGGCTGGTAGGCACGCAGTACGGGCCGGAAGTTGCCCTCCGGAGCTGGCAGCCAGTTCGACTCCTTGTCCGCTCCGGGTGAATCGCGCTGCATGTAGATGGTGACGGAGCCGTCGTCTCCGTAGACGAGTCCGGGAGTCCGGTCACCGATGGAGTAGCGGTCCATGGGATTAGCCACCAGGTAGTAGTCCGGCTCGTCGTACATGGAGATCGACCAGAAGGCCCCGACTGGCGGCGGCGGGGAGAGGGTCAGCTCGTAGTCGTGCGAACCGTCGAGGAACTTCCCGTCGCCGTCCTGCCAGAGAATCACGTAATCGGCCTCGTAGCCGTGATTGCCCCACAGGCCCATGCGAGCAGCCACAGCTCTCAGCACGTAGGCGTTCCGACGGTCAGGAACCTTCCACTCGGGCGAGTCGATGGTGCCGGGGCCACAGCGGTCGAGGTTGTAATCAAAGCCGTGCAGCCCAGATGCCCACCCGTCGACCATCGTGATGAGCGTCCTGCTCAGCTCCTCCAAGAGGGCCTTCGCCTGCTTCTCGCCCTCGACCAATAGCTCACGGAGGTCGGCGTCGGGATTCACATACGGCGACTCGGTGGCGGTCAGGCCGAACTCGGCGGCTGCCTCTACGAAGGCCGCATCGCCCGGTGGAGGAGGAAAGGCGGCCAGCTCAAGTCGAAGCTTCTACCAGAAGAGAAGGGCGTCGGGTACCCCGTCCACCGGGGTCGGGACGCCTGCGACCGGGGAGCCGGACGCTTCGAGCGGCGTCAGAGTGAACTGGTCTTGGAGCTCGTGGACGGCTGGCAGGTCGAAATCCCCATCCACCTGGATACGACCGATGATGGCGAACACCCTCGATGGAGCCTCGATCACTGTCGCCCCATCGGGCACGGGTCCGGCGTAGTCGGGGAGCGCCAGCAAGAACGTGCCTGCCTCCGTACCCGTGGCCCGACGCCCGACATAGGCAAAGTTGTTGGTCCACGCATCGACGAACTGAAGGACGTAGTAGCGCCCGCTCGTGTCGGGGACCCTGAGAACCACGGGACCGCCGCCCAGGTCGACAGCCGCACCCAGGTAGAGGGTGTCGTTGTTGGGAGTCACGAAGTCGGTGTCCGGCGTAGCCAGGTCTCGGACCCGACCGAAGCTGTTGTAGGGAGCGGCTTGTCGGACGAGGAGGCCGGACGTGCCCGAGGGGAACTTGGCGATTTCGTCAAGGTTGTACACGAGCGGGTAGCCGTAGACGTAGGTCTCGGCGGCGAGTTTTGCCTTGTCGGCATCGACCATGGAACGACCTCCGAGCGAAGCGGGAGCCGATTTGGCTCACTTTCTGACCATACGTGAGGCCGCTCTTGAACGCTGCGGCAGATGCCCCATGACGCCGGGCCCGAGTCGTTCCCCCGCACGAGCAGCCGGTGACTATCCGTGGCCTGCACATCACTGCGATGACGCCGTTGGAGCACAGCCATCGTCCAGGACAACTCGCGCATCGCAAGCACTTCGATCTCGTCGGGCAGCGCGATGACTTGCGCTCGAAACTGGTCCTGGATGCCGGGTGGCAGTCCGGCAACCGGTCCGGACAGCTTGCCGGCCACTTCGGGGTCGTCGCCTCGGCGGTCAACGGCGAGTCTGGCTGGACCCAAATCCGGCGTTGACATCCGAGCTGACCCGGTTAATAATCCACCATCCAGTTAATTATCTACTCAGTTGAATACAAATGAAGCAGGACCCACTCAGTCTCACGTTCGCCGCCCTCGCCGATCCGACTCGTCGGGCCATCTTGGTTCGCCTGGCGAAAGGGGAGGCGACGGTGAACGAATTGGCCGAACCGTTCGACATCAGTTTGCAAGGGGTCTCCAAACACCTGAAGGTCCTCGAGTCCGCCGGGCTGATCTCCCGGGGTCGGGAGGGGCAGTTCCGGCCCTGCCAACTCGAGCCGGAACCGTTGGACGTTGCCACCGACTGGATTGTGCAGAACCGACAGATCTGGACGGAGCGATTCGACCAGCTCGAACAGCACCTGAAGCGTATGACCACCAACAGCCAGGAGGGCGAGAAGCCATGACCGATGCACAGACCGAACTGGGCGAACTGACCATCACCCGCATATTCGACGCTCCGCCTGCCGTCGTCTTCGAATGTCTGACGACTCCGGCCCATCTGACCCACTTTTGGGGGCCGACCGGCATGAGCACCCCGCTCGAGGGGATCACGGTCGAGCCCCGTCCCGGTGGGCGCTACGAGTTCGTCATGGTCAGCGACGAGAGTGGAGACGAGTTTCCGACCCGCGGTGTGTTTGTGGAGTTCGACCCGCCCCGTGCGTTCTCCTTCACCGAGGCTGACGTCGCCGGAGGCATGATGACGTCGATCGTCTTCAATGACCTCGGCGATGGTCGCACGGAGACGGTGACCCATCAGACCAATGTGCCTCCGATGTTCCTGAGCCCTGATGCTCAGGCCGGGATGGAGACCGCCTTCGTCAAGATGGATGAGTACCTGGCCACCCTGTAGAGAACGTTGGCCCGAGGAGGTATCCCCCATCGCCGGGATCGCGGGAGTCATCACTCGATCGGATGCAGGACAACATCCGGGACCCTCCTCGGCCTGGTGCTACCGGAGGTAGCGGCCGAAGAAGTCCAGTGTCCGCGTCCACGCCTCGCTGGCCGCTTCCTCGTCGTACATCGATGGGGTGTCCCAGTTGCTGAAGGCGTGTCCGGCGTCGTAGCGGTAGAACTCGACCCCGGGGGAACCCTGCAATGCCTCCTCGACCTGGTCGATCTTGTCGGGAGTGATGAATGCATCGATCGAGCCGTAGTGGTACATACTCGGGCATTCCAGGTCACTTACCCCGTCGAGCATGTCGTTGATGGCGGAGCCGTAGTAACAGACGGCTGCGTCGATACCGCGCCCGTCGACCCGGCTCCGGGTGGCCGCCATGAACGCCAGGGCCCCACCCAGGCAGAACCCCACGGCACCGATCTTCCCGGTGCACCCGGGCATGCCCAGCAGGTGGGCGTGGGTCGCCTGGATGTCTCCGGCGACCTTGGCGAAATCGAGCTGCTGGACCATGCCGAACGCGTCTCCCATGCCGGATTCGTCCTGGCGCTCGAAGCGTCGCTCGATGCGCCAGAACATGTCCGGTGCCAGGGTGACGTAGCCGGCAGCGGCCAGTCGGTCGGCGATCTCCCTGATGTTGTCGTTGATGCCGAAGATCTCCTGGAACAGGAGAACTCCGGGCCCTCCTCCAGACTCTGGAACCGCGCAATAGGGGTCGAACCGCTCGGCCCCGACGGAGACGGATTCATATCGGGAGGTCACGGCCACATGACGACCGTACTCCTCACTCCGCTTCGTTCGAGGGTGCCCCGATGACGACCTAGCCGGAGAGTCGACTCCCGACCGCTGAACGGGCACGGGCGACGACGGCTTGATCGTCGTGAAGGATGCTCACGATGTTCGTCCCGGCAAGGATCACCCCGAGCTCGAATGCGATCTGCCACGGGTCGGTGCCGGGGGGCAGTTCACCTTTCTCGACCGCCACCCTGGCTTCTTGCCCGAGAAGGTCTCGCCACTGCTGTTGGATACGGGCCACTTCGTCATGAACACGTCCCGGGCGCGCCCCGACCTCGGCGGAGGCGGCGACGAAGAAGCAGCCACCCGGGAAGATGCGCCGCTCCACGTAGGAGAGGAAGCCGTCACACAGCGCACGCAGTCGCTCGCGGCCCGGCTCGGTCGCCGCCAGCGCCGGGGTGACCACTTCGGTGATGAAGCTGTCGCGTGCTGCGTTGATGGTCGCCAGCTGAAGCTCCTCCTTGGAGCCGAACAGTGCGTAGACACTGCTCTTCGGGACCCCGGTGGCTTCGGCGAGTCGGCCGATCGAAAGCCCTTCGATTCCTTCGACCGTCGCGAGTTCTGCTGCCTCTTTCACAATGCGGGCGCGGGAGCGCTCGCCGGGCGCCCGGGTCTGCTTCTTCGGTGCCTCATCCATCAGACCACGCTCTTTCTTTCGCCCACCTCGACCCCTTGCATCTTAGACGTACGACCGTTTATGATAATTGTACGATCGTTCGTCTACGAGGAGATCGGTGCCCGTGCCCATCGCGAACTGGGAAGTTGCAGGTCGAGGCTGGGGAGCCCGTGCCGCGGAGTGGGCGTACCTGTTCGAGCCCTATGCGCGCCCCGCGAACGAATTGCTCTTCGACCGTCTGGGGATCGAGGACGGCACTCACCTCCTCGACATCGCCTGTGGCTCCGGGTTCGCCGCCCATCTCGCCGCCGAGAGGCAGGCCACGGTCTCGGGACTGGACGCGTCCGAGGCCCTGGTGGCGATCGCCCGGGTGAGAACCCCGAGCGGTGACTTCCGCGTTGGGGACATGTTCGGTCTGCCGTTCGCAGATGACAGCTTTGATGTCACGACCAGCTTCAACGGCATTTGGAAGGGATGCGAAGGTGCGTTGCAGGAGGCTCGCCGGGTGCTCGTGCCGAGGGGTCGGTTGGGACTGACCTTCTGGGGCCGACTCGACCGTCTGGGCCTCCTGCCGTACTTCCTCAAGGTCATCGAGTTGTCGCCACCTGAACACGGGGCAGCCAACATGGAACACGGGGACACCGGTCGCGAAGGCGTCATGGAGCACATGCTGACGGCGGCGGGCTTCACGTTGGCAGAGCGCGGAACCGTCGACGTGGCCAACGAGTGGCCTGACACCGACACGGCTGTCCGTGCCCTGGCAGCGGCCGGACCGTCCGTCCCCGCGATCGAGGCAGTCGGCTACGAAGTGTTCTGCGAGGCGCTGCATGAGGTCCTCTCGCCACTGTGCGATCGGGACGTCGGCGTCCGCGTCGTGTCCGAGTTCGGATGGATCGTCGCCCGTGCGGACTGATCAGATGCAAGTCCCACCACGACCGAAGAACGGCGTCGACACCACCGTTCGGGAGTATCCCACCCTCGACGAGAATGGAACGAACCCATGACGCAGCTGAGCATCCAAGAGTCCTTGTATCCAGATCTCACTTGCTTCGGGTGCGGTCATGCCAATCCCGATGGCTTTCATCTGCGCAGCTATCGGGAACATGGGGTCACCGTCGCTACCTTCACACCTCGCGCCGAACACGACAATGGATTCGGATTCCTCAACGGGGGGATCATCTCCACGGCGCTCGATTGCCACACCGCGGCTGTCGTGATGTGGGAGGCCGATCGCCGCGGTTGGGCGGCCGACGAAGGGGCGCCGGTCCCCTTCATCACCGCTGGTATCGACGTGCGATTCCTGAGGCCCACGCCGTTGGGACCGCCGCTGTCACTTCGGGCGGAACCCGTAGAGGTTTCAGCGTCGGCCATTGTCGTGAGCGCCGAGCTCGCCTACGAGGACAAGGTGCGGGCGACGATGCTCGCGAACTGGCTGCGATTCCATCCCCGTTAGGAGCGACATCGACCAGTCCGACTGTCCACGCGGGGACCGCTCGGCGGAGGTTGGCCTCTGGCGGAGGTTCGACTAGCCCGCCCCTCACGCCGTCGGAAAGCCCGGAGGATCGCTATCGCTCAGTGTGTCCCCCGGTTGCGGATTGGGCGAGCCGGCCGGTGCCCTCTCGCCTCGGGTGATGCCATCCGCCGTCGGCGGAGGTCGTCACGTGATGGTGACCGAGCCGCTGGTGGTCAACGTCTCGTCAGGCCAGGCAATGACGACTGCTCCCGTGGCCGCCCCGTTGGGCACCTCGACCGTGAGCGCGGTGCCGGTGGCCTTGGTCACCAGCCCGGAGATGGTGGAACCGCCGAGGGAGGTGAATGCCACCTGGGGCTTGGTCTGGCCGTTGGCCCCCAGCAGGTCGGTGCCCTTGATGGTGATGGTCTTGCCGACGACTCCCTTGGAGGAAATCGACGTCGGGTTCTCGGTGATGGTCTCGACGCCGTCGACATGGAACCGGGGATCATTGCCCGGGACCAGGATGGCGGCTTCCACGCCGTTGTCCACCTTGGTCAGGCTGGCACAGGGGGCGACCGGATTATGGGCGGCGCATTTCTTCAGGTACGCAGGAGTCGGGGCGGTTCCCTCGAAGCAGATCTTGATGCCTCTCGTCGTGGTCGGACCGGCGATGAAATCCGTCACATTGATGTCGGCCGAAGGAACGAAGGTCGAGTTGAAGGAGGTGACATTGGAGTCCACCACCCGGAATCCCTTAGGTGAGCAGACCAGCTGACCCGACCCGGTGGTGACCGTCAGTGTCCCGGGAGCGGACCCATCGGAGGGGACGGTGACGGTGACGGTCTGGGCCGGGGCGGTGGGGGTGGCCGGGGCAGCTACCGCCGCCTGGCAGGTGTTGTCGGTCGAGCACGAGGCCACCGCGATGACCACCTCGGTCGACGCCGTGGCCGCGGTCGATCCGTTGAGACTGACCGTCTGGCCGGTGAAGACCTGGGTGGTCGAGGCGCCGGCGGCGTCGGTCACCGTCACCGTGGCCGTGCACGCCGGCGAGGAGACCGTGCCGGCACAGGTCCCGGTCTCGTAGGTGTGCACGGTGGTGGGTGACGAGGTGGTGGCCGTGTTGCCGTCCCCGAAGTTCCAGGCGTAGGAGACGATGGGCGAACCACCCGGCACCGATGCGGTGGCGTCGAACGAGGTGGTCGAGCCGGTGGTGGCGGCGGCCAGGGAGGCGGTCGGTCCGTCGTCGGGCATGACCGCGACGGCCCGGGGTCCGTTCCCGACCGTGATGGGGGCACCGGCGACGCCGGTCGAGGTGGAGATCGGGGTGACCGAATCGCTGCCGTAGTTGGCCACGAAGGCCGTGGTGCCGTCGGGGGTGAAGGCTGCGGCAGACGGATCAGACCCCACGGTGACGGTCGGCTCGGCCGTCTGGGTGGCCAGGTCGATGGGGGTGACGGTGTTTCCGGAGCTGGTCACGTACGCGGTGGTGCCGTCGGGCGTGATGGCGATGGCACTCGGGTTGGAGCCCACGGTGATTGTCGGCCCAGCCGTCTGGGTGGCCAGGTCGATGGGCGTGACCGTGCCGTCCAGGTTGTTGGCTACGTAGGCGGTCTGGCCGTTCGGGGTGATGGCGATGGCATCGGGGAAGTTCCCGACCGAGATCGGTGCGCCCACGATGTCGGTGGCGGTCGAGACGGGCACGACGTCGTTGTTGTCGCCATTCACCACATAGGCCGTCTGACCGTCCGGCGAGATGGCGACGGCGTCGGAGCCGGTGCCGACCGGGACGGGGGTACCCGCCACGTTGGTGGCCGTGGCGATGGGAGTGATCGTGCCGTTGCCGTAGTTGGCCACATAGGCCGTGTGACCGTCGGGGGTGATGGCGATGGCCTCGGGGAAGGTGCCCACGGTGATGGGGGTACCCGCCACGTTGGTGGCCGTGGCGATGGGGGTCACCGTGCCGCTGCCCTCATTCGCCACGTAGGCGGTGGCCCCGTTGGGGGTGATGGCGATGGCGTCTGGGTGGCTCCCGACGCCGATGGGGGTGTTGGCCGTTCCCGTTCCGGTCGAGATCGGGGTCACCGTTCCGTCGCTGTAATTGGCCACGTAGGCGTAGGGGGGAGGGCCCTGGGTGTGCGGGCCGAAGGAGGCCGTGGCCGTCCGGGTGGTGCCGAGGACCGTCACCGAGATGCTGTCCCCGTTGCTCAGGCTCCAGGCGGTGTTGAGTCCGGACCCGAACGCGAAGGTGATCTGGTTGTCCGAGTAGGACGAGACGTTCAGGCCGATGCAGTTCCCCGGCGTCACACCGGCCTCCCAGTTCGCGGTGGTGTCGTGGACGATCAGGGTGTTCTCGTAGTCCGAGCCGGAGGTCGAGCAGCCGGCCGGTGCCACCGGTCCCAGGTCCGCCCTGGTGCCGAATCCTGATCCCCACACGGTCACTGTCGGGGCGGCCGCCGTGCCCCCGAACGTGAGCGCAGTGACGGTGGGAGCGACGGGGGACGTCTGGGTCTGGGTCGCACCGATGTTGCACGTGGCTCCGGCGCCGGTGGTCACTCCCTGCTGGTCGGTGGTCGGGCACACCTGGGTCGCTCCCAACGTGGTGTTGTTGGGGATGGCGCCCACGGCCGGGCTGTCCGAGTCGAGCAGGATGGTCTCGGTCGGGCCTGCATGTTGCTCGAGGGCACCCAGTGAGGTGCCGAGGCTGGCCGAATCCGAGATGCTCCCGGTGGCGGTGAGTCCGCAGGAACCGTCGTCGTCGCCGTTGTAGCCCTCGTCGGTGATGGTTCCGGCGCAGTCGCCATTCGACGTGCTGTTGGCCACGATGGTGGCGCCCATGGTCAGGTTGGCGGTGCCGCCGAAGTCCCCGGTGTCGATGTTTCCCCCGTGGTCACCGGCGGACCCGGCCGACACGGTGCTGCTGGTGATGGACATGTTCCCGAAGGCACCGGGCTCCGTCGTCCCGTCGCCGTTGTCGATGGTCCCCCCATCGCCGTAGGCGGCGCTGTTGGCCCAGAACGTGGAGTCGGTGATGGTGGCCGTCCCATGACTTCCACCACTGAGCTGCTGGCCGTCGGCATTGTCGATCGCGCCACCGTCCTCGCTGGCGGCGTTGTTCGAGAACGTCGAGTCGCTGATGGTGAGCGTGGCCGTGCCGTCGTAGTCGGCGCTGTCGATCGCCCCACCGTTGACCTCGACGGCGGTGTTGTCGGTGAACGTGGAGTTCGAGACACTCAGGCTCCCTGTCGAGCTGTTGCCGGCGATGCTCAAGATGGCCCCGCCGCTCGAGCCGTGGTTGCCCGTGAACGTCGAGCTCGACACGGTGACGTTGCAGGGACCAGGTGACGCGCCGTCGCAGCTGTCGATCGCCCCACCGTTGTTCTCTACGGCGGTGTTGTCCGTGAAGGTCGAGCCGGTCACGGTCAGAGTGCCGCCGTTGTCATCAATGGCTCCGCCGTTGTAGGAGGCGGTGTTGTCGACCAGCGTCGAATCGGCCACGGTCACTGTGGCG
The DNA here is from genome assembly GCA_963699345.1 of uncultured Acidimicrobiaceae bacterium. GTDB lineage: Bacteria > Actinomycetota > Acidimicrobiia > Acidimicrobiales > RAAP-2 > Bog-756. Next base: position 120,388 of record CAVOTL010000001.1, on the reverse strand, counting down.
TTGTTGTTGTCGATGGCTCCACCGTCGTTGGCCTGGCCGTTCTCCATCGTGAGCCCTGACACCGTGATCGTGCCGCCGTTGACCGTGAACTCCGATCCGGCGTCATTGCCGTTCACCGTTGTGGTGGATGCTCCGGCCCCGACGATGGCGAGCGACTGGAGCGACGATGCGTCGATGGTGTCGTTCTCGTCGTAGGAGCCCGCGGCCACGTTGATGACCACGGGATCATGGCCGTACGCGCCACTCTCGGCCGTGTTGATGGCCGTCTGGATGGAGTCACAGGCGTTCGCCAGCGTGGAGCAGTCGCCGGCACCCGCTGCGTGGGGGGCGACGAAGAAGGTGTCCGGACCGGTGGCGTTGATCTCCTGCACCGCGTAGAGGCCCGGATTGGCCACCATCACGTCGGTCCCGTCCGAGTGGACCGACTCGGGATTGCCGCCCACCGTGATGGTCTGGGTCACCGAGCCGTCCGAGGCGTCGATCTTGGAGACGGTGCCGTCCCCGTAGTTCGCCACCCAGACGTGGGTACCGTCGTCCGAGATACCCCGGGGTTCGCTACCGACCGGGATGGTGCCGACGACCGAGCCCGTGGAGCTGTCGATCTCGGTGACGGCGTCGGTTCCGAAGTCCGCCACCCAGACGTGGTGGGCGTCGGAGGTGATGCTGTAGGGGAAGGCGACTGATCCGCCTGCAAGGTGGATGGTCTGGACGTACGAGCCGTCATAGGCGTTCAGTTCGGTCACGGTGCCGTCACTGACGTCGGCCACCCACACGTGGGTGCCGTCGGAGGTGATGCTGACAGGCGTGTTGCCGATACCGGTGGTGAACGTCCCCACGACCGATCCTGTGGCTTGGTCGATCTCGGTCACGGCGTCGGCGTCAGAGTCCGCCACCCACACATCCGTGCCGTCGGCGGAGAGCCCGACCGGGCCGTTACCGGTGGGAATCGACCGCAAGTACGATCCGTCCGACTGGTTCAGTTCGGACACGCTGTCGCTGAGGGCGTTGGCCACCCACAGGTGGGTCCCGTCGGCCACGATGTCATAAGGGATGGCACCCACGCCGAATGCTCCGACCTGGGATCCGTCGGACTCGTTCGCCTCGGTCACCATTCCGGTGTTCGACGGGCTGTCGTACCAGAAGTGGGTGCCGTCGGATGTGATGTCCGCCGGGTTCTGGGTGGGGGTGAAGGTGTTGATGACCGACGATGCGCCGGCCGGGGCGGCCCCCTCGATCGCGGAGACGGCCACCATGCCGCCCAACAGCAGAGAGCCGGCCAACGTCGCTCGGCAGGCCCTACGGATACCAGTCATCATCGGTCGATGCCCTCCCCTCAGGGCGCCGACTTGCACCCGCCGTCCGTCGTTCTACCACGCAGCACACGACTTGGCTATCCACTGCGTCTGACAATCCGCGCCACCTGTTGCCCGATGGACAGCTGTACTTCGTGGGCCGGAATCCGGCGGATCGCCAACGTGTCACCCTCCGTGGTCGGACCCCGACCTACGGGGATAGAGCCGCTCTCGTGGACTTCGTCTCGGCCATACTCGACGACCTCGAGGGCTTCCCCACCGGACAGCGCCGCATTCGGCGCTTGGCATGACGACTTCGACCGAGTTCACGTTCGACGGGCACCTGGTCGTCGCCTCCGATTTCCGACAGTGATGCCGGGTGCCTGCGTGCAACCCACCGGTCCGAAGGTGGAGGCCATGTCACCCGGCCCCACCTGACCACCGAGATCTCCGGTGTTGGTCCATTCCTTGCCGCTACTGAGGCGCCTGGCGGCGGCGCAGCGCGGACGCGCGTCGGCGGGTGTCGTCGAGTTCGACTTGGAGGGCGTGATTAGCGGCTTCGAGGGCCAGGACTGCAGCGATGCCAGCCAGATTGAGTCCGTCGTCGAGGAGCCGGCCGATCTGTCGGAGGCGCACGACGTCGTCGTCGCTGTAGCGGCGGGTGCCGCCGGGGCTGCGCGCGGGATTGATCAGGCCCCGGGTCTCGTAGAGCCGGAGGTTCTGCGGAGCGCTGCCCACCAGCTCGGCCGCCACCGAAATTCCGTACAGGCCTCGACTCGGGTCGGGTCGGTCATCCCGGCCCGCCGATCCTCCCTCTGGAATCTCGGCAAAACCTCTTGCCTCTGACATGGCCTCCAGGGTATAACAAATCTGTAGCAACTGCCATAGATCTGGAGGCGCAGGAAGGACGCCTCCGGCTGGAACAAGGAGGAAACGTCATGCTTGTCCGTTCTGATCCGTTCCGTCAGTTCGACCGGTTGGCCGAGCAGGTCTTCGGAACCGTCGCCCGTCCGGCGGCCATGCCCATGGATGCGTGGCGCAACGGCAACGAGTTCGTCGTCGAATTCGACCTGCCGGGAATCGACCCGGCCAGCATCGACCTCGATGTGGAGCAGAATGTGCTGACCGTCCGGGCGGAGCGTCGACCCGCAACGGGGCCCGAGGTCGAACTGGTGGCCTCGGAGCGTCCAAGGGGCGTGTTCGGTCGACAGGTCATGCTCGGGGAAGCGCTCGACACCCAGGGAATCACCGCCACCTACACCAGCGGGGTGCTCCGGCTCACGATCCCGGTGGCGGAGCGGGCCAAGCCCCGAAAGATCACCGTCTCCACCGATGAGCAGGCTGCCGTGTCACCGGCCGGAGACCCTTCCGTGATCCCGGCCACCGCGGAGGATCGCCAGCCCGTCTCCGTGTGATCCGCCATGGTCACGCGGGAAACCGTGGTGGCGAGGGACGAGTTCCTGGCCATCGTGCTGGCCGATCCAGAACTGCTCGACCTCGCCTTCGCCGAAGTGATCGCCTCGTGGGAGGCCGGGTCGCCGCCGCCACCGGCTGGGACGCTCGTGGCCACCTCGGAGCTGCCTGTTCCACGACGGTCGCCATGGTGGGCGGATGGTGGTCGCCAGTGCTGGAGCCGATCCATCCGGGCCGTTCCCAGGCCGAAGGTCGCTCGGTCGCCTCCGGAGCCGGCCGCCCCGAACTCGCCGGTCCGGGAGTGCCGAGTCGTCGTCGCCGCCGACACGAGAAACCAGACGCACCGCCTGGATCTCTCGAGAGCCAGGCGGTGCCGGCTTCCTCTACCGGCCCGCCAGTGCCCGCCCGGTCTCGGTCGTCACCCCTTCCGCCATCGCCATCTGGGCCGCCTGCGAGCTCGAGGTGAGTTGCCGGGAAGGTGGCTGCGCGTCGAGCGCCGGTGACCAGGTCGAGTAGGCGAACGCCAGCTGTGACCAGAACCCGGAGACGAAGGCCACCCCCGCCTTGGTCGCCCACTCCCGGACGGCGTCGACGAAGCGCACGTCGAGGGGCTCCCAGAACGAATACGTGTTCAGAGCGCCCTGGACGTTCGACGCCGCTACAGAGCCCGAGAGCGTGGTAGCCCCTTTGTAGAGCCAGACCTCGTCGGCCACGAGTGGCTTGCCCGCGGCGTGGGCGATCTCGGCGGTGGCGATCAGGTTCGCCGCGGTGCCGGCGTTCGCCGGGTAGATGTGGGTGACGAGGCCATCGATCGGGGTGTGCACCAGTGCCTCGTCATAGCTCGGCCCGTACCAGGACGCTGCGCCGGCCACCAGTTCGGTGGAGCCGTGGGGGCCGATGGCTTGGACGGCCGTCGTGACGAACTGGGTGAGTCCGGCAATGGTTCCGAGCGCCCCGATGCCGGTGAGCGACGCCTCGGTGTTGGGTTCGGAGATCAGGTTCAGCCAGTCAGGATGCACGCGGTCGATGACGATCCGCGCCTGTTGGGCGGTCATCTCGGCCCACTCGGTAACGGAGTCCGGATAGCGGAACGAGCAGGAGGAATAGACGGTCCCGCAGAACAGCGAGCTCAACTCGACATCGACGCGAAGACCTCGAGCTCGTGCCTGCTGAGCGACTGACGCGTAAAAGTCGGCGTACTGGGCGGCACGCGGCTCGAGGCCGGCCAGCAGTAGTGGAAGTTTGATCCCGAGGACCACTCCCCCCATTCCCAGACGCTTGAATGCGTCCAGGCTCTGATCCACCGACGCCATCTCCCCCGGAGCGAGCAGTCCGGTCTGTCGGTTTCCGTTGGCGACGAGCAGTTCGGCCCAGCCCAGCCCGGCTGGTCGAGCCTGGGTGCCGGAGAGCGGAGCCATCGTTCCGATGGCCGCGCTGAAGGCATCGACGTTCGCGCGCAAGCTCGATGCCATGGCGCTGTATCTCGGCGGCACCGGCGCTGCGGCCGGGACGGTTGCGCCGGGCCGCGGTGCACTCGTCGTTGCCGGGCCGGTGCACGACGAAAGTGCGGTCACGGCAACAGCCAGAGCCACCAGGGCCACCCCTGTTCGGCTTCTGCGGTGCATGGCAGGAGGGTAATCCGCCGTCCGGCCGGTGACGGGTCTCCCCCTGCCCGACCCAGCATCGGACGATCGAAGGGGCTTCGACGAGAGCGGGTCCGATCAGGTGTCTGCTCCCGCTGTTGATCAACTCGCTGCGTGGATCGTCGGGACATCATCGACCAAACTGAGAATGTGTCCAAGGACGACGCCCCAGAGGTCGAACCGGGAATCCCCACGGAGCGTCGCTTCGGTTGGTCGAATCTGTTCGTTGCGCCCGACGATGATCCGAGGAGCGCCGCCACCTCCATCGGGGAATGGGCGACGCTGATCGACTTTCTCACGGGCTGCCGCCAGACCCTCGAACTCAAGTGCCGGAGTCTCGATCCGGAACAACTGGCCCGGCGGAGTGTGCCACCTTCGAACATGTCACTTCTGGGACTCGTCCGGCATATGGCCGATGTCGAGCGGTACTGGTTCCGCGAGGTCCTCGCCGGCGAGGATGCGCCTCGCCGCTACCGGACGACCGAAGACCACGACGCCGCGTTCAACGCCGCCAGTGCAGATCCGGTGGTTGTCGCCGATGCGTGGGCTGCATGGCACGAGGAGGTAGCCAACGCCGAACGGTGCGTCGAGGGATTCGACGACCTCGGAGCGACGGTTCCCCTACCGGACGAGGATGAGGAGATTGCCGTTCGCGAAGTCATCATGCACATGGTCGAGGAGTATGCGCGCCACTGTGGCCATGCCGACCTCCTCCGTGAGCGGATCGACGGACGGGTAGGCGCCTGAGGCTTTCCCCGCTCCACTCCGGCGTCACCCGGGAAGCTGGCGGACGGACTCCGGACGACACCTCACCGTGCTCCCGCCGTCGTCGGAGGAGACGTCGACCGTATGACCCCAGGCGACCCATGGAGCCGGATGAATCCGGACCGGTCGGGCGGCAACGGACGCCGCCCTGGCGCCCTCGGGGCAATAGCGGTTGCCGACTCCGGACCGAAGTGCTCGAATGGTCGCGGATTCGATTGGCGAGTGCGGCGGGTGCATCGCGAGTGATGAGCCGCCCGGGGAGGGGAGCCCGTGCTGACCGTCAGACACCCGAGACACAGTCGGGAAGAGATCCGGGAATTGCTGCTCGAGACCGGTCGGGCGATCCTCCGTGAGGAGGGGCCGGGGACCGGTGCCGAGGTCGTCACCTTCAAGAAGGCTTTCGACCGGCTCGAGGAAGCGACCGGGATCCGGTTGACGAACGCGTCCGTCATCCGGAGGGTGTGGGAGAACCAGGCCGAGTTCCAGGCCGATCTGCTGGTGACGATCGCCCTCGACGAGAACCAGGAGGAGATCGACGCGACCGTGGGTGCTGTCGTCCCGCTGTTGGCCGATGCCGACCTCACGACGGTGGCGTCCCGGCGAGCGACCATGCGCGAACTCTGTCGGGTCGGGGGAGCGGCCAACTTCCAGGCGATGCGACAATCGGACAACTGGCCGTTGTGGATCGGCGTCTGGGGACTCGCCCGTAATACCGACGCCGGCGCGCACGGTGACCGGATCAGGGCGGCCCTGGTGGCTGGGTACGACGCCTTCAACGACCGGATCGAGGACGCGTATCTGGCGATCTCCTCCTTTGTCGGCTTCCGACTCCGTCCGGGGCTCACCCTCCGGCAATTCACGATCGCCGTAGACTGTCTCGGCCAGGGCTGTGGCCTGCGGGACCATGTCGACGACACGCACATGGACGGCATCATCCGGCCCACGGGCCCGGGCGGGGCGCCCCAGGAATGGACCCTGTTCGCCATCGGCTTCGAAAGCCTGGTGCAACAGTTCTTCGAGATCGACCCGGAGTGGCATCCTGATGACGGCGTGGCCGAGGAGTCCGGTGGATAGGAGGCCAACCCGATGCCGCAGTACCTGATTTCCGTGCTCACCGACCGGCCCAACGCCGCGGACGCCGAAGAGGCGGCCGCCATCGACGTCTTCAACGAGCAACTCGTGACCGATGGCCACTGGGTCTTCGCCGGCGGCCTCGCCGCCCCCGGAACGGCCACCGTGATCGACAACCGGGGAGAGAAGGCGATGGTCATCGACGGCCCCTTCGCCGAGACCAAGGAGTACGTCGCCGGCTTCTGGATCATCGAGGCTCCCGACGCTGACGTCGCCCTCTCGCTCGCCACCCTCGGATCGAAGCACTGCAACCGACGGGTCGAGCTGCGGGCGATCCTGGGCGAGTGAACGATGTCGGTGAGGTGATCGCCCAGGTCCACCACGAGGAGTGGGCCCGGGTCACGCCCTACGACCTGGCCATCGGGCCGGCCCGCAATGCTGCCGGGACGACCTACCTCGTGCGCCGCCGCGATCAACCGGTCGGCCGGTGAACTCCCGTGGTGGCTAGAACTTGCCCAGGTCGCGCAGCCACGAGGTCGTGGCCACCAGTCCGTCGTCCAGGCTGATCGGGTCGTAGCCGAGGCGAAGGAACGTCTTCGACTCGGAGAGCGGCTTCCGGACCGGCGGGTTCTCGGCCGCCTTGGCGGCCTTGGCGGCGATGGCCACCAGCGTGGCCCCGAACACCTTGGCGACCTCGGGATCGTCGGACGGTTGGATGTCGACGACCCGGTGGTCGATCCCGGCCAACTCGCAGATCCGGCTGCACGCCTCGGCGGTGCTGACCACGTCCTCGGGACGGCCGTCGAGCATGTACCGCTCACCGGCCACGCCGCGGTCGAGGGCCAGGATGCATCCCCGGGCGATGTCGTCGGCGAAGACCCAGCTCACCGGGAACCACAGGTAGGACTGGATCCGCTGGCGGAGGCCCGAGAGGAGGACCCGGTTGAAGCTGGTCCGGCCCAATGCGTTGCTGACCACCGGGGACGGCCCGAAGATGGCGCCCGGATGGGTCGTGACGACATCGTGGCCGGCGGCCGCCCGGGCCATGGCGTCCTCGAAGGCGGCCATCTTCGTGATGGTGTACGGATCGGTGCTGGGCCTCGTGGACACCGGGGCGTCCTCCCGCTCGAGGCCCCCCGACGTGTCGAAGAAGGTCCCGGTACTGACGGCCACCACCCGTCGCATGCCCACGGCCTCGGCGGCGTCCAGTACGTGCGCGGTCCCGTCGACATTGACCGCCCGGAACAACTCGAGATCCTGGCTGGCCCCACCCAGCAGGGCGGCGCAGTGGATGGCCGAGTCGCAGCCGGCGGCCGCCCGCCGCACGTCGGCGGCGTCGGTGATGTCCCCGGTGACCACGTCGACGCCGAGGTCGACGAGGGGACCGGAGTCGGCACCTTCGCGGGCCAGGGCCCGCACCCTGTCCCCCGCTCGAGCAGCAGCTTGCAGATGTTGGCCCCGGCGAGGCCGGTGGCCCCGGTGACCAGAACGGTCTCGCTCATACCTCGGACGGTTCGACGGCAGTGTCGGGGTAGGCGGTGTCCACCTGACCGGGGTCATAGGCGATGACCGGCGGGGCGGTGCCGAACGGGTCGAGGGTGTGGATGAACCGGTGGGTGCCCATGGAGGTGGCGCAGGTGAAGCCCAACTCGATGATCTGGGCCGCGGTGAAGACCTCGCCGAGGCGCCGGTACGTCTCGTCGTCGATGGCGTGGTGATCGGCCGACAACAGGTCGAGGAACTCGACGGCCAACCGCTCCTGGTCGGTGAGACCGGCGGCACCGGGTGAAACCAGACAGGCCACGTCCTCATCGGTGATGGAGTCGTGCTTGCGCGACTGCATGCACGGCTGGCACTCGCCCAGCTGGGCGCTCCGGATCCGGATCAGCTCGAGGATGCGGCCACCCAGCAGGCTGTTGCGACCCCAGGCGTGGCGGGCCATGTCGGTCTGGACGATCTGCGCCGTCCGATAGGCGAACAGCTGCAGGGGGATGGGCGTGGCGTACGTGCCGTCGGCCACTCCCTCCTCGATGATCCGCCGTGGCTCGTCGGCCAGTTCATCCATGGGAATCGGCTCGATCCTTGGCATACACTTCCCCCCTCGACCGGAGGCCCGGTCGTACTTCCCCCGCGATGACGATCGTCGCGACACCGAACCTATAAGTCCCGAGGTGCCCGTGTCCATGAACCCTGCTTCCGTCCTCCTGACCGACCGGGTGGCCGTGGTGACCGGTGGCGGCGCCGGCATCGGCCGTGGCATCGCCCGCGGGCTGGCCGCCTTCGGCGCCAAGGTGGCGGTCTGGGAGCGGGATCCCGACACCGCCACCTCTGCCGCCGACGAGGTCGGGGGTCTGGGCATCCCGACCGACGTGCGGGACAGTGCCGCCGTCGACGACGCCCTGGCCCGCACCGTCGCCGAGCTCGGCACGGTGTCGATCCTGGTCAACAACGCCGGGGGGGTGTTCCTCTCCCCGCTGCTCGAGACGTCGGAGAACGGATTCGACGCCCTGTACCGGGCCAACCTCCGGCACGTCATCGTCTGCACCCAGCGCGTCGCCCGGGCCATGGTCGACGCCGGCACCGGGGGGAGCATCATCAACGTGACCTCCATCGAGGGGGTACGGGCCGCCCCCGGCTACGCCGCCTACGCCGCCGCCAAGGCCGGTGTGATCAACTTCACCAAGACCGCCGCCCTCGAACTGGCACCGCACGGCATCCGGGTCAACGCCCTGGCCCCGGACATCACCCTGACCGAGGGCATGCGGGCGGTGGCACCACCCGGGTCCGAGGAGCATTTCGGCCTGACCATCCCGATGGGCCGTGCCGGTCACGTGGACGAGATGGCCGGGGCCGCGGTGTTCCTGGCCGGGTCCCTGTCCAGCTACGTCACCGGTCAGACCCTCCACGTGGACGGCGGCACCCAGGCCTCCAGCGGGTGGACCCACCACCCCGAGACCGGCGAGTACATCCTCGGATCGGCGTAGCCGGCCACCACGGCTCAGTCCTGGCGGCCGCCGCTCCCGACGTGGGCGGACATCCCACCGTCGACCGACAACAGCTGCCCGGTCACGTACCGGGACTCGTCCGACGCCAGGAAGAGCACCATGTTGGCGATGTCGTCGGGCTCGCCCAGGTGGGTCGTGAGGATGGCCCGGCTGAGTCCGGTCAGGATCTCGTCGGTCAGGTGGGCCCGGACCGCATCGGTGACGATCAGGCCCGGGACGATGGCGTTGACCCGGATGTTCTGCTTGCCGTGGGAGGTGGCCACGTACAACGTCAAGGTGTTCACCCCCGCCTTCGACACCCCGTAGGCGGTCCGCGTGCGGTCGCCCTTCAGCGATGCTCCCGACGACATGTTGATGATGGATCCACCCCCGGTGCGCACCATCTCGGGGATGGCGTGCTTGCAGGTCAGCATCTGACTCGTCAGGTTGACGGCCAGGGTGCGCTCCCAGACCGCCAGGTCCAGTTCGGTCACCGGTGTGTCGCGCTCCAAGAACGCGGAGTCGGTGAGGGCGGCGTTGTTGTGCAGCACGTCGAGTCGACCGAAGTGGTCGACCACCTTCTGCACGGCCCGGGCGACACCCGGCTCCTCGGACAGGTCGACCCCCAGGGCCAGGGCCCGCCCCCTGCGTCCTCGATCTCCGCGGCCACCCGCTCGGCCCCGGCCCGGTCGATGTCGATCACGGCCACCCCGGCACCCTCCCGGGCCAGGGCGTGCGCAGTGGCCGCCCCGATGCCACCCGCACCGCCTGTCACCACGGCCACCTTGCCCGCCACCCGTCCTACGGTCGGCGCCGCCACGTCAGGACGCCGGGACGATGGTGGTGGGCCTGGTTGTGGTTGCGTCGTCGTCCATTGATCCCCCTCGGCGCCCGGGCGGCGCGCGTCCACCGGATGGTACGTCCCCCCTCGCCGGCGTGCCGGACCGCCCGCAGGCGGCGCGCCGCGGTCGGTCCGATGCCGCCAGCGAACCCGGGACCGAGCCGATCGCGAGTTCCCCGTTGCCCGGCCGCCGTTGCCCGTTCAGCGTTCGAACCGGGCCGGGGACCATCGGGTGAGCTCGTCGGCCACCGCGGGGGCCAGGACCACACCCCGGTCACCCGGCGACGGCGGGGGCCCGCCGGCCGACGCCTCGATCAGCGGGTCGACCAGCACCGCGGCACTCCACGGTCCGAGCAGGAGACCCTCCGCTCCGTGACCGCTCGCCACGAAGGCGTTCGACCATCCGGGCACCGGGCCGACCAGGGGCAAGCCGTCGGCACTCACCGGCCGTGACCCCACCCGCACGTCCACCACCTCGGCCACGTCCAGTCCGGGGGCTGTCCGCAGGGCTTCGCGCAGCAGTTGGTGCACCCCGTCGGCCGTCACCCGGTGGTCGAACCCGGCCGACGCCTCCATCGTCCCGCCGCAGGCGATCCGGCCATCGGGCCACGGGACCAGGTAGAAGCCGAGCACCGGCTGGACGATGGGCCACGCCGACGTATCGGTGTCCGGTAGCCGGAGGTGGATGATCTGCCCCTTGAGCGGACCGACGGGCAGGTCCACCCCGAGTCCGTCGGCCAGTTCGGCGGTCCAGGCCCCGCCGCAGAGGGCCACCGCCCCGGTGGGGATGTCGCCGTCGTCGGTGCGCACCACCCGCACCCGGCCGGAATCGCCCAGCACCCCGGTGACTCTCCCGGATCGCCACGACGCCCCCCGATCCGTGGCCGCCACCTGGAGAGCGGCCTGGAGTACCTTGCCGTCGACGCGCCGTCCGTGGGGGTTGAAGAGCGCCCGGCGGACCCGTGCGAGTACGGGGAAGTACCGGTGGGCGTCGTCCGGATCCAGCTCCTCCACGCCGACGCCTCGGCCCAGGATCAGCCCGGCCGCGCTGTCCATGGTCGCGTCGTCACCCGGGCGCTCGGCGACCAGCAGCGAACCGGTCCGGACATAGCCGGTGTCGACGGCCCCGTCGGCCCCGAGCCGGTCGACGAGGAGCCCGTAGTGCGCCGCGGCGGCCCGGCCGACGGCGAACGTCCCCGAGGCGGGGTCCTGGTTCGTCTCGGGTGAGAGGATGCCGGCCCCGGCATCACTGGCCCGGCCGGGGTCGTGGCGATCCACGACCACGACCGCCGCGCCCCGGCAGGCGAGTTCATAGGCCAGAGCCGTCCCCACCAGACCGCCTCCCACCACCACGCAGTCCGGCGACCTGTCCACAACCCCGATGATCCCACGAACGGTCGTCGGGCCCGGCCTTCGGACGGGCGTCCCGCTAGTCTCCACCCGGGTCCGCCGGGGCCCGGCCGGCGTCACCGGTGACGGTCATGGTGCAGCTGCGCCCGTCGATCGGGTGCCATGGGGAAGGGAGAGGTCGTTCCATGGGGAAGTTCGACGGGCACGTCGCGTTCATCACCGGGGCGGCCCGGGGTCAGGGCCGCAGTCACGCCGTCCGCCTGGCCGAGGAGGGCGCGGACATCATCGCCGTGGACATCTGCGCGCAGATGGACGTCGTCGGCTATCCCATGGCCTCACCTCGGGACCTGGAGGAGACCGTCGAACTGGTCGAGGCGACCGGCCACCGGATCGTGGCCCGCCAGGCCGACGTCCGTGACGTCGACGCCCTCCAGCGTGCCTTCGACGAAGGCACCGCCGAGCTCGGGCCGGTCGGCATCGTGCTGGCCAACGCCGGCATCGGTCCGGGGGGACAGGCCTCGGAGCAGCAGCAGTGGGACGACGTGATCGGCGTCAACCTGACCGGGGTCTGGAACACCGGTCGGGTGGCGATCCCTTCGATGATCGAGCACGGGCGGGGCGGGGCGATCGTACTGACGAGCTCGACCGGCGGTCTGGCCGGCTCCGGCATCAACCACGCCGGGGTTCTCGGCTACACGGCGTCCAAGCACGGCGTGATCGGCCTCATGCGTTCGTGGGCCAACTACCTGGCCCCCCACTACATCCGGGTGAACACCGTCGCGCCCACCACCGTCCGCACCCCGATGGCCGGCGGGGGCGACGTGGCCACCATCATCGAGCACGTCCCCGAACTCGCCGGGGCCCTGACCAACGCCATCCCGGTCGAGGCGGTCGACGCCATCGACGTCACCAACGCGGTCCTCTGGCTGGTCTCCGACGAGGCGCGCTACATCACCGGGACCGTCGTCCCGGTGGACGCCGGCAACCTCAACCGCCGCTAGACCCTGCGGCCGCTCGGGCACCCGTCGCGATCGGCAGCTCGGCGATCCGCGGTGGCCGGCCGAACCCGCCGGCTCAGCGGAGGTCGAAGCGGTCGAGTTCCATGACCTTGTCCCAGGCGGCCACGAAGTCCCGGACGAACTTCGCCTCGGCATCGCGAGAGGCGTACACCTCGGCGAACGCCCGCAACTGGGAGTGGGACCCGAAGAGGAGGTCGACGGCGGTACCGGTCCACCTGACCTGGCCGTCTGCACGGTCACGGGCCTCGTAGACGTGCTCGGACGCAGAGGCGCTCCACTCGGTGCCCATGTCGAGCAGGTTCACGAAGTAGTCGTTGGTGAGCGACCCGGGCCGGTCGGTCAGCACGCCGTGCCCGGTGTCCCCCGCGTAGACGCCGAGGACGCGTAGTCCGCCGACGAGTGCCGTCATCTCGGGGGCGGTGAGGCCGAGCAGGCTGGCGCGGTCGATCAACAGCTCCTCGGGCCGGCGCTTGTCGCCGGGTCGGAGATAGTTGCGGAACCCGTCCGCCGTCGGCTCGAGTACCGCGAACGAACCCACGTCGGTCTGCTCCTGGGAGGCGTCCGTGCGGCCCGGCGAGAACGGGACCTGCACATCGTGTCCTCCTGCCGCGGCCGCCCGTTCGATCGCCGCACCCCCGGCCAGGACGATCAGATCGGCCAAGGAGACCTGCTTACCGCCGGACTGCGAGCGGTTGAACCGGGACCGGACCTCTTCCAGCACGCGGAGCACGGCGGCCAGTTCGGAAGGGTCGTTGACCTCCCAATCGCGTTGGGGGGCGAGGCGGATGCGGGCGCCGTTGGCTCCTCCCCGCTTGTCGCTGTCCCGGAAGGTCGACGCCGATGCCCACGCCACCGACACCAGCTGCGCAGTGGACAGGCCGGAGTCGAGCACGGCCTGCTTCAGGGTGGCGATGTCACCACCGTCGACGAGGGGATGCTCGACGGGCGGGACAGGATCCTGCCAGAGCAGCTGCTCGTCAGGAACCTCCGGGCCCAGGTACCGGGTGATGGGTCCCATGTCGCGGTGGGTCAGCTTGAACCACGCCCGGGCGAACGCGTCGGCGAACTCGTCCGGGTGCTCGTGGAATCGACGGGAGATCACCTCGTAGGCCGGGTCGACGCGCAGTGACAGGTCGGTGGTGAGCATCATGGGCGCGTGCCGCCTCGCAGGATCGTGGGCGTCGGGGACGGTGTCGTCGGCGCCACGGTCGGTGGGACGCCACTGGTGCGCTCCGGCCGGGCTCGTCGTCAGCTCCCACTCGTAGCCGAAGAGATTGTCGAAGAACCCGTTGTCCCATCGGGTCGGGTTCGAGGTCCAGATCACCTCGAGACCGCTCGTGATGGTGTCGTCGCCCTTGCCGGTGCCGTAGGTGTTCTTCCACCCCAGGCCCTGATCCTCGAGCGGGGCCCCTTCGGGCTCACGCCCCACGTACTCCGTCGCGTCGGCCGCGCCATGGGTCTTGCCGAACGTGTGGCCACCGGCGATAAGGGCGACCGTCTCCTCGTCGTCCATCGCCATGCGGGCGAACGTCTCCCGGATGTCGCGGGCGGCGGCCGCGGGGTCGGGGTTGCCGTTCGGACCCTCCGGATTGACATAGATCAATCCCATCTGGACGGCACCCAGCGGATCGTCCAGGACGTGGTCACCGTGATAGCGCTCGTCGCCGAGCCACGTCTCCTCCGGTCCCCAGTAGGTGTCCTCCTCCGGCTCCCACACGTCCTGGCGCCCCCCTCCGAAGCCGAACGTCTCCAGACCCATCGACTCGAGTGCGCAGTTGCCCGCCAGGATCAGCAGGTCGGCCCAGGACAGCGCACGGCCGTACCGCTGCTTGACCGGCCAGAGCAGACGGCGGGCCTTGTCCAGGTTGGCGTTGTCGGGCCAACTGTTGAGCGGTGCGAAGCGTTGCGTGCCGGAGCCGGCACCGCCCCGACCGTCATGGATCCGGTAGGTGCCGGCACTGTGCCAGGCCATCCGGATGAAGAGCGGTCCGTAATGGCCGAAGTCCGCCGGCCACCACTCCTGTGACGTCGTCATGACCTCGACGATGTCGGCCTTGACGGCGGCCAGATCGAGGGCGGCGAACTCGGCCGTGTAGTCGAAGGCGTCGTCCATCGGGTCCAGGAGCGGTGAATTCTTCGCCAGGGGTCGGAGGGTGACCTGCTCGGGCCACCAGTGTTCGTTCGCCATCGAACCCACGGCCGCGTGCGTGTGACTCATCACCGGACACTTCGCTCCCGGTGCGGCCTCCTCGGACGTCGTCGCAGTGGCCCCTGTGTCGTCGGTCGTCATGTCGTGCCTCGCTTCCCTGTGCGGTCTTCGCTTCCCTGTGCGGTCTTCGTCGGATGGGCTGTCGTCGTCGCCTGTCGGGTTCCGTGCTCGGCCTCAGGTGGCCGCCGCGGCCGTCGTGGTGGCCGGCACATCGGTCTCCATCGATCGGCAGGCGGGGCACGAGCCCCAGTAGATGACCTCGGCCTCGTCGATGGTGAAGCCGTGATCCTCGGCCGCGACGAGACAGGGTCGGTACCCCACCGCGCACGGGACGTCGACGGTGACACCGCACGTCCGGCAGACGAGGTGGTGATGGTTGTCGTCGACCCGGTCCTCGTAGCGGGCCGCCGACCGGGCCGGCTGGATGCGGCGGATGATTCCCCTGTCGGTCAGGATCCCGAGCGCGTCGTAGACGGCCTGGCGCGAGACGGCACCGATCTCCCCCCTCACGAGGCCCTCGATCTCGTCGGCGGTGCCGTGCGGCACAGCCGAGACGGCCTTCAGGACGGCCAGGCGTTGTGCGGTCAATTGCACGCCGTGTCGGCGGAGTAGGTCGATCGGATCGGTCGACGGCGCATCATCGGCGGACTGGGCACCGGCGGACTGGCTTTCGCTCACGGGATTACTTTACCATCTGATTTTGGGCTCAGTCAAGAATCAGATGAGACGTAGGAGGGGAGTTCCCGTGCCCGGTGGGGCTCCCCGGTGGTACGTTTCGCCATGGTTGATTCGACCGCCGATTCCGGCGCGATCAACGATCGTCAGCGCCAGAAGTTCGACACCCTGTGGGGCGGCGAACGCCGTCCTCTGATGAGTACCGACCGCATCCGCTTCCGGGTGTGGGCGAACCACCTGGTGGAGCCCATCGTGGAGCTGGGTTCCGGAGACGGGCTGCTGGCGAGGACCTTCCCGTCACTGCGGATCCTGTCGGTCGACCAGTCGACGGTGGGCCTGCGTGCCACACCGGACCCCAAGGTGGCCGCCACCATCGAACGCCTGCCGATCCGCTCGGGTCACGCCCGGACCATCGTGGCGGCCGAGGTGCTCGAACATGCGGGCGACCCGGCCATGGCCCTCGCCGAATGTCGGCGCATCGCCCGCCCCGACGCCAGTCTCCTCCTGTCCGTGCCGACCCTCCCGTTGGCTCCACCGGAGGCGCTCGTGGCCAGGAGAAGGATCGGCGAGTGGCCCACCGCGGACAATCTGGACCGGTGGGATCCCCATCACGAACGCCGGTACGACCCGGACGACCTTCTGGCCCAGCTGTCCCGGGCCGGTTGGGTGGCCGCGCAGGTGATCCCCTTGTTCGGTACGGCCACCACCGCGCTCCTCTGCATCGGTGAGCCGGTCAGCCACATCCTGTTCGGTCGCAGGATCCCACTCGCCCACTACGGCGACCGGCTCGACCGCCTGTGGTCGCGCTTCGACCGCCATTCGTCGGTGGCGGTCATCTGTCGACCGGCGGCGGCCTGAACCCCCCGTCCACCGTTGCGATGACCACCGATGTGGAATAGTGCACCCGTGTCGCTGCCTCCCATCGACCCGGGCGTCCTCCGCGTGGACGACGACGGAACCGTGGTGCTGCTCGGCGGCTGGTCGCCTTCCAGCGGATGCCGGCACTTTCCTCGGGCGGCCGTCTGTCCGTTCACCGGGGCGGACGACGTGGAGCCCGTCGATCTGCCACGGACCGGCACGCTGTGGCTGCAGACCGAGGTGACCGTGGCACCACCCGGCTATACGGGACCGGTCCCCTACCGACTCGGCATCATCGAACTGGACGGCGAGCCGCTCCTCCGGGTGGTGTCCCGCCTGGCGGGCGACGACGCGACACCGGGCTCGCCCGTCCGCCTCGACGGGGAGGTCCTGCCCGGCCCCGACGGCGAGTCGACGCTCACCTGGGTGTTCCGCCCATGAGCGGCGTCCGGATCTCCGGGGTCGGACTCCACCCGTTCGGGCGGTTCGACGGCATGACGGGCACGGGCATGGGGGTGATCGCCGTCCGCGACGCCCTGTCCGAAGCCGGCATCGGCGTCCGCGACGTTCAGGCGGCCTTCTGTGGCACCGCCTACGGAGGCGTGGCCGCCGGCCACCGTGTCCTCGGCGCGTTGGCCGGGACCGGAATTCCCATCTACGACGTCGAGGCGGGCTGCGCCTCCGGCGGTGCCGCCCTCGAACTCGGCGCCGCCTCGATCGCATCCGGTCGCCACGACCGGGTCCTGGTCTTCGGCATCGAGAAGATGCCGAAGGGGATCATCCGCTCGTCCTTCTTCGCTCCGTGGCAGGAGGCGGCCGGCCTCAGCCCGGCACCAGCCTTCTTCGCCCTGCGGGCCCAGCGCCTGTTGGCGGACACCGGTCTCACTGTGGACCACCTCGCCCAGGTGGTCGTCAAGAACCGTCGCCACGGGGTGGACAACCCGGACGCCATGTTCCGCAAGGCGGTGACCGTCGAGGAGGTGCTCGCCTCGCGGATGATCTGCCCTCCCCTCAACCTCTTCATGCTGTGCTCGCCCAACGAGGGGGCGGCCGCCGTCGTCCTCTCCCGCGAGGGGGACGGACCCACTGTGGCCGGGATCTCGCTCCGCTCCCACCTCCCGGGCAACGTCCTCGGCGAGGACTCGCCCCTCTGCGGGATCGACGACGCCGACATCACGCCGCCCACCACCCTGGCCGCCGACGACGCCTATGCCCAGGCGGGCCTGGGCCCCGAGGACGTCGACGTGGTCGAGTGCCAGGACACCGATGCGGCCCGCGAACTGCTCGCCTGGCCGGAACTCCGACTCTGCCCACCCGGTGGCCAGGCGGCGCTGCTGGAGGACGGCACCGCCCTGGTGGGTGGGCGGCTGCCCATCAATCCCTCCGGCGGGCTGCTCTCCAAGGGCGAACCGCTGGGTGCCTCTGCATTGGGCCAGGTCGTCGAACTGGTTCGCCAGCTGCGTGGGGAGGCAGGGCCACGGCAGGTCGAGGGAGCCAGGGTCGGCCTGGCCCATGTGATCGGCCGGGGGGCCAACGCCTGCGTGACCATCCTGGTCCGGTGACGCCCGCCGTCGTCCGATCGCTCGAGGGATTATCGGCGAAATCGGTCGATCCCTGACGTCGGATCATCTCCCGGTCGGGGCAAGTTCCTGAGCCTCCATTTTCCGAAACAGGTGTGTCGATTGCGCCCGGCCCCTGATCCGTTCACCCTCGGAAGGGTGCCTACCGACCCCTGATCGGCCCGAACGATACGCCGACTAAAGCTTCTATGCGTTCGGGACG
This sequence comes from uncultured Acidimicrobiaceae bacterium, assembly GCA_963699345.1. GTDB lineage: Bacteria > Actinomycetota > Acidimicrobiia > Acidimicrobiales > RAAP-2 > Bog-756. Next base: position 102,486 of record CAVOTL010000001.1, on the reverse strand, counting down.
ATTACCCGGGAATGGCACGGCCGGCCGAATATCACGTATCGGGGCTCTACACCCAGATGCTCGTCAAACCGCTCGTCGAGGAACTCTCGGTGGAGGCGGTACGGGAGATCCTGGACGATGCCGGGGACGACCGTTCGATCGACGCCCTCTGCGACACCTCGACGTGGAGCTCCTACGACCAGTTCCGTCGCCTGTTGGTGGCCACCAAGCACAAACTGGACTCCCTGTCCCGGCCCGATGCCACCGGGCTGCGGACGGTGATCATCGGGAACACCGAGATGGTCGAGACCGCGCAGGGCTTCGGATCGCCGTCGAGCCTGTTCCTGGAGGCGGGTGAGGACAACCCGCTCCTGCCGATCCGGCACTACGAGACGACGCAGGTCGGACCGACCGAATGGCTGATCGGTGAGAGCTTCGCCGAGGGCTTCGCCCCGTACCCCGAATTCTGCGAATTCACCGCCGGCCTCTTCGCGGTCATCCCCATGATCTTCGGGCTCCCGGCGGCGGAGGTGGTGGAGGAGCGGTGCCAGTGTCGCGGGGACCGCATCTGCCAGTTCCGGGTGACCTGGGTCGACCACGATGACACGTCCCAGATCGAATTCCTCCGGGTGAGGGCCCAGCTCCTCGAGGCGAGACTCGGTCAGCTGCACGACCTGATCGAGGACCTCGCCACCAACGAACGGTACGAGGACGTGCTGGACGGGATCGTCAGCTCGTCACTGCGCGCCGTCGGTGCCGGCGGCGCGCTCCTGGTCGTGGACCCCCGGGCCGGTGCCCCCCGGAGCCTCGTCGCCAAGGGACTCAACCCCCACGACGCCGAGTCCCTGGCCGACGACCTGGCCGGCGACACCGCCGGGGCGGTCTTCGCCGTGCCGGTGGTGTCGGCCCGGCACCACTACGGCGCCCTGGCCGTCAACGGCCACGGCGGGGTGTTCGCCGAACATTCCCGGGACGCGCTCCTCACGTACGCCCGGTTGGCCGCCGCCGCCCTCGACTCGGCGGACGCGCTCGAGAGTGCCCGCCGTGAGACCAATTCGGCCCGGGTCCTCCTGGAACTGTCGTCGTCGTTGTCCCGTATCGCCACCACCGGCGAGGTCGTGGCCCAGATCGTGGACGCCGTACCCGCCCTGATCGACTGCGACCGCGTCGCCATCTTCCTGTCGGCGGCGGACGGACAGGACACGGGCACCGGGGAGTTCCGTCTGGCCGCCTCGTCGGGGTACCCGACCGAAGTCACCACCCTGCTCCGGAACCGGCCGTTCGATTCATCGGCGTGCGCCGCCAGCCACGGTGAGTACGGGATCTCCTACACACCCGCCTGGGAGTTCGGGACCATCGGCGCCATCACGGCCCCGATCCGCCTGGGCGAACACGTCATCGGCCACCTCGTGGCCGGCGTCACCACCCGGCCCGAACGGTTGACCATCACCCCCGAGATCGCCGAGCGGCTGAAGGGGCTCGCAGCCCAGGCGGCCATCTCCCTCAGCAACGCCCGGCTCGTCGACCAGATCCGGCACCAGGCCGTGCACGACGCCCTGACCGGTCTGCCGAACCGTTCGTTGGTGCTCGACCGAGCCGAACAGATGCTGGCCCGGGCGGAGCGCAGTTTCCTGCCCATGGCGGCCCTCTTCGTCGACCTCGACGGATTCAAGGACGTCAACGACAGTTTCGGCCACGGCGTGGGTGACCTCCTGTTGAAAGCGGTGACGGCCCGCCTGGCGACGACGATGCGCTCGAGTGACACCGTGGGCCGACTGGGGGGCGACGAGTTCGTCATCCTCGTCGAGGGCGGTGCGCTCGAGGCGGGTGGGGAGATGGTGGCCGAGCGGATCCTGACCGTGCTGCGGGCGCCGTTCGAGATCGACGGGATCGGCGTGCCCCTCCGGATCTCGGCCAGCATCGGCGTGGCGACCGGGGCCCGGCACTCGGCGGCGGAACTCCTGCGGGACGCCGACATCGCGCTCTACCAGGCCAAGGCGGCCGGCAAGGACCAGTACGTCGTGTTCGAGCCCGAGATGCACGCCGCGGTGGTCGACCACCACCAGCTCGAGTCGGACCTCCACGAGGCGCTCGCGCTCGGGCAGTTCTTCCTCGACTACCAGCCCATCTTCAATCTCCACAGCGGGGTGACCACCGGGGTCGAGGCACTGCTGCGGTGGCTGCACCCCGTGCGGGGCGTCATGGCCCCGGACACCTTCATCCCCTCGCTCGAGGAGTCCGGCCTGATCTGCGACGTGGGTCGATGGGTGCTGCACGAGGCCTGCCGGCGCGGGTCGCAGTGGCACGCCCTGGGCCACCGCATCGAGATCGCCGTCAACGTGTCGCCGAGGCAGCTCGAGACGGACCGGCTCCTGGAGGACGTGAGGGGGGGGCTGGAGGCGTCGGGCCTGGACGCCAGGTACCTGACGGTCGAGATCACCGAGACCGACATCATGAAGAACATGGCCGACGTCGTCCCCCGGCTCGCGGAGCTGAAGGCCCTCGGCGTCCGCATCGCCGTGGACGACTTCGGAACCGGGTACTCCTCCCTCGCCTACCTCCAGAACCTCCCGGTCGACACCTTGAAGATCGACCGGTCCTTCGTGTCCTCCATCGCCGAGTCATCCGAGTCGGTGGCGATGGTCAGTACCCTCGTCCAACTCGGCCGGAGCCTCGGCCTCCAGACCCTCGCGGAAGGCATCGAGGAGCATGAGCAGTGCGTGCGACTCCAACGCGAGGAGTGCGAGAGCGGGCAGGGGTTCCTCTATGCACGACCGATCCCGGCCGACGACGTGGCCGCCTTCCTGGCCGAACGGGCCGGTGGCGCCCGATCGGTCCCGGCCGAGTCCGCCTCCTGAACCGTCAGCGCCAGCCGGTCCGGAGCACGTCCGCGCTCTCGTCCCACCGGTCCACGTAGACGACCTCGTCGACCGGCCGGCGACGCACGGGCCCGTGGCTGCCGCGTGGCCAGCCCACGACCACGTGACCGGCCAGCATCCACTCCTCCGGGATGCCGACGGCTTCGCGCAGGAGCGCCTCACCGCCGTACGACGCCCAGCTCGTCGGGCAGGCACCGAGGCCCTGGGCCCGGGCGGCCAGGAGGAAGTTCTGCATGGCCGGGAAGATCGAACCGCCCAGCAGCAGCTCGGATGCGGCGTCGTAGCGGTAGGTGGTGAACAGGACCGACGTCAGCTCGCCGGCCCGGTCGTGCAGTTCGTACGTCGCCCGGTCGTTGCGGGCCCGACGACCGGTGTCGTCCGGCGCCGGCCGCGTCATGCCGTACACCGGCTCGATCACCGCGAGCGCCAGCCGGGCCGCCTCGGCCACCACGGCCCGCACCTCGGGTGACCGGAGCACGACGAACCGCCAGGCCTGGACGTTCGCCCCGTTGGGCGCCCAGGTCGCGGCCTCGAGACACCTTCCGAGGACGGCGTCGTCGACCGGCTCGTCGGTGAAGCGTCGGATGCTCCGCGCCGTGGACATGACGTCCCAGACGTCGGTGGTGGGCCCGCGCATGGTGTCGGTCTACCAGTGACCGGCGCCGCCTTCAATCCCGGCGGGGTCCGGGCCACCGCTCCCTCAGTCCGATGTTCGGGCGCGGCTCTCTGACGTCCGACGCCGGTTCTCCTTCTGGATGGCGCCGACGAGCTCGTCCTTCGTCATGGACGACCGACCCGCGATGTCCAGCCGGCGGGCGAGCTGCTGCAGATGGCGTTTCGAGGCGTTGGCGTCGACACCTCAGGCGGTGCGGTACTGCCGTCGGCTCCGTGACCCACCCTTGGCCGCCTGGTCGTCGGACGGCCCCTTGGTGGCCTTGGGCTCCCAGTGGTCCCCGACCTTCTCGTACGAGCGCTTGAGCGCGGCCATGGCCGTCTGGTGTGACCGGCGCCCTTCGCCGTACTCCTCCACGGCCGCGTCATGGGCCTTGGCGTACGTCTCCTGCGCCTTCGCCGGTGACCGCTGGAGGGTGCGCGGAAGCTCACTCTCCCGCACGCCACCGTGTTTCGTCGTCATGAGCATGGGACCCTCCTTCGACGGCCGGACGGCCGACCCGGCCGACCCGGCCTCCCGCTCGGCCGTGTCCGTGTGGTACCCGCGTGGCGGGCGGTGGACACCTTCAGCCTCTGTCGCCGACCGGGCGGCCGACCCGTCGGCGCGCCGGTCACGGCATACTGCGGGGACCGGACCCGGCAGTGTGGAGTCGAAGATGCCCGAGCTTCCCGAGATGCAGGCCCTGGCCGAGCGCCTGGATGCCGCCCTGCGCGGACACGTCGTGAGCGGTGTCGAGCCGCACGGGTTCGCCTCGCTCAAGACGGTGGAGCCGGAGCCGGCGTCGCTCGTCGGCCGCACCGTCACCGCCGTGGGGCGACGGGGGAAATACCTGGTGGTCTCCCTCGACGGGGGCCTCCGTGTGCTCGTCCACCTGTCCCAGGCCGGCCGACTCGACGTCGAGTCACCGGCCAAGAGGACCCGCCCCAGAGGGAGCGTGGTCCGGTTCCGTTTCGAGGACGACACGGCGGTCCTGGTGCGGGAGCACGGAAGCCAGCGCAAGGCCGCCTGGTGGGTGCTCGGACCGGATGACGACGGTCCACTGGCGGCCCTCGGACCCGAACCGGACGACGAGGCCTTCGTCGACTTCCTGATGACCGACGGCTCGAACCGGCGCGTCCACACGGTCCTCCGTGACCAGCGATCGCTGGCCGGACTGGGCCGCGGGTACGTCGACGACGTCCTCAACGCGGTCGGCCTCTCACCGTTCACCCCGATGCGGTCGCTCACGGGCGACCAGCGGGTGGCGCTGGTCGCCGCCGTCCGCTCGGTGCTGGCCCACGCCCTCGACCAGGAGCGGGGACGGAGTGGCGGCCTGTCCGAGCCGAAGCTCGGCCGGCGTTTCGCCGTGCACAACCGCGCGGGTCAGCCCTGCCCCCGGTGCGAGCGACCACTGCTGCGCGTCTCCTACGAGTCGTACGAGATCGTGTACTGCAAGGACTGCCAGACCCACGGCCGGGCACTCGCCGACCGGCGACTCTCCCGCCTGCTCCGCTGAGGGGCCGGCGGACGGGCCCGGGGCCGCCCCTTCGGGTCGCTGCAGGCGCTGTTAGGTTGGGCCCGTGACTACGCGGACCCTCCGGGGACTCCTGGCGGAGGTGCCGTCCGATCGGACCCGGGCGACGAGGTCGAACGACCTGACGTGAGGGGCATCACCGGTGGGGCCGTCGTTCGAGGCCCGAGACGAGGAGGCCTTCTGGCCGGGCCGGTGCTGCTCGGTGCCGTCGCCCTGATGGTGGCCGGCTGCGGCCAGACCGCCGCCCCCCGACCGACGCCCACGACCGGGCGGACGAAACCCGCGCCCACCGCGGTGGTCACGAAGCTCGGACCGTCGGGGGTCGTCTCGAGCGCCATCGTGGCCGAAAACAAGCGGCCCGGGACCGCGGCCTGGCGGATCACCGACCCGGGAACGGGCTCGATCGCCGGGTTCGCGGACCTCAACTACGCCGCCGTCGGCGACACCGTGCACCTGTACGTGTCGACCACCGCTCCCACGTTCACGGTGACCGCCTACCGGATGGGCTGGTACCAGGGTCTCGGGGCCCGCCAGATATGGACCTCGGCCCCCGTCCCCGGGACGGTGCAGCCGCCGTGTCCCGTGGATCCGACCACCAACATGGTGGCGTGCGACAACTGGTCCCCGGACGTCACCATGCCGGTCACCAGCGCGTTCGTGCCCGGTGACTACCTGCTCAAACTGGTCGGGAGCGGTGACCAGCAGGCCTACGTGCTCCTGACCGTGTGGGACCCCGCGAGCCGTGCGACCTACCTGATCATGAACCGGTCGCTGGTCGAGCAGGGGTGGAACACCTACGGCGGTTTCTCCTACTACCAGGGCACCGGCCCCTGCATCCTGGACACCGACACCTATCCGGTGTGCAACCGGGCACGGGTGGTCTCGTTCGACCGGCCCTACGACGGTGACGGCGCGAGCGACTTCCTCACCAACGAGTACCCCCTCGTGGCGTACGCCGAGGAGCTGGGCCTCGACGTCACCTACTGCACCGACATCTGCGTGTCCGAACATCCCGCCTTCGTCCTCCAGCACCGCGCCCTGGTGGCCCTCGACCACGACGAGACCTGGACCAACAGCGAGCGGACGGCGGTGATCGACGCGTTCGACCACGGGGTCAACATCGCCTTCCTCGGGGCGGCCACCCTGGTCCGCCACGCCCGACTCCAGCCGTCCCTCCTCGGTCCCGACCGGGAGGAGGTCGACTACCGCGACTCCGCCGAGGACCCACTCGACGGGAAGATCGATCCCATGGAGGTGACCGGCAACACCTGGGGGGCGCCGCCGACCGACTGGGACGCCACCTCGTTCCTCGGGGAGCGCTACAGCGGCTATCTCCTGTCGGGCGAACCGTCGGCGGCGATGAAGGTCTTCGACTCCTCGGCCTGGATCTTCCGGGGGACGGGCCTGGCCGACGGCGACCTGATCCCCGGGGTCATCAACTCCGATATCGATCACATCGATCCCGGCGGCCCGATGCCGGCCAACCTGCAGGTACTGGCCCATTCGCCGATCCCCCTGTCGGAGGCCTTCACCGACGAGGGCAAGTGGAACGGCTTCACGTACACGGACATGACGTACTACACCAGCCCCCTCAGCCTGGGTGGCCAGTTCGACAGCGGGGACAATGTCTGGGTCGCCACGCTCGTCCCCTGCCCGACCACGGACCCGACCTGCCCGAGCTCGTACACCCGCAAGATCACCGGAAACCTGCTCCGGGTGTTCGGCCAGGGCCCGGCGGGGGCCATCGTCCCCTCGATGGCCAACTGGACCACCGTCACGCCGCCCGGATCGTGAGCGCGGGCCGGCTCCGGCCTGCCGGTCGGGCGCCAACCTGATCATCTCCCAGATGCCCTACCTCGGGGCCCAGGACCCGGACAGGGGCATCTGACGGCACCCTGACTGACCGGAGATCCCAGGGGTACGCTTCCCCGGTCGGAACAGTCCGCTGTTCTCCGCCAGCACCGACGGAAGGGGAGACCATGTCCGCACGCCCACCGGTGGTGTCCGCCGCCGAATTCCAGAAGGCCCGGGACGAGCTCCTGGTGGCCGAGAAGGAGGCGACGCACGCCCTCGACGCCCTCGCCGCCCGGCGACGGCGCCTGCCCATGGTGCGCATGGAGAAGGAGTACCGGTTCGACGCCCCCGGCGGGCCGGTCACCCTCGTGGACCTCTTCGACGGTCGGGAGCAGCTGGCCGTCTACCAGTTCATGGACGTCGGTCCCGGCCACTTCTGCCCGGGGTGCACCCACTTCACCGACAACGTGACCGCGCTCGACGTCCTGGCCGAGAACGGCGTCAGCTGGGCCACGGTGTCCGACATGCCGCTGAGCCAGATCGAGCCGTACAAGGAGGAGAGGGGCTGGACCCTGCCGTTCGTGTCGTCCCACGGGACCACGTTCGCCGCCGACTGCGGCGCCTCGGAGACAGGAGGGTTCCTGCTGTCGCTCTTCCTCCGGGACGGTGAGGAGGTGTTCCGCACGTATTCCACCACGGCCCGGGGCGTCGACCGCGTCCTCTTCGCCAACAACATCCTCGACCTCGCCCCCTACGGCCGCCAGGAGGACTGGGAGGATTCGCCCGAGGGCTGGCCACAGCACCCCACCTACGACTAGAGCGGCGATCCGGGTCCCGGGACGGTCGGCCACGCCGCGGTGTAACGGGTGTCGGCGCTGTTGCGTCGGGCCGCGCCCGCCCGAACACGGTCGAGGGAGTCGGGCGCCTGTTCAGGCCGGGTCGACGACCTCCGCCGGGGCCAGCGACGCGCTCCACCGCTCCTCGATCCGGCCCACCCGCCAGATCACCACGGCCACCCCCCAGGCGAGGACGAACATCCCGACGATGATGAAGCCGGCCGTGTTGATGTTGAACCCCGCCATGTCGTTCCAGAAGCGACCGTGGAGATGCAGCTCCGCGGGAAGCAGACCGAGCACCTCGACGGTGCCGATGAAGAAGCAGATCGCCACCGAGAGCCCGGTGATGGCGAGGTTGTAATAGACCTTCCGCACCGGGTTGAAGAACGCCCAGCCGTAGGCGACGTTCATGAAGCAGCCGTCGAGGGTGTCCATGAGGGCCATGCCCGCGGTGAACAGGATGGGCAGGCAGACGATCGAGTACCAGGGAAGGTGCTGGGTGGCCAGCAGGGCGGTGGTGGCCAGCAGGGCGACCTCGGTGGCGGTGTCGAAGCCCATGCCGAAGACCACGCCGACCGGGTACATCTGCCACTCCTTGGTGATGGACCCCATCCACCGGCCGAAGACGCGGTACATCAGGCCCCGGTTCTCGAGCTGGCGCTCGAGCTCGGCTTCGTCGTAGACGCCCCGGCGCATGGACCGGAAGACCCGGAGGATCCCGGCGAGGATGACGACGTTGAGGGCGGCGATGAGGAAGAGGAAGGTGGCCGAGACGATCGTCCCGAAGACGCCCCCGAACTGCTCGAGGGCGGAGTGGTTGTTCGATACGGCCCCGTAGACGGCCTTTTCCGCGATGACGATGCCCACGCCGATGGCGACGACGATGCTCGAGTGTCCGAGCGAGAACCAGTAGCCCACACTGAGCGGACGCCGGGACCCCTCGACCCCCCGACGCTCGCCGAGGAGTTTGCGGGTGGTGTTGTCGATGGCCGCGATGTGGTCGGCGTCGAATGCGTGGCGCAGGCCGAGCGTGTAGGCCAGGACGCTGACCCCGATACCGAGACCCTTGTAGTGGTAGGGCACGACGAAGGCGATGAACACCCCGAACCCGATGACGTGGAGGGCGATGATCGAACCGACCATCCACCGCACCCGACGCCACTCGGCAGGTGAGAGGGAGGCACGGAGCTGTCCGATGCGGCCGACGGTCGGGGCGTCCACCGGTGCCGTCTCCGTCATCACCATGCGGCCGCTCCTCCTCGCGCTTCGGCCCACCCGGACTGTCGCCAGACTGCCCCAATTGCGAACGGTTCGCAACTACCCGGGATCAGAGGTCCGAAACGGCGGTGCCCGGCCGACGGCCCGGCCGCTACTGGTGGCGCATGATCCGTTCGAACTCCGCCCCCGGATCGACCGGCGGCAGCGGCCCGACGGTGATGGTGACCCCGACCAGGCCGGAGGGCGCCGGGGCGGGCGGGGCGTAGTCGGTGGACACGGGGAACGGCCGGGCGTAGCCGACCGTCAGGAATGCCCCGTCGGGTGACCAGGCCAGGGGCGGGTGGACGTCGAGCCGGCGACGGCCCAACTCGCCGGCTCCCGACGACAGGACGACCTCGAGGGACCCGTCCACCAGCCGGCCCTCGGCCACCAGCACCGTGGGGCCTCCACCGAGGTCGGCGGCCACCGTGTGCGCCCCGCCCTTGCCGGCCAGGCACCATCGCACCTGCCCCTCGGCGAGGTACCAGGCCCACCCGGAGTTCCAGTCGCCCTGTTCACAGAGGACCGACGCCCCGCTGCCCGTCGGGGGATCGTCGAACGCCGCCACCATGCGGAAGCCGCCGGCGATGTTCGGGCCGACCACCTCGTGGACCTTGTCGCCCGGACGGAGATCGTAGGTCAGCCGCGGAGCGGTCCAGGGGCTGCGCATGTGTCGGATCCGCGACAGGTGGCCGTCGTCGATGGGCAGCACCTGATTCCGCTCGGCCTCGGAGAACCACAGGCGAACCAGGTCGTCCAGGAGGTCGGGGTGCTCGTCGCCCACGTCGCGGGTCTCACTGGGGTCCGACCGGGTGTCGTAGAGCTCCCAGCGGTCGAGGGCGAAATCGTGACTTCCCTCGACGGCGTCACGCTCGGCCGCCGTCAGCTGGTTCACGTGGTTGGTCACGGCCTTCCAGCCGTCGCGGTAGATCGCCCGACTCCCCCAGCACTCGTAGTACTGGAGCCGATGGGGGTCCGGGGCGCCCGGGTCCCGGACCGTGGGGACGAGGGTGGAGCCGTCGAAGCTCATCTGCTCGACACCGTCGACCTCGGACGGGAGCTCCAGTCCGCAGAGCTCGAGCACGGTGGGGAGCACGTCGGTGGCGTGGCAGTACTGGTCGCGCGCCGACCCGGCGTCGTCGATGCCGGGCCCGGCGATCAGGAACGGGTCGCGCACCCCCCCTTCGAACGTGTACCGCTTCCAGCGACGGAAGGGCGTGTTGCCGGCGAGCGCCCACCCCCAGGGGTAGTGGCCACACGACGCGAAGCCGCCCAGGTCGTCGATGTGGGCGAGCTCGTCCTCCAGATCGTCCGGCTCGTCGGAGATGTAGTGGCCCAGCTGGTTGTAGGTCCCGTTCGGTCCCCCCTCGGCCGACGCGCCGTTGTCGGAAACGCAGATGACGACGGTGCGCTCGAGCTCCCCGGTCGCCTCCAGGTGGTCGAGGACCCGGCCGATCTGGTGGTCGGCGTGGGCGACGAACGCGGCGAAGACCTCCATCATCCGGGCGTACAGACGTCGGCGGGGGCCGTCGATGGTGGACCACTCCTCGACCCACGGTGGGCGCGGCGACAGCGGGGTGCCCGGCGCCAGGACGCCCGTCTCCAGCTGGCGCCGGTGGGTCGCCTCGCGCCAGGCGTCCCATCCGGCGTCGAAGCGACCGCGGAACCGCCCGATCCACTCGGGTGGCGCCTGGTGCGGCGCGTGCGGCGCCCCCGAGCCGTACCAGAGGAAGAACGGTCGCTCGGGGTGGGACCGGCGCAGCTCCGAGAGATAGGCGATGGCGTTGTCGGCCAGGTCGGCCTCCAGGTGGTAGCCCTCCTCGGGGGTCCGGGGCGGCTCGACGTGGTTGGTGTCGCGCACGAGGTTCGGCGTCCACTGGTTCGTCTCCCCGTTGAGGAAGCCGTAGTAGCGGTCGAAGCCGAGGCTGGTCGGCCACATGCCGTACGGCCCGGTGTCGCGCTCGTCGCGGGGGACCAGGTGCCACTTGCCCACACAGAAGGTGGCGTAGCCGTCGGCCCGCAGGATCTGCGCCAGGGTCCCCGCGGAACGGGGGAAGTGGCTGGCGTAGCCGGGAAAGTTGGTCGGCAGGTCCGGCAGCATCCCCATCCCCACCCGATGGTGGTTCCGCCCGGTCAGCAGACACGAGCGGGTGGGTGAACAGACCGCCGTGGTGTGGAAGTTGGTGAAGCGGAGGCCCCGACCGGCCAACCGGTCCAGGTTCGGCGTGTCGAGGTCCGAGCCGTAGGCGCCGAGGTGGGCGAAGCCGAGGTCGTCGAGGACGATCACGACGACGTTCGGCGCGTCGTCACGGTAGGGCTGGGCCGCGGGCACCCGGTCGGCCTCCGCCATCGACAGCGGTCGCGTCTGGTCGGACACCGGCACCTCCCGTACTCGCGCGCCCGGCCGGCGGACCGGCGCTCCCCTCCGTGGAACCCGAACGTTACGCCGGGCCCGGGGGTGGCCGCATGACCCCGGCCGACCGGGCGGGTACCGACCGAGGTAGCGTCACCCCCATGGCGACGTTCGGGGTGTTCCTCGGTCAGGACCGGCCCGTCGGCGACATCCTCACCTGGGCGGAACGGTTCGACGAGATCGGCGCGGACTCGCTCTGGGTGGCCGACCACCTGGCCAATCCCTTCGACGCCGACGGCCCCTGGTACGACGGGTGGACCCTGCTCGGCGCCCTGGCCGGGAGGACGCGACGCGCCCGCCTCGGGCCCCTCGTCTCCACCTTCGTCTTCCACCCACCACTCCACCTGGCGCGACTGGCCGCCACGGTCGACGCGCTCAGCGACGGGCGGCTCGACCTCGGCCTGGGGCTGGGCGGAGCCCCGGTCTGTCGGGCCGCCGCCGGCGTCCTGGACGACGGGCCGGGTCTCGCCGACCGCTTCGAGCAGGGTGTCGAGGAGTTGCTCGGGATCTTCGGCGGCGCTCCCCTCCCCCTCCCCCGGGTTCCGTCGGTGGCCGGCCGCGGGCAGCCGGACGACGTCCGGTGGAACACCCCGATGGTCCAGTCGTCCCGACCGCCGATCGTGATCGGCGGCCAGGGTCCCCGGGCGCTCGAGGTCGCGGCCCGACGGGGTGACCGGTGGAACCTGTGGAATCCGTTCACGGCCGGAGCGTCCGGTGACCTCGACACCGCGGTGCGCGACATCCTGGAGCGCTTCGACGAACGGTGCGCCGCCGTCGGGAGGACGGAACGGGTCCCCCGCTCGATCCTGCTCGACTTCCACCCGGCGCTTCGCCCGGCCGGTCGATCCGAACTCGCCGACCTCGTGGGCCGCCTGTTCGGGCTCGGGTTCGACGAGTGCATCGCCGTGAGCTGGATGGACTGGGTCGAGGGCGGCTTCGAGCGGTCCGTCGACGAGCTGGCCTCCTTCGTGGACGAGGACCTGCCGGCCCTGACCGGGCGCTGAGCGGTCGTCGCTCAGCGCCGCCGCAGGAACGAACCGCCTCGCCGCTGGCCGTCGGCGGCGCCGGCCGGGAACTCGACGGCCGGCGCATGCGACACCGTCGTCGTGCTGTCGTCCGAGACCATGGCGGTCGAGCGGATGGTCCGGTACCGGCGGCGGATGTCCTCCAGGTCCTCGGCCTCGTCGACGTCCGCCTCGGCGCCGCGCATGATCATCTCCGCCTGGCGCAGCAGGACCTGGCGCTGGTCGCGGCTGACCGTGCTCTCCATGACGTGGGCGATCGCCTCCAGCAGGCGGATGAGTACGGCGGGCATACCGCGACCGGCCTGGCGCACCTTGTCGAACGACCGGTCGACCATGCGCCGGTAGCTCGGATCGGCCTCGATCAGCCGGATGGCGCCGGACCGGTCCCGGTAGACCCCTTCGGCCAGCACCCGCCGGGAGATCTGACAGAGCCCCGCCGACAGCCAGTCGATACAGGTGAGCGCCGTGAAGGTGTCGTTGACGGCCGGCGACAGGGCCCGGATGGCGATCTCCACCAGTTGGTCGATGGCGAAGACCGGGTCCTGTTGGATCGTCCGGTGCGGACCGGTCAGGTGCGTCCGGTCAAGGGCCGTCGCCACCCGGCCGGCGGCGTTCGGCGGCCACACCGTGGCGAGGGGCCGGCCGGCCACGATGAAGTGTCCGGGGCGGTACGTGAGCCGGATCACCGCATCGGACTCCTCGGCGATGCGTACGAGGTCGTCGTAGCCCACGAACTGGAGATACCCGCTCCGCAGGGCGGGAACGGTGACACCTCCCTCGTCGAGCAGGTCGGTGACCTCGTCCACGCCCGGCCCCTGGCCGTCCACCCGGCCGGCGCCGCCGCCGGCGAGGGCGGGGGTCGGGAATTCGGCATCGACGGCCTGGTGGAGGTCCCGGGCGATCCCGGCGATGACTTCGGGGAGCTGGATCGACGTGGCGATGTGGTGGATGAAGTAGATGAGCACCGCCAGGTCGACGAGGAGCAGTGCCTCGGCCACCGTGATCGACACGTGGGGCACGAAGTTGCCGGCGATCGACACGAGCACCAGGACCGAGTAGACGAACGTGGCCACCCAGACTCCGAGCGTCATCTGGTTGCCGAGGTCACGCACGAAGTTGCGCATCATGCGGGGGCCGAACTGCTGGGACGCCAGCGTCAGGGCCAGGATGGTGATGGAGAAGACCACTCCGAGGACGGTGATGACCGCGGCGGCGATCGCCACCACCACCTGACGTCCGGCGTCCGCGCTCCCGCTGGCGATCCAGTGCGGCAGGGCGACGTGGTGGTGATAGACGATCTGGTCGATCTCGAGGGTGACGGCGAACAACGCCACCGTGGCCACCACCAACAGGGTGGGCACGAGCCAGAAGGTGGTGCGGAGCGCCTCACGCCGCCAGGCCGAGATCCCGAACCTGCGGCGGGCGCCGGCCTCGCCGGGGATCGTTCGGTTGGGGGTCTGCTTCACGGTGGGCACGCACCAGGGGTCGCCGAATAGGTTGCCGACCAGGCTTCCCGGCGCTCCGCCCCCAGCTTACCGCGTGCGGCCTCCCCACCCCGTCCGGGCGAACCAGGTGGGCGAGGTCGACAGGTCGGTTTCCAGGGAATGGATCTCGCCCAGCCGCTCGCCGAGCCACAGGAGGCGCAGCGACGCCACGACCCCGTCCTTGCGGCCGGCGCGACGGGCCTCGTCGAACGCCTCCAGGAGCACCGGCCCGAGATCGGGGTCGGGCGCCGGAACCACCGGCGGAGTGGCTCCTCCGTGGGTCAGCGACCCGGCGAAGCTGTCGCACCAACCGGCCGCCGATCGGTAGGCACCGGCCAGTGCCGTGCGGGCGGCGTCGACCTCGGCGGGTGTCCCGCCGTCGTCCGGGCCGACCGGGAGGAGCGACGACACGGTCTGGGCGACCAGCCGCACCCGCGAGCACCCGGTGACGAGGTGGGTCACCGTCGGGAGGGGGACCGCCTTGGCGCCCCGCTCGGTCAGGAACTGGCGGAACGCGTCATCGAGGCGCTGGCCGGTGGCGACGGCGTCGTCCCGGAGGTCGGTGGTCGCCCCGACCGGTGGTCGCCCCACGTGTGCCACCTCGACCGCCAGCCACGACAACGAGGCCCGGTAGGCGTCGGCCAACGCCCGGACCAGGGCCGCGGTGGCGCCCCGGGGCCAGAAGAGGAGGCCGACCAGGGCGCTGACGGTCACCCCGATGGCCACGTCCTCCACCCGGAGCAGGCCCACCGACGGTCCCGCCGGATGGATGATCTTGAACAGCACCACCACCGTGACGGTGAACCCCGCCTGACCGGCGGCGAAGGAGATCGCCGCCGGCGCCACCCCGGCCAACAGCACCGCCACGGGGAGGACGATCCACAGCAGCCACAGGTGGGACCCGAGCACCACCAGCACCAGCGAGCCGATGGCGAAACCGATGGCCGTGCCCACCACCGCCCGGACCGCGGTGGCACCGGTGCCGAGGGCGTTGGAACGGAGGACGGACGTGGTCCCGAGAACGACCCAGAAGCCGTGCTGCACGTCGGTCACCTCGACGACGGCCACCGCCGCGGCCAGGGCCACCGCGCCGCGCAGGCTGTTGCGGAACCACACCGACCGGAGCGTCAGGAACGTGGTGGCGTCGCGGGCGCGGGCGGACACGACGTCCCGACCGCGGGCGGGCCGGCCCCGCCCCTGCGTTCCGGGACCGGCCTGCAGTACGAGTTCGACGGTCATGGTCGTGGCCAGCGCCAACATGCGGCTGACGTAGTTGGGGTCCACCTCCCGCAACGAGCGGCCCGCCGGGCCGGTCCCGCGGGAGGTGGCGGCGTCGCGTCGGCCAGCTCCTCGCGCACGGATCGCGCCACATCGGTCACGATCTCGTCCAGGCGCCGGGCGGCGGCGGACAGGCGATCGGTCCCGTGGCGGTCCGACAGGGTCCGGTCGTCGTCGATGCACCGCGCCAGCTCGCGCAGCACGTCCACCACCGCTGCGTCGATGCGGCGGGCACGGGGGTCGTCGACGAGGACGTCGGTCCCCCGGGGTACCAGCGCGTTGTCCCCCAACCACTCCAGGCGGCCGACCACCCGGGACAGCGCGGCGTCGGTGGGACCCGCCCCGGTGGGCCGGTAGGGGGTCGCCTCGAACTGACTGCGCAGGTCGGCGAGGCACCGGACGGCACGGTCCGCCGCCGCCGGATCCAGGCGTCCGGCGGCGTGGGCGGCGACCAGATCGGCCAGGGCCTCGGCGGCGTCGGCGGCCCGTCGGCGGAGCGGGTCGTGCCACCGCCCCGGCCAGAGCAGCACCGCCGCCGGGATGCAGCACGCCGCGGCCACGCACCAACCGGCCAGGCGGGGCAGGATCGCTCCGGGGCCGGCGGACTGGGCCACGGGCAGGATGAAGGTGAGCAGGGCCGCCGTGGCGCCCACGGCGGCCTGGGCCGATACCGCGCCGGCGAAGAGGACGACGAACGCGGCCACCGCCATGCCCGCCACCGCGGCCGCCGGGTGACGTGAGCACAGGGTGCCCAGCGTGATCAGCACCATCCCCGTCGCCGTGAGCCACAGGTACGATCTGAGGCGGATCCGCGTCGGGCCCCCGAAATCCGCGAACAGCAGCAGCGCGAAGGTGCCGAAGACGGCGACGAGGGTGGCCTGGGGATTCCCCCCGACGTAGGTGGCGAGGGCCAGCACCCCCGGGACCAGGACGGCCGCCCGCACCGACCGCTTCAGCGCCAGGAGGTCGGGGTCCCGCTCCCGCCAGCGGGCGGACAGGGTCGCCGTCCGGCCCGGAGGCGACGACCCCACGTCCTCTCCGACCATGTCCGCTCCCGGCTCCGTGCCCGTTTCGTGCGCCCGCGGCCACTGTATCCGTGGGCCCCGGATCCGACCGTGGGGAGGATCCCCTCAGCCGACCACCCCGTCGGAGCCCGAGTCGACGTGGGTCGGCTCTCCTGGCCGCAGCAACGGCCCGATGATCGGCAGTTCGGACACCGCCTCGGCACGGGCGATGGCGAGGCCGCTGCGGGCCAGGGGGAGGAACGGTCCCGTCACCACGAACCGCGGGTTCCACATCGGGTCGTACTTCTTGTTGAACCGCCAGAGGGACTCGATCTGCATGGTGTCGCTGAAGTGGTGGAGGACCGAGCGCTCGAGCGACATCCAGGGCCCGCCCTCGGCCTCCCCCGACACCACGGACCGCATGGTGGCGAAGTTGAGTCCGAGACCGCGGAACCCGTGGTCCTGCATCCACTGGATCGTCTCGATGATGACGAAGTCGGTGAGACCGTTCGGGGCGTCCTCGGAGTTGGTCCGACGCATCAGGTCGAGGGAGAAGCCGTTGACCTCGGAGGCGGGGACGTACTGGTTGAATGCCAGGGGACGCCCGTCGGGCCCGAAGCACACCGCCAGGAGGAGGCCTTCGTCGCGCGGGTCGAAGATGCGGCTGAGGGTCATGGAGTAGCCCCGCTCGGCCTCCCCCTGGCGCGTCTCGGTCATCAGTTCGAGCAGCTGGGCCCGGACCTCGTCGCTCAGGTCCTCCCCCGACAGGTAGCACTGGACCCGGCAACCCTCCTTCTGGACGCGGTTGTAGGCCCCGCGCAACGACTTCATCGACTTCCCCTTGAGGGTGAACACCGAGCAGTCCACGATGGCCTCGTCCCCGATGTAATGGTCGACGAGCCCGGCCGCCCGGTAGACGGGCAGCCAGGACCCCGATGCGGCCAGCACGGCCGGCTGCCAGTCGTTGCCCTCGGCGAAGTCCATGACGTCGGACCAGACCTCGGCCCGGTCGCCCGGGGGTCCGATGGGGTCCGGGGAGATGAGCATGACCCCGTTGAGGACCGAGTAGGCCACGACCGACTCGCCGGTGAAGAACCACGACTTGTCGTCCCGTAGGGCGAAGTAGTCCAGCGTGTCACCACCGTGGTCGTCGATGATGCCGCGTGCCCGCTCGAAGGCCTCCCGCCGGGCGGTGCCCGTGCGGCGCGACTCTCGGTTGGGGCGGACGACCACCAGGAGCAGGATCACCGTGGCCAGCACCACGAGGAAGAGCACATTGACGTCGGTCGGATGGTCGGCGGCGAAGATGGCGCCGATCCCGGCCGCCCCGGCGACGAGCACCAGGCCGATGGCGGCCAGCCAGATGAACAGCCGGCTGACACCGGTCGGGACGACCCGGAAGTGCCGGTGCTCGAGCAGGAGCCAGAGGCAGAACACGAAGGCCAGGACCGACCCCTCGGGGGGACGGCCCTGGATCAGGCGGTCGGCCGTCGTCGCCAGGACGACGAACAGCGTGGCGATCCAAACGGGCCGCAGGCCGCGACGCATCCCCCGGGCCAGTCCCACCAGGGCCAGTCCGGCCACCGTGGCCTCGACCGGGGAGAGCGGATGGATGCCGAATACGAGCCAGTGGTCGAACGGGCGGGTGCCGCGGATCCTCCACAGGAAGGCGAAGACGATGTTGAGGACGCCGGTGACCACCAGGACGGCGGCGGCCACCTGGCGGACCCGCCGCCGTAGCACCCACTTCGCCAGCACGGCCCGGTCGAGTGGCCACGTGGGGCCGGCGGGCAGGGAGCCCACCTTCGTGGTCACCCCGGCATCGGCCGCCACCGGTGCCTGGGCGAGCCGCTCCAGCAGCACCGGGCTGCGGTGGGGCACCTCGCGCAGCCACAGGGAGACCTCCAGGACCGGTCCGCCCACCAGTTCCACGAAACAGAAGCGGTCGACCGCCACGAACGGCCGGGGCAGGCGCAGGCGCGAGCGGCGGGGCACCACCGAGGACGTCCCGCTCCCGGTGTTGGCGTAGAAGCCCTGGCCCACCACCGACAGCTCGGGTTCGTGGGTGTGGCCCGACACCATCCCTGCGTACCCCTCGGCGACCAGCCGGGCCGCCTCGGTGCGGGCGGGTGCGTTGTGACTGGCGGGGTCGGACCGGCCGCTCACGGAGGTCTCCTGGAGGGCGCGGTCCACCCGCAGGAGGGTGGCCCCGGCCGCCACGGCGGCGACCAGCGTCATGAAGATCACCAGGAGCCCGAAGGCGAGGAGCCAGTGGTCGGCGTGGTGGTGCAGCAGATCGCCGAGGCCGGGCAGCGAGGCCAGCAGCCGGAGCAGCAGGATGGCGACGAAGGGGATGGCGATCAGCCACAGCTTGCCGACGATCTTCCGGTAGAACAGGCGCGAACCCACGAAGTCGGCGATGTCACCGTCCAACCACTGCACTCCCTCGAGCAACGACCCCTCGGACTGACGCGACTCCAGCTCGGGTACCAGGTCACGGACGATGTGGTGGCCGAAGGGGGTGTCGACGGGCGACCAGGGATCCTCGAACCGGTTGTAGGGATCGGCCTGGTTGCCGTGGACCACGTGCACCCGCTGGACGCCTTTGCCGGTCCCGAGCAGGACATCGCAGGCCAGGGCCGCCCTCCCCACGCCGAGCCGGCTCGTCAGCGCGTCGACCGAGGCACCGTCCCAGGCCAGCTGGCCGTCGTGGTTGCCCGAGAGGAGGATCACCTCGTGGTCGGGCTGGGACGCGAACCGGGCTACCGCCTCCGTGAACTGCGGGTGGGAGTCGAGGATCCGATCGACCTCCGGCGGTCCCGCCAGCATCTCGAACCCGTCACCGGCGATGAGGAACGCTCCCGGGCCCGTCCACCCGCCCAGCAGGTGGGCCAGTTCGTCGGCCACCGACGTCGACTGGGGGGTGGCGGCGATGGGCAGGTGGAGGTCGCTGACGACCACCACCCGGGCACCCTCGGGGAGGTCGATCTCGATCCGTTCGGGGATCTCGACCGCCGCCAGGACCTGGGCGATGACCGCCTCGTCCTCGACGTCGCGGTCGACGTCGACCGACTCTTCGACGTCGCCGTCGCCGTCGACCATGGCGTCGCGATCCGGCGCACCGGCCGGCGCGGCGGCCCCGGAGCCGTCGTCCACCGGCGTGGTCGTCACACCTCGGTCTCCGGGCGGGACCCGCTGGCCTCGGGGCGAAGCATGGGGAAGAGGATCACGTCGCGGATGGCCTCCACCTCGGCCAGCAGCATGACCAGCCGGTCGATGCCGATGCCCAGGCCGGCCGTCGGCGGCAGTCCGTACTCGAGGGCCCGCACGAAGGCCTCGTCGGCCGGGTGGGCCTCCAGGTCTCCCTGGGCGACGGCCACGGCTTCGCGCCGGAAGCGCTCCTGTTGCTCCTCGGGGATGTTGAGCTCGCTGTACCCGTTGGCGAACTCCTTGCCGTCGATGCACAGTTCGAACCGGTCGGCCATGGTCGGGTCCTCGGGGGTGCGCCGGGCGAGCGGCGACACCTCCACCGGGAAGCCGCACACGAACACCGGATCCGTGGTCAAGGGGAGGAGGACCGTGTCGTAGAGCTCGAAGATGAGCTTCCCCGACCCCCACTCCGGCTGGTACGGCACGTCGCGGGCGTCGCACACCTTCCGGACCTCCTCGACCGGATCCGTCGGGTGGAGCCGTCGACCCACGACCTCCTGCAGCCACTCGAGGAGCTGGCGGCGGGGCCAGGGTGGGGTGAGGTCGATGTCCCGGTCACCGACCGTGAACTGCAGTCGGCCGGTGGCCCGCTCAGCGGCGGCCACGATGAGGCGCTCGGTCAGATCCATGGCGTCCGAGACGTCCCCGAAGGCCCGATACGCCTCGAGCGCGGTGAACTCGGGACTGTGCCGGGTGTCGATGCCCTCGTTGCGGAAATTACGCGCGATCTCGAAGACCCGCTCGTAGCCACCCACCACGAGGCGCTTCAGGTAGAGCTCGGGGGCGATGCGCAGGCTCAACTCGATGTCGAGGGCGTTGGCCCGCGTCAGGAAGGGGCGGGCCAACGCGCCGCCGGCCTGTGGCTGCAGGATGGGGGTCTCGACCTCGATGAAGTCCTCGTCGGCCAGGAGCGCCCGTAGTGCGGCGATGGCCCTGAAGCGGACGTCGAACACGGCCCGGCTGTCGGCGTTGGCCAGGAGATCGATCTCGCGCTGGCGGTACCGCGTGTCGGTGGCCGTCAACCCGTGCCACTTGTCGGGCAACGGGCGCAACGACTTCGACAGCAGCTGGAGCCCGGTCACGTCGACCGACAGCTCCCCCCGCCGACTCGTGACCACCTCCCCCTCGGCCCCGATCCAGTCGCCGAGGTCCAGGTTGTCCAGGACGGCGGCACCCTGCTCGGACACGGTCCCCTCCTGCATCAGCAGTTGGATGGCACCGGTCACGTCCTGGAGGGTGGCGAAGGTGAGACGCCCGTGACCCCGGATGCTGGTCAGTCGGCCGGCGATACGGACGACCTCGCCGGTGCGGACGTCGGGCTCGAGGCTGTCATAGCGCTCGTGGAGGCCGCCGGGCGTGGCCGAGCGCTCGTACCGGTACGGGTAGGGATCGATGCCCTGGGCCGCCAGCACGTCGCGCTTCTTGCGTCGCTCGGCACTCAGGAGCTGGGCCGCTCCACCCGACGACACCCCGTCGTCCGGACCGTCGTCCGACGGCCCGGTGGAGGTGGCGTCGGTCCCGTTCGTCACCGTCACTGTGAGTCTCCCCGCGAGGCATAGTCCGGGCTTTCCGTGCTTGCCCCCGTTAGCTTAGGTGGGCGCAATGCACGTTTACACCGATGCGCCATGAGCGGTCCCGACCTCGTACCGGCGGGTAGAAAAAGAGGCCGGTCAGTCCACCGGCTTGCGACCGAACAGCCAGTAGGCGGCCGACCCCGAGAGATTGGTGCTCACGATCCACCAGAGCCATTTCGGTCCTCGGACCTGATCACCGGACCGGCCCCGGAGATCGCGCCACATGAACGGCGTGACGACGGACCACACCAGCACCGCGACGCCGACCAGAACGACCTTCCGATTCTTCATGGACCGAGCATGGCACCGGAGCGCTTCCGACCTCAAGAGGCGGAGGACCGTCCGGGAACGACTCGGGACAATGGCGTCCCGCCGTCCGGCGGGAAGTACCCCGCGACCATCGGGTCGCACGGACCACCCCCCAGCGGTCGGATGGGGGCCGACGGGAAAAGGAGTACGGTCGTTACAGGGAAGGGGGCTGACATGACCGACAAGTCTCCCCGCAAGACCGCCTCGAAGAAGTCCGGCAAGACGCTCAAAGAGAAGCGCCAGGCCAAGAAGGACAAGGTCCAGGCCCACAAGCCTCTGGTTCGCTGAGGCTCCTGCTCACCGGATCCGGTCCGCCGACGACCGTCCCCCCGGACAGTCGTCCCGGTCGGGATGGGCAACGGGTGACCGACACCGTCCGCGTGCGCCAGCGGGCGACGCGGGCGGAGGGCACAGCGCCGCCATGCCACCGGTCGGAGGTCGCCTCGCTGGTGGAGGGGACGAACCCGGCCGGTCGAAGGTCCCGATGCTGCTCTGGTCGCGGGATCGATGAGCGCCTGAATGCGATCCATAGTGGTGGGATGCTCATCCGCATCGAGGCGCACGACCTCCCCGGCACCTCCTGCGGGCCATCCCTCGATCGCCCGGACGACCACCACGGAATCCACGCCGGCGTGGAGGCCAAGAACAGACCGGCCGAGCTGGCATGGGTCGGGTCCACACGCGGACTGGACGCCGTCAGCTGGGAACTCGAGGCGTAACCTGGGTCTCACCGACGGGAAGGGCTATCCGACGTGCGCCGCGGTCCGCCCGCCTCTCATCGAGTGGAGGAGTGCGGCCGCCTGAACCGACCGCGTCCCTTCGGCCGTCCCGCCGGGATGCGACCTACTTGAGTTCCTTCCAGTGGGGTCGCCGGAAGAGTCGGGCGAACCGGGCGCTGAGGGAGGACCCCTCGTCATACTCCACGTCCAGGTGGAGGACCGGGGGACCGTCCGGCGCCGGCAGCGCGGCGGCCTGCTCGTCGGTCAGGTCACAGCGGACACTCGACGTCGTGATCTCGGCCATGGCGTCCCGGTCGACGAAACGGTGGCCGTGCTTGGTTCCGACCACGATCCCGTCGAACTCGTCGAGCTGGGGAATCTGCAGGACGTGGACGACCGTCCCGAACTCGGTGCCGGTGGCACTGACCACCGGGGTCCCGTTCTCGAGGGCGAGGTACGAGATCGGTTCACCTGTGTCCACGACGGTCTCCTCTGCAGGTCCTTGGCGAGGCCTGAACGCGATCGACTGTACCCCGGCTCCGCCACGGCCCGGCGGCGTGTCCGCCGGCGACGCCCTATCGATCGGGCGCGACGTCGAGGACCATCCAGTTGTCCCGGGTGACGAATCCCCGGTCGGCGTACAACGGTCTCCCGTCAGGGGTGGCATAGAGGTTCAGCCGGCGCAGGCCCAGCCCGCGGGCGCCGCGGAGACAGGCCCCGAGGAGCAGGCGACCGATCCCCTGCCGGCGATGGGCGGTGCGGACGAACATGTTCACGACCAGTCCCTCACGCGTGCGGACATCGTCCGGTCGGGGCGGCACCTCGTGGACGACGACCGAGACCAGTCCCACCGGGGCATCGTCCGCCTCGGCCAGCCACGAGACCATGGTGCCGTCCGCGTGGACCGGCCCACGAACCGGCGGGTCGCCTCGTGGAAGCCGGGGGTGAATCCGACCGAGTCGCCCCGGAACTCAGCCATGAACGCGCACCGGAGTTCGCACACCACATCGACGTCCTCGGATCGGACCACCCGGATCTGCATTCGGTCATCTTCCCTCGGCGAGCGGTCGTCCGCATGGCCGGCGAGGCGATCCGATCGGCGTGCTCCGGGTGCCGATGGCCCTACGTGGGTCCGGTGTCCCTCTCGAGGGGCACCGCACCCAGGGGGGGAACCACCCGTGGTGGGCGCCGGGTCCGTCCCTCCATGGTCGGCGGCGCCCAGACGGAGAGCAGCACCACTCCCCCGAACATCACGATCAGGCTGACCACCTGCAGGGCGATGGCGGCCGGCGTGTGCGTCAGCTGCTCGCCGAACAGCTGGAGGCCCATGGCGATACTGGCCATCGGGTCGACGATCAGGAGCGCCGACTGCGAGGCGGCCAGCGGTCCGGCGGCGAAGGCCGCCTCGAGCAGGAAGGTGCCCCCCACGCCGCTCACCACCGCGGCATAGACGGGCCAGTGGAGTAGCACCCCGCTCCACCCGTCGGAGGCCAGGGTGTCCGTGGTCGCCTTCACGAACGCGGCGTCGATGGCCCAGACCAGCGCGGCCGAAGCACCGAGTAGGGCGGCGCGGCGGGCCGGCGACCCCCAACGACTGAGTAGCACCAGGATCCCGACGACGGCCATGCGGGCCCCGACGGCCACGATCCACTGCCCGGCCGAGGGATGTCCGTGTCCCTCCTGGGGCCGGGCGATCATCAGGAATCCGAACAGACCGGCGCACAGCAGTACCGCCGCCCCCCACGTCCGGGCGGCGATCTCATCGTGCAGCCACAACGTCCGCAGCGCCAACGTGAAGATCAGCTCGGTCACGAGGATGGGCTGGACGGTGGCCAGCTGGCCGAAGTAGAGGGCAGTCGCGGTGAAGACGAACGTGGCCCCCATCGACACGATGCCGAGCAGCCAGAGCGGCTGGCGCAGGAGGTAGAGGGTCGACTGCACGATCGACCGGTTGTCGTCCCGGGCGGTCACGTTCGTCAGCCGGTGGAGCACGGAGGCGAGGGCCTGGCTGAACGCGCCGAGCAGTGCGAAGCAGACTGCGATCACGTCACCACCTCCCGGTCGTCCGAGTGGGCATCCACCAGCTCAGGGAGTCTCGCAGGTGGCGGGCACCCGAGTCCCATTCTGGAGCGCCTCGGTCCACAGGTTGACGGCAGGTGGTCGGGCCGCCGTCCCACGGGTCAGGGCAGTGGCAGGTCCGTCGTCCCCGGGGGCGGGTGCCACACGACGGCCAGGATGCCGTGGCTGTCGACGACCACCCGGCCCCTGCGGGCCACCAGTTCGGCCCGCAGGCGGTTGGCGACGGCCGGAGGTAGACCCTGGGGATCGTCGTCCCCGTCGATGACGACCACCACGGTGCCGGCGTGGACGGGAAGCGGTGGCGAGGAGTGCAACGCCGGGTCGATGGCCGCGTAGACGTACTCCCGCTGGGCGAAGCGCCCCATGACCGGCACCGACACGATCGCCTCACCGCCGGGCGGAACGGCGTCCAACGCCCGGCGGAGGGCCGCCGCCCGGTCGCCGGGGACGATCCCGTCCGCGGCGTTGGCGGTGAACGCGGCCGGAAGCTGCCGGGCGGCCTCGACGCCGCCGGCGACGAGGGCCGTCACACCCACCACCGCGGCCACCACCGCGGCCGGCCAGACCCGCCACCTCGTGGCGATCCGGACCACCAGCCACGCCGTGCCGAAGGTCACGAAGGGGACGACGACCACGTTCTGGAATCGGATGCCGATGTAGACCGAGGTCCGCTGCAGTGCGGACGACCCCAGGACGACCAGGGGCACGCCGAATCCCCAGGGGGTGAAGAATCCGAAGCCCCCGCCGGACCTCAGGTAGACGATCACCTCGTCCCGGCGGGGCCAGGCCACGTGCCAGGCGCGGCCCGGATGGCCGGCGATGCCCCGGGCCGCCAGCACCAGGCCCCGGGCACCGTCGGGCAGGGTGGAGCGCCCGGCCAGGTAGGCGTAGCCCGTCGTGACATCGGAGCCCAGGTTGGCGCCGAGTGCGGAGATGAAGGTGATCCAGCCCGCGCCCACCACCAGGAGGAGGAGCGCCCGGAGCCGGTTCCCCCGGGCCGCGACCACGCCCGTCAGACCCAGTCCCACCAGGTACAGGCCGCCGACGTCGCCGCACGACAGACAGAGGGCGGCCCACACCCACATCCTCGTGGTCCGTCCGGACCAGAGGTCGTAGGCGGCCAGTACCACGAAGACCATCGCCAGGGGCTCGAAATGGAAGTCTTCGGCGGCGGTGCCGTAGACGACGGGATCGACCAACAGCAGTGCGACGGTTCCGGCGGTGACGGCCACCGTCCACGCCGGCGCCGCGCCCGATCGCCGTGTCAGCGCGGACACCCACAGGAGGACGACGACCCCCGTGGCCGTCAGGGCGGCGTCCTGGACGACCAGCAGCACGATGCCCGAATGGAACAACGGGTACAGAAGGGCCAGGGGCCACATCAGCAGTTCGAAGTGGCTCTTCACGTAGGGGAACCCGTTGATGGTCGAGGTGGGGTCGAGGTGCCCCGAGCCGATCCGGGACCAGGCCTGGTCGAAGATCCCGAAATCGATGCCGAGGGTGAAACGCCGGTACAGGTCGACCGACAGACCGATCAGGAACAGACCCTGAAGGCCGAGGAGGGCGAGTCCCACCCGCAACGACCACCGTCGGGCGGTGTCGGACCCGCCGGCGGGTTTCGGCACCCGGCCGGCCGGGTGCTCCCCCCTACGGGTAGCCACGTCCGCCACGCCGCGATCATTCCACACGGCTCCCGCCGTCCCGGGACGGTCGCCGGGCCGCAGCCGGGCGTGTCGGTGGCCGCGCTCCGCGGGCGGCCGGGAAGTACGCTGGGCCCCGATCGGCGGAACCGGCGGGCACGACGGGACCCACGGCTCCGCGTCACCCCCGACCCACCCGATCCCTCGATCCGCCAGGAGCCCACCATGAGCCTCACCGGCAACGCCCCACCCACCGTCCACCGCGTTCACCGGCGCTTGCCGGCGCGGGTGGCGCTGGTGGGGATCGCGCTGTCCGTGCCGTTGGCCGCCGCCGGCTGTTCGTCGTCGAACTCCTCCGCCACGACCACGACGACGGCCGCGACGACCACCACGACCGTCTCGGCGGCCCTGAAGGCCAAGGTCAGGGCCCTCCAGATCTCGCTCGCCGAGCTGGGCTGCTACAAGGGTCAGCTCGATGGCATCCAGGGCCCGGCCACCGCACAGGCCATCAGGAACTTCCAGTCGGCCACGGGACTCACGGTCGACGGGATCTACGGAGCCGCGACGGCCAGCCAGGCCATCACCGACGTACGAGCCGGGAAGAGGATCTGCCCCTCGTCGTCGACCACGACGACGAGCACCACGGGATCCTCGTCGACGACCACGACCCGGCCGTCGGGATCGTCGACGACCACGACGACCTCGGCACCGAGCACGACCACGACGACGACCACGACGACCCTTCCCGCCTAGGGACGAGCGGCCCCACCCGGGGGAGCCGCCATGCAACCCGGGTGTCAACAGCGCATACGCGGCCCCGGGGCCCGGTCCGGCGACACGGGTCGGCTCCGGCTCCGGGAGTGCCCCTCGAGGTCGTAACCTGTGCCGGTGAGCGCCCCCACCCAATTCACGCGTCCGACCATCTGGAGCGTGGGTCACGCCGAAGCCCCCGAGGTCGTGACCTCGGCGTGGATCGACGAGCAGCTGGCCGAGACGTTCGAGCGCTGTGAGATCCGACCGGGACTGCTCGCTTCGGTGGCGGGCATCGTCGAGCGACGGTGGTGGCCCGAGGAGGTCACCTTCGACGAGGCGGCGGCCAAGGCCGGTCGACGGGCCCTGGAACTCGCCGACGTGCTCCCCGCCGACGTCGACCTCCTCATCTCGACATCGGTCTGCAAGCACCACCTCGAACCGAGCGTGGCCTGCGCGGTCCACCATCACCTCGACCTCGGCCCCGAGTGCATCAATTACGACCTCGGCAACGCCTGCCTGGGCTTCGTCAACGCCATGCAGATCGGGGCCATGGCCATCGAGACGGGCCAGGCCTCCACGGTGCTGATCGTCGACGGCGAGGGCAGCCGGCACACCCAGCTCGCCACCATCGAGCGCCTCCGACAGCCCACGGCCACGGCCGTGGACGTCTTCGACCAGTTCGCCTCCCTGACCCTGGGATCGGGGGCCGCGGCCATGGTCATGGGAGGACCCCGCGAGGGCGCCCACCGCTTCCTCGGCGGGATCTCCCGGGCGGCGACGGAAAGCTACGACCTCTGCGTGGGCGACCTCGACACGATGCGGACCGACACCGCCGCCCTCCTCGAGAACGGCCTGGCCCTGGCCAAGGAGGCATTTGCCGCGTCCCTCGAGGCCGGATGGGAGTGGTCGAACTGCGACCGCTACGTCATGCACCAGGTGTCGGCCGTCCACACCCGCCGGCTCTGCGAACTGCTCGACGTCGACATGGGCCTCGTGCCGCTCACCTATCCCCGATTCGGCAACATGGGCCCCGCCGCCGTGCCCTACACGCTGTCGACCGTGGCCGACGGGATCGAGCCGGGCGAACGGGTCCTGTTGATGGGGATCGGCTCGGGACTCAACTGCGCCGCCGCCGAGCTGCTCTGGTAGCGGCGGTGGACCCGTCCCCGACCTCCTCGCGAGGTCCGGCCACGACCCCTCCGACCCCGCTGACCCCCACCCCCGACCAGCTGTCCTCCTGGGGACTGGACCCAGCCTGGTCCCGTCGGGTGGTGATCGACGGGGCCGACGGGCGCCCGGTCGACTGGCACGTCCTCGATACCGGACCCGGTCCGGCGGGCACGGTGGTGTGCGTACACGGGAACCCGTCGTGGGGCTACCTGTGGCGCGACCTGCTCACCACCCTCTCCCCCGAGTGGCGGGTGGTGGCCGTCGACCAGACGGGAATGGGCTGGTCCGAGCGGGGCCGACCCCGGCGGCTCGCCGGACGGGTGGCCGAGTTGGTCGCCTTCTGTCGCCAGGAGGTCGACGGCCCCCTCGTGCTGGCGGCCCACGACTGGGGCGGACCCGTGGCGGTGGGCGCGTCGGGTTCGCTCGACGTCGAGGCGTTGGTGCTGGCCAACACGGCGGTGGCGAAGCCCGACGACGTCGAGGTGCCGCCCCTCATCGCGGCCGCCCGGCGGTGGGTGGACCTCAGCTGCCGCCGCACGCCCACGTTCGTCGAGGGGACGGCCCGAATGACCGGGGCCGAGCACCGAACCGCGCTGCGGGCCCCGTACCGCACGGCCGACCGGCGCGAGGCCGTCCGGGACTTCGTAGCGGACATCCCCCTGACGGCCGCCGATCCGTCCCATGCGGCGCTGGCGACGTGCGCCGCCGTCCTCGACGAACGACCGAGGCCGACGCTGCTGCTGTGGGGCGGTCGTGACCCGGTGTTCCACGACCGGTTCCTGGCCGACCTGCGGGCGCGCAT
This sequence comes from uncultured Acidimicrobiaceae bacterium, assembly GCA_963699345.1. Lineage (GTDB taxonomy): Bacteria > Actinomycetota > Acidimicrobiia > Acidimicrobiales > RAAP-2 > Bog-756. Next base: position 74,095 of record CAVOTL010000001.1, on the reverse strand, counting down.
CCCCGGGGCCGACGTCGAACGCTTCGCCGACGCCGCCCACCTGGTCCCCCTGGACGCCCCCATCGGCCCGGTGGTATCGAGATGGCTGGCCTCCCGTCGCGACCGGACGGCCCCCGGTGCCGCGGTCGGCGGGGGGCCGACGACGGCCGGTCCGATCGGACGGGAGTCGTTCACCTCGGTACTCGCGTCGCTCGGGCCGCGGCACCAGGACACCACCCCCGCCTACGACGGCCCGGACGGAGTCCTCTCCTGGGCTGCGCTCGACGTCCGCTCCTCGGTCGGCGCCCGATCGCTGCAGGACGCCGGACTCCGACCGGGTGACCGCGTGTCGCTGCTCGTTCCGCCGAGTTGCGAGCTGCTGGTGGCCGCCGGGGCGGTCTGGAAGGCCGGAGGGGTCCCGGTGGTGGCCGACGCCTCGGCCGGCCTCCTCCGCCTGCGGGGCCTCGTCCGGGCCGCGGCCCCCCGGTTCGTCGTGGGCACGGCGGCCACCGTCGCCGCTGCCACCGCGCTGCGGTTCGCCCCCGGCGCCACGCGCCTGACGGTGGGTCGGACGCCCGGCCGCGGTCGGCGGGGGGTGCTGGCCCTCGAGCCGGAGGGTTCGGGTGGCGGCACGTTCACACCGGTCCGCCTGCACGCCACCGACGTCGCCGCCGTCGTCCACACCTCGGGGGCCACCGGACCGGCCAAGGCGGTCCGCTACACCCACGGGGCCCTGGCCGCCCAGCGGGACGTGGTCGGACCCCTCTTCGGCATGCGTCCGGGCGATGCCTTCACCACGTCGTTCGGACCGTTCATGCTCCTGGCACCGTCGCTCCAGATGACGTGCGTCCGGCCCGACTTCCCCGTCGACCGGCCCTCGGCGCTCGGCTTCGACGAACTGCACGCCGCCACCCACCGGGCATCGGTGACCGTGGCCTGGCTCTCCCCCGCCTCCGCCCGCCGGATCGTGGCCACGGCCGCCGGTCGCACCGCCCCGATCGGGCTGGTCATGCTGGCCGGGGCCCCCATCCCCCCCGACCTCGTGTCGGGCGTGCGCGACGTCACCGGGGGCGACGTCCGGGCACCGTGGGGCATGACCGAGTGCCTGCCCGTCACCGACGGGACGGAGCCCGGGGCGGTGGGGGCGCTCGGGGGCAACTCCACCGGGCGGCCCGTGCCCGGGTGCACGGTGCTGGTGACGCCACTCGATGATCCGTGGCACCCGCTGGACGGCGGTGGGTGGGGCGAGCTGGTGGTGCACGCCCCGTGGATGTTCGACGGCTACGACGCGGCGTGGACGGCCGACGCCGACACCTGGATCGTGCACGACGGCGTCCGCTACCACCGCACGGGCGACGTCGGCTACCTCGAGGGCGGCCTCGTGTTCCACCTCGGACGGCGCCGACACGTGATCGAGACCGCGCACGGCCCGTTGGCCAGTGTGGCCCTGGAGGAGCCGGTCCGGACGGCGCTCGGGGTGCCGGTGGCGGCGGTCGGCGTGGGACCGCCCGGGGGCCAGGTGGTGTGCATGGTGGTCGACGGCCCCGGCTCCCTGGCGGTCGCCGACCGGGAGCTGCGTACTGCGGTGCGCACCGCCGCCGCCGTCCCGGTGGCCGCGGTGCTGGTCGGGCGGCTGCCCGTCGACCGGCGTCACGAATCCAAGATCGACCGCACCGGACTGGCCACCGCGGCCGACCACTTCCTGGCCGGCCGGTGAAGATCCTCGTCACCGGAGGATCGAGCCTGCTCGGCCGGGCCGTGGCCACCCAGCTCCTGGCCCGCGGCGACGACGTGACGTGCTTCCAGCGGCACCCCAGTGGAGCCGGTGCCGCCGAGGTGCTCGGTGACGTGCGCGACGGGCCGGCCCTGCTGGCGGCGGCGCAGGGTGCGGACGCCGTGGTCCACCTGGCCGCCCTGGTCTCCCCGCGACCGGCCTGGTCGGACGCCTACGCCGTCAACGTCAAAGGAACGGCCAACGCGCTGGCGGCCGCCACGGCCTGTGGGCGCCTGGTCCACGTGTCGTCGCCGTCGGTGGCCTTCGACGGCGGGCCGGCCGTCGGCGTGGGGGCCGGCGCGCCCCGCTACGCCGGTCCCGACCTCTACACCCGGACGAAGGCCATGGCCGAACGCCTCGTGTTCGAGCGGACGACGGTCCCCACCGTGGTCCTGCGGCCGCACCTGGTCTGGGGGCCGGGTGACACCCAGCTGATCGGCCGGATCGTCGACCGGGCCCGGCAGGGCCGGCTGGTCCTGCCCGACCACGGACGCGCGCTTGTCGACACCACGTTCGTGGACGACGCCGCGGCCGCCGTGGTCGCCGGTCTCGACCGCACGGCCGACTCGCAGGAGGCCGTGGGTCGGGCGTGGGTGGTCACCGGCGGCGACCCCCGCCCACTGGCGGAACTGGTGGAGGGGATCCTGGCCGCCGCCGGGCTCCCGCCCCGGGTCCGCTCGGTACCGGCCCCCGTGGCGGAGATCGCCGGCCGGCTGGTCGGCCGGTTCTGGCCGGGGGACGAGCCGCCCCTCACCCGGTTCGCAGCCCGTCAGCTCTCCGTGGCCCACTGGTTCGACCAGGCGGCAACGCAGCGCGTCCTGCGGTGGCGGCCATTGGTCGGGGTGGACGAGGGTCTGGCCCGGCTGGCGGCCTCGTACGCCGCCACCTGACGGCGTTCGCCCCCGGCAGACCTCAGCCGTCGGCCGGTGGCTCGCCCTCGGCGAGGTTCCGACCCCGGCGGAGGCCCCGGGAGCCCCGTCGGCCGAGTTTGAAGTCGAACGACCGGGTCGATGGCGGTTGGGCGAACAGGTCCTGGGTGAGAGGGACGGGCGGCCCCCCGTCGGCGGCCCCGGGCGACGCCGGCTCCGTCGGGCCGTCCTCGGTACCGACGGGATCCACGACCACCGCCACGGCGGGAGTCGACCCCCCCGGTCCGACGGCCGGGGCCCGGGAGGCGGCCGGGGTGGCGACGGTCGCCATCACCGCGGTGAAGTCGGTGGGTCGGGCCGGCCCGACCGGGACGGGTCCGGCTCCGGACCCGTCCGCCAGGGCGGCGACGGTGGCTTCGAGTCCGAGGGCGCCGGACCGTAACTCCTTCAGGGTCGAATGACACCCGACCGAGTCGATGGGGCTGAGCGGGAAGCCGGACGTCGCCCGTTCCGCCAGGCGCAGGGCGACTCCGGCCACGTCGTCGTAGCCGGCCCGCAGCCCATCCGGGCAGGCGGGGGCGCGGTAGGCGCGGCGGTAGCGGAGCAGGGTCTCCCAGAGGTGCGCCTGCCAGTACCGGAGGTGGTTCTCCTCGTTGTCCTCGGCGGAACGAAGGCGGGCGACGGCCGGGAGGGGGATGGCGTCGGGATCGGTGCCGGGCGGGAAGGGGTTGGCCACCACCGACTCCACGGCCTCGAAACTGTGTCCCTCCTGCCCCAACTCCACCACGGTTCCTCGGTGTCCCTCGTCGTCCGTACGGGCGTCATCCGGAGGGTGGGGACCACCCGGTGCGCCGCCCCGCGACCAGCCTACAAGGGAGCCGGCGACGGCTCCCCCGGCGGATCCGGCCGGCGGGAGCCACCCGGGACGCTCATCGGCCGGCTGTCTCGGAGGCAGGCAAGGGGCGTCCGAACAGAAACCCCTGGGCCAGCGGTATCCCGAGCCGCTGGAGCGTCCGCGCCTCGTCAGCGCTCTCGACCCCCTCGGCGATGAGCGTGTTCCCGGTCTCGTCGGCATAGTGGCGGAGTCCGGCGGCCAGCGCCTGGCGGGCCGGATCGGCGTCGATGCCGCGGACGAGTCCGATATCGAGCTTCACGAAGTCGGGCTGGAGTTCCAGGATGTGACGCAGGCTGGCGTACCCGGCGCCGGCGTCGTCCACCGAGATCCGCACCCCGGGGCAGCGGGACACGGCCTCGCGCACCGCCGCGTAGCTCTCCACCTCCACGTGCTCGGTGATCTCGACCACCACGGGTCGGTCCGCCTCCGCGGCGACATCGGCCAGGGCCCCGGAGACGACCGCCTCGGGGGAGAAATTGATTCCGAGCCAGGTCCCCGACGGCAGCGCCCGGGCGGAGCGCACCGCGTCCCGGGCACAGGCGGACTCGAGTTCGATGCCGAGACCCACCGTGTGGGCGTCCTGGAACACCAGGTCCGGACGGCGCGCGTAGTCGAAGCGGGTCAGGGCCTCGTGGCCCCGGACGTCCCCGTCGGCGAGGCCCACCACCGGCTGGAAGACGGGGTGGTAGCGCGCCCCGTCGATGATTCCCCGGATGTCGTCGTGCAGCCGCTTCCACGAGTCGCGCCGGTCGGCCTGGCCGCCCAGCACCGAGCCCGCGAAGGAGCTGAGTTCGTCCAGGACGGCACGTCGACCCTCGATCCAACCGGGACTGTCCGGTGTGCGGCTGACCGTGATGAGCACCGCCACCATCCGGGCCTCCCACCACACGGGGGCGAACCCGACGGACCGGAAGCCTTCGTCGAGCAGCGTCATGATCATCGACCCGGCATCGGGCAGCGTCTCGGCGGCCTCGGCCAGGGACATCCACCACGAGCCGGACCGGCACAGGTCGAGCATCCCCCGCAGCCGGGGGAAGGTCAGGGGGACGCCGACCTCCCAGTCGAGGTAGGCGGGACCGGTGATCCCGAGGGGGACCACCTCCTCGTCCGACTCGACCAGCAGGAGGCGGCCGAGGTCGATGTCCTGGACGCGCGTCACCGCGTCGCAGAAGGACGCGGCGGTGGCCTCGATGGTGGCGCCCACCCGCACGCCGGACATGGCCTCGACCACCGACTCACGGTCGTTGCGGAGCCGGTCGAGGTCCGCTTCGAGCTTGCGCTCGTGGCTGATGTTGCGGAGGACCGACACGTAGGCGGTGACGATCCCGTCCCCGTCCCGGACCGGCGTGATGGCGGTATCCCCCTCGTACAGCTCACCCTTCCGGTCGCGGCCGACGATGATGCCCCGCCAGCTGGCCCCCGACGCCAGGGTGTCCTCCACCTCACGCCAAAAGGTCGGACCGTGCAGTCCGCTGTCGAAGAGGCGCGAGGGGGCGCCCACCAGCTCCTCCATCGGGATCCCGGTGGTGACGGAGGTGGCGGGATTGGCGTAGACGATGGCGCCGTCGAGCCCGGTCACCACCACCGACTCGCCGGCCTGCTCGATGGCCGTGGCCAGGAGGGCCGTCTCCGCCAGGGAGTCCATCAGCTGGCGACGGGCCCGGACCCTCGACACGGCCATCCCCACCTGTTGGGCCAGCCGGTCGAAATTCTCCGCCCCTTCCGGATCGGGTCCGTAGGCCGCGGCGAGGTGCATCCCGAAGGCGAGGTCCACGATGCCGTCCACCCGGACCGGCACGCCCAGATTCGTCCGCCAGGGCCCGGACGGGTCGGGGTCACCGTCGCTCGCCCCCGCCGCCGGCCCCGGTTCGAGCTCGATGCGACCCGAGGCCCGGGCGGCCAGCGGAACCGCGGTCAGGTGCCCCGGAGCCGATCGGCAGTCGGACCCCGCCACCAGGACCTCGGCCCCCCGGCCGGCGGCCGCCACCACCAGGGGGACGTCGTCCTGCCAACGGCAGCACCACACGAGCGAGATCCCCGTGGTCTCCACCAGGGTCCGACACACGTCGGCCAGCAGCGTGTCCTCGTCGACCGCCCCGACGAGGACCGCATCGACGGCCGCCAGGGCATCGTGCATGACCCGGCGGGCGTGGCGCTCGTCGATGTCCTGCAGGCCGGTGACGTACGAGACGTCCGGCGCCCCGCGGACGGCGCGGGAGTGCGCCTCCATCCACCGGACGTCGCCCGACGACGTCCGGAACCGGATCTCCAGGGGTTCGAGGCGCTCGCCCACCGTGGCCCCGGCCGTCGCCGCCCTCGCCCGGTCGTGGTCCTCCTCGCAGAGGAGATCGGTGACCGCCCGGCCCACCAGTTCCTCGGGTGGCCACCCGAGCACCCACTCGACCGACGGAGACACCCAGGTGAACCGTCCGGCCGTCGTGGCGAAGACCACGTCGGACACGTTCTCGGCGAGGGTGCGGAAGCGCGACTCGGAGTTCTCCAGCTCCAGACGCGTCTGGACCTTCTTGTCGATGTTGCGCAGGGCCAGTACCCGGCTGACCACGCGACCCTCCCCGTCGAGCGCGTCCCGCAGGGTCGCCGACACCCACAACAGGGCTCCGCCGGCACAACGCATCCGCATCTCCTCGGTCGACGCCCGACCTCCGGTGGGATGGCGCCGCATCGATCCCAGGCGGATCCGGTCCTCGCCGTGCACGATGTCACCGACCGGTCGACCGACCAGGTCGTCGGGGTCCCAGCCGAGCTGGGACCCGACCGAGGGCGACACCCACTCCATGGTCCCGTCCGTCGCCAGCAGCACGACGACGTCGGAGGCGTTCTCGGCCAGGAGCCGGTACCGGTTCCTCGACTCGGCGAGCGCCAGCTCGTTGCGGAAGCGGTCACTCACGTCTCGCCAGGTGAACACGACGCGGTCGTCGACCGGCAGTCCGCGGATGTCGAAGTGCCGGGTCTCACCCCTCGTGACGTCGTCGACGACGTAGTCGTCGAATCGGATGCTCACACCGGTGCCCACCGCCTCGACGCACTCCTCGAGGAGGAAGGTGCCGGTCGGACCGGGGAGGGTGATCGACAGCAGTGATCCGACGAGGTCGTCCAAGGTGACCTCGAGCGAGTCGGCGGCCGCCTGGTTGGCGTCCTCGCACACGAAATCGACGACGGCACCGGTGTCGGCGCGGACGGCCCGGAGCACCAGGCTCGGATCGAGCAGCACCTCCTGTACGGAGCGCAACCGCACCGGGTCGAGCTCGTCGAGCACCGGGCTGGCCGTCTTCGGGAGGTCGAGGCGGAGCAACAGCGCATCGGCGGCGTCCGGGGAGGCCTCGGTGACCGCCGGGCCGTCCCCGGTGGACTCCGTGTACCGGTCCCCCCTCCCTCGCCACTTCCTCGGCACGGTCCCAACGCTACGGGTGGTCTCACGACCGCAACAAGGCCCAAGGTCACATTCAGGCCAGCCAAAACAAGTGTTTCGCGCTCGACACATATGTGCGATGGGCCGGAAGGGCGCTCCGGGGACGCGAACGGGGGTCGGACGAGCCATGCCCGGAAGCACGCGGTCCAGGTGACGAACGGCTCCGTCGCATCGGACCGGAGGTCCCGACCGTTCAGGCGTGGAGGGCCCCGGACACCACGGTCGCGACCTGGTCGACCTCGAGCAGGAAGCCGTCGTGCCCGAACTCCGAGGCGATCACCGTCGCCTTCCGCCCGCCGGGCAGCAGACGCGCCAACTCGTTCTGCAGCGCGATCGGGTACAGCCGGTCCGAGTCGATGCCGGCCACTTCGACGTGGGCGGTGACACGGGCGAGCGCCGCGGTCAGACCGCCGCGTCCCCGACCGACGTCGTGACTGTTCATCGCCTCGCTCAGCACCAGATACGAGTTGGGGTCGAAACGGCGGGCCAACTTGTCGCCGTGGTGGGCGAGGTAGGACTCCACGGCATAGCGGCCACCCGCCGACGGCTCCTCGGCGTCCTGAGGTCGGCGTCCGAAGCGGTGGTCGAACTCCGCGGCGGTGCGGTAGCTGATCTGACCGATCCCGCGGGCCAGGGCCATGCCGGCCAGCGGCGCGCGGTCCGAGGAGTAGTAGTCGCCGCCCCGGAAGTCGGGGTCGAGCCGGACGGCCCGGCACTGGACCGAGCACAGCGCGATCTCGTCGGCAGTGGCCGCGGCGCCGACGGCCAGCACCGCGGCCCGCTGCACCCGGTCCGGATGGCCGACACACCACTCGAGCACCCGCATCCCCCCCATGGACCCGCCGACCACGCCAGCCCATCGCTCGATGCCCAGGTGGTCGGCGAGCAGGACCTCGGCGGTCACCTGGTCGCGGATGGTGAGGTGCGGGAACTTCGACCCCCACGGCGTCCCGTCGGGGGAGATCGAGGACGGCCCGGTCGTGCCCTGACAGCCCCCGAGCACGTTGGGGCAGACCACGAACCAGCGATCGGTGTCGATGGCCGCGCCCGGGCCGATCAGCGGGTCCCACCACCCGACCGTGGGGTGACCCGGGCCGGCGGGCCCGGCGGCATGGGAGTCGCCGGTCAGCGCATGGAGTACGAGCACCGCGTTCGAGCGGCCCGCGTCCAGGGTCCCCCACGTCTCGTAGGCCACCGTGACCCCGGGTAGCCACCCGCCGTGGTCCAGGGTGAGCCCGCCGTCCGTCCCACCCAGGTGGGCGAACCTCCGCCCCCCGGGCTCGTCGTCCGGCTGCCAGATCCCCGTCCCGTCGGGCGCCGTCACGCCCCCTTGGCGGCGGCGAAGCCCAGCTCGAGATCGGCCAGGATGTCCTCGACCGACTCGATGCCGATACACAGGCGCACCAGGTCGGGCGTGACCCCGGTCGAGACCTGCTCGGCCTCGGTCAACTGGGAGTGGGTGGTCGAAGCGGGGTGGATGGCCAGGCTCCGGACGTCCCCCACGTTGGCCAGGTGGCTGAACAGTTCGAGGCCCTCGATGAACCGGCGACCGGCGTCGGCGCCCCCTTCGATCCCGAAGGCCAGGATGGCACCACCCCCCCGTGGCAGGTACTGCTCCTGGCGGGCGTGCCACGGACTCGAGGCGAGTCCGGGATAGGCGACCCACGCGACCTCGTCGCGGGCTTCGAGCCAGGCGGCCACCGCCGCGGCATTCTGGACGTGGCGCTCCATCCGCAGACTGAGCGTCTCGACCCCCTGGATGAAGAGGAAGGCGTTGAACGGTGACACGGCGGGCCCGAGGTCACGCAGGTACTGCAGGCGCGCCTTGAGCACGAAACGGGCCGGGAAGAGCGGCTCGGGCAGGTCGCCGAAGACCAGGCCGTGATAGCTCGGGTCCGGCTCGGTGAACCCCGGGAACTTCCCGCTCCCCTCGTAGTCGAACGTGCCCCCGTCGACGATCACGCCGCCGATCGAGGTCCCGTGACCGCCGAGGAACTTGGTGGCCGAGTGGACGACGATGTCGGCCCCGTGGGCCAGTGGGTTGCACAGGTAGGGGGTGGCCAGCGTGTTGTCGACCACCAACGGGACCTTGTGCTCGTGGGCGATGGCGGACACCCCGGCGAAGTCGAGCACGTCGCCCTTCGGGTTGCCGAGCGTCTCGGCGTAGAAGGCCTTCGTCTCGGGCCGGACGGCCGCCCGCCACGCATCGAGGTCGTCGGGGTCGTCGACGAAGGTGACCTCGATGCCGAGCTTCGGCAGGGTGTAGTGGAAGAGGTTGTAGGTACCGCCGTAGAGCGACGCCGACGACACGACGTGGCCGCCGTTCTCGGCCAGGTTCAGCAGGGCGATCGACTCGGCGGCCTGGCCGCTCGACACGACGAGCGCGGCGACCCCGCCCTCGAGGGCGGCCATGCGCTCCTCGAACACGGCCTGGGTCGGATTCATGATCCGCGTGTAGATGTTGCCCAGTTCGGCCAGCCCGAACAGGGCGGCGGCGTGGGCGGTGTCCCGGAAGGTGTAGCTCGTCGTCTGGTAGATCGGCGTCGCCCGCGCCCCGGTGGTCGGGTCGGGGGCCGCCCCGGAATGGATCTGGCGGGTCTCGAATCCCCATTCGGACATGGTGTGACTCCTTCGGACAGGCGTGGCGTGCGGTACCTCGGGGCCCCCACTGGTGGTCCCGATACTGGCAAATGTTGACCAAGTTGGTCAACTACGAGGGCCGGCGTCGGGCCCGGTCCGCCCACTCCGGACGGCTCAGCACTCCGGGCGGCTCAGACCGGTTTGCCCCCCGGGCACCAGGCGTTCGCCGGCACACCCTGGCATGGATCGACCATGGTCGGAAGACCCGACGGCAGCGGGTGCATGACCACCCCGGTCCGCTGCGGGTAGACCTCGGTCGAGTTACACGGCCCGTTGCCCGTGTCGCACAGCGCCTGACCGACGATGGCGGAGCCGTCATCGGCCGATGTCGTCGTCACCCCGCAGGTGGTCTTGGTCTGTTGCAGATCGGACGGCGACGTCCCGTCCGGGGTCGCGTTGCCCACGAAGCAGTTGGACGGCTGGTTCCCGTAGAGCGTGATCTCCGCGAGATCGGCGTTGCCCGCATTCTTGAAATAGCCGTTGTTGGTGAAGGTGTTGTGGAGCACCGCGTCGTTCTTGGGGTCGTAGACGCAGCCGAAGATCGTCGACTCGACCCCACCGGTCCCGGAGCACGACTGGTGGTACTTGGGCGTACTCGAGTCGGGATAGGGGAGCACCAGGAGACCCCACGCCCCGTTGTCGGCGAACGTGTTGTCCATGACCGTGTCGTTGGTCCCACCCGACAGTGTCATGCCGGTGCCCGTCGGCCCCTGGCTGGCCGAGCCGGCCGTCGGCACGTTCGGGTTGTTGTTGTCGTGGACGTAGTTGTGCAGGAACACCCAGCACGAGCGGGTGTGGGTGATCGGGCTGGTGGCGCCGTCCGGGCAGTCGCCGTTCTGCGGCGCCGGAGGATCACCGGCGATCTGGGTGTTGGTGTCGAACCCGTCCTGGTTGTTGTCGAACTGCGAGTTCTCGACCACGACGGCGCCACCCGAGTTGGTACCCGAGTAGCCGAGGGCGTTGTACTCGACCCAGGCGTGGTTGATCGTGATGTCGCAGACCTGGTGGCACGCCCCCACGTACTCGCCGGAGTCGTTGAAGTTGCTGGCGTAGGTCTGGTTCCAGGTGGCCGGACCCGCCGAGTTCGACGAGAAGATCCCGTACTGGGCCGCGGTGTTCTCGTTGTCGAAGAACGTCGACGTCGCCGTCAGGTAGCTGCCCTCGTAGCCGTGCAGGTCCGACCATGCCGCTGTCGGCACCGCCGTTCCACCAGATCTCGTTGCCCGAGTCGCCCGTGCCGGCGAGGAAGTTGCAGGCGGTCAGGTTGTCGACGGACACCCCGTTGGCCTTCCAGACCACGATGCCGTTGCGGCCGACGGTCTTGCCGTCGGATCCCACGGCCCCGTAGGTCTGGGCGGCCGGGTTCGAACTGCACTCGCCGTAGCCCGGCTTGGTGCCGTCGACCACCACGGTGGAGCGGTCCATGCCGCGCAGGTGGATGTCCGGCGGTCGAGATCATCACGCCGCCGTTGTCGCCGTGGGCCGGCTCGCGTCGCGGTGCGTGCTGTCCGCCGTCTCGTGGTAGTCGCCCGGGGCGACCAGGATCCAGTCGCCGGGCGCCGCCGCGTCGACCGCGGCCTGGATGCTGGTGTACTTGCCGGCGTGCCCGTGGAAGGTGCCCACGAGCAGGACCTTGCCGCTCGACGTAGCCGTCGTGGTACTGCTCGACGAGGAGGAGACGAGCCGCAGGCGGCCAGCAGCCCGGCGCCGAGGAGGCAGGTCGCCACCATGGCCCCGTGCGCCGCTGCTCCGGTACCGCGCCGAGCCTCGTGCCCGCTGCGAACGCATTGCCGGCCTCACCCATCGGTGTCCTCCCCTGGCTCGTGCACACCGGCCCGGCCGGGGTCGCCCCGTGCGGCGTGACCGCCCGAAGCTACCAGGGGCCGGTCCGGAGGCCGGGTGACCGTCGCACCGACCGTCCGGAGGCGTGGCCGACCGACGGGGTGCCGCCCGGGTGGGCGCGGAAGCCCGTGGACTAACATGCCCGGAGCGACCCTGAGACCTGTGGCCACGGCCGACGGATGGGCTCGGACGGACGCACACGGGAGGGCCGGACGGCCCGACCGGTGAGCACCGGACCTGCCCGGGGCCGGCACGACGAAGGAGCCACCATGTCGAACGACACACGCACCCACGACTTCAAGGTCGCCGACCTCTCGCTGGCCGACTACGGCCGCAAGGAGATCGTCCTGGCCGAGCACGAGATGCCCGGCCTCATGGCCATGCGCGCCGAGTTCGGCGCCGCCCAGCCGCTGGCCGGGGCCCGCATCACCGGCTCGCTCCACATGACGATCCAGACCGCGGTCCTGATCGAGACGCTCACCGCCCTCGGGCGCCCAGGTCCGGTGGGCCAGCTGCAACATCTTCTCCACCCAGGACCACGCGGCGGCGGCCGTGGCCGTCGGTCCCGACGGCACCGTCGACGACCCGAAGGGTGTTCCCGTCTACGCCTGGAAGGGCGAGACACTCGAGGACTACTGGTGGTGCACCGAGCAGGTGCTGCGCTGGCCGGGGGGCGAGGGTCCGAACCTGATCCTCGACGACGGGGGCGACGCCACCCTGCTCGTCCACAAGGGCGTCGAGTTCGAGAAGGCCGGTGCCGTGCCCGACCCGTCCACCGCCGACTCCGAGGAGTTCGCCGTGGTGCTCGGCGTGCTCACCCGCAGCCTGGCCGAGGACGCCACCCGCTGGACGTCGATCGCCAACGGCATCAAGGGCGTCTCCGAGGAGACCACCACCGGCGTCCACCGTCTCGTCGAGATGCAGGAGAAGGGCGAGCTCCTCTTCCCCGCCATCAACGTCAACGACGCGGTGACCAAGTCCAAGTTCGACAACAAGTACGGCTGTCGGCACTCGCTCATCGACGGCATCAACCGGGCCACCGACGTCCTCATGGGCGGCAAGGTGGCCGTCGTCTGCGGGTTCGGCGATGTCGGCAAGGGCTGCGCGGACTCGCTGCGCGGCCAGGGCGCCCGGGTCGTGATCACCGAGATCGACCCGATCTGCGCCCTGCAGGCGGCCATGGAGGGCTACCAGGTCGCCACCCTCGACGACGTGGTCGAGACCGCCGACATCTTCATCACCACGACGGGCAACAAGGACGTCATCACCGCGTCCGACATCGCCCGGATGAAGCACCAGGCCATCGTGGGCAACATCGGCCACTTCGACAACGAGATCGACATGGCCGGCCTGATGGCCACCCCCGGCATCGAGCGGGTCAACATCAAGCCCCAGGTCGACAAGTGGGTGTACCCGGACGGCAAGGCCGTCATCATCCTGTCGGAGGGCCGCCTGCTCAACCTGGGCAACGCCACCGGTCACCCGAGCTTCGTGATGTCGAACTCGTTCACCAACCAGACGATGGCCCAGATGGAGCTCTTCGCCAACGAGGGCAGGTACGAGAACAAGGTGTACCTGCTCCCGAAGCACCTCGACGAAAAGGTCGCCCGCCTGCACCTCGACGCCCTCGGCGTCCACCTCACGACGCTGACCCCCGAGCAGGCCGACGTACATCGGCGTGTCGGTGGACGGCCCCTACAAGCCCGAGCACTACCGGTACTGAGCCGGCTGGACCACCCGGCCGACCGGTGCGCCGAGGGTGCGCCGGTCGACGCCGGCCATCGACCCGACGCCCGACCCATGACGCCGCGAACGACCGAGGCCACGCGCTACGCCGTCACCGACCGCGTGGCGACCATCACCCTCCACCGTCCCGAGCGGCTCAATGCCTGGACGGCGACGATGAACGCCGAGTACCGCGCCCACCTGCAGGCGGCGGCCGACGACCCCGCCGTCCGGGTCATCGTGGTCACCGGGGCGGGGCGGGGCTTCTGTGCCGGTGCGGAGTCCGATGACCTGGTCGGCCACGTCGAGCGCGGGTTCCTACGACGCCGGGGCGCCCGACGACCTGGCCACGCCGGGCTATGGCGTCCGGTCCGGAGTTCGATGCCGAGCTGGCCTACCACTTCGGCATCGACAAGCCGATCCTGGCCGCCATCAACGGGCCCGTCGCCGGCATCGGCTTCGCCCTGTCCTGCTACCACGACCTGCGCTTCGCCGCCCGGGGAGCCACGTTCACCACGGCCCACGGCCGGCTCGGCCTGCCCTGCGCGTTCGGGCTGGCCTGGCTGCTGCCCCGCCTCATCGGCCTGCCCCGGGCCCTCGACCTGATCCTGTCCAGCCGCCGGTTCGACGCCGACGAGGCCCAGGCCCTCGGCCTCGTGACGGCGGTGGTCGACGGTCCCGACCTGTTCGACCACGTCCACGGATACGCCCGGATGCTGGCCACCACCGTCTCCCCCGCCTCGCTGGCCGCCTCCAAACGCCAGGTCTACGAGGCGTTCCACCTGTCGGTGGCCGAGTCGGTGCGGATGGCCGAGGCCCTCCTCGACCCGATGATGGCCGGTCCCGACTACCGAGAGGGTGTGGCCGCCCTCCGGGAGAAGCGAACCCCGGTCTTCGTCGACCCGCCACCGCGGCCCTGACCACCACCCCCCACCCGGTCCCCGGTTTTCGGGGCGGCCCGTGCGCCCACTACCGTGGCTGCCATGCCCGGAGACACCGCACCCTCCCCCGTCATCCTCTCGCCACCCCGTCGAGGTGAGCCCGAACGTCCGGCGATCGATCCCTCGGAGGCGAGGGCCCGCATCCGTGCGGCCGAGGCGGCCCTCCTCGACGAGCGCCGCCTCCTGACCGGCGAGGAGTTGGCCGGACTGGCCGTTCTGCCCGACGCCCACGTCACGTCACTCGCCGCCCTCGCCCACCAGGTACGGCTCGCCTGGTGTGGGCCGGAGGTCGAGGTCGAGGGCATCCTGTCGGCCAAGACCGGTGGTTGCCCCGAGGACTGCCACTTCTGTTCGCAGTCGTCCCGGTTCGACACCCCCGTGAAGGCCACGCCGTTCCTCGACGCCGACGAGGTACTGGCGGCGGCCGAGGAGACCCGGGCGGCCGGTGCCTCCGAGTTCTGCATCGTGCTGGCCGTGCGGGGTCCGGACGAGCGCACCATGCAGCGCATCCTCGAACTGGTCCCGATGGTCCAGCAGCGCACCGGTCTCAACGTGGCCGTCAGCGCCGGCCTCCTCACCGACGACCAGGCGCGCCGCTTCGCCGAAGGTGGGGTCCACCGTTACAACCACAACCTGGAGACCTCCCGCTCCTTCTTCCCCAATGTGGTCACCTCCCACACCTGGGAGGAGCGCGAGGAGACCTGCCGGCTCGTGCGCGACCACGGCATGGAGCTGTGCTGTGGTGCGCTCCTCGGTATGGGGGAGACCGACGACCAGCGCATCGAGCTGCTCACCCAGCTCCAGGAGCTCGATCCCACCGAGGTGCCCCTCAACTTCTTGAACCCGCGCCCGGGCACGCCGCTCGGAGGTGAGCAGCCCGTCGCCGCCTGGGAGGCCATCCGCTGGATCGCCCTGTTCCGGCTCGGCCTGCCCGGGGTGATCCTGCGGTACGCGGGCGGCCGGGAGGTGACGCTGCGCGAGCTCCAGTCGATGGGCATGACATCGGGCATCAACGCCCTGATCGTCGGTAATTACCTGACGACGCTCGGACGCTCGGCCGATGAGGACCTGCAGATGCTGTCCGACCTCCGCATGCCGGTGGGTGCTCTGACCGGTGTCCTCTGAGCCGATCGACGGGGGCGCCGTGAGCGGGACGACCGTGGTCCACTGCACGGGTTGCGGTTCGACGTCGTGCGCCGGCTGCGGCCGCACCCTCGACCCACCGCGGTTCTGCCCCGACTGCGGTCGCCGACTGACGGTGTCCGTCACGCCCGGGGGCTACCGGGCCCGGTGCCGCGACCACGGGGAGCTTGCCGGGCACTGACGACCTCCTCGTCCGACTTCCTGGCGGAGTCGGATCCGAGCCGTCGTCGGGGGCCGGGGGTCGGGGGTCGGGGGTCGGGGGTCGGGGGTCGGGGGTCGGGGGTCGGGTTAGGTTGGCCCGATGGGCTCTCTCCTGATCGGTGTACTGCCCCTGGCCCTCGGAGCGGCGGTCAGTCCCACCCTTCTCGCCCTCCAGCTCCTGGTGCTCTCGGGCGGTGGGAGCAGGCTGGCCCGGGCCTGGGCGCTGGTCGGGGGCGCGGCCCTCGTCCTCGGCGCCTTCTCGCTGCTGTGCGTGACCGCCCTGGCCCGGTTGCGCCCCCACCACTCGCACAAATCGGCGACCGATGCCGCCGTGCTGATCGTCTCCGGCGTCCTCCTCGCGGCCCTGGCCGTCCGCTCCCGGATCCGCACACCGACGGTGGGTGAGAAGCACGCCTCGCGGACCGGCGGCCGGCTGGCATCGGCGTCCTCCCCCTGGTTCATCGGAGTCGGTGCCGTCGGCATGGTCGTGAACTTCTCCACCCTCCTCCTCGTCCTGCCGGCCGTCCGCGAGATCGTCCACTCGAACGTCGGAGCATCGGACAAGGTGGTCGCCTTCGTCGTGCTGTATGTCATCGTGCTCCTCCCCGTGCTCGTCCCGGTCGTGCTCGCCCAGGTGCTCGGCCGCCGGGCCGACCACGCCCTCGACGCCACCCACCGCTGGATCGGCCGTAACTCCCGCACGATCGGCACCGTGATCGAAGCGGTGTTCGCCGTCTACCTGATCACGAAAGGGATCCGGGCCGTCCCGTAGCCGGCACCCCGACCCGTAGGATGGAACTTCGAGATACCCGAGGAGGCCGCATGGACTGGAAACTCGAATTGGTGGTCGTGCCGGTCTCCGACCAGGACCGCGCCAAGACCTTCTACGTCGACGCCATGGGCTTCGACCTCATCGTCGACCACCGGGCCGGAGAGCACTTCCGGGTGATCCAGGCATCGCCGCCGGGGTCCGCCTGCGCCGTGGCCCTCATGGCCAACCCCGACGCCGCGGGCACGGTCCACGGACTGCACCTCGTCGTGCCCGACATCGAGCGGGCCCGGGCGGAGGTGACCGGTCGCGGGGTCGAGGCCGGCCCGCTCGTCCACTTCGTCGAGGGACGCCAGGTCGACGGGCCCGACCCGGCACGAGCGGACTACAACACCTTCTTCGAGTTCCAGGACCCCGACGGCAACGGTTGGATGGTCCAGGAGGTCGCCCACCGGGCGTGATCGTCCGGACGTCCCCCGGCCGCCGGCGGCGGCCGGCCGTCGTGGCCCGTTGCCTCATGTCAAACCCTCCGGCAAGGGTGATTCGTTGCCTCACGTAAAACCCTCCGCCTGGAACTAGTGGGTGAACGCCCGATTGACCGCCCGGGGAGGGGGTCCGGTCTTGGACAGGGCCAGGCGTTCGAGTTGGGCACAGAGTCGGTCGATCTCGCGTTGGACCTGGCCTGGGGAGAGGGCGTTGCGGGCCCGGGTGAGGGCGGCCTGTTTGGCCGGGGTGAGGACGGCGGTGGCGACCAGGCGCTGGTAGGGACTGGCGGCGGCATCGTGGCGTTTGACGACCTTGGCGCCGATGCGGGTGGATTCGACGAGCTTCTGCTGGGTGAGCAGGAGGTTGGTGTAGCCCCGGTCGATGGCCCAGATCCGGTTGAGGAGGTCGAGCTCGGCCTGGGTGTCGAAGCGCAGGTAGCCGACCAGTTCGCGGACATGGGTCCAGTTCTTCTGCTCGACGTGGCAGCCGTCGTTCTTGTTGCCGGGTCGGGAACGGGTGAAGGTGATCCGGCGGGACGTACACCACTCGAGGAAGTGGGCGTTGATGAACTCGCTCCCGTTGTCCGAGTCGATGCCCAGGATCGGAAACGGGAAGGCGCCACCGGCGTGCTCGATGGCCTGGGCGACCCGGATCGCCGACTTGTTGGCCACCGACCGGTTGACCGTCCAACCGGTGGCGACGTCGGTCATCGTCAGGGTGAAGCAGAATTCCCCGAAGGAGTTCCCTCCCTCGTGGCCCACCAGGTCGATCTCCACGAAGCCGGGTGTCACGTCGTCCCACTC
Source organism: uncultured Acidimicrobiaceae bacterium (assembly GCA_963699345.1). Lineage (GTDB taxonomy): Bacteria > Actinomycetota > Acidimicrobiia > Acidimicrobiales > RAAP-2 > Bog-756. Next base: position 56,598 of record CAVOTL010000001.1, on the reverse strand, counting down.
CGACCAGGTCCGGATGGGGATCTGGGTCTTGAGCAGCGATCCCGGCTTGGTGTGGCTCATGGCCCGGAACCCGGCCAGCACTTTGGCCCCCGCCAGGCGCCGGTCGATGGTGGCGGCGCTCATGGTCATCAGCAGCTCGGCTTCCTCCTCGGTGAGGTCGAGCTCGCCATCCCGGCGCAGTAGCGGAACGAGGACCGGGAGCATGGGGGCCAGCCGCTTGCCCGCCGGCGCCCGGGCGGCCCGCCAGCAGAGTTCCAGGGCCGAGACGACCCTCGAGCTGTAGAGCGGCGTCCTCGGGCTCCTGGTCCGGACCGCCTTGACCTCACCGGCGCCCCGGAGCCGGGCCCGGGCATGGTCCCGGCTCCAACCGGTGAGGTCCACCAGCTGGTCGAGGATCTTCGACTTCTCGGACCGGGAGCCCCGCTTGTACTGGATGGCCAACTTCTTCGTGACCGCACGTCGTTCGCCCATCGAAAGCTCCATGGATCAGGCGTAGTCGGCCCATCTCCCAGGCGGAGATTCTTAGATGAGGCAACGATGCCGCCTACGCGGAGGTTTTAGATGAGTCAATGCGGTGGGCAGCAGAGCCATGGCACCGCTCCTAGTGTGTCGGCCATGGAACGGCCCAACGTCCTGTTGATCATGACCGACGAGGAGCGCTACCCGCCGCCCTACGAGACGGCCGAGGTCCGGGCCTTCCGGGCGTCCCGGCTGCCGGCCCGCCAGGCGCTCCGGGCGCGGGGCGCGAGTTCCACCGCCACTACGCCGGCGCCACGGCCTGCACGCCCAGTCGGGCGACCCTGTTCACCGGACAGTATCCGTCCCTGCACGGGGTGTCGGCCACCGACGGGACGGCCAAGCACCCCTCCGATCCGGCCATGGGATGGCTCGACCCAGACTCCGTACCCACCCTGGGAGACTGGTTCCGGGCCGGTGGCTACCGCACGCACTACCGGGGCAAGTGGCACATCTCCCACGCCGACCTCCAGATCCCGGGGACCCATGAGGGACTGATGGCGTCCGACGACGAGGGGCGCCTCCTCCCCGACGCCGTGGACGCCTACCGCCGGGCGGATCGCCTCGACCCCTTCGGGTTCTCGGGCTGGATCGGACGCGAGCCCCACGGCGCCGCCAAGTCGGACTGCGGCACGGTCCGTGACGGGGTCTTCGCCGAGCAGGTGATCGAGCTGTTCGACGAACTGGCCGAGGCCCGGTCCGACGGTCCGTGGCTGACCGTCGCCTCCTTCGTCAACCCCCACGACATCACCTTCTCGGGCTTCGGATGGGAGCAGCTGCTCCAGTTCGGCCCACCCGACGGTTCCGTCCCCGACGTGCCCGAGGCACCGTCACAGTCCGACTCCTTCGTCGACCGGCCCCCCTGCCAGGCCGCCTTCCCGGCGGCCTGGGGACACATGGTCTACCCCGCCGCGACCGACCTCGGGTACCGACGCCTCTACTACCACCTGCACCAGCTCGTCGACGCGGCGATCGCCCGGATCCTGGACGCCCTCGAGCGCCACGGGATGGCCGACGACACCATCGTGGTCCTGACGTCGGACCACGGGGACCTGGTGGGTGCCCACGGTGGTCTCGTGCAGAAGTGGTTCAACGCGTTCGACGAAGCCGTCCGGGTCCCGTTCGTGGTGGCGGGTCCGGGCGTCCCCACGGGGGGGACCGGCGTGTCCGTCCCGACCAGTCACGTCGATCTGCTGCCGACCCTGCTGGGCCTGGCCGGTATCGATCCCGAGCAGGCGGCAGCCGGCGTGTCCGCCCACCACGACGAGGTGCACCCCCTGCCCGGCCGGGATCTGAGCCGCCTGGTCCGGGGAGAGGTCGAGGAGTCGTCGGTCGACTCCCCCGTGTACTTCATGACCGAGGACAACATCACCTTCGGCGCCGACCAGGTCAACGTCCTGACCGGCGAGCCGTTCGAGGCCATCACCGGGGCCACCAGCATCGAGTCGGTGGTGACGTCGCTGCCCGCCGCCGGGGACGGGGCCGACGAGCTCTGGAAGCTCAACCACTACTACGAGCGGCTCGACGACTGGTACGCCGACCACGGCGTCGCCCCGAATCCGTTCCTGGGTCCGGCCGCCGATCCGCTCTACGAGCTCCACAACCTCACCCGTGACCCCGAGGAACGGCACAACCTCGCCGCCCGCGAGCCCGCCACCCTGTCGCGGCTGCGGTCGGTCCTCGAGGAGCAGCGCGAGGCGAAGCGGCTCCTTCCGAGTCTGCGCAACCCGGCCTGAGCGCCTACCCCGTCCAGCCGGTTCCCCGCCCCCTCCGCACCGGGGCCCACGCCCAGGTGCCGCGCCACCATCGGATCAGCGGGTGGCGCGCATCCGCTGATAGGTGAGGGGAGCGATCGTCCGGAGGATCGGTGCGACCAGAGGCAGGGCGGCGGCGTTGATCTCCACCCGCGGGTCGAACAGGCGACGCAGGACGAGTGCCGAGACCTGCTCCTCCGTGCGACGGACCGCTCGGGGCGGCATCGCCAGTCCACCGTCGCGCACCGACGCCAGCCCCATCTCCGTCGGCACCCAACCCGGGTAGACCACATGGAGGAAGACGTCGTCCGGTCGCGCGTCGTAGGACAGGCTCTCGGTGGCCGCCGACAGGGCCGCCTTGCTCGCCGAGTAGTCCGCCCCGCCCGGACCGGGGGAGCGTCCATCGTCGGAGCTCATGTTGGCGATGGCACCGAACCGCCGCGTTCTCATGCCGGGCAGGACGGCGAGCATGCCGGCGACGGGAGCGATGTAGTTCACCTCGCTGACGGACCGGAGCGACGCGGCGGTCGTCGGAGCGGTGCGCAGGATCCCGCCGACGCCGGCGATGTTGGCCAGGATGTCGATCCGGCCGAGGTCCCGTTCGACCTGCTCGAGTAGGCGGACGAAGGCGGCGGGGTCGGAGAGGTCGCAGACCCGGTACGCCGACTCCGCACTGTGCGCCCGCATCTCGCCGACGAGTGCCCGGAGCCGGTCTTCGCGGCGCGCCACGCCGATCACCACCGCTCCCGATGAGGCCAGGTCGAGCGCCAGCCGACGACCGATGCCGGCGGACGCCCCGGTCACGACGGCGACCGTTCCCCGGTAGTCCACCACCGGTCGTCGCTTCATCGGTCGCATCGCCTCCACGGTACCGAACCGGCCCGTCCACGACCGTGGCCGGCCGGACCACTCCCCGGTCCGAGCCGCCGCCCGGCGATGGAGCCCCTCCACCGCCGCGCGGCGGTAGGTGCCGAGCCCGGAACCTCGGGCGGCGGGACCTCCGGTTCGACGGGCCCGGCACCCCTCCTACCTACCCAACGAAGTGGCCTCCGGAACCCGCGGCCGGACCGGCACCGGGGGCGGGGCCCGACACGCGCCCCGCACGAAGGTCCCGACGGCGTCTACCGGTCCCGCTCGCGGGAGACCCGCACCGCGCGCGGCCGACTCCTCCTGTCCGATTCCTCGTCCTGCCCGACACGGCCGACCGATCCCTTTTCCTAGGGCATCGGCCGGCCGATGCCGGTCACCACGTACCGGTGGAACCCGCCGACGGCGACGTGATCAGCAGCGACGCCAGGCCGCCGGACGTGGCGCACCCTGTGGCGATGGCCCCACTTGCTCCCGGCCACGAGGGATCGGCCAAGGTCGCCGTCGGTGTGGCATAGGGAGCGAACGAGCCCGTGACCGAACCGCCGCTGATGGTGATTGCAGAAGTCGAGAAGTTGACGGACGTGGGCGAGATCCACAGCGTCGGAGCGCCGGCCGGGACGAGCCACTTGATCTTGAACGCCGCCGGATTCGGGACGAGGGTACTGGGGAAGAGCGTGGTGCAGTTGTTGGAGCCCGCACCGACGAACTTCATCTTGCCGACGATCGCACCACCCACCGCGGAACCGGGGGGTGGGACCATGGAGGTCTGGCACGCCCCGGTCCCCGTCGTGGAGGACCCGAACGACGCCTTGACCGTCACCACCTCATGGGTGGACACGCCACCGTTGCGGAGTGGCGGAGCAAATGTCACCGCGCCCCCCCAGGCACCGTGGGCGAAGTCGCAGGTGACGGTTCCGTGATAGATCGGATGGGCCGAGGCGACACCCGGCGCCACCGCCAGACCGACGACCGGGGAGAGAAACATCCCCACGGCCAACAACGCAAGTTTCCGCATATGAACATCCTCCGTCGTTCGGACGTCGAATCCACCTCGACGCTCGCCAGAAGGCTAGCCACGGCCCCCGTCCATTGCTCATGGACGTCACCGCCCTTTCCCACCTGGGATGTTGGATGGAGTGCCGGAAGAGATGCGAATCCGGATCGACGTTCGACGGCCTCGGGCGGTCGGGGCCGATTCAGCCGGCGGGCACCTTCCAGCCCCGGGATTCGGCGATCTCCTTGCAGGTCGGGCAGACCGGATAGCGCTGCGGGTTCCGGCCCGGCACCCAGATCTTCCCGCACAGGGCCTTGACAGCGGTTCCGTTCACCATCCCCTCCACCACCGACGGGCCGGCCGAGATGAAGTCGCCCTTCTCCGGCTTGAAGCCCTCGAGGACGATGTGGGACATGCGCTCGTGGTCGCCGTCGAGTTCGGGGTCGACCTGTACGGGGGAGACGGTGATGCCGGTGTCGGTCATGCCACCAGGATCGCGCAGTCGGGCGTGCCCGGTCGACGCCAGCGGGCGGGCTCGGGCGCGACGGGTCCGCCCCTAGGCTTGGGCCATGCCGTCCCGCACCCTGGTCCTCGCCTCGGGCTCCCCCGCGCGACTTCGGCTGCTGCGCGATGCCGGCTTCGCCCCCGAGGTGGTCGTGAGCGGGGTGGCCGAGGACGACGTCGACCCGGCCGACACCCGCGGGTCGGTGGGCCGCCTGGCCGCCGCCAAGGCGCAGGCGGTGGCCCGCCCCGACGGGGACGCCCTCGTCATCGGCTGTGATTCGATGCTCGAGTTCGGTGGCCGACCCCACGGCAAGCCGTCCTCGCTCGAGGAGGCCCGCGCGTGGCTCACGGCCATGCGGGGGTGCGCCGGGACGTTGTGGACGGGGCACTGCCTGATCGACGAGTCTTCCGGTGACCGGGCCGAGGAGGTCGTCGGGACGACCGTCCGCTTCGGCGTGACCAGCGACGCCGAACTCGACGCCTACCTCGCCACCCCCGACGTGCTGTCGGTGGCCGGCGCCTTCACGCTGGACGGTCGATCGGCGCCGTTCATCGACGGCATCGACGGCGATCCGGGCAACGTGATCGGCCTGTCGTTGCCGGCCCTGCGGCGCCTGCTCGGCCACCTCGGGGTGTCGGTCACCGAACTGTGGGGAGGCGAACGATGACGGCGGCCCGCTCCGACGGGTCGCCGCCGACCGAGCTCAAGCTCGGGAACCTCGTGGTCGACGTGCCCGTCGTGCTGGCTCCCATGGCCGGCGTGACCAACAGCGCCTTCCGCACGTTGTGCCGCGGCTACGGCGCCGGGCTGTACGTGAGCGAGATGGTCACGGCCCGTGCCCTGGTCGAGGGCAACGCCAAGACCCTCGGCATGGCGTCCTTCGGGGCCGACGAGACGGTGCGCAGCGTGCAGCTGTCCAGCGTCGATCCCGAGGTCATGGGCCGGGCCGTCCGACGTCTGGTCCACGAGATCGGCGTCGACCACATCGATCTCAACTTCGGGTGCCCGGCCGGCAAGGTCACCCGCCAGGGGGCCGGTGCCGCGCTGCCGCTCCATCGGACACTCTTCCGCGACATCGTCCGGGCCGCCGTGGGGAACGCCGGAACCGTGCCGGTGACCGTCAAGCTCCGCACGGGGGTGGACGACGGCCACCTCACCTACCTCGAGTCGGGTCGGACGGCTGAGGACGAGGGCGTCGCCGCCGTCACCCTCCACGCCCGGACAGCCGAGCAGCTGTACTCGGGCTCGGCCGACTGGACGGCCATCGGTCGGCTGAAGGAGGCCGTCACCTCCATCCCGGTGCTGGGCAACGGCGACCTGTGGGAAGCGGCCGACGCCCTGGCCATGACCGCCGCCACCGGATGCGACGGCGTGGTCGTCGGCCGCGGGTGCCTCGGGCGACCCTGGTTGTTCCGGGACCTGGCCGCTGCGTTCCGGGGCCGGCCGGTCCCCGACCCGCCCGGGCTGGGCGAGATCTGCTCGATGATGCTGGTCCATCTCGGCCTGCTGTGCGACCTCTTCGGCCCGGACCTCGGCACGCGCCAGTTCCGCAAGCACGCCGGCTGGTACCTGACCGGGTTCCCCGTCGGATCGGCCGTACGACGGGACCTGGCCCTCGCCTCCACCGTGGACGAGGTCGCCGCGCTGCTGGGGGGACTCGACCACTCGCTCCCCTTCCCCGCCGAGGCGCTGCGCATGCCGCGGGGGCACACCAACGGACCGCGCCCCGTCCGTCTGCCGGACCGTTGGCTCGACACCGTCGACGATCCCACGCCCCCAGTCGGTGGCGACCTCTTGGTCTCCGGGGGATGAGCGACCCGGGAGCGGGCGCCCCGACGGGCCCCGGCCGACGTGGGCGGGCGGCGGTGGCCGGGGCCCGCGGCTTCGTCGGCACGCACCTCGTCCCCCGCCTGGTGGACGAGGGCTATGAGGTGCAGGCGCTGCTCCGTGACCCGGACGGGTTCCCTCCCCGTGACCACGTCACCATCCACGTCACCGACGTCGGCGACACCGACGCGGTGGCCCGGGCCCTCGACGGGTGCACCGTCGCCTACTACCTCGTCCACGCCATGGCCGGGGGGGCGGGGTTCGCCGAACGCGACCGGCTGCTCGCCACGGCCTTCGCCGAGGGAGCAGCCCGCGCCGGGGTGGACCGCATCGTCTATCTCGGCGGACTCGGCCACGACGACCTCTCCACCCACCTGTCGAGTCGCCAGGAGGTCGGCGCCGTGCTCGGATCGACCGGCGTACCGGTCGTCGAGCTCCGGGCCGCCGTGGTCCTCGGGGCCGGGAGCATCTCCTTCGAGATGGTGCGCTACCTCACCGAACGCCTCCCGTTGATGGTCTGTCCTCGTTGGGTGAACACCCCGACCCAGCCCATCGCCCTCTCCGACCTGCTCGACTACCTGGTGCAGTCGACGGGCGTGGATCCGGACATCTACGAGATCGGCTGCACGGACGCCACGACGTACCGCCAGATGATGGACACCTACGCCCGCGTCCGCGGTCTGCGTCGCCGGCTGGTGGTGAAGGTCCCCGTACTGACGCCGGCCCTGTCGGCCCACTGGGTCGACTTCGTCACCCCGGTCGATGCCACCGTCAGCCACGCACTGATCGAGAGCCTCACCAACGAGGTCACGGTGCGCACCCGCGACCGGACCGATGCCGCCTTCACCGTCCGCCCGCTGACCGTCGAGTCGGCCATCCGCGTCGCTCTCGACACCCAGGCGGACTGGATCACGGCCACGCTGTTCGGCCGCCGGCACGGTCTGGAGGAGGGCGTCTACACGGACCGTTCCCGGTCCGTACTGCGCCCCTCCGACATCGGTGGGGACGGCCGGGTCACCGGGTTCGCCGAGGACCTCGACGACATCGGCGGCAAGCTGTCCTGGTACGGACTGCCGTTGGCCTGGTTGTTGCGGATCACCATGGGCCACTGGTTCGGTGAGGACCTGCGCCTCGGTCGCCCCGGGGAGATGACGACGGGGGCCCGGGTGGACTGGTGGACCATCGTCGTGCGCGAGGACGAGGCGCTCGTGCTGCGCTCCTACGAGTGGTTCTGCGGCGAGGCCTGGCTGGGGTTCCGGGTGGCTCCCGACGGTCCTCCGGCCATCGAGCAGGTCGGGTCCCTGCGCACCAAGGGGGTGTTGGGCATGGCCTACTGGTGGGCGCTGTGGCCCGTGCACCAGGTCGCCTTCCGGGCCATGGTGCAGCATCGCCGGGCCCGGGTCCGGCGCGGGGCGCGGACCCTGCGCCGCCGCGCCTCCCCCCGGCGGCACCGACCCTGAGCCGGGGTCGGTCGGTCGAAACGGCCCGCCGAACGGCTCCTGGCTGCGTTGTGGGAGACTGGAGGGGTCGACTCCGCCGGATGTCCCGGCTCCGGACCGGGACCCGTCCCGCCGCAGCGGTCGACCCTCCCCTCCTCCCATGATCGTCGGCTCCTCCCTCACCATCGAGATCGGCGACCGCACCCTCCTGCGCGACGCCTCGTTCGTCGTCGGCGCCGGGGAGAAGGTCGGGCTGGTCGGTCGCAACGGCACCGGCAAGTCCACCTTCATCTCGGTCGTCATCAACGAGCCCGGTCGCAACGTGCGCTCGACGGGCAGCGCGGCCATCCGCGGCACGTACGGCTACCTGCCCCAGGTGCCCGAGCCGCACGGTCTCGGACTCGAGCCCAACGGCTTCTCCCACGTGCTCTCCGGTCGCGGTCTCGACATCCTGGACGACGCCCTCGGCAAGGCCCGGTCCCAGATGGCCAAGGACCCGTCCACCGAGAACATCGCCCTGTTCTCCGATCTCGAGGAACAGTTCCGCGAGAACGGCGGCTACGAGGCCGAGGCCACGATGGCCCGGCTGGCCGACGGACTCGGGCTCCGCCAGGAGCTGCTGCTCGAGGAGATCGAGAGTCTCTCGGGAGGGCAGCGCCGCCGCGTCGACCTGATCCGCATCCTGTTCCAGGGCCCGGACACCATGATCCTCGACGAGCCCACCAACCACCTCGACCGACCGGCCAAGGCGTGGCTCATGAACGAGTTGGAGACGTTTCCCGGCGCCATCCTGGTGGTGAGCCACGACCTGAAGCTGCTCGACCGGTCGATCAACAAGGTGCTCCACCTGTCCGACGCCCACCTGACCGAGTTCAAGGGGAACTACTCCTCGTACCTGGTCCAGTTGGAGGCCGACCAGTCCCAACGCGAGCGGGCCGCCCAGCTGGAGGGACGCGAGATCGACCGTCTGTCCAAGCTCGCCGACTCGATGCGCGGCAGCACGAACCGTCGGGCCCGCATCGCCAAGTCGCTGGACAAGCGCGTCGAGCGCCTGGAGTCCGGGCGCACCGAGGTCCGCAAACGCGAGAAGAAGAGTTCGTTCTCCCTCCCCACCCCGGCCCGCTCCGGTGAAGTCCCGCTCCGCGTCGAACACCTCGTCGTGCGCTACGACGCCCACACCGTCCTGGCCGACGTCGACTTCCACTGCCGACGGGGTGACCGGGTGGTGGTCATCGGGCGCAACGGTGCCGGCAAGTCCAGCCTGTTGCGCTGTCTGGCCGGCGTCCAGGAGCCGACCTCGGGACAGGTCGAACCGGGCGTCAACGTGTCCCTCGGCTACTTCGCCCAGGAGCACGAGCAGGTCGACCTCTCGGTGAGCGTGCTCGACAACATCGACGACCGCATCCTGGCCAAGGAGTCCGAGCGGCGGGCGCTGCTCGGCTCGTTCGGCCTGGTCGGGGACGTCGCCTACCAGATGCCCAAGACGCTCTCGGGCGGTGAGCGGGCCAAACTCGGACTCGCCATGCTGGCGGCCGGCCAGGCCAACGTCCTGCTGCTCGACGAGCCCACCAACAACCTCGATCCGGCGTCGATCGAGGCGGTCGGCACCATGCTCTCGGACTGGCCCGGCACCGTGGTCGTCGTGAGCCATGACCGGGCCTTCGTGGAGGCGCTCGAGCCGACCCATGCGCTCAAGCTCCCCGAGGAGGTCTTCACCCACTGGCGCGACGACTACCTCGACATGGTGGAGATGAAGTAGGCGCCTCCGGTTCGCCCCCGGTCGCATCGGGGGCGTCCAGCGTCAGGCGGACTTGCCGTTCCCGGCTACCGGCACCTCGACGGCGCCGGCGTCCTTCAGGGCCCCGACCAGCACCGAAGCGGCCCCCACCAGACCGGCGGCCTCGTAGGGGACGACCACCTTGGCATTGGGCGACATGGCCACCGCCTGGAGCGCCTGGAGCTGCTTGAAGGCGAGGGTGTTCGGATGGATCCCGATCTTGTCGATGGCGTCGAGGGCGGCGGCGTCGCCTTCCCCCCGCAGCTGCGCGGCGCGCTTCTCGCCGTCGGCCCGGAGTTCCAGCACCTGCTTCTGGGCCTCGGCGGCCAGGATCGAGGCCTGTTTCTGACCCTCGGCCTCGAGGACGTTCGCCTGCTTGCGGCCCTGGGCGCTGTTGATGGCCGCCTGCTGCTCGCCCTCCGACTTGAGGATGGCCGCCCGCTTGTGCTGCTCGGCCTCCTTCTGCTCCGACATGGCCTGCAGGACGTTGGTGGGCGGCGTGATGTCGAGGATCTCGATCCGGTTCAGACGGACACCCCACTTCAGCGTGGCCTCGGCCATGTGGTCCTGCATCTTGGCGTTGATCGTCTCGCGTTCGGACAGCGACTCGTCGAGGGTGAGCTCACCGAACACCGCCCGCAGCGCGGTGCGGGCCATCTGGTCGATGGCCAGGCCGAAGTCGTTGACCTCGAAGAGGGCCAGCTTCACGTCCGTCACCTGGCAGAAGATGGTGGCACTGACCCACAGCGACACGTTGTCCTTGGTGATCACCGCCTGCTGGTCGCCCGTCCTCGGGAACTCACGGACGTCCACCTTGTCCATGCGGTCGGCCAGCGGCATCAGGACGTGGAGGCCCGGCTGCTTGATGGTCTTGAACTCGCCGAACCGCTTGACCACCCCCACGCAGCCCTGCTGGACCACTTTGAGGGACGACTTCAGGAAGACGACGATCAGGGCGAAGATGAAGAACGCCACCACCGCCACTCCGATGGCTAGACCCACGGACCCGATGATCATGGTGACCACCTCCTGGGGAATACCTTAGGCACCCACGGGCCTCGACACCGCGCGTCCGGCACCACCGGGTCGCACGCCCGGACCCCGACCCCCGGACACCCCGGTGTCCGGCGGGTGGTGTCAGCCTCCGACCGCCGGGTAGGCACCTTCCGCCGGGTAGCAGACGAGGAGGCCGCGTTCGACGTCGGCCACGACCACCTCGGTTCCGGGGGCGATGCGAGTACCCGGAAACATGGCTCTGGCGAACCACTCCTCGCCGCGGGCGAGCACCGAGCCGGGCTGATGCGGGCCGGCCAACTCCTTGGTGACCACCGCCGTCTCGCCCACCATGCCCGAGACACCGTTCAACATCACCGACTCCTGTGTCCTGCGTCCAGAGTGCTGCAGGCCCCGCCGACCCGTGCCGGTGCACGGCACCGCGATGCCCGTCCACCAGCACTATACGGGACCGCCCGTGCCGGCCCGTCGGGTTACCGTGGGCCATGCCCGACCGACCCTCCTCCGTCAGCGCCGTCACCGCCCGCAAGACGTGGCGCACCCTCGAGCCGTTGCACGGCATGGTCTACTTCGCCCCGGAGGCCGAGGCGTCCTACGTCCGCCTGGGTATCGGGGGCCGGGCCGGCTACTTCGCCTCGCGCTCCGCCCCCATGGGCGCCGTCCGGCCCGGCACGGTCGTCGCCACCTTCTTCAACTTCAAGCCCTCGCTCGTCCATGAGTCCATGGACGGCGTGTGGGACCGCACCACCCCGGCCGCCGTGCTCGACGCCCGCACCGAGGTGGCGGGCTCGGCGCTGCGTCGGATGCTCGGGGAGGCCGCCGACACCGACGACGTGCGCACCGCCGCCGACCTGGCGCGGCGGGCCGCGCTCCGGGCCTGCGAGCGGGCCGAGGGACGCCCACTGTTCGGGGGGCACGCCGATCTCCCGTGGCCCGACGCGCCGCTCGAGACCCTGTGGCACGCCCAGACCCTGCTCCGGGAGTACCGCGGCGACGGTCACATCGCCCTGTTGGTCGACCATGGGATCACCGGGATCGAGGCCCTGGTGCTCCACGAAGCCACGGCCGAGCTGCCGACGTCGCTGCTGAAGGACACCCGGGGATGGACCGACGACGAGTGGGACGGTGCCGCCGCGGCGTTGCGCGAACGGGGCTGGCTGCGCCCGGGGGCGTCCGCCGAGCACCTGGCCCTCAGTGAGGAGGGCCAGGCCGTGCGCACCTCCATCGAGGAGGCCACCGACCGGCTGGCCGTCCACGCCTACGAGGCCATCGGCGAGGACGGCTGTGGAACCCTGCGGGGCCTGGTCCGACCGCTGGCGCGCGCCGTGGTGGCCGCCTCCGGCCTCGCCTGAGGCGCCCGGGGCCGCCGGAGCGCGCCGATCCGGGCATCCCGGGCCCGGGGCGGTGGCCACCCGCAACCCGGGGTGTCACAACCGGGCGACCGGGGGTGCCGCCGTCACCCTTGCGCTCGCCCCGCCGCCTACCCATAGTGGTGGCATGCCGTCGGCCCCCCAGGGGAGCCAGCCTCCCCCCGAACTCGACGACGAACGCGCCCGGGCGGTGGCCCAGTCCTTCGGCCTCGATGCGGAGCGCTACGACCGGGCGCGCCCCCGGTATCCGGACGTCATGGTCGAGCACCTCATGGACGTCAGCCCCGGACCGGACGTCCTCGACGTCGGGATCGGGACCGGAATTGTCGCCCGGCAGTTCGCCGCCCACGGTTGCCGGGTGTCCGGCGTCGATCCGGACGAGCGGATGGCCGCCGTGGCCCGCCGCTTCGGATTCGAGGTCGAGATCTCCCGGTTCGAGGAGTGGGATCCCGCCGGGCGCCGCTTCGACGCCGTGGTGTCCGGCCAGTCGTGGCACTGGGTGGATCCCGTGGCCGGGGCGGCCAAGGCGGCCCAGGCGCTCCGGCCGGACGGGCGGTTGGCCGTATTCTGGAACACGTTCGAACCACCGCCCGATCTCGGCCGGAGGTTCACCGAGGTCTACCAGCAGGTGATGCCCGGTTCCCCCTTCGCCCGGGCCGCGGCTCCCGGACTCGACGCCTACGAGCCGCTGTGCGACCGGGCGGTCGAGGGGCTCCGCCGGGCGGGAGGGTTCGGAGAGCCCGAACGGTGGCACTTCGACTGGCAGCACACGTACACCCGCGACAGCTGGCTCGACCAGGTGCCCACCAACGGCGGCATGCACCAGCTGGCGCCGGACACCCTGTCGGAGCTGCTCGAGGGGCTCGGGCGGGCCATCGACACCGTCGGCAGCCAGTTCATGGTGCGCTACGTCACCAAGGTGGTCACCGCGGCGCTCGAGGGGTACGGCGACACGCCGCCATCGGGGTCCTGACCCCTCTCGGCCGGACCGCCGTCAGGCTCCCTCCACCACGCCGTCCCAGTCCCACCGGGGGATCGACAGGCCGTCGGGGACATCGGCGGCGGAGTCCGGGAACCGACCCATCGTGGTGGTGGTCGTCCACGCGAAGTACTCGTGCAGCGCCCCGTGGAGCGGTGTGCCCGGAGCGATCCCCACGTCGGCGAGCGCCTCGTCGAAGCACGCCACCGCCCGACGGTCCATGTCCTGGTGGGGGCCCTTGCCACTGTGGACCCGGACCACCGAGCTCTCGTCGCCGCACGACGCCGTGTAGTCGGGCGGTCCGCCGAGGGCCTCTCCCCAGTAGGCCGCCAGCCGGGCCGTGTGGTCCGGGTGGAACCCGTGGCTGAAGGCGTGGCTGACCACCTCGTCGGCCAGCACCCGCTCGTGCCAGGCGGCGGCCAGGGCCGCCAGGCCGTCGGCTCCGCCGGCAGCCTCGTAGATCGTCGCCATCCCGTCAGGATGCCAGCTCCGGATCCGACCCGCCGGAGAGCCGTCGGATGCGACCCTCAGGCGTCCCGTCGCACCAGGAGCACGGTGGCCACGGCCACGGCGGCGACCGTGTACGCCACCAGCAGACCGGCCGACGGCCAGGGGCGGAGGAGCACCCCGGCGAAATCCGTCTTGCGGGTCGTGACCAGGGTCATGGCCAGGCCGAGATTGGAGGGCAGGTACTTCTCGAACGCGCCCGAGATGCTCGAGGGGAGCACGTCGAGGATGAGCGGAAGGACCAACAGGATCCCGACGAAGGTGGCGATGGCCCCCGCCGTGTGGCGCACCAGGAACCCGATGGCGCAGGCCAGGAGGGCCAGCAGGAGCAGGTAGATGCCGCTGAGGAAGACGGCCCGGAGGGCGCCGCCGTCGGCCAGGCTCACGTAGGGGATGGTGGGACTGGTGACCTGGGTGAGGATGCTGCTCCCGGCCGGCAGCGCCTTGGCGCCATGGGCGAGGAGGATGGCCTGGCTGGTGAAGAACGAGGCGAACGCCGTCACCTCGGCGACCACCAGGACGACCGCGCCGACGACCACGAGTTTGGCGGCGAGCACCGTCGTCCGACGGGAGGTGGCCGCCAGGGTGGTCCGGATGGAGCCGGTGGCGTACTCCGAGGTCACGACCAGGGCGCCCAACACCCCGACCACGAACTGAGAGAGGAACGACCCGGTCTGGCTGAAGCGGACGGGGTCGAAACTCGCCCGGTCGGCCAGGCCCAGGGAGCCCCACCGTCCCGCTTCCACGTTGGTCACGAGGGCCGAGAGCCCGATCCCGGCCACGACCACGATGACCAGGCAGACCCAGGTGGAGCGGACCGAGCGCAGCTTCGTCCACTCGGACCGGATCTGGCCGGACAGCCCGGCGCGCCCGTGGTCGATGTCGGGAAGGGTGACGGCCGGCGGGATGGCGGTGGTCACGGCCCCACCTCCGCCGGGGTGTGGCCGTGGTAGTCGACCATGTCGGACGTGAGTTCCATGAAGACCTGTTCGAGGCTGGCCTGCACCGGACTCAGCTCGTGGACGGCCACCCCGGCGGCGAGGGCCACGTCCCCGACCCGGGCGGCGTCCACGCCCGTGACCAGGAGGGCTCCGTCGTCCCCGACCGTCACCCGGGCGCCGGCCGACGCCAGGGCGTCGGTCAGCTCCTGGGGCGCGGGAGTGCGCACCCGCACCGTGGCTACGGTGTTCGAGGCGATGAAGTCGGCGACCGTGGTGTCGGCGATGAGGCGTCCCCGCCCGATGACCACCAGGTCGGTGGCCGTAAGTGCCATCTCGCTCATGAGGTGGCTCGACACGAACACGGTCCGGCCTTCGGCGGCCAGCGACTGCAGGAGGGTGCGGACCCACAGGATGCCCTCGGGATCGAGGCCGTTGACCGGTTCGTCGAAGAGCAGCACCCCGGGATCGCCCAGCAGCGCGGTGGCGATACCCAGGCGCTGGCTCATCCCGAGGGAGAATTTGCCGGCCCGGCGCCGCGACACCCCCTCGAGGCCCACCATGCCGAGCACCTCGTCCACCCGCGCCCTCGGCACCGAGTTGGTGTGGGCCATCGCCAACAGGTGGTCGTAGGCGCTGCGACCCGGGTGGATGGCCTTCGCCTCGAGCAGGGCGCCGATCTCCCGCAGCGGCCAGCGGAGTTCGTGGAACCTCCGGCCGCCGATGGTGACGGCACCGGCGTCGGGATGGTCGAGGCCGACCACCATCCGCATGGTCGTCGACTTCCCCGAGCCGTTCGGGCCGAGGAATCCGGTCACCACACCCGGCCGGACGTCGAACGTCAGGTCGTCGACGGCCCGGGTGGGCCCGTAGGACTTGGTCAGGCCCTCTGCCGAGATCACCGGCGGACCTGGAGGCGGGGCATGGGCCGACGGTACCAGGAGCACCCCCGCCCTCCGGTTCGCCGGATCCCCCCGCCCCGGTGGCCGGAGACGCTACGGCGCTACGCGTCGATGTGCGCGGCGATCCGGGTCGCCTCGATCCCGATCTCCCGGAGCATGCCGGCGGGTGACACGTACATCCCGCAGAAGTAGAGGCCTCCGAGGGCCGTGGGCACGCCGGAGGCGGTCGGCGTCCCGGTGCTGTCGCACACGGCTTCCCAGCCGACGAGG
Organism: uncultured Acidimicrobiaceae bacterium; assembly: GCA_963699345.1. Taxonomy (GTDB): domain Bacteria; phylum Actinomycetota; class Acidimicrobiia; order Acidimicrobiales; family RAAP-2; genus Bog-756. The sequence goes on along the minus strand of CAVOTL010000001.1, from coordinate 40,936 downwards.
ATGTCTCCGACCGAGGCCCGGTAGCCCGTGGCCAAGACGACCGCGTCGACGGCGACCCGGGTGCCGTCCGAGAAGACGACACCGTCGTCGACGAAGTGGTCGAGGTCCCCGTGGACGGTGATGTGGCCCTGCCTGATCTGCTCCATGGTGCCGATGTCGAGCAGGGGGACGTGTTGGTCGCGGGCCATCTGGGTGTTCGGCCCGTACGGGAGCCTCTCCAGGCCCACCTTCGCTACGTCGCCGACGGTACACCGGACGATCGGCCAGGCCAGTGCATCGGCGACCCGTGTGGGCAGCCGTCGCATCACGATCCCGAGGGGCAGGACCGGCACGACGCCGAAGATGTCACGCGGCAGGACGTTCACCGGTGAGCGCACGGCGAGATGGGGCTCGGCCCCCCGCTCCACGAGGTCCAGGGCCTGTTCGCAGGCCGAGTTCCCGAATCCGACCACGAGCACCGGTCGGCCCCTCCACGGTTCGCCGTTGCGGTAGTCGCTCGAGTGGAGGACCTCCCCCCGGTACCGGTCCATCCCCGGCCATGTCGGACGGACCGGGACCCGGGCGCGACCGGTGGCGATCACGACGTTGTCCGACCGCCAGGTCCCCCGGCTCGTCGTGGTGACCCACGTGCCGTCCGACCCCTCCACCCGGTGCACCGTCTCGCCGAAGTGCGGCCGGATGTCATTGTGCTCCCGGTAGCGCTCGAGGTACTCCACGACCTGGTCCCGTCCGGGGTAGCGCGGCCAACTCCTCGGCATGGGCAGGCCCGGGAGTCCGGAGAAACTCTTCGGCGTGTGCAGATGCAGTCGGTCGTAGTGGCGGCGCCACGGGGCCGCCACGGTGTCCTCGGCTTCGATGACCTCGAACTCCCGGCCCCGTCGGCGGAGCTCAGCTCCGGTCGCCAGGCCCGCAGCCGAGGCCCCGATGACCAGGGTCTGCGTGGTTCCGGCCATCGGGCGCCGTCACCCGCGTTCGACGACGTCGGCCAGCACGGCCTCGTCCCCTGGCAGGGTGACCAGCCGATATCCCTCCCGGACGGTCAGCCACTCCTGGTTCCGCCGGTGGATCTCGTGACCGGTGTCGAAGTGGTTCAGCACCACCACGACCGGAGGGCTTCCCGGGTCGCCCCGGATCGAGCCGAGGGCGTCCATGGTCAGCCGGACGCTGTTGATGGTGCCGAGGCCGGCGTCGGCCACCAGCACCACCAGGTCAGGGCGGAGGACGGCGGCCAGGTCGCAGGCGTCGCCGTCGTCGGCCTGGGGCGAGCGCACGCCTCCCGCCGTCTCGACCACTCCCACGTCGACCCGCTCGGTCGGCCAGTCCAGCTCCCCCACCAGGTCGGCCACCGTGAAGGGCGGCAGGCCGAGGACCTGGGCGGCGATGGGAGGTGCCATGGCCCGGTGGTACGAGCGGAACGAGTGACAGACGTCACCGGGGTGCTCGCCCGAGGCCGCGCCCAGCACCTCGGCGTCGGTCGCCCCTCCCAGCCGGTCGCCGTTGCGGTCGAGGTCGAACGACTGGGCCGGCTTGCGGGCCGATACCGTGCGCCCGCGCGACCGCAGCTCCCGCAGGATCCGCCCGGCGACCCACGTCTTGCCCACCTCGGTCCCGGTGCCGCACACGAGGACGACGCGCTCAGGCCGCACTGTCGACCCCCTGGTCCCCGGTCGCCACGCACGGGCGCCCCGGTCGGAGGGCTCCGAGGGCGTCGACCAGCCGGTCGACCTGGTCCCCGGTGTGGGTCGCCGAGAGGGTGATCCGCAGGCGCGACGTGCCCGGGGCCACGGTGGGAGGCCGGATGGCCGGGACCCAGAGCCCACGTTCGAGCAGGGCCGTCGAGGCGGCCACCGCGTCGTCCTCGGCCCCGATCACCACGGGGACGATCGGTGAGCCGTGCCCCACCCGGCCGGCGGCACCCGCGACCCGCTCCACGTGCCCGCGCAGCGTGGCCCGCAGGGCATCGCCCTCGTCCGAGACCAGCACCCCCACCGCCGCCAGCGCGGCGGCGGTGTCGGCCGGCGTGGCCGCCGTCGTGAAGATGTAAGGACGGGACCGGTTGACCAGGAGCTCGACGAACCGGGCGGGACCGGCCACGAAACCTCCGAGGGCGCCGAGCGTCTTCGACAGGGTGCCCACCCGGAGCACGTGCGCACCGGTCGGGACGTCGAGATCGGGGCCGAGGACGGCGTGGGCCTCGTCGAGGACCAGCAGGGCGCCGTGGCGGGCCGTCACCTCCGAGAGGGCCTCGAGGTCGGCGGCGTCACCGTCCATCGAGAACACCGTGTCGGAGACGACCAGCGACCGGCCCGGCACCGAGGCCAGGGAGGCGTCGAGGGCGGCGAGATCGAGATGGGGCACGATCCGGACGTCGGCCCGGGCCAGTCGACACCCGTCGATGATGGAGGCGTGGTTCAGCTCGTCCGAGTGCACGACCACGCCTCCGGAGCCGAACACCGACAGCACCGACAGGTTGGCCGCGAACCCGGTGGGCAGCACCACGGCCGCCTCCGTGCCCTTCCACTCCGCCAGCGCGGCCTCCAGCTCGTGGTGCACCGGTCGGGAGCCGGTCACCAGGCGGGAGGCACCGGCCCCCGCACCCCACCGGTCGAGCGCCTCGTGGGCGGCGGCCACCACCGCCGGATGGGAGGTGAGGCCGAGGTAGTCGTTGGAGGCGAAGGAGACCACCGGTCGCCCACCGTCGTGGCCCGCGACCCCGAGCGTCCCCTCGTGGCCGCGGGCATCGAAGCAGCGGGGCGACCGCCACCGGCCGGCCGCCTCGACCCCGTCGCAGGCGTCGGCGACCCATCGGGCCCAGACGGTCCCCTCCGGCCCGTCCCCGGTCACGCGGCGTCCTCGGCGACGACCGCGTCGATCGCGTCGGCCAGGACGTCGACCACCCGGTCGAGTTCGTCGGCCGTGCTGGTGAGCGGCGGCATGATCACCACGACGTCACCGAGGGGACGCAGCAGCACGCCCCGACGGACCGCAGCCGCACATACCCGGCGGCCCCACCGCACGGCGCCCTCGGGAGGGGCCAGCTCCACCCCCACCATCAGGCCGCGCCGGCGCACCTCGGCCACTCCGGCCCGGCCCGCCACGTCGGCGTCGAGGCGCTCGCCGAGGTGGTCGGCCACCTCGGCCACATGGTCCAGCACCCGCCACTCGCCGAACAGCTCCAGGTGGCGCCGGGCGACCGCGCAGGCCAGGGCGTTCCCCCCGTAGGAGTGCCCGTGGTAGAAGGTCTCGGTCCCGAGGTCGGGACCGTGGAACGCCTCGGCGACCGGTCCGGCGACCACGGTGGCCGACAGGGGGAGATAGCCGCCGGTGATCCCCTTGCCCAGGCAGACGATGTCCGGCCGGAACTCCGGGCCGGCCCACTCCGAGGCGAACAGCCGCCCCGTGCGACCGAAGCCGGTGGCCACCTCGTCGCACACGAGCAGCACCCCGAGCTCCCGGCAGGCACGGCCCACCCGGGCGAGATCGTCGGGGTCGGCCACGAGGATGCCCGACGCCCCCTGGACGAGCGGTTCGATGACGAAGGCGGCCAACGAGTCGGCATGGGTCTCCAGGGCCGCCACCGCCTTGGTGGCCCAGTCGGCCGAGGCGTAGCCCGGCGTCCGCAGTACGGGGAAGCGCAGCGGGTCGAACACAGTGGTGCCGAACCCTCCGTCCCCGAGCGACAGGGCCCCGACGGTGTCACCGTGATAGGCGTCACCGAGGGCCAGGAAGGCGTTCCGCTCGGGGCGCCCGCGGTTGACCCAGGACTGGAAGGCGATCTTGAGGGCCTGCTCGACGGCCACGGCGCCGTCCGAGGCGAAGATGGTGCGGGCGTCGTCCACCGGGACGACCGCGGCCAGCGCCTCGGCGAACTCGATGACCGCCCGGCTGCCGTTGCCCAGCAGGGTGGCGTGCGCCACCTTGCCGAGTTGGTCGACGACGGCGGCGTCCAGCTCGGGGACCCGGTGCCCGAGGGTGGTCACCCACAGCGAGGAGATGGCGTCGAAGTACCGGTTCCCGTGGACGTCGACGAGTTCGCGGCCCTCGGCCCGCTCGACGGTGACCGGGGTGTTGGCCGTATAGGCGGACATCTGGGTGAACCCGTGCCACACCACGGCGACGTCCCGGTCCACCCAGGGGTCGCCCGGGGTGGCGGGCTGGTGCTCGGCGGTCATGGCCCACGAGTCTTGCCCACCCCGGGGCACCGGTCGAACCCGTGGCCCGGTCGGTCCCGGGACCGCCGGCCGGCCGTGGCGGGCCCGGACGGGCACCCCCCGCCCCCGGTGGCTGTCCACCGGGCCGCCGGTAGAGTGCTCCCATGGACCGGATCGGCGTCGTCGACACCATGTTCGCCCGCTACGACATGGGGGCGGAGGCACTGGACGAGCTGGCCTCGTGTCCGGGCTTCGGCACCACCTTCGAGGTCGTGCGACGGACGGTTCCCGGATTCAAGGACCTGGGGGTCGCCTGCAAGCGACTGATCGAACAGGAGGGGTGCCGGATCGTGGTGGCGCTAGGCATGCCCGGCAGGGCCGCCATCGACCAGGTCTGCGCCCACGAGGCGTCCCAGGGGATCATGCTCGCCCAACTCCTCACCTCCACCCACATCCTCGAAGTCTTCGTGCACGAGAACGAGGAGGAGGACCCCGCGGCCCTGGCCAAGGTGTGCGTGAACCGGGCCCGCAAGCACGCCCTGAACGCCTACTGGATGCTCTACGAGCCGGAGCAGCTCACCCGCCAAGCCGGTCGCGGCGTGCGCCAGGGCTACGAGGACGCCGGGCCGCTGGTCGACTGATCGGAACCCGCGGCACCGGTCCCTCGGACCCCGGGGTCGTGGGGCAGTCCGAGCGTCCGCTCGGCGATGATGTTGCGCTGCACCTCCGACGTACCGCCCCCGATCGTGAGGGCCGGCGCGAAGAGGAACCCGAAGTCGTAGATGGCGTCGGGCCACGGGCCGGCGTCGGGCGCTCCGGGGGTCGGGCCCGCCGACGCCAGCATCCCCGCGGTGCCGGCCAGGTCACGGGCCAACGCCATCAGGTGCTGACCGTGGTCGTCGGCCAGGGCCTTGCGGATCGACGCCTCCGGGCCCGGCGGTGATCCGGCGACGGCGGCGGCCACGGTCCGCAGGCGGAGCAGCCGCAAGATCTCACCCTCAGCCCACACCCGGGCCAGACGCTGGCGCAGCCGCGGATCACCCGTCCCGCCGGCGGCGCGCACCGTGGCCACCAGATCGTCCGCCGTCGGACCCATCCCCCACAGGGCGCCGGCCCCCGACAGCGACACCCGCTCGTTGGCCAGTGTCACCTTCCCGAGTGCCCACCCGGCGCCCCGCTCCCCCACCAGGTTGGCCGTCGGAAGGCGCACCTCGTCGAGAAAGACCTCGTTGAAGGTGTGGGTCCCGGTCATGTCGAGGAGCGGGCGCACGGTCACACCGGGGGCGTCCATCGGGCACACGAAGTAGGAGATCCCCTGATGCTGCGGAGCCTGGGGCTCGGTGCGGGCCAGCAGGATCCCGAACCGGGCCTGGTGGGCGTAACTGGTCCACACCTTCTGTCCCCGGACCACCCATTCGTCGCCGTCGAGGTCCGCCCTCGTCGTCAGCGACGCGAGGTCCGAACCCGCACCGGGCTCGCTGAAGAGCTGACACCAGATCTCCTCGCCGGCCAGCAGGGGGACGAGATACCGGTCCTTCTGCTCGTCGGTCCCGGCGTGCAGCAGGGTCGGACCGGCCCAGCCGATGCCGATGGTGTTCTCGGGTCGGCGGACGCCCGCCCGGCGCAGCTCCTCGTCCACCACCAGCTGCAGGGCGGGATCGGCGCCGAGCCCCCAGGGCGTCGGCCAGTGCGGGGCCACCAGACCCCGCTCGGCCAGCTGGCGGCCGCTGGGGGACGGATGGGTGGCGAGCCAGTCCCGGATCCCCGCCCGCATCGGGTGGTCGTCGGCGCCGGGCGGTGCGTTGTCCACGGTGCTGAGCGTAGGCTGCTCCGATCGCCGGGGTCGCCGCGAGGTCCGGCTCCCGGCACCGACGGACCGTGACCGGGGGCCCCCGGGTCCGGTCCGGCCCGGGCCGACGAGGAGGCCGACGTGAGTCAGTGGAATTTCGCGGATGTGTGGGAGGCGGTGGCCGACGGGCTGCCCGACGCGCCCGCGCTGGTCCACGGGGACCGCACCCTCTCCTGGCGGGAGTTCGACCGGCGGGCCGACGACGTGGGCCGCTGGTTGCTCGGAGCGGGGGTCGCCGAACAGGACACGGTGGCCCTGTACCTCTACAACGGCCCGGAGTACCTCGAGTCCACCTTCGCCGCCTACAAGGTGGGTCTGGTCCCGATCAACACGAACTACCGGTACGCCGACGACGAACTGGTGTACCTGTGGGAGAACGCCGACGCGGTCGCGGTGGTGTTCCACGGAGTGTTCGTCGAACGCATCGAGGGGATCCGTCACCGGGTGCCCGGCGTCCGGAGCTGGCTCTGGGTCGACGACGGCACGGCCAGCTGCCCGCCATGGGCGACCCCCTACGAGGAGGCGGCCGGGACGACCGGAGGGTCCGGGCCCGGGCCCGACGGCCATCCACGGGTGCGGGCCCCGTGGGGACGGGGTCCCGACAATCTGCACATGCTCTACACCGGCGGCACCACCGGCATGCCCAAAGGCGTGATGTGGCGCCAGGACGACCTGTTCGCCCGGCTGAACGGCGGTGGGTTCCGGCGGTACCCGCTCGAGGGCGGGATCGAGGACGTGCGCGCCGAGATCGCCAGGAGCGGTCCGGGCATGACCCTGCTGCCCGCCTGCCCGCTGATGCACGGCACCGGGGCGTTCACCGCCATGGAGTGCCTGAGCGAGGGCGGCCACGTGGTCACCCTGACCTCCCGACGGTTCGACGCCGTGGAACTGCTCGACACGCTCGAGCGGGAGCGGGTCAACGGCCTGGTCATCGTGGGGGACGCGTTCGCCAAGCCCATCCTGGCCGCCCTCGACGACCACCGTGGGAGGTGGGACCTGTCGAGCCTCGCCGGCATCATCTCCTCGGGTGTGATGTGGTCCGAGGAGTCCAAGCAACGGCTCCTCGACCATCACTCCGGCATGCTGCTGATCGACGTCTTCTCGTCGTCGGAGGCGCTCGGGATGGGCAATTCGGTGTCGTCGGCCGGGTCCGCCGCCGGGACGGCGCAGTTCCGGCTGGGGCCCGAGGTGCGCGTCATCGATGCCGAGGGACACGACATCGTCCCCGGTTCCGGCGAGATCGGGGTGCTGGCCCTCGGGGGACGCAACCCCGTCGGCTACTACAAGGACGAGGCCAAGACCGCCGCCACGTTCCGGGTCATCGACGGGGTCCGCTACTCCGTGCCCGGCGACTACGCCGAGATCCACGCCGACGGTTCGATCCACCTGCTCGGTCGGGGTTCGGTCTGCATCAACACCGGCGGTGAGAAGGTCTATCCCGAAGAGGTGGAGGAGGTCGTCAAGACCGTCGACGGGGTCCTCGACGCCATCGTGGTCGGTATCCCGAGCGAGCGCTTCGGCGAGGAGATCGTCGCCGTCGTGCAGCTCGCCCCCGGGGTCGAGGAGGGGTCCGTCGGCCCCGACACGGTCATCGAGCGGGTGAAGGAGCGCCTGGCCGGCTACAAGGCGCCGCGCCACGTGCGTTTCGTCGACACCATCGGGCGCTCACCGTCCGGCAAGCTCGACTACGGCCGGCACCGGACCGAGGCCGCCGACTGGCTCGGGGTCCCCCGGGACTGATGGTGTGGCCCCACCCGGCCGGTGGCGATGCCGTCCGACGGTCGCCACCGGGGTCCGGCGTCGGCCCCCGGGACGGGGGTGCGCTCAGCCCTTGTTCGCCCCGTGGCGTCGGACGAAGTCGTTGACGGTGTAGTACGCGTCGATCGACTCGCCGGCGTCGCCCCAGAAGCCGTCCAGGACGTCGTAGGCCATCGAACCCTGGCCGATGTAGTGGTTGTTGACGTCGGTGATCTCGAGTTCGCCCCGTCCGGAGGGCACCAGGGTCGGGATCACGTCGAACACGTCGGCGTCATAGCAGTAGATGCCGGTCACACCGAACTTCGAGGCGGGGTGCTCCGGCTTCTCGACGATGGCGACGATCGCCTCCTGCTCGTCGAAGGTGGGCACGCCGAGGTGACGGAGGTGCTCGTCCTCCTCCACGGGGGTGAGCAGGATCCGCGCGCCGTGCGGGTGCTCGCGGAAGGCGTCGACCATCGGCCGGATCGACCGCTCCACGATGTTGTCGGCCAGCATCACCAGTACCGGGTCTCCGTCCACGAAGCGGGCGGCCAGCCCCAGCGCCTCGGCGATGCCGCCCGGCCGCTCCTGGTAGCCGTAGCTCAGCCGGTCGATCCCGAACTCGTGGCCGTTCCCGAGCAGGCGGAGGAACTCCCCGGCGTGGGTCCCCCCGGTCACCAGCATGATCTCGGTGATGCCGGCGTTCACCAGCGCCTCGATGCCCCAGTTGATCATGGGCCGGTCGTAGATCGGGAGGAGGTGCTTGTTGGTGATCCGGGTCAGCGGATGGAGCCGGGAGCCGGTACCACCGGCGAGGAGGACGCCCTTCATGGGGCGCAGCCTAGACGTGGCCCGTCCACCCCCGTGGGGCCGGCCACGCTCCGTGTCATCGGCGGTACGCCGACCTCCGGGCGACCCGCCGGCCCGTCCCCGGGACCGGTCCGGCCGCCGGCACCGGGTCGCTAGCCCGCCTCGGCCAGCACCGCCTCGGCCAGGGCCGGCCACGCCCGGGAGGCCCAGACGCCGAACGGGCGGTCGGCCAGTCCGCAGCACAGCACGCCGGCCACGGGATCCACCCACAGGAACGAGCCGGACTGGCCGAAGTGCCCGTAGGTGGCAGGCGAGTTCGACGGGGCCGTCCAGTGCGGGCGCTTGTCCCCCCGGACCTCGACACCGAGGCCCCAGTCGCAGGGATCGAACGGCCCGTACCCGGGCAGTACCCCGGCCAGCCCGGCGAACTGGACACCTCGGGCGTCACCCCACGTGTCGGTGCTGACCAGCGTGGGGGACGCCCACTCGACAGCCAGCGCCACCAGATCGGTCAGCGGGCCGACGAGGCCGGCGGCGGCCCATCCGGCCGGGCCCCCCCGGAGGACGGACCGGTCCATGCCCAACGGCTCGAGGACGCCCTGGGCCAGATAGTCGGCGAACGGCATGCCCGCCGCCGCCTCGAGGGAGTCGGCGAGCGCCAGGTACCCGGCGTTCGAGTAGATCCGACGGACGCCCGGCGATTCGATCGGTGGACCGGGATCCGGGCCGAGTCCCGAGGCGTGGGCCAGGAGATGACGCACGGTGGACCCCCGGGGGCCCGCCGGCGCGCCCAGGTCCAGGGTCCCCTCCTCGGCGGCCACCAGCACGGCCAACGCGGTGGCCGTCTTGGTCACCGATGCCCACGGGAACTCGCGGTCGGCGTCGCCGGTGACGACGGGCGCGCCCGGGGCGACGCTCCCGTCGGGCGGCTGCGGGTCCCAGCCGGCCACGGCGACGGCCGCCGCGCCTACCGGCCACGAGGCCACTGCGTCGAGTGCGTCCATGCCGGGACCAGCGTAGGTGACGACGCGGGCGTGTCCGCCTGGCTACTGTCTTGCGCCATGGTCACGTCGACGGGGAGTCGGGACGCCCGGCGTCCCCACGCGGGGCGCGGGTTGGTGGTGCTGGTGGTGGCCGCGTGCATCACCACGGTCGCGGCCCTCTCCGGAGGCGCCTCGGCCGCCACCCCCGGATCGACCGTGCCGGCCGCCGTCGATCACCCGACGACGGACTCCGGGGGAAGTCAGGCGACCGTGCCCGACGCGCTCGCCTCCTTCTACCGGGCCCCCGACCCGCTCCCCTACGCTCCGGCCGGGACCCTGGTCCGCAGCCAGGCCGTGGACCCCGGCCCGGGCCTCCCGGCCGGGACCCGGGCCTACCGCGTGCTCTACCACTCGACCACGGCGGGCGGCGGCGACCTGGCCGAGTCCGGCGTCGTCGTCGTCCCCGGCGGCGCCCCGCCGGCCGGTGGCTTCCCCATCGTCAGCTGGGCCCACGGGACCACCGGGGTGGCCAGCGGCTGCGCCCCGTCGGTCACCGGTACCTCGACGCTCCCCTACCTGGCCGCACTGATCCGCAACCGGTACATCGTGACCGCCACCGACTACCGGGGGCTCGGCACGCCCGGTCAGCATCCCTACCTCGTGGGGACGGCGGAGGCCGAGGACGTCCTCGACGCGGCCCGGGCCGCCCGGTCACTGGAGGGTCCGGCGGCGTCCGACCGGGTCACCGTCCTCGGATTCTCCCAGGGGGGCCAGGCGGCTCTCTTCGCCGGGGAGATCGCCCCCACCTACGCTCCCGACCTCTCCCTCGTGGGCGTGGCCGCCGTGGCCCCGGTCACCTCGGTCCTCGAGCTGGCCCCCACCGGCGACGGGCCGCCGCCCTCGGGTCAGTCGGCCTTCACCGCCATGGTGCTCTACGCCTGGTCTCGGCACTACGGCACCTTCGGACTCCAGCGGGTACTCACCCCGACCGGGCTCGCCGACCTGTCGGTCGTGACGTCGTCGTGCGTCAGCGCCGTCGCCACCCTCTACGACGCCACGTCGCCGGGTCGGTTCTTCGTGTCGGGATGGGAGGCGGTACCCGCCGTCCAGGCCGCCAATCGGGCCAACGAACCCGACGACACCCCGATCGCCGCGCCGGTCCTCGTCGTCCAGGGGACGGCCGACGAGGTGGTCCCCTACGCCACCACCACGCGGTTCGTCAGCCATCAGCTGTGCGGCCAGGAGTACGACTCGGTCGACTACGCGGTCGACCCCGGACTCGGCCACGCCCAGGCGCTCGCCGACTCGGGCGGCCTCATCACGCAGTGGCTCCGGGAGCGGTTCGCCGGGTCGACGGGCACGAACTCGTGCGAGCGCCGGGGTCTGGGTGTCGCGACGGGCGGCTGACCGGCCGACGGCCGCGGGGGACGCGGTTCGGGGGTCGGGGACGTCCTAGACGTCGAGGAAGCGGCGCACCGCGAAGGCGGACCCGACGACGCCGACGCCGATGCCCACCACGGACACCAGCAGGCAGGTGCCGAAGACCTCCCAGCCGCTGAGCGACATCTGGGCGATGATGCTGTTCGACGTGGCCGCCGTACCGCTGCTGTCGAGCCCGATACCCCAGTAGAGGGCGAGCACCACGAGCACGGCCACACCGGCCCCCAGGAGGCCCTGGATCATCCCCTCGGCCATGAACGGCAACCGGATGAACCAGTTCGTGGCCCCGACGAGTTTCATGACCGAGACCTCACGCCGTCGGGCGAAGATCGCCATGCGGATGGTGTTGAGGATCAGCACGGACGCCGACAACAGGAGGACGACGGCGACGGTCAGGAACACCCACTGCAGGACGCGGATCACCGACTGCATCGTCTTGATCTGCTGGCCCGGGTACTTGACGTCGAAGACCCCCGGTTTCCCGTAGAAGGCCTGGTACACGGCGGGCGCCTGGGACGGATCGTTCAGCTCGCAGCGGAAGGACGACGGGTACTGCGACTCGTTGGTGGCGTCGAGCTCGTCCGGGGGGAGGACCTTCTTGGCCTCCGCGTAGTCGAAGGCCTGGTCACGGTAGACACAGGACTTGATGTACGGCGACTGGTGCAGCTGGGTGTCCAGGGCGTTCGTCAGGGCCGGTCCGGCGGCGGGCTTCACCCAGACGATGGTCTGGACCCCGTTCTGCCAGAGTTCGGTGGCCTTCGAGGCGCCCTGCTTGAGCAGGAGCGCCGAGCCCACCAGGGCCAGCGACACGGCCACGGTCAGGATGGCGGCGGCCGTCATCAGCCGGTTGCGCCACAGGTTGGTGGCGGCCTCCTTGCCGACGTAGGTAGCGGAGAGCGCCATCAGGGACGGGTCAGGAAGGGTCCGGGCACCCCGAGGTCGTCGTCGGCGGTGGGCATCTGGTCCACGATGGCGCCGGTGGGCGATCCGGCGCCGGCGGCCAGGGTCGTGCTGTCGATGTCGTAGACACCGTGGGCCTGGTCGCGGACCACGATGCCGCGGTCGAGCTCGATGACCCGGCGCCGCATCTGGTTCACCATACCGGCGTCGTGGGTGGCGATGATGACCGTGGTACCGGTCCGGTTGATCTGGTCGAGCAGGCGCATGATGCCGAGGCTCGTCTTCGGGTCGAGGTTGCCGGTCGGCTCGTCAGCCAGGAGGATGAGCGGACGGTTCACGAAGGCGCGGGCCACGGCCACCCGCTGCTGCTCACCGCCGGAGAGTTCGTTCGGCAGGTTGTCGCGCTTCTTCGCCAGTCCGACCAGGTCGAGGACCTGGGGCACCTGGGAGGCGATGACGTGCTTGGGTCGACCGATGACCTCGAGGGCGAACGCCACGTTCTCGAAGACCGTCTTGTTGGGGAGGAGGCGGAAGTCCTGGAAGACGCAGCCGATGTTGCGACGGAGATAGGGGATGCGCCACTTCGGCAACCGGCCGATCTCCTTGCCGGCCTCCCAGATGCGTCCGGAGTCGGGCGACTCCTCGCGGAGCAGGAGGCGGATGAAGGTCGTCTTGCCGGAGCCCGACGGCCCCACCAGGAAGACGAACTCGCCCTTGTCGATCTCGACGGTGCAGTCCTTGAGGGCGACCGTGGATCCCTTGTACGTCTTGGTGACGTTCTGGAATGTGATCATGGGATGCGTGGGTGCGGGGCGCAGTCGACGGGGTGTCCGCAGGTACAGCGGAACAGCTGGCCGCCCAGACAGTGTACCTGGGCCATGAGGTGAATTGGGTCAGCCCCCTGACCTCGGACGACACCCGTCGCGACCCCGCGCGCCGGCGTCATCGACAGCTCCGGCGTCGGTGGGGCGGCGGCTCAGCCGGCGTTGCGGCGCAATTCGGCGTTGCGACGCAGCTCGGCCTCGATCAGCACGTCGAGGTCGCCGTCCAGCACGGCCTCCACGTTTCCCGTCTCGGCGTTGGTCCGCAGATCCTTCACCAGCTGGTAGGGGGCCATCACGTAGGAGCGGATCTGGTTGCCCCAGGCGTTGTCGGTGCGATCGCCGGAGAGTTGGTCGAGGGTGGCCTGGTGTTCGGCGCGCTGGCGCTCCGCCAGCTTGGCCCCGAGCACCTGCATGGCCTTGGCCTTGTTCTGGGTCTGGCTGCGCTGGTTCTGGCAGGTGACCACGATCCCGGTGGGCAGGTGGGTGATGCGCACCGCCGAGTCGGTCTTGTTCACGTGCTGTCCACCCGCTCCCGACGACCGGTAGGTGTCGATCCGGAGGTCCTTCTCGTCGATGTCGACCACGCCGGAGACGTCTTCCAGGAACGGCACGACGTCGAGCGAGGCGAAGCTCGTCTGTCGGCGGTGCTGGGCGTCGAAGGGCGAGATGCGCACGAGCCGGTGGACGCCCCGCTCGGCGGCCAGCAGCCCGAAGGCGTACCGGCCCCGAACGATGAACGTGGCCGACATGAGGCCGGCCTCCTGACCCTCGGTCGCCTCCTCCACCTCGATGGTGAAGCCGCGTCGCTCGGCCCACCGGGTGTACATGCGCAGCATCATCTCGGCCCAGTCCTGGGCGTCGGTACCGCCGGCACCGGCGTGGATCTCGGCCACCGCGTCGCCGTCGTCGTACTCCCCGGCGAACAGCGACCGCAGCTCCAGGGCATCGAGCGTGCGGCTGAGGTCGGCAAGCCCCTCTTCGATCTCGGGGCGCAGGGACCCGTCGTCCTCCTCCTCCATCAGCTCGTAGAGCGTCTGGGCGTCGGACAGCCGGGACGACAGTCCCTCCAACAGCTCGAGGTCCTCGGTCACCCGGCCGAGCGCGGTGGTGACCTCCCGGGCGTGGTCGGGGTCGTCCCAGAGGTCGGGGGCCGACGCCTCCCGCTCGAGTTCGGCCCGACGCTCGGCCAGGGCATCGGCGCCGAGGAAGCGCCCGGCCTCGACCACCCGGGCGGTCAGGGACTCCAGCTGTTCGGGGATGTCGACCCGTTCGGATCCACCCTCCCCCCGGCGGGGGGCGTCTGCGGCCATCTCAGTTGGCGCCGTGGCAGAGCTTGTACTTCTTGCCGCTGCCGCACCAGCACGGCTCGTTGCGACCGATCTTCTCCCGCTCGGACTTGACGATGGGGGCCTGGGTCTCCCCGTCGTCCAACAGCCCGCTGCCCGACGGAACCTCGCCCACCCCTCCGGCCACCGCCGCGGCGGCCTCGATCTCGGCGGGCGTGGCGGCGGCGAAGGCGGCCGCCACACCGGCGTCTCCCTGGACCGGGTCGTCCGCGGCCACGTACCGGGCATTGGCCAGGTCGAGCTGGGGCTTCTCCTCCTCGACGACCTGGACGTGGAACACGTAGCGCAGGTAGTCGTCGTTGATGCCGTCCATCAACTTGCCGAACAGGGCGAAGCCTTCGCGCTGCCAGGCCACCAACGGGTCCTGGTTGCCCATGGCCCGGAGGTTGATGCCCTCCTTGAGGTAGTCCATGTCGGCGAGGTGGTCCTGCCAGCGCTGGTCGATGATCTGCAGCATGATGTCCCGCTCGAGCTGGCGGGCCGTCTCCTCGCCCCCTGGGATCGTCTCGTCCCGCTCGGCGTAGAGCTCCAGCGCCTCGGTGATCACGCTCTCGGTCACCTGGCCGGCCGTCGCCGCCTCGGCGAAGTCGTCCGCCACGAACTTGGTCGGGTAGTACTGCTGCAGGTCGGTGACGAGTCCGGCCAGGTCCCACTCCTCGGGATAGTCCGAAGGACACGACCGGGCCACGACCTCGGTCAACGTCGTCTCGAGCAGCTCGATGGTGTCGTCCTTCAGGTCGTCGCCCTCGATGATCTGCATGCGACGGGCGTAGATCACCTTGCGCTGCTCGTTCATCACGTCGTCGTACTTGAGGACGTCCTTGCGGGACTCGGCGTTGCGGCCCTCGACCGTGTTCTGTGCCCGCTCGATCGCCTTGGTCACCATCTTGGCCTCGATGGGCACGTCGTCGGGGAGCGCCCGGCCCATCACCCAGTTCATGGCCCCGGTGGCGAAGAGCCGCATCAGGTCGTCCTCGAGCGAGAGGAAGAAGCGCGACTCGCCGGGGTCGCCCTGACGGCCCGAGCGACCACGCAGCTGGTTGTCGATGCGCCGGCTCTCGTGGCGCTCGCTGCCCAGGACGTACAGGCCGCCCCGGGCCCGCACCTCCTCGCCCTCCGACGTGCACCGCTCCTCGAACTCCTTTTCGAGGCGGGCCAGTTCGGCGGCGCCCTCCTCGGTGGTGAGGTCGATGCCCCGGGCGACGGCCTCCCGATGGGCCAGGCCCTCGGGGTTGCCGCCGAGGATGATGTCCACGCCACGGCCCGCCATGTTGGTGGCCACCGTGACGGCGCCGATGCGGCCCGCCTGGGCGACGATCTCGGCTTCCCGGAAGTGCTGCTTGGCGTTGAGCACCTCGTGGGGGATGCCGCGCTTGTCGAGCAGTCGCGACAGGTGCTCGGACTTGGAGACCGACGCGGTCCCCACCAGCACCGGCTGCCCCGTCTCGTGGCGCTCGGCGATGTCCTCCACCACGGCGGCGAACTTCCCGTCCTCGGACTTGTAGATGAGATCGGGCTGGTCGGCCCGCACGAGCGGCCGGTTCGGCGGGATCGGCACCACGGGGAGCTCGTAGGTGTTGGCGAACTCCGACGCCTCGGTCTCGGCGGTACCGGTCATCCCGGCCAGCTTCTCGTAGAGGCGGAAGTAGTTCTGGAGGGTCACCGTGGCCCAGGTGTGGTTCTCCTCTTTGATCTTCACCCGCTCCTTGGCCTCCACGGCCTGGTGGAGACCGTCGGACCAGCGACGCCCGTCCAGGGTGCGGCCGGTGAACTCGTCGACGATGCGGACCTCACCCTGGGCGACGAGGTAGTCCTTGTCGCGCTTGTAGAGCTCCTTGGCCAGGAGGGCCTGGTTCAGGTGGTGCACGTAGTTGACGGCCACGGCGTCGTAGAGGTTGGACACCCCGAGCTGCTTCTCGACCTTCTCGATCCCGGCCTCGGTCGGGATCACCGTCCGCTTCTCCTCGTCGACCTCGTAGTCGACCTCCGCCCGCAGGGTGCGCACGATCCCGGCGAACTGGTAGTAGAGCTGTGCCGACTCGGCGGCCGGCCCCGAGATGATGAGCGGGGTCCGGGCTTCGTCGATCAGGATCGAGTCGACCTCGTCGATGATGGCGAAGTCGTGGCCCCGCTGGACCATGGCCTCCTTGCTGCGGGCCATGTTGTCGCGCAGGTAGTCGAAGCCGAGCTCGGTGTTGGTGCCGTAGGTGACGTCCGCGAGGTACGCCTCGCGCTTCTCGGCGGGCTCGGTGACGTCGGGTCCGACCCGACCGACGGTCAGGCCGAGGAACCGGTGCAGGCGGCCCATCCACTCGGAGTCACGGGTGGCGAGGTAGTCGTTGACCGTCACCACGTGGACGCCGTTGCCCGCCAACGCGTTCAGGTAGACGGGCAGGGTGGACACCAGGGTCTTTCCCTCACCGGTCTTCATCTCTGCGATCCAACCGAAGTGGAGGGCCATGCCGCCCATCAACTGGGCGTCGAAGTGACGCTGGCCGAGGACCCGCCACGCCGCCTCGCGCACCAGGGCGAAGGCCTCGACCAGGAGGTCCTCCAACGTCTCGCCGTTGGCCAGGCGCTCCCGGAACTCGACGGTGAGGGCCTGGAGCTCCTCGTCCGAGCGCGCCTCCATCTCGGGTTCGAGGGCGTTCACCAGCGGCACCAGCTCGGCGAGCCGCCGGACCTTCTTGCCCTCACCGGCGCGGAGGACTTTCGAGAACATGCTCATGGGGGACCCACTCTACTGTCGACGGCCTCTCCCGAGTCGCCGCACGCGCCGGTCCTGCGGGCCCACCCCGGGCGGCGGCACCCGCTCCCCGGCCGCCCGCCGCCCGTCCGGCTCCCGGACAGGAGGCCGGGCGGGCGGGTCGGGGCCGGTCACCCGGTCGTCAGGCGGTGCGCACCTTCCGGAAGAGGGCTTCGGGGGTAGCGACACGGTGGCGGGGCTGGGACCGGCCGACGATGCGGCCCTTGGTCCGCTCGACCTGGTGCTCCAGCTTCTCGACGACGAGGTCGACGGCGGCGAGCGGCACCTGGCCGGCGGCCCGGGCCCGGAGGGTGTATCCGTGGCCGGACATCACCACCTCGCAACACTCACGATCGGAGATCCTCGGATTGTGCTCCTCCGAGAAATGGACCTCGGCCCGGTCGAGGGCGGGACAGTGCTCACCGATGTGGCGCACCTTCTCCTCGGTCAGGGCTCGAACTTCGTCGGACACGATCTTCCTGCCATGCGTGATGACTACGTCCACTGCTTCGCCTCCTCGGCTTCGTCGTTCGACTGCTACTGCAAGGTGTGGCCGCTCCTCCTGGTCGGTCGGTGATGGGATGGACGGGAATGAATCGTGAGCAGCGTGCGGCTGACCTGGTCTTTGACCCCACACTCGCCTGCAGGGGAACTCACGGCCGGGCTCCGGCGGTGCCGACCGTCTCCGGTCGGGCACCCAGCGGGTCCACTCGTGGCACGCGTCATCCCCTCTCCGCCCGCCCCCGACAGCCGGGGACGCCACGGGCAGGACTTACTCCTAAGCCGCACCATGCTCAGCAACCATGAGTTGCCTTACGTGGGTCGTTTTGCCTGCGACTGGCTTCGACTTGCAACCACAGACCCGCACGCCGCTCACGCGACGAGCCTACGCCCCGAACGCGCCAAAGTGAACTGTTGTTGACGCAGTTCACCGAGCCGTCATCCAACCGAAACACGACCCGCGGGACGGTGCCGTCGGGACCCGCTCAGGAGTCGCCGGAGGCCAGGGCCCGTTTGATCTCGTCCACCACGGGCACGGGGCCCGGGTCGACACCCTCGTGCCGGGCCAGCAGCAGGGCCACGACGTCCCCCACCAGGGCCAGGTCGAGCAGCTGTGCCAGATCGCCCTCCCCCTGGGCCCGGACCTCGACCACGTCGGCCATCACCTCGCGGAGCGCCTCGGTGACGAGGTCGAATCGCCGGCTGACCTGGGGATGCTCGGCGTCGTGCCGCAGATTCACCAAGGTGATGAGCTGCCGGGTGGCGTCGCCGTTGAGGCCCCACCCCGCCACCTCGTTGTGGCAGAGCTCGGGATGCACGTTCCAGAACGCCGGAGACTTGGCGCTCTCGTTGATCTGGCACTTCCATCGCAGCGCGGCCGCCGCCCCCAGGTCCTGGCTGCTGTGGACGAGCGGGATCGTCCGGCCGATGCGGTGCGCCACCTGTTCCGCCACGTTGCCCTGGCGGTCGAGCTGCTCCCGCCGACGGGTGAGCTGGTCCACGGCCAGGTCGATCCACTGCCGGGCACCGGGGAACAGTCCGATCGACTCGAGGAGCACGAGCGGGGGCACGGCCATCGCCCCGAGGGCGGTACGGGCCTCGGGGATCGAGACCGGCACGGGAACCAGCGGCACGTCCCACTCCCCCGACAGGCGCAGCAGCTCGCCCCCCCCGGACACCACGACCATCGCCGCCCCTGATTCGTAGGCGGCGGTGGCGGCCTCGACGGTCTCCTCGGTGTCGCCGGAGAAGGACACCGCCAGCACGAGCGACCCGGTTCCGACGTGGTCCGGCGGCACGTAGCCCTTCACCACGGTGACCGGCACGGGCATGAACGGCGCGGCGACGGCCGTCAGCACATCACCCACGATGCCGCTGTCGCCCATGCCCAGGACGACCACGTTCTCGACGTCGTCGTGGCTCGGGAGGCCGTCGATCTCCCGGGCGGCCTCGGCGGCCGACACCACCTGCTCGGGGAGGCCGAGCGTGGCGTCCCACATCCCCCGGGAGTCCACCACCTCCGGGGTGACGGTCATGCCCCGGAGGCTGTGCTCGTCGTGACCGCCCCGCCGTCCGCCGCCTTGGCGGTGAGCCGCTCGGCCTCGGCCGCGTCCACGGTCGTCGCCTCGTCGATCAACAGGACCGGGATACCGTCCCTGACCGGGTACGTGCGGTGCAGGCGCGGGTTGAAGAGCAGCTGCTCGTCGGCGAAGTACAGGAGCGGGCCCTTGTCCTCGGGACAGGCCAGCACCTCGATCAGCAGCGGGTCGAGCGTCATCGGGAGTTCCTCTCTGGGTTTCGTGCGGCGTGGTTGGTGCGGTCGGTCCGTCGCCTCAGGTGTCGAGGAGGCGGGCGATGGCCTCCTGCACCTCGGCCACGCGGGCGGCACAGGCGACCTCGTCCGGAGCCTCGACGTTGAGGCGGAGCAGGGGCTCGGTGTTGGAGGGGCGCAGGTTGTACCACCAGTCGCCCCGGTCGACGGTGAGTCCGTCGAGCCGGTCCGCCGTCCCGAGGGCGCCACCCGCCGCCTCGACCTCGGCGGCCATCAGTTCGACGGCCCGGGCCGGGTCGGGCACCTCGGTGTTGATCTCGCCCGAGGCCGCATAGCGCTTGAAGGGCTCGAGCAGCTCCGACAGCGGTCGGCCCGTCACGCTCAGGAGCTCGAGCACCAGCATGGCGGCGATGATCCCCGAATCGGCCCGGTAGTTGTCCCGGAAGTAGTAGTGCCCCGAGTGCTCCCCGCCGAACACCGCACCGGTCTCGGCCATCACCTGCTTGATGAAGCTGTGGCCGACCTTGGTCCGCACCCCGATCCCGCCCTTCTCGGCGATGACCTCGGGCACCACCCGCGAGCAGATGCAGTTGTACAGGACCGTGGCGCCCGGATTCTTGTCGAGCAGGGTCGACGCCACGAGCGCGGTCGTGAGCGAGCCCGAGACCGGTTCCGCCTTCTCGTCCACGAGGAAGACCCGGTCGGCGTCACCGTCGAAGGCGAGACCGACATCGGCGCCGGATCCGAGTACGACGCGCTGCAGGTCCACCAGGTTCTCGGGCTGGATCGGGTCCGCCGGATGGTTGGGGAAGTTGCCGTCGAGCTCGGGGAAGAGGAGCTCGACCTCGAAGGGCAGGCCGGCGAAGACCTCGGGAGCCACCAGGCCGCCCATCCCGTTGGCCGTGTCGGCCACCACCTTGAGCGGACGGAGCACCGACGTGTCCACGAACGAACGGACGTGGTCGGCGTAGGCGTCGACCACGGAACGGTGCTCCAGCGCACCCAGCGTGGCCGGGTCGGGATCGGGTGGTCCGTCGGCCGCCCACTCGTCGAGGAGCTGCTCGGCCGTGGACTGGATCTCGGCCAGGCCGGTGTCGCGTCCGATGGGGCGGGCCCCGGACTGGCACAGCTTCAGGCCGTTGTACCGGGCCGGGTTGTGGGAGGCGGTGAACATCGCCCCGGGGGCGTCGAGGCTGCCGGCGGCGAAATAGAGCATGTCGGTCGAGGCGAGGCCGAGGTCCACGACGTCCGCCCCCTCGGACCGGGCGCCGAGGGCGAAGGCCTCGGACAGCTCCACGCCGGACTCGCGCATGTCGCGGGCGACGAGGACCGTCGGGGCACCCGTGAAGCGGGCGACGGCCACGCCGATGGCGCGGAATTGGAGGGCGTTGAGGTCGTCGGGGACGACGCCCCGGATGTCGTACGCCTTGAACACGTGGGAGAGGGAGGCCATGGCCGGACCATCCTAGGCCAGGCCCCCCATGGCAGGATCTGGACGTGACCAGGACGACACCGGAGAACCCTTCCACCCGCCGTGGCATCCGGCGCCCCCGACGCGGCGCCGTCGTGAAGGTGGTGACGGCGCTCGTCGCCCTGGTGGCGACCGTGGTCGTGACGGCCCCCGCGTCGCCGGCGGCATCGCCCCCCGTCACCGCCCCGTCGGACCGGACGGCCGTGCCCCACGCCGTCCTCAGCGGTCATCTCGTCGTCGCCTCGGCGTCGGACCCCCTCGGGCACGGGTACTGGCTCACCGCCAGTGACGGCGGCGTCTTCGCCTTCGGGGCGCCCTTCGTGGGTTCCGCCGGGAACCTCACCCTGGTCCGTCCCGTGGTCGGCATGGCCCCGACCTCCGACGGTCTGGGCTACCGCCTCGTCGCCTCCGACGGGGGCGTCTTCTCCTACGGCGACGCCGGCTTCTACGGATCGATGGGCGGGAAGCCCCTCAATGCGCCGGTGGTCGGTATGGCCGCCACGCCCGACGGCCGGGGGTACTGGCTGGTCGCCTCGGACGGCGGGATCTTCTCCTTCGGCGACGCCGGGTTCTACGGATCGATGGGTGGACAGGCCCTCAACCGGCCGATCGTCGGCATGGCCCCCACGACCGACGGCCGGGGCTACTGGTTGGTCGCCTCGGACGGCGGGGTGTTCGCCTTCGGCGACGCACCGTTCCGCGGCTCGGCCGGAGGCATCCCGCTGGCGTCGCCCGTGGTCGGGATGGCCCCGGATGCGGCCACCGGGGGCTACCGCCTGGTGGCGGCGGACGGCGGGGTGTTCTGCTACGACGCACCGTTCGCCGGCTCGGCGGTCGGCCTCCTGGCCCGGGCGGCGGTCTCGATCGACAGCGACGGGCCCGGCTACCGCGTGGTGGCGACCGACGGCGGTGTCTACGCCTTCGGAGGTGCCGCGTTCCTGGGCACCGTCAGCGTCCCGCCGTTGGTCGGCGAAGTGGTCACCATCGATCCGGGGCACGACGGGGGCAACGGATCCGACCCGGCGTTCATCGACCGACCCATCGACGGCGGCGGCTTCACCGAACCGTGCGACACCGCCGGCACCGTCGACGTCAACGGCTATCCCGAGCACGCGTTCAACTTCGACGTGGCCATGCGGCTGGCCGGCATCCTCACGGCCGGTGGCGCCACCGTGGTCCTCACCCGCACCACCGACACGGGGGTGGGCCCGTGCGTCAACGTGCGGGCCGCCATCGGCAACCAGGCCGGCTCCGACGCCGCTGTCTCCATCCACGGCGACGGCGGGCCCTCCTCCGGCCGGGGCTATGCGGTGGACGTCCCGTTGCCGGTCGTCAGCTCCATCTCCGACAACGTCGCCATCGTGGCGCCCTCCGACCAGCTCGGCGACGACATCCGCGACCGCTTCGGCGCCGACACCGGGGAAGGGGTCTCGGACTACGCCGGCCGGGACGGCATCGACCCACGCGACGACCTCGGCGGCCTCAACCTCTCCACCGTCCCCAAGGTCCTGATCGAGTGCGCCAACCTGCAGAACGCCGCCGACTCGGCCCTGGTCGAGTCGCCGGCCTGGCGCCAGCGGGCCGCCCAGGGCCTGGCCGACGGGATCACCGAGTTCCTGGTCCAGCGCGAGGTGCCCTGAGGCACGGAGGGCCGGGGCATCGCTCCCGGAGGTGGCGGCTAGGCCGAACCCTCGCCCGAGAGCAGCCCGACCACGTCGCCGGCCATGGCGTCGCACAGCTCCACGAGGAGCCGCATGCGGGACTCGAGGTCGTCGGCGACCAGTAGCCGCTGGAGGTCGAGGGAGACGAGGGGCGCCATGTCGCAGAGCTGCCAACCCACCTCTTCGGCGTCGCCGCTGATCCGCAGCCGATGGGGCAGGGCGGGAACGTCCCCCAGCTCCGACAGCAGCGACCGCAGGCGACGGAGCGACCCCTCCGCCCCCGCCAGCACGTCGTCCCGGCAGGCGCACGAGCGGTCGGGAAGGTCGGCGACCACCGCCTGCGGGTACGGGTCGTCGGGCAGCCATTCCTCCACGCGGACCCGGCGCACCCCGGTGGCCACCACCAGCATCCGACCGTCGTCGAGCTCGGCCACGTTGGCGATGCGGGCGACGGTGCCGACGTCGACCCGCTGATCACCCCCGCCGACCTCCGGACCCCGGGCGATGAGCACCACGCCAAACTCCCCGTCGGCCTCGAGGCAGCGGGCCATGAGGGACCGGTAGCGCTCCTCGAACACGTGGAGCGGCAGGCCCGCCTCGGGGAAGAGCACGGTGGACAGCGGGAACATGCCGAGCGGGTAGGTCATCGGGTGGCCCCGGCGGCCCGGCGCTCCCGACGGGCCCGGCCGGTGCGGCGCCCCACCACGGCCAGCACCACGCACGCCACCAGGGCCAGCAGGGTCAGCACCTGCCCGACGTAGTCGGCCGGCACGTTGCCGTACGTGAGCGTCACGTCGTGCGCCGTAGGGAGTACCACCATCAGATTCGGGGCCGAGCGCCACGGTCCGTCGGCCCCACTGGCGTGCCAGTTGGGGAAGTACGAGGTGCGCACCTCGACGGGCACCCCTGTCCGACTCACGTGGAAGCTGATCGACGAGTCGGACTGGCGCACGTCGGAGACGACGGTGGTCGGCTCCCGCACCGCGGCGACCGTCGAATCCCCGATCGGCACGCGCCGCCACTCGGTGGGGCCGCCTGCCGTCGGCACGACGTCCCACCGAGAAGGATGGTCGTACCAGTCGACGGCCGGCGCCAACCAGCTGGACTGGGCGGCGCCCACGCCGTTCCAGACGACCGGCCGGTTCGTCAGGGGGACCACCAGCTGCGTGTCGGCGATCCGGTACACCTTCCAGGTGGTGTCGAGGGCCTCACCGTTGTAGGTGGTGCTCCAGGGTCCGGTCCGGCCGACGAGGGTGGCGGCGGGATCGGCGGCCACCGCGCTCTGGACGGTGGTGGAGGACGTGAGGAGGTAGCGGACCCCGAGCTGTTGGAGATGTTGGATGCCCAGAGGGATGTCGAGTCCACCGTAGGGAAGGCCGACCACCGCGTTCGACGGATTGGGCGACAGCTCGTTCTGGTCGATGAAGTGGAACGGGGTGGTGGTGGACGATTCGAAGAGCAGCCCCTCCTGCGAGTCGATGCATCCGTTGGTGAAATACGGCAGGAGCATCAGCGATTCGGTGGTGCCGAACCGGTTGAGCGAGGGGTCGTACTCCCACATGGCCCGTCCGCACCCCTGCTCGGCGC
Organism: uncultured Acidimicrobiaceae bacterium; assembly: GCA_963699345.1. Classification (GTDB taxonomy): domain Bacteria; phylum Actinomycetota; class Acidimicrobiia; order Acidimicrobiales; family RAAP-2; genus Bog-756. Next base: position 17,159 of record CAVOTL010000001.1, on the reverse strand, counting down.
CCACGTTGGCCATCATCTGGATCACGGCGTGGAACTCGGGGTAGTCGGGCTTGTCCTCGTACCCCGAGTAGTTCCACGCCGCCCACGCACTGGGCTGGTTGGCCCCGACGGTCACGCCGATCTTGGCCAGCGTCGTCGACGGCAGCACCAGCGGGGGCACCACCGCCAGGCATGCGGCGGCCAGGGCCACCAGCGGCCCCACCACCGCTCCGGCGGCCACGGCCGGGGGCACGGGTCGCCGGAAGCGCGTCACCCGGCTGCCCGGTGACCAGGAGTCCAGGTCGACCCGGGCCAGACTCCGGCGGGCGGCACGCACCCACACGTTGAGCTGACGACGGCGCCACCAGCGGGCGACCCCGGAGACCACCTCGGCCACCGCGTACCCCGCGAGCAGGTACATGCACAGGAACCACAGCGGCAGGAACCGGACGTCGTAGAGCTTGGACGCCGGGTCGGCGATCATCGCCGCGGCCGAGACCCCACCCATCACCACGAGGAACAGGGCCACCCGGTTGCGGCGGACCACCATGGCCACCACGCCCACCAGATCGGCGATCAGCACCCAGCGGGCGGACCCCGGGAAGAGCAGATGGGGGTAGCCGAAGACCTTGGTGTAGCCCATGTTGGTGGTGTACGGCTGCTCGGCCACGAAGGGTAGGAGCCACCACGCCGCCAGGCCGAACCCGACGGCACCGGCCACCACGGACCAGGCCAGGCGGCGCACCCAGCGGCGGCCGGCGGCCGCGGCCCGCACCCCGCCGGACACCATCCGCGGGATGTCGGCGTCGAGGAGCAGCCACACCACGGCACCGGCCACGGCGAACAGGGCCGGGATCAGGTGGCACAGGAGGGTGGCGGCGAAGAGGACGGCCGCCAGCGCGCGGTGGCGGCCGGTCCGCAGGCCCGCGGCGCAGACCCCGAGGAAGAGGAGCGACAGCGAGAGGCTGAGGGAGTACGAGAACTCCCCGGCCAACGTCGACAGCAGGTTCCCGCCGTAGATGGTGAAGCTGGGCTCGAAGAGGAACGGCAGCGTGGCGGCCGCCAGGCATCCGGGTCCCGGGTCACGCAGACCGGCCATGCGGCCGAAGGCCCAGGCGCAGACGGGGAGGAGCAGGCTCCCCAGGATCGTCACCAGCTTGAAGGCGATGTCGTAGCTGAACACCACGTTGAACAGGACGGTGACCAGCCCGGGCAGGGGGAAGTAGAAGGTGTAGAGGGGAAAGCCGTCGTACCAGCCCGGATCCCACCCGGTGAGCCGCCCGTGGGTCAACAGGTTCGACTCGAGGAACTTCGGGAGGGCGACGTGGGCGCCGGTGTCCCCGCCGGCCGTCGTGGTGTTGAGGAACAACAGGTCGGGGTGCATCTGGAGGAGCACCACCACCATCACCCCGACGATGGCGATGGCGCTGGACCACTGCGGCCACGCCGTGTGACGGGTCAGGCGCACCCACCAGGGGGACCGTCGAGGCGCCCCGCGCCCCGGCGAAGCATCGGCCGGCGGCGCCGGCGAGGGTCCGCCCGCGTCGGCCGACCGGTCCACGGGCACCTCGGCCACGGTCACCCCGTCGGCGGCCGTGCCTCCCCCCGGATCGCCGTGCCCGTAGTCCCCGGTGGTCACGTCAGACCAGTCCCCGCGCGCCCATCAGCGCGGGAAAGACCACCGCGGCGAGCGCCAGGGCGTTGAACGAGGCGTGGGCCACGATGTTCATGCCGAGCCGGCCCGTCCGGTACGAGACGGCTCCCAGGATCACGCCGAAGGTGGCGAGGCCGAGCAGCTGGAGCGACTCGGCGTGGGCCAGACCGAACAGCACCCCGCTGACCAGCACCGCCAGGCAAGGTCCGACCCAACCGCCGAATCGACCGAAGAGGCGGGCGAAGGAGCGCAGCAGCACACCCCGGAAGAACAGCTCCTCGAAGAAGGGGGCGCCCACCACGGTGGCGAGCACGATCACGGCGTACCCGGAGCCGTGGGATCCTCCGGTGAGCCGCTGGGCCGGTGCCGAAAAGCGTTGGCTGAAGTCGTGGACGTGGGGCTTGATGGGGACGTACATCAGCGCCACCAGGTACTGGCCGAGGACTCCGATCGGGATCCCGAGCACGTCGATCCAGCGGAACCGGAGCCCGAGGTCGGCGACGAGGTGCGAGGTCCCCCGCAATCGACTGGCCAGCACCCCTGCGCCGAGGAAGCCACCCCACAGCCCGAGCAGCGTGGACATCACGAACCAGGTGGGAGGTTCGGCGAGCTTGGACAGCGCCGCGAGCTGGTGATATTGACCGGCGACGGCGGCGGCGGCCCCCGCCAGCAGCGCGGCGAGCAGCTGACCGCCGAGGAACCCGAGCGCCGCGTAGAGCAGCCACATCCCCGCCGCCGGACGGTCGACGGGTACCGCACCCCCGTCGAGCTGCCGCCCGAGCGACACGTCGCGGACCCCGTACCAGGACGTTCCCGGGTCGGCGCCCGTCCCGTGGTCGTGCGTGGTGGAGGGTGGTGCGCCCGGTCCCGCGGCATTCACCGCCTGTTCGGGCCGGTCGCTCACTCCCCCACGATACCGACCGCACCCCGTGCCGGGGGAGCAGGCACGGTCGGGGCGATGCGCCGACCGCACCCGGTGGCGCGTAGCATGAAGAGGTGACCCCGCCCAATCCGAACGTACCCAGCGGACCGTCCCCGAGCGAACCGGGGCAGTCCCCGGCCGGGCAGAACAAGAACCGCATCATCCTCTTCGTGGTCCTGCTGGTGGTCATCGTGGCCGTGCTGATCGTCCCGAGCCTGGTCCAGAAGGCCAACACCTCCCAGATCACCTACAACACGTTCCTCACGAAGGTGTCGGACAAGCAGGTCTCGACCGCCACGGTCGACCAGTCGACCGGAATCATCACCGGGACGCTCACCGACGGCACCAAGTACTCGGCGAACGGCCCCAACCCGGTCACGGACTCGGAGCTCGCCGCCCTCAAGCCGCTCGGCGTCAACTACAAGTTGGTGACGACGACCCAGAACCCGCTCGTCTCGATCATCTGGTACCTGATCCCCTTCGCCATCATCCTCGGGATCTTCTACTTCATCAGCAGGAGGGCCCAGGGGCAGATGGGGAGCATCATGTCGATCGGCCGGTCGAAGGCCAAGCTCTACTCGACCGAACGTCCCTCCACCACGTTCGACGACGTGGCCGGCTACGACGGGGTGAAACTCGAGATCAGTGAAGTCGTGGACTTCCTGAAGACACCGGCCCGGTTCAAGGAGATCGGCGCGCGCATCCCCAAGGGGATCCTGCTCGTCGGACCTCCGGGTACCGGCAAGACGCTGTTGGCCCGGGCGGTGGCCGGCGAGGCCGGGGTCCCGTTCATGTCGGTGAGCGGCTCGGACTTCATGGAGATGTTCGTCGGCGTCGGCGCCAGCCGGGTCCGTGACCTGTTCGCCACCGCCCGAAAGCAGGCTCCGGCCATCGTCTTCATCGACGAGATCGACTCCATCGGGCGCAAGCGCGGGGCCGGGCTCGGGGGCGGGCACGACGAGCGTGAGCAGACCCTCAACCAGATGCTGTCGGAGATGGACGGCTTCGATCCCACCGAGGGCATCGTCGTGATGGCCGCCACCAACCGGCCGGACATCCTCGACGCCGCCATCCTGCGGCCGGGACGGTTCGACCGACAGATCGTCGTCCCCCTGCCCGACCTGGACGAGCGCCTGCCCATCCTCCAGGTCCACTGCAAGGACAAGCGGGTCGATCCGACCGTCGACCTCGGCAAGGTGGCCCGCGGCACGCCCGGCATGAGCGGTGCCGACCTGGCCAACCTGGTCAACGAAGCCGCCCTCCATGCCGTCCGCCGGGGCTCCCAGGTCATCCAGAACGAGGACTTCGAGGCGTCCCGTGACCGGGTGCTCATGGGACAGCGCCGGGAGAGCCTGGTCCTGTCGAACGCCGAGAAGGAGCGCGTCGCCTTCCACGAGGGCGGCCACGCCGTGCTCGCCTACGTCCTTCCCGACGCCGATCCGGTCCACAAGGTCACCATCCTGCCGACCGGCATGGCCCTCGGCGTCACCATGCAGCTCCCCATGGAGGAACGGCACATCCATCCCCGCCAGCACATCGAGGACTCCCTCGCCGTGCGCATGGGTGGCCGGGCGGCCGAGCTCCTCGTGTACGGCGACCTCTCCACCGGCGCCGCCAACGACCTGGTCGGCAATACCGAACTCGCCCGCAAGATGGTCCGCGAGTGGGGCATGAGCGACAAGATCGGACCCATGGCCTGGGGCTCCCAGGGTCAGGTGTTCCTGGGCGAGGACCTCATGCACACCCGCGACTACTCGGAGCACACCAGCCAGATCATCGACGACGAGGTGGAGCAGATCCTGCGGGCCCAGGAACAGCGGGCCCTCGAGGTGCTGGCGCGTCACCGGGGTGGCCTCGACGCCGTCGCCCGGGCGCTGCTCGACGAGGAGACGATCGACGGCGAGACGGTGGGGCGCCTCGTCGACACGGCCTACGGTCGGCCGGTGCACGCCGCCGGCGTGAAGACCGTGCCGCCGATCTTCGTGGCGAGCCAGCACGGCCCCACCGGTGCCGGTGACGCCGACGGGCCGCCCGCCGACGCCACGGGCGCGACGTCCGATCAGCCGCCCCCCGCTCCGGCTCCGGTGCCCTCGTCGGAGACCGGGAACGGGAACGGCACGGCCCAGCCGGTCGGGCCCGCCGGAACGTCGAACAACAACGCCAGTGTCCCCGAGGTCGGAGCGGCCGACAACGTCCCGCCCCCGGCTCCCTCCGCCGGCAACGGGTCGCTGCCCCCGGCGGCCCCGTGGCCGCCGACGCAGGCACCGTGGCCCGCCAAGCAGGCTCCGTGGCCACCACCGCCACCTCCTGCTTCGCGCTGACGGCTTCGCGCTGACCGCCGGTCGCTGACCGCCGGTCCTCCGACAGGGCGACCGATCACCCGGAGGCGCCGGCTCAGCCGCCGAGGGGGAAGGCCGAGCTCGAGTTCACCCCGGGTGCCCCGGACGGCCCCACGTCACCCTCGACCACCACCGGGCCGGACGCCTCCACCACCAGTGGATGCAGGCCTCCCACCGCGGCCGCTCCGAACACGACCACACCGTCGCCCGTCACCCGCGCCTGGGCGACGGGGCGGCCGCCGGCCAGCGGCACCACCGTCACCTCCACGGGTGTCGACTCCGGGTCCGCCACCGCCAGTGACCGGATCGTGGCGCCGGCCACCAGCGGATTGCCGGGTGAACCGGGTCCCACCACCAGCCAGGACGTGGCCTTCACCGTCGTTCCCCGGGTGAGCCCGGCCTGGGGTGACGCCGTGCCCGACGGGGCGGCCACACTCCTCCCCACGATGATCGGCGACGACGCGCTGATCGTGAGCGAATAGGGCGAGCCGAGCGGCCAGCCGGCGACGGCGGAGACGGTGAGGGTCGCCACGCCCAGGGGGGCGACGACCAGCTGGTGGGGCGTCACCGTCGCGGCGGACAGGCCCACCGAGACGTCGGCCGTGACCGGCGACTGTCCCGGATTGGCGACGACCAGGACGACGTTGCCGCCCTGGACCGCCGTCGTCTGGGCGAACCGCCACGTGGTGGCAGGTTCCGGCGTCCCGGCCATCAGGGCCAGGCCGGTGCCGGTCGGGACGGCCAGCTTGTCGAGCTCCGTGGCCACCACGTCGCCGGAGGAGGACTGCACCAGGGTCGCCACCTCCGACTGGTTCTGGACGTAGTTCCCGAGTTCGGCCACCACCAGCTGGCCGGGAGCCAGGGTGATGCCCTGGTAGGCCTGGGGTGCCAGCAGGGAGCCGGACGGGGTGAGGAAGCTGACGTCGACGACGGCCTGGGCCGCGGTCGGGTTGTAGAGGGACAGGTCGAGGAGCCCGCTCGCCGTCGAGCCGCCGGCGAAGTCCCACTGGGGGGCGACGGCGGAGGCACACGGCGCGGTACTCCACCCGCCGGGTCCGCCGATCACCATCGTCCCCGTCACGCCGCCGGCGGCGAAGGAGAACGTGGCCGCCGTGTCACCGGCCGGCAGCCCGCTCGCCGGCACCAGATCGGCGGTGCCCCGGGCCGGGACCACCACGTTTCGGCGAACGCTCGTCGGCCCCGCGACGTCGACCACCGTCATCACGCCGTGGACGACGCTCGGGGTCGTGTTGGTGAGGACGACGGTGTCGGTGGCACCGGCCCCGGCATCCACCCCGGCACCGCTCGCGCAGAAGAGTGACGAGAGCTGGGCGTCGGCGGGCGCCACCTGCACGCCGTCCCCGAACGACGGGGGCGGAGGGGGCGTCGGGGCCGGCAGGGCGAGCGACAGGATCCCGACGCCCACCACCACCACGGCGGCCACCACCAGCGCCGCCGTCCGTCCCGCCACCGGCCGCTGCGCCCTCCGCCTCCGGGCGATGCGCGACACCACGACCGGGCCGGCCGGTGTGGCCGGCGCGGCGTCGTCGCCGGGTCGGGTCGGACCCGACGGGGCGGCGGCGTCGGACCCCGGGTCACGGTCGCCGGGTCCGGTCATGGATGGACCTCCTCGTCGGTCGTCCAGACGTCGTCGAACTCCTCGGAGGACCGCGTGCGACCCGGTGACCAGGTCCGGGGTCGGCCCACCCGCTCCCACTCCCGTCGGAGCCGTCGCCGATCGACCAGCGCCGCCACCGCGAGACCCCACACCAGCACCGAGAAGACCCCGGCCAGGAGGGGCAGCGGTCCGCCGTCGAAGTGCAGGGTGCCCGAGGTGGCCGTCGGTACGGCGTACCGGGCGGCCCAGCCGAACGACGGTGATGCCGGCGACGGACGGCCCGAGGCGAGGGTCAGTTTCCAGTCGCCCGCCGGAGCCACGGAGGAGAAGACGGTGCCGGCCGTCAACGGGCCCTGGAAGGACCGGGAGGCGGACGCCCCCGGGAGCACGGGGTGGGCCCCCGGCACCACCGGGGTCCCCGGAGCGGAACCCAGTGGCGATCGCAGGGTGGTGGCCGCGCCCGGGCGCCCGGTGACCTCCGCCCGCTGCGGCACCCAGGCGGCATTGGCGAACACGGTGATGCCCGTACCGGAGAGCACCGGTTGGAGGTCGAGCTGCGAGTCGAGCGCCGGCAGCAGGTCCGCGGGGACCGGGTAACGGGTCGGGGTCTGTTGTCCGGAGATCTCGGGGGCGATCGACGTCAACACCACCACGTAGCGGACACCGGCCGGAGCGATCAGATAGCCCAGCCGGTCGGTCCGACCCTGGCGGGCCAGGTCGATGGCCGTCCCGAGGTCGGCCGCCGGACCGGCCCCCGTCCCATTCCACAGCCAGCGGGCGTCCGGGGGGCCGTCCTCGGAGGTGGCGTAGGCCAGTCCGTCCCCGGCGTTCCACCCTCCCTGGTTGAGGCTGCGCGGGTCTGCCACCCACAGGACCCGGAAGGCCCCGGCGGCCGTCCGGGTCCGCATCCACGCCACGGACTGGCCGAAGTCGTTGGTGGGCAGGTCCCAGCGGCCCGGCAGGGCCGAGATGAGGGTCGGGAGGGAGGCCACGCAGACGGCGAGGACCCCCACCACCGTGACCAGCTGACGCCAGCCGAACTCGGCCTTGGGGAGATCCCGCTCGAAGGCCGCCACCCCCAGTCCGATCGACGCCGCAGTGGCCACCGCCGCGGGTCCGAGCAGCACCAGGGGGTCGATGGCCAGACCGCCGGTCCACCCCCGGCCGATCACCCACGCCAGCACCCACAGGAGCAGGGCCACCGCCCAGAACCGGGCCGCCCAGCGGAACCGGACCCCCCGGGCGAGCAACAGCGGTGCCGCCGCCGCGATGAGGAAGCCCCAGGTCAGGGGCGACCCACCGATCGGACCGGTGGCGAACCGGAGGAGCTGGCTCCAGGTGGCCGCACCCGAGGCCGGGGTCTGGAGCCCGAAGACCGAGAGCATCCCCCGTCCCGAGGCGAGCACCCCGATGACCCACGGGAGACAGATCACCAGAGCGACCACCGTCGATCCCAGGGCCAGGCGCAGCGACCGGACCGTCGATCGCCCGTCCCCGAACAGCAGTGACGAGACGACGAGGGCCACGGCCACCAGGATCACCACGATGGCCGCGGCGGGGACGAACGAGATCAGCACCGCCTCCAGCACGCCCAGAGCGAGCGATCCACCCAGCAGACCGTGGCGCGAGGCCCAGGCGCCCCCGGACTCCGATGGAATCTCCGGCGACTCGCCGGTCGGGGTGGCGCCCGGAACCTCCACCGTCCGGACGAACGGCTCCAGTCCGGTGGACCGGGCCAGGACGGCCAGGGCGAAGGGGGCGCCGGCGTAGACGACCAGCGCGCCCCATCGGCCGAGGGCCAATCCGTTGTAGGCCAGGGGCATGGCGAGGTACGCCAGTCCACCCACCAGGGCGGCACGCTGGGATCCGAACGGCCGCAACAGCCGGACGGTTCCCCACGCGCCGAGGGGGAGGCATCCGAAGATCAGCACCTTCTGGGCCAGCCCCATCGATCCGGCCAGGACGGTCCCCAGCACCGCGGCGATCGCCAGGCCGGGGGCAGCCGGTGCCGTCGTGCCGACACCGGACGGGTGCCAGCCGGCGAAGAACTGGGAGAAGGTCGACGACCACGACGGGAACGGGGTGAACTGGCCCACCGCGGGGAGACGCCCCGACAGCACCCCCCGGGACCCGATGACCACCAGGAGGGCGGCGGTCAGCCACACGGCGATCCGTACCTGGGTGGAGACCCGCCCCGCCTCGGTGGCTTCGGCGCCCGGTTCTAGCGTCAGGCCTTCGTCCGGGCCTCCGTAGGTTTCGGCCGAGGCCGCCGCCGCCGCCGCCAATTCGTCGGCGTGGGCCCCGTGGAAGCCGTGCTGGAACACGCGGCGCCCGTACGCCGACAGGCGGGCGCTCCCCCGCACCTGCAGCAGGCGGATCTCCTTGTCACCGAGACGACGCCGGGCCTGCAGCTCGGATCGGCGCGCCCGGGTCACCGACAGGCGGCCCAGGTTCCACCGCCAGGCCCGGACCACGGCCCGGGCCCGCGTCCGGTTACCCGCCAGTTCGGCCACCAGCACCTCGCCCACCGCCAGGAGGAACACCTGGGGAACGACCCGCAGGAGGTGACTGCGCGAGTAGCAGGTGAACACGGCCAGGAGCTCGTGTCGGCGTTGCAGCTCCTGGAGGGTGACCGGACGTCTCGGATCATCGGCGGTGGGCTCGGTGGCCGCGTCAGGGGGTCCAGCGGGGCCGCCGGAGCCGTCGACCGGCGACGCGCCGCTGTCACCGTGCCCAGGCGACGCCCCGGTCGGTTCGCTCGGCGCAGGGGCCGCCGTCGACGCCGGGTCGTCGGTCGGCGCGGCGGCCCCGGACGCCCCGGGAGCGGGCCCGTCCGGACCGTCACGGCCAGAGGTGACGGCGGCCGCCTCCGGCTCGCCCTTCCGACCGGCGCCCTTCGCCCGGTCCACGTCGGCCAGGGCGGCGACGGTCGCCGCCCGGGCCGCAGCCAGCAAGGACGGTTCCAGGGAACGGTCCCCCGAGGCCAGCTCCTCGAGGTGCCGCACCCGGGCATCGGGCGCCACGATGATGCGGGCCCCGACCACCTGGGCCCGCCAGCACAGATCGAGGTCCTCCCCCATCGCCACGATCGTGGGGTCGTAGCCGCCGAGCTCGTCGAACAGGTCCGCCCGGACGAGCGTGACCCCTCCCGGGGCCACGAACACGTCCCGCACGGCGTCGTGTTGGCCGTGGTCGATCTCGTGGGGCTGGACCCGCTCCACCACCGACCCCCCCTTGTCGACCCCCATGCCCACGTGCACCAGGAGGTTGGGATCGTCCCAGCTCACGACCTTGGGTGACACGATCCCGGCGTTGGAGCGGAACGCCTCCTCGACCAGGAGGTGGACGGCGTCGGGAGCCAGCGCCACGTCGTCGTGGCACAGGAGGTAGTAGGCGGCCCCGTCGACCATGGTGCGCACCTCGTTGACGGTGGCACCGAACCCCCGGTTCGAGTCGAATCGGCGCACGTAGGCCGACGGCAGGATCTCGGCCACCCGCTCCGGAAGGTCCTCGGACAGGCCCGTGTCCATGACCAGCACCGACAACTCCGCATAGTCCTGTGAGGCGATCGAGGCCAGCGTCTCAGCGAACCACGGACCGGGATCGTGGGCGACGACGACGGCGACAACCGGCGGGGCCAGTGTTTCCATCAGGGGTCAGAGGCTATCGGGCCCCGGGGGGGTACACGTGGGTTTTTCCGAGCCTTCGTGACGGCCGACCCGGCCCCGGCCCGTGCGGCGGGGACCGCTCGGTGCTCGCGGGGTGCTTGCAAATGTTTATCATTGGGCATACACTTGCATGCGAGCACCGCGACAGGCTCCTGGAGCCAGGATCCGGCCGCCGTGCGACGTGAACGTGACACCCTCAACCGAACCGAGCAGGAGGAAGCACACCATGCCCGACATCAGCACCGACATCACCAAGGCCGCCAAGGACATCGCCAATGTGGCCAAGGACGCCACCTACGTCGTCATCGGCGCGGGAGTCCTCGGCATCCAGCGGGCCCAGGTCCAGCGCCATGAGCTCATGCAGAAGCTGCACGACCCGTCGTCCGATCTCTCCGATCGGGTGGCGAACGTCCGCGAGGACCTCACCGGAGCCGTCAAGCACGTGGACGCCAAGGTCGACGAGCTCATGGACCGGGCCGAGGAGCTCATCGAGCGGGTCGAGGCCGTGTTCGCCCCCTTCGAGGACCGGCTGCCCCCCCAGGCCCGGGACATCGCCAAGCAGGCGCACGAGCAGGCCCGGGACGCACGGACGCAGATCCGCAACCTGCGGCCCACCACCGCCGCCTGAGCGGCACATCCGGTCGCCGGGCGGCACCCCCCACCGCACGGCGGCACGACCGGTGAGCCCCTGAGGCCCGGTCATCCGGGACCCGCCACCCCCGAGGTCCCCCGAGAGAACGGCCTGCCACCCCGGCGGGCCGTTCTCCGCGTCGTCCGGGCGGATCGCGCCGCCCCCGGTCAGCGGGAGCAGCGGGGGGGTCAGGCCGAGGCGCTCCGCCAGTGGGCCAGGACGTCGGCCAGCGTCTGGTCGAGCGGTAGCTCGGGCTTCCATCCGGTCGCCGCCTGCAGGCGCCCGGGGTCGCCGCGCAGGACGGGGACCTCGATGGGTCGCATCAGCGACGGGTCCTGCACGAGTCGCACCGAGCTGCCGGCCTGGGCGAGCAACCGGTCGGCGATGTCCTGGATGGCCACGTCACGACCGGAGCACACGTTGTAGACGACACCGGGGTCCCCGGACTCGATGAGCAGCCGGTAGGAGCGCACGACGTCGCGGACGTCGGTGAAGTCACGGCGGGCCGTGAGGTTGCCCACGGGGATCTCCCCCGCCCCCGAGCGCTCGGCGTCGACGATGCGCTTGGCCAGGGCCGCCACCGCGAAGTTGGGGGACTGCCCCGGCCCGATGTGGTTGAAGGGTCGCACCATGATCACCTGTTGGCCGTTGCCCAGCCATGCCTGTGAACACAGCGCCTCGGCGGCCAGCTTCGAGGCCGCGTACGGGGACAGCGGGGCGGTGGGGGACTGCTCGGTCAACGGCAGCTGCGCCGGGTCGGTCACCGCTCCGTAGACCTCCGCGGAACTGGTCACGAGGATCCGGGGCTCGGTGCCGCACTCGCGCGCCGCGGCCAGCAGGGCTCCGGTGCCGAGCACGTTCACCTCGAGCACCCGGAGCGGCTCGTCCCACGACTGCCCCACATGGGTCATCGCCGCCAGGTGGTAGATGGCGTCAGGGGCGGCGTCCCGCACCGCCGCCAGGAGCGCCCCGGGGTCGGTGATCTCGACCTCCTGATCGATCTGGACGACCTCGTCGCCGGAGCTACGGAGGTGGTCGGCGAGCCAGGTGCCCACGAAGCCACGGCCGCCGGTGATCAGGGAGCGCACGACGGGCACCCTAGTGTCTGGACGGACCGGCCGAGCGCGTTCGGTCCCCGTGCCACCGGGCACCGGGTGCCGTGCCGGCCGGACACCCCGCCGGGACCGGCGGCTTCAGCCGACCCGCTCCACCGCCGCACGGTAGGCGGCGACGTGGTGGTCGGCGCTGGACTCCCAGGTGTGCGACGAGGCGATCGCGAAGCCCCGGGACCGGCGCTCGGACGCGGCCCGGTCGTCGCCCCGGCCGCCGAGCACGTCGTCGAGCACCTCCGCCAGTGGTCCCACCTGCCCGGGCGGCACCAGCAGGGCACTCGGACCCGCCACCTCCTCCATCGCCGTGCCGCTGGTCGTCACCAGGGGCGCACCACAGGCGAGGGCCTCCAGCGCCGGGAGCCCGAAGCCCTCGTACAGGGACGGGTAGACCACGACCGCGGCCGCCCGCAGGAGCGCCGGTATGACGGCGTCCTCCACGTAACCGGTCCGGACGATCCGCTGACCCAGTCCTGACTCCTCGACCGCGGCGTCGACGGCGTCGGCTCCCCACCCCCGCCCCCCGGCCAGGACGAGCAGGGCGTCGGGCTGTCGGCCGGCGATCGCCGAGAAGGCCCGCACCAGGGTGGGGACGTCCTTGCGCGGCTCGAGGGTCCCCACGAACACCACGAGGGGCCGCTCCGAGGTGAGTCGGGCGTCGATCCCCGTGAGCCGGGCGGCGTCCGCTCCGGGCGCGGGTTCCTCGGGCCGGAAGCGAGCCGAGTCCACCCCGTGCGGAGCCACCACCACCTCGGCGTCCACCCGGCACCAGTGGCGGAGTCCCTCCGCCGTCACCCGGCTCGGGCACACCACGACGGCCGCCTCCCGGGCAGCCCTCCGGATGGCCCGCCTGAACAGGGCCACCTTCGAGCGTTCGTGCCACTCGGGGGCGTCGAAGAAGCTCAGGTCGTGCACGGTCACCACCGAGGGGACCGGGCACCGGCGCGGCATCGTGTAGTGGGGCCCGTGATGGACGGCCGCCCCGGACGCCCCCACCAGAGGTCCGAGGCGCAGCTGCTCCCAGACCAGCCGCAGGGGTCGGGGGTCGGGGGCCGTGGCCACCAGGTCGTCCGGCCCCACCAACGGCGCCCAGCGCGCACGATCGGCGCGGCGACTGCACAGCACCAGCCCGATGTCGGGACGGGGCGACAGGTGGGTCGCCAGCTGGAGGATGTAGTGACCGGCCCCCACCGGTCGCTCGGGCACGGCGCTGACGTCCAGCGCCACCCGCAACCGGTCCCGGGCCTCCGACGGAACGGGGCTCATCGACGCCCCCGGTCCTGTCGCCACACCTGGTCCCACACGTCGAGGTGCATCCGGGCGATCGACGTCCACGACAGCGCGTCCGCCCGGGCCGTCCCTCTCACCACCAGGTCCCGTCGGACCGCCTCGTCGGTGGCCACCCGGAGGAGGCCGGCGGCGATCGACGCCGTGTCGTGCGGGTCGACCTCTAGGGCGGCGCCGTCCGTACTGGGGAGTGGACTGGCCACCACGGGGGTGCCGACCGACATGGCCTCGACCGGCGGGAGGCCGAATCCCTCGATGAGGGGCACGTAGGCGAGGAGGCGGGCCAAGGCGTACAGACCGGCCAACTCGGCGGCGGACACCGAACCGGCGAGCACGACCCCCTCCCCGGCGGTCACCTGCTCACCCCATCCGGACGGTCCGACCATGACGAGGGGCCACGACTCGGGTAGCTGGTCACGGATCGACCGGTAGGCCTCGACCAGCCGGGCCAGGTTCTTGCGGGGTTCGAGGGTCCCCACACAGAGCAGGAACGGCCCTTCGATGCCGAGCCTGGACAGGACGGCCCGTGCGCCCGGCACGTCGGGTGGTGGCAGGTGGTCGGAGCCCATCGGGATCACCGTGATGTCCTCCGGCGACGCACCGGCCTCGGCCAGGTCGGACGCCACCACGTCCGCCGGCACGATGAACCTGTCGGCGCGGCGCAGCGCCCGGCGCAGCGCTCCCTCGTGCCACCGCCGCCCCCTGGGGGGATAGGCGTCGGGGATGCGACGCCAGAGAAGGTCGTGGACCGTCACCACCAGCGGGGTGGGCCCGGGCTCGAGGGTGGCGAGCGAGACGGCGTGCACCACGTCGATGCCGGACGGGGCCCGTAGGATCCCCAGGTCCCACAGACGGGTCAGCACCGGGCCGGGAAGGGCCGATGTCCGCAACGGATGACCCAGTGCGGCCAAGGGATCGCCAGCTGATCCCGACGGTGGCCGGCTGGCGGTCAGGACCAGTTCGGGCGCCTCGGCCGGGTCCAGTGCGGCCAACGCGTCCAGACCCTGGAGCAGGCCGAGGACGTAGGTCCCGATGCCTCCGGCCGCCGACCGGCGCAGCTGCTCCGCCAGGAGCAGGATCCGGCGGTGGCTCACCGGTGGGTCCTCGAACCACGCGCCGCGTCCCGATAGAGGGCGACCAGTCCGGCCGCACACGCCTCCCAGCTGAACTGCCGGGCACGCGTCCGACCCCTGGCGATGAGGTCGTCGACGTCGGTCCCTCCTTCGAGGGCGGTCGAGAGGCGGGCCGAGAGCGCGTCGCCGTCGCCGGGGTCCACCAACCAGGCGCCGTCACCGACGACCTCGGGGACGGCGCCGGCGGCGGTGGCCACCACCGGCACCCCGGCGGCCATGGCCTGCAACGGAGGGAACCCGAACCCTTCGTACCGGGAGGGATAGGCCAACACGGACGCTCCGGCGACGACGTCGGCCAGCGCGGCGTCGTCGATGTAGCCGGGACGGACGATCCTCGCGCACCGGCGAGGTGGCCACGGTCGTGCAGGATCGCCATCATGAGCTGGCGGTTGTACTTCATCACCGGGCACTGGCCGGTGGTGAAGACATGCGACTTCGCCCAGCCCAGACCGATGCGGATGCTGAGCGATCCCGATCTTGGCGTTCTCGTCGATGCCGCCCGGATCGCCGGTCACGTACAGGCCGGGGATGCCGAGGCGCGCGCCGGCCCGGGCGACGGTCATGATGTCGATTGAGCACGGTGGCCGGCGTTCTCGTCCGGCGCCGCGCCGTGGCCGTTGGCCTCGAAGCCGACGCAGTCGACCGCCGCAGTCCACCTCGGGCTCGCCGAGATCTGCTCGATCTGCTCGCCGAGCGTGGCGTCCTTGCAGAGGTCGACGGTCTCGCAGCCGAAGCTTCTGGCCTGCGCGAGCCGCTCGGGATTCATGTCGCCGACGATGACGACGGCCGCGCCGAGCAGCTGCGCCGAGTGCGGCGCACGCCAGCCCACCGGCCCCGCGCCCGCGATGTAGACCGTCGACCCCGGGTCCACCCCGGCGGTGACGGCGCCGTGGTAGCCGGTCGGGAAGATGTCGGACAGCAGGTGAGATCCCGGATCTTCGCCATGGCCTGGTCCTTGTCGGGGAACTTCAGCAGGTTGAAATCCGCGTAGGGCACCATGACGTACTCGGCCTGGCCGCCGACCCATCCGCCCATGTCCACGTAGCCGTAGGCCGAGCCGGGACGGTCGGGTTCACGTTCAGGCAGATGCCGGTCTTGCGTTCCTTGCAGTTGCGGCAGCGCCCGCAGGCGATGTTGAACGGCACGCTGACCAGGTCGCCGACCTTGATGAACTCCACGTCCGCGCCGGCCTCGATGACCTCGCCGGTGATCTCGTGGCCGAGCACCAGGCCCTTGGGCGCGGTGGTGCGGCCGCGCACCATGTGCTGGTCGCTGCCGCAGATGTTGGTGGAGACGACCTTGAGGATGACCCCGTGCGGGCATCTTCCGGCCGATGTTCGCCGGGTTGACCCCCGGGCCGTCCTGCAGCTCCAGCTTCGGGTAGTCGATCGTCTGGACTACCACGTGCCCCGGCCCAGATAGGCGACGGCGCGGTTTCCTGGCATGGCGTACCTCCTTGTGCGTCCTTCCGGCCCCCTACGCCTGACGCTAGGCTGGTGCTGTCGCCCGTCACTGCTCCAGCCGGTGAAAACCCCCGCCCGACCGGGCATGGCCGATGGCCGGGCCGGACCAGGCGGGCGGCCCGGCCAGACAGCGGAACTACCCGGATGAACAGTAGCCCGCGGCACCCAGGGTGGTCCGCGACCGAACCCGCGGCGCGCTAAAGAAGGCCCCGGCGGGATGGTTCCCGCCCGCTACTTTTCCGCCCATATGCCGGTCGGCGCAGTAACGCCAGCCTGCTTTCTGTACGGCCGACGCCAACGCAAATCATGCGGATTCACGAGCGTGACGGAAATCACCGCAGCGCTTCTACGAGCGTGACAAGAATCACCTCGAAACGCGCCGACCTGACTGGTCGCAAGCATACAGAAGGAAAGGTCAGGGACGCTTCCGGACAATTTCAGCACCCTTATGAAAGAGTTTACAAATAGGTGACATTGCCAACACCTTAGGTAAACAAACTGAGTAAGGTTGATCGAAGGCGAATAGAACCAGGGGGCCGGACGTTAACCTGATTGTGCGGGCCGTAGCACGCACCAAATCAATCAAGGGAATGGAAATCATGAGTAAGCAGGCCAGCCCAGAGGCCGCGGTCCGGCAGAGCTGGATGCCAGGCGCTGGCCGCACCCCGGCGGCCCGGGCATCCGGCTCGGGAGCCGCTGCGGCGGCCCTGCCTGTCACCGGGGCTGCCCGGGGAGTTCCTCCTGCGGGACGGCACCCCTGCGATGATCTGGCCCCTGCTGCCCACCGATACCGAGATGCTGCGCGAGGGATTCCGCCGCCTGTCACAGGATTCGCGCCAATCACCGGTTCCTGACGGCGCTTTACTGAGCTCAATGACCCGATGATCCGGCTGCTAGTCGACAGCGTTGACGGGGTGCGTCACATCGCGCTCTTGCTTATCGTGCTGCCGCCAGAGGGCGAGGAGGGGCCGGTCGGGGTCGCCCATCTGATGCAGGATCCCGCCGATCCGGCCAGTGCCGACGTTGCCGTCACCGTCATCGACGACTGGCAGGGACACGGCGCCGGCGCCGCACTCGTCTCGGCACTGCTGCAACAGCGCCCAGTGGAGGTAACCCGGCTGCGCACGCTTGTCGCGGCCGACAACCGCGCGTCGCTGGGCCTGCTCGCCGGGGCCGGGCAGGTGTCATCGGGCCTGCCTGGCACAGGGCGTGCTCGACGTCACAGTTGAGCTGCCGGTCCGCGCCCCGGACGCCTGGCGCGGCCGGAAAGGTCAGCCCGATCCCGGCCGTGGAACGTTACGTCATGCTCGTCCGTCGGATGGCCGAGCTGAACCGCGCTCTCACCGTCCAGTGGGT